>NZ_CP068102.1:0-2583917 GCF_016726365.1 Rothia aeria | reverse complement strand
GTTATCCCCGGTATTACCAGCGCAGTAGCGGTTCCGGCACGTGCGGCTATTCCCGTGACCTTGCGGAAGGTATCGTCCATTTTTACGGTGGTCTCTGGGCACTCTGGTTTGAACGAGGACGAAGTGAATACCCTTGTGGCAACCCTGCGGGCTAATGGCACCGTGGTGCTTCTCATGGGTGTGCGCACCCTCCCTGATACCGTTGCTGCACTGACTGCGCACGGGATAAGCGCCGATACACCTATGGCAACCATAGAGAACGGCTATTCCGACGCTGAACGAGTTACAATCACCACTCTCGAAAACTCCGAGCGAGACTGTGCGGAAGTAAAAGCTCCGGCTATCACCGTTATCGGAGAGGTAGTGTACTACGCCCGCGATGACCAGCAACAATTCGTGAGTGAAGTGCACGAAAAGCTCAGGGCGCAAAGCACCTCATAACCCGTTTAGGTGCTCGTATCTGCCTTCGGCGCATCCGTTTTAGGGTGTGGCCGTTGTGGAAGAAGCCCCCGCCTACTGGATGTCCTGGTTTCCAGTGGCGGGGGCTTCTGCATGTCTCTTTGTGCCTCTGCGGCTAATTTCTGAGCGCTTCCATCACACGGTTCAGTGCACACGCGGCAATAATACGGGCTGAGGCCGTATCATGCGAGTTCACCAGCGGAGCTGCGACGGTTGTGCCGGGGCTGACAAGTTCAATATCACGGCGCATCTTTCCCGCGAAAAAACCCTCTGCCAGAAGATAGGGGGATGCGAAACTTGGCTGTTCTGTCTCGGCCAGATCCGCCAGTTTCGGGTCTATGGCAGCTACGAAGCCGTTACGCACCGGTTCCCCCAGTTCAGCTTCAAGCAGCGCTGCGGCCTGACTCATATCCTCCCTGCCGTCTTGCCGGGAAGATCCCGCCGACCCCTGCACCACCATCCCGGCCCCCGGCGACCAGCCTGCCTGCTCTAGGCGAGCCCTCTGTAACGCGGCCAGGGAAGCATCTGGCCCTAGAGGTTCAGCAATACGCACCTGCGCAATACCACTATTTTTGGCAGCGCGCCGCAGATCAACCTGCGTGTGGAACCCTGTTGAGAGCAGAATCGGGACGATAACGCACAGCTCTTCATTGGGTAACGCAAACGCTGCCTCATCCACGTTTGGGGATTGCACATCGACATACGCCTCGTGTACCTGATACTGCGTATGCTGAGAGCCGCCGTGAGCTCTCAGCATATCGTCCAGTTCGACGCGAACTAGGTTGATGGCAGCGCGACCTTCAGCAGAGTCGGTGCCGTGCGCAGTGGCCAAAATATGTATGGTTTTCATATCTCGATTCTACTGAGAAGACAACTGGCAGGCACCCGTAAAGGTAGACTGGTCCTTTACCGTGTATCCCTCAGGTTTCGGCGTGAAAAGGGGCGCAGGACTGTTATCGAACCATACGGTAGATGAATGCAGCCATTGCGTCACGTTGCACAGGCTGCAGCGGACGGAAGGTACGATCAGGCCAGCCGTGCGCAATATTCTGGCTGTGCATCCAAGCAATTTCTTTATAGAACCCGTCATGTGGAGCCATGTCGGCAAAAGGTGAGACTGCCGGTGGCGTATAGTCTGGCTCCTGCGCGGCACGGTAGAAGAATGCCGCCAGCGCATCACGGTTTATAGGCGCATTGGGGCGGAACGTACCATCGGGGTAACCGGTGGTGATGCCGCGGCGGTGCAACCACACAATTTCTTTGTAAAAGGGGTGATCGGTGGGCACATCAATGAATGGGGATTCTTGGGGCAGCGTCACAGCGGGCGAGCCAGCTAGGCGATAGAAATAGGCTGCGACAGCGGCCCGTTCCACGCTTTCATGGGGATGGTAGGTGCCGTTGGGGTAGCCGGTGGTGATACCACTCGCCGCTAACCATTCAATTTCTGGTTGCAGGTGTGACCCGGCCGGAACATCGGAGAATGTGGGGTGTGTCAGTGGGGCGTTAAGGGTGATCGGGTCTAGCTCCCGGTTTTGTGGCAGCAGTTGGGTTCCGTCAAAGATGCGAGCGCCGTCGTCGGTCATGGTCAGTGGGGCTTTGTCGAGGCTTATGCGCCCATCAGCCACTTTGAGGTTCTCGGTGTTAATGGTGGCGAAATCCACGTTTGTGTAGGTTTTGCGCTGCCCATCTAGTGTGGAAATGGTTGCGTCGAGGGTGATTTTGCCGGAGGCTCCACTGTCACTGATGGTTATTCGTACACGGCTAAAACGCATATTGAGTTGGCTGTGGTTGCTGCGCAGGCTGAGTACACCTGGAATCATGATTGTTCCTGACCCGTTGGTGTAGCTGCCTGTACCGTTTTTCCAGATGAATTCGCCTTTGTCATTATGGGTGACATCGGTGAGGTCCAATACTGCTGAGACGTAAGGGTTGGAGGCGTACTCACGGAGGGCGGGCATCACTCCCCAGTTGATGGTGCCGTTAGTAATAGTGTGATCGTTATTTGTTGTGGCAGTCTGGGCCGCTGGGGCCGGTACCTGCTGGGTGGGGGATGCCAGTAGTGGTGTGGGTGTGAGGATGCTGGTGCTTGCGGTAAGGAGTACAGCGGCGGTCGCCGTACAGATACGGTGACCGCGTCTGTGTAATACTCCGGTATGGTTGTGCTGGATGTTGGCATGTGTAGTGTAGCGCATGGTGCGTAACCTCTTTGTGTTAGTGTATGCTCCGCGCGCTGCAGTTCAGTTTTTAGGTATGCTGTAGTGCCTGTGTGCGGGGCATACGGTCGTACCGGTGACATTTCAAGAATAATGCGCGTGGTGGTTTTCCGTGCACCGGATGTGAGGATTCCAGCATTTTTGTTACAATAATCTCAATTTTTGATATCTTTTAGTAGTTTTATGCATAAAACGGGCCTGTGGCAGCGCCATGAATTCGCCGCCGCAAGCCCGTGACTGAGACCGTGGGTATGGCCTATTTATTACGGATAACCTTGAACTGGCTGGCCTGCGCAACGGGGCGCAGGGTAATACAATCAAGGTTCACATGGTGAGGAACGTTCAGGGCGAACACGACGGTTTGGGCAACGTCTTCGGCCACCAGGGGCTTCTCAACTCCTTCATACACTTTTGCAGCCATCTCAGCTGAGCCGAGCCTATTGAGGGAGAACTCTTCGGTGTGCACCATGCCGGGGCGGATCTCAATCACCCGCAGGTTATTGTCGGCTTCTTCAAGGCGCAGGGCCTCAGTCAAACCGCGCGCACCGAATTTGGCGGCATTGTACCCCGCCCCTCCTTCGTAGCCGCCTTCTGCTGCGGTTGAGGTGAGGTTAAGGATGCTCCCTTCACCGCTGGCACGTAATGCCGGAATGAAGGCCCGCACAGTATTGAGGATACCGAGCACGTTAACCCGGTACATGGCCAGGTAGTCTTCCGGGCTGCCGTCAGCCACGCGGTCTAGGCCAATCGCTCCCCCGGCAATATTGACGAGAGCATTCACGCGACCACCGGTTTCAGCGAGGATGTTCTTGGCCGCGGCCCTTACGGCGGCTTCATCAGTGACATCGCAGGTAACAGGGTGCGCACCGGTTTCGGCTTCAAGAATCGCGAGACGTTCTGCACGGCGGGCTAGAGCATACACGTTCCAGCCGGTGGCGGTGAGCTGTTGGACGGTGGCGCGGCCTATGCCGCTGGAAGCACCGGTAACAACAGCAACTTTACCGGCTTGTGAGTTGGGGGCGAAAGGGTTCGCGGGCATAGGTGTAGGTTCCATCATGCTTTTAAGGGTACAGCCGGTGGTTGTGTGGCGCAGAATATTACACGCCTAATAGTGATTTTTATACTCACCGTATAAAGCGTGCGCCGCTAAATACTGAGGTGGGAAAATGTGTGGGGATTTTTGCAGACGTGAGTGAGATTATGAATTAGAGTGTTTCAAGATCTGGGCGTCTTCAGTCAACAGTATAGGGCGAAATATGTGCGCCTTTTGCACTTTTATAGGCGTACATCCTAAAACTGAAGTAGACATTTTAGATGGTATGGGCTGTATTTTTTATACTCCCATTTCCACCAAGATTCAGTGTTGGTTATAAACTCATTTAAATGTATCTGCTAAAACCTCTTTGATGTCCCAAAAAAAATTTAAATAGCTAAACCGGCTATCTATACCATTAGAACTTTTGAGAGAACCTCCGTCTCCGCAACAGTGCGCAAAGTATACCTAGCGACTAACGGTCTGGGTTACTTTTTACGGCGCGGCAGACCCCATTTGGAGCGTTCCCCGTCACGAAACCCCAAGCGATGCTCAAAATGCCGTGAGCTGCTTCCGGTTTTAGTAGAATCTGGAGGTACAGTACCGGCCCGAGCAGCCAATAGGTAGAGAAGCCCAGTGCCCGGCACAAACAGAATAAGCGGTAGTACGAAATTTAGGCGAGCTTCGCTATAGCGGGTGCGTGTGGTCAGATGCCACAGGCAGAAACCAACAATTGCTGCATGTACGATAAGTAGCGTAATTTCGAAACTATACATAGGGAACCCCCTTACGTTGTCCCGGCAGATACCTTAATCCTACGCCTCTTTCTGTAGCTGGCGGAAGAGATGCAACCACCATCACCCAGATTTTCTGCACAGCTCCCCTACTATCAGGCGTTCTCCTCTTATTCTTGTGATGCTGCGGCTTCTTCAGAGGGCGGCGGCCCACCCAAAAGTGAAACGCCGCCCCAATACGTGCAGATTCTTTGTGCGTTCTCTATTTGCTAGCGGTTCAGGTGCTTGTACCGGTAGATGAAAGCAGCCATTGCGTCACGATTAATGGCGTTGCCCGGGCGATAGGTTTTATCGGGCCAGCCGGTGCTAATCTTCCGGTCGGCAAGCCAAGCAATTTCTTTATAGAACTGGTTGTTGGTAGAAACATCTGCAAACGGGGACTGGGCGGGCGCT
Organism: Rothia aeria; assembly: GCF_016726365.1. Classification (NCBI taxonomy): domain Bacteria; kingdom Bacillati; phylum Actinomycetota; class Actinomycetes; order Micrococcales; family Micrococcaceae; genus Rothia; species Rothia aeria. The sequence continues at coordinate 2,579,025 of NZ_CP068102.1, read as the reverse complement.
AAGTACGCGGGTGAGCCAGCGGCGCGGTAGAAGAACGCCGCCATTGCGTCACGGTTTACAGGCGCATTGGGACGGAACGTACCATCAGGGTAGCCGGTGGTGATGCCTTGATCACGCATCCACGAGATTTCCTTGTAGAAGGGGTGGGTGGTGGGAACATCACTAAATTTTGAGGTGGCCGGTGCGGTGTATTTGGGTGAGCCCGCCATGCGGTAGAAGAAAGCAGCCATCGCGCCACGTTCAACATTTCCCTGCGGGCGGAACGTGCCGTCTGGATACCCGGTGGTGATCTTCTGCTGGGCGAACCACTGGATTTCCGTGTAGAAGGCGGCCCCCTCAGGAACATCTGAGAACACTGCATGAGTTCCCCGCAGCCCGGCGTTTACAGTAAGCGGGTCAAACCTGTATTCCTCGGCTTTGTTATAGAACCCGGAGAATGCTTGAGCACCTGCCGGGGTGAGGGTTACAGCGGCATTATTGAGGGTGAGTGTGGATCCGTTCACGCGAACCGAGCTGGTGTCGACGGTAGCGAACTCGGTGTCTTTAAACACGTGATTATTGCCCTGCATATCTAGTGAGGAACCGTCAAGGATAAGCTTGCCTTCGCGCCCGTTCAACTGCAAACGGACGTTTGTAAAAGTCATATCAAGCTTCCCGTGGTGGCCGGTGATATGCAGAGTGCCGGGGAAATTGATAGTGCCAGACCCGTTCTGGTAGGTGCCGGTGCCCGCAGACCATTTAAAGGTGCCGTCAGCATTACGCGCCAGACCGTTGGTAGTCTCGATACGTGAGCCAACCGCAGGCTTGGCCAGGTAATCACGGAAGGACTTTTTCAGTCCCCAGTTCATGGTGGCGTTCTGAATCACCTGGGAATTCGCGGCGGGGTTAACTGCATCGGTCACAACCGCCGCAGGGGCCTGCTCAACGGCGGCTGCCGCGGGTACGGTGGCGAGTGTACTTACGCTCAAGGCTGCTGCTGCCAGCAGGGCAGCAGGACGTTGCGCTCTAATAATCACAGAAAAATCTCCTTCGACATGATGGTGCGCTGTCACGATCGCTGATTTAGCGCATCACAGCTAGATACTAAGGTTATCCTATTTTCTAAATAAAGTGGTACTGCTTATTTTCTTGCACTGCTGCTTGAAGGTGCGGTTCACAGGCCCCACAGCCGAAGCCTGCAGCAGGGTGCGTGGTTTTGCCTGCTGCCACCTACTAAATGTGAGAAAATAGCCCCTATGGCTGAAAATACTCAGGGCTCAGACTCGCCCGCACAGATTAACGTTCCTGATCGTCCCGCGCTCGAAGGCCTCGAAGAGAAACTCTCCGAGCGCTGGGCACAGCAGAAAACCTATGCCTTCGACGAGAACACGACGCGCGAACAGGTTTATTCGATTGATACCCCACCGCCGACCGCATCCGGCTCGCTCCATGTGGGGCACATGTTCTCCTACACTCAAACCGACGTTATCGCCCGCTACCAGCGTATGAGCGGTAAGAATGTCTTCTATCCTTTGGGCTGGGATGATAACGGCCTGCCCACCGAACGCCGCGTACAGAACTACTACGGTGTGCTGTGCGACCCTTCCGTTCCCGATAACCCAGATTTTCGCCAGCTGATCCCGCTCAAGGCTGATGGCTCGCCCAAACCCGACCGCAGCCAGGCAAAATGGCCGCGTATTTCACGCAATAACTTCATCGAGCTGTGTGAAGAACTCGCTGTTGAAGACGAGAAAGTTTTCGAGCATCTTTTCACAACCCTAGGGCTTTCCGTCGACTGGTCCCACACCTACCGCACCATAGATGCGCATTCACGCAAAGTCTCGCAACTTGCATTCCTCAAAGACCTTGAGGCGGGCAACGCCTACATGGCGGAGGCGCCGACCATGTGGGACGTTACCTTCCGAACCGCTGTAGCGCAGGCCGAACTTGAAGATAAGGAACGCGACGGCGCCTACCACCGTATTAGCTTTCACCGCGAAAACGGCGAAAAAGTCTGGATTGAAACTACCCGCCCCGAGCTGCTGCCTTCCTGCGTGGCGCTGGTGGCGCATCCCGATGATGAACGGTATCAGCCGCTCTTCGGCACGAAGGTGGCTTCTCCCCTATTCGGTGTTGAGGTTGAGGTGAAGGCACATCCGCTGGCCCAGCCCGATAAGGGAGCTGGCATCGCCATGATCTGTACCTTCGGCGATACCACCGACGTTACCTGGTGGCGTGAATTGCAGCTTCCGACCCGTGCCCTCATCGGGCGTGACGGCCGTTTCTCCCGCGAAACTCCCGAATGGATTACCTCTGCCGAAGGCCGCGAACGCTACGAACGTATGGCGGGCACCACCGTCTTTACCGGTCAGAAGACCGTAGTTGAGATGCTTGTCGAAGCTGGCGAGATGGAGGGTGAGCCTAAAAAGATTAAGCACCCCGTCAAGTTCTATGAGAAGGGCGATAAGCCCCTTGAGATCGTGGCTTCACGCCAGTGGTATATTCGCAACGGTGGTCGCGACGCCGAGCGCCGCGAAAAGCTCATTGAACGCGGACGCGAAATCAACTGGGTTCCTTCCTTTATGCGCAGCCGCTACGAAAACTGGGTGGAAGGTCTTAACGGCGACTGGTTGATCTCCCGTCAGCGTTTCTTCGGCGTTCCGTTCCCGCTCTGGTACCCGCTTGATGCCGAGGGTGAGCCGGATTATGAGAACCCGATTCTGCCGACTGAGGATATGCTTCCGGTGGACCCGGCCTCGCAGGCTGCCCCCGGATATTCGGAAGATCAGCGTGGTGTGCCCGGCGGATTTATTGCCGACCCGGATGTTCTCGATACCTGGGCTACTTCTTCACTCACCCCGCAAATCGCGACCGGCTGGGCCACAGATCCTGAGCTGCACGCGAAGACCTTCCCGATGGATCTTCGCCCGCAGGGACACGATATTATTCGTACCTGGCTTTTCTCCACCGCTGTGCGCGCCGAAACCCTCGCGTCCTCTGTACCTTGGTACAATACCGCGCTGTCGGGGTGGATTCTTGACCCCGACCGCAAGAAAATGTCGAAGTCTAAGGGCAATGTTGTTGTCCCGCACGATGTGCTCGATAAGTACGGTTCGGATGCGGTACGCTATTGGGCGGCTTCGGCTCGTTTGGGTGCTGATACCGCCTATGACGAAGGTCAGATGAAGATCGGCCGCCGTCTGGCGATTAAACTTCTCAATGCCTCAAAGTTCGTGCTGAATTTGGGTGCTACCGAGAAATCGGTGATTACCTCACAGGCGCAGGGGCGGGTGCTCACGAATGCGCTGGACCGTTCCCTGCTTGTGCGCTTAGCCTACTTGGTTGAGGAAGCAACGGCAGCTTTTGAGAAATATGAGTACGCTCGTGCCCTCCAGATTGCGGAGAGCTTCTTCTGGTCTTTCACCGACGATTTCGTGGAGCTCATTAAGGACCGTGCCTACGGTGCTCGCGGTAAGACTGAGCAGGCTTCCGTGTTGGCGGCTCTCGCCACCACCCTGGATGCGCTGCTGCGGCTCTTCGCGCCCTTCCTGCCGTTTGTGACCGAAGAGATTTGGTCGTGGTGGCGCGCGGGCAGCGTGCACCGCGCACCCTGGCCGCAGGCTCTGCCGGTTCTTGAGGGTGCTCTGCTGGCGGATTACGGCGCGAATAACCCGACCGCCGGTATTTCGGCGCAGTGGGTGCTCGCTGATGTAAACCCCAATCAGATTGAGAACCTCAAGCAGATTCTTCCCGATGTTGCTGAGGCTCTGGGGCGTCTGCGTAAGGAGAAGAGCGACCGCAAGGTGAAGCAGCGTGCCGAGGTAAAGACCGCCCAGGTGAATGCCCCCGCCCAGAAGCTGGGGCGTATTACGCTGGGGCTGGATGACCTGAAAGCGGCAGCGAACGCCCACGAACTGGTGTTCGTCGAGTCTGAGGGTGAGCTCACGGTCAACGGTTTTGAGCTGGTGCCTGAGGACACCGAACACTAGTACACCCGCAAGTGATACATGATAAAGTGCCGAAGTATCGGGGTTTTACGTCCCGGTGCTTCGGCGCTTTTATGCCCCCATACTGTAACCCCGACAGCCTAAGAGACAGGAGCCGCTCATGACTACCGCCCAAGGCGATTCTAACGGTGCCGTGCCCGAACCTGCACCTGCCGGACCGCCAGTGTACCGTGGTGATCTTGAGCACCGTGGTGAGTATCAGGATATTGTGCCCAAGAGCTTCTGGACAGGGTTTACGGATACGGCGTTTTTCATTTTTGCGGGCGTTGCCTCACTGGTGCTGACCATTATGCTGCTAACCTCAAGTTTTACTCACTCGTGGTGGGGCCTGCTGTTGGCGCTCGTGTTCTGGGGGTTCACCGCCTATCTGACACTACCGCGTTTCCACGCGATTATGAGCCGCATCTATGTGCCGGACTATTTTATTGGCCGCACCCGAACCTCCGACGGTCTGCTGGGTGACCCCGTGAACCTGGGGCTGATTGGTACTGAAGAGCAGATTCACCAGGCCATGTTGAACGCAGGCTGGACCCGCGCCGACGAAGTGACCTTGGCGTCATCATGGAAAATTGTGGTATCGACACTTACCCGCCGCTCGTATGCGGAGGCCCCAGTTTCTCCGCTGAAAATTTTTGGGCGTGTACAGTCCTTTGCCTACCAGCAGGAGGTTGATGGAAACCCTGAGAAACGCCACCATGTGCGGTTCTGGAAAACCCCCGATGGGTGGCTTCTGCCCGGTGGCCACCGGGTGGACTGGCTGGCCGCCGGAACCTACGATTCGGGGGTGGGGTTTAGTTTCTTCACCCTGCAGGTGACGCACCGTATTGACGCGCAGACTGATTTTGAGCGTGACTATATTGTGGAGTCTATTCAGTACGCCTACCCGCAGACTGAGGTTGAGGTGATTAAGGATTTCTCGACCGGCTATCACGCGCGTAACGGCGGTGGCGACACCATTGTGACGGATGGTGCTTTACCGATTGTGACCCTGCGGAACGAGGGGCTTGAGCGGCAGGATGCGGAAGCCCGAGATGTACGTCTTACCAGTGCGCATGATATTGCTGAGAAGCTGCCGATTGTACTGTTAACGGCGTCGCTGATGCTGGTGATTTCGAGTGTGGCCGAGCTAGTCACTTCGATATTGACGGTGGCGAACCGCCACGAACTGGTGTCGAATTTGACGGGTCAGGGCTCGGATACGGCAATGGTTCAGGTGCTGAACGGGCCGGAGGGTGATACGTTCATGATTTTTACGTTGGTTGCGGCCATAGCAGTGGTGGTTATTTTTGAGTCTATACACATGTTTATGCTGTGGGCTACTCTGCGCGGTTCGTCGAAGGCGCGGCGGATGGTGCTGCTTCTGCTGGTGGTCGGCTTCGCAGCCCAAGTTGCCTCAGTATTTGCGGCTGGTGAGGCGTTGACAATCAGCTCCCTGTTCTTCCAGTTGGGCGTGGCGGTGTTTGCGATGCTCGGGTTCACCTCGGACGCTGCCGTGGATTACACTGCCTCCCGCAACTTTAGGCTGCGTAACTTGGAGAAGATCCGCGAAAAAGTACGTCGCAAGGCAATCCATCAGTAGCCGCATCCCCTTGCCGACGCATATTTATAAGAGCATAGGGGCGGGGTGCCCACCATAACCGGTGGGCACCCCGCCCCTATTCGTAAAACACCGTGGTGTGACTACTGGGCGTCACCGTCTTCGCCGTGGAAGATAGGCCCGACCGTGCGGGTGCGTTTGAGCTCAAAGAACCCCGGGTATGAGGCCAGCGCCACGGCGCCATCGAACACTTTACCGGCCTCTTCCCCACGGGGTGAGGGTGAGAGCACAGGGCCGAAGAACGCTACACCGTCAATGGCAATGAGTGGAACACCCACATCATCACCAACCTTCTCAAGGGCCTGCGCTACTGATGCACGCAGCGGCTCATCGTATTCGTCAGTGGTCGCGTAGTTCACCAGTTCTGCGGGAAGTTTTGCCTCCGCCAGGGCAGCCTCAATAGCGGGCAGGTATTTATCGCCTTGTGCGGTGTTCTTCTGGTGGTGGATCTGCTCGCCCAGCGCGTCGTAGAGAGGCTTCAGCGCATCATTGCCGTGCAGCTGGGCGGCAGCGGCCACCACTCGGGCCGGGCCCCAGGCGTTATCCATCATGGCACGGTAACCGGGGTCAAGGTCACGTCCTTCATTCAGCACTGACAGGGAGAATGGGTGCCAACGCACCTGAATATCACGGACTTTCTGCACTTCCCCAATCCAGCGGGAGGTAATCCAGCACCACGGGCAGATGGGGTCAAACCAAAAATCGACGGTAGTTGTCACAGGATTTTCCTTTCTTCTGTATCAGCTTCGTTGACGCCCCATCGTTGGGGCGCTTATGCAGGCCTCTCCCTTTAGGCGGCCTTTTTCTTTGCGGCGGTACTGCTCTTGCGAGTGCGCGGTTTCGCGGGCTTCTCAATGGCCTCCAGCACATACGCAGGTTCGCCCTCTCCCCTGGCTGCTGCCTCCGTAATCACCACAGCGGTAATATCGTCACGATCGGGAATGTCGAACATGATGGGCAGCAGGATGCTTTCCATCATGGCCCGCAGCCCCCGTGCGCCGCTGTTTCGTTCGGCGGCGCGGTGGGCGACTATCCGTATTGCTTCTTCCTCAAACATGAGGTCTACACCGTCTAGGGCGAACAGGTGTTTGTATTGTTTCATGAGCGCATTCTTCGGCTCGGTGAGTACCTGGTACAGCTCCTCCTCGGTGAGTTGCTGCAGCGTGGTTACTACGGGCAGGCGGCCAATCAGCTCTGGGATCAGCCCGTAGTGTGCCAAATCGTCGGGGGTTAGATCGTTCAGGTATGAGCCAGTATTTTTTCCGGTCTCCAGTTCCGCGCCGAACCCGATCCCTGCGGGGGCTGTGCGTGAGGCCACGCGTTCCTGAAGCCCGTCGAAAGCGCCCGCGACAATGAACAAAATATGTGACGTGTCAATCTCTAAGGTGGTCTGCGTGGGGTGTTTACGCCCTCCCTCGGGCGGCACCCCCGCAACGGTTCCTTCAATAATTTTCAAAAGCGCCTGCTGCACGCCCTCACCCGAGACGTCACGGGTGATTGACATGTTCTCGCCTTTACGCGCGATCTTGTCGATTTCGTCAATGTAAATAATGCCGCGCTCGGCCTTTTTTACATCCCCGTCAGCGGCGTTAATCAGGCGCAGCAGAATGTTTTCAACATCATCCCCCACATACCCCGCTTCGGTAAGAGTGGTTGCGTCCACGAGGGCACAAGGTACGTCTAGCTTTTTAGCAAGCGACTGGGCCAGGTAGGTTTTACCGCACCCGGTGGGCCCAATCATGAGGATATTCGATTTACCCAGGTCAATCTGCTCCCCCAGGCTCGCAGCAAGGGTGCGCGAAGACAATAGCGGGTTATCCGACTCTTGGATGCGTTTGTAATGGTTATAGACGGCCACCGCCAAGGTGCGTTTGGCGTCCTCTTGACCCACCACATAGTCCTGTAGGTGGTCAAAAATCTCGCGGGGCGTAGCGAGAGTCCGCTGCGACCGAACCTTGGGGGCTGTCTCGCGTTTCGTCTCTTCTTCGAGAATATCGTTGCACAGCCCCACACACTCGTTGCAAATATTTACGTTGGGACCGATCACGACTTTACGCGCGGGTGTGCGCGGCTTATCGCAAAACGAACACCGTACCCCTGGTGAGGTGTCGATTGTATCCACGGGCATCCCTTTCCGTTGTGGGCCCATTACAGCACGCGAACCTAGTGCGCAGCGGGCCTTTTACAAGGCTACCGCAGATTATTCAGGAACGCAGACGCCTTACGGTAGATTATCGGCGAGTATGACGAAGATTGCGAAATGTGACGAGTTTAAACTTCTGCGAGCGAAAACATGGCATGTGCAGTTGAAGCATAGTCCCCGTTCGTGTCCAGTGATGTTACACGGCCCTTGCTTCAAAGACCGGCGTGATTCTTATGCGCATAGTACATGAGGGCGGCAGCCTACCCAGCTATACCGGGTGGGCTGCCGCCCTCACGTTTCACACGGTCAGCAGTTCCCCGCATAAAACCGGGGGTTAGCTTCTAGGTGTAAGACTCAGGGGTGTTAATCGCAGGTTTGTTGAGCTTACGCGAGTCTAGTACCTTATCGATCAGGCCGTACTCCAACGCGGCAGAGGCAGTCAGGATGTTATCGCGTTCAATGGAGCGGTCGACATCCTCATAGGTCTTCCCGGCATGCAGCGCCAAAGTCTTAGCGGTCCACTCACGCATACGCATCACTTCATTAGCATGGATTTCCAGGTCAGATGCCTGTCCACCCTGCTGCCCGCTCAGTGCCGGTTGGTGGATAAGCACGCGGGCGTTCGGCAGCGCAAGACGCTTACCCGGAGTACCAGCGGCCAAAAGTACAGCCGCAGCAGAGGCCGCCTGCCCCAGGCACACGGTCTGAATCTCGGGGCGAATATACTGCATGGTGTCATAGATAGCGGTCATCGCGGTGAACGAGCCACCAGGCGAGTTAATGTACAGGGTAATATCCCGATCCGGGTCCTGCGCTTCCAGCACCAGCAGCTGCGCCATAATATCATCAGCTGAGGCATCATCCACCTGAGTGCCCAGGAAAATAATGCGATCCTCAAATAGCTTTGCATACGGGTCCTGGCGTTTGTACCCGTAGGGGGTACGCTCCTCAAAGCTGGGAAGCACATACCGGTTCGACGGTGTCTGCGGCGCAATATCGTTCGGCAGGTAATTCATATCTTCTACTACTCCCCTACTTGCTTTCCTGAGCGAACTGTCCACCGGCAGTAGTCGCAATATGGTCGAAGAACCCGTAATCTAGACCCTCCTGAGCGGTAAACCAGTTATCGCGGTCATTATCCTTCAGGATGGTTTCGAGGGTTTTACCAGTACGCTCAGCAGTAATCTCAGCTAACCGCTTCTTCATATCAAGAATCAGCTCAGCCTGAGTACGAATATCAGAAGCCGTACCACCAATACCGCCCAGAGGCTGGTGCATAAGAATACGCGCATTGGGGGTAGCGTAACGCTTACCAATGGTGCCAGCGGTTAGCAAAAACTGCCCCATGGAAGCAGCCATACCAGTCACCACTGTCACCACATCGTTCGGGATAAGCTGCATGGTGTCGTAAATAGCCATACCTGCGGTCACCGAACCGCCCGGCGAGTTAATGTACAGGTAGATGTCAGCCTTCGGGTCCTCAGCCGAAAGTAACAGCATCTGCGAGCAGATCAGGTTAGCATTCGAATCACGCACCTCAGAGCCGAGCCAAATAATACGCTCTTTGAGCAGGTGATTATAGACATAGTCTTCCTGGCTGCCAACAGCTGTGGATGCCATGCGTGCGGCGGCACTACCGGATCCAGTGGGCAGGGGCATGTAGCCTGACATATTCCCTCTTTTTCTTAACTAGGAGGCTCGCGCTGTCCCCTCTACGGGATACGCGACATTTGCTTGAGTACTACAATACCCCCTCTTCCCCTGCTGATGCGCGGGTTCTTGCCGTAGTTCGCCAGAGGGCGAACGGTACGCCCTTCGAAGCCACAGACCCCGCGCCAGCGCCACCCGCTAAGTCCCGCTCTTCACCAGACAGTTTTAAATATTGTGGGCACACCCAAACCTAGCGGTTAGATGCGCCCACAATATGAGGTTAGGCCTGTTCAGCCAGCGGGAGTAACGAGGCTGCTACTTAGCCTCTTCTTCCTTGTTGTCTTCAAGATATGAGGACAGGTCCACAACGTTACCCTTGGAGTCCTTCACCACAGCCTTCTTCAGCACCTCAGCCAAAGCCTTGGAGCGGCGAACCTCGCCCACCAGCATACCCGCCTGGCCGGAGCCATCCAGCATCTGAGCAAACTGGTTCGGGTCCATGCCGTACTGGGAGCTCATCGTGATGATGTACTCGATCATCTCGTTCTGGTTAACCTCAACCTCTTCGGCGTCAGCGATAGCATCAAGCACCATCTCGTTCTTAAACGCGGTCTTGGTGTTCTCACGAACCTCAGCGCGGTGCTCCTCAGTGTCGTGGTCAGCCTCAGCGTTCGGGTTGTTGAAGTGCTGCTCCAGCTGGTCCTCAATAACCTTCTCAGGAACCGGAATCTCAACCATCTCAACGAGCTTAGCCAGCACCTTATCGCGTGCCTGCGAACCCTGATCGGCGACCTTAGCCTCGGAGACCTGCTTCTTAATGTCTTCCTTCAGCTCATCAATGGTGTCGAACTCAGAGGCCAGCTGGGCGAACTCGTCGTCAGCTTCGGGAAGTTCACGCTCCTTCACAGCGGAAAGCTTCACCTTAATAACAGCCTGCTCACCGGCGTGATCCCCGCCAGAAAGCTTGGTCTCGAACGTTGCGTCCTCACCAGCCGACAGGCCCAGCAGGGCCTCATCAATACCCTCAAGCATGGTGCCCGAACCGATCTGGTATGACAGGTCGTTGGCAGCGTCCACCTGCTCGCCGTCAATTTCGGCCGCAATGTCAATGGTCACAAAGTCGTTATCTGCTGCGGGACGCTCAACAGTTTTCAAAGACCCGAAACGCTCACGCAGCCCGTCAAGGGCTTCCTTCTCGTCGTCGGCGGTTACCTCAACGTCGTCAACCTCAACCTCAATCCCCTCATACTTGGGAAGTTCGATCTCGGGTCGCACAGTCACCTCAATGGTGAGCTTAACATCAGCTTCGCGCTCCTGCACGGTGGGCTGAGACTGCACGTTCAGTTCCGGCTGAGCCAGCGGCGACAGTTCATTCTCACCAAGAGCCTGGGCGTAAAAATCGTTCAGAGCCTCATTCAGAGAAGCCTCAACAATGTAGTCGAAGCCCGCACGCTGCTCAATCAGCTGCTTAGGCAGCTTGCCCTTGCGGAAACCGGGGACGCTAATCTGCTCGGCAAGGTTCTTGTAGGTGCGGTCCAGGTAAGGCTTGAACTCGGCGAAAGGAACCTCGACCTCAATTTTTGCCAGGGTCGGGTTGAGCTTCTCGACGGCGGTCTTCACGTCCGTTGATCTCCTCGTAAGTAGTTCGGTGGCGGAACGTTCTCTGAACCGCTCATGGTGTCTGAAAAAGGCGCTGGGTGAGCCTATTTCCGTCGGGGCGACAGGATTCGAACCTGCGATCTCCTGCTCCCAAAGCAGGCGCGTTAGCCAAGCTACGCCACGCCCCGTAAGGTACTTTTCGCATACCCAACACACAAGTTTAGCGGGTATTTGGGTAAATGCCTAACAGGGGCCGCATATTTATGTTCCTGGGCGGCCACAGCGGCCCTAACAGGCCGCTGACAACGGTTTTTATATTAAACCTCACGTTAAGACCTTGTGTTTTGAGGCTCTCAGCCCTAGCATATATAAAGACACGGAGGTAAGCATGAACCTGAAAACATATGACGCTATCGCCCACCGGGAAGGAACCGGGTGGGTTGTTGACGTGCCTGAGCTAGAAACAGCCGGGCAGCCAACTAACTTTAGCGGTATTCTTTTGGCGGCCACAGAAGCTATCTCCCGTGCCACCGGGCTGGAACCCGGAAATTTTGGGGTGCGGCTGGTGATCTAGCCCGCCCGCTTCTTTGACGTTAACGGTATTAGCCCTTGTCACAGGTTATTTCAGCAAGTTAGCAAAAATCAGCGGCTTCGTCCCTGCCCCAAGCCAGGGGCAGGAGATTTTTAATCTACTTCTCAAAGCACAAAGAGACCCAAAGGTAAAAACCTTTGGGTCTCTTTGAGTGAGGGGATGACGGGAATCGAACCCGCGTCATCAGTTTGGAAGACTGAGGCTTTACCATTAAGCTACATCCCCAAAGAACTCACTTAGATTAGCGGCATATGTTTGAAGCTGTCAAGTTCTACCCAAAACCACTCCGAACATACGAGTTATTTCTGGCACCCAGGGCACCAATAGAGTTTACGTCCAGCGATTTCTTCCATACGGATGGTGGTACCGCACCGCGGGCACTTCTGCCCGTGGCGCATATACACATAGTTTGCGTGATCAGGCCACGCCTCAGTTTCAGGGATACCGGGACGATCCTGCTGCTCGGTGGTAATGATTCTACCCACACGCACACCAATGGTGAGCAGGTGCTTATTATCGTCCCACAGGCGGCGCAGCTCATCATCACTGAGTGTCTTCCCGGGGCGTAACGGGTCAATTTTCTGGCGGTACAGCGATTCTGCACGAAAAATATTACCCACCCCGGAAATAGCTGCCTGATCCATGAGAATCACCCCAATCGGGCGACTGCTTTTAGCGGCGGCACGGTAGAACTGCCCCGGGTCAGCATCAGCGTTCAGCGGATCTGGCCCCAGCTTCCCACGCACCACAGCAACCTCGTCCGGGGTGAGAGTGCGGCAAACAGTGGGGCCCACAAGGTCAGCCCAGCCATGCTCCGAGACGATACGGCAGCGAGTAGTTGCTTTTGGCTGAGGAGGGCCAGAATACTCGGAGTGACCCCCACTACCGTATTCTTTCTCACCAATCTTGCGGGGCGCCCCAATACTTGAGGCGCCCGTGAACGATTCGTCCCCGCCGAAACTCCAGTTGCCGTAAATCCCCAGGTGCACGTTCAACGTCAATTCGTTGTCGAACCCAACAAAAAGATGCTTACCGTGCGCAAACGCCTGGGCAATACGTGCCCCATCAACCAGCGCAGCCCCTTCAGCGTAGCGGCCCTGCGGGCTAGTAACACGCACCCGCTCCCCAGTAAACACATCGTTGAATTGGCGGGCTATACGGTGAATAGAGTGGCCTTCAGGCACGCGCTTCTCCTTAGCGGTAGGGGCAAAAGTGGGGCGGGGATTATTTATTCGTCAATATGTTTGCCAGCGATCTTCCCGGTCTGTTCATACTCGCCAAGCTGCCCAATACGACGGGCGTGGCGTTCCTCACCGCTCCAGGGGGTGCTGAGGAAAACTTTAATGATTTCCAACGCCTCATCCGGTGAATGCTGGCGCCCACCCACAGCAACCACTTGCGCATTATTATGATCGCGTGCAAGCGCCGCCGTAGTGTGGTTCCACGCTAAGGCTGCACGGATACCCTCAACCTTATTAGCCGCCATCTGCTCCCCGTTACCGGAGCCGCCAAGCACAATGCCAAGGGAGTCAAGCCCGGCGTCACGGTCACGTTTCACCGCGAGAGCCGCGTTAATGCAGAAGCTGGGGTAATCATCCAGCGGGTCATATTCGGTGGGGCCGTGGTCGATCATCTCGTATCCTGCGGCGGTGAGCTTCTCGATCAGGTAGTGGCTCAGCTGCAGACCGGCGTGGTCGGTGGCGATGTGTACGCGCAAGGGAGGTTCTCCTATGATTGTGTGCCCGGCGGGGCTGCTGGTGACATGCTCACCCCAGGCCGCTGGTGCTGGCAGGTGCGGGGTGTGCCCTCATTAACTGTAGCGAATACAGCGGTATTCCTGTAACTGACAACATGTCGCAGACGGGCTTTTATGGGCGGGCCTGCGGGCAACGGTTTTTCGGGTGTTATCCCGCCGGGCATACGGTAAGATTGTGGTTTGAGGCACTGTTGCGTGGCTCTGTACCCCCACGCCCCAGATAACCAGCTGACACCCGCGACATTGCGGGGCTAACAGCTGTGATGACGGTACCAAAACCATATACGTTTTTAGAAAGGGAACCTATGCCCGGCCTGAACCTAACCCGCGATGAAGCGATTGAGCGTGCCACAGTCATTAAGCGCGTGCACACCTACCGTATTGAGCTTGACCTGCCCAGCGACAAAGATGTTTTTACGTGTAAAACCGAGATCCGTTTTGACGCGGTACCCGGCGCATCAACGTTCATTGACGCTATCACCAGCACGGTGCGTTCGATTGAACTGAACGGTGAACAGCTGGATACCAGCCTAGCCGACGGGGAGCGCATTACCCTGCCGAACCTTGCCGCGCAGAACGTACTGGTGATTGACGCCGACATGTTCTACACCAACACCGGTGAGGGCCTGCACCGGTTTGTGGATCCGGTGGACGGGGAGGTGTACTTGTACTCGCAGTTTGAGGTACCGGACTCGCGCCGTGTTTTCCCCGTGTTTGAGCAGCCGGATTTGAAAGCGGAGTTCGAGTTCATCGTGCGGGTGCCCACACCGTGGGTGGTGGTTTCTAACCAGCCCGAGGTGAAGATCGTACCGAAAGACTGTGGGTGCGGCCGGGCACAAACCTGGTATTTCAAGCCGACCCCGCGTATCTCCTCCTACATTACGGCGATCGTGGCTGGCCCGTACGAGAGAGTCACCAGCGAACTCACGAACTCTGAGGGGCGCGTCATCCCCCTGGGCGTGTACGCCCGTAAGTCGCTCATGCCGTTCGTAGATGCCGACGACGTGTTCGAGCTGACCCGCCAGGGGTTCGAGTTCTACGAAGAGCAGTTCAAAACCCCGTACCCGTTTGAGAAGTACGATCAGCTGTTCGTTCCCGAGTTCAACGCTGGCGCAATGGAAAACGCCGGGTGCGTGACCTACCTTGAGGCGTACGTCTTCCGGTCCAAGGTGGCTGAGGCTCTGCGTGAGCGCCGCGCCATTACGGTGCTGCACGAGCTGGCGCACATGTGGTTCGGTGATTTAGTAACCATGCAGTGGTGGAACGACCTGTGGCTGAACGAGTCGTTTGCCGAGTTCATGTCTACACTGGCGGCAGCCGAAAACACCCCCCGGTACGCGAAAGAAGCCTGGGCCACGTTCGCGGCCTCAGAGAAAACCTGGGCGTACCGGCAGGACCAGCTCTCCTCAACCCACCCGATCGTGGCCGAAATCCGTGACCTGCAGGATGTGCAGGTGAACTTTGACGGTATCACCTACGCGAAGGGCGCCTCGGTGCTGCGGCAGATGGTGGCGTGGGTTGGCCAGGAGAATTTCATGGCAGCCCTCAAAGAGTATTTCACCAAGCACGCCTGGGGCAATACGGTACTGAATGACCTGCTAGTTGAGCTTGAGAAAACTTCGGGGCGGGACGTGCGCGCATGGAGCGCCAAGTGGCTGGAAACCGCCGGGGTGAACACCCTCACCGTTGAGGTTGCTGACGATGCGGAAGGGAACATTACGTCCCTGGGCGTGCGCCAGTCATACGCTGAAGGGTTTGAGACCCTGCGCCCGCACCGTGCAGTCATTGGTTTCTACAACCTGACAGACGGCAAGCTGACCCGTACCGACCGCATTGAGCTTGATATTGATGGGGAACTAACCGAGGTTACTGAAGCTGTGGGGAAGAAACGCCCTGATTTACTGCTGCTGAACGACGAAGATCTGGCGTACGCGAAGGTGCGCCTGGATGAGCGTTCCATCGAAACCGCAGTGAAGCACCTGGGCGACATTGATTCGTCAGTGGCGCGCGGCGTGGTGTGGGGCTCCCTGTGGGATACTGTGCGCGATGCACAGATGCCCGCCCGCCAGTACGTTGAGCTGGTGTTGAACAATATTGGGCAGGAGACGAACTCCACGGCGATGCGCACCCAGCTGCTGGGCCTCTCAACGGCACTACGCACGTTCGTGAACCCCCAGTTTAGGGATGAGACCCGCGAATACGCAGCCGACAGGCTGTGGCAGCTGGTGCTGGCGGCGGAACCGGATTCGGATGCGCAGCTGCAGCTGGTGCAGGCGTTCGTTAACCAGACCCGCACCGCTGAACAGTACGAGAATGTGCAGCGCCTCTTCGACGGGTCGATCACCCTCGACGGCCTGGAAATTGATACGGATCTGCGGTGGAACCTGCTGTGCCGTCTGGCAACCGGCGGGCGGGCCACCAGCGAGCAGATAGCGGCCGAGCTGGAACGCGATAACACCGCAAACGGCCAGCAGTACGCGGCGCAGGCGTACGCATCGTTCCCCACCGCCGAGGCTAAGGCAGAGTACTGGGAGAAGATCATGGTGACCGGTGAACTGTCGAACATGATCCAGCGGTACGCCATTGCCGGGTTTAAGGCTGGCGAGAAGGAGCTGACCGAGCCGTATATTGAGCCGTACTTTGAGCTGGTTGAGGGCGTGTGGCGTTCCCGTTCGCACGAGATTTCTTTGCAGATTATTAGCGGCATGTACCCCTCAGAGCCGACCGCCGCGCTGCTGGAACGCACCGAAACCTATTTGGCGTCATTGCCTGATGACGCAGCGGCGCTGCGCCGGCAGATTGCGGAGGCGCGCGACGGTGTGGCTCGTGCCCTAAAGGTGCAGGCGGCTGATATTTAGGGTAATAATCCCTTAGCTTGCGGTCTCCTTACACCTCGTATAAAGGTTCTTGATGTGAAACAACCGGCGAAAATTACGCTTGTTTCATATCAAGAACCTTTTTAGCGCCCACGAGTTATATTGGGCCAGAAGTGGGTCTTGAAAGTTATTGTTTCTGAACAACAGTCCTATTCACCAAGATCCTTGAAGTACCGGGCGACAGGCCAGCGAACGAACCCTTCAGACTCGTAGAGTGCCCGGGCTGGTGCGTGCCCCGAATCGCCGCCGGTTTCGACCATCACCATGCGCATCCCGGCGTCTTTAATCTGCGCAGAGGCGTGCTCCATAAGCTGCTGCCCCACACCGCGCCGCTGATACTCAGGGTCGACCGCAATCACGTAAATCTCACCCATCTGGTCCTCGGGGTGGATGCGCGTGCAGACCCAGCCGACCGGGCGCTCACCCTCAAGGGCAACAGACACATTCTGAGGCTCCTGATCGAGTACTTCCTTCAAATCGTTGAGCTGCCGCTGCTGCCACCCTTGAGGGTAGAACGCATCATAAACGAACTCGGGGACGTCATCGTGCATCCGCGGAAAAACGGGTTCCCAGGCGCGAAGTGAAATATCCAGAAGAGCTTCCCGGTATGCAGGGCTATAAGAGACAATACGCATTGTTATAACCTACAAAAGCTATACCTAAGAAGCAACACTGTATTGGGCTACGCCCGGTTCTGCATGGCGCGTGCCGCACGCTCGAAATAGTCCCACATGGTCGCATCAATCATCATCGGAAGATCGAGGGTGTCCATTGCCTGCCGCATGTATTTCAGCCAAGTATCGCGTTCCTTCGCCCCGATCGGGTACGGGTTATGGCGGATACGCAAACGTGGGTGGCCTCGCTGCTCCTGGTAGGTGCTGGGCCCGCCAAAGTACTGAATCAGGAACATTTTCAGCCGCCGCGCCGCCGCATCGAAATGGTCGGTATCGTTTGCTTCAATCTTGGCGGTCTGTTCCTCTGTGAGGTGCTCAGGCGGGAACGGGTCAGAATCCGGGTACATGGCGGAAAACTCGGGGTCGGCCTTCACGAGGGCATAGAACCTGCGGGTGAGCTTATCGAAGGTTTCCTCACCGCCCACCTGCTCATAAATGCTGACCTGCTCGCCCGGCTGATTCGCAGAATACTGACTCATACTGCCTTTCATACACTCAGAAGAATAACTATACGGTCTGTAGGCTGGGGGTGGCGGCACGCACCAGCACCTGCCCGCCGGGAGCCGCGATACGCGTCCACTCCCCCGACTTCGACCGCGCCACAAACACGGGCAGCTGGCCCTCAAACGCGTCCGGTAAGAACCCAAACACTTTCAATGCGAACGCCGCACCGGTTGGCACGGAAACATTATCGAACTCGGGCAGATGCTCCAGCACCATAGGTGATGACCATATCCGTGAACGCACCGTCGCTAATACCGCCGCACCCGGGTTCTCGGGCAGGGAACGGTCCACCGCCTCCAGCCCCTCGCGGCAGGCCCGCCGAAACTCGCTGGCGGCTACAGCGCCCACGCGCGCCCAGCCGCTCACTGGGGCGGACTGCCCAGCCCACACCGCATTCACAGTCACCGGCGGTAAATACAGCACCATCTTCGACTCCTGGATACGCGCCAGCCGGTCAAGAAGCGCCTGCGCCTCAACCACAATATCCAGCTGTGAAGGAGCCGCCAGGGTCAGGGCGCGCGTACCAAGAATAGTGGGGGTCGCATCCAGCAGGGTCTCGGGGGCAAGAGAGCAGGCAAACACCCCCAGCACAGTGCCGCGGGCAATCAGGCGGATGGCCGCGCCTTTATCCACCGATTTGGCGCGCGAAATGTAGGTGGCCAGATCTTTCGCGGCGGCCACCCCGTTCTCGCCGTCAGCGAGCACAAGGTAGGGCTCTTCAATACCCTCATGGGGGTTATATTTGAGCTCAATTATGGGGTGCGCCCGCCCGGCACCGTCCGCGCCATGAATAGCCATGCGTGCCTTTCGATCCGTGAAAGTTTTCGGGTAATACTCCTCAACTCTACTCCCCCGTGGGAAAATTGAAGAATGACGAAGCCCACCCCCACCCAGAACCTCATGACTATGCTGAACCTGACCCCCACCGAGCCGGTGGGCGGCGACGAGGCGTTTAGCGCCGTCACCCTAACCCGTGAGTCGCCGCGAACCTACGGCGGGCAGGTACTCGCCCAGGCCATTATGGCCGCCGACAGCACGGTTACCGATAAGGTTCTGCACTCAATTCACGCGTATTTTCTGCGGCCCGGAGACATTACGAAAGAGCTAATTTTTACCTCTCAACGTCTCAATGACGGGCGTTCTTTCGCAACCCGCCGGGTGCAGGCCCTTCAGGACGATATTCCTATTTTCTCTGCGATCGCATCATTCCAAGCGCCCAGCCGCGGCCCCGAGCACACGGCTGCTACGATGCCACAGGCTCCCGACCCTGAAGGGCTGCCGAGTGTGAGTGATTATATTGGCGAGGTGCCGCACCCGGTAGCGCAGGCTGTGGCGTGGGAACGTCCCATCGATATTCGGTATGTGAGCCCGCACCTGTACACCGCCTCGGATTCAAGTTCGCAGGAGCCGGTTGCCACGGTGTGGTTTAAAACTTTCGACACGCTAGTCGATACAACGGGCACACCAGCTTCAGAGGCGGCGCATCAGGCGGCTATCGCCTACGCCTCGGACTATCTGCCTCTAGAACCGGCACTGCGCGCGCACGGCAAGTTTTGGCTAGAGCCGGGGATGAAGTCGGCATCGCTGGATCACGCCATGTGGTTTCACCGCGCGGCACCCGCAGACGAGTGGCTGCTGTATGTCTTGGACTCCCCCACTGCGCAGGGCGGGCGGATGCTCGCCCGCGGCTCAATTTTTACGCGCGATGGGGAGCTGGTGGCCACAATCGCGCAGGAAATGATGTTCCGCCTGCCGGAGTATAAATAGTGGAGTATAAATAATTTGGGGCGCCTCAGCCGATATGGTGCACGGTTTTGGTTATTGTCTGCTGCTGCCAGCATGACAGATTAGCCCCAAAACCATGCCATACATCGGGGGGTGCCTGTCACCGAACGCGCAGTGTGCCCTATGCTGAAAATAGCGCTATAGCATGCACCCCTAAGCGCCCAGCCGTTATAACCAGTGGAGGGATCATTATGGCAGTTGTGAAGATTAATAAGCTCAGCGTCCAGGAAGGGATGGGCGAGGAGCTGGAACGCCGTTTTAAAAACAATAACGAAAAGCTCAGCGAAGTACCCGGGTTCCTGAGCTTCGAGCTGCTGCGCCCCACCAGCGGCGGTACCGAGTACTTCGCAATGACCCACTGGCAGGACGAAGAATCATTCCGCAACTGGCTCGCAAACCGGCACGTGGTGCGCGATAAACCGGTGGTGAGCGCATCCGAAGGGATTCTCGGGTTTGAGGTCGTCGACTTTGAGGCAATCAGCGGGTAGCACGGCCATCCAGCACCTTTACCTAGCATGCATAAAGCCCCGGTTTCTGCTTCAGATACCGGGGCTTTACGTTCATGCGGGTTAGCTACCGCGCCTCAACATCAATAATGCCGTCATCGTACGGGCCGGGCCTATTCGCCTTACGAGACACAAAGAAATCACCAATGCACACCACACCCACCAGCAGAAGCGCGAGCGCGATAAGCCACACCACCACCGAGCCGAACACCACCGGGAAGAGGCAGATCAGAATCCCCAGAATAAGCGGTACAACACCGGAAAATACCATGTGTTTACCGGCCCCGGAGCTCAAGTAGGTGGCGCGGCGGCCAGCAGAGAGGCGGGAGAGGCCCACAATCATCATCCACACCCCCACAATCACGGGGATGAATGCTGCCTGCGCGGCGGCTGAGGCAGATAGCAGCAGCACCCCCACCAGTACGGTAATGATGGCGCTTATAAGACTCCAGACGCTACGGGTTGAGGCTGGGGTGAAGAAGTAGCGGATGGTCTCAAGCACCCCGCCGATAAACACAATAATGGAGAAGAAAATACCCAGCGCAGTCAGCGGTGCCGAAGGGTTAGCGAACATGAAAATTGAGCAAGCGAGGAAGAAAATACCTGCTACCAGAGAAAACCAGTGACGTTTCGTGCGCATATTGGGTTCCTTACTGTGCGTCGCATGTGCACACTATTCTAGCGGATTCCCAAGACACGGCTGGCGGCGTGTTTTTGCATCATAATGCCCCGCGTATCCGGCAGAAATAGCGGATGCGCGGGGCATTATTTTCGCGTGTGTTTTAGCGGGTGAGCTTGCGGTGCACCACGCGGTGCGGTTTCGCAGCTTCCGGTCCCAGACGTTCGACCTTGTTCTTCTCGTAGGACTCGAAGTTACCCTCGAACCAGTACCACTGATCCGGGTTTTCTTCGGTGCCTTCCCAGGCGAGGATGTGGGTTGCCACGCGGTCGAGGAACCAGCGGTCGTGGGAGACGACGACGGCGCAGCCGGGGAATTCCAGCAGTGCGTTCTCAAGCGACGCTAAGGTTTCCACATCAAGGTCGTTGGTAGGCTCGTCCAGCAGCAGCAGGTTACCGCCCTGTTTGAGGGTCAGCGCCAGGTTCAGGCGGTTACGCTCACCACCGGAGAGCACACCCGCTTTCTTCTGCTGATCCGGCCCCTTGAACCCGAACGCCGAAACATAGGCACGCGAAGGCATCTCAACATTGCCGACCTGAATATAATCCAGACCGTCCGAGACGACCTCCCACAGGCTCTTTTCGGGGTCAATGTTGGCGCGGTTCTGATCAACGTAGGAGATCTTCACGGTTTCGCCAACCTTAAGGGAGCCGCCGTCAAGCTCTTCCAAACCGACGATGGTCTTGAACAGGGTCGATTTACCCACACCGTTCGGGCCAATCACACCCACAATGCCGTTCCGCGGCAGCGAGAACGACAGGCCGTTAATGAGCGAGCGCCCGTCAAACCCCTTCTGCAGGTTCTCGGCCTCAATCACCAGGTTGCCCAGGCGCGGCCCCGGCGGAATCTGAATCTCTTCAAAGTCGAGTTTGCGGGTCTTCTCAGCCTCGGCCGCCATTTCCTCGTAACGTGCCAAACGTGCTTTCGACTTCGCCTGCCGGCCCTTCGAGTTTGAGCGCACCCACTCTAGTTCTTCGTTCAGGCGTTTAGCGAGTTTCGCGTCCTTCTTGCCCTGAACTTCAAGGCGGGCGCGCTTCTTCTCAAGGTAGGTGGAGTAGTTGCCTTCATAGGGGTAGAGGTTGCCGCGGTCAACCTCGGCGATCCATTCGGCAACGTGGTCTAGGAAGTAGCGGTCGTGAGTAATCGCAATGACCGCGCCTTCGTAGGACTGCAGATGCTGCTCAAGCCACAGCACCGACTCGGCGTCTAGGTGGTTGGTGGGCTCATCCAGCAGCAGCAGGTCTGGTTTCTGCAGCAGGAGCTTGCACAGTGCCACGCGGCGGCGCTCACCGCCGGAGAGGTGGGTGACGGGGGCGTCGGCGGGCGGGCAGCGCAGCGCCTCCATCGCCTGTTCCAGCTGGGAGTCTAGGTCCCAGGCGTTTGCGGCGTCGATAGCTTCCTGCAGCTTGCCCATTTCTTCCATGAGGGCATCAAAATCGGCGTCAGGTTCAGCCATGAGCGCGGAAATTTCGTTGAAGCGATCCAGCTTCGCCTTGATCTCGCCCACGCCTTCTTCGACGTTGCCGAGCACGGTTTTCTCTTCGTTCAGCGGCGGTTCCTGAAGCAGAATGCCTACGCTGTATTCGGGCGAGAGGCGTGCCTCGCCGTTTGAGGGCTGATCCAAGCCAGCCATGATTTTCAGGATGGTCGACTTACCGGCGCCGTTGGGACCAACCATACCAATCTTGGCGCCCGGGAAGAACGACATGGAAACGTCGTTAAGAATGACCTTATCGCCCACAGTTTTGCGGGCTTTGGTCATCGTGTAAATAAATTCAGCCATAGTGTTCTATTCTACCGCTATTTTTGGGATGCGCACGCGGTTTTTACCGCAGATTTTACGGGTGTGCTCCTTACGGGTTTCGAAGGTTCTTCTGCGCGCAAGTTGGTTTGAAGGTGCGGTTTTCCTGCCAATGGTTCGAAACGCTTTTACTACGTTGCAGCAGCCATTAGACTCGAAGGTATGGGTACACCGAATTCTCGCGAGATAACCGCCGAAGACCTCCATGAGGTTGTCGATCAGATTGCGCTGACTATGCCGTTGGCGACCTCCGATCAGCCTTTCGGCCCGCGTAATACGGTGTACCGCATTAGCGGCAAAATTTTTGCGATGTACACAGATGGTATCGGTTACCCGATCGTGAATCTGAAGACCGACCCCGAAGAATCCGAGGTGCTGCAGCGCATGTACCCGAGCATTATTCCGGGGTGGCATATGAATAAACGGCATTGGATTTCGGTCGGCGCAGGCAAGGGTGTTACTCGCCAGCTTCTTGAAGAACTCATCGAAGATGCCTACCTGCGTATTATGTACGCCCTGCCCAAGGTAAAACGCCCTATCGAATTCCGCGAGCGCCCGGTTCCCGAAAAACATTAGATACTGCAGGCTCACATGTATATTCTCGCCAGCGATCCCGTTCTTTTTCTGAAGCTTTCTGCTGATTACAACTATGCATACATGGCGCATGGACGTACCGGCGGGGTGGTGTGGGCGAAAGAAAACATGTTCCAGCGGGCGCACGCGCTGAGCATCCCAGCTGTCCCCTGGGGTTTCACCTGCCCGGATCACACCGTAGCCCACATTCAGGAAGCGATGCGCCAGGCCCGCGAGCGCGGCAGGCGGCTGCGTATGCTCATGATCTACCGTGCCCCCGATCTTCCCATCACCCCGGCACCCGCCACGCATGAGGGGAACCCACCGAATGACCTGCCCGCACTGGAGCCTTCACCGCTACGAGATGCCTGGTGTGAGGCGGGTTTTACGGCCCAACGGCACGGTGGTCTTCATGACAGGATGCTCGCGCTCGCCAATGTACGAGAACTAGATGAGCCCGAACCGATAGACCTCGCCCGATACGAAAATACCAGCACTTTCAGGCCGCTCTCACACTCAATGCGCGGTTCACTATCACGCGCGTTGGGGAAGAAGTACACCCCGGCGCAGGACCCCGGGGCGCCCAGTAAAATCTACTGGGTACAGGGCCACGCCGAGGTGCAGGACATCCTCAGTTTTAGGCGTTTCACCCCGTAACACGGCAGGCCATATGAGCAGCTGCTACTTGGGGTCTTGTGTGTTCGGTTTCGGGAAGTGGACGCCGCGCTCAGCCAGAAAACGGCGGTCTTTCTTATCCCACTGCTGGGTGGGGTATGCTGCGAATAAATCCGGGCGGCGCGCCATCGTACGCTCAATCTGTCTCTCCCGCCGCCACCGCGCCACCGCACCGTGGTTGCCGGACAGAAGCACCGGCGGCACCTGGAACCCACGCCACGAGGCAGGTTTTGTGAACACCGGGTACTCCAGCAGCCCGCCCGTATGCGATTCTTCGGTCAGCGACTCGGGGTTGCCGATCACCCCCGGGATCAGGCGTGCGGTCGCCTCAATCATCGCCATGACCGCAACCTCACCACCGTTGAGCACATAGTCGCCAATAGAGACGGGCATAATACGGAAACGCTCACTCGCCCACAGCAGCACCCGCTCGTCAATCCCCTCATACCGTCCGCACGCAAAAACGATGTGCTGTTCGGCGGCGAATTCGTAGGCCATTTCCTGGTTAAACACGGCACCTGCTGGTGAAGGCACCACCAGCAGCGGACGCCCATCAGGTTCGGGAACGTGCTGCGGCGCGGGCAGCAGCGGAACCTCATCACTGCCGGAGGCGTCTTCCGTACCAGGTGTACCCTCAACAGCCGCACCAGCGGTGTCCGCTGGGGCGGGTTCGTTGCTCTGATGCGGGGAGGAAGCAAGGACGGCATCCAAGGCCAAGCCCCACGGTTCGGGTTTCATAACCATGCCCGCACCCCCACCGTAGGGGGTGTCGTCCACGGTGCGGTGCCGATCAAACGTGTAATCGCGCAGGTTCACCGTGTTCAGGCTCAACAGCCCGTCTTCACGCGCCTTACCGATGAGGGAAAGTTCAAGAGGAGCCAGGTACTCCGGGAAAATACTAAGAACGTCGAACCGCACTACTTCCCTTTCAACGGGGTGCTCAGCTCAATCAGACCCTCCGGGGGGCTCAGCAGCACAAAACCCGGTTCGTCCCCTTCAGCTGGCACCACCTCGGGCACGATCTCATCAACAAACGGAACCATAATCTCCTGACCGCCATAAGCCGGGGACAGCTTAACCAGCAGCAGATCCTGCACCGGCATCGTCTGCAAACCAATCACCGTGCCCAGCGGTTCCCCCACAGCAGGGTTATCGTTGGGGATTTCCCCTTCAGGAACATCCTCCAGTAAGAACACGGGCAGCTCTAGCAGCTGATGCTCATAGAACCCTTCTTCTTCGCTGTTCACGTCTTCGGGAACCTCAAACATCAGAAGGGTGTTCCGCAGATCCTCAGCATGGTTACGGGTGGTGATCTCCTCAAAACGCACCACCAGAATTTTCTTATTCCAGCGGGCTGAGGCGACTGTCAAAGCCCCTGCTGGGGCTACGGTTGCGGCGACAGTACCGTGGGTGAACCCGTCAATGTGGAGCACCTCGCCGCGAGAGAATCGTTCTTCAGGGGCATCGGTAAACAGCTCAACCGTGACCTCACCACGAATACCGTGCGGTTTGCCGATACGCGCAACCAAAACCTGCATGAAACTCCTCAAACTTCTACACACCGCGCTGGTACTAGACACTTATTTTACATTGCTTACCTTACGAAAAATGTCCCTCGCCAAAAAATTTGGGACCGCACGTAAGAATCCCGCCACCGTAAAAGGTGACGGGATTCCCAGCAGAGGTTTTACTTGCGTTTTTTATCAGTGTCGACGATATCGATACGAACCTGAGAACCATCAGAGATCGCATCCATAACGGTGCGGATGCTCTTAGCGGTACGGCCCGAACGGCCGATCACCCGCCCCAAATCCTCGGGGTGGACTCGCACCTGCAGGGTCTCCCGGTACCGCTGCTGGCGCACACGCACCTTCACATCATCCGGGTGTTCAACAATCCCGCGAACCAGGTGTTCGAGCGCGTCAGCCAACACGATTACTCAGCCGCTTCCTCGGTAGCCTCAGCTTCAGCGGTCTCGCCAGCTGCTTCAGAGGTTTCTTCCTCAGCCTTCTCAGCCTTGGGGGTGATAGCCTCAGGCAGAATGACGGAGCCCTTCTGCGGAACAACGAACTCGGGCTTAGGCTCAACCGGCTTCACCTTGTTCTCAGCCTTCTCGCCCTTGAACGCTGCCCAGTCACCTGAGAGCTTCAGCAGAGCCAGCACCTGCTCGGTCGGCTGCGCGCCAACGGAAAGCCAGTACTGTGCGCGCTCAGAGTTAATCTCGATACGCGAAGGCTGCTCAGTCGGGTGGTAAATACCGATCTCTTCAATGGTCTTACCGTCACGCTTCACACGCGAATCCGCGATCACAACACGGTAGCGAGGATCGCGGATCTTACCCATACGCTTGAGACGAATTTTAACAGCCACTTTTGTGGTTACTCCTGTTTCAATACTTGGTGCGGAACCGCGCTTCTCGCTCCCGTGGGGCGGGCCGTCCACGTGGCTCCTAATGGACACAACGACACGCGGAGAGAGGGGCCGCGCACGCCGGGTACTCAGATAGGGTAACAAACCCGCAGCATTTAAGCCAGTGGGCACCCCATCAGTGGCTCAGCCAGTGCCCGCCTCATGTGCTGCAGCACGCTATGGGGAACATTAGTGACAACACACCGGGACAGGTTTAAGGCCGCTCATCTGAGCTCATCTCAACCACCTCACCGGTTCTCAGCGCCCTCAGACAATCATGCAGCCGCTCCGCGAAACCCGGATTCACATACTCCTGCAGCTGTTCCGGCGCTACCCACTCGTAGGTGATCAGCTCCTCCGTTTGCAAGGTTACTGGGGTGTTCTTAGCGATCACACCAGCATCGTACATGTAGTAGGTAGAGTCTCCCCACACGCCTCTCGCCAAACCGTGAAAAACCAGCAGAAGACGCCCCGGGGCAAGACGCAGACCCAGCTCTTCCTCCACCTCACGGAAACACCCCGGTTTAGGGGCCTCCCCGGCCTCAACGGTGCCACCGGGCAAAATCCACCCGTCCTTATAGTTGGGCTGCACCAGCAGAAGCTCACCATGCTCATTGCGGATGACCGCGCCCGCCGCTAAACGCCGTGTGGGTAAGGTCGCAATGAACTTGACCAGCTCCTCACGGCTTAAATACGAATCCTTCACGGGCGCTCCTTACCACTCTACAGGCCGAAAAAACGTTGGCTCGCACGGCGCAGGCGGGCCCCCAACCGGGAACGCTGCCCCGCCGCTGAGCTGTAGCTGCCCCGCACCGCCGGGATGCGGTTACTCTCCACCAGGTCATCAATTAAAGTACGTTTAGCCGGAGCCTGCGGCTCGCGTTCACCCGCCGCGCCCTGCCCGAAGGAAGCAGCAGAGCCGTCACTCTCTGGTGAGAAGGCGCGTACTACCTCCCCCTGCACGGGCTGTTTCCCGGTGGGTGTTTTAGACCCCAACGGGGTCTGCCTCAGCAAGCGTGCCAGCCGGGGAGCTAACAGGACCTCAGCGGTACCACCCATCGCAAAAAGCGACGCCAAAGCCGTCGGCACAATCGCACCCCGACCCGCAGCACGGCGACGGCGGGCTAAGGCAATAAAGAACGCTGAGAGCCCCAGCTGCACTGTGCCATCAGCACGAAAAATACGGGTACGCAGCACATCCGCCAGGTCAGCGGCAGGTACCCCGCTCCCAGTAACCCCCGTTCCCTGCTGCTGTTCCGGGACGCTGCCAGGTGCCTGATCCTGCGTGCCCCGGCCGCTGCGCGCCGTGATATCCGCCGGTGGAGCATCATCCGGAGCGGCCTGTGCACCCCGCCGGGCCACCACCGATGCCGAAACACCATTCACCGGCTCCTCAGCAGCTGACCCGAATGAGAACGCTCCACGAAGCCCGCCACGCATCCACCGGTTTAATGCGCTTTCCTTAGGCGGCAGGTGGGTGAAGTCGAACGGGATCCTGCCGGTAGCCATCACATCAAGCCACTGCTCAAGATTCACCTGACGGTCAGTTGCTACCAGGCGATACGAACGATCCAGCGGGCTCGCCAGCGTGGACTCATCCTCACCAAAAATACGGGCCGTGCTAATGGACGAAACCTCAATGCGCCGCCCCGGAACATCAGCCAGTTCAACCGGCAGCCCCAACAGCTGAAGCACCGACTCTAAGGCAAGAGTGTTCTTCACATCATGAACATAAGAAGCCAACCGGCGCTTCTGCTGCCCCGTCACCCCAAACAGGTCAGCCAGCACCTCCACCGAACGTTCCCTCGCATCACGCGTCTCTGCCGACTCCAGCGGCATACCGGGAAGGTCCAGCAGCACATCCGCGAGCTCAGCCCCGCACGCCTGCCTCTGCTCATCAGATATGGGACGAGTCAGCTGCTTCGGCACGCCCTGCCACCGCAGTTCAAGAAGCATAACCTCAGGGTCCGTAGGAACCCCAAGCACACTCTGCACCCAATCATTCAACGATGCGGCATCCGCAGGATCCTCATCCAAGGAATCCGGCTCCTCAGGAGGCACAATAACCACCAGATGCTGCTGGTTCTCGTTACCCTCCGCGACAAGGGCTGTGCACTGCACATCATCAATGAGCGCCAACAGGTCATCGGGCATACCCGCAACCAGGGTCCAAGCACCGGCAGGGGCCACCGCGAACTGCCGTTCACCGCGCGTTAACAGCAGGGCGGTCAGCACATCAATATCAACATCCAGCAGGGCCGCCGCATCGGCATCCGTCAAAAACTCCAGCTCATCGGCACCCCCAAATAGGGGCACCCAGATAGTTGGCGAATCCTCAAGTGCAGCACCTGTAACAGGAAGCTGATCAACCAGCCAGGCCACATAGTCCTCAAGGGGCTCACCCACGGCAAAGACGCTGCCGGTGCGGGCCTGCTGCTCGGGGCGCAGCTGAAAAACGTTCAAATACCCATCGCTGTCAACACCGCACAGCACATACACCTGCACCTCGGTCTCGCCCAGTTCGTAGGCCACAAGCTCAGGCCGCTCACCGGTGAGCGCAGTAAGCTTCTGCACAATATCATCGTGGGAGGCACCGCGTGCAAGCACCCGGCGCCGGTGCAGCTCCTCTTCCTGGGCAGGGTCAATAATATTTTCAAGACCCAAACGCACCTCGGAGGTACCGGATTTACGCTGGTTTTTCCCTGGCACAGTGCTATCTGATGAAGGCATTGGGCGAACCTCTACGGTAAACTCCCCCGTATCCTGCAACGGTTGAGTCCGTTCCTCCGCACCGCCGGGCGAAGCAGCACCATCTGCTGCACCGTTATGAGCGTCAGAGACGGCATCAGAATCCGCCCACATTTCGCTGAGCTTCTCAAAAGTCAGCTCACTATTTTCCAGTGACTTTGCCAGCTCATCCAGCCGCTCAGTATCCTCCACCTGATTCGGGGTGGCGTACATCTGCTGCGCTTTACGGATCAGCTCAACAATGCTGTCAGCCACAGCAGCATCACCGTCAGCTAACTGGCCCGAAACAGTTGAATACACCACCTGGGCCTCGCCCATCGACGGAGTGTTCTCACCGTATTCCAGAGAAAGCCGCACCCACACCGGCTCCAAGCCTTTCGCGCTGCCATACTCGGATGCATCACCATCCCGCTGCGGTACGGTGAAGTCACTCGGGGTATCCGGGGCACCAAAATTATGCTTGTCTTCACTCGACACGGGGACTCCTTACATTCCTTGCAGCATTGCTTTCCACCGGCCTGTTGGACTTCACCCCTTAAATCGTTAGACCGAACGGGGTGCGCGCCGTGCCCGCGCTCAGGGCACGGGCCTCAGCAACCCGTCTAATGTCAATATTCTCTCACCAGTACCACGGCCAGACACCCTATTCGGCTGAGCGCCAAATCTGGGCTAACACAGTACGTTGAGCTCTACTTCAAGAACTTCTCAAAGCCCTTAGGCAAGTTCATATCCGCAAGGTCAAGCTCCTGCTGCTGCGTCTGCTGCCCAAAGGCAGCGCCCTGACGGGCTTTCTCCGCCTGCTGCGCCTGCGCCTCCTGCTGTGCGCGCTTCATAGGGTTGCCCGAACGCGACCCCTTCTTCTTATTATTCTTCTTGTTCTTCTTACGGTTACCGCCGCCAGCAGCCGCCATACCGGGCATCTGCATACCGCCGGGAACACCGGACATCTTACCGGCGGCAAGCTTCTTCATCATCTTCTGAGCCTGAGCGAAACGCTCCATGAGCTGATTCACCTCAGAGACGGTAACACCCGCACCCTTCGCAATACGCGCACGGCGGGAACCATTAATAATCTTCGGGGCCACACGCTCATGCGGAGTCATTGAACGCACGATAGCCTCAACCCGGTCAATTTCACGCTCATCAAAAGCCTCCAACTGCTGACGGATCTGTGCCGCGCCGGGCATCATCATCAGAAGCTTCTTCATAGAACCAAGCTTGCGAATCTGCTGCATCTGCGCCAAGAAATCCTCAAACGTGAAGTCTTCCTGGTCAATGAACTTCTTCGCCATACGGTCGGCTTCAGCCTTGTCCCAGTTAGCCTCAGCCTGCTCGATCAGGGTCAGAATATCGCCCATATCAAGGATGCGGCTGGCCATGCGGTCAGGGTGGAACTGCTCAAAGTCACCCACGTTCTCACCCGTGGAGGCAAACATAATCGGTTTGCCGGTCACCGAAGCAACCGAAAGCGCCGCACCGCCGCGGGCGTCACCATCAAGCTTGGAAAGCACCACACCGGTGAAGTCCACGCCCTCGTTGAAGGCGTTCGCGGTATTCACCGCATCCTGGCCGATCATCGCATCAATCACGAACAGCACTTCTTGCGGCTCAATAGCATCACGAATATTACGTGCCTGCTGCATGAGTTCAGCATCCACACCCAAACGGCCTGCAGTATCAACGATTACCACGTCATGCAGCTTCGCACGCGCCTCAGCCACACCATCTCGGGCCACCTGCACCGGGTCACCGGTGGGGGTGTCGAACTCACTAGTCACACCCGGGTGAGGCGCAAAAACAGGTACACCCGCGCGTTCACCCACAATCTTCAGCTGGGTCACCGCATTTGGGCGCTGCAAATCAGATGCTACCAGGATGGGGGTGTGCCCCTGACCCTTCAGCCACTTCGCCAGCTTACCCGCCAGCGTGGTTTTACCGGCACCCTGCAAACCAGCGAGCATAATAATGGTGGGGCCGCTCTTCGCCATATTGATACGGCGAGTCTGCCCACCCAGAATACCCACCAGCTCCTCATTGACGATCTTCACGATCTGCTGCGAGGGGTTCAGAGCCTCCGACACTTCCGCACCAAGCGCACGCTCCTTCACATGCGCAACGAACTCACGCACCACCGGAACGGCGACGTCCGCATCCAGCAGCGCACGCCGGATCTCCCGCACGGTCGCATCAATATCAGCCTCTGAGAGGCGTCCCTTGCCGCGCAGGTTTTTAAAGGTTGCCGTCAACCGGTCTGAGAGCGAATTGAACACGAGCCGTGGTCACTTTCTATACGTCGGTGAGCGGGACACACGGCAATATTATGGCCGCGCCAGCCCGCATCTTTAACATGGGTAATCAATCTACAAGGATACAGGATATGCCCTAATATGCTGACAATAGCACCCTTTAATGAGCGTTTGGCGAAACCACACAACAGCACACAGCCACATAATAGAGGTATGGACTTTCGGACGACAGCTGCAGGACACCAATACGGGGTGCGAGCCTCGGCGCTGATCATGCACGCGGGAAAACTTCTCACCTACAGTCACCACAACAAATACTTTGTACCCGGCGGCGCAGTGCACGTCGGTGAGCACAGCACGGATGCGGTACGCCGCGAAATACGCGAAGAACTAGGTATCGACTGCACGGTTCGGCAGCTTGCGTTCGTGGGAGAGCACCTTTTCGAGGTGCACGGTATGCCGAACCACCGCATCGAATTCCACTACCTCGTAGATGTTGATTCTGAAGCGGTCCCAATAACCACCCGCGACGAAGGGCACCACTACCCCTGCGTGTGGCTGCCGCTTCAATCCCTGGCGGATTATCCGCTCAAACCAGAGTTTCTTACACATGAGCTGCCGCGGTGGGATGGGGAACTCACCCATATCGCTACCGTCGAATAAAGCTTATATAAAATCCCAAAATCTCCGTCTTAAATGCGCCGCAGTTGATGCCAGCATCTTTGCCAAAATAAAGGAAAGTTAGGCGTGATTCGTACCATGAATCTACTGTTTACTATTATTATACTTCTAGCATTTCATTATATACTTCAAGAATAGTTTTTCCTCCCCAAAATACTATTTACAATAGTTTACGACAAAGATTATATTTTATGCCATTTCGATGAATCATAAATTCTCGACAAGTATCAAATTTTTGCCAATATAAATGCAGAACTTTATGATTAAGTAAGGCATATTTTAATCGTAATTTGATATTTTTATTGAATATTTTGTATCTTAATAAACTTATTATCATTCTCTTATTCCCTTAGTTGCAATGAAGGCATAGATGCATATAAGGTGCTGCAATCCTTCGGGACTAGAAAGATCTTGATATGTGAGTTTTTCATCCCCCTGTTCCACACAGGAACCACGATATCTGTGATCAATGGACGCTGTTCTTCGGGGAACGCCTCAATATTAAGCCATGTTGGAGGTTCTCGATATACACGTACAGAGTTCTGGGATAAAGGCTCTGTTTCTGATGTCTTAAGCTCGAGCCTAGTTTTTGGATGTTGAACGTAAGCGACTTCAAGAATAGCAAGTGGGTTTTCGACCGTTTGCTCAAGCGGGGTGTACAGCATAACGAGAGAACTCAGGAGCTCAATAACCCCTATCGGATCGGCGGTGTTGGTGAACTCAGCAAGGAAACGTTCACGAAGCAAGTTACAGGCGAATTCTTTGGGGCTCGCCGTTTTAGTTCGGTTCTTACCTGTGGTGTTTCCATGATCGTCAAGACCCAGCATAATGTTGAAGGTGAGACTCAAGTCGATGTCGTTCTTGGCGGTGAGAGAAGGCACAAGTTCTTTCTTGGTGAGCTTTTTAATGGCTGCTTCGCTCACTCCCGCTGCGGCAGCCAGCCGGGCACGGCTCAGGGAGAAGCCTGAGACAAGAGCGGGAAGGTCCTCCATATATCTCTCCTGCAAAAATTTTACATTTCAACAAAATATGCTGTGGTGGTGAGGTTTTCTCTGATTTTGATTATCGCAAAATCCTGGAGGAAATGTGCATAAACCGTGCCGCACCCAGCGGCGATGCTGGAGGATGACGAGTTTGGTGGCGAGGCCCTTCGAAGAGTTATACGTTAGAACTGTGTCTAAAGGTTCCTTTCGTAGGAAGAAGGGATCATATCGTTCAAAATATTAGGAGGATTCCTGTGGCAGTTCCCTTAGAACCATTCACTTCTTCATTCGCAAATGCTATTAAAAATACCCTGCCGAAGAATGTGCATATGTTTAATGTGCTTGTTGCTTCATTCATGTGGTGTGTATTTATTGAAGCAACAGCACCAAATATCTCGCTTCTTTCGGCACTTAACGAAATCCTTCGCTATGCTCACCTTGATACGCAGTGGTACACGATAGTTCAAGAATTTTCTCAGCTCAATGGTGTGTTTATATTTTGCGTAGCTAACTTTCTCATCGGGGTTTCCCATGTATCCTACATTCATAGGTCAGAGATTTCATTATCCTACTCACCCACATGGATTATGCTAAGTTTAACAATGATCACACTACGTGGGACTACTCCCTTCGAATGGATCATAATTTTAAGTATTTCAGTGATAGTTTTTATTTTTGGCAATTCGCATCAATTCCCCGAACGCAGGTCTACGAGGTTTGAAAGTCTGGTAGCACTTATGGAGTCATTAATGTTTGTAGCTTTTTCTCCAATATACCTCTTGTACAACATTGTGACGGCTTCTACTCAACTCCCTGACACTATGACTCAGAATGATTATCATCGCGTTCCTTCGGGAGCAAAATACTAGCGGGTTCCTGCCAGCCTGATGGGCTTTCACCATGTACCAGATGGTGACAGCCCATCAGATTGATCCACCAAGAGACCTCATCATCTCGAAAGGACCGCAGTACTTTACTCCATGGGCATGGCAGGCGTCTGGTATCAGAATTCTTTTCTTAGATTCTGGCGCGGGTTGCTCAAGAGTCACGACCCTGTAGTCGTGCGCTTTGGCAAAAGCGACGAGCGAGCTATCAGCAACACGCAGAAATTCATCTTTTGCTGCTTGCTTATACTGGTCTTTGTTCTGCGCCCAGTTAGCCACCGTTCCCAAAGCTGCTACGCTTTCTGCTGTCAAAGGTTTAAAATACTCTTTTCTTTCTGCAACCCATTGCGCGAGTTCATCCTTGCCAGCAATGAGCTCTTTATAAACGGGAAGAATACTGATGATCCGTCCCCGTTGAGCGATCTCATCGTGGAGCCATTTCCAGTAACTAGGAACTATATCGCGTGCATAGTATCTGCGGTGAGCTTCCACTAACACGTTAGTGTCAAGGAGAAAAATAGTATCAGGAGACACGTTATGCTTCCCTTACCTTCTGCGCGAGCTTCTCGTAGGTTTCTGTTTTGGGGACACCAAGCAGGCGGTGCGCTTCCGTGTATGTGGTGCGCCCACTAGCAGCGTCGGCAAAAACTGCACTTGCGAACCGTTTACCTAGAGCATAGATTTTTGGGCGGTAATAGTCACCTCCGCCAGAGGTTTTACCGCTTTCTTGTGCATAAGCAATAGCTTGTTCACGCATGGGCTCATATAACTTGGTATACTTATTCCACGTTATAAGCTTTTCATTTAGCAAACTATTGAGGATCGTCAAGACGCTGACGCAGAAATGCGATGCCAGTTTCTCTATCGAGTCCTCTGTTATCTCATCCCCGTCGCCGGGTAATGCTCGTACTTTTTTGCGTATCTCTGCAGAAGGAACTAAAAAATGTGCAGCAAAGGAGTCACACCAACGTTCGTTGTAAGCCTGTTGCTCTGCATGCTGCTGATGTACCTCTTCGCCGCCGGAGACAGATACTCCGCTCTCCCCTAGCAGAAGATGCCCCAGCTCATGCAATAATGTAAAGATTTGGGCGTTTTTAGTATCTCGACCGTTAACGAAAATAGTGGGCGCATAGTCATTGGAGAGCGAAAATCCACTAAACTCATTCGGATCATAGGGGCGGTGAGTGTTGGAACCTACGACTCCGGCAACGCTGATGAGAAAACCGTTTTCTTCCAATAGTTCTATAATTGCTTTGCGTGCCTCGGTTCCAGAGCGCACCATCCCAGGAGTGTACCCGAAATCATAACGAATACGGTCGGCTACCTGTTCGGGGTTGCTCGCTAAAGTTTCAGATCCCACATATTCATTCACTTCTAAGCCACGCGCAATAGCATAGTCACGGTACCAGTTTTGCCGCCGTTGCTGTTCCAGGATGGTTTCGGTTAGCTCAGCAGAATATTTCTCTGGTGCGGAACCACGGAACCGAAAATCAGCGAGAGGTTTCTCTTCAACAGGAGGCTCAGAGAGGAAGAGCATACCGAAGGGAACATGGGTCTTCTGGGCAAACTTCGTGAGCTGACTAATGGTTGGCTGACTATCTTGTCTGAGCCATTCAGAAACACGTAGCTTGTCAAAAGCCTTTTCAGTCTCGGACATGTCAGCACGGTCAAGCGCCCAGCGAAGCACACTCGGCTCTACAGGAACTTTAACGGTCATCACTTCCCTCCTCTCCTCTATAGTCTAACCGGCAATTCCAACTAATAAAACATTCTGGCACAAGATTCAGGACAATATAACTTCTACCCTGAAACTGGGTGACCAGGTACTCACCCTCATAAAAAACCTAAGTTTCCTTCTAGCAGATATTTTCCATCTACAACTAATAATAGGTATCGAGTTACATGAAGCACTACCCCCAAGCCTCTAGAGATAAAGGCGAAATAAGAATATTTCTAGACAGATACAACATCAAATATTCAAAATATTAATATACTGGTAGTTCTAGTTGTGTTTATGAGGTATAGACTGGCCACAACACGACATATAGCAGTCGCCCTTTCGCGCACCAGGAGGGAGTTCTTCTGGAGCTAACCTAGAAAGTTCTTCTAAAGAGTCTTCAGTAAAGTTAAAAATATTTCCACGCCCAGTCATCGAAATCTCAGCTCCACCAAATACATGAGGTATAGAATATGTTTCTATCTTATCTCCTATTTTTGTCTCTTGAAATATAACAGATTTAAATTTTGCATTAGCAAATGAAGCCTTGTCGATCCTAGTATGCACAAAGTCAGCAATCATAAAATTGACCTTATTAAATATTCCTTCTTCCATAGATGCTTTATAAAAATTTACAGTTTGAATTTTAGAACTGCTCATATCTAAAGATTTTGCAAAAGTAGAATTTCGAAAGCTTAGGTTTCCATGTATATCTATACCAGATAAATCGACGTCAAAATTAAATATGCATCCATCAAAATTGAAATCTAGATCAGACCACAAAGAGGTACTGTTCTGTTGGTTACTACGTATCGTATATTCCTTAATAGCTTCAACAATCCATTTAACATTCTCAAATGGATAGTTTTCATTATTCACCCTACCATCTCCTACAGCACCTTTACGAATATACTCAAATATGTTATTTAAAACAGATTGAGCTTGTTTCTTGTTCCCCATATTTAACCAGTCATCTACCACTTGGAGTATCTTATTAGCGCCCAAACGTTGTCCCGTCAAAGAGCCACTACTTAACTGAGTATATGCGTCAGCAAAGGATAAGTTAACTTCTCGAATCTTAGAATCTTTGTATTGCTCCTGCTGAAAATCCAACTGATTTTTCTGTATGTTAAGTTGATTCTTCTGCACTGCAATCTGTTCCCTAATATTTTCAGCATCATCATTATTTTTCTTTCTTTCAATTTCGTTCTTACTATGGGTCTCATTTAGAGTAACAAGAGCAATTAATCCACCAGCCATATACAGTAAAGCGGTACGAATTTCTTTTGATCCATCACCCTGTTCAAATCGCACTCCTATAAAATCATTAAGGAGGAAAGATGCAAGCGGTGGAATAAAAACTATTGCAACTACACCGAGTGTAGCAATCCAGCAAAGACGCTGACTAAATTCATTTCTGGGCACATGGAATATTTTACGAAAATTTCGACACACCATTCCTCCAAGTTTTATTGCATTTCTAAGCATAACAGTCATCACTTTCCTTAAATTTTATAATAAGTTTATCAGTAAGTTTCTCGCGTAAGTCAATGAGTAAAATATTCTGATAAATAAAATTCAAAATATAACTCTCGGTTGTTTCTAAAACCCCTCCTATAGATTCAGAATTATACCCACTTGAGTAAGGTATTTCCAAATTTAAAAGATCCTTTTTTATTAATATAACTAAATGTAGTTCTTCACCTTCAAAACCTCCCAGACATGAGGGCTATTTTTAAGGGATGTAAAACAACAATGTCCTTCGGTTTTTACTAACGGACGAATAGAAGACAACCCTCAACCGATACAGCATTTCCCTATTGCAAGGTTCATAGACCCGATGGATGCACGTACACTGAATAAAATACCGTTAGCATTTATAAACCAAGTTGGAGTATCAGTGAGAGTTACTCTTCAAGGGTTACATAACAACATCCCTGTTTCCAGTACCATATAGTTATGTAACTTATCCGCCGCCTTCTTTAGGTGGCCGGTAACCTCTTTGAAGCGGTTAATACAGAAATATCTGCTTTTTCCTTTACTAAAGAGCTTTTCAGACCTCCCCAACGTGGAAACTTACCTGTACTAACACTTTCTAAGTCACGATCCTATTATTTGGTGTAAACCATTAGTATATCCTAACTCTCAAAATTCTTACAGCGCACATGCAGTATTATACTGACCACACTGGGCCACTTGAGCTTATGTGTTCGAAACAGACAGTAAAAAAGAACACAGCCCCAACTTCAATATTCTACAAGCAGGAAGAAACGCCTACGGTTCTACTAGTCAAAGTTATAATTCCCTACTAGACTTTTTCCCTGAATTGTTCAGAAAAGTTCACAAGGCTGTGAGTGAACTCAAGAATTTTTCCTTCTCTCTTCCTATTCTAGCCCATGTTGAGATAGCAGACATTAAACGATACCATTCTCCCTCTACACACAGTTTGCATGAGTCTGACAGCTCTTCGACCGTACCAGGGTCTTAGGCATTCTTGCCCTTTTTCAACATATGCCTAGGACTGACCAGCTATTTGGCTGTTTGGTTATCTCTATCAGTAGCCATAACGCAGACTCAAGCCATCAGAAAACGGCAAGCCGTTATCGGAAGCTCCCTTACTTACTATTGGGCGATCACATGGATCCCTAACGTCTACATATCTCTAATAGGTACTAGCTAAACCAGGGAACCCCACCTGTAACATTACAGCGCCCCCGGCCGGAAATTTTTACCCCTCCACCTGGAGGTTATTTCCCATCGGGGGCGCCGCATGTGGTTATTTATAGGCAGCTAGTCGAGGAGCGCATCCACGAAGCCTTCGGGGTCGAAGGGGGCCAGATCGTCCGGACCTTCGCCGAGCCCCACGAGCTTGACGGGAACACCCAATTCTTCCTGAATAGCCACCACGATGCCGCCCTTTGCGGTACCGTCGAGCTTGGTGAGCACAATACCGGTCACGTCCACGATTTCGCCGAAGACCTTTGCCTGCACCATACCGTTCTGCCCGGTTGTCGCGTCAATTACCAAAAGCACCTCGGTCACGGGGGCTTCCTTTTCGATCACGCGCTTAATCTTACCGAGCTGATCCATCAAACCGGCCTTATTCTGCAGGCGACCCGCAGTATCGACCAGCACCGTGCCGATACCCTCAGCCTTAGCGGTCTTCACCGCGTCGAAAGCAACAGAGGCAGGATCAGCACCTTCCTTTTCGCTGCGCACGGTCTTCACGCCCACGCGGTCGCCCCAAGTCGTCAGCTGTTCGGAAGCCGCAGCACGGAAGGTATCAGCCGCACCCAGCAGAAGCGAATTTCCGTCCGCGACCATCACGCGGGCGATCTTACCGACCGTCGTGGTCTTCCCCACGCCGTTCACGCCGACCACAAGCACCACGCCGGGGTTGCCGTCGGTGCCTTCGGTCTTTAGCTCACGATCCATCGTGGGGCCAATAATCTCAAGAAGCTCCTCATGAAGCATCTTCTTCACGGCGGCAGGGTTATCGGTACCCTCCACACGCACCCGCTTCTGAAGCGCCTCCACCAGGCGGGTGGTCGGCTCAGCACCCAAATCAGCCATGAGCAGAGTCTCTTCGACCTCGTCCCAGACATCCTGATCAATGCGATCTCGTGAGAGCAGAGCCAAAAGCCCCTTGCCCAGCATGTTGTTCGACCGTGCCAAACGGGCACGCAGCCGCACCAGACGCCCCGCAACCGGCGCGGGAGTCTCAACCCCCGGCTCCTGCGGTTCTTCACCCTCAGGCTCTTTGGCACCGCCGGTATCATCGGCGTCGCGGGTGCTCGGGTACCCGCCGCGAGGCGCCTTCGGGGAACGCAAAAACGCAAAGAGCACACCGATAAGAACCAGCACGCCCAGCACAATTGCAAGGATTATCCACATAGTTTCATTCACACTACTAGCTTACCGGTTCACACTCTCCCAACACAGTGTTTCTAGGAGATGAATCGTGCAGATAAACCCCGGGCAGGAGTAGACTAGCGATTGTAGAAAACGCCAGCACACCAGCACCAGCTCACGCCCGCCCACTAGCGCATCGGGCACACAGATACATCAGCGAAGAAGGATAATGCCAGAACCCACAACACCCGAACGTAACAATCACTGCGACCACCCCAGCACCACCACCGGTTCGCTGCCCATTATCACCCCCGGCGCGGACGCTCTGGGCACCGCCACCATCGAAGAAGAAACTGGGCGGCGCATCCGTTTTACTCGCACGCGAGAAACTGTTCAGGGCGGCAAAATCCCCACCGGCCTTAAAGTTCTCATCGCCGCATCGTTCATGATCGCCCTCGGGTACGGGCTTGTGGCGCCGGTACTCCCCAGTTTTGCGCGTAGCTTTAATGTGGGTGTTACGGCAACAACGATTGTGGTCTCGGCATTAGCAGCCATGCGGTTAGCCTTCGCGCCGAGTGCGGGCAAGCTTATCTCCCGGTTTGGTGAACGACCAATCTACACCTGCGGCATGATTATTGTGGCGGTTTCGTCCTTCGTAAATGCCGCCGCCTGGGATTACTGGGTGCTGTTGGCTTCGCGCGCGTTCGCAGGTATCGGTTCGGTCATGTTCACGGTTTCTGCGATGGGTCTTCTGGTGCGTTTAGCGCCGTCGCATATGCGCGGGCGGGTTTCGGGATACTACGCTACCGCATTCCTGCTTGGGAACATTATGGGGCCGGTCGTCGGCGGCGCACTCAGCGGCTTGGGGATGCGCCTGCCGTTCGCCCTCTACGGCTGCTCTCTGCTGGTGGCTGGGGCTATCGTGTGGTTTATGCTGCCCCCGGCAGATCAGATCGATGCTGAACGTGAGGCGTACAGTCTTCCCACCCAGGATGATGTTGCCCCCAGCGCTTCATCTGATGCCGACAAGCCCGGTACAACCGCTGCTCCTGCAGCCGATGCACCAGCCTCAGTCCGGAGTTTCGCATCGGGTCAGGCGCCGTCTCAGCAGAAAACCCCCACACCAGCCGTTATGACCGTTCGGCAGGCACTCAAATTTACGAACTACCGCTCAGCGCTTTTCACGAACTTCACAATTGGCTGGGCGGTTTTAGGCATACAGTCCTCCCTGATTCCGCTGCTCGCGGCATATTTAGCGACGGGCGGCGATGCGTCTAAGGCATCGGAGGGAACCGTCCTTGCCTCTACGGTGATGGCGGTCGGTTCGTTAGCCAATGCTCTCACCCAAACCGTTTCGGGGCGTCTATCTGACAGCCTGGGGCGGCGCATCATGATTTTTATCGGTTTGCTGATCGCCGGAACCGCCATTTCAACCATTGGTATTTCTTCGGCGCCCTGGATGCTCATAGCCCTGATCGTGGGCATGGGGGCCGGTGCTGCACTGATCACGCCCTCGCTGCAAGCCTCTGTTGCCGATGTGATCGGCGGTAAACGCGACGGTGCGCCCGTGCTTGCGACCTTCCAAATGCACAGTGACTTCGGCATGATTCTGGGTCCGCTTCTCGCCGGTGCCGTCGCCGATACGTGGGGGTTTACGCCCGCGTTCATGCTCTGCGGAGGTTTGCTCCTGGCGGCTTCGCTCACCTGGCTGCCGTTCCGCACCCCGCGCTGGCCCAGCGAACTGGCGGATGAGAACTATACCGGGAAGTAAAGGAACATTCACAAAACATGTGGGCTTAAGAAGTATTCTTAAGCCCACATGTTTTGTGCGCAGAAAACGTTAGAGAAGCTCACGCAGCTCCTCCACGCTCTGCGAAATAACGGTTGAAACCCCCTCACGCATCGACACCCCGTACAGGGTTTGTGCCACCTGCATTGTGCGTTTCTGGTGCGTGATCAGAATCAGCTGCGAGCGCTGCCCCAGCTGCTCAATCACCTCAAGCAGACGCCCCAGGTTGCGGTCGTCAAGGGCTGCTTCCACCTCGTCAAGGGCGTAGAAGGGGCTGGGGCGGGCCATGAAAATAGCAATGAGCAGAGCCAGGGACGCTAACGACCGTTCACCGCCTGAGAGGAGCGAGAGACGTTTAACTTTTTTGCCGGCGGGCCGCGCAAAAATCTCGATACCCGAGTTGAGGGTGTCTTCGGGGTCCGTGAGTTCTAGCCGCCCCTGACCGCCCGGGAAAAGCGTGGCGAAAATATGTTCATAATGCTCGTTAATGTCGGCGAGCGCGGCGGTGAACACTTCGGTGATGCGGCTGGTGACTTCGTCCATAACAGTGTTCAGATCGGCACGGGACTTTTTGAGGTCTGCGATCTGTTCACGGAGGTAGCTGTGCCGCTCGGTGAGCGCCTCATATTCTTCCAGTGCTAACGGGTTGACGCTGCCTAGTCGGCGGAGCTCGGCTTCGGTGGCGGTGAGGCGCTCTTTGAGGGTTTCTTCGCTGACTTCTTCGTCCCCTGCCGCAGCCTGCGGGTGGGCGGTGGTGATCTCATCAAGGGTGAGGCTGGTGAGCAGCTGGGCTCGTTCGGACAGGTTCTCGCGGCGGGTTTCGATGCGCGCAATGTCGGTTTCGCTTCGGGCGGCGAGGGTGAGGGCTGCGGCGCGGGCGGTTTCAAGCTCTTGCTGTTCGGCACGGTTTTTGGTGCGCTGGGCCGTTATTTTTTCGATTTCGCCGGTGGTGTCGGCAATATGTTGGCGCAGCTTTGCTATTTCGTGTTCAAGAGCGTGGGCGAGGGCGAGGGCACGGGCGTGTGTGCCCTGGGCGCGCTGTGCCAAGCGCTGGGTGTGAGCAGCCGCAGCGTGGGCGTTCTGCCGGGTGCTGATGGCGCGCTGGTGCAGGTCTTGAGCGCGGGTGAGGGCTGTTTGTGCTGCTGCGTATTCCGCTTCGATGCGCACCATAACGGAGTGGGCTTCTTGGCGGGTTTTTTCTGCTTGCGTGTGGGCATCACGCGCAGCAGCCAGCTCGGCCTCTAGGGCCTGTTGTGTGGTGGGCGGGTGCGTTTGCGCCGCCTCTGCGGGGTGCTGCTGCGCGGTTTCGTGGGCGTCAAGTTCGGCTCGGGCATGGGCGTAGGTTTCGTTCGCTAGGCGTGCTGCTGTGTGGGCGGTTTCGAGTCGTTCTTGGGCGCGGCGCAGTTCCGCATCCATGCTTTC
This sequence comes from Rothia aeria, assembly GCF_016726365.1. Classification (NCBI taxonomy): domain Bacteria; kingdom Bacillati; phylum Actinomycetota; class Actinomycetes; order Micrococcales; family Micrococcaceae; genus Rothia; species Rothia aeria. The sequence goes on along the minus strand of NZ_CP068102.1, from coordinate 2,536,898 downwards.
ACCACGAACAGTAATGCGTTCTTGCGCGGTTTGGGCGGCGCTCAGTGCGGCACGCGCCTGCCCCAGGGTTTTGGCGGTATCCCGTTCAGTGGTGAGTGTTTCGGCGAGCTTTTTCTCTGCGGCTGCGAGTTTCTGGGCGGCGTGCTGGGCTAGACGGGCGGTAGCCTCGGCGTGCTCTTGCGCTGTGCGGGCGGCGGCAGCCAGTTCGAGGGCGCTGGCCCCCGCATCGGGGTGCAGCTCAGCGTGGCGCGAGTACACGATACCGTGCGTATCTATTGCTAGGCGGGCCCCCGCTTTAAGTGCTGCGCGGGCGTGGTGTGCGGTGGGAGCACAGTAGACTCCCGCAAGCTGTTCGTCGAGTGCCGCTTTCAGGGCCTGGGTTTCTGCTTTCCGCAGCGGTTTGGGGCCGGTACCGGCGGGGTCTTCAGCGCGTATGGTGATGATGTTGTGTGCAGCATGGGCTTTTACGGTTGGCGGCATCACGGGTTCGGGGTGCTTTTCAGGAGCACTGTTTGGTGAGCCCGCGGGGAGGATGCGTGAGATGCTGGCTGTTCTGGGGGCGTTCAGTGCGGCGGTTGCCAGCTGCGCCAGGGCGGAGGCGGCGGCTTTTTCCCAGCCTGGTTCGATGGTGATAACGTCCAGAACACGCAGCAGGTTATCGGCTGCGGGGCTTGACGCCCCCTGTGATTCCTCCTGGTTCAGGTGGGTGCCGAGAGCTTCACGCAGGGTAGCGGCGCGCTCGCGGGCACCTGCTGCTTCTTGGGCGGTGCGGGCGGCTTCTTCCCGAGCGGCGTTGCGTTTTTCTTCTGCGCTCATGCGCTCTTGACGGATCTTCGTAAGACGCTGCTCGTGGGCGTCATGTTCGGCCTCGGCGGCAGCGTGGGCGGCCTCAGCTTCGGCGCGTTGACCGGCGATTCCGGCTGCTTCTGCGGTGAGCTGTTCTACCTCTGCCCTGCGGTTTGTTTCCTCATCGTTGGCCCGCTCGTACCCGGCGCGTGCCACGGCGGCGGCTTCGGTGAGTTCGGCACGGCGCTGGCGCTCTTGCTGGGCTGCGGCGGCGTGGGCGGTGAGCTTCCGCTCGATACTCTGCACCTGGGCGCGCGCCGACTCGGCGACCTTGGCAGCCTGTTGAAGTGCTTCGCGGGCTTGTTCGAGGGCTGCGGTGCTTTGGGTCAGCGCCTGCTCGTCGGCCTCCATGCGCTCTGCTGCCCTGTTGACTTCGGCGTCGTAACCGGTCATATCTGCGTTTTGCTGCCCGGTTTTTGCGCGTTCGGCAGCCACGGAGGCGGTGGCGTGCGTGCGGGTGAGCAGCTGGTTCAGGTGCGAAAGCTGCTCGGCGTGAGCCGCCTGGGTGGCACGTAAAGATTCAAGGTGCGTATCATGTTCCAGGCCGTCGGCGTGGGCTTGTGACCACTGCTGCTGCAGCTGCTCGGCGTGTTCGGCGGCTGCGGCGCCCCGCTCACGCTCAGTGTCTAATAAGCCATCAAGGGCGTGGGCTTGGCGGGCAATCAGCAGCGCGTTGAGCTCACGGATACGCGCCTGCAGTTCGCGTGCTGCCGCGGCAGATTCGGCCTGCTCCCCCAGCGGTTTAAGCTGGCTCTGCAGCTCGGCTGCCAGGTCGTTGAGCCGGGTGAGGTTCGCGCTCATCGCCTCAAGTTTACGTGCTGTTTTATCTTGACGGCGGCGGTATTTGAGGATTCCGGCGGCTTCTTCGATCACCTCGCGGCGTTCAGCGGCGGAGGCGTGCAGAATCTTATCCAGCTGCCCTTGGCCGATCAGCACGTGCATCTCAGGCCCCAGGCCCGCCTCAGACAGCAGGTCTTGCACATCAGTCAGCCGGGCCGGGGAACCATTAATCTCGTATTCACTGCCGCCGGCGCGGAACATGGTGCGGGAAATTTCGACCTCTGCTGAGGGGATCGTCAGCGCCCCGTCTGAGTTGTCGATGCGCAGGCTCACCTTTGCCCGCCCCAGTGCTGATTTACCGCCCTGTTCAGCCCCGGCCCCAGCGAAAATAACGTCCTGCATGGACCCGCCGCGCAGGCTTTTAGCGCCTTGTTCTCCCATGACCCAGGCGAGCGCATCCACAATATTTGATTTGCCTGAACCGTTCGGACCCACCACCGCGTTAATGCCGGGGGTGAACTCGAACGTGGTGGCGGAGGCGAAGGATTTGAAACCGCGCAGGGTGAGCGAATGCAGGTGCACGGGGAGTATCCTTCCGGTAGTGGTTTTCGGCCCAGCCGTGATTTTCAGCTACCTATAAGGTTAACGTATCAGGATTTGGCGGGCCCGGCGGCTATACTTGGGGCGTAGGGTTACAGGCCTACGCCCGCAGTGAACGGGTGGCGCTTATTACTCTTGCTGACGGGTTTTATATGCCCGCCCTAATAACTGATACGGGCCTCGGTAGGGTAAATTTTAAGTAACCAACACTGAGGCGGGGAGCGCACAAGCTCCCCTTCTTTCGTGAACGAAATAGTACTGTCCAAAACATACGAAGGCATTATGTCTGCACAAAACGCTGCTTCGCCCGGATCAGAGGCGAACTCCGATATCCGCCACCGCAACGCGGCGCTACTTTCGATTGAGAACGAGCTACCGCCCTTGGTGGTTTCGAGCGACTACTTTGATGAGCAGCTGGCAGACACCTACAAGCGGTTGCGCATGCCCAAGGGCCTGCTGGAGCGGCTGGCTGGCATTAGTGAACGGCGCGGCTGGGCGCAGGGGCAGACCTTTGAGGACGGCGCGGTTGCCGCCGCTGAGAAGGCGATCTCCTCCGCCGGTATTGACAGGAACCGCATCGGTTTAATGATTAACGCCTCGGTGACGCGCGATAATTTTGAACCCGCCGTCTCGGTGGGTGTTCACGACCGCCTTAACCTGCCGCGGCACGCTTTGAACTTCGATATTACAAACGCCTGCCTGGGGTTTGTGAACGCCATGACGGTGGCAGCGACCATGATCGACTCGGGCGCTATCGAGTACGCCCTGGTTGTGGCCGGTGAGGACCCTTCCCCCTGGCACCGTACCGCCTTGCGCATCCTAAACCAGCCCAATACTTCCCGCGATGATGTGCTCGCGCAGTTCGCCACCCTCACCCTCGGCTCGGGTGCGGCAGCAGCCGTAATAGGCCGGGCGGATGAGCACCCCAACGGGCACCGTATTGTGGGCTCTGTGTCGCGGGCAGGTACGGAGCACCGTGATTTGTGCATCGGCGGCGAAGCCGACCAGGGAATGAATACCGATGCTGCCGGGCTGCTGGAGCACGGCTTGGAGCTGGTGGCGCAGGCGTGGGAGCAGGCGCATCAGGACGGCTGGGACTGGGGCAGCATGACCTCCTATGTGACCCACCAGGTTTCGAACGCCCACACGAACGCCATTATTGAGGCGGTCGGTATTGAGCGGGAACGTATTCCGTTGACTTTCCCCCGCTGGGGTAATGTGGCGGCGGCGGCGCTGCCGATGACCCTGGCCGAGTACGCACCCACCTACGCTAAGGGTGACCGGATCCTGTGTATGGGTGTGGGTTCGGGGCTTAACACAGCGCTCATGGAAATCACCTGGTAACCATATGATGTACCGCGGGGAGCCTCGGCAGTGAGGCTCCCCGACACGCACCACCGCAACCCACCCACATAGCAAAATCACCGGTTATACAGCGTAAAGAGAGCAAGGACACGGTTCTATGCGCCACCTGAACTTCCCCAAAACCCAGCCAACGTACAACCCTCAAGAGTGGACGGGCGTTGACCCCCGCTACTCGCACAGGCTTGAGGTGCCCACCACCGCCCCCATTGAGGCCCGCGCCAACCAGGCGCAGGCACGCCGCTGGCACTACCTGGACAACCTGCCGGTGCTTCAGCAGCAGGGGCTTGAATCGATCGGTACGGTGCTGTGCGTGCACGGAAACCCCACCTGGTCGTACCTGTGGCGCACCGTGCTTGACGCCGGGGTGAACACCGAAAACCCGTGGCGCGTGGTGGCGGTGGATCAGATCGATATGGGCTACTCCGAACGCACCCACCTCGATTTGGAGGGTGAGAGGCGTTCCCTTGAAGACCGTATCGCGGATTTGGGTGATTTTACGCGCGAAACCGGGCTGGATGAGACCAAACAGCCGCTAGTAATCCTGGCGCATGACTGGGGCGGGCTGGTGTCTTTAGGCTGGGCCCTTGAGCACAAGAGCATCCTCTCAGGGGTGATGCTCACAAACACCGCTGTTTACCACGACGGTATTGAACGTATACCTGCGCCGCTGCGGCTCGCCCTGAGCGTTCATGAGCTGGGCACAAAAGACTCCACCGCGTTCCTTGACGTGACCCTGGGGCTGGCACAAAACCGGGGGCGCCTGCCGGATCCAGGCACCCCGGGCGCTGCTGAAGCCGCGTTGGCTGGCCCCACCGTGCACCAGCCGCGTGCCCTGTATCCGTATAAGCTTGACGAAGGTATCCGGCGCACCTACCGCGCCCCCTACGCGCATCCGGCATGGCGTGAGGGTATCCGCAACTTTGTGGGTGATATCCCCACAGGTGCCGACATTCCGTCCTACGAACATATGGTGCGTATCGCCGAAGGTATTCGTGAGCTGAAGGTCCCCGCGTTCTTCCAGTGGGGCACTAAAGACCCCGTATTTCAGCGCCGTTACCTTTTTGACCTGATGCGCCGCATGCCGCAGGCAAAAGTACACCGCTATGAGAAAGCCTCACATCTTCTGGCGGAAGATTACGATATTGCCACCCCCATCTTCAGCTGGCTGGGGCAGAACTTCGGGGTGCTCGCCGAGGGTACCCTCCAGGAGCCGGTTAACGCTGAGGCGGCGCACCGCAAAGCCCGGCAAGAACTTGACCATCTCCACCGTGGCGATACCCCCCATAACACCGGATTCCGGCCCATACTAGCGGCGCTCACCGAACGCGCCCGAGACACTTCCCTGGCTGTGGTCGATATGGACACCAAAGGCGACGGCACCCAGGTGGCGGTTCAGCTCACCTGGGAGCAGCTGGCTGATAGGGTAGATGCTGCAGCTGCTCAGCTTCACGAGCTGGGGGTGCGCCCCGGTGACCGCGTGAACCTCATGGTTCCGCCCGGGTCCCGCCTCACCACCCTTATCTACGCCTGTTTGAAACTGGGTGCGGTTATTGTGGTGGCTGACACCGGGCTGGGTTTGAAGGGCCTCACCCGTGCGCTCAAGGGCGCTAACCCGCAGTTCATTGTGGGTATTCCTGCTGCGCTCGCTGCTGCCCGCTCGCTGCTGTGGCCGGGTCAGCGTATCTCAGTTGAGCCGTTAAACGCTTTCCAGGAACGTCTGCTCGGTGTGAGCGGCTCTGTATTCGCAGTGGCGCAGAAGAATCAGACCGGCACCGTAGAGTTCCCTGCCCCCGCCCCGGATGCGGATGCGGCGGTGCTCTACACCTCCGGTTCGACTGGCCCAGCCAAGGGCGTGGTGTACACGCAGCGGCAGCTGGCAGGGATGCGTGATGCGATCGCTCATACGTACGGTTTCGAGGAAGGGTCAGCCCTGGTGGCGGGTTTCGCCCCGTTCGCGCTTCTTGGCCCGGCCCTGGGGGCCACCAGCGTGACCCCCAAAATGGATGTGACCAAGCCGAAAACCTTGACGGCGACCGCGTTGGCCTCAGCAGCTGAAGCCATTGACGCCTCCACGGTGTTCGCCTCACCGGCGGCACTGGTGAACGTGGTGGCTACCGCGAAGGAGCTGACCGAGCCGCAGCGTTCCGCCCTGGCGAAGGTCACCACTGTGCTCTCAGCAGGGGCGCCGATTCCCGTTCCTCTGCTGCAGGTGCTCTCCCAGCTGGTGCCTAACGCCTCCCTGCACACCCCGTATGGGATGACTGAGGGGCTGCCCGTAACCGATGTTTCGTTTGAGATGATTCAGCAGGCGATTTCTGAGGGTGCCCCGAACTCTCAGGGTGATGTCCTTGACCCGTTCGCCAAAGACGGGGTATGTGTGGGCTACCCCGTGTACGGTGCGGCAGTAGCAATCGCCGCGTTGCAGGACGACGGGACTCCCGCGACTGAGACCACCCGCAAGCCCGGTGTCACCGGCGAAATTCTTGTCTCGGCGCCGCATGTGAAAGACCGCTACGACACCCTGTGGGTTACTGAAGAAGAGTCAATCTCTACCCCCGGCTGGCACCACACCGGTGATGTTGGGCATCTGGACGCTTCCGGCCGTTTGTGGGTTGAGGGGCGGCTGGCGCATGTGCTTCTCACCGCTCAGGGTGTGCTCACCCCGGTGGCTGCTGAGCAGTCCGCAGAAACTCTAGATGAGGTGCGCCGTGCCGCGCTGGTGGCGGTGGGCCCGGACGGTGCCGCCGCCGCGGTACTGGTGATTGAGGCCACCGACCGTGCGCTCAAGCAGGGGCAGGCACCCCTTGCCCTGAGCCGTGCAGTGCGGGAACGGGTGAAGGAAGACACGGGTATTGAGCTGGCGGCTGTGCTGGTAGTACGTGAGCACCCCACGGACATTCGCCATAACTCTAAAATTGACCGAACCGCCTTGAGCACGTGGGCTCAGAAGGTACTTGCCGGAGCGTAATATAGCGCATTTATGCGCTACATTCTGGTGCCTGCATACCCCCTTCAAACCTTCTCCTATCCTGTGTCTGTGCCCTGCGTACACACCATAAATACACCACCATAGTGATACATAATCTTTCGGAGGCGATGATGACTAACCCCGCTCCCCTGGCGGCACGCTACACCGACCCATCTCCCCGTTCGCTACGGCCCGTTGAAGAATCAGATTTTGCCCCGAGCAACGCAGAGCGTGTGCTGCTGACCGGTGCCAGCGGCATGCTGGGCCGCGAGTCTGCGCTGGCCCTATTGCGTGCCGGGTACACTGTGCGGGTGTTTCAACGCTCAGATTCGGGAATAGCCGCCCTGCTGCCGGATACTATTCGTCCCAGGTTCGAGCAGGTGCGGGGTTCCCTCACCAACCGGCAAGCCATTGAGCAGGCGCTGACAGGTGTGAACGGTATTGTGCACGCAGCCGCGAAAGTATCGGTCTCCGGTGACTGGCGCGACTATGAACGGGTAAATATTGAGGGAACCAAGAGTCTGCTGGATGCTGCGGTTGAGCATGCGATCCCCAAATTTCTGTATATTTCCTCCCCGTCGGTAGCGCACGCCGGAGCAGCGCTTGTAGGTGCAGGGAACGGGGATGCCTCCCCCGAACACGCGCGCGGCAACTATGCCAGGTCAAAGGCGGTGGCGGAGAAAGCGGTGCTGCAGATGAACGGTACGGCGCTATCCACCGGGGAGCATCTGTGCACCGGTGCCCTGCGCCCACACCTGATCTGGGGCCCGGGAGACACGCAGCTGGTGGAACGCATCCTGGAGAGGGCCCGTGCGGGGCGGCTGCCGCTTCTATCCGGTGGGACTGGGCTGATCGACACCCTGTACATTGATAACGCCGCCGACGCAGTGGTGCACGGTTACGAACGGTTGGAGGCGCTTGCCGGGCGGGCTGTAGTGGTCACCAATGGGCAGCCGCGCACAGTTGCCGAGCTCATGAGCGGCTTCTGCACTGCTGTGGGCGTTCCCGCACCGCGTTTTTCGGTACCGGCACCGGTGGCTGTGGTGGCCGGGCGCCTGATTGAGAAGGTGTGGGCTTTACTGCCTCATTCGGTGACCGCCGGTGATGAGCCTCCCATGACGGGGTTCCTAGCGGAGCAGCTGTCAACGGCGCACTGGTTTGATCAGCGAAACACCCGTGAACTGCTGGGGTGGGAACCGGCCGTATCAATTGAAGAAGGATATGAGCGGCTACGCCTGTTTTACGGGGATAAGTACTCTCAGCCGTAAAGGTTCATTACGTCCGGTCAAGCCCGCGCGGGGTACGTTGGCAGTGGGGGCACCGGTATGAGGAGCGGTTCATAAACGGTTCACGCACGATAATGCTGGTGCGTCCCTCATCCAGGCAGCGGCGGCACGGCTCACCGGCGCGCCCGTAGGCGTTCAGCGACCGATCAAAATAGCCGGACTGCCCGTTGACGTTCACATACAGGGCATCGAAGCTGGTACCCCCGACGCGGAGCGCTTCAGTAAGTACCTGCTGCACAGCGGCGAATAGTTCCCGGGTCTGTGCGGCGCTAAGCGTGCGGGATGGTTTGGCGTAGTGAATCCTGGCCCGCCACAGCGCCTCATCTGCATAAATATTCCCGATACCGGATACCACGGACTGATCTAGCAGCAGGCGTTTAATGCCGCTGGCGGTGCGGAGCATCTTCGCCCGTATCAGCGACAGATCAAAATACGGGTCTACAGGGTCACGCCCAATATGCTGTACGGCCTGCGGCACCAAAAACTCTTCCGGTATTTCTTCTGCCCCGGACAGCGAAGCACTCACAGGAATGTCAGACACTACATCCGAGAGGAACATGCCGCCAAAGATACGCTGATCAACAAACCGTAATTCGGTGGTTTGACCGGTACTCTCGCCATCGGCAGGTTCAAGTTCAAGGACGATTTTGAGGTGCTTCTCGGGTGCAAAATCTGGGGTTTTTACCAGCAGCTGCCCGCTCATTCCCAGGTGTATGACCAGCGCATACGGCAGTAGCTCGCCGGAGGCGCATCCGCCCCTGCCGGTGGCTGCGAGCGTGAGCCACATGTATTTGCCGCGCCGATACACCCCGTGAATGCGGGTTCCTTCCAGGCGGGCGGCAAAATCTGCTGTGCCCGGTACATGGCGGCGAGTAGAACGTGCATCCAGAATACGCACACGCTCAATGACCCGGCCCGCGGCGTGGGTCTGAACACCCTCACGGACGGTCTCAACCTCGGGAAGTTCAGGCACTGTGCCCTCCTTACTGCCTCATATGAACCGCAAACAGGCACCGTCAGCCCGGGGTCACAGCAGCACCCGGTAGGCTGCCTCGGCCGCCAGGCGTTCCGCTTCTTTCTTGCTGGTGCCTTCACCGGTTCCGGCGACTTGCCCGGCAACCACGGCTTTGGCCGTGTAGTGGCGTGCGTGGTCTGGCCCTTCGCCGCTCACCTCATACCGGACCTCGCCCCAGGCCCTGGAAGCCACCAGCTCCTGCAGATCGGTCTTCCAGTCACGCCCGGAATTCAGCACGGCCTCATCATCCAATAGCGGCGCAATTAAGCGCAGCACAAGCTCCCGGGCGGCTTCCCTGCCAAGGGTCATGTAGGTTGCACCGAAAATAGCTTCCATCGTATCGGCAAGGATTGAGTCTTTATCGGCACCGCCGGTCAGCCGCTCCCCCTTGCCCAAACGGATATGCGGCCCCAGCCTCAGCTCACGGGCAACTTTTGCCAGCGCCACGGTGGACACCACCACGTGATGCCGTTTCACCAGTTCCCCTTCCGGCATATCCGGGTAGCGGCGAAACACCTCCTCTGCGATAGCGAGCGAAAGCACCGAATCTCCCAGAAATTCCAGGCGCTCATTATGGGCGACTCCGGGATTCTCAAAAGCATAGGAACGGTGCGTTAGGGAGCGCAGAAACGTCTCGGCGTCAATAGTGACGCCGAGACGTTTCTGCAACTCCCTAGCGTCAGATGCACTAGGAACGTTATTCATTGGTAGCCAACTGTAATTTATGCGTCGGCGACCTTGCGGCCCTTGTACTCCAGGAACAGGGCGTTACCCGCAGCATCGGTGACAACCTTAGCCCGGTGCGGCAGGCTGTAGGTCACACGACCGTTCTCGATGGTCTTTACCAGCGGGGGCACAGAGGCCTTCCACTGGGAACGGCGTGCGCGGGTGTTAGCGCGGGACATTTTGCGCTTGGGAACAGCCACAGCTATCTCACAATCTCTAGTAATAACAATTTAGTTTTCGGTACCCGTGCCAAGCAGCCCCTGCAGGGCCGACCAGCGCGGGTCTAACGCCTCGTGATGATGCCCTGGGTTCTCCTCCAGGCGCGCTCCGCACTCGGAGCACAGACCCTGGCATGTTTCCCTGCATACGGGCTGGAACGGCAGCTGAAGGATCACTGCGTCCCGCAGTGCCGGTTCGAGGTCAAGCGTTTCTCCCTCAACGGCGTACTGCTCATCCACTTCGTCTTCGGGGCCGCCCTCAGGGGCCTTCTCGAACACGAAAAGCTCTTGAATGTCGGCCGACATTTCATAATCAATCGGATCCAGACACAGGCTACACTCGCCGTGTACATCCACAACGGCGTCGCCGGTAACTAGAATACCATCTACCACAGACTCTAACCGAACGTTCATATCAATATCGGTACCCTCAGGAACGCCAATAAGCGCATTTCCTAAATCAGCTGGTGCGGGAACAACCTCGGCAAATGTTTCCGAAGTGCCCGGGCGATGCATCAGGTTAGTCACCGAGAGCACCAGCTCAGACGAGTCTTTACGTGAAATGACGTATCTCCTTATGAAATGTATAAACCAAAATCTCAGTCTATAGCGTGCGCAAGCACAATGCAAGATAACACACTGTTTATGAGACCTTAACCATACGATCTCGGGCGTGTCTAGGCGTTTAGACCATCCCGCAAGCGCACCTCAACAGAATGAACCCACCCCGGATCGCTGTCATTATGCCTCTTGCGGGTCCATTACCACAGGTATATTAATGCCGCTGCACAAGAGCGTGGGCTACTACCTGCGGAACAAACGGGCGCACATCCCCTCCTAACGAGGCAACCTCACGAATAATCGTGGATGATACCCCACCGTAGCGGTCTTCTCCCGCCAAGAAAACGGTCTCTACCTTCGATAAACGCCGGTTCATACTCGCCATCGGGGCCTCATACCCATAATCCGTGCCCGAGCGCAGACCCTTCACTAAGGCGCTGGCGCCACGTTGAGCCGCGTACTCCGCCAAGAGCACCCCGGTTGGGATAATCTCAACGCCCACCCCTTCAATACCAAGTTCCGCTAAAGAATCCGTGACCAGCCGCACGCGTTCCTGAAGGCTAAAAAGGTACTTCTTCGAATGGTTATGGGCAACACCCACCACTACCTCATCGAAAAGCGAAGCGGCACGCGCAATAATCTCAAGGTGCCCATTATGAACAGGATCAAATGACCCGGGGCAAATCACCAGCATCTAGTTCTCCTTCTCAGCTATACCCAGCACAGGCTCTGCACTCAGCTCTGCGGCATCTGGTTCAAGATAATACACTGCCGTCTCCCCGTGATTCTTGGCTGCAAACCGGCGCACGCTCTTGGGCCATACCGGCTCACTATCACGTGCGGAACGCTCCACCACCACAATGGCGCCCTCGGCGAGGTGAGGGGCGATCTGCTGCAGATCCTCCACCACCTGCTCATTCGGCAGCGCATACGGAGGGTCCACGAACACAATATCCCACACGTCTAAAGCCCCCGACAGGTAGGTGCGCGCGCTTGAATGCCGCACCTTCACCTGCGGGTTCAGCCCACTCACAGAGCACGCCCGCACCACCGCATCCACGTTGCGCTGTATGGTTCGCACCGCCTTCGGGTACTTATCGACAATCTCAACAGAGGCGGCACCCCGCGACGCGGCTTCACAGCCTAACGCCCCCGAGCCGCCATACACATCAAGCACACGCGCACCCTCAAGCACCCCGTAGCTTTCCAGCTTAGAAAATAGTGACTCTTTCACCCTGTCGGTCGTCGGGCGAGTAGTATCACCCGGCACAGAGGCAAGGCGTAAGCCGCCCGCAGCCCCCGCAATAATGCGGCTCATCTTCCCTTCAGTCCCTTCCCTCACCGGTGCGGCAGATGCATCTATCCCCTGCCTAAAAACGCCTCGCGGTCAGCATCCAAGGCGCGGTCAATAGTACGCGCCAGATTCGGGTGCTTTGCCAGCGTCGGATCATCTGCCACAATACCCCGTGCATCTTCACGGGCGCGCTCAATAATTTTCGCATCTGTAAGCGCACGCAGGAATTTTAATGTGCTTTTACGTCCCGACTGTGCGGCCCCCAGAATATCGCCTTCACGCCGCTGCTGCAGGTCGATGCGGGACAGTTCAAAACCGTCCGTAGTGCCCGCCACCGCGTCAAGGCGTTCACGAGAAATACCGTCTGCTTCCTGACGGGTCACCAGCAGGCAGGTGCCTGCCGCCCCGCCGCGCCCCACACGGCCGCGCAGCTGATGCAGCCCCGAAATACCAAAGCGGTCGGCATCCATAATAATCATGAGCGTAGCATTTGGCACGTTCACGCCCACCTCAATGACGGTGGTGCTAATAAGAAGGTCAATCTCTGCCCGCTCAAATGCAGTCATCACGCGGGTTTTCTCGGCAGCGTCCATCCGCCCGTGCAGGGTACCGATGCGCACTCCCGAAAGCGCCGGGACATCTTGCAGGTAGGCGTTCATGGCTGTGACCGATGTCAACCTGATCTTTCCATCCGAGCTTTTAGCTTCTTCACGCCCGCCATCGCCAAATAGCTGCACCCCTTCTTCGGTGTCATCACCGTCCTCACCGATTTTGGGCACCACCACATACACCTGGTGTCCAGCGTCAATCTCCTCCCGAGCTCGGCTCCACAGGCGGGAAGCCCACCCCGGTTTTTCAGCTAAGGGAACTACATGCGTAGAAATCTTCTGCCGCCCGGCAGGCAGCTGGTCCAATACCGACACATCCAAATCACCGAAAACGGTCATCGCCACGGTACGCGGTATGGGGGTGGCTGTCATCACCAGCCGATGCGGCAATTCCCCGTGGGGACCGCGCAGGCCATCACGCTGTTCCACACCGAAACGGTGCTGCTCATCCACCACCACTAAACCTAGATCGTTGAACTCGACTCCTTCAGAAAGCAGCGCATGCGTACCAATCACAATCTGGGCGGTACCGTCTGCAAGTTCGGCCAGTACCTTTTTTTTACGTTTAGCAGACATGGAGGCCGTTAAAAGCCGTACCCGAACCTGAGGCCCGTCACCGGTGTGATCCGTGGCCGTATCGGGGGTATCAATGCCGGGGATTGTTCCGGTATCAGCCATAGCCCCTAAAACATCAAGTACAGACCGCAGATGCTGTTCAGCCAGCACCTCGGTAGGGGCCAGCATGGCAGATTGTCCGCCGGTATCAGCTACCTGAAGCATGGCCCGCAGGGCCACCACGGTTTTACCGGAACCAACATCACCCTGTAATAGGCGGTTCATTGGCGAAGAACCGCCAAGATCGGCGGCGATCTGCTCCCCCACAGCCTGCTGTCCGGCGGTGAGCTGATAGGGAAGAACCTCCAGCAGGCGATCCGCCAGCCCGCCCGGTACAGCAGCACGGGCAACAGTGCTGTGAGCAGCACGGGCAGCCTGCAGCCTGGCCAACGCAACCTGAAGTACGAACGCCTCACGGTAACGCATCTGCTGCTGCGCTGCGTACTGGGTGGCTTCACTATCCGGTGTGTGCAAAGCACGGTAGGTCCACTCCAGCGAAGGAATTTTACGGGCACGCCGTAGTTTGAACGGCACGGGGTCTTCCAGTTCTTTCAACGGCACAGCTTCTAAGAGCTGGGTAATGTAGGAAGCAATCCGGTCGGTAGGCAGTTTCGCCGGGGCACGGTACACGGGAATAGGGGCACCCGCTTTCTCTTGGGCGGCATCCACCGCCTCATCACTCTCGGAAAGCACCGCATAGTGCGGGTTTGTGAGGGTGTATTCACCACGATAGGTACCGACTTTACCCGAGAACATCACGTGGTCGCCTTCGTGGATATCACGTGCGGCGGTCCATGCATTAAAGAACGAGAGTTTCATCGTTGACCCTACGGGTGAGGAACCCGCAGGAACACCAAAAAGACTTTGAGACTGCCCGTAAGAATCCGCGTACCCCGAGTATGAGGCACCGTTGGCGGCAAGCCCCGCCACACGCGGGTTGGTGCCCCCGTACGACAGGCGGCTGGGCTGATGCGCCCGTCCGTTTACGGCGGCATAACGCCCTGTGGCTCCGCCCGGCTCGCCGCCAGCGAGAGTATCGGTAATAGTGACCTCAGTAATACGCCCTCGGCGTGCCGCCATGGTACGAGTACTCACATTCAGCACCCGAGCAATAATTGTGACTTCCTGCCCCTCGACCAGCTCGGCAAACGAGCTGAGTTCACCGCGCGGTAAGTATTTACGGGGGAAATACTCCAGCAGTTCCCCCACTGTCCCCAGCCCCAAATGGGTTTTTACGGCCCGCACGGCCGAGTCAGGAAGGTAATTTTTTAAGGGTGCGTTCTCAATGCGGTCTTCGGTGTTATAGCGGTTGAGGGCACGTTTTTTCGCCTGCCCGTTTTCTGTATTTTTATTCCCCTTAATGGTTTTCTGTGCTTCTGCGGTCGGGGTACCAACGGGCGTATTCCCGGATGTCTTCCTCTTCGTTTCACTTGCGGCGGGTTTACGTTTTGCGGTGGCGGCTCCTTGCTCCGCCGCCCGAGAATCAGCCTGCTGCTCTTTTCCCCGGACCCGCCGGGCAGCGGTATCGGGGACACCTGAACTGCCGGATTGGCGGGCGGCTACGGGCTTCTCCCCGCCCTTCTGCTTATTATTCTTTTGCCTCGCCCGTGTCTTTACTGCCTTCGCTTGTGGTGCGGGGGCCACCGGGTTCCTCTCAGCATGTTGCGGGCGAGCCTCTAAAGCAATATCCACCAGTTCGTACAGTTCCGCCGGATCCATTGCCCCAGCGGCTTCTCCTAAAGATTTTGTGAGTGAGGCAAGAGCCGCTTGATACTGTGGCGAGCGGCGGCGTTCTACTGTTTCTTGGAGCGCCGCTAAAGTAGTTTCATGGCGCGCGTATGCGGCTAAATCCTGCACGGTCAACAGCGGGTTATGAGCTACTTCGGCATCTGCGAGCACACCCTCAGGTACATCCCCCGCAGCATGGTGGTTAGCGTCTGGCTCTGTGATTTGTTGGGGGCGAGTGGTTTTACTCCCCCTACGGGTGCCCTTTGTGTGGTGCGCGGCTTCCTGTTGCGTCTCGGTCTCCTGCTGAACAGATGACTTCCCCCGACTCGCATTTTTATTCGACTTGTCCCCGCGTGTTGAGGCCGCTGCGCCGTCAGCATGGGTATCTTTACGCTGAGCGGCAGCATTGCGTGGGCGCGAAGGTTTACGGGCGAACTCCCCCCAGAGCGCACCCGAATCAAGCCCGTCAAACAGGCTGGGCGCAGACGTCGAAGGTTTCGGGGAGGCACCTTCACCGGTGCCGTGCCCTGCGTTCATCGCCTGCCCTCCCCTCAGCTTGCACACACTCTCTCATACAGTCGCAGGCCAGGGCCTTCCCCACCCCACGTTTACCTGGCACGCACCGCGTCATACCGGCATCGTGCGCATTATTAGATTAATTGTACGGTAAATAACACCATATTAGTACATATATTCAGGTGCGGCGTGCCTCTGAACCGCGAACACACGTATTCTCACACCGCTCAATCTGCGGCACACGCACTATCAGCAGGCCCCTCACGCAAAGACGACACCCGCTCCTCACGCAGCATACCGTGCCGGGCAATTGCTGCGCGAGCATCATCAAGCGAAAACACGTGCACATGCAGGCTCCACATCCCCGCAGAAACATCCAACGGGGTTAACAATAGCGAATCGCCCAGCTGCTCAAGTTCCGATCGTATCTGCGCCACCGCCACAGGGTCAGCATCCACCGTACCCATCAGCTCCCACTCGGGAACTCGCGCGCTCGCAGCAGTGCTATCTCCGCGTCGTTCCTGAAGGTGACGTGAAGGCATAGCGGGCGGCACCAGCATACGCTCAATCTGGGCATCGTCCAACCTGCTGGTACGCCACCGCGAGTTCGTGTGCACCACCGTCAGGTAAAACCCAAGGGCACCCGCATCCACCGTCCCCTTCAGCTCCGGGGCGGGCGGATACTCTGCGGTTCCTTCCAACGCCCGCAGCACGCTAGTGCGCCGGTACTCTGAGCGATTCAGCATATCCTGCAGTTCACTACCGGGCCGGTAGTGGAACCGATAGTCCGCCACTGCGAGCATTACTGCCCCCATAGTGCTGCGCATGAGCGAGGCATCGGGCACGCTCTGACGCACCCGTTGCGCCGCAGCGCTGAGAGCAAACGCCTCACGATAAGAGCTCTCACGTATCTCTGCGGCAGGTGCTTCCTCATACTGTTGGTGTAACGCCGAGAACACGGGAATCTGCGCTACCTCCGACTCGTCCATATCCTCGGTGAGGTGTCCCGGTAAACCCCAGTAGCTCCGTACCGCTTCCAAAGCCCAGGTACACAGCAGGGTGCCCGAGTTGCCCCTAGCTGACCGGTAAGCCTGCATAATAGCCCGCTCATATAACTGGCCTATCCGCAGATTAAGTGCCGCCGCATCCGCTGGTTTGGGTTCTTTCTGCAGCACCTCATATTCTGCGTCGAATGCTTCTTTGAGGGCGGTGAGCGTTACGGTCAGATTTGACCCGGTGTCCTTATCCGGTACGGGGAACGCATTCAGGCTATTCAACCCGTCACGGTACTTCCGGGCTTGTGCGCACGCTGCGTCTACCCAACCGATACCGAACGTAAACTCGGTTTTAGGCGCGTTATCACCTAACACAAACACTCCTTACACGCTGAGGCACCTCACTCCATTCTAAGCCCCGGCCCCGCAGCCATGTTTAGGCCCTCCCTCGGCACGTTTAGATGCGCTCGCGTTAGAGGGGCTGATAGTGTTCCCAACCGCGTGCTTGTGCCTGCCGCTGACCCAGCAGCACCCGCGGCTGCTGCCCTTCGGGAACCAGGCACGACCCCAGAGCCACAAACCCCTCCGGTAATAGTGCCCCGGAAGGGAAACATGCCAGCAGTCCGTGGTCTTCTCCCCCACCAAGTACGCACTCCTGTGCCAAGCTCACGTAACTGTCTGCGTCCTCATTGCGCGGCTGCCCGTGCAGGATTGCCTGTGCCAGCGGTACCAGGGGCTTGGACAGGGCCTCAATAGCCTCTGCTGATAAGGAAATATCTACCGCAGAAGCACATGCTATACGCTCTGCATCTTTAAGAAGTCCATCAGAAACATCAAGCATGGCAGTAGCCCCCGCCCGTGCGGCGAGCACACCGGCGGGTACGGGCGAGGTGGGCCGCAGCTGGGCTGTTAGGGCGCGCTGTACCACCTTGTCATCGCAGCGCGGGTGCTTACCCGTTGTTTGTTTGGCCATAATGTCCGCAAGGTACGGGTTGTGGGATTGGAGCAGAAGCCGTAAACCGGCATCAGCCCACCCCACCTGTCCAGCAAAAGCAACGGTGTCTCCTGCTTGAGCGCCCGAACGCAGCACCGGTTTGGGAGTATCCGGGTGCATCCTCCCCATCGCGGTGATACTCACCGTAATATCGTTGGAGGTTCCCAGATCGCCACCGCTGACAGTACACGAATGTGCCCCACAGGCTACGATACTGTCGGTGATCCCCCGGGCGAAGTCCTCCACCCACCCGTAGGTGGTGTGGGCAGGCATGCTCAATGAGACAACAAGGGTTACCGGTTCTGCTCCCATAGCCGCAATATCTGCAAGGTTCTGGGTGGCCGCTTTATACCCCACCTCGTACCCTCCGCTAGATATCCCGGCGGGCCACGGGTCCAGAAAATCTTTGCCCTCCACCAGGGTATCGGTGGTGAGCACCGTGGGGGTGGGGCTACCGGCGAAAACCGCGCAATCATCACCGGGACCCACCAGCAAAGGATCCTCAGCGCCCTGTTGGTGCTGATGGTCTTTTACAGCAGCATTATGGTTCTCAATAATGGGCAAAAAAGCACGCAAAATACGGGATTCTCCCAGGGCGGCAGCGGTAGCATCCCGCAAAGGATGTTCCTGCCGTTGGGAAGAATCCCGTATTGTGCGCGCGTTTTTTTGAAGGCTCACGTAAGTATAATGCCCGTCTACCGTACGCGGTAGAAGTGACGGATAGCGAAACCAATAATGGCGATAGCTAACAGGCTAAAGACGACCAGCGGGATCGCACCATAGGGGCCTGAGTTATTGCTGTTATCAACAGCCGCCTGGTTATTGGAGCTTGACGAGTTCGACTTTGAGGGCTGCTGACTTGACGGCTCAGCCGAAGTGCTGCCGCTGCTGGATGAACGCGAAGTGTTCGAAGGAGTCGAACCAGTGGGCCGGGAATCAGCCGTTCCCGTCACGCTCGGAGTCAACCGCAGGCCACCGTTCTCTCCCTGAGACAGGTACCCGGCCACCCAGTCAGCCGCACCGGGGATAGCCTCCTGGGAACCACTATTAGCCCCGATGCGCCCCAAGGTGGTAACGCCGTTCGGCAGCAGCTCACCGCGAGGGTCCTCGGTCGGAGTGTTAGGCGCAGGCGCGGGGCTGGGGCTGGGCGCTGGCGCAGGAGTCGGCTCCGGCGCAGGCGCGGGTGCAGGAACAGGGACCGGCTCAGCGGTTGGTGCCGGGACAGGAACCGGTGTCGGCTCCACGACAGGAGGCGTCGGCACGGGAGTAACCGTCGGGTCCGGAACCGGAGTAGGATCCACCGGCGGAGTCGGCACAGGATCCGTCGGTGCTGGCTCTGGAGTGGGTGTCGGGTCCGGCGTAGGCGTCGGGTCAGGTGTTGGGGTGGGATCCGGAGTCGGAGTCGGCACCTCAGGGGCCGGGGTGGGTTCCGGCGTGGGCTCCTCAGGTGTAGGCGTAGGGGTAGGATCCTGAGTCGGCTCTGGAGTGGGTGTCGGGTCAGGTGTTGGGGTGGGATCCGGCGTAGGCGTAGGGGCAGGATCCTGAGTCGGCTCTGGCGCGGGAGTTTCCGGGCTAGGCGTGGGAACCTCAGGTGTGGGTGTCGGCTCCGGGGTTGGAGTGGGCTCAGGCGTTGGCGTAGGAGCCGGAGTCTGAGTGGGCTCAGGCGTTGGCGTAGGAGCCGGAGTCTGGTTCTGCTCAGGGCTCGGAGTCGGTACCTCAGGGGTAGGGGTGGGGTCCGGCGTAGGGGTAGGCGTCGGCTGCTGAGGGGCAGGTGTCGGTGTAGGAGCCGGGGTCGGGTTCTGCTGAGCAGGCGCAGGAGTCTGATCCTGTGCCGGAGCAGGGGTTACCTGCTGGTCATTACCACCCTGATTATTACCGTCCTGAGCGGGGGCAGGGGTCGGGGTAGCATTCTGGGCAGGCTGCTGCGGTGCAGGGGTTGCCTGCTGATCCGGTGTAGGAGTCGGAGTATTATTAACCGCTGCACCAGTATCGTTAGCCGCCGCACCCGTAGCGGCAGGCTGCGGGGTTGGAGTTACCTGCGGGGTGGGAGTAGGCGTTGCCTGCTGAGCTGCTTCAGGCGTGGGGGTAGCATTATTAGCCGCGGGGGTGTTCTTCGCGGGGGTTGCCTGCGCGTTCGGCGTGGCATCTGCAACGGGCTGCTCACCGGTCTGTGCAACCGCAGGTTGGGCAGGGGCAAAGGATGGCGGGGCCTGAACCTCCTCCATACCGGCATTCACATTATTAGGAGTTCCGGTGGCATTATCAGTTGGTGCTTGAGTGAGAGCGACTGCGGGGTGCACAGGCTGCGGGGTGTGCACTAGTGCAGCCCCGGGCAGAGACACAGCGGCAGGGAGTCCCCCGACCGTCAGTAAGGCGGTCGCTACACCAGCTGATACCACCTTGTGGTTTTTATTTCCCAAAAGGTCATCCTTATATGTTTTTGAGTGAACATGAATGTGCCCCAAAAGTAAGGGTGCTTCTAAATATTAGCGAATATTCCCAGGAATTTCTTCCCGTAACAAGCTTTATAACAAAATCATAACAGGTAAGTTTAACCACTCAAACATTAAGGCATAGCTTCAGGTTCATGTTCTCATAAAATATTTCCTGCAGCTTCCCTGCCCTTCAACCTTCTCCACACAGCCTAGTCAATACCCGATAATACGGTAGAATGAAGGGTGTGAAACAGCTATCTCAGCCCGCACGCACACACCGCCTCCTTCGCGCCCTCAGCAGGTCTTTTACTGCATGTGGGTGCATATTTTTTCTGAGTGGCTGTGGCGCCGGGACAGTCAGTCTAGAGCCCGCGCCGGATGCCGCGAACCCGGTGTGCGCATACGCACTAGTGGCAATGCCAGAGACCCTCACCGGATTCCCCCAGCGGGAAACCACGGCACAAGCCACCACGGCTTGGGGAGATCCCGCAACAATTGTTCTCAAGTGCGGCGTGTCGGTCTCCGAACCTGTCTCGGATCCCTGTGTTGAGGTAAACGGTATTGACTGGATTCTGCGCCCCCAAGATGCTGAATCAGACCCTGCGAAAGCTGCCAGTGCCACCGCTAGCTCACATAATACGGCGCCAGCAAACAGCGCCTCCCCCGCAGCTTCTCAAAAGGCTGGCACGAGCACCCCAGCCCCGGTAAGGACCTCCAATGTTCAGCGGTCGGGCGGAGTGTGGACAGCTACCACCTACGGCCGTACCCCGGCTATTGAGGTGACGTTCGATGCTGACAAGGTACCTTCATCTACTCTACTGACCAGCCTGAGTTCAGCGGTGAAGCAGATTCCCGCTCAAAAGAAATGCACCAACCTCAACGAAGTCCCCGGCGGCCATTAATGCATATAAATCCGTTTTTTGTCTAACAGTATGCACAACCCACCGGTATACTCGACAGCTTTAACTTTCCTTAAACCTACCGGCTATCGAATTATAGCTCCCCCGCGCTATTACGCCTTTATAGCGGAATTTATAGCATTATTTAAGCAGTCGTGATGGGGCTTATACACCCGGCTTGAGGTTCGCCATCATATTTTATTTCTCCATCGCATATAACTGAATACTTATTTATATATAGGGTATAAAAACACCCAATCTGCTGGTTTTATTCAACAGATTGGGTATTTTAGAGGCAGCCTCTTCGCTAGCTATTAGCGTTACTTCTTTACGATAGCGCTATAGCGGTGAATGAACGCGGCCATTGCATCACGGTGAATAGGCTCACCCGGACGGTAAGTGCCGTCAGACCAGCCTTTCGTAATACCCTGCTGCTTCAGCCAAGTAATCTCCTGATAGAAAGCATCACCATTCTGCACATCGTTAAACGGTGAGTTCACCGGAGCCGTATACCCCGGAGCACCAGCATAACGGTAGAAGAACGCCGCCATCGCATCACGATTCACCGGATCATGCGGACGGAACGTACCATCCCAATAACCAGTAGTAATACCCCTCTGATGCATCCACACAATCTCCTTATAGAACGGGAACGACGGATCCACATCCTTAAACGGAGACTCCTTCGGCAAAGTAACCTCGGGAGAACCAGCCATACGGTAGAAATACGCAGCCATCGCAGCACGCTCAACATTCTGACCAGGACGGAACGTACCATCCGGGTAACCGGTAGTGATGTTCTGAGAACCCAACCACTGAATCTCAGCGTAGAATGCCGTATCCTGGTTCACGTCCTTGTAGAGAGGAGTATTAGGAATCGGCTTAACGTCGGGCTTCTGATCCGCAGGCTTGACGGTCAGCGGGGTTTCCGCATGCATCCCGGCCTCAGCCGAGACGGTGGCAGCTACAGCCACGTATTTCTTGGAGGCGTCCAGTTTGCTACCGGGAATGTTCAGCGTCACTGAGAAACGACCATCGTTAACGTCAGAAGCGTTGATAAGCTTCTCATCCACAATCGACTCACCCATGGGTTTGCCCGAAGCGTCAGCCTCGTACACCCCTACACGCACACCCTTTGAGGTGATGTGACCGTAGAAGCCGCTGCCGTTTACCTGCAGCTCGTTATTGTCAGCTGCCGTATCAAGCTCGGTCTTGGACGCCTGAATCTTGGGGTCCGCCTGCTTCGTGGGAGTGGTGGGGGTGCCCTTGGGGTAGGTGACCTCGTTCGTGGACTTGGTGGGGGTTACCTGAGCGGTCTCTGCGGGGGCGCAGGTGTCCTTATCCTGGTTACCGCCAGCAGCCTCAACGTTTACGTCCAAGGTGAGCGAGCGGATAGGATCCTTACGGTTGCCTGAACCAGTCAGCAGGGTAATGCTGTGCTTGGAACCAGCGGTCCACTGCTCCGGTACTGAAATGGTGGCCGAGAAGTTGCCATCAGCATCAGCATCCACAAAGATGTGTCCCTTACCCTCAACGGGGGTAGCACCGCCATCGAACTTCACGGCAATCTTGGAAGGTCCGCCTTCCTTATCTTTGAATGCCTTACCGGTGATGGTCAGTTTGCCTTTCTCCTGTACAACCTTCTGCACAGAAGCGGTAGCACCGTCATCAGCGGCGGCGGTAACCTGTTCACCCTGGTCCGGTTTAGCGGCGGGTTTCTCGGTCACGGTGGTGTTAATCTTCACCAGTGAATTCGCGTTAATTGGGCTCTCTGCACCGTCCTTGCCCTTGGGCTCGGTTGTGGATTCGCGGTACTGCCCAGTCTTCGGGTCAATGGTGTAGTCCGTCTTAATACCCTCAGCATAGGCATCACGCGTAACAGCATAAGCGGTACCCTCGGGGGTGACCAGCACATCGTTAGCGCCGTTCTTACCGGCATTCACCTCAGCAGATACGGTACCGGTGCGGGCGTCAATGACACCCACCTTGCCGGTGGCGAAATCGGTGGCGTACACCAGGTCGTTTTTCTCATCGGCGGTAATGGACAGGGTCTGCTTACCGAACTGGATGCTCTTCTTGTACTCACCAGTGTTCAAGTCATAGACGGTTACCCCGGCGTTGCCTTTAGATACACCGCTCTGGCGATCCATCTCACCCTGGGAGGAGACATAAATCTCCTGCAGGGACTTATCAATGGTCACATCCGAGGGGCGCAGAGCTGCACTATCCACGTCCTTGTGCAGGGTGATAGTCTTCTCGTTCTCCAATGTGCCGGTGTTAATCACATTCAACGTGCCAGCGCCCATAGCCGGGACATAAAGCTTACCGCCGGATGAATCAAGTTCCATGTTCATGGCGATGTCCTCTTCACCGTTATTGGTGAACGCAATCTTCTTGATAACCTCGTGGGTCTTCAGGTCGAAGACGGTCACGCCGCCGGAACCCGAGACAAAGGCCCGGCCTGAGGCGGCATCAACCTTAACTTCGCGCGGATGCTTCACAGCACCCTCAGAAGGGTTAGCCTCGTTATAGCTGCTCCACACCAGCTGCTTGGTGTTAATGTCATACACAGAAACGGCGTCACTACGAGTCTGAGTCACCCAGATAGTGCCATTAGCCTCGTCCACTGCGATACCGTAAGGAGCTGCCACCTGCTTACCGGTGGGGGCGTTAGCGCCGCGCGGGGTGAAATCCACGGTGGAGGGCTGAAGCACCTGGGTGAGGCTGGGGCCTGCGGCGTTTTCATGCCACACACCAATACCGCCGGTCAAAATCGGGGGGCGGCCATTAGCGAACGTGGTGTACAGGTTGCCGTTCGAATACGCCAGCTGATATTCACCGGGAAGGCCCTGGTAGCTGGTTGCGGTAGCGGCAACGTGGCGGCAAGAATCGTTGTTCTCAGCTGCTGCTGCAGGAGGATTCTCAGCCGCGAACGATGCGGGAACAGCCGCGAAAGAAGCAGCGACGATAGAGACGGCGCCTGCAGATGCCAGAAGTTTATGCATAGGGCTCTTGTGAGAATAAGTCATTGTTCATCCTCAATGATATGTAATGTGAGTAATTCCCCTTTTCCAACCACGGAGAAGAGTTCAGAACCGGCTATTAGACACACATAGTGTTTAGCCTAGACTTATCAGCCGGTGTCTCCATGCTACCACTCAGGCAAGGCTAACCCAATGAAAATGAGATATTTGACACTGTGGCTCATCCCATATCTGTCATTATATGCGTTAGTGGGGCGCGGGCTTCGCCGCTACGGAAACCAGCGCCCCACAACAAAAGCAATGCAGCTGCCCCCTATTGCTTCGGTATACAACACCTTAAAGCGGGGCGTGTGCAATAAACGCTGTAGCGCATCATGTGAAGTTTTTCGCTCACTACCGCAGGCCTACTGGGCGTTCCAGCGCCAGCATCAGCAACTCATCAATAAGATCCTTGTACTCGATCCCGGTTTTCTCCCACATGGTCTTATACATCGAGATCGGCGTGAACCCAGGCATGGTGTTCACCTCGTTAACGATCAGGCGAGCATCGGGGGTGTAAAAGAAATCAGCTCGGGAGATACCTTCGCCATCCAGCGCCAAGAATGCCTTGACCGCCAGCTGACGCATACGCTCCAGATCCTCGGGGGGTAGGTTAGCGGGGCAGCGGGTCACAGCGGTAGTCTTCGACACATATTTGGCCTCAAAATCGTAGAAGCCTCCCTGCTCCCCCTGCATCTCAATCTCGCCGGGGTATGATGCGCGGGGCATATCGCCATTATGACCATCCAAAATACCGCACTCAATCTCGCGGCCCACAATACCGGCCTCAATCACCACTTTCGGATCATACACGCGCGCCTGCTCAATTGCAGGCACCAGCTGCTCAGCTGTGTCTACCTTCGTGATGCCGAACGACGAACCTGCACGAGCAGGCTTGACAAACATTGGGTAACCCAGCCGGGCCACACGTTCCAGCGCCCCGTCACGGTCATGGCGCCACTGGCGGTCTGTGACCACCTCATACGGGCCAACTTCCAGCCCGGCATCAGCAAACGCAACCTTCATAAAGTGTTTATCCATACCCACGGCAGAGGCGGTCACCCCGCACCCCACATAGGGCAGGTTCGCCATTTCAAGCAGGCCCTGAACTGTGCCGTCTTCACCAAAAGGCCCGTGCAGGAGCGGGAACACAACATTAATGGCGGGGCCAAACTCAAGGTGCCCCGCCGAGTCTACAAGATGCAGCCGGGAATCCCCCGCGCCCAACGGCAAAAACACCTGCTGTGCGCTGCCGGTGAACTCTGCCATATCCGATCCTGCGGTGAGCTTCTCCAATTCTTGAGCATCCGTCAGGTACCAGCGGCCGTCCTTGGTAATGCCCACAGGTACCACCTCGTATTTGGCGGTATCTATCGCGCCAAGCACCCCCACGGCGGTAATCAGCGAAATAGAGTGCTCCGAAGAACGCCCACCACACAATAGAGCCACGGTAATTTTATCGGTCATTGTTTCTCCCGGTTCGTTTCGGGGCGTACCCGCCCCACTTACAGCCCATTGTATCGTCTCTTACGGGCCTTTCTGACACTAGTACCCAAGCTGCGGTAACCGCAGATACCGGGGTCATGGCGCACGGTGAATACGCAGCACAGGCCCATCAAATAGGGCGGTAATCAGCTGATGCATGTGCTCATCGTCGGTGGTGAGAGTGGCGGTGCGGGGGCGCCTGGGGTGAGTTTTTACCGGTTCCATCACACCTGTACCCGCCAGATGACGAGCGGTAATAGTTAGCACCGCCACACGTTCACGCCGCGTTGGAAACTCAGTGTGCAGTATCTGCTGCAGATGCTCAGACACGTTCATGGTGTCCTCGGCAGAACCTGCGGCTGCGAGCACTATAGCGGTTTGAGGCAGCAGGTATGCCCATCGGCGGAATGCCATGACCCCCGTCATCTCCTCGGGGCACGAATCAGCCTGTTCGTCCCAGGGAACCACCACAATATCGGCGCTCTCAAGAGCCTCGTATATATCGGTGGTGTAAGTCACCGGAAGCTGGTGCGTGGTTTCTCCCGTATCGGCGGGTTCCCACAGGTATACCGGGCGATCACACTCGGTCTTGTGAGCTACCGACCCTGTAGCTGCAGCACACAGCGCCCCATACCCTGCGGAGCCCAACACGGCGATGGTTACCGAGCTCAGGTTCATTGCGCGCTCTTAATGCCCTTCATGTTTAAGGGAACGCCCCAGCAGCAGCGGCGCTAGCTGCTCCACGCTAATACGCCCGGTCAGCACCGCAACCACGGCCTCCACAATGGGCATCTCCACACCGTGGCGGCGCGCCAACTGCGCCAATACCGGAGCCGATTTAATGGACTCAGCGGTCTGGCTCATATGCTCCCCCAGCCGGTCCGGGGTAACCCCCTCAGCCAGCAGACGGCCCGCCGTGTGGTTCCGTGATAGCGGTGAGGAGCAGGTGGCAATCAGATCGCCCATACCAGCCAGGCCGCTCATTGTGGCAGGCTCACCGCCAAGAGCCACCGCCAAACGGGTGGTTTCAGCAAGGCCACGTGTCATCACAGATGCTTTTGAGTTATCGCCATAGTTGCGGCCTTCGCACATACCAACGCACAGGGCAATCACATTCTTAACCAGCCCCCCAATTTCAGTGCCTACCACATCCGTATTGGTGTAGGGCCTGAAATAGCTGCACGCACAAGATTTAGCGACAATCTCAGCGACCGGTAAAGTTCGGGCCGCAATCACCGAAGCGGTAGGTTCCTCCCCCATAATTTCGGTGGCTAAATTGGGGCCAGATAGCACGCACACGCGGTGCGGAATATGCCCGAT
Source organism: Rothia aeria (assembly GCF_016726365.1). Taxonomy (NCBI): domain Bacteria; kingdom Bacillati; phylum Actinomycetota; class Actinomycetes; order Micrococcales; family Micrococcaceae; genus Rothia; species Rothia aeria. The sequence continues at coordinate 2,510,621 of NZ_CP068102.1, read as the reverse complement.
CGCCCGGATATCAACGCCGCGCATTGCCAGCGCCTCCTCCAGTTCCTCGGTAATCACCTGCGACATGCGCATCCCAGTGCCGGTCTCCAGGCCCTTTGCCAGGGATACCAAAAACGCGTGGGGCTCAATAAAACGCGCGAAAAGTTGCAGCTGCGACCTGAGAACCTGGGCAGGGAGGGCAAGCACCACAATATCCGCCCCGGTGAGGCCCTCACGCGCATCTGCAGTGAACAGCAGGTTATCGGGCAGTTTCATGCCCGGGAAATAGCGTGCGTTCTCACGGGTCTGAGTGCACCGCTCCATCGTGCTGGCCTCTCGCCCGATGAGCACCACCTGCGCCCCGGTATTGTTCTCCCGCGCCGAATCAGCCGCGATCTTTGCGAAAGCAGTGCCCCAGCTACCGGCACCCAATATCGCGATCTTACGCACCTGCCGCTGTTCACTCTTCTGCACGCTCTACCACCTTCTAGTTTTCGTCAGGTTCCCCAAGAGTACCGGTCACGCCCGTGGTCTCCCCCGGAAGTTCACGGCGTTTCGTCTTGGGATTCCACCGTCCCTTGGGGGCCTGTTCCCCGCGGATGTGCGCCAGCAAAGCGGTGATTTCATCCATCATCGCCTCGGTGACAATATTAAGCTCGGTGCGGGTACGTTTGGCCTGCGGCGACGGGTCATCTACCAGGGCCGCTATATTCATTGGCTGCCCAATTTTAACGTGCACCGTTTTACGTGGCCACAGAGAAACTTTGCGTTTCTCCTTCTTCTTGCCGTCGGGGCCGTCTACATACTCGTAGCTGAGAATCTGCTCGTCTCCCCAGTGCGCCACCGGTATAACGGGTGCGCCGGTGGCTAAAGCCAACCGAGCTGCGCCAGTACGCGCCTGCATCGGCCAGGTATCAGGGTCATGCGTGGTGGTGCCTTCCGGGAAAATCACCACGGCACCTCCTGCTTCCACCACAGACCTGGCGGTAATGAGTGACTTTCGGGCATCAACAGACCCGCGAATCACCGGAATATGCGCCATTTTACACATGAGCCATCCGAGCACCGGGGCCCGAAACAAAGAATCTTTCGCCAGAAAACGCGGTAGAGCGCCGCTAATAAACGGCGCGTAGGCCACGGTAATGGGGTCCACCTCTGTGGTGTGGTTAGCCACCACAATGTACCCGCCCTTCTGCGGCAGGTTCTCACGCCCCTCAATCTTTATGCTGGCGATGGCGTGGTAGGTGGGGCGGACCATGGTGCCCAGCACCCTAAACAGCCGATCGCCGCTGGTGCTGGGGGCGATTGTCGGCAGCGCTTTCTTTCCCTGCTGACCGCTCATTTAGTCCTGAACCTCAACGGTCTCAGGGGTGGGCACATCAATTTTGGCATCGGGCTTGGGAGCCTCGCTGGCCTTGCGTTCAAGCACCTCAAAGGTGGCGCCTAGATCCTTGAGTTTCTGCTCGAAGTTCTCATAGCCGCGTGCAATCACCTCAACACCGCTCACTTCGGAGGTTCCTTTAGCCGCCAGTGCCGCAATGACATGGGAGAAACCGCCGCGCAAATCGGGCACCTGGAAGTTGTCGGCCATCAGAGCGGTGGGACCGTTAATAATGGCGGAATGGCCGAAGCTCTTGCCGTAGAACCGGCACGAAACGTTACCGATGCAATCACGCAGCACCACAATATCGGCACCCATCTGCTTGAGCGGGTTAATGAAACCAAAACGGTTCTCGTACACGGTCTCGTGCACAATGGAGGTACCCTTCGCCTGGGTGAGCGCCACCACGAGCGGCTGCTGCCAGTCGGTCATGAACCCGGGGTGCACGTCCGTTTCAAACACCACCGGCTTCAGCTCACCACCGGGGTGAGTGAAGCGGATCCCCTTATCTTTCCCGTGATCAATGACTTCGTAACGTCCCCCTGCCTTACGGAAAACATTAAGAAACGCCGTCATATCCTGCTGGTCAGCACCGCGCACAAAAATATCGCCGCCGGTAGCGAGCGCCGCTGACGCCCAGGACGCTGCCTCATTGCGGTCCGGCAGCGCAGTGTGGTCGTAGCCGGTGAGCTCATCCACGCCTTCAATGACGATGGTGCGGTTATCGTTAACGAAAATAATGGCACCCATCTTCTGCAGTACGGCGATGAGATCAATGATTTCGGGCTCAATCGCGGCGTTCTTCAGTACGGTTTTGCCCTGTGCGCGCACTGCGGTGAGGAGCACCTGCTCGGTGGCACCCACTGAGGGGTAAGTTAGTTCAATGTCAGTGCCTTTGAGCCCGTCTTCGGGCACCTCCAGGGTGATGCCGCTCGCATCGTCTTTGGTAACATTGGCGCCGAACTTACGGAGTGCGTTGAGGTGATAGTCGATGGGTCGGTCACCGATTTTGCAGCCGCCCAGGTTGGGGATGCGCGCGGTTTTAATGGTGTGCAGCAGCGGGCCAACCATGAGGATGGGGATACGTGAGTTACCACCGAAGAGCTGGATATCTTTCGCGTTGCGTTCGGCGGTCTGGGAGTTGTGGTCGGGGGTGAGGGTGAGCACGCCGGTTTCGCGGTCGTAATCAACTTTCGCGCCGTGCAGCTCGGCGAGGATAGTTACGACTTCTACATCGCTAAGGTCTGGGACGTTACGCAGCACTGAGGGGGTGCTGCCGAGCAGGGCAGCAACCATTGCTTTGGGCACCAGGTTTTTGGCGCCGCGAACCGTCACCTGGCCCTTGAGCGGGGTTCCGCCGTCAATGCGAAGCTTGCTGATATTAAGGGTCATGGTGATTGTCCTTATAGTAATCGGCCGCCGGTGTCAGCGGTATAACTGGGCACGTGCGTACTCGGTAAATGCACGCAACAAGACATCATTATTCTACGGCCTGTACCGGGTAGCTCCAAACATGTTCACCCTGTGCAGCGGCGGTGAGAGGCTGCGCACGGTGAGGGCCATTCTGAGGCGGTACTGCATCGCGGGGAGCATCTAAGGGTGGGAGCTTAAATACCCGAAATACGAAGTTGTGATTGAAGTTTTTTAAACTGTTGCATACAGCTTAAAAATTATCTGCATCTCGCGATTAGGGTTCCTCGCAGCAGCTACTTCACGTCCTTCGCCGCTAAATATAAGGAGGCAAGGCAACGGGTGTTGGGTTACTGGGTTCGGGGCATCCAGGCGGGCCTGCGTGCCTCGTACGCTTTGATTGCCTCAATATTTTGCAGGGTCAGGCCAATATCGTCGAGACCTTCCATGAGGCGCCAACACACATAGTCGTCTAGCTGGAAGGGAACCGTCAGCGCCCCCACTGCAACGGTTTTTTCTTTGAGGTTTACGGTGATTTCAGTTCCTGGCTCATCCTCAATAGCTTTCCAGATGAGTTCAATATCGTCTTGGGCAACTTGGGCGGTGACCAGCCCCTGTTTACCCGCGTTACCCCGGAAAATATCGCCGAATCGTGCCGAGATAACCACCCTAAACCCGTAGTCTTTGAGGGCCCACACGGCGTGCTCACGGGACGAGCCGGTCCCAAAATCAGGCCCGACCACCAGCACGGAGCCGTGACGGTAAGGCTCTGTGTTGAGGATGAATTCGGGGTCTTTACGCCAGTTGGCGAAGAGAGCATCGTCGAAGCCGGTTTTGGTGACGCGTTTGAGGTACACGGCTGGGAGGATCTGGTCGGTGTCCACGTTTGAGGTGCGCAGGGGAACGCCAATTCCGGTGTGCTCAATAATCGGTTCCACGGTGTTCTCCTTAGGCCGCTGCAGGCTGGTAGTCAGACAAATCAGATGGGGAGGAAAGGGTTCCGCGCACCGCCGTGGCGGCGGCGACTAGGGGTGAGACAAGGTGGGTACGTCCGCCTTTGCCTTGCCGCCCCTCAAAATTGCGGTTTGAGGTGGAGGCGCACCGCTCCCCCGGGGCCAGCTGGTCGGGGTTCATTCCCAGGCACATGGAGCATCCGGCAAACCGCCAGTCTGCGCCAAAATCTTTAAAAACCTTATCGAGGCCTTCTTCTTCGGCTTGTGCGCGGACTTTCTGCGAGCCGGGAACGACCATCATCCGCACCCCCGGGGCCATGGTACGGCCGCGAATAATATTGGCGGCGGCCCGCAGATCTTCAATACGTGAGTTGGTGCAGGAGCCTAAGAAAACCACGTCTACCGGGATGTCCTTCATTGGAGTTCCGGCGGTGAGGTTCATGTACTCTAAGGCACGGGCGGCGGCGGCTTTTTCGTTCTCGTCCTCAAAGTCATCGGGGGACGGCACGGCCTGGCTCAGGGGAATACCCTGTCCCGGGTTAGTGCCCCAGGTGACGAAAGGCTCCAGCTCATCCGCATTAATGTAGATTTCTTGATCGAAGACGGCCCCCTCATCGGTGGGCAGGGTCTTCCAGTAGGCCACCGCCTCATCCCAGTCCTGCCCCGTGGGTGCATGTGGTCGTCCTTTGACGTACTCAAAGGTGGTTTCGTCGGGCGCAACCATGCCGGCACGGGCACCTGCCTCAATCGACATATTGCAGATGGTCATGCGCCCTTCCATCGACAGAGAATGGATGGCCGAGCCACGGTATTCAAGTACGTAGCCTTGACCGCCCCCGGTTCCGATCTGGGCAATCACGGCCAGAATAATGTCCTTAGCAGTCACCCCCGGTTTGAGGGTGCCTTCAACGTTAATGGCCATGGTTTTAAAACGCGCCAACGGCAGGGTTTGGGTGGCCATCACGTGCTCAACCTCAGAGGTGCCAATACCAAAGGCCAGCGCTCCGAAAGCACCGTGGGTTGAGGTGTGCGAATCGCCGCACACCACGGTCAGCCCGGGCATGGTCAGCCCCAGCTGCGGGCCAACCACATGCACAATTCCCTGTTCTTTATCTCCAAGGGGGTGGATTCGCATCCCAAATTCAGCGGCGTTACGGCGCAGAGTCTCAATCTGAGTACGTGAGGTGATATCCGCAATAGTTGAAAAGATATTCTCGGTGGGGGTGTTGTGGTCCTCGGTGGCAATTGTCAGATCCAGCCTGCGCAGGGGCCTGTTCTCAATGCGCAGCCCTTCAAACGCCTGGGGTGAGGTGACTTCGTGGACGAGATGCAGGTCGATGTACAGCAAATCGGGTTTGCCGTTTTCGCCGGGTACCACCACGTGGCTGTCCCACACTTTTTCCGCGAGAGTTCGCGGACCGGGGTGAGTCACCATTTTTCCTCCTATTGGTGTTTGGGGTGTACTCATCATGATTTTGTTTTGATGGGGAGTCTACACAGTACAACGTATCTTCCACATTCTGAGATACACTGAAAGTATGACCGTATCCGCACACAATCACACATCATCTTCATCTCGTAAACCTACCGGGTCTCATCATGCCACCAGGAGTGTTCCTCCGGTCACGGCGCCGCTTAAGGCGCCGCAGACGCTCAGGGACGATCAGCGGGTGGTTGAGGTTGAGCCGGTCAGCTCCTCCGGCGTGGGTGTGCTTGACAAAGCCACCCTCATTCTAGACTGCCTTGAGGCGGGGCCGGTAACTCTTGGACAGTTGGTGAACGCCACGGGCCTTGCCCGGCCCACCGCACACCGTCTCGCTGTTGCACTCACCCACCATCGTCTTGTGGCGCGGGATGTGCAGGGGCGTTTTATGCTGGGGCCGCGTCTGTCGGAGCTTGCTTCCGCCACCGCCGAAGACCAGCTGCTGGCTGCCGCCGCACCGGTACTTGATAAGTTACGGCACGCCACCAACGAGTCGGCACAGATTTACCGCCGTCAGGGTGACTGGCGTGTCTGCGTGGCCTCTGCGGAACGCCCCGTGGGTATGCGCGAAACCATTCCCGTGGGTACCCAGCTTTCAATGAAAGCTGGCTCGGCAGCGCAGGTTCTTCTGGCTTGGGAAGACCAAGGCCGCATTATTGAGGGGCTGCGCAATGCGCATTTTAGCGCCGCAATGCTCGCCTCGGTGCGGCGTATTGGCTGGGCGCAGTCCGTGGGTGAGCGCGAGCGCGGTACCGCATCGGTATCGGCCCCGGTGTACTCCCCCACTGGGAAGGTTATCGCTGCAGTTTCGATCGCTGGCTCTATTGACCGTATGAGCCGCCAGCCCGGGCGCATGTACGCCGAGGCCGTTCTTGAGGCCGCCGCCGCGCTCACCGCAGCGTTACGAGCCAGCTAGCACGCGGCGACGCAGACCACCAACCCGGCACGCCCCGGTTCGGAGTATTCTCCGTACCGCGTGATGCTACCGCAGGTGGTTACGGTAAGTTTCCAGGCGCATTATTTCGTTCTCGACGGGGTGCACAACCTGCTCGTTGAGAGCGGCCTCAAGGCCCCGGGTGAGGGCGCGCTGTATCCTTTGACGGTATATTCGCGCGCCCATGGCGGTAAGCGCCCGCCCTGCCCCCGCAGCCACAATCCCCAATAGCACCCCTAAGAGCAGCAGCAGAGTAGGCACCGGCACGGGTGAGCCGTCCGGTGTGGGCGGTGGCGGAAGCGGCACCTGAAAGTATGCTGCTGCCGCCATGCCGGTGAGCCACAGTACCCCCGCTAGGGCGCTCAGCAACGCCACCCACTGCACACTATTCAGGAGCGCCCACCACCACTGACGCCGGTCCGTGCGGTAGTCAACACCCGCTATAGCGCGTTCAAATGCGGCAGGCAGCTGCTGTTCGTGTTCTAGGGCGGCGTTACGAATGCTGCTGTTCCAGGGCTCTTCAATACCGTGTGCGGTTTCGGCGCCAAATGCACGTACCGAGTTCGCCACGGATGCCCGCTGCGCTGGGCTCAGCGGGGGTAATGACGAGGCCACCAGGTGCGCGGGAGCCGCTGAAGGCTGCCCCGGTTCCGCATCAAACAGCTCATTAACGGCGGTGTCCTGTCGCGTATCAGAGCCGTCCGCGTACCCCAGGTGCAGGCGCTTCAGCGGGTCGGGCCGGAATTTAGCAACCCAGCGGGTCGCTATCCACCCGGTGCGCGCCCCGGCACGGCGCTTGTAGGAGCTAACCGCTGCATCCAGCACGGTACCCGCGCCGCTGGCTGTGAAACATGAGGCGGTGAGTGTATCCACCGACTCTTCGCTAATAGAGGCCTCCACCGGGCCGCCGTTACGGTCTGAAAGCTCACCGTGGATAGCATCCAGGTCGGCAGTAACCCGCTGCAAAGCGGCACTTTTCGCGGCAGCCACCTGCCCCAGTAACGATTTGAGGGAGTCCAGCCCGGCACCTGTGCGGGCTGAAACCGCGATCGGCTCAGCCAGCAGGTGGTGGCTAATACCGTCCTGAACCAGCAGCTGCCGCAGGGAGTCCAGTACCTGGGGAAGGTCGTGTGCATCCAGCAGATCTGACTGGTTAAGTACGCACAGCATCGTGCCGCCGTGTGCGGCTAGGGGCTCGATAAACTCGTGGTGCAGCACCGCATCCGCGTATTTCTGCGGATCTACCACCCATACGAGCACATCCACATACCCCACCATGCGTTCTACCAGTTCACGGTTATCGCGGCGTACCGAGTCGAAATCGGGTAGGTCCAGCAGGATTAGCCCGCCGGAGCGGGTGTGGGTCTGCCCTTTACCAACCATGGTGCGGATGCGGTTCCACAGCCCGGGGGCGGGCACCCTAGTCTCATTCAGGGCGGCGCTGGGTGTCTCAGGCACCAGCATTTCAGGTGCTATAGGTGCTTCGGCTGGGTCTTCCAGCGGGTACACCCGTTCAGAGACTCCAAGCCAGTCAAGGACCTCTTCGCTGCCTTCCCTACCCCATACGGCGGCCTGCGCGGCGACCGTGGTGGGGCGGGCATGGGCGGCACGGGCAAGTTTTTGGCCCGCCACAGCGTTAAAAAGGGAAGATTTACCGCTGCCAGTCGCCCCGAAAAACCCCACGATAGTGTGCTCGGCTGAGAGGCTAAGACGCTCACGGGCACGGCTGATGGTCGTGGCGCTACGCTCTATAAGGGTTGTTTCGATACGCCCACGGCCTGCCTCAAGCGCGGCGTTGAGCGAGTCTGCACGCTCTGTGAGTGTGCCGCCTCGCTGGCGGGCCATGGTGGTGCTCGAAGGAACGAGTTCGTCGCTCATGCTACCCCCTTATTTCTTTGCTGGCGGGGCTGCCGTCCACGGCTAGTTCATGACCAATACGGTGTGTCTGCTGTGCGGCCTCAAGAACCTGGGCTGGCTCAGGCCCCGCATTAACGGTATTGAGGGAATCGGTGAACCGCTGCCGGTGTACATCCAGCAGGTTTTGCATCCGCTCGATGAGGTCGATGCGGGCACGCTGGGCCATCCGGCGGGCAGCGTCCTCACCGAATACCGACTCCAGAAGCTTAGATCCCACCACGCCGGAGCCGCCTGCGATGCCGATTTCCAGCCCGGTCAGCCCACCGGTTGCGGAAAACACAGCGACCATCAGTAGCACGGCGGCAGCGTTAACACCCAGCGAGAGCACGCGTGCACGCTGGCGTTTACCGGCGCCTTCGGCGCGGATTGTCTCAAGGATTCCCTGCTGCCAGGCACGGATCTGCTCCGCAACCTGCGTCTCGAATGTGCTCTGCTCGGTCTGCACCTGTTCGGCAGTGACGCCCGCATCATGTTCCTCAAGAAGAAGCGCACCCGGGCGTTCTGATCCCCACGAGCGCCGCACCTGTTCGGCGGCACGGGCGGCAGCGTCCACGGCCACTGCGTGCAGCCCGTGCTCTAACGCCTGTTCCACTTTTGCGGCTTGGGCGGGGGTGCCCCGCATGATCCCGACTAGCCGGTCCCGCAGGCGCCCGATTCCAGATTCTAGTGAGCGGAAGAACTCTCCGGTGCCCACAAAATCTTGCCAGCGCATCAGCACCTCACCGCGCAGTAGCGTACCGTCGGAGGCTGCCTCACGGATGTTCTCCAATGCGGTGTCGTAGGCGTCATCCACTGCGGTGCTGAGCCGGGTGAGCGTCTCGTGCTGGGATTTTTGTTCTGCGGCAATAACCTGCAGGTCTTCGCCCAGCCCGTTAATAGCGCCGCTGAGGGTACGGCGGGCGATTGCCGCGCGTGCCGGTGCGTCTGCCCCCAGCTGCTCTAGCCAGTTCCGCACTTGGCCTATGGCAGCGGGCGGCAGCAGGCCGCGGTTATCGCGCTTCTGCTCGGGGATGCTTACCAGCAGTGCCGGGGTGATCCCAGCTTCACTGAGCATATGTTGCAGGTCTTCTTCTATTTCGTGTTCGGCGCCTTCTGGTACTCGGTTGAGCACCACCGCCACCGTAATGTTGCGTTCGGCCGCCCGGTGCAGTAATTCCCACGGCACGGCGTCCGCATATCGGTTAGCGGTGGTCACAAAAAGCCACAGGTCGGCGGCAGAGAGCAAATCTTTAGCTAACCGCCGGTTCTGCTCAGAGACGGAGTCAATATCTGGGGCATCAATAAGAGCGATGCCGGGCGGTACCGTCTGGGTCTGTAGTGTCACCAGCACATCGGCTTCAGTGTGTGCGTCAGCTCCCGGCACTGTTTCTCCCGCGGCAACGCTATGATGCCTCATGCTCGGCAGGTAGTGCTCGGATCCCAGGTAGGGTGCATCTTCGGAGCGATGCAGCAGAACAGGCTGGCGGGTGGTGGGGCGGATGGCCCCGGCACGGGTGAGGGGCTCGCCAAGGAGCGAATTCACCAGCGTGGATTTACCGGCACCAGTGGAGCCGCCCACAACCACGGTGAGTGGAGCATCCAGGCTGCCAGCACGCGGCAGAATATAGTCATCAAGTTGTTTATTGGCCGCACGAATACGTTCACGGGCTAAGTCCGCGTTGAGGGTTTCTAGGGGAACATCACAGTGGGCGAGTAGTTCGCGCACACGCATAAGGTGCGTATAATCGGTGTGTTGCACGCAAACAGTTTATCCTGATTTGTGTGTGTAATGATACTCCGACTGGTTCAGGCACCTTCCCAATATGCGTGTGCGGGGTGCCTTCTGCTACGGTAGTAAGTGCTAGCCGCGAGTGTTTATGGCCCGATTAGCTGGCCGCATCACCGATAAGGATGGGACCCCATAAATGCACCATAGTTTTGCTCGTCGCGCGCTCCTGACGCAGACTGCCATCGTAGGAGCTGGCTCCCTTTTGAGTGCGTGCGCGGGTTCTTCTATTTCTACCGCGAATAAACGTCCTGCTGCCGCTTCTTCGGCGGCGCCTTCACCAGTTGCAGCTTCTCCCCAGGTGGACTCTGCCTCAGGCTCGCAGGTGCGCGGTCCGGTGGTTCTGCCAGCCCAGTACTATGAGACAGCAAATGGGCCGTTTGAGGCTGGCACATTGGAGCACGGCCCCCAGAATGTGGCTAAGCCTAAAGAACCTGAAAATATGCGTGAGCTTTCTGAACAGGGCATTCTAAGCTTCCTGCAGTACTGGTGCGCGGCGCAGAACTACATGTACCTTACCGGTGATATTTCTCTCTTTGAGGCTTTGCCAGGCAACGATAAATACAGCACAAATATCGGTATTTATTCGAAGCTTTACTCTCGTGATGAGGGGTGGGTTGTGTGTGATACTGAACGCCCCACCGGCATTACTCTCAATACTGACAGGCCCGTACGGATCGGCTCTTCAGAGGTATTCCGCTGGGAGTCCATGTACACGGTCGATAATAAAGCTCACCTGTACCTGCTCAAGGCACAACGTAACGTGTCTTTTACTGACATGTACGGTACAACCCGCCGGGCGGATGTATTCGTCAAATACGGTGACAACGGTTGGCAGATGATGGATGATGCGGAAGTTTCGGCGGCGAAGGAGTCGCTGGCCCCCTCAGCATCCGCTGCGTCCCCGTCTTCCCGGTAGCAGCCGCATAATGAGCACCGCCGCTGACACCACCCCTTCCCGGGGCAGCTGGATGTGAGTAACAGCTCTAGAACTGGCGACGTATTCGTTTGTGGTTTTACCCTGCACCGCATAGGCTTTGTATACAAGTTGCGGTGTTCTTAGAAGGGATAGTCCACCATGATTCGATCTGCTGTTGCCTCACGCCGTATTTTTTTGGTTGGAGCAGCCTCTTCGCTGGGTGCTGCGGCGCTCTCCGCCTGCGGCTCTAGTTCTTCTTCCCGCACCGCAGGCAATGCAGGTGTACCGGCAGGCGGTTCCAGTGTTCAAGCCACCACCGCGGATACCCGGGAGAACCTCTCCGGGGAGCTGCTGTGGCAGCATTACAGATCCGCTGGCCCTCAGCCTTCAGCCGGGTCAACGGCGGCACCTACCGGCAACCCTGCATCGCTGCAGTCGAAAGCCACAGATGTTCCCGTACCCACCGAGTACGACTATATGCGTGATGAGGACACCTCGGGACTAAGATTCACGTTCGCTTACTATATTGCGGCACTCAATTATGCGCGAGCTACAGGCGATATGAAACCAGCATTGAAGGTGGTGCATCCGCAGAACCAGCCCGCTATTGCACAGTTGCAGGGGTATGAGCAGTTGTACATGAGTACGACGCAGTGGATTGTGGGTGGTTCGTGGACAGTCTCCCTCACCGAGAAACAACCGGATGAGAAGGGCTATAAGTACGCTTGGGCCTGCTCAGTGAAGCAAGAGAGCGGTGTGCTGGTTAATGCTGCCGCTAACACGAATACTGTCCTGCCCACGGAGGAAGCCCGCGCAATGCGTACACTGTACGGTATGTGGGAGGGTGAACAGTGGTGGATTATTTCAGCTGAGCAGTACGATCCGTCAGCCAGTCCCCGACGCACAGCCCTGCCCCAGGTGACTCCCACGGTTCCTGCGAAAGTTGTGACCGTTCCTGCCTCTCGCTAGACCCACAATAGTGTGCGTCTGCTCTAGGGCCGGTAGCGTATAACCCATAATGTGCCTCAGGTGCGGTGGACTATAAACTATGTGATGTTCCAGATATATTTTTGAACGTATCCCCCGGGTTTTACAATCCCGGGAACACCTTGTGTGCATCAGCGCAGGTTGGGGTAAAACAGCGTGAGACAAGCGTCTGCGTAGTCACCGGTTTGCGGCCTCAAGATGATGGGGGTGGGCACGCTAGAGTAGGTATAGAATAATGAGGATTATTCCCGTTGAAAGGAGCCGTCGCTATGTCCCGAGCTGCACTCACCCGTAGAACTGCAATAGCTGCTGCGGGGCTGACGTCGGTGGGAGTGGGAGGCGCTTTCCTGCTGGATACGATTAACTCCACCTCAGCTAACGAGCAGCGGCCGCAGGCAGGTTCGCAGTCCCTCACCCCCGCGCCCACACAGTCGCCGGGGTACCGGGGAGACGTGAAATTCACCTCATACTCTGGGGATGTGGAGGCTGTGGTTCTTGGGAATGACAATGCGAAAGCCAAGAATGTGCCCGCCCCGCAGGAGCCTCACGGCATGACCGAACCAAATGTTGAGGGGCTGTATAACTTCATTGGGTTCTGGGTTGCTGCGCATAATTACCTGTTATTAACCGGTGATGCTTCAGCGCTCAATAAGGTCACTGACGCCCAGTCGCAGGAGGACGCGAAGGAGCTGGGGGAACTGTACGCGAAGGGTGCATGGCTGCGTAGCTCCACGGCACACCCGTTTACCCTGTCGTTGGATACTGAGCAACCGACAAAAGGCGAGAGCGAGAACACCTACATCTGGAAGTGCACACCGGGGTTTGACCCGCAGGCCCGGATGGTGGGGGCCGCAAACACTATTTACGAAGATTTTAAATCTAATTTCGCGGTCGATACCGATCCGCTGTTTGTAGTGTATGACCAGGGTTCGTGGCACATGACGTACGACTTGCTGCCCGAGACACGCGGTAAGGTTCCAGAGGCTGCCGCTGGCACCACTGCCCCGGCATAACCTTCACACGAGCCTGCCTGATATTGGTTCCCAGGATTTTCGCCGTAAGCTATAAGGTGGCGCACCCCCACAGGCAGATGTGCGGGCGGTATAGTTGATGTATCTCAACCTCGCCGAGTGAAAGATTGGGTATATGACTTCCGACTTGACGCGCCGCACAGCTTTAGGTTTTTTCACCGTAGCCGGTATAGCTGCTGTCTCAGGGTGTTCCAATTCTATTTTTTCTTCTACTTCCGTTAAGACGCACACCCCTTCCTCGAGTGATTCTTCCGAGCCTGCGACAACGAGTTCCGAGGCCTCCCCCAGCTCCTCTTCGGCCTCGTCTACCTCGGCTTCTCCCTCATCATCATCTTCATCTTCGTCGAGTAGTTCTGACTATTCTTCCGAAGCCAAGATTGATAAATATGACACATCAGCGGGCAACTTTGAGGCAGCCACCAAGGAACACCCGGCAAGAAACGTGCCTAAACCGGTTAAGCCCGAGAAGATGAGCGAAAACTCAACCGAGGGTCTGAAAGCGGCGTTAGGGTACCTTTCGGCAGCTTTGAAATACTACTATTTGACCGGGGAAACCGAGTTTTTGCGTGAGGTACGTCTGCCAGAGAACACATTGTCGGAGTATGAAAGCAAAGGTGCGGTCATCCGGGAGAAACGAAGCTGGTACGGTTCTCCCGAAGTGAAGATTTACCTCAATAGCCCCGAGCCGACAAAAAGCGGCGATAAGTATATGTGGCCGTTTACCGCTAAGACGGATCAGGGGCCTTTCATTGTGAAAGATGGTGAGTACAGGTCACTATCTTCATACAGCCGGTATGGTGAATCACGCCAAATGGCTGTGGGTACATACGAGGGCGGGCACTGGACGATCATATGGCATTCGCGTAGTTCCAGCAGCTCTTCGCCAACCCGCAGCCCGTCGTCGAGCAGCAGCTCCTCGTCTTCCTCTAGCAGCCCATCACCGTCCGAAAGTTCTTCCTCTTCCTCATCATCGGGTGGCGGCAACTTCATCTAATTGTTTCTAGGTGTCCCCACACCTTCCGCCCCTCACGGTCGGTTCAGGCCGGAAAGGATGGCTGCGTTGGCCTCTTCCATTACTCGCCGCACGGTTTTGGGCATGTTTTCGGTCGCTAGTGTTCTTTTTACCAGCGGGTGCTCCGGCGCTATAGTGTCGGCGCCCGCCAAGCCAGCCCTAGCGGAGAACCCCTCGGCGGCCGAGAGCACCACACCTGAGAGTGATGAGACGGCGGCGCCAAGCGCCTCCCCCACGTCTGCTGCTAAGGACTACAGCGGGGAGGCGAAACTTGAAAAATATGATACGTCGGCGGGCACCTACGAGCCAGCAACTAAAGAGCATCCCGCCAAGAACGTACCAAAGCCGGTGGTTCCGGAGCATATGTATGAAGATTCGGTGGCGGGGATGCACGCCACAATTGCCTACTACGCCGCGTGCCTAACCTACCTCAATATCACCGGAGACCCCTCACCCATACGCGCCCTCAAATGGCCGAATGAGAGCTATAAAAGTTTCGAGAAAATGGGGGCAGAAACTAAAAACGGTACGCTCTGGTACGCAAACCCAAGTTTCAAGATTGTGCTCATTACCCCGCAGCCCACTCAGGAAGGCTCACAGTACCGCTGGCCGTTGCGCATCGTTAACGATCTGGGCTCTTTCGCGGTAAAAGACGGAAAATATACGGAGCTTTCGCCTCAAGACCAGCATTACGATAAAGAGGTTGTTGGCCTTGTCAATTACCAGCAGGGGCGCTGGGAATTCCGGTGGGAAGGCGATGAAGATGACGACCCTTCACCGTCGGCAAGCCCGCGCGCGTCCCAATAATACATAACCATTACGGTGGGCTTTGTCGCCCTCATATTTTGTGCGTAAACTATCATTGCATTTGTTTTAGGGTTCTATAAATCTGTGAAAGGACAACGATGTTTCCTGCCGTGACGCGCCGCTTTGCGTTGGGATTAGCTGGCGTAGGCGGCGTGGCTGCTGCGCTCACCTCGTGCGGCGCGGGAGCAGATTACAAAGGCGAAGCGAAACTTGATAGATACGACACCTCCGCTGGCCCCTATGAGCCAGCAACTCAGGAGCATCCCTCGAAGAACGTGCCAGTTCCTATCAAACCCGATAATATGGGCGAGAATTCCGTGGCAGGGCTTCATGCAACAATCTGTTACTTCGCGGCTTCTTTGCAGTACATGATGAACACGGGTGATTCCCAGCATCTGAAAGACATCAGATTTGACCGGGAAGATCTGAAAAGCTACACCGATGTCGCGGAGCTTTTTGACGATAAAACCTGGTTGAGTGAGGTCACGGTAACTATTGAACTCACCACTTCCGCCCCAATCAGGAACACTGATGGCTACCAGTGGCCCGCCAAGCTCACCATGAAACAGGGTGATTTTGCGCTGATCCGCGGCAAAGTCTCGCAGGTTCCGCAGAACCGTAAACTGGTGCAATCCGAGGGTGATATTACGGGCCGCTATGTTGAGGGGTCCTGGAATCTGAGCACACCAAAGAAACGCTAGGATCGGAGCTCAGCCCGAGCGTGGCGCCCTGCGTCAATCATGCTTCAGGGTATGCTATTCTCTATCACGACACGATAGCAATCACCGAAATATTCACTCGCAAACCAAAATTTTGAAAGGTATAGCTCTCATGTCATCCCCCTTGACCCGGCGCACTGCACTTAGTGTCATTGGTCTCAGCAGCGCAGCTTTTTTGGCTGCGTGCAGTTCTGAGTCGCAGCAGACCACTACCACCGCCTCTGCACCGTCTCCTTCTGAGCCTTCCTCAAGTACATTTGAGGTTCAGAGCGCATCTCCCCGCGCATCCCGTACCGCAACTGCCAGTGCCTCTGCGACGCCTTCAGCGTCTCCCTCCGAGTCTGCCACCGCCACCCCCTCAGCTTCTCCCACCGTTGAGGAGAAAAAGGACTTTAGTGGTGAAGCGAAGATTGATAAATACGACAAGCCCGGCGAATATATGGCTGCCACCGAGGAACACCCGGCGCAGAATGTCCCGGTCCCAGTTCAGCCTGAGTCCATGAAAAAAGATAATGCAGCCGGGTTTGCGGGCGCATTGGCCTGGTTTGGGGCAGCGGTGGATTATCTGCTGCAGACTGGCGATATGCAGTACGTTAATACGGTAACCCTCAATACTGAGGCAAAGAACGTACTGCAAGGCTACGCGGAGAGTACGAAGAAAAGCGAGGCCGATAAGATCTGGTATGCGAAGCCGTCCGCCTCGTTAATTATTACCGCCCCGCAGCCGGTGTATGCTGGCGGTTCGTGGAACTGGCAGGTGAAGCTGAACATTGACGTGGGCGAGAAGATTTACCGTAAGGGTACGCTGCAGGATACGCCCGCCGATAAACGCCATATCTACATGTCTGGTGAGGCTGTAGGCACCTATATGAACGGTATTTGGGATCTGAATATGGATATTAACTAGGTTCGTTCATTCTCTTCCCGGCAGGGTTTCCTGATGTGTGTGCCCCGCCGGGAAGGGTTCGCCTAATCCGCTGGGGCACTGATGTTTCAGTAGATGAAAGTGGCTTGCATATCCCCAACTTTTGAGTGGGTAAAAGCTATAATCATGCTAGCTACTTCAACTGAAAGGCGTCCCGATGTCTGCTTCCGTGTCTCGTCGTTTTTTATTTACTGGCGCAGTTGGGGGTGCCTCCATCCTGTTTTTAAGCGCTTGCAGCTCCGGGGCGTCTGTGGTGGCCGCAGAGCGCACAGATTACAGCGGTGAGGTATCGTTCGACAGTTTCCGCCGCGAAGGTGAATATACGGCACCTACCCGCACTGAGCCCGCTAAGAATGCTCCCGTACCAACACTTCCACACAACGTTAATGAGCACACAGTGGCGGGCCTATATTCCACCATTGGTTTTATAGCTGCGAGTGTTACATATGCCTACCAAACCGGTGATACGGGCCGGAATCTGCTTGATGGCGAATATCATAAACGCCTTGATACGGGTTCACAGTCTTCTAGTGACTCTAGCGATTCTAGTGATTCTAGCGATTACAAGATATGGTCTGAGGCTCCCGATATCAGGTTTACGTTGAAGGATCCTATGCCAACGCGTGAGGGCGATACGTACTCGTGGCCAGCCATAATGACGGCGAAACTGGGGAGCTTCCTGGTATCTGCCGGGCGTGCACGGGAGATACCAGCTGAAAGGCGGGAACAAAAATACGAAGGCACCATAAAAGCGAGGTACAGTGATGGCGTGTGGCGTCTCAATCTCGACGAGTTACTCAGCGACGATACAAACAGCAGGTCTTCGGGCGGGTCAAAAACTATCTAAGGTCTACGGTGCTGCAGGGTTGGTTATTGGGGCCTAGCCCCCGTCTTTTGGGGTTTCGGTGCGGCCTCTTATAATGTTTGAGGTATCTCAACTTCGTGTGTTCAAAGGATCCCTGATCACCGTGCCTACTTCCATGAATCGACGGTCTTTGTTTGCCCTAGCCGGTTGCGGCGGCGCTCTGCTCCTTGCGGGGTGCAGCACCAGCAATATGTGGCTTGATCGGCAATATGATTACAGCGGAGAACTGAAGTTCGACAGCTACCGTCAGAATGGCGACTACCGGGAAGCAACCCGATCTGAACCCGCCCAGAACGTGCCGGTTCCGGTGCTTCCTGCCCATGCGGATGAACGCTCAGTGGCTGGGCTGTACAGCACTATTGGCTATATTTTTGCTTTCACAGAGTACATTATTGAAAGCAGAAACACAGGCGAAGCGCAACCCTATATGGAACGATACAAGGGCCTTACCCAAGAGGAGCTGGATCGGATGATCGGCAGCGGCAATAGCTGGTTCTCAAAGGTTCGGTACCACTGCACCATACACACCCCGCACCCCCAAAAGAAGGAAGAGGATGTGTATGAGTGGCCAATGGAGTATTTCATTAAATTCGGTGATTTTGAGGTTATCTCCGGGAAAGTACGCGAGACCCCAGCCAGCGCTACTAATAGTGTTACCAGGTCAGGCCCGTTAAAAGCGCGGTATGAGGATCATAAATGGGTGATTGATTTTTCGGAGTTTACCGCCAACACCAACACGTCTTCGGGTGTGTAATTAACGTATTTTTCAGTATGTGTCGCACGTTTGCGCAAGAAGCTGCGGGGTATATAGTTATATCATCAGTGTCGTAAGTAGAGAGGTTCCCTCATTCCTTCTTCCGTGACTCGCCGCACTGCCTTCGGTGTATTTGGTATAGCTGGCATTAGTTTACTGAGCGCGTGTTCCGCTCAAAGCTCCTATAAAGGGAAAATTAACTTTAACTCCTACAAGGGCATAGCCGCCGCCCTGTACAAACCCGGTACAGAGCAGGATCCTCCCGCTAATATTCCGGAGCCGGTGGCCCCCGCCGGGATTCACGAACGTACAGCCGAAGGGTTGTACAAATTTATCGGCTTTCGCGCAGCCTACTATAACTACCTCGTGTTTAAAGGCTTTACGTCTCCGTGGACTGAGGCAGGGTATACGGATTCCTCCTCCCCCAGCAACAGTACGTATCGTGATATTAGTGATAGGTGGCTCATTAGCGACACTTACGCTCCGCTGACGGTATCCATCATGGACGACATGCCGTTTGAAGGGCCCAAAGACAATACCTATGTGTGGACTATAAAGTTTGAAACGGACTCTGCCGCCCGCCTGTACGACAAAACAAGCCACCAATCCGTAAACTTTAACAGTCTCAACGGTACCGACACAGAAAATAAAGGGTATTTTGAATACGCCAACGGCAAGTGGAAGATACTTAGCAGCAGCTCCCTGCCATCCAGCTGGTCTCCCGGGAAAACAGCTTCTTTCTAATCCGCGTATCTGAAGACCCACTTTATCTGTACCCCCGTGCCTCTGTTACGAACTGTGACAGCCAGCGTTACACCGGCACCTTATGGGGGTAGAGTTACTGACGAAGAAATAAAATCAAACAAAGGAATTAGATTCATGGCGCAAATCGTTAACAGCATCGTCGATGCTATCGGCCAGACTCCGCTTGTCCGTTTGAACCGACTCTCCGAGGGTCTGCCCGGCAATATTGCGGTCAAACTTGAATTCTACAACCCCGCTGGTTCTGTAAAGGATCGCATTGGCCGCGCCATTATTGACGCTGCTGAGGAAGCTGGTGCATTGAAGCCCGGCGGCACCATTGTTGAGGGCACCTCCGGTAACACTGGCATTGCCCTAGCGATGGTGGGGGCAGCACGCGGCTACAACGTTATTCTGACCATGCCCGAGACCATGTCAGCCGAACGTCGTGTCCTACTGCGTGCGTACGGTGCGAAAATTGTGCTCACCCCCGGTACCGATGGTATGAAGGGTGCCGTGGAGAAGGCTAAAGAGATTGTTGAGAGCACCGATAACGCGGTTCTCGCGTCCCAGTTCTCAAACGAGGCTAACCCCGCAATCCATTACAAGACCACCGGCCCCGAAATTTGGGACGCTACCGACGGCAAGATTGATATTTTTGTCTCTGGTATTGGTACCGGCGGCACCATCTCCGGTGCGGGTAAGTATCTGAAGGAGAAAAACCCGAACCTGAAGATCGTGGCCGTTGAGCCTCAGGATTCTCCGCTGCTTTCCGAGGGGCGCGTTGGCCCGCACAAGATTCAGGGGCTGGGGGCGAATTTCGTGCCTGATACTCTCAACCGTGATATTTATGATGCAGTTATCGCCGTTAGCGGCGAAGATGCCATCCGCACCTCTCGTGCATTGGCTACCGAAGAAGGTATCCTGGGCGGTATCTCCTCGGGTGCAGCGGTGTATGCGGCTGTTGAGGAAGCCAAGAAGTCTGAGAATAAAGACAAACTGATTGTCGCCGTTGTCCCCGATTTCGGTGAGCGTTACATTTCCACCGTCCTGTACGAGGATATTCGCGGCTAAACGTCCACTGCAAACGCCCCACTACCCCGGTGCGCGGGGTGCGGTGGGGCGTTCTTGCGTGTTAAGGTGCACGGGAATTTCCGGGCAGCTCACGATGTTTTACCACTGTGGTTCCCGCATAAGTGTTCGCTGTTCTCTCCGCTCAGGTTTCCCTAGCGTGAAAACAGTCCCTGATGTTGGTACCTTTGGATGAACGCACAGTAAAAGAAGGATGACCATGGGATTCATCGCCCGTTTGCGTGAAGACATTGCAAACGTTCGCCAACACGACCCGGCCGCGCGCGGCACGGTCGAAATTATACTCAATTATTCGGGGATGCACGCCATCTGGTCGCACCGACTGAGCCACAGACTGTGGCAGCGGGATACAACGAAGGCCCTGGCGCGTTCAATATCACAGTTCACCCGTTTTCTGACGGGCGTTGAAATTCACCCCGGAGCTACAATCGGGCGCCGGTTTTTTATTGACCATGGCATGGGCATTGTGATTGGTGAAACCACCGAAATAGGTGACGACGTGATGCTCTATCACGGGGTGACCTTAGGCGGCCGCTCCTTAGAGAAAGTGAAACGCCACCCTACGATCGGTGACCGCGTGACGATTGGGGCGGGCGCTAAAGTACTCGGTCCGGTACAGATCGGTGCTGACAGCGCTATTGGCGCGAATGCGGTGGTGGTAAACGATCACCCGCACGATTCGATTATTACAGGTATCCCGGCAAAATCGCGCCCGCGCACCCCAGAGAAGAAGAAACCGCTGGTGGATGCTGTGGAGTATATAGACCCGGCCATGTGGATCTAGCAGTATCTGTTTCCTTCACCAGCCACACGGCGCATTGAAAATACTGCCGCCTCGTTTTAAAACCAGGCGGCAGTAATTCCTAGGCGCACTGACCTTTGCCTGTTCACCACCATCTACCAGCCGGAGCTAAACGTAGAAGATCCATAATTCCGGAGAGCCTGGGGCACCGCATACAGCATTTGTTCAAAGATTCGCGGTAGCATGGGAAGGTCAGTGTTCCTCGCGTGAACCACCATCCTATGAGGAGAATCAATGTCTCAGTTCCCACCTACAGAAGGCCCTGATGGAGCGAACAATAATAGTGGCGCAGATCAGGCCGGAACACAGGGGTACCCGGATACGTCAGGGGCTACCAATCACGGGCCCCAATCGGCTCCCCTGAACGGACCGGATGGTAACCAACAGTATGGGGACGAAACGCTCCCTATGGATCCTTCAGCCGTGCGGCAGGCAGCCCAGTATAACGGTTACAACTCCGGGAACCTGAACGGGCAGGGATACAACACCGGCAATTTGAATGGCCAAGGGTATAACACTGGGAACCTTGGCGGCTACGGATACAACACCGGGAATCTGAACGGTCAAGGGTATAACACTGGGAATCTTGGCTACGGCCAAGGCCCCTATCAACAGGGGTACCCAAGCGGCCCTATTCCGCCCTATAACGGTGCTGTACCTGGCGGCCCATACGGCAGGAATTACGGCGACCTCTATGAGGAGGAAGATCGCCCCCGTCCCGTGTGGCCGTGGATGGTGGGGTTCTTGTGCGGTGCTGGCGTAATCGCCCTCGTAGTGGTACTCGTAGTGACTATCACAACGCGTAATAATGAACCGAATAATATTGCTGGTGGAGCGACTTCTTCCTCCGCCTCGCCGTCGTCGTCTTCAGCGTCTTCTTCTTCGAGTTCCCCCTCGCCGTCAGCGTCATCGTCTTCGCCGCATTCCTACACCTCCACCCCATCCGCATCACGCTCTGCTTCTGCTACGCCTTCTATTGACCGGGCTACAACAAAGGTGAAGGTTGATGTTGAGGTCAAGGCTAACGGTAAAGCCCGAGTCTCTTACGGCCCGTACAGTTCCACCAGTACCGAGAACATTTCGAGCGACTGGCGTAAGGAAGGCATCGAGACTACTCTCAAGGACAGTTATACCCTTAATGCTTCCGGCTCGTACGGTGACGGTGGGGCCACTAAGGTTAGCTGCAAAATCACTGTTAACGGGGAAACCGTCTCAGAGAACCAAGCCAGCGGTACCTACTCCACGGTTTCGTGTCACATCCCTTACAGCTACGTGCCCAAGCAATAATTAACGCAGCAGCCGACACACAAACACTCACGCTACAGGCCCCGGTATCTTTAGATGACACCGGGGCCTTGTGTGCTCTCAGTAACCCGCAGGTTCACCCTGCACAGTTTCTGATGCTTACAGAAGGGCCTTTCGCAATATTAAAACATCAAAATGTACGTCGAATAATCAAAATAACCCTGAATAAGGTTACTATAGACTTATGTACTATATTCTTCCGGGAACACCTTTGAGTACATACATATGCTTTTTAGCATTATGACACTACAGTTAGTAGTTTTTAAGAGCGAACTATGAACTTACCTGTAATATCAGAATAAACTACCAAAGACTAGCAGAAAGGTAGAAACATGTCTTTGTCCGTAACCCGCAGAGGCGCGGTTGCCCTCCTGGGCTTAGGTTCCGCATCCCTACTGGCAGCCTGCAGCCAGAGCAGTACGTCCACATCCGGCAGCTCATCATCAGCTTCAGAGACATCATCCTCGCAAACCAGTTCAGCTTCCGCTAATGCATCAACAGAAGCCACCGGGCAGAAATACGATGCGGGTTCCAAAAACTACAAAGGGGTAGTTCCTCTAGTTGACCATTATGAGAATAAAACCTACGAGCCAGGTAATGAAGAGCATCCACCCCGGAACGCGCCTAAGCCTCTCAAACCTGAGAATATGAATGAGGACTCACTTGAAGGAGCGTACGCAACGCTCCGATATCAGGCATCGGTTTTTGATTACATCACTAAAACAGGTGACCTTGAACCACTTAAAGAGATGGAAGCCGCCAAGCCTGATATTGAATACATGCAGAGCTTTGAGACTTTCTATCAGAATATGGAATCATCAAAAACGTGGTTCTTTGATCGCAAGTTTGAGATGGACATTCTTGCCGACCCCATCGTATCCTCCTCTAAGATTACGTGGCGGTGCACCGAGACTTTTCTTAACGGCACCAAAGCAATTATTCGGGGTGAGTACCACGACGATCTCCCCGAAAAATACCAGTGGACGCGGCTGACCGGGTACGTTACCACCGAATACGTTAACGGACGCTGGGCTGTAACGCCTTATGTATCCGGCGGAGGTACCGGCGGGCACTAAATACAACGTGCCCTCAGCCTCAGGGCACACCTTCTGCACACACTGATGCGGTGCGGGTATCTTCACCGTCTGGCCTAAAACCAGATACACGAAGACGCCCGCACCGCATAGTTATACAACCAGGGCAGCCCCTGGTGCAGTATTAGTGCACGTGAATGTCGGCGGCGTTCACCTCAGAACGGTCACCACTCCACATAGTGTGGAAGGCCCCTTCTTCGTCCACACGCCCGTAAGTGTGCGCGCCAAAGAAATCACGCTGCCCCTGAATTACGGCCGCAGGCAGGCGGTCACGGCGCAGGCCGTCATAATACGACAGGGCCGAAGAGAACACCGGTACCGGAACCCCAAGAGCGGTGGCTTTACCCACTACCCGGCGCCACGACGGGACCAGCTCATCCATCAAAGACTTGAACTGGGGTGCCAAAAGCATATTTGCCGGACGCTCACCGGAGTAGGCAGCCATAATATCGCCCAGCAGCTCGGCGCGGATGATGCACCCGGCACGCCACAGCGAAGCAATCACATCAAGCTTCAAATCCCAACCGTACTCGTCCCCCGCACGGGCAATCATATCCATGCCCTGCGCGTAAGCAACCAGTTTCGAGGCCAACAGGGCACGGCGCACATCCTCAACAAATTCAGGATCCCCAGCACCGACACCGGTGGTCGCGATCAGGCCCGCAGGAAGCTGCTGCTGAGCCTGCTCACGGGCAACCGGATCAGATGATGAAAGCGCGCGGGCAAACACCGACTCTGCAATGGCAGAGACCGGGGCTCCCAAATCAAGGCCAGCCTGCACCGTCCAGCGGCCGGTTCCTTTCTGACCAGCCTGATCCAGGATCACGTCCACCAGAGGCTTACCGGTTTTAGCATCCACCTGGGCCAGCACCTCAGAGGTAATCTCAATCAGGTACGAATTGAGCTCGGTTTCGTTCCACGTCTTAAAAATCTGTGCTTGCTCCGCTGGTTCCAGCCCGGCGATAGAACGCAGAATATCGTACGCTTCCCCGATCACCTGCATATCGGCGTACTCAATACCGTTGTGAACCATTTTCACGAAGTGCCCCGCGCCATCGGTGGCAATCCACGCGCAGCATGGTGAACCGTCCTGGGGCGCCTTTGCCGAAATCTTCTCCAGCATAGGGCCTACATGATGATACGACTGGGCAGATCCGCCCGGCATAATAGAGGGACCCCACAGTGCGCCCTCCTCACCACCGGAGACACCCACGCCCACAAAGTGCAGGCCCTTCTGCGCCAGCTCACGCTCGCGGCGGATCGTGTCTGGGAAATGCGAGTTACCGCCGTCAATAACAATATCGCCCTCATCCAGCAGGGGTGTTAGCTGCTCAATCACGGCATCAACCGGAGCACCAGCTTTCACCATTACCAAGATACGCCGCGGCGACTCCAATGAGTCAACCAGCTGCTGCAGTGATTCGGTACGAATAAATTCACCATCTTGCCCGTGCTCGGCAAGAAGCGCGTCGGTTTTCTCGACGGAACGGTTATGCAGCGCCACAGTGTAGCCGTTGCGGGCCAAGTTACGGGCCAGGTTCGCGCCCATCACTGCCAGGCCGGTTACACCAATTTGCGCCTTTTTACTCTCGATATTTTCAGTCATGTATATAAGGGTACGCTGATTTATACACAGATGCGGTGCGCGGATCGCCAATTATGCGCACGGGTGAGCGGCCCGCTGCTATCTCGGTAGACCACCACAGCGAATGTACCAATGTCCCCAGGGACAATAACGAAAAGGCCCCGTCCTTAGACGGGGCCGCATCGATAAATTGTGGGTCCTACCGGGATCGAACCGATGACATCCACGGTGTAAACGTGGCGCTCTACCAGCTGAGCTAAAGACCCATTGTGCTCACCAAACCGGCGAACAAGGTAATACTATACGGGGTCTTTGCAGGGAGCGCAAACCCGTTGAGGGTGTTATACATCTCAGTGCTTTGGGACGGCGCGGGTGAAGAAAATTACACGGCACAGTACAGCCCGCTGCCCTTCACCTCAAAAACCCAAAGTAATACCGCAAAACCCAACACAGAACCACCATGCAGCGTAAAATCTGCACGGTACAGGCAAAAATATCTTTGGCTTTTCTCCTGCAAATCCGCAGGTACCCAACCCACCCGCTGACAGCAGTCCCCAAAAAATCCTTCACAACAGCAAAACCAGGGTCAAATAAGGACTAAAATAGTAGAGAAAGAAGTGCGCCGACCACCACGTTCGGCCCACTTGCCTGCTAGGGGTGTCACCCGCGGAGAATCGCCGTCGTAACACCTTCACAACTGAACACAAGAGAGGTTGGATTAGTTTGGGTAACGCAAAACCGAACGAACACGCCCTGAGCACTCTTCTCGACGGACTGAAAGACGTCGATACTGAAGAAACCCAGGAGTGGGCCGAGTCCCTTGAGGACCTTATTAAAACTCACGGCACCGAACGTGCCGAATACATCCTGCGCTCGCTTCTGCAGGAAGCTGGCAAGAAGGGTGTAGAGGTACCCACCATTGTCAATACCGACTACATTAACACTATCCCCGCCGACCAGCAGCCTGCTTACCCCGGTGATGAGGAACTTGAGCGTCAATACCGCGCTTGGATCCGCTGGAACGCAGCCATTATGGTGCAGCGTGCACAGAAGAAAGGCATCGGCGTTGGCGGGCACATCTCCACCTACGCGGGTATCGCCGACCTGTACGAGATGGGCCTGAACCACTTCTTCCGCGGCCGCAACCACCCCGGCGGCGGCGACCAGGTCTTCTTCCAAGGCCACTCCTCCCCCGGCGTGTACTCCCGCGCATTTGTTGAGGGTAAGCTCACCGCTGAGCAGATGGATGGTTTCCGTCAGGAAAAAACAAAAGGCGCGAACGGAATCCCCTCATACCCGCACCCACGTTGCATGCCTGATTTCTGGCAGTTCCCGACCGTTTCGATGGGTCTGGGCCCGCTGAATGCCATCCATCAGGCATCCTTTAACCGCTACCTGCACAACCACAAGATTAAGGACACCTCCCAGCAGCACGTGTGGGCGTTCCTTGGCGACGGCGAAATGGACGAACCGGAATCGCGTGGTGCACTGCAGCTGGCAGCCAACGAAAAGCTCGACAACCTGACCTTCGTCGTGAACTGCAACCTGCAGCGCCTCGATGGCCCCGTTCGCGGTAACGGTAAAATTGTTCAGGAGCTTGAGGCATTCTTCCGCGGTGCAGGCTGGCACGTCATTAAGGTGCTGTGGGGCTCCGACTACGACGCCCTGCTTCAGAAGGATAAGAGCGGCAAGCTCATCCAGCTGATGAATGAGACTCTCGACGGTGACTACCAGACCTTCCGCGGCGAAGACGGCGGGTACATTCGCGAGCACTTCTTCGGCAAGTACCCCGAAACCAAGGAACTGGTTGCAGACCTGAGCGACGAGCAGATCTTCAACCTGCGACTTGGCGGGCACGACGACAAGAAACTCTACGCCGCCTACAAGGAGGCGCTGGAAACCAAGGGTCGCCCCACCGTCATCCTGGCTCAGTCCATTAAGGGTGCTGAGCTGGGCCCCTTCTTCGAGGCACGCAACTCAACCCACCAGATTAAGAAGTTCACCATGGAAGCCCTCAAAGGCTTCCGTGACCACCTGAACATCCCCATCTCGGATGAGGAGCTGGAGAAGGACCTCTACAACCCGCCGTACTATGTGCCTTCGGCAGACCACCCGGCCCTGCAGTATATGCACAAGCGCCGTGAGGAGCTGGGCGGGTACATTCCGCACCGCCCGAACACTCAGCCCGAAATCACCCTGCCGGATGATAAAGCATACGCCGGTGCTAAGAAGGGCTCCGGTAAGCAGGAAGCCGCCACCACCATGGCGTTCGTGCGCCTGATGAAGGACCTGATGCGCGTGAAAGGCTTCGGCCACCGCATCGTACCCATCACCCCGGACGAGGCACGCACCTTCGGTATGGACGCGTTCTTCCCCTCCGCTAAGCTGTACAACCCCAACGGCCAGAACTATGTGCCGGTGGATCACCAGCTCATGCTCTCCTACACAGAGTCGCCTGAGGGTCAGATCCTTCACGTGGGTATTAACGAGGCGGGCGCAACCGCAGCGTTCACCGCTGTTGGTTCGTCCTTCGACACCCACGGTGAGCCCATGATCCCGATCTACATCTTCTACTCGATGTTCGGGTTCCAGCGCACCGGCGACGCCTTCTGGGCTGCTGCTGACCAGATGGTACGCGGCTTCGTGATCGGCGCAACCGCAGGGCGCACCACGCTCTCCGGTGAGGGCCTGCAGCATATGGACGGCCACTCGCCCATCCTGGCAAGCACCAACCCTGCGTTCAAGATCTACGACCCGGCGTACGGCTACGAGATTGCGCACATTGTGAAGCGCGGTATTGAGCAGATGTACGGCAACCTCGACGAAGATCACGACGTCATGTACTACCTGACCGTGTACAACGAGCCGATCCACCAGCCCGCAGAACCCGAAAATGTGGACGTGGAAGGCATCGTCAAGGGCATCTACAAGGTGCAGGACTCCCCGCTGGCTTCCGGCCCGAAGGCCCAGCTGCTGGCATCCGGTGTTGCTGTACCGTGGGCTATCGAAGCGCAGAAGCTCCTGGCCGAAGACTGGGGCGTATCCGCCGATGTCTGGTCCGTAACCTCCTGGACCGAGCTGCGCCGCGATGGTGTGGCTGCCGAAGAAGAAGCCCTGCTGAACCCCGGCCAGCCCGCTCGCGTGCCCTACGTGACGCAGAAGCTCGCCGGTGCGAACGGCCCGATCATCGCATCGACCGACTACACCTCGGATGTGCCCGATCAGATCCGCCAGTTCGTGCCGAACGACTTTGCAACCCTCGGCGCTGACGGCTTCGGCTTCGCCGACACCCGCCCGGGTGCCCGCCGGTTCTTCCACATCGACGCACAGTCGATGGTGGTGCGCACCCTGCAGATGCTCGCCAAGAACGGTGAAGTACCTGCCGACGCCGCAGCCCAGGCATTCGCAAAGTACGACCTGACGAACGTCAACGCCGTTCAGAGCGCAAACAACGACGACTAGTCTAATGCGCCACACGGGCACCACCCGGTGACCGTTTCGGGGGCTTCGCTTCCTCACCCATGGTGAGGGCGCGAAGCCCCCGAATCTATGGCCGCGCACGGCATATCATGCGCCATTACCACCCACAAGAAACCGCCTATAGGGTTCATCCTCAGGGTTAGCCGTTCCCCGTGATACCCCCACAAAATGGTAAAAATGGGTGGGCATATTTGCGATAATAAGAAAGGCAGAAAAATAACTAGGAGAGCCATGTCCGACACCACCTACACTTCACAGGCGACCACAGCGCCGTCATCCGGTGCGGGGATGTCTCACGCCTACAACCTGTCAAAAGCGGTGCACCAGCTGCAGACCCAGCTTCAAGGCAAATGGCCCACAGGACACTCAGTTTTCCACCCCAGGTTCACCCCGCTCAGAGAGCTCAGGGACAAACTGCACATCACCGACCCGAACGGTGTACCCACCTACTGCGACCCCGAGAATATTAGCCTTAAATCCCTCGAAGACGGCATTATGATGCACTGCATCATCCTCGATAAAACCAAAGGGCTGCTCGCTATCACCGAAGACAACGGCGACCCCAAACCCTACCGGGGAAAATACGTCACGAACTACATTAACTATGTGTTCAGGTACCTCTCCATCGACACGAAAGTGAATATTAGCGAGATGGACGGGTACCCCAACATTAACACCAAAAACGCGAAAAACCGGTCGCTGCTGGATATCCTAGACTTCCTGTACGAACACCAAGACAGCATAGTGCACGCCCTCAGCTTTAACCCGCTGGACGATTTACAAATATGCTTCTTCCCCATCCTGCACCCCGGGTTCAATTTCCCCCGGGACACTCCCCAGCAAATCCTGGACTGGTACACCACATCCTCATACAAGATAGGGCTTTTCAGCTCGCCCCTCGAAAACAAAAACATGGGAATCATCAAAAAACTCAACGACTACTCAAACGTCATTGCCGAAGGCGTTGCCGGCTGCGGCAAGTCCCACATGCTTGAAAGTCTGAAAGACACCACCATCAACGGCGGTTACGGACCCGAAAACGTGACCACCGTGGTGTTCCACCCCTCCACCTCGTACGAAGAGTTCGTGAGCGGGTTACGGCCCAACTTCGCTTACGGCACCGAGACCCCGGACTTCATCTCCCATGAGGGGATCTTCCTGCAAGCCTGCGCCAAGGCGGTGCGACTAGCCCGCAGCTACGCCGCCCACCGTGCCCGCACCGGGGCAGACACCTCCCTGGGGCAGGACCCCACCCACCGGGAAGCCCCAGCCCACCTGCTCTTTATCGACGAGATCAACCGCGCCAACACCTCCCGTGTCTTCGGCGACCTCATGCTCGTTCTTGAAAAGTCCAAACGCCACAACTACGCCACCGACACCAACGGCGACTGGCAAAACCATATGCACGGGGCGCTCGTGGCAAACTACGACCGGGAAGATTCCTCCAGCAGCGCCCAGCCCGTCACCATCCCCCCGCATGTAACCTACGCAACCCTGCAAACCCCCGTGTTTGTGCCGCGCATTCGCGACGACGGCACCCAAGACTGGTCACGCGGGCGCAGCTACAGCCGCCTCGTAGTGCCCGACAACCTGCACATCCTCGGCACCATGAACTCCACCGACCGGTCCGTAGGAACCATCGACCTAGCACTGCGGCGCCGCTTCCACTGGCACGAGATGGAACCCATGCGCAAAGACGACCTGAAAGAAGCCCTCACCGCCGCAGGCCGGGACCTTGAGGCAGACCCCGAGCTATCGCTGCTGATCGACGCCTACGACAGGCTCAATACCTCCCTCAAAAACGAGGTGGGGCCCGACGCCCGGCTAGGCCACGCCTACTTCTTTGAGCCCAAAGCCAGCGCACCAGAAATTGCCGATGCGCTACTCACCCAGCTCGCAGAAGTCGCCGCGACCTTCAACATTAAAGAAACCCCGCACACCAACCCGGACTTCCCCCGTAAACTTGCCGGAATAAGCGACCTGTGCGGCCGGTACGTGGAATACGTGGGCCACGGACTGGGCAGGCGCCCCCACATTGGCGGCACCTGGAACCCGATCATGGCGCGACTATACGAGGCCGCATAAGTGGGCGAATACTGCTATTTCCAGGCGGGAGTCGCCGGACAACGCGCCGGGGTAACCGTCGTAACACTCGGCGATAACGGACATATCCGCACCCCCGAGACAGTGCGCACCCTCGCCGTTCACGTACTCCCCAAAATCTGGTCACCCAACGGGCGGCGCAACATTATTGAGCCGCTGCCCGCCGACCGGCCGCACCCCACGCACCTGCTCGATGAAACCGGCTGCCTGCACGTATACCTGTACGAGCGGGAAATCCTGAAGCTACCCACCGACTGGCAGCAGCCCTTCAGTGCCGTCGTAGGCTCAGGCAACGAACCCGCCGAAAGCAACCGCCGGGAAGACACTCCCTACGTTGACCTGTGGAACGCCCCCGCGTGGGAGCCGCACACCCGCGACGCAGATTTCACCATCGGACGGGTCATCCGCCCCGGCAGCGACGAAGAATTCACCCCCGTGCGGCAGTTTTGGCGCATCCTCGAACACTACCACCAGGCACCGGTTGAGGACGCCACCTCCCGCACCGTACCGCCGCAGGGCCTGGGCATTTTCTCGCGCATCGACTGGCTACAAGAGCCGACATACCGCAAATTCCTGAACCTGTGCAAAAACGCGCTGGAACACCGCCGCCCACGGTTCGAATCAGAAACCGACGAGCTGGGGTTCGTGCGGGGCCGCATGGTGCTCGATAAACTCATCGACCGGCAAGCCACCCACCGCACCGGGGTGGTGTGCGAATTCGACTCACTCACCACAGACATTCACCTGTGGCAGGTGATC
The DNA here is from genome assembly GCF_016726365.1 of Rothia aeria. Lineage (NCBI taxonomy): Bacteria > Bacillati > Actinomycetota > Actinomycetes > Micrococcales > Micrococcaceae > Rothia > Rothia aeria. Next base: position 2,479,819 of record NZ_CP068102.1, on the reverse strand, counting down.
CGCGCCGGGCTGCAGCGGGTAGCGATGCAGGCGAAAGACGCCCAGCTGCGCCAGCAAGCTCTCGGCTACGAAGCGACCCTGCGCGATGTGAGTGTACACAACGCCCAAACCTTGCTGAATGAGCGGCTCTCCCCCACGTTCATGGCGCGCATCCCCGATGAGCAGGCGCTCGCCTACCGGTATGCGCGGGCAATTATTGCCCAGCAGTTCGGGTTCGGGTTCGATACCGACCCGTATGAGGCCGGGGTAATCGCCAACATTAAATACGACACCTCTATTCTGTGGGAGACAATGCTGGAAAAAGCCCTCCTGCAGGCGCTCCCCGCAGGCATGTACACGCTCAATACCCTGCCGAAGTTCAGCTACATTCGCAGGCCCGCCACCAACAGTGCCGTGCTGAAACGCCCCGCCGAGATCCGCCCCGGGTTCGTGGTACGCACCGCCGACACCGGTGCGCCGGTATGTGTGCTTGAGGCGAACTATGACCCGATACCGCGCAGCTTTGAGCACGTGCGGGAACGCGATTTTAACCGGATTCTGCAATACGCGTACCGGGTGGGGTGCCACGCCCACCTGCTGTTCCCCGACACGAGGGTGCACAACGGTCCGGTTGATATTGTGTACACTGGCTCCCCCACCGGTGAGGATTTTCACCTGGGGATTTATGGGGTGCAGTTCCCCGACCCTATTGACTCCTCCATCACCCTGGATGTGAGCCATATTGTGCATGGGATTCTGCAGAATAGCTGATTAACTATTTTTCATTTGTCGGCGCCTTATTCACGGTAATTTAGCGATAAAGGCGGCGCATCATTAATAGCCGAGACGAGCTGCCCCAGACTATTGGCAGCTAAAGAGCGCAGCGGGCACTGCCAGTCACAGTTCCCAATCACATACACCATGAACCCGCCCTACCCGGCACCAGCGGAATACCAGCCCACATCCAGCAGGTACTTCCCGTCACCGTACGAAACCTGCAATAAGTCCTCAACAAGGTCCAGCTCCTCGGCGGGTATTTGCGGATCTTCCAGCGCCCACAAAAGGTTATCGTAGGTGATAACGCCGCCCCTGAAATCTACCGGCATGACTGCGCCACCTACTCTGCTGGCCCCGAACCGAACGCCTCGGCAACGATCTGCGGGATATACGCCGGGTTCACCATATCCGGGTGGGTTCCGTCAACCCGCACCACACGCAAAGAACCCGCGTGGTTTTCCCACCCGTGAGCATCCAGATACGGCTGATCCTCATGGGGCACCGAGAACATCGTCACCGCACCCGAAAAGTCCAGTTGCTGTGCCCCGCGCATGAGCGCAGCCGAGGCGCGCATCGACTCCAAGCACACGCCCAGCTTATCCTCCGGCAGGTGCCCCATCGCCGAACCAGCCTGCCGTAGCCGCCTCAAAGTACCGGGAAGATCCAGCACCTCACCGGGGGCAGCCTCCGGCAGGCCACCCATCCGCAGCAAGGCACGGAAGCTTTCCTGCTCATCCGGGGCGGGAACGCCCTGCCACTGCTCGGCGGGGTACGCATCCAGCAACACTGTGCGTTCCACGGCGATACCGGCGTCCTCCGCCAATGCGGCAACCTCTACAGCGGCCGTACCGCCCACCGACCAGCCCATGAGCTCAATACGCGCGGGTAGGTCAGCGTCCCGCAAGGTCTGGCGGATGCGCCCCAAATACTCCTGAGCAAGCTCACGTAACGTGCTGGGGAACTTTGCGTGCGGGTCAGAAAACGCGGACGCCTGCACGGCGTACACCGGCTGGTTCGCGGGCAGATGCGCCAGGTACCCGGCGTAGCACCAGCCCAGCCCGCCCGCCGGGGGCAGCACAAACAGCGGCGCGGGGGTATCGGGGGTCAGTTCTGTGTCGACGGCACGCAGCGGCAGCACAGGGGCAAATTCCAGCCCCGCATCCTGCTCCAATGCCCGGGTGAGACCCTCAACCGTGGGATTCGCAAACAGGGCACCGATGCTCACAGACAATCCCAGCTGCTCGCCAATAGCGGCAATAACCTCAAGCGCCGCCAGCGAATGGCCCCCGGCTGCGAAAAAATCTTCGGTGGTGCCGAACCGTTCCCGCCCCAGCACACGCGCGAAAATAGTGCACAATTGCTGCTCCAGCAGCCCGTGCGGGCCGCGCGCATCGGCAGCGGCCGTAGCGAACCTGAACTGAGCCAGCTGTTTACGATCCGCCTTACCGGAGGCGCTCACCGGCAGCGTCTCCATCGTGTGCCAGAGGGAAGGAACCATGTAGTCGGGCAGGTTCCGCTCGCAGGCTTGACGCGCGTCAGCAATAATCTCTTCACGCTGTTCCGTGCTGAGGGCGCCTACCTCAAGGAACGCTGCGAGCGCGGGCTCCCGCAGCCCTGTGTACAGCAGCGCCACCGCCCCGGTGACTGAGTGAAGCGAAGTGAGTACCGTCTCAATATCGCCAAGTTCGAGGCGCTGCCCGCGCAGTTTCACCTGGTTATCGGAGCGCCCGCGGTACACGATCACTCCGCGCGGCGGCTTATCGTCTGTGGCCCCCGGCAGTATCTCCCAGGCGGCAAGGTCACCGGTGCGGTACACCCTCATGCCGCTGGGGGCGTCCTGCCCGAATGCGGAGGCGGTGGCCTGCGGGTTATTCACATACCCCTGGGCTAGCTGCACACCTGAGAGGTACAGTTCGCCGGTAATGCCCGGCGGTACGGGCCGTCCCGCCCTATCTAGAATATGCGTTCCTGTGTTCCACACGGGCTCCCCGATGGGGATGATTTCCCGTTCTGGGTCTTCGGCGGTATCCCAGAACGTGACGTCAACCGCGGCCTCGGTGGGGCCGTACAGGTTCAACGGGTACGCCCCAAGCACCCGGTGCGCGCCGAGCACCTGGTCTTTCTGCAGGGCTTCACCGGAGCAGACGAGGTAGCGTAAACGCCGTTCGGTTTCTTGGGGTCCGAACCCGGCGCTTTTCAGAACACGCCGGGCGGTCGGTGACGTAATAAACGCGGCGAGCATGGTCGGCACGAAGTGCACGCACGTGATGTCCTGCTCGGCGGTCACGCGTGCTAAATATTCGGGGTCGCGGTGCCCTTCGGGGGCGGCGATAACGACCGCTGCGCCTTCCTGAAGCGGCCAGTACAGTTCCCACACGTGCACATCAAACGAGATGGGGGTTTTGTGGAGTACCCGGTCACCGGGGGCGACCGGGATTTTTGACTGCTGCCAGCGCAACCTATTGTCGATGGCGCGGTGGCTGACGGCCACGCCTTTGGGCCTGCCGGTTGAGCCTGAGGTGAAAAGAATATAGGCGGTGTCGTCAAGCTCCGTCTCGTGTCCGGGCAGAATAGCGGATGCTGGTGCGGCGTCCGCAGGGAGCGGGTGCTGCGCGGTCGGGGTGAGGGCGGTGAAGGGCAGCTGCGGCAGGTTCGTGAACCGTTCTGGGTTTTCCGGGGACAGTTCGGCGGGGGCGAGCAGGCCCAGCCCGGGGCCGTTGAGCAGGGCGGAGCATCCTGCGTCGGTGAGCATGTGACCAACCCGTTCTGCGGGCAGTTCGGGCAGGATCGGCACGTAGATGGCCCCCGCATAGAGTGCCGCGTAAAGCGCAATATACTGCTCGATACCCCGGTTGAATCGTAGGCCGACGGCGGTTCCGGGGCGTACCCCTGCTGCCACGAGGGAGGCAGCGAGCGCACGGGCGCGCGCATCAAGCTGCGCGTAGGTGAGGGTTAGGTTGAATTCGTGCGCGTGCGGGGATTCAGGGGTGAGGGTGTACCGTTCCCCCGGTGCGGTCGCGATGAGGGCGGGTTCGTTGGGGTGTGCGGCTACAGCGTCGGTGAACCGCTGCAGCAGGGTTTTGTATTCGATGTGGTGCCCGGTGCTGTTGAAAGCGTTAATGGTCTCCAGTTCTGCGGGTAGGGCTGTGGTGATCGTCTCAAGCGGCAGCTCGTTGGTGGCTGCTGTGGCCCAGTTCTCTAGCCAGGCGCCCATATGCCGCGCGTGTGCCTGCACCTGTTCCATGGTGTACAGGTTAGGGTTGGCGTCTAGCTCCAGGTAGATGGGGTTGCCGCGCCCTGGCATGCCGCGCAGGGTGACGGTCATGTCGGCGACCGGGCCCGCGCTCACATTGTGGATGCGCGCCACGGGCGCGGGGGCACCGGGCAGTTCGTCGGTGCCAGGTGTTGGTACGCCGAGGGTGAGCACCGCATCGAACGGGACAATATTAATCTGCGCCCCAAAGAGGCGGGAGTCGTTGCGTGCTGCGGCCCGTTCCAAGTCTTCTTGACGTGCCAGGGGGTGCTGGGTGTTGCGGGCGAATTGGTCTTTGACGGAGCTCAGGGCCGCTGCGATGGGCCCAAGGGAAGGCACCTGCACGGGCAGCACGTTCACGGCGGTGGTTCCGGTGTTTGCACTGGTTTTGCCGAGGGCTCGGGTTGGTTCGGGCAGGGTGGGGCCGAACATGCGGTTCATTTGGGGGATGCCGAACGCGGCCGTATCGTACCCGCCAATACGCCCCAGGTACGCGCCGATGGCTGCGGTTGCGGCGACCGGCCAGGACGCCCCATATTTTTTGGCCGCCGCCAGCATGTTCTGCTGTACCGTGCGCGGGATAGGCAGTGAGGCCCGTAACGCGCGGGGGGCGGGCGCGGCGGTGCGCGCAGCTAGGGAGGTGTCGGGCTGTTCGAGCGCGGTGGCCCCTTCCCCGGCGGTCCAGTATTCGTAGTCGCTGGCGCGGGCGGGTTCAGCCGCGTTATCGGCGGCGATAAGTTCGGCCAGCGAGGCACGGCTGACGGGTGGAACCGGGTGCCCGCTGCTGAGCGCACGGTAGATACTGGCGATGCGGGAAAGCCCGTTGAATGCCGCGAACCCGTCGGCCACTACGTGGTGGAAGCTGTGGTACACCCACAGCCTGTCGGCGTAGAAGGCGACACGGGAACGAACGGTAATACCGGCATCCGGGTTGAGGGGTTCGGCGATGAGGGATGACGCCCAGGCGCGCACCATGGCTGGTACCGGTTCGCTGTCCGGTTCTTCCTCATGAGGGTTCTCTGGTACGGGCAGCAGCTCAATGTTTTCCAGAAACTCAATGTTTTCCAGAAATTTGTCGAGACCCAGCACCTGCTGTTCGGCGCGTCCCGCGTGCAGGCGGGTGCGCACCCGGAACCCTTCGTTTTCCTCGTAGAGGTGCCGCAGGGCTTGCCGCAGCGTGTCACGGTTGGTGCCGACGGGGCATTCGAGCAGCTCTGCCGTGTTATAACAGGGGTTGGTGGGGTCAATTGCGGCGGCAAGGTAGATGCCGCGCGCGTTCACGCTCAACGGTAGCCAGGGCGTCGTATCCGGGGTGCTGGCGGGTGCAGGCTCGGTGGTGCTCATGGCGGACTGGCCTTTCGTGCAGCAGAACTACATGTGGTTTTATATTGCTTGTGGTGTATTAGGCGATGCGGCTGGTAAGGAATTCAACAGTGGGGTTTTCCACCAGTTCGGTAAATTCCACAGCAATCCCCTCAGCGGCGAGATCATCGAGCAGGGCGAAGGCCCCCATGGAATCAAACCCGAGCGAGAACAGGTCGGTGGTGGGCTCGGCGAACGCGGTGTTCAGCGAGTCTTCTTCACGAATGTACTTGGCCAGTAGCGGGCGCAGGGTTGCTTCAGCGCTCATGGCGTAACTCCTTAAATAGTGTTTATCTGATGCGTTTCTATACGGTTTTAGGTGCGGCGTCAAGGGTACAAGCCTGCCGCCACCTGGCGGGAGGGGAGGCATAGGGCGCATGATGACCCGCCCCCCATGCCAGCAGCCGCTCCTGTGCTCACGGCGGTGCCCCCGCCCGGGAACACCAACACACAACTATTCTGTGAGCATCTCTACCAGACGGGCACGCAGCTCACGGCGGGAAATTTTACCCACATTCGTGGTGGGCAGCTCTTTGAGCACCTCCACCCGCTCCGGGATTTTAAAGGCGGCCAGCTTCTTCTGCGTAAAATACTCGTGCATCGTACGGCGCGGGTTCTGCCCCAGCGATGCGCCTTCCTGGGGTACAAGCACCAGGCAGACACGCTCCCCCACCGCCTCATCCGGCAGCCCCAAAGCCACGGCGTCCAGCACATCGGGGTGGGCTAAGGCGAGCGCCTCAATCTCATCTACCGCAATTTTTTCGCCGTTACGGTTAATCTGGTCTTTTGCGCGGCCCACTACCTCAAGGTACTTCCCGTCCACCAGGCGCACCAGGTCGCCGGTGCGGTAGTAGCCTTCATCAGTAAAACTGTAGGTGTTGGCGTTTTCTTCCCTGTAGTAGCCGCGGATCGTGTACGGCCCGCGGGTCAGCAGGTGCCCAGCCTCACCGGGTGCAACGGGCTGGTCGTTATCATCAACAATCAGAATTTCGTCATCGTCGCTAATGGGCCGCCCCTGCGTATGTAACCGGATGCGCGGACTATCCCCGGCACGGGTGTAGTTCACCAGCCCCTCAGCCATGCCGAAAACCTGCTGCACCTGCACACCAAGCACAGATTCGATCTTGCCCGCTACCGTGGCGGCAAGCTTAGCGCCGCCCACCTGAAGAACGCTCAGCGACGGCAGCTGCACACCACGTTTCTCGGCCGATGCCACCCACGCCTGCGCGAGCGGAGGCACCAAAGCGGTAAACGTAACCCCCTCATTCTCAATGAGCGCGAACGCAGTCTGCGGGCTGGGGTCTGCGGCAAACACCATTTTCGCCTGAACACACATCGCCCCCAGAATACCGGGTGAACTCATGGTGAAGTTATGCGCCGCCGGAAGCGCCACCAGCATGGTGGTGTTGCAGGTGAGGTTGCAAATATCCGCCGAACCGCGCACCGAATACAGGTAGGCGGCGTGAGTACGCGGAATCAGCTTCGACACCCCGGTGGTGCCGCCGGAAAGCTGTAAAAACGCCACCTGCTCGCTTGCACGCGGACTATCAGTATTTTGGATAACCGCCGGGACGAACGGCTCGGCGAGCTGCTCGTCGCTAAGCGGCACCAACGGCTCAGCCGCATCAATACCCACGGGCGGTTTCAGCCCTTCAGCCTGCAGCTGTTCGGACACGTCCTGGTGCAGCGCAGTAAAATCTGTGCCCGGGGTGCGGGACGAATACACGTGCGCGGCCGCATCCGCACGGGCCGCAAAATGCGTCAGCTCACTGGTGCGGTGCTGCGGCAAACAAAATACCGGCAGTGCCCCAGCCCAGAAAATACCCATCAGGTAGATGAGATACTCGGCAGTATTGCCCAGCTGCAGCAGCACACGGTCGCCCGGCTGCACCCCGGCGGCGGCGATACGTGCCGCAGCGGCGCGGCCGGCAGCCTCCAGCTCAGCGTACGAGTAACGAACCTGCTGCGGCTTACCGTCCTGCAGGTGCGCGTGAGAAAGCGCCACCAGGGCCGGGAAATGCGGTTTAGCCCGGCACGCATCCAGCAAAAACTCGGGGATGGTCTGATCAATCCAGTACCCGGCCTGGCGGTATCGGGCGGCGAACTCCTCAGGGATCAGCGGGGTTACCCCCAGATCGCTACGTTCTAGAGTCTGCTTGGTCATCTGTGATACGTTCTCCTTGGTCGAGGCTACTTCGCCGTTAAAATACGCTCCAAAGCGGGCACAATCGCCCCGCGCCAGCAGGCATAATCATGCCCGCCGTTGAACACCGTGTAGTTCAGGTGCATGTCCACACCTTTTAGCTCCTGCACCAGCCGCTGATGCGGGGGCACCAGCACCCACTCCTGCTCCCCCACCTCAACCTCAAGATGCAAATGGCGCAGACGGTGCAGCTCATCGGCTGAACGCAGCTGCTCCAGCCGGTCGAAAACCTGCGGCTGCCACAGCGACGCGGACTGCGCGATTGCCGCCCCGAACGCCTCCGGCCTGGAAATAACCGCCAGCAGAGAGGACAACCCGCCCAATGACTGCCCATTAATAATAATGTTCTCGGCAGGGGTGCGAATATTGTGGAATTTGGCCAGGTGCGGCAGCGCCTCATCCACAATATAGTCGGCGATTGGGTGCTCGCCGTTTAGTTCCTGCCAGCGGCGCTCACGGCCGCCGGAATGCAGGAAAAACACGTGGAACGGCGGGATACGACCGGCACGGTACGCGCGGTTAAGCGTGTGCTCCATACCGTGGTTAAACCACACTTCACCGTCGAACAGGATGAACAGGGGGTCCTCCGGGGCCGGGTTGCCGACTTTACCCACCACATACATGTGCCCGTCAGGGGTTTTGAGCCAGCGCGGGGCTGGCAGCGTATCAAGCTCCTGCTGGCTCAGCAGAAACTCGTGTACCGGGGCGTCTTTCAGCTCCACCACGCCCATGCACCGGCCGATACGGTTACACACGGTTTTAGGGTTGAACGGGTCACCCTCGCCAGCGTCAAGAGCGGCCCGCAGCATGACCTGGTCGCTCTCGCTCAGCCACACCGGGCGTTCCCCCGGTAGTGCAGGCACGAAACTATATGAGGCGCGCCAGTTAGTGGCCATCTGAAAGCTCAGCTGCCACCAATCTGTGCCTTCGATACGTTCCATGAGCGAAAGCGGCAGGTTTTTCTCATCAGTCAGACGGTTCACGAAAATAAGCACCTGCTGCGCCTCAGCGTGCCGGTACAGGAACGTGACGATGCGCTCGCCCTCATTCACGGTACCGTCCGGGTTATGCACCTGCTCAATGAGGGGGGTTCCTTCCCCAACGACCTCCAGGATGCGCGCATTGAGCTCGGCAGCGTTGATGGCTTGGTCAATGAGTGTGCTGATGAGAGGGCTGCTGACGCGGGGGGCGGGTGTGGGGCGCGGAGTTTTCGGCGGCACCGGTCGATCCATGATCGACGGTTTCATGGTCTGAACTGTGTCACACGGCGGGTTGTCTAGGTTACCCATGAGGGAGCCTCCTCAGTTACCTTCGCGGGCGGCGGCAATGGCGTCTGCCGCAATCGAGATGTTCTGCTGCTCAGTGGGGATCACGAGAGGGGTGCCCGTGCAAGGGTCATCAATGATAACGGCCTCCAAATCAAAAACCTCCCGGATCAGCCCAGATGTGACAATTTTCTTAGGATTACCTTGCGCAATGATTTGCCCACGCTTCATTAATACCACATGTGTGGCATAACGGAAGGCAAGGTTAAGATCATGAAGCACCACCGCCACTGTGCGGCCTTGCCTGTGCAGCTTTTTCGTGAGGTTAAGCACCTCAATCTGGTGGGTAATATCAAGGTAGGTGGTCGGCTCATCCAGCAGGATCAGCGGGGTCTGCTGCGCCAACGTCATGGCGATCCACACACGCTGCCGCTGCCCACCCGAAAGCGCCTCAATGGGCCGTTCAGACAGCTCCAGCACATTCGCCGCCTCCATCGCCTCAATACAGGCTGCCTCATCTTGAGCAGACCAGGAGCGTAAAAGCGACTGGTGCGGGTAGCGTCCGCGCGCCACTACATCCGCCACGGTAACCCCTGACGGGGCTTCCGGGGTCTGCGGCAGCATTGAGAGGATCCGCGCAATAGCACGCGATTTCAGCCCTGAGAGAGGCTGCCCGTCAAGATGCACCTGCCCACCTTTAAACGGGATAACACGTGAGAGGGTTTTGAGCAGGGTGGATTTGCCGCAGGCATTCGGGCCGAGGATAACAGTCAGTTCCCCCTCAAGCACACTGAAATCAACGCCGTCGAGCACTTTATGCTCGCCGTAGCCCACCACTAAGCCGGATCCCTGCAAACGGGCGGTGCTGTTCATAGTCTGTGCGCTCACTAGCTCTTTTTCCTCTCAAGATAAATCAAGTACATCAGGTACAGCCCACCGATAGCGCCGGTGACCACACCCACCTGCATACCGCCTGGGATGGCGTACCGCCCAATCAGGTCCGAGCCAAACACCAGCAGCGCCCCCATGAGCGCAGAACTGGTGAACCCCACCCCGGTTGTTTTGGTGAGGGTCTTGGCAATATGCGGGGCGGCCAGCGCCACGAACGCGACCGGGCCGGTGGTGGCGGTCGCCAAAGAAACCAGCAGCACACCAATAAACAGGGCTGCCACACGGTAACGGTTCACGCTCACCCCAAGACCGGCAGCCACATTATCCCCAAACCGGATGGCACCCAGCGGGCGCGTCACAAGCAGCAAAGCTGGCACCACAAGCGCCATTGCGATCATGAGAGCAAAGCTGCGTTCCCACACAATATCGTTAAGAGAACCGGCCAGCCACGAGGCGGCGGTCTGCGCTTGGGTGAGGGAGGCACGCACCACCAGCAAAGAATTGAGGGCAGCCAGGGTGGAGCCCACCCCAATACCCACCAGCACCAGCCGGAAACCGCGCAGCCCCGTATGCCGGGTCATGAGCCACACCAGCAGGGAGGTCGCTAAACCACCGATGACGGCTCCGGCGGCAACCTCAACAGGGCCGGAGTTAAAAACAATAATTTGAAGAAGCGCACCCGTGGCGGCACCATTGGTGAAACCGATAATATCGGGCGAGCCGAGAGTATTACCGGAAATCACCTGAAAAATAGCGCCCGATAGACCCAGTGCGGCACCCACCAGCAGCGCCGCAACAATACGCGCAGCCCGCAGGGGGACGAAAATGCGGGACGACCGGGTTCCGCCCCCTAAGAGCGTGTCAATCACCTGGAAGGCGCTGTATTCACGATCACCCTGCATGAGTGCCCAAATACTCAGGCAGAAAATCACAGCAACAAGCACAGAGTTCAGAATCACCACACGCCACGGGATTTGCGCAGCAATAGGCCCACGCAGGGTTACCACAGCTTTCCCGCCGAGGCTGCGGCTGCGGTTGCGGCGTTTTGTTGGGGCCTGCTGCGAATCAGCGGATTTCACAATATTGATAGTGGGCGGGGTGGCCATTAGAGCGCCTCCACCTTCCGCCGGGTCATGAGGAACAGGAACACCGGTGCACCCGCGAGGGTAGCCACAATCCCCACCTGGGTTTCGTGTTCATGCTGAAGAACGCGGGCAAGCACATCAGTGCCCAAAAGCCACACCGGCCCCAGAAGTGCTGAACCTATATTCACCCAGCGCACGTCGTTTCCGAGCAGGGCGCGCACCACGAACGGCACCGCCAAGCCCACGAACGAGATGGGCCCGATGGCGGCCGTTGCGGCACCGGCGAGAACCGTCACCGCCAGCAGGGTCAGGTTCTGGGTGGTCTGTACACTCACCCCCAGAGAAATGGCAGCGTCCTCCCCCATGCTCAGGGCGTTAATAGCCGGGGCTACGAAAAACGCCAGCAGCACACCGGCGGCGATCACCGGGCCGATTGCTGCAGCGATTGCCACCCCACGCCCTTCCAGGGAGCCGGCCACCCACAGGCGGAACTCGTTGTAGGCGTCCTGGTTAATGAGAATAAGGCCCTGGGTGAAAGAGCCCAAAGCTGCAGAGATTGCCACACCGGCGAGGGCGAGTTTGACGATGGAGCCGTCTTTACCGCGCCCTAAAACATACACTGCTGCTGCCGCAATAGCAGCACCGATAACAGCGACTACCATATACTGCCAGATGCCCATCACGCCACCGATGAACACCGAAAGAACCACCGCCACCGCAGCGCCCGCATTGACACCCATGAGGCCGGGTTCGGCCAGCGGGTTACGGGTGAGAGACTGCATGAGCGAGCCTGCCACCGCTAGCGCCGCGCCGCAGGTGATCCCCACAATAGTGCGGGGAATACGCTGCTCAAAAACGATAATACTGGTCTGGGGTGATGCCGTGCCGTTGAAGGCGTCAAGAACCGCTTGAAGGGAGATAGAGTTGTTGGAACCGAAAAGGAGCGAGGCGATAATGCTCGCCCCCAGCAGAGCCGCGAAGACGATGAGCCAGGTGATCCGTTGAGCGGTTTTAGCACCGTGGCCGCTGAGCGCGGTTGTTGGGACTTCGGCTCGCTGAGTGGTAGTGCTCAACGAGACTCCTTGGGAATAGTATTGGTGTGGCTTGTGATGAGTAAAACCTGCAGCACCCGAAAATGGTTCTCACACCGCCCTTTGAGTGGCGTATGCAGTGTACGTTTCGGGCGTTGTTCGCAGGTCTTGTGAGATGAGCGCACGCGCCGCAGGGCTGGTATACCGGGGTGCCGTGCGGCGCGTGCGTGTCTTGAGGGGTTACGCCTTACGGCGTACGATCACGATAATGGCTGCCGCAATAGCTGCTGCGGCCAGTACGATCGTACCAATCCACGGGAACTCAGAACCGTAGGTGACGGTCGTGTTCGTGGTTTCGTTCTTGGCCTGCGCCTTATCGGAGGAGTTCGACTGCTTGTTCACCCCGGAAGCATTCGCCTTGGCGGTAGCCTTCTTCTGGGTGGTACCGTTCGAAGACTTCTGCTTCTTCTCACCGTTGGTGGTGGTACCGTCCTCAGTGTTTGAGGTATCGGCGTCACCTTCGGTTTCGGAGTCGCCGCCATTTTCGGAGTTCAGGCGGTCGTACTCTTCCTTGGTGATTTTGTTGCCGTCGGCATCCACGTACTCGGTTTCTCCGCTGTCAGCAGTCCCGCCGCCGTTAGCGGAGGTGCCGCCGCCGGAGGTACCCCCGCCGCTGTTATTGGATGAGCCGCCATCACCGGAAGCCCCACCACCGTTATTGGATGAGCCGCCGCCGCCATTATTATTGGAGGCACCACCGCCACCAGATTTATTGCCGCCGCTGCGGGACCCGCCGTTTGAGCGTGATCCACCGCCGTTGTTATTGGAGGAACCAGAGTCTGAGGATGAGCCGCCGGAGTTGCCTCCACCGCTCTTGTTTCCGCCGTCGCTACCGCCGGTGACAGTGAAGACCGGACTCTTATTACTAAACGGCTGGGTGCCTAGAGAATCACCTTTAGAGTTCTTCTTCGAACCAGCAGCCAAGAAACGCAGGGTGTGCTGGCCATTTTCCAGGTCGCTGGGCAGCACGAACGAGCCCGATACGTTGCCGTTACCATCGCTCTTCTGCTGGTGCACCACGCAGGCGCCCTGGGGCGCATCGGCGGGGCAGGCATCACCGTCATCAATCTTGACAGACACCATAGTGTTCTGGGGGAACCCGCTGAGGTTAAACGAGATCACACCGCCGGACTTTACCGTGGGGCTCACGGTGGAACTGGTTCCGGGGGTGTTGCCGCTGGCGCCGCCGGGGGGCAGTGCATATGCGGTACCTACGCTCAGCCCCAGGCTGAGGGTGGCAGCAGCGCATACGGTAGCGGCCTTACTAAAAGGTGTAGAGAAACGCACGGTAGTCCTCTCGTAACAATACTAAATCTTGGGGGCGCCCCTGTGGCCCTGTGGCAGCGGGGCGGGGCACCAGAAACGGTGTGTTATAGACCCCCTATGAATGGTCAGGAAATCTAGTCGCTGTTCTTTTTCTTGAAAGTCAGCGCCAAGGCAAGCAGCACAATACCGGCCAGGGACATCAACAGGTTATTGGCGTTATTGGCAAACCACTTGGCGAAACCGGTCAGTTCGGTGCCGTTCACCCGGTGCTCGACCTTAGCCTGGGGGCTGCCGCCCTGCGATGCGGTATCGTTGCCGTTGTTGTCGTTGGCGGCCTTTGCCTGCACCGTCTTCTTGGCGGCGTTCTTCACCGGGCCCGTTGACTTTGACTTCCCATTAGCTGAAGTTGCTTTGCGGGCAGAGGCTGCCTTTGACTTAGCGTTAGCAACCACCACGCTCCGGGTGCCCGAAGTAAACGGTGCAATGGAGGCGGGACTGGTGCCAATGTTGCTGGAGACATACCCAACCCCCGCGTTTTGGTAAGGTGCCGGAGCGGTGGATACGGATACCGCATTGCCGCTGCTATCCCATGCCTGCCCGTCTTCATCAATCGTTACGTCAGGCTCAGCCGAATCGTAGGAAGACTGGTCAGCAGGCGATACGCTGCCACGCCCTGATGTACCACCACCACTGGGGGTGCTCTCGGTTGCTTCGGCAACGTGCAGCGGGGCCCAGCCAAGAACCTTACCGTTCTCCCCCTGGTTACCGCTCTGCACCACTATGCGGTAGTCTGCGGCGGGCAGCTCCCCACTCATGGTGTAGCTGACGGTGCGGTTCTGATCCAGCTGCACCCACTTAGAAGCCCGAGCCAGCTGCGCTGAATCACCCAGGTAGGGGGTAACCTTCACCCAGGTGCCCGGTTCAGCTTCGGGAACCTTCACGGTCAGCTGCTTGCCGTTGTGTTCAACGCTCACGCCGTGGCGGTCGCCTTCACCCAACTGGCTGGCGGGTACCGATGCAGGGTCGGCCCCGGGCTTGTAGTCGCCAATCACGAACTTGGTATTCACACCACCATCGCCTTCGGGGCCGCCGTAGGTGCCGTGACGGTCGCCCTTACGGAGGCTGCCGGTAAGCAGGCGCAGAGTGTGTTCACCACTGGTGACCTTCGCGAGCTCTTCCCCGCTCAGGCCGGTATTTTCAGCGGTGGGCAGGTCAATGTAGGTGTCGATATTACCGGTCTTCGCATCGGGCTCTACGATCGCCCAGATGGTGCGGTTCGAGTTCACCTTAGTGGCATCATTGTGTGAGACGGAGCCGTCATCAATCTTCAAGCCGATCTTTGAGACGCGCTTATCGTCAGGGTTGCACCAGCCGCTACCGGTAATGTGCAGCTTACCGCCGGGCTCCACGGTCGGGTTCTCGATCTTCAGCTTGGGGCTGAAGTCCCCGCCTTCAGGGGAGCACACATCTGTGTTCTCGGGTTCCTTGTATTCTGCGGCAGCCTGACCGTTCACGGGAATGGTCTTGGAGGTTGCCGCGCGCTGAGTGTCGTTCGGGGCGTTACGGCCGCTCTGTGCGGTAATGCTCAGGTAGTCGCCTGTCTTACCGGTTTGCAGCTGCTCGGGAACGTCGATCTCAATATCGAAGGTGCCGTCAGGGTTCAGCGCGTAAAGCCCCTGGGCGGGGTTTGCTTTGCCGGCATCGGGAATCAGCAGAGCCCACGTGGTGGAGTCAGCGCTCTTACCATTATCCCGCAGGTACTGATCAATGGCACCATGACCACCGGCGCGCGAGTACTGGGCGGGCTTGCCATCCTTCAGGTAGTTCAGCTTCAGCGCCACGGTGGAGCCGCCCTTGCCCTCGGCGTTCGTCCAGCCGCTGCCTTTAATACGTAGCTTCGAGCCCTTACCGGTGGTGTAGGGCTTAACGTACATTACGCCCGCACTACCCTGCCCGGTTGCGGGGGCATCAAGCTTGACCCAGTTGGACGTATCATTCTCATCCGCGGGCTGCTGAGGCTGCACCTGGGCCTGGTCATTGTCCTTGGACGGCTGCCGTGTCTGGTTATCGCTCTGCGGGGTCTGTGGCCTTGCCTTAGGCTGCTGGGGCTGTCGCTGTTCCGTCGCTGCGGGCTGCTGCGGTGCGGGGGTCTGCTGGGGCTCTGCTTTGGTGTCGCCTACTGTCACCTCCAACTCAGCAGAACGCACCACATCAACCTTCTTACCCCCACCATCAACCTTCAAAGACCCCGACAAAAAGGTTACGGTATGCTTCGAACCAACACCCCAATCCGAACCCTTCACATTCGAATTATCAGCCGAAGGAAACGGAATCCGAGCCACAAAATTACCCGCATCATCCGCCTCAACAACAGCAACAACACCACGCGAACCATGCTCCTTACCACCATACGAAACCTGACCACGAGGCACCACAGCACCCCCATCAAGCTTCACAGCAGCAACAGACCCACCCCCATTCTTATCCTTCCACCCAGAACCAGACACCACAATCTCCTGCCCCACCTGAACAACCTTCACACCAGAAACCGACGCACCATCATCAGCCGTTACAGTCTGCTGGTCGGTATCGGTGTTATTGGCCTGCTGGGTGGCGGCCTGGGGGCTTTGCTGAGCAGCGGGGGTTACTTCCCCACCGGTGGCATCCGGTGCAGCAAAAGCTGCAGAGGGCGCCACTAAAGCGCTGGCGAGAGCAACAACTGCGCCG
Organism: Rothia aeria; assembly: GCF_016726365.1. Classification (NCBI taxonomy): domain Bacteria; kingdom Bacillati; phylum Actinomycetota; class Actinomycetes; order Micrococcales; family Micrococcaceae; genus Rothia; species Rothia aeria. Next base: position 2,463,920 of record NZ_CP068102.1, on the reverse strand, counting down.
TAAGTAACAGCGTAACGAGTGTGCCGAGTCATGCGATTGTTCCGTTTCTTCATGTGGATTAGTGGTTGGTGGCGGCTGGGGACCGCCTCATATAGTTATGGTGTGCGATGCTGTTTGTGTCCGAAAGAATACCGGAAGTTGGGTGCTTCAACGGGATCTTTTCTCTCGGGAAGTCTAGCCCAGCAGGTCCTTCTTGACGTCTTCAATAATTCCCTGCATGAGAAGCGGACCACCGGTTGAGGTCCACTTGGAGCCGTCCACGAGTTTTACGTGATTCTCCTTATATGCTTTCAGCTCGGTAAAGCCGGAAGTTTCTTTCGCCTTCTTGAGCGCTTCTTCAGCGCCTTCAAGGCCCGCATTGCCCTGAGCTTCGGGGTTTTGCTGGCTTGCGCCACCCAACGTGCCTAAGAACATGTAGTCGGCGTCAATATTTGCCAGGTTCTCCAGAGACACCGGGTCGGAGTGTCCCTGCCCCTTACGGTCCTGTGCGGGCGGGCGTTTTAGGCCCAAATCTTCAAGAACCTGCCCAGCAGGCAGCTCCTTGAGGATCAGGGCGGGCCCGTTACCAGCCCAACGCACAATGGAGAAGGTCTTATCCCCGTACTTGGGGGCGAGTTCCTCCTTGGTTTTTGCGGCTAAAGCCTCATAGTTTTTAATGAACTCCTCGCCCTTATCTTTGAGATTCAGGGCATCAGCAACATTACGGAAGTTAAAATGCCAGTCACCGCCGGCATATCCGCAGTACACCACCGGGGCAATTTTTGTCAGAGTGCTGTAGGCATCAGAACGCTTATCCACACCGGTGTAATCGACAAGGATCAGATCCGGCTCCAGCGCATCGATTTTCTCGTAATTTACCTGTGCCACGGTACCAATCAGCGGAACATCTTTCGCTTTCTCTTTGAGGTAGTTCGGCACAGTTGACTGCCCACGCCCTGACACAGTACCTACGGGGTTGATTCCCAGGGCTAGGGCCGCATCCAAAGTAGGCTCAGAGAGAGTAACCACACGCTGAGGTTTAACGGGGATGTTGATCTCTTCCTCATCAACATCCTGTACTTTGCGGGTTTCCCCACTTCCTCCGGAGGTGCTTGAGGAGGTGGATTCACCGCTGCATGCAGCGAGTGTGAAGGCCGCACCAGATGCCAGTGCCAAGCCCATGAAGTTCCGGCGATTAATGATCGACTCGCCAGAAACTTCGTTTTTCTCGAAAGACATAGCTCTCCCTAATTACTACTAAACTCCACCTAACCTTACCGCTATCTTAGCTTTACTTCAAGGAAACGAAAATTACGACTCACCGCAAGAAAGATGGCTGTACTTCCCTGTTTTTACAGGGAAGTACAGCCATCTTCACATATTTTTTACGGTTATGATGACACTATGTCCCTAAAAAATATGTGTGATGTTCATATAGTCCGCAAATATTTTTAGGTAAAACATTTATTAAGCATCACAATGGTTACTACCCGCACCCACAGGCACCCCATGTTTTAGCGTATGCGCGGGTTGCCGCCTCACGAAGCGACGCGATCGCCTGCTGCGGGTCCTGCGCCCCGTACACCGAGCTGCCCGCCACAAAACATGTAGCCCCTGCCTCTGCCGCCCGCACAATGCTCTCCCGCGTCACTCCCCCGTCAACCTGCACAACCACCGGAGTCCCAGAACCGGCAACGGCTTCGGCGGCACGGCGGATCTTCGGCAGCGTCACGTCCAGAAAAGCCTGCCCGCCAAACCCGGGTTCTACCGTCATCACCAGCAGCATATCCAGCTCAGAGAGCATATCCAGGTAGGGCTCCACGGGGGTAGCAGGGCGCAACGCCATACCTGCTGCAGCGCCCAGCTCCCGCAACGTGCGGGCCAGTTTAATGGGGGCCGTTGCGGCTTCGGCGTGAAAAGTCACCGATTCGCACCCCACCTGCGCATACTGCGGAGCCCACCGGTCAGGATCCTCAATCATCAAATGCACATCGAACGGCACCGGGGAAACCTCACGCAGACGCTTCACCACAGGAAGCCCCCATGTAAGGTTGGGAACAAAATGGTTATCCATCACATCAATATGCGCCGCATCCGCGGTTGAAATGTTCTCCAGCTCAGCCTGCAAATTTGCGAAATCGGCCGACAAGATTGAGGGGTTAATATGAATCCCCACTGTGTGAACCTCCTCGTGTGGTGCCCGTCCCTTTGTTATTTTTTACGGAACAACGCCAAAAACATGGCGTCGGTGCCGTGCACATGCGGCCACAGTTGTGCCGTACTTGATGCAGCATCAGTCACGGCTGGCGCACCCCGCTTCACGTGTATCTCAGGCTGGGTTCCGGGGTCTTTCTCCCCCGCCAGCACGCTCCTAGGCGAGCCGTCATCCCCCGGTTCACCACTGCCTGATTCTTGCAGAGCCACCGCCTGCAGGGCGGTGCGCGCATCCAGCAGGTGAACTTTCCCGCTTTCCAGAGCTTCAGCCACAATATTCTGGGTTTCGGCGGCGTGCGGTGAACACGTCACATACGCAATCACACCGCCGGGGCGGGTCACCTCAATCGCCGCATCCAGCAGCTGCCCCTGCAGCGGCAGCAGATCCGCAATATCGCGCGGAGTCTTACGCCAGCGGGCCTCCGGGCGGCGCCGTAACGCACCCAAACCTGAGCAGGGCGCATCCACCATAACACGGTCAAACAGGGTGTCCGGCCCTATGCTATCCGGTAATTTAGCGGCTTCACGGGCGAGGGTTGCGGTGATGCTCCTGCCGTCGCCAGTGAGTACCGTATACGTTTCTTCGGGGAGCGGGCGCATGGACTGCTCAACCAGCTTCGCGCGGTGCGGCGCTGATTCATTCGCCACCAGGTGAGCCCCCCGTTGGGCACCAAGAGCTCCCAGAAGGGCCGCCTTACCGCCGGGACCTGCGCACATGTCAAGCCAGGCGCGGTCACTGCCTTCAATAGGTACGGCGGTCAAGGCACGGGCCACCAGTTGGGACCCCACATCTTGAGCCCGCACGGTGCCTTCTCTCACGCTTTCTAGACGCGCCAAGTCGCCAGCAGAGTACAGGGCTGAGCCCTCAACGAGTTCCCCGGGGACCGCACCGTTTTCCTCTGCCTCACGCAAGTCTCCCACCCCCGGCAGTGCCACCAGGTTCACCACGGGTGAGACATTATTAGCCTCCAGCAGTGCACGGATCTCTTGAGGGTCACGCCCGTGCGCGGCAAGCGCCTGACGCATGGCACGCACAATCCACGCCGGGTGCGAGGTTGCAAAGCCCATCCGCTCCGTCTCGTCCTTTGACTCGGCTTCAATGAGCTCAAACCACTCATCGGCGGTGCGCTCACTCACCCGGCGAAGCACGGCATTAATGAACCCGGATGGGCCCGAGCCGATTCGCTCACGCGCCAGCGAAACACTCTGATTCAGGGCTGCGTGGGCGGGCACCCGCATCTTAAGCAGTTGGTGTGCGCCCATCCGCAGAATAATGAGGGTGGTGGTGCCGATCTTATGGAGGGGCCGGTCGGCGCAGCGCGCTAAAACAGCGTCATAGGTGCCCTGGTTGCGTAAGGTACCGTAGGTAAGTTCAGTAGCGAGCCCGGCGTCGCGGTGGTCAAGCCGGTACGCGCGAATAGTTTTGGGAAGCACCAGGTTCGCGTAAGCGTCAGATTCGGCAACGGCACGTAACACCTCGAAGGCTACCAGCCGGGCGGGGTCTGCGGTACGGCTACGCTGTGATGGGGCGCTGGCGGAGAAGCTGCGCTGTGACAGGCTGCGGCGGTTACGCTCATGCCCTTTCCGGTTGCGTTCAGTGGCGCCGCCTCCGCCACGTTTCTGCCCACCACCGGTGGGTTTGGTGCGGGAGGTGCGGCGCTGTTCACTGGTGCGGCCATCAAATCGCCCGCCGCGAGCCGTTCCTTTTGCGGCGGGGCGGCGGGGCGGATGCTGGCCGTCGTTATTGTGCTGTTCGCTCATGCCAAAACCACTTTCCCTTCGGCGAGGTCGCTGCCTACCCCGCGCGCCCAGGCGGGCGCATCCATAACCTTTTTCCCGGCGGGCTGCACACGCACCAGCTGCAGCTCCCCCGCCCCGGTGCCAACATACACCTTTTTGCCCCGTAACTGTATCTGCCCGGGGGCAAGCTCAGTTTCGTGCGAGCCGCGCTGCAAGGCGGCGATTTTGAAGCGGTTGCCCGCAAGTTCGCACCAGGCACCGGGCTCTGGGGTGACGCCCCGGAACGTCGCAAGCACCCGTTCGGCGGGTTCGTTAAAGTCTAGGCGCCCGTCAGCGATACTCATCTTATGGGCGTAGCTTGCCTGACCGGTTTGGGGGGTTCCGGTCTGTCCCTCAGCAATGCGCGCGAATGTGCGCAGCAGCAGCTCCCCTCCGGTTTCTGCCAGACGGTTCAGGATGCTCCCTGCCGTGTCTTCATCGCCGACCGGGGTCGAGTCACGTTCAAAAACTGACCCGGTGTCCAGCCCCTCTTCAATGAGGAAAGTGTTCGAATAGATAGTGGTTTCCCCCGCCATCAGGGCACGCTGCACGGGGGCTGCGCCGCGGTATGCGGGCAGCGCCGAGAAATGCAGGTTCACCCACCCGTGGGGCAGCAGCTTAAGTGCTTCTTGAGGCAGTAACGCCCCGTAGGCGACAACGGCGGCGGCATCCGCCCCGAGGGACGCAATAGCGTGGGCGGTCTGCGCAGACCACTGGGAGGCTTTAATTACCGGAATTCCCAGCTGTTCGGCTCGTTGGGCTACGGCAGATGCGCTCAGGATCCGTTTACGCCCCACGGGTGCGTCTTCTCGGGTGAGCACCCCCACCACCTCTACTTCTTCGGAGGCAACTAGAGCGTTGAGGGGGGCCACTGCTATTTCTGGGGTGCCAGCGTACAAGATTTTCATGGCTCTCCTACTTCCCGAGGCTTCCGGCGGCGCCGAAACTGCCGAATGCACCGCTCACCCTGGTGGCGCGTTCGGCCGTAGTTTTACCGGCGACAGCGGCGTATTTCCCGGCGCGGATAGTGCGCATCACCCGTTTACGGTCATCTCCGGTGAGTTTGTCGATGAATAGGGTGCCGTGAAGGTGGTCTGTTTCATGCTGAAGCATGCGCGCGAACAGTCCTTCCCCCTCAAGTTCTAGGGGGTTACCGTGCCGGTCTACTCCGCGTACACGCGCCCAATTTTTGCGGGGTGTCTCGGATTTAATGCCTGGTACGGAGAGGCACCCTTCACCGCCTTCTTGGGTTTCCTCACCGGTTTCTAGCACCGGGTTAATAATGTACCCTTCACGGTCATCAATGCCGCCGTAGGTGAAGATTTGCTTGTCTATGCCAACCTGCGGCCCGGCTAAACCCACTCCTTCGACGTCGTACATGGTCTCTAGCATATTGTCGATAAGTGCTGCTAATTCTTTGTCGAATACTGTGATGGGCTGGCATTCGCTCCGTAGCACAGGGTCGCCTACGGTGCGGATACTCAGGATTGTCATGGGTGCCTCCTTTAGGCGGTGTGCCCGCGCACGATGTGTCGCTGTCTGTGGGTGTTAGAACCGGCGGGTTTATATTATGCGGCGTTGTGATGCGGTTGTGCTTTGGGTGCGGGTGGAGGGATAACGGGCATGAGGGCGGCGTCGTCGAATTCGTTGACGTCGCGGTTGTATTCCCATACTCGGCGAAGCGCACAGAATTTCCGCCAGTTTTTTTCGAGGATGCGCGGGTTTGCCTGGTGCGGCACCACCTGGGTTTCACCAAGGGCCACGCCCATGAGGATGGGGGCGTCTCCGTACTGCCAGGGTTCCCATTCTCCGGTGTCTGGGTCTATGAGGGCTTCTTCGGCTTTGAGTCCGGCAACAAGCTGCATCACGACTTTTGCGTCTAGGGGTTTTACCCTGCCTTTGCGGTCGGTGCCTTTGGTTTTGTAGTCGATAATGCAGGTGCGTCCGGCGATTTCGGCGACGAGGTCGAGGGTCCCCGCGTAGCCCACGGTATCGTTCCAGATGGTTATTTCGGCGGCGAGGGGCTTGGGGCGGAAGGCGTCCCACCATTCGTCGAACCGGTCTGCGTAGGCTTGTTCTCCGTTGCGGATGAGGTGTTCGCGGCAGGTTTCAACGTCGTGGGGTTTGCCCATGGCGCGTAAGGCAATGTTTTCGGCGTAGTTGTGTACCCTGTCGCCGCGTTCTGCTGCGGCATCCCGGTAGCGTTCAGAGGCGGCTGAGGCGTCTTTAATAATGGCGAATTTGAGGCCTTGGGAGCCTGAGGCCCGGTAGGTACGGTGATCTTCAAGGGCGGCTTTGGCGGCCATGTAACTGTGCCAGCCGCTGAGGTCTGTGGCGTGCTGCCCAATAACGGTGGTAATGGAGGGGACGAGCAGTTCACCTCCGCGGATGCGGGAGTACATGCGGCCGTGGTCGGTCGCAGTTGCCAGTTGTGGCGCTGTCACTGATGGTACCTACTATCCCCCGCCGGTGCGGGCCGAAAGATTTTCTTCGGTTTCAAGTCTACTAGATTGGGCTCAGGCACCCTAGCAGGTGGGGTACCGTGCGAGTTCTCGGGGGCTGGGTTATTCATCCTTTTGCGGTCATATTGCTGGTTATGTCCAGAGATTTAGCTAGAAAACAGCGGCTTCAGGTTCTCCGGTGACAATACAAAAAATCCCCGGATCTAACATCCGAGGATTCTATACTTGTGCGCGATACTGGGTTCGAACCAGCGAGGGGAAGAATTTTCCGAGCGCGCGAGGCACCAATAAATCTTTCCCTCGCCGAGGGCGTCAGCCCGAGGAGGTCACTGGTTCGCCCCCCGGGTACACAAAAAATCCCCGGATCTAACATCCGAGGATTCCTAAACATTTGTGCGCGATACTGGGTTCGAACCAGTGACCTCTTCGGTGTGAACGAAGCGCGCTACCACTGCGCCAATCGCGCTCACAGGTAAATACTCTACCGCCGCCGAGGGTCTTCGTCAAATTTGTTGGGCGGTTTTTGGGGTTAGTTTCCTTTCCCGGCAGGTGGGGTTGAGCATTTATCTTTCAGCGGGGGCTGCCGGAGGGGAATGCAGGGTTTGCATCAGCATTGTGGTGGCTTGCGGATATGCCGCGGCAATAGAAAATCCCCGGTTCTTTGGAACCGAGGATTCTTTGTTTCTAGCGTGACCCCAACCGGATTTGAACCGGTGTTGCCGCCGTGAGAGGGCGGAGTACTAGGCCGCTATACGATGGGGCCGAAACACCCGAAGTAGTGGGTGTTCGCTGGGGTACCAGGACTCGAACCTAGAATGACGGTACCAGAAACCGTTGTGTTGCCAATTACACCATACCCCATTACTCTATTGAGTTATTGTTGCTTGTCTGTAATGCTGTATCACCGCAACGGATAATAACTATACCGAGTTATTTTCGGGCGTGCAACTTCGCATTAGTAGACGTGCATCACAGCCACTCACGGTGCCTTACCCCTGCCGTTTCAAGGCCAAGCTCTCCCCTTCTGCATGCCGATTCCGCGCAACGGCGGGGTGGGCGCTCCCATTAATTCCGGGTTTGCGTCCACCCCGCCCGTGAGAGGGTAGAACGGTGTGAAGTTACCGTTTCACCTGTTTACGCCTCTTAATGTGCGGGCACAGTCTGCACGTGATCGAACTTCTTCATGTAGCGTGCAATGAATGCGGCCATAGCATCACGGTCGATAGCCTGTCCGGGACGGAAGGTGCCGTCGGGCCAGCCGGTGGTGATACCCTGTTCCTCAAGCCACGCAATTTCCTTGGCAAAGGGGTTATCCTGCACGTCGCTGAACTTGGCCGGGTTGGCGTTCGTGTACTCGGGCGATCCAGCAGCGCGGTAGAAGAAGGCAGCCATGGCGTCACGGTTCACGGTCTCGTTGGGGCGGAAAGTGCCGTCGCTCCAGCCGGTGGTAATGCCGGTGGACTGCAACCAAGCGATCTCCTTGTAGAAGGGATCGGTGGTCTTTACGTCCTTGAAGGGAGACTCTGCCGGTGCTTCGTAGCGGGGCGAGCCTGCCAGACGGTAGAGGTAAGCAGCCATTGCACCGCGCTCAATCTTATCGCCGGGACGGTAGGTGCCGTCGGACCAGCCGGTGGTGATCCCCTTCTCGGCGATGAAGTTAATCTCTGCCTTGAATGGGTTGGAGTCGATGTCTTTGAAGTTTACCTTAGCCAGGGACTTGTCCGGGTCGGTGGGGGTGACCGGCGGGTAGCCTTCGAACTTTGCCTGGCGGGGGGTGATCTTTGCGACCTCAGTCTTGGCGTCTGCTGCGTTATCGGCCTTCGGGGCGTCTGCTGCGGGGGCGGCAGCCGCTTCGCCTACTGTCACCTCCAACTCAGCAGAACGCACCACATCAACCTTCTTACCCCCACCATCAACCTTCAAAGACCCCGACAAAAACGTCACAGTATGCTTCGAACCAACACCCCAATCCGAACCCTTCACATTCGAATTATCAGCCGAAGGAAACGGAATCCGAGCCACAAAATTACCCGCATCATCCGCCTCAACAACAGCAACAACACCACGCGAACCATACTCCTTACCACCATACGAAACCTGACCACGAGGCACCACAGCACCCCCATCAAGCTTCACAGCAGCAACAGACCCACCCCCATTCTTATCCTTCCACCCAGAACCAGACACCACAATCTCCTGCCCCACCCGAGCAACCTTCACACCAGACAGCGACGCACCATCATCAGCCGTCACAGTCTGAGTCTCAGGAGCAGGGGTAGGTTTGGGGTCGGGCTTGGGTGCTTCGCCTTCGGTGGTGCTGACCTTCACCTTGGTGATGGAGTCAACGGACTGGGTGGAGTTAGTGTAGTCGCCGGTTGCACGGTCTACGGCGTAGGGTACGGTTGCTTCAGCTACGTAGCCGTCCTTATTAGCGACGTAAACTTCGCCCTCGGCGCCGATGGTGATGTCGTTAGCACCCTTGGCGCCGGCCTGAACCTCACCAATAACCTGGGAGGAGCGGGTGTCGATCACACCAACCTTACCGGTCTTAAAGTCGGTAACGTACACAAGGTCGCGCTCGTCGTCATTGACCATGGCCAGGGCCTGCTCACCGAAGGGGATGCTCTTCTTGTACTCGCCAGTGTTCAGGTCGTACACGGTCACACCGGAGTTGGCGCCATCCAGCCCCTGGGACGAGACGTACAGTTCGTTAGTGCTGTGGTCTACTACAGAGTCGGAGGGGCGCACTTCTTTGCCGGCAACATCGGCGTGCACCTTGTATTCTTTCTCGACACTGAAGCTCTTGAGGTCAATGATCTTCACGGTGTCAGAGGAGCGAACCGGCACGTACATCTTGTCGCCATCAATGTTCATGTTCATCGGCGAGACACGACCGGAAGCATCGGGGTCGATGCGCAGCTTTTTGACCTCGTGGGTTTTCAGATCGATGGATGAGATGTAGTAGCGGCCGGTCACATATGCCTTACCGGTCGCGTGGTCAATCTTCACATCGCGGGGGTGCTCGATTTCAGCTTCGGTGCCCTCATAACCGGGGGTGTAGTTGGTCCACAGCAGTTTGAGGGTGTTCTGGTCGTACACTGAGACGGAGTCGTTGCGGGTATTGGTTACCCACACGGTATTGTTTACGTCATCTACGGTGATACCGAATGCTGCAAGAGAGCTGTAACCTGCCTCGTAACCGGTGCCGCTACGGGTAACGGGCAGCCCTGCTACTGCCTCAACTTTCATGCTGGTTGCGTCAAGACGGGCCAGGGTTGAGGCACCCATGGTACGGTCTGAGCCTGCTACGAAGACTTTGTTGTTGTTCTTGGAGTGAGCGATCTGGTACTGACCTGCGATACCCTGGATCTGCTTTGCCAGAGTCTTTTCAGTATCGATTTTCTGCGCCGAGTTCTCGGCTGCGAATGAGGCGGGCATCGTAAAGGATGCGCCGATCATAGAGAGCGACAGTGCGCCAATGGTGATTCCCTTGAGAGTCTTTCCCTGCGTTAGGTTAAAGAGAGGAGCCATGTATATTCCTTTGTATGTGCGACGGGGTGAAAGCCCGCCGGTTCTGACTTAGGATAGATAACCCTAAGATGATACAGAGTCAATAATTACCTTTTCAGGGGCAAAAAGCAACAGACCAGGGTGGCTCAGAACGATATTTTACAGACACCCTGTCTGCATATTGTTATATTTTTTCACTCCCCTGTTTTTATTCTCGCTCAGCGCTCCCGGACTCCTAAGATTTTCCTGGGTTCTAGCAACCTGCTGGGTGGGAATCCTCGACAGATATCTATTTTTATAATTCTGTAGCATTTTAAAAAACTTTAACGACATACTGTCACTTTGTGCGCGATACTGGGATCGAACCAGCGAGGGGAAGAATTTTCCGAGCGCGCGAGGCACCAATAAATCTTTCCCTCGCCGAGGGCACCAGCCCGAGGAGGTCACTGGTTCGCCCCCTGGGACACAAAAAATCCCCGGATCTAACATCCGAGGATTCCATACTTGTGCGCGATACTGGGATCGAACCAGTGACCTCTTCCGTGTCAGGGAAGCGCGCTACCGCTGCGCCAATCGCGCTCAACATTATGATGTTGTGCGAGGTGAGGACGGGATTCGAACCCGCGTACACGGCTTTGCAGGCCGCTGCCTAACCACTCGACCACCTCACCGTATATCTCTCTGTGAGAGATGGGGTTCCGAACTCTAGGAGTCCTACGAGCGGTTGACGAGACTTGAACTCGCGACATCCACCTTGGCAAGGTGGTGCTCTACCAACTGAGCTACAACCGCGTATCAGCTACCTTTTGAGGTTTTCGCACGAGGTTTGACCCCCGGTCGTTCTGACAGATAAAAACTATACGCGGTTTTTGGGTTCTTGCCAAATCATTGGCTGTTATCCGCGCGTTCCTTGATTTTGCGGGCTAGAACTAGTTTTTCGGGCGGATGTAACACCGAATACATCAAGAATTTTGGGAGTGTACCCGCTCACATTTCACCGGTTTATGTGTTGGAAACACCCGAACATACCCCTCAGGTACCCGCCCTATTGCGGGCGGACGCTGAGGGGTGTATCGGGGAGGGCGGGAAAGGGCTTATTGTTCGGTTTCGCCAAGCAGACCTTCACGGGCGAGCGCCGTTAGACGGGAGACGGCACGGAAGTATTTCTTCTGGTACCCGCCAGCGAGCATTTCGGGGGTGAACACCTGGTCGAAGGGCACCCCTGATGAGACGATCGGCAGGTCTTTGTCGTAGAGGCGGTCAGCGAGCACCACGAAACGTAAGGCCACCGCTTGTTCGGTAATGGGCTGCACGTTGCGCCAGGCTATGCCTTCTAAACCGTCAATGAGCTGGCGGTAGCGGGAGGGGTGTACTTTCGCCAGGTGCGCTACGAGGTCGGTGAAGTTATCAACGGCAACGGATTTGCTGCCGAAGACTTCCTCCGTTTTCGCGTCAAGTTCCGCATCGGTGACGGGCTCGGGGGCGGCGGGAAGCCCGCGGTGGCGGAAGTCTTCACCGTCCACACGGTGTACCTCAAACTGCTGTGAGAGCACCTGGATTTCGCGTTTGAAGTCTTCGGCGGCGAAGCGCCCTTCACCGAGGGCACCGGGGAGGGTGTTGGAGGTTGCGACGAGTTTAACGCCCGCATCGGCGAGTTCGCGCATCAGGCGGGACATGAGCACGGTGTCACCGGGGTCGTCAAGCTCAAATTCGTCAATGCACACCAGCTTGTAGCTGCTGAGTGCCTCCACGGTTTTGCGGAAGGTGAGGGCACCAACCAGGTTGGTGTATTCGACGAAGGTGCCGAAGGCTTTGGGGCCGTCAACGTAGTGCCACAGGGAGGCTAGAAGGTGGGTTTTACCAACACCGAACCCGCCGTCGAGGTAGAGTCCGGCTTTGGTGGTGTCTTTTTTCTTACCTCCGAAGAGTTTGCCGAAGAACCCGCCGGTTCCTCCCCCTTTATTAATTTTGTCGCCGAAAGTTTTGAGTTTTTGTACTGCTTCGGCTTGGGAGGGCTGGTTGGGGTCAGGAATGTAGCTGTCGAATGACACTTCACCGAACCGCTCGGAGGGGCGGAAACCCGCGAGTAGCTCGTCGGCAGAGACGTGGGGGGTACGGTCGGTAAGGTGTTCGTAGGTGACGGGCACGATATAACTTTCTGAGTGACATCTATGTTACTTGTCTTAAGTTTAGTACGGATGCGCGGGGCCTACGGCTGCCCGGTGCTCAGAGCTCTTTCCCCTCTGGGTGCAGCGGCCGGAAAACCGCGGTAAAACCCGGGACTATGCGTTGTACGTGGTTTTAGTCATGTGCAGTCTAAAACCTTGAAAACACAGTCCCGGGTTTAGTTTTAGGGGTGAGCCCACCTAAGGTTTCGGGGTGTAGATTTATGAGAAGGTGAGCGAGTACAGCTGCACTCCCGGCGAGACTTTGAGTTCAATAATCCCGCTGCTTTGCTCATCGCCACGCACAATGTGGTGAGCATTAGGAGCGCCGTCAACGTGGATCTTTTCCGTTGTGCCGTTGCGCCGCACTTCAATGGTGCCGCTGCCACCGGCAACAACCTGCACCCCGTGGGCACGATAGTTAATCCGCAAAGTGCCGTCGCTTCCTTGAGGCTCAATACGTTCGGGGGTTATGGCCCACGTACCGTTGAGGTCGAAGTGATCAATGTCTAGACGGTCTGCCGGTTTGAAGGTTTGGGTTCCGCTGGAGTAGTTTCCATGTCCTGCGAAGTACATTGCACGTTTAGCCCCCAGGTATGTTTCTGGGGTTCGGGCATCGTGCGTGTTCTGTGTTTGTTCTTGCGCATCGTCCTTGTGAATGGGGTCTGGAAGCTGCACTTGTGGGTTTGCGGCTTTGAGAAGTTCGCGCACCTGCGCTTCAGTCACCTTGTGCCCGCCTTCACCATAGTGAACAGCACGAAGTTTGCCTTCGCTATCGATGAGGTAGTGCGCGGGCCAGTAGCGGTTGCTGTAAGCACGCCAAATGGCATAGTCGTTGTCTTGAACTACCGGGTATTTAATACCCAGGTTCTCAATACCCGCCTGGACATTCTTAGCTTCGTGCTCGAACGCATATTCCGGTGTGTGTACTCCCACTATCTCCAGACCATAATCACGGTACTTGGCGTAGAGTTCATTCAGATGCGGTGCAGTCCTCTGGCAGTTAATGCACGAGTAGGCCCAGAAATCAACGAGTGTGACTTTTCCGCGCAGGTTGGTGAGAGTTGGCTGATTCTTGGTGTTGAAGTTACCCGTGCCGCCCGTTAGTTCCGGGGCAGAGCCGCAGTCCTGCAATTTTTCTTCGTCGGGTCGGCATGTGCTGATCGCCCCACCGGCGGAGGAGGAAATAATATTGTTCTGCGTACCTTGACTAATGGCCTGCTCGATCCCTTCCGTATAGTTCGGGATTGCGCGCTGCAGCTGAGCGGGAACGTTGAATATCAGCCCGATCGACAGGGCGATTAAAAGTATGCCCGAGGCGGTGCGTACTCCGCGCTGGTGGGTGCGGAACGTCTTAACCCGTTCGGCGATGCTTCGCCCCGCAAGAGCAAAGATCAGCAGCGGGATGGCTGTTCCAAGAGCAAAAGATAGGGTGAGTGCTACGGTTTCGATGCCAATGTTTCCGGTTGCGCCCGCAAGGGTAATAGCTGCAAGAACCGGGCCCGCGCAGGGCACATAGACGAGGCCGAGCGCAAGCCCCATGAGGAAGCCGCCGCGTGTGGTGCTGCGTTTCGCTCCGAGTTGTGAGAATTTCGCGAAGGGTTTTTCGAGCAGGCGCTCCAGCGGGGGTATAAACATACTCAACCCAACAATAATGAGGAAGGTTATACCTAAAATCCTCAGCGTGTCCTGCGGCAGGTGCAGGGCAGCAAGAATAACCGAACCGAGCAGGGTAAAGAGGCTGAAGCTCAGAACAAGCCCGCCCACAACCTGGTAGGGGCGCCAGCGTGATGCGGTGCGCTGTGTGGGTGCTGAAGTTGTGTTTGTCAGGACCGCGCTTCTGCGTGAGAACAGGGCTTGCACATTGTTCGCGGAGTCTTTTACCGTGTCTGTTTGCCCATTGTCAACGGATGCGGTGCGCGCCGAATCGGCACCGCCGGTGACAAGAATAACGGGCAGGATAGGCAGGATGCAGGGTGAGATTCCGGTAATAAGACCACCGAGTATGCCAAGGATGATGAGTGATAACAGCATAGTTATTTTCCTCTTGGATTGCTCATACGGGGCGATGCTGCCCCGCGTGTTGTCATGGTTATATTCGGAACAGACTGCGGTTTCGGTTTGGTTGGAATTATTTTTATGGCGGCCCCTGCACACTTGGCAGCGTTTTCATATGCTCTCTTACTGCGCAATACTACAGCCCATGAAATTTCTCTGGGGTTGTTCACGAATGGCTGCACACGCATCGTTTAAAAAATTTTTGAGGTTTTGCAATCCGAACGGGCTGTATGCTCCGAATACTTTGTGAGTCCGGTTCAGGATTCTGAATATTTCGCAATGGCATGGGTGCACCTGTGGGCTGCCCGTGCTGGTATAAGATTTGGAGTTATGTATGTCCGCTATTCTTCGCACTGTGTCTTTCGCTGCTGCTTCTGTGGCTCTAGTTGCTGGTGTTTCTGCATGTTCTTCTAACGCATCCAATCAGAACTCATCGCCGAGCGCATCGTCGAGTTCTTCTGCGTCATCCGCTCCCTCTTCTTCTGCCATGATGAGTTCAGACGCAATGATGTCTCCCTCGGCCATGCCGAGCCAGTCTGCCATGTCTGGGGACAAGATGGATGGCGACCACGGCAAGATGGGCGGCGATAAAATGCAGGGAGATCATGACGAGAAGAAACATGATGATCATAAGATGGACGGCGATAAAGGAGGCAAGATGGAGAGCAAAGACGCCATGATGTCTCCTTCGGCCTCGGCCATGTCGAAATAGTATTTTGCCGGTATGCTGCTTTACACCCTGGAATATTTTCTGGGGTGTAAAACATACCTAAGCTTTATTTTCTATAGATAGAATAATCAAATGTCACTATTGAGGGTGATATGATATGGTTATGACTTTTTTGGATCGTCGGGTGACTTCGGCGTATCAAGAAGCTCAGAAAACCGCCCAAATCCCTCAGGAATATCAGCGCTTAGCTGCATTGATGGAGTGCGCTGCCGCAGGGAACGAGCACTGTTTTGAAGCTCTATACGATGCACTTGTGCCGCGTCTGTACGCGCTTATTAACCGCATTCTTCATAACCGAACGCATGCGGAAGAAGTCACCCAAGAAGTTTTTCTCGAAATATGGCAAAAAGCGCCTTTATACCGTGCAGAACGCGGTGCTGTATTGTCGTGGGCTGCAACTATTGCTCACCGCCGTGCGGTTGACCGGGTACGCTCCGTTGCGGCCTCCGCAGAACGTGATTTCACACGTGGCCTTGAGGAGTATCGGGAATCGTATCATCACGTTGATGACGCACTAGCTGCTTTTATGGATACCGAGGAGGTTCATCATGCCCTATCGGGTATTCCACGTGAACAAGCTCAGCTGCTCACCATGGCATATTTTGGCGGTAAATCGCAGCGTGAGATCTCCGATGAAACGGGTATTCCTCTAGGAACTGTCAAAACCCGTATGCGCGCCGGCATGCAGAAACTACGTGAACGATTGGAGGGCACCCGTGAACGCTAAAGACTATCCCGAAGATTTTCCCGATAAACTCGACTATGCTCTCCACACGCTTTCGCCAACGCAACACGCAGCATTTGAATCGTGGGCTTCCAAACAGGAACGCGAAGACGCTGAGGCTGATGCTGCGGCTCTCTCCGAGGTTTTCGGCACTTCGCTCACCCCGCTTGAGCCGTCCGTTGAGCTTAAAGCCCGTGTGATGGCGCAGGTTGCGCATACCGAGCAACTCCAGCCAGCCCACGAGATAGGCACAGATGATGAGCTTACCGAGCATACGAACGATTCTGCCGAAAACCAAAGTTCCTCTGCCTCAGATCCTGCGGACGACATTGAAACTACCGCAGGCCCAGAGGATTCCGCCTATGCACGGGCTAAACGGTGGTGGTTCGGGGCTCAGGGGGCACTCTCTCCGTCTCGCCTGACGGCTGCGGCGAGTATTATTATTGCCGCTAGCCTGGGTGTGTGGGGCTTCGCACAGCATCAGCAATTGGAGCGTACCTCTCAGGAGCTTCAAGCCGCGAGGGCGTCTTCTTCGGCAGCTGCGCATCCCGGTGACCAGTCGATCGTCGAGCAAATCAGTACGGCGCCTGACCTTTCAATGGCTCAGGGGAAAGTTAACGGCATGCCGGTATCGGTTATGTACTCCCCATCCCACAATATGGCGGGTGTTTCAACAACAAATCTGCCTGCGCTGCCTGAAGGGAAGGTCTATAAACTCTGGCTGTACGATGCTCAAGGCACTATTGTGGGGTCGGGAACCCTCAATTCTGCTGGCCGTGGTGCCGGGGTCACAACCATGACAGAGCATGACCTGAGTAGGGTCACCGACTTTGGTATATCGATTGAAGATGAATCGGCTCATTCCCCTAGTCAGAAACCCGCCATGCTGGAAAATGTTGTGTAGGAGAACGCTTGCAGGCACCCCAACCCTATGCAGGTGGAAGTAATACGTGCCTTAGAGGTCGGCCCTCTCGTTTTCGTAGAATAGTCCCTATGGCTAAGAAGAATAAAGGCGGCAAGAAAGGCGCATCCACCGCTGCGGTTGCGCTCTTGAAGGAAACTGAAACTCCTTTTGAGATCCGCGAGTACGAGCATGCGGAGGGAGAAACTTCCTTTGGGTTGGAGGCCGCACAGAAACTTGGTGCTGACCCCGAGCAGGTGTTTAAAACGCTTCTGATTGTGCACGACAAAGATTTCGCGGTGGCGGTAGTTCCGGTGAGCGGGCAGCTGAATCTGAAAGCGGCGGCGCACGCCCTTGGCTGGAAGAGCGCCTCCATGTGCGACCCGAAGATTGCCGAGCGCCGCACCGGGTATGTGGTGGGCGGTATTTCGCCATTAGGGCAGAAAACTCCTTCCCCCACGCTCTTAGATGCGAGCGCCGAACAGTATCGGACCATTATGGTCTCTGGCGGTAAACGCGGGCTAGATATTGAACTCTCCCCCGCCGACCTGCTCAAACTCACCGGCGGCAACTATGCGCCTCTTCGCGCCTGAGCCGCCGTGTCTTGAGCTGCGGGTCCCCACTGCGGAGGACGCCACCGAATGGTATGCGCTGTTCAGGGATACGCGCGTCATGGAGTATTTGGGGCGGCCCGCAGATTCACTCGCCCACTATGAGGATATGGTGGTGCGAGCTCGCGCCGACTATGAGCGGGAAGGGTTCTGCCTCTACACGGTGCTGGCTGATGGTGAGGTGGCTGGTTTCACCGGGGCGCACCGGTGGGTGAACGATTGGGGCCCGACCGGGCAGATTGAGCTGGCCTGGCGGCTTGGGTGCGCCTTCTGGGGTGAGGGCATCGCCACCCGTGCCGCCCGGCAGGTGATGGGTGAGCTTGCCGATGCTAGGCATCAGCAAGTATATGCCGTTATTCACACCCACAACCGGGCATCAGCGGCAGTGGCCCAACGTTTAGGGATGCACCAGCGCAGCAGCTATGAGGCACAGGTGAACGGCCTGGCCCTGCCCGTCACCGAATGGGTCACGAACCTGTACCGCCCGGGAACAAAACCTGAGCCGGAACCGTTATAACGACGACAGCTCATACGAGAAGATTTGAAGGAGCAGCAGTGGGAAACTCACTACCGGGCACCGGGAAGATTGAGAAAAACTGGCGTGAAATCCTCACCCCTGAGGAGTATGCGGTGCTGCGTGAAGGCGGCACCGAACGAGCCTTCACCGGCGAATACTGGGACACGAAAACCGAGGGTGTCTATTCGTGCCGAGCCTGCGGCACCGAGCTTTTCCGCTCTGCTGAGAAGTTTGAGTCGCACTGCGGCTGGCCCTCTTTCTTCGCCCCGCTTGCAGAAGAACGTGTGCGGTATCTGGAAGATACTACGTTCGGGATGCGCCGGGTAGAGGTGCGTTGTGCCGCCTGCGATTCGCATTTGGGCCACGTGTTTGAAGGTGAAGGGTACGGCACCCCCACCGACCTGCGGTACTGCATTAACTCGGTGTGCCTGAGCCTTGAACCCGCCGCCGGCAACACCCCATAGGTTATGCAGTACAACACACTCACCGCTGCCGTCAGGGGCAGCACCCGGTGGGTAGAATAAAGTGAACGCCCGTTTCGGTGCGGCCGCTACCCCTTGTGGGCATACCGCACACCCCAGCAAAGGATGCCGCATCACATGAACCCCAGTTCTACAGAGCCGTCTCACTCCCCCGTCTCAGACGATACGCTCGGGGAGCTACGGGGGTTCGTGGTGCCTGAGGTGGTTCCCCTTGACTCTCCTTCCGTGCCTATTCCGCCCGTTATTGACACCGAAAGGGCATTACACCGAGCAGCTGATGAGTTGGCGGGCGCATCGGGGCCAGTCGCAGTTGATACGGAACGTGCACAAGGCATCCGCTATGGCAGACGCGCATTTTTGGTGCAGCTCAAACGCGACAATAAGATCTACCTCATTGACCCGGAGGCATTCAAGGATTTACGCATCATTAACGATGCGCTCACCGATGCGGAATGGGTGATTCACGCCGCGATCCAGGATTTCCCCAGCCTAGATATGCTGGGGATGCGCCCTAAACACCTGTTCGATACTGAGCTGGGTGCGCGCCTTGCGGGTATGGAGCGCGTGAACCTAGGTGCCGTAGTCGAGGAGCTGCTGGGGTACCGGCTGGCGAAAAAACATTCAAAGGAAGACTGGTCTACCCGGCCCCTACCGAAAAACTGGCTGAACTACGCCAGCCTGGATGTGGATGTGCTCATTGATCTGCGGGACGCCGTGGAGGAACTCTTAGATTCGCAGGGTAAGCTCGGTATTGCCCGGGAAGAGTTTGCGCACCTGTGCCTCATGCCCGCGTTTGATGAGCAGCAGTACCGTGCCGAGAGGTGGCGCAAGACGAAGGGCCGCAACGAGCTGCGTTCGGTGCGGCAGCTCACGGCGCTGCGGAACCTGTGGTTCGAGCGGGATAAGCTGGCGCAGAAAAAAGACATTGATTCCAAACGGCTGCTGAGTGATGCGGCGCTAGTGGCGGCAGCAAAAACCATGCCGCACACGGTGCCGGGCATCCTGGAAATCCCGGGGTTTCAGACGCGCCTGCTGAAACGAGAAGCCCCGCGGTGGGTGCGTGCCATCACCGATGCTGCCCGCGATCACGACCCGGTGCCCTACTCCACCCCCTCAAGCGCCCCTCCCCCATTAAAAGCGTGGGAGACGAAACGCCCCGAATCTTTAGCAATATTCACTGAGGTGCGTGAGGTCATTAACGCACTGTCGGAGCGGCTGGATATCCCGGCGCAGAACATTATTAACACAGAGTACGCGCGGCGCCTATGTTGGGAACCTCCTGAGCCGTACTCTCAGGATGCGCTGGCTGCTGCGCTCTACGAGTGCGGCGCACGCCAATGGCAGGTGCAGCTCTTAGCACCCCAAATGCACCAGATTTTCGTGGCACACCTGGAGAAGTAACCGCTGTGGAACCCAAATTATGGGGCGCACCCGTTTTGGGGATATGGTGGTGCTAAGGGCGATTAACCTATTGACCCGCGCCCGCGCATACACACTCGAAGGAAATAACGTGACCATGAGCGACACCACAGAATCGTGCGGCTGCTCGCGCACCACCCAGCAGACCGCCGGAACCGCCCTGAACGAAGGCACTATCTCCCGCCGGAACGCACTTATTGCGGGGGTAGCCGGAGGCACCGGTGCAGTGGCACTAAGCGCATGCGGTGAAGGAGGCTCCTCCCGGGGCTCAGGAAACAACAATAGCAGTGCGGGCGGACAAGGCCCGAGCGAGCCCACAGATATGGGGGCCGCCGCCGATGTGCCCGCCGGTAAAGCAGCGAAACTAACCGCCGGTAAAGTCACAGCTATTGTGTCCCAGCCGCAAGAAGGCACGTTTAAAGCATTCAGCTCAACGTGCACACACCAAGGCTGCCAGGTGAACGTGCAGGGCGGGGCGAAAATCGTGTGCCCCTGCCACAATTCACAGTTTTCCCTCTCCGACGGGGCAGCCCAAGGCGGGCCCGCCGAAAAACCGCTGGAATCATACAAGGTAGAGGTAAAAAACGGGCGTATCTGGGTGGGATGAGCCCAGCTGGGTACAGTTTCAAGACCTATGCTGCGCCGTCATTCCGTTGTAACTATGCTCTGGATGACTCCGCAGCAACCAAGCACAGCCCTGAAAGGCGCAGCGTGCTTACACCCTGTTTCAACTGCTTCTGCCGTTAGTGGGTGTGCCGCGGCTTCTGGCCTTCTTCACGAGCGAACGGCACCTTATCACCAGCCAGTTGGGCGAGCACATCGGCTGCGATGGTTTCGGCGCTCAGGCCGGTCTCCTCAAGGATTTCTTCGCGGGAGGCGTGCGGGATGAACTCTGCCGGCAGCCCCAGCTCGCTCAGGGCCGTGTCTACCCCGGCGGCGCGCATTTCTTGGCGGATGCGGGCACCTACCCCGCCGGAACGTACCCCGTCCTCAATGGTGACCACGATGCGGTGGTCTCGGGTCAGCTCCACCACGGAGGCCGGTACGGGCATCACCCAGCGCGGATCCACCACGGTAGAATGCACCCGGTGCGTCTCAAGAATCTGGGATACTTCAAGGGCCACGCGCACCATGGCGCCCACTGCCACGAACAGCACGTCACGCTGACCGGTCTGCGGGTGTGCCGCACCGGTGCGCACCAGCACGTCCACGCCGTCTTCACGGCGTTCCAGGGCGGGGATGTCCTCCCCCACGGAGCCTTTGGGGTAGCGGATTACGGTGGGGGCATCGTCAATGGCGACCGCCTCACGCAGGGCCTCGCGCAGGGTCGCGGCATCACGCGGTGCCGCCATGTACAGCCCGGGGATGAACTGCAGGAGCGCCAGGTCCCACATGCCGTGGTGGCTTGCCCCGTCCGGGCCGGTAATACCCGAGCGGTCAAGCACCAGTGTCACCCCGGCCTTGTGCAGGGCAACGTCCATGAGCAGCTGGTCGAAGCCACGGTTCAGGAACGTCGCGTAAAGCGCCACCACCGGGTGCATCCCCCCGTAGGCGAGCCCCGCGCTCATGGCCACCGCGTGCTGCTCGGCAATACCCACATCGATCACGCGCTCGGGATGTGCCTGGGCGAACTCGCGCAGCCCCACGGGGATGAGCATCGCCCCGGTAATACCCACAATATCTTCACGCTCATCGGCGATCTGTTTAATTTCGCGTCCGAAGACGCTGGTCCACGACTCTTTGGTGCTCTTTGAGACTTCTTTGCCGGTGAGCGGGTCAATGGGGCCCACGGCATGGAACTGGTCGTCTTCGTTTGCGCGCGCCGGGGCGTAGCCGTGCCCTTTCTCGGTGATGGCGTGCACAATCACGGGCCCACCGTAGTTCTTCGCAGCGCTCAGGGCGGTCTCAACCGCTTCCTGGTCGTGCCCGTCGATAGGGCCCACATATTTCATGCCCAAATCTTCGAAGATACCGCCGGGGACCACCACATCTTTAATACCGGCCTTCATGCCGTGCAGGCCCCGGTAAATCATCTGCCCGAACGAGCCGCCGCGCTGCAGCTTCTCACGCATAGCGTTCAGAGCCCTGTCGTACCGGCGGTCCAGGCGCATCTTATCCACCTGCTGCTGCACGTTATATTTCAGTGCTGAAAGCTGGTTGGCGAACCCGCCAATAGTTGGGGCGTAAGAGCGGCCATTATCGTTCACCACAATCACAACTTTGCGGGTGCGGTCGGCGGCGATATTATTCACAGCCTCCCAAGCCATACCGCCGGTGAGTGCGCCGTCACCAATAAGCACCACCGTGTACCGGTCGTTCTGCCCGTTCAACTTATGCGCACGCGAAATACCGTCAGCCCATGAGATGGATGAAGAGGCGTGCGACGACTCGATAATGTCATGCACCGACTCGCCGCGGTCCGGGTACCCTGAAAGCCCGCCTTTCTGCCGCAGGCTCTCAAAGTTATGCCGCCCGGTCACCAGCTTATGCACATACGACTGGTGCCCGGTGTCGAACAGGATATTATCGTGCGGCGAATCAAACACGCGGTGAATGCCTAAGGTCAGCTCAACCACGCCCAGGTTCGGCCCCAAATGGCCGCCGGTGACCGCCACATGGTTCACCAGGAACTCCCGGATCTCCCCCGCCAGCTCACGTAGCTGCTCATAGGTGAGGGGTCGCAGATCTTTGGGGTCGTGAATGCCGTGTAGCATCTCGGGCTTGGCGTTCTCACCCGGTACAGTCTTTTCGGGCATACACACTCCTTTTGACTACTGCGACTGTTGCAGTTCTCTCCATCCGGTACGTTTCCGGCTTCCTTAGGCGAAAAACTCGGGTACCGGTCTCTTCGATTCTACCCGGTGCGGACCTCAAACCTCGACTCTACGCGCCCGGTGCACCCCACCGGTTACCGAATCTCGCATTAGCGGATGCGGCGCGGTTTAATACGTGCCGGAGCCCGGTAGAACAGGGCCGCCGCCTCCACATGGTGGGTGTTGGGGTACATGTCGTAGCCGCGTACCTGCACCAAATCCCAGCCGAGTTCACGCAGGATCGCGGTGTCCCGCCCCAGCGCCGCAGGGTCGCACGCCACGTAGAGGATACGCCCCGGTGACAGCTTATTCAGCCGTTCCAAAGTTTTCTTGCCCGCGCCTTCACGGGAAGGGTCAAGTACCACGGCGTCAATATGGGGCAGCTCGTCCAGTTCAAGAGCCGTTTTCAGATCCAGGAGGGTGCGCGCCACATCCCCGTGGATCACCTCAATACGGGTGCCTTTGGCCGATTCGCTGCGGGCCGCGCCGTCGGGGGCGAAATTGGCGCGCGCATCCCGGTGCGTCACCGGTGAGCCCTCAACACTGACCACGGTGCCGCGCTCGCCCACCGCATCGGCAAGAGCGGCAGTAAACAGGCCCGCGCCAGCGTACAAATCAAGAGTGCATTCGCCTTCAGCCGGCCGCAGCATCGTCAGCATAGTTCCCACCAGTGCTGACGGGGCGCAGCGGTGCACCTGCCAGAACCCGCCAGCAGAGACCTGGTAACTGAACCGGCGGGCGCCGAAAGTAACGTCCTCGGTCACGGATTTCAGGCCGCCGCCCAGAAGCACATCCCCCTGACGTACCCTGCGGTAGGGGCTGCGCAGGCTGGGGCGCACCCCGTACTCCGGTTTAGCGTTTGACCGGTTCTCGGGTGTGAAAAATAACGAAATTTTGCGTTTCGCCAAGTCCCCCCACAGCTTCTCAGCCTGCCGGTAAATGGGCTGGGACACCTCGCTGGCCGTAAAACGCGGGTCTACGGTGAGCTGAATGAGGATACGGCCCCGCGAAGAAAGCGCCGCATCTACCTGCCGGATACCGTGTAAATCTAGTTCGTGCAGGTTCAGCTGCCGCAGCTCGCGCGCCGCTAACGGGAAGTCGATCACGGGTACGGCCCGTGAACTCTGGTGCGGGTACATGCCGATACGCCAGCCGGAGGGGGTTTTCACCACGGTGTACCGCACCCGCGAGCGCCACGACAGGTCCCCTTCGGTGAGGTCTTTGGTGGGCATTGGCTCGACGGTCAGACTGGTAATGAGAGGCGAGTCGGGCGATATGCCGCCCAAGCGGATCAGCTGGGTGCGTAGCGTATCTGTTTTGTATGCGCGCTGTGTGGCGGGGTCAATATGGCCGTATTCCATGCCGCCCAGCAGCTCTTTCACACCGGTTGCAGCGGCCCGTTCTTCATCGGTGAGCAGGGAGTTGCCCTGCACCCAGGGGTGTTCTCGTCGCGCTGGTGATGGGGTGTCTATTGCCACGGCGTCCGCGAAATAGTAGCGGTTTTTAGGGCCGATGTCGGTGATGCGGGCCTGCACGGTCTCTCCCGTGAGGGCGTGCCGCACGAACACTACGCCTTTTTCGCTGCGGGCCACGAAGGCGCCGCCGTGTGCGGGTGATTCACAGGTGAGGCGCACCAAGTCTCCGATGGCATAACCGCTTACCGGCTCGGTGCCGCGGCTAGGTGCGGTGTTTGTGGGCACACGCGTCGAGGTGCTGTCGAGCTGACGCACGCATCGTCTCCTAACATACTGTAGTAATTGTGAAGTATTTTACACCCGGCGCGGGGCACTAACCGTTCAACCCTCCCACAGACGGGGTAAAAATTCAATATTTTTATCGCCAATCCCACGCTTAGGTAGCGCCTGTTTTTCCCCGGTACAGGGCGGGACGGTGCACCCGGTGGGTGGGTGGTTCTTCGCTGCTGGGAGGCTGTGCGGGTGCGTTCATTTCCCCCGGCTGGGTCTCGGCGGCGTGGAGAGCCCACGGTACGGTGGCGGTTGCCACTCCCGGTTCGTGCAGCAGCGCTTTTTTGAGCCTGCGCACGGTGCGGCGGTGCAGTATCTCTTGCCACCAGTGCGCCACCACGAACTCGGGCAGGTACACCACCACCACGTCGCGCGGGGATTTTTTGCGTTTCCGCCGCACATAGTCCAGCACCGAGGACACCGTGTCCCGGTACGGTGAGTCGATCACCGATAGCTGCACCGGGATGTGCAGCATATCCCAGCGTTCTTTCACGGTGGCCAGCAGCTGACGGTCGTTATTGACGGTCAGCGCCTCTATGGTGGAGGGGCGCGCGGCCCGGGCGTAGGCTAACGCCCTGAGGGCGGGCTGGCGTACCCGCTCAATATAGACCACGGCGTGCACGCGTGAGGGTAGGGCTGCGGCGTCGGCGGCCGCCTCCTGATCCAGCGGTATTTCGGTTAGTTTATCCACGCGGGCGTAGTGCCTGCGGGTCATGAGCATCACCTCGGACAGAAGCAGAATGAATGTGAGCGACAGCCAGGCCCCAGCCAAGAATTTGGTGCCCACCACGGTTACCAGCACCAGGGCGGTGACCACCACCCCGACTGCGCTGACAGTGATGTCGCGGGCGAGTTTGCGCCGCGCCGACGGTTTTAGGGTAATGCGTAGTTTACGCAGACGGAACCGTACCACCGCCACCTGGGTGAGCAGCATTGAGGTGCACATGCCCACCACGTACAGCTGGATGAGGGCGAACACATCGGCTGCGAACAGCACCGTGAAAAGTACCGAGATCACCCCGAGCAGGATCACGCCGTTACTGTACAGCCCGGTGGAGTCCACGCTCCGAAGCCGGTGCGGCAGATAGTGCCGGTCGGCGATTGCTGAGGCCCCAATGGGGAACCCGATAAACGCAGTCAGTGAGGCGATCACCAGCACGGACACTGTTGCTAAGGCCAGCAGTGTGGGGATGAGGTCGTTCCCGTATACGGCGAACGCCACCTGGTACAGGGCCGGTTTCTGGTGTATTGGCTGGTTGGGGCTGCTCGGGTCTGCGCTCAAGTACCGGTTGGGGTTTTGCACCAGCTGCACCCCACTCTGCCGCGCCAAATAGAGGATGCTCACCAGCAGAACCCCGGTGATGACGATCATCAGCATGAGTGTCAGTGCCGCATTGCGTTGCTTGGGTGCTTTGAAGAACCGCACCGAGTTGGAGATAGTTGAAACCCCCGAAAGTGCCACCGCCCCGGCCGAGAAGGACCGGGAGAGCAGCAGCACCAGGAACACCCCGTCAAGGCTTGCGTGCGGGGTTTCGGGGGTGAGCGTGTACCCGGCGGATTCGGCGCGTGCTAAGGTTCCGGTGAATGCCTGCAGCAGCCCGTACACCAGGGTGATCCCTAAAAGGGCCAGAAAAATGTAGAGCGGCCAGTGGGCTAACCGGCCCATCAGCTGCACCCCGCGCAGGCACACCACGCTCAGAACCACAATCAGGGTGACTGCAATACCAGCCCGGAAGCCCTGCAGCTGCGGGAAAAGCGCGGTAATAAACGTTGCCGCCGAAGACATTGACACCGCTACCGTGAGCACATAGTCCAGCAGCACGGAGGCGCCCAGCACCACGGCCGGGCGGCGGCCCAGTTTGCGGCGTACCAGGGCGAAATCGCCCTCAGCTGCGACCTGCCGGATGTTATACCGGTAGGTTCCCACGATCACGAGCCCCACCACGGCGATGGCGAACCCCACCCACGGCGAGTAGGTGAGTGCACCGGCCCCGGCCACGGCAAGGATAAGAATCACCTCATCGGCGGCGTAGGCCACCGACGAAATCCCGTCAGAACCCAGCAAGGGCAGGGCGTAGCGCTTCGGTAGCGACGTGGCCGCCAACTGCCGAGAATCCACCGGCCCACCGGTGAGCGCGCGACGCATCCTACCCCAACGATTGTTCACGGTTTAAGGCTATCCCGCCCGCCTCTAAAGCTCAATTTATGCGGTGCCCCTTGTTTTCCCGGCTGCGGTCCCGTCATAGGGCAGGGGGTCAGGCGCCGCCCCCGCGGGGAGCTGTACACTCTTAACTATGAGCGAGCCTGACGGTTTGAGGGGGTCACATCATTCCCCGCCGCGCACAGTAACCGGCTCAACCCTAGGAGAACTATGCCGCACTTTGTGATTATGGGCGCCGGGCGAGTTGGCGTCATGCTCGCCCGAACCCTCGAAGCGTCCGGGCACACCGTGGCCGTGATTGACCAGGATATCCGCGCATTCCAGCCGCTGCGGAAGAACTTTGGCGGTAAGCTCGTCACCGGCGTGGGTTTTGATAAAGAGACGCTGGAACGCGCCGGGATAGAGGGCGCCTACGCCTTTGCCGCCGTATCCTCAGGGGATAATTCCAATGTGATTGCCGCCCGTGTGGCGCGTGAGACGTTCAAGGTGAAGAACGTGGTTGCCCGCGTGTACGACCCGAACCGGGCGGAGTTCTTTCAGCGCATGGGCATCCCCACTGTTGCGGCGGTGCGCTGGTCAACCGACCAGGTGCTGCGCCGTATCCTGCCCGAGCAGGCGATCCGGGGTGACTACCGGGAGGCATCTGGGCGTCTGATTCTCACCGAATTGCCGCTTCATGAGGAGTGGGCCGGGCACGCACTGGTCGATATTGAGGCTGCTACGGGTGCGCGCATCGCCTACATCACCCGGTTCGGCGAGGGGATGCTCCCCCGGCCCGATACGAGCTACCAGCAGGGTGATACTGTGCACGCCATGGTGCGCACCGATGAGGCGACCGAGATCGCCCGTATCCTCTCCCAGGCGCCTAAGGATACTGAGGGTGAACGCCACGACCCGCGGGACGCATGGGCTGGGGCTTTCGCCGCCGAGCCAGCCGCCGTGAAAAGCGATAACCCGCACACCAACTAGCCGGATAAGGGACACCACGTGAAAGTACTAATTGTTGGGGCAGGCTCGGTGGGCGCCTCTATCGCCCGGGAGCTGCACGCCAGCGGCCACGAAATCACCATTATCGATTCAAAGCCTGAGACGAAAAAACGCGCCAACTTGCCGCAAGTGCAGTGGTTTATTGGGGATGCCTGTGAGCTGTCGGTGCTGAAGCTGGCCGTACCCGAAGAGAGCGAAGTGGTGGTGGCCGCCACCGGTGACGACAAGGCAAACCTGATGGTTTCACTCCTGTGCCGCAGCGAGTACGGGGTGCCGCGCACCGTGGCGCGCGTGAATAACCCCCGCAATGAGTGGCTTTTTGACGAGTCGTGGGGTGTGGATGTGGCGGTCTCCACCCCGCGCCTGATGACCGCCCTTGTGGAGGAGGCTGTTGAAGTGGGCGATGTGGTGCGCCTGCTGACCCTGCAGGCTGGCGGGGCCACCCTGGTGGAGTACACGGTGCCGGAGGATCACCCGGTGATCGGGTACCGGGTGGATCATGTGCAGTGGCCTACGGATACGGTACTCACCGCTATCTTGCGGGACGGTGCGCCGATCGCCCCGTCGGCTGATGTTGTTCTTGAGGGCTCAGACGAGCTGTTTTTCATTACCACTATCGCTGGTGAAGACCAGATCCGCGCGCTTTTCGCCTAGTGGATAACCGGGTCGGGTACCGTGCCGACTACCCCCGGTGAGACAAGAAACGGCGGGATGCGCCCCATCCTTCTGGGGAGCATCCCGCCGTTAGCGTGGCAAGAGGTACGGCCCGCGAATCCGGTGCCGATACTGCGGCACGGAAATACTCGAAGGGGCGTTTAGTCTCCCCCGCCGCCGCCTCCACCGTCTGAACCGCCGAAATCTCCCCCGCCGCTGCTGTCGCATCCTGAGAAGTCGGAGCCACCCATATCGCAGTTCTCCCAGCCGCCGAAGTCTCCGCTAACGTCCCAGTCGATATCCGCCCCGTAGGCGTCACCCGCGCGGGTGTTATGCGGCCAGTACCAGCAGACGGCGGGAAGCTCGCTCGACTCTGCACGGTCGGCACGCATATTTTCCAGCAGCTGTTCCCGTACCGCGTGCACCCCGTCGAATGCGTAGGCCGACCCGGCGAGGGCGGCCGCGTAGAAGGCGCTCATTGAGGGCTCCGCCGTGGCACGATTGCCTTCGGCAAGCTCGGGGAACTGCTTCAGGCAGGCTGACCGTATTTTCTCGCTGAGTGCTTTCGCTTCGGCGAGCACCCGCGGAGGCACCCCGGTTGGTTCGTCCGCGTCCGCAGGCTCGTCATTGACCACACTGAAAAGGTGCGCAAGCCGGGCGGTGTCAATATTCTGCAGCTCGGTGAGGCCGCCAGCGGCGTACACTACCGATTCTGCCAGCGCACGACGGGTGCGGGTGGCAGCGATCTGCGCGCTTAACCGGCGGATATTGTTCTCCGTGCGGCGGCTGAGGTTATCCGGGGCGGTGATTCCTGTCGTGTTCACCCACTCGTGCAGGTTCGCCAAAAACAGTGCATCGTGCCCGGTTTCGGAGCGTGCCTCAAGCACAGAGTTCAGTGCCTCTTCGCGGTGACGCGCGTATTTGGCGTAAAACCGGTTTCCGGTTGTCTCAACGTAGTCGTGCAGGTGCGGCACAATAGCCAGTGCCGCTTTCACATAAGCCACCACCTCAAGGGAAGCCTCGTACTCGCGGTGGAATTTGCTCAGCACCCGGGTCAGGTTCGTGGCCGCTACCAGCCGCTCCAACGCCTGCGGGTACAGCTCATACATTTGTTTCAGCGCCGGCTGCGCAATAACCGGGCGGGTGTTTGGGCACAGCGACAGCATATGCCCCGTATTATTGAGCCCGTCTGTCAGCAGCGCCTCCAGGGTGCGGGTAAAACCGGCAAGCGCACCCACCAGCTGCTTATTGCCTTCCCGGCGGGCGTGCAGAAGCACCGGGTTTAACGCCCGCACGGTTTCACGCGCCTGCGCCTGCGCCTGCTCAAGACTGTTGTGTAACGCCTGCACGTGCGGGTGCAGTACCGTCCCGCGTGCCGCGTCCACAAGCGGGTTGTGCCACTGCCCCATCCCCCATGCGGGAGAACCTACGCTGGTGAGCACAACATATGAGTTTGCCATTGCCTGGGCGCGCTCTTGCAGGTACGCCTGTGACCCGGGCTCGTGCCTGTCCATGCTGTCGCACCGCTGGTAGGCGCGCTCCACCAGCTGCTGCAGACGCTCCACCCGTTCGGTGGTCTCCTCCGTGATGGGTTCCCTTACCGCTTCGACTGTGAGCCGGTTCTGCACGGTACGCATCGCCCGGTCTGCGCACCACACATACGAGTACGCCCTCTCACGCCCCTGCTCAGCGTTGAGTTTGTGCAGCGGGGCGTCCAGGTACGCGACCGCGGTGCGGGGGCTTACCCCGAAGAAGTCACGGGAATGCGGTGCAACGGTGGGGGTTCGCAGCTGCCCCAGCACCCAGTACCGCACCGGGTAGTACGGCAGGAACGTAACAATGGGAGCGATGAGGAATACATACACGAGCGGGGCGCCCAGCCGCACGGCGGTGGTAGCGAACCCATCCGGCGCTTCCCAGGGGCGGAATAGTTCTAACACCAGTAGCCCGTAGACTGCTACCAGCACTGTACGCGCCGCTCTGTTGAGCGGGTGCCAGTATACGCGCCGCACAGCTTTAAACGCCCACAGGCGGTTTACGACAGGCGCCAGCAGCCCAAGAATAACCGTCAGCCACGCACCCTGGTGAAAAACGGACGAGCCAGGCAGTAAAAAGCACATGCCCAGAAGGGCTAAAGCCACAACAGCATATACATAGTAACGAATATTTTTTCTCATGGTTGGGTTTCTCGCCGCATACGACCCATCCCCTACCGGACGGTACCGCACCACTGGTATCGTCCGGCACGAGCCGGGCCGCACACGATTCTCTATTATCGGTTTTTATAAGGTTATGAGTCTTGAACGGCGCGGTTTTCCTCAGGGGCAGACACACGCCACGCCACCCACAAAGTCAGCGCGTACAGCGGAACACCCATCACCAGACGAGTAACCCCCAGCGCCTCGGTCGCACCCGCAAAGTATAGCGGCAATTGCACCACTAAGCGTAACCCCAGCAGCGCAACAAAAATCCACGTTGCAAGAATATACGACTTCAAGCGTGCTGGCTTCTCACGCCAGCGCACACCCTCGTCCCGGATAAACCCGAACAGCAGCCCAAACAACGGCCACCGCAGCGCAATTGAAATGAGCGAAGCAAGCAGATACCCGCCACTTACGAAGAACCCGGGAACATAAAAAGCATTAGCGTCCCCAGTGGAATGGGCCGACCAGGCACAAACAGCCACACCCACCACGCCCGAAAGCGCCGGAACCAGCTTAGAACGCTGCACCAAACGGGCCACCGTAAACACCCCGGAGGTCACCAGGGAGGCGATGAGGGCATAGGTGAGCTGTTTCGTCACCACAAAAACAACCAGAAACAGAGTCGCCGGAAGTAACGACTCCACCACCCCGCGCCAGCCACCCAGCGCGTGCAGCACATCCACATCACCGTTGGCGGTACGGCGCAGTTTACCGCCTATGCTCGCACTGAACGAGCTCCCCACAGATTCCCCCGTAGAACCCGTCCTCTCACGCCCGGCGGAGGTGTTGTGCGGGCCCGGTTCACGTTCCGTAGCGGGCATTTTTTGTCCTTTCCGTCAGCAGTAGTTGCGGCACGATCTCATAGCGCGGGTTATAGATACGCGGGTCCCCCGGGTACTGGCTGAGCATCCCCGAGCAGCGCAATAGTGAACCGGCCAGCACCCCCGGCACTGAGCGCTGCCCGTGCCAGATGAGGCTCACCCGGCTGCCCGGCTCAAACGGCGGGGTGCGCGCAAACGCCGCCAATTCCGATGTCTCGGTGGGCGCTTTGGCACCCAGTGGGCCGCTGACCGCTTTTGAGGCGGGCGTGTTTGAGGAGTCGTCAATGTCCTCACCGGGTGGTTCAACAACCAGCGGAATCCCCAGAACAGCCAGAGGGCTCACCCGCTGCAGCAGCCGTGATTTAGCGACCACCAGCTCAGCCCGATACACGGGTTTGGCATCCAGCGGCGGAATCCACACCTGGTCGATCCTGCCCGCTAAACGCACGCGAAAACGCTCGGGGTACCCAACCGGAGGCTGAGACCCCGAGCGGTCAGAAAGCACCCGAACCATTAGCCGATTTCAGTGATCTCAGGGCCACGGCGTGGAAGCGGACGCAGCTTGCTCTTATCGTCCTGCTCTTCTGGTTCGTCCTCGTCATCGGCGGTGGCAATATCCTGCGCGGGCACCACCAGCGGCAGCAGCTCACGCGGCGGGCGGGGCTCATCGCCGCGATCAACGATCACGGAGCGGAACACCTCATCAATAGCCTCGGCGGCTTCCTCATTATCGAGCACAGCCTCACCGGAGATCACACCGCGCAAGAACCAGCGGGGACCGTCCACGCCCACGAACCTGGCCACACGCTCACCACGTTTGCCGTCTTCGGTTACGGCGGGCAGGCGGGTGAGCATCTCCACACCAAACACGCCCTCATACATCTCGACGGTACCGCCCTGCGAAGCCACGGATTCGGCCAGCTCTTCACGAATATCGTCCCAGATACCGCTCGACCGGGGCGCCGCAAACGCCTGAATCTGAATGGTGGCACCCTTACGGATACAGGTCGCGGCAATCACAACACCGCTTGCCTCTTCCACCTCTAGGCGCAGGCGCATCCCATCAAGCAGCTTAATGTACACGGAGCCAAGGTTAGCGTAGTCTTCGGTGTCTTCCACCTCGTCCATATCGAGCGGGCCCTCGGTACGGTCATAGACGATGACTTTCAGGGATTCGTCCTCAACGTATGCGGGGACGGGATCGGCCTTATCTTCCTCTTCCGTATCGTACTCGTCTTCGTCGATACCTTCGGTGTCCTCAGCCTCGTCATAGTCATCGTAGTCGTCGTACTCGTCATACTCGTCGTAGTCATCGTACTCGTCATACTCTTCGACGTCGTATTCTTCTTCGGCACGTTTTTTCTTGCTGAAACCAAACACTTAGTTATCCCTCACTGTATACGTACTACTCAATATCTTACGCGTAGAGTGCCTGTTACGGCGTTCAAGCGCGCCGCACGCGCGTGCCGTGCGCTACTTCAGTCCGCTGGATCCAAACCCGCTGACGCCGCGTTCGGTCTCATCCAGTTCTGCAACAACCACGAAGTTCGCCTGCTCGTAGCGCTGAATAACCAGCTGGGCAATACGGTCGCCGCGTTTAATCTGGAAAGGCTTAGTAGGGTCGGTATTGAGCAGGGTCACCATAATCTCGCCGCGGTACCCGGAATCCACCGTACCGGGGGCGTTCACAATGGTGATGCCGTGTTTAACGGCCAGCCCGGAGCGCGGATGCACCAAACCCACGTACCCCTCAGGCAGGGCGAGGGCGAGGCCGGTGGGCACGAGGGCTCTCTCACCGGGGTTCAGGGTGAAGTCTACGCGCGAGCGCAGATCGGCGCCCGCATCGCCCGGTTTGGTGTAGGCGGGGGCGGGCAACTCGGGGTCGAGCATTTTGATCTGAACGTTAATGGGGTTAATCATGCTCTTCACTCTACCCAAGCGGAGGCAAAAAATCATGTGGGAACCCGGCTGCTGCCCGCCTCTAAAGCGGCGGTTGAAGGCCTCCGGGTAAGGGTCACGATGGGGTTCGTTACAATGAGTGTGGTAACTCGTTCGCCTATTGTAACTGGTTGCGGCACGCACACACTGTTCCCCTTCGCGCCCAACCGGCTTCTTGAAGGGATGTTCTGTGACTTCTTCACCCGCCGCATCGTCCAAACCGCTGTACCGTGAGCGTCTAGCTCCGGGGGTGGGCACGTGGCTTCTGGTGCTCGTGACCGGGGGCGCATCCTACCTGGTGGGGGCGCCGATCAGTATCCCTGTGGGCGTGATTGCGGGGGCTGTGGTATCTGCTGTGTTGGGTTGGCTGCTGTATGCCTCATCACCGGTGATTGAGGTTTCCGCCGAGTGGGTGCGGGTTGGCCGTGCCCGCATTGAGCGGGAGTATATTGGCCGGGTGCAGGCGTTTCGGGGTGATGATGCACGCCGCGCCGCTGGGCCGGAGCTGGACGGGCGCGCCTACATGTGTTTCCGCCCGTGGGTTACCCCTAAGGTTCGGCTGCAGATTACTGACCCGGCGGATCCTACACCGTACTGGCTGGCTTCTTCACGGCACCCGGAGAAGCTGGTGCAGCTGCTTGATACAGCTGAGGATTAGGGCTGTTCCGCTGGTACGGACGGGCGGTATTGGGTATGGATAAGGGCAGGTTCCCGTGTGGAGTCCTGCCCTTGTCGCGTAGTGTGGTTGGTGTTTTAGCCTTCGCACTCCACGCAGTACACCAGCCCGTCCTCTTCTCGTGCAATCTGAGAGCGGTGGCGCACCAAAAAGCAGGATGCGCAGGTGAACTCGTCGTCCTGTGCGGGTAGGACAACAACGTTCAGTTCCTCATTAGAGAGGTCCGCACCGGGCAGCTCGAAGCTTTCGGCAGCGGTGTTTTCGTCCTCATCGACCGCACCGGATTGCATCTCCGAGCGGCGGGCGTTCAGCTCCTCATAGGACTCCTCGTTTTGCTCGTCGTCCTGCTTGCGAGGTGCATCGTAATCAGTTGCCAAACTTTCACGCTCCGTCTTGATTGGTGGGGCAGGGTGTGTGCGCCCACGTGTGGTCTTTGAGTGTCTTAACTTCGTTGTGGGTTGTTTATTCCACAACATGCCAGGTATTTTTCACCATGTACCCCCGGTTTGTCTAATTGAGGCCCCGGAAATTACTCTCTGCGCGTCATTTTTTGTGTGCAAAGGCTGTATTTCGGGGGTATTTGGGCCTATTTTTTTGTGGGTTTCGGTGGGATATACTACATGTTTTAGGGTTGGCAAGGTAATCTGGTAGATAGTTTGCGTTCTTACGGCGCGGGTGCGGGGTGCATCTGAGCCGCATACAGGAGGTTTCCATGCTTGAATTGCGCCTAGTGGGTGTCCACGATGATGGCGAGAACCTGGTGCTTGAATCTGCCGACGGCACCCGGTTTGCGCTGCCCATCGATATGAACCTGCGCACAAGCATCACGAAGGCTCGCCGTATTCAGCCGGCGCGGGGCCTGGGGACGAAGGGCAGCTTTGGGCCTCGTGATATTCAGACGAGGTTCCGTCAGGGCGCCAGTGTTGAAGAGATCGCGGAGGAGTCCGGTTGGGAGCCGGAGCGGGTGCGCCGCTACGAGTGGCCGATTGTGGCCGAGCGGGCGCATATTATCCGCGCAGCGCAGGGCGTGAAGGTTGGGCGCCGCAGCTCAGCTTCAGGTTTGGCGCAGATTCCCGTGACTCTTGCCTCGCGTATCGCGGATGTGACGGCCGCGCACGGCTTCGCGGAGGCCGCGCAGGACTGGTCTACCCGGCAGAAGGATAACGGGCAGTGGAGCATTGAAGTTGATTTTGCGTTAACACCCCGGGACCGCGAAGAGCTTCCCGCGCGGGTTATGTTCCCGGCGCGGTGGGTGTACAACCCGGCTAATCAGAGCCTGTACGCCTCAAATGAGGCCGCCTATTTCTTAATGGGCAACGCCGAGGACGAAGTGTATGACACGAAGAAACAAGAGGAAGAACCTCAGCCGAGTTCGCAGCCTAAAGCACCGTCCAGCACCGGTTCGGGGGCCTCTTCTGTGGCGGATGTGCCGGTTGCGGTGGCTACCGGTGTCGCCCCAGTTGATGCCTCCCGCGTGAGCTCCTCCACGATCAAGGGCACCAGCCCGGATGAGCGTAAACTCAACGAGCTTCTGGAGCGCGCCCGCAGCGTGTCACGTCCCGGCCCGACCACCCAGCAGCTGCGGGTGGTGGCCCAGCCTTCTACTGTGACCGTGACTGAGGACTCCGACTCCGCCAATAACACTACCGACTCTTCGCGGCACCGTGAACAGGTGCGCGCACAGGGCGCAGCCTCGCAGGGTGCTGCACACCGGGGGGTTTCTTCACCCCAGGATTCTGCGGATGAAAGCCCGCAGGAGCCGGTTGATGACCGGGATGTGGCTAGTTTCTCGGCAGGTGACGGATCGTTCTATGGCCGCCGCGCCGGGCGGGAGACCTCCTCCCCCGAGCGGGGCACCGCAGGGACTACCCCCGAGCCGCGCGAAGAACGCCGGTTCGGTGGCCAGGAAAACCGCAGGCCCAGCATCGGAGGCACCTTCGGCGCACCCCGCCGTGAAAGCGCAGGCAGCACCGAGAACGCAGGTGCCACGGAGGGTACGGGCGTGCGTGAGCGTGCCGAGCACGGGCTGAGCCGGTCATCCCGGCCCGCAGCACCGGCCGGGGCTGAGAGGGAGTCCTTCTCGACCCAGGCGCAGCAGCGTCCCGCACAGGCCGAAACCACCCGGGCGGATACCGCCACGGTCCCCACCGAGGGCACCTCCACCGAGTCCAAGCCCGAACCCGCCGAGACGAAACGGCACGAGAAGCCGAAATCATCAGGCCGTAATAAGCAGCGGATGAGCGTACCCGCCTGGGACGAAATTATTTTTGGCGGGCGCAAGTAGCCCACCATACTGCCCGCCCCGGCCATCCCCAGCCCACGGGGCGAAGGATTTTGGACGGAACAAGCCATTACAGGGCCACATAGCGGTTAAGAAATAAGAAAATAGAGCACCAACGGGAGAAGCCCCGGGTGCTCATTTTCTTGAGTGAACCACACAACACGCTACACACCGGCACACCCATCATGTGTGCAGCTGTGTGCGTGGGGTTATGCGGTGGGCAGGTACAGCAGCGGGATGCGCCGCTCAGCATCAGTGAGCGAACCGTGCTGCCCCACCATTTTCAGTGACTGTTCCTTATAGTGCCGCATATCGTAGAGGGCTATATTGTCGCGGGCGCAGACTAGGATATCGCCGATGCGCTCGCGGGCGGCCTCGCTCACGGTGGGGCCCATGTAGCCGCGTGTGTAGAGGTCGCGTGAGTCCAGCACCCACGCCCGCTCACCCCAGGCTGTTGCCCAGCGGCGCGCGGTTTCGGTGCGGGCGGCCTCGCTCGTATCGTGCAGGTACAGCTGTACCGCGCGCGGCTCCCCGGCGGTGAGCGCCACATTGTTGAGGAGTTCGGTGTCGTGGGAGTAGTCGATGCGTTCCTGCTCGGGGATGTTCACCATGCCGTGGTCTGCGGTGAGGAATATGCCCGCCCAGGCGGGTGCCCGCTGAGCCAGCCGACGCAGCGCCAAGTTGAGCTCTTCAAGCTGCTCAAGCCACGTGTCGCTGCCAGCCCCGTGGCGGTGCCCGGCCTGGTCAAGCTCACCCCAGTACAGGTAGACGAGGGTGGGGGTGCGGGAGGCCAGCAGTTCGGTGGCGTAGGTGATGCGCGCATCGTACCCGGTGGCACCCACGAATTCGCCGCCGCGCAGCCCGGCCTCGGTGAGCCCGCTGCCCCGGTATTTATCGAGTGAGATGGTAACAACCCGTGTTTGGGTGCTGTAGCGTTCAAAGACTGTGGGCAGCGGCTGCCAGGTGTGCGGGTCCACGGTTTTATCCCACCCGGAGAGGTGGTTCATGGTGGTGCCGGTGGCGGGGTTACGCACCTCGTACCCGGCGATCCCGTGGGCGCCCGGTGCGCTGGCGGTACCGAAGCTAGTGAGGGATGCAGCGGTGGTGGTGGGGAAAGCAGCGTCCAGCGGCCCCAGGGACACGGTTTTCTTCAGGTAGGGGGCGTAGGATCCGTAGGTTTGAAGCAGCTGCTCGCCGAGCCCGTCAACCATGACCACGCAAATATTGCGGAAACCGTTCGGGTCTGCCCCGGCTTCGCGCAACCTTTTGGCCAGTGCCAGCGGGTCGCGGCTGGTGTTCCCAAGCGGGTGCGCCGGATGCTCTAGGGAGGACTGCGCCAGCAGTGAGGCTGCTGACTCAAATACGTCGGCTACGCTATTGCTCCCGTAGGCTGGCGGCGGCGGTACGGGTGTGCCAG
Source organism: Rothia aeria (assembly GCF_016726365.1). Lineage (NCBI taxonomy): Bacteria > Bacillati > Actinomycetota > Actinomycetes > Micrococcales > Micrococcaceae > Rothia > Rothia aeria. The sequence continues at coordinate 2,426,672 of NZ_CP068102.1, read as the reverse complement.
CCGCGTCGTTGTATGCTGTACCGCTTACGCTCATAGGTTCTCCTGCTTTGGGGGCTCTGTGGCGAGTTGGGGGTGGGCTATTTGGTGTCTGAGTGCATGTGTGCCCTGTGCAGGGCGCGGGCGAAGTACCGGGCCTGTTTCACGGCGTCGGGGCCGTCTGCGGTGGCTGAGACGCGCACCGCAATATCCTCTAGAGAGGCGGATCCGGTGTACCCGTGGTCGGCGGTGCAGGTGGGGTCGGGGCAGGTGGCGGGTGCGGCGTCAATGCGCAGCGAACCGGTCCATGCCACCTGGAATGAGACTTCTGTGGGGCTCATCCCGGGCCGGTAGATTTGCGGCTGGTCGTACCCGTAGCTGATGGTTACGGCCCGCAGGGCGCTGAGTTTCACGGCTTCCACGCTCACGTGGGCGACGGTTCCTTGGGCGTCTTCTTCAAGGTGGGAGTCGTCGAGGTGGGCCAGCACCAACTGGGAGCCGCACAGCACCATGACGGTAATATGTCGGTGCAGGTCGTTGCGGCTGAAGTGGGTTTCGTGCTGCACAAAGTGCGCATCTGGTTCCAGCCCCGCGAGGGCGTCATCGACCACTTCAAGCACCAGCTCCGGGTAGAACCCGGCGTGTTTAATGTCTGCTGCCAGTTTTTCGCGTGGACTTTCGTCCATATACGCCATTCGTGCACCTCATTAGTATGGGTTGAGTGTTGCCGGGTGCCCCTGCGGTACCGGGCAGCCGGGCCGGGTCTGCCGGTCGCGAGTGAGAACACCGCTACGTAATAGCGTAGTGGGTTGGGGCGGGCATTGCTACTTAACGCGGCCGGGGTACCGGTTTTTGTGGGGCACAGTACCCTGTGGGTGTGCCGGTGAATCGCCGGTGACCGGCTGCCGTGCCCGCGCGGGGTGTGCACGGTAGAATAGAGTTCCGAATGAGTGTTGCGTCTGCTGCGCACCATCTTTTGCCCGCCTTCTACGAGCTTTACGAGGATACACATGGCACGCCGTAGCAAGTCAGCTGTTGAGGACTACCCGGTAGATATTGTTGAGAACATCGTCGATATTGATGTTTCTGCCGAGATGGAGTCCAGCTTCTTGGAGTACTCGTACTCGGTGATCTATTCGCGTGCCCTGCCGGATGCGCGGGACGGTTTAAAGCCGGTGCAGCGGCGCATCCTGTACATGATGCAGCAGATGGGGCTGCGCCCGGATAAGGGGCACGTGAAGAGCGCCCGCGTGACCGGTGAGGTGATGGGTAAGCTACACCCGCACGGTGACGCCGCGATTTACGACGCGATGGTGCGGTTGGCGCAGCCTTTTGCGATGCGCCTGCCGCTGGTGGACGGGCACGGTAACTTCGGTTCGCTCGATGACGGCCCGGCGGCGGCCCGTTACACCGAGGTACGCATGGACCCGTCGGCGACGGCACTGACCGCTGACCTGGATGAGGACGTGGTCGATTTTGTGCCGAACTACGATAACCAGTTTATGCAGCCGAGCGTGCTGCCGGCGGCTTTCCCGAACCTGCTGGTGAACGGTACGACGGGTATTGCGGTGGGTATGGCCACGAACATGGCGCCGCATAACCTGCGTGAGGTGATTGCGGGCACCCGGCACCTGATTGCTAACCCGGATGCCACGCTGAAAGACATTATGAAGCTCATCCCGGGGCCGGATCTGCCCAGCGGCGGCACGATCGTTGGTTTAGGCGGTATCCGTGACGCCTATGAAGGTGGGCGCGGCACGTTCAAGACTCGTGCGAAGGTCTCGATTGAGCAGGTGAGCGCCCGCAAGCAGGGCATTGTGGTGACGGAACTGCCGTACATGGTGGGCCCGGAGAAGGTTATTGAGAAGATTAAGGACGGCGTTAATTCTAAGAAGCTGACCGGTATCTCTGATGTGGTCGATTTGACGGACCGGCAGCAGGGTATGCGCCTGGTGATTGAGGTGAAGAACGGGTTTAACCCGCAGGCGGTGCTGGCGGCCCTGTATAAGCACACGCCGCTGGAGGATTCGTTCGGCATTAATAATGTGGCGCTAGTGGATGGCCAGCCGCAGACCCTTGGGCTGCTTGGTTTGCTGCATGTGTACATTAATCACCGGTTGTCGGTGGTGCGCCGCCGCACCGAGTTCCGGCTGGGCAAGCGCCGTGACCGGCTGCACCTGGTGGAGGGCCTGCTGATCGCCATCGTCGATATTGACGAGGTGATTCAGATTATCCGCTCTTCGGATGAGACCGCGCAGGCGCGTGAGCGGCTCATGAAAGTTTTTGACCTGACGCAGGTTCAGGCGAACCATATTCTTGAGCTGCGCCTGCGCCAGCTGACGAAGTACTCCCGTATTGAGCTTGAGGCTGAGCGGGATAAGCTGGCTGAGGAGATCGCTGAGCTGGAGCGGATTTTAGGGTCGGATATGGCGCTGCGTGAGCTGGTCTCTGATGAGCTTGCTGAGGTGGCCGAGAAGTACGGCACTGACCGCCGCACGGTGCTGAAGTCGAAGGATGATATGCAGTCGGCGATTGAGGCTGTCTCGGCGGGGGCGTCGAAGGCGAAGAAGAGCCTGGGGCTGGCGCTTGAGATTGCGGATGAGCCGTGCTGGGTGGTGCTTTCAGCTTCGGGCATGGTGGGCCGCACCCCCGGTAAGCCGATGCGTGAGGCACTGTCTGACCCGGGTAAACGCCTGAAGCATGACGTGTTCACCTCTGTTGTTCCGGCGACGGCGCGCGGTGAGATTGGCGCGGTGACCTCGACGGGGCGGATGGTGCGCCTGTCGGTGATGGATGTGGTGGTGCTTGAGGAGTCTGCGGGCGCACCGGTGCTGAACTCGGGGGTGAAGGTCTCTGAGGTGGTGTCCCTGGCGAAGGGCGAGAAGCTGGTGGGCCTGGTGCCGCTGAATGAGGTGCTGGCGTTGGCGACGGCGAACGGCGTGATTAAGCGTGTGAACCCGGAGTACCCGCTGAATCAGGCGGAGTGGGACGTTATTAAGCTGAAACCGAAGGACACGGTGGTTGCTGCGGCTGCGTGCGCCTCGGACGATAACGCCCTGACGCTGGTGACGCAGGATGCGAAGCTGCTGACCTTCGACGCGGCGAAGGTGCGCCCGCAGGGCCGCGGCGGCGGCGGTATCGCCGGTATTAAGTTGGGCGCGCAGGATGCGGTGATTGCTTTGGGTGTGACGGCGCCGGGAACCACCGCAGAGGTGGTGACGGTGACCGACGGTAAGGATGGTTTGGCTTCGGTGAAGGTCACTCCCCTGGCGGAGTACCCGCAGAAGGGCCGGGCGACCGGCGGGGTGCGGGCGCACCGGTTCCTCACGGGCGAGTCGAAGCTGGCGCTGGCGTGGGTTGGTGTTGGCCCGGCGAAGGCTGGTACGCAGGGTGGCGTGGCGCGTTCCTTGCCGACGGAGTACGGTTCACGTGACGGCTCGGGGGTGACTCTCACCCAGACGATTGGTACGGTCGGCCCTAACTATGCGGCACTGACCGCGCAGTCTGCGGTCTCCCCCGACGGGGAGAAGCTGTTCTAGCTCCCTCTGGTTGGGTTGCTGCTATTTTTCTTTCGGTGTGGCAGGTAGCAGTGTTGCCTCTGTGCAAGTTGAGGCATCACTGCTACCTTTTAATGTGAAGTTTTAGGTGAGACCTAGGATTTTTCCAGCTATTGCATCAAGGAGAAACAGGCATGACCGAACCGAATAAGCCCTTGGACCAGATGACCGCGCAAGAGCGGCTTGACCTTGGTGTAGAGTGCCTTGACGCGGGCAGGCTGAATGACGCCGTTCATATCCTTGCTACGGTTTCAGCAGGTGAAAATCCTGGGGCGTACTCTTGGGCGCAGTACTTTCTAGGTGACGTCTACGAGGATGCGGAGAATCTTCGTGAAGCGATAACCGCCTACAACAATGTCCATCGCCACGATAACCCTGTAGCCTACGCTTCGGCGCAGAACAGTATAGGTATTCTCTATAAGAACATGGGGCGGCTTGATGATGCTGTTGCCGCGTTTAGCCGTGTTGTTCGTGAAGACAACCCGGAATCCTATGCGTGGGCGCAGAACAACCTTGGCACCGTCTATCAAACCATGAGGCGGCTTGATGATGCCGCCACCGCGTTCAGGAATGTGCAGCTCAGCAACAGCCCCGAAGCGTACACTAACGCACAGTTCAACCTTGGCAACACCTATAAGCTTATGGGCAAGACAGATGATGCCCTTCAAAGCTGGGGAGGCGTGCTTCGCGAAGTAGACGCAGAAACCTACGCCCAGGCACAGTTCAACATTGGTTCTACGTGCAAGAATCAAGGGCGGATAGATGAGGCGATCGCAGCGTGGGGAAGGGTGCGCCATGACGACAACCCCTCAGTTTATGCCCGGGCGCAGCTGAGCCTGGGCCTCACCTATGCCCCGCTAGGGCAGCTTGATGAGGCGATCGCCGTGTGGCGTAATGTGCGCCGGGAGGACAACCCCGAAGCGTACGCCGCAGCACAAAACAACCTGGGCAGCGCGTACGAAGACAAAGAGCTATATGACGATTCTTTTGCCGCCCGGAACAGGGTTCTGCGCAGCGACAGCCCTTACATATATGCTGTGGCACAGCTCAACATGGGCATCGCCCACTATAACAACGGGTCTCTTGATGAGGCAGTGACCGCATGGAACCGCGTTCTCGAAGAAGATGACCCGCAATCCTACGCCGAAGCACAACGTAACCTTGCTCTGGTGAATAAACACTAGCAGCCCACAGTGTTGCTCCTGCACGGCCGGAAGCAGCACTGCTACTTTTAATGTGAAGTTTTAGGTGAGACCTAAGGCTTTGAACTTTTCTAACCACTGCGTCAAGGAGAAACAGGCGTGACCGAACCGAATAAGCCCCTAGAGCAGACGACCGCGCAAGAGCGGCTTGACCTTGGAATATCCTATTTCAAAGAGGGCAAACTTGATGAGGCTATCACTGTTCTAAAAACGATTTCAACCAGTGAAGACCCCACTATTTATGCGCTATCACAACGCCTCCTAGGTGATATTTACGGGTGCATGGGTAAGTTGAATGAAGCCACCGCCGCATGGTCAAAGGTTCGGTGTGAGGACAACCCTGAAACCTACGCATGGGCGCAGTTCAGCCTTGGCAACACCTATAAAATCATAGGCAAACTGGGCGAGGATATTGCAGCATGGTCCAATATTCGCCGTGAGCACAGCTGCGAAGCGTATGCGGTAGCGCAGTATAGTCTCGGCAATACCCATAAGACTATGGATCAGCTGGATGACGCTATCGCTGCTTGGTCGAACATCCGCCGCGACGACGACCCCGAAGCCTACGCATGGGCACAGTTAAGTCTCGGCGACGCCTATAGAACTATGGATCAGTCAGATAATGCTATCGCTGCTTGGTCGAGCATCCGCCGCGATGATGATCCTAACGCCTATGCGTGGGCGCAGTCTAGACTCGGGTTCGCTTACCAAACCCAAAACAAATTGGATGAAGCTATCACAGCCTGGTCAAATATCCGCCGCGAAGATGAGCCTGAACTTTACGCCGAAGCACAACGTAACCTTGCTCTGGTGAATAAACACTAGCTGCCCACAGTGTTGTTCCTGCGCAGACGAGGGGCAACGCTACTACCTTTTAATGTGAAGTTTTAGGTGAGACCTAGGATTTTCTAGCTATCGCATCAAGGAGAAACAGGCGTGACCGAACCGAATAAGCCCCTAGAGCAGATGACCGTTCAAGAGCGGTTTGACCTCGGAAGAAGCTACTACAATGAGGGTAAATTTGATGAAGCTATCAAAATATGGTCAAACATTAGCCACGATGACGACCCCGGAACCTATGCACAGGCACAACTCGGCCTCGGAGCTGCCTACTGCACCCAGATCGACCTGGTTCAGGCCGTCGAAGCCTGGTCAAACATTAGCCACGATGACGACCCCGAAGCCTACGCACGGGCACAGTTCAACCTCGGACTCGTCTACGCCCAGAGCAAGCTGGAACAGGCCATCAAAAACTGGTCAAGCATCACCCGAGACGATGACCCCAAAGCCTATGTCGAAGCCCAGCTCTGCCTCGGGGAGGTTTACTCACTAGATAAAGAAAAAGAGGAACAAGCACACAAAGCGTACAATAATGTGTGTGACTTCTCCTACTATAAGTCTGAACGCGGGTTCAAGATTCTTAAGTGCCCTGTGGTAGTGAGGAAGAATCTTCATAACCTAGCTAAAAATACAGACGAAGTCCTAAAATCTCTCCAGATAATCCCAGAATTTGAATCGAAGGTTGCACACTATAGTCGACCATCAACAGCTTTTTCCCTATTTGGAGACGAGAAAAACAATAGGAATCCGTCAAATTTCCGACTCAGTACCATTCGTGGAGTTAACGACCCAACGGAAGGACTGATTCTAAGGGACTATTGGGAGCAACAAGGTATCTCGGAAACTATACATACAAACGACACCGCAACCTTCATTAGCTGTTTCACCTTTAACCACGACAGCCTTAACCAGTTTCGCCTTTACGGAAAAGAGAATGGTCAGGAAGCAACAGGCGTTAGTTTAGTATTCAACAAAGAGTTTTTTAGCGACCAGTCAGATGACCTAAAGTTTATAGCTGGTCCCTCAACAGACCCATCTAGCAAATCGGAGCAGATTAAGCTCAATGACACTGGGAAACCGGAGAGTGACAATAAGAAACAATTAATAGCAAAGTCAGCACTCTACAGATGCATTTACTTGGATCCCGAAACCGGGTATTGGACTCTGGCTCAACGTAATAAATCCACTTTCTATCGCGAAAATAAGGATAAAGATACGGCTGAAAATAATTGGGAAACATATTCTGAAAAAATTTCAGAAATAGAAAAATCTTTTAAAGATTCTTTATTTGATAATAACGATTCTGTCTTATCTAAACTTAAATCCATCTTCAAATATCCTAATACATACGGCATAGAAGAAAAACAGAAAATTCTCGAAACTGTTCGGTTTATTCTTCTCCCCCTGCAATACCTCGTCAAACATATTGCCTTCCGGGAGGAACAGGAATGCCGCATTATGTATATTACTCAGTTCCGTGATGAGAAGATTCACAGCGACCGTAAAGAACAGAAAATGTACGTCGAGTATGAGGAGCCTGTACTGCCACATATCGATAAGATCTGGCTCTCCCCTGGTGCAACGAAGGACCAAGATTTCTTCCGCATCCTGCTCGATCAAGGTAGTGGTAAAAGCAAGGTTCGTATCTCCCAGAACCCGTTTAGGAATAAAGAATAAATCGTTCGCCCTCCACTCAGCAGGGCAGCTCCCCTGTTTGCTTTTCCTGCCGTCTGGGTGGGAACGTAGAATCATCTCGCCACCACATTGAAAGGGACATTATGAGCACCATTATCCGCCCGGCAGGGCGTGAGGAAAGCGCCAGTCTACGAATGTTCATACGCGAACTCGCGAAGCTGGCTGACCTACGAACGGAGTATTACCAGTGAGCGTTAGCCTCAGAGAGCTCACCGTCGCCGATGCTGCGGTGCTGCGTAATATTAGTATCGCAACGTTCACCGAAACCTTCGCAGACTCAAACAGCGCGGCTGATATGGCGCTCTATATCGCGCAGCGTTTCTCCGAGGACCAGCTCGCCCAGGAGCTCGCCAACCCAGAGTCGTTCTTCTACACCGCAGAGGTGCAGGGGCAGACGGTGGGCTACCTCAAACTCAACACGGGCGGCGCCCAAACCGAACCGCAGCAGGAGAACGCCCTAGAGATTGAGCGCATCTACGTGCTGGGCACCCACCACGGCCACGGCGTGGGGCAGGCCCTCTACCAGCACGCCCTCACCGTCGCAAACCAGCGGGCGGCAAGCTACATTTGGCTGGGGGTGTGGGAGCACAACCACCGGGCGTTACGGTTCTACCAGAAGAACGGGTTCACCGCCTTCGGGCAGCACATTTTCCATCTTGGTGATGACGAGCAAACAGACATTCTCATGAAACACGACCTCAACCGCTAGAAACACGCAGGAAAACAACAACGAAGGGACGCCGTGAACAACAGTGTCGCCATCTGGGTCGGCAGGTTCGACTCCGATCAGGAACTACAAGACTACCTCGACATTGATTACACCGCCGAGCAAGACAACAGCGAATACATGGCCTCAGAATTCGCGGAAGCCTTCAAAATATTCCACCACGACGAAGACTTCCGGGAAGCCTACCGCACCGAGGTCGAACCGGTAAGCTGGGCTGGGCTGGCCGAACCGCTCTCATACGCTGAAGGGTTCGCCCACACCGTCCCCAATATTACTGACCGCAACAACTCCATTATTGCCCTCTACAACTACACCTACCCGGGCACCGTGCACGGCACAGAAAACGTGGTGTTCGTGGGTAACTACACCTACTAGCGCCCCGCCCACTCCCCCACTGTTAAGGCGCTACGTACCGGGCGAACGGTTTCGGCTATAGTGTTATGCTGCCGTCTTTACACAACCACCAGAACCGTGCACTACGCCCAGGGTGCAGGGGTTCCTCACGGCAGGGTATGTTCACGTATAGTTAAGGAAATTAGTTCTTGCCCTGGGCGCACAGTACCGGCAAGACAGGTACCAACAGACTACTGGCTCAGGAAGGGAACTCATGGCCGAACAGCCCGATGCGGGTACGCAACGCTACGCCCAAGAACAGGTGAACCTCGGGGCGGAACACTACAGGCAGGGCCGCTTCGCAGAAGCCGCCGCCGCATGGGGCGCCGTGCCTGAGAGCGTACCCGACCAGTACGCGGTGGCGCAGGTGGACTTAGGCATCATGTACGGCAGCACCGGCGACGCCGCACAAGCCATTGCGGCGTGGCAGAAAGTGCCCCAGAGCGAAATCCAGGCGTACGCGGTGGCGCAGTACAATATCGGCTCCGTGTACGAGGGGCAAGAGAAAGACGAGGCGGCGCTGGCGGCCTACGGCAATATCCCCGAAGCCGACACGATGCACTACGCCATGGGGCAGTTTAACAGTGCGGTGCTGCTGCACATGCACGGCAATTTCCGTGCCGCCCTGGGGGTCTACCAGAACGTGCCTGAGAGCGTGCCCGACCAGTACGCCCGTGCGCAGCTGAACCTGGGTGTGCTGTACCAGCAGATGGGCCTGGACGATAAAGCCCGCGAATCGTGGAACCGGGTGCCAGCGGACTACCCCGACCTGTACGAGGTGGCCCAGTCATACCTGAACGACGAAGACGAAGACTCCTAAAACCCGTGGGTGCTACGGTGAGGCGCAGGCCCGCCGTGGCACCCGCTGTTTAAGGCGGGTGTTTTGCCTAGCCGCCCAGAACCGCCACGATTTCTTGAACGATCTGCCAGTTTTCGCTGCGCTTCTTCCAGGTGATGGTGAACAGGAAATCCTGTTCCTGCGCGCCCTGGCTCATCCTGCGTTTGAGCACAATAGTGCCGGTTTCGCCGTCAGAATCGGCAAAAAGGATAGTGTGCGCAGTGTTCAGGGGCGCGGCGCCGTTGTCTTTGAGGGCTTGAAAGAAATCGATATTGTCCTGTTTTGAGAGAATCTGCACCGTATTATCCGGCAGGATCCGCACAAATTTCAGGTCATCGGCGTACACCCGCCGCAGAAAATCAATATCGTAGCTGGTGCCGCGCGCAATCAGCTCCTCGGTGAGCGCTTTCATCGTCTCGTCAATCATGATGCCCTCCATCATCTGAGGTGGAAATACGTACAAGCTCAGCCTAGCATCTGAAAGCTCCATCCCGTCATATTCATCAGGTATACTCGTGCTATGACTGTTTAGTTATTGTCTTATGACGATCCGTTCCAGGTATCCATGTCACACCCCGTAGTGTGAACACGGCTATTTTTAGCACCCATAAAACATAATTCTTAAGGAAACAGTCATGACTATCCCCTGGCCCCCTGCAGCTCAAACCGCTCATAACCCTCAAGCGGTGGCACGTATCCTCAAGACCCTGCCTGAATGGTTTGGACGTGAAGAGTCCAATGCCGAATACATACATGCTGCTGAACGACTGGAAACGTGGACGGTAACCCATCCAGAAACCCACGAAGTTGTGGGTATCATGCTGATCGCCCAGCACTACCCGGTTGAGGCAGAAATTCATTTGCTGGCAGTAGATGCCGCCTTTCACGGATACGGAATTGGCACTTCCCTAATAAATGCATTTGAAAAGGAGGCACGTAACCGCGGTATCAGGCTGATACAGGTCAAGACGCTTGGGGAATCTTTTCTCAACGAACCGTACCAACGCACCCGCAATTTCTATCAAGCTGTAGGGTTTTTGCCCCTTGAAGAGACGAACCTGTGGGGCGAAGATACTCCCTGTCTGATAATGGTAAAAGCAATCTGACTGGCTTGACCGTATATAGAGCGCAGCCTTCATTCTGCCCAAAGCCTACGCTTCTCAAGACAGCTAGAACGGGTTCTAATATTTTCCTGCGCCCTCTCACAACGTCATGTATAGACCTATTCCAAGGTAACAACCATATCGCAGCGGGCAATGTCTTCGGGGCGGTGCGAGACCAATACCGTCGCCGTACCGCCAGCGCGGGTTGCCGTATCCAGATCAGCCATAAGCGCCGCAGCTGATTCGGCGTCCAGATGCGCGGTCGGCTCATCCAGCAGAAGCACCGGAGATTCCACAAGCAGGGCACGAGCCACCGCAAGACGCTGCCGCTGCCCGCCCGAAAGGAACCCGCCGCCAGCACCCACCCGGGTGCGTAACCCCTCAGGGAGCGTATCGTACCACTGCCCCAGCCCCACCCGACGCAGCACAGCCACCATCTGCTGCTGGGTGGGACGCTGCGAACGGTCACGGGCCAGCAGCAGGTTACCCTCAAGGGTGGACTCAAAAATATGCGCCGCCTGCGGGCACCACGCCGCATAGCCGCGCACCCGCTCAGCATCCAACGCCTGCCCGTGCGCGCGAACCTGCCCAGACTCCAGCGGCAAAAACCCCAGCAGACTCGCTAAAACAGTGCTCTTACCCGAACCCGACGGCCCGGTAACACCAGTCCACTCCCCCGCACGCGCGCTCACGGTAAGGCCCTCAAAGACGGGGGCCTCCATACCGGGCCAACGTGCGGCGGCGTTCGCAAGCTCCAGGGCGGGCCCCCGCCCAGACGCAGGGGCGAGCACCAGGGAGTGGGCACGGTTAGCGGCTTCCTCGTCGTCTGTGAGGTCAGGGATATCCGCCTCAGCCGCCACATCGGGGGCGATCCGGGCCACCAGACGCGCAAAAGCGGGCCACGAACGCACCGCCTCAAGATGCCCCACGGTGCTCTCAATCATGCCGGTGCACATGAGCACCACAATCGCCGACTCCGGCGCCCCCACCGTGCCCGACACCGCCAGCGGGTACGCAATGACCGCGCACCACAGCGCCACACCAAACCAGGCCACAACAGCCAAGGCACGCCCCGCACCCTGCGCATACGCCCCCCGGGTCAGTGCCCGCAGGTTCCGCGCGTCCACCCGTGCGGCGGCGGCAACCGCCGTCTGCGACACCCCGTTAGCGCGCGCATCCTCTGCGGCACCAAGCAGGCTGGTGCTCAACCGCATCAGCTGCGCGGTCGATGCGCGCGACGCCCCCTCAGCGCGGGCGTCCGCACGCAGCACCACCCACGGGGCCAGCACAGTTGTGATAAACGCCGCGAGCGCCACCGGCCCCAGCGCCTGCGGCAGAATCACCCAGGTGCTCACTAGTGCCACGGCCATCACCAGCATGTGCGCGGCGGGTGGCAGAATCACGCGCGGTATGCCGTCGCGCAGCTCATCGATGCCGCCAATGAGCCGCTCCAGCAGGGCGTCGCCGCGCAGCAGGGCGCGCACACTGCCGATATTGCGGTACGCCCCCGCCCATGCGCGCAGGCGCAGGGTGTTAGCGGCGGCAAGTACCCGCGAGTGGGTGAGCAGACGCTCAGCGTAGCGTGCGGTGGCGCGCCCCAGCCCGAAGAACCGCACACCCACGATGGCGACCATCAGGTACATCATGGCGGGGCCTTCGGCGGCGCGCACAATCAGCCACCCGGAGAGGGCGGTGAGGGCGACGGCCGCGAGTGAGGTTGCTGCCGCCATCATGATGGGCCCGACGGCTTTGAGCACACCTATTTTCGTGAGCCCACGCAAGGTTTTGAGGGTCGCAAAAACACCGGGGGCAGTGCCGAGCTCTGCGGGGCTGCTGGGCAGGACCGCTTTTGTTGTTGTCTTCAGTGTGTGCGCCTGCGCTGGTGGTGCGGACGCGGGGATTGGGGCGGGCGCCGGGTTTGTTTTAAGCGCCCAACGGTAACCGCCGCCGGGGTGCGCGTCTGCCCGCAGCCAGAGGGCGCAGTGCTCGGCCAGTTCCCCCTCGTGGGTGACGATGAGCACGTTCGCGCCGCGTGCCGCCAGCGCCCCTAAGGCGCGGGTCACCAGATGTGCGGCGTGTGCATCCAGGTGTGCGGTGGGTTCATCCACGAGCACGCTCAGGCGGGGCTGCTGGCGGGCGGAGGCTTCATCACGGTGGTGCTCATCGGCGGCTGCGGCCCGGTATAGGGCGTCGGCGCGGGCGAGGGTGCGGGCGATCGCTAACCGGCGGGCCTGGCCCGCACTGAGCGACTCGGGAGCCTGTTCGGCGAGGGTTTCAAGGCCCAGCTCAGCCAGATAGCCGGTAAGAAGCACCGTGTCGGAGAGGGCAAATTCGGTGTCTGCCGCGAGTAGCTGCGCGGCGTACTCCTGCTCGCTCTTAGAGGCGCTGAAGGCGTAGATGGCCATCTCCAGCAGTACCGTGGGCGCGGCGAACTGCGGTGACTGCGCGATCATCAGGGTGTGCCCCACCCCGTCAACGGCACCGCCCACATGCACGGGCTCTGATGCGCCGGTGGGTACCAGGCCCTCACGCACCGCCCCGGACAGCACGCCGAGCAGGGTTGATTTGCCGCATCCTGAGGGTCCTGTAATCCCCAGGATGGTGCCCGCTCCCCCGCGTTCTTGGCTACTGGGCAGGGTGAAGCTGAGGTTGCTGATTACTGTGCCGCGGCCGGGGTAGGCGACGGTCAGTTTCTCAACCGTCAGGCCTTTACCGTTCTGCTCGTTACTGTGCGGTGCCTCGTGGGTGGTGTCCGCTGGCTGGGGTGCATCAATAATGTTCTGGGCGGCCCGCAGCGCGGCTACCCCGTCTTCTGACTGGTGGTAGGCGGCGCCAACATCCCGCAGCGGCTGGTAGCATTCGGGGGCGAGCAGCAGCACCAGGATGGCGGTGTCTAGCCCCATCTGCCCGTTTACCAGGCGCACGCCAATGAGCACAGCCACCAGGGCCACAGAGATGGTGGTGATGAGTTCCAGCGCGAGGGATGACATGAAGGCACTGCGCAGGGTGTGCATGGTGCGGGCACGGTATTTCTCGCCGATCGCCGCTAACGCACGGGTCTGGGCGCGTTCCCGCCCTAACCCGATGAGCACCGGCAGCCCGCGCACCAGTTCAAGAATATGGTCTGAGAGGCGGTGCAGTTCGGATTGTGCGGCGGCGGTGTCTTCACGCGTGGTTTTGCCGATGAGCACCATGAAGAGCGGGATGAGCGGCAGGGTGCAGGCCACGGTGATGGCGCTTATGGGGTCTAAAAGCAGCAGAACAACCCACAGGGTGGCGGGCACTGCGGCGGAGCTGACGAATGCGGTGAGGGTTTTGGTGTAGTAGTTATCGAGTGCGTCCAGCCCGCGTGAGATGAGCACGGCGGTGGCGCCGGTGCCTTCGGGGGTGTCGGCCCCGCCGGTTGCGAGCACCCGCTGCAGCAGTTGCCGCCGGATACTTGATTTCGCCCCGGATGCGGCTTTCTGGGCGCTGAGGGTGAGCAGGTATTCGAATCCGGCGCGGGCCAGGAGGGCCAGCACCCCGCTGATAATGAGCGTAATGGTGATGCCGTCCCCGCCGCCGAGAAGCCACCCGAGCGTGCCGTCAAGTTTGGCTTGGGAGTCCCCGGCGAATTCGATGAGCGCCCGGTACTCTTCGGGGGTTGAGGTGTGTTTGCGGCGTTCGTGTTCGGCGGCGAGCGCAGCGAACCCGGCGTGTGCGGCCCGGGCTATGGCGGATGCGAGGGCTGCGCTGAAGATGACGGTGGCGAGGGTGTGCGCCATGGTGAGCACGGCGAATACGCCCAGGTTTTTGCGGGCGTTAGGCCCTAGGGGCGGGCGTTTGTTGTCGCGCTTAGTGGCTGCCCCGTTCGAGGGTGGTGCGGTGCGTGTGGTGTTTTTAGTTGAGTGTGTGCTCACCGTTGGGCTCTCTTCTTGTTCCCCGGGTTGTTGGCCCTTGCGGGCTGTCTCATACACCCCATATTTTAGGGAACATTCCGGGAGGTTTCACCCGTTGGGGTGCGTAGGTATTTATGACCCGCCGCTCACCACCTGGCTGTCTTATGCACGGGGTGTAGCTGGGTGGTGTCGGTGGTGCTGCCAGGCTGTTGCAGCAGGTGATCGGACTGTTATTGGTGCCCTTATGGCCACGCCCCCGCATCGTGGCTTTGGGCCTATGATGCGGGGGCGTGTTTGTCAGCTGCTAAGGGGCCGGTTTCGCTGGCTTCTATTCCGCCGCTACTTTATTGGGCAGTTTTGTCAGGTCGGTGGCGTCGTGTGCAGCTGGGATGTGTTCAACGCGCAGGCGTTTGCGGAACACCCAGTACGTCCAGCCCTGGTACACCAGAATAACGGGCAGGCCCATGAGCCCGACCACGCTCATCACACCCAGGGTGTATTCGGAGCTGGAGGCGTTCGCAATGGTGAGCGAGTGAGAGGCGTCCAGGGTGGAGGGCAGCACGTTCGGGTACAGTGCGGTGAAGATAGCCAGTGCACCGAACGCTATGAATAGGCTCAGCCCCGCGAATGCACGGCCTTCGCGTCCTGCTTTAGCGCTCAACCAGCCCAGGGCCACGGCCACAACCGCCAGTATCGTGCACAGCCATGACACTCCGTTGCCGGTGGTGAATTGCATGTACAGCACCCACCCGGTAATTGGCAGCAGGGCGATCGGCAGCAGGCGCACTAGGGCTGCGCGGGCACGGTGCCGGATTTCCCCGTCGGTTTTGAGTGCCACGAATGCGAGCCCCTGCATGAGGGAGAACCCTACCAGTGACAGCCCGCCCAGCAGTACGGGCCAGCTTGCCCAGGCGAAGGCGCCGCCCACGCGGTCGCCGTTGCTGTTAATAGGCAGCCCGATTGAGGTGAGCGCCAGCAGCGCCCCCATCAGCAGGGCGATGAAGAACGAGGATACTGAGATGGCGGTGTTCCACCCGTTAATCCAGCGTTCGTCGTTTTTCTTGCCGCGGTATTCGATGGCGACCGCACGGAAAATCAGTGCCAGCAGCGCCAGCGTCAGCGGAACGTACAGTGCCGAGAACAGGGACGCGTACCATAGCGGGAATGCGGCGAATGTTGCCGCGCCGCCGGTGACCACCCACACTTCGTTGCCGTCCCAGACGGGGCCGATAGTGTTCAGCAGCAGGCGGCGTTCCTGCTCGCTCTTGGCGAAGAAACGGCTCATGAGCATCCCCACGCCCAAATCGAAGCTGTCAAGGATGAGGTAGCCGATCCAGAACACGCCAACCACCACGAACCAGATGGTTGGTAGTGTCGGCTGGCCCGCGAAAATATTAAAGTCGAAGTTCATGATGTTGAGTCCTTCAATCCTTGGCGCCTAGTAGGCGAACTCCAGCACGTCCCGTTGTGCGGCGCCGTCTTTGTCGGCGTCGTCATGGTGGGATTGCACGAGTTCGGGCATTGCGGCCACCACACCGGATTTCACATATTTAACCAGTAGGTAGATTTCGACTACCATCAGGATGCCGTATACCGCCCCGAGGGAGATCAGGGAGAACAGGATCTCTTCGCCTGAAACACCGGGTGAGACGGCGGCGGCGGTGAACATCATGACGGCGGGGTCACCCTCAGGGTTGGGTGCCACCACGAACGGCTGGCGGCCCATTTCGGTGAAGATCCACCCCAGGGCGTTGCCGAAGAACGGGGCGAGAATACCCAGGATTGCGAGGTTCTTCAACCATTTAGCTTCTGGGACGGTGCCGGTTCCTTTCTTGCGGGTCACCCACAGTACGTACACGTATGAGAGGGCGCCGATACCGCCGAAGGTGATCATGCCGCGGAACCCGTAGTAGGTGACTTCCATGAGCGGCAGGTACTGGATTTCTTGGCCTGCACGCTCACCGTAGAGGGGGTTGTTGGCCAGGTGCGTGCCGTACTTTTCTTTGTATTCGGGCAGCAGGGTGTTCACGCCTTTCACCTCGGTGGTGAAATTATCGTGCGCTAGGAAGGAGAGGGCGCCGGGTATCTCAAGGACGGCGTGTACTTTGTCGCAGTCCTGCGCGCCGGGGGATGATATGGACAGTACCGAGAAGCCGGTGCCGTCGTGGCAGGCTGCCTCAGCGGCCGCCATTTTCAGGGGCTGCTGGTGGATCATCAGCTGCGCTTGCATGTGCCCGCTAAGCCCCACGCCCATAAAGCCGATGAGGCCTACTACGGCGCCTACTCGCAGGGAGCGGAACCATACCAGGTAGTCTTTCTTGTCGCGGCCTCCGACTTCGGCGTCGCCGACCACAACTTTGCTGTCCTCTACGGTGTCGATGCCGTCTTTGCGGCGGCGCCACAGCTTGTACCAGGCGATTCCGACCATGAACCCGCCAGCAACCTGGATAGCACCGAAGATCACGTGGGGGAAGGTCAGCAGCACAGTGTTATTGGTGAGCACAGCCCAGATATCAACGAGGCGGGGGCGGCCGTCGATCATTTCAACGCCGACGGGGTGCTGCATCCACGAGTTTGCGGCGAGAATGAAGTACGCCGAGATCCATGAGCCGGCTACGGCGGCGAAAAGGCAGAAGGCGTGTACCTTGGGCTTGAGTTTGTCCCAGCCAAAGATCCATAGGCCTAAGAAGGTTGATTCGACGAAGAACGCGAACAGCCCTTCCATCGCTAGGGGGGCGCCGAAGACGTCGCCCACGAATCGGGAGTACTCACTCCAGGCCATGCCGAACTGGAATTCCTGCACCAGGCCGGTGGCCACACCCATAATGAAGTTAATGAGGTACAGTTTGCCCCAGAACTTTGTCATGCGCTTGTATTCGTCTTTTTTGGTGAAGACGTAACGCAGGTACAGGTAGGTGACGACCATACCCAACCCGAGAGTTAGCGGCACCATGAAGAAGTGGTACACGGTGGTGATGCCAAACTGCCACCGCCCAACATCAAGGGGATCCATAGCGGTCCTTTTCTTAGTGTGTAGTGCTTATGTGGTTGTCGCCGGATCTGCCATAGATCCGGCGATTATATAAGTGCAATGCCTCTTACATTACAACCTTTTATTTTCGGCATAAATCATGCGAATTTTGAGGGGGGCGGGGTGAGGCTTGACTAGGGTCTAAAGGTGGATTAAACGCTATCATCTTTTTGAAAGTATTTACCCGTAAATCATTATTTATAGGCACACTCCGTCGCGGCATGAACGGCAACAAACCATGCCCCGCAGGCCCCATCCCCTGGCAGGCGGGTCGGGCAATGAACAAAAGTGGCCCGGATAGTGCTTTTGCAAGCACTAAACAGCCACTTTGTTACAGTCATAAACTATCTATGAGAAAACACACAGTGAGTATTGTCACCATTTTGTGTTCAGGGTGTGCTAAATGTCGATATTTTCCTGATCCAGCTGGTGTGCACCGGCAATAATGAACTCCTTACGCGGGGCCACCTCCGACCCCATGAGCAGGGCAAAAGCGCGCTCTGCCGCCTCCGCATCCTCCACCCGGATGCGCCGCAGCATACGGTGGCGCGGGTCCATAGTAGTCTCAGCCAGCTGGTCGGCGTCCATCTCGCCCAAGCCCTTATACCGCTGAATCGGCTCCTTATACCCCTTACCTTCAGCAGTAAGCCTATCAAGCAGCTCATGCAGTTCCCGCTCCGAGTAGGTGTACACCATCTCATTAGGTTTGCCCCGGTTAATAACCTCCACCCGGTGCAGAGGCGGCACGGCGGCGTACACACGCCCGTCCTCAATGAGCGGGCGCATATACCGGTAAAACAGGGTCAGCAGCAGGGTGCGGATGTGCGCCCCGTCCACGTCAGCATCGGTCATCATAATCACTTTGCCGTAGCGGGCTGCCTGAAGGTCGAAGGTTCGCCCGGATCCGGCCCCAATCACCTGGATCAGCGCTGCGCATTCGGCGTTGGCGAGCATATCAGAGACCGAGGCGCGCTGGGTGTTCAGGATTTTACCGCGAATCGGCAGCAGCGCTTGGTATGAGGAAGACCGCGCCAGGCGGGCTGTGCCCAGTGCGGAGTCACCCTCCACAATAAACAGTTCAGAATGTTCCACGTTCCCCGAGCGGCAGTCCACCAGCTTGGTCGGCATTGACGAGGATTCCAGGGCGGTTTTACGGCGTTGCGCCTCTTTATGCACCCGCGCCGAGATGCGGGTTTTCATCTCCGAGACGACCTTCTCGCACAGGGCATTTGCCTGCGCCTTATCGGCCCGCCCGGTCGCCTGCAGGCGCGCCTTGAGCTGGTCAGATACCACTTTCAGCACAATCTGCCGCACCGCCGGGGTTCCCAGAATCTCTTTGGTTTGCCCCTCAAATTGCGGCTCGGCCAGGCGCACCGTCAGCACCGCCGTTAACCCGGCCAGCGCATCGTCTTTCTCGATCTTGTCGTTACCGACTTTGAACCTGCGGGCATTATCGGCCAGATGTTTGCGGAAGGTGCGCAGCAGCCCCTGCTCAAACCCGGTGGTGTGGGTGCCGCCTTTGGGGGTGGCAATAATATTGACGAAACTACGGATAGTGGTCTCGTACCCTATCCCCCAGCGCAGGGCAATATCAACTTCGCATTCACGTTCCACGTCGGTGAGCTGGGAGCGGCCGTCCTCCCCCAGCACGGGCACGGTTTCGGTGAATGAGCCACGCCCGGTAAACCGCCAGATATCGGTTACCGCGCTGTCATGCGCTAAGAACTCTACGAACTCACTAATGCCGCCATCATGTTGAAAAACTTCTTCGTGGGGGCCGAACTCGCCGGGGGTTCCGGGCACTCGGCGTTCGTCCCTAATGGCGATGCGCAGCCCGGGAATCAGGAACGAGGTCTGCCGGGCGCGTGAAACCAGATCTTCGTAGCTGAACCGTGCATCAGGGGTAAAGATCTGCGGGTCAGCCCAGTAGCGCACGCGGGTTCCGGTGACGCCCCGTTTTGCTCTGCCCACAATCTGCAGCGCCTCGGCGCCTTCTGCGGCCGGGGTGAACGTGTCCTCCGGTTTGGGGGTGCGGCCGGAGTCGAACCGCCCGGGCATGCCGTGGCGGAACGACATCTGGTAGGTTTTACTGCCGCGATCCACCTGCACATCCAGGCGGGATGACAGCGCGTTTACCACGGAGGCACCCACCCCGTGCAGACCGCCGGAGGCCGTGTACGAGCCGCCGCCGAATTTGCCGCCCGCGTGCAGCTTGGTGAAGACCACCTCCAGGCCCGATAGCCCGGTGCGCGGCTCAATATCGGTGGGGATGCCTCGGCCGTCGTCCTGCACCTCTACCGAACCGTCACGGTGCAGAATAATCTGGATTGACTGACCGTACCCCGCCAATGCCTCATCAACAGAGTTGTCGATAATCTCCCACAGGCAGTGCATGAGCCCGCGCGAGTCAGTCGAGCCAATATACATGCCGGGGCGCTTGCGCACCGCTTCTAAACCTTCAAGTACTGAGAGGTGGCGGGCGGTGTAGTTCGACGCGGCCAAGTCTTTCCCTTTCACAACGGTTTTCTTCGTAGGTCTATTCTATCGTGGCTTGTGCCCAGAAACGGCTTAGCAGGTCATTGTCGGGCGCGCCCACGCCGAACCAGCATCTGGTGAAGGGGGCTGCTCCTCGGGTCTGTTCTCCCCTCTCTCCCAGTAAAAGCAATGTGGTGCTATTTGTAGTCCGGGTGCAGTTCGGACGCTCAGAGCGAAAGGCGACTAAGAGGGTAGGCTCAGCAGGTGGGTTTATGGTTGCATAGAGTTAGCACTCGTTTCTCTACATTTTGAAGGGTGAACAATGACCGTGAACTCCACTCTCGACCCCGCCAAGGTACGTCAGCTGACCTCCCGTGACCGCTGCGATGTGTGCGGCGCGCAGGCTTATGTTCGGGCTGTACTTCCTTCGGGTCATGACCTGCTGTTCTGCGGCCACCACGCTCGCGCGAACGAGGCCGGGGTGAAGGCTATTGCGGGCACTACCTGGGATGATCAGACCTCCCACCTGTAAGTTTCTTGTTGTTGCGGCGCGCACCCTGAAAAGCTCAGGGTGCGCGCCGTTTATTGTTGTTTACCGCCCCGGTTTATCGCTCGTTCCGCAGCGGGTGGGGAGTTTTTAGCTCCACCGAAGTTTAGCGGGGTGTTCGTTCCATTCATAGTAAACATCGGAGAAATCGCGTGAGGCTAACTGCTCCGGGGCGATCAGCCAGTTCGCGGCCCCAAAATACCCCCACTTCACATCAGGGTCTAGTTCGTACTCTGTTCCCATGGTGAGTAAGTTGAACGTGTAACCCTTAGCGAAGGCCGGATGCTGCCTTGGGTCATCGTTAAATGTTTCGGGGTACCCGCCCAGCTGGTTAATAATGTCGTCTGCCCCGAGCTCTTCCCCAATGTTTATCCCGTCCCCGCCTGTGGCGCGGCCCAGACTAATGGCGTCCTCATACCCATCAATGGGTTGTGCAGGGTACCTCTCGTTCCAGTACTGTGTGAAAAGCTCATCAAACGGTTCACGCAGATACTGAAGCGGGTTATGAAGCGCAGGCGCGAACTTTAACGCCAGTTCCGGGGTGCCCCGTCGTATGGGCCACACGTATTCAGGAAATTTGTCGGCCTCCCAGTCGATATGTGCCGATTGGGCGTGCGGATTGGGGTCTGTGAGTTCGGGGTAATATATCACCCGGTTGTTGAGGGGGCTGGTTGGTGCGGTAGGGTCGGCACCCCAGCCGGGGCGCGGGGCAATCCAAAACTGAAGCATCCCGGACTCGGGGTACAGAGTGTTCTCCGGCAGCTCGGCACAGTTAATCTGCGCAATCATCCCTAAGGGCTGCCCGTCGGAGCCAAGGGGCGCATCCACCCCAGCGGGCAGGTACGGCACACCCCCAAACTTCGAGGCAGTCACCGGCAACGGGGCATCCGGCACATTAGTGGTAATGCGCAGCGCGGGTTTCTGTGCGCCTGCGTTCACCAGTTGGGTCACTGCGCGTATCTGTTCAAGGATACGAACCGGTGTGTTCATAGCTTCTCCTTGTGGGTGGTTTTTTCTCTTAGTTGTTTTTAGCCTCACGGCTCAGCAATATTGCTGTCTTGCCCAATACCCCGCCTGCTGGCAAGGTGCCTCTCAGGCGTTCTTTGGCACGCCCTAAGAGGCTAGCTGTCTAATGTGCAGCTCTAGGTGTTTTAGCTCTGCCACCACCAGAAAAGAACCTTCGAGAAATCACGGGCTGCTAACTGTTCGGGGGTGATCAGCCAGTTTGCGTACCCGGCGTCTCCCCACAAGAGCTCGGTGCTTCCCAGACGGTACGACTCCGAGCCCATAGTTAGCAGGTTCACCGTATATTCTTCTAGCTCGGGGTTATTACGGCGCGGGTCGTCATCAAAGAAAACAGGGTACCCGCCCAGCTGGTGGTAGCCCGCCTCATCGGCTATTGCGCTTAGAATATCCTCGTCCTCTTCGGCCTCTTCCACGAGGTCTTCCAGCTCTTCAATTTCTTCAATTGCCTGGTCGGGGTAGAGTTCGTTCCAGATCTCAATAAACTGCTCATGGTCTCCCCAGGTGAGCATGGGGTCTGGCGTCTCCGGCGGGCCAAAAATAAGCGATATTTCGCGTGTGGGCGGGTCAATCGGCCAGTAGTGTTCTTCCCAGTTTGCCTCAACGGCGCAGGCGTGCGGGTTAGCTGCGCCCAGTTCTTTCCAGTAGATGACGCGCGCATCTGCCCCGGGCAGCCCATCGTTGATGTTCATCCCCCATTGGGGGTGCCGTGGGTTGAGCCAGAACTGAAGCATCCCAGACTCAGGATAAATAGTGTTCTTCGGCAGCTCGGCACAGTTAATCTGCGCAATCATCCCTAAGGGCTGCCCGTCGGAGCCAAGGGGCGCATCCACCCCGGCGGGCAGGTACGGCACACCCCCATACTTCGAGGCAGTCACCGGCAGCGGCGCATCTGCTGCACGTACGGTAATGGGAACTTTATCCCTTTGGTAGTTCACCATTTGCGCTACCACAGACCGAGCTCTGTCTGTTATCGTCATCGTTCTTGTTCCTTATAGGGTGTATGGCGCGCGCGCCTCATATACGGAAGCGCACGCCATTATCCTTTGAAAAACCGGTGCGGCTAACAGCAGGACCATTCGAAAATAACTTGCGAAAAGTCCCGGTTTTTCAGCTGTTCGGGGGTGATCAGCCAGTTTGCGGTACCCACATCGCCCCACATGATTGTAGGGGTGTTGGGGTCAGCCCAGTTACCGTCAGATACTGAGATCATGGTCAGCAGGTTCACCGTGTAGTCCCGCAAATCATCAGCGAAGTCGCGCGGGTCGTTTTGTGTGAAAATAGGCTCGCCACCGATCTTGTGGGTCAGCTGATCCTCGGTTTCCCGGTCAATCGTGTCTGTAACACGGTCTTCGCCCAGCTCGTCGATCTCATCAAAGAAATCCTCGATTGGTGTTTCGGGGTACAGCTCATTCCATGTATCAACAAACAAAGCTTCGGCGGTCTCGTTCATCAGCGACCATTTATCGCCCAATGCCGCCTCAAAGCTGAGCGCATATTCGACAGTTTCGGGAGAAATCGGCCACCCGTAATCGTCCCAGTTCGCCTTGGCTGCGCGCGCATCCGGGTTAGGTTCGCCCAATTCGGGGTAGTAGATCACCCGGTAGCCGTTTTGGGTACGGTCGGCAATGGTGTCGTCCATACCCCAGAGTGCTTCTTCATCACCCGGGTCAATCCAGAACTGGAGCATCCCAGACTCAGGGTAAATAGTGTTCTGAGGCAGCTCGGCACAGTTAATCTGCGCGATCATCCCCAAGGGCTGCCCCTCTTTATTGGCGGGGGCGTCCACCCCGGCGGGCAGGTACGGCACTCCCCCAAATTTGGAGGATGTCACCGGTAGCGGCTCAGCAGCCGCCGTGGCTGTGATGCGCACCGTGGGTGATTGGTCATTTTCTTCTATGCGTTTAATAACCTCACGCGCCTGGTCGAGAATTTTTCCCATATCTGCTCCTGTGCTTCTAGTGGTACTGGTGCGGAATCTGTGAACACTATTAGAGCACGTTTTTTCTCGCGGTGCGTGCACGTACGTCATGCATTCGAAGGCACAATGCAGAAGATAAAATATTCCCCGCCGTCAACGCATAGTTTTGTGTTTGCGGCGGTGCATTAGCTTTTATCTGCACCTCCGCTAAGTTTTTACCCGCAATTCCATTCAAAAAGGACTTTTGAAAAGTCCCGGTTTTTCAGCTGTTCGGGGGTGATCAGCCAGTTTGCGGTACCCATATCGCCCCACATAATGTCACCGTCACCATCATTTTTTGCTTCCTCGGAGGCGATGGTGAGCAGGTTAACCGTATATTCTTGCAGTTCTGGGTTGTTCTCGCGCGGGTCGTCCTGCACAAAGCTGGGGTACCCGCCAAGCTTATGGTACTCAGTGCTGTCGGTCAGGTCGTAGGCAATATTCTCCCCATCGTGCAGGCGGTCTATCTCGTAGACCTCGTTAATAGTCTGCTCTGGGTGTTTCTCGTTCCACCGGTGTACGAACCGGGCCTCAAATTCACGGCTTGTGTCGCTCAGGCTCTCATGTTTTTTCTTAAAGGTGAGCGCAAGCTCAGCCTCTGGCGGGTAGATAGGCCAGTCTTCGCTCCGTGCTGCGGTGACTGCGGGGTGCCCCGCAGGGGTGGCTTCACCCACCTGGGGGTAGTAAATAACCCGAATATTCGCCTGGTTGGCTATATCATTGGCGTTGAAGCCCCAGTTTTCATCGCCTTCTTCTTCGCCGGAATCAATCCAGAACTGAAGTATCCCGGTCTTGGGATAAAGCTCATTTTTGGGTAATTCAGTACAGTTAATCTGCGCGATCATCCCTAAGGGTTTCCCGCTTTCATTGGTGGGTGCCTGAGCCCCGGCAGGCAGGTACGGGGCGCCGCCAAACTTCGAGGCAGTCACCGGCAGCGGTGCTTTGGCACCGGCTGTTTTAATACGGATTACTGGCTGCCGTGTGGCGGCAGTGATTTCTGCCGCGATTTTCCGTGCCTCTTTAGCTACTGTACGGCCCATAATATTTTCCTCCCAATACCTGACTTTCGTTTTCACCAGTCTTATTGATAGTTGCAGCTAACCGCAGGACCATTCAAAAAGGACTTTCGAGAAGTCTCGGTTCTTCAGCTGTTCCGGGGTTATTAGCCAGTTTGCAGTGCCCTGATCTCCCCAAACAGTAACAAATTTTTCAGCGTCCTCAGAGAACATGGTGAGCAGGTTGATTGTGTAGTTATCGAACCCATCATGCTCTTGACGCGGGTCCTGCTGGGTAAACTCTGGGTGCCCGCCAAGTTTGTGGTAGCTTCCCTGAGCTATGTCGCGGTAGAACATTACGCTCGGGCGTTCCTCATCTGCGGGCGCGTATGCATCAATACCCGTAAAATCACCGATAAGCTGCTGGGGGTATAGTTCATTCCACAACTCTACAAACCGGCTCTGGTAGACCCACCAATTCTGTGGGGTTATTCCTTCTGAGGCTTCTTCAAAGCTGAGTCCGATTTCCCATCCCTGATCCACGTGTACCGGCCAGGCCATAAATTCCATCTCGGTTTGTTTCTCTTGATCTGGCATAACAAGAGTGTGGGCGCACGGGTTTGTGTCCCTATGATGGGGATAATAGATCACGCGAGTATTGACCTGCGACACCGGGTTCTTCAGGTCGATGCCCAGTCCCAACTCATCATACGGATCCAGCCAGAACTGAAGTATCCCGGTCTTGGGATAAAGCTCATTTTTGGGTAACTCAGCACAGTTAATCTGCGCGACCATACCCAGCAGCTTACCATCCTGGTTAGTGGGGGCCTGCGCCCCTGCAGGTAGGTACGGCACTCCCCCACATTTAGAGGCGGTCACTGACACCGTTCCCTGAACTGCGCGAGGAATGATGCGCACAGTGGGTTTACGATCCTGCTGGCTCAGCAGATGATTAAGGTGTTTGACCCGCTCAAAAATAGTGTTCATGGTGTATTTTCTTTAGCAGCTATCCCACGAATAAAAGACCTTCGAGAAATCTAAATTCTTTAGCTGCTCTGGGGTAATCAGCCAGTTTGCCACTCCGGCATCGCCCCACATGATGGTTATGGTGTCATCATCCGCAGAGACAAGAGTGAGCAGATTGATCGTGTAGTCTTTCCATTCTTCATTGTCATCTCGGGGGTCCCAGTCGATATACTCGGGAACACCGCCCAGCTGGTGGTGATCAAGATCTTCATAAAAGGTACTCGCAAGGTCATCGCCTTCAATCCCTGCAAGTTCATCAAGATCCCAAGGACTTTCAATCTGCTCCTGCGGGTAGCGTTCATTCCACAACCGCGTAAATAACTGCCCAGTACTGTATTGTTTGAGTTTTAGCCCGGGCTCTAGATTTTCAGGCTCAAAACTCAGGGCGTATTCTCCGCCCAAAAGAGGCCATATAAAGCCATTATCCTCGGTAATGACTAGTTTATGAGCCTTCCTGTTCGCTTTTCCCAGCTTGGGATAGTAGATCACGCGATCATATCGTGATGAGGTGTAATCTTCCGTATCGGTCTCGGTCGGACTAATCCAGAACTGCAGCAGCCCCTCCGCCGGGTAAATACTATTTGGTGGCAAATCGGCGCAGTTAATCTGCGCAATCATATGCAAAGGTTCACCGTTAACGTCTACGGGACCGTCCTGGCCCTTGGGTAGGTACGGCACTCCTCCGATTTTGGAGGCGGTGACCGGCAGCGTCTTGTACTTAGCGAATTGTGTATTGATACGCATCGTGGGAACTTGGTGTCCCACATTCATCTCAGCCAGTAAAGCGCGAGCCCGTTCTAGTATCTCTGCCTGTTTATTCGTCATATATTCCTCAATGCCCCAAACACGATCCTGAAATATTTCGGCGCCGTACGCCCACACCCCATTAGAGCATGTTTGTGTGCTGCATGTAACGGTTTGCGAGTTCCTCGTATATATCTCCCCGCAATTCCCACCATGCGAGATAAAACACACAAACTGTAGAAAAATTCATTGTGTCGTATATATAATATATTGAAAGATGCCTCAAGGAGTGAGCACCATGAAGAATAACACCGGCACTTTCGGCCCCTATTTCCTTTTCCTCTGCGCCTTTTTCATGATGGTTTTCAGTGTCCTCAGCGCATTAGGGTGGCTCGCCATTGGGGGCTCCCTCGCCCTGCTTATTCTCACCGCGTTTCTTAACCCGGATTTCCGCAAGTCAGAAGACCCCAATAACCCGGTGAGCACGTGGCTTATTCTTGCATTCTGCATTTTTGGAGCGTCCTGGGTTTATACCCTCACGCTGCAGAACGGGAACACTCACCCCGGTATCAATGCTGCCCTAGCACTGGTGCCGACCGCCGCAATGGGGTGGGTATTTATTAAGCATTCTGCCCATGCCCATAATTCTTAAGCCATCCCCGGGAAGAAACTAACCACTAGAGGAAACTAACCATTAAATGAATATTTATGCAAAAATGATGCGGTGTCTGAGCTATTCAAGCTCAGGCACCGCATCATTGGTTTGTGGCACGCAGCCTTATGCTAGGTCGAAGACCCTAGTCCAGGTAGTCACGCAACACCTGCGAACGCGAGGGGTGACGCAGTTTCGACATGGTCTTCGATTCGATCTGACGGATGCGCTCACGTGTCACGCCGTAGACCTTACCGATTTCGTCTAAAGTCTTCGGCTGCCCGTCGGTCATGCCGAATCGCATAGCAACCACGCCCGCTTCACGTTCGGAGAGCGTATCAAGCACCGAGTGCAGCTGCTCTTGAAGAAGAGTGAATGACACCGCATCGGCCGGGACAACAGCCTCCGAGTCCTCAATCAGGTCGCCAAACTCGGAATCGCCGTCCTCACCCAGCGGCGTGTGCAGAGAAATAGGTTCGCGCCCGTACTTCTGCACCTCAATAACCTTTTCGGGAGCCATGTCCAGCTCTTTACCGAGCTCTTCGGGGGTGGGTTCACGCCCCAAATCCTGAAGCATTTGGCGCTGCACACGGGCGAGCTTATTAATAACCTCAACCATGTGCACAGGAATACGAATAGTACGCGCCTGGTCCGCCATTGCGCGGGTAATCGCCTGACGAATCCACCAGGTGGCGTAGGTGGAGAATTTAAAGCCCTTCGAGTAGTCGAACTTCTCGACCGCACGAATCAGACCCAGGTTACCTTCCTGAATAAGGTCAAGGAATAGCATTCCGCGGCCCGTATAGCGTTTAGCGAGTGAGACCACGAGGCGCAGGTTCGCTTCCAGCAGGTGGTTCTTCGCACGCTTACCGTCGTGGATGACCCAGCGCAGTTCCTTCTTGAGCTTCGGATCCATGTCGGGGTTGTCGGCGAGTTTGTGCTCCGCATACAGGCCAGCTTCAATGCGCATTGCAAGATCGACTTCCTGCTGCGCGTTCAGGAGTGAGACTTTACCGATCTGTTTCAGGTAGTCTTTCACGGGGTCGGCCGTTGCGCCGGGGGTAACGACGCGCTGGGCGGGAGCATCGTCATCATCGCTGGCGGTCAGCACGAAGCCAGAGCCTTTAGCCGCCACCTCTTCGGCGGCTTTTTTCTCTTCCTTTTTGGCGACGGCTTCTTCATCCTCTTCGGCTTCTTCATCGGCCTCAGATTCTAGGGGTTCACCGTCAATGGCGTCCGGGTCAAGGTCAAGGTCGAACTCGTCATCGCTTTTCTTCTTGCGTCCGCGTTTGGGCGCGGCCTTAGCCTTAGTAGCGGTAGCAGTTTTACGGGTGCGTTTAGGCTTTGTCTCAGTCTCGGCGGCGTCAGAGGCTCCGTCTTCCGCGCTGCTGGAAGCCTTAGCGGCAGCAGCTTTGGTCGTGGATTTCGTCGCACGTTTCTTAGTTGTTGTCGCCTTAGCAGCGGTCTTAGTGGTTTTCGCTCCGGCACCTTCACTGTTTGTGGTCGTAGATTTGGCGCTGGCGGTTTTTTTGGTTCGCGTGGTTTTCTTCTGAGGGGTGTCGGCTACAGCCTCATCAGTAGCTTCACTGGTTGCGGCTTTCTTGCTGGTGGCAGTTGACACGAAAACCCTTTCTAGCTCAGTTACGGGGTGCTTTGTCTGCAAAACACCTAAGACCCTGTCAAGTCCTAGGCTTCTTTCAGAGACGAAATGTGACGGTTTAATGCTCACACACCGCAGAATATTCCGGGCGTATTCGTCCCCTGCTGAAGATACACCATGGGTGCATTGACTTTACGGGGTCAGTACCAAGTATTACAGAATCTTAGGTTTTTTCAACTAAGGCGCGCCTGCCAGAGCTGGTTTTAGCATTTTCTTATTCCCTGCCCTTCCCTACGGCAGGGCCGCTTGTACCTACGTGGCGACGGGGTATACGTTGAGGACGCTAAAACGTGCAGGCCCGCGCCAGCACCGGGCGGAGTCGCCTAACCACAGGGGCAGCAGCCCAAGGTGAAGGGCATCATCCAACGGAGTGTGCTCCTGCACGTGGCGGTGCGCTTCCTCGTTCAGCAGGTTCGCATATGAACTGGTTCCGCGCATCCAGTTGATCCAGGCTTGAACAATGCGCAGCCGCCCCAGCGGCTCACCGCAGGCTGCGGGAATGAGCAAAGAACAGAGTACTTCAAGAGCGTTAAGACGTTCCCAGCGGGGACTGACTGTTTGGTCTGTCCCGCACAGCAGACGTGCCATTGCTTCCGCGTAGTCTGTCTGCGTTTGGCTGACATCGGTGGCGCTGCGTTGCACTGTCAGATGTGTGCGGCGCACCCAGTCGTGCCAACCGGTGCGGACGCCCGATGGGGACCCCACCCGGTGTTGTTTACCGTGCAGTGTCTGCAGGAATGAAGAGGGCAGTGTGTTACGGCGGCGCGGAGGAGCCCCGTAACTACCCGGCTCAATGGCGGTGCCCTCCCCCGTGGTGGTGGGTGCTGGCTCCGTGAACCGTCCGCCGTATCCTTCAAGCACCCGCAGCGAATCTGTGAGGGTGGCTGCCGCACAGTACGTCACTAAGTTAATCGTGCCGTACGTGTTGAGGCTAGCAGCCAGATATCCGGCTACCTCTGCGGGTAGAAGCTGACGCATCCTATCCCCCACAGTGGTTCTTTGACCTGCTGCTAAGGTGCGCATCACCCAGCGTATTGCTTCTAGTGCGGTTTCCCAGTAGCAGAGCTCAGCCCCTTTCTGCTGACAGTAGGAGTGCGCCTGCAAGAGGTGAGGGTCTTCCCCTTCAGCGTGTCGTAGCTGATATTCCTGGGTGTATGTGCGGTACCAGAGCTCTGCTGCAGCTTCCCAGTCTTCTCGGGCGCCAGTATCTGCGGTGGCTGCGGTATCCCACGGGTTGGTGGTGCGCGCCTCGGATGCGGTTGCGGCGATACTTTCACCCCGTACAGTCTGGGCTAGATGGTAGGGGCTCATCAGAATATCTTCTACAAAACCGGCGAAGATAAGCCTGTTCTGCTCATGTGATAGCTCCCAGATAGTGGTGTCTCCCAGAACGATGCAGTCGAAGCATTCCAGCCCACCGGTGACGGTGGAGTTGGTCAGCAGCGGAAGCCACCGTTCAACGCGATGCGCTATTGCGGCATCACGCTCACGTTCTGAGGTGCTGGGCAGTGTTCGGGTTCCGCTGGCAGTTTGGCGTGCACGTAGGTTATCGCGGTCTGCTGTGCAGTAGAAAGCGATGAACCGGTCGATGGGTTGCGCTCCGTCAATAGTTGCTGGCAGCAGACTGAAAATACGGTGCAGATATGCGGCGGTATTATCTTCTGGGCCGGGCAGGTCAATGCGCACACAAGGGCCAATATTGTGCGCAGCTAGAGCGACCACCACGAAGGATTCCTGCGGCCAGTAGCCCAGCTGGTGCAGCATAATCGCTGCCATGTCTTTACAGGTGCGAATACACGTTTTTACGGTGTTGAAGTTCTGAGAAGTCATGGCTACATAATGACTCAAAGCAATCTTTAATACATCAAATGATATAAAAATGTGGATGGTAACTCTAAGCAGTGCAGAAAATAGCCCCTGTGGATAGCACTACCAGCGATATCCACAGGGGGCCCTCTCATTATGAAGTTTTGTGAACGTTACCCTCGCGACCTACTCCCGCTCATGCAGGAACTGCTCAAAGAGCGCCCCAATCTCATCACGCCCCAGCACCTTATCGGCATCCCGCTGCGAGAGCGGAATCAGCATATTGGACGACCGATAGTTCGCATCATAGTTCTCTTCATAGCTGGAAACCATTGACTGCACTTCGGGATGCTGAGCCATCTGCTCATTAATCTGCCCGTGTACGGTGCGTGCAGCCTCCCGCAGCTGATCGGTCGGTAAAGACAGCCTCGTAGCCATCGTTACATACTCCAATGCGGCGAGAGTGCCCTGGGGCAGGTCGGCATCCGAAATATACTGCGGTACATTGACCCCGAATCCGACCGTGTCGAATCCGTGCTCCGTGAAAAGAACCTCAAGCAGGTTCGTCATATTCGCATGCAGTTCCGCTTTAGGGCGCCATGCAGAAATACCGTCAATAAGGTCTTTGCGGGAGCCGTGGGCGGTCACCGGCACAGGCCGCGTATGAGGCACCGGCATAGGAAACGCCGATATAAACACCACCAGGGAGGGCTGCAGCCGCTGGGCGATACCGAGCATAGCCTGCTGAAAACGCTGCCACTGAAAGTCTGGCTCCGAGCCTGTCAGCAGCAGAAACGGTTTATCAAGGCTGTCCTCCACCACATATAATTTCAGCTTCGGAAAAACTGGGTCTTCAAAGTGGTCACGGTTAAAAACGATGTGCGGCCTACGTGCCCGGTAATCGTGCAGCTGATCGCTATCAAACTCCGCAATAGCCACATGTTTCAGGTTGTCTAATAGGAAGGTGCCGAACTGACCAGCTGTAGCCCCGGCATCCTGAGGACTGGAAAAGGCCACAACAAGCGGTAAATCGCGCAGACGTTCATCGCTGAGAATACTATTTTTTGCCAGGTAAAGGTCGTCAGGGTTTAACATCTACTACTCCTTCCTGGAATCTCGCCGCGCGCGGCCCTCGTCTACGATTGACATTCACCGCACCATACCCCAGCGCATTAGATAATTCATTTCAGTCTAAAACATACATGAGAGGAATACCGGGGTTTACACCCCCCAATTTGCGCACGGTGAACAGATTTACTAATGATATTCATCACTTTACTTACGCAAAACACTCTCACTTATGGGCAGGTTTTCCCGCGTCTATATGCTGCCTGCGGTGTACAGTAGAGGATGATACGCACCATCTGTAG
Organism: Rothia aeria; assembly: GCF_016726365.1. Classification (NCBI taxonomy): domain Bacteria; kingdom Bacillati; phylum Actinomycetota; class Actinomycetes; order Micrococcales; family Micrococcaceae; genus Rothia; species Rothia aeria. Next base: position 2,395,174 of record NZ_CP068102.1, on the reverse strand, counting down.
ATGTTGCCTCACGTGCACGCACAGTGTGTGCACACCCTAGTCAACTAGGCGCCCACCTCTGCCCGGGCCCCACCCAGCACGAAGGAGTACCCTATGTCCCTATCCCTCTCCGTGGCCCCCACCAACCTTGAATCCCTCGAATCAGATGTCCTTGTTGTAGGGGTTTACGCGGGTGAAGAAAGCCCTCGCTTAGCCCCCTGCGCCCTCTCGCAGGAAACCGTCGAAGGTATCAATGAGCTCCTAGAGGCTCTTGGCGCCACCGGGGCCGCCGATCAGCTGCTTCGACTCCCCGGCGCGGAAGACGCAGGGGCCGACACCATCGCACTCATCGGTTTGGGGCAGGAAACAACCAATGCCGCCGAACGCCTCGCAGCTTTCCGCTACGCTGCTGGTTCTGCCACCCGCCAGCTCATTGGCGCAGAAGAGATCGCCATTGATTTCGGCACAAACGCCCCCGCAGAAATTGAGGCCATAGCGTACGGCGCAACCCTTGGCTCCTTCAGCGAAAAAGGAATGCGGGGCAAATCGGCCAGTTCCGTCAAAGATGAGGCTGAAACCATCCTCATTGTCTCCGAGGTACAGCCTGCCGAAGCTGAAGAGGCGCTCACCCGCGCACTGGTGCTCGGCGAAGCCACCAAGCAGGCGCGCCATCTGGTAAATCAGCCGCCCTCGCACCTGTACCCCGAGTCTTTCGCCCAGCAGGCCCAGCAGCTCGTCTCCGAGTATGAGGATGTGAGCATTGAAGTATACAACTATGAGCGTCTACTCGCCGAAGGGTTCGGGGGTATCGCGGGCGTAGGCCAGGGCTCTCCCCGCAAACCTGTACTCGCAGTTGTAAAATACACCCCGGCCGATGCCAAGGCGTCCATCGGGCTGGTCGGCAAAGGCATTACCTTTGATACCGGCGGCAACTCCCTCAAACCGGCAGCGTCCATGATGACCATGAAATGCGATATGGCCGGCGCTGCCTCCGTCCTTCAGGCCACTCTTGCCGCTGCGGAGCTGAATATTCCGGTTCAGGTCACTGGCTACCTCTGCCTAGCGGAAAATATGCCCGGGGGCGAATCGTTACGCCCCGAAGACGTGATTACCATCCGTGACGGGCGCACCGTAGAAGTTCTGAATACTGACGCTGAAGGGCGCCTAGTCATGGCAGATGGTATCGCGCTCGCCTCAGAAAACGAGCACGACGTCATTGTCGATATCGCCACCCTCACCGGTGCTGCTATGGCGGCGCTAGGGTTGCGCACCGCCGCTCTGATGGGCGATGAGCAGGTGCGTGAGCGTGTTCTGCGTGCTGGCGAAGCAGCGGGTGAAGCATACTGGCCAATGCCGCTGGAGTCGCACCTGCGCGCCTCAATGAACTCGCCTGTGGCAGATATTAAAAACATGGGCAGCCGCTACGGCTCCATGATGATCGCCGGGTTATTCCTGCAAGAGTTCGTGGGTGAAGTGGAAGGCCAACGCATTCCCTGGGCTCACCTTGACATTGCGGGCCCTGCGTTTAATGAAGAGTCACCTTTTGGGTATACCCCGAAGGAAGGCACCGGTTTTGGCACCGCCACGCTGGTGAACTTCATTGAGTCATACGCGCAGTAGTCACAACCTAGCCGCCGCGGGGCGCACAGCCTGGTCAAGAACACCGTAAGGGTGAACGAGTTGGGTGGGAGGCGAATAGGGTTAGCTGAGCCCACCTCCCACCCACTTTTGTGTACAATTTCACACCTTGACTGTATCCGTAAGGTGGAACAGAAAAATTTTGAATGGATTGTGCGATTAATAGCGCAAAATTGCCGTTAGTGAACTTAAACCGACGGCGACAGGGGTATTGTTGTAGATAAGTGTTTTTATACACTGCACTTGGCGTGCGCCCTCCGATACGTGCGCTGGTCGCGGGTAGAAAAGCACAGAGATAAAGAACTCATTTGCACGGGGGTTGAGCCCCCACAACCTATGCAAGGGAGCAACATCGTGGCTCAAGAATTTGACATCCTCATCCTCGGCGGTGGCTCCGCTGGTTATGCAACCGCTTTGCGTGCGCGCCAGCTAGGCTTCTCCGTTGGCCTGATCGAGAAGGATAAGGTGGGCGGCACCTGCTTGCACACCGGCTGTATCCCCACCAAGGCTTACCTTCACGCCGCTGAGTTGGCTGAGGATGCTCGTGAAGCCTCCAAGGTCGGTGTAAACACCGAGCTACAGTCCATTGAGATGGGTAAGGTTCGCAACTACAAGGACGGCATCGTTGGGGGCAAGTTCAAGGGTCTCTCCGGCTTGCTGAAGATGAAGGGTGTTGAGGTTATTAACGGTGAGGGTAAGCTCACCGGCAAAGACACCATTACCGTGAACGGCACGGAGTACAAGGGTAAGAATATTGTGCTCGCTTCTGGCTCTGTTTCCAAGACCTTTGGTCTGCCCATTGAGGGGCGCGTGCTGACTTCCACTGAGGCGCTGGAGATGGATTACCTGCCGAACAGCGCTATTGTGCTTGGCGGCGGCGTGATCGGTTGCGAGTTCGCGTCCATGTGGAAGGCAATGGGCGTGGATGTAACCATTATTGAGGGCCTGCCCAACCTCGTTCCTAACGAAGACCCCTCCATCATTAAGGTGCTTGAGCGTTCCTTCAAGAAGCGCGGTATTAAGTTCAACACCGGCACCCTGTTCGAAAAGGTTGAGCAGGACGCTAACGGTGCTAAGGTCACCTTGGCTGACGGCAAGGTATTTGAGGCTGATATCGTTCTGGTCGCTGTTGGCCGTGGCCCCAACACCGCAGGTATGGGCTATGAAGAGCAGGGTATCCCCATGGATCGCGGCTTCGTGCTGGCTAACGAGCGTCTGCACACCGGTGTGGGCAATATCTACGCCGTTGGTGATATTGTTCCTGGTGTCCAGCTGGCTCACCGCGGGTACCAGCAGGGTATTTTCGTGGCAGAAGAAATTGCTGGCCTGAACCCCTCTGTGGTTGAAGACGTTAACATCCCCAAGGTCACCTTCTGCGATCCCGAGATCGCCTCGGTCGGTTACTCCGAGCCGAAGGCTAAGGAGAAGTTCGGCGCCGATAACGTTGAGGTTGCGGAGTACAACCTGGCTGGCAACGGCAAGTCCTCCATCCTGGGCACCGGCGGTATTGTTAAAGTTGTGCGCGAGAAGAACGGCCCCATTGTTGGTGTTCACGCCATTGGCAAGCGTATGGGTGAGCAGATCGGTGAGGCTCAGCTGTGGGTTGCTTGGGAAGCATTCCCTGAGGATGTCGCTAAGTTCATCCACGCGCACCCGACCCAGAATGAGTCCCTGGGTGAGGCCGCTATGGCTCTGAACGGCACCCCGCTGCACGGCTAAGCGCCCCTACCACCTAAAAGATGGTTTCGCACCCGCGAAACCGCAGGTTTGCGGATGCTCCACGCGGCATTCTCAAAGAATGGCCGCGTGGGCTGTATCCCTGCCACACAGTTTCCTAATTCAAGCATTCACAAGGAGAACGGGAAGAAAATATGTCCCACACCGTAGAACTGCCCGCATTGGGCGAGTCCGTGACCGAGGGTACCGTTACCCGCTGGCTTGTTGCCGTTGGTGACACCATTGCCGTTGATGAGCCGCTGGTTGAGGTGTCCACCGATAAGGTCGATACCGAGGTTCCCTCCCCCGTCGCTGGCGTTGTTGAGCAAATCCTAGTGGAAGAGGATGAGGACGTTGAGGTTGGCGCCCCCCTCGTAGTTATTGGTGATGGTTCTGGCGCAGCACCGGCTGCTCCTGCGGCTCCTGTTGCAGAGGCCCCCGCCGCCGCTGCAGCTCCTGCTGCCCCCGCAGCACCGGCGGCACCGGCCGCAGCTGCTCCCGCTGGTGCAGCGTCCGGTCAGGAAGTTACCTTGCCTGCGCTGGGTGAGTCCGTGACCGAGGGTACCGTTACCCGCTGGCTGAAGGAAGTCGGCGAACAGGTTGAGGTTGACGAGCCGCTGGTTGAGGTGTCCACCGATAAGGTTGATACCGAGGTTCCCTCCCCTGTGGCGGGCACCCTGCTCGAGATCCGCATTCAGGAGGACGAAGACGCCGAAGTTGGCCAGGTTCTAGCTATTATTGGCGATGCCTCTGCCGCCGCACCGGCACCGGCTGCTCCTGCTGCTCCGGCCCCTGTTGCTGAGGCTCCGGCAGCTGCTGCTCCTGCTGCACCCGCTGCGCCTGCAGCAGAGACCCCGGCACCCGCCGCTGGCGTACCGGCAACCGCTGATGGCGAAGCATACGTCACCCCGCTGGTCCGTAAGCTCGCTAAAGATAACAATATTGACCTGTCGACCGTGAAGGGTACCGGCGTAGGCGGCCGCATCCGTAAGCAGGACGTACAGGCAGCTATTGCCGCTAAGGGCTCAGCTGCGCCCGCTGCCGCATCGGCAGCACCGGCTGCTGCAGCTGGTGCGTCCAAGGCTCCTCACACCTTCGAGGTTTCACCCAAGCGCGGCACCGTTGAGAAGACTGCACGCATCCGCCAGGTTATTGCAAAGCGTATGCGCGAGTCCCTAGACACCTCCACTCAGCTGACTCAGGTCACCGAAGTGGATATGACCCGTGTGGCACAGCTGCGTGCCAAGGCTAAGGATGGCTTCCTCGCTCGTGAGGGCGCAAAGCTGACCTTCCTGCCGTTCTTCGCACAGGCTGTGACCGAGGCCCTGCAGCAGCATCCTGCCCTGAACGCTTCCATGACCGAGGATCTGAAGCAGATTACCTACCCCGATTCCGAGAACATCGCAATCGCTGTAGATACCCCCAAGGGTTTGCTTGTTCCCGTTATCAGGAACGCATCAGACCTGGGTATTGCTGGCTTGGCAAAGGCTATTGCCGATTTGGGTGGACGCGCACGCACCGGCGATATTGCTCCTGAAGAGCTGGCTGGTTCAACCTTCACCATCACCAATATCGGCTCCTTCGGCGCACTGTTCGACACCCCGATTATTAACCAGCCGAACGTGGCTATTTTGGGCACCGGTAGCATCGTGAAGCGCCCCATGGTTGTTAAGGATGTGGACGGTAACGACTCGATCGCTATCCGTTCCATGTGCTACCTGTCGCTGACCTACGATCACCGTGTGGTTGATGGTGCAGATGCAGGTCGCTTCCTGTACACCCTCAAGACCCGCCTGGAAGAGGCTAACTTTGAGGCTGAGGTCGGCCTGTAAGGCTCGCTAGGTAGCGTATATACAGCCACGATGTGGAAGGCGGCGTCGGTTCATGTAACCGGCGCCGCCTTTCGTTGAGTATTTTTGTATGTCTGGTTGTATGCGGTGGGCGGCTGAGAGGTTTTATGGCGCTGTACCTCTTGGGATGTTTCATCTGCGACATTGGTACGTCACGAATAGACATTTTAGTGACAGGGTGTCACAATATTTTCCATGCATATTCTTACCGGCGTTCTTGTGTTTTTACACATTATTGGCGCATCACTCATTATCGGTCTGTGGGTCGCTCATTTCCGCACCCCAAAAGTTCTTCCGGGGCAGTTTCACGCTTCGCTTCTCATGCTTGTAACGGGGCTGATTCTGGTGGGTATCGCAGAAATGAGCGGCGGTGTTAACCACATTAAAATTGCAGTCAAAATTCTTTTGGCACTCGGTGTTGCCATTGCCGCGTTTATTGGCCAGCGCAAACATAAAGCTGGTGAGCCAATCTCTACCGGTTTAGCACATGCTGTAGGTGGGCTCGCTGTTATTAATGTGGCGGTCGCAACCATCTGGCACTAGATAATTTCTGAAGGATACTCCCCGAGGCACCTAGCCCCGGGGAGTATCTTTATACGCGCCACTATATCGCTTATTTAACGAGCGTAAGCGTACTGCACTACATTCACTCGCTCACCGGGACTGCGCTTGCGATACGCCAGCGACCGTTATCCTGATGGAGTTCAAAGGTGACTTTTTGAACCGCCATACCATCTTGCATACGCACCCCTTTATCACGTAACTCAGCTTCTGTAGGTGTGTACCCTGGGGCCTGCACTTCTGCTGTTAGTGCCAGCGTGTCCCCTTTGTGTTCTACCTTAGTGAGGGAGCGAACCTGCAGTGTGGGAGCGCCTTTTTCTGTAAGTTCACGGTTACGTTCCTCAATAAGAGTTTCAATTATTTTGCGTTCGTCATCGTGCTCGTTTGCGGCAGTCGTCGCAGAGGCTGTCTGCACGGGGGCACTGTCGTGCGAGCCCAGCTGGTAGCTCACAACTCCAACACCCACTGCAAGAGTGAGAGCGAGTGCACCAAGCAGCATACGGTTCTTGGAGGTTTGGAGGATTTTTTTCTGTGGTTTATTGGATGATTCCTGCCGAGCTTTAGGTTCTTTCGGGCGAGCCTTAGCAGCCGGTGCGTTCTGCACAGGTTTACTCTTACTGCCTTGCTGTTGGTTACTTGCAGCAGGCATGCGTTCCCGCACATCTTCGGGTGCACTCAGGTAGGCGTTGAGCGGCACTGCCTGTACTTTACTGAAGACCTCAACGATAGTCTCTAGCGAAGGCAGGTCTGTATCCAGCACATTTTCCAGCGTGTATCCCATATTTTCGGTAATGTCCTCTGCCGCTAAGGGCAGCGGAATGCGTTCGTGGGCAGCAGCGGGAGGTTTACCGGTGAGGGCGTGCCATAGCAGCCGCGCGAGAGCACGGGTGTCTTCGGCTTGCGCTAGGGATAGTGCACTGGTGCTGAGGTTGCCGGGAGCATGGCGTGTGTCAATGAGTTTGGGAGTGCCATGGGTTGAGATCAGCACGTTTTCGGTGGAGATAGCTCCGTGAATAAACCCCTGGTGGTGTAGATGAGCTAGACCTTCGCACAGACTGCGGGCCAGGGAGGCCACCTCCGCAACGGGAATATGCTCACGGGCAGCCAGGAGGGCTGATAAAGTCCCCGCTTCCAGAGGCTCATACCACTGCAGAGTTCCGGCGCTCTCTATTTTCTGCGCAGCTTCTGCGGTGCCGGTAAGGTGCTGAACAGCGAGTAGGGTGGCTAGACCAGGGTTGGGTTCTAGGGAGCAGAGCGCTTCGGCAAGGGCGGAGTCATCGGCTGCATTAAGCCGCATAAGTGTGTATATTCCCGGTTTGAGGCCCAGCGGGTGCTCACCTGTTTGAGCAGTGGACGGCGCATTGTCAGAGGGTTTAGGGCAATATTCCACTCGCCAAATGGTTCGGCGTGCATCCTCGGTGAGAAGGTTTAGGTACTCAATATTCTCCATATATCTTTTATACCTAAAATACTCAAAATGCATCAAATATTATCCACATGTTGTAAGTGTTGGATGATTTTTCACAGTTTCCGAGGTGCACTTCAGCCTGACCTGTGTAATATTCTGTAATATTTTGCGGGTATATCACTCGCACCCTGCCTATTGTTCGCCCATTACCCGAATCAGGGGTACCTAATTTTTTATCCCTCGCCTGCGGTACTAAGGTAGTAGGCATGTCCGTGATTATTGAGCGCGTGGGTTTTGCCCCGAACTATGTGAACTACACTGAAAGTTTGGATGAGCAACGCCGTATTCACGCAGAAGTTGCTGAAAGAACCCGCAATAACACTATTCTGCTGCTTGAACATGAGGCTGTTATCACTGCGGGTAAACGCACTGAGGATCACGAGTACCCAACCGATAAGACTACTCCTGTGGTGAAGATTGACCGTGGCGGTAAGCTCACGTGGCATGGCCCCGGCCAGCTCACCGGCTACCCGATTGTTCGTTTGCCTGAACCGATTGATGTGGTGGCCTATGTGCGCCTCCTTGAAGAGATCATTATGAATGTGCTGGCCGAGTTTGGCATTAAGGGTGAGCGTGTTGAGGGGCGTTCTGGCGTGTGGGTTTTAGGGGATGAGCATACCCCGGATCAGAAAATCGCCGCCATCGGTATTCGTGTTTCAAAAAACACAGCAATGCACGGTTTCGCCATTAACTGCTGTAATGAGACTGCCCCTTTTATGCAATTTATTCCGTGCGGCATCACTGATGCAGGCGTGACCACCATGAGCGAGCAGCTGGGGCGTACGGTGACCCCTGCTGAGATTCTTGAGCCGCTGGAACGGGAGCTCACCCGGTATGCCGACCGGTTAGCTGAGTCATTTGAACCAACCCCATCCGCACAGGCGGCAGTATAAATACCCAGGTGGGATTAGCCTACTTGGCTGGCGTATCCCACGTAACACCGGTTTTCGCTTGCCACCAGCGGGCGTAAAATAAGTTTTAGCCCATACTACGCCGAGGGCACATCCACTATAAGGAGCAACATACATGAGCATTAAGCCTGAGGGTCGCAAGCTGCTGCGCGTTGAGGCTCGCAATGCTGAGGTTCCCATTGAAAAGAAGCCGCACTGGATCAAGACTAAGGCTGTTGTGGGACCCGAATATAACGAGATGAGGGAGCTGGCGCGCGGTCAGGGTTTGCACACCGTGTGTGAGGAGGCGGGCTGCCCCAATATTTACGAGTGCTGGGAAGACCGTGAGGCAACCTATCTGATTGGTGGCTCTGAGTGCACTCGCCGCTGCGATTTCTGTAATATTGCGACCGGTAAGCCCGCCTCAGTGGATTATGCCGAACCGTTTAAGGTTGCGAAGAACGTGAAGGTGATGGGCCTGCGGTATGCCACCGTGACGGGCGTGGCACGTGACGATCTTGAGGACGGTGGTGCTTGGCTCTATGCCGAGACCACGCGTCAGATTCATAAGATGTGCCCGAACACCGGTGTTGAGATGCTGATCCCCGACTTTAAGGGTAAGCCTGAGCACGTGCAGAAGGTGATTGATGCTCGTCCCGAGGTTTTCGCGCATAACCTGGAGACTGTGCCGCGCATCTTTAGGCAGATTCGTCCGGCGTTCCGTTATGAGCGTTCACTTGATGTGATTACTCAGGGTAAAGAAGCCGGTATGGTCACGAAGTCCAACCTGATTTTGGGTATGGGCGAGACAAATGAAGAGATTTATGAGGCCCTGTGCGATTTGCACGACGCCGGGTGCGATATTATCACCCTAACCCAGTACCTGCGCCCCGGTCCGCTTTTCCACCCTATCGAGCGTTGGGTAAAGCCCGCCGAATTTTTGGAGCTTTCGGCGATGGCTGAGTCGATTGGTTTCGCTGGTGTCATGGCTGGGCCGATGGTACGTTCCTCATACCGTGCCGGCCGTTTGTGGGCACGAGCAATGAAGAAGAACGGCTACACGATCCCAGATAACCTGGCTCATATTGAGGATGGCGGCGTAGCGCTTCAGGAAGCCGCTTCTCTCGTGGCTGCTGGCATGTAGTTTGGCCCCGGACACTCTTTGTAGGCAGGCCCCGCCGTTACTCCCTCTTCTTCGGGAGCGGCGGGGCTTGTCGTACCCTGTGGGCTTCAGGTTTGTAAGCTAGAATTATTCTTTGCAGTGTTTCAACTGTCTTATACCCCAGCTGTCTAAAAGGAAAGCACCGTGGCAGATAAAGAAGAGAAGAAGCAGAAGCCTAAACGTCAGGGAACGTTCTCCCAGATGAAGCAGGTCTACCAGATGACGAAGAAGTCCGACCCGAACATTGGGTGGATTCTGTTGTTCTGGTCTGCACTGACCCTGCTCGTGTTTGTGGCGGTGGGCGTGCTGTTGAATAACTGGATTACGCTCCTTATTCTTGGTGTTGCGGCCGCGGCTATTGTGGCGATGCTGATTTTGAGCAGGCGCGCGCAGAACGCAGCTTTCACCCAGATTGAGGGGCAGCCGGGCCGTTCCGGTGCGGCAATGAACTCTGTGCGTCGCGGCTGGATTGTTGAGGAGCAGCCGGTGGCGGCTAACCGTCACCAGGACCTCGTGTTCCGTGGCCTCGGTAAGCCGGGGATTGTGCTGGTGACCGAGGGGCCGTCTTCTCGCGTGCAGAACCTTGTGAGGACCGAGAAGAAACACCTTAACCGGGTAGTTCCTGGTGTTCCGGTACACGTGATTGAGACCGGTCATGACGAGAACCAAGTGGAGCTTAAAGACGTTGTCAAAACGATGAATAAGCTGCCGAAGACCCTAACCCAGAAAGAGATGCAGGATGTTTCTGGGCGTTTGAGCACCCTGAATAACATACGTAACCCTATGAATGGTATCCCTAAGGGTGTTGACCCGAACCGGGTGCGTCCGGATCGTCGCGCGATGCGTGGCCGCTAGTTTTTGTGCGTGCGCTGCTGCCCCCAACGCTGTATGGCGTTGGGGGCAGCAGTTGTTTAAAGCAGTGTCCTGTTTAGCGGATCCGTACCAGTACGGTTTTGCAGATTCGGTCGTGGATACCACGTGCGTCGGAGTCCATGATGACCGCCGGAAGTATCAGCATGGTGAGGGTGCCGCGGATTAGCCCTTTGAGCCAACCAGCCGGGCGCCCGTTGAGAGTTTGTACCTGCACTCCTACCGCCAAGTGTCCTAGTGTGTGGCCCATGAACCCGGTCAAAAGCACTGTGTACCCCCAGAATACGAGCAGAGTCAGCAACGGGTCATTATCCGCGAACAGTAGGATCGGCAGGTAGCACACGTACCAGTCGATGAGGAACCCGATCAGCCTAATACCCGGCCGAGCTATCGCCCCGGGACCCTTCTGCGGGCGCCCTAAATGCTCACCAGGGTACTTCTGGTTACTTGGGGCGCCGTTAAGCCACGAGCCTAAGTCCTCACGTTCAATCATGCTCTTCATTATCCCGTATCTTCTGTGCTGGTTGTTATTTTGAAGGTGTTGACGCTGCTCAGACCGCTGTGGCGTGGGCGTGTCGCGGCAGGAAATGTAACGTTCTTGAAACATAAAAGACACGCAAGGGTAAAAAATACCGCCTATGCTAGATAGTGGCGTGTGGCTCACAACTGCCGCCGCCCAAACCAAAACCTAAGGAGCATTCCGAATGTTTACCAGTCCCCAGGAAGTTCTCGACTTTATTAAGGACGAAGAAATCGTCTTTGTCGATATCCGATTTACCGACATGCCCGGCGTGCAGCAGCACTTTAACCTTCCGGCTAAGGCGGTGGATGAGGACTTCTTCATTCATGGTCAGCTGTTCGATGGCTCCTCTATCCGTGGTTTCCAGGGGATCGCAGAATCTGATATGCAGCTCATCCCGGACATTGACTCGGCCTATATTGATCCGTTCCGTATGGAGAAGACCCTGGTGATCGTGTGTTCTATTGTGAATCCCCGCACCGGCGAGCCGTATCATCGTGACCCGCGCGGGGTGGCCGAGCGTGCCGAAGAATACCTGAAATCTACCGGTATTGCAGATACGGCGTTTTTTGCTTCCGAAGCTGAGTTCTTCGTCTTTGAGGACGTCCGTTACCAGGTAGAGCCCAATTCTGTGTTCTATACGATTGATTCCGATGAAGCATACTGGAACACCAGCCGCAAGGAAGAAGGCGGCAACCTTGGTAATAAGACCCCTGTCAAGGGCGGTTATTTCCCGGTTTCCCCTGTCGATAAGCAAGCCGATCTGCGTGATGCTATGTGCGTGGCGATGGACCAGGTGGGGCTCGAAGTTGAGCGCAGCCACCATGAGGTGGGCTCCCCCGGACAGGCTGAGATTAACTACAAGTTCTCCACTCTCACCAATGCCGCTGACGACCTGCTGAAGTTCAAATATGTTATTAAGAACACCGCCGATGAGTGGGGCAAGTCGGTCACGTTCATGCCTAAGCCGGTGTTTGGGGATAATGGCTCGGGTATGCACTGCCACCAGTCGCTGTGGATGGGCGGTGAGCCGCTGTTCTATGATGAGCGTGGTTACGCGAACCTCTCTGATATTGCCCGCTGGTATATTGGCGGCCTGATTGAGCATTCCTCCGCCGTGTTGGCGTTTACCAACCCGACCGTGAACTCCTATAAACGTCTGGTGCCTGGCTATGAGGCCCCCGTGAACATGGTGTACTCGCAGGGTAACCGCTCAGCCGGTATTCGCATCCCGATCACCGGTGCCAACCCGAAGGCTAAGCGCCTGGAGTTCCGCGCGCCTGACCCCTCGTGCAACCCTTATTTTGCGTTCTCGGCACAGCTGATGGCCGGTCTTGACGGTATCCGCAACCGTATCGAGCCGCCAGCACCGATCGATAAGGACCTGTACGAGCTTCCCGCCGAAGAGGCTAAGGATATTAAGAAGGCTCCCGCTAACCTTGAGGAGGCGCTGGCTGCACTTGAGGCAGACCACGACTTCCTGCTCGAAGGCGGCGTGTTCACTGAGGACCTGATTCAGGCATGGATTGATTACAAGCGCACGAACGAGCTTGAACCGCTCTCGCTAATTCCTCACCCGCTGGAGTACCAGCTGTACTACGGTGTCTAATCGGTAAGAACCCAAACTTAGTGTGCCCCGTTCCTCCAAACACCAGGTAAAGGAACGGGGCATCTTTTGTTTTAAAATCTCAAACAGCACGGGTATCTGCTGGACCCGAAGTTTATAAAAACAGGATAAGCTAGAGTGAGCTTATAGTCGCTATAGACGTTTCAAAAAATGGTAGTTAACGTTCCTTCCAAGGAACAGCTGTATATTCTGTGTTCTCTCATAGTGCCTAAGGAAATATTTTCCATGAATATCCTTATCGGTCTTATACCCGCGCTATTCTGGGGCATTCTGCCGCTGTGCGTATCTAAAATCGGTGGTAAACCGACTCAGCAAATTATGGGTACCACGATGGGCGTGCTCCTCATGGGTATTGCCACGTCCCTGCTTTTCTTCCCGATGCGCATTGACGCTTGGGCATTTTTTCTGTGCTTCCTCTCAGGGGCAAGCTGGGCGTTCGGGCAAATAAACCAGTACCGCGCGTTCACCCAGATCGGTGTTTCTCAAACCATGCCTTTATCAACTGGCATGCAGCTGGTAGGCACCTCGTTAATGGGTGTGGTGGCATTCGGCGACTGGGGTACCGCGCAGGCTAAAGTGATCGGTGCCGTGGCTCTGACGCTTATTATTATCGGTATTTGGATGACCACGAAACAGGAACATCCCGAGCCACACTCGGGCGGAAATATGCGGTCCGGTGTTATCACACTCTTAATTTCTACCATCGGATATGTCGGATATTCATTCTTCCCCAATTATGTGAGTGTAGACGGGTGGTATAAATTCATGCCGCAGTCAGTAGGTATGGTGGTAGCGGCTATCACGATGTCTATGCTGACCCGCGATGGCACCCGCCCTTGGGATAAGAAGTCTTTGCAGAACATTATCTGCGGCGTGATTTTCTCGGGTGCTGCGTTAGCCTACCTAGTGTCTATTGAACCGCATCGCAATGGCGTTGCCAGTGGGTTTACGCTTTCACAGATGAACGTTATTATCTCGACTTTGGGCAGTATCCTGCTATTGGGCGAGAAGAAAACAAGGCTGGAACTGCTGTACGTCTTAGGCGGACTTGCTCTTGTAGTTATTGGCGGCGTTCTCATTGGTACGCTTTAGCCGTACACCCCGCCACGTTCTTACCGCGTGTTCTCTATATTTCGTGCGATACGCACACATCACGTTAGAATAGTGGGAACTGTCTTTTTCACCGATATACCTAAGACCAGGAGAGCCCGTGTCCGAATTCATCGCCAAGCATTTTGACGAGCTGACCGCTCACGAGTTGCAACAAATCCACATTATCCGTTCACTGGTGTTTACGGTGGGTCAGCAATCGACTGATCAAGAGCCTGACGATGCTGATTTCGAGTGCATCCATATGGTGAATGAAGACGAATCAGGAAAGGTTCTAGCGTATCTGCGTCTATTCGATCTTGAGAAGGTTCAGGATGCACGCCACCGCTATATTCCGGGCGCATGGACGTTCGGTCGCGTGGCGGTTCACCCAGATGCTCGCGGCACCGGCTTGGGACGTAAACTTTTGCACGCCGCCCTGGAGTGGATTCGGGACAACACAGACGCGAAGGAAATTGTGATCGCCGCACAGGCATACCTAAAAGACACCTACTACAGCCCCGAGGGGTTTGTGGAGCGCGGTGAGCATTATATGGAGTCCGGGATTGAGCATGTTGAGATGGTGCTCAAACTCTGATCAAAGGAAGAAGCTCCCTCACCCGGTACGGTGAGGGAGTCACCTTCTTAGTATTTAGCCGCCGTACAACAGCACCATGTCGCTGATAATACGGTCAAGCCTTCTAATATCAGCGCCGCGCGAGAGCTTAATTTTAATACGGCCCACCTTCGTCCACAGCTCGAGCTCAGAGTTTATGTCGATGGTGCCAGCGTTTTCGGAAGACCACATGAGGATATGCTTGTACGGCAGCGAGTAAATCTCGACCTTTTTACCGGTAATGCCCTGAGCGTCCCTGACAATAAGGCGTTTATTAGTGAAGATAGCGCTGTCACGGAAGGTCTTGTAGGCGAGGAACGGCTGTTCCCCTTGCACCATAAGGTCGGCAGCGTCCGGTGGGATGGGACATTCGCTGACGAAGGTCCATGATAGTGCGGCGATTCCGTTCACGTTGTTGTCTCCTTTGTTACTGCCGTCGTTTGCCATGTTGCCTGCTTTGGCGAGCATACCTATAACATCAAGATCCATTTTTCTCCTCTATGAGAGCACAGTCACTTCTTTAGGGTAGCTGTGGTTTCTGCCAGTTACCCCTAAGTACCCTGGGAGGTTGCTGGGGATGGGGCGTAGAATGGTGGTGGAGTCAAAACATAGGCGATGGAAGGTGAAAAGGATGGCATACCAGCCGACTCGGCTTAACGGTGAAACTGTGTTCCGTAACGAGGTGTTCCAGACCGGTCTGATGTCGCAGCTGCTGGATGGCGTGTACGACGGCGAGATGACCATTGGTGAACTTCTCAGTCACGGTAATTTTGGGGTGGGCACGTTCAACGGGCTAGATGGTGAGATGGTGGTGCTGGACGGGGCGTGTTACCAGGTGCGTCACGATGGTTCGGTGTCAGTCCCGGATTTGACCGGTCAGACCCCGTACGCTGTGGTTACGAATTTTGTCCCCATGATTAAACGGGAACTGCCGCAGAATATGCTCCGTAAGTCAACGGCTCAGGTGCTTGATAATTTCACGGTGTCAAAGAACTACATGTACGCCATTAAAATTTATGGCGAGTTCGAGTGGGTGCGCACCCGCACCGTGGTGAAGCAGGAGAAACCTTACCCTAAGATGGTGGCGGCTACCGAGAACGAGGACATTGTTCAATTCGATAACCTCTCAGGCACGATTGTTGGGTTCCGCACCCCCATCTACGAGCAGGGTATTTCAGTTCCCGGTTGCCACGCCCACTTCATTGACGATGACCGCACGCACGGCGGGCATGTGGTGGACTTTAAGCTGAAGTCGGCACAGGTAGAAATCTGCCCCGGCACCGGTTTACAGCTGCATTTGCCCCTTACGGCGGAGTTCTCGTCGGCGAACCTCTCCCCCGAGGATTTGGCGGACCAGATCTCGAAGGCAGAGAAACATTAGTGTCTCTTTGGCACCACAGCATATTGTCGGCCCCCGCACAGTACCTCAGGTAGGTACCGTACGGGGGCCGAACCAGTATACGCTGATGGTATTAGGCTTCGGGCACAAACTCGTTGTGCCCCAGAGAACGCAGGGCAGCACGTACCGTTGCGGCGTCTGCATCAAGCTCTTCGGTGCTCAGATTCTTTAATGCGTTCGCCGGGTCATACTCAGCCATGCTATCGGCTGGGAACAGGTGAATGTGCGTGTGCGGTACATCAAACCCTGCGATCATTAACGCCACACGGTCCTTATCGAAGGCCCGATCCAGAGCCTGAGAAATCTTATGCGCCACAGCAAATAAGTGGGCTGCAAGCTCCGGCGGTAGGTCTGGCCACCGGTCAATCTCTTCGCGAGGCACCACCAGCAGGTGCCCGTGCGAGGCGGGCATAATGTCCATAAATGCCACGCACTTCTCGTCTTTCCACACAAACCGCCCGGGAATCTCCCCTGCAATGATCTTGCTAAAAATGCTGCTCATCATATGCTCCTGTTACCTTCAGAAAATCTCAAATACCCACAACCGGTGAGGGCTACAGATCGACCGTATCACCGGGGTTTAGGTGCGTGAACTCGGTGCCGTATTTACCGCCAAGGGTAGTAATCAGCCCCTCAATAATCCCCGTGCCGTTCTCATTGATCATGCCATTATGGATTGGGTAGGCCCGCCGGGCCCCCACCGCAATCACAAAATCGATAACCTCCTGGACCTTTCCCCACGGGGCATGCACCGGCACCAGTACATTGGGAGCTTTAACCCCGTGCGGCACCACCAGAGAATCACCAGGATGGTACACAGTACCGTTCACCAAATACCCAATATTGGCGATGACCGGGATTAACGGGTGGATCAGTGCGTGCTGCCCGCCAAAAGTCTGTACCTGAAAACCGGGAACCGTAAACTCGCTGTCAGCGGTTACGGCATTCACTTTCGCGTCCGGCACTGTTTCAAGAATCGTCTCCGTGACGGCCTGCGGCGCCCAGATACGTAGTTCGGGGTGCTCAGAAAGTAGCGGCAGCAGACGGGCAGTATCGAAATGGTCAGGGTGGGCGTGTGTTATCACAAGATAATCGGCGCCGTCCAGCAGCCGGGCGTGCTCTCCCTCAGGTGCAAAATTACCGGGGTCAAAAACCAGTGCGTGCCCCTCATTCTCAAGGCGCACGCTCGAATGAGTGTACTTCGTCAGCTTCATACCATCCAGTCTACTGTCTTCAGCCCTAGCAGGCGACGCCTATCACACATTTTCTAAGCTATCCACTGCAGCACACACCATTTCAAAGAGCTCACAACAATCTCCTAGGATTTACTTTCTTTCATCGCCACCAGCTGAGAAAACCATAAAATACGCACCAGCAGGGCAAGAATTAGTGTAAAGTCGTTGAGAAAGGAATCCACTCTCAAATTATCCGAGGTGCTCCATCACACCGGAAGGCAATACATTGGATACCCACATCCCCGTTCGTAAAATCGTCAAACACGCCGAAGCCCGCAACACCCGGCAACGCCGCGTTATCAAAGCAACCATGGCTGAGTTGGGAGATTTTATCTCAGCTCAAGATCTTCACCTCATCCTCGCTAACCGCAAAGAACAAGTTTCTTTAGCTACCACCTACAGGGTGCTGCAGTCCCTCGCCAACACAGGCGAGCTCGACGTCATTAAAGGAGTCGAAGGCGAATCCCTATACCGGCATTGTCAAGCAGACACCCACCACCATCACCTGCTGTGCCGCAGGTGTGGGAAAGCCGTTGAGCTAGAAGCACCAGCCATTGAAGAATGGGCGCTTTCTATGGGTAAAAAATACGGGTTCTCAGAGCTTGAGCACGTGGTTGAAGTAACCGGCTACTGCCCCGACTGCACGATTGAACGCCGCAAAAATGAGTCCCTGGTAACCGTCGAAATACAGTAACCGAAAAGAAAAGCTTTTAAAAATGTGGGCCTCACCCCGATACGGGGTGAGGCCCACATCTTTTCTTTCTTTTATAGGTGCGCGGGATGGTGGTGCGCATCCGTGTCTTCGGCAACCAACCGGCCTGATGCGCTGTGCCTGCGCATAATAGCGCCAATCACACGGCACACAATATAGATGAAGAACGAAACACTGGTAACGTACGGGCTAATCGGCAAAGAACCAGCCAGCGCCAGCAGAATACCGCCCACGATCGCGGCCTCAGCAAACAGCACTGACAGAAGCAGCGTGCGCAGCGGAGAAGCCGTCACCTGCATTGCCGCCGCTGCCGGAGTAATCAGAAGCGCTAGCACCAAAAGAGAACCAACCACCTGCACCGACAGCGCCACTGCAATCCCCAGCACCACCATAAACACCAGCGACAGGGCACGCATCGGCACCCCTTTCGCGTGGGCGACCTCTGGGTCTAAAGAAGCGAAGCTCAACGGCCGCCATACCAGCACCAGAATAGTAATAATAACGATGGCGCCGCCAATCATGTTACCCAGCTGGTCAGCGTCTACCGAAACGATCTGCCCCGTCAAAAGCGAGAATTTATTTGCGCTGCGCCCCTGGTAAAGAGACAGAAACAGAATGCCCAGCCCCAAACCGAACGGCATAAGCGCACCAATCACCGAGTTTGAGTCATGCTTTTTCACGCCCAATATGCCAATAAGAAGCGCCGAAACAATGGAGCCCACCATTGAGCCAGTCACCACATCATAACCGAGCAGTAACGCTAAAGCAGCCCCGGCAAATGACATCTCAGAGATACCGTGCACCGCAAAAGCGTGGTCGCGCATCATCACAAATACGCCCACAAATCCGCCAATGATGCCCAGAACAGCACCAGCCAGAATAGAATTCTGCAATAGCTGAACCAGCTCGCCGTAGCGTTCAAACACAAAAATGCGGGAGAGCAAATCCCCCTGCTGGGTGGAGGATGCGGCCGCCAGTACGTGCATCATGCCTGACCTCCCGGATGGATACTCTTGGTGTTTATTGTTTGGTTGCTGCTATGGGCTGGGTTGGTGGGAGCGTTGGTAGCCTCCCCCTCATGCGTATCCCGTGCAGTTAGGCCCGCGGTTTCTTCCTCGACAAGGTGGGTTCCGCCGCTATGTCCCTGCCCTACTATGACGTACCGTCCATTAGATTTAAGGACGTTTACCGGAGTCCCGTACAGCTCGCTGAGGGTCTGTGTCTGCATTACCTCGTCAACGGCTCCCACCGTAAACCTGCCATTTGCCAGGTACAGCACTCGATCCACATGCTCAATAATCGGGTTAATCTCATGAGTGACAAACACTACCGAGAGTCCGTGGTCCCGGTTGAAACGGTGAATCAGTTCCGCAACGGCATACTGGTGGTTCAGGTCAAGGGACAGTAACGCCTCATCAGCCAACAGGATTTTAGGGTCATTCGCCAGAGCCTGCGCGACCCGCAGCCGCTGCTGCTCACCACCGGAGAGCAGCCCCACAGGAACATTAGCGTACTCGGTGGCGCCCACAGCTTCCAGCAGCTCATCAACCTTCGCACGGTATTTACGGCCTGATAACCGAATACCCCAACGATGCCCGTCCACGCCCAAGCCCACAAGGTCACGGGCACGCATGGGGGTGGAAGTAGCGATCGCTTTCTGCTGCGGAATATACCCTACACCGGGGTTACCCGCGCGGGCGGGACGGCCCAGGACCGAGACCTCACCAGCCGACATACGCATGAGGCCCAGTACCACTTTTAGGAAAGTGGATTTACCCGAACCGTTCGGGCCGAGTACCGCGAAGTATTCACCCCGGCCAATATCAAGGGTGAGATTGTCCCAGAGGGAACGGGTGCCAAACGATAGGCTACCCCCGCGAATTGAAATCGCGGGGGTGCCGGAAGTAGGTGAATTATTCACTTAGGAGAGTGCCTTTTCAAGGTTGCTGACGTTGCTCTTCATCCAGTCCACATATTTCGTGTTTTCAGGCAGAGTCTCAGTAAACGACACGTTAGCCACGCCCGAATCCTTTGCAGACTGGAGTACCTCCTTAGTCTGCGAGGTTTCGGTCTGCGAGTTATAGGCAACCAGGTTTACCTTCTTTTCAGTCACCAGGTCTTTGGTTTCCTGCAGAGTAATTGCGGGGACGTCCTTCCCCTCTTCAACGGCTTCAGCGAACTCTGCGGGGGTGGAGTTCTCAGCACCGGTTGAAGAAATCAGATAATCGGGCACAGGCTCAGTGGCGATATATTTCTTGCCCTTGCCGTTAATCTTCTTAGCAGACTCTTCAAGGGAGTCAATTTCGCCGGTGAGTTTCTTCGCGTTCTCACGGTACTGGTCGGCGTGGGAACTGTCGATCTCGGCAAGATCATCAGCGATCTTATTGGTCACCTTCTTCACCGTGTCGAAGTCGTACCACAGGTGCTCATTAAACTCGTGGGCGTGCTCGTGACCGCCGCCCTCCTCAGCCTCACTGCCGTGGTTATGGCCGTGGCCTTCTCCCCCGCTGTGATGCTCAATCAGGTGATCATAGTCGGCGTCGGAGAGCTTACCGCTGGTCTTTACGGCGTTCACAACCTTCTGGTTGTTCTGCCCCGCGTCTTTTTCCAGGAAGTAGTCGTAGCCGCCGCCGTTTACAACTGCCAGCTTAGCGTCCTTAATCTGGAGCTTATCGGAGGCGGATGCCTCGTAGGAGTGGGGGTCGGTAGCGGTAGAGCTCACGAATGCATGGACATCCACGTTATCGCCACCTACCTGCTTAACAAGGTCAGCGTACACGTCAGTGGAAGTGACAACCTTAACCTTCGCGGTGTTACTGCCGCCACCTGAACCACCCGACGAGTTATTGGAGGTAGCGCACCCGGTCAGTAGCGCGGAGGTCATCAAAAGCGCGGATGCCGCACCAAGGATCTTCTTCATATTTAGACTCTTTCATGTATGTGGCTGGTTCGGGTATACACCAGGCTACAGTTAGTGATAACTGTTTTCAATTATGGCGCGCCGAGAAAGGATTTTTAACAACACTAAAGCACGCCATTACCCGTATAAACAACTCTTTATTTGTCGTTTGATGCGCGGCTTGCTGCCTGCAGCCTCCGCACCCTATCCTGCGTGGTGTCCTTGATTTCACCCACCAGTTCCTCAAGCACATCCTCCATAAAGACCACGCCCAGCGACCGGCCATTGCTCCCCACCACATGCGCCAAATGCGAATTATTACCCTGCATTATAGCGAGCGCATCATCAATATCGGTTTCGGGAGCAACCACCGACATAGAACGCACCAGCCGCCACCCGAACGGAATATGTTCACGCGCAGGCGGCACCGCAAGAGCATCCTTCAGATGCAGGTACCCCATATATGAGCCCTCGGGGTCGGTCACAATAAACCGGGAGTACCCGGTGCGGGCCACGGCGTGCTCCAGCTCAGCCGGGGTGCACCCAAGAGTGAGGGTCTGCACCTGCTCACGCGGAACCATAATCTCGGACACGCTCTTCTCGGTAAATTCCAGGGCCCCGCCGATCACGCCCGCATCGTCTTCAACGGTTCCTTCAGCCGTGGATTGAGCCACAATAGACTGCAGCTCGCCCAAGGTAAAGGTTGAGGCAACTTCGTCTTTGGGTTCTACACGCACCCATGCAAGCACCCGGTTTGACATGCCGTTCAGCAGAGCCACCACGGGTGCAAAAATGCGGGCTACTCGCATAAGAGAGGGCACAATCCACAGGGCAATACCACGTGCTGCCAAGGTGACAGCAGCGTTTTTGGGAACCATTTCCCCAAAGATAACGTGCAGGTAGGTGACCAGTATGAGGGTGAGAGAAAAAGCCGCCACATCCACAGCCACAGGTGGGATGCCTGTGGCAGCTAGGGGGTGCTCCAACAGGTGGTGCAGGGCTGGTTCTGAGACGTTCAAAATGAGCAAGGAGCAGATAGTGATACCCAGCTGGCAGGTGGCCAGCATGAGGGAAACGTTCTCAAGGGCGTACAGTACTTTTTTGGCTCGCAGGCTACCATTCTCGGCAAGGGGTTCGATCTGGGCCCGGCGGGTAGACATAATGGCGAATTCCGCGGCCACGAAAAAAGCGTTTCCAGCAAGAAGGAAAACGAGCAGGCCAATAGCTATCCAGTCGTTCATGTGCGCTTCTCCCCTGCTGCTGTACGGTCCCTGCGGGCGGGTACTGTTCGCAGGTACATTGTTTGAGCGGTGTCGGGAATAAAACGGATGCGGTCAACTCGGCGCCCGTCAATAGCGTCTACCCGTAACGTACCGCCAGGTACCGGCACGGTATCTCCTTCATCGGGGATACGTCCTAGGCGCTCCATCATGAACCCTCCCACCGTCTCATACTCGGGGTTCTCTTCAACCGTTAGTTCGGGTATATAGTTGTTGATTTCGCCGGGTCTGCGCAGCCCGGAGAAAACCCAGTCGCCGTTCCCGTATTGCAGAGGCCGGTCGGTGCTATCACCTACGTCATGCTCGTCAGATACTTCTCCAACAATCTCTTCAACAAGGTCTTCGAGGGTGGTAATCCCGGCGGTGCCCCCGTATTCGTCGAGTACCACCGCAAGCTGCAGGGCGCCTTCTCGCAGCTGCGTCAGGAGGGCATCCACATGCAGGGTCTCAGGCACCTGAAGCACGTCTTCAGCGAGGGTTCCGGCTTCAAGGGTTTCTCGCACCTCAGCGGGCACACCCACAGCTTTTTTGACATGTACCACGCCCACAATATTGTCCCGGTCTTCCCGGTACAGAGGAAAGCGGGAATGCCCGGTGGAACGTGCCAGCTCAATAACCTCAGCCACGGGGGCGGTATCTTCTAACATGGTGACTTTCCCGCGCGGGGTCATGACTTCTGAGGCAGTCAGCTCCGAAAAGCTCAGTGTGCGATCCACAAACCGGGCGGCGGATGAATCAAGAGTGCCGCGTTCGGCGGAACGGCGCACCATAGCGGAGAGTTCTTCGGGGCTGCGGGCGGCAGACAACTCCTCCTGGGCTTCCATCCCAAAGAGGTTCAGAATTTTATTAGCTGAACCGTTCATGAAAAGCACCACGGGTTTCATGAGGCTGGTAAATGCCAGCTGCACCGGTGCTATGCGGCGTGCTACCTGGTATGGCTGGGCAATGGCGAGCCCTTTAGGCACGAGCTCCCCCAAAAGCATTGATAGCAGGGTGGCGATACCCATCGCAAGAATAAGGGTGAGCGCATGCGCCACGGCCTCGGGCAGCCCCAAGGAGGTAACGGCCCCGGAGGCGAGGGAGTTAATAGAAGCATCCAGCGTGTAACCGGTGAGTAGGGTGGTGATGGTAATCCCCACCTGGCAGCTTGAGAGCTGGGTTGAGAGGGTTTTTAGGCATTTAAGAACCGCATCTGCCTTACGGTCACCGGCGGCGCGGGCCGCCTGTACTGCGGAGCTTTCCAGCGCCACCAGAGAAAACTCGACAGCAACAAAAAAACCGGTCCCGAGTATGAGCACTAGACCGATAATAAGTAGCACGATGTTCACGCGCGCACCACCCGCACGAGAGCACCGCTGGCTGAGGTAATGGTTATCACAGGGTAACTAGAAGGGTCATCCATAGGCTATATTCTAGCGAAGTTTTCTCTCTCATCCGAGGGTAAGGGAGGATTTAGCTCTCAGTGTTCGGCTGGGCTGCTGGGGCTTTTACAGGTTTCTGATGGGGATTCTTGACGGCACCTTCTCATGAGATGATGTCCTGCCTATGCACCCGGTGCATATTTCTCAAATTTCTTTACAGAGTTAGTCGCGTCCAGGTGGAAAGTTAGGCACCCTTCTCTCTACACTATTAAGCAGAAACACCGGCGTGCCGCCGGTGGCAAAGATGCCGTGACAACGGCACCCTTAGTCTCAGCGGCGCGCGGGCTGTAGCGTGATGATTCGCCCCTCAATGATGCGGGTCTTCAGTGCCGGGGACTCCCCCGGACGCGACGGATAAATTCACAGTAAGGAAGAGGCGTCAAAGTGCCAAATCTGCCAGATCACCTGGTACCTGAGGAATTTGCCGGTAACGAATGGTTCGTAGAAGAGCAGTATGAGCGTTACCAGCAGAATAAAAATCAAGTGGCTCCCTCCTGGTGGCCTATTTTTGAGTCTATTGATAAGGCTATTTCGGGTGCCCCGGCGGGCGCGAATGCTACTGAGGCTGTAGCGAGCGCATCCACCACCGCAACCGTTGAGAAGGATACTCCCAACACGGCACCAGCCGCGGCAGAAGCCCCGAAGAAGAGCGCCGCTGCACCGGCTAAGGACGCACCCCTGACCGCCCCCAAGGCAGACACCCCCTCACCAAAGGCGAAAAACGTGGAAGAAGTAGAAGATAAGATCGTTCCCCTCCGTGGCCCTGCAAAAGCTGTGGCTACCAATATGGAGGATTCCCTTACCGTCCCCACCGCGACTACTGTGCGCGCAGTCCCGGCAAAGTTGCTGATTGAGAACCGTGCTGCGATCAATAAGTATTTGGCGCGTACCCGTGGCGGCAAGATTTCCTTCACGCATATTATTGGTTACGCCGTAATTCGTGCGCTGGCTGCTATGCCGTCTATGAACGTCACGTACGGGCATGATGAAAAGGGCAAGCCGATTGCTATTCACAACGGGCATGTGAACTTTGGTTTGGCGATTGACCTGCCCCGCCCTGACGGTACCCGTAGCCTGGTGGTGCCGAATATTAAGGGTGCCGAGACTTTGAGTTTCTTGGAGTTCTGGGAGGCGTACGACGATATTGTGAAGCGCGGGCGTGCCGGGCAGCTGGGTCTTGAAGATTTTACGGGCACCACCGTTTCGCTCACCAACCCTGGTGGTATTGGTACGGTCCATTCGGTACCGCGCCTCTCTAAAGGGCAGGCCGCGATTATTGGTGTGGGTGCTTTGGAGTACCCGGCAGAGTTCCGCGGAGTCTCTGACAAGATCATCTCTCAAAATGCTATTTCGAAAGTAATTACCCTCACCAGTACCTATGATCACCGTGTGATTCAGGGCGCCGGTTCGGGCGAGTTCCTGAAGATCGTAGAAAGCTACCTGCTGGGTGCTGAGGGCTTCTACGACGAGATTTTTGAGGCTATCCGTATTCCCTTTAAACCGCTGCGTTGGTCGCGCGATAACCAGGTTGACCCCGATATTGAGGTGTCAAAGGTTGCCCGTATCCAGCAGCTTATCCACGCTTACCGGGTGCACGGGCACCTTGTGGCGCAGACCAACCCGCTCGGCTACCATGTGCTTTCCCACCCCGATCTGGAGCTTGAGAAGTACGGGTTGAGCCTGTGGGATTTGGATCGCGTGTGGCCCACTGGCGGGTTCGGGGACAAAGACGCGCTGCCGCTACGCACCATTTTGGAACGCCTGAACGAGGCGTACGCGGGCACCCTAGCCGTGGAATACATGTACAACGAAAGCCCCGAGGTGCGCCAGTGGTTCCAGGACCAGCTGGAGCACGGTTATACCAAGCCCTGCCGTGAAGAGCTGCTGCGTGTGCTGCATAAGCTGGTTGAGGCTGAGGCGTTTGAGAACTTCCTGCAGACCAAGTACCTGGGCCAGAAACGTTTCTCCCTTGAGGGCGGTGAGTCGCTCATCCCGCTGCTTGATGCGATTATTGACAAGGCCGCCAGTAAAGACATGAACGGTGTGGCTATTGGTATGGCGCACCGTGGCCGCCTTAACGTGCTGACTAATATCGCTGGGAAGTCGTACGCACAGATTTTCCGCGAATTCAGCGGCACCGCAGAGCCTGCGCATGGGAACAGCTCCGGTGATGTCAAGTACCATCTGGGCACAGAAGGTACGTATACCTCTGACTCTGGCAAACAGACCCAAGTGTACTTGGCGGCTAACCCCTCCCACCTTGAGGCGGTCAACACTGTGCTTGAGGGTATCGTGCGAGCCAAGCAGGACGTGCTCAACGAGCAGGGTGTTGAAGGCCGCCCGATTCTGCCGATCCTTATCCACGGTGATGCTGCATTCGCCGGGCAGGGCATCGTTATGGAGACCTTGCAGATGGCGAACCTGCGTGGCTACACTACCGGCGGCACCGTGCACATTGTGGTCAACAACCAGATCGGTTTCACCACCACCCCCGAGGACGGACGCACCGCAACCCACGCCACCGACATTGCGCGTATGACCAAGGCTCCGGTGTTCCATGTGAACGCCGACGACCCCGAGGCTGTGGTGCGCGCCGGGCGTATGGCGTTCGAGTACCGTGAACGCTTTGGCCAGGACGTGGTCATTAACCTGTTGTGCTACCGCCGTCGCGGCCACAACGAGGCGGATGACCCGTCAATGACTCAGCCGAAGATGTACCAGATCATTAATGAGATGCCCTCAACCCGCACCCTGTACGCTAGGGCCCTTGTTGGCCGTGGCGATGTCACCCAGGAAGAAGCGGATGAGGCTCTGAACGCCTACCATTCGAAGCTGGATGCTATTTTCGCGGAGACTCAGACGGCTGTTCCGTTGGTTCACAGTGCGAATGTTGAAGGTATTGAGCTGCCCTCGTCGCAGCAGGGTACCGAGGTGGTTCACGGCGGTGTCACCGCGATTTCGCGTGATACTTTCGAGCTTATCGCCAACTCATTTGGTAACGTACCTGAAGGCTTTACCGTGCACAAGAAGCTGCAGAAGCTTCTGCAGCAGCGCGTCGAAATGGGTAAGAGCGGTAAGGTGAACTGGGGTATGGGTGAGCTGCTTGCGCTTGGTTCTGTCCTGCTGGAAGGCACCAATGTGCGCATGAGCGGGCAGGATGTGCAGCGCGGCACCTTCGTGCAGCGTCACGCGGTTCTGCATGATCACCTCACCGATCAGGAGTGGTCGCCACTGCAGAACCTCGCAGCCGAACAGGGCACGCTGCGTATCTATAACTCACTGCTGTCGGAGTACGGTGTGATGGGCTTTGAGTACGGGTACTCTGTTGAACGCCCGGATTCGCTCGTGGTGTGGGAGGCACAGTTCGGCGACTTCGCGAACGGTGCACAGACCATTATTGACGAATTTGTTTCCTCTTCGGAGCAGAAGTGGGGGCAGCGTTCCTCACTTGTGCTGCTGCTGCCGCACGGCTATGAGGGACAGGGCCCGGATCACTCTTCGGCCCGTATTGAACGGTACCTGCAGTTGTGCGCGGAGAACAATATGACCGTCGCGGTTCCCTCTACCCCGGCCTCGTATTTCCACCTGCTGCGCCGCCACAGCCAGCACCGTCCGTACAAGCCGCTGGTGGTTATTAGCCCCAAGCAGCTGCTGCGGCTCAAGAGCGCAACCTCATCAATTGAGGACTTCACCGAGGGCTCGTTCCAGCCGGTAATTGGTGACCGTTCGGGTGTGAACCCGGCCGAGGTTGAGCGCCTGGTGCTCGTCTCAGGCCGCCTGTACTACGATCTTGAGGCTGAGCGCGCTAAGCGCGGCGACACTAAGACCGCGATTGTCACGGCTGAGCAGCTGTATCCGCTGCCCGAGGCCGAGATTAAGGCGCAGCTGGCCCTGTACTCAAACGCCCAGGATGTGGTGTGGGCCCAAGACGAACCCGCAAACCAAGGCCAGTGGCCTTTCATGGCCCTGAACCTGCTGCCGGTTATAGACCGCCCGGTACGTCTGGCTGCCCGCCCCGCCTCGGCCTCTCCCGCTGCAGGCACCGGCAAACGCCACACCGCCGAACACGAGGTTCTGCTGCAGCAGGTCTTTGAAGGCTAAACCGGTTCAATAGGTAGTGAATCTCATGTGAGGGCCCCGTCTTCTTCACTTGTCAAGAAGGCGGGGCCTTTGCCCTTGCATTGGGCGCGTCTGAGGATATGCGCTGTGCCCTGCACTGGCGCGGATGCGCGCCCCGGTTATCTAAAACATGCCACAAAGTTAGATAAACAGCCCGTGTACCGCTTATGCTTGTAGTTAGAGAATTTTGCACATAAGGGTGAAGCGCCGGGCGCTACCACCGATAAAAGAAGAAAGATTCCCGTGGAGCAACGCAATATTCGACTCGTAGCCGTCGGCGACGACCTGCTCGCGGGTGTGGGTGACCCCCGCACCTTAGGCTGGTTCGGTCGTGTCATGGCCCGCACCCCCCACAATAATGCATCTATCACGGCCTATAACTTGGCCGCCCCCAACGAAGGCAGTGATCTGCTCAATGAACGCTGGTTTGAAGAGGCACGCCGCCGCTTCGCACCCGGTGCCGATAACCGTCTCGTGATAGCCCCCTCCACGTTCGACATTGATCTAGGGCTCACGAGCGCCCGTTCACGTCTTAACCTGGCGAACATGGTGGATATGGCCTCGCAGAATAACATTAGGGTGCTGGTGGTAGGCCCGCCTCCCACGCTCGACGCTGAGCGGAACAGGCGCATTGCCGACTTGTCAGCTGCCTACGCAGATGTGGTAACCCGCCGTAACCAGGTGTATGTTGATACCTTTAACCCGCTGCTGCACCATGAGCAGTGGCGTAACGATTTGGCGACCAATAACGGGCTGCCTGGGCAGTCCGGGTATGGCCTGATCGCTTGGCTGGTGCTGCACCGCGGCTGGTACTCTTGGCTGAGTATCCCGGAGCAGCCCTAGACCTTTTCTGCGACGCGGATTCTGCGTGTTTTTTCGCTCACTGGCGGCGGATAAGATGCATTCGCGTCATTTTTATGAAAAAATAAACGGCGTTGCCCTAGTGCTCAGCCCCGTGTCCTGTACCCGGAGCGTGTACCTGAACAGGGCGGTCAGCGGGGTGTGCCTCTTCAGTAGTGGCGCACCCACCCAAGAATGAAGGAGGCTCGCATGAGCAAGCGCGGTCGCAAGCGTAAGGATCGTCGTAAGAGCGGCGCAAACCACGGTAAGCGCCCCAACTCTTAAGGTCGCTTTGCATACGTTATGAACCCCGGTGTTTCTCAGCGCCGGGGTTTTGCTTTACCAGCAAGCCCCACAGGGAATAAAACCTACCGCAGTTTTGTTGGATCCACCAGGAACACCCGGTGCAGGTATGCTGGAGGAAGACCCTGAACGCAGATGTGCCGTCCTGGTGGCGGCAGGAAAGAGAGCAGATGAGCGAGATTAACGCCGCTGAGGCGACGAAGACTCTCGACAGCCGTGAGCTCCGCACCCGTTTCACCACAGATGCGATGCAGTACGTGGATCAGCTGTACGCTGCTGCACTGCGGATGAGCCGCAACCCCGCCGACGCTGAAGACCTCGTGCAGGAAACCTACACGAAGGCGTTCGCCTCATTCCACCAATTCAAGCAGGGCACGAACCTGAAGGCCTGGCTGTACCGCATCCTCACGAACACTTACATTAACCTGTACCGCAAACGCCAGCGTGAACCGCAGACCGCTAACGCTGAGGCCGTCAATGATTGGCAGCTGGCCCGGGCTGGTGAACATGACGCTGTGGGGTTACGTTCAGCTGAGGCCGATGCGCTTGCCGCTTTACCGGATACCGAGGTGCGTGAGGCGTTCTCGGCCTTAGCGGAGGATTTTCGGATGGTTGTTTACTATTCCGATGTTGAAGGGTTCAGCTATAAGGAGATCGCCGAGATTATGGATATCCCGCTGGGGACGGTCATGTCTCGGCTGCACCGCGGCAGGCGTATTCTGCGTGAAAAACTGGTTGATTATGCCCGTGAGAACGGTGTGCGCCCCTCAACGATTGAGAAGGCGCTGAGCAAAAAGTAGTTTTTATTCCAACTGTTAGTGATAAGGAGATCCCGTGGAAAAAACAGAGGATTGCGGGGGAAACCCCTGCTCTGAACAGCTCAAAAGCATCTACGAGTATTTGGATGGTGCCTTAAGCGCCGAGGAGATAGCTCAGTTACAGGAACATCTTGATAATTGTGCGCACTGTGCGGAGGCCAAGAACCTTGAGGAGCTGGTGCGTGCCAAGATTAAAAGCTCGTGTGCACAGCAGGCTCCGGAGGCGTTGAAGACTAAACTGATGGGGTATATTGACGAGCTTTGTGCTACTGCGTAGTACCGTGTCGTACTGTTTCGCGGTGGGACCCACAGGCGGGTGCCCGGTAGAATAGTAGGCGGGGTGGCTGCTGCCCACCCGTTATGGCTGATGCCGCGCCGCCTATTAATAAGATTGTGGGGATACATATGAGTGATACGGCACCCGTTCACCCCGGGGTAACACCGGGTGACTGGCCGGCCCCCCTATTCACTGGTGAACCTGGCGCACGGGCGACGGTACGTATCCCCGGGTCTAAATCACTCACTAACAGGTATCTTCTGCTGGCGGCCATGGCGGACTCCCCATCGGTTGTGCACGCCCCGTTACATTCGCGTGACTCTCTGCTGATGATAAAGGCGTTGGAGGCCCTTGGGGCACGTTTTGAGTCTTTAGAGACAGACTCACCTTTTGGCCCTGACCTGCGGGTCACTCCCATTGACTTCTCTTCCGCCACCCCGCGTTACAGCACCATTGATTGCGGGCTGGCGGGAACCGTTATGCGTTTTGTGCCTGCTCTGGCGGCGTTATTACCTGGCGAGTTCGGCTTCGATGGGGACGCACACGCTCGCAAACGCCCTATGGCTCCCCTGCTCGATGGCTTGCGCCAACTGGGGGTGGATGTACCCTGTGAGGGCGATCAGGCCGACGCGTTACCTTTTACGGTGCAGTCTCCGGGCTTGGCGCAGCGCCCTGTTGAGGGCTCCGCAATCCCCGAAGTGTGTATTGATGCCAGTGCATCTTCCCAATTCGTTTCGGCTTTTCTGTTGGTGGCCCCGCGTCTGCCGCAGGGGCTGGTGATTCGGCACGTTGGGGATGCGGTACCCTCAGTACCGCATATTGAGATGACTGTTGAGACTCTGCGTGAGTTGGGCGTTCGGGTGGAGAGCTCCCCTGAGCAGTACACATGGGTGGTGCGCCCCGGAGCTATTCGCGGGTTTGAGAAGACGATCGAGCCGGACCTATCAAACGCTGGCCCGTTTCTTGCGGCGGCAACGGTGACAGGTACCTCTGTGACGATTCCCGACTGGCCCGCCCCGGCGGGTGACGGTCAGCCTGGCACCACCCAGGGAGGCGATATGTGGCGCGAGCTGCTGCCGACGGTCGGTGCGACAGTCTCTTACAGTGAAAAGGGGCTGACGGTCACGGGCTCCCCCGCAGTGGGGGGCGAGAGAGAGTACGTTTTTGACTTGGCACGATGCGGGGAGCTGGCACCCACGCTAGCCGCCATTTGCGCTTTACTTCCGGCACGTACCGAGCTGCGTGGTATTGCGCATCTGCGTGGGCATGAGACAGACAGGCTGAAGGCCCTAAGGGTCGAGATTAACCGGTTGGGCGGCTCTGCCGATGAACTTGATGACGGGCTTGTTATTGATGCCCCTGTTCAGCGGGCAGCCACCAATGCGGCGGTGACGGTTCGCACCTACGAGGACCACCGTATGGCCACATTCGCGGCGGTACTGGGGCTGCGTGTGCCCGGTGTGGTGGTTGAGAATATTGCTACCACCGCCAAAACCCTCCCCGATTTTGTTGGCCTGTGGAATAACATGTTGGGCCAGCTGGAAGGGAGCCGCTAGTGGGTTCGTCGCGGCTGAATTCCCGTGATGTGCTGGACTGGGACGAGTCAGATGTGCGGGTACGCCCCAATAAGCGCGGGTCACGGCCGCGTACGAAAGACCGCCCCGCTCACAAGAGCGCGATTCGTGGCCGTGTCATTACGGTGGATCGGGGACGCTGGTCCGTTGTTGTTGCCGAAGGCACCGTGAATGAGCGCACCCTAGTCGCGACCAGGGCCCGTGAGCTCCGCCGTACCGCAATTGTCACCGGCGATTTCGTGGATGTGGTGGGTGATACCTCCGGCAAGAAAGATACTCTCGCCCGCATCGTGAGGCTAGGTGAGCGCTCCTGCGTGCTGCGGCGTAGCGCGGATGATACTGACCCAACCGAGCGTGTGGTGGTGGCGAACGCAAACCAGCTGGTGATTGTGGTGGCCGCAGCAAACCCTCAGCCCCGCACCGGTTTTATTGACCGTGCCGTAGTGGCTGCGTACGATGCGGGGATTGAGCCCATCCTGTGCGTCACCAAAACCGATATACGCCACCCTCAGGAGCTGCTGGACTATTATCAGCGCTCGGGATTACGGATTGTGCTCTCCGCGGCATCTGATGGGCGTGCCCCAAGTGAGGAGGGCGCTGAGGGCCTCACTACCGGCCCTGTGCGTGAGCTGCTGGGCGATCTGCTGGGGAACGTGTCTGTTCTGTTGGGCCATTCGGGAGTGGGAAAATCCACTCTTGTTAATGCCCTCACGGGTGCTGAGCGCGCTACCGGGCACGTGAATTCAGTGACTGGGCGGGGGCGGCACACGTCTTCGTCAGCGTTAGCGCTTCAGCCCGCCTCGGATGCGGGTGTCGAGGTTCCGCCAGGCACCTGGATTATTGACACCCCGGGCATCCGCTCTTTCGGGTTAGCCCACGTTTCGATGCAGAAGGTTGTGGAGGCATTTCCTGACCTTGCCCCCGGTGCGGTAGAGTGCCCTAGGGGGTGCGCCCACACTGATGACTCCTCCGGGTGCGGTATAACCGCCTATGTTGCTCGCGGTGAGGCTGGGCCCAGTGGCGCCGACCGGTTGGCGTCTATGCGTAAACTGCTGGCGGCCCCCAACCAAGCGGGCAACGATGAGAAGGAGTTGGGCTCACTCACCTAAAGTTTCCTTCATTATGGGCGCTAAGGGCGTACCATAAATACTATGACCACCGATACGAGAACCGAATAAGGACTATGAACACGACCCCTTACACCGATGACGTGCGCCTAGCGCACACCTTAGCTGATAGCGTTGATCGAGTTGCGATGGCGCGTTTTACCGACCACAGCATGAGCGTTCACATGAAGGATGACGGCACCCCTGTCACCGATGCGGACCGTGAGATTGAGCAGCTGATCCGCGCCCAGCTGCAGAGGGCTCGTATCCGTGATGGTGTTGCTGGTGAGGAGTCGGGAACCATGGGTACCACCTCACGGCAGTGGGTTATCGACCCGATTGATGGCACCAGCAACTTTGTGCGTGGTGTTCCGGTGTGGGCTACCCTTATTGCTCTTCTGGATGAGGGCGAGCCGGTGGTTGGTCTAGTGTCTGCACCCGCGTTACAGCGCCGCTGGTGGGCCGCCAAAGGCTCAGGGTCCTATGCTGGTAAATCTTTGGCTCGTGCCACCCGCTTAGAGGTATCAAAAGTCGCTAATATTGCGAATTCTTCACTATCGTACTCAGATTTTGCGGGGTGGGCTGAGAACGGTATGGAACAGCGGTTCTTCTCCTTAGCACAGTCCGTGAAACGTACCCGCGCTTACGGCGATTTCTGGTCGTACTGCCTGGTGGCAGAAGGCGCCGTCGATATCGCTGCTGACCCGCAGCTGAACATGCACAATGTGGCTGCTCTGGTGCCGATTGTGAGGGAAGCTGGCGGTAAAATCACCACATTTAACGGGAATAATGCGACATCAACCACGTACAGCCAGCGCACGAGCGTGCTAGCCACAAATGGTGCACTGCACTCAAAAGCGCAGGGGCTGCTGAGCGATATCGGGATTAGCGAGGACTAGCTCTCTCGCTCTTCTCTTACATAAGATGCAGGGAGGGGACGCACAGAACGTGCGTCCCCTCCCTGCATCTTATGTTTCTGTTGTATTAGAAGAAAGCAAGCACATAGAGCACCGCAGATCCTATCAGTCCCAGAATGCTCAGACCTCCCAGAACTATAGCTAGTGAGCCGAAAGTGGTTGTACGGGAGGATGCGGAGGTTTTAGTTTTAGTCTTTCCGCTGACCTTAAACGCGTAGATCCCTAGGATGAATGCCATAAGTGCCGGAAGCAGCCCACCCATGAGTACGTTAGTGACTTGCACGATCTCGTAGGGCCGGTACATTGACGCAGCGCGCGAGAGAGTAGTGAGACTCTGAACCCCGGAGTATACAAGCGAGAAAAGGGCTAGAGCAAAACCACCCACTGCGTAGAAATAACCGGGTCCGCGGATATCGCCGGGCGCTCGCCCGTAGGGGCGCCGGTACTCGTCGGGCACCTCGTACTCGGCAGGCATACGGTTGTAGTTGAAATCGTAGTCTAGAGCGCTTATACCAGCTACCGTGGGCGCGGCTTGGGGGTGCACTGTTTGGGGGCTCAGCTGGGCAAGCGGCGGCACAGGTTGCATGGGTGAGGAAGGCTGGGCGTAGGGGTGCTGTGTATTAGGTGTGGGCTCCATATGCCGTCTCCTGCAAAAAATCTTTACTGGTATCACCCCGCATATGTTCGCCTTCCTGCTGGTGAGGCGGTTTTTAGCGGGCGTGCTCTCTTTACGATACTACGGCATCTTGGGGAACGATGCACGGCATAAGCGGTCTATTAAAATAGTAAGCCGCCTGGCATCTCCACTGGTGTGGAGGCGGCCAGGCGGTACTGTAACGGGTTCGTCCCGTGGAGCGGAACCCTGGGGATTTCTGTGGAGATGCGGGGAATCGAACCCCGGTCCGTTGTGGCTTCGACGGGGCTTCTCCGTGCGCAGTTTGTGAAAACGCTACTTTTCGGCTCCGGTGCTTGCACAAACACTTACACCGACGAACCTATTCGTATAAAAAGTTCCGCTAGCCCCTACGACAAGGGCCAGCAGCAGTGGCCTTTTAAAACGATGCCGGTCCCTGAGTCAAAGGCATGCTCAGGCCGACAGACTGCAACTCGCGCTTAGGCAGCGAGTGCGAAGTCAGTGCGCTTAGATTCTGCACTTATTTTTTTGCAGAGGGCGTTAACGAGATAACCCTGCGTCCTCGGCACGCTTCACCCATCTCGACTCACATCGTCGAAACCGATCATCCCCCTATGCTTTTATCAAAAAGCGCCGTCCTGAACGTTTTCCGTATCCATACCTAGACGGCACGGCACCGCTCAGTAACGGTTAGAGAATCAGTATAGCCGCAGCGCTCATGTATTGCAAACCTTGTGTGGGGTTTCCGTGACGCTTCTGCTGGGAGAGACAGTAAAAGGGTGATGTCTTCTACTCAGAAGCATCCCCTTTGAAGGATGGTGCCTATTTGGCGGGAACAGTCATGGAGCTTCCATCGTCAAGTTCACATGTGACGTGCCCGTTGCCGTCGGGAGTGCCAGCTTCACGACAGTCATTCTCCAGCTGTATATGCAAGAAAACAGTGATTGTGATGGTAACTGCTGCTACTAGAAGGGCCAGTCCCCCTGTGACCATACCACCTATAGCGAATCCTTTACCGGTTGCAGTTTTCTTACCGATCTTATTAAGCGCAACAATCCCTACAACTATGGCAAAGATACCTAACGGTATTCCCACATAGTAGAAGATCCCCAGAAACAAACTCAATAGGCCAACAATGAGCGAGGTAATCGCAAGAACCGCATTGGGGGCGGTGTCCTGCCCAGGGTAGGCACCATAGTTGTCGTAAAGGTCATAGTAGTCGTAGTCATATCCTGGTGCGTTTATACCCTCGTACCCAGGATGTTGTTGATACTGCCCTGGGTGGGCGCCGTAGCCGGGTGCCTGCTGCCCAGCATAGTACCCCTGCTGCTGTTGCGGGTAGCCCGGTGCCGGGGCGGGGTAGGAGGCCGGGTAGTCCCCCTGTCCTTGCGGCGGAGTACCAGGGTAACCGGGGTATTGCTGGTACGGATTATGTGACATCTATACCCTTCCTTGGGGCTCGGCGATTACCGCACGATTTTAAAACATGCGTGAGTCCATTCTACGCGAATCAGATGTAAGCGCACGGTACCCTGCTGTTAGCCGCGTCTAACCGCGCAAAAGAAGGCTAAAACGCGCCATCAGCAGAGATGTGCACCCTCCCCGGTGAGCCGCCCCAAGCTTACAGAATCTCGTGAACTACTATTCCACCCCTAGTGTTTACAGAGAAGTTCTGCCCGTCAATATGACAGATCACCGTACCGTTGGAGTCCTTCTCACTGGTATCAACGCAGTGCTGTATTTTGCCGTACCAGGTAATCAGGACAATACTAGCTTGTTTTACCTCAGAGCCTGCTTTGCTCCCGCGCTGTGTCTCCGATATAAATACCACTAACTAGGGTGCCCCAACCACAGCAGCTGAGACACCCTAATTTCCCATTTTATGTACCTATAAGCTTTATATGTTAATCAACTGAAAAGCTGAGAATTCAATTCTTTTGAACAAATCTTATAAGTTTATAACCCACATGGTGGTTACTAAAGGCAGAGATTTCTTAATGGATGGTCGTGGTCTTACCATTTATCGTACAAGTAATAGACCCGTCAGAGTTCCTGACTCCGGTATTAACACAATTTTGCGTTTCGACTGCAACCCACGTGACGACAATTATCATACCAATAGTAGCAATTATTCCTAGTGCACCAAGAATAATACCGGTGATTGCCATACCTTTCCCGCTTGCGGTTCCAGCTTTTACCTTTTTCAAGGAGATGATACCAAGGATTACAGATACTAGCCCGAGAGCACCACCAATAAACAACAAACCGGTGACAAACGCAGAAATACCGAGAACCAAAGCTGTAATAGCCAGGGCGGCACTGGGTTTTGGTTGGTAGCCCTGCATGGGCGGCGGTACCGGCGCACCCTGCGGAGGCGGAGCCGGGGTAAACTTCGGCGCATCAGCAGACCCATTGTTAGGGCTAAAATTTTCAGACATACAGTCAGTCTCCTTTGGTTGATTGCTCTCTCCACTTATAGGGTGAAGGTACCCTCTATTATACGGTAGAACACACCTTTCGCACTGGTGTCCTCTGAGCTATACCGTGGACCCTTTACAGCTTCGCTCTCCCTTTACCAACAAGTTAGCCACCAAGGTTGCGGTAGCGCATGGCGCGCGCCGCTTCCAACGTATCTTGCCTCTCCCGAAGGGCCTGGCGTTTATCATACTCGCGTTTACCGGTGGCAAGGGCAATCTCAACTTTTGCCCGGCCATTACTGAAATACAGTTTAAGCGGAACCACAGTATAACCGGTCTCCTTCAGCTTCTGTCCCAACCGGTTAATCTCAGTACGATGCAGCAGCAGTTTACGGCGGCGGCGAGCAGCATGATTCGTCCATGTACCATACCCGTATTCGGCAATGTGAATACCTTCAAGCCACATTTCATTACCGTTCACTTGGCAGAAGCCATCAGTAATGGAGGCGCCACCGTCACGCAACGACTTCACCTCAGTGCCCATTAGCACAAGGCCTGCCTCATATGTCTCAACAATATTGTAGTTATGCCGTGCTTTTTTATTCTGGGCAATAATTGAATTATTTGGGTCTTTAACGCCCTTCTTTTTCTTCTGAGCCATCATATCCTCTAGCTGTATATTCCTCATGCGACGCGCCTGAGCGCCGCTACTAATCCTTACCCGCAGAACGGGATGATGCACGCCACCGGATACCCGCATCAATAAACGCGTTCAGCCCACCATCGAGCACGTTCGCGGTATTTCCCTCTTCATAACCGGTACGCAAGTCCTTCACCATCTGGTACGGATGCAGTACATAAGAACGCATCTGGTCCCCCCAGCTCGCTTTAATATCCCCGGCGAGTTCCTTCTTTTTCGCGTCCTCTTCTTCCTTACGCAATAGAAGCAGTCGTGACTGCAGCACACGTAGAGCGGCAGCGCGGTTCTGCAGCTGCGATTTCTCGTTCTGCATCGACACCACGATACCCGTAGGGAGGTGAGTCATGCGAACCGCAGAATCGGTGGTATTCACCGACTGTCCGCCAGGGCCAGACGAGCGGAACACATCCACCTTAATCTCTGTCTCAGGAATCTCAATAGCGTCAGTCTGCTCAATGAGTGGCACCACCTCCACCGCCGCGAAGGAGGTCTGGCGTCGCCCTTGATTATCGAACGGGGAGATACGAACCAGCCGGTGCGTCCCAGCTTCAACCGATAGGCGTCCAAAAGCGAACGGGGCATTCACCTCAAACGTCGCCGACTTCAGCCCGGCTTCCTCGGCGTATGAGGTGTCAAGCAATTTCGTCGGGTAACCGTTCTTTTCGGCCCAGCGCAGGTACATACGCAGAAGCATCTCAGCAAAATCAGCAGCATCTACCCCGCCAGCCCCCGAGCGGATCGTTACCACAGCCTCACGCTGATCGTATTCGCCTGATAGCAGCACGAGTACCTCTAGCTCTTCAAGCTTGCGGCGGATGCTCACACATTCAGTACGCGCCTCGCTCAGAAGCTCCTGCGCACTTTGCGGGTCCTCCGCTTCGGCGAGCTCAACCATGACTTCAACATCGTCAATACGCGATCCCAACGATGTTAGGCGGTTCAGCTCAGCTTGCTTATGCGACAGGGCGCTTGTTACCTGTTGCGCAACCTGCGGATCGTCCCATAGCTGCGGGTCGGCGGCACGTTCCGATAATTCCGCGATGGCACGTTCAATACCCTCAAGGTCGCTCACAGCGGCGATTGAGGCGTAAACAGCGCGCAGTTCCCTAATTTCAGCAGAAAAATCGAAAGATGCCATAGCCCTTAACAGTAGCGCGAAAATCCCTGAAAGTCTCACCAGAACAGTATTATCACTGCGAAACGCACAACGCGTATTGCTAGGCAAAACAATAAGATAACGCTCCCCTAGCCTCACTCTGAATAATTCGTGGGCCGTATTCCTCAAAAACTAAGGACTCATATGTACAATCTAGTTTTTGGGCGTGTTACATCCATTGAGCTTTGATTTGTTGAGTCTCAGCCCGTAGTCTAAGGGTACGTATTCACATTGAACCAATAAGATTGAGGCGCTTCCGGGCCTGACCATGTGGGTGTATTTTCTGCCGCCTGTTGTGCACAGGGCCTTCTAGTGTTGATGAAGGAGAGAACTCCCGTGATGGTAGAACCAAACACTGACCGTATTGTTCCGCGTCGTCGTGCGCTGCTGCTCGCTGGTGTGGGGTTAGGGTCATTGGGTCTTGCGGCCTGTGGCGGTGGAAATAAGGCAGCTGAGCAGGAATCCAGCAGTTCCAGTTCTGCTTCAGAGACACCTCAGGACAGCGGTAGTGCTAGTCCCTCTGTCTCCAGCGAGGCCTCTACTTCTTCTGCCAGTGAAGGAGCGACTGCTACCCCTGACCCGAATTTTTCAAAAGGGTACTCTGGTGGGGGAAAAGCTCCAGATGGTGAGTATCGTGAGGCTGATTTGCAAGGACCTGCTCAAAATGTTCCCAAGCCTGTAATGCCTGAAGATGGGTATAAGCTCGCTACGGTTGAGGGTTTAGAAAAGTCGGTGCATGCATGGGTTAACTGGAAAAACTATGGGATTCAAACGGGTGATTATACGATTGCCCGGCAATTTGTTTCTGCACAATTTACTGAAGAAACCGAATATATGGATACCATTACAAAGCTTTATGAAAGGGGAGGATGGGTTAAAGGCGGGGTAGCTTATTTTGAATTTCACGGAGAACCCATTATTAAAGACGATGGTGTCTACCAGTGGGAGTTCTACCGTCTCTGGAAAGAAATAATGCAGATTGAACCCAACGGAAGGTATCGTAAATCTAAAAACACCCCTAGTACCAATAATCTTTATTGGCTGCAAGCTAAGAATGACGGCAGTAGCTGGAAAATTTTGAGTATTAAAGGGGCATGAGATATGAAAAAATTAAAAAATAATTTATGTATTTTATCTATATTATTTTTATTAGAAATATTTTGTATTTCATATGCTCCTGCACACGCTACTAATACTGAAGATACTGAGGGGAGCATACAGCAATCTCCTCACTTGGGTGGTGGACATGTTGAGGTTCAAGATTCTCCAAGAAAACCGCAACAAGGTGGTACGGCAACAGAAACTTGGGTTGGATCAAATAACGCTCCTATTGAGATTTCTCCTGAAGAACAAGAGGCGGCGAATAAAGCATGGGAGAAATATCTCGAAGAGAACTGTGCTGAGCAGATGTCGCGTACTTTAACAGGTCATGAGTATAAAGAGAGCGGTAACTATCACGCGTATGTGACGGTTACCTATACCGGGCGATATCGGATAAATAACGGTTCGTGGCGTCCGTTACCTGGTCAACTTACTCGTACCAGTGAGGCTGCCCTGGTACGGGTCTGGGAAATAGAGACCCATAATGTTGCGAAACTGTGCACTGAAGACCCGACCGCGTGGGCGTGCCCCGGTAGTAAACATCGGCCGGATTACAATAACCCCAACCCACGTCTTGCGGTACCGGACCCGCATACCAGCCAACAGTGGCACAAGGATAATGTTGGCAGCGGTGATACCGAATGGTGGCGGAAACCCGCTAAAAAACAGACTGGTTCACACTAAACCAAACCGTAGCGCGCTACCAGCCGGTGAATAACGAACTAGCATAACAACAACAGCAAGAATGTTTTCGAGCAAAACACGGGCCCTGTATTTTGCCCGAAAACATTCTCTGGAAGATTTATTGCAGCTGGTGAGTACGCGCTCGATACTAGGAGTTCTCTAATGGGTTCTTGCACTCAAACTATACTGCTCAATCGTCGCCGTGTGTTGTGGCTGGTTGGTGTGGGGTTAGGGTCACTGGGTCTTGCGGCCTGTGGTGGTGAGAATAAGGCAGCTGAGCAGGAACCCAGCAGCTCCAGTTCTGCTTCAGAGACACCTCAGGACAGCGGTAGTGCTACTTCTTCTGCTTCGGGCGAGGCCTCTAATACCCCTGACCCGAATTTTTCAAAAGGGTATTCCGGCGGGGAGAAAGCCCCTGATGGGAAATATGTGATGGCGGATTATCGGGGCCCGGCACAGAATGTTCGAGTGCCCGCCCGTCCTGATGAGAGTTATAAGGTGAATTCTTTGGAGGGCTTGAAGAAGTCAGTCTTTGCTTGGGTGGAGTGGAGTAACTATGGGATTCAGACTGGGGATTTTGATGTTGCTCGTCAGTTTGTATCGAATGAATTCACGGAAGAAATAGAACGCTATGATTACTACACTAAGCTCTATAAAGAAGGGGGCTGGATTATAGATGGTATAGATGTTTTTGAGTTTCATGGGGATGATCCCGTGATGAAAGATGATGGTACATATCTGTGGGAATTTTATCTGAAGTGGATTAAACAGATTGAAGTTCAAGGAAACGGACAATGGGATGTTCAGGAGAATGATCGTCATGATGATGATACCTTCTATTTGCATATTCGTCACGCAGATGGTGGGTGGAAGATTCTCGGGCTGTCCCCAATAACCGGGCAGAAGGATACGAACCAAGAGAAAGAGCAATAAGGAAGAACCTGTTTCTCTAAATACTTTTCAGAATGGGTTTATATTAACCCGAGAAAGACAGATAATCATGAACTATATGCCTATGCCTGATCCGAGTATGTTGACTCGCCGCCGTGCACTGTTGCTCGCTGGTACGGGGCTAGGAGCTGTGGCTTTTACTGCTTGTGGTGGTGCTGGTAATGCTGAAGGGCAGCCAGCTTCTCCGTCTGAGACTGGTTCGTCGACACCGCAGACTTCGTCGCCTGAAGCTTCTGCCTCTGGCATCAGTGATACATCAGCAACCCCTACCCCTGTAGGGGAAACCTTTAGTAAAGGGTTCTCAGGTGGTTCGCAGGCACCGGAGGGTGAGTATCGTCCTGCTGACGATAAGGGCCCGGCGCAGAATGTTCCCAAACCTCAAGAGCCTGAGGGCATGAACCTTGAAACCCCAGAAGCGTTTTTTAAGTTTATTGAGTATTGGAATGAGCAGCGTAATTATGCTCTTCAAACGGGAGATGTGAAGGGGTATGCGCATATTACCTCGGGTGCTTTTACTAAGGAACTTCAAGCTATCGCTTATATGGAGACTTTGTATAAGAAAGGTGGCTGGGTGATTGGGGGTCTTCGAAAAATTATTTATGAGAAAGATAGTTTTGAACATGTGTCGGGGAAAGATTATCAGTACTCTCTCCTGGGCCGTACTGTTGTATCGCCCGCAATAACGTTTGATAATGAGAAGCGCACTATTCGCACGGAGGATTTCACTGAAAGTAATAAGTATAGTGTGGAGTTTAAGATTGTTTACAATGGTCGTGAATGGTTAGTGCGAGGGGTAACTAACGTTGCGAAATTCGATAAATAAAAGTGTTAAATTTGAGGGTTACTCATTAGGGGTTATCCAGTATTCAGAAACCTCAAATGAATGAATAACCTTCTCGCTATACTGGCGCTACGAGGTTTCGTTCCCTCAGATTGAGTATATCCAATCTAGAGTCACACCTGCTGCGCGCCCCAAATGCCCTGCCTCAGCTGCTGCTGGCCGATACAAAAGCGTTATACCGGCTCTAGCCTGCAGAAGCACAACGGCTTTTAACTCCCCCAGCTCATCGAATACGAACTCACCGGAACCACCCCATTACCGATAGGAACCAAAGGAAGCCGCGCGTTAACGGATACATCAACCCGGATCGTATCGTTCGACCCACACGAAGAGCTGCATGATAACGCCACCGAAATATCCGACGCAGCCACCCCATAATCCTGAGCCACAAGTGTTGCCAGCTCATTCGCCTGGGCCTGCGAGAGGCTTTGCTCCTTAGGCAGCTCCCGAACATACTGCGCCACCTGGGCGCTTGCCGAATGGGCAGCCATCACCGAGGCCTGCAGGCTAAAAACCGTCAAAACCCCGTACATAATGGGGATGAGCAAGGTAATGCCCAACCCCAGGAACTCCACGATTGCGCTTCCCTCATCGGGGCTTTGAGAAGAAGCCGCCCTCTTGCGGCGTCCCCAGCGGGTACGCGCGCATACTGTCTGAAGGGAGAGGATCTTCACGGCACCACGCACTCGCGCACTACTCTTCTGTTTGGACTGGGTATACCGCATGAGCCTTCACCGATAATGAATTAGGTAACCCGAAAGGGCCGAGCACCGGAAGCGGCGCCGAAACGTTCACCTCAAGCACTCGAGCCCCCGCAGAGTTAAAACTTTCGCTGTACGAAACATTCTGTGCATAGTTACCGGGGAGCGAACCGCGAATAATCTCAGAGGTACGGTCAACGCTCTCGGAGGGGTTACGGTCGTGCAGAGTGCCGTACCGTGCCCCAGCACTGGCCGCATCCAGGAGCAGGTTACGCACATAAAAAGCATACGAAACCTGCAAAATAGCCACAGTAATCAGTGCTAACAGGGCCGAGACCATCACAAAATCGGTGCTCGCATCCCCACGGTCTGCATCTGCTCCGGTGCCCTCTTTGCCCCTTCTACGGGTCATGCACTTGCCACAGGCACGCATGACCAGTTAGCGACCGACCTTTGCGATAGCGTCATTAAACATAGTGGTCAGAGCAGGCTGAGCGACTGCCAAGATAGCAGCAACCAGAACGGCGCTCATCATGGTGATCATCACCCAGCCGGGGACGTCGCCCCGCTCAGGATCATCAGAGCCTGAACGGGAACCGAAAACACGACCCGCCACCAGGGCGGTCATCGCTAGTGCAGTCAGCAAAGCCAACGAAGTACGAATACGGCGGAACATTGTCCTCTCCTTTACTGCTAGGGAACCCCGTGCGGGGCCAAATGGTACAGGTCATTGCCTCTAAATAGTTAGATGCAACAGCGATAGTCCGGGGAATATCGCAAAAACTACGGTCAACGGAAGGATGAAAAACACCACGGGTGCGAGCATCGCGATCTCTTTCTTACCGGCGGTTTCCATCAGTTCACGTTTAGCGTTATCGCGGGCATCCTGGGCCTGTGCGCGAAGCACATCAGCCAGCCGGGTACCGCGTTCAATAGCCACTGCCACGCCGTCCACAAAACGGTTCAGTGCAGGCACCTGGGTGCGCCTCGCAAAATCGTAGAGGGCTGGCAGTAACCCCGACCCGGTGCGGGTCTGCGCCAGAATATCCGAGAATTCACGGGACAGCTCTCCGTTAGAGGTGCGGCAGATACGTTCCAAAGCGCCCAAAGCCGACTCACCAGCTGTCACCGACAAAGCCATAAGCTCAGCCAGCGCGGGGAACTCGGTAATCAGCATCTTCTCGCGCTTTTTAATCCTCTCCCCCAGCCACCAGTCACGGGCCATAAACCCACTCACACCGCACACTGCGATGAGAACAATACCAGCGGGTACAGAAATACGTTCTTGAATGACGCCGATAACAGT
The DNA here is from genome assembly GCF_016726365.1 of Rothia aeria. Taxonomy (NCBI): domain Bacteria; kingdom Bacillati; phylum Actinomycetota; class Actinomycetes; order Micrococcales; family Micrococcaceae; genus Rothia; species Rothia aeria. The sequence goes on along the minus strand of NZ_CP068102.1, from coordinate 2,351,797 downwards.
CAACGCACTCATCATTCCCACACCAGCAAGAGCCCACAGAAGCTGCTCCGCCCTGAATTTACTCACGTTCTCGTCCTCGCCCGCACGGCGCAAACGCTCCCGCAATGACTCATCGGTCATCGACGAATTCCGCATCCGCGAGCTAATGCGGTCAAGCATCGGGCCAAAGAAAACCAGCAGAACCGCCCCCAAAGAGGTGGGGGTTTCCTCGGTCTCCCGCGAGAGGCTTTCGCGCACAGTCACTGACCGCATCTGCGGGGCAATACGCTCAGCAAACCCTGAACGCCGTGACCGCACGAATGTGCTAATCACAAGCCACAGGCCCGACCCGAGAAGTAACCCCAGGAGGATGTACAGGCTTCTCATACAAACACCCTCTTTTCACTCGGCAAAGTACCGATACGAAGCATCAGGCGATAAGCAATCCACGAAAGCACAACGCCGGAAAGCATAAGAATAAAGCCAGCCCACGAATTATAGACGGTACGCACAGCAGGCTGAGTAGCCATCAGCATGAGCACCACCCACGGGGCAACACACGCGAGCTTCGCGCCGTTCACCGTCCACGACTGCCGCGCCTGAAGCTCCGCCCGGGTACGGGAGCTCTCACGCAAAAAATCACTAAGAGTGCCCAGCAGACGTCCCAAATCGCTACCGCCCACTTCACGAGCAATCTTCAAGGACTCAATAATGGTGTCTGCAACAGGATCCGCTAAGTACTCTTTCAAACGGTTCAGCGACGGGATAAACTCGCCACTTGCCCGATAGTCTGAACCAAACCGAGCAAATGCATCACGCAGCTCCTCAGGGCCACGGTATGACAGCTGCACCAGCGCTTCAGGAAGAGACAGGCCCGCACGGATTGCCGAACGCAAGTGATCCACCGCATCAGGCCACTGCTCCCACACCTTAGCTTCACGCGCCTGCGCTCGGCGAGACACAACAATGCGAGGAAGATAGAAACCAGCCACCGAACTTAATAACGCCAAATTCGGCAGGGAGGTGACCGCAAAAATCACGAGTGCCGTAATAGCTGCAGAACCAACGCTAAGCCACATAAACGTCCGAAGACTCAGTGAATGCATACCAGCTTTACGCAGCATGATTACCATCTTTGGTTCACGATTCGGACGTTCCTCACCGGCAGGAACAGGCCAACACGACCACCACAGCAGAAACGAGCCAGCCCCCAACAGCAACCCTAAAAGGATGTTCACAACTACCCCGCCTTCGCCATAGCCAGTATCCGTTCCGGAGCGTGCCCGGCGCGAGCCCACCGTTCAGGGTGAGGCAGTTCAAGGGCGGTGCACACCATACGGCCTTCCTGGCGCACAAACAGCGGTGACATCTCAATCACACCGTTCTCAACGCGACCGCCAAGCATGTAAATCTCCTCAACCCGGCGGTACCCGCGTGCATCACGTTCACAGTGCACAATCAAGTCGAAGCAGCTGGCAACTGTGGGAACCACGAATGCCGAGGAAATATTCTCTCCCGCCAGCAAAGGCAGGGTACAGATCTTCGTCACGGCGTCCCGTGCCGAGTTTGCGTGGATAGTGCACATCCCCGGAAGACCAGCATTAAGAGCGATGAGCATATCTAAAGACTCCGCCTCACGAACCTCACCAATGATGATGCGGTCTGGGCGCATACGAAGTGCTTCTTTCACCAGCCGACGCAGCGAAATAGAGCCGGTTCCTTCAAGGTTGGCTTGACGGCACTGCATACCCACAACATCGCGCAGGGGAACCTGTAATTCAAAAATTTCTTCACAGGTAATAACCCGCTCACGCGGCGGGATCGATGCGGATAGGCAGTTCAACATGGTAGTTTTACCAGCCTGAGTAGCGCCAGAGACTAAAATATTCATGCCGCTTTCAACAGCCGCATGTAACAAACCCGCAGCACCAGCACTCATAGATCCAAGTTTCACGAGGTCGGGCAGCCTGCGGGCACGCACAATAAATTTACGGATGTTAATACTGGGGTGGCTACGGGTCACGTCAGGAATAACAGCATGCAAACGTGACCCATCAGGTAAGGATGCATCCACGAACGGAGACGAAAGGTCTAAGCGTCGACCGGAAGGTTTCAGCATGCGCTCCAGCAGATGGTTAATATTGTCAATATCTAGACGTAGGCCCGTCAGCTCACTCTCCCCCGACCGAGCCACAAAAATCTCATCAGGGGCGTTAATCCAGATTTCCTCAATACTGTCATCATCCAGGAAACGCTGCAGCGGGCCAAAACCACAAATATCATCCGTTAAATAGCGGATAGCATCTGCAGCATCATGAAGTACCGGTAAGGATGCGCGCAGCATCCGGCGATCATAGTCTGCAACTGACGCCTCAATAATCGACACAACTTCATCGCGCGACGTGTACGGGTCTAGTTCACGCGCGCGAATCTGCTCGCGCACATGCTGCGCGATCAGTAAGTAGCTCTCGTATGATGTGCCGGAAGCTGAGCGGTTATCACACGGAAGAGTAGCTCTGGAGCTCTCCATGGTTGGTCTCCCGCTTACGATGAGGTTGATGTACGGTGATGTGATTACTGTACATAGACTACCCCTAACGGCGAAGATTTATCAAACCAAAACCATTCATTAGCTCACAAATTTAGGGAACTGAAACATCTGAGGACATACGTAAAGGCCCGCTCCCCCATAGGAAGCAGGCCTCTACATATGGCATGAGACACGGCGTAGAGCTATCCGCGGATGATCTTCACAGCCTTATCAATAGTTCCGTCGAAACGCAGGTTACCCTGATCCAGCACCACACCGCGTTCGCAGATTTTCGATACCAGGTCCAAGTCGTGGCTCACCACAACGAGGGTCTTACCGTCAAGGCACAGTTCTTTGATCTTCTGGATGCATTTCTTCTGGAACGGTTCATCACCAACCGCAAGAATCTCATCCACCAGAAAAATATCCGGGTTCGTGTGAATAGCGACTGAGAAAGCCAGACGCAGATACATACCTGACGAATAGAATTTCACCTCGGTGTCGATAAACTCGCCGATCTCGGAGAATGCGACAATATCATCGAATGCCGCATCAATCTTGGATTTCGACATACCCAGAATGGCACCGTTGAGGTACACATTATCGCGCCCCGTGAGGTCCGGGTGAAAACCGGCGCCGACCTCAATCAACCCAGCGATATCACCACGGGTCACTACCTTACCTTTGTCGGGCTGCATCACACCAGAAATGAGCTTTAGCAGAGTGGACTTGCCCGAACCGTTAAGCCCCAGCAAGGCTACACGTTCGCCCTGCTGGATATCGATAGTCACACCGTTGAGCGCGTTAAATTTCTCCGACAGGTCGCCTTTACGGCCTTTCATCAGCCACACGAAGGCTTCCTTCATGGACCGAGTGTGCCTGAGCACGAAGCTTTTGACGAGGTTATCCACCCTAATAACCACTGGTGCGTTAGGGTCAATAGGGGGCAGCTGCATCTTCTTAATCTTCATGCGCTTATCAGAGCTCCTGGGCGAAGTTACCCTCAAACTTACGGAAGAGGAAATCGCCAATCAGAACGGTCAGAAGAGACACACCAATAGCTACCGGAGTCCAGAAGCTAAACAGGTGCGGAACAACCTGTGAGGTGGGGGCAAGCTTGTCGTGATCCGTGAGGGTAGGGTGCCAGAACGCATAGTGGAAAAGTTCCACCGCCACGGTGAGCGGGTTCATCATAAACAGATTAAAGACCCACGGATACAGGGTGTCGCGCACCAGCGCCCAGGAATACAGCACCGGAGACAGCCAGGTGGCCACCATCAGGAACATATCCACCAGGTTTTCCGAGTCACGGAAAAACACGTTAGCGACGCCAAAGATAAGCCCCAGCCCGTAAGAAAGCAGCATGACGATGAGCATCCCGGCGACAACGGACGCAATGTTCAGCACGCCGGGTTTCCAGCCGCTGAATATACAGGCGATGAGCATCACCACGATTTGAGGCAAGAAATGAATGAGAGCAACCCACACCGTCGAGAGCGAGAAAAGCTCACGCGGCAGGTAGATCTTACGAATCAGTGCGCTATTGACCACCATGGCCCGCGCGCCGTTACCAAACCCTTCCGAGAAGAAGTTAATAACGATCATGCCCGCGAACAGATAAATAGCGTAGTTGTGCATACCCCGCTCAAGGCCCAGGAAAAGGCCCATCGCAATATAGAACACTCCGAATTGGATACCCGGCTTAATGTAAGACCATAGGATACCCAGCACGGAACCGCGGTAACGCACCTGGATTTCCTTATCAACCAGCAGCCTTAACAGGTACCGGTTTCGGATAGCGTCCAGAATACCCCTACCGCGCCCGGGGGCTTTAAAGGGTTTGGTGCTCAGATCATTCATCATCGCTTCAGTTCAGACTCCGTATGTTTAGCGAACGTCTCGGCCCACGCCTCGTAGGAGGCTACGCTGGCCGATGCGTTCCGGTAGCGTTCACGCAGCGTTGGCCACTCCTTCAAGAGCCTAGCATGTAGCTTAGTTGCATCAATCAGTTTAGAGCGCACCTGCTTAGGGTCGCGGCGGTACCAGAAAAGCCCGGTTCCCTCCGCGTTAGTGGCCAATGCCGAATCAAACCTCGACAAGGTCCACCAGTTACTCTCACCATAATTGAGCTGAATCTGTGGATGCGATTTCAACTCACCCGTCATAGGTTTAGTCAGCTGACGGCGCAACGTGTTCATGGTCCACGGAACCAGCTTCTTATACCCGGGCGATTTGAAGTTACGACGGCCCCGGAACGGCGGTTTCTTGTTCTTAATGGTGGGGAAACTATCAACGTCAGTCTTCACTTGCGATTCGGGGTACTCAGCCGCCATCGCACGAATCTGCGGCAGGCGGGCAGAGAGCGACTCGTGCAGGTGCTCCGGCCCGGACAGCAGATCCTCAAGAGCCATCAAGCGGCCGGCCTCAGTATAGTACTGCATTGACAGGGTGTGCTTCACATCCAAAAAGAGGGAATCCAGCATCACACGGCCGCCTTTATCAAACGGAGAATGCAGAAGTGCCGTGATCAGGCGGTTACGTTCATGATAGTATGCCTGCCAGCCGACGGAATCGTCCTTATCAGTCCAGGACACATGCCACACACCAGCACCGGGGAATGAGACTGTGGGGAACCCGGCCTCTTTCGCGCGCAAACCGTACTCTGCATCATCCCACTTCAAGAACAGCGGAAGCGACAGACCGATCTCATGAATCACTGCGGTTGGGATAAGGCACATCCACCAGCCGTTATAGTCAACATCAACGCGGCGGTGCAGCCAGTGCGTGCTACGCAGATTGCTGCGGCCCAGATCATGACCCATGACCATATCATCGTAAGGCTTGTCGTAGAAGTTACGCCACGGATTGACAACCTCGCCGTAGGCGTGCAGCACCGAGCGGTCGAACATATCAAACATATGTGCGCCCACAATGGTGGGGGTTTTGCAGTAGTTTGCAAACGTCACCATGCGCAGGATGGACTCAGGCTCAACAATCACGTCATCATCCAGCAGCAGCACATAGTCGCTGCCGTTATTCACGGCCTCAAACATGCCACGGGAGAAACCGCCCGAACCGCCCAAGTTACCCTGATTAATAATACGGAATTTACCCGCGAGCGGCTTAACAACTTCCTCAAAATCGGGGTGGTCCTGCACCTTTTTATTTCCTTGATCAACGATCAGGAACTCGTGCACAGAATCAAAAATCTCGGGGCTTTCACCCAGTGTGCGAATATTGTTAATGCAGTACTCAACCTTGTTCATGGTAGTGATCTGCACGGTTGCCTGGCCAGCGTTTACATCAGCGCGCGGCTCAATATCACCCAGCCAGTTAGCCTCAATCAGCTCAAGGTCGGTGGTGCCCGAAAGATCAAACCAGTACCATCCGCCGTCGCCAAATGGGGCTAACGGAAGCTGGAAAGTCGTTTCTGCTGATCCGGACAGCAGCTTAGCGTCCACACGCTGAATAACGCCGCGGCCGTTAGATTTATACACCACGACCATACCTTCACCACTGGTATGTACGCTCAAAACCACCTGTTTCAGGTCGGTCCACCGGCGCCAGTATGAGGCAGGAAAAGCGTTAAAATACGTCCCGAAGGAGAGGTGTTTACCGTCGCCCACCGTAATAGAGCGGCGCCCCGTCAGGTTACGGGCGGCGTTAGCAGATGCAGCGGGCGCGGGCGCATTAAGGGTCTGTGCGTCGGTAGCCTCTTTAAGGCTTGTGGCCGCATCACTATCGAAACGGGTAGGAAGCTGCACACCGGTGGCGGCGCCAGCATCCACATACAGGGGTACCACATCGGTTTCCACAGCGCTGGGGAAGATCACGCGCTGTAAGGTTTTTAAAGTTTTTTCCTCAGTTGTCATTATGCGTCCACACCGCCGGATTCGATCGTGGCGCCCTCAGCAAAATGCGGGCGGATCTTATTGTCGAACATCGACAGCGCGGATCCGATAGCCATGTGCATATCGAGGTACTTGTAGGTGCCCAGGCGTCCGCCGAACAGCACGTCCTTCTCCCCCTTAGCAAGATCGCGGTACTTCAGCAGCTTCTCACGGTCCACGGAGGTGTTCACCGGGTAATAGGGCTCGTCTCCCTTATTGGCGAAGCGTGAGTACTCGCGCATAATCACGGTCGCGTCCTTGGTGTAGTCGCGCTCAGGATGGAAGTGGCGGAACTCATGGATACGAGTGAAAGGAACGTCAGCATCCGGGTAGTTCATGACTGAGCACCCTTGGAAGTCCTCAATAGGCAAGACTTCTTCTTCCAAATCAATGGTGCGCCATGACAAGTCACCTTCGGTGTAGTCAAAGTAACGGTCCACAGGGCCGGTGTAAACCACAGGAACCTGGCCCAGCACCTTCTCACGCGAGTATTCATGATCTCCCGAGAAGAAATCGGTATTCAGCCGTACCTCAATATTCGGGTGCGCTGCCATACGCTCCAGCCAAGCAGTGTAACCGCCCACCGGCAGCCCCTCATACTTGTCGTTAAAGTAGCGGTTGTCATAGGTGTAACGCACCGGCAGTCGGGAAATAATGGAGGCCGGCAGCTCCTCCGGCGGGGTCTGCCACTGCTTAGCGGTGTAGTGCTTAATGAATGCCTCATACAGGGGGCGCCCAATCAGCGAAATGCCCTTATCGTTGAGGTTCTGCGGATCAGTACCGGCCAGTTCCCCGGCTTGTTCAGCAATAAGTGCTTTCGCTTCAGCCGGTGAATATGCAGCGTTAAAGAACTGGTTAATAGTACCCAGGTTAATGGGCATCGGGTACACCACACCATCGTGGCGGGTGTATACGCGGTGCACGTAATTCGTAAAATCGGTAAAACGGTTCACATACTCCCAGACGCGTTCGTTGGAGGTGTGAAACAGGTGCGCCCCATAGCGGTGCACCTCAATGCCGGTCTGCTCTTCGTTCTCGCTGTATGCGTTACCACCGATATGAGAGCGGCGGTCCAACAGTGCCACCTTTAAACCAAGCTCAGTTGCGGCCTGTTCGGCAATGGTCAGGCCAAAAAGGCCCGAGCCGACAACTACGAGATCAGCAGTCAATTTCTTCTCCTGTAAGTCATGGGAAACCCGCACGCAAACTACGAATTTACCAGTTTAACGGCGCCTAGAGCCAGGCGTAACCACAGCCTTCAGCGGCGCAGCAGCACCTTCTAAAGACGGATTTAATCATATCTAAAGTTACCTGATATCCGCACCCATTGCATATTTGCATCGTATTTTTTCGGCCTCCGAAAAAGAATCCAGGACGGGCATAGTCTGCACCGCCTCCGCATTCACAGTTTGTAATATTTACGGCATTTAGACGGCATCGAACTACAAAATATGTGGATAACTATGCTTAATGGTCACAATAGGTATTTTTATCCACAATATACGATTACATCTCTTGATTTATACTTTGACATGTTTTGAGATTATTACATGAAGTATTCGTTGTTTCTTGCCGATGCACCCCGCACCCTGGGGAAACCCGATTACCCCTCCTACCCGCAGCTGCTCTCCGTTGAGTGCGCTGCGGGTTCTCAGGCACGCCAGCTTGCCCAAGCGCTGCCTCATTCGGCCCTGACCGTGGCCGGTCGTCCGCTCGAAACCCTCACCGTTGGAGCGACTCCGCTGACTCCCGGAGCATGCCTCGAGCCCGGCCGCACACAACTGACCCAACCAGCGGCAGTCAGCACGCTCTATGTGCTCCGAGGCCCTGATGCGGGGCATGCCTACCCCATACCGCGCGGGCACACACGCATCGGACGCTCGCAGAAAAACAACCAGGCGGTTGCCCTCAACGACCCCTATCTAGCACCCAATCACGGAACCCTGGTGGTGGATGGCTCAGGGGCACGTCTCATCCTTTCTCACCCACCCCGCAGTAAAAACTTGGCTGCCTTACCCCTGCCCCACGGGGTACTGCCCGGCGCGAGCAACAATAAAGAACAAGAAATACGGTGGAATGAGCCTTTCATAGTGGGTTCATCTACCTGTCTTCTCACCGCTCCCGGGCAGAGCCCGGCTTTACCCCAGAGTACGGGTTCACCCTTTGAACCGGTTACTTCTCACACCCAAGCCGCACGTAAACTCGGCACGCTCATTATCATGGTGTGCCTACCGCTAATTATTGGTGTGGCAGTGGCAACGCTCACCGGGATGTGGATGTTCCTGCTCATGTCATTAGCCTCATCAGCCTTAATGCTGTTACATATGCTCAGCGGTCGAGGCGAAAACAAACGCGCCCAGCGAGAGGTTCACAACTCCGGCGAGCGCGAGAAATTACGTGCCGAAGGGCTCACCCCGGCTGGAGCCCGCCCATTTATTCCTGCCGCCAACCAGTCTGCTGCTGCGGCGATCGTGCTCGGGGTAGGCACGCGCCTGCCATTTGTGAGCGGACGTAATCTGAATGTCTCTTCCCTTCAACCTCATAAGCGGGCTCCTCATTACGTTCCGGTTCCCACGGCCGCGTTACCGCACGAGTTGCATCTAAAACCTGAGCATCTGCACGCCTATCTGGTGCAGCTGGTAGCGGTCTACCCTGGGGAGATTATCGTATTAGCCCCCGCATCCGCAGCAACAGTTGTGCGTGATGCGTTGGTATGCCTTGGAGTTCACGAACGGGTGCGCCTGTGCGTTAGTCCTGAGCAGATCGCTGAAGCACTGGCAGTAACAGTTCCTGAGCCTCAGGAATCTTTCTTGCCAAGCTCACAGCCTGCAGCCATTCCCCCGCTGTTTATTTCAGCGGGCGTGCCGCGCGGTGGTACAGGTGTTTTCCCTACAAGGGCTGCCTTGTGTATTGTGCATCCTCACGATACAGCTCATGTTCCGGTGCTAAATGGTGCGGTACTGTCTTTGCAGACCGTTGGAGAGTACCAGCAAAGTATCTCGTATGTGCGCTCGGGGCCTGCCCCGGCCGAGCTGACCCCTGCCGAGAGCGTGGGGCAAGTACATCCGTTGGAGCTGAATGATTCTTGCTCTACAGCGGATGGGTTAAGTATTGCCCAGTATGTTCGTGCGTTGGGTGCATTAGCGGGTAGCGGGGAGTCTGATACTGTCGCTGAGGCCACGGATGCAGCTTCGGTTCATAGCAGGTCGTTGCGGCTTTCTGAGCTGGATTCTCTCAATGGGGAAAATGCTCACGCAAACGGTATTGACCCGATGGGGCTACTCTGTGAGGAAGCAGCAGCCCGCTGGGCTATGAACCGCTACTCCCCTGACTTGTACTGTCTGCTGGGTTCGGCGCCGGGCGGGTACCTTGATATGGGGCTGTCTGAGCATGGTCCCCACTGGATTGTGGGTGGCACCACCGGTGCGGGTAAGTCGCAGTTGCTGCGTTCTTTGATTCTGACCGTAGCGCTGCGTTACGGCCCGGAGAGGCTGGGGCTGATCTTGGTCGATTTTAAGGGATCTGCTGGTCTGGGTCCGCTCGCACAGCTGCCGCAGACTTTGAGTATGCTGAGCAACTTTGATGTGTCTGCAGTGCACCGTGCTCTTGAGTTTTTGCGGGCCGATGTGCGCCGCCGCGAACGTGATTTGCTGAGCTTGGGGGTGAACTCGTACCGTGATTATTTGCGTTTGTGCGCGGCCTCAGGTGAGATTCCTGCGTACCCGGAATTGGTGATTGTGGTTGATGAGTTCCGCATGTTGGTTGAGTCGATGCCGGATGCTATGAACGAGCTGATGAAAATTGCGACGATTGGCCGTTCATTGGGTCTGCACCTGATTCTGGCAACCCAGCGACCGCAAGGCAGTATTTCACAGGATATTCGAGCAAATATTGCCAGTAATATTTGTTTGCGTGTCTCTTCGGGGCAGGATTCGTTTAATCTGGTGGGTCATGAGGGCGCGGCAAGTATCCCCGCCTCTTGCCCGGGCGCAGGGTATGTGCGTCTGCCGGATGGCCAGAACCTGCCGTTTAGGGCTCCGCTGGTTGATGCTCTCCCCAGTAATACGGTTCAGGCCCCGTTCGCGGCGCAGCTGTTACAGGATGGCGCATGGGTTCCGCTCATTAGCCCGGTAGCACAGCAGGACGCGTCCGACGATTCTCAAGGTGAGGATGCTCAATTAAACCGCGCCGTGCAGCTCATTCGTGAGGCATTTGAGTCCTACGCTGTCTCTGCGGGGGATTATCAGCCGATCCCACAAGAGCTGGCGGCCCATGCGGAGCTGACCGTTTCTTCCCGTAAGTTTGAGTACACGTTGGGCGAGTTGGAGATCGCGCGTTATGGTGTGCGCCAGCCGCGTACGTGGGGGATCTCCTGTGGTGCATCTGCAGCTAGTGGGGCTGAGCAGGAGGAGGCTGCGGGTGCGCTGGCTGTGTTGGGGGCGGTGGGTGAGCGTTCAAACCTTTTGAACGCGATGCTGGCCCAAGCTGCTCAACGCGGGGAGCGCATCATAGTGTTGACTGCCGATTCTGGGTTGCACCGGCGTTTGGCGTGCGCTTACGCAGAGGGATGTGAGGTGTTTGATGCCCTGGTTGGCCCTCATGAACTGTCACATTTACAGTACTGTTTGCAGCAGCTGCGTAGCGGCTACACGGTGCCGGGCCGTGAGGGGCAGCAGGATGGTGCGCTGGTGGTTGTTGACGGGTTGGATTCGTGGCTTGAGCTTCTCATGCGCTTGCCGCAGGTTGAGGGCCAGCTGTATGATCTGCTGGCGCAGGGGCATCGTTACGGGTACCGTGTGGTGTTTACCAGTGCACTTTCGCTTCGTGGACGTTTCGCGTCGGTGGCGCATTCGACGTTGTTGTCTCGACGGTTTGTTGAGAATGACCTGATGCGCAAGACAGTGAAGAACTACCCAGTTCCGGCGCAGGGCCATTTTGCGGTGGAGGGAACGTTAAATACCGATTTAATTGGGGATGAGCCGCTGGAGGCTTCGGTATTGAGCCCGGTAACGTTGAGTTCCTCGGAGCTTACCAAGTTATTGCAGGATACAAGCGGCAGGTCGCATCGGGTACGTCCTCTGGTGCAGTTCCCTGAGGGAATCTCACTTCCTGCTCAGGATGCGGTGCTGGATATTCACCGGAAGAGTCCTGGAGCTCTATTGTGCGGGTATCAGCGTGATGGGTCAGCGGCTCTGATTCATGCGCCGCAGGGAACGTTTGTTCCGGTGCCTGGTGCGCGTTCTTCTGGCAAGAGCACGTTTTTGCAGAACCTTGGTTCACTGAACCCGCAGTATGGTGTGCTTCATATTGCGGGGGCTAATAATCCGGATGCGCAGCAGCTTCGTGAGACCTTTGAGAATGTTCCTCACCCGGAGCGGGTGATCCTGGCAGTTGATGATGTGCCGTATATTTCTGCGGCTACCCAGCAGGTGTTACTAGAGTTTGGGCGTAAGTTCCGGGCCGGGTTTATTGCTTACACCCCGTACACACGGTGGCTTTCGTCGCCGGTGTTGGCGTCTTTGTCAGGGTGTTCACGAGCGGTTGTTATTAATCCGCGGACCGCTGCCGATGGGGAGATTTGTACGCTTTCAGAGCTTCCACTTGATCTGTACACGGAGGGTACTCTACCGCCGGGTCGGGCGGTTGCGGTAGATGCTGGGCGGGCTACCGCCTGCCAGTTACCGAGTGCCGTTTAAGGTCTGCTTCGTCTGCTTCGGTTGTTTCGTGCAGGTACTGGCTGGTTGCCGGGAGGAATACGGCAACCAGTGCAGTACCGGAGAGGAGTAATAGCACTGTGGGAATGATGATAAAGGAGAAAGGTGCATGGTCTGCCCCAACCACACTGCGGTAGGAGAAGTAGCTGTATATATTTGAGGCATTGATGAAGCTGGCACAGGCGTGAATCAGGGCCATGGGGGTGCGAGCTGTTCGTTTTCCCCGATAGAACCTGAGGGCAAAGAATAAGATTATGAGGCCAAAGAAAGCCTGGATAATACCGCCGACGAGGCGTTCTTGAACGGCTCGGGCCGCATCACCAAAGAGCGGGTCTGCGACCCCCCGGAAAAGCAGATACACAGCTTCTACGGTTGAAAGCCCCGCCACGAACAGAACGCTCAGGGGCGCTTTGGGGTTCACAGTCGTCTTCGGGGTGGCCATAGTCATCCTTTGGTCGGTGCGTTGAGCGGGGTAAGGGTGCATAGATCTGCAGCCCGCGTCCCTCTATTTTAGCGACCCCTGCAGCTCTTCGGCGCAGTGCTGGGAAACACTCTATGAGTTTATGTCATAAATACCCGTTACTTCCTTTTGAGCGAGGTTACCCTATGTGATACATACCTCTAATATTTCAAAAAGTTTTTTTGGAAAACCTCTTGTCAGCATGCCCGGACCGTGGGAAAGTTGATACGTCAAGTTCCCCCTCCGTTCGGGGGATGCTTTATGTCACACACCAAAAGTCAAACGCACGAAGCGCCCCGGTGCCAGTGCACTACTAAAAGATTGAAGGAGGTCCAGCTGTGGATTGGCGTAGCCGTGCTGCTTGCTTGGATAAGGATCCCGAACTGTTTTTCCCCGTTGGAAACACCGGACCTGCCCTTTTGCAGATTGAAGAAGCAAAAACAGTATGCCGTTCCTGTGAGGTAGTTGATGTCTGCCTGAAGTGGGCTATCGATACCGGTCAGGATTCCGGTGTTTGGGGTGGCACCAGCGAGGATGAGCGCCGCGCTATGAAGCGTCGTGCTGCTCGCGCCCGCCGCGCGTCCTAATCATACGCGCTACTACACACATACAGCTGAACGCGGCTCCCGAAGGGAAGCCGCGTTTTGTTACCCCAGCATAACTACGATAAAACTACTCTAGCCATATGGCTTGCAGTCTTAGGTGTTCTTAATTAAGCCGGGCACTAATAATCACCCGGGTACCAGCAGGCTCATGCGGCTCCCACCGGATAGAACCGTTGAGCTCACTAGCCACAAGGGTGCGCACAATCTGCATCCCCAGCCCCTCATTACCTGTGCTGGGCCGGTATGCTTCAGCCCCGGACTCCTCAATGGGCTCTCCCCCCATCCCTTGACCATCGTCAGTGATAATGACGGTGAGAGTGTCCTCACCCACCTCATTCATGGAACGAATTCCTTCTAGGGTGACCGTTCCAGCACCCCCATTAAGGCCGTGCTCCACGGCGTTGGCCACAACCTCATTAATAACAAGCGCCAAAGGGGTGGCAAACTGGCTCGGCAGATAACCGAACGATCCAAGAAGCCGGGTGTTAATCTCTTGTCCCGGGGAGGCGAGCTCTGCCGCTAAGTGAAACTGCCTCTCAACGAGTTCATCAAAATTTACGTTCTGCGCGAGACCCTGCGAGAGTGCCTCATGGACGGTGGCGATCGTCGAAACGCGGCGCATCGCCTGCTCCAGTCCCTGTTTCGCCTCTCGGGTACTCATGCGACGGGCTTGTAGTCGCAGCAGTGCGGAGACCGTTTGCAGATTGTTTTTGACGCGGTGGTGAATTTCTCTAATAGTCGCGTCTTTTGTCATCAGCTCCAGTTCGCGGCGACGCAGCTCCGTCACATCCCGGCACAGCAGCAGCGCCCCGTGCCTTTCCACCCCCAATGGGGTGATTCGCTCCAGCGGGATGGCACGTAAAGTGATGCGAACTTTCCCAATGTGCAGTTCAGCTCGGGCATCTTCACGGCCAGCCAGCACAAGCTGCAGAGTTTCATCAGCTTCCTCCCCCGCCGGGAGCATATCACGGGTAACGTTCGCTAAGTTCAGATCTTCTAGGTACCCTTCTAGGCCCATGCGGGCATACATTGAATTTGCATTGGGTGAGGCGAAGGTGACGTCTCCTGCGTCATTAATCAGAATGATACCGTCAGTAACTCGCGGGTTACCGCGTGTATTGTTCTCATGCGCCAACGAATCAGGCCAAATGCCTGCATGCACCATTTCGAGCATATTATTTGCGACTTTGTAATAAATATTCTCAGTGCGAGCTGGCTTACGACTCACCAAAGGAACAGTATGAACACTTAACAGGGCGATTGTGCGGCTATTACGCACTATAGGAACAACTTTAATCATCACCTCAGCTAGGCCTTCACTCGGCTCATCGTCCGCGAACGAGATAATGTTCTGTTCAGTCCAGGAGTGCAACGCTGCTAGACGCATCGTCTCTCCCATCGTCGTGCCAATCGGGTCGTGATGGAAAAGCGTATGCACGTTTGAAGGCCTCACGTGCGCGATAGCAGAGAAATTACTGGTGATCGACGGGCCCGACACACTATCGGGTACGCTACCGTCAGCCACCACATAGTCTGTAGGGAACCATAGCACCAAATCACTATGAGCCACATCGGCAATAATCTGCCACTCACCGATGATCAGGTGTATCCATTCGGTGTCTCCAGGGCCGAAATCGCCAGCGTTAAGAATGCTCTCTGTGAAAGACATAGCTATGCTCCTTAGGCTTAGGCGGGTTCTCCTATTCTACGGCGTCCAGCGTGTACAAACGTACAAGGCAGCACCATACAGAGCCTAGTTTTTCTTCTTGCGGCCCCCGAAAAGACGGCTCAGAGTTCCCCCGCTTTTCTCCGGCTGAAGAGGCTGGCTAGCAGCATCCTGCTCAGGCTGTGCCGGTGCCCCATGATATACAGGCATAGGATTCTGCTGCTGATTTGTGTCAACAACCGGCGGGCGAATAGGAGCAGGGGCAGGCTCATGTGCAGACGGTGAGGCAGGCACAGCTACTTGAGGTTGTTTGTATCCAGAAGCGATATCTAGCTTACGATACAAGTCATTGATCCCTCGCGTCAGTGGGCTTTTAGGTGCACACTCCTGTAGGGTTTGGCCGCGCATCCACGCCTTATCGAGTGATTTACGATCATACGGCAAGAAGCCGGTTAGCCCCACGCTCGGTCCGAACCTCTCCCAGGCGCGGCGCAGCTCACCAACTGTCCCGTGTCCGCTCGCGTCGGAACGCACCTTGCACAGCCACAGATCGATACGGGTCAGCGGAGAAATATCATACGGCCCGTCTCGCAGCTGCTCATACGCCTGTATCAGTCGGGGTACACCAATGACATCAGCATTACCAAGCATCACAATACGATCGGCCTTCTCAAGAGCGGTGATAGCTGCCCCGTTTCGCAGGGGAACCGGGCCGTCATAACTGAGCTCTTCGTCAGCCTCAATACACGATGCGACGTCAATTATGAGCACATCGTACCGTGTGGCGAGCCAGTCAATGCTTGCTGCTAATGACTTAGCCCGTAACTCGGGCCAGCGGTTAGCCCGGGTAATACCGCTCAAAAAGTCAATACTGTACTTCCCTAACGCCACCGAGCACAGTGCCTCACGGGCATTCTGCTCGGTCAGAGAAGCCCGATCCGCAAAATGGCACATCTGCGATATGCCGGAGTATTCGTCCAAAAGCCCCAGCAGAGGACTCAACGAAGGATTGTAAGTATCGGCATCAATAAGGCAAACTTTCAGCCCATCAGCAGCGGCTGTGGATGCCAGGTTCAGGGCCAATGTACTACGCCCAGGAGCCCCAGCTGTGCCCCAAACAGTAAGAACAGTCCCACGGCGGGGCTGTATGGTGTTGGCAGAGGAGATCCCCGGCTGCTGCGCATTCTGCTGGTTATACATACTGTTCTGGCCGTAGCTGGGCGGCTGATAGCCTTGGCCTTCATTCCCAAGGGCGGGCATCTGCTCAGCAGGAACCGTATGCCATTCGGCAGAAGGCTGAGGCGGCATCGCATAGCCGGTTGCATCAACGGGAGCCGTATACCCAAAGCTATCCTGGGGCGCCTGTCCCGAGTATGGAGCAAACCCCTGGGAGGTTTCCTGCCCGAACTGGCCGGTATCTGAGGCAGACTCGTACCCCCACGGTTCAGGCTGATCCTGATACTCCTGCGGCTCGTAGGGAGATGGTACACCTGGCTGTTCCTGTTCCTCCCATTGACCAAGGTAACCCGTTTGTTCGTCGATATTCGCCTCGTATGGAGGCTTAGGGTATTGCTGCTGTTGCTCGGCAGATTCTGCTTTTTCCGACTGGGTGGTATCCGCCTTTTGGCGGGCAGAGTCTGTTTCGGCGCAGCTTGTATCAGGCTGGGTGGGGTCAAAACCGTTCAGGATGGCGGCTGCCTCATTAAGTACTGCCTCTTCAGGGTTGAGTTCCGCCGCCTGCTGTTGTGGCGTGAGCGTGTGTTTTTCCTCAGTATTAGTGGCTTCTGCACCACTATTATCAGCATCGTTTGCTAATAGTTCAGACGAGTCATCCGATGCAATCACTTCCGTGACCTCACGGGCTGCTTTTTCGGCTTGAGGGTCGTATCGGTAGGCGCGGTAGGTTACATATGTCTGAGGGTTCTGTGGAGCGCTCTCAGGCTCCGTGTTCCCTATAACCGTGGTGGGCTCTTCAATGGGCTCGACTGTGTAATTGTGGGGCTGAGGCGCCTCAGGGGCTTCTAAAGGAGCCTGCTGTGTTTGCGGAATGCTATATCCGTAGGCAGCGTCATACCCGTACCCATCAGGTGAGGCCGCAAGCTGTGGACGTGGCTGTTCCCCCACAGCAAGTATGGTGCCTAGAGAGGCCTGTTCTAGAGTATTGAGAACGTCAGCCAATTCAGCATTAGAATCCACCCAGTATGTCCCAAACGGCAGTTTATCTCGCGGGTCAGCGATTATAACAACCCGTACTTCGGCCTCAGCTAGGGTCGCGACCATAGAGGCAGTAAGGTCCGTGACGGGCACCGCGCATAGTAATACCCGTGCGATTCCGGTCTGTGCGAACCCCAGAGCCTCTGCTAGGTCATCAGTGGTGCGCGCAACGCTCACGGCGCCACGCTGTGATTCTATACCGTGCAGCAGAGTTCCATCGTCCCCATAGAGAATGACGGGTATGTTCATTTAATTTCCCCTTCCGAGGGCAACGGGGACAAGAGTGATCTTTGCTTCACTACCGTTCGCTTCAACAATACTGGATACGGCGTTAGGATTCACCCACAGTTGCACTGTCGCTTTGCCGTTCGCCCCAAGAACGCTTTCTTCCTTTGAGATACTGGATATTTCGGCACCGCTAACAATGGGAGAAGAGCCGTTGCTCCCCTGGCTTTCAGAGGAAGGACTTGCCGAGGCAGAGGGGTTATCCCGCGAATCGCTACTTGCTGAAGCAGATGGCTGAGGAGACGGTTGCGGCGCGGTGGCAACAACGGTGTCACGCTGCACAGCCCATACGTCTACTTGCTCTCCCGCTTTAAGCGCGGAGGCCGAGCCACGGTCAATGGTCACGGTAACTAGTCGGCGATTTTCTCGCACGTTAGTACCTGTAGAATCTTTCCCTATAATCTCACCGCTGGCAATATACCGGGTTGCCATCAAATCGCCTTTATTGATCTCTTCAGAAGTGATGTATCGCTCTGAGGATGAGCCTAAATTGGCATCGACCGGAGTCAGCATGTCGGAAGTAATCTTATCGCCTACATGGATATCACTTTTAGCAGCATAATACTGTGTGGTGTGGTTATTGAGCTGTATAACTGCGATAACACCGACTATGGAAACCAGAATAAGCAGAATACCCATCAGGAGCTTAGGATCTTTAATACCGGGACGCTGCAGACGAGCTGAGGGCTCGCGCTGTTCGGAAGTGTTACTAACCGGAAGATCTCTGTGCATTGGTAAGTTTATGCCTTTCAGGGGATTCCCAGGCGTGACTCTGGGAATATAAAGGTGGTTTTTTGCAGTTGGTGAGTCTGCATAGGCTTCTATCTCAGCATAAAGTGGTATCATAAAGCAAGTAATGGCCTATAAGGAGTGTAATATATATTCATTCACCTCTCAGACCTCGGAGGTGACGAAGGATTGCCTGCATACATAAAGCCTCTAAGAACAGGATTTTGGTGTAATACCCCGTAAAATGCTGGTGTTAGAGAATCCTTTAGCCTATACTTGAAATTGAACAGCAGAATTTTCTCTTGAAAATAATGCCCACCCCTAGAGAAGTAGGACTCACCACAGAAAGGATGCCTACGATGACTGCCCCTCGTTTTCTCACTTTGAGCGATGTTGCAGATGAATTACAGGTTTCTCTTAGCCAGGTGCGCGCGCTCGTTCGTAGTGGAGAACTACCCGCCATTCAGATTGGTGGCCGTAATCAGTGGCGCATTGAACGCACTCGTTTTGAAGAATATATTGACGAGCGCCACTCACAGACTGTGGAAGCTATCGCTTCCGGCAAGATGTCCGCAACCCGCGTTAAGGTTGATTAGTCTTCTAGCTGCGGGCAACCACAGCACCTATAAGGGGCGTAGGGATAATCCTTACGCCCTTTTGTGCGCCCCGCCAAGAGTCTGAACGTGGGTATTCCCCACCGGTCAGTACCTTCAACTCCACAAAATCGGCACCAACACGTTCAATAACACCCTCACACACAACTCCACCATGCGCCATGTAGATCTTTACGAGTTCACGCGAAGTCGCCAAAGCACGTAAAGCCAGGGGCAGAGTCAAACGGTACACCTTCTGGCGCACATCCGCACGCAATGCAAGCTCAGAACCTTCCCACCACAGCACGCCCTGCAGCGGCAATATAACGCTCTCCCCCATAGCGTTGACCTGCACCCAACCATCCCCCACAGACTCCAAAAGTCCTTCCCAAACTCTAGTGTCGGCGCCACAAATGCGTATTGACCCGCCCAAATGAGCCGAAAGTCGTTCAACCATGGTGACGGATGAGTAGGCGCTTCGCGCAGCTTGGCGGGCATCCAGCTCCAAATCGCGGACCCGCTCCGCCGCCAAACGTACCTCAAGATCCCGGAAGACTTTTTCAAATCGCATAGTACTGAGCCTAGGACACAGGGGGTCAAAGCGCAATCTAGCAACAATGGACCCCCTTCAAGGGCATTCCGAAGATATCAAACAAAAATAAACTATAAAAAATTACCTATTAGCTTTACAAACACCCTCTTTATAGTGGATAGTAGTTATAGAATCAAAAAGCATCAAACAACATGATTGGAGGATAATCGTGATACAAAAGCACACAAAGGTTGATGCAGAGGTTATTCTTAGCGTGTCCATCCCTGTACTTGCCGTATGCACCGGAGCGTCCTCTCTCTTCACCAGCACACTTTTTACCACCCAAAATATTGCCAGTGCTGCCCTGTACTGCACATTTATTGCGGCACTTGCCGTACTTGGATGGTGGCTCCTCAGTTGCGCATTCGCTATACGCTACCTGTACCGCATTCGTTCGGGACTTACCCAGATAGTTAATCGTGATGAACGCGGAACACTACTACTCCCCCGTTTTATGCGCAATGCAGTGCTTACCCTGGGCGGTATTTCCCTTGGGCTAGGAGCCGTGCTTTCCCCAGCCCAGGCCACCCAACAAACGGAGACGTCAAGCCTATCTCCCCAATCTGCACCAGTCAGCGTATCCGCCCCAGCCCTCGTCGGAACGCCAGCCACCACCACAGCCACAGTAAACACTACGGCGGAGAGAACGGAGCTCACCCCCTTCTACCCGCCCACCAAGCAGCAAACCGGCCCAACACTCAGCCCATTCTTTGGTGGCGGAACAGGAACACCACATGTACAGCCAGCATCAGCTCAGCAAGGCAGTGAATACGTGGTGGTTCGCGGAGATTGCTTGTGGAATATTGCACAACGCATCCTAGGCCCTAATGCATCAAACGCAACCATACTAGAGTACACAGTACGTATACACCAAAATAATCGCAGCACCATCGGGGATAACCCAGACTTAGTTCTTCCAGGACAGCGAATTCTATTGCCCTCATAAAACTAATAACAGAACGCATGTTTTGCACCGATAAGGAGACAACCAATGAGCACTCTCTACGCTAACTTCCACCACGACCGTCATCGGCAGGCCGCTGGGCAACCCATCCAGCCCGAGAAAAAACCACGTGCGGTACAGATGCACGCTGCCAAAAAGATCGATGCAGAACACAACCCGCTCATCCCAGCAGACCACCATGCAACGGCCAGCACGCACACAAACCTGCGTTATGCTCCCAGCGGCTTTACCCTGTTGCCTATCACCGACTATGCCCAAGAAATTATGGGTACCCCAGATGCCAACCGGCCAGCACGGGTTAAAATCCGCAAACCCCGGCGAACTGGGCGCCCACTCAAACGTTCAGATTCCGCAGCCCGCTCGGTGGAGATACTCTGTTCGGGCCTGTGCCTGGGGATTGTTGAAATGCTCGCAGGGCACCGCACCCTTGAACAATTCCGTAAATGGTTTTCCCCCAGCTGCTGCGCAGAGCTGCAGGCCCTCGGGCAGACAATACGCTCTCAGAGGTCACAGACTCGACGAACCGCAACACCCCGCGTGCTGCGCTCCCGCGCACAGAAAGTTGATAATGCCAAAGGCGGCTACGAGGTCACCCTTGTAGTGCACGACGGGGTGAAAGTGCGTGCCATGGCAATGCGCGTTATCGAACGCTATTCAACCTGGCATATCACCACTGTCGAATACCGCTAGAAAACCTCCAAAGGGCTCCCAGAAAGATATACCTTTCCGGGAGCCCTTTGGAGGTTGCGGTGCACTCAGCTTACGACTTTTTATTCACCACGCGAACGCTCGTGCCGCCATCCTCGCTAGGTGCTGAATACTGCAAGAACTTCGGGCGGCTTGGGGTCTGCAGCTGCACGGCAGAAGCCTGAGTGCGCTGCTTGGACAAGTCTAGATTGAACAAATAAGTGACGGTCTCCTCACGGATGGCCCCCAGCATATCCTCATACATACCGTACCCTTCACGCTGGTATTCAACCAGCGGGTCACGCTGGGCCATTGCGCGCAGCCCGATACCTTCCTTCAGGTAATCCATCTCGTACAGATGCTCGGGCCAACGTTCGCCGATCACCGAAAGCATCACGCGGCGCTCAATTTCACGCATCGCTTCTGCCCCAACGCTCTCCTCACGCTCCGAATAGGTCACGTGAGCATCGGATAGGATTTCTTCCACCAGCAGGTCACGGGTGATCTGGGTGCGGTCCCCCGCTTCCTCAGCGATATCATCCACAGTCAGGCTAACGGGGTAAATGGTCTTCAGTGCATCCCACAGATCCTCAAAGTCCCAGTCTTCCGCGTGCCCCTCGGCAACACGGGCATCAATGGCACTGGTAATTACCTCATCAATGAACCCGTAAATCTGATCCTTCAAATCATCCCCGTGCAGAATCTGCGCGCGGTCTTTATAAATAGCCTCACGCTGGCGGTTAAGCACATCATCATACTTGAGCACGTTCTTACGCTGCTCAGCGTTACGGCCCTCAACATTCGCCTGCGCATTAGCAATAGCGCGAGAAACCATCTTTGAATCGATTGACGAATCGTCGGGTGCCATAGACATAAGGCGCGTAGCCGCAGTCGTATTAAACAGACGCATCAGATCATCCGCCAAAGACAGGTAGAAACGGGACTCGCCCGGATCTCCCTGACGGCCCGAACGGCCGCGTAGCTGGTTGTCGATACGACGGGATTCATGCCGCTCAGTACCCAGCACATACAAGCCGCCGAGCTTCTTCACCTCATCATGTTCTTTCTTAGCCGCCCGCTCGCACTCTTCAAGCACCTGCGGCCAGCGGGCCTCATAAGCCTCAGAGTTTGTGTTCGGATCCAGCCCAAGCTGACTCATCTTCTCAACGGCCTCGAACTCGGGGTTGCCGCCAAGCATAATATCGGTACCACGCCCGGCCATATTAGTTGCCACAGTCACCGCGCCCTTACGGCCCGCCTGTGCCACGATATGCGCCTCGCGCTCATTATTTTTCGCGTTCAGCACCTCATGACGCACGCCTTCTTTCGACAGCTGGCGTGAGAGGTACTCCGACTTCTCAACACTGGTGGTACCCACCAGTACTGGCTGGCCCTTCTTATGACGCTCTTTAATGTCCCGCACCACGGCGTTGAACTTGGCGACCTCATCCTTGTACACCTTATCCGGGTTATCGATACGGTGCACACCCTTATTAGTGGGGATAGCAACCACGCCCAGTTCGTAGGTACTCATGAACTCGGCGGCCTCAGTCTCTGCGGTACCGGTCATGCCTGCGAGCTTATCGTACATGCGGAAGTAGTTCTGCAGGGTCACCGTGGCCATTGTCTGGTTCTCGGGCTTAATCTCGACGCCCTCTTTGGCCTCAATCGCCTGGTGGATACCGTCGTTATAACGGCGGCCCGGCAGGATACGGCCGGTGTGCTCATCCACGATCAGCACCTCACCGTCCACCACCACATAGTCCTTATCGTTGGTGAACAGCTCTTTTGCCTTAATTGAGTTATTCAAGAAACCAATCAGCGGGGTATTCTTCGACTCGTACAGGTTCTTCACGCCTAGGTGATCCTCAACCTTATCAATACCCGATTCAAGGATGCCGACGGTGCGTTTCTTCTCGTCCACCTCATAGTCTTCGCCCTTCTTCAGGGTAGTCTTAGCGATGCGGGCAAACTCGGCGTACCATCGGTTCGCTTCCCCCGCAGCCGGACCGGAGATAATAAGTGGGGTACGCGCCTCATCAATCAGGATCGAATCGACCTCATCAACAATCGCGAAGTTATGCCCACGCTGCACCTGCTCCTCAGCCGTCCAGGCCATATTATCGCGCAGATAGTCGAACCCGAACTCGTTGTTCGTGCCGTAGGTGATATCAGCCTCGTACTGTTTACGACGCTCCTCAGAATCCATTGAAGAAAGAATAACCCCGGACTCCATGCCCAAGAAGCGGTACACGCGGCCCATCAGGTTTGCCTGGTACTCCGCAAGATAGTCGTTCACCGTCACCACGTGCACGCCCTTACCTGAAAGAGCGTTCAGATATGCGGGAAGGGTCGCCACAAGAGTCTTCCCCTCACCGGTCTTCATCTCGGCAATATTCCCCAGGTGCAGGGCGGCGCCACCCATAATCTGAACATCGTAGTGGCGTTTACCAAGGGTACGTTTGGATGCTTCACGCACCACAGCGAAAGCCTCCGGCAGCAGAATATCGAGAGACTCACCGTCTTCTAGGCGCTCTCGGAAACTATCGGTTTCGGCGCGTAGCTCGGCATCAGTAAGTGAAGCGAAGCTATCTTCAAGTGAGTTCACCGCCTTGGTGTACTCCTCCAATTGCTTCAGAATCTTCTTGTCGCCGGTGCGGAGGATTTTCTCCAGGAAAGATGCCACTGCCCATTGCTCCTTGTAATCATCACGTACTCCCCAACGGGCACGCCAAAGCGAACCCCGGTTGAGGCTTTCCTAACTATTGTAGGGCAGAGCCACCTAAATGACGGATTCTACGTCAATATTATTCGTAGAGCGCACGAAATCCCACACTGGATGTTACCCGCACCATAGAAAAAGGCTCGGGGTGGGAAAACCCGCCCCGAGCGCAACGAACTCTAAAACCCCTGCTTACTCATCGGTCAGGGTAATAATGCCGTAGCTCCAACCCTTACGGCGGTATGCCGCTGCCGGGGCTCCGGTCTCCTTGTCAATGTAAAGGTAGAAGTCGTGACCCACCAATTCCATATGATCCACAGCCTCCGCCGGGCTCAGACGCTCGCCCGGGAAGCTCTTATGACGGATCTCAAGGGGTGAAGCTGCCTCATCACTGAGCGTCACCTCGGTTGTGTCGAAAGCCGCCTCTTCAACAGGAACATCCGGAAGCAGGATCTCGGTAATAGCGGTCTTACCCACCACCGGTATCGAGCCAGTAGCATCCGCAACGGATACAGGATGCTTGCCGCCGTGCTTACGAAGCTTACGACGATCCCGTGCACGACGCAGACGCTCCAAAAGCTTGCCGTAGGTTTCATCGAAGACCGCGAACTTATCGGGACCTTGAGACTCAGCGCGAAGCACCGGACCGCGCCCAATCACAGTAATTTCAACACGAATAACATTGCCGCCGAGATGGCCATCCTTGGTGAACTTTACGTCAATATCGCTGACATTATCACCGAGCTTTTCGAACTTTTGCACCTTGTCTTCGACATAATCGTGCAGACGTTCCGAAACTTTGATGTTGCGTCCGTAGATGTTGACTTCCACGATACTTTCCCTCCGGTTTGGGGGCTTTGTACCGCACCCGGTTGGGTTCGGCACCGGGAACCCGTCTTTGAGGTTCCTTGCCCCCATTTTAGTACAGATTTATGGTGCATGTCACCGGACACCACCGAATATTTTAGAGAAAGAAAAAACTCACACGTACCGCTCAGGTTAGGCTATGTGACTAGCTCATCACCCTGTGTTTTCAAGGGTACAGAGGCAAGCGTAGCCACCCCCAACGGGAGTATACCCGCCTGGCGTAACGCGCGTACCGCCTCGACAGCAGTGGCCCCAGTAGTCAACACATCATCACACACCAAACACAGCATTCCTGCAGGGGCCGTACCCGAGACACGCATCATTCCCCGCATTCGACGAGCACGCTCTGAAGCGCTCAGTCCCTTCTGCCCACCCGCAGAACCAGCACCAGCGAAAGAAGCCCATGAAGCGCGCACCCGCAGCACCGGGGCAACCGACACCCGCACCCCCAAACGACGCGCCAGAGGCCGATCCCGGACCCGGCGAGCCGCCTCATCCGCTAACTCCCGCGCCGGAGAATAACCGCGGCGACGCACGCTCGCAGGCGACGACGGGGCAGGAACCAAGTGCAGTGTATCCCCTGGAGCTATCAGCCCGGTACGATAAGCAGCCCAAAGGTGCGCCTCCACTACTGCCGCCAACGGTTCGCCCAACTCTGCAAGAGTATCAAGCCGACCAGCGTTCTTAAACGCCAAGATAGTGCGCGTCACCTCAGCCTCATAACTACCTGCCGTCAGGACAGGTGGGAGCCGATACTGCACCAACGGCTGATACGGCTGCGCAAGCCGCTCCTGCACACGAGACGAACAGTCAGTACACAGCCCGCTGCGCTGTGGCACAACCCCCGCTTTCTGCGGCTGCTTCAAAGCATCGCCTCTCCGCAGAAGAGCTGTGCCCCCAACACCGCAACAGGCGCAGGTCGCAGGAAAAAGCAACTCCCACAGGGCGTAGGCGCTGTTCAACGCTCCCGTTGCCGCATTCGCCCTTTTACGTTGGGGCGTCCCGCTACCACCCACACTCTGGCTCACGGTTTACCCCGCGAATGACATCTCACGTGTAGACGTATTCAGACGGTTCCAACCGCGCTCCTCCAGCACATAGCATGACCCGTCAGAGCGATGCGCCAGCATATTGCTGGTATTCCCAGCAGCCGAGACCGATTTCACCCCGTCGAGGCGATCAAATTTTGTCTCTTCACCGCTGAGAGTCGTCACCTCAGACTCCCCAGTTTTATCGTTGACCACCACAAGATTCTGCTCACCGGCCCACACGGCTGTACGCGGAGTAATTGATGAGGTCACCCGCACCGGCTCCGTAAAGCCTTTCGGGGTTCCCGAACTGTCACGGACAACACCCGACATCACCACAGCCGCCGTACCATCACGAGTACCAACCACCACCACGCGGGCACCATCGTGCGAGACCCGCAAGCTGCTAAAGGTCATCCCGCTCCGCCATGATACCGGAATCTCAATGCCCTTAGATCGCTCCTTCTCATTCGTTGACGCTGCGTTATAAGCCCGTACAGCCCCGTCACTTTCAGCCACCCACAACCAGCCAAACGAATCGAAACTGGGGGCAGTCATCTTCTTATTTTTCACCAGGTACTGCCCCTTACCGCCCGAGAAGAAATACAGGCTGCGGCCTGTATCCCCCAGACAAGCGAGCGCCGTACCATCATAGTTAATCGCAGGGTCCGAGGCATCAGTCACCGACTCAGTACCAGTTGTCTCTGGCTGCTGGCTCAGATAATCCTCACGGATTACCAGCTTCCCATCTTCAAGACCCACAACACGCTTACTGATCTCAGGGCTCATGGGGGCCTCCTGAAAACCAGTTGGGGCGTCCTCGCTCACCACCGATCCGTTATAGGTTAGCTCAAACTTATTAACAGACGAGAAATTGCTCAGTACATACCCCACCTGCTGGCGCAGCCGGGCACGGGTAACAGCATTGAGCACCGGGCCGTTAATGTGTATTTTTGCGTCCCGGTCAGAAACTTCAGCACGCTCCAAACTCATGCCCTCCACGAGGGTGGAAGCCGTTACCTCCTTCAAATACGATGCGGGCCCACCCATTACCGTCTGCAGCAGAATCCCCAACTGCCCATCACGGTGCGCGAACCAGCGGATATCGGGTACTGCATGGGTGTACATTGAATTATAAAAATACAGGCGGTAGGGGCTGAACACCCGGTCAAATTCAACGCTATCAAGCCATAACCCGTCGGGGCAGGCTTCAATACGCCACTGCCCCTCAATCTGACGGAGCTTAAAATCAAAAGTTTCTAGTGTCTCAGCAAAGCTACTGGTCAGGCCCTGTTCACTCACCAAAGTAGTCTGCTGAAAACGTGCTCGATACACCCCTGAAGACGACTCATCAGCGCTCACCTGGGCGGTATTACGGTACACCCTGGTCGTTGTAGTCGGGTTCCACTTGCCTTTAAAGTCTGAGGTCAGAAACTGCCGCGCAACCGCATAGTTATCGGCGCTATCCACCCCGGCGTGAATAAACCCTTCAATAATGGCCTCCGGGGGTGCGTCTTCCTGCGGTCCGACCGCATGAATCGCTTGGTTCTTATTTTCCCGCACCTCCAGCTTATCGCTGTACCGGTGCACGTTTTTAGAGGTTGGGATACCCGCGCAGGCGCCCAGAAGCACGGTAGCCGCCGCAGCAGCACCCACTCCCAGGAAACGACGACGGCTAGTTGAGCTGGAGACAATGCCGGTGACGGCAGAAATGTTCTGTTGATTCATTCAGGGCACTCCATCACTCACTGAACAGGCGGGTTAAAAGGTTGTTCGGATTCCTCCGCAGCAGGGCGAGAAGCAGCAGGTAACGTATTTCCTGCCATCGCGCCCCTAACAGGCATGTACTCGGGCTCACCGGTCAGAAGCACCGGGGAGGGCCCCATCTGCTGCCCGTGCACCAGCGGCAGGGTCAGCCGGAAACTCGCACCACGGCCCTTAATACCCCACGCCTCAATGGTGCCGCTGTGCAGGCGCACATCTTCGGCAGTGATCGACAGGCCCAAGCCCGTACCGCCCAGGGTACGTTTCCGGGAAGTATCGGCACGCCAGAAACGGTTAAATACCTGCGTCGCCTCTTCATCGCTCAAACCAATACCATGGTCACGGACGGTGACGCCCAACGCCGTCTCGCTGGTGGCAATATATACGTCAATGGGCTTCGACTCGCCGTGCTCAATAGCGTTAAACAGCAGGTTGCGGAGCACACGCTCAATACGCACCCGGTCCACATCCACCATAATCTGCTGTTGACTAGTGTGAATATTAAGTTTAGTGCCCGTGCGTTCAAGGTGCGGCAGGGCCTCCTCAAGCACATCCACCAGAATACGCATAAAGTCATGCGTATCGATATTCGGCAGGGCGCTACCGGCATCAAACCGGGAAATTTCGAGCAGGTCAGCCAACAAATCCTGGAACCGTCCCACCTGATTATGCAGCAGCTCCACACTTCGGCTCTGCACGGGCGTGAAATTCTCCCGCCCATCATACAGCAGCTCGGTACTTAGCTTCACGGTAGACAGTGGGGTGCGCAGCTCATGAGAAACGTCTGACACAAACCGCTGCTGCAAAGTCGATAGCCGCTCAAGCTGCACAATCTGCTGCTGCAAACTATCGGCCATCTTATTAAACGAAATACCTAATCGAGCCGCCTGGTGTTTACCGTCAACACTCACCCGCTGGTCAAGATCCCCAGCGGCAAGTTTCTCCGAGGTAATCGCGGTCTGGGTAATGGGGCGCACCACCATGCGGGTCACAACCCACACAATGCTCAGCACCACCAGCAACAACGCAATAAAGCCGATGCTCAATACGAAATTAATGTGGGTAATCGTGTTCGCCGAATCCCGCAGATCATACACGGCAAACAACCCATAATTAGGGTTCTGCGGAATGGTAATACTGGTTCCCACAATCAGTGCCGGGTAGGTCTGGTCCCCCACCGTCACATTCTCAGTCTGCCAGTAAATACCCTGATTATCCCGCACCGTGTCCCGCAGCGAGGCCGGAATTGCCGATGAAGTCAACGCGCTATCGCTACTTTGTTCCGGCACGAAACCACGTTTTGTCTGGCCGTTGAGCGGCAGCAGAATCCACTGACGTTTATCGTCGCCGCCAGCGTCCATCAGGGGCAGGTAGCGGCGCACATCGCGGTTAATCTCGCTATCGCTGCGGGCCTCTGAAGAATCCAGCACACTCTGCACATTCACAAAACCCTTATTAGACTCCTCAAGAGCCTGGGTTTTCTTATTTTCAAAAAGAGAAGTTGCGATCTGGTTCGACAGGGAGGAACCCACCAGAATAAACGCCATAATCATGAGGATGCCCGCACTGCTGAGGCTGCGAAACTGCAGGGACCGTTCCCACAGGTTACGCATGGCCCGTATCGGTGAGACTCGCCGCCGTTTCTTTTTCTTCTTCTCACCGGTATGCTGCTGCTCGTAAGGTAACGACGCAGCCTCGCCGGTGTTCCCCTGCGGTTGATGCGGGGGCGCTTCGGCGTTCGTGGTGTAGACGCTCATCTCTACTGGTTACTTCCAGCCTGGGGCGACCCCGCCGCCGGTACAGTCGGCAAAGATGAGGTGGTTGAAACCGACCCGACGCTATCGAGAGGAACCTTATACCCCACCCCGCGCACGGTCTGAATCACCTGCTGCGCTCCCAGTTCAGAGAACTTAGCGCGCAGACGCTGCACATGCACGTTCACCAAAGAGTCGCTCACATCGCTGTAGCCCCACACAATCTCCAGCAGCTCCTGGCGGGACAGCGCCTGACCGGGGCGGCGCACCAGCGCAGCCAACAGATCGAACTCAAGCGGCGTCATGGGGATCTCAGTGCCATTGTAGGTGACGGTACGCCCGTCCATGTCCATCACCGTGTCTCCGATACGAACCACCAGCTGGCGGCTCTCACGCGGACGCAAACGGGTACGGATACGTGCCAGCAGCTCAATATGTTTGAAGGGCTTGGCGATATAGTCGTCGGCGCCAGCTTCAAGGCCCTTCACCACGTCCTCGGTATCGCTCTTGGCGGTGAGCATAATAATCGGCACATTAGATGAGGCACGAATCTGTTCACACACCTCAATACCGTTCTTGCCGGGGAGCATCAAATCAAGAAGCACCAAGTCGGGGCTGTACCGCATAAACACTTCGAAGGCGCGGGCCCCGTTTTCGCAGAACTGGGCGTTATACCCTTCCTGGGCTAGTACGATGCCGATCATCTCGGCAAGCGCATCATCATCATCAACAACCAGGATGGTGGGTGTTGAAACAGTCACGGCTTCCTCCTGCGAATGTGCTTGGTGTACCAATCTATCGTAGCTTGATTGGGGGGCCTCTTCGCAATATAGGCGATTTTTACCCCCTCGCACAACTATTTTCAGCCAGAAAGCTCGGCAAGAGCCTGAGCGGCTTCGGCGGTGCGGGCCATGGCGGCGGTTGCCTCTGCCACGTCCCGTGAAAGGTTGCCCGCTGTTTCAGCCCGTTCGGTGAGAACCACATGCGCAAGCTGGGATCCGCCTAAGCCCAGCTCGCCCCAGACACGCCAGAATGCACGCACCTGATGCGGCACCGGGGTGTCGCCAATAGCAGGCAGCCACACGCGGGCGCCAGCATCAATGAGGGCAGCGACTATTTCAAAACGGCGCGGGTCGCTCAGCGGCGGCACCAGTATGGTGGTGTCAGAGACGGCATCCGGATCAATCATAAGCGCGGCAGGGGTATCTTCACCGCCGATAGTTTGCGCCAGCTCCAGCAGGTTGAGGCCCTTCTGCCCTGTCGCGGCCGGGATATGCGAACCATTAAGGGTGTTCCCCAGCAGATTAAGCACCGGTGATGCCCCACAATCCGTGATCGCCTCGGCGCAAGCCCGCAGCCCCTCCATAACCGTCGGGGCGGGTATGGAGCGGATACGCCGGAAACCGCTCACGGTGGGGATAGACCCGGCAATAATGCGGTGCAGGTCAGGCTCGTTAAGCTGCACCGCGATACGTCCATCCGGGGTATCGAGTGCCTGCCGCAGGGTTTCCAGCCGGTCGCGCAAACCGGCGAACAGGCTTTCGTGTATGTCCCGGGTGGCTCCGGGGTCGCTAATGGCGCGTTCACCGCTGGGGAGATAAATGCTTGCGGCAAGGGTATACACGCCAGTGAGCTGAATCTTAAATATGGGTTCCCCGCCGCTGGCGTTACCGTTTGAGCGCCCGCCACGGCTGTTTTCTTGGCCCACCACATCGGCGAGCGCATTAATATCCGACTCGTAGGTGGCGTAAGCGAGCGCAGATTCACGACTTGCTGTGCCGGTGTGCGTCAGTCTCCACCCGTAGGATGCCCCTTCCGCGTGGAGCCCGTCGAATGTTGCGATAGTTCGTGCCAGGGTGGTGGCACGCCAGCCGCGATGCGGCAGCTCGGGCAGGAACGGCAGGTGGGGATCTCCCAGTTCACCACGTACCCGGTGCAGGGCATCCACCATATCCGCTGTTGGGAAAGGCCCCAGGCCGCTGGCCTGTACGAAGGTGTGTTGGCCGCTGTTGGCAACGTCCCAGGCGTTTTCTTGTGTGGGTTCGGGGGCGCGGTACTCCCCGGGCAGCAGTAACCGTGCCGGTGGTTCAGCTCGTTGCGGGATACGGCAGGTGGGGCCCGGTGTCGACACTACTCTCCGCCCCCGCTGGGCAGGTCTTTGTCGTTGTGTTCAATGGCGATGCGCTCATGGTGGCGGATCACCTCGGAGATGATAAAGTTCAAGAATTTTTCGGCAAATTCGGGGTCAAGGCTGGATTCCTTGGCCATGGCACGCAGACGCCCGATCTGGGCTTCTTCACGCCCGGCGTCTCCGGCGGGCAGGTTATGTTTAGCCTTGAGGACGCCCACCCGCTGGGTGGCGCGGAACCGTTCAGCGAGAATATGCACAAGGGCAGCATCGAAGTTGTCGATGGAGCGGCGCATGGCAAATAGTTCTTCGTATACCTCTGGCGCCACTTCCTCCCCCATGGAGGTGGCGTTCGGGTCGAATTCTGCGGTGCTCATGGTCGCTCCTAACGGTGCAGCCGCGTTTTATGCGGCAGTCTGGCGGATATCTTCACGGGCTAGGGAGTAGGCGCGGGCGATGGTGGACTGCCCAAGCACGCGGGTGCCTTGGTAGAGCACCATCGTCTGCCCGGGGGCCACCCCGCTCAGCCCATCTTTAAGGCGCACCACAGTTTCTAGGCGTAGCTGGCCTTCAGTGTTCTCATCGGTATTTTCCACCCACTGCAGGTGGGCGGTACCCCGCACAGGGTCGGCGTGGGCGCGTACCTGTGCGGTCACCTCAAATGTGGCGCTGCAGGCCCCAAGCTTGGGGTCTTGCCCCATAAACTCGGCTGCTTCTGCTACGGGTACGCCCGCCCAGGTGGCTCGGATACCGCGAATCTCATCCACCGCCAGAAGCTCCCGGGAGCCGACGATTACCTCGTTCGTTTTGGGGCGGATTTCGAGGACAAAACGGGGTTTGCCGTCGGGGGCGGGTGTGCCAAGGGCGAGACCTTTGCGCTGCCCTACCGTGTATGCCTGCGCACCGGGGTGCTCCCCCAGCACAGTGCCGGAGGTGTCTTTAATGAGGCCGGGGCGCATCTGGATGTGCTCACCCAGCCAGGCGCGGGT
Organism: Rothia aeria; assembly: GCF_016726365.1. Lineage (NCBI taxonomy): Bacteria > Bacillati > Actinomycetota > Actinomycetes > Micrococcales > Micrococcaceae > Rothia > Rothia aeria. Next base: position 2,319,637 of record NZ_CP068102.1, on the reverse strand, counting down.
GTCACCTTCAGGGATGAAGCAGATGTCATAGGAGTCAGGTTTCTTGGCGACGGAGAAACCGCGGCGAGCCGCTTCTTCACGCACCTCGGCCTTAGAGGGGGTGGTAGCGAGGGGGAACCAGGCGTGCTTGAGCTGCTCGTGGGTCAGCACCCCCAAAACGTAGGACTGGTCTTTTGCCCAGTCGGCGGCGCGGTGCAGTTCACGGTTGCCGTCGTCGTTGGTGATAACTCGGGCGTAGTGCCCGGTAACGACGGCGTCGAACCCTAGCGAAACCGCTTTTTCAAGGAGGGCGGCAAATTTTATTTTTTCGTTGCACCGCATGCACGGGTTGGGGGTGCGTCCAGCCTCATATTCAGCGATGAAGTCATCAACCACGTCTTCTTTGAAGCGTTCTGAGAAGTCCCACACGAAGAAGGGGATGCCCAGCTGCGCGCATACGCGACGGGCATCCATGGAATCTTCAAGGGTGCAGCACCCACGGGAGCCGGTGCGGAGCGTTCCGGGCATGCGGGAAAGCGCCAGGTGAACGCCGACCACCTCGTGGCCTGCATCGACGGCGCGCGCAGCGGCTACGGCTGAGTCTACGCCACCGCTCATAGCTGCCAAAATCTTCATGTTCAATCCTTTACGCGTTTCTGCTGATGGTATTCGGGGTAACCGGGCTGTGGTTTGGGTGTCTCAGGTGTTATGGGGGTGTACCGTGCTACGGTTGCGGCTGGCGCGTAAACTCTGATTCTACACTGGGTACCGCCCTTGGGCTCTACCAAGGGGCGCCTACCCGTACCATCGGGAGGCATCAGGCAGTTGGGAGGAGAGCCCCGCTTTAGCCGCCTGCGTGTAAGCATCAGGTAGGGCCGCCAGTAGTCGGGCGAGGTCTTCGCCAGTACTGGTGTGACCCAGGGTGAAACGTTGTGCGCCCCGGGCGGTGTCTTCGTCCATGCCCATAGCTAATAGTACGTGGGAGGGGCGGGTGACTCCCGCATTGCAGGCAGACCCGGTGGAGGCAGCAATACCCTGCATATCGAGAAGAAATAGTATGGTATCCCCTTCGGCGCCTTCGAAGGTGAAATGTGCGTTTCCGGGGAGTCGTTTCTGCCCGGGGGATGTTTCTGTCAGCGGGTCTATCCCGCTCAAATGTGCTTGCGGGATGAGCGCTCGGACGCTCTGTACCAGTTCGTTGCGTAGGGTTGCGATACGTTGGGTCTCTTCCGCCAGGTTCTCTGTGACGTGCGCGGCTGCCTCGGCAAAACCTGCAATGGCGGGGGCGTCGATGGTGCCTGAACGCACCGAACGTTCCTGACCTCCGCCGTGCAGGACGGGCGTCATATCTGCTGAGCGGGTGGCGATGAGGGCTCCCACCCCCATAGGCCCACCAATTTTATGCCCCGAAATGGCTAAGGTTGTCACCTGTGACTCTCGGAAGTTCACGGGTACCGCACCGAATGCCTGCACCGCATCAGAGTGCATGGGAATGCCGTATTCGGCGGCAAGCTGGGCAATCTCAGCAATAGGCTGGATGGTACCCACCTCATTGTTCGCCCACATGACGGTCACGAGTGCAACATCCGCGGGGTTTTTGGCGATGAGTTCACGTACAGTGTCGGGGTGCACGAGCCCTTGCGCATCAACGGGTATCCACTCAATAACCGCGCCCTGGTGTGTCTCTAACCATTCGCAGGTTTCTTCAACGGCGTGGTGCTCAATACTGGAGACGAGGATACGACGGCGCGCGGAATCGGCGCTGTGACGTTTCCAGTACATGCCTTTGACAGCGAGGTTATCGGCTTCGGTACCGCCGGAGGTGAATATCACTTCAGCCGCGTCGCAGCCGATGGCTTGGGCGATGCGTTCACGCGCGTATTCGACAGCGGCCCGAGCCTCACGCCCGATGGCATGCAGGGATGAGGGGTTGCCGCCGGTGCGCATCTGCTGCACCATCGCATCAATGGCGGCGGGCAGTATATCGGTGGTGGCAGCGTGGTCGAGGTACACGCGGTTAGCGGTCATGGTGCTCCTGTGGGTTGTGTATTTCCCTATTCTAGCCGCCGTTGCATTATTGGGCGTGGGGTACGGGGCTGGTTTGCCGTGGGCTGAGCAGCCAGGGTGCACGCGTTACACTAGGGGCGTGTTTAAGATTCTGTTTTATACGCCGGAAATCCCGGGCAATACGGGCAATGCTATACGTTTAGCTGCTATTACGGGTGCTCAGCTGCACTTGGTGGAGCCGCTGGGTTTCACGTTTGAGGATGCGCATCTGCGCCGTGCGGGACTGGATTATCACGATTTGGCGGTGGTAACGGTTCATAAAACCCTTGAGGATGCGTGGGATGCACTGGCACCGGCGAGGGTTTTCGCGTTTACGACCACGGCGGCTACCTCATATGCGGATATTGCGTACCGCCCCGGTGACGTGTTCATGTTCGGTCCCGAGTCGGTGGGTTTGCCTGAGAAAGTACAGCAGGATGAGCATATTACGGAACGTGTAAAAATCCCCATGGTTCCGGGGCGCCGCTCCCTTAACTTGGCGAATTCCGCCTCTATTGCGGTGTTTGAGGCATGGCGCCAGCACGGTTTTGCAGGCGGAAAAATTTAGCCCGTTCCGTTGTTAGCGGGCGGGGCTGACACACACCAGCTCCACCCGCTTACGCCGGGTTCACGCGCGTTATTTCTGTTTCCGTTTGTGGATTTCCTGCACCGCCTGCGGGATGACAGTGAAAAGATCCCCGACGACACCGAAGTCGGCAATCTCGAATATGGGCGCGTCCGCGTCCTTGTTAATGGCGACAATGGTCTTTGACGTATCCATGCCGACCTTCTGCTGGAGAGCCCCCGAAATACCCACGGAAACGTATAGTTCGGGAGAAACGCTCTTGCCGGTTTGCCCAATCTGAGTAGAGTGATCCAGCCAGCCTGCGTCTGTGACGGCGCGGGTCGAGCCGATCGCAGCACCGAGTGCATCCGCCAGATCCTCAATGGGGGCTAAATTTCCGCCGATACCGCGGCCAGCAGCTACAACAATAGCTGCTTCTTCAAGGTCGGGGCGGGTAGATGCAGGCTTCTCGGTTATTTCGGTGATGCGCACCGTGTCGTATCCGGGCAGAGTATAGGTGGTGAGTACGCCCTCCCCCACCGCAGTGGGTGCCGCCGCCGTATCTACCGAGTTGGGGCGTAGGGTTACCAGCGGCAGACCCTCAACCCGCACGGTGCTGTCGTACTCGCCCGCCAAAACGTTCTTATGAATATTGAGCGCATCATCCACGTCATGAGCGCCCGTCACAACGCCTACGGGACGAGATCCCGCCTCGGAATTCCCGAGGCGCACGGCCACGCGCCCCAGAAGCTCAATCGAGTCAATATCATGCGGGGCAAGAACCACATCAGGGCCAAACTCAGTAATGGCCTGTACGGCGAGTTCCACGCGGGCAGCAGGCAACGCATCTGTCAAAGACTGCGCTGGGGCAAAGACACGTGCCGCACCCTGTTCAGCGTAAAACTGGGCAATATCGGCGGAGCCTTGGGCGAATGTCAATACTCCCAACTGTGTTCCGCCCTGTCCAATACCGGCGCGCAGTCGTGCCAACGCTAAAAGTTCTCGGTCCACACCGCTGGGTTCGGTCGCAAAATTCGTTGTGCCGCTTATAACCAGCACACGGTATGCAGTCGTCATCGTTATCTCCTGTACTGGTTAAATGAGGTTTCGGGATGCCAAGAATTCGACCAGCTGTATGCCGCCGTCGCCTTCATCCACGATAGTTTCACCTGCGGTGCGTTCTTCCCGCGCCTGCGCTTCGGTCACGGTAACGGTCGATGCGCTGCCGCCGAACTTAGCAAGCTCATCCGCAATATCCGCTGCGTTCACGGTCGTAATAGGCTTCTTTTTTGCTGCCATCAGCGCCTTAAAGTTGGGGTATCGCGGAGTGTTCACTTGATCGGTCACAGAAATCAAAGCGGGCAATTCAGTTTCACAATGCTGCGAGCGAGTATCCAGATCCCGGTGTGCCCTAACAGTTCGGCCCGCAACACTCAGCGACGCTACCTGAGAGATTCCGGTGCGCCCCAAAAGTTCGCTCACCTGAACGGGCACCAACGAAGTCTCACCTTCGGTTGATGCCATACCCGTCAGAATCAGGTCGAAGGTGCCGTGTTCCTGCTCATAGGTGGAGAGTGCAGCGGCTATGATGCGTGAGGTCGCCAGAGCATCAGCCCCTGCGAAAGCATCGTCGAGAATGTGTACGCCTTCGTGTGCACCCAGCTGCAGCGCACGGCGCAGCCCCTTAGAGGCATCTGCTGCGCCTAACGTAAAGGCGATAACTGCAGAATTCGCTGCATCGGTATCTTCCGCTTCGACGATCTGCACGGCGGCTTCTACAGCGTATTCGTCAAGCTCACTCATCACTGATTCGCTGCGGTCTACCCGCAAGGTATCGTCAAGTTTTTGTTCAAATTGGGTGTCTGGCACGTACTTGGTAAGTACGGCGATGCGATATGCGTTTTCGCTCACGCTCATCCTCCTGCGCCTCATGTGTGTGCGGCGCGTTTGTGGGGTTTAGTTAGGTTTGGCTATATTCTACCGTTTAGCGGGAACGATGGCACCTCTTCCGTCCGGTAACCCGACACAACCAGTGGCGCATGTTCTTGGCGGGAGCGTACCAGAACGGGGTGGGATATCCGCAATTGTCGCGGATATCCCACCCCGTTCCGGTACATTAGTTAGGGCTTAATGCTATTTTGAGTCTGAGTCACCCAGGGTCACCTGAATTTCTTTGACTTCTGAGCCTCGTTGCACCTTAAAGGTGGCTTTTGTATTCGGGGCCATGGAACGCACAGTACCGTTGAGCTCTTCGTCAGCTTCAATACGGTGCCCGTCTACTTCAACTACCACATCCCCCTTCTTCAGCCCGGCCTTATCAGCGGGGCTTCCGCTAGAGATATCGGTGAGTTCCACACCGCCTTCGAACAGCTTTGACTTGCCGTTGTCGGTGGTGGCGCCGGTGGTTTTCACACTCGCCCCCAGGTACCCGTGGGACGCTTTTCCTTTGGCAATAATCTCGTCAGAGATACGTTTTGCATAGTTCGAGGTGACGGAGAACGACATACCGGCTGCCGCACCACCATCGGTGCTGCGGTACCCCTGTGTGTTAATACCGACCAGCTCCCCGCGGGTGTTCACAAGGGGGCCACCCGAGTTGCCGTGGTTAATCTCGGCGTCGCTTTGGATCATGGGGATATACGCGGTTTTCTTATTATCTGCGGGCGTCACGCGGGAGGCACTGGCGACCACCCCAACCGTCACACTGTCACGGTAGTCATAGGGGGAACCGAGCGCGACCACCTGGTCACCGGGAACAAGTTTGGATGAGTCGCCGAAGGTAATGGGGGTTAACTCAAGCCCCTTGGGGTCAATCTTAACGACCGCAAGGTCAGATGCCGGGTCGGTTCCCACAATCTTCGCCGTGCGAACTGTACCGTCGTGCAGCCGCACCTCCACCTGATCAGCTTTTGTGGAGTCATCAGTAACCACGTGATTGTTAGTGAGGATATGCCCGTTAGTATCTAGAATTTCGCCGCTACCGGTGCCTGAGCCACTGCCGACTTTTACGCCCACAGTCACAGTTGAGGGAAGCACCTTTTTGGCGGTTTCAGTGATTACCGTCGGGTCTGTGGAGTTCAGGTTACTGCTGCTTGTAGTGCCGGAACTTTTGGACGCGCTGGAGCTGACGGCGCCAGATCCGCCACTGTTTGAGGCAGCAATACCTCCCCCAACCCCCGCGCCTACGCCAGCGCCTACAAGAGATGCCAATAGAGCCGCTGTAAGGACCACACCAGTACTGTGTTTTTTGGGTTCACTCGGCTCAGAACCGGGGCGCTCATTCTTGGGGTACTCGTTCGCGTTATTACCCGAACCCGGTTGGTTTTGCGCGTAAGCATACTGCTGCTGGTTTTGAGAATAGCCACGGCTCTGCCCGTACTGTTGGTTACTGTATTGAGGCGGGTACTGCGCACCGTTATAGCCACTTTGCTGGCTGCCATAGCTCTGGTTCCAACCGGGCTGGGTCATGGGTGTTTCCTCTTTCGTCACGTAAGGTTTCTATCATTTATGTTTCGAGCGTGAAGCCGTTGCGGGGGTTGCCTCGCGGTAGCGTCGTTGTTCGCGAGCGCTTGTCCTTCTCAAGAGTAATAGGCCGTTCTGCACGAAAACGGAAGAATTACTATAAAGCCGCCCGGAGTTTGCTGGGAACTACCTGTGAACCATAGGGTGTTTACCTTTCATTTCTTACACCCTTGCAGCACAGGTGTATTAAGGGCATATGCCGGAAGCGCCTACCACGTTATATTTTACGTTTTTTCGCCGCGTGCCGCAGCAGATTTTCCAGCGTTCCCACATATCATATAAATACCGATAGATACTAAATAATCTTATATTGGAGCATCGTATGAGAAATCTTGCCCATAAAACTCTAGCCGCCGTAGTAATGGCAATAACACTATGTACCGGGCTTTTCGTGTCTGGTTTTGGCGTTTCTACGGCGCAGGCACAACCGGTGTTCAACGCATCTCTTGATCCGAAACGTCCCGTAATAGATAAAAGCGGGGCGCTTGATAACCTTGCGTCAGGGCTTAAAAACGAACTCACACAACAACTGGCCAGGGCTAATAACCTACACGCAAAAGGTGCCTCCAGCGGTAAGGAATACAGCATCTTTATGGTGGTTGTTAACGGCACTGATTCTCTTACTCCGCAGCAGTGGGGCAAAGAATTCCTCTCGCATAACCATGCCCCAACGCCCTCTGTTGTGCTTGTGATTGATTCTTCTCAGCAACGCGGTGGTATTGCCAGTAATGACCAAGCATTCCTCACAGACAAAGGCGCAGACTTACTATATGTGCAAAACAACACCGATATCCGTAACAGCCCTAACCCTGAACTCGCTATACGGTTCCATGTAGGCGAAGGCTACTACGGTAGCGCAGGACGTCAATTCGCAAGTTTGCTATGGAACTTTCAGGGGCTGCAAAGCGATAACGAAATCCCTGATTCGGTAACTGCAGAAGCCAATGATTTTACCAACGGCAACAATACCGTTCAGGTACTTATTATCGTACTTATAGTGATTGCGGCTGTAGTGATGATCGCCGTTGTTATTACGGTTATCTTTCTTCTCAGGCGACAGAAAAAACACGACCTTCTCCTATCACAAACCCATGCTGAGAAGATGCCCCAAGGCATTCCACCGGCTTCAGCTTCCGACCCGCATCAAAACAGTGAAACATAGAAGTCACCCGGTACGAACCGTTCATATCCTCACTACCCACATACAGGCGGTTAAGGGTCTTGCGAGGATATCTAACCGCTTTCCTATATGTTGGGGCACGCCGCTACGGATAAACGGTTAAACCGTAGCTGGGAGTTCCCTCAGAGCCGTCTTGGTGAACACCCGCAGGCAGTGACTATTTGTATTAGGCCGGTAAGATGGGAAGAAGGCGCGCACAGTGCGTGCCGTTGTTCTCGCGCTATGTTTAAACGGGAGCGTAAGGTACCAGGAAGGGGCCCTCCTTTGACGATACTGTCTGAGCAGAATACGAGTACTCGACCGGCTGCTTTCTCACCCCGTGTGTGCCTCCGCCGCGTCCTATGTGTAGGCGCCTTAGCCTTTGGTGCAACCGTGCTGCCGGTGGCTGCCCCTCTTGGCGGGTCCTCGTTCGTTCTCCCATCTGCTTGGGCGCAGGAGCCTATGAGCATCACCGGTACAACGGTGCTTGATAACACTTCGGTGCTGGGTGATACTGCCGATTTGAAGAAGAAAATCTCTGACCTTTCAAAAAACCATAAGGTCGATCTGCACGTTGTCACTATTAATAAGTTTGAGAACCCTTCATCTTCTAGTGAATGGGCAAAGGCGCTCGCGAAGAAGAATAATTGGGGATCGGCTGATGCGGTGCTGGTAATAGCTACAGAATCGCGGCAGGCGTACTTTATTGCCGGCAGTGAGAAGACTCTTTCTTCTGAGCAGCAGTCGAAGGTGTATCAGGACTATGTGAAACCCAAGCTGCAAAGTGGTGATTACAAGGGTGCAGCCGCAGCGGCTGTTGAGGGTATTGATGCGCAGAAGTCCGGTGGCTCTGGTGTGGTGGTTGGCGCCGTTGCAGTCGGTACGGCAAGTGTTGCGGCTGTTGGCGGAACATATCTGTACCGCCGCCGCAAAAAGTCTGCTGAGGCCAAAAAAAGCGGGGTCAATAAATACGGGTACCCCACGGTACCGCAAGCCACGATTGAAGAGTTGCAAACCCGAGCGGGTGCTTCCCTTGTGCAGGCCGATAATACGCTGGTGCGTTCACGCCAGGAAGTTGAGTTCGCACGCGCCCAGTACGGGGATGCGCAGGTCGCCGAGTTTGAGAAGGAAATTGTACGCGCCGATGAACTCATGAAAGCGTCATTCCACCGGCAGAAGCTTCTGGAGGATGATGTTCCTGATACCCCGGCGGAGCAGCGGGCATGGCTGGGAGAGATCATTGAGAATTCCCGCCAGGTCACTGAGATGATGCAAGCTCAGGAAGAGAAACTGTCTTCGCTTCGCAACCTTGAGCATGATGCCCCCGCTGCTATTGAAAAGCTTCAGCTGGGCCTTCCTGAACTGGATCAGCGAATTGAGGCGGTACAGCGCACCTACTCGCAGCTGCAGGAGCGTTACCTGCCGAGTGCTCTCGAACCGGTGAAGGAAAACGTGGCGCTCATAGAAGCCAACCGTACTCTGCTGCAGCAGGAGCTTGACCAGGCTAATACACTGTTGGGTACTTCCCGTTCTGAGGCTGTGGTGCATCTACGTTCCGGTGAGGAGGCTGCCCAGCAGGTGGCTAAGCTTGCGGAGGCCGTGCAGAACCGCGCTGGCGAGTTGGAGACAGCCCAGAATAATCTGTCTACTGACCTGCTGAGCGTGCAGCGTGATATTGCGGAGGCCAAGAGCCTGGCCGCTTCGCAGAATAAGGATGATCTTCAGGCGGTTGCTGCGGGGATGGAAGCGGTACTGGGAGAGGTACGTCAGCAGTCAGAGGCACGCCCGAATGACCCGCTGGCCCTTAACGAGCAGCTGCGGCAGCTCACGAGTGAGCTGGATAAATCAATGACCTCTCTCAGGGCTGATCGGGAGCGTCAGCACGCAGCAGAGCAGAGTTTAGAGCGTGCTCTGCGTTCGGCGCGGGTGCAGGTTGATAGTGCCCGTGATTTTATTGGAAACCGTCGCGGTGGGGTGGGGTCGCAGGCCCGCACCTACCTCTCAGAAGCGGAATCGCATTTGTCTGAGGCACACCGGTTACGCACCACGAACCCGGCTTCCGCCCTTGATAGCGCAAACCGCGCTATTGCGCTTGCTACAGACGCGCAGAACGCCGCGAACCGAGATATGAACAGCTACTATGATGATCGTGGCGGTCGCGGAGGGTTCGATATAGGCGATAGCTCCCTGGCGAAAGGGATGCTTCTGGGCACCATTTTGGGGTCGCTGAGTTCCGGCTCCGCACACGGGCACTCTGGTGGTGATTCCGGTGGGTTCTTTGGCGGCGGTGGCTTTGACTTCGGTGGTGGCGGCTTCGATTTCGGCGGCGGCGACTGGGGCGGTGGCGGAGGAGACGGCGGATCGTTCTAGACCTCTAGTGTTTTAGGGTTTGCTCGCTCTCGCAGTGCTTCTTATATGGAGCGCTCACGCAGGTGTTTCCCAGCGATTTTTCAGATAGGTACTCGATAATAATGTGTGTGCGCGCACGGTAAGTGAGGAGGGAAGCCCTCCCCCGGTGTGGCCGCAGGATAAGGAATACAAATGGTAAAGCAGTCCATTTTCGGTCGTATTGCTCAGCTGGCAAAAGCTAACATTAATGCGCTTCTAGATGCGGCCGAAGACCCGCAGAAGATGCTCGATCAGATGGTGCGAGACTACACGAACAACATTGCTGAAGCTGAAGCAGCTGTGGCACAGACCATCGGTAACCTGCGTATGCTTGAGCAAGATCATGCTGAGGATGTACGTGACGCCGCTGAGTGGGGTTCAAAGGCTCTAGCAGCTTCCAATAAAGCCGATGAGTTCCGTGCCGCTGGAGATGCCGCCAACGCTGACAAGTTCGATAACTTGGCGAAGATCGCTTTGGGCAAGCAGATGCAGGCCGAGAAGGAAGCTAAGACCGCCGAACCTCAGATTGCGGCTCAGACTGAGGTGGTTGAGAAGCTCAAGGACGGCCTGACGAAGATGCGCGCCAAGCTGGATGAGCTGAAGGCAAAGCGTGATGAGCTGAATGCACGTCAGAAGACCGCCGCCGCTCAGACCCAGGTGAATGATGCTCTGAAGGCATTTGACGTCATGGATCCGACCAGCGAAGTATCCCGTTTTGAGGAGAAGGTGCGCCGTGAAGAGGCGCGTGTGATCGGCCAGCAGGAGCTTGCAGCTTCCTCGCTGGATGCCCAGTTCAACGACCTTGAAGAGCTCGGCCGTCAGACTGAACTTGAAGCCCGCCTTGCGGCGCTCAAGAACAAGGGTAACGGCGGCGCTATCGACGCGTAAGTTACCTTTTTGACCCGATGGTAACGGGTGGGGTGGGGTTCCACGTAACTGTTCGTGGGCCCCACCCCTTATATGTGTCCGCATGATGCAGGCACCTGAGCTCCCAGCCGTAGTAGAACCGGCTTGGGTTACCTAAACCCGTTGAATCGTACTAGCTCAGGTTTGCGTAGCGGTATAGGAACGCCGCCATCGCGTTACGTTCGGTCGGTGCACCGGGACGGAATGTGCGATCGGGCCATCCGGTGGTGATCCCCTTAGCCGCCAGCCACTGGATTTCCTTGTAGAACGGGTTGGAGGTGTTCACATCAGCAAATCGCTGCGAGCCGGGGTTGAATGCGGGTGAGCCGTTAAACCGGTAGAAAAACGCGGCCATTGCCTCCCTGCTGACTGTTTCGTGGGGACGGAATGTGCCGTCGGCCCAGCCGGTGGTAATACCCTGCTGGTACATCCACACGATTTCCTTATACGCGGGGTGCTGCACCGGTACGTCACGGAACGGTGAAATGGCGGGCAGGTTCACTTGCGGGGATCCAGCCAGACGGTACAGGTAGGCGGCCATGGAGGCACGGTTCACCTTCGCGTGCGGGCGGAAAGTACGGTCAGCATACCCAACCATTAGACGCTTATCGGAGTTCCAGCTGATTTCATTGTAGAAAGCGGCCCCCTCAGAAATGTCATTGTATCCGGCGCTCATGCGGTACCCGCCCATATCAAGGGACTGCGCCAGGATATGCGGCAGGTCGTAGTCGTGGTGCGAAAGGTTGGGAATGTACCGCAGCCGGGTGTTAAACCCTTCCTGGGTATAACGGTTATAACCGGTTTCCACGGCGGTACGGGCGCTCCAGGTGGGCGGGTTTGTAGAACCAGAGGTGTCTTTCTCACCCACCCACCAGTACATGGGCTGAGATTTAATGTGCTGCGGGGCTTGGGTCTGCATGCCCGTGTTTGAGCCCCCAGCGACCATAATGGACCCGCCACCGGTTCGCCAGCTCCCCTGCCGGTCTGCATTCAGCTCGTATGTGATGAACTCGGCCCCGCCGGAGTAGCCCATCGTCCACACCCGAGAAGGGTCAATACCGGAATCTGCAATGAACTTCTGTGCGAAGCTGCGGAAGTAATCGCCATTAGCGTCTTGGTTTTCCCACCAGGTGATCCCATCGCCCGAGGCGTTCTTATCCGGTGAGATAACGGGCACAAACACCATATTACGGGCGTTAGCGATACGTCCCATTGCGGTAAGCATACCGTTATTAGGGCTGTGCACCTTGGAGTCTTTCGCTTCCCAGTAGTCGCCATCGACGTAGAAGACCACACCCACCGGCTGCGACCAGTCAATACCGTTAGCGTAGACATGATACTGGGAGCTCAGCCCGTTCGGGGCGGTGTAGCTGCGGTAGGTTCCCGAGGCGACAGCCGCCTGCGCGGGAACAGTCAGGGTGCTACCAATAATAGCGGGAATGGTAATGGCAGCAAGAGCCCCAGCCCGCACCTTGTTTTTAAGGTTCACGTTATTCCTTGGGTTCGTAGATATTAAGTTGTGATATGAACTTGTGTATGAGCTAACTAAAAAGTGAAATGTGCAGGTTCCGGTTCCGCCTCAAAAAGCGTCAGGCCCGGACTACAAAGATAGGGCCCAAAGGGAAACCGCACATTTCTAGTAGATAAAAGTACCAGTAGAACGCGAGTCTGCAAACAACGCTGAAAGTAGCCTCATCGAAGCAGATCTGCGTCTTCGCCAGATAGTTACCTGCATGTATTTTTATCCGTTAAACACAACTTGAGGGTTTGGTAAACCTCCCGCTGCTTTAAAGTTTTGATACCTCGATAGATTTTCTTTAAACCTCAACTGCAGAAAGATTAAGGCCTGGTAAGGAGCCGTTGGAAGAGGAACGCAGCATGTGTGAGAAACAACACCGCGCGTTGCATATTTATTACCGATGGAAGAGAAGCTTCCAAAGGCATAAAACAGCAGGTCAGGGCCGCTACTGCTGTTCCAGTGACCGCCGTAGAAGGCCCGGTAAATCATAACCAAGATGCCCCTGCCCAGGCAGGCAATCACCATCTTTCCGGGCATCAAATCCTGCGTCGGTGTACCGCTTATACCCCTGGTTGGCAGCGTCAGCAGCACTCCACCTGGGCGGATTAGTTTTATGATCAGTATCGCTGCAATTCACCCATCAGAACATAGGTATGGGCTTAATGCTGTCGGGGGCCTCAATCCTTTTCTCAGCCCCGCCGCCACCAACCATAATGGACCCGCCACCGGTACGCCAGCTATTGCGGCGACTGGCGTTCAACTCATTGGTAATGAACTCGGCCCCGCCGGAGTAGCCCATCGTCCACACTTGAGAAGAATCAATACCGGAATCCGCGATGAACTCCTGCGCGAAGCTACGGATAACATGGGCCCAGCGCAAAGACGGCCTTAAAGAGGTAGCCGGTACCCAGAGCTAAAAATATGATAATGATTCCTAGCAACAGATTTTCTATAGGTTAACGCTATCAAGAGAAATCGCTTCTGTGAACAGCCACCTGGGTTATTACATTCCAGATAACAGGCGCTGACCCAAAACCCGCGCACAAAAAAAGCTCCCGAAGTCATATGACTTCGGGAGCTTACACGTTGCGGGGGCAGGATTTGAACCTGCGACCTCCGGGTTATGAGCCCGGCGAGCTACCGAACTGCTCCACCCCGCGGCGACTTATAAGACTATACACGGCACGCCGCGTATCCTCAAATCGAAACAGCCACATGAGAGAAAGAGCACACAATCAGCCGGGCACAGGCCCATGCTAAGGCGTACAGAAAGGCCCCGGCCAGTAAACCAGCCGGGACCATCCCCATGGCGAGCCTCTCAGGGACGCCCGCCGCTACTGCCGTGAAGCCGAAGCAGTGGCGCTTGCCGAAGGGCGAGCCGCCGAAGCAGAAGCCGCTGGGGTAGCAGAAGGTGACGATGAAGCACCAGAACCACCCTGTGAAGACTGCTTCCCTTCAATCTCCACAGCCTTCTGCAGAGCATCGTTCAGGCGCTTCTGGGCCTCCCCATAGGCCGCCCAGTCACCCTTCTTCATCGCCGCATCCGAATCCTGCATAGCCTTCGATGCGTCCGACAGGGCCTGCTTCAACGAGCCGCCAGTGGTATCAGCACCCTTAGACTCCCCCGACCCAGACGAATCCGCAGGCTGGGAGGCATTCGAACCGGTCGGCTTATCAATCTTCGCCCCCGACGAGCCGCCAAACACCTGGTTCAATGCCTCCTCAAGCGAAGGCGCGAAACCCACCTTATCGCCGAAACTCACCAGCACACGCTGCAGACGCGGATACTTCGCATCCCCGCTAGACTGCACGTACACCGGCTGCACATACAAAATACCGCCAGCAACCGGCAAGGTCAGCATATTGCCGTTAATCACCTCGGACGAACCGCGCCGCAGCAGGTTCAGCTGGTTCGACACCTCAGCATCAGAGTTGAAAATATTCTGTGCCTGCCCCGGGCCGGGAACCACCGAAGAACGTGGCAGCTCCAGCAGCCGCAGCTTACCGTAGTCCGGACTGCGCTCCCCATCCTTACCGGTGCCCGCGTCGCCATTAGCAGCCAAGAACCCGTACATGACGTTCCGTGAGTTCGAATCGCTCTGCTGCGGAATAAACGAAGAGGTCAACGAGAAATGAGCCTGCTTATCGCCGGGCATCTGAAGCGACAGATAGTACGGCGGGATCGGCCTGCCGCTATCGTTCGTAGGATCATTCGGAATCGACCACACGTCATCGCCAGCGTACAGGCTGTGGGCGCTCGTCACGTGGTACTTATTCAACATGCTGCGCTGAACACTGAACATGTCATTCGGGTACCGCACATGGCTGATCAGCTCAGCACTCATGTCCTTATAGCTTTTCACCGTGCCCGGGAACACGCCACGCCACGCCTTCAGAATCGGGTCATCCTCATCCCAAGCGTACAGGTTGACCGACCCGTCATAGGCATCAACGGTAGCCTTCACCGAGTTACGGATATAGTTCATCGAATTCCCCCGGCCCTGCGAACCCGAAGAATCCTGCGTATTACCCTGCGAATACGGGAACTGGTTAGTGGTCGTATAACCATCCACAATCCACACCACACGATTATTCACAATTGCCGGGTACGCCTTCGAATCAACCTGCAAATACGGGGCAGCCTTACGCACACGATCCATCGGATTACGCTCATACAGGATCTGCGAGCCATCACGCACCGCATCCGACAGCAGAATATCGGACGACTGGAATTTAATAGCGTACGAGAGACGGTTCAGCCACGAATCCACGCGCGGCCCACCACTACCCGTAAACGTGTACTTCGCATCTGCGCTATTCGCCTCATCAGCAGACTGCGGGCGGTCAAGCTCAAGCTGATCCCCGTTGCCGCCCACAATCGAATACTGCGGTGAGCTCATCCCGAAATAAATACGCGGCTCATAGTTCTCAGAAATCACGCCGGTTGCTTTAATCCCAGACTGCATAAACTTAGGATTACCGTTAGCCGGATCCACCTGGTTACCGTACGCGGCAATCACACCATACCCGTGCGTGTACACCACATGGCGGTTATACCAGGACTCCCCCGAAGTCTGCGACGGGTTCAGCTCACGGGCGGCAATCACCGTATCCTGGGTTTTCTTATCAATCAAATACCGGTCCACCGCAAGATTCGTATCAAACCGGTAATACGGGCGGAACTGCTGCATCTGAGCAAACGCCGAAGACACCACATTCGGGTCCAATAAGCGAATATTCTCAATTGTTGGGCTCGACCCGGAAAGACCACCCGCGGCAGTATTAATCGTGGCATCATACGGGGTGGTCTCCACCTTATCCAGCCCATACGCATAGCGGGTCGCATCAATATTTCGCTGAATAAACTCAGACTGCGCCGCCTGCTCATTCGGAACCACCTGGAACCGCTGCACAATCCACGGGTACACCCCGCCAGCCACCAGCGCCACAATCACCAGCATGGCCGTACCAATCATCGGCAAACGCCACCGGTGCGTCGAAGCAGCCATGAGAAAAAACACCGCCACCAGCACCGCCGAAATAGCCAGAATGGCCTTCACCGGAATAATCGAGTTCGTATCGGTGTACATCGCCCCAGCCCAACGCCCAGACTGCTGCTGCACCGTAGTGTACCGGTCAAGCCAGAACCCCCCGGCGCGCACCAGTATGAACAGGAACAACAACACCGCAATATGACGGCGAAAAGCGGATGAAGTGCCCATACCGCCGGGCTGCACACGAATACCACCGTAAAAATAGTGCATCATGATGCCGCCCAAACCAGCGAGCACCAGCACCACCGAGAACAGCTTCACCAAAAGCTGCAGAAACGGCAAGGTAAAAACAAAAAAACCAATGTCCAGGCCAAACTCGGGGTCCTTCACCCCGAACTCTTGGTAGTTAAAGAAAAGCGCAACAGTATCCCACTGGGTGATGAACGTGGTCGCCACCAGCACCCCCAGCACAGCAGGCAACACCAGCAGCAGGGCCTTACGGATACGCTCCACGCTCCGGCGGTACTTGACCATGCTGTCCTCAAACGAGTGCTGCCCGAACATGTCCCGCAGCAGCTCCTCAGCCTCCGCCTGCAGCTCCCCCCGAGCAGACTGGGGTTTCTCAGAGGCTTTATCCTCAGACTCCGAACCCTGCCCCTCCTGCTGCTTGGCTTTTTGCGGGCTCTCAGCCGCGGGGGCAGGCTCCTCAGCATGTTTCACCGCATACGACATAGAAGCCCACAAAGGCACCGCCACCAAAAGGGCAGTCACCACGAACACCCCAGCCTTCAGAAGCGTCTCGGTCATAAAAACGCCGCCGAACCCCAGCTGGCTAAACCACAACCAGTCGGTATACACCTGAGTGGCAAACACAAAAGCAGCAATGAGCGCCGCCACAATCACCAAGGTCCAGCCCAGCGGACCGAACCGGCGTTTGCGCCCGGCGCGATTCGGGTGCGCAGAAGCAGAAGCCGTCACAATACCCTCACAATACGGTTTAAAGATTCATTGAGGCTATTATCTCAAATCACCGGTGAGGTCGCACCGTTGCCGCTACGGCGCACAACGCCCTTACCCGCAGGTGGGCAGACCGTCCGTGTGGATGCCCTTATCCCGAATACGCTCCAGCGACTGCACCGCCTGATCCAGGTTCTCAACAGCCACAATCTGCATCTGCTGCCTCTGGCCGTTAGAGTCCCTATATTTCAGCAGCTCCGGGTTGCTCTTGCGCATCTCGTTCACATCAGAGCAGTTCTCCTTGGGCACCAAGAAAACCGCCACGCCCTTATCCCCGGCGGCAATAATCTTATACTTCGCACCACCAATAGGCCCCACCTTGCCCTCAGCGTTAATAGTGCCTGTACCCGCAACATAATTCGACTCACTCAACGGGCCGGACGCCAGCAGGCTTTTCTCCCCCACCTTCTCAATAGTCCCCAAAGCAAGCATTAACCCGGCGCTGGGGCCGCCCACCCCCTCGGTGTGGTATTTAATCTTTGCGGGTATCTCATAGTCCTGCTTCAAAGCCACACCCACACGCCACCGGCCGGACTCCTCATCCTTAACCGGAGTTAACGTGTGCTCCTGCTGCGCGCCATCACGCTCAACCGTCAGCTTAATAGGTTTACCCTCCGAAGCCTGGGTGGCATCAACCATGCTCTTATACCCCTTCAGCGGCTCGTCATTCACCTTCAGAATACGATCCCCGCCCTTAAGCACACCCTCAGCCGGGCTCTTCTCAACAGTCTGCAGCACCGTAACAGTCTCCGTCACCGGAATCTTCAGATAGTGAGCCGCCGCCACCTGCGCTTGAGTCTGTGAATCAGCCATCTGGGACGTACTCGCGGAATTCGCCTGATCATTTGAAACCCGCGGGTACAGAATCTCGGTAGGCACCACCAAATACTGTTTACCGTCCAGCGACGCCCACCCATTAATCGCCTCAATACCGCTCAGCGGCGTGTACGGTCCACCCGAAACAGACACCGTCGTCATGTTCAGCTGCCCTTTAGTTGCGCGCTCGCTGCCGCCTTCAATCGAGATAATGTCCTGCCCCTCATGCTGCCCCAACACATTAAACATGGGGCCTGGGCCTTCCATAACATAGCGGCTAGGCATCACAAACGCCCCAAGAATCAGGCAGAACGTTGCCGCGCCGCTGAGGGTGCGCACAGACCCTCCTCGCCTACGAAACGGCTTCTTAGCCCCATCTTTGGCACCTTTGCCACTTGTTTTGCTCGTAGATTTATTAGATGCTTTCGAAAAAAATGTGCGCTTACTCATGAAACTATAGGGTACCCGATTCTACAGCAGCCTGTCGCGGAAACATATCACATCGGCACATTGGCTCGACCTCAAAGAACTCATCAACCGGCCCTTTAACGCTCGTACAGGCACAAGCCGACAGCAGGTGTGCTGTGGGCTTATTTCTGCTGCCTACTGAGGAAATTCACAGCTTCAAACGGTACCCTTGTGTGCGTGGGGTTTCTCTATGCCCGCGCACTGTACGATGGTACGAAGGGATACACAATGACTAATTCTCCAAACAATAACAACCCCGGCAACGGTGACTCGGGTGACGGCCGCGACCCCCTCGAAGACTTCCTCAAAAAAATGCAGGAATCAGGTTTCGACCCCAGCGATAACAACAACCCGCTGGGGGCATCGTCATTGAACCCTGAAGACCTGAAAAACATGGGTCTGCCCTTTGACCCTTCCATGATGCAAGGCATCCTGGAACAGATGAACACCATGTTCTCGATTAACGCCACCCCCGGCAGCACCCCGGAACAGGGCGTGAACTGGACAGGGGTCAAAGACCAAGCCCGCCGCATGATCGCCGCCGACTCAGACCCCTCAATCGCCGAAAACCTGAAACAGGCCGCCGCCGACGCCGCACACCTAGCCGACTTGTGGCTCGACTCAGTAACAGTTTTTGAACGGCACAATATTCCGGTGGAGGCGTGGTCAAAAGCCGAATGGCTGGATGCTTCCTTCAACTCGTGGCGTGAAATGGTTGAGCCAGTCGCCGCAGAGGTCACCCAGGCCATGGTGCTGCCCGGGACCGATAACGTACCCGAAGAGCTCTCCCAGCTGCTGGGCAACAGCGGCTTTTTGAACAACCTCGGTTCAACATTCTTCGGTATTCAGATGGCCCAGGCCCTCGCCTCCCTCGCCAAAGAGGTGTACTCCTCAACCGATATTGGGTTCCCGTTGGCCCCCGGGCGTACCGCCCTGCTGCCGAACGGGTTTAAAACCCTCGGCGACGAGATTGAGGTTCCCGCACAGGAAGTTCTGCTGTACCTGGCCGTGCGCGAATCCGCGCTGATTCGCCTGCACCGCACCAACCCGTGGCTGCGTGAAGACATTATGGCGCTGGTGAGCCGCTACGCCCGCGGCATCCGCGTGGACATGAACCGGATCCAGGATGCCGCCTCCCAGGTGAACATGCACGACCCCGAAGCCGTACAGGAGGCCTTTGAAGGCGGCATGTTCAACCCGCAGCGCACCGAAGACCAGGAGCTTGCGGTTGAACGTCTGGAAGCTTTGTTGGCCCTCATTGAAGGGTGGGTCTCATTCGTTGCAGATCAGGCCACCCAGAACCTGCCCAAGGCGCCGCAAATCGCCGAGACTTTCGCGCGCC
The DNA here is from genome assembly GCF_016726365.1 of Rothia aeria. Classification (NCBI taxonomy): domain Bacteria; kingdom Bacillati; phylum Actinomycetota; class Actinomycetes; order Micrococcales; family Micrococcaceae; genus Rothia; species Rothia aeria. The sequence continues at coordinate 2,300,416 of NZ_CP068102.1, read as the reverse complement.
GCCGCGTTGAGGGCGGCCCCAGCGAGCAAGTATTTGAAACCCTCGTGGGGCTTGAGATTCGCCCCCGCATGGTGCGGGAAGCCACCGCATTCTGGCGTGACTACGACGAGAAGCACGGGTATGAGGCGCGCGACAACCTGTGGCTGGCGCCCGAAACCCTCCCCACCGCCAAAGAACTGGAAAACTTCAAAAAATACGAAGACCGTGTCTCTGAACAGCTCTCGTTCGACGACGTCGATTTCGACTCGGAGCTCAAGAAACTGCTCGACGGCGGGTACGACGACAATAAATAAAAAACCTTTTCATCATCCGCACGAGGCGGCGTTCCACACGGGAGAATCATATCTGCCGACACGGACGCCGCCTCGTGCAGATCCTTAACCCAATATTGCAACCCAATATTGCGCACCGATACAAAGCACCGTTGAGACGCCCAGCGGTCAGATACCCGCATCATCCAACCGTTCAGCACCCTATGGCTGGTCTTCGGGTCGGCGCTCATGAGCCTCCTGCGTGCGGGCAAACTCAATACCAGCCAAAAACGCCTGCGCCTGCGCGAGGCGTGGGAGACGATCCTGCAGCCTGTGAAACTGCGCATTATGGTGCAGCACCACAAAATGGCACAGCTCGTGGTACAGCACAGCATCAACCACATACTCCGGGGCGCCGGTGAGCGCATCAGAAATACGGATGCGCCCCGCCCCCGGGGTGGCAGAACCCCAGCGGGTACGCTGGTTCGACACCCACCGGATCGACTCAGGCACCTTACCGGAAAGCTCCGGCAGATACTGCTCCACCAAGTACTGGGCCCGCGAAAGAAGATACTCATCCGAAGCGAAATGACGGCGTTTACCCTGCGCGCGCTGGCGGGTACGCTGCACCCGCGGCAGCAGATCCGCCAGATAGCCCCGAATCTGCTCATCCGTGCTGATATCAGGCACCAGCAGCCGAATACTGCCGTCATCGGCAGGTTGAGCCGTCACCGTGCGCCGCCGCCGGGCAGAACGCACCACCTCAACACGCGGGTGCTCCTCCGTAGCCGGAATAACCTCAGAAACAGGATGACGGGGCGTCATGGCTCCTCCCACACAACTCAGCCGCAGCGAGCGGTCACTAAGGCAAATACGGCGCCCGACGAGGACGACGTTTAGGGTCAATATCGTCCAGGAACCGGGACCGTTTACGGTTTCCCCGCCCACCCGCGGTACGCGAAAGAGACCAGCTCAAACACAGGTGCTTACGCGCACGGGTAATACCCACATACAGCAGGCGGCGCTCCTCATCCACCTCATCGCTAGTCTGCGCATACGAAATCGGCATAAGCCCCTCATTCAGCCCGCACAGGAACACCGCATCCCATTCCAGGCCCTTAGCAGAATGCAAAGACGCAAGAGTCACCCCATCCATAACGGGAGCATCCTGCGTGGCGATACGGTGCGCGAGCGCCTCCACCACCTCACGCATACTCAGCGGAGACAACCCCTGCTCAGCGGGTGCTTGTGCAGCAATCTGCTCTTGGCGCTCGGCGTGTAAAGCATCAACCATAGACACCAGCGCCGCCAACGACTCCCACTTCTGCCGCACCGCACCCCCGGAGGTCGGGGCCTTCTCGGAATACCCCAGGGAAGAGAGCACATCCCGCACTAGGGACGGCGCATGCTCGCTGCCGTCCGTGCCCTTAGCGGAGCCGCGCAACGCCAATACGGCCTGCTTCACCTCGGGGCGTTCAAAAAACTGTTCCGCACCGCGCAGCTGATACGGGACACCCGCCGCGCTCAGGGCCGACTCGATCACCGCCGACTGTGCGTTCGTGCGGAACAGCACCGCGATCTCGCTGGCGGGCAGACCGTCCTTGTTCATTAAATCCAGGATGTCCTCGGCGATACCCTGCGCTTGAGCCTCATCATCGGCGTACTCAAACCACTCGCATTCCACCCCAGCCCCACGCTGAGACACCAGACGCAGCGGCGGTGCCCACGAAAACTCCGTAGAGTCCTTACCCGGGCGGCGGGCCTCCAGAAGCCGGTTCGCCAGCTCCACCACCTGCGTATGCGAACGGTAATCCCGTACCAGGTTCACCGTCTGCGCCCCCCGGTAGCGGCGCGGGAACTCCAGCAGGTGGCGGCTCGTGGCGCCCGTGAACGAATAAATGGTCTGGGAGGCGTCCCCCACCACGCAAATATCGGTGCGTTCGCCCAGCCACGCATCCAACAGGCGCTGCTGAAGCGGTGAAACGTCCTGATACTCATCCACCACAAAGTGACGGTACTGTTGGCGGATAGTCGCCGCCAGCGCCTCATCCTCCTCAATGATGCCCACAGTCAGCAGCAGAATATCCTCAAAGTCGATCACGTTCCGTTCGTCTTTGAGCTCTTCGTAGGCGCGAAATAGCCGCACCATATTCTGTGCCGTGAGTTCAGCTGGCAGGGCCCGCTCCCCCAGTCGCGCCGCAAGCGTATCGGGGGTGAGCATCGAAACTTTCGCCCACTCAATTTCGGCGGCAATATCGCGCAGCAGCGCCCGGTCAGTGGTGATACGCAACCGGTTTGCCGCCTCGGTCAGCAGCGGAGCCTTATGACCCACAATCTGTGGGAAGGTACCCCCCACCGCCTGCGGCCAGAAATACCGCAGCTGCCGCAAAGCCGCCGAATGGAAAGTGCGGGTCTGCACACCCGCCGCCCCCAAAGACCGCAAACGCAGACGCATCTCTTCAGCGGCACGCGTGGTAAACGTCAAAGCCATCACCCGCTGCGGCACATACCGGCCAATAGCGATACCGTAGGCGATACGGTGCGTGATGGCGCGGGTCTTGCCCGTACCGGCGCCCGCCAGCACGCGCATCGGGCCGTCAAGCTCCGTCACCACACGCCGCTGATCCGCGTCCAAACCGGTGAGAATGTCCTCGGCTGAGAGCACAGCGGGAGCTGAGGGGGACCCCTGCTCGGCCGGGGCGGGGCGGGGTGCCTCACCCGCTGCAGCGCCAGCACCCCGAACGGGGCCGGGCACCCCAGCGGTACGGCGAGAGGGTGACGGCACATCAAACATGGAGGGGGTTTGCGCACCACCTGATGACGAGCCGCGTGAGCCCCCTCTGCTTTTTCCCCCGCCCATACAGGTGCCCCTTCTCCTTTATCGCCCACACCGGGTGCGCCAGCACGAAAGTAGTTACGGTGCGTGCCCCGCAGCCGAAATACCCGCCGCGCGGACACGAAACATCCACGGTTCCCCATTGTATCCCGCGCACAGTACGACCGGTTAGAAACCCGCTGCCGACTCGCTCGCGGCGAAGCGCAAACCCCAAGAACACGGGGCGCGCCCCACGCAGATACCGTATTCGTCCCGATATTAGGTAACCTTAAAGAGTGACTTTATCTCCTCTTCAGTTAGCGGCCATCGTTTCGGCGGGCGTGCCGGGTATTTACCCTGTCGCCACCGCGGCTGCCCCCGAAGAATCCGCAGAATACGATACGGCGGTCATCACAGACTCCGCCGACCGCAACTGGCGTGTGCGTGCACCCCGCAACCACGACGCCAGTATGCGCCTAGAAGCAGAGCATCAGGTGCTCCGTTCCTTCACCCACGGGCTGCGCGCCCGCCTGCCGTTTACCGTACCCACCATCGCCGGAACCGTACCGTACAACGGTATGAGCGTATTCGTGTACACCTACGTTCCCGGCACCCACCGCGACCTTGATGAACTAGCTCGTATTAACCGTGCCAACAACAGCACCCTCGCCACCGACCTGGGCAGGCTCATCGCCACACTGCACGTGATGCCTGAAGATATCATGATCGAATCAGACCTGCCCGTCTACTCCTCCCAGAACCTGCGCAGGCGTAAACTTTCCGAACTGGACAGGGCAGCCTCCACCCGCAAAGTACCGGCCGAACTGGTGGCGCACTGGCGTGCTTTCCTAGAACCCGGGCCTATTTGGGACTTCCGCACCCGCGTGGTGCACGGTAAGCTCGGCACCGAAACCATCAGCATCCACAACGGTACGGTGGCCGAAGTGAGCGGCTGGTCAGAAGTGCATGTGGGCGACCCCGCCCAAGACCTCTCCTGGCTTTTTGCCTGCTCCGACACCGCCTTCACAGATGAAGTGGTGCGGGTCTACTCCTCACAGATGCCGCAGATGCCCGACCAGCACCTGGTAGAACGCGCCGAATTCTACGCCGAGTTCGCTCTGGCCCAGTGGCTCACCCACGCTGTGGAATACGGGGACGCGCAAATGATCGCCCACGGCGAGCAGATGCTGCAGGCGGTCTGCGAGAACCTGCGTGACTCCGGGGACATGCTCGGGCAGAACCAGCCGCTGCCGGAGCGGGCCGAAGGGCTGGAATAGCCCCGGTGTCTCGCGCGGGCGCTGGGTCGGCTAAGGCTCCCAATCCCAGCGGGTAATGATGCGCTCCAGCTGCGCCTCAGACTGCAGCCCGCCCGCAATATCGGAATCCCACACCGTCTGGTCAGACCCAACATAGTAGAACGCCGCCCGCACATCCGCAGGGTCAACGCACTGAATCTTGGCAAACGCCAGCCGGTACAGCGCCAGCTGGATACGCTTATACCGCATCTGCTTGGCGGTGGGTTTACGGCCGGTCTTCCAATCCACCAGCTCCCAGCGTTCCCGCTGCCCCTGCTCGGTGCGCTCAACCGTGCGGAACACCGCATCAATACGTCCGCGCACACTCACCCCGGCCACATGCGTCTCAACCGGGTATTCGGCCCGCCAGATGGTGCGGTTCGCCCACTCACTCGCCAGGAACGTCTTACGCAGCGCATCAAGGCTGAGGGTGGTGTCAGTCTCGTCATCGGTGTAGAGCTCGTCGTCAAGATCCAGCATGGGGTCGGCACCGAAATGGTTCTCAACCCACTCGTGGAAGAACGTCCCGGCGCGCGCCGCCGCTGAAGGCTGAACCGGCACCGGGCGCACCATCCGCGCCCGCGCCTGCTGTGGGTTCTCGGCCAGTGACATCAGCTCGGAGGCCGACAGGTGCTCCGGTTTCGACGGGGCGGCGGGAGTGACCGCGCGCCGTGCCAACGCCAGCAGCAGCTCAACCTCCTGCTCCCAATCCTGAATTTCCTGCCGGGTGTGAGCATCGGCCTGTGGGGCGTTAGCACCCGGGGCAAGCTCAATACCGCCGCGGGCCACATTCAGGGCGGCACGCTCCACCCGAGCACGGCGGTCACCGGGGACGCTCACCTGCTGGGGGCGGTTCACGGCAGGGCCTTGCTGCTGTTCCGAAAGTTCCGCAGGGTGCGCATCGTCCGACTGCGCCCCGTAGCGCAGCTGTGCGCGCATCCCCTCGGTGAGAGCCTCATCAGATTCCCAGCGCCACACGGCGGGCCCGTCCAGAGGGTCGAAAGGCCACAAGGCCGTCAGCACGCTCCCCTGCTGGGGGTTCTGATCCGCCCAAGCGGCCGGGGTGAGCAGGCGCTGCACAATCTGCGGGCGCACCCCCGAACGCGCCGGACGCTGATGCGCAGAAATTTTCATCAGCTCCTCACGGGCGAACACGAACTCGGCATCGGCGGTTTTACTCTTTGACTGTGCCGGTGCCCCGCCCTCACCGCCGCCGGGGGTATCACGGTCAAACGCCGCGAACTCGGCGGTGACATCAGCATCGGGGTGCGCCGCACGGTACACCCGGTGCACCGGCGGCAGCCGCAGAATACGCGCATTCTCAATGGGATCCGCCCCATCCGCTGAGAGGGCACGGGCAACGTTCGCGCAGGTGCTGGCTATGGCCGCATCCCGCGCGGGGCCATCCTGCGGGTCAGCAACGGGGGCGACGGAAGGCACCGGGGTGCCGTTGAGCAGCACCGCCCCCTGCGGAACCGTATACCCCCAATCCCTCATTTCACGCCCGAACACCGCATCAATACTGGGGTCCGTCTCGCGGGCAGCCGACGGGACATAGTACCCCGTCCCCAAGTACCCGGGGTACAGCCACGGCGCATGCTGAATCCCCTCATAGGGGGGCTGCGCGTCCCCCTGGGAGAACTGCACCAGCTCATTCCAGTAGGTGCTTGTTTTCACCGGCTTAACATGGGCCCCCGTCCACCGGCAGGTGGTAATGTACAGCAGGGACCGGGCGCGAGTCATGGCAACATAAATCAGGCGGCGCGCCTCAGCACCCGCATAATCATGCACCATGTCTTCGCCCTCTTCGACCGCCAGGTTCAGCTCACTAAAGGTTTCCAAGGCCGTGATTTCTTCGGGGCGCTCCAACGCCGGCGGCAGATAATCCTTATCGCCACGCAGCGGCCACGGCAAAACACCCGGTTCAAGACGCTGCCACATGCGGTGACGCTCGGCGCGGGCATCGCTCAGGCGCGGCAGGTACACCTGATCCCACTCCAGCCCCTTTGAGGCGTGCATCGTAAGAATCTGAACCGCATCCTGCCGCGGCTCTTCCACGGCCGGGGCCAGGCCGTTCTCGTGCTCAGCCGCCTCCTCAAGCCACGCCAAGAACCCCGTAAGGTAGCTGATGCCGCTGGCAGATAACACAAACCGGCGGGCGGTGGGGGCGTCCTCCTCGGCGGCGGTACCATCCGCCCCGGCATAGATCATGGCGTTAATACGCGGGGAAGTCGCCGCATAGTTGGCGGCCACATCGTGAAAAGCATCAAGATGCACCCGGGATGTATAACTATCCGAGCCTTCATGGGATGCCAGCTCAATGTCGAGCATCATGACCCGCTCAATCTCGTACAGCAGAGTCCCCAAATCCTCAGTGGTGAACTGCCGCAAATACTCCAGCTCAGCCGCAAACGCCCGCAGACGCGCCAGCCCCTCAACACTCAGACGGCGGCGGTGCGGTGAATAATCCGGCGGGTAGATCGGGTGCCCCTGCTCGTTAGCCTCCGGCAGGTGCTCTATCGCCTCAATCAACGACCCGTACTCGCTGAGGTCTTCCACAGCGAACTTACGGGCCTGCTCAAAGCTCTGCTGCGCCCGGCGCAGCTGCTCATCAGAAGTGCCGGGGGTCTCCTGCCCCGGCTGCTGGGCATCGGCCCCGCTCACGTACCCGCGCTCCCGGACACGGGTGAGCTCATTCGACCACTCCCCCAACGCCAACAAGTCTGCGGTACCCAGCCGCCACCGTGCCCCGGCCAGCAGACGCACCAGCGCATCCGACCGGTTAGGGTCAGCCAGCACACGGAGCATCGCCACCATATCAATCACCTCGGGGCGTTCCAGAAGCCCGCCCAAGCCAACCACCTGTGCGGGCACCCCCAGTGCCTCACACGCCTGCCGGATCGGTTCCATCTGGCTGCGGGTGCGGGTCAGCACCGCCATGGTGGGCATGCCGGTGGGGTTATCCCGGAACCGGGCACGTTCAGCGGCTATTTTCTCGGCAATACCGCGCGCCTCATCAGCGTCGGTGGCGTACCGGGCCAGCTGCACCGAACCGCGCATCGCCGCCTCACCAGACTCATCGGGGCGGGTAATGACCGAACGCGGCCGCAAATCCGGTACCTTAGGCGGCTGAGACGCCCGCACCCACCCCGGCATAGTTTTAAGGGGCTCAGCAATGAGGTTCGCGGCATCCAGAATCGCCGTATCGTTACGCCACGCAACGGTCAAATACAGGGGCGTCTCATCGGCGGTGGGGAAATACCGGTAAAAACTGAACAGCTGACCGTCAGATGCGCCGCGAAACCCATAAATTGACTGTTTAGGGTCGCCCACCGCCATCACCGGATGCTCCCCATACCCCGGGTGTTCCCCCTCAGCAGCACGTGTGCCGAATAAATCTGAGAAAAGCTGCAGCTGGGCGTGGGAGGTATCCTGAAACTCGTCCAGAAGCACCACCTTATACCGTTCCCTCTCCAGCTGCACCGCCTGAGGAACGTCCCGGGCGATACGGGCCGCTAAAGCAATCAGATCCCCGTAATCAAGCACCTGCATGCGTGCCTTCACCCGCGCGTACCGCTGCACCATGCGCGCCAAAATAATCTTTGTCTGCAGCTGGCGCAGGGTATCGTTCGCGGTTTTTCGCGGCCCGGGGGTGCTCAACGACTCGTATGCGGCAATCTGGGCGGTGCAGAACTCGATCACTGTCTGCGGGGCCACCAGATGCTCGGCGCACTCGCCAGCTAATTTCAGCACCTGCTTCACCAGATAAGTCTTTGACGCCGCCTCGCCTTTACCCCCCTGCGGAAGCTCGCCGTCCCAATACTGCACTATCTGCGCCACCAGCTGCCACGCCTGTGCGTCCCCCAGCATCTGCGCATCCTGCTCAATACCCAGGCGCAGCCCGTAGTCTTTCACCAGCGTATTCGCGTACGAATGGTAGGTGGATACCGTGGGTTCTGATGCCCCCTCCAGCAGCTCCTGCTCGGTGAGGTCTATGAGCTTTCGCTCACGCAGAATATTCAGGCGAGTCCGCATACGCTCACGCAGCTCACCTGCGGCCTTGCGGGTGAAGGTCACACCCAGCACTTCATCGGCGCGCACAAACCCGTTGGCCACCAGCCACACCACCCGGTCCACCATGGTGGCGGTCTTACCGGATCCCGCGCCAGCAATCACCAGACGCGCCTGCAGCGGGGATTCGATAATGCGAATCTGCTCATCGGTGGGCGGGTTTAGCCCCAGTTCCCGCGCGATCTCAAGGGCGCTGAGGATGCGCCTGCCCCCGTGGGAAGGCTCCCCGGCGGTACCCTGCCCGACCCCCGGCAGGTGCTCATCACTCTGCAGCGTATCTGCGGGCGTGTGGGTTTCGGTGTGGTTATTGTTCATGCTCTGTTCTCTCACTTGGTACGCGCCCTACCTATCCCTGTGTAACCTGCCTGCCCTGCGGGCACAGCGGGCAGATTTCGGGTAGCCTGCATTTCTCGCCCGGGCGGTGCCGCGCCTGTATGAGGGCCCCGGCAATCAGCTCGGCGGCGCACCGGATCAGCTCAACAGCCCACTCATCGGAGTCAGGGTCAAGTGGGGGCTGTTCTTGCGGGCGGTTCTTGGCGGTTGGGGCGGTGCCGTCGCCCAGCTGTACGAGCGCCGCCCCAGCCGAACGGCGCCCCATAGCACGGTACACGTTATCGTCACTGCCACCGGGTGTACCGCCGGGGTGTGCGGCCGGTTCCGTTCCCAGTTCGCGGCTCATCGTGTCCCCCGCCCCGGCCTCAACCGCAACCTGGTAGGCGGCCAGCTGGGCGTGCTGGGCAATATCGGCTTTTGCGGGTTTGGTGCGCCCGGTTTTCAGGTCAACAATCATGTACCGTCCGTCCTCGGTGACCTCCAGCCGGTCTACCCGCCCCGAAATTTGGGCGTCGAGCTTCTCCCCGGGAACACGCACTTTAAAAGCACCCTCAACCCCCACCAAGGTGCGCCCGTCTCCGGGCATAATTTCCTTAAAATACACGGCCAGTTTCTGAATCATTTTCTCGGCGCGGCGGCGGGTTTCCTCCCCCTCCCACGTCTCGGGCAGCGCCAGGGTGATCAGACGCTCCTGAAGGACGGCACTGAGTGTCGCATAGTCAGCGGCGGGGTACTCCTCGGCGATAGCGTGGATGAGCGTGCCCAGCGACCGTGATGTGTCTGTTTGCGCCTCGGCCCGGGCGGCCGCCACAAACCAGTCAAGCGGCGACTTGTGGATCGTCTCAAGACGTGACGGTGAGATGGGGACCGTCAGCTTCTCGGGTTCTTGCCCTTGCCGCCGTCGCGGCGTGAACGCTGGCTCCTGAGTTGACAGCGGCAGCAGCCCCCACCACTGGCGCGGGTGGGCGCCGGGCACCTGCGCGTCGGCGAGGCGGTGCAGCTGGGCGGCGGCCGCGTGCGCAAGCGCCGGGTTATGCTCTTCAACGGTGGCGTTGCGGCGCAGCTGGGCCACGAGCGCGCGCAGGGTCATGGGGCGCCGCACCCGGGTCACCTCCCCGGCACGCACTTCGGGTACCAGGATGTCGAAGAATTCGCTGGGCGCCTCATCGGTGGATGAGACGGCGGTCAGCACGAGGCGCTTACGGGCGCGGCTAATGGCCGTGGCGAACATGCGCAGCTCGTCGTGGCGCACAGCCCGGATGCGATCCGCCATCCGCACTTTCTGCGCCGCCTCAACCCCCATTTCGCAGATGTCGCTTAGCTCGCCGGTGTTCAGGAGCGAGCCGCGCACTTTCGTATTAGGCCAGGTTCCTTCTTGGATACCGCACACGTACACGGTGTCCCACTGCCGCCCAGCGGCGAGGGCCGGGGTGAGGATTTCCACGGCGTCGTAGCGTTTCCCGCGGGCAGCGAGGGTATCCATGGGGAGGTCTTGGGCGTCAATGTAGTCAAGGAACTGTTCTGCGGATGAGCCGGGCATCTGGTCCACGAACCGGGTGGCGGCCTCGAAAAGCCCGATCATGGCGTCAAGGTTGCGGTGCGCCCGCTCGGCTTCGGGCCCGGTTGCGGCGCTGCTGTTCACCCAGGTTTTTTCTAGCCCGCTGGCCTGCCACAGGGCCCACAGCACGGTCTCGGCGTTAGCGCCCGGGGCGTTGAGCGCCTGCTGGCCCGCCGCGAGCACCCGGGAGACGCGGCGGATAGCGGTGCCCACCCCGTAGTCCGGCAGAGCTTCGGGGTTCAGCAGCGCCCCTAAGAGCAGGTCGTCGCTGGAGCGGCGCCCACCGGCACGCAGTTCGGCGGCGCGCAGCTGCTGGCGCAGGCGGCGCACATCCATACTGGAGGCGCCCCCCAGCCGGGAGGTGAGCAAGGTGATAGCGTTGTGCGCACCGGAGGCGGGGTTCGTGCGGTTTTCTTCGGCCAGCACATCTTCAAGGCTTCGCCGGGCGAGTTTGGCCTCGTCCTCTTCTGCCGTGGTGTGGGAGGCGTTGGCAATTGTTTCTGCGGTGAGCGGCTCCTCCCCGTCCGATAAGGTTTCCGTCCCGGAAGGTGACGCATAATTATCCGGCAAATGCAGTTGTTCGGCGCCGCGTTCACGGGCGTACATGAGCAGGGAAAGCGCATCCAGAAACGGCCGTACCGCCGGTTCATCACGCACCGGTGTGAGCGCCGCACCGGTGACGGTGGGAATACCCGAGGCCGCCAGTACCCGGCGGATATTGGCCACCCGGGAGCCATCACGCACCACAATCGCTGACCGCGCGTAGGCGGCACCCCGGTACAGGTAGTCCTCAAGCAGCAGCTGCGCCACCTGGTTCACCTCATCCTGCGGGGAGAGGAGCATGTACCCGAAGACCCCTTCGGGTGGTGTGCTGTAGCGGCGCGGGTCGAGCAGGTCACCTTCGTCGCTGAGCTGCAATAGCGCCTGTTCTTGTGCCTCGGCGGCGGGGGCACGCAGCTCACGCACGGTTTTAGCCCCGGTGATAACGGGCAGGCGGCGGGCCAGCTCACCCCACGCGGCGGCAATGCCGGGACCCATCCGGTACGAGGTGTTTAGGTATTCCGTCTCTAACGCGGGGAATGACTCTCCAAGTGTCCTGGCTAAATCCGGCCGTGCCCCGCGGAAACCCTGCACCACGGTCTCGGTGCAGCAGGTCATCAGTATGCGCCGCGTGAGGTTCTGCCCGGTTCCTGCGGTGAGCGCAGCAGCCACTTCCTCACGCGCCTGCCCCCGGTACGAGCTCAGGGCCGCCTGCGGGTTCTGGGCGCACAGAATATTCAGCAGCCGGTAGGTGGCGGGGCTGAGCTCCTGCACGTCATCAATAAGGATCAGGTCGAACCGTTCCCGTTCGGCGCTTAGCCAGTCGGGGTTTGCGAATAGAAAGTTGCAGGCTTCGTGGATGAGCGCCGCCGGGTCGTAGGCGTGCGGGGCGCGCAGACGGCGGATCTGCCGGTATTCGGTGTGCAGGGCTGCCACCGACTGCCAGGCGGGCCTGTTCAGCTGTTCGGCGAGCTCCTGAACCCTCTCAACGCTCACATCGTACTCAGCCATGCGGTCAAAAAAGTCGCGTATTTCGTGCCTGAAACCGCGCGTTCCTAGGGCCTCTTGCAGGTCTGCGGGCCAGCGCACCCCCGCACCTGCGCCTTCACGGTGACCGCCCAGGATCTCGCCAATCATCACATCCTGCTCGGGCCCCGACAGTAGTTTGGGGCTGTACTGCACCCCGGGCAGACTCCCCAGGGTGTGGGCACGGCGGAGCAGGTCGAAGGCGTAGGCCGCCCACGCACGGGTGGGTGCGGTAGACATGCTCGTGGTGATACGGCGCGCCAACCCGTCACGGATGCGGGTTGCGCCGGTACGGGTGGGGGCAAGCACCAGTAGCCGCGCCGGGTCTCCCCCATTGGCAATGAATTCGGCGGCGGCTGCGATAATACGCTCGGTCTTGCCGGTTCCGGGTGCCCCGGTGATGAGTTTTGCGGTCATGGTTCAAGTCTATCTGCCAGCTGGGGCGGCTGCTGCGTTATATGTCAGAGGGTGACGGTCCGGGCCGCGGCGGTGCAAAAACTCACGTATAGTCGAATTTATGAGCTGGATACACGGCCCCCGAGCCACTTTCGACCTTGAGACCACGGGCGTGGATGTTGAGACCGCGCGCATTGTGACCGCATCGTTACTGTTATTGAACCCTGACGGCTCGGTGCGCCGTGCCGGGGAGTGGCTGGCTGACCCGGGGGTTGAAATCCCTGAGGCTGCTGCGGCGGTGCACGGGGTTACTACAGAGTATGCGCGGGCGCACGGGCAGCCAGCGCAGCAGGTGGTGTGGGAGCTGGCGGGGGCTATCGGCTCGTTATTCCTTGACGGGGTTCCGGTGATCGCGTTTAATGCCGCCTACGATTTCTCGGTTCTGCACCATGAGATGAAACGGTACAGTATTGCCAACGGGGAGCTGCCCGGCGGGTGCATCCTTGACCCGTACATTATTCATAAGCACGTTATTCCGCGTAAGCGCGGCAACCGTAAGCTGGAGACGCTGGCCGTGGAGCACAAGGTGCAGCTGGATAATGCGCACACTTCCAAGGACGATGCCTTAGCCGCCGAACGGCTGCTGGTGAAACTCACCGAGAGGTTCCCTGCGGTGCTTGATGTGGATGCCGCTGCCCTGCACGAGCAGCAGGTGCAGTGGGCGGCGCAGCAGGCCGCCGATTTTCAGGCGTGGCTGCGCACAAAACCGGGTAAGGAGAACGAGGTGATTGACGGCCGGTGGCCGGTGCGCCGGTAGCCCTGGCTGCTGCGGGGCCGCCCGGTAAGTCAACGTAAGGCGTATTACGTGCGGCGGCGGGGTGTATCGCTACCTGCCGCGGCCTCTTTGGCCTATGCTAAAGAGGCCGGGTTTTATACCCGTACCCCACCCCGCAGATTCACTGGTTGAAGGCTTCAGATGGAACAGCACAACGATAAGGCGTATACCGATACCAACACGTACAGCATCTATTTAGGGTCGTCCAGGGAACAGCATAAGTTCATTGTGGCGCAGTCGCAGGTGGTGCTGCGGCTGGGTCGTATCCTCATGAAGTCGGGGGCGAGTGCCTACCGTATTAAGGCGTCAATGGCGCGCTTGGCGAAGGCGGTGGGCCTGGATGAGCACCACGCCCAGGTGACGTTCACTGAGATCGCCACCACCGCCTACGGGAACGGGAATTTTCGCACCGAGGTGGCCGAGCAGCGCACGATGGGCATTAACTCGCACAAGATTGATTTGCTGGGCAATTTCATTTCTGAACTGCCGGAGCGGATCACCCCGCAGGAGGCGAATGCCGAACTGGAACGCATTGATTCGATGCCGCACCTGTATAAACGGTGGATGCTTGCTCTGGCTTCGGCGGTGGCGTGCGCGGGGTTCGCGTTTTTGAACCGTGGCGGGCTGATTGAGTGTTCGGCGGTTTTTATTGCCGCCGGGTTGGGGCAGTTTTTGCGTTCCACCCTCATGAAGCGCGGGGTGAGCCATATGGCGATCTGGATGGCGTGCGGGTTCCTGTCGGCGGGCGCCTATATTGGGCTGATTAATCTGCTGACGGGGCTGCAGCTGATTGGTTCTGAACACATGGTGGGGTTCATTTCGTCGATACTGTTCCTGGTGCCGGGGTTCCCGATGGTCACGGGTATGCTGGATATTTCGCGGATGGATCTTCTGGCGGGTATGTCTCGGCTCATGTATGTGACGGTGCTTCTGGTGAGCGCATCGTTTGCCGTGTGGGTGTTGGCTTCCCTGTTTCATCTGCCGTTGGCGCAGAACGCCCGGCCAGACATCCCGGATGGTTTGTACCTGCTGTTGCAGGTGGTTTCTTCGGGGGTTGCTGCGGCGGGCTTTGCGATGCTGTTCGCGGCGTCCCCGGTGGCGTGCGTGTGGGGCGGGGTGATCGCAGCAGTGGCGAACCCTGCGCGTATTTGGCTGGTTGAGGCGGGCTGGACCTCCCATATGGCGGCCACCTTGGCGGTGTTCGCGGTGGGTATTATGGCGGAGCTTGTGGCGCCGCTGCACGGGCGGCAGTACTCTCGGATTTCGCTGTCGGTGCCTGCGGTGGTGACGATGGTTCCGGGTGTGCCGTTCTACCTGGCAATGTCGCATATGTCTTCCGGTGACTTGTATGCGGCGATGGGTGGTTTTGCCCAGTCGTTTCTGACGTTTTTGGCTTTGGGGCTGGGGCTGGCGTTTGTGCGGCTGCTGTTTGATAAGAACTGGCTAATCGACCACGACACGCAGGTACTAAAGAAGCTAAATATGAACCAGCACATGCGGTAGGAGGCAAAACATCTCCCAGCTCTCATAGGCGCAAGGTCGGTGGGGGCGATGAGGAGCCAATTAGCTGTATTTTACAATGCTAATTGTAACTACAGTAAATGGAGTACAGGCAGTTCAAGAATGTCTTTTACGGTTAGCTTACTAATATCTTTTTCAGCAAGAGATAATTTCCTGTTTTTCAATGACTTACTATCTTGGAAATAATACTCATATATTGCTGTATTTGTTTTATCATAAATGTACCCATAATATTCATCTTCTCCATTTTCGTCTTCAACAAAATTCATAAAGAATATTTTGTCGCTGTGAGGCAAAGATTCTTTTACAGATTTGAATAAATTAGGAACTTCCTGTGACACAAAATGAGTACATTCCAAAATACTTTCCAGCAGAACTTCATTAGTTAATTCTTGAGGCTCCATACCTAGCTCCTATCTTTTTTACTCTTCATAAATTTCCATATAATGGTTCCATATCAGGCGCAGCCGGGAAAATGGATAAGGATGCAGCATTCGTACCATTCCAGCTTATTGGTAAAGCTGCGTTCTTGTGCAGGGAATGCACGCGCTATCCTGTAAATTTAAAATAGGGTGTATCTCCTGAATTATAAATATATCATTTTTAGACAGCGATAGATTTATATGGGAATTTTCTCTCTTTGAAGTAAAATTCAAATAAGAATTTTCAATATAAATATCCAGTTTGTTATACCCTAACGCATCGGGGTTTAAAATCGAAACTTCATTAACTCTTACATTACTTGATGTTTTGACACAAAGGGCGTTAAAATCTTTTTCCCATTCCCCCCATTTTTTAACGGGAACCAATGGCTTTTGTTTTATAAAGAAATTGAATTCACTAGCACCATTTAAACTAATTAAAACTTCATTAATATAAATGGAGTTAAATACACCTTCAGGATAAAGCTTTTTTAAGAAAAAAGTATTTCCGAAATAATCTAAATTTAACATAGAAATTATTCTTCTACTAGAACCATGCGTTTAAAGCAGTCATACAAATTTTCCCCGATTAAATACATATTTTGCATTTTTACTTCTTCGGGCATGGTTTCCCCAAAATCATCACAGTAATCTTCTTCATCCCATTCGTTTCCATGGTACCAGTAATAAATTTTCCCTATTCTTTCCCCTTCTACGCACAGGCATATCCTATCTCCATAGTTATTTTCAGCGATAGGCAAAAAATTCATAGGAATCCTATTTTCCATTCTTTTTATAGCATTGCTCAATAAATAACCAGTTTGATATGAAGATCCTTCTCCGTAAAAACAACCAAATTCTCCATTTTTTATTACAACATTTTCTACTGGTGATTCACTGGGATAACAATAAATTGGCAGCCCATCGTTATACATAGTTAACTTGTAGAATATTTCATTCAGATATGTTTCTCCTCCGAAACATGTCAAATAGTCTAAATAATCAGAAAACTCTTTCTTATCTACATCTAGATATTTTGACATTATTTCTCGTGATAAAGGAGCGAAAGGTTTTGCTTCAACCCTTACGACTCCTCCCATGTTTTCTATTAAATTTTGCATTCTAGTACTCATAGTGTTTGCTCCAGTCAAAAGGCTCTTTATAGAGGGGGCGCACTTCACCCTGCACACGCACTATAAAGCAAAAGCCCCTTACTCTGCAAGCGAGTAGGATCGCGTGTCTACTAGTGAGGGCGTAGGGTGTTCTGAGTGTTTCGGGTCAAAATACTGTTGAGCGATATTAGTAAGGCGGTGAATTGTAATGGCGATGGGCCTGGTGGTACAGTGGTAAAGATATTTCAGGCCGTAATGGCATATTGGGTTACAATGGTGTAATGATGTGTCTTGTTTTTTGGGATAAAAAAATTATTGACGGCGTGCATAGAAAACTTTCTTCAAGAAATATTTTATATACACAACTCTATTTACCAGACCAAATCTGGTCTATAGTTTTGGAGTTCAGTACTCCACCAATAGAGCAAGGATACGAGTGTATCGCTAATGAAGTTTATTTTTTAGCTGATACTGCACCGCATTATTTACTGGTAGATGGTTTTAAATTTGACTTTTTGGATGGCCCAAGAAAAATAGGGGAATGTATTGTTGCTACGTAGCGGGGTGCACCAGTGCCCACCCATACGTCTCCCCCACTATTCGGAACATCCCGGAGGGCACCATGGAGGCTTTTGAGAATATTTTAGAGTGCTACACCCACAACAGCACCCTGGTGCTCAAGGGTTTCAGCGCAGAGTCTTCCGCATGGTTGGAGTATTTTTTCCGGGAACCGCGGGTCCGTGTTCTTACCGGGTAGTGTATGCTTTACCTGCTGCTGAGAGCTCGTTCCGCTTCTATTATGCGTTCCACATATGTTTCCAGCGGGAAATGAGAAAGAACCTGCGCCGGATGATTGTAAGGCTCGCACAGGGCTGTGAATGTGGTGCCGTCACGGAAGACGAGCAGAGTATCGCCGTCGAATATGTTGGTTCCTCTTGGCAGCAGGTCGTGAACTGTGCCGGTGTACTCCTCCAGGGGGTGTTTCTT
Organism: Rothia aeria; assembly: GCF_016726365.1. Taxonomy (NCBI): domain Bacteria; kingdom Bacillati; phylum Actinomycetota; class Actinomycetes; order Micrococcales; family Micrococcaceae; genus Rothia; species Rothia aeria. The sequence goes on along the minus strand of NZ_CP068102.1, from coordinate 2,283,254 downwards.
CGCCTGCTCCCAGCGCAGTGTGGCGTGGGGGTCGCGGATGAGGCCGCGAATATTATGGGTGACCGTCTGCAGCCCCGCTGTTACCGTACCGCATAGGTCTTCAGCATTCTTATCGCCAAGAGTCATTCCCGCCAGATGAACGGTGAGGCTCGCAAAAACGTAACCTGCGCGCTGCTCTGTCGTGCTTTTAACCGCAATATTCATGGCCTGCCGTTTCGTTTACTTTTTATGACTATTCTCCCCTCTTCTCTCCCCCCTGCGGATGCTTTCATTCGGGGCGGCCATACCTTTAGGCAGGGTGCTTTCAGGGTTCTCCCAGTGAATCCTTCAGGTTCAGGAATACACTAAACCCATGAATTTATATTTTATTCGCGCTTTCTTACACCCCATACTGGTTCGGCATGCCGCGCAGGCACCCACTACCCCAGACGGTACGGTGCGGGTGCGCATGTACTGGATGCATGCGCTGCCGGGGTTCACCAGCATTTTTCTGGGGCTGCTGTTTATGGCGTTCGCTGTCCCTGCTTATCTTTCGTCCATCGGTCAACTGATTATAACCGTCCTGTTCGCGCTGTTGTTCTTTATTATGGGCGGCATTATCCTGCTGGCCTGGAAAAACGTGTACATTCAAACCGGTGTCGACTATGTTGAGCAGCGCCTGTGGGTGGGGGTGCCCGTGCGCATCCACTTTAATGAGATCGATTCCTTCTCATACAACCCCGGGAACACCCAGCTGACAATGAGCAGGGGGAAGCTCGGTGGGTGGCTCTCCCTCAAAACCACCGATAATAGGCGTATCGCGTTCCAGCCGAACTACTACCGGGGTGAGCGCACCATCGCAGCGATAGCGTTCCGGCTATATTATGGGCGCTGGCCCAGCCCCACTAACCCGCACGACCAGCAGATTCTCGTGAATACAATAGCTGACGGATCCAGCAAACAGTACCTGATCGAGAACTCTAAAGGAAGTGATCTGACCCTCTAAAAGCCACCGTTCAGACTGAACCTACACATATGTGCCGCGCCCCCTCAGGTGGGGGCGCGGCACATATATTTTATGGATTGATTGTGCGGGGGCTACAGGTCGGTGCGCCACCGGTGGGCGTGCAGATACCCGGCGACCCTATCCTTCGTGTAATCACTCAGCAGCCGCTCATCGTCATCGGCACCCGGCTGCGGCCACCGGCCCTGCACCCCCTGAAACATAATGCACTGCCCGGCATAGTGCGGCAGCGGTGTCCCCGCCACCCGGGTTGCAAACGCCACGTTGCCTTCCTTATCCATAACCTGCAGCTTATCCCGGTGTACAACACTGTAGCTATGCCACCGCCTCATGTGCAGATTCCTTCGGTCTTCCTCTACGCTTACCACATCACGGTACATGGGGTCGTAAATATAGCCGCCGATCTGCTCAAAAGCGATGATACGGGTACCGCCAAAGAAACCGCGAGCCGCCAAAGCATCAGGGAGCATCTCAACGTATGTGACCGTGATACCCCAAACCCCCAAAGCGTACGCAAGAAGAACCAGGCAGGTGCCGCCGCCCCACAGAATCAGCATCATTATCTGGTGTGAGCCCGCAGAAGACGATATAAGCACCGCCCCGGTAACAGCCACAGCGCAGCAGATAACCCCGCCGACCACGTCGAAGGCCACGAAAACCCACATCGGATACCGGCCCCGCCGTGGTGTCTGCGTCTTCTCTTGGGCGGCCCGCCGACGCACATAGCTCAGGTGCAGCGCCACAAAAATGGGTATTACACCCACTACCGCATAACTCAATAGAACACTCATGCTCCCTATCCCCTTCTCGTTTAACGCATGTGCACCGGCGAATCAGACTGCACCCGTTCCTGTGCGTGCCGCCTTAAAAATCGCCACGGTAGCTGTTTTCCAGCAGGTATTCGAGGGTTCCTCGGCGCGTCATATGCTTCATCAGCTGCCGGTCCATGGGGTTCTTCACGTCAAGCCAGCGCCCTTCCTCAGCACGCACCATCATCAGGGGACCCAAGTAATTCTTGGTTGGGGAACGGTAGATGCGTACCCCCATAAACCTCTTACCTTCTTTGGTTTGTATCTCAAGGCGATCCTCAAGGTGATAGCGGGTGGTGCCATTATCTGAGTGGCTGCTACGCAGAGTACGGGTGTATAGGTACCCGCCGATTTCGGAAAGTTCAAGTGATTGTTTGAACCCAAAGAAATTACGCACCACCACCGCGTTAGAGGTTATTTCGTGGTAAGGGATGGTCAGCGCCCATAGCGTGATCAGTGTAACTAACGCCACAAAGCCTATGGGGATAAAACCTATCATGGTTACCCCGGTGCCGATCCTCTTAGTGGGGTCCATTATCATCAGGCCCACCCCCACAATGAAGCTGCCGATGACCCAAAGTACCGCTTCGATAATGGCGCACAGCCACAAGGGTGTGCGTGCCCGCCACGGTGCTGTAGTCTTCTCACGCTGGTTACGGATTAGAAGGTACACAAAGTGCAGCACGATAATGGCTGTAAGAATACCTGTACCCAAATAGTTGTAGTGTCCTAATGCTTCCAGCAAAGTTCTTCCCGCCCTCTCTGAAGAAAGTTGTATAACTGTCTGCTGCCTTCACGCGGTCATAGCTTCGGGGCTATGCGCCCTTAAGTGTTAGAAAATCGTCACGCACCATGTGCTGCATCAGATATTTAACTGTTTCTCGGTGCGTCAGTTGAGCGAGAATCTGCTGATCACGCGGGTCATCCTCACGGGCCCAGCGCCCATGTTGAGCACGAAACACGATGCGGGCGCCCAGAACGTTAGGAGCGTTTTGACGCAAAACGGAAATCTTATAGAACACGCTGCCCTTAGCATCATATATTTCCAGGTAGTCGCTGCCGCCGCCATCTCTATTAGCACGGTACGGGTAATACTGGTATCCGCTAATCTGTGACAGCTCAAGTGAGCGAACACCCGATCCTGTGGTGCGCACAATAAGAGCGGAAGGGGTGAACTCATAGTAAGGGACGGTCATACGCCATATAGACACGGCAAAAGCGCTAAAAAACATCACAAGAAACACGTACGGCAGAACCGTCCAGAGAGGATCTGACTTCTTTAAGGAGCTTGAGATCGCTATGAAACCACTAGATACACCAGCTACAACAACGCCAATGAGTACCTCGAATAGCGCGACCTTACCCCAAGAGTAAAACCGTACTCTCAACGGAGCGTTTTTCTTTTCGTTCGCCCCGCGTACCAGCAGGTACGTCAAGTGCGTTACGACGATACCGCATACGCCACCGGCAATCACAAGTATCCACAAGAATACGTCGAGCATAAGACTCGAACCTCCTGTCTTCAAGCTACACTTCAACGTTAGCACCATTATGAGGGTATACACCGGATTTCTACTCTGTAGCTTTAGCGCCAAATACCGCAGACCATATTCAGCATGTTGGCAGTGCGCAGGATACGGGGTGTCTACTTTATTCCCTCAATGCAGGCGGTGAGCAAATCCCAGAGCTCTTGACGCTGCGTATCACTAAGCCCTCCCACCATCTGCTGCTCAATCTCGCGGATGCGCCCGGTTGCTTGAGCGAGCATCTGCTCCCCCTGCGGGGTGAGCATGGTAGGTAAGGCTCGGCCTTTAGTGGCGTGAGTAGCAGGATGCGCCGCATCCGTGCCCGATTGAGGTGGCACGCGAGCACCCCGAATGGCGGAGTTATGCGAAGCAGCTGCGGTACGGGCATTTTGAGGTCTCGCACGATTTCTTTGAGCATATTTACCGCTATATGATGAGGTAAAACCGCCCGCGGCGAAGCAGCACAGTGCGGGCATGCACCAGAGGATACGGCGTGGACATAGAATCACATATACAGCAGGTGGAAGACCTCCTTAAACCCCTAGATTGTGACGCGCGGCGCCGGTTTGCCTCCTGGTGTTGCTACGCCCTGGTGGCAGAACCCGCGATCCAGAAGCACCTGACCCTGCTCACCGGCTCGGCTGAAAACTACCGGGTGTGCGAGAGGATCGTTGCGCAATGCTGGTACGGCTCACCGCCCATTAACGCAAAAACCGCCCAAGAAACCCTGCACCGGATCGACTGGGATGATGAAGACACCCCGCTCAATGACGAACCGGCGACACAGGGCTGTCTTGAGATGCTCACGGCAATCAGCAGCATGTTGGGTGGGCTGCGCGCTGGCAGGAAAGATTCCGCCTACTTCGCCAACTGCGCTGAGAACGTTATTAACTGGAAAGACACCCTGGCGTGTTTCCCCGCCAGCGCCGACGGCACACCCGAACAGCAAGACCTGCTGCAGGAGTACGAACGCCAACACCTCTTTCTCCGTGAGCTCGGCGAGGGCCACATTGGCGCTGAAGACATCCATAAGTTCAGGTAGCCCAACTCTTCGATCCCCTACTATAGGCGCGCAGCAGCTGATGCCTGGTGACCAATAACCGCCTATCATGGGATAAGAGACTTTCAGGCGCCCACACACGAAAGGTTACCCATGAGCGTATCAGCCGAACACCACCTGGCACACCAGCACAGCGAAGAGCTTTTTGAACGCTCCCGTTCCGTCATTCCCGGCGGGGTGAACTCCCCCGTGCGTGCTTTCAACTCCGTGGGCGGCACGCCTGCCTTTGTGACCCGCGCATCCGGCCCCTATATTTATGATGCTGACGGCAACGAATACGTAGACCTTGTCTGTTCGTGGGGTCCGGCGATTCTTGGGCACGCGCATCCGCAGGTTGTTGCGGCGGTTCAAGAGGCTGCCTCACGCGGGTTATCGTTCGGTGCCGCATCCGCGCCCGAGGCAGAGCTCGCAGAGCTTGTGGTTGATCGCGTCAACACTGCGATCCCTGGCGCAATCGAGCAGGTACGTATGGTATCTACCGGCACCGAAGCCACCATGACCGCTATTCGCCTGGCACGCGGCATCACCGGGCGCGATAAAATCATCAAATTCTCGGGCTGCTATCACGGGCATGTGGATGCGCTGCTCTCTGAAGCAGGCTCCGGCGTGGCGACTCTCGCCCTACCCGGCTCGGCGGGCGTGACCGCGGCAACCGCATCCGAAACTATTGTGCTGCCCTACAACGATCTTGACGCCGTGCGCGAGGCTTTCGCCGCGCATCCGGGAGAAATTGCCGCCATCATTACCGAAGCCGCCCCCTGCAATATGGGCGTGGTGACTCCCGAACCAGGCTTTAACCGCGGCCTGCGCGAAATGACGCAGAGCAATAATGCCCTGTTGATTTTTGATGAGGTGCTGACCGGTTTCCGCGTCTCGTCCGCCGGGTACTGGGGTAAATTCGCCCCCGAAGATAACGGCTGGGTTCCTGATATTTTCACTTTCGGTAAAGTGATCGGCGGCGGTATGCCGATCGCCGCACTCGCCGGTAAACGTGAGGTGATGGAGCATCTGGCGCCGACCGGCCCCGTCTATCAGGCGGGCACGCTCTCGGGTAATCCACTCTCGGTGGCATCCGGCATTACGACCCTCAAACTCGCCGATGATACCCTCTACCGCACGCTGGATACACGTTCGGAACAGCTACAGGCTGCGCTGACGCAGGCACTGGCCGATGCCGGGGTGGATCATTCGATTCAGACGGCGGGCAACCTGTTCTCGGTTGCCTTTGGTACCGGCGAGCACGGCGTGCGCAACTACGCTGATATTAAGGGTTCTGCCACCGCCAAATACACGGCGTTTTTCCACGCCATGCTTGATGCTGGCGTATACCTTCCCCCGAGTGCTTTTGAGGCGTGGTTCCTCTCCGGAGCGCACGACGATACCGCGATGGAACGCATCATTGAGGCGCTGCCGGGCGCGGCACGTGCGGCGGCTAAAGCCTAACGCGCCCTCACCACCGAGAAAGGGAAATCTGTAGCCCACCCCCATAATTCCTTAATGTATACCCTTGGCTGAGCAGGAAAATCCCATAAAATGGGTATATGGATGTGAGAGATATTTGGCTGATCGCTGCGATAGTTTACCTGGGGCTGTGTCTGCTCAACGAGGTGGCCTATCCCATGTACATCAGCAAAAAGAAAGCAGTAAAGCCAGCGTACGGCGGGTTCTGGAGCGGAACTATTCACATGCTCTGGTATGTGATCGCCTGGTTTGCTCTCGCCCAAACATTCCACCTGTTCTGGGACATCTACTACTACAGTTACGGTCTTGGCGGCGGCGCATTCATACTCCCCTTCGCGCTAATCTACTTAGGTGCTTACTTCGGGCGGCGGCGCTACCGTATAGCACGCGGGCTAAATATTTGGGACCGCGACTACGGTATGCCGCCCATCTACCGGGCAACTCTGGGTAAGCTCGGCAACCTCTTCCGCGGCTCCGAGCAGATGCAGTCAGCCGGTATTATCTACGGCGTATCAGTCTTCGCCTGGGTCACCTGGGGGCTTTACCTGCTGGCGGCTTTCGGTTTCCTCGCATCGCTCTTCGATGCGGGCCCCCTCTACGTGGGCGACATGGCGGTGCTGCTCACCCTGGCCACAGTACTCGGCGCTATTGGGGTGTTCTGGCATTACCGCCACTACACCGTGTTCCTGCCGGATCAGATCCTCATCAGCAGGGTCTTCGGTTCGGCGAAAATTCTCTACTACCAGCAGCTTGAGTTCTTCCGGATCATCCCCACCGACCCCGACGCCATTCACCCCGATATGCAAGATCCTTCCAAATGGCGTATTGAGGTCAAAATACCCGGCAAAAGCGCCCCTTTCTCCACGTCACTGTCTGACCCGGGAGTCCGCTACCTTATCCGGCAGATCGCGTTCCGTATCGAGCAGGAACGCTGGGCTGATATGAACTCCCCAGCCGACCGCGAGCAGCTGCTGCAATACCACAACGATGGCCGTATTATCTGCACCACCAAAGGCCATAAACCCGCAGGTGAATTCGCGCAGGAGGCAGCATACCGCGCATCCTTCAAGCAGACACATTAGGATTTCTTCGCTCTGCCGCGCAGGCGCAAAGATGGGTTCTCTATTGTCGTGATACCATCGCAGAAATGCTGGTCTCACGTTTTATGGAGAACCCATCTTTGAATATTCTTCTGCGGGTGTGATCGGCGGTTGATGGTATCTTTACCACCGCAGGAACCGTTATTTTCCATGAGTGGGCTGTATTCCCTAATGAATAACCCTCACTGTAGGTTGATGAGATAAAGAGGAATTTGTTGGATATACCCAGATTGTCGCGCCAGGGCAGCTTAGCAGACGGTATTACCTGGAGTTCTGAGATGCTTATAGAAAAATTCCACAGGTACCGCTATAGAATCGACAACACTCATGGAACCGGTAAACCCGTTATTTTCATTGGGCTAAACCCAAGTTTAGCCGGAAGCCTTCGGGTCTCCGATCCTACGGTAAAAGCTCTAACTCAGGCTATGCTGGGAACCTGTCACTTCCTCGACCCCGTACATTCTGCACCATTACTGCACGCCCGCACAGTGCTAATTATTAATCTATTCACCTTCGTAGAACCAAATTCGCGCAATATAGAGTATTCCCTAGACCGGCACGCGGTTGCCGAATTAGAGACGGTACTTGCCGAGTTCCCATATGCGCCGATTGTTTGCGGCTGGGGCAAAGAGAATAATTCACCTGAGAGCCGGGAAGTGTGGCATCAGCAGATAAGCGAGTTTATCCGGCGGCTCGCGGATCGTTCCTGCTACCGTCTTGAGCTACCACACTCCCCTAATTCTGATGGTTCATTGGATGCGCGTTCCTGGTCGCCGCGAGGTATCAACAGTGCCCTCAGGAACTTGCCGTCTGGTACCCGCATGGTCCTTGCCCGGTTTACTCCCCAATAAAGTATCCCTAGGGTTAGTCTTCACGCAGCCAGCGGGCGGCTTCGGCTGCATAGTAGGTGAGAATCATGTCCGCGCCCGCGCGGTGAATCGAACGCAGCGCCTCCAACGCCACGGCACGGCGGTCAATCCAGCCGTTTGCCGCGGCGGCTTCAATCATGGCGTACTCCCCCGACACCTGGTACGCCGCCACCGGCACAGGTGAAAATTCGGCGACCTCACGCACAATATCGAGGTAACTTCCGGCAGGCTTGACCATCACCATATCGGCGCCCTCGTCAATATCGGCCTGCACCTCCAGGAGAGATTCGCGGCGGTTCGCCGGATCCTGCTGATACGTTTTGCGGTTCCCGGTAAAGCTAGACTCCACCGCATCGCGGAACGGACCAAAGAACGCTGAGGCATACTTCGCCGAATACGCCATAATAGAGACGTTCTGGAACCCGGCCGTATCCAGTGCGGCGCGCATGGCGGCAATCTGCCCGTCCATCATGCCCGACGGGGACACCGTGTGTGCCCCGGCGCGTGCCTGAGACACTGCCATCTTGCAGTACAGTTCCACGGTTGCGTCGTTATCGACAATCATGGTGCCGTAACCATCATCGACAAGCACGCCGCAGTGCCCGTGAGAGGTGAACTCGTCCAGGCAGGTATCGGCCATAATAACGATCTCGTCGCCAAACTCGGCACGGCAGGCAGCGATAGCGCGGTTCAAAATACCGTTCTCATCCCAGGCCGCCGAACCTACCTCGTCCTTATCATCATCCAGCGGAACCCCGAAGAGGTCGATGCATTTAATGCCCGCCTCCGCAGCCTGGCGCACAGCAGGAATTAGGGACTCTAGCGTGTGCTGGTACTGCCCGGGCATTGAGGAAATCGGCTGTGGTTCGCTCATGCCGTCGCGCACGAAAAACACCTGGATCAGCTGCTCGGGACGCAGCGCGGTCTCGGCGGTGAGGGCGCGCATCGCGGCGGTGGTGCGCAGTCGGCGGGGTCGTCGGGTCAGGTTCATGAGGTGTGTCCTTTCAGTAGCTGATTCGGTGGCGGGTGCGGCTGGGGTTACTCGGGTGGGGCGAACGGGTAATCCTCAAACAGGCCATCCCGTATAGCGTTCACGGAGCGTACAAAATCTTGCCTCTGCGTATCGGTGAGCGACCCGCGCCGATCCAGGTAATCTTCAAGTTCTCTGTACAGAAAATGCAGTTCCACAAACTCCGTAAAGCTAATGCGCATATCCTCCACATGCTGCGCATCGTACTGGCCCGCATCGTGGTCGTAGTACAGGATGGTGTTACTGTCGCGGGCGAAAAACCACTCATCGCCATTACCGGCGCTGCCCACAGGCCACACCGTGCGGCTGAACTCGGGGTGCTCCCGCTCCAGGTAACGGTGATGCTCCAGGGCCTGCTCATACCCGTAAAGACAGCAGTCGGCGGTTATCTCCCCACCACGGTACTGCGCTAAAAACCGCAGGTACGCACCGTCCAGCCCGGCGGGTAGTTTGCCGGGCAGCGTTATTTTATCCGTGCGGCGCTGACAACACTGCGCCAGCTGCTCATCCCACCCGTTAAGCACCCGCGCTCACCACCGAAAACGCGGCGGACGCCAAATCCTGCGCAGACGGGGAATCCGCCACCACATACGGCACCCCCAAAGAACGCGCAGCAGATGCGGTGCTCTGCCCAATAGCCACCACCGGCGGGAACCTGTCGGTCGGCACCCCCTCGGCGAGCGCCTGAAGCAGCGACGGGGCGGTAGCGACCACGGCATCCGTTACTGGCTGGCCAGCAGATGTCTCACGGCTGAGGGCTTCCCGGGCTGCGTCACACCCAAGCTCACCGGGGGCGAGGTCAGCCTCGGCCGCAGGCTCCATACGGTACACCACGGTGCGCATCACCCGAAAGCCCAACGCCCCCAGCCCCTCACGCAGGGTAGGCCGGGCGTTCTGGCCCTCAACCACCCACACGGTGTCAGGCTCGTCCTGCTGACGATCACTGGCGGGGAAACCGGCAAGCATCCCCATGGCGCTCTGGGTGTGCGGTATATAGTCCGGCTCTATCCCGCACCGTTCCAGTTCCGCTGCGGTCGCCTTACCCACGCACGCCAGGCGCGCATCGGCGGCATTAAGCACATGCGCGAAATGCTCTCCCCACAGCTCGGTGCAGGCACGCACCGCATTGGCGCTTGTGAACGTCACCCACGCCACCTGATCGGCGGCGGTCGCTTGAAGGGCCGCGCTCAGCTCGGGGGTGTACGCCACGGTGCGCGGCACATGCACCGGCGCATACAGCACGTTCGGGGCGGGCTCACCCCGCTGCCGGGCAAGCTCACTCAGCGCCCGCGCGAACCCGGTGCCTTTAGCTGCTGTGCGGGTGAGCAGAACGCGCGCGGCGCCCACTAGGACACCTCAAGCCCGGCAAGTGCGGCTGCACCCATCTGCAGCATATCTTCAGCCACGTGCACCCCCAGCCTTTCGGCACCGGGTATGTCCAGCTCCACGGTCGCAGCAGAGTGGCGGATGCACTCGGTGCCCCTGGGGTCTGCGACTATGGCGGTGAGTACCAAATCGCCCTCTATTACGTGCGCATAGGCGCCGATGGGGGCGGCGCATCCGGCTTCTAGGCGGCGCAGCAGAGCACGCTCCGCAGTGACCGCCAGCCGGGTCTCAAAATGGTCGGCGGCAATCAGTGCGGCCCCCAAAGAACGCACCGGCCGGGAAATTTCGGTCTCCGTCAGGGAGGCAATATCCGGGTTGGCGAATTCGCTCTCACGCACCTCAAGGGCGAGCGCGCCCTGCCCTGGGGCTGGGAGCATGCGGGTAGGGTCAAGGTACTCGGTAATAACGTCCTCTTTGTTCAGGCGTTTGAGGCCCGACACAGCCAGCACCACGGCGTCACAGTCACCGGTGGTTTCGGCCCCCACCCCGGTGTGCGCCTGCCGGTCGGTTTCAGCCGAGCCCTGCACCATCACCTGCCGGGCACCGTGCTCTTCGAGCCCTTTCACACGGGCGATGCGGGTGCCCACATTACCGCGGATATCAACGATTTCAAGGTCGGGGCGCAGCAGCCGCAGCTGCGCTGCACGGCGCGGCGACCCGGTGCCGACGCGGGCGCCGGTGGGGAGGGTATCAAGAGTCAGCTGATCACGCGCAACAAGCGCATCGCGCGGGTCTTCGCGTTCGAGGGTTGCCGCGACCACCAGCCCGGGGCATGGGGCAGAGGGCAGGTCTTTCAGGGAGTGCACCGCCATATCGACGCCTTCCCCGTTATTGCCCGCCAGCAGGCGCTGACGCAGGGCCGCAGCGAACACGCCGGTGCCGCCCAGGGTTGCGAGCGGGCCGGCGAGCGTATCCCCCTCAGTTTTGACGGTGACCAGCTCAAATTCCACACCGGTGGTGCCCTCATGAGCGTGGGAGGCGGCGGTGACGTGTTCGGCGGCGAGGGTGCTCTGGGTGAGGGCTAACGCCGACCCGCGTGTGCCCAGCAGGTAGGTCTCGCTCATGGTTCTCCTTGAGGGTATTAGTGGTGGGGTCACGGCGTGGGGTTTCGGGGTACGCGGGTGGTGCCGGTTCTATGGTTCCTATCTCCTGGGCGGCACCCGCCTGAAGCATCAGCTACGGGTTCGTGCCGCCGGAGTATTCGGCGATAACCGGTTTCGCGGCGCCCCGCGCGGGTTTGCAGCAGTCGGGGTCGCATTCGTCGAACCAGCCGCGTTCGCCGGTCACTGATTCCTCGCACACGCTCTCCCGGGTGCGGGCCGCCTCATGATCCAGCCCGGTGTGTGGGTTGGCTGCGACGCGTTCGGCAATCAGGCGGCGTAACGATTCAACGTACGCCGGGTGCGTGCCGGGGGTGGGGGTGCGTACCGCCGCGATCCCGTGCTCGGCGCAGGTATCCAGTGCCTCGGTGTCAAGGTCCCATTTGACTTCCATATGGTCAGAGACGAAACCCAGCGGCACCAGAACAATACCGTCTATATCACCGGCGGCTTTCTCAATCGCGTCGTTCACGTCGGGTTCAAGCCACGGCATGGACGGCGGGCCGGAGCGTGACTGGTACACCAGCTCCCAGTCGGTATTATCCAGCAGGCTCTCATGATGCTCCTGCACTCGCGCGAGGACGGCGCGGGCCACCTGCAGGTGCTTCTCAACATACGCGGATCCGCCCTCATAGTCGATACCGCGCGGGCCTGCCTCATTCGCGGCGGAGGTCGGCACCGAGTGGGTGCAGAACATAATGCGGATCCGCCCATTCCCTGCAGCGGCGGTACCGTCAGCACGCCGTGCAGCCACCTGCTCCTGCACCTGCTTCAGCCCGTCCTGCAGGCCGTCGGCGAAGGCCTGCACAAACCCGGGGGTGTCGAAGAATTGGCGGATCTTATCGACGCGCATCTGACCGTGAAGCCCCAGTTTTTGAAGCGCCACCCCGTAGTCTTCACGGTATTGGCGGCAGCTGGAGTAGCCGGGGTAGGCGCTGGTGGCAAGCACCAGAATATTGCGGTGCCCTTCCTCATACGCCTGCTGCAGCACGTCACTGACGTAGGGGTCCCAGTTGCGGTTCGCCCACACGATGGGGATGCGCGGGCCGCGTTCGGCCAGGGCCTGTTTCAGGGCGGCCAGCAAAGCACGGTTCTGCTCGTTAATGGGAGAGACACCGCCGTTAGCACGGTAGTGGGTGGCGACCTCTTCAAGACGCTCATCGGGAATCCCGCGGCCCGCCGTGACATTACGCAGGAAGGGAATCACATCGTCCTGCCCCTCGGGGCCGCCGAACGATGAGAGAATCACCAGATCATACGGGGCGGGGGCAGCCGCGCGGGAACGGGTGATGCCGCACTCGCCGCGGTAGCTGCCGATTGTGTCCTCGTTCAGTACCGCGGGGCCGTTGGAGGCGGTATTGTGCGGGTCGGTCACGTTCGGGCGGATATTATTGGGCACCGAGCCGCAGCAGCCGCTGCACACACCGCTGCCGCCAGCACCCGGGCGGGCTGCATGGTTCGTTACCGGTTGATTCACGCGAGCACCTCAGCAACGTCGGCAGCTGGGATACGGCGCCCGGTGTAGAAGGGAATTTCCTCACGCACATACAGACGCGCCTCAGTGTTGCGGAAGTGGCGCATCATATCGACCAGGTCCACCAGTTCGGGGGCTTCAAGGGCAAGCACCCACTCGTAGTCGTTCAAGCCGAAGGTGGCCACAGTGTTGGCGAGCACCTGCGGGAAATCGATAGCTTTCATCCCGTGGTTTTTGAGCATTTCGGCGCGGCGCTGCGGGTTCATGTAGTACCAGTCGTACGAGCGCACGAACGGGTACACGCACACCCACGCCTCGGGTGCTTTACCCCGCGAGTAGGCGGGGGCGTGGTTGCGGGTGAACTCGGCGTCGCGGTGCACACCCATGGTGGACCACACGATGGTGGTGGCCCCGAACAGGGCGGTGCGGCGGATCTTACGCACAGCCTCCTGCAGCTTTTCGGGGGCTGAGCCGTGGGTCCAGACCATCACATCGGCGTTGTTGCGCATGGCGGACACGTCGTAGAGGCCGCGCACGGTCACCCCGTCGTTGGCGAGTTCCTGGGTGAGTTCCTCGAACTCTGCGATGGCGGCGGGGCTGGAGGCCCCTTCCGGGCGCACCCCGTCACGGGCAAACACAGTGTAGAGCGTGTAGAAGAGCTTCTCGCCGTTCTCGCGGCCGCGTTTATTTTCTTCTGCGGGCGAGTGCTGCTGGCTGCCGTACCCGTGTGCAGGCCGGTCACCGTACGCCCCGTGAGGCCCGTGCCCGCCATGGGCGTGGGAGCCGCCAGCGGGCGCGCCGTGCGAATGTGCGTCGTGGTGGGATTCCTGTGACATTATTCTTCCTTTCGTGCGGCGGTTTCCCGCCCTACCTGCGTTCTTGATTGTGCGGCGTTCCCCATCCTCGCCGGGGCGCCTATGCTGTTATTGTTTGGTGGGCGGGCACGGGGCCGCCTGGGGTGCTACCCGGCTGCTTCTTCGCCGCTTTTGGCGCCGTCGGCCTGCGGGGTGTTTCGTTTGAGGAACTGTTCCACCTGCTCGCGGGTGTCACGCACCGTTGAGACCAGCCCGGACCCGGCAGCCCAGGTTCCCACCACGCACACCGTCTCCAGCTGCGCCGTGAGTTCCCGGAATGTTTTCACCTTATCCCGGTGGCCCGGGGCGGTGCGCGGTAATACGTTGCTCCAGCGCACCACGTCCGCATCCAGCAGCTCATGGGCGGTGATGGGAACGTCCAGCAGTTTCGCGGCGTCGTGAAGCGCCAGGGTGATGAGCTGCTCGTCGGCAAGCGCCACATCGCTAATGCTCGCGTTCTCTCCGCCGCGACCGTACGAAAGACGCACCACGTGCTTGTCTTTCCCGACGGCCTCGGCGACCCACGGCCATTTCGCGCTCACATGGGTAAGTGCCTTAGCGCGCACATTTGTGACCTCCTCGGAGACCAGCATGCCGGTGCCGCGCGGGTGCGCGTTCAAGGCGGGTTGCTCCACCACAAGGGTCACGAGCGCAACCTCGGGTCCAGGTTCCAGGGTGGGCAGCGAAGTTTTAATGTGTGAACCCAGCAGGCGCGCAGTGGTGGGCCCGTCGGTGGCGAGCACCAAATAGTCGGCGCGTAGGGTGGCCTGAATCTCCCCGTCGACGGTGTGCCGCTGAATCACGAACCACTCCCCCGTGACGCTGTCACGGTCAATGGCGATCACATCGAACCCCGCAATAATACGCGCACATTTGGTGTACAGGTCTTCCACCAGCTTCTCAGAGAGCTGGTTCAAGCCCCCGGATAGGCTAGCCACCTGGGAACCGGCCGGGGCCTGCGACCTCAGCGCTGCGGAGGCGGCAGCAAGGGACTTATGTTTTTTCAGCCCTTCGCGTAGCCCGGGGATGGTGGCGTCCGCATCCAGCTGGTCGGGGTGCGCCGAATACACACCCGAAACCACCGGGGCCACCAGGTTTTTCAGCACCTTATTGCCCATACGGGCGCGCACCAGCTCGCCAAGAGTTTTTGCTTTAGCACCTACAGAGGCCGGTAGGGTCTTATCAAGTTTGGCGCGGCGCAGCCCCGCCCGGCCGAGCACCCCGAGCAGGGTTTTATCATCCAGGTTGCCCGGAATACCCATAATCCCGGTGTTCGGGGTTTTACGCGCCCCGAAAGGCAGGTACAGCCACGAGCCGTGCGGGTTGGGGGTGACAATATGCTCCCCAAGGCCCAGCTCTTTAACAAGCTCCGAAACGATGGGTGAGCGGGTGGCGTAGGATTCCGCACCGGAATCCAGCAGCAGCCCCCCAACTTCGTGCGCACCGACGGCACCGCCCAGATGGTCTTTTTGTTCGAGGAGGGTCACGCGCACCCCGGCTGCGGCGAGCTCCCGGGCAGCTAACAGCCCGGAGACACCGCCGCCCACCACGATCGCGGTGGGTGCGTTCTTTCCTATGTGCGGGTGTGCTGCCCTGTGTAGACCCATATCGTACTGTTCCTCGTTATTATTGCGGTGCTTTCCTAGTGTGTAGTTTCTAGTGTAGTGAGTTGGTGGGGTGTTCGTGAATATATGCCACCAGATCGGTGAGTACCTGCGGGTCCGTTGTGGGCGGCACCCCGTGCCCCAGGTTCACAATATGGGCGGGGGCGCTCGCCCCGGCGGCGAGTACCTCATCCGCGTGAGCGTACAGGGCCTCACGCCCAGCAGACAGAAGCGCGGGATCGATATTCCCCTGAAGCGGCACCGCACCGTTGAGCCTGCGGTTTGCCTCATCAAGAGGCAGGCGGTAGTCCACCCCAATCACATCGGCACCGGCCTCATGCATGGCGGGCAGCAGCTCGGCGGTTCCGGTACCAAAGTGGATGCGCGGCACCCCAAATTCCTCAACCATACCCAGGGCGGCGGCGGAGTGTTCCTGCACGTACCGGCGGTAGTCTGCTTCGCCCAACGAGCCCGCCCAGGAGTCGAAGAGCTGCACGGCGGATGCACCCGCCTCAATCTGGGCCCGCAGAAACTGCCCGGCGGTGCGCGCGGCCCACTGCGCCAACTCGCGCCAAGCAACGGGGTCGGCGTGCATCATGGTGCGGGGGCGCAGGTGATCGCGGGAGGGGCCGCCCTCAACCATATAGGCGGCAACGGTGAACGGTGCACCCGCAAAACCAATAAGCGGGGTGGAACCGAGCATCTCGACGGTTGCCGCGACCGCCTCACGAATAGGGTCGAGTGCCGCATCGGTCAGCTCCGGCAGGGCATGCACTTCATCAAGCGTGCGCACAGGATTCTCAAGTACAGGGCCGCGGCCGGGCACAATATCGACATTCACGCCCGCAAGCTTCATGGGGATAACGATATCCGAGAAGAAAATACCGGCATCGACGTTGTGACGGCGCACCGGCTGCACGGTAATCTCGGCGGCAAGTTCGGGGGTCAAGCAGGCGTCCAGCATGGGAATTCCCTCGCGCGCCTTGCGGTACTCGGGCAACGAACGCCCCGCCTGGCGCATAAACCAGACCGGGCGATGCTCAGATGCGCGCCCGGTGAGCGCCTGCAGCATCGGCGAATCGGCGGTTTGGGCGGCACGCAGCGGGTGGGATGCACTCAGGCGCGACAGCTGCGCCTCGGTCAGCAAATCACGCTGGCGCTCCGCCGGATGCGGCGGGCAGGGTACAGGGCTGGTTTTGGTCATATATCCCAGTGTGCCAGGTTTTGGACGTGTGTTTTTACGACACATTGTCACATTCCGACATGTTTTACACCCCGTACTAGACACATAGGCATACCTTAGTATTTACAAGGGAGAAGCTACCTCAGCAAAGAACGGGCTTCGTGTTTTCTGCACCCTAATACACACCGCCGAAACCCACACCGGGCGATAAAAACCCACTCATTCTCACATTCGGCGACTAGTCACCTCACGAGTTTTACACACTCGCCCACAAAGTGTTTATGATTAGTTCCTAGTGACTATTTACGCCTTTGTGGCCTCCCACCGGATAATCGACCTGACCACCGTCGCATTACTGAGCAACGGTGCCTCCGGCGTACCCGAAACACTCAAAAGCGACACCGCCCAGCAGCTGGGGGTTGAAGGGTCCGTGGTGCTGGCAACCTGCAACCGCCTCGAAGTGTACATAAAACTGACGGTTCCCAAGCATCTGCCCCCCGTGAGCGAGCTGATATTCGCTCATATCGCCACCCAAGCCGGACTCGCCCAAGAGATCGTCAGCAGCAGCTTTGAGGTGTACAGCGACCTCGAATCCGCCGAGCACCTTTTCACCGTGGCCTCGGGCCTGGAATCGGCGGTAGTTGGTGAACGAGAAATTGCCGGGCAGGTACGGCGGGCGCTCGCCACCGCCCAGCAGGCCAGCCCCGTGCCGGGTGAGCTGGTGCAGCTCTTTGAGCACGCCGCACACACCGCCCGTCAGGTAGGCCAGCACACCACCATCGGGTCGCAGGGGCGTTCTATTGTGGCGGTCGCCCTTGATTTGGCCGATACTGTGGCTGAAAAAGACTGGGCTAACCGGCGGGCACTCATCTTCGGTACGGGCGCCTATGCGGGTGCCACCATTGCAGCCCTGCGGGAACGCGGATGCGAAGATATTTGGGTGAATTCCCGCTCAGGCCGTGCCCAGCAGTTTGCCGCCAAACGCGATGTGCACGCGGTACCGCAGGGGCACTCATGGCAGGCAATGGCCGAGGCGGATGTGATTATCGGCTGTTCCGGCGGGGCCGCCCCGCTGCCGCCCTCCGACATTCCCCCCGGTCGGCACACCATCCTTGATTTGGCGCTCTCTCGCGATTTCGACCCCGCAGTGGCGGACCTGCCCGAGGTGGAGCTTATCACCCTAGAGTCGGTGCGGATGGCCGCCCCCGAAGAAACTGAAGAGGCCGTCGAAACCGCCCAGCGCATTGTCGAATCGGAGATGCAGGCGTTTGCCGCCCGCCAGAAAACCCGCAATATTGATGCGGCTATTGTTGCTTTACGCGGGCACACCATGAGCGTGCTCGACACCGAGCTTGAAAAGGTGCGCAACCAGTTTGGGTGTGGTGCCGCCGCCGAACAGCTGGAACTGGCAATGCGCCGCATGGTCAAATCCCTGCTGCACACCCCCACCATCCGGGCCAAGCAGATGGCCGCCCAGGGGCGCACCGATGAGTACGTGGCCGGGCTGGAGGCACTCTACGGTATTGAGGTCGAAGAAGACTAAACCGGCACGCCCCCAATGCCGCCGGGCACCAACCGTTAACGCGAGGTTTGCACGGGGCCAAATGCCCGCTTGAACGTGAGGGTAAAACCCGCTAAGCCCCCGGCGAATCGGCGATACCGCCCGCCCGAAGAGCGCCCCCGGCGGGTTACACTAATCATCAAGACAAAACGCCCCGCCAAGTGTTTTACAAGGAGCATCATGGAAATCAAAATCGGTATCCGCCACATTTCTCGCGAGATCAGCATCGACACCAATGAGACCGCCGAAAAGGTGCGCTCAAAGGTGACCGACGCTATTCATAACGGCACCACGCTTGAGATTACCGATGAGAAAGGCGCCACAACCTTCATACCCGGTGCGCAGATCAGCTATGTTGAGTTGGGCACCGAGGAGAAGCGTCACATCGGCTTCGGCTTCAGCGCCTAAACTCTGCCGCAGCACGCCCGCACCCGCCGGTTTCTGTTCCGTGCGGATGCGGGCTTTTGCACGCTTGCAATGAATATTTTTCCGCGCCATCACGGCGAATAAAGATGCGATTCGTCCTCAGACGGGTTAACATTTAAGGGTTAAGTGAATGCCCGGTCGTTAGACTACACAATTTCTTGTTCCTCCCCAGGATGGGGTTACGAATTTCCCGCGATCGGCTTCTACATCATGAGCGCCACGCACCGGCACACGCGAGCGTGTGAGCCGCATACGCCCCAACCGCGCACCAAAAAACGCAAGGGCCTGGCGCCGCCGAACACCCCCACGGGTAGGAAGAATCACTCAATGGCTGATAACGCAGCACAACAGAAAACCGAGACATTCGCCGACTACGGCGTACGCCAGGACATTAGCGACGCACTGGCGGCGGTGGGCATCACCACCCCCTTCCCCATTCAGACAATGGCGCTGCCGGTGGCGCTGGCCGGGCACGATATTATCGCCCAGGCAAAAACCGGCACTGGCAAAACCCTGGGCTTTGGCCTGCCCACGATTCAGAGCGTCACCGGGCGCGACGACGAAGGCTGGGATGATTTGGAGTTCCCCGGTGCCCCACAGGCACTCATTCTGGTACCCACCCGCGAACTGGCCATCCAGGTGGGTGAGGACCTTGCCATCGCCTCAAAGCTGCGTAACGCCCGCGTGGCAACCCTGTACGGCGGTGTACCGTACGAGCCGCAGGTGAAGCTGCTCAAGAAAGGGCTGGAGGTTGTGGTCGGCACCCCGGGGCGCCTCATTGACCTGTACAACCAGGGTGCGCTGAACCTGAAACAGGTGAAGATTGTGGTACTGGATGAGGCCGACGAGATGCTGGATTTGGGGTTCCTGCCCTCGGTCGAGAAAATCCTCAGCTACCTGCCCGCTCAACGGCAGAGTATGCTGTTCTCGGCGACCATGCCCGGCCCGGTCATCTCAATGGCACGGCGCTACATGAATAAGCCAATGCGCATGAGCGCCGCCGACCCGGAAGACCAAGCCAAAACGAAGGCATCAATCCGGCAGGTGGTGTACCGGGTGCACCATATGGATAAAGACGAGATGCTGGGCCGTATCCTGCGTGCGCAGGGGCGTGGGCGCACCGTCATTTTCACTAAGACCAAGCGGGATGCGGCGCGTGTTGCCGACGAGCTGATTGCGCGCGGGTTCGCCGCCGCTCCCCTGCACGGCGATCTCAACCAGGGTGCGCGTGAGCAGGCGCTGCGTGCCTTCCGCAACGGCAAGGTCGATATTCTGGTGGCGACCGATGTTGCCGCCCGCGGTATTGACGTGGAAGACGTGACCCACGTGATTAACCACCGTGTGCCCGAGGACGAGAAAACCTACCTGCACCGCACCGGACGCACCGGGCGCGCCGGCAATGAGGGCACCGCCGTAACCTTCGTGGACTGGGAGGATGTTTCCCGGTGGAAGCTTATTAATGACGCCCTGGAGCTGGGGGTTCCTGACCCCGTAGAAACCTACTCGTCCTCGGAGCACCTGTTCTATGATTTGAACATCCCGGCCGGGACTAAGGGCCGTCTGCCGCGGTCCGAGCAGACGCTGGAGGGTCTGGACGCCGAGCGTCTGGAAGACTACGGGGACTCCCCGCGCGGGGCCCGCTCATCATCGCGCGGCTCGGGCCGGGGTTCCCGGGGCCGGGGCGGTTCCGGCTCACGCGGGGCCGGGTCACATTCACGTGCTGCACGGGATGAGAAGCCCGGGCAGGATTCCGGTAAGAAACGTCAGCGCCGCCGCACCCGCCGTATTGAGGGTGAAAGCGCACAGGACCGTGAGGGTAAACGCGCCGAACGGGAAAAGTCAGTGGAGTCTACCGGCAGCGGTAAACGCCGCCGCCGCAGGCGCCGCCAAGGCTCTAACGGGGCGGGCTCCGGTGCCCCTGCCGCAGGTGGGGAGTAAGCAGCGAGTGAGCGAAACAGTACCCACCGCAGCCACGGCTCAATCTGCGGGCGCTGCTGCACCTGCTTTCGACCCGAACGGTTCGTCGCTGGTGGTTCAGGCCGATAATCTGGCGTATCTGAGCGAGCTGCCGGATGCCTCATTCACCGTCATCTACATTGACCCGCCGTTTAACACCGGCAAAACGCAGACACGGCGCACCCTCAAAACCGCCCCCGCGCAGGAGGGCGGTGCCCGGGGTGACCGCACCGGGTTCCAAGGCAAAAGCTACACAAGCGCCCTGCAAACCCTCGCAAGCTACCATGATGCGTTCGAGGACTACTGGGCGTTTTTGGAGCCGCGCATTAGGCAGGCCCACCGTCTGCTCACCCAGGACGGCACCCTCTACCTGCACCTGGACTGGCGTGAGGTTCACTACGCCAAGGTCATGTGCGACATGATTTTTGGGCGCGACTGTTTTATGAACGAGCTGATCTGGGCCTACGATTACGGCGCAAAATCCACCAAACGCTGGCCCACGAAGCACGACAATATTCTGATGTACGTCAAAGATCCACAAAAGTACTATTTCAACGCGGACACGGTGGACCGTGAACCCTATATGGCGCCGGGACTAGTGACCGAGGAGAAAGCGGCGCGCGGTAAACTCCCCACCGACGTGTGGTGGCATACGATCGTCTCCCCCACCGGCAAGGAAAAAACCGGCTACCCCACGCAGAAACCGGTGGGGCTGCTGAAGCGGATGATCGCCGCCTCCTCACGCCCGGGCGACTGGGTGCTGGATTTCTTTGCCGGCTCCGGCACAACCGGGGCCGCAGCCGTTGAGCTGGAACGTAAGTTCGTGTGCGTGGATCAGAACCCGCCCGCGATTGAGGTCATGGCGAAACGCCTGAACGTGGAGGAGCACTCATTTGCCGCGTACCGGGGTGTGCCGCGCGGGGCGGCGGTGCTGTTCACGCCGCAGCGCAGTGTGGGCGTGCGCGGGGGAACCTCGCGGGACGCGCTCACGGCGGCCTCACGGCGCGCACTGGCGGCGCAGAGCCGTAAAGTGCAGGAAAGTG
Organism: Rothia aeria; assembly: GCF_016726365.1. Lineage (NCBI taxonomy): Bacteria > Bacillati > Actinomycetota > Actinomycetes > Micrococcales > Micrococcaceae > Rothia > Rothia aeria. The sequence continues at coordinate 2,261,809 of NZ_CP068102.1, read as the reverse complement.
TTGAGCCTGTGCCGGGCGCATCAAGCGTGTTTGTGCGGCATCATTCCACGGACGCGGTGGATAAAGACTTGCGGATTCGCGGCCGGGACGTGCTACGCCGTGAAAGACGCCGCCAGCAGCTCGCTAAAGAACGGGCGCAGACGGCGAAAAAGTAGCCTCCCGCAGTTCCGTAACGCACAGAAAACAGCATAGTTGGCCTATTCAGAAGGGTTTTGTGCCTTCAGAAGTTAGAAAGTCTTCTGAAGGCACAAAACCCTTCTACACAGACCGCATTATTAGCCCCATCCGCAGGAGCCGGGGACACTAGCGGCTAATCTGGGCGCGGATCGCCTCCACGGTTTCGCGGGAGGTGGTGTACTCCCCCAGCTGGTTTGGTTTGCCCGCACCGTGGTAGTCGCTGGAGCCGGTCACCAGCAGCTCACGCTCACGCGCAAATTCCAGCAGACGCGCACGGTTCGGCTCGGAGTTTTCGCGGTGGTACACCTCCACCCCGGCCAGGCCCGCCTCGACCATCTTCCCCAGGTATTCCAGCGGCAGCGCTGGCCCGCGTTCCTCACTCATGGGGTGGGCCACCACCGGCACACCACCGGCGGCGCGCACCAGCCGGATAGCCTCCAGCGGGTCCATTGACTGCTGGTGCACATGGTACGGGCCGTTCACATGCAGGATATTGTCGAACGCATCGGCGCGGTTCTCGGCGGCACCCACGGCAACCAGCGCATCGGCAAGATGCGGGCGCCCAAACACGGTGTTCTCACCGTCACTCGACTGGGCGAGCACATCGTCCCAGGTCAGCGGGTAGTCAGCGGCGAGCCGGTCCGCCATCCGGCGGGCGCGGCTGAGCCTATCATCCAGCAGGCGTTTCATCTCATCCCGCAGCTGCGGGTAGTCGGGGTCGTACCCGTACCCCAGCAGGTGCACGCTCTTAGTGCGCTCATGCCCCTGCTCATCCCGGTAGCTGTAGCGGCACGAGAACTCACCGCCGGGCAGAAAATCCAGCCCGTACTCCACCGCCAGCTCGGCGGCCTGCGGCCACCCGCGTGCAGTGTCATGGTCGGTCAAGGCGAATCCGGCAAGCCCAGCATCTCTAATCAGAGGAACCAGTTCGGTCAGCGGCTGGGTACCATCAGAAATATTGGAGTGAATATGCAAGTCGTAACGTTCAGTCATACCCTAACTGTACCGCACCACAGCGCCCCACCAGTATCAGTGGCACACGGCCTTTTCGGGTTTCGCCCCACCCTAAAATACGCCCCACGCGTGGGATAGAATACAACTATGAGTGAAAATACGAAGAAGAGCACAGAAGCTCCAGAAACAGATCACCGCGATACCCCCAAAGCATCAGCTTTTCAGGAGTTCATCGCATCAAACTGGGAGCCAGCAGCCGATGACGGTTATACCCGCGAGCGCGTTGCCGATTTTGCGGCGCAGCGCCGTAAAAAGATTTCCCAGAAATTCCCGGGTGAGCGTCTGGTTCTGCCCGCGGGGCCGCTGAAGGTTCGCTCGAACGATTGCGATTACCGTTTCCGCCCGCATTCGGCGTTTGCGCACCAGACCGGGTTGGGTGTTGATCATGAGGCTGACGCCGTGCTGGTTTTTGAGCCTGTGGAGGAGGGCACCGGCGATAACGGCTCGAACCATGAGGTGACCCTGTATTTCCGCCCGCTGGCTGGCCGTGACACCACGCAGTTTTATGCGGATGCGCGCTACGGCGAGTTCTGGGTTGGCCCGCGCCCCACGCTCAAGGAGTTTTCGGAGCGTTACGGTGTGCGGACGAAGGACCTTTCGGAGCTTGAGGTTGCAATTACGAAGAACGCCGGGGCCCAGGATTTGGGTGGGGTGCGTATTCGACTGGTGCGTGAGGTTGATCCTTCCATTGATGCGCTGGTTGATACTTCCCGGTACAACACGGGCGTTGCGTTGGAGGAATCCGATAAGCTCGATTCCGAGCTGACGGTGGCGCTTTCTGAGGCCCGCCTGATTAAGGACGAGATTGAGGTTGAGAACCTGCAGCGTTCGGTTGATATGACGGTGAAGGGCTTCGAGGAGGTTGTGCGTGAGCTTCCGAAGGCGGTGGCGCATCATCGTGGTGAGCGCGTGGTGGAGACCGCGTTTTTCTCGGTGGCACGTACCGACGGCAACGACCTAGGCTATGACACGATTGCAGCCTGCGGGAATAATGCGACGATTCTGCACTGGATTCGCAATAACGGCACCGTGGATGAGGGCAAGCTGCTGCTGCTGGATGCCGGTGTTGAGGACGATACCCTGTACACCGCCGATGTAACCCGCACATTCCCGGTGAACGGCAAGTTTACCGAGATTCAGGCGAAGGTCTATAACGCGGTGCTGGATGCTGCGGATGCGGCGTTTAAGGTCGCTGTGCCGGGTCGTAAGTTCCATGAGATTCACGATGCCGCGATGGAGGTGCTGGCTCACCGTCTGGAGGAGTGGGGGCTGCTGCCCGTTTCGGCTGAGGTTTCTTTGACGGTTGAGGGTGGTCAGCATCGCCGGTGGATGCCGCACGGCACCAGCCACCATTTGGGTTTGGATGTGCACGACTGTGCGCAGGCGAAGGCGGAGCTGTACACCGGCGCAACCCTGGAGCCGGGTATGGTCTTCACGATTGAGCCCGCGCTGTATTTCAAGGATGAGGATTTGTCTGTTCCCAAGGAGTACCGCGGTATCGGTATTCGTTTGGAAGATGACGTGCTGTGCACCGAGGACGGCAATGTAAACCTCTCGGCGGCACTGCCCCGCACGGTTGAAGAGATTGAGGCGTGGATGGCGAAGCTCGCCCGGTAGTCTCTTAGTTTCGCAGACGAAAGTCCCCGCAGCCAGTACTGTCCTGGTTGCGGGGACTTTTTCGTTGTGTCAGATACCTCTTTGGCGTTAGAAAGTTATTAGTCTTCTTTAACTCCCTTAGGCTTAGGTGTCTCGCGGGCTGGGGCCTGCCGAATAGTTTTGGCGTATTCCTCCGGGTCGTCAATGCGCAGACCGAACCGCTGTGCCGCCGGCTGGGCGGGGGCCCGTTCACCGCCTTGGGGTTCGGTACCGCTCTCTGCCGCAGGGGCGGTGCTGTCGGTGGCGTCCGTTGCGGCTACCCGCCCCGCATCCGGTGAGGCGCCCCGCCCGTAGCCGCTGAGGGCGCCGGTGGTGTTTTTAGCATGCTCAGACTCGGTGCCCGCTGCGGTGCCTGCCGTACCGGCCGGGGCGGAGGGGGTACTGCCGGTACGCGGTGCGGCTGTGCCTGTTGTGCCCGGCTGCTGCGTTGCGTTCCCGCCGCCGTATGCCGCCCCGTGTACTGAGCGCATCGCTTGGGCAAAACCGGGGGTGTCGCGCAGGATCATGCGTGCCTGCCCGGCGTACTCGCTCAGCGCATACATGGTGGTGCGTTCGGGGATTGCTTCCCCGCGCATTGGGTAGCGGCTATTGCCGCCGCGGCGGATACTCACCAGGGTCCACACCATAAAAATGGCGACGCTCAGCGGCACCGTTGAGGCGGCGCGCCCCAAAAAATCAGACCCGTCACCAATGGTCAAAGCCGCACACCCCAGCCCGGCGATAATCCCCCACATGAGGGAGGAGAGCAGCATCCGCCCGTAGCTGCGCTGCAGCGGGTACTCCACCTGTTTCACGCCCTCATTCACCAGGTACAGGGCGGTCACCGGGAACCCGGCGGCGCTGAGCACGTCAAAAGCGGCGAGCGCGTCGTCACGTCGGGTGAACGCTGCGAGCGCCTCGCCGTTGGGAAGCGGCTGGCCGCTGGCTTGTGCGAGACGGGAGGCAAGGTACGAGGAGGGCGGGGTCTGAGTCATAACCCTATCTTACCGGGGCGGGTGGGCCCGCCGCAGGGTGGGTGCGCCATCGGCTGAACCGGTTTTGAGGTCGCACGGGCGGACCGGTGTGCTCACGCACCGGGTTACGCCCACAGCCAGCGGACCCTTATATAAAGTGCGCATTCTCTTTTTCGGGCGTACCCTAGAGAGGTGAGCAATACTAAGTCCAGCGCCCCCAGCAAAATCTATATTGCGCGCCTGCTCGGCCTTGACGTGTTCGACCCGTTCGGTGACCGCCTGGGCAGGTTGCGTGATGTTGTGGTGCTCAAACGCGGTTTTGGTGCCGCCATGGCGGCAGGCTCACGCCCCACGAAAGGCAACGAGCCGGTGGTGGTGGGCATCATCATTGAGGTGCTGGGCAAAAAACGTGTGTTCATGCCGATGACCCGGGTGCGCAGTATTGAGGCGTCTCAGATTATTTCGACGGGTCTGGTGAACCTGCGCCGTTTTGAGCAGCGTAATTCTGAGGTGCTGGTGGTTGGGGAGCTCTTTGACCGCCGGGTGCGGCTGCTTGACGGCAGCGGGGACGCCGTGATTGAGGATGTGGCCATTGAGCAGCGCCGTAACGGCGACTGGGGCATTACGGAGCTGTTTGTCTCGCGCACCGTAAAATCCAGCAGCGGCTGGCGGCGCCGGTCTAAAGAGACGCTGGTGGTGGACTGGGACGAGACGATCCTGTCCACCGACCTTGAGCCGCAGGAGGCGACCACGTTCGTCGCCAACCACGAGAATGCCCGCGCCGCCGACCTTGCGGATGCCATCCACGAGATGAGCGATAAGCGTATGCTTGAGATTGCGCACGAGCTGCAGGATGAGCGGCTGGCGGATGTGCTGCAGGAGCTGCCGGAAGAGGACCAGGTGCAGATCCTCTCGCATCTTGACGACGAGCGTGCCGCGCAGGTGCTTGAAGAGATGGAACCGGATGACGCCGCCGACCTGCTGATTGAGCTGCCGGATGCCCAGCGTGAGAAGCTGCTGGAGCTCATGGAGCCCGACGAAGCGGAAGATGTGCGCCGACTACTTGAGTACGATGAGGGTACCGCCGGTTCGCTCATGAACCCGGTGCCGATTATTCTCTCCCCCGAGTCGACGGTGGCGGAGGCGCTGGCGCATATTCGGGCTGAGGAGATCCCCCCGGCAATGGCCGCGGCGGTGCTGGTGGCGCGTCCCCCGCTGGAAACCCCCACGGGCAGGTACCTGGGGATGGTGCACATGCAGCAGCTGCTGCGGGTGCCGCCGAGCGAGTCGATTGGGCGCATCCTAGACACGGACACTGAGCCGGTCTCTGACCAGGCCAGCCTTGAGGAATTGGCGCGCGTGCTGGCAACCTACGATTTGACCATTATCCCCATTGTGAACGAATCACACCGGCTGGTGGGGGCGGTGACGATCGACGACGTACTCGATGCGCTGCTGCCTGAGGACTGGCGAACCTTCGACGATGGGACTCCTGTACGAAAGGTAGGACGCCGATTTGTCTGAGCAGAACCACCTGCGTACCGAAGAAAACCCGCGCATTGATAAGGCGCGCATCCTGAAGGATCGGCTGGAGAAAAAATACTCCGAAAGGTATGCCGAGAGCGGCCAAAGCGGGCGGGAGAAGACCCGTTCGCGTGCCGAGTCGCAGCTGAGCACACCTGCTGAGCGTAAGGTGCGGCGGTTCACCTACAGCCCGAACCCGGATGCGTTTGGGCGTATGACCGAGGGGTTTGCTCGGTACATGGGCACACCCCAGTTTCTGCTGTGGATGACTGTTTTCTGTGGCGTGTGGCTGGGGTGGAACACGCTCGCCCCTGAAGAGCTGCAGTTTGACCCGCGAAGCCTCAACTTTACCCTGCTGACCCTAATGCTCTCCCTGCAGGCATCGTACGCCGCTCCCCTGCTGCTGTTGGCGCAGAACCGGCAGGATGACCGTGACCGCGTGGTCGCCTCCGAGGACCGTAAACGTGACCAGCAGAACCTTGAGGAGACACAGTATCTGACGCGTGAGATCGCCTCGCTGCGTATTGCCCTGCGTGAGGTTGCCACCCGTGACTTTGTGCGCAGTGAGCTGCGGGATATTTTGGAAGAGCTGAAATCTATTCAGGAAGAGCAGGAACGCCAGGCTGAGCAGCTGCACGATATTGGCGAGGAATACGAGGACGAAGACACCCACGAGGACGGCGCGCAGCAGGGCTCCGAGAGCAGCGATAGCGCCGCGGCGGGCGATGCGGCAGCCAGCGCGGCGGATAAGAAAGAACGCAAGGACGTTAGCTAGCTCCTAGCCCGGTGCCTGCTGCCGGGCGCATGATGAGAAAGGCAGGGGTCGTTCCGGCGGGGCTGTGTTTCTTCTAGGGTGCGTATGGCTGTGAGTGCTGGTCAGCGCCCGCGTTACCGCCGCAGCCCCATGCCCCGAGCAAACTATCCCCGTATCCTGCAATCCCGCATAACCCCAAGACCCGCCCCCGTAAACCCATGACTCTATGAACGCGTATATCGCACCGTATGCTTTGTCGCGGAAAGGATGAACGAATGAGCGAGCACAACCCCAAGGGGACCAACTCGAACACTCCAGCCTCCAATAGTCCGCTGGCGGATGCGCTCTGGGCGGCCCTGGGCACCGTTGAAGACCCCGAGCTGCGCCGCCCCATCACGGAGCTGGGGATGGTTGAACGCGCCCAGGCCGTTAGCGAGGACGACGGCGGGTATGTGGCGGATGTGAAAATTCTGCTCACCATTGAGGGGTGCCCCCTGAAAACCACGATCGAGCAGGATGTGCGCAAGGCCGCCAGCACCGTTGAGGGCATCACCCGGGTTCAGGTTGAGGTGGGTGCCATGAACGCCGATCAGCGCAGCGCGCTCAAATCGCAGCTCAAACCTGAGCGCACCAACCCGTTCACTGCCCCCGGGTCGCTCACCCGCGTGTTTGCCGTGGTCTCCGGCAAGGGCGGGGTGGGTAAGTCGTCAATGACCGCTAACCTGGCGGCGGCGTTCGCCTCCCGTGGGCTGGCCGTGGGCATTATTGACGCGGATGTGCACGGTTTTTCCATCCCCGGGCTACTGGGCGTTCACGAGGCACCCACCCGCCTGGATGACCTGATTATCCCGCCCGCAGTGGATGCGCCCCGGGAGCACGGGCAGGTGCGCGGCGGCTCGCCGGGCGGGTTCGTCAAGGTGATTTCCATCGGCATGTTCCTCAAAGGTAACCAGCCGGTGGCGTGGCGCGGGCCAATGCTGCACCGGGCGTTGGAACAGTTCATCCTTGACGTGCATTTTGGGGCGCTCGATATTCTGCTGCTTGATTTGCCTCCGGGTACAGGAGATATTGCGATCTCAATGTCGCAGCTGCTGCCCAATGCCGAGCTGGTGCTGGTTTCCACCCCGCAGCACGCGGCGGTTGATGTTGCCGAGCGCGCCGGCACCCTAAGCCTGCAAACCCACCAGAAAGTCAGCGGCGTCATTGAGAATATGGCGGCGATGACCTTACCGGATGGCACGGTGCTTGAAATGTTCGGCTCCGGCGGGGGCGCCCAGCTGGCCCAGCGTCTAAGCAGTGTGCTCAACTACCCGGTGCCGCTGCTGGGGTCGGTGCCGCTGGATGTGTCTCTGCGCACCGGCGGGGATGAGGGCAACCCCATTGTGTGGGGCGACCCCAGCTCCCCCACATCCGCCGAGATTCAGGCCATTGCTGGTAAGCTGCTGCACCGCGACGAGTCGCTGGCGGGCAAGCCGCTGCGGCTGAATGTCTAGGCGGGCGCACCGGGGCCGCACACAATAAATCCCCCGGCCTGTGGGGCGGGGGATTCCAGCAGCTGCCTGCATCTGCGGCTAGGTTGCTTCAGTGTCGAACGGTGCGTAGGCTCCGCGCGGCAGCCGGGTAATATTTGATGCGACGGGCTTGTTCTTCTCTTCCCGTTCCTTCGCTTCACGGGCACGTTCGGCGTCGTCCTCAGCGAATGCTTCACGCACAATAACACGCGGGTCGTACTGGCGTGGGTCGTACTGACGCCAGTTAATGTCGTCAAGACCGGTGTCGCCCAGCGCATCTTTGAAGTCGTCTTTAGCGTCAAAGGCCATACGCCGTACGGTTTTAATGAATTCTTTGGCTTGGCGGGCGTACTCGGGCATACGTTCGGGGCCGATCACGAAGAACGTGAGAACGACCAGAACGATAAATTCGAGACCACTAATACCAAACACAACAGTTAGACTATCAGGATTTACGGTGGGGCGTAACATCCTACGCCCACAGGTTACTTATTCACTGCAAATATTTACCTGCCGGGCGGGGTGATAGCGCAGGCAGGTGCCGCACCGTCAGCCCCCGCACCTGCGGCCCTCACCGGTTTAGGGCGGGTAGTCGCCGCCACCGGGGTTCTGCTTCCAATGCCACAGCCACCCCACCCACACCAGCTGCAGGGTGGCGCCTGAGAGCACCAGCAGCCACCGGTACGCGCGGGAGGCAGAGACCGCCACCATTGGCAGAACCAGGGGGAAGAGCGGCAGCAGCAGCCGGAACGTGGAAGACTGCGGGTTCAAGAAGATCAGCAGGTACGCCGCGTAGCACGCGCACCAGAGAATCAGCGGCCCTGACAGTACCCCTCGCACCGCGGGGGAAAGCAAGACGAGGGCGAAAACCACTACCAGAAGCACCAGCAGGGGGATGGAAAACACCCCGAAGTAAATGGAACCCTGCTTCAGCCACGGCTCAAACGGGGCCAGGTGGGAGCTGCGCCAAGCGGTTTCGGTAGCCGTGTAGGCATCGACGCGCCCGGTCACAGCCCATGCGATGGCAGGCCAAATAAGAGCGCACGCGCACACCATAAGGGCGCTGCACAGCTGCACCGCGCGGGAGGCGAAAATACGCCAGAAACCGCGTGGGGTTTCCCCGTCGGCACGGCGGCGCGCATCGGCGCGCATATCGGTGATGAGGCAGATAAACCACCACAGCCCGGCGGCAGCACCCAGGGGCACACCCACAGGCCGGGACAGGCAGGCGAGGGCGGCCACGGGCAGCAGCAGCAGGTATCGTGCGCGCACCATCAGGTACAGTGTCCAGGCGAGGAAGATCAGGTTTACGGATTCGGCGTAGGGTGCCTGCAGTACGGGGGCTACGGGCAGGAACGCGAAGACCGCCACGGCCCAGCACCCCAGGGAGGTGTTCTCTGCTGCGTCGGTGCGGCCTAAAGCCTGCAGGCTGGCGATGCATAATCTGTAAACAATCCAGGCCGCGATGAACCCGGCCAGCAGTGCCACAGTCGAGGCGACCGCATAATATTCCAGGCCCGTTGTGCGGGAAATGTAGCCGCTTGTGAGCGGGAAAAGCGGGTAGAACGCCCACTGATTCTGCATGACCGTCCCGCTCATATCCTGAGGTAGTTCAACGGGGTAGCCTCTGTCGGCGATCTGCCAGTACCACCCGGAGTCCCAGGTGCTAATAAATTCGAGGTACCCTAGGCGTTCCCCCCACGGCCCCCACAGCTGCTGCCTGCCGACCATGCTGAAGACGGCCACACCCCACAGTCTGCTGAGCCCGTAGATGAGCAGCACCCGCAGGATGACCGGCAGTTCAACGAATAGGGTGCACAGGTAGTGGCCCCAGCCGTGAAGGCGCGTGTAGAGTCTGTCGAGAATGGTGCTGTCGGTACTCATTCGGTCAGGAGTCCGCCTTATCGGTGGTGTGCGCCGATTCTTTATCCGCGATTTCCTTATTAATGGCGACAATAGCCCCGCTGGTGCTGTTCTTGTGCTGCGCGGAGTCATCCTCATGCGGCTTAGCCGCTGCGGGGGTTTCAACGGTGGTTTTCGCGGAGGACGCTACCACGGCGTTGGCCGCAGTGTTGGCGGCGTGGGCGGCGCGTCCCGCTTCGGACCAGGGAAGTACCTGCTGGGAGGTGGCGGGGTGCGCCCCATCAGGTGCCGTGCCGGTGTCTGTGGCGGCTTTGGCGGATTCTTCGGAGGTGAGGGGCTCATCCGCTGGGTGCCCCTGGGGAGCCTCAGTCTCTTTGTGGTCCCGCACATCGTTATCCGGCACCTGCGCCGTGCGGCCGGTATCCGTATGAGCTGCCGCAGCTTTTTCGGGGGTTTCTTCTTCGGCGGCGGAGGTGCCAGCTGCTGCCGCTGCGGGGGCCTCATGCGCCGCATCCGCTTCGCCTGTTTCAGACTCCTGCGGGACGGCCTCGGCTGCTGCGTTATCTGCCGCTGCGGGGGTGTCTGGCAAGGGTTCAAGAACCACAACCTGTTGCCCCGCCAGCTCTGGGGCGGGCTGCGTGCGGGCACCGAAAACGTTCAGCCCGTCCCCCGCAATATGTTCGAAGAAGGCTCGCCCGGGGAACGCACGGTCGCTGCTGATGACTACAGCACTGTAGATAACAATCAGCAGGGTTGCGAGGGCAAGTAACGTTATCAATATGTTCACGGGTACCTCCGGACAAAAAGGGCGGGGTTCCAGTTTAACCTAATGAACCGGACTTGGGCGCGTATTCGGCGGCACGTTCCATCCGGTGGGTCATTGCGGTATTGGTGCTGGCAGGCAGCGTGGGCCGTTAGTCGCTCATGAGCCAGTTTCGCAGTTCGCTGTAGCACCGGTTGAGTTCGCTAAAACGCACATGCTCATTGTCGGTGTGCGCCAGTAAGGCATCACCGGGGCCGAAGTTCACCGCAGGGATGCCGATTTCGCTCAGCCGCGCCACATCCGTCCACCCGTACTTGGGTTTGGGCTCCTGCCCCACAGCGGCAATGAGGGAAGCAGCCAGCGGCGTGTCAAGGCCGGGGCGGGCCGCCGGGGAGAGGTCAACGAAGTCCAGCTCATACCCCTGGAAGAGTTCCTGCACGTGGGCCACGGCCTCGTCCAGGGTCTTATTGGGGGCGAACCGGTAGTTCACGTGAAGCGCGGCCGCATCGGGGATGACATTGCCCGCCACTCCCCCGCTCACCTGGACGGCGTTAAGCCCTTCTCGGTAATCCAGTCCCTGCACCCGGTAGGTTTGCGGCGTGTAGTGCGCCAGTGTGGTGAGCGCATCAGCCAGGTGGTGGATCGCGTTCTCCCCTTTCCAGGCCCGCCCGGAATGCGCAGCCAGCCCGGTGGTCCGAAGGTAAAAACGCATTGTGCCGTTGCAGCCGCCTTCGATGGTGCCGTCGGTGGGTTCTAGAAGCACCCCGAAATCGGCGTCGGTAATCAGCTCGCCGTGGTTGCGGATCAGCCGCGCCAAACCGGATTTTTCGCTGGCCACTTCCTCATTGTCGTAGAAGATGTAGGTGAGGTCGTAGTCCGTTTCATGAGCAGTTAATTCGGCGGCTAGCTTAAGTTGTACCGCCACACCGCCTTTCATGTCGGTGGCCCCGCGCCCGTACAGCACCCAGTCGCCGTCCTCTTCAACCACGCGGGAAGGCACCGTACCGAGCGACCCCGCCACGGTAGGCAGCGGCACGGTGTCCAGATGCCCGGCGAGCAGGATGCGGGTGCGTTGCTGCCCGTTCTGCGGCCCGAAGTCGGTGCGGGCAATAATGGCGTCCCCGTCACGCACCAGGTGCAGGTGCGGGTGGGTTTCCAGGGCCCGGTAGATGGCGTCGGCGAGGGTTTTCTCTTCCCCCGAGACAGAATAAATATCAAGCAGAACCCTGGTCAGTTCGGGCATGGAGACGTTCGTGTCGATGGCTGCGGTGGGGTGGCTCATGGGTCCCTTAGCTGTAGTGTCAGTCGCATTAGCGGCGCGGTTCTTTACCCTAATATTCAACCTTATCTGCGCCCCGGAAGCCACCTTCAGCCGCCCCCGGACGCTGGGTGCGGGGCGGGGCCTTAACCATTGCCCCTTATCAGGAACCGTTTGCGGGGCTGCACCTGGTTATCGGGGGCATCATTGAAGCCGCTGGCGGCCTTTGCACCCTGAGGTTTACCCGCAATTAACCCTCAAGAACCCCGCCCTGCGGGCGCCTACACCCAATCCCGGCGCATCCCTATAATTAAAGGCATGTCTGAAAACGCTTCAACCGAAACTCGTTACGCTTCCGGCGTGGCCCTCGTTAATGTCGTCGCCTCCGGCCCCGATGCGGGCACGGTACTGGATGCGTGGTTCCCCGCGCCTGCGCTCACCCAAACCCCCGATCTTTCCCTCGCGGATGAGCTTGAAGAGCTCACCGGCGAGCACCCCGAACGCAATGCCCGCACCGAGGTGCGCACCGTCTCCATTGATTTGGATGAGGCCCCTGAGGACGCAGTCGATGGGTACCTGCGTCTGCACCTGCTCTCGCACACCCTGGTGCGCCCGAATGACCTGAATCTTGAGGGCCTTTTCGGGCACCTGGCGAATGTGGCGTGGACGAACCACGGCCCGGTACTTGCCACCGAGCTGAACAAGCTCGCGCTGGGCCTGCGGAAGCTGGGGCATTTGAGCGTAAGCCATGTCGATAAGTTCCCGCGCCTTATTGACTATGTGGTTCCCGCCGGGGTGCGTGTGGGTGATGGTGACCGCCTGCGCCTGGGCGCGCACCTGGCTGATGGCACCACCGTCATGCACGAGGGCTTTGTGAACTTTAACGCTGGCACCCTGGGCACTTCTATGGTTGAAGGCCGCATCTCCCAGGGTGTGGTGGTTGGCGATGGCTCCGATGTGGGCGGCGGCGCCTCCACCATGGGCACCCTCTCCGGCGGCGGTACTCAGCGTGTGTCAATCGGTGAGCGTTCCCTGCTGGGTGCTGAGTCTGGTATTGGTATCGCCCTGGGCGATGACTGTGTGGTTGAGGCGGGCCTGTACGTGACCGCCGGTTCCCGCGTGATTGTGCTTATCCCGGGTGAGGATGTGCGTGTGGTGAAGGCCGCCGAACTGTCGGGTGTGTCGAACCTGCTGTTCCGCCGCAACTCGGTCACCGGCGCGGTTGAGGTGCTTCCGCGCGCTAAGAATAGTGTGGAGCTGAACGAGGCGCTGCACACGAACTAGCTCCTTTGTGCCTTCTGATGCCCCAAGGGGCGTGAGAGGCCAGTGAGTTTGGCAACCCGCCGGGTGCCCCCGCACGTCAATGCACGGCTGGGGAGCATCCGGCGGGCTACTATTTAAAGTGCTACCCCTGAACTTACCGTATCCGGTGCGCACCGGCGTGCCCGAAAGGATAAATATGAAGATTCTGGTCACCGGCGGCGCCGGCTATATCGGCTCCCATACTGTGCTTGAGCTGCTGAACGCGGGCCACGAGGTGGTGGTCATGGATAACCTCTCGAATTCCTCCGAAACTTCGCTGCAGCGCGTCGCCGAGCTTGCCGGGCGCGCCCCCGAGTTCCACAACGTCGATCTGCTGGATCTGGCGGGCATGAAGGAGCTGTTCACCAGCACCCAACCGGACGCGGTCATCCACTTTGCGGGGCTAAAGGCTGTGGGCGAATCCGCTGAGAAGCCGCTGTGGTACTACCAGACGAACGTCGCTGGCACCCTGAACCTGCTCTACGCCATGGAGGAGGCGAACTGCCGCTCCATCGTGTTCTCCTCGTCAGCGACCGTGTACGGTGAGCCTGAGTCCATGCCGTTGGTGGAGAAGCTGAATATGGACGCACAGTCCTGTTACGGGCGCACCAAGGAACATATTGAGGATATGCTCGTGGACCTGGCGGCCTCCGATGACCGCTGGAATATTGCGCTGCTGCGTTATTTCAACCCCGTGGGCGCGCACGAGTCCGGGCGTATCGGTGAGGACCCGTCAGGAATCCCGAATAACCTGGTGCCGTTTATTGCCCAGGTGGCGGTGGGCCGCCGCGAGCACCTGAACGTGTTCGGCAACGACTACCCCACTGTGGACGGCACCGGTGTACGCGACTACATTCACGTGGTTGACCTTGCCGATGGCCACCTCAAGGCGGTGGACTACATTACCGAGCACGGCGGGCTGCACACCTGGAACCTGGGCACCGGCAACGGCTATTCGGTGCTTGAGGTGCTGCACGCCTTCGAGAAAGCCTGCGGTAAGGAGCTGCCCTATAAGATTGTGGCGCGCCGCCCCGGCGATGTTGCTGTCTCTTACGCCGATCCCTCCTCGGCACTGGCTGATTTGGGGTGGAGCGCATCCCGGGATATTGACACGATGGTGCGCGATCACTGGAACTGGCAGAAGAACAACCCGAACGGGTATGAAGAACAATAGCCAATAGGGGCTTAACAGTGCCCCGCTATGCGCGCCCCAGCAGGCACCCGCCTGCTGGGGCGCGTTTCTGCGTTTACGGGGTGAAAAGCCCTGCCCACGCCTCTCTTGACTATGTGTTGCTTTGGGTGGTTTTATGTGCGATTTACCGGCAGGATTTTTGCGCAAAAAGAACCACCGCACTTGCGCTCCCCCACTGACCCGCCCCACCGCATTCACCAAATCCCCTGAAAATACGGGATTCACCGAGTACCTGACCCCGAACACCCCGCACAACCCGCTTCTGTGATATATTCAACTCAATTTTGGTTTCCTTGAGTTTTCGCGGGAATACGCCCCACCCAATACCTTAAACACCGGAATATTTACACCGATTACCGAATCTTTAACATTCCTGTTACATCCCCGGCGTAAGCTAGGTTACTACCGTGATGCGCGTGATTCTTCCGGCTCACAGCCCGCGCGCCGCGTCGTATCTGCTGGGCATAGCCCCACCGTGTGTAAAGGAGAACCCTATGAGCGAAGCCCCACTCGTGCGTATTCACGACGTCAATAAGTACTACGGGCAAAACCATGTGCTCAAAAACATTAACCTCTCCGTCAATAAGGGCGAAGTCATTATCCTGCTCGGCCCTTCCGGCTCCGGCAAATCAACCCTGTGCCGAACCATTAACCGCCTCGAAACAACCTCCAGCGGAACCATCACTATCGACGGTAAAGACCTCCCCCAAGAAGGCCGCGACCTCGCTAAACTCCGCGCCGAAGTGGGCATGGTCTTCCAATCCTTCAACCTTTTTGCCCACAAAACCATCCTCGACAACGTCACCCTTGGCCCCCGCAAAATCCGCAAACTCCCCAAGGCTGAAGCCGAGGCGGAAGCCATGAAACTGCTGGCGAAAGTCGGCGTGGAATCCCAGGCCGAAAAAATGCCGGCCCAGCTCTCAGGTGGCCAGCAGCAGCGTGTGGCCATTGCTCGCGCGCTCGCCATGAAACCCAAAGTCATGCTGTTTGATGAGCCCACCAGTGCGCTCGACCCCGAAATGGTGAATGAAGTACTCGACACCATGGTCTCCCTCGCCCGCGACGGCATGACCATGATCGTCGTAACCCACGAGATGGGATTCGCCCGCAAGGCGGCCGACCGCATCGTCTTCCTCGCGGACGGCGAGATCGTGGAAGAAGCCACCCCGGATGACTTTTTCACCAAGCCCAAGAGCGAACGCGCCCGCGACTTCCTCTCCAAGATCATCGACCATTAGGAGCGCGCCATGAAAAAATCGTTCATTAACCGCGCCGCAGCTAAGTTCTTTGCCGCCGGGACCGCCGCCGCGCTCGCCCTCGGGTTCGCCCTCACCGGCTGTTCCAGTGCCGCAGATGCTAAGCCGAAGATCCGGATTGGCATTAAATACGATCAGCCGGGCTTAGGCTACCAGGACGGCAGGGAATTCACCGGCTTCGACGTGGATATTGCGAAGTATATTGCGGGTAAGCTCGGTTACTCGGAAGAGCAGATCGAATTCGTGGAGTCCCCCAGCGCCAACCGCGAGAATATGCTCTCCAACGGCCAGGTAGATATGATTGTGGCCACCTATTCCATTAGTGATAGTCGTAAGAAGAGCATTGACTTCGCGGGCCCCTACTATGTGGCGGGGCAGGATCTGCTGGTACGCTCCGATGAGACGAATATTACTGGCCCCGACAGTCTTAACGGTAAGAATCTGTGCTCGGTGACCGGTTCAACCAGTGCCAAAAAAATCCAGGACAAGTTCGCTAAAAACGTGAACCTGGTCAATCAGAACAGCTACTCGGACTGTGTGGTCGCACTCAACGGCGGCGTGGTGGATGCGGTGACCACCGACGACATTATTCTTGCCGGGCTTGCCGCCACTAAGGCGAATAAGGGCAAGCTCAAGCTGGTGGGTCAAACGTTCACCACCGAAAAGTACGGTGTGGGCCTTCCCAAGGGTACCGATAAGTGCGAGGCCGTCAATAAGGCCATTAATGAGATGGTCGCGGACGGCACCTGGCAGCGGCTGGTGGAGAAAAATACTGAAGGCACCGGCTACACCTATAACTCCAACAATAACCCACCGCATCCTGGCGCCAGCTGCGCCTAATGCCTGACCGAGAGGTAAACGATGTCATTCTTTGACCAACTCGGCGCCCTCCTCGCCAAATACGATGTGGTGGGCGCGTTCTGGGTCAATGTGCAACTGACCTTCTGGGCCGCTATCGGGTCTTTCGTGCTCGGCTCCGTGCTGGCGCTCATGCGCATTAGTCCCGTACCGTCCTTACGTTTTGTGGGCACCGCCTACGTGAATGCGGTGCGTAATACGCCGCTGACTATTCTGATGACCCTCGCTCTGCTTGGTGTGTGGACGCAGTTTCAGCTCTCGTTTTCAACGAGTTTTGAGACGAACTTCTTTGTTTACGCGGTGATTGTGCTCTCGATCTACCACGCTTCTTTTGTGTGTGAGGCTATCCGTTCGGGTGTGAATACGGTTCCCACGGGGCAGGCGGAGGCGGCGCGTGCTATTGGCTTGGGGTTCTTCCCCACCGCCCGGCACGTGATTTTCCCGCAGGCGCTGCGCGGTTCTATTACTCCGCTGGGTAATACGCTGATCGCCCTGGCAAAAAATACGACGGTTGCTTCGGTCGCCTCGGTTGCCGAGTCCTCCGGGTTAATGAAAACCATGATTGAGTTCGACCCGAATATGGTGCTGGCCATCTTCCTCATGTTCGCTTTGGGGTTCGTGGTGATTGTTGTGCCCCTGGGCGTACTAACCACCTGGTCCTCACGTAAACTGGCGGTGAAGCGATGAAACTTCTGAATTCTAAACTCGATACCAGCACCAGCGTGCTGTTTGACACCCCCGGCCCCCGTGCGAAGGCGATGACCCGCTGGTTCAATATTGGCGCGATCGTGCTTCTGGCTGCGTTTATGGCGTATGTGCTTTCGGTGATGGGCGCTAAAGGCCAGCTGGAGGCTGAGAAGTGGACTGATCTGTTCACCGCAAAAGCGTGGGGCTCGTACTATCTGCCGGGGCTTCTGGCGACTTTGCAGGCGGCGGGTATTTCGGTAGTGACTTCCGTCGTGTTTGGTGTGCTGTTCGGCATGGCGCGCCTGGCGCAGAACCGGCCAATGCGCTGGTTCGGTACCGTGGTGGTGGAGTTTTTCCGCGCCGTTCCGGTGCTGATGATGATGATTTTCTTCTGGCTGTTCCTGAGCCGGTTCAGCTGGATTAACCCCGCGCAGCTGCCGTTCTTTGCCGTGGTTATCGGCTTGACCCTCTATAACGGTTCGGTGATTGCCGAACTGCTGCGTTCGGGCGTTAAGCAGCTGCCGCGCGGTCAGGGTGAGGCGGGCCTGGCAATCGGTTTGACCCCGGGCCAGACTTTGCGCACCATCCTCATGCCGCAGGCGTTTAACGCCATGATGCCTTCGATGCTCAGCCAGTTCGTGGTGATTCTCAAGGACACTGCGCTCGGGTACATTATTTCGTACCCCGAACTGCTGGCATCTGCTCGGCGCATCGGCTCGGGTGACGGCAATATTCTGCAGACCCTGCTGCTGGCGGCAGTACTGTTTATTGCGGTGAATTTCTCGCTGACTACGTTCGCCACGTGGCTGGGCGGGTTCCTCTCGTCACGTACCTCTGTGACGCCGAAGAAAATGCACCACCTGCCCGGCGAGGTGGATACCCCGAACCCGCCCACGCAGCAGATGTTCGTGCTCCCTGGCAAACGCAAGTAGCGTACAGCACGGTTTAGGGTACGCGACTAGAAACGCCCGGTTCCTCCCGCATTGGAGGTTCCGGGCGTTTGCTTATTTGTGCGTCCTTGGTGCCAGCGGCGGAGGCTGCTCTCCTCACGCTGCTATGGGACTGGCATTACCCCGCAGGGAAGGGCACGGGCTATGCGACGCTGCCTTTGAGGCGTTCTGCGGCAGCAGCGACCGCCGCATCCGAGGCGGTGAGGGCGATGCGCACATAGCCGTCGCAGCCCTCTCCGTAGAACACTCCGGGGCCGGCCACAATACCCAGTTTCGCCAGCCGCTCGATCGATTCCCAGGTGCTCTCACCAAACGTGGTCCACAGGTACAGGCCCGCTTCGGAGCCTTCGATTCTCCCGCCTGCGGCGGTAATCGCCTCCACGAGGATTTCACGGCGGGCACGGTATATGTCTTTCTGCGCGGCCACATGCGCATCATCGGTGAGGGCCGCGATCATGGCGGACTGCACCGGTGCGGGTACGATCATTCCCGCGTGTTTACGGGTGTTAATAATGTTCGGCATGATCTGCGCGTCTCCGGCGATAAACGCGGCACGGTATCCCGCCAGGTTCGACTGTTTCGAGAGCGAGTAAGCGGCGAATAGCCCGGTGAAGTCCCCAGCGCAGACGCGTTCATCAAGGATGGAAGGCACGGGTTTACCGCCGCGCGCCGTGTCCCATTCTCCCCAGCCAAGTTCCGCATAGCATTCGTCGCTGGCTACTACGGCACCAATGTCGCGGGCGTGACGTACAAGCTCACGCAGCTGTTCAACACCGCGCACCACGCCGTTAGGGTTAGCGGGCGAGTTCACCCACACCAGCCGTACCCGCCGTTTCACGTCTTCGGGCAGTTCAGTAAGGCTGTCGGCGGCATAATGGTCGGCCCCGGCCAGGCGCGCCCCAATCTCGTAGGTGGGGTAGGCTGCACGGGGGTACACTACCACGTCACGCTCCCCCGTTTCGGGGTGTGTGCCCAGTCCCAGCAGGAACGGCAGCCACGCCACGAGTTCTTTTGAGCCGACGGTGGGCATCACTTGGTCGGCGCTGAGCCCGTGCACGTTGCGGCGGCGGGCGAACCAGTCCACGATCGCCTGCCGCAGTTCGAGGGTGCCGTGCGTGGTCGGGTAGCCGTGGGCGTTTGCGCCTGCGGCGAGCGCGTCTTGAATGAGCTGGGGGGTGCTATCAACCGGGGTTCCGATGGAGAGGTCTACGGTTCCGCCGGGGTGTTCAGCCGCGATGGCGCGGTAGGGGGCGAGCGCCTCCCAGGGGTATTCGGGTAGGTCTATGCCGTATGTGCGCATGGTTCTCCTTCACCGGCGGGGTGGCCTGTAACTCTGTGGTGGGGGCGTAGCTATTGTATCGCGTGGGCGGGCCTTGGGGTACGGGTAAAGCCCCCGTTCCCACCGTGTAAGATGCGGGTGCGGGGGCTTCGGTGTTTTGTAGGCCACCATTGAGAAAGTTGTAGTTCAGAAAGTGCGGGCCGGTTGTTTCCCGGTGTGCGGGTGTGTGTCCGCTGTGTGGAGGCTATTCTCCTTGCGGTGGTAGTGCCGCAATGAAGGGAACGTCTTTGCCGGTGGGGCCCATTTTGGCGGCGCCGCCGGGTGAGCCGAGGTCGTCGAAGAATTCGGCGTTGGCGGTAATGTATTCGGACCATTCTTCGGGTACGTCGTCTTCGTAGTAGATGGCTTCGACGGGGCATACGGGTTCGCAGGCGCCGCAGTCCACGCATTCGTCGGGGTGGATGTACAGGGTGCGGTCGCCTTCGTAGATGCAGTCTACGGGGCATTCCTCTACGCAGGCGCGGTCCTTCACGTCTACGCAGGGCAGTGCAATTACGTAAGTCATGGGTGCCTTTCTTGAACCGGTTTCAGCGCCCACTGTCCCAATGTTGGTGGGGTGTGGGGTGTGTTGGCGCTGGGGCATGGGGTATCCGCCCGAAAGCCTGTGTATAAGTCTATCTCGCTACGGCGTTTTTACAATATTTTCGTGGCGCAGTGAACAGGTGTTTGAGAGGTAAAATACCCTATTTTTTAGGCTAGGCTGTCCTGCAAAATTCTAGCGTTCTCCCTAGTCAGAGCCTTAAATTTAGCAGAATAAGAAAATAAAGTTAAGTTCGCCACATAGTTTTTGGGTGTGTTTTTATGTTGCAGCGTCACTCACTCGGTCCATATATAGCTCACTCGGTGTCAGCGTTTGTGAGGCTGCGAAAAACTGGGTGCGCTTTTATGCTCGCGCAGCTGCTGCTTTTCATTGCGCAGGGAGCGTACCGCAACGGGGGCCGCCAGCATGACAATAATGGGTGCGCCCATCAGCCAGCAGGTGCCCACTATGCCGATTGCAGCACCGGCGGTGGGGTTCACGAGCACAAACGGCGCTTCCGGCCGGGCGTAGGCAAACGCGAAGATGGTAATAAACACGGCTGCTGCCTGGATGGGCGCGGCCACTGGGCGGCGCATCATGGTGGCGCCCCACAGGGAGGCGAAGAATACCGTCAGGTACCCTAGGCCCAGGCCCACCGGGATGGGGGTGTCACCCGCATACTGTATCCAGGCGTGGTAGATGGAACCGCCCAGGGCTGCCATAATGCCCAGCAGGATACTCGTGAAGGAGGTGCTTATTATTCCGGCGGGTTCGTGGCCGCTGGGGACTTCAATATTCGCGTCCCCCGCCAATAGTCGGTATGTTTCTACCCCCGATATTTTCTGTTCCACACCGTTTGAGTATTCAAAGGTGTCATCACCGGTCACCACAATTTGGGTGCCGTATTCGCGCATTGCTTTACGTTTAGCGGTGGTGGAGCCGTAGATCGCCGCCTGGGTGCGTTTATCTGTTTCGTCAAATTCCCCTTCTATGCCCCACACCAGCACCGGTTTCTGGCTGCTTTTGAGAAGTGAGAGTGCCTGCATGACTGCTCGGTGGGTGCGCACATGGTCGGGGTGCCCGTACCCGCCGTCGGCATCGTAGGTAATGAGGGCGTCGGGTTTAATGGAGCGGATTGCGTTCGCTATGGCCTGCGCCTGTGGCTCTATGGGTTCTGCGGTGAGCGAGTCGCTGCTGGCCTTGGGGTTGGGGGCTGGTTTGCCGTCTTCGCCCCACACCATGCCGGAGTCGCGGTAAATTTTTCGTGTGCCCGTGGCGGTGGCGGGTGCTTGGCCCAGGTAGAAACGGCTGGCAACCCCCAGGGTGCGGGATGCGGCGACGAGTTCGCCGGTGCGGTATTCTCCCAGTGCTTCCCCGTTATCGGTGCATTCGGGGTCGCCGACCTGCAGGTGTTTCAGGTCTTCGGGGATGACCTCACCCATTTCTCCGCGGGTAAGAGTGAGCAGGTGTACTTTGGCACCTTCACGGGCGTAGGCAGCCATTGTTGCGCCCGTTGAGGAGGTCTCATCATCCGGGTGGGCGTGCACGAACAGCAGCACACCGTCTTTAATGAGGCGCCCGTTCGGTAGCAGATTACGTTTAGATGCGGACACCACTCTGGTGCCCTGCTGGGGGTAACTTGGGGTAGCCTCAGACATAACCGTGCTCGCTGCCTCCTTCAACTTAGCGTTCACTATATTCTATCCCCACATGTGTTCATATGAACGGTATTTTTAAAAAGTCGGGTGGGGGCGCATCCACACCTGCAGCAGTGTGGGTGCACCCCCACCCGGTGCGCGAGCCTTACGGTGCGCGGGGTGTGTGATGCTCGTGTGCCCTAGTTGGCGCGGGCACGGCGGCGGAATTCACGCACGCGCTCGTTCGCATCCAGAATAACCTTGCGGATGCGAATAGCTTCGGGGGTGACCTCCACGCATTCGTCTTCGCGGGCGAATTCGAGGCATTCTTCCAGCGTAAGCTTCTTGGGCGGGGTCAGGTTTTCGAAGCTGTCTGCGGTGGAGGAGCGCATATTGGTCAGCTTCTTTTCCTTGGTGATATTCACTTCCATATCGTCTGCACGGGAGTTCATGCCCACAACCATGCCCTCGTATACTTCGGAGGTCGGTTCCACGAAGAAGGTGCCGCGTTCCTGCAGGTTAATCATGGCGTAGGGTGTTACCGCACCGGCACGGTCGGCGATCATCGAACCGTTGGTGCGGTACTCAATATCGCCAGCCCAGGGTTCGGGGTCGATCGAGTACGACGACGAGATACCGGCGCCGCGGGTTTCGGTGAGGAACTGGGTGCGGAAGCCGATCAGGCCGCGCGCGGGTACCGCGAATTCCATGCGCACCCAGCCGGTGCCGTGGTTCGACATGTTCTCCATGCGCCCCTTACGTGCCGCCATCAGCTGGGTTACGGCACCCAGGTGCTCTTCGGGCACATCAATAATCATGTGTTCCATCGGTTCATACAGTTTGCCGTCGATGGTTTTGGTGACTACCTGCGGTTTACCCACGGTCAGTTCGAAGCCCTCGCGGCGCATCTGCTCCACCAAAATAGCGAGGGCGAGCTCGCCACGGCCCTGAACTTCCCAAGCATCCGGGCGCTGGGTGGGCAGAACCTTAATGGAGACGTTACCGATAAGCTCGCGGTCAAGACGGTCCTTGACCTGGCGTGCGGTCACCTTCGCGCCCTTGACGCGGCCCGCCATCGGAGAGGTGTTAATGCCGATGGTCATGGAGATCGCCGGGTCGTCCACCTTAATAAGCGGCAGCGGCTTGGGGTTTTCGGCGTCGGTCAGGGTTTCACCAATGGTAATGTCTTCGATACCGGCGACCGCCACGATTTCGCCGGGGCCTGCTTCTTCGGCGGGAACACGTTCGAGCGCCTTGGTTGCCAGCAGCTCGGAGATACGCACGTTTTTAATATTGCCGTCTTGGCGTGCCCAGGCGACGGTCTGCCCTTTCTTGAGGGTGCCGTTGAAGATACGCACGAGCGCCAGACGGCCCAGGAACGGCGAAGAGTCAAGGTTGGTCACATGCGCCTGCAGCACCTCATCAGGGTTGTAGGTGGGGGCGGGCACGTGCTCGATGATGGTTTTAAACAGCGGTTCCAAATCGTCATTATCGGGCAGGGCGCCGTCGGCGGGCTGGTTCAGCGATGCGGCGCCAGCTTTACCGGAGGCGTAGACGACCGGCACATCCAGCACGCTGTCGAGGTCAAGGTCGGGTACCTCCTCGGACAGGTCCGATGCTAAGCCGAGCAGAAGGTCCATCGTTTCGCTGACGACCTCGTCGATGCGCGCATCCGGGCGGTCCACCTTGTTGACCACCAAAATGACGGGCAGCTTCGCGGCGAGTGCCTTACGCAGCACGAAGCGGGTCTGCGGCAGCGGACCTTCGGAGGCGTCCACGAGCAGCACCACACCATCGACCATAGACAGGCCGCGTTCGACTTCGCCGCCAAAGTCGGCGTGCCCGGGGGTATCAATCACGTTGATGGTGATGGTTTCACCGTTCGCGGAGGGTCCATCGTAGAACACGGTGGTGTTCTTCGCGAGGATGGTAATGCCTTTTTCCTTTTCAAGGTCGCCGGAATCCATCACGCGGTCTTCGACGTCTGCGTGCGCCGAGAACGCGTGGGTCTGCTTGAGCATCGCATCCACGATGGTGGTTTTGCCGTGGTCAACGTGAGCCACGATCGCCACGTTGCGCAAATCAGGGCGCGAAGCGGTGTTTTCAGACATGCGTAATTTTTCTCGCTTAAATCTAGGGGTACGGTACTGCCCGCCACGCCGTGTGAGTGCATCACCACGGATGCGCGGTACAGGGCCACTGTGTGGGCACGGCAAACGCGCCCTAGTGGTGGGCTTGCCTGTCCAGTGTACCACCTGCCGCAGCGAGTGGCCCGCATACCGCAAGCAGCAGGTATTGGTTCAAATATGAGGAGAAAGTATCCTCTGCCTGCGGACTATAAAGACATTTAGTGCGCAGCTTTTCAATTAGTGCACAGTTTTTCAAGGGTCAAATTTTTATCTATCAACTGTTTATCCCGCAAATCCTCAAAGAAAGCGTGGAGTTTCCTGAGTCCTGTTGTTCAGCCAAGTTTTTATGCTTTATATTTTTTATATCGAATCGGTAAAGATTCATCGAGAAGTAAGCACCTTAGACATTCTCTAAAACATGAAGGATCTTAAGATGAGCGCCCTGAAAACTATTCGCCGTGCAACAGTCGCTGTGGGACTCTCAGCAGTCCTCCTCGCCCCTCTTGCCCCAGCTCAAGCAGCATCTCGCCCCGCCCCAGAACCGCGCCCCAGCTCCAGCCCATCTTACTCCCCTCAGGGTGCGGGAAAAACGCTTGGGAAGATCATTGCAAATATCCTCAAGCAGCTTCACATTTAAAGCTAATACTCACCGTGGTGACAATACCTTCACTCTTTACATGTTTTATATGTTGAGGTAAAGATAATAACACCCGGATCCCGCATATTACACGGCATAAAAAATACCCACACTATATTGATTCCGCGGAATAGTCAACCACCTATTCCGTCATGTTCCAGGGCCGAAGAAGAATGCCCCCAACATTCTTCTTCGGCCCGCTCTACCCCCTCTCACAAGCATTCTTCTGCCTCAGTAAAAATCCGCTGTTATGTGGGGTAGATGAAGATGAACATTCACCCATAATTGGTACGCTGACATACCTGCTGCACCCTGTAAGGCGTTTACAAGCCTTTCTCTTGCAGCCACTCATCCAACATGCGGCGGGCCACCGCATTCGTTCCGGGCAGCTCAAGTTTCGGCTCACCGGTGCGCTGCTCCGCAATAGCCTGCGCCAGCTCAGGTGCAGTAAACCAGCGGGCGGAGTGAATCTCACCGTCTAAGTGCGTCACCGGCTGGGAGGCATCAACCGTCACCCGGTAGCAGACCATGAGTGAACGGGGGAAAGGCCAAATATCGCTCATTCGGTAATCCAGGCGCAGGGCGTCCAGCCCGGTCTCTTCATACACTTCGCGGGTCACCGCCTGCTCCAGGTTCTCCCCCGGATCCACAAACCCGGCAATCAGG
Source organism: Rothia aeria (assembly GCF_016726365.1). Taxonomy (NCBI): domain Bacteria; kingdom Bacillati; phylum Actinomycetota; class Actinomycetes; order Micrococcales; family Micrococcaceae; genus Rothia; species Rothia aeria. The sequence continues at coordinate 2,237,163 of NZ_CP068102.1, read as the reverse complement.
GCGAACCGGTTGCGCGGCCACAGCCTGTTATTGGCTAATAGAACGCGGCTATTATCCTCGCTCATAATAAGTGCCATCACCGCCGGCTCAATACGCGGGAACACCATCTCCCCGGAACCGGTCAGGCGTATCCCTTTGTGGGGGTCCACCGGGGCTGACTCTCCCGTGTAGGCGGAGTATGCCATCTCAATCAGGTAGTCACGTTTCGCCAGCGCCGCACCGTACCGGGCCCGCCCCGCCGGGTCGGCGTGCACAGGGTAGAACCAGAAACCCGCCGTGGATACCTCACACCCTTCAGGCAGCGCGCCCAGCTCCTGGGTGAGCGCCGCCAAATCTGCATCTTCAACATAAACAGCGCGGTACTCAATAGCGTACCGTGCTTCAGGTTTCATGAGTTTAGGTTCCAGACTGACGTCCGTAAGACTGTCTTCAGGCGGGCTATCGAGGTAGTGCAGGGTTCCGTCGGCGCCGACCAGGGTGTCACCCGACCGGGAGACAACCAAGTAGCGGGTGCGGCGTGAGGCGGTTTCATCAGTTACGGTGGTATGCGCTGGCAGCTTCTTGTTCTGGGTGCTCATGCCCTCAACTCTACGCCCGCACCGGGGCACCCCACCAAACTGAGCCGCCTACCTGTTCCAAGACGCACCCCCTGTCTGCGATGGGCAGGGAACACGTACGGTCTTTGCAGACCGCCAGAAAACAATAATGCTGCCAACCCTCAGCTTCCCGCACAGAACCGGTATCTAGGGTGACATTACCGAGCCGAAGAGGGAAAATAGAAACCATGACTATTACGAACCCGACGACCACCGGTGCGTGGTCAGCACTAACCCAACACAAAGCATCGCTCACTCCGAATTTGCGAGCCTGGTTCGAGCAGGATCCTTCCCGCGCCCAGAAATTTAGTTTTGATGCCGCAGACCTGCACGTAGACCTCTCGAAGAACCTCATTACCGAAGAGACCGTGCAGCTTTTGCTCAAACTCGCCAAAGAGGTGAACCTCGCCGAACGCCGCGATGCTATGTTCACTGGCGAACACATTAACGTGACCGAGGACCGCGCGGTTCTGCACACCGCGCTGCGCCGCCCCAAGGGTTACTCCCCCGCCCTCGTTGTTGATGGGCAGGATGTCGATAGCGATGTTCACGCCGTTCTGAACAAGATGTACGCTTTTGCCGATCGTGTGCGTTCGGGCGAGTGGACCGGCGTGAGCGGCAAGCGCATCGAGACCGTGGTAAATATTGGTATTGGCGGTTCTGACCTTGGTCCCGTGATGGTATACGAGGCGCTTAAGCCTTACGCCGACGCCGGGATTTCCGCACGGTTCATCTCAAATATCGACCCGACCGATGTTGCCGAAAAAGTTTCTGATCTTGACCCAGAAACTACCCTGTTCATCGTTGCTTCGAAGACCTTCGGCACCCTAGAAACCCTGACCAACGCTCGTGTGGCACGCGACTGGCTGCTCACCGCGCTTGGCGAGGCGAACGCCCTGCAGGGAAAAACCGCAGAAGAAGCCGTGGCTCAGCACTTTATCGCCGTTTCAACCGCGCTCGATAAGGTTGCTGCCTTCGGCATTGACCCCGAAAATGCCTTCGGCTTCTGGGACTGGGTAGGCGGTCGCTACTCCGTAGACTCGGCAATCGGTACCTCGCTGGCCATCGTCTTCGGCCCAAAGGTTTTCGAAGAATTCCTCGCGGGCTTCCACGCCATGGACGAGCACTTCCGCACCGCGCCCTTTGAAAAGAACGTCCCCGTACTCATGGGTCTGCTTAACGTGTGGAACGTGAACTTCTTGGGCGCCGAAACCCACGCGGTCCTACCCTACGACCAGTACCTACACCGTTTCCCCGCCTATCTGCAGCAGCTCACCATGGAGTCCAACGGTAAATCCGTTCGCGCCGACGGTTCCTTCGTGGACTACTCCACGGGCGAGGTTTTCTGGGGCGAGCCCGGCACCAACGGTCAGCACGCTTTCTACCAGCTGATCCACCAGGGCACCCGCCTTATCCCTGCGGACTTCCTGGCCTTCGCCAACCCAGCTCACCCCACCAAGGATGGCGAGCAGGATGTGCACGAACTCTTCCTCGCAAACTTCTTTGCACAGACTCAGGCGCTCGCTTTCGGCAAGACCGAGGATGAGGTACGCGCCGAAGGTACCGCCGAGCATGTGGTAAACGCCCGTATCTTCAGCGGCAACCGTCCTTCGACCTCTATTATGGCTTCTCGCCTGACCCCGCGGGTGCTGGGCGAGCTGATTGCCCTCTATGAGCACATCACCTTTGTGCAGGGTATCGTGTGGGGTATCGATTCCTTCGACCAGTGGGGCGTCGAACTCGGCAAGAAGCTGGCGCTTGATTTGGTGCCCGCTATTGAAGGAGACCGCGAGGTTCTGGAACGCCAGGATTCTTCGACCGCATCTCTGATCGACTACTACCTTAAGCACCGCAAGTAGCAGTGCCCTAGGCTAATATGCGCGGTGCCCCCGATGAATCTCTCATCGGGGGCACCGCGTTTTAATAACCGCCGCTTTCACTCGTCTCCCCGGTTCAACGGTATGAATGAGACTACATCACCTTGAGGGTATCGCGCACCAGCTCCGCCACGATGCGCGCAACCACCGCCTCAGGCAGAGTCGGCACCGATTCGCTCTCTACTCCCCCGGTATCGGCATGCGCAGTGAGCGTTGTCTGTGCGTCAGAGGGCTCATGATCGACTCGCGTGGCGGGAATATGCACAAACCCCGCAGGAATCCGCCGCCCCTGGCGTTCCAGAATACGGTGTGCCTCATAAAATACGTGGTTGCACACATAAGTTCCGGCGGTGTACGAAATCTCAACCGGCAGCCCCACACCGCGCAGACGCTCATAGCTTGCCCGCACCGGCAGGGTCGAAAAATACGCGTCGCGTCCCTCCGGGGCGATCGCCTTATCCACACGCACCACACCGTCATTATCCTCAATATCGGCGGAGTCCAGGTTGATGGCAACCTTCTCAAAGCTCACCTTATCCCGCCCGACTGCCACGCCCAAGCTGAGCACCGCATCCGGGCGAATATCGGTCAGCATCTCCTCTAAAGCCTCTGAAGACCCCGCATAGCTCACCGGAATCTCACGGGTTACAACCCGTACCGCAGATTCGTCGGCGAGTACATCAGCCACCTGCCGCGCTGTCACCCCGCTCGGGTTCACGCTCACGCCGGGAAACGGGCCGAAATAGGTGATGAGAAGGGTCTTTGTCATCGTTGTCCTTTACACGTCGTCGGGTACCCTAGAGGTATGGCACGCACACACCGTCACAAAGAAGAACCCGTTTTTCTTCTCCAGGATACCCCCGATGCCCTGCGCGAAATCGGCGTTGATGATGAGCAGGAGGCGCTAGCCGCTGTTCGTGAACCCGCACAGGCGTTAGAAGGTGCCTCGTTCCTTCAGGCGGTGGGACGGTTTTACCGCTTCTACACACTCGGTCGCGGGCACGCCAGCCGCTCCGAAGTGCTGTGGGCATTACTCTATTTGACACTCACCACTGGTGCGGTACTGGGGTTGACGGTCTATCTGGGCATGCTCTCAGAAGACCCTCACATGGAGTCCCTGATTCGGGTTCTCTATATGCTTATGATGACGCTCACGCCCGTATGGATTATTGTGCATATTCTGCCGCTTTCTTCGCTTCTGAGCAGGGCGCGCGGTAAACACTAGCTCACGCAAATACCCGAGTGAGGATGCAAAAAAACGCCCGCAGCACTCAGGCTACGGGCGTGCACACACTCTAGGGGGTTTAATGCCGCCTATTTACCCAGCACTTTCATGAGCTCTTCGGGGGTTTCAACCACAATAAGCCGCTGCAGGTATTCGGGTTTTAGCAGCTCAGTGGTTGACATATACTCCATAGCCTCAATAAGTTTCGTCCAGTACCCGTTCACGTTCATCAGCGCCACAGGCTTGTCGTGAATCTTCAAAAACTGCCAGCTGAACACCTCAAAAAATTCTTCCAGGGTTCCGGGGCCGCCGGGCAACGCAACGAAGGCGTCGGCCTTATTAATCATGGCGATTTTACGCTGATGCATGGTATCGACAATGTCGAGGGTCGTCTGCCCGGGGTACACGCCCTCCCACTCCACGAGCTGGTGGGTGACCACGCCGTAGACTTTGCCGCCTGCATCCAGGGCTGCACCCGCGACGGTTCCCATCAGACCTGTACTGCCGCCGCCGTAGACCACACCGATACCTCGTTCGGCGCAGGCACGACCCATCTGCTGCGCGCGTTCCACGAATAGTGGATCGTTGCCGAAACCGGCACCACAGTAAACAGCAATATTGTATTTTTCAGGCTGACTAGTTTGTTCCGTCATTGTTCTTCTTTCTGCGCGCTCCAGTGCGCCGTCCACTCGCAGGGTATAGTGCAAACACCTATTGCACGCTACAGCCATTGGGGAGGCACACGCAAGTGGGACAGGTGGGGTGTGCGCATATTCACGGCGTGTTACCAGGTGAGGTGCCCTGCTGCTGAACCGCCCCGCCTGTTTAGCGTGGGTGGGCAGAAAGTACCGGAAAGATGCATTCAATATTGAGCGGGGCTTGGGTGGCATCCCTGTTCTGTGCGGGGTCTACCCAGCGCAGTTCGGCGATTTCGGCTTGCGGGGTGAGAGCGGCGAGCACTTCATATTCGCTGGGGTGCGGCAGGTACTCGTAGGTTTCGGCGCGTACCGTGTACCCGTTTTCATTAAGTGCGGGTGCCTGAAATGTCCCCAGGTGCACCATGCGGGCGGGGTCAGGGGCGAACCCGAGTTCTTCGGTGACTTCACGTACCGCAGCACCAAGCGGGGTTTCGCCGGGGTCGGGTTTGCCGCCGGGCATCATGTACCCGCTTGCGCCTGTTTTACGCACGGTCAGTACCAGCCCCCGTTCGTTACGGATTGCAACCGCTGAGACGTACACGATTTTCCGTTCGGTGTCTATGGCCGCATGAGTGTGGGCGGCTTGAGGGCGTGGGTTTTCAGGCATGGTTCTACCCTACCGCATCCAGGTTTATAGGCTCCGGTTTTCTCTCTACCAGGTACAGCCCTACTGTGCCTGTGACAAGCTTAACCATCCGCAAAATATACAGCATATATCGGGGTTTTTAGCATCCTAGCAGTATAAAAGTAAGAAAAACAGAAGAAACACCTTCTTTAGACAGCAAATGAGGTGTTTGCCGATACAATAGAAAGCGCTGACCTTCACCGATTCGAGAGGAAAACGCCAGCATGACTTCCGCTATGACCCGCCGTACCGCACTCACCACGCTGGGCGCAGGCTCCATCGCCGCGTTAACGGCATGTTCCGCATCCCTCACAACTGCCAATACCGCGGGCACTCATGACTCTAATGGCGCATCTTCAGCAAATAATAATTCAAAAGCCAAGGCATCTGAACGCAGTGACTATTCGGGCGCAGTGGAATTCAATAGTTATGACACTTCTGCGGGCGAGTATAAACCAGCCACACGAACCTCGCCCCCGCAGAATGTGCCCAAACCCATCAAACCCGAAAATATGGATGAACACAGCGTGGCCGGGTTATACTCCGCGATAGGTTTCTTCACTACAGCGTTAACCTACGCTTTTGTCACCGGTGATCTTGGCCCGCTTGATCATCTCCCCTTCAGTGATACATACACTAACACCTTTAAAAAGCAAATCCGAGAAACCACACAGGAGATGGACGGCGCATGGTTTGAAGAGTTGAAGATAGCATTCACTCTTAACACCGCTCAGCCAACTCAGGACGGGGACAACTACAAGTGGCCTGCTAAGTACATCTTTTCTCTGGGTAGTTTCGTGGTGTACCGAGGAGTTCCGGTAGACCTTCCCCACGACAAGCAATCATCCACAGAGGAAGCTTTGATTACCGCGCAGTATAAAGACGGGCGGTGGATTCTTTCAGAGACCAATGACAACGGCGGCGGCAGTTTCGGACCTTCCGGCGGCAACTTCAAAATCTGAGCCTTTATCCTCCATATCCAGGCTCCCCACATACCTCTGAGCCATTCAAGGCAGCCCAACGACGCTGCCGCCGGTGGGCAGGCGGTGTGCACCTGCTTGGGTGCGTCGGGCCGTGGCCCCAAAAACCTCTATAGGTGAGGTTCTCTGGACGGACGACTAAGGGACAAGCCTCGTCAAATCTGGCAGGTGCTCCGCCATGTAGCTGCATAAAATCATGGCGTGGTTACAGTGCTCGTCTTTAGCTGCGTACAGTAGGGTAATGCGCATATCACCGGTTTCTTTGGCGTTGGCAACAACGCTGCGCATGAGGCTCTGCGCATCAGGGTTTACATCAAGTTCTGCACGGTAGCGGTGCTTGAATGCCTCAAAACGTTCCGGATTATGCCCGAACTCAATGCGCGCTTGGGTGGAAGGGGCCAGCTCCTTCGCCCATTTGTTCAGGCGGGCACGGTCCTTAGTAACTCCGCGCGGCCACAGCCTGTCTACAAGCACACGGTAACCATCATCGGGTGATACTTCTTCATATATACGTTTAATCGTAATATCCATATTTCCAGCTTATGCAGGATACGCTTCACTGTGTACCCCCGCCACTTTTACCGATCGCCTTGGCGCGTGAATACAGGAAAGCGGTGCGTGCCTTATTACTGAAGGTAACGGCACGCACCGCCTGGTAGTCAGCATTGAACGGGCCTGCGCCGCCACAGCTGAACGGCGCAGGTGCACTGAGTATGATCTGGGCAACCCCAGCAGGGGCTGCCACTTTCAAAAGGACGTTAGGGCTGCTCCGTGGGGTGCACCTCAGCGTGCTCACTGGGTGTATCGGTTGCGGCAGCCTCGGGGTTATAGCTCGGAAGCGGGTCACGCGTAGGAGCATCACTCGGCACGGCCCACGTGTAGTTGGGTAAGGGTTGTTCATCCGGAGTGGAGGCGGCCAATGCCCCCGTCGCAAAGACTGCCCCCGTTAGGCTCAAAACGGCAACGGCGCCAGCTCCGATAACAAAGGGGGAGGTGTTCTTCTTCATGATGGTACTTTCCTGGGGTGTATGTAGTTATATGCGGTGAACGCACACCAGCCCGATAGCTGGTTATGCGCCTCTTCACAATACCATGAAGATATACTTTAGATTTAGATTTTGTGGCTAAGATCGTTACTTTTCTACCGAAATCGGCACACAGCACTCCCGCTGAAGGGTGAGCGCCCCAATTGTGCTTCCGCAGCGTCATAAAACACACATCTGCCGGGGTGAAATTTTCGCCGATGAGCACACCATACGATGTGTACACAGCGAAAACCTCACCCCGGCAGGTTTTCTCGTGACGCAGTTATTGCTGCGCTTTAATGGTGGCAGAATCTATACCACCCACGTCCACTTTCTCCAGCGGGATCAGGCGGTCGCGGGTTACTAGAGCGTGAATGACCCACACCGCTATGAACACCGGCAGACCAATATATGAGCTCATCACGCCCGCCCAGTTCCCTTCAAGAATCGCCTCATAGTTCTGCCCACCGATCACCAGCAGGCACATGATGAACGCGATAATCGGACCCACCGGGAAGAAAGGGGCCACGTAGGGAAGGTCGTTAAGGCTATGCCCCTGCCGCACGTAGGCGCGGCGGAACCTGTAGTGCGCCACCGCAATACCAACCCACGTGATGAACCCGGCAAGACCCGAGACGTTAACGAGCCACAGGTATGCCGCTTCCTGCGAAATAATGGAGGCAATGAACCCGATGGCTCCCACGGCGGAAGTTGCCATGAGGGCGGGCATGGGCACACCCCCCTTATTCACCTTGGTGAAAACCTTGGGAGCTTTGCCTTCCTGCGCAAGAGAGAACAGCATACGGGCCGAAACGTACAGCCCCGAGTTACCGGCGGAAAGCACGGCGGTAAGGATCACTGCGTTCATCGCTGCGGCAGCGAAGGAAATACCGGCTCGTTCGAAAATGAGGGTGAAGGGAGAAATGTTAATATCCCCTTCGGCTGCGGTGAGCAGGTTCGGGTCGGTGTAAGGAATGAGGAACCCGATAATCACCATGGCGCCAATGTAAAACAGCATGATGCGCCAGAACACGCTGGTGAGCGCGCGCGGCACATCGCGGCGGGGGTTTTTGGACTCCCCGGCGGCAACACCAATCATCTCGGTGCCTTGGAACGAGAACCCGGCAACCATGAAGATGGAGAAAATAGCGATGGGCCCACCCACAAAAGGAGCGTCACCAGCGGTCCAGTTTGAGACACCCGGCGATGCCCCTCCGAGAATCCCGAAGATCATGGCGATACCCGCGATCAAGAACACGATAACGGTGACCACTTTAATAGTGGCGAGCCAGAATTCGCCTTCACCATAGGCTTTGGCGGACAGGGCGTTCAGCCCCGTCAAGAGAACTAAGAAGGTACCTGCCCACACCCACGAGGGAGTCTCCGGCAGCCAATACTTCATCACTTCACCGACCGCCACGAGCTCGGTCGCGACGGTAATCGCCCAGTTAAACCAGTAATTCCACCCCATGGTGAACCCAAAGGATGATGAAACGTAACGGGTTGCATAGGTTTGAAACGAACCCGGGACGGGCAGATGCGCTGCCATCTCACCCAGAGACTGCATGAGGAACAGCACCATAATGCCGATCAGCCCGTAAGCAACGATAGCACCGCCCGGCCCTGTGGTAGAGATCGTTTTGCCGGAGGCCACGAACAAGCCGGTGCCAATGGCTCCGCCGATGGCGATCATCTGTAGGTGACGCGCCGAAAGACCGCGTTTTAGCTCCGTTTCTTCGGGGCTGTTCGCCGCTTTTTCTTCGGATGTGGGGGACATATTTTTCTTCCTTGTTGGTCCCGCGCATGGCAAACACCCCGATCGGTGGCGGGGTGCGGCGACGCGGCGAAAAATCATCTTTAGAAAAACTAATGCGACATAAGTTTTTCTTATTTAGTCCCCTATTCTACTCCCCCGCCGGCGCCCGCCGCCACCGGAATTTTTCGCAAACACTCCGAAGGCAGCAAAGCTCCAACTCACACTGGGCATACTCTTGCGCTAGGATATTCGAAGACTCATTTTCACTCTTGCTGAGAGGCACCATGAAAGATACCGCGAAGGAAACAAGCGACGCAGAACATTACGCCGCGATCGGTCATAACCCTACCGAGAGCGGCTTCAAACAGGCTTTACGGGCATCCAGCGTGGTGCTTGCAAGTTTCGTGGTGTTGGGGTTAGGTTTGGGCGTTATTATTAGTGCTCACCATTTACCGTGGTGGCTTGCGCCCGCAATATCCCTCATCGTTTATGCCGGTTCCGTCGAGTTCCTGGTGGTAGAAATGATCGCAACCGGGGCCAGTGTAGGTGCTATCGGCTTCACAACTCTGCTCGTGAACTCCCGCCACCTGGTGTACGGTATTTCCTTCCCGCTGCAGAATGTGAAGGGTTTCTGGGCGAAGCTCTACGCCATATACACGCTCTGCGACGAATCCTACGCGCTCAACACCGGCCCCGACCGGAATACGCTCTCTCACGCACGTATTCTATGGGTGAGTACATTCCTGCACATCAGCTGGGTGGCAGGAACAACCGCCGGATTCTTTATTGGCGCATCGTTTCTGAGCCACCTTGAGGGTATGGATTTCGCCATGACGGCGCTGTTTACGATCCTCGCGATTGATGCTTACCGCGCTCAACGGGATAATGTCACGGCTCTTCTCACGTTGTTCTCTGGCGCGGTGGGTATTATCCTGGCACCCGGTTCCATGCTTCTGGTGTCGATGGGAACCTACACTGCCCTGCTGATAGTACGGTTCTTTATCGCAAAATCACGGGGAACACTACCAGAACACCAGATACCCGCCCCAGAGAATAACACAGCAGTGACGGCTGCCGAAGACAGCACGACAGATCAGGTGAAAACCTCAAGCCTCACATTCACTCACCACAACGACCCGCAGGAGAACCCCCATGATTAACGGCCACATCGATAGCGGCTATATTATCAGCGCTGTTCTGGTGGCGGCGGCTGTAACCTTTGTTCTGCGGGTGCTCCCCTTTGGTCTCAAAAAAGCCCTCGCGGGTTCTGAGGTTTTGGATGCGCTCAGCCACTGGATTCCCCTCGGGGCCGTAGCGCTTCTGGCGATCTACGCGGTGAGCCGTATTGATTTTTCATCCACGCACACCGCGGTTCCCTATCTTGCCGGATTTGTGGTGACGGCGCTCGTGCACCTGTGGAAGAAGAATATGGTGTACAGCATGATCGCCGGTACCGCCACCTGCGTTATTCTCATTAACTGGGTTTTCTAGGGGTATAGCATGTCTGAAAGATCTTCACGCCCCAGCCGTCACCTTAGGGACACATCGCAGCAAACCAGCAACGAACAGGTTCTCGATATTATCGCCTCCGCGGGTCTGGCGACCAGCAGCATCCCGGTGGTGCAGGAACGCGAGCAGGCTTTACATGCAGGTGGTACCCACAGTGTCGAGCTCCGCCGCACTGGCGAGAGCGGATTTCGTGAGGCAATGCGTGCTGCATCCCTTGTGATGCTGGGCCTGTTTTTCGTGGGAATTGGGCTCGGTGTTGTGATACACAGCCTGGGTTTTCCCTGGTGGCTTGCACCCCTGCTTCCGGGAGTTTTATTCGCCGGGTCGGTAGAGTTCGTATTGCTGACGATGATGACGGCGGGTGCCTCGCTGGTATCCGTTGCGGTCATGACGTTGCTCATTAATTCACGCCACCTCATGTACGGGCTGTCCTACCCTATCGAACGTGTGCACGGCTCTCTCGCCAAGTTTTACACTGTCTACACACTTATTGACGAGGCTTTTGCGCTCAACAGCGGGCCGGAACGGCATGCGCTGAGAGGGTCACGCATTCTGTGGATTCATGCGGGAATGCATATGAGCGTTATCCTCAGTTCCACACTCGGGTTCTTCTTGGGGTCGAGTTTTCTGGCGCATCTTGAGGGGTTCGATTTCGTGATGACCGCGCTCTTTACGGTACTTGCCCTTGATGCCTACCGCGCTAACCCCGATAAGCTCACGGTGCTTTTCTCGGTGATTGCGGCGGTGCTGGCGTTGATTATTGCCCCGGGGTCTATGCTCCTGGTGGCGATGGCAGTGTATATGGCGCTTCTTATGGGGCGTTATGCGGCGGCGAAGAAACGCGGTTCTCTGCCTCAACATATGCTGGTTGCCGACGACCCGACGCGCAGCCGCGCGGCACGCGATCGTGTAGAAGAGAGTCCGCACGAACCAGCGCAATAGTTTCAAACGGCAGAACAAAGCAGGCACCACGGCACGGAAAAACCGGGCATGGTGCCTGCCTGATAGGCTCAGCTGCGTTTACTTAACAGCTGCGAGCGCTGCTTCGTAATTGGGTTCGTTGGTGATTTCGGGAACGAGCTCGGTGTACACTACCTCACCGGCAGGGTTCACGACTACCACGGCACGCGCCAGCAGAGCCTCAAGCGGCCCGTCGGTCATTGTCACGCCGAAGTCCTGCCCGAAGGATGAGCGGAATGCGGAGGTGGCAATAACGTTCTCAATCCCCTCAGCAGCGCAGAAGCGGCCAATGGCGAACGGAAGGTCGTTCGAGACGCACAGCACCACAGTATTGTCTAGTGCGGCAGCATCCTTATTGAAGGTGCGTACGGAGGTTGCGCACACGCCGGTATCGACGGAGGGGAAGATATTCAGAATAATGTTCTTGCCCGCAAAATCGGTGCCGGTGATCGTGTTCAGCTCAGCCCCAAGCACCTCGAACGCGGGAGCTTTGGTGCCCACTGCGGGCAGCTCGCCGATGGTGTTGACGGGGGTTTCTTCATGAAAAGTAATTTTAGCCATGCATCAATTGTCGCCCAGTGCCGGGGCCAGCGCAAGAATGCAGTCAGGACCCGTGACGGATGTGCCCCTCCGATGCGGTTAAGACCCGGGCTTTCTTGCTGTGCCGCGGCTGCACCTGCTGCACGTGGCGTCATTCACAGTCTCCCTTAGATCGCCGCCGCTGCACTGAAGGCACCCGAGGTTCCTGTCACCGTCCGGTTCTCTCACGTGAGTGTTCAGGTATCCTATGTGTATCCCGCAGGCGGCGAACCAAACGTGCAAGTGCACGCTCACGCGGCTACGGTGCACGTTTGGCAGGGGCACGAAGGTGCCCCCGTACCGGCCCCAGCCCCTGTGCCCGGGCTAGCCGAAAATTTAATAGTCTTGACCCCACGCCGAGAACAGAGAAACACCTCATGAAGCCAACCGCATATCAGACTTTTATCCTCTGTGCCCTAGCCACAGCAGCCCTCGCAGGGTGCAGTAGCGGAACGTCCGTGAACCCGCGGGCGGGGGCCAGTGCATCGGCTTCCGCAACAGCAACAGCGCCCGATACGGATAATGCCTCCCCCAGCAGCAGTACCAAGCCAAAACCCGCGAGTATTACGCCCAGCACCTTACCTCCTCCTACTGTGGTGACCATCCCGGCCGCCGATGGTGGCGGCAGCTCCTCTAACGGTAACCGTGTGGTGCAGAACGTTCCCGCTCAGGCGCACGCGAAGGCCGGCACAACAGGTGTTCCTACGGGGGTGCAAAGCTGGGCTACCGATAAGCACGGTGCGGTTTCGTTCCTCACCCCTACCGGCAATATTGGGTGCGATGTGATCTCCGGTGATTCGATGGTGGTGTGTATGCTCAAGGAATCCCAGTGGACGGAGAAGGTAGACAGCCCCGGTATCGACCCGAAGACCGGTAAACCTGTGCAACGCCGCGCGTTCCAGTTGCAGCTTAAAGCCGATGGGTCGTCACAGGTCACGGCCCCGGGCGGTGTGAATGGGGCCATGGGCAACCGCTCATCCACAAAAACCCTGCAATACGGGCAGATGCTGCACGTGGGCACATTTGTTTGCGCCTCCGAACAAAACGGGGTGACCTGCTGGAATCACACTACCGGGCACGGGGTGTTCCTCAACCGCACCGAGCACATCACCTTTTAACTTTGGGTGCGCCCCGGCCGCTGGCCCCGGCGCACCGCACAAGAGTACACCGATTTATTACCCCTGATTGGAGTTGAACCTTGCGACCAACCGTCACAAAAATCGCTATCCCTGCCGCCGTGGCGGCGCTTACTCTCACAGCCTGCGGCAACCCGTTTGGTGCCTCCACCGAGTCGAAAAGCACTAAAAGCAGCGGCTCTTCCTCCAGCAGCTCGGCTCAGGTGTCGCATTCCTCGTCGTCATCAGCAGCGTCAGCGGCCACCAGCAGTGCCTCGCCTTCGTCTTCCCCGTCGGTGGTGACGGTCACCGCAACTCCTGAGCCGACCCCCAGCACGGTGACGGTGTACGCGAGCCCGGATAAGAGCAGTTCTTCGCCGTCATCTTCGTCCTCAAGCAGCGGTAAGGCAAAAGCCGGGGCACCCACCAGCGGGCAGCAGGCGCTAGAGCAGAACAAGTCGAAGCTACGCGGCGGCTACACATGGACTATGTCCCTATCGGATACCTCAAACTATGATGCGAATGTTGAGCTGTCGTGGATTGTGGTGGGTGCCCAGGGCGGTACCGACGGCCCGTATCATATTATGCTGTTCCACTACGGCGAGTACTTGGGAACCGGAACTTACGACCCCCTGTATGGGAAGCCTAATGTTTCGCGTACCGCCGCCAACCAGATTTCGGCCACGCACAGCGCCGATAAGGCTTCGTTCACCTGGGACGATTCTCAGGGGAAGATCGTCATGAGCGGCCACCTGCCCACCGTTAATGGGTAGACCGAAGCGGGGTGCACACATCAAAAAGCCGGGCCCGCGTCCTTCCCCAACGGTGGGGTGGATGCGGGCCCGGCTTGGCATGTTCACAGCGTAATTAGTTAGCGCCGATGAAGCCCTTCTTCTTAAGGATCACGAATGCAACTGCGCCAATGAGTGCAATAACAATAAGCTTCTTCATGGTTTTCCTTTCGTCGGCACCGGGTAGCGGCCTAATCCGCAACGGGTACGGTGCCCCCTTGCACATTTTAGCGTAGAACGGCGAGCTTTACGGCGTATTTGTACGCTCATATAGCTGTGAATAGGCTGGATATGGGAGAATGCCGTATGAGTATTTTCGAGAAAACTTCTGATGATTCCACACCCGCCTCTCGCGCACCGGTGGTGACGTCCTGTTTTCTGGGGATCATGGGTGTTCTGCATTTTGTAAAACCTGAGCATTTTGATCGGATTGTGCCGCGCGCCCTGCCGGGCTCGGCACGGTTCTACACCTATGCTTCGGGGGTTGCTGAGCTTGGTGTTGCAGGGCTGCTGACCGCCCCAACAACCCGCCGGGCGGGTGCCCTCGCGGCCATTGCGCTGTATACGGCGGTGTTCCCGGCGAATGTGCAGATGGCATGGGATTGGCGGCATGAGTCAGCGTTTAAACGTGTTGTGGCTTTCGGCCGCCTACCGTTGCAGCTGCCAATGATTCGCCGTGCCTGGCGCATCTATAAAACCTCCTCTCGGCGCTAAAGCTCTCCTGGCGGTGGCACAAGCTGCGGCCGTGCTATGATAAAAAATCTTCACGCCTGGATTATTATAAAGGAGCACTATGTCTAGTACCCGCCAGAACCCGGCCGAGCAGGCGAAGGCCCTTGCTTCCCAGCTTAAGTGCCCCATGGGTGACACCGGTCAAGAGCTAGCACACTCTTTAAACCTGGGGAATCTTTTCATGATTGTGAGCGCCCTGAATGCATTAGGCATTGAGGAAGGCGACCGCATCCTGGAGGCGGGCCCGGGCAATGGTGGGCTCCTCAATTATGTTCTCTCCCTCGCAGAGAACCTGCACTATGATGGGGTGGAAATTTCGCCGCTCATGTATGAGCAGGCCCGCGCTGCCAATAACGTGTTTATCGCAGAAGGGCTGGCTGAGTACGCGCTGTATGACGGCGTGAATCTGCCGTATGAAGACGGTATTTTCACGAAGGTGTTGAGCGTGAATACGGTGTATTTCTGGGAGGAACCGGCTTGGCTGCTCGCAGAAATGTGCCGGGTGCTTACCGCCGGCGGGCGGGTGTGTTTAAGCTTCTGTGAAAAAGATTTTATGAAGACCCTGCCATTCACCAAGTACGGCTTCGCCCTGTACGATGCCGCCGATATAGTTGCGCTCACACAAGAACTGCCGCTACATACGGTAGCTGTACAGCATCTGCACGATATGGCGGTGGCGGGCGGCTCTGCCCGGCTGGTACGACGCGACTACGTAAACCTCGTGCTTGAAAAAGAACACTAAAAACACCCGGACAGTATCCACATATTTTTTGACACCGTCACTGGCGGTTTCTATCTAGAAGAGTTTTTTGCCTTCAGAAGCTTTTTACTTTTCAGTAATGCAAAAACTTTTCTGAATACGGTGCGTTCAAAAGGCTGTTTCTCGTATTCAGATATAAAAAATATTGACGCGTATATTCCAAAACAGGTATAAGTGTTTTATAAGGAGTCACATTTCTCTCTCACGACGTTCAGAAATGTGCTCACCATATTAACCTAAGGCGGAGAAGCCATGGCAAACACTAACCTCACGAACAAGCTCAAGCCCGAATTCCGCACTAACCCGCCCGCTGAAGAGAACGGCATCCTGATGTGCCTGGATGATGCGCAGGTTCAGGGCGATAACGCCAAATACATGAAATTCTACAACCGCATAGCCACCGTCTATGACCTAGGAGAACGGTGGTTTGGGCGTCTCGCTTACGGCAATGAAGTCGCGCAGATGCGCCGCCAGTTCATGAAAGAACTAGAGTGGTTTCCCGGCTGCTCGGCGCTGTACGTCTCAATCGGCACCGGCACCGACCTACGCTACCTGCCCGACGATATTGAGGTAAGCGCAATCGACTGGACGGGTGCCGATATTTCGCTCGGGATGCTCAAGAAATGCCAGAAAATCTGGGGCGGTCGCGCGAACCTGAACCTGGTGAACTGCGCCGCCGAGAACCTGCCCTTTGCCGATCAGAGCTTTGATGTGGTGCTGCACGTGGGCGGCATTAACTTCTTTAGCGATAAAAAACGCGCGATCGAAGAAATGATTCGGGTGGCCAAGCCCGGCACGAAAATTATGATCGCAGACGAAACTTCCGACTACATTGATTCGCAGTACAAAAAGAGCATCTTCACCCGCAAAGCATACAAGGACGCCACCTTCGACCTCTCAGAGATTGAGGCGCTGATTCCCAGCACCGTTGAGGATGCACGCACCGAGCTCATCTGGGACGACCAGTTCTACTACATTACGTTCCGCACCCCACGCCGTTAGGAGAAACGTCATGGTAGTACCATTTGCCATTGCTGGGGTGCTCATGGCGTTGGCGGTGGGCGCGCACGTTTTTGTGGGAACCCGTGAGACACTGGCCTTGCGTCCCACCGAGAACCGTCCCACCGCTGACGCTGCGGCCAGCACCCCTAGCACTCGTGGGGAGCTAACCCGGCACTGGGCGCAGGCCATGTGCGTGTTCCAGCTGGTAAGTGTCGATCTGCTGCTGGTCACCATCGCTGCACTGCTCTTAGCGTTCACCGATGTGCTACCCGCTAAACGAGATATTGGGCTGTTTATCGCGGCGTATTTAGGCGCATGGGGCGTGGTGTGGCTGGTGCAGCTGGCGGCGGTGAAGGTTGAGCGCCGCACCTACTATATGTTGGGGCATTGGATGCTGTTCTTCCTCTGCGCTGCCCTGATGGTGTGGGGCGCGTTTTCGTTCTAACAACATACACGCGGCGCCCCCGAAAAGAAATCTTTAGGCCAAAATAGCCTATTCTCTTCGGGGCGCCGCGTGCACTATAACACTTACGTGCTGGGTATTATGCACCTTTAATATAAGGGCGTTTTACCCTTGGCTGGTGCCACATTATTCTTTGGTGGGCACCAGGGTCTTGAGGGTAATGTCGCTTGAGACTCGGCCGTCCGCGTCTTCAAGGTATGCGCGCACCACATACTTCTTACCCGCCTGCAGCTTATTACCGGGAATAGTCAGTTCACTCTCAAAGTCACCGTTCGGCTTCGGGGTAACCGTCGTATTCACGATCTCATCATCCCTGATGATGTCATTCTCAATGTCGTATTCGGCGAAAATCAGCCGAACCTTGGACCCGTTCTGAGCCGCTACTGCAGGGTCAAACCCGCCGCCAGCAACCTTCAGGTGGTTCTCGGCGGCGCTGCGGCTAAGGGGTGCACCGTCCACAATGCCAACAGCCTCAGATTCCGTATCTCCGCGAAAGTCCTCAACTTCAGCGCGTGACCAGTCATTGGCGCCAGTTTCAACAACCACCTGGTAACGCTTACCGCTTTCGATCTTCGAGCCGGGCACCTGCACCTTAGTGGTGAAGTTACCGCCATTCAGGTCTGCTGAGGCGTCCTTCGTCACCAACGTCTCAGTGACCTTACCGTTCTCATCCAGGGCTTCAACCCGGATAATGAGGCGGGTGGCACCTTCCTGGCGGGTTCCGCGCACCGTAAGGGTGTTGGTGTTCAGGTGGCGGTAAAAAGTGTTATTCCACGCGAAGTCTGGGGTCACTGTTACCGAAGGGTGAACGTTCTTCTCATCAACCTGCTGCACGGGAAGGTCCTGCCGGGCCTCCACAGTGTGATAGCCATGACCAGAGTAAATAACAGCAAACACGGCGTAACGCTTCTGGGGGTCGAAGTTGCCTTTCACTTTCGCGGTGCCGCTGAAATGCCCATCTTCAGTCACGGTAAGCTTCGCATCATCTTGAGCTAAGTTCTTGCCCGTGCGGTCGCCGTCAGCATCAAGCTCATAGACTTCTGCCTGCAGGCTCTCGAAGGATTGGTTCGGATCAATCCCTTCACCGGTGATTGTTAGGGTATTCTCCCCGGTGATGGGGTTCAGCGGGCCGCCCTCAACAGAGGTAATTTTTGTCTGCTGAACATTATCAGGGTTGTTATTGGCGTTGTCATTATTGTTATTGTTGCCCGGAAGAGAGCTTGAACCGCCCTGGACAGTATTTGAGGTTGCCGGAGGTGCAGCGTTCACGGGCGAAAGAGTAGCCGCCGTGCCGCCAATCAATGCGAGAGTGCAGGCTCCTGCGAGCACGGAACGGGTGGGGAAAGAACGCATGGTCTACTCCATTCGTCGGTTAGTGATTACATTTCTAAGATAGCCGTACTCTTAGGTAAAGGTCTAGGTTTTTTACAATTATTTCCATAATGTTTAAGGCGGCCGGGTAGCTGCATCGCCATTAGGGGCGACTGCGTCACCTCCGCACACCATAGGACGCAGTTTCCGGGTGTTGATTAAACCGTGCCGCCGCCACGGCCACCCGAAAACTGCGTCCTCAAAAACCTGCCCGACTGGGTCCAATACGCGTGTAAAGAGGCGCTAGGGGTTCACCGTAATATACTCCGTGACTTCGGACTGCTCCTGGCCGTCAATACTCGCCTCAATCACATACTTTTTCCCGGCCTGAAGCTTATCCGCAGGAACCGCAAAGTCAGTCTCGAAGCTGCCATTGGGCGGGTTGACGGTAACCTGCTTTTCAGCCAGCGCATCCCCGGCAGGCTTCTGCGCATCAATGTTGTACTCGCGCAGCCGCAGATGCATGGCGGTGCCCTGCTGTACGTTTTTAAACCCGCCACCGGCCACCTTCACCTGATTATGCTGGCTGCTGCGGCTTACCGTTCCGTCGGTAATCACGGCAAAGGAACCGCCGTGACCATAGAGTTCTTTAATGGCTCCCTGTTCCTTGGTGCCGCCATCCATTGCCACCGCGAGCGTGTAGTAGGTTTTGTCCTTAATTTTCTCCCCGGGCACGTGCAGCTTGTAGGTGAATGTGCCGTCCTTCAGTTCGCTGGCGACAACGGTACCGGTGGCTACCTCATCCCCTGGGCCGCCGTCCTCATGCTTTTCCCGAAGGGAAATGGCGACGCTCGCATCCGAGTTAGGCGGATAGTAGTATTTGCCGCGGATGGTGACCTCGTTATCCTGCCGGTGTGTGTAGAGGGTTTCGGGTGAGGTCTCGAAGCGTGGACGTAGCTTGGTCGGGTCGGTGGGTTTTATATTCACGGGGGCCGTGGCGTGCACCCCCATATGTCCCCCACGGCCCGTATGGTCGACAATGAACACGGCGTAGTGTTTCTGCGGGTCTACGCGGGAGCCGCGTACGGTGAGCGTGGTATCAAATTGTCCCCGCTGCCCCAAGGTCAGCTGATCGGATGCTTCAGCAATGTTCTCGCCTACCGGTTGGCCCTGTGCATCGATTTCCCACATTTCGGCGTAATACCCGTCGGTGAGGGTCTTATCCAGCCCGGTGCCTTGCACCTTAATCGTATTTTTCTCTGCGAGGGGGTCGAGTGTGCCCTCGGTTTTCTGGATGCTCGGTTTCTGCTCTGATGTGGAAGGGGTGGATTGCTGACTGGATGGGGTGCTGCCAGCCTGTTGAGGTTCAGCAAATGCCTGCGACAGTGGCACGGCTGTGGCACCCACTAGGGCAAGGGCGCTGGCTCCGGCAAGGGCACCTCGGGTACGAAAGTAACGCATCATTGCTCCAATCTTCGGTGACTTTCGGATGCCTTTTAAACCTAGCACCAACTTTTAAGTTCAAATACAGTTTTTAATGAACCTTTGAGGAAGGTTTAAGGTTGTCTCTAATGCTGCCCCAGTACCGCACAGCAGTGATTAGCGCGCCCCCACGGGTGAAATACGTCTATACACATCCCCTTCTCGGGCGGCTACTATAAAACATGAGGCTCCCACCAGCTGCGGCAATATATGCTCCTTCAGAAAGTGACACTGCCATGCACCCCGAACTGACCGATATCCCCGAAACGATGCTGTGGACCCTGCACAACCGTGCCCGCGAAGCCGCCCGAGCCGACGGGTGCATTACCGACCCCAAATGCCTAGAAATCTACCGGGCCATTGACTACGATTACCAGGCTCATTTCGGCAAAGCGGACGGCTCGCACGGGGTGCGTTCCATGCTATTCGATAGGCAGATTAGCCGCTTCATGAAGGAGCACCCGGATGCGGTGATCGTGAACCTGGGTGAGGGCTTGGAAACCCAACGGTACCGCATCGACTCTCCCGGTACCCTGTGGGTGAGCGTGGATTTACCCGCAGGCATTGACATTAGGGAACGGTTCATAGCCCCCGATGAGCGGCACCTGCACGTGGCGAGAAACGCGCTAGATACCACCTGGTTCGATGCTGTCCCCGACGGGCGCCCGGTCTTCATCGCGGCGCAAGGGCTTTTCATGTACTTCACCACGGTAGAAGTCGCTGCCCTCATGCGCTCTATGGCCCGCAGGTTCCCCGGCGCAACCGTCATGTTCGACTACATTGGGCGTTTCCTCTCAAAACGTACCCTGAGCGAGAAGGGGTGGATGAAAACAGACACGTACCGCACCCCACCCATGCCCTGGGGCGTGTACCGTAACGAGCTGCAGCCGCTACTGTCGGCTTGGCTGGGACAGCAGGTGTCTGTACATAACGTTACATTTGAACTCCCCCGTGGGCCGGGGAAATGGTCCGTACTGTTCATTGAAAAGTATTTGCCGCAGCTGGCGAATAAGCTGCCGGGAGTGTGCTGGCTGCAGCTGCCTGAAGCAGATCCAGCATCATGAGTGGGGGTGAAAAACCCGCCGTGCATATTTACTGTCTGCTGTTTGACGGGTACGAAACACTTGATCTTATGGGACCGGTCGAGTTCCTGCACGGTGTACCCGGTGCGCGGCTGCACTATGTCTCGCATTTGGGCGGGGCGGTGCGCAGCACCCAGGGTTTCTCGGTGGCAACAGAGCCGCTGGGTGAGCTGAAACCAGGCAGTGTTCTGCTCATTCCCGGTGGTGCGGGCACCCGAACCCTGGTGCATGATACTGATTTTGTGGAGGCACTCACCCGGTGGGTTCAGCAGAGCGAATACTGTTTGAGTGTGTGCACCGGTTCAGCGCTTCTGGCCGCCACCGGCCTGCTAAATGGGCTAGAGGCCACCACGAATAAACGCGCTTTTGACTGGGTGAGAGGCACAAACCCGCCCGTGCTGTGGCAGGGCACGGCGCGGTGGACGCATTCGGGGAAGTTCTATACTTCCTCGGGTGTCTCAGCAGGTATGGATATGACGTTGGGGTTTATCGCTGATATTGCAGGCATTGACGAGGCACAGGTGCAAGCCCACCGGTGCGAATACCTGTGGAACCAAGACCCCAGCCACGACCCATTCTCTGCTTCTTCTGCACCCTCACCTCAGTCTTAGCCGATGCCGCTCAGCAGGGTGTGCAGAATCAGGGTGGCCAGGCGGTCAAGCTCAGCTTCGTTTGCTCTAGTGTCCGCTACCCCCTGCGGGCTGGCTGCGGGTTCAAGGTCTTTAACGGCCTCATCAACCATGGCGCGGTACATGCGTTGTGCCCAGTCAAGGTTTACGTCGGGCGCGATCAGGCCATCGTGCTGTGCGCGTTGAAACAGCACTTCAAGGCGAGCCAGCACAGTACGCCGCTTGGTGATGACGGCGGGGTCGTCCTCACTGAGAATCCCCAGTGCGTACCCCCAGTTAGATTTGGTGCGCATCACGTTCACCGTGAGCCGGTGCAGGGCCACCGGCGGCGGCGCGGTCTCCGGGCTGGCGGCCTCAAAAGCATCATAAAAGTGTTCAATCGCGCTCGCCTGCAGCGCGGCAATAAGTACCTGCCGGCTGGCGAACCGGCGGTGCACCGTGGTGCGGGTTACCCCGGCAGCGGCAGCGATTTGCTCCAATGAGGCGGTGGGGTCGTGCCGCAGCACCCGTTCGGCCGCCTGCAAAATTGCGGCAGCTGTGCGCTGCGCATCCGACCGCAACGGCTTAACTGTGTCTATCATGCACACATCCCTTCAATATCTGTTACAGCTATGTTACAGTTAATCGGGCGAGGTGCGCACCCGCACCGGAAGTACCCTACTCGCGAGGAGGCACATATGAGCACCGAGAAGACCATCCGCGACTACTTCGCCGCCATCCACCGGGGCGGTTGGCAAGATTTCCTGGCCGAAGACATGACCTACGGTTTCAACAGCGCCCTCCAAGACCTCGGTAAGGAAGACTACCTCAATGGGGCCGGTAATTTTCTGGCGATGACCATTGACGTGGACGTGAAGCACCTGGTGATAGACGGCGATCAGGCGGCGGTCATCTCCGACTACTTCGTAAAAACCCCGGCAGGAGCCACCGCAATATTCGAGGTTCCCGAGTTTTTGACCATACACAACGGCAAGCTGACGGGCATCTCCATCTTCTTCGATAGTGCGGCGTTTACGGCACTCATGAAAGGCGAAAAAGTATAGGGTTTCTCCCCATCCCATACCCGAAAGTCACCTTTTCGGCGGACCTCACCGCGTGAAGGTGACTTTTTTGGTACTAAGACGGCAGGTAGGGGCGGTGGCTACCGGCCGATAGGCCTTATCACAGACAACAGGGGAATTACGGCGGTGCCGCGCGGGCCACACCAAATACACCGGGCGGGCATGCAGACCCCGGTTTTTCGGGCACAGCACACCGGTAAATTCTGTTGTGAGCGGGTCCCGCGTCATTCAACTCTGGCGGGGCGCACATCCTTTAGAATGGAGCCATCACCAAAATAGAGAATAAATGGAGCAACCATGACCCTGCCAACCACCATGCGCGCTGTACAATACACCGAATACGGTGCGTCTAACGTGCTCACCATCAACCAGGTTCCCGTGCCCACCCCCGGCCCGGGCGAAGTGCTGGTGCGTGTTCAGGCGTTCAGCGTGAACCGCGTCGACGCGCTCGTACGTTCCGGGCAGATGCGCCTTTTTACCGGCAAGCGATTCCCCAAAGGCACCGGTGTGGATGTGCTCGGTGAAGTGGTGGGCATGGGCCACGGCGTCATGGATTTCAAAATTGGGGACACCGTGTGGGGGTTCTCAGGGTCAATTGCGCCTGCCCCCACCGGCACCGCCGCCGAATACGTGAGGCTTAAGGCCGGACGCATCTGCCACGCACCGCGTATCCCCAACGTTATTGATGCCGCAGCCCTGCCGCTGGTGAGCCTGGCGGCCCTGCAAGTACTGCGGAAAAACCTGAAGCTTCAGCGCGGGCAGCGCCTGCTGGTGGTGGGCGCTACCGGCGGTGTGGGGCACGCGGCCCTGCAGATCGGGCAGATTTTGGGGGTTGAGGTAAGCACCGTATCCGCCTCAGACAATATGGCCCTATGCCGCGACCTGGGGGCTGTTGAGGTGTACGACCACGAAGACCTGCCCGATGCCGCGAACGTGACCCCGTTCGATGCGATTATTGACTGCGGCGGCGTGGTCACCGGATACTACCGCAACTACCTCAAACCGCACGGGCGCATGATGACGCTCTCCCCCGACGGGCTTCCCGCAGTGCTGACGTCCCTTTTCACGAACCGCCGTGTGGGGTTCCTGCTGGCAACCAAGGCAACCGCTGAGGCAATGAAGTGGATTACCGCCGCCGTTGAACGCGGCAACCTTCGCCCCGTCATTGAGAAACGGTACACGCTGGAGGAGCTGGCCGAAGCGCAAGACTACGTGGATACCAAACACACGCGCGGCAAACTGCTGGTCGTAATGTAAGACCCACCCAGCCACCGCGCGCAGGCCCCGCCAAACCCCATGAAACTAGGGTTCTGGCGGGGCCTTTATGGTGCCCACCTGCGCCCAAGTGTTAAACACGTACACGTCAGTTACAGCACAAGACACCACAGCACGGGTTCTTGCCCGATGCGGCTCTAGCTGGCGGGTGTCTCCGTCTGTGTACCAGCTGATGACCTTCGGGCCTGCTGGAGGGCGTTGCGCCACCCGCCAAACCAGCTGTGAAGCGCGGTTCCTTTCGGGTACTCCTCCCCCGCCTGCTGCGCCCACGCAATGTAGCGGTCATATGTTGGGGTACCCGCCTCATGTTCCAGATACTCCCGGATACCTGCGAGCGCACGCTCATTACGGGCCTGCACCTCGTCCGGGCTCAGATTACGCGGGGCACGGGTACCGCACGTACCGCCCGCGCGCTGCACAAGCTCCGCCCACTTGAGGCCGCTCTTCTTGGTGAGCGTAACCCCCAAAGGCAGCCCCTGCCCATGCGCCCACTCATCGTAGCGGGCGTTCACAACCCGGCTGCCATGATGCGCTATGTACTGTTTAAGGGCATCAACGGCCACCTGCACGGACTCCTGCTCATTGTCTTTGCTGCGGGCGTATTCCTGCTCCCAGTTACGTTCCCGCCGGATGTTCTCAACCCCGGCAGCAATAACCTCAGGCGGTAAGCTCTCATAGTTGCCGCGCATGATTGTTTTGGCGATTTCTACCTGCGTATTCCAGTTTTTATTGAGGTATTTACGCACCAGCACCGCTGAAGGCATACCGGGGACACTGCGCGCATACTCCTCAAATTCAAGGTAGGTGTATTTCTGCCGGGGAGTGGACACGAACTGAACCAGCGCCGCCCACAGGTCAGCTTCACCGTACTTGCCGCGGCGCCTGCGGGGCCTGCTCCGCTCATCGCCCAACCCCGCCGCAGCTAAGGCATGTGACCATTTGCCGAAACGGATAATGGGTGTTTGACGGGTGGGGCCGCCGCGAGCCACCGACCAGTCGTTAAACGACATGGACCGGTGGTCTGTGCACTCATCCCACCACTGCCGCAGCAAATCGATAAGCTGCTGATCCTGCCATTCTTTCTGTTCATCTCCCTGCGCCCGTGGCTCTACTGGGTAGTGCAGCGCTGCACGGCCTTTGAGGATACGTTTAACCTGTTGACGGGTGACCCCAAATTCTTCTTCGCACTCTTGCCCGGCCCTATCCGGGTTATGCACCGACCACTCGTACACCATGTGCCGCAGGTCTTCCTGCTCCTGCTCTTTCACGGTGCGGCGCGCAACTTTAAGCTGCGGAACGGAAATATGCGTGTGTGCGGCGTTAATAATCTGCCGCACGCGCTCCCTGGTCACACCGATATCTGTGGCAATAGCGTCAAGAGTCTCACCCGCACTGTAACGGTACACGCATTCCCAGTTGCGGTTTGGCTCGGCTTGGGCATCATATACGGCGGTGACTGAGGATAAATATAGGGCGGCGTTTTTGGGCTGTTTCAGCTGTTCTTCGGTGAGGCGCAGGTTTTTCTCAATATGGTCTGCATCGGCTTCTGCGGTGAAAATGATGCGTTCGTTAGGGGCGGTTTCACGGGGGTCAGGCATCTTATATCCCAATCAGCATTGAACGGTATTGTTCTCACATCATACGACGCGCGGCAGGTCAGCGCATCCGGGGCGGGCGGCGAAAGATCAAGTGGCTATTTTTACGACAACAGACGTAGGCTATACCCATGAGAATTGGTATGCGTAAACCCAGTGTGAAACGAATGATTAAGGCCCGCACCACCGGCCGGGCAAAACGCGCCGTGAAGAAAGCCGTGATTCCTGGTTATGGCAAGCGCGGTATGGGGTTTGTGAAGAACCCAAAGCGCTCCGTGAAAGGGGCCATCTACCGCCGCACGACTTTCAGCGTGTGGGATTTGTTCAGGTAGCAAAACCTACCCCCTGTGTACTGTATGTACAATGTAAGTACAACTATGCAGGGAGGGGAACACTATGAGTACAACAGTTAAAAGTCAGCGTATTAACCTACGGGCTAGTGAACGCCAAGAGGCTCTGATTAGGCAGGCTGCCGAGGTTACGGATTCGTCTGTATCTGATTTCATTCTTAGTAGTGCCACCGAGCGTGCAGAGCATGTGCTTGCTGATCGCCGGTGGTTTGTAGCTACTGAGGAACAATACGACTTATTTGTTCAGGCGCTCGAAGCTCCCACACGAACTGAAAAACTTGAAAGGCTCTTTGCCCGAGAGTCTCCCGTTGGTAAAGAAATTGTTTTTAAAGAGGACTAATGTCGCTGCAGAAACCCAGGCGTCTTCTAAAAAGCGATAACCTGTCTGATTTTGAGAGTGGCGCTCACGATTTAGATTCCTGGCTTCACAAGTTCGCCTGGGAGAACCAGCGGGCTCACAACTCAGTCACGTATGTGGCAACTATTGGCGACCGGGTTGTTGGTTACTATGCTCTTGCCGCTGGCAGCGTCCAAAAAGCTGCGGTCAGCAAGAATTTTGCCCAACGCCGCCCGCACGAAATCCCGTGTATTTTGTTGGCACGACTAGCAGTTGATAAAAGGACACGAGGTCAAGGCATCGGCACCCTGCTGTTGAGAGATGCTTTGGAGCGTACAGTGTCCGCCAGCGAGACCCTTGGAGTGGCTGCATTACTGATCCACTGCCGTGATGAAGAAGCAAAAAAGTTCTATGAGTACCACGCAGATGTACTTGAGTCACCGCTGGACCCTTTTCAGCTGATCCTGCCCATGAAGAGCATCCGCAAACTATTGGGATAGTCATACAGGTTTTGCCTAACTGGCGTGTTTATCTACCGCCGCACGACTTTCAGTGTGTGGGATTTGTTCAGGTAAATTACCTGCTTAGAACATACAAGTTGCCGCGCGGCTTCCCTCCCCTATCCCTCACCCAGCCTGTTTCTGTTCGCGCAGAACGCGCCCCAAAATTTATACTTGTATAGTCCTATATGGGTATGAGACCATATGGCTATGGAGCTTAAACATGCGATTCTTGGACTACTGTCAATCCAGCCGATGAGCGGCTACGACCTCAACCGTGCGTTTAACAACACTGTGGCGCATTTCTGGTATGCCGACCAGTCGCAAATCTACCGCACGCTCGATAAGCTCACCGCCAACAAGGCGATCACAACGAAAGTAATACACCAAGAGGGAAAACCCAACCGCAAGGTTCACTCACTCACCGCAATCGGGCGGGCTGAGCTGGAAGACTGGCTCACCTCACCCCTTGAGCAAGAGCGGTATAAAGAGCCTTTTATGGCGCGGCTATTTTTCGCCGCAAACCTTACCCACACCGAAGTGGTACAGCTACTGGCTGAGCGTGAAAAACAGATTGAACGTAAGCTGCAGTCCCTCAAAACTATTGACGCCCCGGCGGAAGACCTAGCATCCGCCCTGCGCGCCGCCACCCTTCGCAAAGGAATTGTTGAGACAGAGGCGGAGCTTGCCTGGATTCAGCAAACCCGCGAAAGTATCACCAGGTTCAGCCCACCTAGTAAGGAGAAATGACCATGACTGCCAAGACGCGAAACAGCAAAGATTACCCTGTGGAGCACGGCCCCCGGCAGGGTGAGACGATTATATTCCTGCATGGCGGGAACATGGCGGGCTGGACGTGGGACCTTCAGGTTGAGGCCATGCCCGATCGCCACCTGCTCACCCCCGACCTGCCCGGGTACGGCAGGAATACACACGAAGTATGGCCCGGTATTGCCGAGGCCGCTGACAGGATGGCTGCACTCATTCGTTCCCACAGTATCGGCGGGCGAGCGCACATTGTGGGCCTCTCACTCGGCGGATTCGTGGCGATTGAGCTGATTCGCCGCCACCCCACCCTAGCGTACACATGCACGATCAGCGGATCGCCGCTCTTGGGGTACACCCGATGGGAGCGGATGGTTATTGGTGCCCAGGTTCCGCTCTGGCACCGGCGTTGGTACTGGATTGCGCAGTCCCGCCCGTTTAACATTCCGGCGGAAGATCGGGAACTTTTTGTGCAAACCGCCAGCAGCCCGCAACCGCTCACGAACACTTTGCTGTTCCGGGAACTTGGGGTTCGGGCGCTGCCTGCCGAGCCGTTCTCATTCACCGGGCCGGTGCTTGCGGTTGCCGCCGAGCACGATACACCCTCAGTACGCCGATCCTTCGACCCGCTGCGCAAGTGCCTGCCGCAGCTGCGCACCTGGGTTGCGCCGGGAATGCCTCACGCGTGGAGTGCCGAAAACCCGGAACTATTCGCACGTATGGTTACCACCCACGCCGATACGGGGCGGTGGCCTCAAGACTAAAGCATAAGCGTGAGCATGGCGTGTTTTAGTCTCTGCCTCCCACGCTGCGCGCGAAAATCTTCGCCTCCCACACAGTGCCCCACTAGGGCAAGATGCCATACCCTCAGTGCCCGTATACTCGATAGCAATATTTATTAACACCGGGTTTGCGGCACATCTTCCGGCTCGCGCCGCCTGGCCCCGTGAGGAGGTACCGTGGGTACCATTATCGGATCGATTATTACCGGCGCTATTATTGGTGCATTAGCGCGGGTGTTTATGCCCGGCAGGCAGAATATTTCTATTATCTGGACCATTATTTTGGGGGCCGTTGGGGCTTTTGTAGGCACGTGGGTGGCCGGGTTCTTCGGTGTCGCCCATACTGCGGGTATTGACTGGATCCGTTGGGCCGCTGCAATGCTCGCCATCTCGGTCTATTTAGGCGTGACCGGCAGGAAGTAATCCCACCTTAACCAGCGGGCAGGCCTGAGCATATACTGCGTGGGCCCGCCTGCTGTTGTATTACAAGACCGAATAACGCAGGTAAAGGCGTATCGCCTACCCCTAGAGGGCGCGTAATACACCTTAAGCTGCGTTTTAGCCGTTCTCGAACCGACACCCCAGGTCTTGTGCCACATCGCGCAAACGTTTGTCACGAGTCCACAGAGTAGTTCCTGGAACTACCACAACCGAGGCTAAAAGGTACACATCAACAGCAGATAAACCGCGTCCCCACAGCTTACGTTTTTCGATAAACCACCGCACTTCGTGATCATCGACTGCAGGAAGCCGTTTCAGCTCGCTCAGAGCAGATAGAAACTCATCTCGTTTTTTAAGGGAACCAAGGGCTAATTCTGTGAGCACTAAATCATGACAGCAGATTTCATCACGTATTAGAAGCTCCGACAGTTCGGGTTCTGCATGATGCAGATGATCTATCCACACATTAGTGTCAACGAGGATCATGACTGCACATTTCGATGCCGCGGAGCCGCTTGGGCCTGGGGATCGGAGCCACCTAAAGCGGCAAGCAAACGCCCGTTTTCGATACGTACCAGAGTTTCCATAGCTTCGCGCACTAACACTGAGCGCTCTTCGATACCGGTGAGTTTGACGGCTTTAGCAACGATTTCTTCGTCAAGGGTAACGGTTGTACGCATAATAACCTCCGCATCAATATTAGCATATAAGTGATGCGGATAATGATGCTGCTTTATTTTGCATATCTACCTCGTTGGCACCACAGCCTCAAAAACCATAATCGGTTGAGTGCCATCAAAAGGGGTGCGGCACCAGTCACCCCATACGGCGTGTATTTCAAATCCTGCATTCTGCAGCTGGTAGCCTAATGTCTTTTTATCTCGAAAAGTTAGGATACTTTCTTGGACCACAGTCTCTCCAAAGTCCATGAAGTGATAGTTAGTGCGGTACAGAACCTGCCCATTATTATCAGGTGCAACCGCTTCTGACCATTCAGATATCAGTCCGTGCCGTGTGGAGCGAGTCGTAGTAGACGTAGTCCAATTTTCCCAGGCTCGACATGCTGGATTACGGCTCTCGAACGCGAGCATTCCACCTGAGTGCATTATACGATGTAGGTCATTCAAGGTCTTTTCCCACTGTGGGCTAGGGATGTGTTGCGCCACATTACCACTCATCACTACCAAATCGAAGCCATGGTCGGGAACATTTCGGCTATCCCCCAGAATCCACCGGATTTTGGAAGCGCCAGGGCGACTGCGTGCGTACTCTAACATTGATGCTGACGGGTCTACACCGATAACAGCACGCCCCGATTGAGCTAAAGTTACGGTAAGTATGCCGGTACCGCATCCTAGGTCAAGGATTCTTTGGGCATTAAACCGATGAGCTAGAGAACGGTAATAATCATGGTCCGCCCCATCGGGGTTGTCTTCATCATAGAAATCAACTATACGAGGGTCATAATCTTTTGCACTCATGGTTTTATATCGACTTGGCGCAGCATGTAAGGTACTAGAGCCTTGTGAAAAGGCCAGATACATGTCAAGTACACCTTCCCCACAGCCGATTGAGGCTGGGCGTGTGTTTCAATCCCGCCACGCGCAGACGTGCTGCCCTCCTCAGCAGCGGTAACCACGAATTTTGAGGAGAACTCTATATGTTTATCCTTATGGCCACCAATGACATGCTCATCAGTGACCTCAGTAAAAGTAAAGGGGCCCGCTGATGAACCAACCACGACCTCCAATTGCTTGGATTTCGATGAGGGCTGTACTGTAAACCCTATTTTCTGTACAACACGGTTACGCACCTGCATTATCGTACGAACCCACGGAGGGGTTGCAGATAAAAAACGGTAGGTAAATTCCTGTGCATCCCAACTAGTGGGTATCTGCACATAGTGACCATCAGAAAAATTCATATTGTTAAATCGCATGTTCAAGACTTCCAGTGTGCTCAGCTGGCCCGAATAACGCAGGTAAAGGCGTATCACCTACCCCTAGAGGGCGCGCAATACGCCTTAAGCTGCGTTTTCAGGATGCGGACTATTTGCGTGAGGCCTTATGCTCCTTACCCATGTAGATACCGCCTTGCGCCAGTTCGGTGAGCATCTGTTCGAGGCGTTCAATGCGCGTACCCGAAGTTTTGGCGCGGTCAATCCAACCAATATAGTTATTGCGCTGGTACGCCGGGCGGGCCTTATAGTCGGCGCATAGACCAGAGCTTTTAAGGGCCGCCGCAATATCGTTCGGCATATGGTGACGTTCGCGCATAAAGCCTCCTGAGGTGGGTGTTGTACCTGTATCCACGCTACCTGTAGTACGGTGGCGGGTTCAAGATCTCAGGGCAAACGCGAACTGTTACGCTCCCTGCCCTGGTGGGCTGCGATGCTGCTGGTCTGCAAGCCAACACCTATAACGGCCGGGGAGTCAGTGCGCTCAGCCGGGCGTGCTCCACGCCGCCTGACCGCTTCTAGAG
Source organism: Rothia aeria (assembly GCF_016726365.1). Lineage (NCBI taxonomy): Bacteria > Bacillati > Actinomycetota > Actinomycetes > Micrococcales > Micrococcaceae > Rothia > Rothia aeria. Next base: position 2,206,379 of record NZ_CP068102.1, on the reverse strand, counting down.
GCTACCGTGAGCGGGCAAAGAGGGGCGCGCACCTTCACGGTGGAGGGTGCGCGCCCGTTTCAAAGAATCACCTTGCGGAAATAGTGTTTCTCAAGCGGTTACATGCCCGGCTTGGTCGGCTTAACCGGGGTTACTGCCGGCACTGCCTTCGGGTCGGGGAGGCTCCCGGGGGACACTGGGACGGCGTTAATAGGTATCTCAGGGGAAAGCTTGCCGTCGTAGGTGACCCGGTAGGTTCCGTCAGCCTCTACCCGGGCTACCGTGTGTCCGTCAGTATAGTTCTTAGTCCAAGAACCATCCGCCGCGACCACACTGGTGCCGCCTTCCCCGGTGCTCTTCCAGCTGCCGTCACCGTCAACATGGTACGTTAAGCCGGTGGTATTCACGTAGTCCCAGGAGCCTTCACGGTGGATGATGTACTGCCCGGGGGTCAGATTATAGTGGCGTGCGCCGCTGTCAGCCTGACCATTAGCGCCAGCCTGTGCGTTGTTGGCACCGTTCTGCTGCGCGCCGCTTTGCTGCTGTGCGGCGGCACCGTTATCGGCGGCGTTAGCGCCAGCGCCCTGGTCTGCCTGGGCACCGCCGCCGTTGCCGTTCGCTGCTGCACCAGCGTTGGGGTTGTTAGGGTTGTTGGGGTTGTTGGGGTTAGCGGCGGCATTATCCCCCTGTGAGCCAGCGGCTGGGGCCTGTTCCGTTGCAGCACCACCGCCAGCGGTGGAATTCACAGTGCCGCCACCATTGGCGCCTGCACCGGAGCCACCGGAGGTACCGCCGCCGCTGGTACCGCCGTCATTCACGGTGCCAGAGCCACCGGAGGCGGTAGCCGAAGAATGTGTTGATGCGGAAGAAGAGGCGGACGATGAGGGCGCGTTCGACGTGCCACCGGAGTTGTTCGAGCCGCAAGCGCTCAAGGCCACCATTCCAGCAACAGCTAGGGACACGCATGCGGAAACCTTCGTGGTAGTCATGGGTCGCATCCTTTCTGCTGAATAATTATCGGTTGGTTTTTTAACCATCTCACATGACGAGGATACTTTTCAGGATTTATAAGGTTCTGACCAGTAGTTTCACAAAAATACACAAAATTTAACTGAAAGTTTATACAGAAAAGTAATAAAAGATTGAGATGGCTGCTTCAGATGCCCCTCAGCACACTGCAACTACGGTGGCCCCAAGAGCTGCAGCATGTTCGCATTCCTAATAATTGGGTACCCTCATGCGCATACAAAAGATACGGTGTGTAGTATGTAGGAGACGTTTTTTATTAGGAAAGGAACCGAGCATGAAGCTTTCTGCCCGTAACCAGCTCGCTGGCACCATTGTTGAGATTACCGAAGGCGCAACCAACGGCATTGTGAAGATTGAGATCGCTCCTGGTCTGATTGTTTCTTCCTCGATTACCAACGCCGCTATTGAGGAGCTTGGGCTGCAGGTTGGCAAGCCCGCTACCGCCATTATCAAGGCATCCAACGTCATGGTTGGTGTTGAGGACTAATCCTCTCCCCTGTGTGCCCGGGTGCTCCCGCGCCGGGCAACAACGAAAGAAGCAAAGCTCGATCCCGGTACGGTTCGCGATAACCGCACCGGGATCGAGCACGTTAAAACTAGTTACAGAGGCTCCGAGCCTTTAGCCTTCAGAGAGTCGAGCCGATCGAGTTCATCACACACAGAAGAAGCAACAAGATTACCTGATGAGGAGTTGTTATGCCCTGTAACTAGTCCATTAGTCGCTGCCGCTGAGCCCCTGTAAGGCCTCCTCCAGCGAATATAGTCTGCCCCGCGTTCTTTGGCTAGCTCTTCAGCATTGTAGGGTACCTTCTGAGACACTAAAGCGAGTTTCTCTTCCCTCCAGGAGGGGCCGGTCAGTATTTTGCCGTTCACCAGATAGCTTCCATCACTCAGGCGTACATTGAGGATGCCGCAGTACCCGTGCCCCACGGATGCGACGATCGCGCCCCGCTCATATACGCTGGCGATGATGTTGTGCAGCTCGAAGTTGTGCGTGAAGTCAAACATAGCACCGCGCCCACCAGTCAGGCATATCGCATTGTAAGTAATGGAGCGCGAGTCCTCCGAGCGCTCGCTGGAGAACCTCGCCAAGGCTGAGTATGTGGCCTCCATGCAGGCCCTGGACACCGCCGAGGAGACCCTCGCCAGGGTCGCGGCGCTTGAACCTGAGGCACGCGCCGAGGCTGAGCGTCTCCTTGCTGCCGCACGCGAGAAGTCGCGAGGGTTGGTGATCGACGCGGAGCTGGAAGGTGAGGAGATCATCACCCGCGCCGAGCTCGATGCCGAGGACCTCATGGTGGCCGCACATTCACGTGCTGAGAACGTCGCCGCGTCTGCGCGCGAACAGGGCAAGCAAGAAGGCCGTGAGGAGGGCACGAATGAGGTCGCCAACGAGCTCGACCGCGCCAGCGCCTTGGCGACTGAGGCCGAGCAGCATCTCGCAGCAGTCAAGACCTCCAAGCCGCTCTCAGGCGAGCAGGCTCGGGCGCTCTATGCCGAGGGCGTTCGTGTGGTCGCCGAGAGCGTCTCGAAGAGAGTCGAGGACGCTGCCATTAGGCGGGTCATCGACTCGGTTCAGAGCGCGCACGTGAACTTCGCCGAGCCCGACAAGTTCGCAGACTTCGCGAAGGCGGTGACGGCTGGCAGGGAGCAGCGGCGAGAGCGCACTCTCGACCGACAGCAGCGTAGTCAGCGCGTGATCGAGCAGCGGCTCAACGAGGCCAGCACGACCACCAAGAGTACGACTCATGACCGCGATAGCAGCAACGACTCATTTGAGAGGGGGTGAGAGCAATGTTGTTTCGATTGGCGAATGGAAAGACCATCGAGGTTCATCACGGACCGATTGATCCGAAGCTCGCAGCGGCGAAGAAACGTGAACGTGAAGCTAAGAGCACGAATGATCGCAAGGTGACGAGCACGCAACCAACACAGCGTGATGATGCTCAGAAGGCGTAGGAGAGAACGAGAACCCCCGAGACGACCGGTGAGGTCACCTCGCCTCGGGGGTTCTCGTGCGTTGTAGGGGCTCCTGAGGGCGTCAGGGTTGGTCTGAGATGTGCAGACGCTTTCCGAGCGCCTTGGCGACCTTTTCCAACGTCCCGGTGGAGATGTTCACGCCAGTCTCGACACGGGCGATGGTCGGTCGAGAAACATGGGCTCGGTTGGCAAGCTCTGCCTGGCTCCAGCCGAGAGCACGCCGGGCATCGCGCACATCCTGGCCGACTCCGCGAGCAGGGTTCGGTTCGCGGCTCATGACGCGCTCCCAACGACGGGTGCAATGGCACGCTCAGCACGCACACGCAGGGCGCGTCCATAGGACGCCATCCCCTTCCAGTCGACAACATCTTCACCTGAGATGTCAGTGACGACGGGAACCATGATTCGGGTCTTCTGAAGACGAACCATCGACACCCCGTAACCCCAGGAGAACTTGTTCATGGCGTCTCGCATCGTGGTAACGAGGAATAGACCACTGTTGGCATCGAGATTCCTGTGGCGGAAGATGAGGAAGTTCTGGGCCGTGTAGAAGGGTGCTGGCTGGTAGAAGGTCGACTGTGTCTTGAGGGTCACCGTGATGCAGTTCCCTGGCTCGGGTCTTGAATCTTGGTCGGCTACGACCGCAGAGACGGAGTTCCCGCCGAGAGTCTGACTGAGGTAGAGGTTCCGGCCTTGACCGCCGGCGAGGTGAACCTTGTCGTACCACGCCCTTGACGCCTTCATCGAGTCGAATACATCTGTAATGAACATCGGCTCGAACCTCAGTTCCGGGAGCGTGTCGTCGTCAGCGAGGCGAGTCTCGCGAGCGCTGTGTGTGTGTGTGACAACCTGGTCCAGCAGCTCTGCGCCGAGACGGTCCATGCCGTCCCAGTTGGCTTCGATAGTGCCGTCGCTCCCCACAGTCGTCGGAACCATAACGGTTTGACGATTCAAACGTTGCAAGTTCAGCTTCGACCCATAGGAGTACTTGTTTACACATTCTCGTTGAATGATCGCGCAACAGACAAGAAGTGCGGCTTCGGAGACATTCTTAGCGATTGGCTCAAGGGCAATCACGTCATCAGAAGCGAAGAAGGGTGCTGGTTGCAGGCGAGTTTGTCCCACTGATCCGTTGTAGACAAGAGTGATCCATCCGCCAGGAAAGAGCGGGTCAACATCGGAAAACCCTGTGATGCTGTTGTAGGACTCAGAGCCTCCAACGAACGGAGTCTTGCCAGGTTGACGATGCGCTGCCACAAGTCGCTTCCCCTTGTGGGGACGAAACATGTCGACGATGAGCATCGGCTGAAAGTCGAGGGTTTCGAGGACGCTCATTCGCCGGCCTCCTCGTCGCTGGTGACGCTCATAGATGGCGTGATGAGGTCGCCGAGCCCGTGGGCGTGCATATCCACCTGCCAGGACACGTAGTCAGCGACCGTTTTCATGAAGTCCTCGTAGGTCGGTGGCACGTCGTTGAAGTAGAAGTAGCTGTGCTGCCACTCGTCCTCGGCGGTTACTTCGGATCGGACGATGAAGCTCGTGTCGTCCTGTGCGTCACCGCGCAGAACCTCCAGGAGGTGCTTGCGGCGCGAGGCGACCGTGCCGTCGTCCACGAGGCCACGGTGCGGGGCGACGATCCAGCCGTCCTTCTCAAAGTTCACGAAGCGAACGACGTGGTCATCACGGTGTTTGCGGCCAGCCGTGAAGATCGCGATGACCGTGTGGGGCGTGTGCCCCGAGTTCGCGAAGGTCATCGGGTTCATGGTGATTACCGTGTCGAGCGTGTGGTGCTCAAGGATAAAGCGCTTGCGGGCCTTGTCTTCCTTGGTCTTGCCGACCACCGCGGACTGGGGCACGATCACGGCGAGCTTGCCGCCAGGGTTGAGGAACTCCAGCGCACGCTCGATGAAGGCGAGCTCGGAGAGGTTGCGGGTGTTCTTGCCTTTGGCCTGCGAGTATGGCGGGTTGAGGAGCACCTTGGTGAAGCCGTGTCCGAGGGCGATTGTGCCGTCGGACAGCTTCATGTCCCCGCGCATTTCTGCCATTGGAGCCTCGAAGATCGAGTCGCGACGGAAGTTCGCCTTGCCATCGCCTCGCAGGATCATGTTCGTTGTGCCGATTGCGAAGAGCTTGTCCTGGAGCTCGATGCCGTAGAGACGATTCTTTCGGATGTCTTCGCGAAGCGCGGCATTGTCTCCGGCGTCGTCGAACATCCGTTGCATGGCTGCGATAAGGAACGATGCAGTACCCGCCGTAGGGTCGAGAACGTAGTCGGTGGCGTTGACGTCGATAAGCTCAGCCATGAGCGTCGTGACATGCTCAGGAGTGAGCACAATGCCGAGGCCTGAGCCGTCGCCTCCGCCATAGGAGATGAACTCGTGGTAGAAGTTACCGAGCACGTCGAAGGCAGTCATCGAAGGGTCAGTGACGACGTGGTACACATCGTTCGCAAGGATGCGGGTCATCCACTTGAGGGGAGACTCGCCGAGGTCTCGGTGGGAGCGGTTGAGCTGCGGTGCCTGCTTGATGAAGGCGAATTGATCGAGTAGCGTGCCGATCTTTGCCTGCGGCATGAATGCCTCAGACTTCATGTACTGCTCGGCAGCGTCGTAGATGATGCGCCCATCCCACACCTGGTAGTTGTTACCGGGCGAAATGCTCTGGAGGCGGTCGAGGTCGAAATAGGGGTTCTGGAGCGCCAAGAGAATCGCCGAGACAAGCGGTGCTTTTCGGTCATTTTCGACCGATCCATAGTTGCGCATTCCTTCATGCAGGCGCTCTGCTGCGGCTCGAACATCGTCAAGTCGAACTTCGGCTCGAGGGCGTTGCCCGAGAACTTGGACTGCGTAGTACTCGCTGATTTCGCTTTCTGAGAAGACATCGAGGTTGTCGAGGTCGTCAAGGTGCTTGACGAAGCCAGGAGCGAGGTATGAGACGGCAATTTCGTGGTGAACCTCGCCTCCACCGAAACCGACAGCAAAGATGCCTTTATTGAAAGGAATTCCGTTGGCGAGCATCGTCTTCGCGTAGTGAATCGCGCCATTGAGGGCGTAATCCGCACGGTAAGGGAACTCGGTCGTCGGCTCCCCATCGACGAAGTAACGAGTGCGTTGTACCTCTCTCTTATCTTCGATCACGACGACGAAGCCGTCGGAGACGAAGACGAACTCCGGCTTACCCTCAGCGTTGGCCGACGCAGACTTGGACCCTCCCTTGAGAGCGTCTCGCTTCCATTGCGGACCACCATCCTGCTCCCAGGGACGCTTAAAACCAATTTCGCGTAGCATGTCACGGACGATCTGGTCCGTCGCCCTCTCGTTCGCCATGTTCATCCTCTCTCTGGCAGGCCGTTTCTACCTCAGATTGTATCAGATATATTGCATTGAGAACAGTCAGACACGGCAACAAAAGGCGGGTTTTGCCTGAAAAACGAACCCCCTAGAGGTCGGTGTGACCTCCAGGGGGGTTCAGATATGCGTTCAGTGGGCACGGAAGATGAAGACGCCGCCGTCAGGGGCGTTGGCGATGGTGTAGTCGTAGCGCTCATCGCGCCACCAGGCATCGAGGTCGAAGTAGCTGTGTAGGTGCTCGGGAACCTCATCCCAGATGCGCATCTCCTCGGCGAGGTGAGCAGCGTAGTCACTCTCCGAGTCCTAACAACCGCAGTAGCGATCCTCAAAGTCGGACGCACAGGGCAGGCCGTCCACATCAGCCACGTAGCAGCCAGTCTCCACCCATGCCAGCAGGGCACCCCACTGCGCCTCCCCCACCTCCTCGTAGAGCTCGCCCCACGGGGCAGCAGCAGACGGCGACATCTCGCCGGTACCCGACGGGAAGCCCATGAGGTCGAAACACCATAGTTCTTCGTGAGAGGTGGGGTGGCGATGCAGTTCCTCAGGGGTGAGGTCAGCAGCGTCTGCTGCGGCTGTCCACTCACCCACGAGATGACCGTTGTTATAGCAGGCGAGGCAGCCGACCCACACGAGCGGAGCAGTGGTGTTCAGCTGTGTTGTGCTAGTGCAGTGCTCACGCGAACGCCTCCTGTAGATGCAGGACGCTCAGCGGTGGCATCTCCGGGTAGAGCGGGGAAGAAACGCCCATCGCGAGAGCCCGCGAGACGAGCTGAAGGAGGTTGTTATCGTGGCCATCGGAGAACGCTGTTCTCAAGGCGAGAGCGGCCAGCTCATATCGGCCTGTGAGCCACTCAAGGTAGGCAGACGCAGCGATGGCGCGGCCGCTGTCGGTGGCCAGGTAGTGCTCGGCGAGTGCTCGGCGGACGCGATCAACACGATCAGCGTTCACGCGGCTCGCGTCGAGGCCCGCAAGGATGCCTGCGATCTCATTGCGGGTGGGTTCTTCGGTGATGTCCGAGATAGCCCATGCGAGAACACCGTCGCGAGCTTCGATGCATTTCAGCGGCTCGGTTGGCAGGTCGGATGAGACGCCGTTGAGGTATGAGAACCAGTCTTTGAGTTGATTTGTAGCCATTGTTGCTCCTAGGGCAGCGATCTGTTCTATTCGCGCACAGGAAGCACACCCAGCGTTGCACTCACCCGCTCGGATAGCCCTTGGGCCATCCCAGAGGAACACAGGCCAACCGGCGCGCTACGCGCGCACAGGGATGGGCCGACATGCAGGAGGAGCGGGACAACATACCTACCGGCGAGCACGTGAAGGTGGGAGATGAGATGAGGGGGCAGAAGCCCCATAGCGGGCCGATTTGTGTGATGTAGGACATGATTTCATGCCTCGACGTACAGCAAAAGTACACCAAGTACAGATGATGTACACCAAAAAATCGCGATGGTGTACTTCGTTTTGCTTAATATATCAAGGGAAACCCCCTCAAAGTACACCATGTACACCATTTTTTAGAAGGTACGGAAATCCGACACACAACCCTCACGTGCGCACGCGTATGCGAGACTCTGATTTTGCTGTACTTTCACACCGTTTTGCCTGGTAAACGAGGAGAAACCATGTACACCATTGGTGTACACGGTCGCTCACACACCCTCATGGCACTCACCTTGCGGGCTCGCTCTCCTGTGCGGATGAGCTCGCGCCCCGGAGGGGCGCTGTACAGTTGCTCCTCATCGCGTCCGCAGGGCGCGGTCTTGGATGTTTCGAGAACCCCACCCGGAGCACACACCGTCAGCACCCCGAAGCCAGGTCACTTCCACACGACCTCAACCGACTCAGGATCGAAGCCCTTCTTCCCCTGCTTCGCCCGCCTGAGCGTGACCGTCATGAGCGTGTCGATCATCGTCCGTTGCAATGCGATGGGAGCCCCAAGGAAAGCCGCTGCCGGGTCTGGTGTCCCGAGGATCGGCGCGAGCATGGTCCCGGTACCGGAGACCAATCGCTCCGCTTCAAGCCGGGTGATCTCAGCCCGAGCAGCAGCACGGATGCGGGCGAGGTCGGCACCCTCGATCACCTCGGCGTCGTAGTCTCGCTCAGCACGAGCAATGCGGGCTCGTTGCTGTGCGATCTGCTCCGAGAACACGTCCTTCACCTCGGGGTCCGCCTGCTTCTTGCGACGCTTGAGGTCCTTCTTCTGTAGGCGGGCGACGACGAGAGCCCGCACGAAGTCGTCAATCGCGTCTCGGGTGCGGTTGAGATGCCCGGCGTTGCAGCTGTAGTAGCGGGCGCGGGTCCGCACAGGCTCGCCACACACTTCACACCGGTAGAGCCCTGCCCCGAGGTGTTTGCGCATGGTGGAGCCGCTCCGGTTCGTCACGCGGGCAGGGTCGTCGAGAAGGTTCTGCACAGTCCACCATTCGTCGGCTTCGACGATGGCCTCCCACTGTCCGAGGACGAGCTCACCGTTCTCGTCCTTGACGAGGTTGTCTCGCAGGGCCTTGCGGCGCGATTCCCCGGCCTCCTGCCGACGCACGTCCTTGGAGGTGTAGACCGAGTAGCCCGCGTAGCGAGGGTTCCGAAGGATGCCGAGCACGGTCGAGGGTGACCACGGCTTATCGTCGGGCACCGGACGGGGGTTCTTCCCCTCGGCCTGCCGACGTGCGTTGCGTTCGAGAACGATCGTCCGACTGTGCAGGGATATGCGTGGAACCCCCGCCCCCTCACCGTCAGCCTGTGCGCCGCTCAGGGCACGTGCGATGCCGTGGAGCGAGTCCCCTCGAAGGAACGCAGCGTAAATGGCACGCACAGCCTCGGCCTCATGAGGGATGAGCTCGCCAGCGGTTGTGTAGCCCATTGGGCGGACGCCCTTGGGCGGTCGCCCCTGCCGGGCGCGTTGAACGTGCGCGCGCGACTGGCGAGCACCCTTGCGTTCAACCTCAGCACGGGCAACTGCCGCCTTGATCCTTGCGTACATTCTGCCGCCATCGGTGCCGAGGTCAGCGTCGCCATTGGCTGTCACGAGGAGGAGGCCACGGGACTCAGCCCGGTCGATCCAATCTTCCAGCTCCCGAGGCTGGCGTGTGAGCCGGTCGAGGCCGTAGCACACGATGGCGTCGAGGAGCCCCGCCTCGTAGTCCTGCACCATGCGGAGATAGGCAGGGTGCTTCTTCGTCTTGTCGCTTGCAGAGATGGACTGATCGACGTAAGTCTCGACAACCTCCCACCCACAGAACGCGGCTAACTTCTCATAGTCTTCACGCTGACACTCAATGGTGACCATCGTACCATCAGTCCGCAGGCCAACCGTATGCCGCCCACCTGCAGCGATTAAATGATGGATCACGCAAACAACTCTCTATTACAAAAATGCTGTAATAGTTTGCTTACGAACCTACACATTAAACCTAAACTCAACCACATCACCGTCTGCCATGATGTAGTCTTTGCCTTCCATGCGGACTTTGCCGCGGGCTTTTGCCTCGTTCATGGAGCCTGCCGCATCCAGGTCATCGAATGAGACAACCTCAGCCTTGATGAAGCCGCGCTCGAAATCGGAGTGGATCACGCCCGCCGCCTGCGGTGCAGTGTCGCCCTTATAAATCGTCCAGGCGCGCGATTCCTTCGGGCCAGCCGTCAGGTAGGTCTGCAGCCCCAGGGTCGAGAAGCCCACGCGAGCCAGCTTATCTAGGCCCGATTCGTCCTGACCGCTCATTTCCAGCATTTCGCGGGCCTCCTCCTCGGAGAGCTCCACCATGTCAGCCTCAAGTTTCGCGTCCAAGAAAACAGCCTCCGCCGGAGCCACCAGCTCACGCAGCTGAGCCTGCTTCTCCTCAGAGGCAAGCACGCCCTCATCCGCGTTAAACACGTAGATGAAAGGCTTAGCGGTCAGCAGGTTCAGCTCCTTCAAATGCGCCATCTCAAGCTTCTCAGCAGCCGCACGCGAGAAAATCGTGTTCCCGTCCTCAAGAATCTTTTGCGCCTGCTTGTAGGTTGCCAGCTGGGCGGCGTCGCCCTTTTTAATCTTCACGGCCTTCTCAAGGCGCGGAATCGCGTTCTCCAAAGTCTGCAAATCCGCCAGAATCAGCTCGGTATTAATGGTCTCCATATCGGAGGCAGGATCAACCTTGCCGTCCACATGAATCACGTCCGGGTCATCAAACGCGCGCACCACCTGCGCGATCGCGTGCGCCTCACGAATATTAGCCAGGAACTTATTCCCCAGCCCCTCACCCTCAGAGGCGCCCTTCACAATACCCGCAATATCAACGAACGAGACGGTTGCGGGCAGAATACGCTCAGACCCGAAAATCTCGGCGAGCCGGTTCAGGCGGGCATCCGGCAGGTTCACCACACCAATATTCGGCTCAATCGTAGCGAACGGGTAGTTAGCCGCCAACACCGTGTTGCGGGTGAGCGCGTTGAACAGGGTGGACTTGCCCACGTTAGGAAGACCGACAATGCCGATAGTCAGAGCCACAGAAAATCCTTCAAAAATCAGTACCTATAGTCACCCGCACCGCGGAAACAGCTAAAGTGCAGGCACAACTCCCCACCATTCTACAGTGCAGACGGAGAGTATACAGCGCACCACAAGACACGCCGCACCCACAGAGTGAGACACCCCATGTTTCTTCCTCTCCCAGTGGGGTTCTATTCAGAAGAGTTTTTTGCATTCAGAAGCGATATAACCTTCTGAATGCAAAAAACTCTTCTGAATAGGCTTTTCTCTGCCACGCCGCCTCTTGGGGGGACGGCGCCACACCGGCGCGGGAGCAGCCTTCCATGACACTTGTCATAGGCAGATAATGACAGTGCACATTCACATTTTTCTGCCCGCGGTGCTGTACTTAAATCATGAACACGTCACATGTTATTGAGGCCCAAGGCCTCACACAGATTTTTCGTACGCGCAGCGGTAACGTCACCGCCGTCGATAATCTTGACCTGACCATCGACAAAGGCGAAATCGTTGCCCTGCTAGGTCCCAACGGGGCGGGTAAAACCACCCTCATCGACATGCTCTTGGGGCTGAGCACCCCCACCCGAGGTGTTCTCACCATTGACGGTGCCTCCCCCAAAGCCGCAATACAATCCGGAAACATTGGGGCGGTACTGCAAACCGGCGGGCTGCTCAAAGACCTCACCGTGCAGCAAACCCTCGATATGCTCGCCTCGCTGTACCCCACCCGCCTCGACATGAACCAGGTGCTCGCCGATGCAGACCTGACCGAGCTGGCACACCGCAAAGTCGGCAAATGCTCCGGCGGGCAGCAGCAGCGCATCCGGTTTGCTATCGCCACCATGCACGACCCTAATATCCTCATCCTGGATGAGCCCACCACCGGCATGGACGTTACCGCCCGCCGAACCTTCTGGGAACGCATGGACAAACTCGCCGAAACCGGCAAAACCATTATTTTCGCAACCCACTACCTGGAAGAGGCGCAGAACTTCGCGCAGCGCATCGTGCTCATGGACAACGGAAAAATCATTGCCGACGGCACCTCCGAAGAGATCCGTGACCTCACCGGCGGACGCCACGTGAGCTTCCTCGCCGATAAGCCCATCACCTTCAGCGAATACCCGATGCTGAGCGTCGAAACCAGCGAAGAAAACGGGGCGTACCGGCACCGCACCACCGTGGCCAACGCCGATGAATTCGCGCGAGTGCTGCTCACCAAGTACACCGTGCGCGACCTTGAAATTGTCAAACCCTCACTGGACGAATCGTTCGTTCAGCTCACTGATCGCGCCGCACAGGAGGCCTAAAATGCTACGCTACACACTCTACGAAATCCGCCGATCGGTGCTCTCTTTCTCATCCCTGTTCTACACGATCATTATGCCCGTGGGGCTCTACCTGCTCTTCGGCGCCCTGCAAGACTACGCAAAGATCAAAGTCGCAGACGGTAACGCCGCCGCTTACGTAATGATCGGCATCGCGCTCTACGGCGCTATTAGCTGCACCGTGTCAATCAGCGGCCTGACCGTGGTCGAAAACGTGGCCGGGTGGGGCAGGCAGCTGGGGCTCACCCCCATGAACACCGGCAAATACTTGCTCTCCAAATGCTGCGTGGCGTTCATTATGGCGGCAGTACCAATTACTGCGGTGAACATTGTTGCGCGCATGACCAAAATCGATATGCCGCTGAAACAACAGATCGCCTGCGCCGCGCTGTCCATACTATGCGCTATGGTCTTCGGGTTCTTCGGGCTGGCCATTGGGTTTCTGGTACCCAGCGAAAGCGCAGTGGGAATCGCCAACGGCATTCTGGTGGTGTTCTCGTTCTTCGGCACGCTCTTCGCACCGCTCACCAAAGACCTCATGCCCTACGCACGGTTCACCCCGCTGTACGGTGCCGCCGAAATCGCCCGCTACCCCTTCAGCAAAGGGCTCACCATTATTAGCGGCAGCGGCGCCGAATGGAATATGACCGAACCGCTCTGGTACGGGATCGTAAACTTCAGCGTGTGGACGGTTATTTTCGTCGTCGCCACCGCGCTGCTCATGGGCCGCAGCACCAAGCGCTAAAACCCTCATATGGCGCGTGCCCACCACATCTTGGGCGCATCCGGCACCACCTTACCGGATGCGCCCACGACTCTATCCGAACGCGTGCTTATACTAGAGCCCAGGAGGAGCATATGACCCCATCACCCGCCGCAGCCCAGCCACGCACCCACGACGAACACAAAATCGACTGGATTAGCCTGGGGTTCTCCGCGCCCTGGCTCATATTTCTGGGGTATATCTATGACGGTGTTCTAGAGCCTAACGCTCCGGTGTGGAAGCACGTGTACGTCATTATCTGCCTGGTCATTTTCTCAATCACAGATGTTGCCGCGTATACGGTCCCCTGGGTCCTTCCAGTGTCATCATATTTCAGGCGGCTGCTTCTCTGGACGGCCCTTCTCTTCGTGCCCGTATGCGGCGTGATGCTGATAGCCGCCATTCCACCGGCAGATGTACTCATCGGGTTCACCATCTACTTTGTGGCACTGTGGACCTTCACCGAGGACATTCCCTACAGCACACGAATTCGCGGCGCCTTCACCATCGCGGCGGTTTTCTGGATAATTTACATGTTCTCTGACGGAATCCCTATCAATTTCGCGGAGAAATCCCGCCTCACCTTATCACTGGGCGCCCCCATGATCGGGATTATGGCGTTCTCCTACCTGATCCAGATGAGTAAAAACGCCGACAAAACCCAAGCCAAACTTGAAATGGTCAGCGAGCGCGAGCGCATCGCCCACGATGTGCATGATGTGCTCGGGCACTCCCTGACGGTGATCACGCTTAAAGCCGATTTGGCGCGTAAACTTCTGCACGCCGACCCTGACCGTGCCGATGCGGAGCTTGAAGCGATCGCCCAGCTGTCTCGGTCGTCACTGGCGGAGGTTCGTTCGACGGTGACGCGGCTGCGCATCCCGGACTTTTCGGGCGAAATTCAGGCGTCGGAGCGCGCCCTGCAGACGGCCTCAGTTACCGCGAAACTGCCCGATGCGGAACGTGCCCTCTCAGCAGTTGGGGTGAATTCTTCGCTTTTCTCGTGGGTGCTGCGTGAGGCTGTGACAAATATTGTGCGGCACTCACAGGCCGGTTTCTGTGAGGTGCGGGTGAGCAATACCGGGCTTGAAATTCTTGATAATGGGGTGGGCGTTCCCGCCGAGTACGCTGCCGGAAGTGGCATTAAGGGCATGAAGAGCCGAGTGGAGTCTGCGGGCGGAACCCTTATTGTTGAGGATGCTCCGGCGCGCTGGCTGCGGGCGCATCCTGCCGCTTCCGGGACGGCGGACGTTCGCGGCACACGGCTTCGGGTTAGTATGGACGGTAATACCGCCGAAATTGAGCCTTCGGGAGAGACAGATGATTAAGATTATGCTCGCCGATGACCAGCAGCTGGTGCGTGAGGCGCTGGCCGCGCTGCTGGGGCTTGAACACGATATTGAGGTGGTCGCGCAGGTTGGTGGCGGTGACGAGGTTCTTCCGGCGATCCACCGGTACCACCCGGATGTGGTGCTTCTCGATATTGAAATGCCCGGTTCTGAGCTCTCCAGCGGTATTGATGTGGCAGCCGCGATCCGGGACGCGAAACTGGTAGCGCTCACCGGCGAGCCGGTGCGTTCGCTTATCCTGACGACCTTCGGCAGACCGGGGTACCTGCGGCGTGCTCTAGATGCCGGGGCGAGCGGGTTTATGGTGAAGGATACGAGCGCGTCCCAGCTGGCGGAGGGCATTCGGCGCGTCAATATGGGGCTGACCGTGGTAGACCCGTCGCTGGCGGCGGATTCGCTGCTGCACGGCGAGTCGCCGCTGACCGAGAGGGAAACCGAGATTCTGCGGGCAACCCGTGACGGGGCAACAGCCCGCCAGATCGGCGCGACGCTGTTCCTCTCCCCCGGCACGGTGCGCAACCACTTATCTTCCGCGATGGCGAAACTCAACGCCTCGAACCGGCAAGAAGCACTCAATATTGCCGCCGACAACGGCTGGTTATAGCCACCCGTTGTCGCGGGCGATGCGCACCGCCTCATGCCGGTTAATGGCGTCGATTTTCGCCATAGCCGCCGAGAGGTGGTTGCGTACCGTTCCCGAAGACAGCCCGAGCATGCCCGCGATTTCTTTGACACTCCCGGCGGTCTCGGCGGTGCGAAGAACCTCGGTCTCACGCCCGGTCAGCGGTGAGGAGCCCTGCCATTTTGCTTCCTCAGCCAGCACCGAATCGACCACACGCAGCCCCGCCGCGGTACGGCGGACCGCCTGCGCCAGCTGCGATGCCGTGCCGTCTTTCACCACAAACCCGCTCGCCCCGGCCTCAAGGGCGCGGCGTAAATACCCGGGGCGGCGAAAAGTCGTCAGAATAAGCGAACGAACCGGCGCGCCCGTCTGCGACCTCAGGCCCGAACGGGCAAGTTCGGCGGCCGCCTCAATCCCGGTGGCACCGGGCATTTCAATATCGAGAAGCGCCACATCCGGGCGGGTTTCACGCACGGCAGGCAGCACCTCATCACCGCGGCCCACTTGCTTGACCACCTCAAGATCAATTTCAAGATCGAGAATCATGGCAAGCGCTTCACGAATCATCTGCTGATCGTCGGCAAGAAGTATTCTCAGCGGCACGGCTACCCCATAATCTCGTCGGTTTTCTCGTCCATGCTGATGCGGATTCGGCACCCATCCCCCACACCTGCCACAGGCGCCTGCTGCAGCCAGTGTTTGGGTGCGTTCCCGAGCGTGAGGGTTCCGCCTGCGTCTTCGATACGGGTACGCAGACCGATGAGCCCACTCTTACACGGGGCATCACCAATCCCTATGCCGTTATCGATAACCTCCAACCCGGTGGGGTTCAGCCGCACGGTAGCGTAGGTGGCGTGAGAGTGCCTTACGATATTGGTAACGGTCTCGCGCAACGCCCAACTGAACAGGGCAGAGTTCATACCCGCAATGTTCGCGGCAGTTGTCGCATCGGGTAGGTTCGCCTGTATTCCGGCGGTCTCCAAGGCGCGTGAGGATGCCAGAACCTCACCTTCAAGGTCGGGAACGCGCAAACGGGTGACGGTGGAATGCACCTCAGCGAGGGCTTGGCGGGAGAGCTGGGCAACCTGCCGCATCTGCTCCTGCGCGGCGGGGGCGTTGGTTTCTACGAGTTTTGCGGCCAGCTCGGCTTTGAGGTTCACGATCGTGAGGGAATGCCCCAGAACATCGTGCACGTCGCGGGCGATGCGTTCGCGTTCGGTGAGGATATCGAGTTCTTTCTCAATAGCCTTGTGTTCCCGGCTCTTGTGCATGCTGCGGCCCACGAAGTAGGCGATAATGTGGATCGTGGTAACAATATCGAAAATGAAGAACCCGTTGAGGGTTTTATCGCCGGAAACGACTGGGAACGGGGCAGTGGGTGCGTTATCGAAATACCCCTGCCCCACCACGCCAACAAAGTAGTTAGTGGTGAAGACTACGGCGATTGCAACGGCTGTTTTTACCCCCAGTTTGAAGGGTATGTGCAGGTTCATCAGCCACAGTGCCACCCACAGGGGAGATATGGTGTAGAGCATCCCGGCGATACCCTGCGGGTATAAGGCAATAACGTAACCGATAGGTACCGTCACCAGAACACACCATAAGGCTGTACGCAGTACTGTGTTTTTCACGGGTATCAGCTGCGGCATTGTGTTGGCGGCAAAGAACAGCACTATACATATTTGGTACAGCAGCGTGCACAGGAACAGGTTATTTTTGACGAACTCGGCTTCACCGGTGTTACTGATGGCGATCAGCATAAAACCGCTGGAGGAAATGTTGAGACAGCTCCCCCAGACGAGGCTCCGCACAATACCCGATTTATCGAAAAAAGAGGCTTTGCCGCGGGTGGGGGTGGCGGTACGGTGCGGGTTGGATGCGGCCGGTTTGCTGTCATGGTCCGGTGTACGCGTGATTGTCATACTCGCTCCGTGTGCTTGCCGTGCATCATCGCCTGAAGGTGTATCACCATTATAGGCGGGGTGTTTTTAGGCTACACCGGATGCGTGAGGCCACCCGTGTTAAATGTCATGGGTGGGGTGCGCACCGTGTGGTACTCCCCCGGTTATCCTCCCCTCCCCCATAGTCCGGCGGTTTCCGGGCCCGAAGGGATAGACGGCGGCGACCCCCGCCCCCCACAAGCGTTTTTGCACGCCATGAGGGAAGGGCACCGGGTGCGCGGGTGGGCAAGTATGCTCTAGCGGGTCGGTTTTGCCCCGCGGCCGCCGAGCTGACGCCCAGTGTTCTCATCATTTTTCAGGGCGGCACGCAGCTCCTTGGGCAGGGAGAAGAGAATATCTTCCTTAGCGGTTTCTACCTCTTCGATGCTCTCGTACCCGTAGTCGGCCAGCAGCGCCAGCACCTCCTGCACCAGCACCTCAGGTACCGACGCGCCGGAAGTCAGCCCCACGGTCGCCACACCCTCAAACCAGGATTCATCCACCTGGTGCGCGAAATCTACCCGTTCGGCGCGCTTGGCACCGTATTCAAGCGCCACCTCTTTAAGCCGCACAGAGTTTGAAGAGTTCGCGGACCCCACCACAATCACCAGATCAGACTGCGGGGCGATCTCCTTAATAGCGCCCTGACGGTTTGAGGTGGCGTAGCAGATATCGTCTGAGGGCGGGTCTTGCAGGGACGGGAACCGCTCACGCAGCCGCGCCACAGTTTCTAGGGTCTCATCCACCGACAGGGTGGTCTGGGAGATCCACACAACCTTCTCGGGGTCGCGCACGGTCACGGCGCCCACTTCGTCCGGGGAATTCACAATCTGAATATGGTCGGGCGCCTCACCGGCGGTACCTTCCACCTCTTCGTGCCCGGTGTGGCCAATGAGCAGAATATCGTAGTCCTGTTTTGCGAAGCGCACAGCCTCACGGTGCACCTTGTTCACCAGCGGGCAGGTCGCATCAATCGTGTTCAGCTGGCGCTGCCCCGCAGCGGACACCACGGCCGGGGACACCCCGTGCGCCGAGAACACGGTCACGGACCCCTCGGGCACCTCATCCACCTCATCCACGAAAATAGCGCCCTGCTTCTCAAGGGTTTCAACCACGTGGCGGTTGTGCACAATCTGTTTACGCACATACACGGGCGCGCCATAGTGTTCAAGGGCCTTCTCAACCGCGATCACGGCCCGGTCCACGCCAGCACAGTAGCCGCGTGGAGTGGCCAGCAGCACACGTTTTTGGCCGGTGACGGGTGCGGCGGCTTCTACGTCTTCGCGGGTGCGGCGTACCTTGGGGACGGGGGGCAGGCCAAGGGAGATGGTTTCAACGGACATGGTTACTATCCTACGTGGTTTGTTCTTCTAGTGTGTGGGCACTGTGGTGGTGCTCGCAGTGAGCCTGGTGAGTTTCACCAAAATACCCAGCAGCAGAGTAATGAGCGTTGCGATCAGGCTGTAGCTGGCGGTGGCACGGGCACTTGCGACCGCGTCGGGGCGTGCCCCATTAAACAGGCCGTCAAGGAATACTTTGCCGAGTTCGCTGCCCGGGTTCATGCCGAGGCTGGCCGGGGTTACCCCCTCCAGGTAAAAGGATGCACCCCAGGCGGCGAGGGTCGCGGCAATGAGCACGCACGCCAGGAACAGCGGCCTCCCGCGCGGCCACAGCAGCAGCGCAATGAGCATGCTCATGAGGGAGACCGTCAGGAACGTATCCGCCGAATCGGCGAACGATTTCAACTGCATGATTTTACCGTGAACGGCTGTGCTGCTGCCATCCTCTAAGGTAATGTACCGGTTACCCCAGGAGGGGATGTCCGGGTCATAAATACCGAAGGTTCCCACGGCGGTGTCAAGTTCACGGTAAAACGCGCTAATGTCGAGCGCGGCGGGGGTGTTTTCGTCACTGATCAGGTGCGCATGCGTGTCGGTGGTGACCTGCCGCCACAGTTTCTTGTACTCGCCGGTGGTGGAGATTTTTTCGGCGGCTTCGGTGAGGGTTTTTTGTACACTGTCGCGGTTGTGCACCAGCAGCCGGTTCACCCAGCTGCTGCCGTTAGGGTCTAAATATTTTTTGAGCCCCTCAGAGTTCATCAGGTCGGTGACAGCGGCCTGCGCGACGCGTTTTTGCAGGTCTTGGTCGTCGGCCAGCCGGGAGCTGAGGTCGTTAAAGCCGCGGGTACTAATCAGGTGGGTCCCGGCCCATTTTCCGCCCGCCCCGAGGACGGCGGTAATAAGCGCGAGCGCAGCCAGCAGAATAGCGAGGGTGCGGCGCAGCCCGGCCGCGAACGGCTGGGCGGGCGGGGCCAGCAGCACCGAGGGCGCGCGCATCGGGTGCTCTGCGGGGATGCCCATGCCGTCGAGGTCGTCTTCGCTCACGTACCGCCCAGCCACGGCGTGGCCGAGTGTTTTGGTGTGGCTAAAAGCGGCCTCTTCGTCAAGGGCTACGGTGGGTTCTTCCTCGTCGGGGGTGTCGAGGGCTGCGGTGGTGTCGGATGAGTCAGATTCCGGCGCTGCCGTATCCGGCAGGGGCCGGGTTGTTTCTGCCATAGCCTGGTCTGTGTCCGGTTGCAGCTGCGCTGACTGCGGCTCTTCTGAGGGTGAGTCAGCGGGCTGCGGGTCTGTGTGCTGTGGGTCTGCGGATTTCGGCGTATTATCGCGGGTTTCGGTGCCGCCGGTGTCTAGGGAGGTGCCAGTTTCTGGCGTGTTCCCATCGGGTTCGGCGGCGGAGGTGTCCGTGCCAGATGGCACCACCTCGCCCGCACCGGGTAAAGGTTTGGTGCGTTCAGGTTGTTCGGGGTTCTCTAGCGTTTCGGGGGTCTTAGGGTTCTTGGCAGTTCCGCCGGTTGAGGGTGCGCCCATACTGATTAGAGTACCCTGTGCCGCCTGCGGGGTTTAGCGAGTGTGCCCTCAGCTAAACACATTGGTGAGTTTCCGGCGCGTCCGGCGGCGTATCGGTGGTAGAAATAGATGTATGAGTAATTTTGATGCCCGCCCGCAGGTGCTCGCGGTGCCGCCCGCGCATGAGCGGCAGATTCCCGCCACCTCCAGCGAGACGAGCGCCGTGAACCCCTGGCCGCTGGCGCTTTTGGCGCGCAACCTCAAGGCGCATATTGAGAAGGTGCCGCAGCTGTGGGTTGAGGCGCAGGTGATTTCGCTCAATAACCGGCGCGGCAGCGTGTTCATTGACCTGAAAGACCTGGAGGCTGACGCCACGTTCTCTCTGGCGCTTTTTGGCCGCGCCGCCTACAGCATCGGCAAAGACGTGGTGCCGGGCGCGCGTGTGGTGGTGCTGGCGAAACCAAGTTTCTGGGTTCCTAGCGGGCGCCTGTCGCTGGTGGGTGAGCGTATCCACGCGGTGGGCACCGGCAACCTGCACGAGCGGCTGCAGCAGCTGCGTGAGGCGCTGGCCGCTGAGGGGCTGTTCGCGGATTCCCGCAAGAAGCCGCTGCCGCTGCTGCCGCAGAAGGTGGGGCTGGTGACCGGGCGTGATTCCGACGCCATGAAAGACGTGATCCGTAACGCCTCGCTCCGGTGGCCGGGGGTTGTTTTTGAGGTGCGGCAGGTGGCGGTGCAGGGCGCGAACGCGGTGCGTGAGGTGTGTGCGGCGCTCTCGGAGCTGGATGCCGACCCGCTGGTGGATGTGATTGTGCTGGCCCGCGGCGGCGGCTCATTTGAGGACCTGCTGCCGTTCTCGGACGAGTCGCTGGTGCGTGCGGTCGCGGCGGCCCACACCCCGGTGGTGTCGGCGATCGGGCATGAGGCCGACTCCCCCATCGTTGACGCGGTGGCTGATGTGCGCGCCTCCACCCCTACGGATGCCGGCAAGCGCATCGTGCCGGATGTGGCGGAGGAGTTCGCCCGGATTAGTGAGGCACGCGGGCGTATTGACAGGGCCATCGCCGGGTATTTGAGTAACCAGTGGCAGTATGTGCAGCAGTTACGGCAGCGCCCGGTGTTTACCAGCCCCGAGAATGACCTGGGGTGGCGCGCCGATGATGTGCACCGTTTACGGGAGCGGGCGCTGGTGTCGGTGCAGCACCGGCTGGCGCGTGAGCAGGATGCGGTGGCGCACACCCTGGCGCGGGTGCGGTCTCTCTCCCCTGAGCTGACGCTGCGGCGCGGGTACGCGATTGTGCAGCGGGCTGACGGGGCGCTGGTGCGGGATGCCTCCGCGCTGACCGTGGGTGAGAAACTGACGGTACGCGCCGGGGTTGGCAGCGCGGATGCGTCCGTCACCGGGGTGCACGCATCGAATGTGGACGCCTGAGCTCGGTCCCGTCAGCGCCCCTGTGTGACGCACCGGGCCGGTGCCGCACCGGCTGCAGGGGTGGCACTAGAAGTTTTTAGACCCTGCCAGATTTTATGAGAACCCCACCAGAAAGGGACAGAACATGGCCGAAAACATTAGTTTTAATACCGAGTCGCTGGGTGCGCCGGTTGATACGCTCAGCTACGAGCAGGCGCGCGCCGAACTTGAGAACGTGGTGCGGCAGCTGGAATCGGGTGCATCCGATTTGGAAACTTCCATCGCCCTGTGGGAACGCGGTGAGTCCCTGGCGAAACGGTGCGAGGCGTGGCTTGAGGGCGCCCGCGAAAAACTTAATGAGGCGCGCGCCGAGCAGCGTGAAGACGCCGAAGACGGGGAGGAAACACACGGCTAGCCCCTCCGGCTAACTCACGTGGCACGCTAAACGTCCGGGCACCTGCGGTTATTTCGCGGGTGCCCGGACGTTCGCTTCTTGTTCTCACACCTGCCGGTTAGGCACGCTGCTTGTAGTCGGAGAGGAACTCCCCCAGCCGGTTCAGCGCATCGGTGAGGGTCTGCACATCCGGCAAAAACACCAGGCGGAAGTGGTCGGGCTTATGCCAGTTAAACGCGCCACCGTGGCTGAACAGGATCTTCTGCTCCTTCAGAAGGTCAAGCATGAATTTCTCATCGTCCACAATGTTGAACTTCTCAGTATCGACCTTGGGGAACAGGTACAGCGCCCCGTCCGACTGGTTGCAGCTAATACCGTCAATCTCGTTCAGCATGCGGTACGCCACGTCACGCTGCTCATGCAGCCGCCCGCCGGGCGCCACCAGCGCATCAATGGACTGGTACCCGCCCAAGGCGGTCTGGATAGCGTGCTGGGCGGGCACATTCGAGCATAGGCGCATCGAGGCGAGCAGGGTGATGCCCTCAATATAGTTGGCGGCCTCATGTTTGGGGCCGGTAATCGCAACCCAGCCGGCACGGTAACCGCACACCCGGTACGCCTTCGACAGGCCTGAGAAGGTCAGGCACAGCACGTCGTCACCGGTGAGGGTGGCCAGGTTAATGGCTTCGGCGCCGTCGTAAATAATTTTCTCGTAGATTTCGTCGGTGAACACCACCAGCTCATGTTCGCGGGCCACATCCACTATCTGCTGCAGGATGTGGCGCGGGTACACGGAACCTGTGGGGTTATTCGGGTTAATAACCACGATCCCTTTGGTGCGTGAGGTGATCTTCGATTTAATGTCTTCAAGGTCGGGGTACCAGTTGTTTTCCTCATCGCACAGGTAGTGCACGGGCTTACCGCCTGATAGCGCCACCGAGGCGGTCCACAGCGGGTAGTCGGGCATGGGCACGAGGATCTCGTCGTCAGTTTCGCACAGTGCCTGCAAGGTCATGGGGATCAGCTCGGACACCCCGTTGCCCAGGTACACATCGTTAGGTTCCAGGTCGAGGATGCCCCGGTTCTGGTAGTGCTGCACAATGGCGGTTCGCGCCGAGTACAGCCCGCGCGAATCGGAGTACCCCTGCGTGACGGGCAGGTGGCGGATAATATCCATCATGATCGCGTCCGGCGCTTCGAACCCGAAAGGCGCGGTATTACCAATATTGAGTTTGAGGATGCGGTGTCCCATCGCCTCCATGCGGTTCGCTTCTTCGAGAATAGGTCCGCGGATATCGTAGAGGACGTTATTGAGCTTCGACGACTGACGGTACTTAGTCATATTCACTTCCTTGGGTGGTCGAGCCAGAATTTTGCTGCTTCGTCTTCGGCGACGGGGTTTGTTCCACTCGTGAGGCGAAGTAGAAAGGTCAGATTACCGGTATCTAATGTAGATGATACGCGGTTAATGGCCTCCTGTGCACTAGATGGCAGGCTTTGCCGCACAAGAGGCACCAGCTGTTGGTTCAGCTGGGTGGACTGGGGGTCTTCGAGCATGGTGAACCGGTTATCCTCAATGCTCGGGTCGATACTGTGCAGAAGCGCCACCTGCACCGCGTCTTTAGCCAGCAGCTGTTCCCGTTCGGTGCTCTCATTAGCCACCTTCGTGGCGGGAACCTGGTACTTGTACACGTTCTTGAGCAGGGCAATCCCGTAGTTTCCGGTGTTATACGCCTCGGGCACGGCAAAGGTAAGGGGCGCTTTCACTTCGGGCAGCTGGTTCAGGCTATTGAACTTATACCGGGCCCCGGTGGCGTTGGTGGTCACCAGAACGTTGCGGTTTTGGGCGCTGACGGTATCCATCAGTTTCAGGTGACCCGGGATGATTTTACCGATGGCTGAGAGCGTGTCACTAAGTGATAAGGCCCGCGGTTTAATGGGGTCGCTGGTGGGGGTCGGGCTGGGGCTTGGACTAATATCGGCGGGGATGCTGGGGGTAGCTGAGGGGGTGAGGGTCACCCCGGCGCTGGCGGCGGAGGCACTGGCGGAGGCTGTCTGATGCTCCGCCTGCAGCTGGGCGGGGCTGAGCGTACCGTTCTTCGTCAGGTGCAGCAGCAAGTCGCCGGTGAAGTCAACGGCAACATCAAGGCGCGTGTTTTCGGTGGCGCCCAGGGCCGCCAGGTACTCGTCGCGGTTATTATTGTGCCCAATAACCTCCACCGTGTACCCCACGTTCCGCAGCGCCTGGGCGTACGCGTGGGCAACAATGGTTTTAGCCCCCAACACCCCGGTGGTGACGTAGAGGGTGCCGTAGGCTGAGGCGGAGGGATCCACCTTGGGTTTATTGTCCCCGGCGGAGCAGGCAGCCAGGATGGGGGCGAGCGCGGCGGCAGT
Organism: Rothia aeria; assembly: GCF_016726365.1. Lineage (NCBI taxonomy): Bacteria > Bacillati > Actinomycetota > Actinomycetes > Micrococcales > Micrococcaceae > Rothia > Rothia aeria. The sequence continues at coordinate 2,182,525 of NZ_CP068102.1, read as the reverse complement.
GAGCGCCGATCGGCGGCTCACAAGCGGGCGGGGGCGGGGTGTGTTCATGATAGTTTCCTGGCGTTCTCGTCGGCGAGGAATTCGCGGTATTCCAAGGCCCAGGCGGCGGCGTTGGCGTACCCCATCATGGAGGCCACTTCATCAATAATGGTGCCGTAGCGCAGCGTATCGATTTCGCTAATGGGAACCCAGCGGGCAATGTCTGAGGAGCCGTTTTCTTCGGCCCGCAGCTGGCCGGTGACGATGTGCGCCCGGTAGATAATGCGTAAGGCGCAGAACGGCAGGGAGTTGCCGTACATGCCGTTGCGTGCGGGGAAATGCCCGGCGTGCACGCCCAGGACGTCTTCAATGGCAACGCTGTACCCGGTTTCTTCAAGAGTTTCCCGCAGGGCTGTTTCGTCGGCCTGCTCCCCCGGTTCCATGCCGCCGCCGGGTAGCGTCCACAGGGGCTCGTGCGAGCGGTCTTCGGGCGCCCAGCGGGTCATGAGCAGTTTGCCCTGCTCAATAACAACCGCGTAGGCGGCGGGTCGGGTCTCCATTGCTAATGCCATAGATTCGATTCTACCGCGTCTTCTTGGGCGTTCGGCCTGTTTACTGGTGGCGCTATTCACCCGTGATGGCGGGTGTGGGCAGGCTACCGGCGTTTACCGGTTCGCCTGCCGTTTCGTCCCGGTTTGCTGCCTGCGGCGGCTTTGCGCCGGGAGGTGCCGCCAGTGCGGGAGGCGGCTGTTTTCTGGTGGCGTGCTTCTCGGCGGGCATTAGCCGCACGGGATTTCGCTGTGGTTTTGGCGCGTTCACCGGCTATGCGGGTGCGGCGGGCCTGGGCGGTTTCGCTGCCCCGGTTACTGGATGCGGTGCGCCCGCGCACGATGCCGATAAAGTCCTGGATGAGCACCTCAAACTCGTCGTCTTTCTCGCCCTGGACCGTATCGGGGGTGGGGGCTGCCGGGGTACGGGGCCACACCAGGTGCACGGGGTACGGCTCGGCGTCGGGTACCGGACGGTAGGTGAGGTCTTTGCGGTGGTGCAGACGGGCCACCGACATGGGGGTGATGTACAGACCCACCCCGGCAGCTACCAGTTCGATAGCGTCCGCATGGGTGGGAATCTGCGGCAAAAACCGGGGGTTCTGTTGGCGCCACTGCTGTGAGGCTTCACCCCAGGCGGGGAACTCCTCGGGCTCATGCAGCAGGAACTCCTCAGCCATCTCACCTAGGGGAACCTCGTCGAGCACGGTGAGCACATGGTCTTTGGGCAGCACCACCACGGGTACTTCCTCGTACAGGCGGATGCTGTGGTACCGGTCTTTGTCGGGGGTTTCCTGTGCGGCGGCACGCATTATGGCCATGTGCGCTAACGGCTCGAAACGGGCTTCGCCGCTGGTGCTGTTCGGGGTGCTGAGCGCGGTAGTGAGTGCCTCAAGACCGGCCCCTTCGCGAAGCGGTATTTCGGCCAGCGGGGCGGTTCTGCCGTAGCGTTCGTGCCAGCGGGTGAACCATTTTCCGGGCATTACCCCCGGCTCGTAGCCGATGCGTAAGCTGGCACGGCTCAGCACCGGTGCGGGTGCTGCCTGCGCCGAGTAGATGAGCCCGGCGGCGGGGGCGGCAAGCTCAATGCTGGACTCCTGCTGGGTGCTTGGCGGTACCGGTTTTGCGGGTGTAGCAGCTTCGGGGGTTTCGTTCATGCCTTTACGCTAGCACAGTGGACGGCGGCGGCCCCGGTTACGGGCGGGGTTTGCGGTCGGTGATGAGTTCACGCACTTTAGAGATTCCCAGGCTGAGGAGCACGATTACCGCTAGGGCAACCGGCAGCATCCACGGCTGCAGCCCCAGGGCGGCGAGCACTGCGAACCCCACGGTGGTGTAGATGACGGCCCAGATGAAAGTGCCCACGAGCATGGCCGGGACCCAACGGCGTAACGGCATTTTCGTGAACCCGGTGGTGATAATGACGGCGGTTTGGAAGCCTACGGTGAGGAAGCACAGCGGCACGGCTAATACGCCCCAGCGGTTCACGAACGCTGTGGCCCGCTGGTATATGGGGGTGTCCATTGCTTCCCGGATGCGGCTCAAGCGTGCCCCTCCGGCGGCAGCCAGGTAGCCGAGCAGAAACACAATGGACGTGCGGATAATGCCGATCGCCCACAGGCAGGCAACGGCCGCCTCTACAGGTAGGGAATCGAACCATTCTTTCACTCTGCCATTCTCTCACGTTTTACCCACCCATACCGCTGCATGTTACCGGCCTTACTCACAGCTGAGGGTGCGCAAAGAGGGGCGGGGAAAAAGTTTAAATATTTTTTGCGCCCTAGCCGTGCCCGGTTTTTGCCCGCAAATACACGGAACTAATTTAGGTATACCTTGCTTTGCAGACAGGTTGTCACTATTTCTTGGGATATTCGGGTTGGCACACCCCCATTAATTAGGTTATATTTTTATTACCAAATAGCGAGAGTCCTTGTGGGAAGGATTCTTCCGCGAAACGGTTTCGAAGACTTTTCTTCCTGTGTGTGATGCGAGGAGGGGGTTCCGCCCGGAACTCCCTCCTTACCTTAACTGCGACGGAAGCTGCTGCACCCAGTACATTCGCCACACAGAAGCCTACATTTAAAGTAATAGTTAAATGTACGTGCTTATGGGCCGCGTGTTCTCTAGGATAGAGATAGCTGGTATATCACGCACTTGAGAGGAAACCGGTTACCATGACTTCCGAGATAACCCGCCGCGCGGCCCTGGGCTTTGCGGGCGTAACATCCCTAACACTTCTTGCGGCCTGCGGGTCTGGCACAGCTATTAAAGGCTCCTCCAGCGAGTCTTCATCGGCCGCTAAAAAGGACTACAAAGGCGAAGTGAAACTGGAAGAGTACGATACTTCTGCTGGTACCTTTGAGCCCGCAACCCACGACACTCCGCCCAAAAACGTTCCCAAACCTATTAAGCCCAAAAACGCTGACGAAGATTCCGTAGCCGGGCTGTATTCCAGTATTGCATTTCTTGGGGCTGCCCTCACGTATGCTTTAGTGACCGGGGACGTTGGGCCGATCAACGAATCCGCTCTTAGTGAGGAAGATCAGAAAGGATTTAAGTCTGCGGTCACCCTAGATAAAATCCGTGAGGGTAAATATTGGGAGGCCGAGTCCAAAGTTGTGATTTTCTTAGAGACCTCGGAGCCCACAAAAGAAGGGGATGAGTACATCTGGTTGCATAAGATGGAATCACGGCACGGGGCGTTCCGGGTAGATGTGACAGAGACTTCTACCGAGCGCTCCGTGAAGGTGAGCACCATCCCCACAAGCCAGCAGGTGAGTAAGGGAAGTGGGAAGATTAAAGCAAAATACACTGGTGGTCGGTGGGTCATTGATATTGAGTTTGACGAGTCAAGCTCCAGCCCCTCACCGTCTTACTAAGAACCACCCCCATCCCGAACATCCGGGTGACAGCAAGGGAGGAGTCCTAAGAGGGACTCCTCCCTTACGTATACACCCAAATAGCCCTAGATATTGCACTCCGACTACGGAAAATACACGGGTACAGGGAACGGGCAGAAGCCTTCTCTAGCCCCTCTGCTGTTCAAAGAAAGCCCCCATCATTATGGTGCTGGGCCATGATTCGTCCCCGTTCACAGAAAGCACACTATAAGAAACGCGCCTTATATGCTTGATGAGCGGGAGGAGGAAGCACTGGGGCTGGCACTCTCATCGGTCTCAAAACTAATGACCCAGTGACCGCCAGTGTGTTTTGCTTTAATCCGCCCCGGTGTTATAGTCTCCTGGCTGCTCTCAGAAATGAAGTTCACGCTGGTCTTTGGGCCGTCAACCTCCACATAGTACGCCCCGTGGCGGGAAATTCCCCGGTACGGCCAGGTGTACTCATCCCCCTCTTTTGTGGGTTCTGAGGTTTCCAGAGAATAAACGAGCTTAATGTCAGCTTCCCAGTGTTTACCCTCAGCCGTTTTTCGTACGACCCTATTGTTTATTATCTCTTTCTTTGTTTCCTCGTTGAACGCCGAGTCCTGCATATATGTGGTATCCCCCGTAGTAAAGGCGTAGGTAATAGCCGCCCCAAGAAATGCAATGCTGGAATACAGTCCGGCTATGGAATCTTCGTCAGCGTTTTTGGGCTTAATGGGTTTGGGAACGTTTTTGGGCGGAGTGTCGTGGGTGGCGGGCTCAAAGGTACCAGCAGAAGTATCGTATTCCTCCAGTTTCGCCTCGCCTTTATAGTCTTTGGGAGAGGCTGACGGTGAAGAGGCATCCTCTTGAGTACCCACAAATACATTGGTTGCCGCGCAGGCAGATAAAAACACCGTTGTTCCTGCGCCCACAAGACTTAAAGCCGCGCGGCGGGTTATTTCGGAAGTCATCGTAATCGGCATCCTTTCGGATTGTATTTATTCGATAAACCCATCATAGGTTCTGTGCGCCCACTCACACGGTATATTCAAGTATTACCTTAATCATAGAGTTACTGTGCGCTATATCTATCCGCTCACTAACACCGTGCGGGCCTGTCTCACCATGGTGAGACAGGCCCGCACGAGCGCTTATAGACTGCTGCAGGAACCGCTCTGCATTTCTATATTTCGGCTTCTACCCTTGGCACCTATTCTCCGGTTTTACCTTTGCCCTTACCGTCCTTGCCTTTCTTCTGATGCAGGGTGTGCAGCGGCTTCGGTAGCTCCACCGGCTCCCAGGTGTTTGAGGTGGCCTTGAACATGGGCATCGCCCCGGGGCCCAGCCGAATGCCCTGAGTAGATGTATCCTCAAACCCGCTGCCGAGCGTACCCAGCTGCTGCTGCGGTTCGAACACCGGTGAGACATCATCATCCAAAGAGTCCAGGTCGCTCTCATCAATAGTTGACGGCACCGGAGTATGCGGAACGGGCGGCTGTACCGGCGGCACATCAGGGGCTGCACCCTGCCCCAGCGGCACCGTGGTGTGCTCCGCCGTATCACTGGAGGGCTGGTGCACCGGATCCTGCTGCGGGTACGGGTTCTGCAGATTCAGCTGCCGCGCCCTGCGGCGGGCACGCTCAGCTGCCTCACGCTGCACCTGCTGCGCCGCCTCAGCTGCGCGGGTAGCCTGCGCGCGGGCCGCAGCGGCACGCTGAGCCAGGTTCGCCGTGGATATCCCATCCGTGATCGGGGCGGTAACGTCAGCATCAAAGGAGCCACTCCGTTCGAAGGAGGATGCCCCGGAAAGGTTCTGCTGCGGCACCCTGCCAGTTTTAGCAGCAGCCTCCGGTCGGGCCGGGGCGGCAGGTGGCTGAGTTGGAACAGGCGCAGTAGGCTGCGCCGCCTCAGCAGAATCGCTTTGGGAAGGGGCGCTCTGGGTGGGGGCAGCAGGCGTGACCGGCGCAGAAGATACAGCCGAGTCTGCAGGCTGAGTGGCCTGGGCAGGAGGTTTAGCCGAGTCTGCAGGCTGAGAAGTCCGAGCAGAAGCCGCAGGTGCCTGCGGGGTCTCGGGCTGGATATCAAAAAGCATGGGCTCATCACGGTGCGCCAGGGGCCTCAGCTGCGGGGGCAGGTGCGAGCCCCGCCCACCCCGGCGAATCGCCGGAAGCTGAGAAGTACGGGCCCGAACCGGCTCCCGTTCCGCTGAACTACGGCGTGCGGCGCCCTGAGCATCAGGTTCCCGCTGAACCCCGGGCGATGCGGCGGCACGGGCCCCCTGAGCTGACGCACTGCGACGCGCAGGTGTGTGGCGGCGCACCGGTGCAGGCTCACGGCGGGGACGAGATGGCTCCTCCTGAACGCCCTCACCAGCGGGACGTTCACGCCCTGCCGTGCGTTCGCTGCGGTGCTCGGCGGCGGGGGCGCGACGCCCCTGCGTCCGGCCGCTGTCTTGACGTGCAACCGAACCCGCAGCTGCTATACGGGCGGGAGCGGGGCGTGCCTCCTTGGTGCGGCGGGTATTAGCCGCCGGGTCAGCACCGACTGTTTCAGACTCACGGCTGCCGTGTTCAGCGGAGGCTGTCGCCTCGGGCTGTTCGGCTACCGGGGCACTGGAAGACTCGCGGCGGCTCGCTGCGGGCTTTTTAGCACCCGAAATCGCCAGGTACCGCAGCAGCCCGCCGGTCGCCACGGCAACCAGCAGCGCCGCCACCGGCCACACCCACGACAGCATGCCGGAAAAAGCCATGAGGGCAAACCCCAGGGCCGCGACAAACGCCAGCAAGGCCACGCCCAAAAGTACGGCGCGGCCGGTATGAACCGTCATCCCCGGGGGTACCGGACCCCCCAGCATTGACTCCTGAACCTCCGGAACTTCTTCGGTAGAGGAAAGCTCATGCAGGGCAGGGCCGCGGACCGCAGCCGCCGAAGGCGCCTCCCCCCGAGACTCCTCCGCACGCCCGGTGCCCTGATGGTGGGTGCCGCTGGGGCGCTGAGAATCGGTGTCCGCAGCGGAGGGATCCTGCCCCGCCGTCTCAGCGTCTATATTAACCTCAGGGATACTACGACCTATCCGGGAGCCTGAAGGTTGGGAATTTGCTGTAACCTCCCAATGTGCGGGTGCATCAGCCTCGCCGTCGGCAGGCTCCGCACCGGGCGCAGAGTCCAGGTCAGGCTCCGGGGCGTAGAGGTCCTCATCGTACGGTTCGTCGTAAAGCTCAGTATCGTGTGCGCCCTGCTGCTGGGCGTTCGCGTCCTCACGCATCGTGGCCTCCTCCCACAGGTCGGCGTCTTCGGCACTCTCGGCTGCATCCGTGGTGTACAGCAGCTGCGTCTTATCGTCCGCAAACTCTTCCTGTTGCTGTTGCACGTTCACCGCAGCCGAAGCGGCGCTCTCAGCAAACTCCACTCCGCCCAGGGGTTCCAGCGAACCGGTGGAGGTTGAAGCGTACACCTCAGCCTTGCCGGAAGCAGAGGGCACGGCCGCACCTGTACCGCGTGCAGTCTCCTCGTTGTTAAACAGTACTTTTGCGGACGAGAAAATATCCTCAGCGGTGCGGCCCACACGCGCCAGCTGCCGCCGGGATCCGTTGGCGGGCGCGCGCCGAGAAGCCCTAGGCACAACCCACAAGAGCATAATGACAGCAAGGGCAACCACAATGCCCGAAGTGCTCAGCCAGATCATGCTTCTATACCGCCCCCATAAAAACGCCGGATCCCAAAAACCTATATCTATAAATACTACCGAAATTAGCGGATATCGGTGTGCCAGAATACGCCCCAGGCACAAAACATCACCAAGTTTTTGTGCCCGCCCACACAGCACCGGGTTGAAAACACCCAACCGCACAATAATGCGGTGGCCCCCGGCACGGGAAGCCACCGCATCATAACACCCTAAAACGCGTATTTTTTAGCAGTTTTCGGCAGTAAATTCCTTCAACCACTGGCACAGCTCGGGACCGAAATCGCCGCGCTCAGCAGCCAAAATAATATTCGCCTTCAAATACGAGAGCTTATCACCAGTATCAAAACGACGGCCCTTAAACACCACGCCATACACGCCTTCCCCATCGCCCTCGCCCACGGCAAGAGTCTGCAAGGCGTCAGTGAGCTGAATTTCCCCGCCACGGCCGGGGGCGGTATTCTCAAGTACCTCAAACACCTTCGGGCTCAGCACGTAACGGCCAATCACAGCATAATTTGAGGGGGCCTGCTCCGGCTCCGGCTTCTCAACCAGCCCGGTCACCTTCACAAAGTCCTCACCCTCAACGGTCTCAATCGCGGCGGCACCATACGCAGAAATCGCCTCACGCGGCACCTCCATGAGGGCCACCACAGAACCGCCGGTACGCTGCTGCACCTCAACCATGCGAGAGAGCAGATCTTCCTTCTCATCAATCAGGTCATCGCCCAGCAGCACCGCGAACGGCTCATTGCCCACATGCACCTTACCGCGCAGCACCGCATGCCCCAGGCCCTTCGGGTCGCCCTGGCGCACATAGTGGATCTCTCCCAAATAGTTGGACTCCTCCACAGCCTTCAGCAGGGCCTCTTTACCCTGCTCAGCCAGCTGCCGCTCCAACACCGGCACACGGTCAAAATGATCCTCCAAGGCGCGCTTATTGCGGCCGGTGATCATCAGCACATCTTGCAGCCCCGCGCGGATCGCTTCCTCCACCACATACTGGATGGCGGGACGGTCCACCACCGGGAGCATCTCTTTAGGGGTCGCCTTTGTTGCGGGCAAAAATCGGGTGCCCAGACCCGCCGCAGGAATAACAGCCTTAGTAATAGACCCAGATACATTAGTCATGCAAACAGCATACATGAGAAGAGAATGTCCGCAGAACAAGCACGTCTCAAGTACCGCATATTTCACAATATTTTGATTAGACATTCCCCTCAGGATTAGGCCTTCTGCAATTCTATAATTGAAATAACACGCGCCACGCTGTGTTTCAGTACTGCAGCCAACGTCGTCCCAGGAGAACCATGCAGCAGCCCGCCTCGGGGGCATCCCCCGAAGACATCGCGCTCGATAAGCAAGTATTACGCGCCCAAATCCGCCCGCGCCGCCTCATTAACCGCAGCAACCGCGCAGAGGCAGGGCAAGCAGACTATGCGCGCCGCTACCAGGAAGGCATCTACTCCCTCATACCCCGCACCGGGAAAAAACTAACCATTGCAGCGTACCTGCCAACCGCTGCGGAGCCCCCCATCACCGACGCACTGCAGCAGCTGCACCACGACGGGCACCGCATCCTGGTGCCAGTGGTGCGCCCCGGGCGGCAACTCGCCTGGGTGCAATGGGACCCGCATGTGCAGCACCCCCTCAACGGTATGGGTATTGCCGAACCCGAAGGCGACGCTGAAGGCCCCCACGCCTTCACAGCAGCCGACCTGCGCCTAGTACCCGCCCTGGCCTACGGACGCAACGGGCGACGGCTTGGCCAAGGCGGCGGGTATTACGACCGGCTGCTGCCGCGCCTGAGCGAGCAGGCCCTGCGCGAAACAACAGTGGGCGTGGTATTCGCCGACGAAGTGCTTGACAGCATCCCCTACGACACGTGGGACGGGGTACTTTACCGGGTGCTCACCGAGAACGGGGTGCACCCACTCGGCGAACACGCCACCCACTAACACACCGTACAACCAGCACGTAGGCGGACACCACACACAGGCGGTACACTTTTTAGCTGGAAGTAATCACACAGGCTCAGCGAGGAATACCATGCCGATCTACGTCTACCAGTGCAAAAACTGCGGCCACGCCTTCGAAAAACGCCAATCCTTTAGCGATAATGCGCTGCGCACCTGCCCAAGCTGCGGACAGGAAACACTGCGTAAACGCTACAACGAGGTGGGCGTCGTCTTTAAAGGATCCGGGTTTTACACAAACGACAAAAACAGCAGCACAAATAGTTCAAGCAGCTCCAGCGGCAGCTCAGCAGGCGCCGCCTAACCGCCGCGCACCCAACCCCTCATCCGGTCAGGGTGCAGGTCAAACGTGAACAACATGGCCCAGTGTGCAGTGCTGGGCTTTTACCACACCGGGTGCGGGACTACGGTAAGCAACCAGGAATGGGGTACGCGGCGCCCTGAGGGCACCGTGCGGGCTAATAGTGCGGAGGTTTCTGCTCCTTCATCTCCTGCACCCACTGCAGCCTAGCCAGCTCATCCGCGCTCAACACCTGCTGGGAACGCCCACCCGGCACGCCACGGGTAGCCCCAGTCCCCTGTTGTCCGCTGGCGGCCCTCTGCCCACCCGACGGCTTCACACGCTGCACCCGCCCCGGTTCGGGGGCATTCACCCTAGCGATACGCGGTTCAGCTTCAGCTGGCGCGCCCGCCCCACTCACCCGGCGATGACCGCGCCGTGGTTTCGGCACGGGCGAGTAGCCGCTCACGAGTTGTCCTCCCGCATCCCAACGTACCGCATAATGCGCTCCACCACAGCATCCGGGTCGGCGAATACCTCCACCGTGTTCAGGGTCAGGTAGTTCCACCCGGTAAGGCCCAGCCGCTCAGGCAACAGGCGGGTGCGCTCGCGCACGCTGGTGCTTGCAAAACGCGGTGAGGCATCCGAGCAGGCAACCAGCGGCATGGCAGGTTCCTCATCGTCGCCACCGCCTGCGGGGGCGTAGGCAATAAACGCCACCAGCCCGCCGCCTGGCTCAATACGCACCCCGCGCTGGCGCAGCCGAACCAGCAGGTCGTTCAGCAGCCAATCGCCGGTATCGGGCAGAGGGCCGTAATCCTCACCCGCTAAGAACTCGTTATCGGGCATTTTTTCGGGGATGCGTGCCGCCTGCTGCTGCTCGTCCACACGTTTCTGGTGTGCCTCATGGGCACGCATCAGACGGTAAAAGTCGAGGGCGCCGTGCTCTAGTTTCTGCGGCTCCAACGCATCCGGGCTCACACACGAAACAATGTGGGTGGCGCGGCGGGCGCGGGTCAGCGCGGTCACGAGCCCCTCCCGGCCGTGCTCCTCCGACAGCTGCCCCATCGTGTAGGGGGTACGCTGGTCGGGGCGGGGGCGGCCCACCCCCAAGGAGAAGATCATGGTGTCTCGCTCCATACCCTCAGCGCGCGTAAAATCAACCACCCTAAACGGTTCTTTTCCGGGTTTAAAGAACGGCGCCAGCTGCGGATATTTATTCAGGGCGTTGCGCACCGCACCGGCCACCCGCTGCGCGTGTTTAGGGCTCGCGGTTACCACCGCCAGGGAACGCTCCGGGCGCCGGTAAGCGTGCTCCAGCACCAGTAAGGTCACCCGCTCCACCTCAAAACTGGGCGATTCCTGGTTGGCGTTATCGCTCACCTTCCCGCGCGTATCAATGTACTCGACGCTAAGGGTCGGCTTCGGCTCGGAGGCTGCATCACTCACCGAGCGCTGCCGCAGCTGCCCCCCGTAAAACTCACGGTTCAAATAGTCAAAGGTCACCGGGTCCATGGCCCGCCCCAGCTGCGCCAGGTGCAGCGAGGGCACCACCTTCGAAAGCGCGTCAAAGGTGCTCTCAAGCCGTTTCGTTGCCGGTGCCGGTGCCCCCGTCGCCGGTGCCGAAACAATAAACGGGGCCGGGTACCCGGAGTGCGGGTCGCCGAGGGCGATCACCGCCTCAGCGCGGGTAATGGCGGGCAGGTTTGCCGCCAGCGGCGTCGATTCGGAATCTAATAAGATCGCAGCGTCAAAACGCATAGTGGGCGGAACGTGACGTGCCAACGCGAAGGGGCTGGCCGTCCAAATCGGCAGCAGGGTGCTCGCCATCGTTGGGGCGTGCTCCAATAACTGCTGAAGCACAAACTCATGCCCGCGCAGCTGGCTTTTAAGGTACGCCGCCTGCTCATGGTGGGTGTCGATCCGGTCGTTCCACAGCTGCCGGGTGCACTCCAGCAGGCGTGAGGCAGCACCCAGCATGTGGGCGTAGTCGGCGCGGCGGAACCGGGACTCAACGCCGCGAAGCGCCTGCCCGCCCAGGATTCGCCCCTCGTGGTCGTGCAGCAACTCCTCAAGGGCGGACTGCCACCAGGCCAGCTCCAGCTCGGCGGCCACCAGCCGTGCCGGCACCTGCCGGGCGTACAAATCTTCCATGAGCTCATCCAGACCCAGGCACAGCAGGCGCGCGGTGAGGGTATCCCGCTCGGGCAGACTCATCAGCAGCACCCGGTCGGCCAGTAACGCGTCCAAACGCTGTTCGAGTGCGTCCAGGGTGGTGCGGGTAAAGTCGGTGCCTTCCGGGGAGTCATCCAGCACGATCCGCAGCCCGTCGAACTCTTTAATGAGGGAATTGCAGGCGGTGACAAGCGCATCAAGGTTCTCGGGGATCTGCGGGGTGCGTGGGGCGGCGGTGTGCCGGATCCACTCTGCGCGTTCAGCCTGCACAATCCGCAGCTGCTCGTGCAGGTCGCCAATATTCACCCCCGGCAGGATGTACTCCTTAGCGGCGCGGCGCAGGCGGGAGCGCTGCATACTGCTCATTTCGATGCCGTTTTCGCGGCGCCACGCCCCGGTCGCGGTGGCCGCTATCAGGTCGGTGACGGGCCGGTCATACACGGTGGGGCGGAACTGTTTCAGGGTTTCCCGGATGCGCTGCAGAATACGCAGCTGCCCCTGCCAGTCGGCGATAGTGCGGCCCAGCCGTAACCCGGTGGTGCGGCTGAGCCGGCTCATAGCCTCCCGCAGAGACAGCAGGGAGGATTTGAGGGTGAGAACCAGTGCGTAAGCGTCAGCGGTCTCCTCGTCGTTGGCCAGGCGGGCACGGTACCAGGGGGAGGTGCGGGCTGCCGGGGTGAACGCCCCCAGCTCCGCGAGGCGGGTGAGGTCGTGAGCGAGGTTCTCGCGTTCGAGCAGCCGATCAAGCATGCGGCGGCTAAACCGTACACCGGTTGCGGGCGCCTCGTTCCGTGAGGTGAGTTCGGCGAGGGTCTGCAGCGCCTGGTAGGTGGTGATATTCCAGTACGGCTCGTGCGAGAGCAAAGCCTCGGTGTGCCTGTGCAGGCGGCGGCGGGTTTCAAGCAGCTCGGCGGTGGTCTCCTCTTCCTCGGGTATGGCAGCGGTTTCGTTGCGCACAATGGCTTGGATGAATTCGGCGCGCTGGCCTTCGGCGTCGCGGTCGGTGAGCACATCAAAACGGAGGGAATCAATACCGTTGCGTTCAAGCAGTGCGGTGAAATCGGCCAGGGTGGAGCGTTTCTCCCCCACCACAAGCACAGATTTGCCCTGCCCCGCGAGGGTCGCAGCAATATTCACGGCGGTGCGTAGCGGCTCGGTGCCGGGGGCGGCGGTGACGGTGAACGAGTTGCCGCTGGCGGCCGCATCAATAATGGTCTGTGCGGCCGGGTCGGCGTCAAGCAGCTGCGTCTCCCGCTGCGGGTTGCGGTCGTCATGAGGGGGCTGGTTCTGCACCAGCGGGCGGATGCTCGGCTGCACCCCGGGGACTTTGAGCGCGGCAATATCACGCACCAGCGGCGTGTGGGCGGTGTGCGGCAGCTCACCCATGCTTTCTTTGAGGTCGGCGAATGTTGAGATGAAGAACCGTGATTCGATGGCCATCCCGGGGATGTTCCCAGTGGTGGCGCGCATCCGCTCAATTACGGGCTCGGGGTCAAGGCGGGACATGGAATTGGCCAGCTGCGCCACGTCCATGGTGCCCAAGTCAATATCGTATTCCTGTTTGATTTGGCGCACCATGGCGGGGTTAAGCCGCGCGGCACCGGCAAGGCGCAGCTCGTAGTCGTCGCTGCTGGGGTGCGGGGTGATGCTCAGCGGCGCCATGAGGATAGGGGCAATAAACCGTTTCTCGTAGGAGACGGTGTGCTCGCGGGTGGAGCGTGAGAGCCAGGAGGCGGTACCGGCCACGAAATACCCGGAGTCTAGCCCGTGGTCGGTGGACAGCTCATAGATTTTGGTGCGCAGGGTGCGGGCGGCACGCATCCCCTCCTCCAGCAGGCTTTTTTCGCGCAGAATGGTGGACAGGCGGGTTTTCCGCCCGGCCAGCAGCTGGGCGAGTCCGGAGGGGTTTGCGGCGGTGAGGTCGATGTGCACATAGTCAACCCGGTTAAAGTTGAGCATCGCGTCCGGGCCGGTGTAGATGTCCATCTGTTCCGCCCAGCGTTCCAGCCCCGCCGCTGGGTCGAAGCTGTGGCTGGCGGGGTCAAGGTGCGGCGGCAGTGCCTCAGGGGGCCCGTCGGGGTTGGGTGCCGGTGCGGGTTCTGAGGTTGGCGAGTTTCCCGTCCTGGGCGCGCCCTGGGGGGTCTCGGGGGTTCCGTTCACGTCGTGTGCGTCCTTGGGTGTGTTGTATTCTGCACGTTCTTACATCATACGGCCGGGTGGGTGCGCCTCGTGTCTTTGCCGGGCGGATGGGTTCAGCGTTTCGCGGGCAGCCCACCGTGGCGCGTTATAGTGCCGTAGTTTCTGCGGTTCGTCCTTCCTATGCGGCCTTGCAGCAGCTAAGGTGTGTGTTTAGCTTGTCCAGAGGCGGATGTTCGCCGCAAGAACCAGCAGACTCACCATCCCCAAAAATACCATGGCGGCGATGAGTACCCAACGGTAGGTGGGCGCAAATTTTTCGGTCTCATCCCAGTCGCGGGTGGCGCGCAGCAGCAGGTAGCAGGCGAGCGCGCCGGGCAGGTTCCCCACCACTATCTGCACCGCGAGGGCGTAGAGGGTGAAGACGCGTTCGGTGCGTTCGTTTTCGCTTCCAGCGAGTTTGAAGAGTCCCGCGAGCAGGATCGTCAGGCACCCGTTGAGGAACGCGACAGCGAAGAAGGGAATGTTAAGCGCCTGCTGGAAGGTCATATTGGAGTTCGCGGCGCCAAGCAGAATCCAGGCGAAGAGCGCGAAGGGCACCAGGAGCCAGTACCAGAAGAGGAAACGGCGGAGTTTACGGTCGTCGTCAAGCGCGGCGAAGATGTTCATGTCTTGTGTGCTTTCTGGGGTTTAGTCGGCGGTGGGTTCTGCCGGGCCGGTGCCCGGGTCTGTTTCGTTCCCGCCGGGCTGCCGCTGGGGGTTTCGGGTCTCAATGTGGTCGATGTACCGGCGCACCAGGTAGTCCAGCAGCACTGAGAGCGCCACGAATGAGTTGTAGGGGCCGCGCTGGCCGGTGATCTGCGTGGGAGTGCTCTGGTAGTGCAGTGAGTATTCGGCGTGGGAGGACATGTAGTTCACTCCGAGGGCGGTGACCGCGACCATGGGGATTTTGCGCAGGGCAAGCATTTTTACGTGTTCGCGCATGTTCTCTGTCTGCCCGGAGAACGATACGAGGATCACCAAATCGTTGGTGGTCATGGAGGTCATGGTGCTCTCAAACTCGTTGCGGGCTGGGATGACGTGACAGAATTTGCCGCACACCTGCATGGATTTGGCGAACTCTTGCACGGCGTTGCGTTGGGCGTACCCGGTGCCGAAGCAGTAGATGGTGCGGGCGTCGTGCATTTTTTCGAGGAGCTTCGACAGCTCCATGTGTTCGAGGTAGTCGTAGGTTCGCAGGATGTCTTCTTTACCGCTCTCAATAAACCTGGGGTTGTAGGGTTCGGAGCGGGTGAGGGAGGATTTGATGAAGTATTTCAGCTCCGCAAAGCCTGAGAAGTTCAGTTTCTTGGTGAGGCGAATAATGGAGCTGGTTGAGGTGTAGGTTTTGTGCGCGAGGGAGCTGATGGTGGCTTCGGCAACGAACTTTTCGTTGTCGAGCATAAACGCCAGAATCTCGCGCTCTGTACCGCTGAAGCGGTGCTGGTTTGCATTCACCACATCTTGTAAATCCACTCAAGGCTCCTGAATCGCTGACAAGCAATATTAAAAATATTACAACGTCTGCGGCTCAGGAGCCTTGTGGTGTTATCGCGTGATGCGGGTTTTAGCCCAGCTCACGTTTTAGGCTTTGGTGTTCACCATGGTTTCAAAACGTTCGCGAACCTGCGGAACGTCCATGCCCACGATCACCTGGAATGCCTTACCCTTGCGTACGATACCAAGAGCACCGGCGTCCTTGAACGCGGCATCCGAGGTGTCGACCAGGGATTCATCGGCCACCGACACGCGCAGGCGGGTGGCGCAGTTGTTCACGGTGGTGATGTTGTCGGCACCGCCGAGCAGTTCAAGGAAACCAGCCGCACGCGGTGCGTACAGGTCAGTGTCGCCGTCTTCTGCGGATGCGCCGCCCTTCTTCTCGGCAGCCTTGGCGGCCTTGTACTCGGCTTTCGAGTACAGCTTCGTTTCGCCGCCTTCAGCCTCACGGCCGGGGGTCTTGAAGTCGAACTTCAGGATCAGGAAGCGGAAGAGCAGGAAGTAGATGACGGTGAAGCACAGGCCCACGCCGATCTGCATGAGGTAGGTCGGCCAGTGGTTCTGCCACAGCGGAACCCAGTTGAGGAAGATGAAGTTATCCAGCAAACCGCCGCCCATGTTGCCTGAAAGCCCGAACATGTACATGATCGACGCCATGGTTGCAGCCAGCACAGCGTGCACTGCGAACAGCGGGGGTGCCACGAACAGGAAGGTGAATTCCAGCGGCTCGGTAATGCCGATGAGCATCGCGGTGAGGCTCACGGGCAGCACCAGGGCGAGAACCTCTTTACGCTTCTCGGGCCGTGCGGTGGTGTAGAAGGCCGCCGCAATACCTGCCGGTGCGAACACCTTGGAGTTGCCGTGCAGTGCGAAGCCGCCGCCGGGGAAGAGCTCACGCAGGGGCTTGTCGCTCTGCGCGAATTCGCTCAGGTGGGTCGGCCAGTCCTTCGCAATGCCGTTGGGGGTTACGGCGTTGCCGAACATGAACGGCGAGTAGATGAAGTGGTGCAGACCGGTCGGGATGAGGAAGCGCTCCAAGAAGGTGTAGATCCACACACCGAGCGCGCCGGAGGCGATGAAGAACCCCTGCATGCTTTCAATACCGTGCTGGGCGTAGGGCCACAGCAGGGTGAAGAGGAACGCGACGGGGAACATGAGGAAGAAGCACACGGCGTACACGTACTGGGTGCCCTGGAAAATACCCAGGAAGTCGGGCAGCTTCTTGTCGAACCAGCGGTTATGTACCCACACCACGATGGCGGAGATAATAATCGCACCAAAGATACCGGTGTCAATGGTCTTAATACCGGCGATCATTTTCAGGCCGGTACCGGCGGCGGACTCGGAAATATCCACTCCGTAGTTGAGCTGGAAGATACCACCGCTGTCTTGGCCCCAGTACTTGAGCATTGTCCCGCTCAGGTAGTTGAAGGTCAGGTAGACCATGCCAGCTTCGAGCACGGCGCGGGCGTTTGCGGTCTTAGCGAGCGCAATCGGCAGGCCGAGCACGAAGAGCAGCTCCATCTGAGTGAAGACGGTCCAGGCGCCAGAGAGCCAGACATCCCAGATTTTAAACCACATCGTGTCTTCATTAGCTAGAGGACCAACGATGTTCTCTAGGGTGGCAACTTTGCCAATACCAACCGCCAAACCGGCGAAGGCAAAAAGAAGCACGGGGGCCAGCATGGCCGAACCGAACCTCTGAACTTTTTCCATCATGAGGCTTACGCCTTTCGGGTTACGAGAAAATACGCAGGCACACGCGCCCGCGCGAATGTCATCAGTATTTGAATGGCACCATCATCCCACCTTTTGGCGGGGCTACACGTCTGTTGCGGGAGATTAGACATATTTTTTCATAACATGAAACATCTCCCGGTACCGGGTAAAAATACTAACCTACTGTCACGGTTTTTTAGTGCTTTGAAACGGTGTTTCTCTTGTAGCATGTAACCGTAGCCCGCCCCACCGTGGCAGGTGGCGTGGTGTTATTGAACGCACGACCTCTCGAAAACTACATACCTATGCTTTTTCTTACCTTGAATACCCACAGCTGGTGCGAGCCTCACCAGATCGTTAAGATTCATGAGCTTGCCCGTTTTATCGCCCATCATCGGGTTGACGTTATTGCGTTGCAGGAGGTCAACCAGTACCTGCACTCCCCTATTGTGGATACTCCACTGGGGTACCAGGGCGGGGCCGGTATTCCTATCCGTGAGGATAATTATGCACTGCTGCTGGTTCGGTTCCTGGCTGATTTAGGGCTTCAGTACGAGTGGGCGCTGACCGAAACACATATTGGGTGGGATCGGTATGACGAGTGTGTGGCGGTGCTTTCTCGCGTGCCTATTGAGCGCATCGATCCTCTTGTGATGAGCCCGCAGTACAGCTACGACCGGGTTGAACGCAGGTCTTCTCTCGCGGTTCGGGTGGGTACCGATGCGGGGTCCGTATGGTGTGCAAGCGCCCATATGTCGTGGTGGGATTTTCAGGGCGAACCGCTTTTCGCACAGGAGTTTGCGCGGCTTTCGCAGGCCCTCACCGAGCGCGGTCAGGATGCGCCCGTTCTCTTAGGCGGCGATTTCAACACAGCGGCGCAGGTGCGCGGCGAAGGGTACGACCTGGCACTTTCTTCCGGCCTGGTGGACACCCGCGAGATCGCCGAGCGTACCGACGGCGAATTCACCGTACATCGTGGTATTGCCGGGTGGGAAGGGCAGGAGGATGCCAAGCGCATCGACTTCGTGTTTGCCGACCGAGCAGTGAAGGTACTTTCGCATGCGGTGGTATTCCGCGATAATTCTCCTGAGGCGATTTCCGATCACAGCGGCGTGCTGGTAGAGCTTGACGAGTCGAGTTTCGAGCCCACCGCCAGGATGCACCCCGTGCCGTTGCCGTCACAGGCTCAACCCGGATAGTGCGGTAGCTGCAGGGTGCCGCAGCTGAGCGACCGATCCCGCTTTCAGACCTTTATTTGATATATTCCGTGGAAGGACAGCTCATGAAAACCGAAATTCAGTGGTGGCAGCAGCCCGTTGTGTACCAGATTTACCCGCGTTCCTTCAACGACTCCAATGGCGACGGCATCGGCGATCTGCCCGGCATTACCGAAAAAATCCCGTACCTGGCGAAGCTGGGTATAGATGTTATCTGGCTCTCCCCGATCTATGCCTCGCCGAACGACGATAATGGCTACGACATTTCGGATTACCGGGCGATTATGACCGAGTTCGGTACGATGGCCGATTTCGACGAGCTGCTGGCGACCGCACATGAGCACGGCATTAAGCTCATGATGGATTTGGTGGTGAACCACACCTCGGATGAGCACGAATGGTTCCGCCAGGCGCGATCGGCTAAGGATAACCCGTACCGCGACTACTATGTGTGGCGTGACCCTGCCGGGTTCACAGAAGACGGCACCCCGATTCCGCCGAATAACTGGATTTCCTGTTTCTCACCATCGGTCTGGGAATGGGACGAAGGCACTCAGCAGTTCTACCTGCACTATTTTTCGGTGAAGCAGCCCGACCTCAACTGGGAAAACCCGAAAGTACGTGAAGAGGTCTACGACATTATGCGGTTCTGGCTTGATAAGAGCGTCGACGGTTTCCGCATGGATGTTATCAACCTGATTTCTAAGGATCTTTCCTTCCCAGATGACCCCGCCGTCACCGCAGGAGGGCTAGATAATTCTCTGGCGGTGGCCGCGAACGGTCCGCGCGTGCACGAGTTCCTGCGCGAGATGAACCGTGAGGTACTCAGCAAATACCCGGTGATGACCGTGGGTGAGACTCCCTGCGTGAGCGTGGAAGATGCCGCCCTGTACACAGGTTTTGACCGCCACGAACTGCAGATGGTGTTCCAGTTCGAGCATATGGATGTGGACGCCAGCGCAGGCGGCGCCACCGGCAAATGGTCGGACACTCGTTTTAACCTGGTGGATTTGAAGAATGTTCTCAGCCACTGGCAGACGGGGCTGCACGGTCGCGGATGGAATTCGCTGTACTGGAATAACCACGACCAGCCGCGCACGGTTTCACGTTTCGGCAATGACTCCCCCGAGTTCCGTGAGGTCAGCGGTAAGATGCTCGGCACGGTTCTGCATATGATGCAGGGAACCCCCTATATTTATCAGGGTGAAGAGCTGGGTATGACCAATGTTTTCTTCGACTCGGTAGATGACTACAACGACCTTGAAATCCATGATTCCTGGCGTAAATACGTGGTGGAGTCCCAGCGGGTTAGCCCCGAGGATATGCTGCGGTACATCAGTGCATCGGGTCGGGATAATGCGCGAACCCCCATGCAGTGGGATGCGAGCGACAATGCGGGCTTCACGACCGGCACCCCGTGGCTGAAGGTGAACCCGCAGTATACCGACATTAACGCCGCCGAAGAATTGGCGAACGACGATTCTATTTTCTACCACTACAGCGATCTCATTCATCTGCGCAAAGAACACCCCATCGTGCTCACCGGCGAATACCGTGTGCTCGACCCCGAGGATGAGCAGGTGTACGCCTACCTGCGCGTGAACTCTACTGAAGATGCCGCCGCATCCGGCGAGCGCGCCCTGCTGGTGGTTGCTAATTTCACCCAAGAAACACTGTCTTTACCCTATGCAGACGGTCAGCTCGCTTCTTTGGCGCTCAAGAACCCGGGCGTGCTGAAACTTGAGGAGCTTGCGGCTATGGCAGAAGCACCCGAGCTGATCAGCTCAAACTACCGGAATGAGCACGGCGAGTTCACGGACGAAGGCACCACTCTACGCCCCTATGAGGCGAAGGTGTACCTGTACCGGTAGGGCGTAGAGTGCGCGGCGAGTGGCGCGCTGGCACACCCTGACTGAAAGTTTTGCAGACATACCTGCGGCGATGCGGCTTACGGGTCTTCCCGCTGAGCCGAACGACGCAACCCTTAACGAAAGGCTTCTGATGATGAGTAGTGAAACCACGACTGAAGAGCGTGCGGTCCCTTCCTACGCCGGGCGGCAGTGGTGGAAGGAGGCGGTGGTCTACCAGGTGTACCCGCGCTCCTTCAACGACTCCAATGGCGACGGTATCGGCGATCTGCCCGGCATCACCGAAAAAATCCCGTACCTGGCGAAGCTGGGCATTAACGTTATCTGGCTCTCCCCCGTGTTTGATTCGCCGAACGTGGATAACGGCTACGATATTTCTGATTACTTCGCCATCATGAGCGATTTCGGAACAATGGAAGATTTCGATGAGCTGCTGGCCACCGCACATGAGCACGGCATCAAAATTCTGATGGATTTGGTGGCAAACCATACTTCGGATCAGCATCCGTGGTTTGTGCAGTCTCGTTCCTCAAAAGATAACCCGTACCGCGACTACTACATTTGGAAAGACCCCAACGGGTTTGACGAGAACGGCGCCCCGATTCCTCCGAATAACTGGGCTTCCGAATTTGGCGGCTCCGCCTGGCAGTGGGACGAGGGCACGCAGCAGTTCTACCTGCACATTTTCTTCAAGGAACAGCCCGATCTGAACTGGGCGAACCCGAAGGTGCGCGAAGACCTGTATGCGATGGTGCGCTGGTGGCTCGATAAGGGCGTGGATGGTTTCCGGCTGGACGCCATCAACATTATTTCTAAGCCTGAGGGCTTCCCGGACGACCCGTCCACTGATTTTGAAAAGCATACGTCGTCGATCCCGTTTGTGATTGCGAACGGTACGATGGTGCATCCGTGGATGAAAGAGCTCAACCGTGAGGCGTTCTCGAAGTACGATGTGATGACCGTGGGCGAAACAAGCGCGACCAGCCCCGAGGACGCGAAGCTGTGGGCGGGCTACGATGCGGGCGAACTGCAGATGCTCTTCCACTTCGACCACATGGGCGTCGATAACGACCCCGAAGGTTCGCTGGGCGGCAAGTGGTCGTATGCGCCGTACAAGCTAACCGAGCTTAAGCGCATTCTGAACGAGTGGCAGACGAAACTTGAGGGCAAGGCGTGGGGTTCGCTGTACTGGAATAACCACGATCAGCCGCGCGTGGTCTCACGGTTCGGCAACGATTCCCCCGAATTTCGGGTGCTTTCAGCGAAGCAGTTGGCAACCACCCTACATTTTATGCAGGGAACCCCCTATATTTATCAGGGTGAGGAACTGGGCATGACCAATGTGCGGTTCGAGTCGATCGACGACTACCGCGACGGCGATTCGATTCGTTTCTACGAGGATATGCACGTGGATCATCAGCGGCTCAGCCACGAGGATGCGATGCGCGCTATCTACATTAAGGGCCGCGATAACGCCCGCACCCCCATGCAGTGGGATGACTCGGCGAACGGTGGGTTCACGAACGCGGGAGTCGAGCCGTGGCTGAAGGTGAACCCGAACTACCCGCAGATTAATGCGCAGGCTGCTCTGGACGATCAGGATTCGGTGTTCTACCACTATCAGGAATTGGCGAAGCTGCGCCGCGGTGAGCTCAAAGATTTGATGGTATATGGTTCGTTCGCGCCCGTAGATTCGGTTGAGGTTCCGCACTCCGAGGATGAGGCAGTATACGCCTACACCCGTACCGGCGGCCCGGACGGCACCGATGCGAGCCAGTCTCTGCTCGTGGTTTCTAACTTCACGTCGGAGTCGGTGGAGCGCACTTTCTCGCTGCTGGATGATGCGCGTGCAGCCGGGGCATCCGTCGAACTGGTGCACTCCAACTACCGGGATGACACCGGCGCGCCGACCGATGCCGGCACCACCCTACGCCCCTACGAAGCGAAGGTTTACCGCATCGTGAAGTAGGTTATCCTCTGTTCCCAACCCGAATAACGCATCTTTGGGCGTATTACCCACCCTCTAGGGCCTTGTAATACGCCCAAAGCTGCATTATTCAGAGTTCAAAGACGTTTTGCGCATGTCCAGCCGAGACTGCTGTTCCCGCCGATTACCGGAAAGTATTGTTCTCAAAGCGCTTCCCGGAGTTCATTTTTATACTGTTCGTTCAGTATGACAAGAGTTACGACTCGATGAAGTCGCGCACTATATCCACAAACCGTTCGGGGCTCTCTTTCTGAACCCAATGCTTATGATGCTCAAAAATTTCGACCCGTGTATTCGGCATAGATGCGGCTGCCTGCTTCACATCACCGACTTTGACGCCGGGGTCCTTATCCCCTTGAATAAATAGGGTTGGCACCTTGATCTGTGGCAGAAGCGGTATTAGGTGCCCGACCGGAGGTTCTCCCCACAGCTCACTGATCTGAAATGATTGAAAAACTCGTGCCGCGTCTTTCGAATGGGCGGCAGTTTGCACCTCATCCAGAATTTCGGGGGTAATTTTCTCGCGATTTCCAATCAGTGACCCGGCAATAATGTTCTTTGCCAGCCACCTGTTCTGCAATGTTTTATATGTCGCCTGATTGAGTGGCAAACGCACCAGCAACCGTCCCATGAGTGAATACGGTGCTGAAGCGGACACACCCCAAGGTGCCACCAGCACCAGCTTGCCAATATAGTTCGGATACCGCAGCGCATATTGCAAAGCAATGGCGCCGCCCATTGAAAGGCCACACAAGGTAACATTTTGAGCGTTCAATGTATCCAGGAAGGCATTGAGGAAGCCTGTGTAGAAACTCAGCGAGTACTCTAATTCGGGTTTATCGCTGTTTCCATACCCCGGCAGATCCAGGGCAACTAAAGGCTGAGATCCGGTCCAGGTCTGCATGATCGTTTTCCAGGAGAGCATGGCGTGATCCACCCCGCCACCATGAAGGAGCATGATAGGCGTGCCTTCACCCTCCGTACTGTAGTACGCGGTTTTAATGCCTTCAAAATCGAGAAAATGGGTTGAGATACGATTCATGCATATCACCGTCTTTCATGAGATCCCACCGCTATTAAGTCTATCCTGTAAAAGGCACACATACGATAGTGACTCCCTGAACCATTCAGGGTTTCGGTTGGGCAGGATGTATGTCCGCATAGCCAGCCATACACAATTTTTAGCAGGTGATGGGCTTATACCCAGCGCCGCACCCGTTGGCGGTACTGCCGGTATTCTGTACCGAATTTCTGGGTGAGAACCCGCTCTTCAGGAATGATCTGAAAACGCGTTATCCAGGCGACGAAAAGCACCACCCCGAGCACAGCCTGCACCTGCCACAGCCACACTGCCCACCCGGTAAGTATGCAGGCCATGCCCAAGTACATGGGGTTGCGGCTTAAACGGTATATTCCGGAGGAGACAATGTTTACGGTGCGTTCGGGGGCGAACGGGTTCACTGTGGTGCGGGCACGTCTGAATGACAGCACCCCCACCGCGTCTACCGTTAGGCCGAGTACAACCAGTGCAAGGGCGGGAACCAGCAGCAGCGGTGGTCTGCCTGTCAGCGGCGGCATCCCGCAGATGAGCCACATCAGTGAGGCGCACAGTGCCCCAATAAGTGGCGGTGGAACTTTATATTCAAGGGCTGCAGCTAGTCTTTTCATGGGGAGCAAGTTATTTATTTCGGTCAAGAAGCGGGGTTTATGCGGGAGGCGGCGGCGTTAACATTGCCTCTACTGCCGCGAGCGCGTGAATGGTGGTGCTGTCAAAGACCGGCAGCGGGGTCTTGTCCGCTTCTACTGCCAGGCAGAGTTCGGTGCACCCCAGGATCACGCCTTGGGCGCCCTGTTCCTTCAGCCCTGTAATGACCTGCTGAAGATACTGCACGGATTCAGGCTCCACACGGCCCAGGCACAGCTGCTCAAAGATGATGCGGCTAGTCTCTGCCTGTTCCGGTTCGGTTGGTACGATCGTCTGGATTCCTTGCGCCGCCATGCGCTCGGTGTAGAACCCGTCGCTCATGGTGAAGGTTGTGCCCAGCAGCCCCACCCTCTGCAGCCCCTGCCTTTGGATGGCGGTGGCGGTGGCGTCAACTACGTGCAGTAGCGGTACGGTGGTGGCACGCTCTATTGCGGGGGCAACCTTGTGCATGGTGTTTGTGGCCACCAGCAGCAGCTGCGCACCCGCACCCTCAAGTTTTGTGGCGCTTGCCGCCAGCAGAGCCCCAGCGACTTCCCAGTCACCGCTTTTTTGCAGACGCACGACTTCCTCAAAATCTACACTGTGCATCACGATATCGGCACTGTGGTTGCCTCCGAGGCGGCGGTTGACTTCACGGTTAATGATCCGATAGTACAGGGCGGTGCTCTCAGGGCTCATGCCGCCGATAATGCCTAGGGTTTTCACGGTGCACGCTCCTTTTATTTATTGTCTTCTGGCGGGTACTTCCCCTCATTGTAGGGTGAGCTCCGTAACCCCGTCTACAGAGAAGGTTTTTGTATTCAGAAGCCATATTAATTCTCTGAGTACAAAAACTTTTCTGAATAGAAAAACCATCTGCTGGGGGTACGCCCGAAGACCTCTGGGGCGGGGTGTGCTTTAGACCCCCAGTGCGGCCCCGTCTGCCATGAGCCACGCGATCAGCGACCCCACCGCCAGGGTAAACGGCAGACCCAGCAGCAGGGTTTTGATGCGGGTTGCGACGGCGGTTTCACGCATAAAGTACAGCGAGTATGGGCCCAGCCCAAAGTTCAGCACGAGTGCCAGCGACACCAGCAGGAACGGTACGCCCAGCAGTACCCATAGTGAGAGCTGATTCGATGTTCCCAGCTGCTCCGTGATGGTCTCCCCTGTGGAGACCAGCTGCGCGGTGGCGGGGGCGGCGGGGGCGAATAGTACCGTGAACGACCACAGGAGTGTGCACGGCAGGATCACCCACCCAAGGATGCCTGCGCATCCGACGGAAAGAACATTAATGACTTTATCGACTGCTTCTTCGCGTTCGGCGCGGCGGGCACGCCGGTACGCCAGGTGCTCAGCTGAGCCCCTGTGGAACCCGCCAGTCCACGCATATTTTTTTGCGGACCGTGACGGGGTTATATTTTCGTAGTTGAGTGACATTGGTAGCTCCATCGCTGAGTGAATAGTGGAGTATGTGTTTATGGTACTCCCCATCGCAGACTACCCGACTAAAGTAAGGCTAAGAAATACCCGCGAAAAGGTGTTGCAGGTTTCTTTTAGTGTTTAGTTGAGGTGGTCTTTTTATGGCCCGGAAGTTTCTTTATTCTCAATTCTATACGCACATTCTTTACATTTTCCACTCACACATCCTGCAATCTTTAGGTGAGTTTTAGGTGTAGCAGCAGGGGAAGGTTGAAGGAAATAGTGTGTCCATTATCGCGCCGACTAGGGGTTATGTTCTGCCGTACCGGTCGTGATTGTTACGGCGCACTCCCCCGGTGCTGCGGTACCAACAGCATTTTTATACGCTGCTGAGGGGCTAAACCGTGTAGTACTCCCGGCGCTCTTGTCTCATTCACAGGAGCTTGAGCACACATGCACACAGTGCGGGAGCTGTTTTTGCGTGCTTTTATAGTTCCCAGGTTTATGCTGCATTTAGTTATGACCGGATGCCTATGGCCGGGTGAGGAAAGCGTTGAGGGTTCGGCCTGAGTTAATATCGCGTGCAGTCATATTTTCTATATTTTCGGCATTGTCGTCATCTGTTATGGTCACGAAAAAGCAGATGGTGTCGGTATCGCACCCGGTGCGCGCAACATCTTGTTGCAGGTGTTTGAGGGCTTGAACAAACACGGGCAGAACGGTGTCTTGCAGTGAATCTCCTGAACGATCCAGCAGCCGCCACAGTTTCTTGCTCACCCTCGGCAGTTTACTGTTATTGAGCTGGTCGCTAGTGTACTCCCAGCTGTATATATCCCAGTCGTAGCTTGTGGGGTCGCCCGCTTCACGTACGGTGTTCATGCTCATAAAGACCGAGCCGAAGTCGCTGTCTGTCACTAAGGCGCAGCCGTAGATGGTTTTCTCCCCTGCCAGTTTTTGCAGACCGTAAAAATCGTGAATGACAGCTTCGGTCACCATCTTTTGCAGCATATTTCTCCTTTATATTCTTGCACCAACTGTACAATAGTCTAAACGCAGCCGCAGAAAGAGAGCACTTTTCCACCTCGGCCGAGCTGTATAGGAGCAGAAATTATACGCACAGTTCCCAAAGTTCGGCGACCCCAGCGGATGGCCTCTATACGCCCGGTACTGCACAGGCAACAACTGTATGAATCACCGCGCTAAGTGAAGGGAAAAGCACCATGCCCCATTCTTTGCGGGTGCAGCCAATCAATGCGTCACCCACCTGCATGACCGCAAAAGTCACAAGAAGCAGGGAAACGGCACCGCCTCGAAAATAGAAGGGTGCAATAAGCACGGCTATTCCGGCCGGTATGGCGCGCACAGCATACATATACACATAGAAACGAGCATTAGCATCAACAGAAGAAGCGTGAACCATAAGCCCTGGACGATATATCGCCAAAAATGCGCTGGCGATTGTTACGAGTGCAGAAATAGTGTTTACGGTTAATAGAACGGGATTCATATCTAAACCTCCGCCGGTAGCTTTTCGTATGTGTTTTATTCCTTAAGCTGCTGAGATAAAACGTCTAGGGTTTTAAGAGCGGCACTCACAGATTCATGCTGATGCCCCCCGCTCCACTGTTCAACCTGCTGGCGCCAGCGTTTGCGGATTTCCGCTAGTTTCCGCTCGCCGTGTTCGGTCAAAGAGTACCGCGGGGAACGTTTATGCGCGGGGTTTTCGATGGGCATAACCAGCCCCTCATCCCGCAGGAGGTTGAGCTGCTTTTGCACACCCTGCCGGGTTATTCCCATGCGTTCAGCGATTTGAGGTGATGTACTCGGTTCTTTCGCCATTGAGATTGCGCCTAATACCTGCCAGCGCGCTGTTGTGAGGCCGCTTTCGGCGGCGAACCGGTCTCCCCATGTGGTGAGTGCCCCGTTCATACGGAAGATCTGCACCACGAGTTCGCTCAGTAATGAAGCATCCATTTTTCCTCCAGCAGCAATTATGACAACCAGTTTACAAATATGACAACTGGTTGTCAATACTCAGGACAGGTGCTGGCGGGAAACGGGATAGAGGGAAAATAAAAACGGGAGCAGACATTTGCGGTGAGAACGCAGCCTACACTCCGAAGAAAATCTGCGATCCCGATTTACTGTTATCTAGGGAGTACCCCACTAATAGATACCCCATAAAGCGTTAGAAACCCTGCTTTATTCACATAAATAACCTGTTTGATTTTAGGAAAATTGAAAACATTATTTTTGAGAATATTCAGGGAGCTTCCACTGAATACCCAGGCTATAAGCTTAGGGTGAAGCTGTGACTACTAATAAAGACCTTTCAAAACCTGAGCATGGAACAATTCAGACTCAAGATGTTCATGATGTCAAGAAAGAATTAGCGGCAGATTCGACTGAGAAGCAGAACTCGTTTCCTCCTGCTCTTATAACTGTGCAGATTATAAGGACTGCTCTTGAGCTCATATTGGTAGTGCTGTTACTGCCATTGCTCTCTAATCCTTTAGTCCTAATCCTTTTTTCGCCTTTTGGTTTGTATTTTGTTTTGCAGGCTGTGGCATGGTCACGGGCAGAGAAAGAAACTCGGCTCGCTTGGGTTAGGGGAACTAATGTTTATAGCTTGCTAATTGTTGCGCCTCTTGGCGCTTTTTATACATTGTTCGTGATTGAGACGTCGGTTCCAAATGCTGATGTGCAGCCATTGTGGTGGATGCTAGGTGCCTGCGTTCTTGAAGCGATCATGAGCATTTTTATGATCGTTACGATAACCGTGATCAAAAGGAAATATCCTCATGCTTTTCAGGATAAGAGAGTCACTGTCGCTAAACCTCGAATATATGACGATGCTCTAAACGGTTCTCAGGGAAAGGCGTACGAGTTGGGTGATGAATCAGAATCCTTGAAGAAGCATCATGAGGATCTGATAGTAGAAATTCCTTGTCAATACGTTAAAGTTAGGTCGCAGAAGAAAGATAAGGGTGAACAGCAATGAGCACCGATAAGAATTTTTCAACCGCTGATAATAATGACCCGCGACCTCCCGTGGAAAAGCAAAGTGCATCGAATAATCCGGAGAATTCCCAACAAGAGCCAAAATATACACAGCTGTATGGTTTAGAAGGTGCCGACGGTAAGATGTCCTTGGATCCCCAGGCGTCCCCGGAGTTTCAGGGCGCTGAGGTAAAGGAAGAGCCTCATAAACGCATATCACAACAGTTTGATATAGACCCCAAAACCCACAAAAGTCTTCTCATAGCACAGGCCATCAGGAATGTTTTGATTATTATTCCTGCGCTTATCGTGCTGGTTGTTTTTGTCTGTGTATTCATTAACGTTTTGGTATCTGCGCCCAGTGGATATGATGATCTTATCTTGGTGGGTATGTTTAGTATTGCCGTTATTGTACTTCCTTACATGATTCACGTTATCTTGCAGGTTGTCGCGTTTATGCGGTTTAGGAAATCAGTCAAGTTTCGGTGGATACGAGGTGTCAATATTTACGGCCTTATTGTTGCCCCGATCTCCGAGGTTATCTATGTGCCGTTTATGCTAGGGCGGCTTCTTGATCCATCTTCATCTGCCGAGAACTCTTTTACAATAGTGGTGGTTATGGTAGCCCTTTACGAAGTTATTTTGGACATCTTAATGATTGTTGTCACGACAAATAGTATTAAGAAGACCGCCCAACTTTCAGAAAAAACTGAGGGTTAAGCATTAGAGGCACCCCTAGAGGACAGTAAAAACAACGATTCCTGCCCCTAATAGTGCGTGACTCTTATCTATAACACCATCCCCATTTCTCATGATGGGAAAGCCGATATTATCAGTTATTAGTACTGCTTTTCTCATTATGCTGGTAACACTTATTGTAAGGTTTATTCACTTTGCAGGTTTGAGCCCCGGCAAAACCACAAGCAGAACAATATCGAGAACACCAGCAAGATTCTCTCGCAACCAAGCCTACACCTGTTACCGAGTACGCTTCGGACTTTCACATTCCCATCAATGGGTATCCGAAACTGTGCTCTGTTACAGAAGGAATTGAAGAAGTCTTCCAAAGTCATGCCACAAGCCTTCACGAGAAATACAAAGCCGCCCGGCGCATCCTGAAAATTCAGGCCATGCCGGGCGGCTTATCTACTCAAAACTGGGTTGAATCGTAGGGGCTACTCCCCTAGTGCGTTACTCCCACTCAATGGTTCCCGGGGGTTTGGAGGTGACATCCAGCACCACACGGTTTACGTCTTTGACTTCGTTCGTAATTCGGTTCGAGATTTTTGCCAGCAGATCGTAGGGCAGGCGCGACCAGTCGGCGGTCATCGCATCCTCTGAAGAAACCGGGCGCAGCACAATCGGATGCCCGTAGGTGCGGCCATCGCCCTGCACGCCCACCGAACGCACACCGGAGAGAAGAACCACGGGGCACTGCCAAATATGCTCGTCCTGACCGGCGGCGGTCAGCTCTTCACGCACAATCGCATCCGCCGCGCGCAGGGTCTCAAGGTTCTCGCGGGTCACCTCACCCACAATACGAATACCCAGACCCGGGCCGGGGAACGGCTGACGCGCCACGATCTTCTCGGGAACACCCAGCTGACGACCAATCGCGCGAACCTCATCCTTAAACAGGGTACGCAGCGGCTCGACCAGCTCAAACGCCAAGTCCTCAGGCAGACCACCCACATTGTGGTGCGATTTAATATTCGCTGCGCCCTCGCCACCGCCGGATTCGACCACATCCGGGTACAGGGTGCCCTGCACCAGGAACTTGATCTGCGCGCCCTCTTCGCCCGCTTCCTCAATGAGCTTGCGCTCGGCCTGCTCGAAGGAGCGGATGAACTCGCGGCCAATAATCTTACGCTTCTGCTCGGGTTCACTCACACCAGCCAGTGCGGTGAGGAAACGCTCTGACTCGTCAATGGTAATCACGCGGATACCCATTGACGCGGCGTAATCCTGCTCAACCTGTTCACGCTCGCCCGCGCGCAGCAGCCCGTGGTCGATGAAGAAGCAGGTCAGCTGATCGCCCACGGCCTTATGCACGAGAGCCGCAGCAACAGAAGAATCCACGCCGCCAGAAAGCGCACAAATCACGCGGTCTTCGCCAACCTGCTCACGAATCTTCGCAACCTGTTCCTCAATAATATTGGCGGTTGACCAGGTGGGTTTAAGCCCAGCAATGTTGTACAGGAAATTCTCAAGCGCAACTTGGCCGTAGTCGGAGTGCTTCACCTCGGGGTGCCACTGCACGCCGCCCAGCTTGCGGTGCTCATCCACGAACGCCGCCACGGACGCACCCGGGGTCTGCGCCAGAACCTCAAACCCGGCGGGGGCTTCGGTCACGGAATCGCCGTGCGACATCCACACGTTCTGCGTCTGCGGAGTACCGGTGAGGAACGAAGAATCAACTGCGCACAGGGTCGCATCGGTTGCGCCGTATTCGCGGGAACCGGTCTGCGCCACAGTACCGCCCAAGGTTTGCGCCATCACCTGAAAACCGTAGCAGATGCCGAAGACCGGCACGCCAGCCTCAAATAGTGCCCTATCGCCACGGGGGGCGCCCTCGGCATACACCGATGAAGGCCCGCCCGAAAGCACAATCGCGGCAGGGTTTTTAGCGAGCATCTTTTCGGTGCTCATAGAGTGGGGAACGATTTCAGAGTAGATACCCGCCTCACGCACGCGACGAGCAATAAGCTGCGCATACTGGGCACCGTAATCTACCACCAGAACCGGACGCTCTTCAAGCTGATCCGGGTGTACAGAGTCGGTCACGG
The DNA here is from genome assembly GCF_016726365.1 of Rothia aeria. Classification (NCBI taxonomy): domain Bacteria; kingdom Bacillati; phylum Actinomycetota; class Actinomycetes; order Micrococcales; family Micrococcaceae; genus Rothia; species Rothia aeria. Next base: position 2,151,663 of record NZ_CP068102.1, on the reverse strand, counting down.
ATTTTCCTCACGTGTCAGGTCGAAATTCCGCGCGAGCGCGCGAAGTCTTGTATTTCTATTCTACGGGAGAGATAAAGGTTTTATGTGGTGCTCTCACAACAGTTCTCGCTGGCGGTGTCCACCAACGCCGGGGCCTAGTACCGCTTAGTGGCCTGCGGGTTAGCGTCAAGCTGCGCCAGGGTTTCTGCGTGGATGCGCTTCTCAACGATGAATGAGAGGAACGGCACCACGCCGCCGAGCGCCATCACAATAAACTGGGCTATACCCCAGCGCATGAGCAGCCAGATACGGAAGCATGACACTAAATAGATCACGTAGAACCAGCCGTGAATAATAAGCACCAGTGTGGAGATGTTCACCCCGCCGGTGAGATTACCGGTTTCGCGGTTCAGCACCCCCAAGGCCACAGACTTGCCGCTTGCCGCCTCCGTACCACCGGCCACCAGGTCGAAGCCCAGCACGTAACGGCTGATCATCTCAAGAACCAGCAGCAGCAGGAAGGTACCGGATATCCAGGCGCACCATTTATAGAAGGTGAGCGCCGAACGAATCTGCGCCTGCGTACCACCGAATTTTTTGCGCACCGTAAACCCGCCCTGGGGCGCATGCCCAGCCCCGTCCGCAGGTGCCTTTGAAGCGTTCGGGGACAGGGTGACTTTGCGCCCGTCGGTGCGTTCCACCGGCTGGGGTGCCCCTGGGGTAGGTGCGCTATCTGTCTCGGAACCGTGTTCTTTACTCATATTCACCTTTCGTGTGTGCAGTGGTGATGCAAAACCTAGCTATGAAGAACGGTCGTTCTTATTTTTTCGTATGGGGCTCTCCCGGAGAGGAGGCGCTGGGGGCGTCATCGAAGAAATAGTATTGCTTATCGGCAGGGTCCCAATAGTAGGGGCGTCCGGTGGCCTCATCCACAAAGTATTCGCCCTCGTACTCGAAATACTGGGTGTATTCGGCGGGTTCGGCGGCACGATGCGCCGCATCCTTAAGCATGCGGCCCCACAGGTAGAGGGCGAACGCCGCGAAAATCAACCATTCAAGTGAGTAGAAAATATTCAGCCAGTTCACGCTCGTATCATCCACCGCCTGAGTGGCACGGATCGGCCGCACATCCTGCGACTGCCCGATCACCGTAGAATTCTCGGCAATCGTATGATGCTCAGTCACGGGGATAGTCTGCCCCTCGGGGACCTCAGCGGCCAGTGCCAGCACCCCGTCGTATAGGGGCGTATCCCACAGGTTACTGAGCTGCGCCGGGGATGCGCTCTCAAGAATCCGCTGCTGTTGGCGCTTATATTCGGTGGGCCCCTGCGCGTTAACCACCCGGCCCGCCACCTCAACGGTGCCGGTCGGCTCGGCGGGGATAGCCGCAGGCGCATCCCCTTCACCTTTCACCCAGGCGCGGGCCACAACAATAGCGCGGGGCTTGGTGCTCCCCTGGGCGGTCACAGTATCAGTGCCTTCGGGGATGAATTCGCTCAGCACCCAGTAGCCGCGTTCCCCATCGTTGAGGCGGTGCGCCACCAGCATGGAAGACCCCGCAACGTAGCTGCCCTTCGCCCGCACCACGGTATCCACAGTAATATTAGTGACCGGCTCGTGAGGTTTCAGGATGTCCGTGTAGGGCCGCAGAGTATCTTTGGCAGTATCCGCGTGCACCTGGCCCGACGTGGAGGCGTTAAACTGCCAGCTGGAGAGCGCAACAAACCCCGTCACGAAGACGAGAGCCAGCAAAAGCCCGCCCAACCAGCGGGGAGTAAACGCCAATTTCCACACGTATCTAGGGTAACGCGTCTGCGTGATGTGCCCCTAACGCCGTTGGTAACCTACGCGGGGAAAAGTCCCGGTGAATAGTTTGCAGAGATGCGTCGTTTCCCAGTGTAGAACGCAGTCTAGCCGGTACGGTAAGGACCCAGAACCAAAAATAGCTGGCAGCAAACCAGCGGCGCACAGCGTTAAAGCTCCCCACCCTCCGCAAAATACTTCTCTTCAGCTTCAGTAAGATCAGTCATCGCTGGCGATTCAATTGTCGCGGACACAAGTCTTTTGCCGACTCCTAAACCGACACTCGCGCGTGACGGCAAATACCAAGACAAAGTTTCCACTTTGCTGCTAGGGCCGGGGGTTGCAGCCCCGTACAGTGATGTGAGTCCGGCGATATAGTCTGAACGTGCCGACTGTATCAATGCCCTAATTTCCGGGCCTGGTTCTGGTGGGGCGAGGCTGGTCAAGCGGAAAGAGACTCCCGATACAAATTTATTGTCGCTGACGTCTAGGCTTATGTGGCCGTCTTCCTCTCCGTTACTGACGGGGGTAACGAAAAACCTTCCATCGTCGGGAGCAGGTGTCCAGCCGAACTGATCTCGCAACGAGAATGCCTCGTCAACAGTCATAGGCCACCGATGCTCAGCTATTGCTCGGATGATGGCCACCGCTTGCTCGACCGGATACGCGCGAAAACCTGACGGTGTGGAGTTTGCTTCATTTAACATATGAGAATTCGGTCTCTCTTCTGGGATTTTTAGAGCTTGTCGATAGATTCTTAAGATGCTGAGCAGCCTCGGGCGTGAGAACGCCATAGCCCACCTAGCTATGCGAACTACGTCAGTCTTCCCCTTCATTGGGGCGGGTATCGAGGACAGCGTGAGGAACGCCGTCGGGCTTGGGGCCGAAGTCCTTTCTGAGATCGGCGGTTTCGAGCTTGTTGTACTCCATCATAGACAGGTAATAGTCCAGAAGATCGTCGTAGCGTCCTAGTACTTCACCGCGCACCCACGAGGCAGTCCCCTCTGCTGGGGTACCGGGCCGTCCCATCAGAACGATGTCAATCGACCCCTGTGCGGCGGCAACCATGAAATGGTCAGCAGCGATAACACCGTCTGAAGCCATAGCCTCAATGCATTCCTCCAGCTCCAGCTGAACCCCGCCCAGCCTACGCAGTTCGCCGCCAAGAAGGTCACTGGTGGAGAAGATCGTCATGTCCTGGTAGAAGCAGGGCCAGCCGTCGGCTACCTTGAGAAAGTCACGGTAGGACTTTGGCAAACGAAAACCCAGCTGAGCCTCAGTACGTGCCAGTGTTTCTTCAGAGGCTCCTGTATTGGGCGGTGCGTAGTCCCACAGGCCCTTCCAGTCGGCCTCCATCCGCTCTTGGTTAATCTCCTGTCCCCAGCTCAGGTAGTCCTGCCACGTCCATTCCGACATAGCCCGATTTGTCCCGCTGGGTACACCAATAGCCTCATCTGTCATGTGCCTTAGCCTCTTCCTATCTCCTATCCGGCTCTAAAAACCAGCTCTGCTGCCGCAGCAACCAATCACTACTAGCTTGCCGGTATCGCCATACTCCCAAGGTTTACCGCGCCCATATCAGCCTCGCCCCCTTTCACTATGACTACATCATTCACGAGAAGTACTGAGGGTACTCCACATAAGGGTCATGCTCACGATGATCCACCCACTGATCAAGCACCTGCTGGGGTGTAATTCCCGGAGTCAAGACAGTGTGACCATCGAAAGCACTGGATGTAAACCATAGCACCACGTCAGGGTCTGGGTTCAAAGACCGCACCCACGCGGCAATATCTACGGCCTCCTCAAAATCTGCCCCATCAACAGATATGAGCCGACCATCAGTGAAATGACTAATAATCGTCGATGCCCCATCAGGGGTAATAATGATGTCGGCATCCGTCAAGCGGTCTTCCTCAGCGGTCCACTGCGCCGTCTTACACCCGGGCCATTTTCGCTGACCCTCACGTAAGAAAGCTTCGACATCAATGAGGGTATCCTCTGAACTGAGAACGGGATATAGGTAATGAACGCCCACAATTTTTCCTCTCGCCTTACCTGCGAAATACCGTAAACCACTGCACGCTACCCGCCTGCCCTATTCATGCTACGGGGTTTAATGCGTCTGTGCCCCGCGTATGGTCATTGTGGTTCTTGCCGCCAAAGCATCATTGCATATTTATATTCAAGCCCGAAGAATGCACTCATAGACTGTGATTAGACTCTCCATTAATTAACTTTGCCTTATCTGATAGCGTATTTAGGTAAGACTAAAAAGTCTTCTTGTATTCGGTTCCGACTTGGGAGAATAATATGTCTTACCGCCTCACTAACCCTCGTATTATCTCGACCCTCGGCGCATGCTCTATGCTTATTGTTGGGCTCGGCTTCCCGGCTGCAGGCGCTACTACCCCTTCCTCAACCACCAAATCATCAGGCTCATCAGCACCCGGCGGCTCCACCCCCGGTAGCGGAAATGGATCCTCCAGCACCCCGAACCAGTGCACCTACCGTTCCGTGAACATCACCGGCGCGAAGAAAACTCAGGGCTTGCCTGGGCAGTACACGAGCGGCTACTCCAAGAAGCAGAATAAGCTCTACGTTTCCAGCGCCGAAAGCGGTGCCGCAGAGTCAACGAATATTAGCACCCTTGCCCGGGTAAACCCCGAGACCCTGCAGATCGAAGCGACCGCAAAAATCCCGGTTGTGCCCGATACCGAAAACAAGACTCCTAACCTCAAGCAGTTCCGCGCGCCCCTGGGTATCACCGTAGACGATGAACACGATCTAATCTGGGTGACCGATGGACTCACCTACTCCGTCAGCGCCTACGATATAAACACCCTGCAGCAGGTGTGGACCAGCTACGACCCTAACAAGAAACGGGACCAGCAGACTATCCAGCATCCGCGCGAAATCAAGATTGACCCAGTCACCGGTAAGTTGTTCGTTACCGGCACGGGTATGTACTCGATCGACCCCAAGACCAAGGAAATCAAGAGCCTTGACTATCCTAAAGGCGTGTACGATTCCTTCGGAATGCACACCGCGCTCAATAGCGCCGACCGTGAGCTATATGTGACCGACTGGGGTACCGACGAGGTGCTGGTCTTTGACGCCGACACGTTCACGCACAAGCGCAGCCTCAAGGTCACCGGGGCTGAGCAAACTGGCGTGCCTACGCAACCGCATGGCATCGCCTACGATAACTCCTTAGGCAAGCTATACATTTCGGCGCAGGGTAGCAACGGCATTAATTCCGGTATCTACGAGCTTGACAAGAACACCGGGCAGGTCAAAGACTACGTAAAGCACGGCTACCTCAGTGGAGCCCTAGCCCACGATGAAGAACGTGACCTGCTGTACGTTGCCGACTACGGCGAAAGTAAGCAGATTAGTAAAGACGCCGGGAACGTAGCGGTATTCGACACCCGCCAGAACAAGGTAGTCAAAGATGTGCGCGTATCCCCCAGCGAAGTAAACTTCCTCACGATTCAGGGCGACGGCTCCGTAGTGGCTGTTTCCCGTGATAAAACGTACAAAAACACAAATGTGGACTTCCGCATTGACCCCACCACCGGCGAGTACCAGAGCGCCAGCGTGGACGAATACCCCGGCAAGGAATCCGTGAATATTACTGCAAACACGCTCTCCCGGTTCAAGGCTGAAGATGCAGGTACCGCGCCCGGCGAAACCAAACGGATTATCGACCCTGCGTCCGCGTCTGAACAGACCCGCCTGGTAAGCGATAACACCAGTGAGGCGGCCACTGTTTCCGCCCCGAAGACCGTATATGCGGGGCAGAAGTTCACGATTGGAGGGTCTGACTGGACGTATGGAGAAGACTATCTTCCCTCGGATATTACCGTCACCCTGGATGACGGCAAGTCAAAGGTAAACGGGCAGGGTGAAATGACCTTCAAGCTCTCTGAGGAAGAGACGTCGTTCACCCGTGACATTGAGGTGCCCGCCGACTGGAAACCTGGTGAGGAACACAGCGTGACCATTTCTTCTGGCAAAACCAAAGGAGATAAGCAGCGCTCTCTCACCATGAAGTTCAAGGTCGAAGAGTACAACCCCAAGTACATTGACAGCTGCACCGTACCCACCCAGGATACTGTGCAATCCACCGAGATTCCGTTCGCTGGGTACCCGAAAGTCGGCGAGGTTCCCTCACTCAACCAACAGCCTGCCGTCACAAAAGACTAACGGCAGATAACCAGCCCACGCGGTGCGCACAATGCTCCAGCTTGGCACACAAAAACCGCAACGGCTGCACCTCTAACACTGCGCCCCCACCGGTAAAATACCCGGTGGGGGCGCATCACTTTAGCAAAGAGAATGTTCGTTCGGTTCTGGCGTTCTCAACGGAATGCGACTGCCCGCGGTTATCCCCGGTATTCGGGCACAATCGTCATCTCTGCCTTCTGGAATTTCTTCAAATCCAGGTAGCCGCAGTTCGCCATTGCGCGTTTGAGGGCGCCCACAATATTGCGGGTACCATCCACATGGTGCGAGGGCCCATACAGCACCTCTTCGAGAGTTCCAACCACACCCAGGGGGGTGCGCACCCCACGCGGGAAGTCCCGCGAATGCGCCTCATTGCCCCAGTACCAGCCCTGGCCCGGCGCCTCAGATGCGCGAGCCAGCGGTGCGCCGATCATGACCGCGTCCGCCCCCAGGGCCAGCGCCTTCACGAGGTCCCCGGAGCGGCTAAGCCCACCGTCGGCAATCACATGCACATACCGCCCGCCGGATTCGTCCAGGTAGTCCGAACGAGCCGCAGCAACATCGGCGATAGCGGTCGCCATTGGCGCGGAAATACCCAGCCCCTTGCGGGTGGTCATTGCCGAACCGCCACCGAACCCGACCAGCACACCGGCGGCGCCAGTACGCATCAGGTGTTTAGCCTGCGAATACCCGGCCACACCGCCAACCATCACCGGCACATCCAGCTCGTAAATGAATTTCTTCAAATTCAGCGGCTCATGCGAGGTTGAGATATGCTCCGCAGAGACCGACGCGCCGCGAATCACGAACACATCCACCCCGGCCTGCACCACCGTCTCGTAGTGCTCCTGGGTATTCTGCGGGGTGAGCGAACCCGCCACAATAACCCCGGAATCACGGATCTGCTCAAGGCGCGCGGTAATCAGCTCAGGCTTAATCGGCTCGGCGTAGATCTGCTGCATACGCCGGGTAGATGATGCCGGGTCGGCCTCAGGGAGCTCAGCGATCTCGTCCAGCAGCGGCTGCGGATCCTCATACCGGGTCCACAGGCCCTCCAGGTTCAGCACGCCCAGCCCGCCCAGCTGTCCGAGCGCTATCGCGGTCTTCGGGGACATCACCGAGTCCATGGGTGCCCCCACAATGGGGGTGTCAAACCTGAAAGCATCAATCTGCCACGAGGTGTCCACGTCGCGGCGGTCACGGGTGCGGCGGGTAGGCACCAGCGCCACATCGTCTAAGGCAAAGGTGCGGCGGGCACTCTTCGAGAGCCCAATCTGAATATCAGACATGTTTTTCCTTCCGGGTTTCTCCCTACGGAATGGCACCGCCCCGCACCCCAACCCACGATGGTGCTGCACCATCGTCAGGCTACGGCACGGGCGCGGCAAAAAGTTTAGCGGCGGTAGTTCGGTGCCTCAACGGTCATCATAATGTCGTGCGGGTGCGATTCTTTCAAACCCGCCGGGGTGATGCGCACAAACTTGCCTTTAGTCTTAAGCTCCTCAATGGTGCGTGAACCCACGTAGAACATGGTCTGGCGCAGGCCGCCCTCCAGCTGATGCAGCACCGCAGAGAGCGGGCCACGGTACGGAACCTGCCCCTCAATACCCTCAGGGATAAGCTTCTCCTCACTGGACACATCCGACTGGAAGTAACGGTCCTTCGAGTACGACTTGTGGGCGCCGCGGGTCTGCATAGCCCCCAGGGAGCCCATGCCACGGTACGACTTGAACTGCTTACCGTTCATAAAAATCAGATCGCCGGGGGCCTCAGCGGTTCCCGCCAGCAGCGAACCCAGCATGACGGAGTCGGCGCCCGCAACCAGGGCCTTACCAATCTCACCCGAATGCTGCATACCGCCGTCGGCGATGAGCGGAACACCGGCGGGGATGGCGGCCTTAGCAGACTCATTAATGGCGGTAATCTGCGGTACGCCAACACCAGCAATAATGCGGGTGGTGCAGATCGACCCGGGGCCCACACCAACTTTCACCGCGTCCGCGCCCGCATCAATAATGGCTTGCGCGCCTGCGCGTGTTGCCGCCTGACCGCCAATCACATCAACATGCGCCGCGGCGGGGTCTTTTTTCAGCCGGGCAATCATATCAAGCACACCCTGGGAGTGGCCGTTGGCGGTATCAACGAAGAGTGCGTCCACGCCCGCCTCGATGAGGGTCATGGCCCGCTCATACCCATCACCGAAGAAACCAATTGCTGCACCGGCCCGCAGGCGCCCGTCCTCATCTTTGGTGGCGCGCGGGTACTGCTCGGTTTTCACAAAATCTTTGAGGGTGATCAGCCCGGCCAGTTTACCGGCCGCATCCACCAGGGGCAGGCGCTCAATCTTATTCTTTGACAGCAGGGTAAACGCCTCATCCTTGGTCAGCCCGGGCGTACCGGTGACCAGCGGCATGGGGGTCATAATGTCGCGCACATATATGTCGGCGTAGTCGGTGCGGGAAAGGTAACGGATGTCACGGTTGGTGATAATGCCTTCCAGCACACCGTCCTCGCTCACCACCGGCAGGCCCGAAACCTTGTAGTAGCCGCATAGCTTATCGTATTCGTCAATGCTCGCATCCGCACCAATGGTCACGGGGTTAGTAATCATGCCCGATTCGGAGCGTTTCACCCGGTCCACATGCGCCGCCTGATCCTCAATGGAGAGGTTGCGGTGGATCACGCCCAGCCCGCCCAGGCGCGCAATAGCGATCGCCATCTGCGAGTCGGTGACGGTATCCATCGCCGCAGAAATAATGGGGGTGCCCAGAGTAATGCGTTTAGAGAGCCGGGTGGTGGTGTCTGCGTCAGAGGGAATAACATCAGTGTTTCCGGGAAGAAGCAGAACGTCGTCGTAGGTGAGGCCGGTGAAGCCGAAGGGGTCTTCTGACAGGGCGGTGGGGGTGGTCATTCTTTACCTTTCACAACCGTGGAACTCAAGGAGGTATAGTTCAGTCGTATATCTATAGTAAACCGCGTGCATGGTCTTTGCCGGACGGTGGTTCTGTGTCGGTGCGCCGCCTGGGGTGAGCCGGGCCCAGAGGCGTCAGCAGAGTGAATAAGCCTGTGCCCCGCGAACCGTAATCCGCGGGGCACAGGCTTTTATGAGGTTATTCGTCCTCGTCGTCCTCTTCGGGCTTGTTCACCACCAGGGTCTCGGTGGTGAGCACCAGCGCCGCAATGGAGGATGCGTTCTGCAGCGCCGAGCGAGTAACCTTCACCGGGTCGATCACGCCCGCCTGGAACAGGTCCTCATACTCACCGGTTTTAGCGTTAAAGCCGTGACCGACAGGCTGCTCAGCAACCTTCGCGGCCACCACGTAACCGTCATAACCGGCGTTTTCGGCAATCCAACGCAGCGGCTGCACCAGGGCACGGCGCACAATCTGCACACCCACGTTCGCGTCATGACTGTCGAGCTCAAAACCGTCAAGCGATTTCAGGGCGTGAACCAGCGCCGAACCGCCACCGGATACGATGCCTTCTTCAAGAGCCGCGCGGGTAGAAGACACAGCGTCTTCGATGCGGTGCTTACGTTCCTTAGCCTCAACCTCGGTTGCCGCACCCACCTTAATCACGCCCACGCCACCGGCGAGCTTCGCCAGGCGTTCCTTGAGCTTCTCGCGGTCCCATTCGGACTCTACGGCCTCGATCTCGCGGCGCAGCTGCTGCACACGATCCTCAACCGCTTCCTTGCTGCCGCCGCCGTCCACAATCGTGGTGGTGTTCTTGGTGACAGTCACCCGGCGCGCCGAACCGGTTTCTTCGAGAGTTGCCTGAGCCAGGTCGATACCCAGTTCGGGAGTAATCACAATGCTGCCAGTCAGGATGGCAAGATCCTGCATAATAGCCTTGCGGCGATCGCCGAATCCGGGAGCCTTAAGCGCCACCACGTCGAGGGTTCCGCGGAGCTTATTCACCACGAGGGTGGACAGCGCTTCACCATCAACGTCTTCGGCGATAATGGTCAGCGGTTTTTTCGCCTGTACGACCTTCTCCAGCAGGGGCATAATCTCGGCAACCGTGGAGATCTTACCCTGGTAGAGCAGAATGAGGCTATCTTCAAGAACCGCTTCGCCACGCTCAGCATCGGTCACGAACGAAGGCGAAAGGTAGCCCTTATCGAACTGCATACCCTCGGTAATATCAAGCTCAATCTCAGTGGAAGAGCCGTCCTCGATAGTAATGACGCCGTCCTGACCGACCTTCTCAAAAGCAGATGCCAAGAGCTCGCCGATCTGGTCGGACTGAGCCGAAATAGCGGCAACATGCGCAACTTCCGGGCCCTGCACTTCGCGGGCATCCTGAAGCAGACGCTCCGAGACCTTCTCAACGGCGGCCTCAATACCGCGCTTCACCTCCGCAGGTGCCGCACCGCTCGTTACGTTGCGCAGCCCCTCATTCACGAGTGCCTGCGCCAGTACGGTTGCGGTGGTCGTACCGTCACCGGCAACGTCGTTCGTCTTGGTGGCTACCTCTTTGGCGAGCTGCGCACCCAGGTTCTCGTAGGGGTCTTCCAGTTCGACTTCACGGGCGATGGAGACGCCATCGTTCGTAATAACCGGTGCGCCCCACTGCTTATCAAGCACCACGTTACGCCCGCGCGGGCCGAGGGTAACCTTCACCGTGTCGGCAAGCTTATCAACACCGGCCTGCAGGGATTTGCGGGCGGCATCATTGAATTCAAGCTGTTTAGCCATGAATTTCGTTACTCCTTATATGGCTGTTCTTCTGGTACGCCCACCGGTAAGTACCGTGCGGGCCCAGCTACGCGGATGCGCCGCCAGGGTGTGGCGGCGCATCCGGTTACTTCACGAAATTAGTCGACGATCGCCAGAACGTCACGGGCGGAAAGGATCAGGTACTCTTCACCCTGGTACTTCACCTCGGTACCGCCGTAGCGGGAGAACACCACAACGTCGCCTTCAGCAATATCAACGGGAACACGGTTGCCCTTATCGTCGATGCGGCCGGGGCCTACAGCCACCACGCGAGCCTCCTGAGGCTTTTCCTTGGCGGTTTCGGGAATAACCAGACCGGATGCGGTGGTCTGCTCAGCCTGCTCTAGTTTGACAACAACTCGGTCTTCGAGGGGCTTAATTGCCATGAGAGGTTTTCTCCTTATGCATTACATTCTTAAGGTGTTTTCGCTGGCGTGATAGCGCGTTTTTTCTGCGCCCGCCAGAGCACTAGTTCAACTTTAGAATCCCGCCGCGCACCGGTCAAGAAAGACCCGCCGCGTTCGGCGGCATTTCGCGCAAGGGGGAATGCGCACAGACCGATACGGCCACCACCCCACGTTCTGCATCACACCGGGTATGCCCCTGCGGCGTACAGGCACACTACACTTGAAGATATGGCAAATTTCACCGCATCCGGCGCGCCGCTGGGTTTCACGAACCCACCCGCGCCTCCTTTCACCCCGCAGTCGCTACAGGCAGCTGATGAGCTGTACCCCTATGATCCTTCCCGTTCCCTCACTGATGCCGCTGCCTTACGTGCACAAGGTTTTACGCCTGAGGAGTCGGCAGCCATCCTGACCCTGGTGAAAACCCGCACCCGTGCCGAGGCCAAATTCGGCGAGCGCGCCCGCCGTCTGCTGCTGACGGAGGAGGGCTTTGAGCAGTCCACCCGCTCCCCTGTTGCCCGGTACCATGCGCAGCGTTTTCTGAAAGCACAGGTGGGTTCGGTGGCCGATCTGGGGTGCGGTATTGGCGCGGATTCGGTGGCGTTCGCGTCCGCCGGTTTGGCGACTGTCTCGGTTGAGCGTGACCCCGTCACCGCCTCATTTGCGGCCCATAACCTGGCCTCATACGGGCAGTCGCGTGTGCTGGTGGGTGATGTGACGGACTATGAACACGGAGCACTGTGTACAGCCGCTGGGGAGCCGGTGCAGGGTATCTGGTGCGACCCGGCACGCCGCGAGTTGGAGGGTGCGAAAAAGACCCGCACCGAACGTATTTTTGATCCTGAGGCGTTCTCTCCACCGTTTTCGTTTGTGCTGTCGCTGGCGCGGCTGGGCGTACCGATGGGGGTTAAACTTGGGCCAGGTACCGCGCATGAGGCGATCCCCTCCCTGGAGGATATTGCTGGTGCGGCGAACCCGCAGCCGCGTGTTGAGGCGCAGTGGGTGCAGCACGCCGGGTCTGTGGTTGAGCTGGTGCTCTGGTTTAATGCGGCGGCGCGTGAGTCGGTGGCGCGGGCGGCAACAATTGTGGGGGATGCGGGCGAGGTGCTGGGCGAGATGACCTCCGCTGAGCCTCTTGGTGCGGCCGCACCGTTGGCGGCACCTGATGATGGTGCTGGGCTGCCGGTGGCGGGCGGGTACCTGTATGAGCCTTCCGGGGCTGTGATTCGGGCGCAGCTGGTGCATGATCTTGCGTGTGCGGTGGGTGCGCATCGTATTGACCCGCGTATCGCTTATCTTTCTGCCGAGCACCCGCTGCCAGCCTCATACGCGGAGTTCGCCGCCTGCTATGAGGTGCTTGAGCGGGTTCCAGTGGGTCAGAAGCAGCTAAAACGCTGGGTGCGTGAGCACGGTATTAACGCCGTGACCATCAAAAAACGCGGGGTGGATATTGTGCCTGAGAAGCTGCGGGCGGCCCTGCTGGCGGGGGTGAAAAAGAAGAAGGGCGAGTATAAGCCTGCGACCCTGGTTTTTACCCGGGTTGGCGGCTCTGGTGAGGATGCTGCGCGGACGGAGCATGTGGGCTGGTGGGTGCGGCCGCAGGGTGCGGCGGAGTGAACCAGGTGGTCTCACCGGAGCGGGCTGGTTTGCTGGCCCGTATAAGGTGCAGGTGGTGCGTGCAGTAGGCTGAGCCGGTGCCGGTTTCACCCTGTATAGGGTCCTGTGCGGGGCTGCCGCTTGGGTGCATCCGTCATCTGAGACGCGGGTCTTGCGGTACCGAAAGAGCACCCGCGCCCGTGTTACGCACTGTGACGCTGTGCCCAGCGGTGCTGTTGTTTTTAGTCATACATTACCCAAATGGCGGTGAAAGTGAGCTGCACCGCGTAAAATAATTGCAGTTGTCACCGTCAGGAGAGAAATGGTAGCTTTTGCCCACTCGCCCCAGTCCACAATCGGCGTGGAGTGGGAGCTCGCGCTGACCAATAAAACAGATGGCGAGCTCGCCCCGCGTGCCGAGCAGGTGCTGGCACGCCTGGGTGAGCGGCACCCGCATCTGCTGGCTCCTTCGACCGAGTCGGTGCATGTGACCGGCGAATTTTTGAATAATACCCTGGAGGTTATTACCGGGGTGTGCACCACCGTCGCCGAGTCATGCCGTCAGCTTGCTGAGGCCGTCGATGCGCTGCGGCCTATCTGTGATGAGCTGGGCCTGGACTTTTTCTGCGCGGGAACTCACCCGTATTCCCGGTGGGCGCAGCAGACGGTGGTTAATAAGGACCGCTACCAGCGGGTGGTGAACCGTGCCCAGTACTGGGGCCGGCACATGATCATTTTTGGGGTGCATGTGCATGTGGGTGTTGATTCGCCGCAGAAGGCCCTGTCGGTGGTGGATGCGCTCACTAACTACTGCCCGCACCTGCTGGCGCCTTCGGTGTCGTCGCCGTTCTGGGAGGGTATTGACACCGGGTACGCTTCGCACCGCACCATGCTGTACCAGCAGCTGCCCTCGAACGGGCTGCCGTTTTCTTTTCAGACGTGGGAGCAGTACTCGGCGTATCTTGATTCGCAGGTGGCGACCGGCGCTATTGAGGATGTGAGCGAGGACCGGTGGGATGTGCGGCCTGTACCGCACTACGGCACAGTCGAGATGCGTTACTGCGACGGTTTGGCGTCTTTGCCGGATGTGGCCGGTATTGTGGCGCTCACCCAGTGTTTGGTGGAGCATTTTTCACGCCGGTTTGATGCGGGTGAGCGGGTGCAGGTGTTGGACCCGTGGCATGCCCAGGAGAATAAGTGGCGTGCAGCCCGGTACGGGCTGGATGCGCAGGTGGTGGTTTCTAACGAGCCGCGAATTCGCCCGCTGCGGGATGAGCTGAAGGATCTTTTGGATATGCTGCGGCCGGTCGCTGAGGATTTGGAGTGCCTGCCCGAGCTGGAGCAGATGCGGCGTATCCTCACTGAGGGTACCGGTGCCGACAGGCAGCGGCGCGTCTTGGCGCAGACCGGGTCGTTCCGTGAGGTGATGCGTGATCTTGCGGAGCAGGCAAAGCAGCCGCCGCTACGGTAGCCCGTTTCCCTTACACTGCGCGCGGTGCACCCCGGTTCAGGCATTACCCGAGAGAATACACAGAGTACTCCGCAGGGTACGCCAGCGGGAAGCCGCCGCGCGCAGAGAGAGCCGAAAAGAGGCTGCGGCTAGGCTGCCGCCTCGGCGGAAACAGACCCACCAGGTACGGAGGAGCCGCCAGGAGCAGACCCGCCGGGAGTGCTGCCGCCCTGAGCCTTAAACGTGAAGGTTTTCACCTCACCCGCTATGCCCTGCGCCGAGACGGGAGCCACCCCGATCTGTACATCGCGGGAGGCATCCAGCCCCGTCACAACAGCCTCAGCGGTATTGGAAGTGTACACCCCAACGGGGAACCCGTTTACGGTGATCTGCCAGCCAAGTTCGGGTGCTTTCGCGGCACTCCAACGCAGGGTCGCCTCGGTGCCGTTTCGTTCCCCGCTCACTGTGGCCGCAGCCTCCGGCAGTGTCGGGATGCCGGTGGTGGTGCCCGCGTGCACCGTCACTTGCCGTTCGGTCACCGCACCGTTGTTGTCGGTGGCGCGCACCTTTACGGTGTAGTCACCCTGCACCGAGTAGGAGTGCTCCATTACGGCCGCGCCGTCGTGTGTCTCGTACACGCCGTCGCCGTCAATATCCCAGTCCCAGCGCACAATTTTTGAGCCCGCCGAGTAGGATGCTCCCGCGTCAAGGCGTACCGTGTGCCCCACGGGGGCGTAGTACTCATCCGCTGGCAGGTTCACAACCGGGCCGCTACCGGCGGGGGTCAGCCGAGCGGCGGCATCTTCCACACCCCGCCGCTGGCCCACACGTGAGAAGGCTTCCCGCAGGGCCTCATCAATCGGCCCGTTTGCCTGTGCGTACAGGATGTGCCCGTTTTCACGACTGAACCCCATGAGCACCTTCGTGGAGCCGCACACGTAGTCGTTGGCCAGGCACCATGAGCCGGTGTTCTGCTCCCCTGCGGGCAGGTAGGGGGTGCGCGCCCCTAAGGATCCTTGCGTGGTTGCGGGTGCGGGGCTCTGCCGCCGCCACGGCGAAATTCCCCGCCCGTCAAAGACGGGGTGTTCTCCCGCCACGGACCGCCCTTCGGGAAGGTTCATTTTGGGGTCACCAAAGAACGCGTTAAAAGCTACCTTGCTGCGTTGTTCATCTGTGAGCTGCCTATACACGTCCCCCATCACCTGTGCACCCTGGGAGTAGCCGCCCAGAACGTACTGGCTGTTGGGGCACTGGCTCATACGCTGCTGCAGGTACCCCACCCCTTCCCGCACGCCCTCGTTCACGCTCTGCTCGTAGGAGAAGTACCGGCTGCCCTCGGCCTTATCCCCCGCGTTCAGTAGGGAGGTGAATCCTTGAATCGGGTGGGCCGGGTAGTGGGCACCATTAATATGGCGTGTGCCCAGTTCGTAGAAGTTTTGGGTCAGACCCAGTGTCTGCGCATTGGATGCGGCAAGTTCTTTGACACGTTTCGCCTCTTTGACATGTTTCGCCTTGTCCGTTTTCTGTTCACCGACCGCCTCGGACTCCACATCCGCTAGGAGAGGCTGCCCGGAGCCGCGTGCAAAAACAACCTCAACATCTTGGCAGGGTGCCTGCTGGTTTTCATCATCCGCCACGGCGGGAGCTGTGGTGATACACGAGGCCGCCACGATACTCACTGCTGAGAGGGCTGTGCCTAGCTTCCTCATCATTTTCATGTGGTTACACTCCTTAAACACGCCAAACGCGCAGGAAAATACAATATAAACCTTAGATTTATCATTAATGAGCGTTTAAGAAGAATTGTAACCTTAAAGGCACTGACATGGGCTTTTATAACCGTTGTGGGTTAAGATGAATATTTCACTTGAAGGTTTTTTCAACTAGCGGCATGTGGTACCCACACCACCCGCACACGTGCCCATGCTGGCAACAGGCAGCAGAACACGGGTCTACAGGCAGACCGTCGTCACTGGAAGCGATGAATCCGCGGTAAACCCGACCCCTGAAGGCTCATGGCCGGCCGCCACCAGCTGCGCCCCAAGGGCCGCGACCATCGCCCCGTTATCTGTGCACAGGGTGAACTTGGGAATAATCAGGCGCACCCCCGCAGAAGCGCACCGTGCCGCCAGCAGCTGCCGCAGCCGCGAATTCGCCGCCACGCCCCCGCCCAGCAGCAAAGTATCCATCCCCTGCTCGGTGCAGGCAAGTGTTGCTTTTTTCGTAATAACATCCACCACAGCCTCTTGGAAAGACGCCGCAATATCAGCCACCGGAACCATCTCGCCGCGCGCGGTGAGCCCCTCAACTACGCGCGCAACCGCCGTTTTCAGGCCCGAAAACGAAAAATCGTAGCGGTGCTGACCCGGCTCTTCGGCGCTTCCCATGAATTTACGCGCCGAGAGCCCCCGCGGGAAAGTGAACGCCGTGCGGTCACCATCCTTCGCAGCACGATCAATAGCGGGGCCGCCCGGGTAGTCAAGCCCCAGCAGGCGCGCAACCTTATCGTATGCCTCTCCCGCAGCATCATCCAGGGTAGCCCCCAGCAGACGCACATCCGATGTAATGTCACGCACCTGCAAAATCTCGGTGTGCCCGCCCGAGACCAGCAACGCCCCCAGCCCGCCAGCTTCGGCGTTCTGCAGCAGGCGCACCCCGTCACTGGTGCCGTTATCGTCCAGAAGCCCCACCCCAACATGCGCCACCAGGTGGTTAATCCCATACAACGGTTTGCCGGTGGCTACCGCGAGCGCTTTCGCCGCCGCTACACCCACCATGAGCGCCCCGGCCAGTCCCGGGCCAGCGGTCACGGCGATCGCATCAATATCACTAAGGTTCACTCCCGCCTCGGTCAGGGCTTTCTCCAAGGCAGGGAGCATGGCCTCCAGATGCGCGCGGGAGGCGATTTCTGGGATAACACCACCGAACCGCACGTGTTCTTCCATGGAGGAGGAGATGGTGTTGGTCAGAAGTTTTGAGCCGCGAACAATACCGATGCCGGTCTCGTCGCAGGAGGATTCGATGCCCAGAACGAGTGGTTCAGTAGCTGTCATGGAGTTCTGTCCTTTGCAGTGTGCGGTGCTGTGGGGTGTTCACCGGTGGCGGGTGGGTGTACGGTCGCCACCGGCGCGGTGG
This sequence comes from Rothia aeria, assembly GCF_016726365.1. Classification (NCBI taxonomy): domain Bacteria; kingdom Bacillati; phylum Actinomycetota; class Actinomycetes; order Micrococcales; family Micrococcaceae; genus Rothia; species Rothia aeria. Next base: position 2,134,342 of record NZ_CP068102.1, on the reverse strand, counting down.
GTGCCGTGAGTTCTTTGAGCATAATGAGCGCGTCAGTGCCGTCGTCGTAGTAGCGGGGCCGCACGTGAATACGCGTGTACCCGTTACGCCGGTAGAGGCGTTGGGCGCGCGGGTTGTCGGCGCGCACCTCCAGCAGGATGCGTTCGGCCCCCTGCTGGCGGGAGCGGGTGTGCATGGTCTCTAACATGGCACGGCCGTACCCGTTCCCTTCATGTTCGGGCAGTACGGCGATGGTCTGCACATCGGCGGTATCGCCCACGACCATCACCCCGCAGTAGCCGATAATGCTGGGGCCAGAGCCGGTGTCATGTTCGAGCACGTAGTAGCTGCGGGTGGGGTGCCCTACTTCGGCCAGGAACATGTCAAGAGCCCAGGCGTCTGCCGGGAAAAGCCGGGTTTCAAGGGTGTGCAGGTCGGGCACGTCCTGCAGCTGTGCGGCCCGCAGGGTAGTGTCTTCCCCCAGGCGGGTGGGCAGCTGCGGTTCCGGGTGGTCTGGGGTCGGCGGCATCACGGCTCCCGTGCGGGTGCTGCTGGGGCGGGCTGCTGCCCGCGTGTTTTCTGTGGCTCGCCTGTATTCTGCTGCCCATGCGGGGGCTGGGCGCTGGCGGTGCGGGCGAGCATGGCGGCCGGTACTTTCGCATCCGATTCGCGCAGGTACAGCGCCTGCGTATCGCGGCTGAGATTTTTTACCCCGCACCGCGCCGCAGCTTTCACCAAGTCCGCTGCGGTGGGGTGCAGGTGGGCGTAGTCTTTGAGCACATTCCAGCCGGAGGCGGTCAGTGCCTCGGCGTACAGCCCTGCCCCGTACCCTAGTGCGGGTGCGGCGGGGTCTGACGGGTCGGATGCGGGTGCATGGGTCTGGTGGGCGGGCCCAACCGACGGGCCTGCGGCGAGCGAATAGCCATTCTCGGTGACGGCAAAAAGCGCACAGTAGATTTCACGGCGTCGGGCATCCGAGGCAACTAGCGTCTCATGCGCTGCACGGTTCATACCGTTATTGGCTGCCGTCAGGGAGTCACGGAAAGCACCGTCAGCGAACGCTCGTTCTACTATGGCAGTCAGGCTCATAAGCCCATACACTGGTTTATTCCAAGCAAACCCGAGAGTGCGGGCGGTCATAATACCGGCGCGCAACCCGGTGAACGGGCCCGGCCCGGTGCCGGTGAGCACCGCATCCACGGCGGCGCCGTCCAGCCCCGTATCGGCTAAAACCTGAGCGGCGTAGGGGGCCATCACCTCGGCGTGGGAGCGGGTGTCTTCGCTCTCGTAGCTGGCGAGAATCTCTGCGCTCGCACCCGGTGCGTCACTGTCGATGCGAGCAAGCGCTACGGATGCGGTAGCTGATGAATCAAGGGCAAGTACTAGCACCCATCAATTCTAACGCGCCCGCCGCCCCAGTCAGCAGAGCGTGCACTGCCGGTCTTTGTGCACCTGCTCCCCTGACTATGGTGTGACCGTTACTCCTGCTGCAGGGCGCGGTACAGTTCATGTGCAGCGTGCCCCTCCCAGCGAGGCCCGATGGCGCGCACCCGCAGCAGGCGGGCCTCCGGGGTGTCTGTGTCTGCGTCATCTTGCGCGTCCCAGTCGAATTCGCCCTGCTCCCCGGCGGCGTATTCCAGGGCCGTGTGGGCGCCGTGCAGCCGGGTAAAGTCCAGTTCCAGGCGTGAATCGCTCAGGTGCTCGGCCTTGCCGCGCCCCCATTCGATAACGGTCACCGAGGTGTCCAGGGAAAACTCCAGGTCGAGGTCGTCAAGTTCTTCGGCGCTTGAGAGCCGGTAGGCGTCCACATGCACCAGGTCAGGCCCGCCAGCTCTGGGACCGTCCGGCAGGCTAGGGTGCACGCGTGAGAGCACGAATGTGGGCGAAATAACCCCTTCACGCACGCCAAGCCCCTCCCCTAATGAGCGGGTAAATGTGGTTTTCCCAGCCCCCAGCTCACCCGAGAGCAGCAGCACATCCCCGGCGCGCAGCATCCGGGCGAGGGCGTGGGCCAGTCGGCGCGTGTGCGCCGGGTCTGTCACCTCAAGGTCTATAGCCTCAGCGGCGTACATTACTGTGCACCTTCGGGAACGCTGGTGTCTATGTCTTTGAGCGCCTCGTCCAAGGAGTGCAGCACATCAATTTCGCGTTCAATCCAGGTGCCGCCGCTATAAATACGGATCACGCGCGGAGAGATGCGGGTAACAACCTCATAGTTAATGGTCTCGGAGGCCTCAGCCCACTCCTCCACGGGCGGGTTGGGGCTGGCACCGAACAGGACCGCCCGCGCACCCAGGTAGCCAAGTTCCGGGTTGGAAAGCCCCGGCTCACCAAGGTCTACCACCAGCTGGTCCATGGCGATGCGGCCAACCACACGGTAGGTTTTCGCCTCGGCGTCCCGCGGGTAAATACGCACCGGGGCGTTCGCGGCAATGCGCGGCACACCGTCGGCGTAGCCGAGCGGGATGAGCGCGAGGGTGGTGGGCTTGTCGGTGGTGTACCGCAGCCCGTACGAGACGCCCTGCCCGGCGGGTACCTCTTTGACGGCGCTCACATACCCGGTGAGGGTCATGACGGGGCGCAGCCCCAGCTGCTGAGCGCTCACCCCCGCCAACGGTGAAAGCCCGTAGATAGCCAGCCCGCAGCGGACAGCATTACCGAGCACAGCCTCAGGGGTGTTGTACTCTTCGGATGCTCCGGTGAGGGTGGCGGGGCTGTTCGCCAAGTGGATGAGGTCGGGGGTGAGCCCGGCGGCGCGGGCGGCGGCTACGAATTTATTAAACTTCTCGGTTTGCTGCGCGGTCTCGGCGCGTTCGGGTTCATCGGCCACGGCGAAGTGCGTAAAAATGCCCTCCACTCGGATCAGCCCGGCGGCTTCAAGCTCGGCGGCGCGGGAGATAAGGGCAGGCCATTCGGTGTCGGTGGAGCCGTTACGGCCCAGCCCGGTATCGGCCTTGAGGTGCACTATGGCACGCATGCGCAGTTTGGCTGCGGCAATGGCGATCGCTTCCAAGTCCCAGCCGGATACACCCAGGCGAACGTCTGCTTCGATGGCTTCCTCAAAGTCGGTGCGGGGTGTGTGGAGCCACGCAATAATGGGTGCCTCTATACCTTCGGAACGCAGTTCAAGAGCTTCGGAGACGTGCACCACCGCGAGCATGTCGGCGCCCGCTTCAAGAACGGAACGGGCAACCGGGTAGGCGCCGTGCCCGTAGGCGTCGGCTTTAACAACGGCAATGAGCTGCCGCTCACCAATACGATGTTTGAGGGTGCGCACATTATGTTCAACAGCACTCAGATCGATAATGGCGGCTCGTTCGGCTTCGCCGGGTTGCAGCTGGACGTTGGCGATGGGGGTTCCGGGAATGGCGCTTTCGGGGGTGTTCATTCTCTGTACCTCGGTTTAGTTGTGCCTTTAGGTGACCTGCTGGGCGGTGTACGCCGGTGTCTTTACATTTTATCGTGGACTCCCCCAGCGGTCATACGCCCTAGTCACCGCGTTTTCAGGGTTTTTCTACCGTGCGGGGTTTCTTCCATCATGCACAATGCGGCTGGGCGGAGTGTAAGTGCTGGCTGTGCGCTGGCTATGTGCCGGTATGCCGTCTTGGGTGCGGGTGTTTTTTGGGGTGGGTGCGGTGCGGCACGGTAGACTGTGCGAGTGAGTATTTCAACCCCGCCCTCCTGCGTTTCCTCTGAGACCGCCGCCCGCGTGGTGCATGTTTTTTCAATGCACACCGACCCGTTTGCTCAGCCTGGCAGCGGCGATGCCGGGGGCATGAATGTGTACATTGCGCGTTCGGTGGAGGCGATGCTCGCCGCTGACCCCGCCCTGCGTATTGAGGTTTTTACCCTGGATTTTGGGGATGGGGCGTCAGAACGCTCGCCGACCCCTGAGCATCCGCGGTGTCGCGTGCACTATGTGCCGGTTTCGGGAACGCGCGGGGCCACGAAGAATGATTTGCCGAAGTTCACCGGCGGTTTTGCGCAGGCGGCGGTGGAGGCGGCACAGTGGGCACCGCAGCTGATCCACGCGCACTATTGGCTTTCGGGTGTTGCCGCGCTAAACGCTGCGGCACACTATGCGACAGCCACCGCAGGCAGCAGAACGAACGTTCCGGTTCTTTTTACCCCGCATACTACGGCGGCGGCGAAGGATGCGCACCGTGGTGCCAACGAGCCTGCGGAGCCGGGGTACCGGCGAGCTGAAGAGGGCCGTATTATTGCCGAGGCAAACCTCATTATCGCGAACACCCCGGTTGAGGCCGACCAGCTGCAGGGGTACTACGGAGCTGACCCTTCACGGCTGCGGGTGATTACTCCAGGGGTTGATACGAGTATTTTCTGCCCCGTTGCGGGCGTACACGCCGAGAATGAGGGGTCGGATACTCGCTCCCGTATCGTTTTTGCGGGCAGGCCCCAGCCGCTTAAAGGCCCGCACCTGCTGGTCGAGGCGCTGGGGCTGCTCCCTGATGACCTGCTGGTTGAGCTCGATATTATTGGCCGTTCCGACTCCGACTATGAACAGCTGCTCCTTCAGCGCGCCGCGCAGCTGCAGGTGGCGGACCGGGTGCATTTACGGCCCCCCGTTCCGGCGAGTGAGCTGGCGCAGATCTTCCGGCGGGCCGATATTGTGGCTTCCCCGTCCTCATCCGAGTCGTTCGGGCTGGTGGCTTTAGAGGCTCAGGCCGCTGGTGCGGCGGTGCTGGCCTCCGACGTTGATGGGCTGCGGTATGCGGTCGAGAACCATGTCTCCGGTTTGCTGGTAGCCCCGCGTACCCCGCAGCATTGGGCGGGGGCCATTGAGCGTGTGGTTCGTGCCCCGCGGCTTCGGCTCACCCTAGGGGCGCAGGCGGCGGCGCGGGCGCGCTCCTTCAGCTGGGAGGCTACGGCACTGAAAACTCTGGCGGCGTATGCAGATGCGCTCTCCGCAGTGAGCTAACCGGACGCGCTCGTCTCACCGGGGAACCCCATCTCCATTAGCTACACTGTACCCATGACATTCCCTATGACCCGGCACGAGTTCGCCGCTTACCTTGATTCCGCCCGTATCACGGGTGATGTTGCCACCCCACGCGAGAATAACCTTTCGCATATTCAAGGTTTCCTTGATCATAATGAGCACCTCGAATTCGGGGTGATCTGGTCAAAGGATTGGACCTACGACGAAGTTTTTGAAGTTATGGTACGCCGTGCTGGCCTGAACCCTGACCGCTCGCATGTTCAGGGGCAAGATACGATTGGTGCCGCCCAGTGCATTGATGCTCTTGAAGAGTATGCCCGTATTTTTGGTGATGCGGTGCGTGCCCGCCAAAAGATCCTGTTCGCCACCGGTCATCCCGCCGGGCTTTTCCCCATTTATGCTGAGCTGGCGCGCGTCGCCGAACTCGCCGGGGCCACGGTGCTGCGTATTGAGCAGGGTGAGCGGTTTTTGGACGGCGATATTCGCCAGATCATGGGTGTGGTGATGTTTGAGCAGTACGGGAATCTGCAGCATACGCATTTCCCCGGGCCGATGCGCATCGCCCTCGCCCAGCTTCGTGAGCGTGGCGAACTGCCCGATCTTGTGGTTTCCGATCACGGGATGGCGGGGTATGCGGCATCGCAGCAGAAGCTGCCGACGCTCGGTATTGCCGACTGTAACGACCCGGGGCTGTTTATTGCCGCGGAGCAGGGTGATTTACCGGTTTGTGTTCCGATGGATGATAATGTTCCGCCGAATCGTTACGAACCGCTGATTGATTTTGTGCTCGACCGGGCTGAACTGACTGGTTTTCGTTCCTGACTCATGACTTATAAGCATGAGCGGATAGACTAAGAAGATGTACCAGCGCACCTCACGCACTGCTGCTTTTAGGCCCCTGCGGGCGCTGCCTGCCGCAGCGAGTACCCGCTCCTGCCTTCCGCGCCAGCAGGCGTTATGCGGCGCTGTCTCCCCACCACACGCACGTCCTGTGACCGACTTCACTCAACTTAACGGGTTTTGTGTGAATATGCGCGGGCCTTGTAGCCCTAAAATAATGAGTGGGTACGTTTTCGCTGACAGCCGATTGTTCTCTCGTTACCTGATCCTGCCCCGGCAGTGTTCGGCTTCTGAAACGCGTTTCCACTCACTCACGCAAACACAGCACTGGCAAAAACAATAGGTTCACGCCGGGCGGGTCTGCCGCCACGGCGCGGAACCAGTCTATCGGCTCCACGGTCCGGGGAAGGTTATTGAATTTTGGGGATTCAAGACAACCTTAAGAAAATATGGGATAGCGCCTATGTCATGAAGAAAACCTGGCACACGAAAGTCGTGCACGCCCTGTACCTGGTTGATCTTATAGCGATCGCATTCTCCGTGGTGAGCGCGCACATTTTCCGGTTTGGCTTCGAGCAGGTGGATCTTCCCCCCATTAACCTCTGGCCGTTTAGCGTCATGGGCCGCGAATACATCCCGTTTGACTACATCACCCTAGATATCATCATGATCATCATGTGGTGGCTTTTCCTGCAATTTAACGGCTCCCGCAGTGTGCGGGTTCTGGGGTTCGGCACAGAGGAGTACCGGCTTGTCACGCGGGGCACCACCTACTGTTTCTGCATGATCATCATTGTCGCCTTCTTCTTGAAGGTGGAATTCACCCGCCTGTACATGCTGATTTCCTACCCGCTGGGCATTATCTCCCTGGCGTTTATGCGGTGGCTGCTGCGGCAGGGACTAGTGCGGTGGCGTAAAAGAGGCCGCGCGCTCACCCGCGTCCTGATTATCTCCGACGTCATCACCGGGCGTCACCTGCACCAGGCGCTGGGGAGCGTGATCGCCTCCGGGCTGTGCCCCACCGCGTTCTACCTGCCGGGCCTTCCCGAGGGCACGGTTGTTGCTGGCGATAACCTGCCGGTGCTGGGGTACAGCACCGACCCCGCCAAGATTATGCAGGCAGTGCAGGAGAACAATATTCATATGGTGGCGGTCTCGAACGGCCACCACCTGACCCCCAACCAGATGCGGCAGCTGGGATGGAAACTGGCTGATGCCCGCATCTCACTGATTATGGCCCCAGCCACCACCGACGTGGCGGGCCCGCGCATGCACATTCAGCCGCTGAACGGTCTGCCGCTGGTGCACGTCTCAACCCCGCGTATTACGGGCGCTTCGGCCTTCGCAAAACGCAGTATTGATGTGGTCTGCTCGGGTCTGGGGCTGCTGCTGCTTTCCCCGCTGTTCGCTATTGTGGCGCTTGTGGTGAAGAGCGATAGAGGCCCCGTGTTCTTCTTCCAAGAGCGTGTGGGCATTAAAGGCCAGCCGTTTAAGATGGTGAAGTTCCGGTCGATGCGCACCGACGCCGAAGAAATCAAAAAACAGTTGGCGGCGCAAAATGAGGGGCACGGACTGCTCTTTAAGATGGCGAACGACCCGCGAGTCACCCCGGTGGGGCGGTTTATCCGCAAATACTCGATTGATGAGCTGCCGCAGCTGTGGAACGTGTTCAAGGGTGACATGTCACTGGTGGGCCCGCGTCCGCCGCTGCCTGAAGAGGTCGAAAAGTACGAGGAGATGGTGTACCGTCGCCTGCTGGTCAAACCCGGTATTACGGGGCTGTGGCAGGTTTCTGGCCGCAGCGATCTTTCTTGGGAAGAGTCGGTACGCCTCGACTTGTACTATGTGGAGAACTGGTCACTCACCACCGATTTCGTGATTTTAGCGCGCACAGTACGCGCCGTATTCGCCAAGGACGGGGCGTACTAAACATCACACACAAACGGCGTCTCTTACCGCCGCCTCAGACTAGGATACTGTGCCCGCCAGCTGATATCAGCTGGCGGGCACAGTATTATTTTTCTGTCTCACTGCTAGTACTCCAGCAGTTCTGCAATCGCCTGTGGTAGGCTCTGAGCCACCCGTGTGGGCGGTACCGGGCCCCTGCGTCCACCCAATGAGGCGAGGGCCGCCCGGCCATGCAGGTACACAGCCAAAGCGGCAACACGCGCGTAGACGTCGTCCTCCAGCGGCGTGCCGCGCTGTGCAGCGGCGGCAACTTTCTGCGCCAATAGTGCCCCTAAAATACCGGTGAGAGTGTCTCCGCTGCCGGCAGTGGCCAACCAGGCGGTAGCCCCGCGCACACTGTAAACGGTGTCTGCGGGCGAGGCGATCAGACTATACCCGCCTTTGAGCATAACGGTTGCCCCGGTAAGCGCGGCAGCGGTTTTCACCCACCGCAGCGGCTGGCGGGTAATATCGTCCCTGCTGGGGGCGGGGGTGTTCTGCATCAGCTCGGCCCACCGCCCCGTCAGCCCGTTAGCGAGCGCCGCCAGCAGCCGCTGCAGCTCACCGGCGTGGGGGGTGAGTATTTTATGGGCGGTGAGGCGTTTACCGGTGAGCAGGTACTCCGCCACGGTATCCACAGCCCCGGCGTCAAGTACCGCCGGTTCAAGGGCCTCAATGAGGTACCGGTTGGTGGGTTCGCTCGATGTGGTGCCGCTGCCCCCGGCCCAGGCGTGCACCTGCTGCTGGCGTGCAGGCCCGCTGAAACACACGGCTTCGGGGTTGTGGGCGAGCATCAGGGCGTGTAATTTCTCGTCATTCACACCGAAGCGCACCATACCCACCCCGGTGTTAATGGCCGCATGAACACTCATGAGTGCCGCGCCCGGATACTCGGGTGTTCCGGTGAGCATCCCTACCACTCCCCGCGTATATTTGTGTGATTCTACGGTGGGGGTCTCAAGCTCACGGCGGTAATCTTTGGTCTCTAGCACCCGCAGCGCCGGTTCGGTGTTATCAAGGGCGTGCGGCACCCCCAGGGTGTGCAGCCGAATGCTGCCGCAGTGTTCGGCGGTGCCGGTGCCAGTCGGCAGTTTATGCCCAATGAAGGTGACGGTACGCACCGCCGCAAGGGACGGCTCATTCAGGGTGCCGTCGTTGCTGTCTACCCCACTGGGGATGTCACAGGCGATAACGGGCGGTAGTGTGCCCAGCTGCTGCAGGGACCGCAAATACCCCAGGTACTCCCCCGCTTCCCCGCGCACAGGCCCGCGCGCACCGGTGCCGAGGATCCCATCAATGATTAATGAGTAGTCGGAGATATTACGCAGGCTCTGCTCTGTGTGCAACACCCGGGTGCCTTCCCCAGCCTCACGGGCGATAAGCTCAAGGTTACGCCCCGTGGGGTCAAACAGCACCGCGTCAATACTGTACCCAAGCCGATGCAGCCGCACCCCCGCATACACGGTGTCGGCACCGTTATTGCCGGGCCCTACCAGCAGCAGCACACGCCCGCTGTGCGGCGGCGCCCCGTGGCTAACGAGGGTATCGTATGCTTCTTCGGCGAGCGCATCGGCGGCGCGCTGCATCAGGTAGCCGTTATAATCGGGTGCCTGCACGTATGGCTTTTCGGCTTCGCGGATGCTTTCGCCGGTGTAGATGAGTTTCATGGCCTCTCCTTAGGCTGGTGCCCTCACACGTTTCTACGGTGTTTCGCCTGGGGGCTCTGGGGCGAGCACGGTAATGCGGTAGCTTTCGGGGTTGAACCGGCGCAGGTGCTCCAGTTCGCTGGTGTTGAGGTATTCTGCGGTGGCGATAGCCACGGCCACAGGTTCGTCGTGAGTGAGGCTCAGGTGCAGGCGGTTAATGCCGAGCGAGCGGGCGCGGGCCGCGATGGTTCCGCTGACCACCAGGTAGGGCTGGCCGGATTCGGTGCTGGCTACTTCGCAGTCTTGCCAGTTGAGCCCGGCGGGTGCGCCGAGAACTTTGGCGAGGGCTTCTTTCGCGGCGAACCGTACGGCTTGGGAGCGTAGGTTGCGGGTGCGCTCGCTGGCGGTGAAGACGCGTCGCACGAAGGCGGGGGTTTCGGTCACTATCCGCTCGAATCGTTCGATATTGACGGTATCTACGCCGATGCCGATAATCATCTCTCACCTTCTTCCCGATGCGGTGTTTTATGTTTAAGTCTAGCTAGGTTGTGTGGGTTTCAACAGGTTTCGCTTTGCTCTCAGCACCGCTGCAGACTATTTTTCCGGGTGTGGGGTGCCTATTAGGGCATGTAGCTGCAGCAGAGTGGGTTTCGGGCTGGTATAAGAAAACGCCCGGCAGCACCTGGGGTGCACGCCGGACGCTTGTGGCAGTTCCTGACAGAGCGGGGTTGCGCTACTCCACGGTCACCGACTTGGCGAGGTTACGGGGCTGGTCAACGTCCAGTCCCTTCGCTTCTGCCAATGCGCACGCAAAAATCTGCAGCGGCACGGTGGCCAGCAGAGGCTGCAGCAGAGAAGGCGCAGCGGGAACAGTGATCAGACGATCCGCGTAGTCCTTAACGGCTTCGTCTCCTTCTTCGGCGATCACGATGGTGAATGCCCCGCGGGCGCGCACTTCCTGAATATTGGAGACGACCTTGCCGTGCAGGGATTCACGCCCCTGCGCGGAGGGCACAATGATGATGACGGGCTGGCCCTCTTCAATCAGGGCGATAGGACCGTGCTTCAGCTCGCCGGCGGCGAAGCCTTCAGCGTGGATGTAGCTGATCTCTTTGAGTTTAAGCGCGCCTTCAAGAGCAACGGGGAACCCAACGTGACGGCCCAGGAAGATCACCGAAGAGGTGTCTTTCATCTCGGCGCCGAGTTCTTTCACGAGGGTATCGTTGTCGATCACCTTCTGGATCTTGGCGGGCATCTTCTGCAGCTCACCGAGGATCGCGGAGATTTCGTCCTTGTACTTATTGCCGCGAAGCTGCGCCAGGTACAGACCCAGCAGGTATGCTGCGGTAATCTGCGCCAGGAACGCCTTGGTTGATGCAACCGCGATCTCGGGTCCAGCATGGGTGTACAGTGCCGCATCGGATTCACGCGGCAGGGTTGAACCGTGGGTGTTGCAGATGGAGATGACCTTAGCGCCCTGCTCGCGGGCGTGACGCACCGCCATGAGGGTATCCATGGTCTCGCCGGACTGCGAGAGAGCCACAATCAGGGTCTTCTCGTTCACGATGGGGTCGCGGTAGCGGAACTCATGAGCGAGCTCGACCTCGGTGGGGATACGGCACCAGTGCTCGATAGCGTAGCGCGCAACCTGGCCCGCGTACGCTGCGGTACCGCAAGCTACCACGATGATCTTATCGATCGAGCGCAGCACGGAGTCGTCGATATTGAGTTCGTCCAGAACGAGGTTGCCTTTTTCGTCCATGCGTCCCATGAGGGTCTGCTCAACGGCGGTGGGCTGCTCGTGGATTTCCTTCTCCATAAACGAGTTGTAGCCGCCCTTTTCCGCCGCTGCGGCGTCCCATTCGATGTGGAAGGGTTTACCTTCGGCGGGGTTGCCGTCAAAGTCAATAATCGAGTAGTCGGTGCTGGTGATGGTGACAATCTGGTCCTGCCCCATCTCCACGGCTTCTTTGGTGTGATCGATAAACGCCGAAACGTCAGAGCCCAGGAAGTTCTCGTTCTCCCCCAGGCCGATCACCAGCGGGGAGTTACGGCGGGTGGCCACCACCTGGTCGGGGTGGTCTGCGTGCACCGCAAGGATCGTGAACGCACCCTCCATACGGTTTGATGCCACGCGCACGGCCTCGGTCAAGTTACCGGTGCCGAGCTTGTTATAGCTGCTTGCGATCAGTGCGGCAGCTACCTCGGTATCGGTCTGGGACTGGAACTCGGCCCCTTCAGCGAGCAGTTCGGCGCGCAGTTCAGCGAAGTTTTCAATAATACCGTTATGCACTACCGCAAGGCGGCCGTGATCGACCACGTGCGGGTGCGCATTAGTGTCGGTGGGCCCGCCGTGGGTGGCCCACCGAGTGTGACCGATACCGATCCGTGATTCGGTGAGAGGAGCTTGCGCAACCTCGTTCTCCAGGTTAATGAGCTTGCCCGCTTTCTTGCGGAATTCGATGCCGTCGGGGCATACGAGCGCAACACCGGCAGAGTCATAGCCGCGGTATTCCTGGCGGCGTAGACCTTCTAGAACCACATCATATGCATTGTGGCTAAATTTATGACCGTCTGGTGCTGAGCCCAGACCTACGTATCCAACGATTCCACACATACTCAAAAGTCTATCTTATTGCTAGCGGTTCTCTGCGCGTTTGGGGGCCGGTTGGGCCTGTGAGCACAATGGGGTTCACCACCCCCGTTTCTTTTCGTTAGGTACGCCACATACCCAGGACGTTGTTCCCTGTCGGGGGCGCTAAGGGTCCGGTTTAGCGTGCCGGTGACAAAAACCCTACACTTGAGGTCATGAGCTCAGCATCTACTTCTGCCGCTTGGTCGCGTTTTACCGAGCTGGAACGCACCCGCTGGTCGCGTCTTTCCGCCGAAATATCGGTGCCGCTGACCGGCGCAGAGATCGAAGACTTAAGGGGTTTAGGCGAGACGATAAACCTTGAAGAGGTGCAGCAGGTGTATCTTCCGGTGTCTCGTCTGCTGAACCTGTATGTGAACGCCGCCTCGTCGCTGAACCATATGACGAACGATTTTTTGGGGGTTTCGCAGCGGCGGGTACCGTTCATCATTGGTGTGGCGGGCTCGGTCGCTGTGGGCAAGTCCACAACCGCCCGCGTGTTGCAGGCGTTATTACGCCGCTGGCCTTCCACCCCGAAGGTGCAGCTCGTCACCACTGACGGCTTCCTGTACCCTAATGCCGAGCTGCAGCGTCGCGGCATTATGCACCGTAAGGGCTTCCCCGAGTCTTTCGATCGCAGAGCCCTGCTGGAGTTTGTATCCGCCGTCAAATCGGGTGTGCCGCAGGTTTCGGCACCCAAGTACTCGCATCTGTATTACGATATCCTGCCCGATGAGCGGATTGAGGTGAACACCCCGGACGTGCTGATCCTGGAGGGGCTGAACGTGCTCGCCCCCGCCGGTACGGAAGGCCCCGAAACATCGGATTTGACGCTCAGTGATTTTTTCGACTTTTCCATCTACGTGGATGCGCTCACTGAAGATATTCAACGCTGGTACGTGGAACGTTTCCTTTCCTTGCGTTCTTCGGCGTTTTCTAACCCCAATTCGTATTTTAGGCGTTATGCTGAGCTGGACGATACGCAAGCGGCAGAGGTTGCTACCGGTATCTGGAAGTCCATTAACGAGCCGAACCTGGTACATAATGTGCTTCCGACCCGTGCCCGTGCTCACCTGATACTGCAAAAGGGCGCTAACCACAGCGTGCAGCGGGTGCTTTTGCGTAAAAACTAGATGCGTTCGTGTGGCGTGCGCATCACCGACGAATGGAGATATTATGACCGTGCACCGAACAGCCGATATTTTTTCGCGCCGTGCCGCGCTTGCTCTCGCTGGCGGCGGAGCGGGCGCCTTATTATTGGCGGCCTGCGGTTCGGGTGATGGTACTTCGGGTGTATCAAACTCGGCTTCTTCTACTGGTTCCGCTTCTGAAGGGTCGGGTGGTGCGGGCTCAACGGCTGCGGCTGGCTCCAGCCCTTCGGCCGCATCGGCGAGCACCGAGACGAACCCGGGGTCGTTAAGAGTGATTGTGAACAAGATGCGCCCGTTCTCCCCTAAGGAGTGGGAGCCTGAGGACCTGGTAGATTTTGAGGGACATCAGCTGCGGGCTGAGGCGGCCGAAGCAGCGAAGAAAATGATGCGGGCCGCGAAGCAGGAGGGTGTGGAGCTGACGGTTAGCAGCGCCTACCGTTCGTACGCGGTACAGCAGCAGACCTATCAGCACTGGGTTGAGGTGAACGGCAAGCAGAAGGCAGATACACTCTCGGCCCGCCCCGGATATTCGGAGCATCAGACCGGTCTTGCCATTGATTTTGGGTCGGCGCAGGAGGGGTGCTTGCTGGAAGAGTGCTATAAGGACACGAAGGCCGGGCGGTGGCTGGCCGAGCACGCCCCCGAGTACGGCTATATCCTGCGCTTCCCTCAGCAGCAGCAGGGTATTACTGGCTACATTTTTGAGCCGTGGCACTACCGGTATTTGGGCGTTGAGCTTGCCAAGGAGTACACAGCTTCAGGAGCGGACACTTTGGAGGAGTTCTTTGGCACGGGGGCTGCCCCGAATTATGAGGAGTCTTAGAGCGGTGACTGACCGTCACTGAGGGCTCACCCTGAACGACAGGCTTAACTGTATATTTAGTGAAGTACTGAGGGGGCACATATGGAGAGTGTGTCCCCTCTTATGCTCGAATTTATGCGGTTAATAAATGCATCTCTGATAGACTGCTGAACATTTCCAGAAAGTTATTTGTGAATAAAAACACAAGGGTTTTTGTCTATATTCTGAGACACCTCTCGAAATCTGCACCTGATTATGGTTATCCTTAATCACATGCTTAAAGGTTTTAAAGATTTTATTCTCCGTGGCAATGTCCTTGATCTTGCGGTCGCTTTCATCATGGGTGCTGCGTTCAACGAGGTCGTGAAGGCTCTCGTTAATTCTATTCTGATGCCTGCCATTTCTATGGTTGTTGGCGTTCAGAATTACGATAACTTCCTGGCATTTGGCGATGTCAAGGTTGGCGTGTTCCTGACTGCTGTTGTCAACTTCTTGCTGGTTGCTGCCGCCCTGTACTTCGCGGTAGTGATGCCTATGAAGAAGCTCAACGCAAGGGTCAGCAAGAAAAAGGCTGAAGATATGGAAGACACTGAGCTGTCCCTGTTGAAGGAGATCCGCGACTCCCTCGCCACCAAGAAGTAAGCTTCCCGTTCGTACCTGTATTTAACAGGCTTAACCTATCCCGTTCTTTCCCACCGGAAAGAGCGGGATAGCTGCTTTAAAGCGTCATACCCACAACAGGGACACCAATAATGAAAGGGCACCGACGGAGCAAGCCGTCGGTGCCTTGTGCGCATTATAGGGTTTATACGAGTTTCAGCTCTTTAGTGACAACATCAGCCAGCTGCTGGGCGACCTCGTCAGCCTGTTGTTGAGCTGCGGCTTCCACCATTACCCGCACCAGCGGCTCGGTACCGGAGGCACGCAATAGCACGCGCCCGCTGTGCCCCAGTGTTTTCTCGGCATCAGTCACTGCGGCGGTGAGTGCCTTATTGGTTTTCACACCGGCCCTGTCTACGTTCTTCACGTTAATGAGGCGCTGCGGGGTGGGCTTCATGCGGGCTGCCAGCTCCGATAGTTTCTTCCCGCTCCGGGCCACTTCGGCCGCCAGGTGAAGGCCTGTCAGCACACCGTCTCCGGTGGTTGCATAGTCGCTCATAATCACGTGCCCGGATTGTTCGCCACCCAGGTTATAGCCGTTTTCGCGCATGGCCTCCAGCACGTAGCGGTCCCCTACCCCAGTGCGCACTAGGTTAATGTCGTGCTCTTTCAGATATAGTTCCAGCCCCAGGCTGCTCATGACGGTCGCCACGAGTGTATCCTGCGCCAGAGTGCCAGCGTTTTTCGCTGCTACAGCAAGAATCGCCATAATCTGGTCGCCGTCCACGAGCTTGCCGTTCTCATCCACGGCTTGGCACCGGTCAGAGTCGCCATCGTGAGCAATACCCATGTCGGCGCCGTGTTTTATGACGGCTTCTTGCAGCTTCTCGGGGTGGGTTGAGCCCACACCGTCGTTAATATTCGTGCCGTTCGGTTCCACAGCTAGAGTAACTACCTCAGCGCCCAGTGCCTCAAATGCGGCGGGCGAGACGGAGTAAGCGGCACCATTCGCGCAGTCAAGCACAATCTTTTGGCCCGCCAGCGGTTTTTCTTCCGATAGGGTGGATACCAGATGATCCACGTACACTGAGGCGCCATTACTGAGCGGACGCACAGTACCTACCGCACCGCCGGTGGGGTACCGGAATGCTTTGAGCTTATACACGTGCTCAATGGCGTCTTCGACCTTGTCCTCAAGCTTCTGACCGCCGCGTGCTAAGAACTTAATGCCGTTATCGGCAGCAGGGTTGTGTGAGGCAGAAATCATCACCCCAAAATCGGCATCGGTGTGGGCTACCAGGTAGGCCGCAGCCGGGGTGGGGACTACCCCCGCGTCAAGCACATCAACACCGGCGCTGGCGAAACCAGCCTTCATTGCCGCGCAAATGAAGTCTGCGGATGCCCGAGAGTCGTTAGCGATAACTGCCCGGGGACGTACCCCGTCAGCAACGGTATCGAATCCCAGTACAATAGCTGCTGCCTGGGCAAGTTCTAGAGCGAATTCCGGGGTGATCGCCGAATTGGCGAGGCCACGCACCCCGTCGGTTCCAAATAGTCTTTCAGTCACACTCCCATTCTACGGGGTACTGAGAGATTCTTCAGGCAGGTTTGGTCAATAGCAATGATCACATCATTAAAATTTTTATTAAATATTCATTTAAAAAATTAAGATTATATAAATTAATTGCGCCCTGCAAGGAAAAACTTGCGGGACGCAACTGCATTCTTCTATCAACCCGATAATAGATTATTCGTTAAATTTTTTTATGTATTACCCGTATTATTCGGAGTGTAATAGCAATAAAGTTTTATAGCACCGCACCCACCCGGTGTATCAGTGACTTTTTCCAGGTGGGTGCAGGCCTCAGGGTCTACCCTTGTACATGGGCTAGGCTACTGAACGACGGGGAAACCTTCCGGGTCGCTGCCGCCTTCCTCCTCAAATACATCGGTTGCCGACCGAACAATAAGGGGGTCGCAGGTGCCCACCACTTCATGGTCCTTAGAGGGGTAGTCGAACTGCGAGAGCACATAGCGCATTGCCTCCAGACGGGCACGCTTCTTATCATTCGACTTAATTACGGTCCACGGGGCATCGCCGGTGTGAGTGTAGAAGAACATTGCCTCCTTGGCGGCAGTGTAATCGTCCCACTTATCGAGTGAGGCAAGGTCGGTGGGTGAGAGCTTCCACTGTCGCACCGGGTCGGTCCGGCGCGAGTTAAAACGCGCCAGCTGCTCCTGCTTGGTGACAGAGAACCAGAACTTAATGAGCTTAATACCGGAATTCACCAGCATACGTTCCAGGTCGGGAACCTCACGCATGAACTCAAAGTACTGCGTCTGGGTGCAGTATCCCATCACCCGTTCAACACCGGCACGGTTGTACCAGGAACGGTCCATCATCACGATCTCCCCGCCTGAGGGAAGGTGTTTAATGTACCGCTGAAAGTACCACTGGGTCTGTTCAATGTCGGTGGGTTTCTCCAGCGCAACCACACGGGCGCCACGCGGGTTCAGGTGTTCGGTAAAGCGCTTAATAGATCCGCCCTTACCAGCGGCATCGCGCCCCTCAAAGATGATCAGGATTTTCTGACCCGTGGCTTTTGCCCACAGCTGGAGCTTCAAAAGCTCAATCTGCAGGGCTCGCTTTTCTTTCTCGTAGGCTTTACGCCCCAGTTTCGTATCGTACGGATAGCCGATTTTCCAGGCATCGCTCTTATTGTCGTCTTTTTTGCTGCCGTTTAGTGCGTGCGTTAAGGAAGCCATTTCGTCCAATTCCGCGGCATAGTCTTCCACTACCGAGGTACGGCGAAGCTGAGGCCTAAGAGCCTGCTTAATGGCTGCCCGCTTATCGGAGGTGGATGCGCCACTTTTTTCGGTCTCAAAGACAGCCTTCTCACTTACAGAATGGGCTGTAACGGACTGAGCTTCTACAGTGGTGGCCTGCTCCGTTGCGGGGTTTTTCTCCGTCATACTGTCTCTTCCTGTTGTGTCTACTATGACCTTTTAACTGTATCGAAATCACCCTCTAAGTGACAACCGTTACAGTTACACGTACCCTTATGGTTACTACCCAAGCCCCGCTGCTGTGCCCTTTCAGCGGCGCTATTACCGTGGGCCTACTCCCCTGTGATATATGTGTCTTTCAACGCCCATACAAACGGGGCACTCTGCACGCACCGCCGCTCTACCTCTGCTCTGTTATCCCACTACTAAACCGCAGCAGCAAGAAGAGCTCCAGACTGACCTCGATAGCTTCAGGTAAAGCAAAAGCCCTGCAGCCCCACCTGAGGAGAGCTGCAGAGCCTGCAAACTGTCGCAGAACCAGCGATTAACGCTTGGAGAACTGCGAAGCCTTACGTGCCTTCTTAAGACCGGCCTTCTTACGCTCAATGACGCGTGCGTCACGGGTGAGGTAGCCTGCCTTCTTCAGCGCGGGACGGTTGTTCTCACGGTCGATCTCGTTCAACGCGCGAGCAATACCCAAACGCAGCGCACCAGCCTGGCCGGAAGGGCCGCCACCGTTAATGCGTGCGATCACGTCGTAAGCGCCCTCAAGTTCCAGAATCTTGAACGGCTGGTTCACGTCCTGCTGGTGCAGCTTATTGGGGAAGTAGCTATCCAGGGCGCGGCCGTTAATGGTCCAGTTACCGGAGCCGGGGATAACGCGCACACGCGCCACTGCTTCTTTACGGCGGCCAACTGCAGCACCTGCAACAGTCAGTGCCGGACGGCTTGCCTGTGCAGCCGCCGCGACGGGGGCTGCGGATTCCGAGGTGTAGCTGGTCAGCTCTTCCTCGACTACGATCTGCTCTTCGTTCTGAGCCACGATTTCTCCTATTGTTTCTTCGTAGGCCCGAATTACTGGGCGACCTGGTTGAATTCGTAGGTCTTGGGCTGCTGTGCCGCGTGCGGGTGCTCGGGGCCAGCGTAGACCTTCAGCTTCTTAATCTGCTGTGCAGCCAGCTTGTTCTTGGGCAGCATGCCCTTCACAGCCTTCTCAACCGCACGAACAGGGTTGGTTTCAAGAAGCTCTGCATAGTTAACGGACTTCAGACCGCCGGGGTAACCCGAGTGGCGGTATGCACGCTTCTGTTCAAGCTTTGCACCGGTCAGGGCGACCTTCTCAGCATTCACGATGATCACGAAATCGCCGGTGTCCACGTTAGGGGTAAAAGTCGGCTTGTGCTTACCGCGCAGCAGGATAGCGGTCTGGCTTGCGAGGCGACCGAGCACCACGTCGGTGGCATCAATGATGTGCCACTGGCGCTCAATTTCGCCGGGCTTAGGAGTATAAGTGCGCAAAATATTGGCCTTTGTCTCGAAATGTACATTCGGCGCTTAGTTGGGTATCACGCCTATTACTACGTGCATGACGAATCCGGGTGAGGACCGAATGCTCGCCCGTCCTAGCCCGTACCCCGCGGCACCTTAACGTCCTGCAACTAGACAGTGCCGCAGAGCGCGCTCGGGTAGAACACGCACAACTGTCAAAACTATACAGGACTTTAAACGCTTAATCCACACGGAACCCTCATCCGTGTGGATTTAAACGTTAAAATAAACCAGCACCTTTTAGGGGCCGAGCTATGACCGGTTTACCCTGCAGTTGCGGCGGTACGCATCCGGCGGGCACGTTCCGCCTGCGCCCCGTACTCTTCAGGAGCCGGGTAATAAATCTCAGCCAATGATAGGCCCTGAGGGGGTGCCAACGTCAGAGAGGCATCGCGCGCCGGGGAATCAATCAGTCCCCGCAGCCATTCGCGGGTGCGCTTGCCGCTGGCATACAGTACCAGAGCCCCAATAATGGAGCGCACCATATGGTGGCAGAAGGCATCAGCAACAATATGGGCCTCAATCAGGCCCTCTTCGGTGCGCATAAAGTTCAGAATACGCAGTTCACGAATAGTCGTAGCACCCTCACGGGGCTTACAGAACGACAGGAAATCACGCAACCCCAACAGGTCTGCGGCGGCCTCGTTCAGAACACTCGGGGTGAGCCTCTCAGGGACGCCCCACGTGAAGGTGCGCCGCAGCGGGTCGGGGCCCGCCTGCTGCCCATCGGCGATACGGTAAATATAACGACGGCCAGTCGCTGAGAAACGTGCATCAAAGTTAGCGGGCATCTCGCACACGCGGTGAATACGTATTGCCCCCTGCATTACGCCGTGCATACTCATGGGCAGGCCCAATTTTACCTCGGCCTCCCCCAGCGTGCGGCGCAGGGCCCCTGTAAGGCGGCGGTGCAGGGTGCACGCCGGGTCCTGATTACCCTCACGTCCGGTGAGTTTCTGCCATGTCTCTTCTGTTATGTCCAGATGCACAGTCTGCGCCTCAGCGTGCACACCGGCATCGGTACGGCCTGCGACCGTCACTCGGTGGGGTGAGCGCAGAATAAGTTCCAACGCAGATTCCAGAACACCTTGGACCGTCACCCGGCTGGGCTGCCTCGCCCACCCACTAAAGAACGAGCCATCATACGCCAAGTCGATACGTACCCTACGCAGCCCCGGAGCTCGCACGCTAATAGCGGCGTCAGCGAAATCATCGCCGCAGCGCATGGCTATTAAGGCTGGATCGTATTCCTGCATCTCAAAATCCTGAACGCTGTCTTCCTGCACACCTGCTTCCCAGAGGGCCAGCATCGTATTCTCCTTGTGGTTGGTTGAGTCGGTGAGTGTGAGCCAGTGCTCTTCCACCATACCCGCCAAACAACCGGTAAAGAAACTACAACGAGAAAATAAGTAAAATTTTATCAAATTGATATAAAAGCAGGCCCGCCCCCACAGAACGTGAGGGCGGGCCTGCACAAAGCATCAGATGATCGCCACGACTACTCGGCGGACACCTTCTGAGCCGCTGCGCCACCAGCCGGTGCGTAACCTGCTGCTTCAGCTGACTCGGCCGAGTCGAACCAAATCTCAGCAATAGTGTTCGCATACCAGCGGGAACCGGGCACATGGTACTTCATTGAGTCGGCGTTACCCTTCACCTCAAAGCCCTTGGGAGCCTCACCAGACTCCAGCGGGGGGTGAGCACCCGTGGGCAGGTCAGCAGACTTCCCTGCTTCCTCAGCAGCAGGCTTTGCCTCAGCCTTCTCAGCCTTGGGAGCATCAGCAGCCTTTTCAGCAACCTTGGTAGCCTCCGCAACGGCGCCCTTGGTAGCCACCGGCTCCATCACGAGCTCAATCACAGCCATGGGGGCGTTGTCACCCTTACGGTTACCAATCTTAATGATGCGGGTGTAGCCGCCGGGACGCTCCGCCATTGCCGGGGCGATCACAGTGAACAGCTCGTGCACCACAGACTTATCGGTAATGGAACGCAGCACGCGGCGTCGAGCAGCGAGATCGCCCTTCTTACCGAAAGTAATGAAACGCTCCGCCACCGGGCGCATACGCTTCGCCTTGGTGAGGGTGGTGGTGATGCGCTTGTGCTGGAACAGCTGCGCAGAAAGGTTATTGAGCATCAGACGCTCATGGGTCGGGGAACCGCCAAGGCGAGGACCCTTAGTGGGAGTAGGCATAATTATTTCTCCATAGTTTACGTTCCGTCGCTCCAGTAGCCTCAGAGCTTAGGAACCAAGTTTGACTAACCCCGGTTTACCGGGTGAACTGTACGGTCGGAATGGTCCGTGGGGATTATTCGCCGGAACCGTCTTCGTCGTCGAACGCGCGGACTACGGGCTCAAACCCGGGAGGGGAATCCTTCAGGGCTAGGCCGAGCTCGTGAAGCTTTGCCTTGACCTCATCAATGGACTTGGCACCGAAGTTACGGATATCCATGAGGTCGGCCTCGCTACGGGTCACCAGCTCACCCACAGTGTGGATGCCCTCACGTTTGAGGCAGTTGTACGAGCGGACGGACATGTTCAGGTCCTCAATCGGCAGCGCCATATCAGCGGCGATGGACTCGTCCACCGGGGACGGACCAACCTCAATACCCTCGGCAGCAACGTTGAGTTCACGTGCTAGCCCGAAGAGCTCGACTAGGGTGCTACCAGCGGATGCGACGGCATCGCGCGGTGCGATAGCTTCCTTAGTTTCAACATCCAGGGTCAGGCTGTCGAAGTCGGTGCGCTGCTCCACACGGGTCGCATTCACATTGAAGGTGACTTTCAGAACCGGTGAGTAGATAGAGTCAACCGGGATACGGCCAATCTCTGCGTCACCAATTTTATTCTGAGCAGCAGACACGTAGCCGCGGCCACGCTCGATAGTCAGCTCAGCGTTAAAGTTCGCCTTATCGTTCAGGGTAGCGATGTGCAGATCCGGGTTGTGGATTTCCACACCGGCGGGCACCTCAATATCGCCTGCGGTGAGCTCACCCTCGCCCTGCAGCCGCAGGTAGGCGACCACGGGCTCGTCGTTCTCAGAGGAAATGGAGAGTTTCTTGATGTTCAAGATAATCTCGGTCACATCCTCGGTCACACCTGCAATGGTGCTGAACTCGTGAAGCACACCGTCGATACGGACGCTGGTCACGGCAGCACCGGGAATGGAGGACAGCAGGGTACGACGGAGCGAGTTGCCCATGGTGTAACCGAAGCCCGGCTCAAGGGGCTCAATGGTGAAGCGCGAGCGGTTCGGCGCTACGACCTCTTCAGTCAGAGTGGGGCGCTGTGCAATAAGCACTTTGTTTCCTTTCGGTGGACTCCGCTATATGAGCCCACAGGTTGGGGAAAACAGGATTCAGGAAGCAGACGGTAGTCTGTACTCTGCTCGCAAGGCATAGCCCGTAACACGGGTGGCCCTGCGAGGGACAGGGACGGAACCCTACTAGACGCGACGGCGCTTAGGCGGACGGCAGCCGTTGTGCGCAACGGGGGTGACGTCCTGGATCGAGCCGACCTCTAGGCCTGCTGCCTGCAGCGAACGAATGGCGGTTTCACGACCGGAACCGGGGCCCTTGACGAATACATCCACCTTTCGCACGCCGTGCTCCTTGGCGCGGTTAGCAGCGGCTTCGGCGGCCAGCTGTGCGGCATAGGGGGTGGACTTACGGGAGCCCTTGAAACCCATGTCACCTGCGGAAGACCACGAGATCACTGCACCGGTGGGGTCGGTAATGGAGACAATAGTGTTGTTGAAGGTCGACTTAATATGAGCCTGACCAGCAACGATGTTCTTGCTAACCTTGCGGCGGGTCTTACGAGCAGCCGCGGCGCGAGTCTTGGGAGGCATTTTTGATTCTCCTACAAAGGTTTACTAATACGTTGGCCGATAGCGATGATCCGGCTGAGCAACGTTGCTTACTTCTTCTTACCTGCGACGGTACGCTTCGGGCCCTTGCGGGTACGTGCGTTGGTCTTGGTGCGCTGACCGTGAACCGGCAGGCCGCGACGGTGACGCAGACCCTGGTAGCTGCCGATTTCAACCTTGCGGCGAATATCGGCTGCAACCTCGCGGCGAAGATCACCTTCAACCTTGTAGTTGCCTTCGATGAAGTCACGAAGAGCCACAAGCTCCTGGTCGGTGAGGTCCTTAACACGGGTGTCAGGGTTCACGCCGGTAGCAGCGAGGGTTTCGTGAGCACGGGTCTTACCCACGCCGTAAATGTAAGTGAGAGCAACTTCCACGCGCTTTTCGCGGGGAATATCAACTCCAGCGAGACGTGCCATACTGGCTTCTCCTTGTTGTTTTCCAGAGGTCTATAGCATCACTGCCCGGGCGTACCCGGTCCCCGGCCTCTGAGTCCGGAGGTATCCGCCTGCGCCCCGTATAAGGGACGATGCGGAGCGGTGCCTATGACGGTTCCACCGTTCGGTGGGTTTATGGCGACCGGGGCTTAGCCCTGGCGCTGCTTGTGGCGCGGGTTTTCGCAGATCACCATGACCACACCGTGACGGCGGATCACTTTGCATTTATCGCAGATCGGCTTAACGCTCGGCTTGACCTTCATCGCATTCCTTTTGATTGCAACTTGATAACTGGCGAGATAAGAGGTTCCGTCAAAACGCGGAACTATTTATCCCTGTGAACACGACTTAAACGCCGCCGAAGCGACGTTTAATCATCGGGTTTATTTGTAACGGTAGACAATACGACCGCGAGAGAGGTCGTAGGGGCTCAGTTCCACTATCACACGATCCTCAGGCAGGATTCGGATGTAGTGCTGACGCATCTTGCCTGAAATGTGGGCAAGGACCTTGTGGCCGTTTTCCATCTCAACGCGGAACATCGCGTTAGGTAGGGCTTCCACCACGTGGCCTTCAATTTCGATGACGCCGTCTTTCTTGGCCATATCCTCCGCTAACGTCGGTGCCCGGAGCCTAATGCGCCGGGCAATCTAATATTCTGCTGTGAGCCCTCGCCGACATACGAGAGTATCGGCGCGGGGCGTTCCACACCTAAAATGGGTGCACTTAACGCCGGCACAAACTACCAGCTATTAACTTTACGACACGCCCGGCCATAACACAACTTGGGAGGCTATGCTTCACCACACACTGCTGTTATTCTTCTTCCTTGGCGGCAAGCTGACCGCAGGCACCATCAATATCAGAACCACGAGTATCGCGGATTGTCGTTGGAATACCGTGCGCCCGCAGACGCTCCACAAAATTCTGCTCCACGCCCTTACGCGATGCTGTCCATTTTGAGCCGGGGGTCGGATTCAACGGAATAGGGTTTACATGCACCCATCCGCGGCCGCGCTGCGCTAGCTTTTTCCCCAGCAAATCGGCGCGCCATCCCTGGTCATTAATATCGCGAATCAGCGCATATTCAATTGAGATGCGCCGCCCGGTCGTGCGGTAATAGTCGTATGCGGCATCCAGAGTCTCATCAACCTTCCACCGCTGGTTAATGGGAATAAGCTCATCGCGCAGTTCATCATCCGGCGCGTGCAGCGAGAGGGCAAGCGTAATCGGCAGTTTCTCCAGCTCAAACTTGCGGATACCGGGCACCAATCCCACGGTAGACATCGTCAGTCCGCGCGCGGAGATACCCAATCCCTCGGGGGCGGGATCGATCAGGCGGTGCACCGCACCCATCGTTGATTTATAGTTTGCCAGCGCCTCACCCATGCCCATAAACACAATATTGGAGACGCGCAGCGGGCGGGTATCTTCCGACCCTCCATCGGCCTTGTCAAGACCCTTCATCTGCTTCAGATAGCGTGCCCCAGCAACCACCTGCTCCACGATTTCCGCGGTCGAAAGATTACGAGTGAGCCCCTGCTGCCCGGTGGCACAAAAGGGGCAGTTCATCCCGCACCCGGCCTGCGAAGAAATGCACATGGTCACGCGGTTGTCATACCGCATAATGACCGATTCAATAAGCGCCCCGTCGAAAAGACGATGTACGACTTTGAGGGTATCCCCGCCGTCAGCTTCTAGGGTTCGCACGGGAGTTAGCAGCTGCGGCATTGCACGGGATACTATCTCGTCACGATCCTGAGCAGGCAGGTCTGTCATCTGCGCCGGGTCGTTAACCAGTCGTTCGAAATAGTGCTTTGAGAGCTGCGATGCACGGAAGGGCTGGTATCCCAGTTCCTTGAGGAATTCACGACGCCCCGCCATATCAAAATCGGCAATATGCTTGGGCGGTTTTGTGCGCCGGGGTGCTTTGAGCGCAATTTTTCCCGGTTCGGGGCGCACGCTTGAAATCTCCACGGGTACTTTGGTGGAGCGCGACGTGGAATCGGTTGAAGCTGCGGCGCAGCCAGCGAAGGTTTCGGTCATGGTTTCTTCCTGTCGTCTGTGTGGTGTGAGGTCAGTACCTCATCAGGTGAGGAACCGGTTGCCCGGCGGTATTCTGGAAGCCGGGTGGGAGGGTACCTCAAGTGCAGCAGCCGCACGGTCCGCTGTGGGGCGGTGTCTTAGTCGGCGGGGATCTCTCGCACCTCCACGCCCAGCTCCGCAAGTTCCTTAGCTCCCCCGTCCTGCGCAGTAAGCACCCAGATCCCATCCCGGTGAACAGCAACCGAATGTTCCCATTGACAGGCGTCGGAGCCATCAGCAGTCACGACCGTCCAGTCGTCCTGGAGCACGCGTGTGGCAATACCCCCGGTGACGAGCATCGGTTCAATAGCGAATGCCATACCGGGCTTAATTTTCGGGCCTAAATCACGTGCCGCATAGTTCAGTACATCTGGGCGCATATGCATTTGGGTGCCAATACCGTGCCCCACATAGTCTTCAATAATGCCGTACTTATCCCCCGCCTGCTCACGCACGAACCCTTCAATAGCAACTCCGACCTCCCCCACTTTTTTGGCGGTAGCCAACGCCGCGATACCGTGCCACATAGCAGCGCGAGTGATGTCCGAAAGTTCACGCCGTTCCTGGGACACTTCACCCACTAAGACGGTGCGTGCTGAATCACCGTGCCACTGTTTACCGGTTGCCGGGTCAATAATATAGGCGCCACCGTCAATGGAGAGAATATCTCCCTCTTTGAGCCTGTAGTCGCCGGGAATACCGTGCACCACCTCGTGGTTTACAGAGGTGCAAATACTGGCCGGGTAGTCGTAGTAGCCGTAGAAGTTCGAGGTGCCGCCCTGCTCCTGCAGGCTCTCTTCGAAGACGCGGTTAATCTCTGCGGTGCTCACTCCTGGCTGGGCGGCGGCAACCGCTGCGTCGAGCGCTCGGGACGTAATTAACCCGGCGCGTGACATATGCGCCAGTTGGGCATTGGTTTTAATCTCGACTCGTGCCACGGTGTTTACCCTTCATTCAGTGCGGTGCGGCGGGGTGCCGTATCTATCCAAGCTTAAAACGCTGTGCCCCCGCAAGTTCTTGCGGGGGCACAAGTCACGGTTTCCGCTAGTTAAGGGCCGAGAGGATACGTTCGGTCACCTCAGCGATCTCGCCAAGACCGTTTACTTCTTTGACGATGCCGCGTTCACGATAAATCGCGATCAGCGGTGCGGTCTCCTCTTCGTACACCTTCAGGCGGTGGCGGATGACCTCTTCATTATCGTCGGTGCGGCCCTGCTCGGCAGCACGGTTCAGCAGCCGCGCCACAAGCTCATCGTTATCAGCAACCAACAAGAGCACACGGTCAATCTGCTGATGAGTTTCGGCGAGGATCGAATCCAGTTCGTGCACCTGCGCGGTGTTGCGGGGGTACCCGTCCAGCAGGAAGCCGTTGGCGGTGTCTGCCTCAGCAAGGCGCGCCCGCACCATCCTGTTGGTCACAGAATCAGGAACTAGGTTGCCGGAGTCGATATACGACTTGGCTTCTTTACCCAGGTCGGTTTCTTCCTTAATGTTTTTGCGGAAGATATCGCCTGTGGAGATTGCCGGGATGTTCAGTTTCTCGGCGATTTTTACGGCTTGGGTGCCTTTGCCGGCCCCCGGGGGGCCAACGATCAGCAGACGGTTCATCGAAGCAGTCCTTCGTAGTGTCGTTGTTGGAGCTGGGCGTTAATCTGCTTGAGGGTATCAAGCCCAACGCCCACCACGATCAGCAGCGAGGCGCCACCGAACGGGAAGTTCTGGTTTGCCTGGAATAGAATCAGCGCAACCAGCGGAATCATAGAGATGACCGCCAGGTAGAGTGAGCCAGGCAGGGTAATACGGTTCAGCACGTAGCTGAGGTAACGCTCGGTAGGTTTGCCGGCTCGAACGCCGGGGATGAACCCACCGTATTTCTTCATATTATCCGCCACTTCAACCGGGTCGAAAGTCACCGACACATAGAAGTACGTGAATCCCAGGATGAGGAAGAAGTACAGGGTAATGTACAGCGGGTGATCGCCGCGCACCAGGTAGGTGTTAATCCAGCTGACCCACTCCGGCGGAGGCGAGCCGTTATTGGGGGTGTTCAGCTGGGCGATAATGCCGGGCAGGCTCAGCAGGGAGGAAGCGAAAATCAGCGGAATCACACCGGCCATATTGACCTTGAGCGGAATATAGGTGCTGGTGCCGCCAATGGTGCGGCGCCCAATCATCCGTTTTGCGTACTGCACGGGCACACGGCGTACCGACTGTTCCACGTAGACCACGGCGAGCATCACCACAAGGCCCACACCGCACACGGCCCAGAAAACCATTGCGCCCTGCTGACGCTCAATAGCGCCAAGTGCGTTCGGGAAGGAGGAGGCGATGGAGGTGAAAATCAGCAGTGACATGCCGTTGCCCACGCCGCGTTCGGTGATCTGCTCACCCATCCACATGATCACGGTGGTACCTGCGCACAGGGTGATAATAATCAGCAGAACATGCCAGATGTCGTCAACGGGGATAATGTTCGGGCAGTTCCCGATCAGTGCGCCGCTGCGGGCCATCGACACAATGGTGGTGCCGTTCAGAAGCGCGAGGGCGATGGTGAGATAACGAGTGTACTGTGTGAGTTTAGCCTGTCCCTGAGCCCCTTCATCGTGTAGCTCTTGGAAACGCGGGATGACCACACGCAACAGCTGAATAATGATGCTTGCGGTAATGTACGGCATCACGCCCAGTGCGAAGATAGACAGCTGCAACAGGGCGCCACCGCTGAAGAGGTTAACGATGTCATAGATTCCGTGGTTACTGCCATTATTGGCGATACACTGCTGAACGGTGCCGTAGGAAATACCGGGGGCAGGGATGAAAGTGCCCATGCGGTATATCACGATCATGCCCAGGGTAAACAGCAGCTTGCGTCGCAAGTCGGCGGTCTTTAGGACGCGCCCGAATGCGCTAAGCACATGTCCTCCTGAAATTCTTGGGGTGTGCACGCCCTAAGGCTAACCTTAGCGGGTGCGTTAAACACATACCTTCCAGTCTAACCCGTTCACGGCGTTTGTCGATAACCGTACCCACGAATACCGCCTATTTCTACTCTCTGAGCATGATTTAGTGTGCAATAACACCGTGCGGTTGCTGACTGGAAAAGAACGACCCCCGCAGGGGTAAAAACCTGCGGGGGTCATACCTGTAGTGTGAAAACTACTTGACGGTCACAGAACCGCCAGCGGCTTTGATTTTCTCAATAGCGGAAGCCGATGCCTTGTCAACGGTTACGTTCACCTTCACAGTGATCTCGCCGTTGCCCAGAACCTTCACGGGCTGGTTCTTACGAACTGCACCCTTAGCCACCAGCTCGGCGATGGTTACGTCACCGCCGGAGGGGAAAAGCTCCTGGATACGGTCCAGGTTTACCACCTGGTACTCGGTGCGGAACGGGTTCTTGAAGCCGCGCAGCTTCGGCAGGCGCATGTGCAGCGGCAGCTGGCCGCCTTCGAAGCCTGCACGAACCTGGTAGCGTGCCTTGGTACCCTTGGTACCGCGACCTGCGGTCTTACCCTTGGAGCCTTCACCGCGGCCTACGCGGGTCTTTGCCTTGTGGGCACCCGGTGCCGGGCGCAGATCGTGAATCTTGATAGCGTCTGCCATCTTACTTGACCTCCTCAACCTTCACCAGGTGAGCAACGGTGTTAACCATGCCAACGGTGACGGGGTCAGCAGTGCGTACTACCTTGTTGCCCGGGCGCTTAAGGCCGAGGGAACGTAGGGTGTCGCGCATGTTCTGCTTCTGACCAACATAGGACTTGACCTGGGTGATTTCCAGCTTTGCGTCACTGGGCTGAATACGCTTAGCCATTACGCACCTGCCTTATCGGACTTGGTGTTGCGCAGGTAGCTGGGGATAACCTCGTCTGCGGGCAGGCCGCGGCGGGCTGCCACTGCCAGAGGCTCTTCCAGCTGCTTGAGTGCTGCAACGGTTGCGTGAACGATGTTGATCTGGTTAGCTGACCCCAGCGACTTGGAGAGCACATCGTGAATACCAGCGCACTCCAGCACCGCACGCACGGGGCCACCAGCGATCACACCGGTACCGGCGGTTGCCGGGCGGAGCATCACAACACCTGCGGCTGCCTCACCCTGCACACGGTGCGGGATGGTGCGGTCCTCAATGCGGGGAACACGGAAGAAGTTCTTCTTCGCTTCCTCAACACCCTTGGAAATAGCCGAGGGAACTTCCTTGGCCTTGCCGTACCCGACGCCGACCATACCGTTACCGTCACCAACAACGACCAGAGCAGTGAAGCTGAAACGACGGCCGCCCTTCACCACCTTGGCAACACGGTTAATGGCAACAACGTGCTCAATGTACTTGTCTTTTTCCTCTTCGCGTGCGCGGTTGTTCTTACGGTCACCGCGACCGCGACGCTCGCCGCGGTTGCTGCGGCGATCTTCGCGCTGCTTGGAGGTCTCAGCGGTTTCAGCTACGGTTGCTTCGCTCACCTGAGTTTCCTTTTCGTTCTGCTCGCTCATTAGAGTTCCAGACCCCCTTCGCGTGCACCTTCAGCAACTGCTGCAACACGACCGTGGTACTTGTTACCGCCGCGGTCGAACACAACGGTTTCGATACCCGCAGCCTTCGCGCGCTCTGCGATGAGTTCGCCAACACGCTTAGCCTTAGCGGTCTTTGTCAGTTCGGTTGCTGCACGCAGATCCGCTTCCATGGTCGATGCCGATGCCAGGGTTACGCCCTTCACATCGTCAATCACCTGAACGAACATGTGACGGCTCGAACGGGTGACGCACAGGCGCGGACGCGCCGCAGTACCCGAGATGTGCTTACGCAGACGAGCGTGACGACGTGCACGCTGCGCTGCTTTCGACTTAATAGCCATGTTTACTTACCAGCCTTCCCGACCTTGCGGCGGATGTGCTCACCTGCGTAGCGAACACCCTTGCCCTTGTAGGGGTCGGGCTTACGCAGACCACGAATGTTTGCTGCAACCTGACCAACCTGCTGCTTGTCGATACCCGACACGGTCAGCTTGTTGGGGCCCTCCACGGTGAAGGAGATACCTTCGGGGGCCTCAACGTTGATCGAGTGGGAGTAACCAAGAGCGAACTCAAGGTCTTTACCCTTGGCGGTCACACGGTAACCGGTGCCAACGATCTCGAGCTTCTTCTCGTAGCCCTGAGTCACGCCAATGATCAGGTTCTGGATCAGGGTGCGGGTCAAACCGTGCAGTGAACGCGACAGACGCTCATCATTGGGGCGGGAAACGGTAATTTCGTTCTCGTTCAGGGCCACAGTAATGGGGGCGGCCACAGTGTGGCTCAGCTCGCCCTTGGGGCCCTTAACGGTCACCAGGTTGCCATCAACCTTCACCTCAACGCCAGCCGGAATCGAGATGGGGAGACGTCCAATACGTGACATTATTCTCTTCCTTTCTCTAACCGACTACCAGATGTAAGCGATGACTTCGCCGCCCACGCCCTTCTTCGCAGCCTGCTTGTCAGTGAGCAGGCCCGAGGAGGTGGACAGGATTGCGGTACCGAGGCCGCCCAGAACCTTCGGCAGGTTCGTGGACTTTGCGTAGGTGCGCAGACCCGGCTTGGAAATACGGCGTACGCCAGCGATAGAACGCTCACGGGACGGACCGTACTTGAGGACGAGGGTCAGGGTCTTACCAACCTTGGCTTCCTCTTCCTTAACGTCAGCAATGTAACCCTCAGCCTTCAGGATCTCGGCGATACGAGCCTTCAGCTTGGAGTAGGGCATA
This sequence comes from Rothia aeria, assembly GCF_016726365.1. NCBI lineage: Bacteria > Bacillati > Actinomycetota > Actinomycetes > Micrococcales > Micrococcaceae > Rothia > Rothia aeria. Next base: position 2,103,333 of record NZ_CP068102.1, on the reverse strand, counting down.
GATACGGTGTCGTGGTATGCCGAGTTTGCGTTGCGCAAACGGGTCAGCATATCTGCGACCGGATCAGTCATAGTCATGTGGGCTCTTGCCCTTCCTCGTTGTGGTTTCCCCCGCCGCCTGTTGTGCGGGTGGGACCTACAACGTAGTCGTTAGTTGGTCTTGAACGGGAAGCCCAGTGCCTTCAGAATGGCACGGCCTTCATCATCGGTCTTGGCGCTGGTCACCACGGTAATGTCCATACCACGCACGCGGTCGATCGAATCCTGATCGATTTCGTGGAACATGGACTGCTCGGTCAGACCGAAGGTGTAGTTACCGTTACCGTCGAACTGGCGGTCCGAAAGTCCGCGGAAGTCGCGGATACGGGGCAGGGCCAGGGTGACGAGGCGGTCCAGGAATTCCCACATGCGGTCGCCACGCAGGGTGACGTGTGCACCAATGGGCATGCCTTCACGCAGCTTGAACTGTGCGATGGACTTCTTCGCGCGGGTAACAATCGGCTTCTGACCGGTGATGGCGGTGAGGTCGCGGATAGCGCCGTCCATGAGCTTTGCGTCGCGAGCTGCCTCGCCAACACCCATGTTCACAACAACCTTAACGACCTTCGGGATCTGCATGACGTTCTCGTACTTGAACTCTTCCTGCAGAGCGGGAACGACGACCTCAGCGTACTTGGTTTTGAAGCGGGGGGTGATCTTGGTTTCGCTCATTAGATGTCCTTACCCGAGCTCTTGGCGTAGCGCACACGAACGGTGCGGGTCTTGCCGTTACGCTCTACAGTCTCTTCACGGAAACCAACACGGGTCGGCTTCTTGGTTTCGGGGTCAACGATCGCAACGTTCGAGACGTGAATCGGTGCCTCAACCTTCTGAATGCCGCCAGCAGCGCCGGTTACGGGGTTGGCTTTGGTGTGCTTGGTGACGACCTTAACGCCCTCAACAATCACGCGGTTTTCCTTAGGGATAACCTTCAGAACCTTACCCTGCTTGCCCTTGTCTGCACCGGAAATAACCTGAACCAGGTCGCCGGACTTGATCTTAGCCATGAGTTAGAGCACCTCCGGAGCAAGCGAAACGATCTTCATGAACTTCTTATCGCGAAGTTCACGGCCCACGGGGCCGAAGATACGGGTACCGCGAGGATCACCATCGGTGTTCTTCAGGATCACTGCGGAGTTCTCGTCGAACTTAATGTAGGAGCCGTCTGCTCGACGGGTTTCCTTCTTGGTGCGGACGACTACGGCTTTCACCACGTCGCCCTTCTTTACGGTACCGCCGGGGATAGCATCCTTGACGGTTGCGACAATAACGTCGCCAATGCCTGCGTAGCGACGCGAAGAACCACCGAGCACACGGATGGTCAGGATTTCCTTCGCACCGGTGTTGTCGGCGACCTTCAGTCGCGACTCCTGCTGAATCATATTTCTCCTGTCGTCTCGCCGGTTCCGACACGCAGTAAGCGCGAGCCAGCCTTGCGGAACATTTTTACGGGATTGGGTGACGCCCCGGGCCCAACACTATGCAGTGAGGGTTAGCGGAAACGCCTGGGGTAGCCCATGCCAACAGCATCTGGACCCGCGTGAAGCGGGCGTAATCCACCCGCGTAGCGGCATTATGCTTTGGCACGAGAAACCCGTGGTTGCGCGCGCGAATCTGTATGCGCGCACGCATTCTTAAAAATATACCGGAGATTTAGCGGTAAAACAAAGAAAATGCCGCAGGTAGGATGCGCGCCACATTTGAGACACGCCTACCCGCCCTAGCTGTCCCGTCCGGATACTCATCCCACGGGGCTAGGGAAATTTGGGGTATCCTGCAAAATCAGTGTGCTGCACAGATGTATCCACGGTGGCTACCGCTGGTGCAGGCATGTGGCGTTCTGCCTCTACAATACGCACTGGGATTCCCAAGGAGCGCGCAATATCGCCCTCTGCTTCCCCAGAACGGACAGTAATAACATGCTCTTGCCCGGCCTTCCACTCGGCGGGGAATTCTACGGAGGCGGTCAGTAACGCCCCAAAATGCGCCGCCTGAACCTGAACACGCGCCAGCTCTACCCCATCCCCTTCGATAATCACCTCGGACCCAACGCGTGGGCCGTATCCGGGATGCTCTTTGAACCATCCCGAACCCGTTATCTGGATCGGGTACCCTTCAGGCAGCTCTGCAAGTATCTCAACATCAGCACCATCGTCTTCAACAAGAACCCGCAGCGATGGGGAGAATACAGGAAAAACCGTGGCATCCGGCTCACCGTGCACCTGCACCTGCACACGCGTTATAGAATCCGCGTCAATAGTGCGCGGCTTTTCACCGGTGCGCTCTTCAGTATCCGCCGCAGTAAATTTACCCGTGAACGGATCAATATGGAACGGCACCCGCACCTGCTTGTGCTCGCCCGCCTTATCGGAGACAAGCACCGCCCCATCAGGAAGCAACACCTGGTGATTGGTTTTCGTCTCACTCACGCGGATCTCCCCCAACACTTTTCGGCTGGTAACGTCAATAATGCCAACAGTTCCACCAATAGGCTCAGGCGAACGGGGCGCACCGAAATCAGTCACATACAGTAGAGCTTTGGCAGCGTCATAGAGGATATCGGTTGGCATTTTGCCGTAGGGGATAAAATCTAAGGGTTCCCCTTCAAGGCTGAGAATATGAACACCGGAGTTACGGCCCTGCACACCCTGAGTGGAGACATAGAGCTCACCGCGCGCACCGCTGACTTCAACACCGTGCACCACAGCAGGTAGGGTCTTGTAATCGGCGGCAGGCACATCATAAGTTCGTACATGTTCCGCGGTATTGAGATCTACCACTAAAATCTGGTTATTCATAATGTCGGGAATGTACAGTTCACGTTTTTCATCTAAGGCAATAGGCCCCAGAAGCATCGCTTCAGAGCCGCCGCTCTGCGTAGTGAGGTAGTGGTAGTTCACCGCAAAAGTGTCGAGGTCTACAGTGCAGTACCCTCCTGAAGTGGTGATATAGGCGCGGTTTCCGGGCGTATCAATAAATAATTCGCGCAGCTGCCATATCTGCTCCCCCACCGCCAAACTATCCCATACCAGGGACAGGTCATCTTGGTTATACACTGTGACGGACCCGGTGCTTGCGCTGCCAACCCACAAAGTTCCGCGTTCGTTATCGAGTGCTAGCCCAAAAGCACCCTGCAGCTGGTATTGCCCTTTCACCAGGTCTCGGTTATCGGAGGTCACGGGCAGCTGCGCGAGTGCTTCGATACGCAAAGTATCGGGGTCAATGCGCGCAATGGTTGAGGTGGTGCTTCCGTGGGCGCGGGCATAGTTAAAGGTTCCGGTCACGAACAGCTGCCGTGTTGTGGGGTTGTGCGCTAGCTGGTATTGCCCAGGAATACCCTGCGCTTTAAGGAGGTTAGCGGTAACAGTCTGAGCCATAATGAAAGATTCTTCTCACAAAAATATAGGAGGCGGATATTTAATGTGATGGGGCGGGTACTCCCTACTCTTGAGGAAGTACCCGCCCCTATCATAGACGCGCTATGCGCTGTTTTACTAGCCTAAAGCGGTGTAACCGACTTTATCCGTTTAGGCTGAAGTGCGGCGACGTGCCACCATGACCGAACCTGCAACGAGCGCAGCCGTGCCAGCACCCAGGGCTACCCACATCCCTGAGGCACCAGTGTTAGCAAGCGTCCGTGAGGAGGACTTGGTAGCGGCAGTGGTTGCAGAGCCGGAGCCCCGTGCCTCGCCGCTCGTAGTACCAGTAGACCCGCCACTGGTGGTCGTGGAATCGCCGGTTACAGCGGAGTCGTGGTCGTTATCCTTGGCAGCTGCAATACCATTGGCGTCGCCCTTGGCTGCGCCGTTAGCATTGGCATCTGCGCCCGCGTTAGCGTTTGCATTGCCTCCAGCGTTTGCATTAGCGTTACCGCCTGCGTTTGCGTTGGCATTGGCGTTATCGCCCGCGTTAGCGTTGCCACCAGCGTTAGCGCCGCCTTCAGTGATAGTCACCTCTGCTGCTTCGCCGCCACGAGCATTATCGCCCTTCTTCATGGAGCCGCTCAGCAGGTTAATAGCAACCTTCTCGCCAACCTTGGGCGCGTCACCCTTCACCTTGTCTGCGCTCGGGAAAGGAATCTCAGCGGTGAAGTTACCGTTAGCATCTGCCTGGATGTACAGCCACACACCAGCGCTGTTACCCTTCTTACCCTCAAAGGTAGCGTCCTGTGCAGGAGCCAGGGAACCACCATTGAGCTTAACAGCGATCACCGAACCGCTAGTACCATCCTGAGTCTTGAAACCCTCACCGCGGATCTTCAATGACTGGCCAACCTGCCAGTTCTTGGGGATGTATACCTTGGCACCGTCATCGTAAGTGTGAACGGTTTCCTCGACAGCAACCTGAGCCGGGTCGTTAGCGCCAGCATTATTGCCGGGGTCAGCCTGGTTACCGCCCTGGTTTGCACCAGCGTTTGCATTGTCAGCAGCATTGGCGTTACCGCCTGCGTTTGCATTGCCACCAGCGTTGGCGTTACCACCGGCGTTTGCATTATCAGCAGCATTGGCGTTACCGCCGGCCTTAGCATTGTCGCCAGCGTTGTTACCGCCTGCGTTATTGCCGCCAGCGTTAGCGTTGTCGCCACCGCCTGCGTTGTTACCGCCACCGGCGTTTACGTTGCCACCAGCGTTATTGCCGCCGCCCTGGTTTGCACCAGCGTTAGCGTTGTCGCCACCGCCTGCGTTGTTACCGCCACCGGCGTTTACGTTGCCACCAGCGTTATTGCCGCCGCCCTGGTTTGCACCAGCCTTGGCATTGTCGCCGCCGCCTGCGTTGTTACCGCCAGCCTTAGCGTTATCGCCAGCGTTTACATTGCCACCAGCGTTATTGCCGCCGCCCTGGTTTGCACCAGCGTTAGCGTTGTCGCCACCGCCTGCGTTGTTACCGCCACCGGCGTTTACATTGCCACCAGCGTTATTGCCGCCGCCCTGGTTTGCACCAGCCTTGGCATTGTCGCCGCCACCAGCGTTGTTACCACCAGCATTATTACCGCCACCAGCAACAATAGTCACATCGTTAGCTTCACCACCACGAGGGGTATCACCCTTCTTCATGGAGCCGGTCAGCAGGTTAACGCTGACCTCATCACCAACGTTCGGTGCAGCACCACCCTTCACCTTGTCTGCGCTCGGGAAGGGCAGCTCAGCAGTGAAGTTACCGTTAGCATCGGCCTGGATGTACAGCCACACACCAGCGCTGTTACCCTTCTTACCCTCAAAGGTAGCGTCCTGCGTAGGAGCCAGAGAACCACCATTGAGCTTAACAGCGATCACCGAACCGCTGGTACCATCCTGAGTCTTGAAACCCTCACCACGGATCTTCAGCGGCTGACCAACCTGCCACTGCTCAGGAATGTACACCTTGGCACCATCATCGTAGGTGTGAACATCTACTTCACCAACTACGTTATTGCCACCTTGGTTGGGGTTAGCCTGGTTGCCACCCTTGTTCGGGTCGGCCTGGTTGCCACCCTTGTTCGGGTCGGCCTGGTTACCGCCCTTGTTCGGGTCGGCCTGGTTGCCACCCTTGTTCGGGTCGGCCTGGTTACCGCCCTTGTTCGGGTCGGCCTGGTTACCGCCCTTGTTCGGGTCGGCCTGGTTGCCACCCTTGTTCGGGTCGGCCTGGTTGCCACCCTTGTTCGGGTCGGCCTGGTTACCGCCCTTGTTCGGGTCGGCCTGGTTGCCACCCTTGTTCGGGTCGGCCTGGTTACCGCCCTTGTTCGGGTCGGCCTGGTTGCCACCCTTGTTCGGGTCGGCCTGGTTGCCACCCTTGTTGGGGTTAGCCTGGTTGTTATTAACCGTGGGGGTGGAGGAAGCACCACCGTTAGGCTGCTGGCTTGCGCCAGAAGACTGGCTAGCGCTCTCAACCTGAAGGGTGACGGTGTTCACAATAATCAACGCACCGGAGTTCTGGCCATAAGCGAAGAGCTTACCGCCGGAGAAAGACATATTACCGACAATATCGAACTGACCGGTGGAGGTCTTCAGATCGATAGTCTTCACCACTGCACGAGTCTGCAGGTCAATAACAGTCACATAGCCGTAGCTTGAGATATATGCCTTGCCAGAGTCCTGGTCAATCTTAATCTCACGTGCCTGGAAGCTGGACTGGCCCTGCGCACCCTGAACGGCGCCATTGCTAGTCCACAGTTCCTTCATGGTGTTCTGGTCGTAAACAGTCACCGTGCTCTTCTCGGTGTTAACAACCCAGACGGTACCGTTCACGTCATCAATAGCAATGCTGTAGGAGCTGGAACCCTGGGTAGCACCGGGCAACTGAACAGTTGCCTCAACCTGCTGGGTATCAGCGTTCACGCGGGTGACGCACCCTGCGCGGTACGAATCATAGGAAGAGTAAGTCTTCCAAGCCTTGTTGTTCTTGGCAGAGTATGCGGACTGCGACGACTGGTACTGACCAGCCAAATCCTTGCTCTGCTCAGCCTGGCCCTGGCCTTGCTGCTGGTTGCCAGTCTGGCCCTGCTGCTGTTGCTGCTGAGCGGGCTGCTGCTGTTGGTTAGCCTGGCCCTGCTGCTGGGCAGGCTGCTGCTGTTGCTGCTGAGCGGGCTGCTGCGCCTCCTGACGGGCGCCTCCCCCCAACTGCTCAGTGGGTGCATTAGCAAATGCTGCGGGAATGGTTCCCAGCGAGCCTGCTACGACTGACAGTGCGCCAGCCGAAGCCAAAAGCTTGCGGGAAGTTACTTTCTTGGACGAAGAAGTCATATTCTGATCCTCGATGTCTTTGGCGATTGACCTTTAGGGTCCGTAAACCTCAAAGATTACTTGACTAACACAGTAATTAACTTAAACCTGAGATGTAGACAAGTACAGTTCGATACTAGAGATTGCATTTCCAAGAATCAACCACTAGACAGGAATTGTAATCAGATATTTATATTTTTCTTGCTTACGTTCCGTCATCAAATTTTATTTTTGTACGCAAACAAATACCCACAGCAAAGGGCCCTTCCCCGGAAAAACGGGGAAGGGCCCTTCCTCTAAATACACGCTAGACAGAGCGTTCGTTCTAGAAAAGCTTACTTAGCTTTTTCCAGAATCTCTACGACACGCCAACGCTTGGTAGCGGATAGCGGACGGGTCTCTGCCAGCAGAACGAGGTCACCGACACCGCAGCTATTCTGCTCATCGTGTGCCTTGATCTTAGAGCTACGGCGCATCACTTTGCCGTAGAGTGCGTGCTTCACGCGGTCCTCGACCTCGACGACAACGGTCTTGTCCATCTTGTCGGAGACGACGTAGCCGCGGCGGGTCTTGCGGTAGCCGCGCTCTTCGTTCTTTACTTCACTCACTTGGACTCACCTTCGGTTGCGGGACGAATACCGAGCTCACGCTCACGAAGCACGGTGTAGATACGTGCAATGTCACGCTTGATGGTGCGGCGACGACCAGCGTTAGCCTGACCGGTGACTTCCTGGAAACGGATGTTGAAGAGTTCCTTCTTCGACTCGCTCAGCTTCTCAGCCAGCTCTTCATTGGAGAGCTCTGCGAGCTTGTCGATGCTAAGATCCTTGGATCCAACTGCCATCTCTCTTATTCACCACCTTCGCGACGCACAATACGTGCCTTCATCGGGAGCTTGTGGATTGCCAGGCGCATTGCCTCACGAGCCACTTCTTCGGACACGCCATCGAGTTCAAACATGACTCGACCGGGCTTAACATTGGCAACCCACCACTCGGGTGAACCCTTACCGGAACCCATACGAGTTTCGGCAGGTTTCTTGGTCAGCGGGCGGTCCGGATAAATGTTAATCCAGACCTTACCGCCACGCTTAATGTGACGGGTCATTGCGATACGGGCAGCCTCAATCTGGCGGTTGGTCACGTACGCAGGGCTCAGGGCCTGAATGCCCCACTCACCGAAGCTAACCTCGGTGCCGCCCTTAGCCAGACCATGACGCTTGGGGTGGTGCTGCTTGCGGTACTTTACTCGACGGGGAATAAGCATTTATGCCTCACCGTTCTCTGCAGTCTTGGCTTCGGTGTTTGCCGAAGCGTTCTCGTTGCGGCGCTCACGACGGGGGCCACGGCCACCGGAGCGGCGGCGGTCACCGTCACGGCGGTTGCCGCGTCGGTTGTTGGCTGCCTGCTGAGCTGCCAGTTCCTTGTCGGTCAGATCGCCCTTGTAGATCCAAACCTTCACGCCAATACGGCCGAAGGTGGTCTTAGCCTCGAAGAAGCCGTAGTCGATATTCGCGCGAAGAGTGTGCAGGGGCACACGGCCTTCACGGTAGAACTCGGAACGGGACATTTCAGCACCGCCCAGGCGCCCGGAGCACTGGATACGAATACCCTTTGCACCTGCACGCTGTGCGGACTGGATAGCCTTCTTCATGGCGCGGCGGAAAGCAACACGGGATGCGAGCTGTTCCGCGATGCCCTGTGCAACCAGCTGAGCAGACAGGTCGGGGTTAGCGACCTCCAGAATGTTCAGCTGAATCTGCTTACCGGTGAGCTTCTCAAGCTCAGCGCGGATACGGTCTGCTTCAGCACCGCGGCGGCCGATCACGATACCGGGGCGAGCAGTGTGGATGTCCACACGTACACGGTCACGGGTACGCTCGATCTCAACCTTCGCAACGCCTGCGCGATCCAGGTTCTTCGCCAGCAGTTCGCGGATCTTTACGTCCTCACGGACAAAATCTGCGTAACGCTCGCCGGGCTTATTGGAATCAGCGAACCACTTAGAGACGTGTTCGGTGGTGATGCCCAGTCGGAAACCGTTCGGGTGAATTTTCTGGCCCATTTAGCGGTTCTCCTCCTTTTCGGGGGTAGCAACGACCACGGTAATGTGGCTGGTGCGCTTGTTGATGCGGTATGCACGACCCTGAGCGCGGGGCTGGATGCGCTTCATGGTCGGGCCCTCGTCCGCGTATACTTCGCTGATAAACAGCTCTTCTTCGCGGAAAGCCACACCTTCCTGGTTTGCTTTCTGGCGTGCGTTAGCCATCGCCGAAGCAACAATCTTGTATACCGGCTCCGAAGCTGCCTGCGGGGCGAACTTCAGAATCGCCAGAGCCTCTTCCGCTTGCTTACCACGGATCAGGTTGACGACACGGCGGGCCTTCATAGGCGTAACGCGAACATAGCGCGCTGATGCCTTGGCTTCCATTGCCTATCTCTCTTTCGTCTATTGCCGAAAGGGAAACGTTAGCTGATCGGGAAAACCCGATTAGCGACGCTTGCCCTTACGGTCGTCCTTCACATGGCTGCGGAAAGTGCGGGTCGGTGCAAACTCGCCGAGCTTGTGACCAACCATCGACTCGGTGATAAACACCGGCACGTGCTTGCGTCCGTCGTACACTGCGATGGTGTGCCCGAGCATGTCGGGAATAATCATCGAGCGGCGGGACCAAGTCTTAATAACATTCTTGGTGCCCTTCTCGTTCTGAGCTGCGACCTTCAGGTAAAGGTGCTGATCAACGAAAGGGCCCTTCTTCAAACTACGAGGCATGTGTCAGGCTCCTTAGCGCTTCTTGCCAGTACGACGGCGACGAACGATGAGCTTGTCGCTTTCCTTGTTGGGGCGGCGGGTGCGGCCCTCAGGCTTACCGTTGGGGTTAACCGGGTGACGACCACCGGAGGTTTTACCTTCACCACCACCGTGCGGGTGGTCCACCGGGTTCATGACCACACCACGAACGGTCGGGCGGATGCCCTTCCAGCGGTTACGGCCAGCCTTACCCCAGTTAATGTTGGACTGTTCGGCGTTGCCGACCTCGCCCACGGTTGCGCGGCAGCGAACATCCACGTTGCGGATTTCGCCGGAGGGCAGACGGAGCTGGCCGTACTTACCTTCCTTAGCAACCAGCTGAACCGAGGCACCAGCGGAACGTGCCAGCTTTGCACCACCGCCAGGACGCAGCTCAACGCAGTGGAGCACGGTACCTACGGGGATGTTGCGCAGCGGCAGGTTATTGCCGGGTTTAATATCGGCTGCGGGGCCGGATTCAACGATGTCGCCCTGTGCGAGCTTGTTCGGAGCGATAATGTAACGCTTGGAACCATCGAAGTAGTGCAGAAGCGCAATGCGTGCGGTGCGGTTCGGGTCGTACTCGATGTGTGCAACGCGTGCGTTCACACCGTCTTTGTCGTGACGACGGAAGTCGATCAGACGGTACTGACGCTTGTGCCCACCGCCCTTGTGGCGAGCGGTGATGCGACCGGTGTTGTTACGGCCGCCCTTCTTAGGGAGCGGACGAACCAGGGACTTTTCCGGGGTGGAGCGGGTGATTTCAGTGAAATCAGCAACGCTCGAACCGCGGCGACCCGGGGTCGTCGGATTGTACTTACGAATACCCATTGTTAGATATTTCTTCCTTCGTTAAAGTGGTCTCCGCTGGCCTTATGCCTGCGGACCGCCGAAGATGTCGATGTGGTGGCCGTCCTTGAGGGTCACAATGGCACGCTTGGTGTCTTTGCGAGAACCCCAACCGAAGCGGGTGCGCTTGCGCTTACCCTTGCGGTTAATGGTGTTCACGGACGCTACTTCAACCCCAAAGATCTTCTCGATGGCCTGCTTAATCTCCAGTTTGTTGGAGTTGGGGGCAACCTCGAAGGTAACTTTACCTTCGTCGATCTGGCTGTAGCTCTTTTCGGATACGACGGGGGCGATGATCACGTCGTACACAGACTTGGTGGAAACGCTCATTACTTAGCGCCCTCCTTCTTCTGGTTAGCAGTTACGAATGCATCGTATGCTGCCTTGGTGAAGACCACGTCGTCTGAAATCAGCACATCGTAGGTGTTGAGCTGGTCAGCGTACAGCACGTGTACATTCTGCAGGTTACGTGCGGACAGTGCCGCAATATCCTCGTCACGGCCGATCACTACGAGCACGTTCTTACGCTCGGTGATGGACGCCAAAGCCGCCTTAGCAGCCTTAGTTGAGGGGGTTTCGCCTGCAACGAGGGTCTCTACCACGTGGATACGGCCGTGACGAGCGCGATCAGAAAGAGCGCCGCGCAGTGCCGCAGCAATCATCTTCTTAGGGGTGCGCTGTGCGTAGTTACGCGGGGTGGGGCCGTGCACCACACCGCCACCGGTCATATGCGGTGCGCGGATGGAGCCCTGACGTGCGTTACCGGTGCCCTTCTGCTTAAAAGGCTTACGGCCTGCACCGGACACCTCGCCACGGTTTTTGGTCTTGTGGGTGCCCTGACGTGCGGCAGCAAGCTGTGCAACGACAACCTGGTGCAGCAGGGGCACGGATGCCTGCGCGTCAAAAATCTCTGCGGGCAGGTCTACTTTAAGGGTTTTGACAGCCATGATGTACTAGGCTCCCTTCACAGCGGTACGAACTAGAACAACGCCGCCCTTAGGACCGGGAATTGCACCCTTGATCAGCAGCACATTGTTCTCAGCGTCCACACCCTGGATAGTCAGGTTCAAAGTGGTGTGGCGTGCTGCGCCCATACGGCCAGCCATGCGCATACCCTTGAACACGCGTGCGGGGTAGGATGCACCACCAATGGAACCGGGCTTACGGTGGTTCTTGTGCTGACCGTGCGATGCGCCAACACCCTTGAAGCCGTGACGCTTCATAACACCTGCAAAGCCCTTACCCTTGGTCTTGCCTACGACGTCTACCTTCTGGCCGACCTCGAACATCTCAACAGTCAGTTCCTGACCGGGGGTGTATTCTGCGGCATCTGCGGTACGTACCTCAACGAGGTGACGACGAGGGGTAACACCGGCTTTCTCGAAGTGACCAGCCAGCGGCTTGGTGACCTTGCGAGAATCGATGGCACCGAAACCAATCTGCACGGCGGTGTAGCCGTCAGTTTCCTGGTTACGGATCTGGGTAACAACGTTAGAATCAGCCTTGACGACGGTAACGGGCACGAACTTCCCGTCCTCGTCCCAGACCTGGGTCATGCCAAGCTTGGTGCCTAGCAGGCCCTTCACCTGGCGCTCGAATTTGTTAGTCATTTAGATGCGATCCTCTACAGCTTGATCTCGATGTTCACGTCTGCCGGCAGGTCAAGACGCATGAGGGCATCAACAGCCTTAGGGGTCGGATCAACGACGTCGATCAGACGCTTGTGCGTACGCATCTCAAAGTGCTCGCGGCTGTCCTTGTACTTGTGGGGAGAACGGATAACGCAGTATACGTTCTTCTCGGTCGGAAGCGGCACGGGGCCAACTACAGTTGCGCCTGCACCCTTGACCGTTTCGACGATTTTCCGTGCCGAAGAATCAATGACCTCGTGATCATAGGACTTCAGACGGATGCGGATTTTCTGTCCCGCCATCTGTCGGACTCTCTTTCTTGATGTATTCCCTGTATCGGGGCGTGTGCCCCTTATAGCGGCGCTTAAGGAACGCGATATATTCATCACGTGCGCCTCCCGATACGGACTGAATCCGGCAATGCCGGGTTCCTCACCCCGCTCAGGCACCGACCCCCGAACTCGGGCGTGTCGCCTGTGCGCAGACAGACTCATCCCTTGTGTCTTTGAATCGGGTCATACGTGGGCCTGTTTTGAGCAACAGACACTTTTACAACGCCGTCTATTCTCTCAAATAGGAAGGTACCGCGCAAGCGGGAATACATTAAGTGTGGAAGAACACTTAAACGGCACCTGCCGTAAGCCCAGCAAACGCAGCAGCCCCTCCCATCAGACACCTGGGCACCAAGCATCCTCCAACACCCCTCACACTGGGCCGTCGGATTTTACTCAGGAAATCTGCAGAAACAATACATCTCTAAAAACACTAAAATGATATATTAGTGATTTATACATAACTAAATAGAGGTTATGAATTCTTTACACCTCTGATTCCCCCAGGAATCTTCAAAGTTTTTCTCAGTAAGCTTTTGGGCCGCTACAGCCCAAAACATAGTGACCCGGGGTATCGGTTCAACTAAGGTGGAAGTAAACCCGTTACCGTCACGAGGAGACTACGATGTCAGAACCTAATCAAGGGTTCCCCCCTCAGCTTCCCCCCGAGCCGGGGCAGCCTGCACCGCAGCAGGAGGCACCCCCCAACTATGGCTCACCCCAGTACGCCCAGCAGGTTCCCCAGGGGGTACCACCACAGCCTTACCCCGGCTACTATCCCCCAGCTCCTGCCCCTTCTAACAGCCGCAGGAAAACAGAAGATCTGCTTCTGAACGTTCTGCTCTATTTAGGGTCGCTGCTGCTTATTGGCTCAGCAGCGCTGTTTATCACCAGCGTCACTTCCGAAGAAACCATCGGTCTACGTGTTGCAGCGCTCGGTTTTGGCAGCGCCCTCTTCTACGGCGCTGGCCTGATCATCTATAAAACAGTGGCACGCCTGCGTCTGGCTTCTTATTCCTTCACAGGCACCGGTTTAGCTCTTCTACCACTGACCGGTATAGCAACCTACCATCTGGGAGTGTGGGATAACGGCCGCATGATTTGGCTCATCACCTCTTTGGTGGGTACTGTGGCCATCGTGCTGGCCTGCACCATGATGCGTAACCGTATTATGGCGTACCTGCTCGTATCCTTCTTCATTTCGGATGCTTTAGCGGCTACCCGAGTCGCAGAACTACCCTTCGTATGGTACTTCGTGCTGCTGACAGTGCTCGCCACCATCCTGGGTCTTATTCTGCGGCTCAACGCGAAGCTTGTACCTACCGGGCTCCGTGAAGGACTCGTAGAATCCTCCCGTATTTTTGTGCCCGTCACGGCAGCGGTCGTGTTCTTCTTCGTCTCGAATATGAGCTTTCTTGAGGTGGGCGTTGTATTCGCCATTATGAGTGTGTACGCCCTCGTGTTTTTCACCCTCGACAACAAACTCGACTACTATATCCAGCTGCGTATCTACCCGCTGCTGGCCGTCATCTACTTCTGCATAGAACTGCACAATCTGCCGCTGCTGTTCGCGTTCTTATTCCTAGCTGTCCTGCTCAGCAACACCCTAGCAGCCCTACTGTGCTACCCGATTATTATGCAGCGCAAAGGTTACGACCAGAATGGTGCCCCCCGCCTAGAGGTGGTTGGTCATCTTGATGCAGCCCTCAGCATCGCCGCTGCTGGTTTCACGCTCTTAGAAGCTACCATCACCATATTGTCTCACCGCTCCATTGATGGGGGAAACGTCCTAGAGCACCTACTGCCCTTCTTCGAGTCACAGAACAATGGCGGATTCCTGCCCGCGCTCTGGGTTTTGAGCGTATTCTTCCTTGTGGGTATGCTCCCCTACAAGCGTATACTGCCTGCAAACGTCATCCTCTACACGGTTTATGGCGTTGCTCTGCTTCTGTCTCTGGCCACGGCACGTTCTGATGGGGCGTTCTATGTGTGCTTCGCGGTCATCCCCATAGCCCTGCTGCTAAAGCGTGCACCGGGCGTTGAGCCATTAGCGGTCTCCATCGGCGCCAAGGTGAGCGCGTTCCTCGGTATTATGCACCTGTCGTACGTGACGTTCAGTGATTTCAGTGGGCGCGGCATTATCCTGCTCATGGCCGCTGTCATGGCAGGTTTCGGGGTGATCACCCTTTCCTTCGCACACTCCGCTCAGGGCGCTAAGAGCAACAGCCGTATTGTTGAAGCGCTCGTGTATACCATCACCTCCGCCACGTTCCTGTTTCTCCGTTCGGTGCTGAGCTTCCGTTACCCCGAAGGTTCCACCGAGATTCTCACCGCGATGCTCTACAGCGCGGCTCTTATCGCCCTCACCGCACTGTGCATTTGGATGATCCGCCTGGCTGTCGATACCGCCTCAGCCAACATTAACCTGGGGGCCCGCTGGGCGTTGGGTATCGCCCTCAGTGGAGCAGCCATAGCATCCGTCCTTATGCCCTACTACCTGCTGTCCATCATTATGCTGGTCATACTAGGTGGCACTATCGCATTCTTAGGGTTCATCATGATCCCGGCAGGCAGCCCAAGCCGTACCTTCCTGCTCAATATGGCACGCGGACCCATCTGCTGGATAGCCCCAGTACTGTGGGCCTCAGATACGGCACGTTTTGCTGACTTCCTGCTGCTGCTATCCGGCCTCTGCCTGCTGCTGGGTGCGCTCAGCGCCGTCCTATACCGCACCAGCGGCAGCCGCGGCGAGATGGTGACTTTCCAGGTGTTCTTCTATATCGCCTGCGTACCAGCAGGTATTGCCGGACTATTCATGGTCCGCTCCGAACCGCTCGCTGCTACCCTGTGCCCGCTGGCTGTAGTGCTCATGTGGGGTATCGGAGAATGGACTAACGTACTGTTCCTTCGCTTAGCAGCTGCCTCCGCTTTGGTGCTCACGTTACAGTCCATAGCTGATGTAACTTTCACACCATCATTCTTTGCGCTGCACAGCGATACCGGTGGACCGTTTACCTGGGTGGCTGATTTCCCCACCGTCTATGGCCTCAGCGCTCTCTTCGCCACACTGCTGCTGTACGTTGGCAAGGTACTGCTGCCCCTTGAAATTGGGGGTACCCAAAATGTACGCCCCAGCATCTCGGTACAGCTTCCGAGCACCCCGCCGCGTGTGGTGCTGCTGCCGATGCACGGGCCGCTTACCAGCCCCTATCCGTATCGAAAAGCACAACGCGGTTCGTTCGCCAACCGTGCATGCGGTGTACAGAATTTGCTGGTTATTATTCCTGGCATTATCGCCCTGGTTCTTTATGGGATGTTCTCCCTCGCATCAGCTAATACAACTATTAGTGCTTTCCTCTGCGCCTTCGCGGTGCTTTCTATCGCGTCGGTCTTGCCGAAGGAGAAAACGTACATAGCGTTCCTGCTCTCAGTTGTGGCTTTTGTGGGCCGGTTCCTCTTGACGATTAACAGCGGAAGCTTCTTCATTAGCTTCCTGGAACTGATATCACTTATCCTGCTAGCACTCAGCACCGCCCCAGTACTGCGCAACGTCATGTCCAACCGTCCGGCTCGGGAAGGTATTGACGCATCGGTCGCTGGCCTGTACGCCACATTTGCTCTTCAAGGAATGGTCACCTTCATTGCATGGGCTTCCCCGCACGATATTGCCCAAGGCACCGTGATTATGACCATCAGCCTGCTCATGACCATTCTTGCGGCGCTGCTGGTTGACCGCATCTGGGTCATTATTGGGGCTGTCATTGTCACCATAGACCTGGCTCTGCTGCTGAACAGCATGAACCCGCTGATGCTGATGATCATCGCGATTATCCTGATTTCCGGTGTGGTGTGGCGTTTGCTTACCCGCGATAAGAAAAACCCACCCACCGATGCTGGCCACAACGGTATGCCGCAGCCAAGTGCCCCACTACCCTATAACCCGCAGGACCACATGCCCGCCCCGGTGCAGGGTATGGGGGCCCCGCAGGGCGAACCGCAGCAGTACTACCCTCAGCAGCAGCCCCCGCTGTTCGCCGACTACGCTCAGGGTCAGCAATGGCAGGGGCGACAGTACCCGCAACAGTAGCCCGCTCACCCTAACGTGACGGTAACAAGGGGGGCCTGGAAGGAACACTAAATGTTCCTTCCAGGCCCCCATCGTTTATTGTGTTGTATTCACTATGCTGTACTTTAGCGTTCGCCCTGACCGTTCAGGTACCGCACCAGCTGTAAGAGGCGGCGAGCCCAGCTGTCCCAGTTCAGCCTCTCCCGCACATCTCGCACAGCCCACAGTGATGCATTGTCAATATCAACAGCCTTCATAAATTGCAGGCGCTTATACGAGTTCTGTTGGAACATGTCGGTTCGGTACAGCCAACCGCTACGATCGTGCCGCACCAGCGAAGCAATCCCCTCTACCTGCTCCCCCAGCACTGGCAGACCACAGTACAGCGCATCGGTAACCAGCGCATCCTTACCCGCGGCAACAGGGACAAGAAGAACATCGTGTTCAATATACACTTTCGCGGCTTCGTCATAGCTTGAGGGGGCCGGAACCCGACGGATCTCATACAGTAAATCCTCCGGGGAATCGCCTACGATACACAACTGCACCTTACGGACCTTCACCAGCCGCTCATACAAGTCGAGTATCATCGGCCCACCGTCCCGCTTCCAGTCCTCACTGACAAACAGAAGCTTAAGCACATCACGGTCTGTGATGCGTGTGGGGCGGATAATCTTTGACTCCCCCACGAAGGAGCCCATCGGCACAACCTCAACCTTGCTGCTGGGAATATTCAAATCATCAATCAGCACGTCTTTAATCCAGCGGTTCGCCACCGCGAACAGGCTCACCCCCGACGCGGATGCCTTCTCAAGAATCCGGGCCTGTACCGACATGAGTCGGCTAATGCCGCCGCCGCGCCGTTTCTCGGCGCGCAGTCGGGTTCCAAAAGACGAATCCGCCACCTGAATAACAGGGATTTTCCCGGATATCATAATCGTCTCAGTAGGTGGTGCTAAAGAGATAAGCGCAGCAACCCCCTGCAAATCAGCCACCTGGGAGCGGGCACGCAAACTGGTTTTCGCGGAACTAAATAAAGTATGAGTGGTCGTGTACTCCCGCCCCAAAAGCGAAGCGACCCTGACCACCAACCGGTCAGCCAAAGGATCCTGCCCCTCAGCCACACGCACGATTAGTACCTCAGTGAGGTTCTGCAGGGCACGTACCGCAGCTGAGTTCTCCAGACCATAGGCGGGTGCCTGGCTTTCGCGGCTTCCCAGAATCACGGCAACCGGCGGGTACTTTTGACCTGGCACTCATCTCTCCTAAAAGTACTGGTGTAAACTTTTATGCCACACCCCTAGAGTACCGTACCGGGCTGTACGCCACTACCGTTACCATCTCAGCCCCACCGTTTAAATACAAAAGGACCCCCGCAATACTGCGGGGGTCCCTGTGTAAGATTCGCTACCTTCTAGAGGCAGAATCTGCTACAAGAGCATGAGCGAATTGTCGTTGTTACGGCAATTACTTAATGATCTTGGTAACGCGGCCCGAACCAACGGTGCGGCCACCCTCACGGATAGCGAAGCCGAGGCCCTCTTCCATAGCGATGGGCTGGATCAGCTCAACAGTCATCTCGGTGTTGTCACCGGGCATAACCATCTCGGTGCCCTCGGGCAGCTTAATAACACCGGTCACGTCAGTGGTACGGAAGTAGAACTGAGGACGGTAGTTCGAGTAGAACGGGTTGTGACGGCCGCCCTCATCCTTGGAGAGGATGTAGACGTTTGCCTCGAACTCGGTGTGGGGGGTGATGGAGCCCGGCTCCACAACAACCTGACCACGCTCAACGTCGTCACGCTTGAGACCACGCAGAAGCAGGCCACAGTTCTCGCCAGCCCATGCCTCGTCGAGCTGCTTGTGGAACATCTCGATACCGGTCACGGTGGTCTTCTGGATGGGTCGGATACCAACGATCTCAACCTCGGAGTTGATCTTCAGGGTACCGCGCTCTGCACGACCGGTCACAACGGTGCCGCGACCGGTAATGGTGAAGACGTCCTCGATGGGCATGAGGAAGGGCTTGTCCTTCTCACGAACCGGGTCGGGGATGTAGCTGTCAACAGCTTCCATGAGCTCCTCAACCTTAGCAACCCACTCGGGGTCACCCTCAAGAGCCTTCAGAGCGGAAACGCGGATCACGGGAGCCTCGTCACCGTCGAACTCCTGCGAGGAGAGAAGGTCACGGACCTCCATCTCGACGAGGTCAAGAAGCTCTTCGTCGTCAACCATGTCAGCCTTGTTCAGTGCCACCAGCAGGGTGGGCACGCCAACCTGGCGAGCGAGCAGCACGTGCTCACGGGTCTGAGCCATAGGACCGTCGGTAGCAGCAACCACGAGGATTGCGCCGTCCATCTGAGCAGCACCGGTGATCATGTTCTTGACGTAGTCGGCGTGGCCGGGTGCGTCAACGTGTGCGTAGTGGCGCTTATCGGTCTGGTACTCAATGTGCGCGATGTTAATGGTAATACCGCGCTGACGCTCCTCAGGAGCGGAGTCGATCATGCCGAAGTCACGCTTCTCGTTCAGGTCCGGGTACTTGTCAGCCAGCACCTTGGAGATGGCAGCGGTCAGGGTGGTCTTACCGTGGTCAACGTGACCAATGGTACCGACGTTAACGTGAGGCTTGGAGCGCTCGAACTTAGCCTTAGCCAAGAGTGTTCCTCCTAGAACGTATCGAAAACATGCACCCGGATCTTATCTCCGGCGCAATCCGTAGAAAAACGGTCTAGCGTCTACAATAGCGGATTACGACGCAGAGATGAAACTGTCCATGCCTTCAATGATGGATTTTAATTAAAAATTTTAGAGTGTGGGCTGCGCGTTTCTCAACCCGCAGCCCACGGGATGAGAGCGGTGATTACTCGCCGCGGCTCTTCTGGATGATCTCGTCAGCGACGTTCTTGGGAACTTCACCGTAGCTGTCGAAGGCCATCGAGAACACTGCACGGCCCTGGGTCTTACCACGCAGGTCACCAATGTAGCCGAACATTTCGGTCAGCGGCACGAGAGCTTTAACGATCTTCACGCCGGATGCATCCTCCATGGAACGCACGTGACCACGACGGGAGTTCAGGTCGCCGATAACATCGCCCATGTACTCCTCGGGGGTACGTACCTCAACGTCCATGAGCGGTTCCAGCAGAACCGGGTTAGCGCGCTTAGCGCCTTCCTTGAACACCATGGAACCGGCGATCTTGAACGCCATTTCAGAGGAGTCGACATCGTGGTAAGCACCGTCGATCAGGGTTGCTTTCACACCGACCATCGGGTAGCCAGCCAGGATACCGAACTTCATAGCGTCCTGGATACCGGCGTCAACAGAAGGAATGTACTCGCGAGGCACGCGACCACCGGTCACCTTGTCCTCAAACTCGTACAGTTCCTCGCCATCCAAGGGCAGCGGCTCGAAGGAAACCTGCACCTTTGCGAACTGACCGGAACCACCGGTCTGCTTCTTGTGGGTGTAGTCGACCTTCTCGACAGCCTTCTTGATGGTTTCGCGGTATGCAACCTGAGGCTTACCAACGTTAGCCTCAACCTTGAACTCACGCTTCATACGGTCAACAATGATGTCCAAGTGAAGCTCGCCCATACCACCGATTTCGGTCTGGCCGGTCTCTTCGTTCAGCGACACGGTGAAGGTGGGGTCCTCAGCGGAGAGCTTCTGAATAGCGGTCGACATCTTCTCCTGGTCACCCTTGGTCTTAGGCTCAATTGCCACGAAGATCACGGGGGCGGGGAAGGTCATCGACTCAAGCACAATCGGGTTTGCCGGATCGCACAGGGTATCACCAGTAGTGGTGTCCTTCAGACCAATTGCGGCATAGATGTGGCCTGCAGTGACTTCCTCAACAGGGTTCTCCTTGTTGGACTGCATCTGGAAGAGCTTACCGAGGCGTTCTTTCTTACCCTTGGTCGAGTTAAGAACCTGCTGTCCCTGGGACGCGTGACCGGAGTACACACGGGTGTAGATGAGCTGACCGTAGAACGGGTGAGCTGCAACCTTGTAGGCCAGAGCCGCGAAAGGCTCATCAGCGGAAGCCTTACGGGTGAGCTTCTCTTC
This sequence comes from Rothia aeria, assembly GCF_016726365.1. Classification (NCBI taxonomy): domain Bacteria; kingdom Bacillati; phylum Actinomycetota; class Actinomycetes; order Micrococcales; family Micrococcaceae; genus Rothia; species Rothia aeria. The sequence continues at coordinate 2,082,860 of NZ_CP068102.1, read as the reverse complement.
CTCATCCGAGGGGCTAGAGCCCTCCACAGCGGGCACATCCAGCGGGGAAGGCAGGTACTCGATCACGGCATCCAGCATGGGCTGAACACCACGGTTCTTGAAAGCAGAACCACAGAGCACGGGGAATGCCTCACCGTTAATGGTCAGCTGACGGATACCAGATTTGAGCTCGTCAACGGTCAGTTCGCCCTCTTCGAGGTACTTCTCCATGAGCTCTTCGCTGGACTCAGCAACAGCCTCAACCATCTCGGCACGGTACTCTTCAGCCTTAGCCTGCAGGTCGGCGGGGATTTCCTGAATCTCGTAGGAAGCACCCATGGTCACGTCACCCTTAGAGTCACCGGGCCATACGTATGCCTTCATTTCGAGCAGGTCAACCACACCAACGAAGTCGCTCTCAGCGCCGATGGGCAGCTGCAGAACGAGCGGCTTAGCGCCCAAGCGGTCGATAATGGTCTGAACAGTGAAGTAGAAGTCCGCGCCCATCTTGTCCATCTTATTGACGAAGCAGATGCGGGGAACATCGTACTTATCAGCCTGACGCCACACGGTCTCAGACTGAGGCTCAACACCTTCCTTGCCGTCAAACACTGCTACCGCGCCGTCAAGCACGCGCAGCGAACGCTCCACCTCAACGGTGAAGTCAACGTGACCGGGGGTGTCGATAATGTTGATCTGGTTGTTTTTCCAGAAGCAGGTGATAGCTGCGGAGGTAATGGTAATACCTCGCTCCTGCTCCTGAGCCATCCAGTCCATAGTTGACGCGCCATCGTGAGTCTCACCGATCTTGTGGTTAATACCGGTGTAGAACAGGATGCGCTCAGTTGTGGTGGTCTTACCGGCGTCAATGTGCGCCATAATACCGATGTTGCGGACCTTGTTCAGGTCAGTGTACACATCATGTGCCACGTTTTTCTCCCTAAATGAGATACTCCGAAAGCCTGACGGGAAACCCGGCAGGCTCTAAACGGAGAATTACCAGCGGTAGTGAGCGAAGGCCTTGTTGGACTCGGCCATCTTGTGAGTGTCTTCGCGACGCTTCACAGCGGCACCGAGACCATTGGACGCATCCAGGATCTCGTTCATCAGACGCTCAGTCATGGTCTTCTCGCGGCGCTGCTTTGAGAAGCCAACAAGCCAGCGAAGAGCCAGAGCGGTGGAACGGCCGGGGCGAACCTCAACCGGAACCTGGTAGGTAGCGCCACCAACACGGCGGGAACGAACCTCAAGCGAGGGCTTGATGTTGTCCATAGCCTTCTTCAGGGTAACAACCGGGTCAGAACCGGTCTTCTTCTCAACACCCTCAAGAGCACCGTATACGATGCGCTGGGCAACAGACTTCTTGCCGTCCAGCAGAACCTTGTTAATGAGCTGGGTGACCAGTGTCGAACCGTACACCGGATCGTTGACGAGGGGACGCTTGGGAGCGGGACCCTTACGAGGCATTACTTCTTCTCCTTCTTAGCGCCGTAGCGGGAGCGAGCCTGCCCGCGACCCTTAACACCCTGGGTATCCAGAGCGCCACGAACGATCTTGTAACGAACACCGGGGAGGTCTTTCACACGACCACCGCGAACGAGCACAATTGAGTGCTCCTGCAGGTTGTGGCCCTCACCGGGAATGTATGCGGTAACCTCGACGCCGCCGTTGAGCTTGACACGAGCGACCTTACGCAGTGCCGAGTTCGGCTTCTTCGGGGTGGTGGTGTACACACGGGTGCACACGCCACGCTTCATGGGGTTGCCCTTCAGTGCGGGCGCCTTGGTCTTGACGACCTTGGGAGTCCGGCCCTTACGGACCAGCTGCTGAATAGTAGGCACGTTTTCTCCGTTGCATTGATGGGCTTATCTGTCTTCAAGCCCGCTAAACTGACTAGCTCCCGGCGCTTTCACCCCGGGCGCTCTCGGTTATAGAAGCCCGCACACACTAGCACCCCGCATGAGGTGATAAAGGGCACGGGTTCTTGGCTCCCAGCGAATCACTTGCTACCTTACGACCGAGCTCGATTCGACCGGGGTTAGAAGTTTTTGGGCACACTTAAAAATGGCATTTAGGTGTCAGCACAAAAAGCAACACCAAAGGACGGTATCCATACTGCCATTGATTCGTTTGCCCGCGTGCCGGAATCTTCACGGCACCCGCGTAATAGCGGGCACCCCAGCACTGAGGCCAAGTACTTCGACATACGACTATACAGGTTAAAACCCGCTTAATCCAGCGGGTTTTACCGCCAAGAAGGCAACCACTGCTTTAAATCCTGTGTGATTACTCACCATCGTGGTGCGGGAGATGTTTTCACCCCGCAGGCGCATACCGTGCCTTAAAGCCTCAGGAGGCGGCCCCGGCACAATGCCGAAGCCGCTTCCCTCAACTGCCCCAGTGGTTAGCACCAGAAGTAGACCGGATAGAACCTCAGGTGAGGCTACTCCATACCGCGACCGTACTCATCCAAAGGAACCGCCATAAACCCGTTATTCGCATACGGGTACGGCTCGTCGCCCATCGGGCTAAAGACGCTCTGGTAACCGAACGCCTCCAGCGCGTTAAGCTGCTCCTGACGGGCCTGCGGGCTGGGCTCAACCTCAATATCGTTGTAGCGAGCCAAACCGGTACCGGCCGGAACCAGCTTACCGATAATGACGTTCTCCTTCAGACCAAGCAGTGGGTCGGTCTTAGCCTCCATTGCGGCCTGAGTGAGCACGCGGGTGGTCTCCTGGAAGGATGCGGCAGAGAGCCAGGACTCGGTTGCCAGCGACGCCTTGGTAATACCCATCATCTCGGGGCGACCGGCGGCGGGCTTCTTACCCTCCGTCAGGGCCTTACGGTTAGCGCGCTGGAAGACGATATTATCCACCAGCTCACCCGGCAGCAGCTCAGTATCGCCAGACTCAATGACGGTCACGCGGCGCAGCATCTGACGCACAATAACCTCAACGTGCTTATCGTGAATCTCCACACCCTGAGACTTGTACACGCCCTGAACTTCGCTCACCAGGTGCTTCTGTGCCTCACGCGGGCCGCGAATACGCAGCACCTCCTTCGGATCCACCGAACCGGCGGCAAGCTGCTCGCCCACCTGCACGTGATCGCCATCCTGAAGCTTCGAGGCGGCACGGCGCAGCACCGTGTACGACTGCGGATCAGAACCGTCATCCGGGGTCACCACAATCTTGTAGGAACGCTCCGTGTCCTCAATGCTCACCCGACCGGCAACCTCAGAAATAGGTGCCACACCCTTGGGGGTACGGGCCTCAAACAGCTCCTGGATACGAGGCAGACCCTGGGTAATGTCGTCAGCCGATGCCACACCACCGGTGTGGAAGGTACGCATGGTCAGCTGGGTACCGGGCTCACCAATAGACTGAGCCGCAATAATACCCACGGCCTCGCCAATATCGACCAGGGTGTTCGACGCCATCGAACGGCCATAGCACAGGGCGCACACACCAATACCGGACTCACAGGTGAGCACCGAACGCACGCGCACATCCTTCACGCCAGCCTTGAACAGCTTCTCAATCAGCACATCCGAGACATCCTCACCGGCGGCTGCAAGTACGCTGCCCTCAGCGTCCTTCACATCCACCGCAAGGGTGCGTCCGTGAATGGAGGTCTCAACATCCGGATGCAAGTTTGCCTCATCATCAATGAGCGGAAGCACCAGACCGCGGCGGGTACCACAGTCATGCTCACGCACAATCACATCCTGCGACACGTCCACCAGACGACGGGTTAGGTAACCCGAGTTAGCGGTACGCAGCGCGGTATCGGCAAGACCCTTACGGGCACCGTGGGTTGCGATGAAGTACTCCAGCACCGACAGGCCCTCACGGTAGGAGGACTTAATCGGGCGGGGCATAATCTCGCCCTTCGGGTTCGACACCAGACCACGGATACCCGCAATCTGACGAACCTGCATCCAGTTACCACGTGCACCGGAAGTCACCATACGGTAAATGGTGTTCTGACCGCCATTAGCGCTCAAATTATCGCGCATCGCCTCAGCAACCTCATCAGTTGCCTGGGTCCAAATCTCGATCAGTTCCTCACGGCGCTCATCATCGCCAATGGTGCCCATCTCAAAGTTCGCCTGGATAGCGGCGGCCTGCTGCTCATAGTTCTCCATGATCGCAGGTTTCATCGACGGGGTGGCAATATCAGAAACCGCCACGGTCACACCCGAACGTGAAGCCCAGTAGAAGCCAGCGTTCTTCAGGTTATCCAGGGTGCGTGCCACGATATCCATCGGGTACTTCTCAGCAAGATCGTTAATGAGCTTGCCCAGCCCCTTCTTATCAGCAACACCGGAGAACCACGGGTAATCCTTCGGCAGAGTCTGGTTGAACAGGATCTGACCGACGGTGCACTCCAGCAGAACCGGGCCGCCCGAGGTGTAACCCTCAGGGGCTTCCCAGCCCTCAGGTGCCACGAACTCGTCACCAGAGAGACGCACCTTCACCTTGGTGTACAGCTCAATCTCGTGACGATCCATCGCCATCAGAGCCTCGGCAATCGACGAGAATGCGTGGCCCTCATTCTTTTCACCCTCACGGGGAGTGGTCAGGTGGTACAGGCCAATAATCATATCCTGCGACGGAACAGCCACAGGGCGACCATCTGAAGGCTTCAAAATATTGTTCGAGGAGAGCATCAGGATGCGCGCCTCAGCCTGAGCCTCGGGCGAAAGCGGCAGGTGAACCGCCATCTGGTCACCGTCAAAGTCAGCGTTGAACGCGGAGCACACGAGCGGGTGCAGCTGAATAGCCTTGCCCTCAACCAGCTTCGGCTCGAACGCCTGAATACCCAGACGGTGCAGGGTAGGTGCACGGTTCAGCAGCACAGGGTGCTCGGTAATGATCTCTTCGAGAACATCCCACACCTGCGGGCGGAAACGCTCCACCATACGCTTTGCACTCTTAATGTTCTGTGCGTGCGAAAGCTCCACCAGGCGCTTCATGACGAAGGGCTTGAACAGCTCCAGCGCCATCTGCTTCGGCAGACCGCACTGATGCATTTCCAGCTGCGGACCAACCACAATCACGGAACGGCCAGAGTAGTCCACGCGCTTACCAAGCAGGTTCTGACGGAAACGCCCCTGCTTACCCTTGAGCATATCGGAGAGCGACTTCAGCGGGCGGTTACCGGGACCGGTCACGGGGCGACCGCGACGACCGTTGTCGAAGAGCGAATCCACAGCTTCCTGCAGCATGCGCTTCTCGTTATTCACGATAATCTCGGGGGCACCAAGCTCCAGCAGGCGCTTGAGGCGGTTATTACGGTTAATCACACGACGGTACAGGTCATTCAGATCGGAAGTTGCAAAACGGCCACCATCGAGCTGAACCATCGGACGCAGCTCCGGCGGGATAACCGGAACAACATCCAGCACCATACCCAGCGGGGAGTTATTGGTGGTCAAAAACGCGTTAACAACCTTCAGACGCTTCAGCGCACGGGTCTTCTTCTGGCCCTTGCCGTTCTGAATGACCTCCTTCAGCGCCTCGGCTTCGGCCTCAAGGTCGAAATCCTCCAGGCGCTTCTTAATAGCTTCAGCACCCATTGCGCCCTCAAAGTACACGCCGTACTTATCAACCATTGAGCGGTACAGCGCCTCATCGCCTTCAAGGTCAGCGACCTTCAGGTTCTTGAAGCGGTCCCACACCTTCTCCAGGTGCTCAATCTCGCGGTCAGCACGCTTACGGGCCGAAGCCATCTGACGTTCAGCGTTCTCACGCAGCTTACGCTTCTCAGCAGCCTTACCGCCGTCAGCCTCAATACGCGCCAGCTCCTGCTCAACCTCGCGGGAAATAGCGGCAATATCGGCGTCGCGCTGGGTCTCCAGGGCCTTCTTATCACGGTCATGTGCGGCCTGCAGGTTCGGCAGGTCCTCATGGCGGGAGGCCTCATCCACGCTCGTAATCATGTACGCGGCGAAGTAGATGACCTTCTCCAGGTCCTTCGGAGCCAGATCCAACAGGTACCCCAGGCGGGAGGGAACACCCTTGAAGTACCAGATGTGGGTGACGGGGGCAGCCAGCTCAATGTGGCCCATACGCTCACGGCGCACCTTTGAGCGGGTCACCTCAACACCGCAACGCTCACAAATGATGCCCTTAAAACGTACGCGCTTGTACTTGCCGCAGTAGCATTCCCAGTCCTTAGTAGGGCCAAAAATGCGCTCGTCGAACAGGCCCTCCTTCTCGGGCTTGAGGGTACGGTAGTTGATGGTCTCGGGCTTCTTAACCTCGCCGTAAGACCAGCGACGAATATCGTCGGCGGTGGCAAGGCCAATTCGCATCAAACCAAGCGAAGATTCGTTGGACATATCGGTCCTAATCTCTTTCTGTAGTTTACGAAGACTTCGGTTTAGCGGGCGGGGCAACCGCAGCGGCGCCCCACCCTAGAAGGAAGGCGGATTATGCCTCGTCCACAGAGCTGGGCTCTGCGTGGGTGAGGCTCACACCCATATCTTCTGCTGCCCGGAAGCCTTCTTCCTCCGAGTCGCTCATCTCAATGGTCTTCCCGTCGGTAGAGAGCACCTCAACGTTCAGACACAGGGACTGCATTTCCTTAATAAGAACCTTGAAGGATTCGGGGATGCCCGGTTCGGGGATGTTCTCACCCTTAACGATTGCCTCGTATACCTTCACACGACCAGCCACATCGTCAGACTTGACGGTCAAGATTTCCTGCAGGGTGTAGGCGGCGCCGTACGCTTCCAGCGCCCACACTTCCATCTCACCGAAACGCTGACCACCGAACTGGGCCTTACCACCCAGCGGCTGCTGCGTAATCATCGAGTACGGGCCGGTGGAGCGGGCGTGAATCTTATCGTCCACCAAGTGGTGCAGCTTCAGGATGTACTGGTACCCCACCGAGATCGGGTCAGGGAACGGCTCACCTGAACGACCATCAATCAGACGGGCCTTACCGGAGCGGTTAATCAGGCGGTCACCATCACGGTTCGGGTTTGCGTGGTCCATGAGGTCAAACAGCTCGTCCTCATGGGCGCCGTCAAACACGGGGGTTGCCAGGCGGGTGGGGCCGGACTCCTTCGGGAAGTTCGGCATATTCTTCAGCCAGGCCGGGTCGCCCTCAATCTTCCAGCCCTGCTTGGCCAGCCAGCCGGTGTGAACCTCAAGCACCTGCCCAATGTTCATACGGCCGGGCACACCCAGCGGGTTCAGGATGACATCCACGGGAGTACCGTCTTCCAGGAAGGGCATATCCTCAATCGGCAGGATCTTGGAAATAACACCCTTGTTGCCGTGGCGGCCCGCGAGCTTGTCACCATCGGTGATCTTACGCTTCTGCGCCACGTACACGCGCACCAGCTGGTTCACGCCCGGGGGCAGATCGTCCTCGTCGTCGCTTTCACGGTCGAAGATACGAACACCGATCACAGTACCGGATTCGCCGTGAGGAACCTTCAGGGAGGTATCGCGTACCTCGCGGGACTTCTCACCGAAGATCGCGCGCAGCAGGCGCTCCTCCGGGGTCAGGTCAGTCTCACCCTTGGGGGTGACCTTACCGACCAAAATGTCGCCAGCCTCAACTTCGGCACCAATGTGGATCACGCCGCGCTCATCCAGCGCGGACAGGGCCTCATCTGAGACGTTGGGGATATCGCGGGTGATTTCCTCAGGCCCGAGCTTGGTGTCGCGGGCATCGATCTCGTGCTCCTCAATGTGGATGGAGGTCAGCACGTCCTCGGAAACCATGCGCTGGGAGAGGATAATCGCATCCTCATAGTTCAGGCCCTCCCACGGCATGTATGCCACGAGCAGGTTCTTGCCCAGAGCAAGCTCACCACGGTCGGTGGAGGGGCCGTCCGCAATAACGTCACGCTCTTCCACACGCTGACCGGCCTTAACCACAACACGCTGGTTGTAGCAGTTACCCGGGTTCGAGCGGGAGAACTTCATGATCGGGTACGAGCTGCTGGTGCCGTCATCATTACGAACCATCACCAGGTCAGCCGAGACCTCCGAGACCACGCCAGCTTTCTTCGCCAGCACGGAGTCACCGGAGTCAAGCGCAGCGTACTTCTCCATACCGGTACCCACCACGGGAGCCTCAGACTCCAGCAGCGGCACAGCCTGACGCTGCATGTTCGCGCCCATCAACGCGCGGTTCGCGTCGTCGTGCTCAAGGTAAGGAATCAGAGCGGTTGCCACCGACACCATCTGGCGCGGGGAAACGTCCATGTACTGCACGTCAGTCGGTGCTACCAGCACGGCCTCACCGGAACCATCGCCTGCACGGCAGAGAACCTCGTCCTCAGCGAAGGTGCGGTCAGCGGTCAGCGGGGCGTTTGCCTGCGCAATAATAACGCTCTTCTCGTCATCAGCAGTCAAATAACGCACCTTGTCAGTGACCTTGCCGTCTTCAACCACGCGGTAGGGGGTCTCAATAAAGCCGTAAGAGTTAATGCGGCCATAGGTTGCCAACGAACCGATCAGACCAATGTTCGGGCCTTCAGGGGTCTCAATGGGGCACATACGACCGTAGTGCGAGGGGTGCACGTCGCGCACTTCCATGCCCGCGCGGTCGCGGGAAAGACCGCCGGGGCCCAGCGCCGACAGGCGACGCTTGTGGGTTAGCCCAGCCAGCGGGTTGTTCTGGTCCATGAACTGCGACAGCTGTGACGTACCGAAGAACTCTTTAATGGCCGCCACTACGGGGCGGATGTTCACCAGGGACTGCGGGGTAATCGCATCCACGTCCTGGGTGGTCATACGCTCACGCACCACACGCTCCATGCGGGAAAGACCGGTGCGGATCTGGTTCTCAATCAGCTCACCCACGGTACGGATACGGCGGTTCCCGAAATGGTCGATGTCGTCCACATCAACCTTCAGGTCGATCTCCTGGCCGCCGCGTGAACCCTTAATGGTGGGCTCACCAGCGTGCAGGGCGCACAGGTAATGAATCATCTGTGCAATATCGTCCTGGCTCAGCACCGACGCTTCATCCGAGTCTAGGGGCACCTCCACGCCGAGCTTGCGGTTCACCTTGTACCGGCCAACCTTCGCCAAATCGTAGCGGCGCGGGGTGAAGTACATGTTGTCAAGCAGTGCCTGGGCTGCCTCAACTGTGGGGGGCTCACCCGGGCGGAGCTTACGGTAAATATCGAGCAGGGCCTCGTCCCGGGTTGAGACGGAGTCCTTCTCAAGGGTTGCACGGATCGAGTCGTACTGGCCGAACTCTGAAAGAATCTTCGACTCGCTCCACCCCAGGGCCTTCAGCAGCACGGTCACGGACTGTTTACGCTTACGGTCCAGGCGCACACCCACCTGGTCGCGCTTGTCAATCTCAAGCTCGAACCAGGCGCCGCGTGAAGGAATCACACGTGCCGAGTAGATGTCTTTATCCGAGGTGCGGTCCGGGGCCTTCTCAAAGTAAGCACCGGGCGAGCGCACCAGCTGGGAAACGACCACACGTTCGGTACCGTTAATAACGAAAGTACCGGATTCGGTCATGAGCGGGAAGTCGCCCATGAACAGGGTCTGCTGCTTAACCTCGCCCGTGGCGTGGTTAATGAACTCAGCTTTGACATAGAGCGGAGCGGCATAGGTGGCGTCACGGTCTTTGCATTCTTCAACCGTGTACTTGGGGTCCGCGAACTCCGGGTCGGAGAAGGAGAGCTGCATGGTCTCCTGAAAGTCCTTAATCGGGGAGATTTCTTCGAAAATCTCGGCAAGACCGGACTTACGCGGAACGGAGGTATCGCCAGCAGCTTCAGCTGCTTCAAGGCGAGCCAGCCACCCGGCGTTACCGACAAGGCGGTCAAAACTATCGGTCTGGATAGCCAGCAGGTTAGGAACCTTCAACGGTTCGTTAATTTTTGCGAATGAAATACGGCGGTCGGTGTTACCCGCACCGTTAGCGGCGTCATGGTTAGAGGTGCTCGAAGCGACCAAGATGGGGATCCTTCCACAGACATGTCTGTTAGCAATCAGCCTCCCGGCAACGTTACCGAAAACACAGACTCCGGGCCGCAGATACGGTGCACGAAGCTACAGATGTCGAACGGGGAAACGTCACCTTCAAGCCTGTGCCCACCGCTATATGAAGGCACTCAGGTTAGGGAAAGCGTAAATATTAACGATACACCATTGTTTGAGGATTGTCTACCACACCCCGTGGGATGATGCAAGCGCCGGTTCACAAGAACTTGTGATGCCCCTTGTGAAAGCTTCAATAGTATGCCCGCAATAATTAATCACCGGATTTTGAACCGCTCATGAGAGTCTCTCACTCTCCCCCGCCCCGGCTGGCCTTCATGCTTCTAGTGCCCATAGTCAAAAATAGTGCCGTCAGGGTTGGTGTACGACTCAACCGCCATACCCACTTTCACCAGTTTTACACCGTCCTGGTACACCATTATCATGCCATGTTCAATATCCCACTCAGTCTCGGCTTCCACCACAATCAGCAGGCTGTTATTGTCCAAGGCCACCGTGCACTGATCCCAGATAGGGCCCACCAGGCTCCACACCTGAGATTCAGGAATATCCGGCAAGTATTGTTCCCACCCGTACTCATCCGCCATATCAAAATACATGCGGTAGAACTGGTGCACATACGGGGTTGCCTGAGCAAAAATATCGGCATCGGGTGAGCGGAAGTTATCAATCGCGGCACGAATACGCTGCCACCCGGCAGAGTCAAGAGTCTGCAGATCGAACCTAAACGTTACTGCATTCTTCTTGAGCGCAGGCACGTCCACCGGGTCGCTCACATAGAGCTCTTTATCGGTATCATAGGTGAAGTTTATGGTCTCAGGTTCAGGAGTGCTCTCAGGTTTCATCGCCGCCACTTTCCTTCTGTATGAACTCTCATTATTTCATCGCCGCGCCCCGTTCCGGTCTTTTTAGCGAACGTGTTCTTGAATCGTTGTCTCTAGTTCTTCTAGAAACCGTGCGGTGGGCGGACACGCCTAACACCCGGTAGCTAGCACTCCACCACATTCAGCGCGAGACCGCCCATGGAAGTCTCCTTATACCGGTGTGACATGTCCATGCCGGTTTGGCGCATGGTCTCAATCACCTGATCCAGCGACACCCGGTGCACCCCGTCCCCGCGCAGGGCCATGCGCGCCGCCGTCACCGCATTCGATGCGGCCATAGCATTCCGCTCAATGCACGGGATCTGCACCAGCCCACCCACGGGGTCGCAGGTCAGCCCCAGGTTATGCTCCATCGCGATCTCGGCGGCATTCTCAATCTGCTCATTCGTGCCGCCCAGCACCTGCGCCAGCCCAGCCGCCGCCATTGACGAGGCGGTACCAACCTCACCCTGGCACCCCACCTCAGCCCCCGAAATGGAGGCCCGTTTCTTATACAGGGCACCGATTGAGGCAGCCGCCAGGAAGAACTTAACCACCGCGTCCTCACGCGCAGCCTGGCCACAGTGGCGAATTCCCGGGGTGTAATTCATGGCGTAGTGCAGCACCGCCGGAATAATACCTGAGGCGCCGTTCGTTGGGGCCGTCACCACGCGCCCACCGAAGGCGTTCTCCTCATTCACGGCAAGCGCGATCAGGTTCACCCAGTCCGTGGCGAATTCCGCCGACTTCTCGGGGTCCTCCACCATAAGGTCACGGTGCCAAGCCCCCGCACGGCACCGCACTTTAAGCGGCCCCGGCAGGTACCCCACGCGTGACAGCGAAGACCCAATGCACTCTTTCATGACCTGCCGAATGCCTAGAATACCAGCGCGTACTTCCTGCTCGGACCGGACGGAACACTCATTCGCCATTTTCAGTTCGGCAATACTCAGCCCGGCATCATTCGCCAGCTGCAGCAGCTCGGCACCGGAGCCAAACGGATAAGGCGGGTTCGACAGGGACGCCCCTCCCGTGGCCTCCTCATCACCTTCAACAACGAACCCGCCGCCAATTGAGAAGTAGGTGCGCTCCGCCAGTATCTGCTCACCAGCAAACGCAGTGATTTTCATGCCGTTCGTGTGGCGTGGCAATACCGTGAGCGGGCGCAGGGTCATCTCGGCTTCACGGTAGTTCAGCACCGGCCCGTACACTTTCCCGTCCTCACTGCCGGGGGCTCCCCCCGTGTAGGCCTGGGACGGGTACCCGGCAAGCGGCAAGGTGCCATCTACACTATTGCGCTGCATCATCGCCTCGGCATCAGCAATGCAGATGGTTTCGGGGACGAACCCGCAGAGTCCTTTCAAAGCCGCGCTCATGGTGCCGTGCCCGGCCCCGGTTGCCGCAAGGGAACCGTAAAGATCGACGTGGATACGGCTCACCCTATCCAGCAGGTTCGCGTCGATCAGCTCGGCAATAAAACGGTTGGAGGCGCGCATCGGCCCCACTGTGTGCGAACTTGAGGGGCCCACCCCCACACTGAACAGCTCAAAGACACTAATGTCATACTCCAGTGCCTCCGCTTTCTTCTGCACGGCGCTGGGTATGCTGGCGGTGCTGGGGTTCCGGTCGTCATCGGGCGCACCAATGTTAAGAGCCATAGTTCACTAAACTTTCTGATTTTTTCCCGGCACGACATTGCACCGCAACAGTGTTCTCACCCAGCCCCATACGGTGCCGAACCCTGCCCCGGGTTCTGGGGTGAGGCGGCGAAACGCTACAGTATCTGCGGTATGAGCGGAGCCGCCGAGCAGGTATCAACAGCAGACGTTTCCCATCCTATCCCACCGGGCACCAACCTTAAAACTAAGGGTGGGTTACCCTGCACTCATGCCCGCCCGCTAAGTATTCGTTCACCCAAGACACCACAAGCAGAGGACACACACAAAAACCGGGGTGCCGCTCCCCCACCGCTGTGAGGAGACAGCACCCCGGCCGGATCCGTGCGCAAGCCCTACCGGCTACACTGTGAGCAGCCGCCGCTTGTTGCTACTTCTCGCGCTTGTAGAACGGCAGCGGAACCACATCAAACGTTGCGCGCTTGCCGCGAATATCCACGTCCACCTCGGTGCCGACCTCGGAAAATTCGCGCTTCACCAAGGCCATTGCCACCGGGTAACCCAGGGTCGGCGAGGGAATACCGGAGGTGACCTCACCAATCTGGTTGCCCTCAGCATCAACAAGGAACGAACCCGCACGTGCCGGACGCTTCGCCTGTGCCTTCAGACCCACCAGGATGCGCTCCGACGGAGACTTCGCCAGCTCGGTCAGGGCGGCACGGCCCACGAAGTCAACGGCCTTCTTCTCCAAGGCGATCTCAACCAGGCGACCCAAGCCAGACTCGAACGGGGTAATATCCAGGCCCAGCTCGTGGCCGTAAAGCGGCATACCAGCCTCAAGGCGCAGGGAATCACGGGAAGCCAAACCAGCAGGAGTCAGCCCGAACGGCTCACCTGCGGCTGCGAGGGCCTCCCACAGTTTCACGGCATCAGCGTTCGGCACGAACAGCTCGAAACCGTCCTCGCCGGTGTAGCCGGTGCGTGCCAGCAGCACGTCCACCCCGGCGATGGTAACCGGCACAGAAGCGTAGTATTTGACCTCACGCACCGCGTCCTCATCGGAAGCACCAGCGGCCAGCAGAATCTCCTCAGCACGCGGACCCTGCACAGCAACCAGGGAGGTTTCCTCAGACTCATTGACGAACTTCACATCAAAATCGCCCAGGCGCTCACTCATGGCGGCGAAATCTTTATCAATATTGGCGGCATTGGGCACCACCAGGAACTCCTCGTCACCCAGACGGTAGGTGATGAGGTCGTCAATAACACCGCCCTTATCGTTCACCAGGATCGAGTACTTGGCGCGGCCAGGCTTCAAGACAGACATGTTGGAAACCAGCGCGTAGTCAAGGAACGCTGCGGCGTCCGGCCCGCTCACACGGAACTCGCCCATATGGGAGAGGTCAAAGATACCGGCGCGGGTGCGCACAGCCTCATGCTCGGCAACATCGTTAGCGTACTTGAGCGGCATATCCCAGCCACCGAAGTCGGTGAACGAGGCACCCAGTTTTTCGTGGACGGGGTACAGGGCGGTTTTCTTGGGTGACATATTATCTCCTTACTACACTGCTTCGTGTAAAACTAGTGCAAGAACAATCGTTCTGCTATAAGTGTGGTTGGTGTGCTGGGGTACGCCCCGCTCCCCTGCCCTCCCGCGTCTGGGGGGGGAGAGCGAAACGGGGCGCCCCTGAACCGGTGCTACCGGCCGAAAACCCTACTGGGCTTCAAGGTCGAATGCCTCCATCGGCGGGCATTCGCAAACGAAGTGGCGGTCACCACCGGCACCATCAATACGGCCCACCGGGGTGAAGTATTTATTCAGACGCAAAGACTTCACCGGGTACGCCGCCTGCGTGCGGGTGTAGGGGCGGTCCCACTCGTCAGCAGAGACGACCTCCACAGTGTGCGGGGCGTTACGAAGCACCGAATCCTCCAGTGCGACCTTACCGTCTGCGACCTCAAGAATCTCGTCGTAGATGGTCTCCATCGCCTCAATGAAACGGTCGAGTTCCTCCTTCGACTCCGACTCGGTCGGCTCCATCATCAGGGTGCCCGGAACCGGGAACGCCAGGGTGGGGGCGTGGAAGCCGAAGTCCATCAGGCGCTTGCACACGTCCTCAGCGGTCACATGCGAGCGGTCGGTCAGCTCACGCACATCCAGGATGCACTCGTGACCCACCAGCCCGCCCGGGCCGGTGTACAGTACGGGGAACTTATCGTTCAGTTTCTTCGCAACATAGTTGGCGTTCAGTACCGCATATGCGGAAGAGCTCTTCAGACCCTCGGCACCGCTCATCGCAATATACATCCAGCTGATCGGCAGCACCCCGGCCGAGCCGAAGAACGCCTGCGCAATCGGAAGCGCCGCGCCTTCAGGCAGGTTACCTTCAGCGTCAGCGGTGTAGGCATCACCGGGCAGGTACTTCACCAGGTGCTCCCGCACCGCCAACGGGCCCACGCCGGGGCCGCCGCCGCCGTGCGGAATGGAGAAGGTCTTGTGCAGGTTCAGGTGGGAGACGTCGCCGCCGAACTTACCGGGCTGCGCAAAGCCCATCTGTGCGTTCAGGTTAGCGCCATCCACATACACCTGCCCGCCCGCGGCGTGCACCAGCTCGCACACCTGGGCCACCTGCTCCTCAAACACGCCGTGCGTGGAGGGGTAGGTGATCATAATGCCTGCGATCGCATCGCCGTACTTCTCAATCTTCGCCTTCAAATCCTCAACATCGATCGAGCCGTCGGATGCGGTTGCCACACCCGCAACCTTAAGCCCAGCCAATGCGGCAGATGCGGCATTCGTGCCGTGCGCAGAGAGCGGAATGAGCACAGTATTGCGCTGATGGTCACCATTAGCCTCGTGGTAGGAGCGGATGGCACGCAGACCGGCGTACTCGCCCGACGCGCCTGAGTTCGGCTGCAACGACACCGCATCGTACCCGGTGATAGCCACCAGCCAGTCAGAAAGCTCACGGATGAGCTCATGCCAGCCCTGGGCCTGATCGGCCGGTGCCAGCGGGTGAACGCCCGCGAATTCAGGCCACGAGATCGGCTCCATCTCAGCCGCCGCGTTCAGTTTCATGGTGCACGAACCCAGCGGAATCATCGTCCGATCCAGCGCCAAGTCCTTATCCGAGAGGCGGCGCAGGTAGCGCATCATCTCAGTTTCGGAGCGGTACTTGTGGAAGATGGGGTGCTGCATGTAGTCGTCGGTGCGCAGCAGTGCATCCGGGATACCAAACGCAGGGTCAGCTTCGGCGGGCAGCTCCCCGCCGAGGGCCTTCACAAGGCGCCCCAGCACGGCATCACCATGCGACTCACCCACCGAGATACCCACGCGGTTAGCGTCGAAACGGCGAATGTTAACACCGGCATCCAACGCCTTAGCCACCAGCTCATCAGCCGCACCGGGTGCTTCGACAACAACGGTGTCGAAGAAGTTCTTGTGCACAATACCGTAGCCAGCCTTCTGCAGGGCAGTGGCCACACGTGCCGCATTTGTGTGCAGGCGTTCAGCAATAGCGCGCAGCCCCTCGGGGCCGTGGTACATGGCGTAAGCACCGGCAACAATCGCCAGCAGAGCTTGGGCGGTACAGATATTACTGGTGGCCTTCTCACGGCGGATGTGCTGCTCGCGGGTCTGCAGTGCCAACCGGTACGCAGGTTTACCCGAAGAGTCCTGCGAAACACCCACCAGACGACCCGGCAGGGTACGTTCCATACCCTTATGAACCGCCATGTACGCGGCGTGCGGGCCGCCGAAGAAGAACGGCAAACCAAAGCGCTGGGTGTTGCCCACCGCAACATCGGCACCCAACTCACCCGGGGACTTCAACAGGGTCAAAGCCAGCAAGTCGGCGACCACGGTCACCAGGGCCTTACGTTCTTTAGCGGCCTTAATAAGCGGCTCAATATCGCGCAGCTGGCCATCCTGGGCGGGGTACGCGAAGACCACACCGTACAGGTCGCCCTCAGGCAGCCCATCTGAGAAGTCGGTGATTACAAACGGGATGTCGAGCATCTGCGCACGGCCACGCACCACCGAAATCACCTGGGGCAGGCAGCGTGAGTCAATGGCGAAGAAACCGTTCTTCACCTTACGGTTAGCGCGGTGCATCATCACAACCGCTTCAGCAACCGCGGTCGCCTCATCCAGCAGGGAAGCGTTGGCGATCTCAAGACCGGTCAGTTCCATGACCGTGTTCTGGAAATTCAGCAGAGCCTCCAGGCGGCCCTGCGAAATTTCAGCCTGATACGGGGTGTATGAGGTGTAAAACCCGGGATTCTCAAGAATATTACGGCGAAGCACAGCGGGGGTTACGGCATCATAGTAGCCGGCACCAATCATCTGTGCGTACACCTTATTCTTAGCGGCATACCCGGCGATCTTAGCCAGCGCATCCTGCTCAGTCAGCGGCTCCGGCAAAGGCAGATCGGCACGAAGACGAATCTGTTCGGGGACGACGGCGTCCATCAGAGCCCCTAGGGAGTCATACCCCAGGGTGCTGAGCATCTGCTCAGCGTCTGCGGAACGGGGGCCGAGATGACGGTCAATGAAAGACATAATATCTATCTCCTAATCGGCGCAAACCGTTAGCGGTTCACAACGGTGCTGTTGTGTATAACAGTACTAATTTTCCCACAATGTGGGCTTAAACTTCTAGCTGTCTGTGCCCTGTGACCCGCATATTATGGGGGTTTACCGGCACATATATGAGCAGGTTAGGGCGCGTCAAGAGACTTCTTGCCGCCGCGCACTATGAGCGTCATCCCCACACCGACGGCCGCGGTCAGGGCCAAGAGCATCAACCCGTTAAAGTAGCTGTTCGCGGCGGCATTATAGGTTGCGCCCATCACCAGCGGCGGGAAGAACCCGCCCAGCCCACCGGCGGCACCAATAATCCCAGACGCGATGCCCACCTTATCGGCTGGAATAGCACGGCCAACCCAGCCAAATACGCTGCCGCACCCAAGCCCCAGCAGCACCGCCATCATCAAGAACAGCGGACCATACACGTGCTCCCCTTCCGGCTGGAAGGCCACCGAGGCCCCCAGCACCACGGTTCCGCCCATACCTATCAGGGTCACCAAGCGCGGACCCACCCGGTCGGCCAGTATCCCGCCGAGAGGACGAGCCACCACCGCAGCAACCGCGAAGCCAGAGGCACGCATCCCCGCCTCAATCAGGTTCTTCTCGTACACGTTCGTAAGGAACGTGGGCAGGTAGTTTGAAAACGCCACAAAGGCGCCGAAGAAAATCGAGTACAAAAAGCACAGCTGCCACGTTTCTTTAACGCGGGAGGCCGCCAAAAGTTTAGGGATTATCGGCTCCGCAGAACGAGTGAACTGCGGGGAATCACGCAGAACCGTAAAACATACGGCCGCCATCACCAGGCACAGGGCGGCCAGCAGAATATGGGTGGGCCAGTACCCCAGCTGCCTGTGCAAAATCGGGGTCACAAACGCCGAAACGGCGGTACCCACGGTGCTCACCCCATAAATACCGGTCGCGAACCCCTTCTTCGAGGCACCGTACCAAGCTGCACTGAACGGGATACCCACTGCGAACACGGTACCGGCAATACCAAGAAGGAAGCTAAACACCAGCATCAGCCCGAACGATTTCATCGAACCCGCCAGCGCCACCAGCAGCGTTAATGGGGCGCTGAGCGCCATAACAGCGGTGAGCATCACGCGCCCGCCGTACTTATCGGTGAGCGCCCCAGCAGGGATACGCCCTACCGCCCCCACCAGTACAGGCATAGCAATCAGTAAGCTGGAGCCTCCCTCATCCAGATGCATTTGGTCTGGGGAGGAATAGAATTTGGCGAGCGGGCTAATAACGCTCCAGGCCCAGTACGCAAAAATGGAGGCGAACGTTGCCACCAGCAGGTTACGCAGCTGCCCTTTCTTCAGGTCAGCATGTTTCACTTCAGAAGCTTCCATGGTTCCTCGTTGGTGTATCGGTGTTGCGTTGTCTACTAAAACCCACACTGAATATATGCATAGTTTATACGAAATTTATGGGTTATTGTGACTGTCGCCCCATAAGTTTGTTGTTTTACGATTTGAAACCCACAGAAAAAGCTCTGGTCGTTCCCCACCAGGGTGGGGAACGACCAGAGCCGTGGAACAAACAGTTGAGTGAAAAACTCAGCTACTGTTTCGCAACAACCTAAGCCTTATGATGCTCCGGCTTGCCTCCGTGCTTGACCAAGAATGCCGAGGCGAAGGCCAAGGCCGCGGTTACAGCCAACAGGGTTAGGCCAACGAAGTAGTTACGATGTGCAGCATCGTAGGTTGCGCCCATCACCAGCGGCGGGAAGAACCCGCCCAAAGCACCAGCAGCAGCGATCACACCAGAAACCGCACCCACGTTCTTCGGGTCAGCCGCGCGGCCAACCCAGCCGAAGACCGAGCCGGAGCCCAAGCCCAGCAGAGCTGCCATCGCCAAGAAGATGGGGCCATAAACGTGCTCGGCGTCCGGCTGGAATGCGGTAACCAATGCCAAAGCCGATACGCCGCCCAAGGCAATGAAGGTAATGATCTTCGGGCCGAACTTGTCAGCCAAGATACCGCCGAAGGGACGAGCGACCACGGCAGCCGCCGCGAAACCTGCGGCACGAGCACCAGCAGCCTCAGCGTCGAAGTTGTAGATATTGTTCAGGTAGGTCGGCAGGTAGTTCGAGAACGCCACGAAGCCGCCGAACACCACAGAATAAAGGAAGCACAGCTGCCAGGTGGACTTCACCTTGAACGCCCGAATGATCTTCGGCATCAGCGGGGTAACCTCGCGGTTAGCGGTCGCCGGTGAATCACGCAGAAACAAGAATGAGATGGTGGCGGTCACTGCGCACAGGCCAGCGATAATGTAGTGGGTGTTCATGTAGCCCACGAGAGACAGCAGACGCGGAGTGAAGAAGGCCGACAGTGCGGTACCGACCATGCCTGCACCGAACACGCCGGTTGCGAAGCCTTTACGCGCGGGCGGGTACCAAGCTGCACTGAACGGGATACCCACTGCGAACACGGTACCGGCAATACCGAGCAGGAACGAGAAGACCAGCATCAGGGGGAAGGACTTCATCGAACCGGCAAGACCGACCAAAAGCACCAGCGGGGTGCTCACAGCAAGCACCAGGCTCATCATGATGCGCCCGCCGTACTTATCGGTCAGACCACCGATCGGGATACGCCCGACTGCACCAATAAAGATCGGCATGGCAACCAGCAAACTGGTGGTGCCCGGGTTTAGGTTCATCTGTTCCGGTTTAGCGTAGTACTTAGCTAACGGACCGACGATTGTCCACGCCCAGAACCCGACGGTCGAGGCGAAGGTAATCAGCAGCAGATTAAACAGCTGACCTTTTTTCAGGTCGTAACTCTCAGCAGCGGGAGCACTCATGTTTCCTCATTATGATTGTGTGTTTACTTATCGGCGGAAGACATCTTCACGGTCGTGAGTACCGATCGGATCCCAACCACGGCGTGCGCCCACACGCTCCCCACCGCGGGAACGGTAGATGGTGTACGGGCGGAACAGATAGTGCAGCGGCATAGTCAGCGCGTGCACCAGGCGAGTGAACGGCCAGATGATGAACAGCACCATAGCCGCAATAATATGAATCTTGAAGGATAGCGGCACGTTGACCATCAGTGCCACCTCCGGGTGGAAGTAGAAGATGGAACGGAACCACACCGCAACTGAAGTACGGTAGTTGAACTCCACTTCGTGCCCGTTCACCGGCGGCAGGCCGCCGGAAGGATTAATTGCCGAGAACAGGGTCGCGGCGGTACCGGCCAGAATCACGGCCACCAGCACGAAGTACATGAATTTATCGTTCGCAGTAGTTGCGGTGAACACCTGGGCGTTATTGCGGCGGCGCCACAGCAGCAGTGCCAAACCGGCAATGGTGGCTAGAGCGGCAGCCGAGCCGCCCACCAATGCAACAATGTGGTAGGTGTGATCATCCACCACATAATCCGTGAGCATCTTCGGGACCACAAGACCGCCCACGTGTCCCATGAACACGGCGGCTAGGCCGTAGTGGAACAAGGGCGAACCCAAACGCAGCATCTTCGATTCGTAAATCTGCGAAGAACGTGTGGTCCAGCTGAACTGATCGGTGCGGTAACGCCAAATGGTGCCACCGATCAGGATAAGAATGGTGACGTAGGGAAGCACGCCCCACAAGAGGATATCAACAATCCCCGGCTCGCCAACAGGCACAGGCACCCCATGGGCTGCATGCTCAGATGCGAGTGCGTACACGATGTACTCCTATCGAGGGGTTTAAGGGTTATTAGGATTAGCTTGGGCGATGCGGGGGTCGGCGTACCCGGAAAGACCAACGGTCTCAACGGGCGGTCCGTACCCTGCCATCTGCTGCACCTGCTCCTGGGTCTCGGGAGAGACGCCCGGCAGGGTGCCGCAGATACTATGCAAAAGCCCATAGTGGGGCAGGTTTCCGTCTTTCAGGGACAGACGCAGAAGCTCCAAAGAAGGGCGGTACGCCTGTAACGCGGCACGCCCTTTTGTACGATCCACAAGAGCGGCGAATTCCAGCACCAGCGGCAGGTAGTCGGGCAGTTCCCCATTGAGCTGAGTAAACATTCCCGAGTCGCGGTACATCTGCTTAAACTTGAGCAGGGTCTCACCGCGGCGGCGGGTGTCGCCATCCGTCCAATAGGAAAGGTGCAGAGCGTGGCGGCGGGAAAGGTCATACTCCTGCACGTACTCGCTCTGAACATCTTCCAAATCTTGTGCGGTCATCCAGTTAGCGACGGTCTGCACGGCCTGGGTGAACTCGTCATCCTCAGTGGCCTGCGCCAAGCGGATAAGTTCGGGAAGGGTTTGCACTAGCTCCTCGCTGGGGTAACCCAAGAGCATGCCGCTGACCTGGTAGATGACCGAATCCCGATCCTGCCCGGGACCGAAGTCCCGGTCAAAAGGGTCGATATTATCCTGCGCGGGGTGCGCCGGATCCGAGGTTTTATCCTCGGACCCGGCTGTACCCATGAGCCTGGAGAAGAAACCAGCCACTTACCTACTTCTTTCCGGTGGTGTTCGGGAAGAGGCCGTCGGGGCGGGAATTGCCGTCCCAGCTGAAGAGACTCACCTTATTTGAGTTCTCATACACGCTCGTGGACACCGGAGTGGGGCGACCCTCCATGTCGTTGAAGGCGTCACCGTACATTCCGGGACCGCCGTCTACGCTCAGGGAGCATCCCATCTCTTCAAGGTTGTGGGCATCTTCCATGTGGGCACGCGGAATCACGTAGCGCTCGTTGTACTTGGCGATCGCCATAAGACGGTACATCTCGTACATCTGCGCACCGGTCATGCCCACCGAATTTGCGATCTCTTCGTTGCCTTCGCCGCCCAAGGTGATGTCACGCATGTAGGCGCGCATCGCAGCCAGGCGCTTGAGCACAAAGGTGACCACTTCGGTGTCGCCCGCAGTGAACAGCTCAGCCAGGTATTCAACCGGGATGCGCAGTGCTTCAATCGCACCAAACAGGTTCTGGCTGCTCTCAGCGTCGTGGCCCTGGTCCTTGAGCAGATCCACGATCGGCGACAGCGGCGGCACGTACCAAACCATCGGCATGGTGCGGTATTCGGGGTGCAGCGGCAGAGCCACCTTCCACTCTTTCGCCAGCTTATACACCGGGGAGTTCTGAGCGGCAGTAACCCAGGCATCCGGAATGCCGTTTGCGCGAGCCTGCTCAATCACACGCGGATCGTGCGGGTCAAGCATCAGCGAAAGCTGTGCCTCGTACAGGTCTTTCTCGTCCGGTACGGAGGCTGCTTCGGTCACACGGTCTGCATCGTAGAGGAAGATACCGATATAACGCATACGACCCACGCAG
The DNA here is from genome assembly GCF_016726365.1 of Rothia aeria. NCBI lineage: Bacteria > Bacillati > Actinomycetota > Actinomycetes > Micrococcales > Micrococcaceae > Rothia > Rothia aeria. Next base: position 2,060,546 of record NZ_CP068102.1, on the reverse strand, counting down.
GTCTCGGCGCATACGGTGGGGATACCAGCCTCAAGACGGGGGTAGCAGAATGTGCACTTCTCGGCCTTACCGGTCTTGTGGTTGAAGTACACCTTCTTGTAGGGGCAGCCGGTGATGCACTGGCGCCAACCGCGGCAGCGGTCCTGGTCAACCAGAACAATACCGTCTTCGGCACGCTTGTAGATAGCGCCGGAGGGGCATGCCGCCATGCAGGACGGGTTCAGGCAGTGCTCGCAGATACGCGGCAGGTAGAACATGAAGGTCTGCTCGAACTCGAACTTAATCTTGTCCTCTGCCTTCTTGCGCACCTTCTCAACCAGCGGGTCAAGGTGGCCGTGCTCGGGGGCACCACCTAAGTTATCGTCCCAGTTCAGACCCCACTGAATCTTGGCGTCTTTACCGGTGATCAGCGAAACTGGTTTCGCTGCCGGGAAGTCATCACCCAGAGGCGCGGTGGTCAGGTTCTGGTAGTCGTAGGTCCACGGCTCGTAGTAGTCGGTCAGCTCAGGCTGAATCGGCGAGGCGAAGATGGAGAAGAGCTTCTGGAAGCGGTTACCGCTCTTGAGCTCCAGACGGCCGCGCTTATTCAGTACCCAGCCGCCCTTCCACTTCTCCTGGTCCTCGTACCGACGCGGGTACCCCTGACCGGGGCGGGTTTCAACATTGTTGAACCACACGTACTCGGTACCAGCACGGTTTGTCCATGCCTGCTTACAGGTCACGGAGCAGGTGTGGCAGCCGATGCATTTATCAAGCGCCATCACCATAGCAACTTGGGCCATAACACGCATTAGAATGTAACCTCCTGCGACTTGCGACGGCGAATGTACGAGACAATGTCACGCTGGTTGCCGGTCGGTCCGAGATAGTTGAAGGCGAATGCCTGGTGGGCGTAGCCGCCGATCATGTGGGTCGGCTTGAGCAGGATACGGGTCATCGAGTTGTGAATACCGCCGCGTTTGCCCGTGGTTTCGGTCTTCGGCGTCATCATACGCTCCTGGGCGTGGTGCACGTAGCACACACCCTCAGGCATACGGTGGGAGACAACCGCACGACCCACAAACACACCGTTGGTGTTCACGCATTCGATCCATTCGCCGTCCTTGACGCCGATCTTCTCGGCATCCTGGGGGCTCATCCAGGCAGTCTGACCGCCGCGGAACAGGGTCAGCATATGCTGGTTATCGAAGTACTGGGAGTGGATAGCCCACTTATTGTGCGGGGTCAGGTAGCGCACCGCAACCGAAACACCGTCGGTAGCACCAATCTCGGGTTCTTTGAAGAGCCCGGTCATATCCAGCGGCGGACGGTAAATCGGGGTTGCCTCACCCATCTCGTGCATCCAGTCGTGATCCAGGAAGAAGTGCATACGACCGGTGAGGGTATGGAATGGCTTCTTCTTCTCGATGTTCACAGTGAACGGCGCGTAGCGACGACCACCGGTTTCCGAACCGGACCATTCGGGGGAGGTCATCACCGGCTGCGGGGATGACTGGGTCATGGGGAAGGTAATCTTCCGCTCCTCATTACCTTCGGCAAGGTCCACCAAGTGCAGGCCGGTCTGCTTCTCAAGCTCCTTGAAGCCTTTAAGAGCCACCTGACCGTTGGACGTACCGGAGATACGCAGAATAGACTCAGCGATCTTCACATCGGTATCCAGTGCAGGACGACCCGCGCCCTTACCGGAGTCCATCACACCAAATTCTTTCGCCATCTGAGCGACTTCGTCCTTCAGATCGTACGTCACGTATTTGGTGGTGGCACCGACCTTGTCAAAAAGCGGACCCACGGAGGTGTACATATCGTACATAGCGCCGTAGTCGCGTTCGACAGTCATGAAGTTCGGCATGTTCATGCCGGGAACGCCCACCATATCGGGGGTGTTCTTCCAGTCGGGGGCATGTCCGCCAGGCTGCTTAATCTGACCCGGAGTGTCATGCAGCAGCGGAACCGAAACAATGTCTTTACGAGTGCCCAGGTGTTTCTTCGCCTGACGCGTGAACTCATACATGAGAGCCTTGAAGGTCTCATGATCAGTCTTTGCCTCCCACGGCGGGTCAATCGCGGGTGAGAACGCATGCAGGAAGGGGTGCATATCGGTCGAGGAGATATCGTACTTCTCGTACCAGGTAGCGGTGGGGAACACCACATCCGACAGCAGGGTCGTGGTGGTCATACGGAAGTCTGAAGATACCAGCAAGTCCAGCTTGCCCTGCGGGGCATCCTGGTACCACTTGACCTCACGCGGAATGGATTCCTCGTGGTCGGCACCCTGCACGTTGTCCATGCTGCCCACAAGGTGCTTGAGGAAGTAGCTCTCGCCCTTAGCGGAGGAGCCGAACAGGTTCGAGCGCCACAGCATCAGGGTACGCGGCCAGTTCACGGGGTTGTCCACGTCTTCGACAGAGAATTCAAGGTCACCGGAGTTCAGGCGCTGTGCCACATAATCGGCATTATCCTTAGCTTCTCCGCGTGCTACCGCCGCCTCTGCCTTATCGGCGAGGTCGAGCGAGTTCTCGGGGAACTGCGGGTAGAACGGCATCCAGCCCATACGGGTGGACCGCGCGACAACATCCGCAGTGTGTACGTTCTTCAGCTCGCCCTTACCGAGGGGGGACTGCAGGTAGTCGGTGGAGTAGCCGTCCTGACGGAACTGGTCGGTGTGCATGTACCAGAAGCCGGTGCCGATCATATGACGCGGCGGGCGGCTCCAGTCCAGAGCGTTCGCCATATTGGTCAAACCGGTGAGCGGACGTGCCTTCTCCTGACCCACATAGTGGGCCCAGCCGCCGCCGTTACGGCCCTGGCACCCGGTCAGGTTCAGCAGAGCCAAAATAGCACGGTAGGTGGTATCTGCGTGGTACCACTGGCAAATACCAGCGCCAAAGATGATCATGGAACGACCGTGCGAGTCGATAGCGTTCTGCGCAAACTCACGTGCCACGCGGATTACGGCCTCCGGCGGAACCGAAGTAATCTGCTCCTGCCATGCCGGGGTGTTCTGGATCGACCAGTCGTCGTAGCCCGAGGCCCATTCACCGGGCAGCCCGGGGCGCCCAATACCGTAGGTAGCGAGCATCAGGTCGAAGACGGTGGTAACTTCCTGGCCCTCGACGTAGCTGACGGGCACACCACGGGTAATAATGTCGCCGTGGCCCTTGGGGTTATCGAAGGTGGGAAGTTTAATCTCGACCGCTGCAGCCTCACCCTGGGGCAGATCGCGGATCGACAGAATGGGTTTGCGGCCATCCAGTTCAAGGTTCCAGTTACCCTGATCAGACTCAGAGTAACGATGCCCCATGGTGCCATTGGGAATGAAAACCTCACCGGTTTCGCGGTCCATCATGGCGGTCTTGAAGGCGGCGTTCTCCTGGTGCTTCTCCCCCGCCAGCGACGCAGCGGTCAGGAACTTGGAGGGCACCTTGGTACCGTCTTCACGAGTTTCGAGGGTAACCAAGAAAGGAAGATCCGTGTAGGTCAGTGCGAAGTCCTCAAAGAACTCCACGCGCTGATCCACATAGTTTTCCTTAAGAATGACGTGACCCATCGCCATAGCCAGCGCCGCGTCGGTGCCTGCCTGTGCGGGCAGCCATTCATCAGCGAACTTGGTGTTGTCGGCGTAGTCGGGGCTAACCGAGACAACCTTGGTGCCGCGGTAACGCACCTCGGCAACCCAGTGGGCATCCGGGGTACGGGTCACGGGAATGTTCGAACCCCACATGATCAGGTAGGAAGCATCCCACCAGTCACCGGATTCAGGCACGTCGGTCTGATCGCCAAAGACCTGCGGGGAGGCCACGGGAAGGTCGGCGTACCAGTCGTAGAAGCTGGTCATCACGCCGCCAATAAGCTGGATGAAACGCACGCCAGCGCTGAAGGAGACCATCGACATTGCAGGAATCGGGGTGAAGCCGGTGCAGCGGTCGGGCCCGTAGTACTTAATGGTGTGCACATGAGCGGCCGCAACAAGTTCGAGTGCTTCAGCCCAGGTGGAGCGCACCAAACCGCCTTTACCGCGTGCACTAATGTAGCGGTTGCGTTTAACAGGGTCGGAGACGATGGAGTGGAATGCTTCCACCGGGTCGCCGTAAAGCGCCTTCGCCTCACGGTACATTTCGAGCAGCAGACCGCGCACATAGGGGTATTTCACGCGGGTCGGCGAGTACGTGTACCACGAGAAGGCTGCGCCACGGGGGCACCCGCGGGGCTCATATTCGGGACGATCGGGACCGACTGTGGGATAGTCAGTTTCCTGCGCTTCCCAGGTGATAATGCCGTCTTTGACATACACCTTCCAAGAGCAGGAACCGGTGCAGTTCACCCCGTGGGTTGAGCGAACTTCTTTATCGTGGCTCCAACGGTCACGGTAGAAGGCGTCACCTTTACGGCCACCTTCACGGAAAACTGCACGGCCGTCATCTGTTTCATCCCAACGGGAGAAGAACTTACCGAATTTAATCAGTTGATCGGTAAGGGGGCCATCTGGGCCCTTGGTCTGTGATGCTTGTTCCATATAGCCAATATATCGTAAATTTGGTACCCGGAATACGATATAAAAATCTTATCTAATCAAGGGAATTCATAGGGTTATTCAGACCGTAAGCCAGCTCGAAATACCACCCGATAGAATGCGAACTGGAGCCTGTGTGAGGGGGGTAATTTCACGGGCAGCTTCAACGGATCGGGTGTATCCGGTGCAGTAAATAACCACCAGGTTTGTTTCAGGGGCAATTTTTTCGCGTAATTTAGCGGAAAGTGAGCCCTTACGGGCCCGCGAGAGGATGTCGGTCAGGGGAAAATTCACGGCATTGTCGATCGCGTAGGCCTCAAATTCGACCCGTTCACGCACATCAATCACAACAACTTTTTGACGGGATATGACATCTTGAAGCTCCGCTGCACTAATATCCGACCGGGTGCTGTCTTCGGAAACTGTGTCTAAAAAAACCAAATTGTTACGAAATGTTACGCGATTTTCAGGCTCTTTCCTCCTCTCAGAGTGAGATTCGGCGTTTTTCTGAGGCAGAGCTTGCGTGTTAGCTAACAGAGGTATATATTTCCACTCCCCACTTAACCCCGAGTATAGGCCAACCTCACCAACAAGTGGTTTTCCGGAACCTGTGATGACTTTAATAGTCTCCATCGCCATCGCTGAGCCCACTACCCCGGCGAGCGCCCCGATAATCCCGGCGGTACTGCACGAAGGGACGCTTCCCGGCGCAGGGGCTTGCGGGTAGAGGTCTTCGTAGACTGGACCGCGGCCGGGCCAAAAGACACTGAGTTGTGCGTCGAAACCCAGGATTGCCGCCCAAATATGCGGGATGCCCAACTGTTGTACCGCAGCCGAAACCGCGTAGCGAGCCTCAAAGTTATCGCTGCCATCAAGCACCGCATCCGTGCCAGTGAGGAGAGTCAAAGCATTACTGTCGGTGAGGCGTTCGCGGATAACGGTCACCGTGATGAAGGGGTTGAGCGCGCGCATCGTTTCGGCAGCCGATTCTGCCTTCGAGTTTCCCGCCCGTGCGTAGCTGTGGATGACCTGCCGGTGCAGGTTTGAGATCTCAATGGAGTCATCGTCGATGATGATAATCTCGCCCACCCCGGCTCCCGCAAGATAGAGCAGGGCGGGGGCACCAAGCCCACCGGCACCGAGTACAGCAACCCGTGCCGCCTTCAGCTTCAGCTGCCCCGCCATGCCGATTTCGGGCAGAATCAGCTGACGCGCGTAGAAGGCGCGTTCAGCCGCGCTCAACCGGGTCGAGGGCTCCGGCGCGGTTTCGGGGTCTGGGATAAAGCTCATCCTAATAGTGTCTTTCGCGGAAATACGTGTTGAGTTTCTAGGTGTCTATGCCCACCCATTCGGTGCTGCCGTCCGTCAGCTCCTGTTCTTTCCAAATGGGAACCTGGGCTTTCACACGGTCGGCCACCGCCTCGCAGGCCTCGAAGGCTCGCCCACGATGTGCTGCAGCGGCAAGCACGGTCAGCGCGGACTCTCCTATAGCGATGGGACCGACGCGGTGAACCGCCCACAGACGAACCCCCTCCAGCTCATCCGCTACAGACTGCACAACACGCGCAATATATTCTTTCGCCTGCGGATGCGCACTATAGGACAGCCCGCGCACCGCGCTGCCGTGATCATGGTTGCGTACAATGCCGTCGAATACAACAAGGGCGCCCATGGCCTCTGTCATGACCTGAGCCTTCGCGGCGTTGGCAAGCGGCTCTAGGGCTTCCTCGGTAATATCGGTGAAAATGACAACCGAACCGGTGGGCTCAGCACCGTGCGCCCCGCTGTGGTCGAGCCCCTGCGGCTTAGTGGTCATGGTAGTCCTCCATCTGGCGGCAAATATGTTCCACGAGTGGGTCTAGGGTTTTCACTCCATCTTTAACTCCGCCGCGCGACCCAGGCAGAGTCATCACGAAGGTTTTATCGATCACGCCCGCAACCCCGCGTGAGAGCACTGCGGAAGATACGTTCTGCAGGCCGTTCGCCCAGAAAGCATGCATGATTCCGGGGATTTCCTTATCCAGATGCGGGCGTACCGCCTCCACGGTCTGATCGTCCGTGTTCAGCCCGGTACCGCCGCTGGTGAGAATAAACGTGGGCAGGTTATTATTCTTCTTCCCATCGGCAATGAGGGTGTTGAAGTAGTCGATAATCTGCCGGTCTTCGATCACGACGGCGTCCGGGGTGTCGAACCCGCGCGAACGCAGCCACTCGACCGCGATAGGACCCGATTTATCCTCATAGATACCACGGGCGGCGCGAGTAGATGCCACAATAACAAGCCCGGTCAGATTCTCGGGAAGCTGGATTTCTTCTGCACTCATGGTGTGCCCTCCTTATAGAGTGGTTACTAGTGTGGTGATGCGGCGGGTTTACCGATCTGTTACAGCCCAGTCGCCGGATTTTCCGCCGGATTTCTCTAGTACCCGAATATTGCTGATCACGGCGTATTTATCGACCGCTTTAATCATGTCGAAAATCGTCAGCGCCGCGGTGGAGACCGCGGTCAGCGCCTCCATTTCAACCCCGGTAACGCCCCGGGTTTTCACCGAAGCCACAATGCGCACAGAATCCTCGCCACGTTCAAAATCCAGGGTAATTTTACCCAGGGGCAACGGGTGGCACAGCGGAATAATATCCGGGGTGCGTTTAGCGCCCATAATACCGGCCACACGTGCAACCGGCAGGGCATCGCCCTTAGGTAAGTCGGCATCAAAAATCTTGGCGATCACATCGGCGCGAGTGTGCACGGTTCCCTCAGCGAGCGCCGTGCGTGTGGTGACGTCTTTCATCGTCACATCAACCATATGGGCCGACCCGTCGGCGCGCACATGAGTCAAGTCTTGGGCTGGCTGTGCCGCATCGGGGTGAAGATTCTTCTCGGTCACGGTATGTCCTTAAGGTCTGCGTTGGGGTGAGGGTTCAGCCACGTTCAGTTATCTGTAAGCCGGATACGGTGGTACCGCACCGCTTCTCCCCCGGTGTACGTGGTGCCCGGCGCCAGCTCGATGAGCACATCGGCGGTCGCAGCGTGATGCAGCAGATGCGATCCGGGCAAAACATCGGGGTATAGCTCCACCTGGTAGGTTCCCGGTTCGGATTCAACCATCGTCAGGTTCCCGCGCAAAAATTGGCGTTTATTGGCCGGTGCCGTCAGCGGTTTGTCAATGACGAGCACGCCGCGCGGGGCATTGTCGAGAGTTGCCATGCGCGAGGCCACCTCGTGCGGGGTGCCGTAGGGGCCGCCCGCACGCAGGTAGGGGCGAAGCATCAGCACATAGGAAATAAGGGTACTGACGGGGTTGCCGGGGAAAGAAATCATGGGCAGACGGTGCCCGTTGAAATCCAGCACGTTCACGCCCTGTGGCCCGCCGGGCTGCTGGCTCACATGGCCGAACCAACTGAGCGGAATTGGCAGCCCCAAAGACGGTGCTATAGCGATGGCATTGCGCACCACTTCGTATTTGCCGTGGCTGATCCCGCCGGAGGTAATAATAATATCCGGTGCGAAAGTCTCATATTCTTCCCGCAAATGCTCAATCAGAAGCTCCGGGTCATCCCCAATCGAGATGCGCCGCACCACGGCGCCGTCTTCGACCAGCATTGAGGTGAGCATGGGGCCGTTCGCATCATAAATCTGGCCGTAGGCGAGGTCGGTGGCCGTATCGTCGCCGTCTTCGGTGAGAGTGGGGCGAACTTCGTCGCCGCCGGTGCACACCAGCACGCGCGGTCCGCAGGCCACCGTCACGCGGGTGTACCCCTGCGCGGCCAGTGTACCCAGCAGCGCGGGGGTCACACGCTCGCCAGCGCGCGCAAGAACCTGCCCGGCTACCACGTCTTCGCCACGGCGACGTATAAACTGCCCTTTGGGCGCCTGAGGGAGCCTAATTTTTTCGCTGGGACGCCCGAAAGATTCGGGTACGTCGGGATATTCGATGCGCTCAGAATGCTCAACCGGAACCACCGCCACATACCCCTTAGGAATGGGGGCACCGGTCATAATCGGGTAGGTTAAATCGTCGGATGCGCGCGAACGCTGCAGCGGCCGCCCCGCCGGGATTTCACGCCCCACCGTGAAGATGCGGTTCTCACGGCTGGCGCCTTCGGCGGTTAGGGCATAACCATCCATCTGGGAGTTATCGAAACTCGGTACATCGAGCCTAGCCAGCACGTCCTGAGCGAGGATGCGGTTGGTAGCACGCGCCAGTGGCAGGTTTTCGGCGCGACCAATAAAAGTATCACGCAACAAAAGCGCCAGATAGGCGCGATACTCTTCGGTGCTGGGGGTGCCATCGAACTGGGGCTTGTGCATCTGTACTCCCAAACGGTAATAAATTATCTACTAGTTATTGTAAGAGGCTTTGGCACGCAGTTTCTTCACCACGGAAAATAGGCCGAGCAGACCAAAGATACACAGGTACAGGCTGATGAGCATGAGCGCGCTTCCCAGAGCGCCAGACATATTGCCGCCGCTAATGGCTAGATCAATGCTCAGCGGGATGGTCTCGGTTTTGCCTTTGACGTTTCCGGCGAAGGTGACGGTGGCACCGAATTCTCCCAGTGCCCTGGCGAAGGAGAGCAGGAACCCAGTGGCGATGCCGGGCGCAGCCAGTGGCAGCAGCACCCGGTAGGTGATTTCTGATGCTTTTGCGCCTTCGACTTCGGCAATTTCTTCGTATTCTCGGGGGATGGCTTGCAGGGTGGTGACGGCGCTGGCAACGAAGAATGGTAGGGCCACAAAAACTTGGGCAATAATGACGGCGGTGGTGGTGAAGGTGATTTTGATTCCGGCATCATACAGGGCCGCCCCTATGATGCCTTTACGCCCCCAGAAGAAAAGCAGCCCCAGGCCCGAAACAACGGGAGAGAAAATAATGGGCGTGTAGATAATAGCGTAGAGCAGGCTCCCGGCGCCGCGCAGGCGGGAGCGGTCGAGCACTTTGCAGAGTGTGAGCGCCAGGGGGGCACCAATTACACCGCAGATAAGGGTTGAGATGCTGGCGGTGACCAGTGAGAGCTGGGTGGCTCCGACCACCTCTTCATCAATAATTTCGTGCAGACCCATCCAGGGGATGTTGTACAGCAGCCCCAGCAGCGGCCCCAGAATAAGAGCTAACCCGATGAGGGAGGGGATGGTGAAATACCACGGTACGACGCTGAAGGTGGTGCGTTTTTTCACGTGGTCACTCCTGTGTGGGTGTTACTTACTGGGGTTCTACGATACAGCTGTTGCGGGCGCCTACTGTGGGATAGCGCCCGCAACGGGTGCGGCTGCAGGTTAATTATCGAGCGGATTCGAAGCCGTGCTCCTTAAGGATTTTCTGGGCCTCGTCGGTGGTGAGCCACTCGTTGAACTTCTTGGCGGCTTCGGAGGAGTTACCTTTTGAGGTCAGCGCCGAGGGATACTCGTTCTTCTCCACATCGGGCAGGTCTACTGAGCCGAGGTTCTTGCCGTCTTTCTTAGCGGCGGCAAGGTCGGTGGTGTAGATGAAGCCCGCATCGGCACTACCGGAGGTGACCTTGGTGGTCACTGCGGCCACATTCGACTCGTTGGTGGCGTTCTTCAGCTCAATATTGTGGTCCTTGAGTTCCTTATGGGCTAGGGTGCCGCAGGGTACGTCTTCCTTGCAGATGGCCACGGTGCCGTCGGTGTTCTTCAGATCGTCGATGGAGTTGATCTTACCGGGGTTGCCGTCGGCGGTGACCAGTACCAGCTTATTGGTTGCAATAACCTCGCTCTTGGAGCCTTTGAACTCGTCGAGCTTGGCGGCCTTGTCCATGTTCTTCTTATCGGCGGTGATGAGGAGATCGGCATCCTCACCCTGCTCAATCTTCTGCACCAGCTTGGAAGAGCCCTCATAGGTGAAGCTGAAGTTCACGTTCGGGTGCGCCTTCTTGAAAGCAGCTTCCAGGTCTTTCCCGGCGTTGCGCAAAGATGCTGCGGCGAACACCTTCACCTCGCCCGAAACGGAACCAGCGGCTGAAGAGTCAGCTGAGGCGCTTGATGAGGAGTTCGCGTTGGAGCCGCATCCGGCCAGTGTTAGGGAAGCAGCCAGTGCTGCGCCGACGCCTACGGCTTTGAGGGAGTTCTTCATACGTGTTCTTCCTTTGCGGTTGGATGAATCGAAGTGAGTGGATACAATGCGAGGTGTCTCCATGTTCTTAGGGTGTGTGCGTGTGCACTGCTTCGGGGATGTAACTTACCCTTGGCGCACTATCGGTGATTACCCAAAACATGGAATAATTTATATTGTCGCTTTTAGTATGCATATTTTCTATGAAGGTTCCAATGGCTTACACACCCGGTTCGGGCCGGTCTCAGCTAATCGCTGGCCCCGTGTTACACACCTTAGCTTCTGCTGAGGGTGAGACAGCCGGTTTTGTGACGCCTCAAAAAATCCAGGCCCCGGATATTAAGCGGCGTAAACCGGCGAATATTAAGAACAGCGGTCCGCTCTTAGACCGCTGGGGTCGTATCGCCACCGACCTGCGTATTTCTTTGACAGATAAATGTAATCTTCGTTGCATTTATTGCATGCCAGCCGAAGGGCTGCAGTGGCTTCCCAAGAACGATCTGCTCACCGCCGACGAGATTGCACGATTAGCCGATATCGCGATCCGTGAGCTCGGTGTTGAGGAGATCCGGTTCACCGGCGGTGAACCGCTGGTTCGCGCCGACCTGGTGGATATTATTGGGCTGATTCACGCCATGCACCCGCAGGTGCCTCTTGCGATCACGACGAACGGCATCGGGCTGGAAAAACGCGCCAAGACGCTGGCAAAAGCCGGGCTGGCCCGCATCAATGTCTCCCTTGACACGATCTGCCCAGAAACGTTCGCTGAGCTGACCCGCCGCGATAAGCTCGACGCCGTACTGCGTGGCATTGATGGTGCAGCGGCGGCCGGGCTGCACCCGATTAAGATTAACGCGGTGCTCATGCCCGGGCTAAACGATACGCAGGCCCCGCAGCTGCTGAAGTGGGCCCTAGCGGGCGGCTACCAGCTGCGGTTCATTGAGCAGATGCCCCTGGACGCCGATAACCGGTGGACGCGTGAAGGCACTATTACCGCGGCGCAGATACGCGCCATGCTCGCCGATGAGTTCACGCTCGGGCCGGTATCTGAAGAACGCGGTGACTCCCCCGCCGCCCTGTGGGAGGTGTACCCGCACGGCACCGCCCTCACCGACGGGGTACCCGCTGACGGCACAGCATCCCTGGGGCGGGTAGGTATTATAGCCTCGGTCACCGAATCATTCTGCGGGGCGTGCACCCGCACACGGCTCACCGCCGACGGTAAAATCCGTTCCTGCCTGTTTTCGGATTCCGAGACCGATCTGCTGCAGCTGCTGCGTTCGGGGGCATCCGATAAAGAGCTGGCGCTGCGCTGGCGTGAGGGTATGTGGTTTAAGCCGCGCGCCCACGGCAAGGAAGACGCCGATTTCGATATTGAAGAGTTCGCTCAGGCAAGCCGCTCTATGAGCGCGATCGGGGGGTAAGCAGTGATTGTCAGGTTTTATGCGGCCGCATGCGCGGCAGCTGGCGTGGATCAGGTGAACATTACGCTCAGCGACCTCGTCTCCCCCACCCTCGGGGCGCTCGTTCAGGAGCTGGGAGACCGTTACACGGGCACCACCGCCTCCGGGCTGACGTTAGCGCAGGTAATGCAGCAGTGCTCATTCCTGCTCGACGGGGTGCGTTCAGAGCACGAGGCGGCTCTCACCGAAGAAACCCGCGTGGATGTGCTTCCCCCCTTCGCGGGCGGCTAAACCGGGTCCTCCATCCCGCCTCAGGCGCCACCTGCAGGTTCCTATTAAGGGCACTCAACTATTAACTAAAGCGTTCTGTACGGCAGCAGCAGGGATGCCACAATATTCACAAGCGCACACCGCGCCGGTACACTTACTGTAGCCATTGCGGCTTACCGAACCACACAATGAGGGGTTACGTATGCACACACCGGGTTTCTGCGCCATTATTGTTGCCGGAGGAAAATCTTCCCGCCTGGGAAACACCCCCAAAGCTGGCCTCTCAAACGGCACGCACACCCTCCTCGACCGGGCCCTCCTGGCGGTTTCTCAAGCCGATGCCTGCGTGGTTGTAGGCCCCGAAACCCTGCCGGTGCCCAACGATGTACTCCTCACCCGTGAAGACCCGCCGTATTCCGGGCCAGCTGCCGCTATCCACGCCGGAGCCGAAAAGCTGGCCCAGCACTATTCAGGGATCGGCCGCCCGGCCCCTACCTGGTGCATCATCCTGGGGGTAGACACCCCCAATATCGCCCCGGCGGTAAGTTTGCTTGCCGAGCATGCGGGGGCCGCCGCCGGGCACGAAACCGGTTTCTGGGGCGTCTGTGACGGCGTCTACCAGCCTCTGGTTGGGATATACCGTTATGCGCCGCTGCGGCAGGTTTTTTCGGCGGGGAGCACTAACGCCTCCGTGCGCTCGTTCCTCAAGCAGTTGCACCCCCAAGAGGTAGAGCTCAGCCCCGCCCACACCGCCGACGTGGACACCTGGGAGCAGGCGCGGGCGCTAGGCTTCGACTCCCCACAGTGGAGCAGCTACTAGAAACTCCATAACCGCGCACCGCATCCGAACCACCCCGCAAGAAACTGAGGTACCCGCCCATGCCGCACCACCATCCTCCCGCCGTTGCCTGGGAGCAGGCACGTAAGAACCTGCACGCCGCCGGGCTCACGTGCACGGCGGGTACCGATGTTGAGACCCTGCCTCCCAAAGCCGCCATCGGGCGTTACACAGCCGATGATGTGTACTCACTTATGGACGTACCCCACTATGATTCCTCAGCAATGGACGGGTACGCCGTATCCGGCACCCCGCCCTGGCTGCTTGTCACCCCCGAATATCCCGACGACGAGCGCGTTAATATTCACCGCCTGACAGTGGCGATTGAGCCGGGGCAGGCCACCCCCATCCTCACCGGCGGGCTGCTGCCCCGCGGGGCGCAGGCTATTGTGCGGGAAGAACACACCACACTGAACACGGTAGGAGGTATCACCACCGTGACAATGGCTTCCGGGCATATCCCCCCGGCCAATGGCGCCGATATCCGCCGCACCGGGTCCGAGCTGCCCGCAGGCAGGCTGCTGGTTGAGCGCGGCACGCTCATTACCGCCCGCCTTGCCGCATTTTTGGGGATGAACGGCTTCGACGAAATCCCCGTCTTAGCGCCCGTTACCGCCCGCTGCGCGTTTACCGGGAACGAGGTTATTACTATCGGTGTGCCAGAGGCCGGGCAGGTGCGGGATGCTTTCGGCGGCTTCCTAGAGGCAACTCTCGCAACTCAGGGGTGCGCCGCGCTGCCTTCGGCCCGTCTGGCCGATACGGGGCATGATTTCACCACTTTTTTGAACACATCACACGCGCAGGTGCTGATTTTTACGGGCGGCTCCAGCACCTCCGGGGTGGATATGGTGCGTAAAACCCTCGCCGAGGCTCAGGCAACTTACCTGTTCGAGTCAGTGCAGGTGCGCCCCGGGCACCCGGCGCTCGCCGCCCGCTTAGCTGACGGGCGTATTGTGCTGGGGTTGCCGGGTAACCCGCTGGCAGCGTACACGGCCTTGTACTCTTACCTGCCGCCGCTGCTGGCGGGTATGCGGGGGCTGCCGCTGCCGCCTCTTGATACCGCTGAAATTGCCCAGGACATTCCCGCGCTCACCGCCAGCTCCCAGCAGCGGCTCATTCCGGCCCTAGTCCGTGAATGCCGGGCGCATCCGCTTCCCAGGCGTGCATCCTATATGCTTTCTGGGCTGTCGAAGGCCACCCACCTGCTGGTAGCGGATGCCAGCGGGCATACGGCGGGTGATCGTGTGCCGCTGCTGCCGGTGTTTTAGGGAGGGCCGCTACATCCCCTTCTTTTCCGCCGCAGCACACTGTGCTTTTATGGGCGCAGAATAAGCCGAACACCCGGTGTTCTCTCGGAGGATCAAGTGTACAATAACCTTTACGGTTAAGATTGCATACGTATACTGCAAAGGAGACTTACCCGTGTCAAAGCCTAAACTCGGCGATGTGGCCGCACGCGCAGGGGTTTCTCCCACCACAGTGTCGCGAGTCCTGAACAATAGAGGCTACCTGAGCCAGAGAACTCGTGAAAAAGTATACGATGCAATGCGGGAGCTGGGGTACCGCCCTAACGCTATTGCCCGCAGCCTTAAAGGTCAGCGTTCCCGTATAGTCGGGCTGGTTTTCCCAACTGTTGCTAATCCGTTTTATGCGGAGATGGTGTACCGGATTGAGTCATTTTTAGCGGACGCCGGGTACCGGGTGATTCTATGTAATAGTGACGACCACCCAGACCTGGAGGAACAGTATTTTGAGATGCTGCTATCGAACCAGGTGGATGGAATTATTACCGGTGCGCATTCGCAGGTGGTGGCGAACCTGCCGCATGTGCAGGCGCCGCTGGTGACAGTAGACCGCCCAGGTACGCAGAAGTACCCCAATATTCGTGCGGATAACTATGCGGGTGCACGCATGGCGGTTGAGCATCTGGTCGCCACCGGAGCAGGAAACATTCTGCATATCACCTCAACCGTGAGCGAGCAGAACCTTCGCCTGGCGGGCTACCGGGACGCGGTAACTGCCGCAGGAATGACCCCTCAGGTGCTTGAGTTAGGGTTCCGCACTCCCCTGCCCCGCAAACGTGAACTTATCGAACGTTATCTTAAGGAGAGCACCACAGGCGAGCGTGTTGACGCTGTCTTCGCCTCGAACGATACGTATGCGGCGATGACGCTGAACTGGGCGCGCACCCGTAACCTGTGTGTCCCCCAGGATTTTCAGGTGGTGGGGTTTGACGGCACCGAGACAGTACGCGCACTTATCCCGGATCTTGCAACTGTGGTGCAGCCGATTGAGCAGATCGCCGCGCGTGCAGTGCAGCGGCTGCTTCAGACGATCGAATCGGGCAGACAGGGCCACCCCGACGATACACCATCGCCTCATAAAAGCGATAAGAAGCAACAGGGTTCCACGGCTGATGTTTTCCCAGTGCACCTGCACGAAGGCGGTACCCTCAGGGCCATTACCGCCTCCTCTTAGCGGAACACCAGACCTCGCTACTTCCTCGCTATGCCGCCGATAAGAGGCCGTTTGCAGCGGCTGAATGCGGGTCGTACTGCACCCCGTCAATGGTGGCGGGGTAGAGCATCCCTGCTGCCGGGCTGGTTCCCTTATAGGTGCCGATGGGTACGAAACCGTGGCGGGTGTAGAGTGTGGCGCTGCGCGGGGTGGATGCCTCAAGATATGCGGCGGTTCCATTAAACCGGGTGATGCCGTGTTCTAGCAGTGCCGAGCCAACCCCACGCCCTTGGGCGGTAGCGCGCACACCGATAGTGTGCAGGTACCAGTGGTCGAAGGCAGGACGGTGTTTGCGAATGTAGATGTCGGTGGCGATCACGTGCCGCAGGGCACGGGCCCCGAGTATTTTGAGGTACTTCGGCCCGTCACGCAGCTCCAGTTTCAGGGTTCCTTGCTGGCCTTCGGGAGGCATCCACTGGGCGGTTCCGAGGATTGCGCCGTCGCTATCGACCGCAACATCAATGAATCCGCGTGGGATGTAGAGGCTTTTGAGCTGAAGCTCGAAGAGCCCGCGGATCTTCTCGGGCTGGGGTTCCTCTCCTAAAAGTACGCGCATAAACGGGTCTGGGGTGAACGCTTCAACGAGCACATCGAGGAGTTCCGGGAGTTCTTCGGGGCGGGCTTCACGAATCGTGTACGGTTCGGGTGGCATGGTATATCCCCCTGTGTGTTGGTGATTACATCTCTTTTCGATGCTAACGAAGGCCTTTACACGGTCAAAGTGCAAATATGATATACGCCACTTATCCTTGACTTTACGGTTTGCAGCAAAGCGGCGGCCTATCCCCTGTTATACGGGGCAGGCCACCGCTTCATCCGCCTCGTACAGGCAGGATATTCCGGAAAATATTAAGCCTGGGTGGTCGTCGCCTTCGTTTTGAGAGTGACATCCGCGAGGGTGTCTTTCCCGGCGGTCACGGTTGTACCAGCACCGGCAGCATCCGCCATGAGGGCCACAGCTTTTTTGGCATTGGTAACCACCAGCGGAGTGGTAACCGGGTACCCAGCCTTCTTAATGGCGTCAATATCGAATTCGGCGAGCACATCCCCACGCTTGACCACATCACCTTTAGCAACTTTGGGGGTGAAGTGTTTACCATCCAGCTCGACAGTGTCGAAACCGATGTGCATCAGCAGATCCAGCCCGTCCTCGGTGCGCATACCGTAGGCGTGCCCGGTGGGGAATGCCACGGTGATCTTGCCATCAGCGGGAGCCACTAGGGTGCCTTGAGTCGGTTCAATCGCGTTTCCAGAGCCAAGCGCACCAGATGCAAAGCTCTGGTCGCTCACCTCAGCCAGCGGTACCACGGTACCGCTCAGGTGCGCGGCCAGTTCAGCTTTCTCACCTTCAACCTCGGGAGTCTTAGGGGCCGCAACGGCGGTCTCGGCCTTGGTTTCGCCAGCAGTGGCGGGTTCTGCAGCATCCGGTGAGGAAGCCTCACCGCGTGCCACCTTCAGGCCCCAGACGTATGAGGCGGCGAAGGCAAGAGCGGTCGTCATCAGCAAGCAGACAATGAAACCAAGCCAACCGGCTCCAGCCTGAGGATTCACGGAAGGGATACCCAGGTAACCGGCAGCACCAAGGGCTGATGCTTTCACACCCAAAATTGCTGAGAGCGCTCCGCCGATACCAGCCGAAGCTATCGCGATATAGAAAGGCCAACGCAATACCAGGTTCACACCGAAAAGTGCGGGTTCGGTAATACCCAAAAATGCCGAAGGAGCCGAAGCCGAGGCCACGCCCTTGATCTTCTTGTTCTTGGTCGTCAGCGCGACACCTGCCGCTGCTGCGCCTTGGGCAACATTGGAGATCGAGGCAATCACGAAAATAAAGGAACCACCGCTTGCCCAGAGCGAGGTTTCGATGGGCGGGAAGGACTGGTGCAGACCGGTTATTACGATGGGCGCGTAGAGCACACCAAAGATCAGCCCGCCGATGGGACCAGCGGCAGTGTATAGCCAGTTCACGCCTTCGCCCAACCAGGTACCCAGCTGGAACATAGGCGGTCCCACCAACAGGAAGGTAACAAAGCCGGTAATGAGCAGGGTCAGGGTGGGGGTGAAAATAAAGTCGATTGTGCCCTTGAGAATCTTATGGAAGAATTTCTCGATATTCGCAAGGATAAAGGAAACCAGCAAGATAGGAAGCACGGTTCCCTGGTAACCCGCCTGCTGCACCTGAAGACCGAAAAGATCCCAGTACTTCATGGGGTCTGCACCCTCAGTGTGGGCGAGCGATGCCGCAACCTTATACCCGTTCATCAGCGCGGGTGAGACCATAGCCGCACCCATCGTTAAACCAAGGTAAGGGTTGCCTCCAAAGACCTTAGTTGCAGAGTATCCCACGAGCACGGGCAGGAAAGCGAAAGGCGCCGCCGAAAGCAGATTCACAATATCTGCGAAGCCTTCCCAGGCGGGATACATTTCAATCAGGGGCTTTGGCCCAAAGATGTTCTTGGCGCGAAGGACGTTATCAAGCGCCATCAGCATACCGCCGCCGACCAGCACCGGGATCAGGGGGATAAAAATATCGGCAATGGTTTTGATGAAGCGGGAGAAGATATTTCCCTGATTTGCCGCAATAGATTTCAGATCATCTTTGCTGACCTCGGGGGCACCCGATGCCACCATATGCTTAAAGACTTCGTTAACATCGCCGGGGCCCACAATAATCTGGAACTGTCCGGCATTCAGGAAACTGCCTTTAAGGTCTTCGTCATTGTCAATAGCACTTTGATCAACGGAATCCTGGTTCTTCAAGACCAGGCGCAGACGAGTTGCACAGTGAGCCGCCGCGCGGATGTTGCCCACGCCTCCGACATCCTGCAGCACGCGCTCTGCCACTGATTTGTGGTCCACGTTCTTCTCCTTGAGTTTGGGCGGACGGGGCCTTCCAGCAGATATGTCAAACGTTTGACATATTGGTGCGTAGAACGCCCCTGTACGCTGACTGCATTTACTTACAGCATACGTGAACGGCAGGTTAGCAGGCACGAAAAACCGCGCCCTGCACCACATAATTTTTGTGCTGCCAGGCACGGCTTCTGCCCCGTACAGGCTTCTTGCAGCCCACATGTTTAGCTCTTGCCTTACCGCGACACCTGGCAGGAGCCCTGTTAAGGGAGCGGGCCGCAAGTGAAACTACAGCACTGCGTAGCTCAGTTTCAGTACCTCGCCGTTACCGCCCATACGCACACGACGTTTGCTGCCCGAGAAGTAGGTGCGGGCCGAGAATACCTGCTCGTATGAGCCAGCCCCGTCCTGCCCGTTCACAGCACCGCCCACGAACAGTTCGGTGGATGAGGCATCCACCAGCAACTCAAACTCGCGCTCAGTGTTCGGGGTAAGGGCACGGCGGCGTAAAGTGCCGCCCTCAGTGTATCGGGTGCCCGAACGGTCCAGCTGCGCAAAATCCTCCGCGATCGTGATGCGCAACGCCGTACCATGCGCATCTTTCACCCGGATTTTTACCGGACCATCCGAAACATCAACGGTGCCGTGAAGCCGCCAGGTACCCGCGTCTTTGAGCACCGGAACTTTACCTTTCACCGCGTCAACAACCGTCGGCTCAAGCGGCAGCACCCGGTCAAGATGCGGCACTGGGGTTTGGTAGATTTTTCCTTCCCGCAGGTGCAGCTCACGCGGGTAGGTGAACATGTGCACCCAACGGTGCGCCCACGAAGGGTGGTCGTCCTGCTCGGCGTTACCCAACCAGCCGATCATCACAGTCTGCGGGTGCGGGGCATCATCATGTGCGCTGGTGCCGGTACCGTGCACGGTCTGCGGGGCGTAGAACTCGAACCCGGCATCCAGCTCCGTGAACGGGGTGTGCACCTCAAACCGCAGGGTCTGCGGGTCAAGCTCGCCCACAATGTACCCTGACTGGTAGATATTCTGGTACTTCTCCCCCTCGGGGCTCAGCCCCTGGGGGCTGAAAATCAGCACGTCCCGCAGGGTGCCCGTCGCCTCATCCCGCAGCTGCAGCAGAGACGGGCATTCGTACATGTAGCACCCCTCAACGGTGGGGTCGGTGAAGTCAAGTTCGCCTTTAAAATCCCAGCTGCGGCGGTCTGCCGAAGTGTACACGACTACGGTACCGGTGCGGTGCTTCTTCTTTTTGCCGTCTTTCTGGGCACCAATGACCATCCACCATTGGCCGTCCCGCTCAAATACGTACGGGTCGCGGTAGTGCGCCGTATAGCCCTCATGCGGGCCCTCAAGCAGCGGAGGCAGCTGCCGGGTGGGGTGTGCGTCTTCCCCCGCGGTGGCCAGTATCTGGTAGGTTTCGCGGTTATTGCGGGAGTCTTTCACGTTGCCGGTGTAAAAGAACTCAAAACCGCCGGGCACTCGGATGCAGGAGCCCGAGTAGCAGCCGTGCGAATCGTAGCGCGTGTTTGGTACTAGGGCGGTACCTGCGTCCTCCCAGTAAGTGAGGTCGTCGCTTATGGCGTGCCGCCAGTAGACAATGCGCTCTGGGTGCAGCGGCGAGTACTGGTAGAAAGCGTGGTAGTGCCGCCCGTCGTATACCAGCCCGTTCGGGTCGTTCAGGCGCCCTACTGGAGGGGCAAGATGCAGTTTCGGGTAGTCCCGGTCGCTGCGCACGGATTCCCCGAAGGCGGCCACGGTCTGATGGTCTTCGGCCGCTAAATCCCGCTGCAGGTACGGGGCGAGGGGTGCCAGCGTAACCGGCTTGGCGGCGGTTTGAGAGGGTGCGGTGTTCTCCGGCAGAGGTTCGAGCGTGATCTTCCCGAAAGAGGACCACGGGGTGGTGGGGCTCTCATCGACCGGCTGCACGTCGTCTGTGTCTAGTATGGGTCTATTCTGTTTAGTCATGCTCATTCTGTGGGTTCGTGCTTACAGTGGCGTGAGATATTCATGCGCCCTCGCGGGGGCTTTCTCGGGTGCCTGGCGGCTGCTTTGGATACTGCTGCCGGGTTTTACCGGGCGTTTCTCATCATACAGGATGCACCTTCTTCGTATCTTCGGATCTTGACACCGGCCCCTGCTGTTGAGGTGCCGAAAAGCTGTTTCCTCGCGAGCTGTCTTCCTGTAGGGTTTAGAGACAAAAAACCACCCGCCGGGCGGGCTCCGTCAGGGAGCTCATCCGGCGGGTGGGGTAAGAATCGAGAAGAAGTCGATTACTTGAGGGTAACGGTTGCGCCTGCGCCCTCAAGCTGCTCCTTAGCCTTCTCAGCGTCTTCCTTGGAAGCGCCTTCGAGGATCGGCTTGGGTGCGCCGTCAACGAGGTCCTTTGCTTCCTTCAGGCCGAGGGAGGTCAGGGCACGAACTTCCTTAATCACGGCGATCTTCTTGTCGCCAGCGGATTCGAGGATCACGTCGAATTCGGACTTCTCTTCAGCAGCGTCGCCGCCGCCAGCGCCGCCTGCTACAACTGCAACGGGAGCTGCAGCGGTAACGTCGAACTCTTCCTCGAATGCCTTAACGAACTCGGAAACCTCTACGAGGGAGAGCTCTTTGAAAGCTGCAATGAGTTCTTCGATGGACAGCTTAGCCATGTGTGGCTCCTTCACTATCAGGTGCGGGATGTACCCGCGTTTTAGATTTGAGTGCCGCACCCGGCGGGTGGGCTAAAGTTTTGGGTGCGTTTTCACGCGGTGAGTGCGGTGCGGCTTATGCCTCGTCCGCTGCCTCCTCGGCGGCGGGTGCGCCACCTTCCTGCTCTTCCAGCTTCACGCGCAGGGCGTCCACAGCCTGAGCAACACGGGCAATAGCTGCCTTCGCGCCACCAGCAACCTTGGACAGCAGAACCTCGCGGGATTCGAGGTCAGCGTAGCGCTTCACATCAGCTTCGGTCAGTGCGGCGCCTTCATAGAAGCCGCTCTTGACGATGAGCTGGGGGTTTGCCTTGGCAAAGTCACGCAGGCCCTTGGCAGCATCGATCAGGTCGCCCTTGATGAATGCCAGCGCGCTGGGGCCGTGAAGCTGGCCGTCGAACGCGTCGATGCCAACTTCTTTCGCCGCAATAGCAGCGAGCGTGTTCTTCACCACGGCGTATTCGGTCTCTGCACCGAGTGCACGACGCAGCTCCTTGAGCTGAGTCACAGTAAGACCGCGGTATTCGGTCAGGATCACTGCATTCGAAGCTTCGAAGAGTTCTTTCAGCTCGGATACTGCAGCGATCTTTTCCTGAGTCGCCATGGTAGTTCCTTCTTCCGATTCTTGTAAGGTCGCCGGTAGAGCACAATCGTGAGCACTAAAAAATGCCCCGATGCGCAGGGCTTCGAGGCATATAGAAAAGTCCCTTTTAGAGTTGAGGGAGGTTTTCTATTCACTTCTTCATCACCTGCGCGGGCGGCGAATCCCTGGAACGGGAATCTGCTCTTATCAGTGCTAATAACACTGGCAGCTTACGGCTATTCACCGAAAAATGCACAGCAAAACACTAGACCGGCGGTCTTTGGTCTAATCATCATGACAGGTTAAACCGGCAAAAGCAAGTTTCCCCTCGCAGGAAACCAACTCTGCGGTGTAGAACTTCATCTTACAGATAGTGCCGCGTGCCGTCGGCAAAGATAAAACAGCGATGCGGGGGAACCTGCACCTGTACCCGTTCCCCCGATGTCAGGACGGGCAGGGCGAGCGCATCCGGCTCAAAAAATTCGAGGGGCTGTCCACTGGGAACCTGCAGAGGAACTCGCGCCGAACCGTCATGCGACGCGGCATATACAGTCACCTCTGCCTGCGTTACAGCACGGTAGAGTGTGCCACCCACCTGCGGGAGTACACTCCGAACCTGCACCGGTATCGTATTCTCCGTGGGGTGCTCAGCAATGTTCTCTATGCGCCGCAGCGAGGTTGCACGCACATAGAGCGAAGCCCCAGCAGGAAGATGCTGCCCCTCCGTGAGAGTCAGCTCGTTCAGAGCTGGCGATGCTGTCAGCCGCGCCGCCTGCAGCGTATGCGGATTTGCCAACAGATGCTCGGGAGTATCAACCTGCACCAGGTACCCGGCATCCATGACCGCCACGCGCTGCCCAAGCTGCAGCGCCTCATTCTGATCATGCGTCACGTACAGCCCCGTGAACCTGTATTCAGCGTGCAGACGCGCAATATCCGCCCGAATACTTGCGCTCAGTTCCTCATCAACACTCGCCAGCGGCTCATCGAAAAGAACCACAGGTGCTTTGCGGATGAGGGCGCGCGCAATACCCACACGCTGCGCCTGCCCGCCTGAGAGTTCCTGGGGTTTGCGGTGCTGAAGCTCGCCAATCTGGAGCGCATCCATAAGATCCGTATAGTAATTTTTATCGACCTTTTGGCGGTAACCGCGCAGCGTAGTTGGAAAAAGAATATTCTTGCGAACCGACAGGTGCGGGTACAGAATCGGGTGCTGAAAAACGAACCCTACCTGCCCGGCGTTCAGCGGCTGACCCGCATAGGTAATGCGTCCGGCATTGGCTTCCTCAAGCCCGGCAATAATGCGCAAAAGCGTAGATTTACCGGTTCCGGATGCGCCCACCAGTGACACCATTTCGCCCGGTTCCACCTCAAGGTCGATCTCACGCAGAACGTGAGTATCCGCCCCAAAACTCTTCGCGACACCACGAATCTGAAGCCCGCCGTGAGTCGTCGTTGAGGAAGGCTGAGGTGTTGAACCTTGAGTTGTCATGTTTCTATTATGACCTCCGGCGTTCTACCCGAAAAGCAGCGCCACAGCCCACACGTTCCTGAGGCTCTGTGTTCGATGAAGCTACCGCACTAAAAGCTTGCCGCGTATCGCCAGCACCAGCATCCCGAGCCAAAGCACCGCGATCAGTGCGGTGCCAAGAATCCACAGCGCCCAGCCAAGCTGCACGAGCTGAGAAACCGCGACCAGGTGCATTCCGGCACCCGCCATAGCGCCCAGCCCGAAGGAGAATCCCCACAGGCTCATAGTGTACCCCGCTTTGAGAATCCACGGCACTAAGCGAAGCAGGAACAGCAGCTGAAGCACCCCGTAACCCGTGAGCGCCAGGAAAACCCAGTCCACGTGTCCGCCGTTAGCCGCCAGATAGGCGTTACCGCCCACAAACGGAGGGGCCAGCTGAACCCCTATAATGCCGCGTACCGCAGGATCCAACGCAGGTTTGGTGCGCAGGCGGCCCAGGATTGCAGCCTCCACGCTAAACCACGAGAGAAGACCCATACCGAAGAACAGCATCGCCCAGTCGTGGTGCCCCAACGCCCCTAACCCGGACGCGGAGGCAAAGTTCGCGGCCACCGTTGGTAGGTAGATGACCGGGGTTGTCGCCGCCACTGTATGCGTTCCACGCCAAAGCCCGGCGGTGCGGTACATCGAAAATGCCAGCTGTCCCAGCACACCGATAAGAATCAGCGAATACCCAAGCGGGGCCGCATAGGGGCGTGCGGATATCCCGATTTCGATGGTGGTGACCGGAACCAGCGCCAGGAAGCAGCACATCACGAGGTCGCGAAGTTCGTTCTGGAGCGCATCGCGACGGGTTATAAGTTTGACGGCAAATGCCGTGATCAGCACCAGCCAGGTTGCTGAGGCGAGCGCCAGTATGCTCTCCCCTACCCAGGACGGTACCAGGTGTGCGGTGGCACCGTACCGCCACGACAGCCCCAGCGCACTCGTTCCCAGCGCCACCGAAAAGTAGCTCGTTGGAATAGGGAACGGTTTTGTGGTGGTGGGCGTGCCCAAAGGTACGGGTTGTGCGGCGGCGGTACTCATGTAATCCTCCCGAAGTATATGCACAGTATACGGCGGCGCTCTCACCTGAGGTATCGCCTCGTATGGGTCTGGCTTGTGTAGCTGCCGGGGTATATAAGTAGAAGTTTTCCCGCTTTATTCCCGCGCAGGTGCTCAGGCGGCTCTGGGGTGCGGCTTTGCGACGCATCATAACCCCACCACAAGCAGCAAAGAGCCCGCCACCCCACCGGGATAACGGACTCTTTGTATGAAAGCTGGTAACGCTACAGCGTCTTATGCAGCGACCTCTGCCGGATCCACCGGAATGCCGGGGCCGAAGGTGGTCGCAATGGTAGCCTTCGAAATGTAGCGGCCCTTAGCCGAAGAGGGCTTCAAACGGTTAACCTCTTCCAGGGCTGCCGCGAAGTTCTCCGCGAGCTGCTCAGCAGAGAAGGATGCCTTGCCGATAATGAAGTGCAGGTTCGAGTTGCGGTCAACGCGGAAGTCGATCTTGCCGCCCTTAATGTCGGCAACAGCCTTTGCAACGTCCATGGTCACGGTGCCGGTCTTGGGGTTCGGCATGAGGTTACGGGGACCCAGAACCTTACCCAGGCGACCAACTTTACCCATCATATCGGGGGTTGCAACTGCAGCGTCGAAGTCGGTCCAGCCGCCCGCGATCTTAGCAATCAGCTCGTCCGAACCGACATAGTCGGCGCCCGCTGCCTCAGCTGCGGCAGCCTTATCGCCTGCGGCAATAACAACCACGCGGGCGGTCTTACCGGTGCCGTGCGGCAGGTTCACGGTGCCGCGAACCATCTGGTCGGCCTTACGGGGGTCAACCGAAAGGCGCAGAGCCACCTCAACGGTTGCATCGGTTTTAGCGGAGGAAGTCTCCTTCGCCAGGGCTACTGCCTCGGCGGGGGTGTAGAGTTTACCCTCTTCAATCTTGGCTACAGCCGCCTTGTACGCCTTGCTGCGCTTTGCCATCTGCTTATCTCCTTATGCAGTTGTGGTCTCGTGAGCCGCGCTCGGCTCTGCCACATCCCACGCTCAAACGTGGGCATTTACAAGTTAAAACGCGAAAACCGCGGTTGCCGAAAAACGGCTTAGACTACTCGACGGTGATACCCATGGAGCGAGCGGTGCCGGCAACGATCTTGGTTGCGGCATCCAGGTCGTTCGCGTTCAGGTCGGGCATCTTGGTCTCGGCGATCTCACGTGCCTGAGCCTCGGTGATCGAACCAACCTTCACGGTGTGCGGGGTTGCTGAGCCCTTCGCAACACCGGCGGCTTTCTTGATCATCTCAGCGGCCGGAGGGGTCTTCGTAATGAAGGTGAAGGAACGATCCTCGTATACGGTAATTTCAACGGGGATCACGTTACCGCGCTGCGATTCGGTAGCAGCGTTGTATGCCTTGCAGAACTCCATAATGTTCACGCCGTGCGAGCCCAGTGCCGGGCCGACGGGCGGAGCCGGGTTAGCGGCGCCTGCCTGGATCTGCAGCTTAATAAGGCCGGTGACCTTCTTCTTGGGAGCCAATGTTAGGTCCTTTTCTTAGCTGGGAAACTGACGCACAGGAGCGTACGCCAGCAGACGGTGACCGTGGCGCGGCCACCCGTGCGGGCGCATGAAAGCGTGAACATGCGCATACACAAGCGAATATTCTACCGTTAATCGCATTTTTAATCCACTGGATTCCTGCGTGAACACGGCTGACAAAACGGGGAGGGATGGGTAGTGAGTTATCTCCCCGTCACACTGTGCGCCCCCCGCACCACGGTTACCGTCCGGCGGGTGTTGGTAGTTCTAGGCAGCCTGCTTTTTCTTCTGCTTCAGCTCTTGCAGTTTAGCCAGGCGGTCTGCCCGCTCCTGTGCGGTCAGAGCAGCCGGGGCGTTATTCATCCCGGCCTTGATGGTGTTCACCCGATGAATCAGTTCGGGAAGGTGAGGATAATACTCACCGGGGCATGAGGTGCTAATAATATCCCGGTGCCCAATCAGGTACAGCGAATGCCCCAGCCGCACCTCAATATCTGCAATGAGCTGCGCCAGCGTGTCCAGATCCTCGGAGCGGCAATCGGGTCGGTTCTCCAGCCCGATTGACACCTCATTCACCTCCCACTGTCCCGCGTGAAGAGCTACATCCTGATCATCGGCGATCTGAGCGACACGACCGGCTTCTACCACATAGTTCGCGGATACCTTACGGTCGTTATTGCACAGGAAGTTAACGGTTTCATCAAAAGACTTTCCCTTATCGTCACCCCACCAGTGAACGACGCCATACAGAACATCGCTCAGCTTACGGTAGTTGATGTGACGGTTTTTAGTCTTAGATGTCGTGATCAGCTCGTAGCTCATGAGGTGCCTTCTCTCTCGTGCATCGGTGAAGCGGCAGGTTCCCGCTGGTACAGTATCTACCCTGCCATCCTAATTCTGCGGGCGCAAGAGGTTAAGCACCCTCAGCATAAGCACCGCCGTCTCAGATCCAACCGTACCGCCCGCATAAAAACCTCTTGGGGCGGTGCAAGAAAACGGGTTCTTGCACCGCCCCAAGAGGCTGATACGTTCAGAGTCAGAAAAGAGTTTACATCTTCTCGATCTGGCTGAATTTCAAGGTCACCGGGGTGTCACGTTCGAACACCGAGATGAGGGTGACGACTTCCTGCGCCTCGGGCTTAATCTCGGATATCGTGGCGTCCATACCCTCAAACGGGCCGGACTTCACGCGAACATTATCGCCCACCGAGTAGTCGGATTCGACCACAGGCTGAGGAGTGGGCAGGCCCTTGCTCTGCTGCTCTTCTTCAAAGACCGGCAGGAGCATATCGAACACCTCATCCATACGCAGCGGCATGGGGTTGTATGCGTCCTGACCAACGAACCCGGTCACACCGGGGGTGTGGCGCACCACGCCCCACGAGTGGTCGGTCAAATCCATGCGCACCAGCACATAACCGGGCACACGTACGCGGCGGATGGTCTTTTTCACCGTGTTCTTGTACTCAACAACGGTCTCCATGGGAACCTGAACCTCGAACACCTCATCCTCGGCCTCCAGGTTCTGGATGCGGGTCTCAATCCCGGCCTTCACCTTATTCTCGTACCCCGAGTAGGTGTGTACCACATACCAGTCACCGATCTGGCGGCGCAACTTCGCTTTGAACTCCTCCAGCGGGTCGGCAGCGGCAGCAGCCTCTGCGGAGCTCTGAGACTCCTCCGTTTCAGGCTCCTGCTCAGCGGTGTCCGCAGCGGGCTGCTCATCAGCTGCGATGCTGCCGATTTCCTCTACTTCGTCTTCAAAAGTTTCGGCCTCAGCGGGTTCCACCTCGACCTCTTCAACCTCGGATACCATATCCTTCTCGGGCACGTCGCTCCTACTTTCTCAGTTCGTTACCTGTGCCCGGCGCCAGGTGGCGGGGCGAATTGATGCGGGTACGGGCTTAGCTTCCGCCCGTCTGAATGGTTCCGTTACCGAAGACCCAGAAGGCGCCCTGACCGAACACCCAATCCAGACCCGAAATTAACAGAAGCATAAAAACAACAAAGAAAAGCACGCCGAAGAAGTAGCCAATCAGCTCTTTACGGGTGGGGGTGGTGACCTTCTTAAGCTCCGTAATCACCTCACGGATGTACTGGAATAGGCTTCGCCGTGTCTTATCCTCAGCGGACTCAGAAACCGTCTCGGCGGTAGCAGATTTAGCCATCTCCTCGCCCCTTTCTACTGTCTAACATGGCGCCCTATAACCGGTACGCACAGAACATTTCATTGAGGCACTAGCAGGGCGGACAGGACTCGAACCTGCAACCTGCGGTTTTGGAGACCGCTGCTCTACCAATTGAGCCACCGCCCTTCGAAGCTTCCACTCCGTCGGTGTGGGGTGTTGCTCCCCACGTGTTTGCACCCTCGAATGCCTCACAGCCGGCGGCTATACAAGGGAACAAACTAATGCACCCTAGTAGCGGGTGCAGAAACAACTCTAGACCATACAAAGCCCGCTTGGCAACTTGAACCGCAAATATTTTCCGCGAATCCGCCGCCTCCGCACTGAAGCGTTTCTCCGCCCAACATGCAGCACAGTTAGCGCACGCACACTCTGAGCACACCCAAGACGCAGGCTAAGATGCGCTTCCGCCGACCGGCGGTAACCCCCTATCATAGTAGGAAGGTGCCCAGCACGCAGCCCCACGCACACGCACCTTCGGGCCGCTAAGGGTGGACTACACCGGGCTTATCACCGAATTTTGCACTGAAGTATTGGTGCAGAACACTATGAAAGCGAGAGAGAATGCCGCGTATTGCCAGCCGTATTGCCGCCATCACCCCTTCAGCAACCCTCGTCGTCGATTCCAAGGCCAAGGCGCTCAAAGCCGACGGTCAGCCGGTGATCGGTTTCGGTGCGGGAGAACCTGATTTTCCCACTCCCGCGCACATTGTAGAGGCCGCCCGTCAGGCACTTAACGACCCGAAGAACTTCCGCTACTCCCCCTCTGCCGGATTGCCTGAGCTGAAACAGGCCATTGCTGAGAAGACCCTCCGTGACTCCGGTGTGCAGGTTGACCCCTCACAGGTGCTCGTCACCAACGGGGGTAAGCAGGCGGTCTACGAGGCGTTTGCGACTGTTATTGATACGGGCGACGACGTTCTTTTACCCGCCCCCTACTGGACCACCTACCCTGAGTGCATCCGCTTAGCGGGCGGAAACCCCATTGAGGTTTTTGCTGGAAGCGAGCAAGACTATAAGGTCACCGTTGAGCAGCTGGAGGCCGCCTACACCCCCGCCACAAAAGCCCTGCTGTTCGTCTCCCCCTCAAACCCAACTGGTTCGGTCTACACCGAGGAAGAGACGCGCGCTATCGGGCAGTGGGCGCTCGCGAAGGGGATTTTTGTGTTCACCGACGAAATCTATGAGCACCTCACCTACGACGGTGTTAATTCGGTCTCTATTCTCAAGGTGGTTCCGGAGCTCACCCCGAACTGCATCATCCTCAATGGTGTGGCGAAAACGTACGCCATGACGGGGTGGCGTGTGGGCTGGATGGTTGGCCCGCAGGATGTTATCGCGGCCGCCTCAAACCTGCAATCGCATTTGAGCTCAAACGTGAACAATATCGCCCAGCGTGCGGCGCTGGCGGCACTGGCCGGCCCGCAGGATGAGGTCGCGGTCATGCATGCCGCGTTCGACCGGCGGCGTAAGGCTATTGTTGCCGGGCTCAACGCCATTGAGGGCGTGCACTGCCCCACCCCGCAGGGTGCGTTCTACGCCTACCCGGATGTGCGCGGGCTACTCGGTAAGGAATTTGACGGGGTGCGTCCGCAGACTTCCGCCGAGCTGGCCGACCTCATCCTGGAGAAGGCGCTTGTGGCGGTGGTGCCGGGTGAGGCGTTCGGCCCCAGCGGGTACCTGCGGCTCTCCTATGCGCTCAGCGACGAAGACCTCGCCGAGGGTGTGGAGCGTCTGCAGAAGTTTTTGGGAAGTGCGCGGTAGGAACCGTCTCAGTCACACCCGGTACGTTGATTTAGGTGCCTATTACCTGAACTTTTCTGCCGGACTTCGGCATCATTTCGGTAAAAACACACCCAACCCAACACTTACCCACACAACCCAAACGCGCTAGAATAGATAGCAAGAGAACGGCCTCCCGGGCTCGTGCCACGCGTTGCTTAACGCGTCGCACAAGCTTTGCGGAGGCCATCATTATATGACCGCGCGCCTAAACCCAACACCTGCGGGCGCCAACCCAAGGAGCCATCATGAAAATCGGTCTGCTTACCTCCGGAGGCGACTGCCCCGGTCTCAACGCCGTTATCCGCGGCGCAGTTCTCAACGGTGTCAAGAAGTACGGCTACGAATTCGTCGGTTTTCGTGACGGGTGGCGTGGCGTCGTCGATGGGGATTTCATGGATCTGCCCCGCACTAAGGTGCGCGGCCTGGCCAGCCAGGGCGGCACTATTATCGGCACCTCGCGCACCAACCCCTTTGATGGACCTAACGGCGGACCCGAAAACATCGAAATTATGATGGAACGCCACGGGATTGACGCCATTGTCGCCATCGGCGGTGAAGGCACCCTGGCCGGGGCCAAGCGCCTGGCGGATGCGGGTCTTCCTGTTATTGGTGTGCCAAAAACTATCGATAATGACCTGCGCGCCACCGATTACACGTTCGGGTTCGACACGGCTGTTTCCATTGCGACTGAGGCAATGGACCGTATTCGCACCACCGGCGAGTCACACCACCGGTGCATGGTGGCCGAGGTGATGGGCCGTCACGTGGGGTGGATCGCGTTGAACTCCGGCATGGCCTCCGGCGCACACGCGATTCTCATCCCCGAGGTGAAGGTGTCAATGGACGAGGTCTGCCAGTGGGTGAAAGAGGTACATGACCGTGGCCGCTCCCCCCTGGTGGTGGTTGCGGAAGGGTTCATCCCCGAAGGCTCTGACGAGGTCATGGCGAATAAGGGTACCGAAAAAGACGGGCGGCCCCGCCTGGGTGGTATCGGTGAATACATTACCCACGAGATTGAGACCCGCACCGGTATTGAAACCCGCAACACCATCCTGGGGCATATTCAGCGCGGTGGCGCACCAACCGGTTTTGACCGGGTGCTGGCAACCCGCCTGGGTATGGGCGCGGTGGATATGGTGAACCAGAAGCTCTGGGGCAAGATGGTGTCGCTGCAGGCCACCAATATTGTGTACGTTCCGCTTGAGGAGGCACTTGACGGGCTGAAAATGGTACCGCAGGAACGCTGGGACGAGGCGGCCGTACTGTTCGGCCGCTAGACGCTGGCCCCTAACGAGTGGGTTAGGGCCATCGAACACACAGATATATTGAACGCAGAGGGGGTGCCTGGTGATTTTTCACCGGGCGCCCCGATTCACCGTGATGCGATGGCCGCGTTTATCTACCGGTACAAGCACTAGCCGATACGTACTAGCGCGCGGCCGTCTTTACGACGGGTACGGGGCCGCTAACCCCGCCAGTGGGCGAAAATACTGTAGCGTCACAGAGGTTTGCGAGCAGCCTGTGACGCTACAGTGACGTCGGGGTGTTTTCCGTGGACGGCTGTGGCTGGGTACGGCGTTTTTTGAACGTCATAATAGCCAGCGTCGCAAAAAGGAAGCACAGCACCATATCGATTTTGTCGGCTGTGAAGGCCAGCAGCCTCTGCGGGTCCTGCTCCGTGAAGAACGCTGTCCCAGAGATTATTTGGTACACCAGACGAGCAGTTCCGTACAGGCCCCACAGCGCACCAATAATATTGACCACGATAATGTACACAAGAGCCCGGTTACGCAGGTACAGGATAGCGGCAATAATCTGTGCTACCAGATACGCCGTATACACTGCCGAAATCAGAAACGAAGGCATGGCCCACTGAAGGTAGGTCTCTGTGCTTGGACCATATCCATTGGAGCCCTCCGCCAGAATAAATATAAGAAACACCACCGTGGACACGACATTTACCACCAGTAAGATCACAAAAATAGCGATGCGCACACCGTAGAGCCATTTCAGCGGTGTGTGCGGGCGTACCTTAGCAGCTGGAGGCTGTTGCACCTCAAGCCTTGCGCCCTGTTGTACAGCGTCAGGGTAGTTCCCGCCAGGTGCGGATGGCTGAACCGTTGGTTCTCGGTGTTTTTCCGTGTGGCTTTCTGACCGGTGTGGCTGATAAGAATCGTCGTGATGCCCGGAAGTCTGTTCACTCATGTACCTGAATGTACCACGGCCACCTGACAATCACCGTTATTATAGTGAAGTTTCAGAAGTAGCAATCCTGTGCACTATCAAATAGCCTGCCCAGCAAACCGGAAGGCTCCTAGCGTTTGAGGAAGTCTTGCCCCGCAACGGATTTGCGGGCAATTTCGCCAGCCTCGGGAGAGACGATGAGAGTCTGCGCCGCAGCGTATTCGGTCGCGGGGGCTGAGGATTCATCGGTTGCGGCCTCACCGGTATCTACCGCACGCAGAGGTGCCGCAGGGTCCACAGCCCGCTTAATGACGGCGAGCGCTATGGGGCCCGCCTCATGATGCAGCGCCACCGAGGTGATGCGCCCCACCGCACGGGGTTTACCCTCTACAAAGAGTTCGCTGCCCGCTGCAGGCAGGGTGTGCTCAGAACCGTCAAGGTCGAGAAAGACCAGGCGACGCGGCGGATGCCCCAAGTTGTGCACACGCGCAACGGTTTCCTGCCCCTTGTAGCATCCCTTCTCGAAGTGCACGGCGGTGCGGGTGTAGTCCAGCTCTTGCGGAATGGTTTTATTATCAACTTCGGTGCCTGCGCGCGGGCGCCAGGCTTCGATGCGCAGCGCCTCAGCCGCCCAGACGCCCGCCAGCTGAGCACCCTCCGTGAGGGTGGTGAGCTTTTCGCGGGGAATAATGCTCAGGTACCGTTCGTAGTCGGTACCGGGATGCGAATCAGGCGTTGCGCTGTAATGGTAGCCGCCTTCGACGAGTGCCGTCCACGGGTCGCGCCAGATCAGGGCATCCGCAAAGGCAGGATGGGCCGCACCCTGTTTTCCGCGCGGGTTTCGGGCGGTCTCAACGACGGCATAGTCGCCGCTCATATTCTCAATATCGACGCGAAGCATGAACTTCATGCGGTTCAGGTAGTCGGTCAGCGGCTCCGCCTGTGCACCCTCGACGACGAGCCAGAGCGCTTGCCCGTCCTCGACGGCGGCGGGTGCATATTCGATGCGTCCCTGCGGGGAGAGTAGTAAAAATTCGCGGCTGTCCCCCGGGTTCATGTCGGTCAAAATCTGGGATGCGAGGGAGGTGAGCCAGCTGGCGCGGTCGGGCCCCGAGACCCTCACGACGCCAAGAGAGGAACGGTCCACAACTACGGGGTCCCCCGTGGTGGCTCCACGGTCGCGGACTAAAGCACGCTGTTCGGCGAGGGGATTGCCGTAGTGCGCCGCGACGCCCGCATCCGGCCCATCTGCGGCGAAGGCACCGTGTACCTGCATGAGGGGGCTGGGTATAGGGGTGTATTCGGGTGCATCAGCGGCAATATTTTCGGCGGTGCTCATGATGGTTCCTCTCATGCTTTCTGATCGTGAGTGACGGCCAGGCGGTCTGCAAAACCCGCACACCACAACGGGGCGGCGGGTGTGCGGGTTCTATGCTGTGTGGCGTAGTCCTAGTTTTCGGCGGAGCCTTCTTCTGCGCCGTCGTCGAGGGAACCAAACATGCCGGTGCCCAGCGAATCTCCGGACATGGATGAGGTTTTTCGCAGTTCTGCGGAGGCGTGCTTGTGCAGGTTCCCTTCGTTATCTGCGATCTCCCAGTCCCACATGAGGTTGCCGTTCACCAGCCCCCACAGGCGCACCGAACCGGCGTACTGGTGGGAGATATCGTCGCGAATCAGGTTTGCCGTCTGCATACGCACCACGGGCCCTTTGACCATGCCCACATAGTTTTCACTGATGCCGCCGGGGTGGGCGATAGTGGCGATCAGGTTAAATCCGTCATCTTCGTTGCGGAGGGTTTCGACCGATTCCGCGTCGGCGAAAGCGGGAACAATGTCTTTAGGCACCAGCCCAAACCCGCCATCCGCGTCGGTGAGGGGGCGGTCAATCTGCCAGAACCCTGTTTCTATAGTGATGGGGCGCAGCTTCTGCCCGCTATCATCCAGCAGGAACGACTCTGCTCGGTATTCCAGGTACGGCAGGCCGTCTTGGGTGAAGGTAATAATCTGGCCAAAAGGGGTTTTCTCCTGCTCTTTGTACCACATGGTACCAGTGCCCTCCCAGGTTCCAAGGAGCCACGAGAAAGGCACAAGTTCGGGGGTTAAGTTGCTTGGAATTTCAATTGCCATACACACCAGTCTAACGGTGCGCGGGCACACACTACCATATGAGGCAGCTAATTTCCCTACCGGAATAACCGCCCCAGACGTCCACGTCTCACGTTCTAAAGCTCACCCAGTGTAAGGGCCAGTATGCGCATCACCACGCTATTAAGCCGCCCTGAGGAGGTTGCGATAAGGTGCTGTACCCCGCCAGCTGGAGCCGCACCTGGGCCGTCATGAACCGCACCGTTACAGCCCTTAGCGCCGCATAAACCTATACAAACCAGCAGGGCACGAACGGTGTGCCCCGTGTTCGCTGCGTACAGGTTTACTTCTGGCCGCGGTACAGGCCCAGAAGCACCTTCAACGCACCAATTGCGATGCAGATAGATGCCAGGCCCAGCAGGCAGATAAAGAAGATTTCAAGAGCAAAAATGTTATCCATGCTTAAAAAATATCACAGCGGATGCGCGCCCGGCCCTAATGTTAACCTCAGGTTATTTCAGGTAACTCAACCAGCCCCTTGGCCCGCACCGCCACCGAGCAGGCCCGCCTCTTAACCGGCCGCACCGGGTAGCGCGCACAGCGTTCGTACAGGGGGCTCACACCCCGACGGGTAAAATGGTGTTCTACCAGGTAAAACCCAGGAGGGCCCATGTACCGCATTACGCTACTGAGCGACGCTTCCGGCGAGCAGTCCGATATCGCCGCCCTGAGCGTGCTCAGCCACCGCGTGGACCTGTACCCCCTGGCTACCTCCGCGAAACGTTTTGAGACGGCGCACCACGATGTTGTGATGATTGATGCCCGCCGCAAACTCATTGAGGCACGCAACACGGCGCAGGCGCTCAAAACGGCGGGATTAGACGTCCCGCTCATGATGGTGCTCACCGAAGGCGGGATGGCGGCTGTCTCTTCAGCATGGATGGTGGACGATATTGTGCTCGACCAGGTGTCTCCATCCGAGCTGGATGCACGCCTGCGCCTGGTCGTCACCTCCCCGGAATCTTCCGCAGACACCGAAAACTCCGCACAAATCATCCGGGTAGGGGCCCTGTATATTGATGCCCCAGCGTACTCGGCGTACCTCAACGGCGTCGCACTGAACCTCACGTTCAAAGAGTTTGAGCTGCTGAAGTTCATGGCGCAATACCCCGGCCGGGTGTTCACCCGCGCCCAGCTGCTCTCGGAGGTGTGGGGGTACGACGCCTACTATGGCGGCACCCGCACCGTGGATGTGCACGTGCGGCGGCTGCGCTCTAAACTCGGCACCGAATATGAGCAGATGATCTCAACTGTACGCAACGTGGGGTACAGCTTTAACGCCCAGCGCTAACCCGCCGCCGCAGCACACCGCATACGCCGAGGTTCAGCGCAGGGTAATACACCCCTCAACCGTCACCAAACCGCACAGAAAACCGATAGAGTTAAACACAGAAGGCACAGCGGAAAGAAGGCGTACATGGCACCAGAGCAGTTCACCCCCGAAGCGGTCTCTTTCACTCAGCCCGTGCTCAGTGACGAGTTCTTGGCGCGGTTCGATGACTTTGCCGCCACAGTGCAGGCGCACGACGGCACCCCTGCCTTCTCCGAACAGACCCGCATTGAGCTGAGTAAGGCGCTCGCCACGCACGATGCGGTGCCCCCGCGCGTATTTGTGCTGGAGCGAGCCGGCTACCTTGCGGCGGCGCTGGTGGCGGTGCCCGCATCCGGCGGGCAGCAGGACACGGTTCCGGGGGTCATTGAGGCGGCTGTTCACCCGGATGCGCGGGGCGTGCACCTGGGCCAGGAATTCTTCGAACTGGCGATCGCCGAGCTCGGGGCCGAAGCTTCCTTGTACAACCTGTGGGTGCACGGCAGCGCGCAGGACACCGGTATTGAGTCACCCGCGAATGCGCTGGCGAAAGCTGAAGGGTTCAAACCGGTGCGGGTGCTGTACAAGATGGTGCTGCCGCTGGATCCGCAGACACGGGAGAACCTGGTGGAGGCCTCCGACGCCCGCCAGCTGCCCGATGACCTGCTGCTGCGCACCTACACCCGTGACGACGAGCAGCCCTGGCTGCGGGTCAACGCCCAGGCATTCGCCCACCACCCCGAGCAGGGGCGGCTGACCCTCGCAGACCTGCGTGAACGCACCGGCGCCGACTGGTTCCGCCCCGAAGGGTTCTTCATTGCCAGCGACCGTGAAAACCCCAGCAGCATCGCCGCATTCACGTGGACGAAAATACCGCGCTCTCAGCCCGCCACGGCACTGTCACCGGCCGGTGAAATCTACGTGGTAGGTGTTAGCCCAAGTGCTCAAGGCGGCGGCTTGGGCCGGACCCTGGTGCTGCGCGGGCTGGCGTACCTGGCGCTGGCGCATGACGAACACAACGTGCCGCTGCGGTCCATCGAACTGTACGTGGATGCAGACAACACCCCGGCGGTGGCGTTGTACGAGTCGCTGGGCTTTGCGGTGGCAACTATTGACCGCATGTACGCCCCAGCCCGCCCGGCATCAGGCGAATAAGCGGCACTACACAGGTAAACCCACCCGCACCTGTAAAGAACGTTCGTTCCTTTACCGGAGGGCGATGAGGCCCCCGGTTAGAGGAACACCGAAAAATATGATCGACCGAAAGGAACACTGTGGCACCTAAAACCCCGCAAAAGAAAACCAAAGAGCCCGCACCCGTCACCGGGGTGATTCACATCGGGAACGACGTCTCAAAGATTGAGCGCGCCGAAACACGCAGCGACCGCATCGAAGCAGGCGAAAAAATCACCCTGCCCAGCCTTGAAGGCGATTTCGGCACCGAACGGTTCCTCGACCGCGAAAGCAGCTGGCTCGACTTTAATACGCGCGTGCTCGAACTCGCCGAAGACCCCGACCTGTACCTGCTGGAACGGCTGAATTTTCTTTCTATCGTGGCCTCGAACCTTGACGAATTCTTCATGGTGCGAGTGGCCGGGCTCAAACGCCGTATCGCCACCGGGCTCGCCGTACCATCCGCCGCCGGGCTCACCCCAGACGAGCAGATGGAGGCAATAGCCACTGCCGCACACCAGCTGCAGGAGCGACACGCGCAGGTCTTCCACCAGCAGGTACTTCCCGAACTGGAAGAACAGAACATTCATATTGTGGGCTGGGATGACTTAGACGCAGACGCCAAGACCCGTCTGCGCCAAGAGTTCCTGCGCGATATTTTCCCGGTACTCACCCCGCTGGCGGTAGACCCGGCACACCCGTTCCCCTACATCTCGGGGCTTTCGCTGAACCTGGCGGTGCTGGTGCGCAACCCGCAAACCGGCAAAGAACTGTTCGCACGCGTGAAAGTACCCGACCAGCTCGACCGCATGATCTCGGTTGATGGTGCACGCGCCGCCAACACCGCCGGGAAAGAGTCACGGTACATCCCGCTGGAAACGATTATCGCCGAGCACCTAGACACGCTCTTCCCCGGCATGGAAGTGGTGGAACACCACGTCTTCCGGGTGACCCGCAACGAAGACCTTGAAGTTGAAGAGGACGACGCCGAAAACCTGCTGCAGGCGCTCGAAAAAGAGCTGCTGCGCCGCCGATTCGGCCCGCCCGTGCGCCTTGAGGTTGAAGATACGATCAACCCCACAATCCTTGACCTGCTCATCTCCGAGCTGAACATTGACGAATCCGAGGTGTACAAGCTGCCCGCGCCCCTAGACCTGCGCGGTGTGGGTGCAATCGTGCGCGCCAACCGGCCCGCCCTGCACTACCCCAAACATATTGCCCACACTTCCCGCTGGCTCAACGCCGCCGAAACCGCTAAAGAAGCGAACGTATTCGCCGCAGCACGTGACCACGATGTGCTGCTGCACCACCCCTACGACTCGTTCGCCACCAGTGTGCAGGCGTTCCTCGCCCAGGCCGCAGCCGACCCGCGTGTGCAGGCAATCAAGCAGACCCTGTACCGCACCAGCGGCGACTCCCCCATCGTAGACGCCCTCATTGAGGCGGCAGAAGCAGGTAAGCAGGTTGTTGCCCTCGTCGAAATCAAAGCCCGTTTCGATGAGGAAGCAAACATCTCGTGGGCCCGGAAACTCGAACGTGCAGGCGTGCACGTAGTGTACGGCATCGTGGGTCTCAAAACCCACTGCAAGCTCTCCCTGGTGGTGCGCCGCGAAGGCAACCAGCTGCGCCGCTACGCGCACATCGGCACCGGCAACTACCACCCCTCCACCGCACGGTTCTACGAAGACCTGGGGATTATCACGTGCGACGAGCAAATCTGCGAAGACGTCTCACGCCTGTTCAACCAGCTCTCCGGGTACGCCCCCAAAACCAGCTACAAATCCCTGCTGGTGGCACCGCGCTCGCTACGCAGCGGGCTGATCGAGTGCATCGAAAAGGAGATTGAGAACCACAAGGCAGGCAAAGAGGCACGCATCCAGATCAAGTGCAACTCCATAGTGGATGAGGCGATTATCGACTCGCTCTACCGTGCTTCACAGGCTGGGGTTCCCGTGGATGTGGTGGTACGCGGAATCTGTGCCCTACGGCCCGGCGTTCCCGGGCTCAGTGAGAACATCCGGGTGCGTTCGGTGCTCGGGCGGTTCCTGGAGCACTCCCGCGTGTTTGCTTTCGCTAACAACGGTGAGCCTATCGTCTACATCGGGTCAGCCGATATGATGCACCGCAACCTCGACCGCCGTATCGAGGCGCTGGTGCGGATCAAAGATCCCCGCCACATTAAGTATCTGCTCGACATGTTCACGGTGTACATGAGCGACGAATCCCGCACCTGGCATCTAGACGCCAACGGCACCTGGACACGTTTTAACCAGGACGCTGAGGGTAACCCGCTCAGGGATGTGCAGTCACACTACCTGCGTTCACGCTCCCGGAAGAACGTGGACAAGGTGTAACCGCACTGAGGCGCTGAGGCTCACCCCTGCGAAAAGTGGCTTCTAGCTGCGAAACGCCCCTGCACACATACCGGGCTGCCAGAAAGCCGCTTTTCGCAGGCCACCGAGCAGCAGACCCCACCACCAAAGTAAACGGAAGGTAACGCACAGGTGACGGAACGGGGCGTTTAATCCCCTAGAATAGTTATGGGAGGAACGGACGCCTAACAGCTCCACCCCGACCACACCTCGCCCGCCCGTTACGCACCGAGAAGGAACACGTGCCTAAAACAACGTACTACTCCGCGCATACCCAACCCAACGGCCTAGCCCTCACCTACACCCCCAAAAACGCCGCTGAAATTATTGCCGCAGGCGCACTCATCTGGCGCGTACGCAACAGCAAAATCGAGCTGCTCATCATTCACCGCCCCCGCTACGACGACTGGTCATGGCCCAAAGGCAAACAGGACGCGGGCGAAACCATCCCCGAAACAGCAATCCGTGAAATCTCCGAAGAAGTGCAGCTGCGGGTACACCTAGGGGTACCCCTGGGCACCACCCGGTACAAGGTCAACAGCAAAACCAAAGACGTCTTCTACTGGGCCGCACAGCTGCCGACGGGACAGAAACCACGCGCTGACAAGGACGAAGTGGACGATATCCAGTGGGTGAGCATTAAGAAGGCACGCACCATGCTCACCAACCCCTCAGACCTGCAGCCGCTAGAGGCGTTCGAGAACCTGTGGGCTACCAGCGGGCTGGACACGCACCCCATCATTATTGCCCGCCATACGAAAGCCAAACCGCGCGCCAACTGGTCAGCAGCCGAAGACGAGCGGCCCCTCGCTGGTACGGGTAAAAGGCAGGCGCTTGCGCTGGCCCGGTTGCTGCCGGCGTGGGAGCCTTCTCGGGTATTGTCCTCGCCTTGGCTTCGGTGTGTGCAGACCGTCGCCCCCTACGTGAACGAGTACTCCCTGACGGTGAAAGAGAAAAAGTCACTCTCAGAGGCGGGCGCAGAACGCCACCCCAAACGCACCGCAAAAACCATTGCGTCCCTCTTCGAGAAGGGCACCCCTGCCCTGGTGTGCACGCACCGTCCGGTGCTGCCGGTGGTGCTGGATGCGGTAGCCGAACACCTGCTCACCAAAAAGCAGAAGGAGCACCTGCCCGCCAAAGACCCGTACCTCGAACCGGGGGACATACTGGTGCTTCAGGTCTCCGCGTACGAACGCGGCGGCATCGTATCGGCTGAAGTGGTGCGCCCGTTCACGGACTAAGAACCCGGCCCGTATGCCATCCATCCCTGCCCCGCTGCAGACGTGGGGCAGGGATTACTATTGCCCTGATGAGCTGTTTTGCGCTGTAGGGGCCCTGCCCCATCTACAGTACAATGGTATTTTGGCCAAGTGTCTATAGCCCAGGAGTCAAGTCACCATGAGTACGCCCGCGCACCACGCCTCTGGTCAGCAGAGCATCCCAACGCCCTATGAGGATCTGTTGCGCGAAATTCTTGATGAGAACCGTGATGCTATTGCCGCCGATGCTCAGCGCAAAGACCGTACGGGCACCGGCACGTTCGGCGTGTTTGGGCGGCAGATGCGCTTCGATCTGCGTAACTCTTTCCCCCTGATTACTACCAAGCGTGTGCACTTCAAATCGGTGGCGGTCGAGCTTCTGTGGTTCCTGCGCGGCTCCTCAAACATACGTTGGCTGCAGGAACGCGGCGTGACTATATGGGATGAATGGGCTGACGAAAATGGTGACCTCGGTCCGGTCTACGGGGTGCAGTGGCGCTCCTGGCCCACCCCCGACGGCGGCACCATCGACCAGATCGCGAAAGTGATCGAATCTCTCAAAACGACCCCGTCGTCACGCCGCCACATTGTCTCGGCGTGGAACCCCGCCGAGGTTGATGAGATGGCACTGCCGCCCTGCCACGCCATGTTCCAGTTTTACGTGCACGAGCGCCCTGACGGTGTGAAGGAACTGTCGTGTCAGCTGTACCAGCGCAGCGCCGACATGTTCTTGGGTGTACCCTTCAATATCGCCTCCTACGCCCTGCTGACCTACCTGATAGCCCACGAGGTCGGTATGGAACCCGGCGAGTTCATATGGACGGGTGGCGACTGTCATATCTACTCCAACCACCTGGAACAGGTGAAAAAGCAGCTCGGTTACGGCAACGACCCCGAGGGTAATCCCTATCCCCCGCGTGAGCCCTACCCGTACCCCAAACTCGTTATCAAAACGAAGAAACCTTCTATTTTTGATTACGAGTATGAAGACTTTGAGCTCATCGATTATAAGCATCATCCGGGGATTTCTGCCCCCATCGCGGTTTAGGACAATCGATGCGTGAAGATGAATCCCCCTCCCCCGCACAACCGTGCCTCGGCGCTATTTGGGCGCAGACCGATGCGGGTATTATTGGGCGCGACGGCACCATGCCCTGGCGTGCCCCCGAAGACCTTGCGCATTTCAAAACCGTCACCATGGGTAAGCCCGTCATCATGGGGCGGCGCACCTGGGAGTCTTTTCCACCGCGTTTTCGACCGTTGCCTGAGCGCACCAATATCGTCATCAGTCGCAGTATTACGGGCGATTCAGCCGCGCCTCTTAAACGCGATGGCGCGCTTTGGGTTCCGTCGCTGGATGCGGCTCTCACCCTCGCGGGCAACACGCCTTTAACGCCCAACACTACCCAGCACTCAGATGCGGCACATCAGCGAGTTACTGCCTGGATCATTGGCGGCGGCTCAGTCTATGCGGAGGCGCTTTCCCGCGAGGATTTACCTTCCTTTGGTCGCGTCGAGATTATCGAACGCACCTTCTTCTATTGTCAGGAAGGTAACGAGATTACGGGTGATACCTACGCCCCCGAACTCGCGGTAGAAGGATTTGTGGCTGCGGACGAACCGGTGCGATGGCGCATCCTGGGTGAAAGCGCTTGGGAGAAGAGCGAGCGCGGCTACCTGCTGGATGCTTCGGGCGGGAAAAATCCCATGTACTACTCGTTTCAGACCTTAGCCCGCCTCTGATGTACCTGGCGCGGAAATTCCCTACAACAACGTTCGCCTGTGCGAACGGCAAAGTGTAGTCTCGTTTGTCTGAGGTACATTCGTTCACCTCGCAACGTCTTACACCACAGCTCATCACGCTCCTCACACTTCACCTGGTCTTTCCCCATACTGACTAGGGGTTATGACGCTGTTCCACGCGATATGTGGCACACGGGGTAGACTAGAAATTATGAATTTTAATCCCGGTGACTCAGTAGGTTTTGTAGGTTGGCGCGGCATGGTTGGTTCCGTGTTGATGAAGCGCATGCTTGAAGAGAGCGATTTCAACGATATTCCTCCCGTTTTTTTCACAACCTCCAATGTGGGCGGTGAAGCCCCCACCTTCGACGGCACGCTTGAACCTTCTACGCTGAAGGATGCGTACGATCTGAATGAGCTTCGCCAGCATAAGATTATTGTGACCGCACAGGGCGGTGACTACACGAAAGAGGTTCACCCGAAGCTGCGCGAGTCCGGCTGGGAGGGCCTGTGGATTGATGCCGCTTCTGCCCTGCGCATGAACGATGATGCCATTATCGTGCTTGACCCAATTAACCGTGATGTGATTGACCGCGGGCTCGAATCCGGTGTGAAAGATTTTATTGGTGGCAACTGCACCGTCTCATGCCTCCTCATGGGGCTGGGCGGCCTCTTCAAACAGGGTCTGGTGGAATGGACCACCTCGATGACCTATCAGGCGGCTTCGGGAGGCGGCGCCCGTCATATGCGCGAGGTTCTGGGGCAGTTCCGCGACCTCGGTAATGAGGTGTCTGCCGAGCTTAACGATCCGGCAGCGGCGATCCTGGAGATTGACCGTAAGGTGCTCGCTAAGCAGCGTTCGGGTGAGCTGGATACCGCGCAGTTCGGGGTTCCGCTTTCCGGCTCGCTGATCCCGTGGATTGACTCTGACCTGGGCAATGGGCAGTCCCGCGAGGAATGGAAGTCTGATGCCGAGACCAATAAAATTTTGGGTCTTGAGGGCGATAACCGTGTGATAATGGACGGCTTGTGTGTGCGTATCGCGGCCATGCGTTCGCATTCTCAGGCGCTCACCATGAAGCTGACCGAAGACCTGCCGGTTGCCGAGATTGAGCGCATTATCGCTGAAGATAACCAGTGGGCCCAGGTGGTGCCGAATACTAAGGATGCCACGATGGAGGGGCTGACTCCGGTCGCCGCTTCCGGCTCGCTGAATATTCCGGTGGGGCGCATCCGCAAGTTGGCGATGGGTCCGCAGTACATTAGTGCTTTCACGGTGGGCGACCAGCTGCTGTGGGGTGCCGCCGAGCCGGTGCGCCGCATGCTCAAGATCGCGGTTGGAAAGCTCTAAAGTAGCCTTCTCAAAGTATTCGTGGGCGCGGTGCCGTGTAAACGGTACCGCGCCCACTCATATTGAGTTTGCCCCCCAGATCGCAGGCAATGAAACGTTATGTACTGTGCCGCGCACACCAGCTGCGCTCTTCCCTACCGGGTACAAGAGCATGCTCACTAGTTTTCCCGCCACACAGCAAAGGCACGTTAGTGGTTAGGTAACGTGCCTTCGGGTTGGTTAGGGTTATGCTTGCCTGCGGGCCTCTGTTTTGCGGGCTTTACGTTCGGCGTGCCGTTCTTTGAACCAGTGCCAGATACGCAGCACCAGCCGTTTAAGCCGTTGGTTCAGGTGATGCGCCCACGCGAACTCGGTTCCCCAGATTCCCAGGCCAATAAAGATAAACAGCCAGCCGGGGCCGGGGGTCACCAGCATGATCAGCCCTGCGATGAGGCAGAAGCCGCCCACGCCGATCACAAGCGGCTTGTACAGGTGGCGCATTACCGGGTGGGCGTGCATGCGGGCTTTTTTCTTCTCTAACCAGCGGTGGAACCGGCTGGTTTCGCTTTCTTTGACTTCGTCCTCGATGGTTTTCACGGTGCGTCACCTTCTTTCCAGCAGTGAGGGAGTATGCCGGGCGGCGCACACGGCATTGAAGTAAGACTATCATCGGCGCCTGTGAGTACGCTAGGAAAGGGGCGCAGCAGCCGTGCTCCAGGATAGACGACGAGCGGTGCCCGGAATAGGGGTGTTGTTTCTTCACTCGCTTTTTTACGGCCTGGTTTCCTTTTCGCTGTCTGAGAGTGTGCGGGCTGCTAAACCTATGAACAAATGGTGATATGCAATACAAGTTACCCTTTCTGGGCGCACCAACACCCGCAAGGTAGTAGTATACAAACCATCTAAAATAAGGCGCATCCGCTGGTTTTACCACTTCCGGGGTAAAAACTGCCCCGTTACGCGCCGCGCATCTTCCGGGAAGGAACCACGCAATGAGCGTCTACAGATCCGTGAGTATCACCCTCGCTGATGATATAAACCGCACGGGCGTGTTCCGCCCATATCCTGCCGTGTTCAGCACCCGGTAAAACCCGACCCCGTTATCAGCATATTCAGCGCAGAAAACCAAAAATCACGCAGCGCACAGGCAC
This sequence comes from Rothia aeria, assembly GCF_016726365.1. Classification (NCBI taxonomy): domain Bacteria; kingdom Bacillati; phylum Actinomycetota; class Actinomycetes; order Micrococcales; family Micrococcaceae; genus Rothia; species Rothia aeria. The sequence goes on along the minus strand of NZ_CP068102.1, from coordinate 2,016,101 downwards.
GCAGCTAGAAGGAAAACTATGGACACAGCCGATTACGACACCGGTTTCACCACAGAATTCACCGCGTGGACGGTACCCCCTGAACTGGCCGTATACCCGTGGGATGATGCGCATCCTGCAGACCGGCTTAAGCCCGGGGTGATCAGTGTTCATACGCCCGGGCGGGGCTGTTATGAGCTGTACCTTGACCCCATGCCCCGCCCCGACAGGCCGGGAGTGTGCCGTACCCATGCCAGAAGTGGGAAGCTGTACCCGTTGGGCGAAGGCGAACGGTGGGCGCATGATGTGAGTATCGAATGGCACAGCCCCACCGACGACGATATGGCCATCATAGCGTTAGGTGACACCGTTTTCTGGGACGAGCACCGCAACGGGGTGTACACCATCGCCTATATTGGGCGGGATATGAACCTGTGGTGGGACGTGCGTGACGAAAACCCGCGCAGGATGGCGTTTATACAAGCCATAGTGGAGGCGCTACACCGCAGCATGCAAGCCAGCCCCACACTGAGTGTCCCACCTAAGAGCAAAAGCTAGCTGCCAGCCGTGCCGAAGGTGCTCCGCCCGGGGTAATCTACCGCTCCTATCTTTACTGAGCACGCCTTACTGCTGATTGCGTTGCGTGCGGAGCACCCAAGGGTTTTCCCAGTCGCAAAGGGTATCCTAAGAGGCGTGGGACGCCAGGGTGGCACGCCCCGCAATAATGCGTTTTCTTCCACTGCCGGGCGAGAGCACAAACCCCTAAGCCCCCTAACCAACCGCACAGCCCCACGAATCTTTCGCGGGCACAGCACGACCCGAGGGAACTATGACCGACCGCACCTATACTGTGACTTTTACGCCTTGGCCTATCACGGTGTATCACGCCGAACGGATCCGCGCCTCTCAGAGGCCGTGGGAACGCATCATACCGGGCGAATTCCACATTAGCTGTTCCAATGGTGAACAGTCATGGCTTTTTCTGAACTGGGATAACCAAGTTGAGCCGACCCAATACAGCGACTATCGAGTGGATTTCACCACCGATCCCACCACGGCCCGTATCACCAGCAGCTTCACTATCATGTTCGATATGCGCCGTGAGGGGATGCGCCTTCAGGCGGTGAGTAACCTCATGTGGGAGCCATATGCTTACGATGAGGAGGGCGTGATCGCTGAGGCCGCTATCGGCCCCGACCTTGAGTTCACCTGGACGGTACGTGATAGGCTGCCCGAACGCGCCCGACTGATTGAGGCAATTTTCGAGAGCGTGTATTCCAGCTTCCACGTGACCCCGGTGGTGCTCGCCGAAGGCCACCATTTCTATAAGGAGCAGACCCTCAGCACGGGTGAGCAAGCGCTGGAAGAGATCCACCTGTGTGTGAACAGCAGCATTACGCGCCTGTTCATTACCGACAGCTGGGATGTTGAAGAACCCGAGGGCAAACGCGTCACCGGCGGGTACGCAGCCACCATTATGAACCACGGCGGGTATGACGGTGTGCTCACCTGGAGCACCCCCGAGGATGCACGCTACACGTTCGCACCCGATATTGTGCCGTATGAAGCTCCGCTCAGCGGCGATGCGCTGCCCCAGAAGATACAGGCGATTCTGCCGTACCTGCCAGCCGCCCCGGGTGCGTCCCTCACCGAGCATGGAACGGGTGAACAGTAACCGTGGCCTCTTCTCCTTCCGTGCACTTCATCCCTTGGCCTGTGGCTGGCCCGCAAAGAATTAGTGAGGGCACGCCGTTGGGGGCGCATCCAGCTCTGCACCTGAAGCCCGGGCTACTCACCCTCACAGCAGGCGGCAGCGCGCACAGTTTATTCCTGGTGCCGCCCGCGTTTACCCCGGAGCACCCGTATGGTTTCAGCGCTGAGGCCACACCAATCATCCTGCCGGATGAGCCCGAGCCGCAGGGCATGTGCTTCCATTTCACGGCCGATGAGAGCCAGCTGCTGGTTCGTGTGTGTGGTTCCTCCCTGTGGGAGCAAGAAACGCATTATGCAACCGCCGCCATAGACCGCGCCCTGAAGCTCATATGGGCTAAACGCGACACGAATACAGAGCGCATGGCCTGTATTGAGGCAGCCGTGACAGCGATACATCAGGGGATGCTCACCGACCCGCACCTTCTTGGCCCCGGTGAGTACGCTAGGGTGGGCTCCCCCGACGGGTTCATTTCATACCACTTGCATTCGGCTGCTGCGCCCGGGCGGATTACCCGTGTTCTTGAGGTGGACCAGCGCTACGGCAACCCCGAGCGTCGCACGGTGACGGAGTACTGCGCGCACGTACTGCCCGATCATGGGTGCCTGGTGTGGCAGGTGGCGGCTGAGGATGCCCGCTACTGGTCAGATGCCATGAGCCCTCTCTTTGATGCTCCGCTGACTGGGGAGCAGATTCCCGAGTTTGTGCGGGAAATCCTGCCGTATCTGCCGTCTGCACCGATCGCTTGCGAATATCCGCAGCCGCCGCAGGTCACCGACTACAGGGTGACGTTCACGCCGTGGCCGGTGGCTGCTGCGCAGGCGGAGCGCATGAGCGCGGCACCGGATCTGTGGGGACACCTGGTGCCGGGCGAGCTGAGCGTGGAACGTGCAGACGGTAAACCTGAAAACCTGAGCCTGTATATGGCCGTTGATGATGCCCACACCCTGGTGCCTGGCTGTTTCTTCCAGGTCCCGCCCGAGCTTCCTGAGGACCCCGCAGGAGGTCTCGCCTTCTCTTTTCGCCGTACCGCGCAGCATGGGGAACTATTACTGGTGGCAAGCGCCGCTGAGACCGTATGGTCCCCCAACGGGGTGGGAGAGATCGCGGTGGCACGCCTTGATTCGTCACTGAACCTCACCTGGGAGGTGCGGGATACGGTTCCGGGCCGAGCCGAACTGATTGAGGCCGTGTTTGAGGTGATGCACACCATCCCCGGCACGGTGCCGCCAATAGTCCCTGAGGGAGAGTGCCTGCACCTGCCTCATAGGTTCGATGTGGCTGAGGAGTTCGGCACCTACCATTATTGCCATGACGGGGTGATGGTGCGCGCATTTATGGTGGGGGCTGGCTGGGTGGACGGTGATGTGCAGCTATACCAGGCGCAGGTACAAACCACCGACGGGACGGGTGTGCTCGTGTGGGGCACCGGTTCCTATGGTGCCCGGTACTGGAAGGCGCCGGGGCATCAGGCGTATTTCCCGCCGCTGACCGGCGATGAGATTCCTGCCCCCGTGCGGGCACTGAGTGCGCACCTACCGCCAGCGGGCAGCGAGTAGCCGCCTAAGGATTCTGCGCATTAGCGGAATTCTGCACCCTGAGAACATATACAATACAGCCAGCTAATCATGCGTTATAACGCTATATGAAAGGAATAAGCAGAGCATGACCGACGACCTTTTTCTGACCGAGTTCATCCCCTGGCCCGTGCCCGCCGGGTGGGTTCAGCGGCAGCAGCAGTTTAAGCATCCGGCGGCGCGCCTTATCCCCGGGGAGCTGCACATTCCCTTTGCCTGGGAGGAAGGGGTGGAAAGCGGCGAGAAGGGTTGCATCTTGCGGTACCAGGTGGTTTGGGAAGGGCTCACCCCGGACATGTTTGAGAATGGCAACCGGTGGGGCTTCCCGTACCGTGCGGGGTACCTGTCGGTATTTCCGTTCTCACAGGCCGCCGACGATGGGCTCATTTTCGGGATGGATATTACCGAAACTGAGCTGCATCTGACCGCTGAACAGGATAATTATTTCTGGTCCCCGCAAGAGGGCCCCGACTATGAAGAATGGGCTAAAACCAGCCTTCTTGCCCGGGTGCGTATCGGTGAGGATATGACCCCGGTGTGGGAGGTGCATGATACGAACCCGTATCGCCGCCGCTACCTTGAGAACGTGCTGGGTGCACTGGTGGAGAGCCTGTCGCTGACCCCGGTTGAGCTTGCTGAGGGTGAGGCACACCTGGTGGAGGATTCTGAGTACGACTGGGGTGGTCCCGTAGGCTCTCTGCATTACGCCACTACCCTGGTGGCCGATAGGTTCAGCGAAGGCGGCTGCACGCGTGTTGAGAAGCCGCAGATGCTTCGGCTTGTGGCCTGTATGCACCCGATTGGTATTGGTGCACCGGACCCAGTGTATGTGGCACAGTTTTTTAACACTGCGGAACCGGAGTATCTGGCGTGGAGCACTGGCGAGGATGCCCGCTACTGGCCGAAGGAATTGAGCCCGGCGGCTTTTCCTCCGCTGACGGGTGAGGACCTTCCGGAGCATATTCGGCAGCTCATTGCGCATCTGCCGCTAGTACAAGACGCATAAACCACTGCGTTGAGCCGTGTGCTGCGGGCCGTAATGCACGGCCAGCAACACACATTCCTATACACAATTTGTATTTTTATACTTTAAGGGAGCGATATATACCGTAGAGGATTAATGATTACTCTCAAATAATTCGACAGGTTTAAAGATATATACGTAAAAATACTCTAAAATTATTCAGGAATATGGCAGAAAAACGGGCCGCTCTAAGCTATCATATATGCATAACTATTTAGGGCATGACACCAATCACCACACCGATAAATAACCCGTTATAGGAACACATGTGAATAGCTTCCCGTACACCATACAATTCACACCCTGGCCAGTCACCGACGAATATAAAGTCTTCTACACCGCCCCCGAACCCGGGGCGCATCCGGCGGAGTACCTGCAGCCTGGCGTGCTGCGCATCGCACACACAAGAATCAGCGACCCCACCCACGAACTGTACCTGGTGCCGCCCATATTCACGCCCAATCACGATGCTGACTTCGTGGGGTACCTGCACAGCCCCGACGCTGACCAGTGGGCACCCGACATTGAGTTCAAATACTTTGCAAGAGGCGGCGAACTGATGATTCGTGCCCGAAGCCGCCTGCACTGGGACGACCCGGCCGTGAGCCGCTTCGCCCTAGCCAGTATTGATGCGCAGCTTAACCTGCATTGGGAGCAGCGGGATGAGAACCCGCGCCGCCGGGACTACACCGAGGCCGTCATCGGCGCCCTGCATAAGAGTATGCGCCACCCCGCCCGCACCATAGCCGACGGGCAGTGCGTGGCTGTGCGCTCCCCCGACGGTGAGGCGTCCTCGTATCATCTGCGGGAAGGTAACGATATTATTCGGGTCATTAACATTACCGAATACTCCAACAGCCAGACCCGCAACGCGAAAGCCGGGTACTATGGGCGGGTGCTGAGCTACTTTGAGGAGGACACGGCCCTGGCATGGCACGCCGCCGAGCAGGATGCACGGTGCTGGCCGTACGGCATGAACCCGCTGTTTGATACTCCGCTCACCGGCAGCGATATTCCGGAGTGGCATGTGCAGCCCATTCTGCGGCATCTGCCTGATTCGTCGATCCGCAGGCAGCGCGTGGGGTAGCTGCGCCTATAGCGCCAGCAGAGGGTATCGGTTCGGGCAGAGGATATTTTCTCCTCCGGTGAGACAAATATCCTCTGCTCGCGTATATAGTATAGGGTTACTATAGATGCTAAAGTCAGCGGCACAGGGTGCCGCGGCACACCAACCACCTGCCCAAGACGCCAGTTACAAATACAGTGTCTGTCACCTCGTAAAGGATCACCCGTGAGCGAGTATTCCTACACCATAACGTACGTTCCGTGGCCCCTAGCCGCTTCCTCAAACGCCGGTGTACATCCGGCCTCGCGACTGTTCCCCGGAATTTTCACGATTGACCGGGCGCTAACCGATGAAGGCCCCCATAAGGGCGGCGGCACCGTCGAGGTGGATTATGAATTCGTAGACTATTTCTTCTTTAACCCTCCCGCGTATAACCCGCTGAACCCCAAGAATTTTCGGGGGTTCTCAAATGAGGGCGCCTACGATTTTGAGGACCAGGAACTATTCTTTGAGTACTCTGCCGACTCCGAGAACCTGTATATTGCGGCTGTCAGCGACACCGGCGACGACCGGGTGTGCTACGTGCGGGGCCGAATCGAGCCCACCCTCAAAGTGGTGTGGGAAATCCGCAGCGACGACCCGGAGTTTATGGAATTCATGGCCGCCATACTGGATGCGGTGCGCACCAGCCTGGGGGTGACCCCGCCGCATCTGAGCGAGGGCGAAATGATGGAGGTGACGGGCACCATTGAGCGCGTTGAACCTATTGTTGGAGCCTCATACCATACGGTAGCCGGGGGCGTGGTGGTGCGTTTTGTGAATGTGGAATTCGTGCCGCACCACCCCCTCACGCAGGCCGCATCGTATTTTGCCAAGGTGGTGGGGCGCGGGGTGCCCAGTGGGAGCGTAGTGTGGAGCGGCCCACGTCGTGTAGTGTTCTGGGAAGGTGCCGACGATGACGGTGATAACCCTCTGCACGGCAAGAGTATTCCTGCCCCGGTGAATTATGCGGTAAAACGCCTGCCCGTTGTGGAGGGCGCTTAAACGCGCGGTTTTCCAGTCTGGGCTGGGCGTAATATTTCTTCACTATTGACGGTTTTTACCCGCAAATTGGGAGGGTGCTTACCTTCACACACTATGTTTGAGTCATAAACACCCTAACCTGGTGTATGCTGAGATACGAAGAAAATATCGCACCAAAGGTATCCACCATGAAAACCGCTGCAACAGCAGAATCCCCCGCCACACGTAACCTCTCACAACGTCTCGAATCCCTGCCCTTCACCCGCAAACATACCAAGCTCCTGGGCGTCACCGGTATCGGCTGGGCGCTCGACGCCATGGATGTTGGGCTGATCTCCTTCATCATGGCGGCACTGACCAAACAGTGGTCGCTCTCCCCCACCGAAACAAGCTGGTTAGGCTCCATTGGCTTTTTGGGTATGGCTCTGGGCGCCACCGTCGGCGGGCTTCTCGCCGACCGTTTTGGACGACGCTACATTTTCGCCGCAACGCTGCTCATCTACGGTTTGGCGACGGGCGCATCCGCACTCGCCGGTTCACTGGCCGTTTTGATGGTTTTCCGGTTTATTGTGGGGCTGGGGCTCGGGGCTGAGCTGCCGGTCGCATCCACGTTGATGTCGGAATTTTCGCCGCGCGCTATTCGTGGGCGTGTGGTCGTTATTTTGGAGGCGTTTTGGGCGCTCGGATGGATTCTTGCGGCGCTTATCGGCACCTTTGTTGTGCCGAACCCAAACGGCTGGCGGTGGGCGCTTGCCATCGGCGTGATCCCGGCACTGTATTCGCTGATTATTCGCTGGGGAACACCCGAATCCGTGCGGTTCTTAGAGTCGAAAGGGCGCACTGACGAGGCAGAACGAGTGGTTGCCGAGTTTGAGAGCTCTGCGGCCCTCAGCACATGTGCTCACGCGGATGAAACCAACCGTGACAATGCACCTGAGACCCCTGCCAACGATGCCCAGGAGGCAACCTCCATCTGGTCGGCTCCGCTGCGTAAACGCACGCTGGCGCTGTGTACCGTATGGTTCTGCATTAACCTCTCGTACTACGGGGCGTTTATCTGGATACCCTCGCTGCTGAGCGCACAGGGTTTCAGCCTAGTGAAGTCCTTCGCGTTTACCCTGATTATGACCTTGGCGCAGCTGCCCGGCTATGCAGTGGCCGCCTACCTGATTGAGAAGTGGGGGCGCCGAGCCACCCTCGCCGTATTTTTAGCTGGTTCAGCAGGCGCGGCGGTATGCTACGGCCTCTCACATTCGGATTTCTACATTATCCTCAGCGGGTGCTTCCTCTCGTTCTTCAACCTGGGCGCATGGGGCGCACTCTACGCCATCAGCCCGGAAGTATTCCCCACCCGACTGCGCGGCACCGGCACCGGCACGGCGGCCGGACTGGGGCGCATCGCCTCGATTCTGGCGCCGCTTATCGTTCCGCCGCTCATCTCTTTCGGCGGCACCGGAGTACTGTTCGCTGTTTTCGCGGCGGCATTCCTTCTGGCGGCGGTTACTACCTTCGCGCTGCCCGAAAAGCGCGGGAAATCGCTCTAGCTGCTAAAACCTTCAACACAGGAATGATGTGAAGCATAGTGTGCCGAGAAGGTGGGAATCTCTCACCTTCTCGGCTTTTTTCTTTGTTTATCAGGTGCTCGTGGAGTCGCAGAAGACATAGGGTGCATAATCTGCGGGGCACGCCGCAGGCACACACTATGAGGTGCTGACGTATTTCCAGGTGCCGATACGTTATGATGGCTAAACATCGCGTGTTACCGCCTCATTAATGTGTACAGGGTGGGGCTCAGTGCGTATCTCAGGTGAGATAGAACGGTCTAGACATCAACCTCAAGGAGCGCGGCATGGCAGAAACCCCCGCAGTCACCTATATTCCCTGGCCAATTGCCCACACGCCCGCGCCGCTTGAGAACGGTGAACCGGTCGCAGGCAGGCATCCTGCTGAGTATCTGGGACCCGGGGTGCTGCACTATATCGGTTCGGAATTTCACCTGATGGCGGAGCTGAACCCCCAACCTTTCGACCCCGAAAACCCGCATCGGTTTAGGGGTGAACTGGTGCATCGGTACACGTATTTCTCAGGCAATATCACGTTTAGTTTCAAAGCTGATGAGGATTATCTTTACTTCACGGCGCACGTTTTTCTGGCCTGGCAAGAGCCCTCTGACCGCACGTACGCGCGCGCCCGGGTGGATCGTAATTTCGCTTTTCACTGGGAGCAGCACGATGATGACCCGCAGCGTTCGGTCTATATTGAGGCGGTCTTCATGGCACTGTACCGCAGCCTCAGCGTTGAGCATACGGCGCTTGAGGACGGTGAGTTCCTAGACCTGAACGAAGACACGTGTTACTCATACCATATGCGCCAGGGTGACAATATTACTCGGCTGGCGTACGTTACCGACTACAGTTCTCGAACATACCTTGACGTGACGACCGACTACCGGGCAACGGTTTTGAGCTACTGCCACCCTCCGGCTCAGCTGGCGTGGAGCGTTCCAACCGAAGATGCGCGCTACACATTCGAACATACCGATCCCCTCATCTATCCTCCGGACACGGGCGAGGATATTCCCGAGTATGTGCGCCGCATACTCCCCCATCTGCCGACAGCGCCCTACCGGCAAGCCGCCCGTTCCTACCCGCCCGCCTCAGAGTATGGTGCGGTCTTTACGCACTGGCCTATGACGGTTCAGCAGGGTGAGGGTATTCGTGGCACCCAGTATCCGTGGCAGAAGCTCGTTTCCGGGGAGTTTTTAATTCAAAGCCCGCAAAGCGTCCCCTTCAGAATGTATCTGGACGCCTGCGAACCCGATTGGGATTCCATGAAGGGCGACCGCCAAGTCTACGCCGAGCTAATGCCCATCTCGGGGATTATGCCTAACTTGAATCATGCGCGGCCCTGGTTTGGCGTAGATTTTACGCTCGTCATGCGCCGCTGGAATAACCGTTTGGTGTTTGTGGCGGAGCATCTGACCCCGTGGCGTGCCACCGATTGGGAGGTGTGCGCCGTCGCGATCCTAGATGCGGAAGGAAACCTGGTCTGGGAGCTTCGCGATGATGTTGCTGGGCGCGGCTCCTATATCGAGGCACTGGTGGGGCATATTGTGGATTCTCTGGGAACCGAGCCGCCCGTGCTCGCCCCGGGCGAAGGCAAGGTTCTCTACGACCAGGACGGCCAGGTCTCTTCCGTGCACGTCAATACGGGTGAAGCCATGCTGCGGGCGCTCATCACGCGTATCTGGTACGGGGTAAACCCGACGACCGGTGAGAGGGCACCGTACCTGTATGAGGCGCGGGTCAAAGATCAGTTTGATGAGGATTCCAGGGGCGGGTTCAGCACGATCGCCTGGAGCTCACCCGAGAAGTTCTACTACTGGAGCTGGGATCGGGTGCCCGGGTTCGTGCCTGCGGTAACCGACCCCGAGATTCTGCGCCGCGACGAGGTGGATCTGCTGATTCCGCATCTTCCGGGTGCCCCCGGCGTACCCTCACAGGAGAATGAAGGCGATGCAGCGGTGCCGTGGTTTTACGAGGCTTCAGGTGCTGTTTCTGACAATCCTGAGCCGTAAACGCGGGCAACAAAAGCTACGCCGAGAACTCGACCCAGATTTTTACCATTCATCGTTAGAAAGGGTTTAAGCCTATGCAGTACATTCTTTTGCTCAGGAGCGTTAACCTGGGGAAGCTGCGCAAGGTGTCGATGCCTGAGCTGAAGAAGCGGCTGGCTGCACTGGGGTACGAGAACGTCACAAGCTATATCAACTCGGGGAACCTGCTATTTGTGAGTTCGCGGGATAAAACCACCGTGGCGCAGGAGATCACCGAGCTGCTGGCGGAGCATTACGATTTTGAGATTCCATTCTCGCTTCTCACCGCTGACGAATACCGCAAGGATGCGCACAACCTGCCCGAGTGGTGGAACGAGGACATGCCACGCCTAGACGCCATGTTTTTCACCATTGATGCTGATCGCGATGCGCTCGCCGCTGAGCTCGAAACGTTGGATGTTCCCGACGAGGTGCTTCACGTAGGAACCTGCGCCGTCTACTTCGGCAACTACAGCACGCCCGACTACAAGAAAGCGCAGTACGGCAAGTTTATGTCGAAGAAAGCCTTCGCAAACCAGTTGACCCTGCGTAACGCCAAAACCTGCAACAAGATTCTAGACCTGTTGGATTAACAACGCCACCCCACCCACATCACAGTTTGAGTTTCGTATGGGGTGGGTGATCCGTTTAATCCGCCAACTAATCCTCAAAATCCACAGGACGGCGTTGGGCACGGCTGCGCGGCTGTAGTTCTAATTCAATATCGGCGGCGTCGAGTGGCATCAAAGCGTCTAAACCACTCCGAACGGATTTAGACTGCAAAGTCTTCTCATACTCGGTATAGGTCATGAGCACGTATGCGGGTTCGCCCCGATTGGTAATAATGACTGGTTCGGTTTGTGCCGTTTTCTGTGCTTGGCTGACGTTCTGCTTGAACTCTTGATTGGTCATCACGGTCATTACGATAGCTCCTTACACAGCGATATATCTGCAAGAATAGGATGCGCCCCTGAGAATGGCAAGAAAACTCCTAAACTTACAGACCCCACAAACCGCGAGCAGATAGTATTTTGACGAGCAGATAACAATCCGCTATCTGCTCGTCAAAATACTTATCTGTCCGCGGAAATCGCAGGGAATAAGAAGCTGAAGAGTCCTAAATCTTCCCGTTCACCACAACCGGCTCGGGCACCAGCTCAACCCCGAATTTCTCGGCAACACCGGCACGCACGGCACGGGCGATCGCGAAAATATCCTCAGCGGTGGCATCCCCACGGTTCGTAATCGCCAGCGTATGCTTAGTCGAGAGCGAGGCGCGGCCGCCCGCGATCTCGCGCGCATCGCCTTCGAGCCCGAAGCCTTTCTCGAACCCGGCGTGCTGAATCAGCCAGGCGGCGGAGAGCTTCACGTACTCCTCGTTCTCCTGCTGCTCGGTTCCGAACACTCCGGTGCGCGTTACCACCGGGAAATGCGGCGCATCCTCAGGCAAAGAGTCCAGTGCAGACACCGGCACAATCGGGTTCGTGAAGAACGAACCGGTCGAGAAGGTATCGCGGTCGGAGGCATCCAGCACCATCCCCTTGGAGGCACGCAGCGCCAGCACCTTATCCCGCACCAGCGCGGATTCGGCGCGCTCCCCCACCTGCACACCCAGGCTCTTCGCCAGTTCCCCATACTTGATGGGTGAAGACAGGCTGCCGAGCGTGAACTGGAAATCCACGGTCAGCACTACGTAGCGCGGCGAGCCGTTCACCATGTTTTGCTTCAGGATTGAATCGCGGTAGCCGAAACGCAGATCGGCGTTTGCGAAGGTCTTAAACTGGTTAATCTGGCGGTCCCAGGTGCGTACGGACGCGATGAACTCGCCGACCTCCACCCCGTAGGCGCCCACATTCTGCACGGGGGTTGCGCCCACAGTCCCGGGAATGCCCGACAGCGCCGCCGGGCCGGACCATTCTTTTTCAATGCTCAGCTGCACGAAATCATCCCACACGGTACCCGCCTGCACGCGCACATTCGCGCCACCACATGCGGGAATGGGCAGCTCCTCAACCCCGGTGGATGCAATATGCACAACGGTACCGTCAAACCCAGCATCGGAAACCAGCAGGTTTGAGCCGCCGCCCACAATCAGCACGGGTTCGTTGGCGGCATCGGCGGAGGAAACGGCCTCGACGATCTCGGTTTCAGTCGTGGCGCGGATGTATGTGCGGGCAGGGCCGCCAACTTGGGCGGTGGTGATCTCACTCAGCAGCTTTTCAGTCATGTCTTTAAGAATACCGGTCTGTCACGTTTTATTCCGTTAGGGTCAGCTAAACCTTATGGCAGGCCCGCCCCATATTCGGAGCGGGCCTGCCATAACTCAACAACGCACAATCACACAGAGTATCGACTGCAAGCGCGGGCTATGCAAATTTCACCACGGCCTGAGTCTTCATCAGAACCTTCTGCTGGGTGCCTTCACCGTCGTCAGCGGTAACGGTGAGGTCGATGCGAGCCGTGCGCGCATCCTCATCCACGGCGCCTACCTTGCCGGTGATAGTCAGCGCATTCGTGGGGGTGTCCGGGTTGTCGCCACCGGGCGCATCCGGCACCGGCACAGGTTTGGTGAAGCGGGTCTGGTAGTCCACGATTGCACCCGGATCGCCCGCCCAGTCGCTCACCAGCTGCACGGCGGTGCCCATCGTGAGCATGCCGTGCGCAATCACGCCGGAAAGCCCCACGGACTGGGCAAAACGCTCGTTCCAGTGAATTGGGTTGAGGTCGCCGGATGCGCCCGCATACCGCACCAGCGATGCACGCGAAATATCGACGGTTCGGGAGCCGATCTCCTGCCCTTTTTCGAGTTCTGCAAAGTTTACGGACATTATTCGCCCTCCTCGTCGGCACGTACCAGCAGGGATGAGATACAGGTGGTGACGGGTTTACCGTCAGCATCAGTAATTTCCTCGCGGGTGGTGAGCATGGCGCCCGCACCCATCACACGCACGGAATCCACATGAACTTCAGTGCGCAGTTCGTCCCCCGCCACGATGGGACGGTGATGCGTAAAGCGCTGATCGGCATGCACCACGCGAGAGAAATCGATGCCCGCAGATTTATCACCAATCAGAGCGGCATCGGCTGCTTGGGACAGGATGATAGCGAAGGTGGGCGGGGCGATCAGGTCTGCGTATCCTGCGGCGCGTGCCGCCTCAACGTCATGATGCAGAGGGTTTTCGGCGTGTACGGCGCGGGCGAATTCGCGGATCTTCTCGCGGCCAACGGCGTAGGTGCCCTCGGCGGGGTACACGCGACCCACAATGTCAGGGTTAATACTCATACCCACCAGTCTATCGGGTTGGCCGCAACGTGGGGGCGCAAGTGCGGCGGGGGCACCCGTCATTTTCACGGCCGTAGAAACCGCCCACGGCGAACCTCCTGTTGCCGCGCGCGAAGCGGGAGTAGCCTAAGAAGGTACATTAACCGTCACAGTGAAGGAGTGACACAATGACTAACCAGCAGATTCCGTTCTCGGTGCTGGATCTTATGCCCACCCGCAAAGACCGCACCCACCACCAGACCATGCGCTACACTCTTGAGGCGGCGCAGGCGGTGGAACGGTTCGGGTTCAACCGGTACTGGGTGGCCGAGCACCATAATGCTGGTTCGCTGCTTTCTTCGGCGACGGTGGTGGTGATGGCTGAGATTGCCGCCGCAACCGAGCGTATCCGGGTGGGGTCGGGCGGTATTATGCTCCCCAACCACGCCCCGTATGTGGTAGCAGAACAGTTTGGTACCCTTGAGGCGTTCCACCCCGGGCGCATTGATTTGGGGTTGGGCCGCGCACCCGGCACCGACCCAATGACCGCCCAGGCGCTGCGGCGGGATGATTCAGCGGCCATGAATTTCCCCGCCGAGGTAGAAGAGATTCAGCGCTATCTGGGTGAGCCCTCCCCCATGCGGCGGGTGCACGCTATCCCCGGGCAGGGCTCGAACGTGCCCCTGTATATTCTGGGCTCGTCCACGTTTGGGGCGTCGTTGGCGGCGCAGCTGGGGCTGCCGTTTGCGTTTGCCTCCCATTTTGCGCCCGCAGCGCTGACTGAGGCTATTAACCTGTACCGCACCAATTTCACGCCGTCGCGTGTGCTGTCTGAACCGTATGTGATAGTGGGTGCGGCCGCGATGCTCGCCGATACCGATGAGCAGGCCCGGCGGCTTTTCACCACCATGCAGCAGCATTTTTTGGGTGTTATTCGCGGCCGCACGCTCTACGCCCCGCCGGTTGAGACTATGGATAAGCTGTGGAGCCCTATTGAGAAGCAGCGCGTCGATTCTATGCTCGCCGAGGCGATCGTTGGGTCCGCTGATACTGCGCAGCGGCAGCTCACTAACTTGGTGGAGCGCACCGGCGCGAATGAGGCGATCGTGATGAGCGCACCGTGGGAGTTTGAGGACCGTATCCGAAACTACGAGCTGCTTTCACAGCTGCCGATTTTCCAGAAAACCAACTAGATTAACGAGGATTTATCTACCTATTCTGAGCGATTTACCCCGTACTTCTGGTATGTCTTGGCATAAGGTCTATGAGGCTTTACCCTAGATATATAAAATAACTTTTATATATTATTGGTAAGCCCCTTCCCCACGCCAAGACATGCCAGAACAACAAAAGGTACGCTCATGAGCTCGGAAGATCAGTATTCTTCTGCCCGCACCCGTTCCCAGAACCCAGACCTGCGTCCGCGAATTGCACTCGCCTTTGGGCTTGCTGCAGCGATTGTCGTAATCCAGTTCGTCGGATCTCTTATGACGGGCAGTCTCGCCCTTCTTACCGATACGGCGCACGCGCTCACCGATGCCTCCGGACTGCTAGTCGCTTTGATAGCGGCGACTCTCGCACTGAAGCCCGCCACGGCACAACGAACCTGGGGATTCCGACGCATCGAAGTTCTTGCGGCACTCGCCCAAGCCACCTTACTGATGGCGGTCGGTCTTTATGCGGCCTTTGAAGGGATTCATCGTCTCTTCGTGCCTCCAGAGGTACCGGCTTCCGAACTTTTACTCTTCGGTGTCATCGGTTTGGCGGCAAATATTGCCGGAATCATGGTGCTTTCTGGGCGCCGTGATGCGAACTTTAATATGCGCGCCGCGTTCCTTGAAGTCCTCAACGATGCACTTGGTTCCGTGGGCGTCATCGTCTCTTCACTCGTTATAGTCTTCACCGGCTTCATGCAGGCCGATGCCATTGCGGGCTTATTCATTGCGGCGCTAATTGTTCCTCGCGCGGCAAAGCTCATGCGTGAGACCACCGGTGTACTGATGGAGTTCTCTCCCCAAGGGCTGGATCTTGAAGAAGTGCGTCGCCATATATTGACCGTGCCGGGTGTACATGAGGTTCACGATATACATGCCTCAACCATAGCAACGGGTCTGCCCGTACTGACCGCTCATATCGTTATCGCCGATAAATGCTTCACGAATGGTGAGGCCCTGGAAATCTTACGGCAAGCCCGAACCTGCGTATCCGAGCATTTCGAGGTATCTATTAGCCACTCGACCTTCCAGCTTGAGAATGCGCTTTTCGGGCAGACAGAACCCGAAGAGACCCAACACCCTTAGATACGTGTGACCCATTTAGCCACCCAAAAGGCACAAACAAAAAAGCCTGCCTCCGAAGAGACAGGCTTAGCTGAGCCCCGACCGGGAATCGATCCCGGGACCTCCATCTTACCAAGATGGCGCTCTACCACTGAGCTATCGGGGCGTAGCGGTGGACGGGCTCGATCCGTCGACCTCACGATTATGAGTCGTGCGCTCTAACCAGCTGAGCTACACCGCCAGAACATTAACCTTGCAGGTCAATGCGAGAGCCCCGACCGGGAATCGATCCCGGGACCTCCATCTTACCAAGATGGCGCTCTACCACTGAGCTATCGGGGCAACAGATAAAAGTTTACGGCACGGTTCATCTTTTTGACAAATGCAGGGTGAGTGTTCTGCACCACGTATGCGGGGGTTCGGATACCCCACCCCGGCGCGTGCTCCCGCCTCCCCGCTGAAGGAGGCGGGCCGCCGCCGAGCCGCTGCACTGAGCCGCTACGCCGGGTGGGGCATCAGCAGCAGGCTAGTAGCGTTTACCGCCGTGCCCACCGCCCTTGTACCCGCCGCGGCCGCCACGACGGTCATCCCGGCTGTTGCGGCCCTCACGGTAACCACCGCCGCGGCGCTCATACCCGCCACGGTCATTGCGGAAACCGCCGCGCCCGCCACGGGAGCCGCCTCCCCTGGGGCCGTTATCCTTGCGGATATTAATGAACTCACCGGCGATTTTGGTGTCGCGCAGACGCTCAAAGAAATCACGCGGCAGATCCTGCGGCAGCCCCACAATTGTGAAGTGCTGGCGAATATCAATCGAACCGATCTGTGAGCCCTTAATGCCGCCCTCGTTTGCGAGCGCACCCACAATCGCGGAGGCGCTCACCCGTGCGGAGCGGCCCACATTCAGCTTGTAGTCGACCATGCCCTCGTTATTGAACTGTTTCTTGCCCTTGTTCTTGCGGGGGCGGTCTCCGTCGTCGGCGAAGGGGCGGGAGGCGTGCGCAATATCCTCGTCTTCGTCGAGGAAGAAGGCCCGCCCCTGCTGTGCGATAACAGCCAGTGCCGCCGCAATGTCTTCGGCGGTAATGTCGTGCTCGTTCTCGTAGTCTTGAATGATCTGGCGGAAGAAGTCCAAATCTTCGGTTTCGATGGTGGTGGTGATCTGCTCGGCGAAGCGCTGTTTGCGGTTCGCGTTCACGTCTTGGGCGGTGGGCATGCGCATCGGCTCAACCTTTTGGCGGGTTGCTTTTTCAATCTGCCGCAGCATGTACCTCTCGCGCGGGGTGACGAAGAGGATCGCTTCGCCGTCACGCCCGGCGCGGCCGGTACGCCCGATGCGGTGCACGTAGGATTCGGTGTCGTGCGGAATATCGTAGTTCACCACGAGGGAGATACGTTCAACATCCAGCCCGCGGGCGGCAACGTCGGTCGCTACGAGAATGTCGATGCGCCCGTCGCGCAGCGCATCAACGGTGCGTTCACGCAGCTGCTGGGGGATGTCGCCGTTAATGGCTGCGGCTTGGAAGCCGCGTGCCTTGAGCTTGTCGGCGACTTCTTCGGTTTCTTTTTTGGTGCGTACGAAGACGATAATGCCGTCGTAGTTTTCGACTTCGAGCACGCGGGTCATGGCGTCAAGTTTGTGGGAGTGGGTGACCTGCATGTAGCGCTGGCGGATGTTCGCCCCGGTGGTGGTCTTGGTTTTGACGCGCACCTCGGTGGGGTCGTTGAGGTATTGCTGGGCGATTTTGCGGATCGAGGTGGGCATGGTGGCTGAGAAGAGCGCCACCTGTTTGGCGTCCGGGGTGCCTTCGAGAATGGTTTCTACGTCTTCGGCGAAGCCCATGCGCAGCATTTCGTCGGCCTCATCCAGTACCAGGTACTGCAGGTTTGAGAGGTCGAGCGAGCCTTTGTTGAGGTGGTCGATCACGCGCCCTGGGGTGCCGACGACTACCTGTGCGCCGCGGCGCAGCCCGGCAAGCTGGGGCCCGTAGGGTGAGCCGCCGTAGATGGGAAGCACGGTGAAGTCTTCCATGTGGGTTGCGTAGGAGGAGAAGGCCTCAGCAACCTGCAGAGCGAGCTCGCGGGTGGGGGCGAGTACGAGCACCTGGGTGTCTCGGGAGACGCCGTTAATGTCGGCGAGTTCTGCCATGCGGGAGAGCGCGGGCAGTGCGAAGGCTGCGGTTTTGCCGGTACCGGTCTGTGCCAGACCCACCACATCGTTGCCGTCCAGCAGCAGCGGGATGGTCTGTTCCTGGATGGGGGAAGGTTTCTCGTAGCCGACTTCTTCGAGTGCAGAGAGCACTCGGGGGTCTAGCCCCAGGTCGGTGAATTTAATGCCGTTCTCCTCGCCTTTTTCTGCGGCGGTTTCGGGGGCTGTAGCTGCCGCGGCGACGTGGGTTTCTTCAACGGTTCCCTGTTCGGGGTGCGCGGCGTCGTTCTGCTTTGTGGCGGCCTGTGTAGTCTCAGTATGCGCCGCAGTTTCCTGTTCAGCGGCGGAGGTATTGGCAGTATACGTTGCGTTGTCTGCCTGATCGGCAGAGATATTCTCAGTCAATTTTTCCTCAATTGTTTTAGGGGTTCGTACGGTGCGCGCTTTTCGGCACCGGGCGGGGTTCCCCTGTTCCACGTGTCCCTGCGGAAAACGTACTCCCATCTTGCACAGCCCGACGGGGCCGTGGCGCGCAGAGCGGATTGCCTATGCGGTGGTGCGATGGGATGGTTGCTGCTGGGATTTTCAGGCCTTGAATTTCTCGTAAACACGCAACATCGCCACGCACGGTGAAAACGTGGCGTCCGCCGGTGGGCGGTGAAGAATTGATTCGGAGTGCGGCGCCCTCCCGTGCGAGCTGGCGAACCGGCTCTTTTTGGGCGCACAAGACCTCTTGGGGTACCCGTACGTCATCTAGTGTACCGCACCCGGGAACCGGTTGGGGTTAGCCTGCACATTACTTTCGCTTACTCCGCCTCATGCCGCCTCACGCTGGCCCGCACCGCAGCGGCAGGCATGGGGGGCAAGTGTTAGCTGATACAGGTGCACCCCACCAGCTGCCGAAGCAGGCGGTGGGGCGCATCAGAGGCAGGGCTCATGGATTTTACGGAGGCTATTTGTCGGTGCGGCGCACAATATCGATGGTGCCCACACGTTCAGCTACCTCATAGGGGTGCCCGTACCGGTCGGCGGCGTACTGCGCCGCATTGGTCGGGGGCTTACCGCCCCAGGCGGTACCGGCGCGGTCAATCACCACATAGTCGGGGGCCGGTTCGCCGTGATGCCCAATCCAGTAGACAGTGCGTCCGGGAATCAGCTCGGTAATAATCGACAGGTCGGTGGCCACGCTCGCACCGATGGGCACCGCATCAACGGCACGGCGCTTGTTCACCTCGGTACTGGTTTGATCGGTGGTGGTGAACACCGGGTCGGTCAGCTGCGCCAGCGGCTGGGTGGGCTGGGCGGTAAGAATCGGTGCGACAGTGAACACCAGAGCCAGAAGAGGCACCAGCCACAGCGGGGTTTTGAGGATAATTGCCTGCGTGGCGTTTCGGTATGGTTTCGCCCAGTCGCTCCCCGCCGTGTTCTGCTGCTCAGGCTTCTGGTAGGCGGTGTTCTGATCCGCAGCGGCTTTATCGTGTGCTGAGGCGGCAACCCGGCGACGGTGCTCGTGCACCCGCACCAGCACGTCCAGTAGCGCCATGAACACGATCGGCATGAGTACCAGCGAGTAGTGCCAGGTGCTCAGCCAGTACGACGAGTTACTTGAAAGCATCCGCCAGGCGATGGTGGGCAGCGCCACGGCCGCCAGGGGGCTGACCACCCACAGGAAGGCGCCCACCATGAGCAGAAGCCAGAGGCTTTGGGCTTTTTCATCGGGGGTGAACAGCAGTTGAAGCGCGTTCAGCGGGTTCTTGAGGGCACCGAAAAGGTCCACTTTGTCGGCGTAGTCGAACTGGTGGTTGACGTTAAAAATCGGCAGTATCAGGTTCATTGAGGTGTACGACCAGAAAAGGCCCCACACCATCAGCAAGGTGGCTTCGGCTGCCCCACGCGATTTTGTCCACCCGGAAAAAACCTCACGCAGGCGCGGCCAAAATGCGGGTACATCCTTGCTGGCGTGCGGGAACAGTGTGTTCGCCGCTTCACGCAGCCAGCCGGAGCGGATGAGCGCGATTGCACCGATCATGGCTGCGGTAACGCCCATATCTTCTTTAACGAACGCCAACGGGGCCGCCCACCAGCAGGCGTGTGTAATATGTGATGCGCGCTGCGGGTTCTGCTGCGTGCCAGCAAGTACCAGGTGTCCCAGCGAGAGGCTTAGGAACGGCAGGGCGAACGCCACCTCGTGAAACTGGGCGGCGACCGCCTGCTGCACCCCGTAGCTCAGCCCGAATGCTGCGCCCAGGAGCACTCCCACAACGTGCCCGTTGAGCCCGCCAAGCGCGCGCTGAGCAAACCGCACCGTCAGGTACACGCTAAGGGCCACCATACCGTTCTGCACCACCAGCAGGGTCATGGGTGAGGGGAAGAAGGCGTACACCGGCCCCAGGAGCATGAGAATGGGGTGAAAATGGTCACCCCACAGGTTAAAGTCGGGGCCTTTAATGGGCACGATCGGCATTTCAAACCGCGAGTACGCCTGGGCCATTTGGGTAAAAATCGCTAAATCCCAGGAGGGGGTGATCCAGTGCAGCAGCTGCTGTGAGGAGTAGTAGTTGTACAGCATGAAAATGCACACCGCAAGCAGCCCCGCCAGCAGGGTACCCTGTTTTTCACGCAGGCGCGTACCGATGTTTTTTCTTGGTTCTGTCTCGGCGGAGTGTGCGGGCGCGCCGGTTTCGGGCGCAGTATTTTCGGTGGTGGTGTCGGGTGCTTTACCAGTATTGGATTGAGTGTTCGGCGTATCCTCTGTACCGGATGCCCCTGCGGCCATGTTGTTCCCCTGTCAGCCTGTTTGTCTACGGTGTCCTGTAGCGGCGCATTGATAAGGATGCACCCGCACCGTGCACGGGGCATCCGCATCATGAATATCTACCTCATAAGGGTATCTTATCCCCCGGTGTAACAGCTGATACGGTGGTGCACATTTCCTATGGTCAGCACCACGGCGACAAGCTCAGGCGGCGGTATGTGGGGCACGAGGCTGCGGTAGCATGTGTGTATGCCCCCGAATCTTCCGACACCGCTCATGGCGCTACCAGAGGTTGAGCTGACGCCGCTGCCCACTCGCACCAGCGCAATCACGCAGGAGGCGACGATCGGGGTGCAGGCGATGATCCGCCCGCAGGTTCCGGTGCATATGGGCCAGACACTGGGGGTATTGCAGCGGGGTGCCGCAGATGCCGCATATCGGATAACCGCCCGGGAGCCGGGGGCCGAAATGGTGTGGGTTACCGCCCGCACCCCGCAGCTGATGCTCCCGGTCACCCTACGTTTTTCTCGGGCGGCAGATGACACCCCCGAGCCCGCCCTGCCAGCCCTTCACCGCCTGCTGATGCGTCCCATCCTAGTGCGGGCGTGGGCGCGGCTATCGCCCGAAATGTTTCTTGAAGAGCCGCAGGCGCGGGCCGATGTGGAGGCGCTGGTGCGAAGCTGCCCAGCGTGGCTGGGTTTGGGTGATTCTTGGGAGTCGTTTACCGCTTCGGCAGGGTACGCGAGCCTGCCGCGCAGCTTACGCAGGGCGCATCGGGAACATCCGGGGCTGCGGCTTAGCGCCTCGGACCAGCTGGACCGTCACGTTTTTGCAGCCATTATTGAGCAGCGCGTCACCCTGAAGGAGGCGTTCCAGACGCAGCGTGACGTGCTCATACGCTATGGGGAACCCGCCGTGGAGTCGGGGTACCGTGATCAGCCTGCGGGGATGCGTGTGCACCCAACGGCCCGCACACTTGGGGCGATCCCGGATTGGGGGTGGCACCGGGTGGGGGTTGATGCGGCACGTTATAACGCGGTGCGCGCCTACGCCCGCGCCGCCGATTCTCTGCACCGTCTTGCCGCTGCGGGCCCGGTGGCTCATTTTGCCTCCGCCTTGGGGTCGCTGCACGGGGTGGGCCCGTGGACCGTAACCCAGGTGCTTCAGATTCAGGTGGGCCACCCGGATGCGGTGAGCGTAGGCGACTACCATTTGGCGCACCATGTGGGGTATGCCCTGCGTGGGAAGCGGGGTGATGATGCTGATATGCTCAGGCTTTTAGCCCCGTACGCGGGGCACCGCCAGCGGGTGGTGCGGCTGATTCTGGCTGCGGGCGCTACCGAGCCGAGACACGGCCCGCGCACGCCGGTGCGGGATTACCGCGACCTATAAGACCGTATACGTACCGGGTTCGGCGGGGTTCCTCAGGGCGGAGGTGCACGTATAGGGCCGGCACCTGTACGGTACCGGCCCCTGCATCATATGCGCACGTTTGCGCTAAGCTTAGGATTCTGCCTTTTCTGCGGCGGCTACCTCTGCGTGAACCTTATCCATGTCGAGCTCTCGGATGGATGAGATCACCTGCTCGAACTGTGACTCGTTGAGCGCACCCGGCTGTGAGTATACGAGGATGCCCTCACGGAACCCCATAATAGTGGGGATGGAGGTAATACCAGCGTCCTGCGCGAGCTGACCCTGGTCTTCGGTGTCTACCTTACCGAAGGTAATGTCGCTGTATTTCTCGGAGGCAGCCTCGTAGACAGGCGAGAACTGCTTGCAAGGACCGCACCAGTCAGCCCAGAAGTCGAGGAAGACGATGTCGTTCTCCTGGACGGTGGGCAGGAGGTTCTGCTGGGTAATTTCGATAGTTGCCATGCAGATAACGCTACACCTTACGGGCGCTTAGCGCGAATATTTCACTCACAGACTAAAGAATGTGTTGGTTTCATGTCGTATTGTCGTCATATTTTATGCGGTTAACAACATGAAAACGGGTTTGGGGGTGCTGAACGCAACCCGCACCATGCTTATTGGCGGTATCGCCCTGCTGTTTCGGGCAGGTAGTGAACGGGTACAAAAAAACCCGGCTACCGCAGTAACCGGGTTATTTGTGGCAGATGAGGGATTCGAACCCCCGTAGGCTGTGCCAGCTGATTTACAGTCAGCCCCCTTTGGCCGCTCGGGTAATCTGCCAAGCTAACCATCATATTTATGATTGTTAGACGTTCGTCAGGCGAACAGATAAAAGTCTACAGCATGTATAGCAACTGTGTGAAATCAACACCCTTATTTGTGAGGAACGCTACTTTTTCTATTCGCCGTCTTGTTCAAGCAGCAGCGTGATTTCGAGGTGCTCAAGGTACCGCTGAGCCTGTTCGACGGTGCACATCCCGCCCCGAATCTCCCGCAGCAGATCGCGGCGGACGCCGTTGAACCGAGCCACAATGTTCGGGTCAGTGAGCGTCACCCCAATGCCCTCAAATGGGGAGAAGTCCTCATCGGTTTCCTGCTCGTCACCAGCTTCAACAGCCGTTGTGGCCTCGACCTTCTCGGCATCGGGAATATCGGCCGGGTCAAGGTCAAGAGAACTATAAATGTCCAAGAAAAGCAGGGTTTCCAGGTCATTTGGATTGTTATTAGTAATATCGTGTGTCTGGTAGTAGTTAGTCGTCATATCTCCATTCTGAGCGGCCAATGTTGGAACAAGCTGAGAAATATTCGAGCGAACCTGATAGTTCGCTGTGAACGGCGCCTCAGAGCGGGTAGGCTAGATGTGTACCAGGTGCGCGCTGGCGCGCCGCACCCCGTTACCAACCGAAAGGAACAGAAAACCAATGGCAAGCGAGTCTTCATTCGACATCGTCTCAAAGGTTGATAAGCAGGAGGTTGCTAACGCCCTGCACCAGGCGCAGAAAGAGGTCTCACAGCGCTACGATTTTCGCAATGTGGGCGCAGAGATCGACTTTTCGGGCGAGAAAATCCTGATTAAAGCCAATACCGAGGAGCGGGCACTGGCAGTTCTAGACGTCTTCCAGTCGAAGCTCGTCAAGCGCGGCATCTCGCTCAAGTCTTTGGACGATGGCAAGCCTTATGCTTCGGGTAAGGAGACCCGCATTGAGTGCGCCATTAAGGAAGGTATTGCCCAGGATCAGGCAAAGAAGATTTCCAAGCTTATCCGCGACGAAGGCCCCAAGGGTGTTAAAGCAACGATTCAGGGGGACGAACTGCGTGTTTCGTCCAAATCACGTGATGATCTGCAGGATGTTATTGCGATGCTCAAGGCGGCAGACCTTGAGGTGGATCTGCAGTTCGTAAACTACCGCTAAGACACGCACACACAACACACGCACGGCGGGGTGGGTACCGGAACATTTCGGTACCCACCCCGCCGCGTATACTGCCCTAAACCTGAGCCAGTTGGTCACTCCAACCGGGCACTGGGGCGGCAGGTCTAGTTGTACTGCCCGTTATCGCGCGCCATCTGCTGCAAACGAGCGATACGCTGATCCATCGGCGGGTGGGTTGAGAAGAACTTCCCAATATTTAGGTTGCCGAAGGGGTTGGCGATCATCATGGAGGAGGTGGTGGCGGTACGCGGGTTATCGGGATCCATAGGGTACAGCGACACCCCGGATTCAAGCTTATTGAGCGCCGAGGCGAGCGCCAGCGGGTCGTTGGTGAGCGCGGCGCCGTCTTCATCAGCGTCATACTCGCGGGTGCGGCTAATAGCCATTTGAATAACGGCGGAGGCCAGCGGCGCGAGCACAGCGATCGCAAGAGCCCCGAGCGGGTTACCGCGTTCGTGACGGTTACCGCCGCCAAACATAGCCCCGAAACTTACCACGTTAGCGATGGTGCCGATAATAGTAGAAATACCCGCGGCGATAGAGCTGGTGAGGATGTCCCGGTTATACACGTGCATCAGCTCATGTCCCAAAACCCCGCGCATCTCTCGCTCATCAAGCAGCTGCAGGATACCTTCGGTGCAGCATACGGCGGCGTTTTGCGGGTTACGGCCGGTAGCAAACGCATTAGGGGTTTGGGTGGGTGCCACGTACAGGCGGGGCATAGGCTGGTTCGCGCGGGAGGAGAGCTCTTCCACAATGTCGTAGAGTACAGGCACTTCCTCTCGACTGACCGGGTAGGCGTTCATGGAACGCAGGGCAAGTTTATCGGAGTTCCAGTAGGTGTAGGCTACCGAGCCGAGCCCGATGAGCCCGAAAAGCCAGATGAAGAGCATGCTGCGGGTGTACGCCGAGATAACCGCGCCAATAAGCATAAGGAGCCCCACCATAGTCCCCATGAGCAGGGCGGTTTTGAGGCCGTTGTAGTGTTTGTGCATTTTTCCTTCCCCGTTTCAACTTCCCATGCTGGTGTGTGCAGCGGGGTGTTAGGGTGAACGTGTTTTTTCTTAGGATACGGGGTGCGCGGCTGGCGCGTGGGAGACTTCGCCCAGAGCGGGGTGTTTTGCATGCACACATCCACCGCTGCATGAGAGATAAATCACCGGTCATGGAACTACATACCCCTCTTAAGGCGCCATGACACGGTTTTTAGCGACAGCGCATTACGCATTTTCATCAATTTATTATGAAAAATTCAGATTACCAATTGTGAAATACTCAGATTAAATGTAAAGTGGTGGTCATGACCGAAACCGTAGCCACGAACGGGGCCCCTAGAGCCGAGCGTGCACCCCGAGGATGCGCCCACACCGGCCCGCTCCCGGCAGACGCAGATACTACGCCGCAGCTTCTAGAGGAAGTCTGGTCGGCTAGTCTGCGTTCCAAAGGACGTAGGGTGACTAAGCAGCGCCTCGCTGTACTCCGCGCGGTTCAGTCACATCCGCACTCCAACGCGGAAGAAATTGTCACCGCTGTACGGCAGGAGCTCCCCTCCATTACCGTACAGTCGGTGTACGTCATCCTCACAGACCTCACTGACATAGACCTGCTGCGCAAGTTCGAACCGCCCGGGACCCCCGGACTGTACGAAACCCGCACGGGTGATAACCACCATCACGCTTTCTGCATTCGCTGCGGAAAAGTTCAGGACGTAGACTGCGCCATCGGCTCAGCACCTTGCCTGACACCCAGCGACTTCCACGGCATGGCGCTCATTAGCGCAGATGTGCTCTACCAGGGCATCTGCGCCGACTGCCAAACCGAAGAAGAAACATACCTTGCTGCGGCACAGAAACAAGCAGCAGAGAGCATCAGCCGCTAAAGGTGCCGTGGCGGCCCACCCGCTCAGTCCTCACACGGCTGCAGCGGCGCACCGGCAACACCTTCTAAAGTGCCGATACCCACTGGCTCATGCGGCACCGCATCACCAAACAGCGCACGGTTGCGTGCACCACACCGCGCGATACGTCAGAGTTAGGGAAGAGACATGACGAATAACCCCATTCACCCCGGATCTTTTACGACCACAAGCACCGGCACGCCGGTGGCTTCAGATGACCATTCCCTCACCATTGGGGCTGATGGTCCCATCGTTCTGCACGATGCTTATGCCGTTGAAAAGCTCGCCCAGTTCAACCGTGAGCGTGTGCCCGAGCGTGTGGTGCACGCGAAGGGAACCGGCGCATACGGCTACTTTGAAACCACTGAAGACGTTTCGCAGTACACCCGTGCGGCACTCTTTCAGCCGGGCGTTAAAACCGAGCTGCTGATTCGTTTCTCGACCGTGGCGGGCGAGTCCGGCTCCCCCGATACTTGGCGTGACCCCCGCGGTTTCGCGGTGAAATTCTACACCACCGAAGGCAACTACGACCTGGTAGGCAACAACACCCCTATCTTCTTCATTCGTGATGCCATTAAGTTCCCCGACTTTATCCACTCGCAGAAACGTATGCCCGGTTCGGGTCTGCGCGATCACGATATGCAGTGGGATTTCTGGAGCCTGAACCCCGCAACGGCGCACCAGGTCACCTGGCTGATGGGCGACCGCGGCCTGCCCCGCACCCTGCGCCACATGGACGGCTTCGGCTCTCACACCTACCAGTGGATTAACGCCGAAGGCGAACGCTTCTGGGTCAAGTACCATTTCAAGACCGAGCAGGGCAACGAGTTCTTCACTCAGGCTCAGGCCGATGAGATGGCGGGTAAGGATGCTGACTTCCACCGCCGCGACCTGCGCGAGGCTATCGAGCGTGGCGACTACCCCGCCTGGACGCTCTATGTGCAGATTATGCCCTACGAGGAGGCGAAGACCTACCGTATTAACCCCTTCGATCTGACGAAGGTGTGGCCGCACTCGGATTACCCGCTGATCAAGGTGGGCCGCATGGTGCTGGATCGTAACCCGCAGAATTTCTTCGCCGAAATCGAGCAGGCAGCCTTCTCCCCCTCGAATTTTGTGCCCGGTATCGCGGCTTCGCCCGATAAGATGCTGCTCGGACGTATCTTCTCCTACCCGGATGCGCATCGCTACCGCATCGGCACTAACTTCGCGCAGCTGCCGGTGAACGCACCCCACGCAGCGCCGGTGAACAACTACTCACACGACGGGTCGATGCGCTATAACTTTAACGACCCGTCCGTTCCGACTTACGCACCGAACAGCCTGGGCGGCCCGCATGCCGATGCGGCGCGCGCTGGCGAAGGTAACTGGGAGTCTGATGGCTCCCTGGTGCGCACTGCTTACACCCTGCGGGCTGAAGATGATGACTTCAGCCAGGCACGCACCCTGTACGAGGTGACCATGGATGATGCTCAGCGTGAGCGTCTGGTCAGCAATATCGCTGGCCATGTGGGCGCCGTTCGCTCCGATGAGATTCGTGAGCGCGCCTTCACGTACTGGGATAACGTGCACCCTGAACTCGGTTCTCGCGTACGCGAGGCCGTGGCGGCCGCCGCTGCGCCTAGTTCGTGCGGCGCGGCAGCGTAACCTCCTGTAGGTTACGTGTGGCCGTAGCTCGGGGCCGGTGACTTTCTGTGAGGTGGGGTCACCGGCCCTGAGCCTTTTAAAACCAGCAAAACCTACATATGAAAAAGTTCTGAACTTTTCATGAAAAGATTCTGTTGTTCTGCTACGGTTGGTATATGACGACGAAGAACCACATCCACTCTCTGATGTCTTATCAGGAAGTTACCTCCTCTGACTTGAGCCGTAATTCCAAAGCTGCATTTATGTTGGCGTCGCAGCATCCGGTTCGTGTCGTGCGTCGTGATGGGGAGAATTATGTACTCATGACGGAGCAAGAAGAGCATAAACGGCACATACTTTCCGAGTACGCCGCGCAAATTCTTGCTGCCACTACCCGTTCTGCGGGGTCGCTGGAAGATAATTTGGTTGATGTTTTTCCGTGGATATATTTTCTTGCCGCTGAAGACAAGGCCCAGTGCGCCCAAGACATCGTTAATAGCGCACGAGACGCGCTAACCGGCGGGTCTATCGATTTCTTCCTGACTGAAATTGAGAGCTGGAAAGAAAGTGCCTACGCACGCAAACATGGCTTGTTCCAGGACCCCATTGACTGGCTTAATGAGCCTATCCGGGTGGAGCGCCCCTAATGGCTAAGAAATCCAGAGTCCCACGGCCTACAAAGAAATATGAGTATGAGCTCTTTTTCGGGACTCATGATGCCTCCAAAAAATGGCGTGACCTCGTTGCCACCTTGCGAAACCCTATGGTTGATGCGTGGGATTTTCTCACTCAAACGCCACTGAAACATACTCAACGAAGCTACCCTTTGAAAGGTAAGGAAGCCACTATTGTGCATCAAGGTGCTGCTCACACCTTATGGCAATATAAGCCAACCTTGGGCGGCAGCGCCAGAATATGGTACTACGTTGAGGATCAATCGGTCTATATAGTCGCGGTACACACGCACCATCCCAACGAAACCAAATAGGAGTAAAGATTCGTGCCCGCCACCGGAGTTCGGTAGCGGGCACGCTTATATTTTGCAGAGGCAAATATTTGGCTATATGTTTACCGCTGCCTCGCTCATTGCCTCTTTCTGCATGTTCTCCTGTTCCTGGGTGATGTCCAGGAGCTCACGGATCTGTTTCAGGCTCAGCGTGGTGCTGGGGTTAAACAGGTTGATCTGCACGCTCTTCGCACCGTCCGAGATGGCGAACTTGAGCACTTCCAGGGCGTGGGCTGCGCGCACCGTAATCTTCGGGTCGATTGCGGCCACCTCAATGGGCGAGGTGAACACCAGCATACTCTTTGGTTTGCCGTTCTCGTCCGGGGCGTAGAAGGGCCGGCTCATCGGGTCGTTCGGGTCAACAGCCACCAGAAGCATTGAGTTCGGGGCCACCAGGGAGCCGAGAAGCTGCTGCATATTATCGTTCATCAGCGCCATCTTCGCCCCGTCGTTACGGGGAGCGCCCACAACCCACTCCACCTGGGCGCGCTCAATGTAGCACTCGTGGTCGCTGCCGGGGTCGATCACGATCAGGTCCAGGTCCTCGTTACTGAGGAAGTCCATGAGGATCTTCATTGCGGGCTCACGCAGGATCAGCTCATCGCCTTCACGGGATTTATCGTAGCCGGGGCTGCCCAGAATGTACTCCGAGGATGAGAAGACGCTCAGCGCCTGAGTATTCTGGTCGTGGCGAATCACCTGGTAACGCAGCTGGGATTCGGGGCCGATTTCAAGCTGCCCCTGGGGCACAACGGTGGAGCCGGTAGCATCGACCAGCACGTCCCCGCCCACAAGGGTTCGCACCACGTTAATGAGTGTCTCTTCGCGAACATCATTCTTGAAAACGTCAAGGGCGTGCACAAGGTAACTGTTTGGCACCTCGTGCTCTTCTTTGCCTTCCCGCGTGAACTCTTCAAGGTCTTTGCGGTCGGCGCGGCCACCCAGACGCTCGTAGGCCCATTCGGGCACGAACTTGCGGGCGCGCGGGAATTGGCGCAGGTGCTCACGCACGTCTACCGCCGTCAGCCCGCCTTCACCTTTCCAGCTTTCGGGCTCAATATCGCGTTTGTAGGATGCCCCAACGCTGAACTGCGGGTTGGGCCAGTTCATGGCGGCAACCACGATTGAGGCGGTGAAGAAAGTACCGCGCACATCGTCGTAGGCTGCCTGCTGCAGCTTACGGATCTCCTCAATGACGGGAGAGTCTTCCTTAAGAGGCCCGATCGTTCCGATGAACTCTTGGTCGTCACGGAACTCGCGCACACGCACGAACGTCTGTTCGGCGAGCGGTTTAATGTCCAGAATCAGCTCGTTCCAGCCGGGTTCTGCACGCACCACATCAAGCAGCCAGCTGCCGATGTTGTTCAGGGCCTCCTGCACTCTGACTGCTCGGCGTGCAGGTTGAGTTGATTGAATCTGTAGCATACGTTCGTTTTCTTTGTTCCTCTTAGGCGGTGGTGAGCTAGTGCCGAGTGTATGAGTTGAGCGCGGCGTCCTATCTCCACCCATTTTAGCGAAAATAACAACCGGATATGCGACGATTTCGCTCTCAAGGTGCACAGATGCGGGTAAAAACGCTGGGTTATCAAGAATATTTCTAAATTCACGAAGCGAAATAACGGTTTTGAGGTGCTTATTTAGTGCGAAAGGTTGCTAACCTTAAGTACATGACAAATTCTCTGCAGGAACTGATCGACGCGTCAATCTTTATCTCGACCGAGTACCAGGCTCGTGTGGCCGAACTGGTGGGAGCGGCGCAATGGGATGTTGATTTTACGGCTCAGTCGTTAAGTTTTGAGACCACTCCCCCGGTCTCACTTCGACCTTACCTGCTGGGTACCGAATCTGAAAACCGGGGAACCTGGGTGTGGTCGTGGCAGCAGTTGGGGTATTTCCCGGACGCTGTGGTCTCTGCTGCGGTGCAGGCACGAGAAGCCGGCGAGAAAAAGTCCCTGACAGAGCTAAGCACCGACGAAATTCCGCTTTCTGATTCGCTGGCGCGACGCCTGACCCTAGCGTCAAAGACTGTGACCGGCCTCTACGCGCACTACCCCCTACCCGCTGGTGCCGGGGTGCGCGCCTGGACCCTGCTTGACGGGGATGAGCTGGTGCTGCCGGAGCCAACCATGAAACGTGTGGGCCGCGTTATCGCTCAAACCCTGCAGGGTGAGAATATTGTTAATCAGGTTCTTGCAGTCGATTCATACGCGAAACAGCGCGGTTTCCACATCGCTTGGGATACCGAGGCAACCGCTGTACTGACTCTCACCGACGGGGCATTGCGCCTATGGTTTGATGAGGGCCGCATGAGCGGCATTGAAGAAGCCAAACCCCAGGTGGGCCCGGAGGTGCTGGCGAAATGTTTGTCCCAGGCGGCTGAGCATCGCGCTGCGCTGGCACAAGCACGCGAAAGCCTTGAGAAAGTGGCTGCCGCCGAGGCCCAGCAGCAAAACGCTGAACGTGAGCAGCAGGCCGCGCAGAAGGCTGCTGCCCGTGCTGAGGCTGAACGGGCCGAACAGCAGGAGCGGGCCGAAGCTGAACGCGCGGCAGAACGCGCCAAGGTAGAACGTGAACAGGCTGAACGCGCAGAACGCGAGAAGATGGCAGCCCAGAAAGCCGAACGTGAAGCGGCTCAGAAAGCCAAGGCTGAGCGGGAGAAAGCTGAGCGTGAACAGGCCAAGGCTGAGCGTGAGAAGGTTACGGGCGTCTCGACCACCGAGCACCTGTACCCGGATACCGAGGCACCCTTCGATCAGGACCCGCGCGAAGATTCCGAGCACGGCACCGTGACCACCTCCACCCTACCCGCAGGGGCGTACCGCGATGGGGAGGCCGAGGATGCTTACGAGGCTGAGACCGTGGATCTTCAGGTGCACGAAGACGAGGTTCACACCGGCGTCACCGAGGTTGTTGAGGTGCAAGAGGAGCATACCGAAATCAGCATTGATGAAGAGCTGATCCACGTACCGGAGGAAGAGCTGGAGCACCCCGAGCAGGAGCCGGAGGAGCTGCCCGAGCCTCTAGAACCTGAACATACCGAGCCTGAACACGTCGAGCCGGAGGAGCACGAACCGGAGTACCCCGAGCCGGTACAGCAGGAGCACAAAACCGACGAAGAGGGCAAGAAGAAGGGCTTCTTCTCGCGGTTCTTCGGGCTCTAAATTCCGTAACCGCCGGTTATTGCGGCGCGGAAACAATACGCGGTACGCCGCCTTGCACACCCGCAAGGCGGCGTATTTTTTGCTGCGAACCCGCTGGCGTCTATCCCCCTGCCACCTTGACGCCGCCAGCGGACCCGCAGTTTACGGCCCAGCGGCTGCCACATATCTGGGGAGGGGCGCTCACGATACAGAGCCACGCCGCATAATATGCTCACAGCAGGCGTGGTACGGGTACCCGGTGATAGGTATAGTGGAAAACGTGTCCCGCGGGCCGCATCATGCTTCACCGCAGGGCTGTAACCGCACAACCACCCCACTGTCCCACTGTAGATAAGGAGCCGCATTGGCAGCAGATAACCGCGCCCCATCACATATGCGCACCGGACTTTTCTACGCGATCATTACCTACCTGATGTGGGGTATGCTGCCGCTGTATTTCAATCTCATGGCGGATGCCTCCCCCGTTGAAATTGTGGCCTCACGCGTGGTTTTCTCCCTGATTTTCTGCGCGGCACTGCTACCGATGCTGAAGCTGACCGGCGGGTTCGTTGAGGTGCTGAGGAATAGGCGGGCCACGCTCGTGCTGTTTGCAGCGTCCCTGCTGATTGGGGTGAACTGGTTTATTTACGTGCTTGCCACCACCACGGGGCGCACGATTGATGCCTCCCTGGGGTATTTCATTAACCCGCTGGTGTCGGTGAGTTTGGGCGTGATTTTCCTGAAGGAGCGGCTGCGGGTGGCGCAGTGGGTGGCTGTGGGACTCTCGGCGGTGGCCGTGCTGATCATGAGCGTCGTGTATGGGCAGGTGCCGTTCATCGGGTTGGGCCTGGCGTTTAGTTTCGGCATTTATGGGCTTCTTAAAAGCCGGGTTGGCGGCACGGTTGCGCCGGTGGTTTCGTTGTCCCTGGAGACGCTGCTGCTCATTCCTGTTGCCCTGCTGGCGCTGGTGTGGGTGCAGGGTACGGGGCAGTCCACAATGTTCACCACGCCGGGGCGGTTTTTGCTGTTGGCCTCCACGGGGGTGGTGACGGCGGTGCCGCTCATAGCGTTTGCGGCGGCGGCTAAACGCTTGCCGCTGACGGTGATCGGGATGGTGCAGTATGTGGGGCCGAGCATCCAGTTTTTCTTGGCGGTGTTCGTGCTGAAAGACCATATTGGCGCCGAGAAATGGCTGGGGCTGAGCATCATTTGGGTGGCGCTGGTGATTTTCACGGCCGATGCGGTGCGGGCTTCACGTACCTCGCGTCTTTCGCGCACGGCAGACCCCGAGACCGGTATGGTACCTATTGTGCAGCGCGAGGAATAAAAGCTCACCGAACTATTGCATCAATGAATAAATCCTGGGCGCACCGAATATGGTGAAAAATTATTGGTAAATTTATTGATTAGCGCATAAATGACGACAGAAGATTATGGCCTGTGAATGTAGTTTATAATGCCCATTTTATGCGAAGCTTTCAATATTTTACGGACTATAAAATTATGCACGCCACCCATTGTTTTATGAGTGGCGTGCACAATTTATGTATTTATATTCTTTTAGTTTTACATCCTAGCAAGGTGCGGAGCACCCGTTACGATGCGGCGGATGTTCCCTCGGTACCCGAACGTGCGGGGACCTCATCAGAGTCGCCGGTATCGGTTTCGGGGTGCTTGTACAGGTTCAGCAGCGCGAACCCCAGACCGCCCCAGATAATGAGGATTGCCACGATCATCATAGCGATAGCTGCACCGCTCATTATGCCTCCTCGCCCTGTGCTTTTGCGTGTGCTTTCCGCGCGGCGTCGTCCACATGCGTGTGGGCGAGTTTACCGCCGATAATGGGCGGTGCCGGGGGTTCTTCGGCGGCGCGTGACTTATGCGACCATGGCAGGAATGAAATCACGACGGAGCCGATGAGGAGGAATGCCACCATGCCCCAGCCGAAGATCAGAAGCAGTTCCGCCGGGTACCCCTCATAAGGTTTAAAAAGGGACGTGAAGAACGTGGATATTAGGCTGTAACCCAGGATCAGCGGGGTAACTACCGCCAGAAGAATCATCCAGAGCCATCCCACCTTGAAGGAGGAGACGGAGTTCAGGTGATCCCGCAGGGTCGGCAGGGCCCGCACACAGTAGACGACCACAACAATGGAGGTCAGACCGGCAGCCAGAATACCGAAGTTATTCACGAAGTTATCGAGAATATCCAGCACGTACAGGCCGGATGAGGTGGGCATCAGCAGGGTCGAGATAATCGCCAACGGGATAATCACGATCATGGTCGAGATCAGGCGTGACGTACCGGCTTTATCCTGCACACCGGCGATAATGACCTCAAGAATCGAGATGAACGAGGTGAACCCGGCGAACAGCAGGGAGCCGAAGAACAGGAACCCGATGAGCGCCCCCGCCGGCGCCTGGGAAATAATGGTGGGGAAGGCGATGAAAGCCAAGCCGGTGCCTTCTTCGACAACTTTGCCTACGGCGACGCCCTGTGCCTGTGCCATGAAGCCCAGCGCAGCGAACACACCGATACCCGCCAGCAGCTCAAACCCGGAGTTGGCGAAGCCCACGACGGTGCCCGAGCCGGTTAGGTCGGTCTTGGGCTTCAGGTAGGAGGCGTAGGTGACCATAATGCCGAAGCCGATGGAGAGCGAGAAGAAGATCTGCCCGTAGGCTGCAACCCAGACCTGGCCGTTAGCCAGTGCTCCCCAGTCGGGGCTGAACAGGGTGTTCAGACCGGTCATCGCCCCGGGCAGGGTGAGTGAGTACGCCACCAGCCCCACGAACATCAGGATCAGCAGGGGCATAAACACCACGTTGGCGGCGCCCACACCTTTTTGCACGCCCAGCGCCATAATGACGATCAGGGAAAGCCACACCAACACGAGCGGAATGAGAATGCCGGGGTTAAAGTCGAGCGAAAGCTGCGGCTTCCCCACTTTCAGGAAGTCCTTCATGAAGAAGGTTTTCGCGTCGTCGCCCCATTCTTGGTTGAACGAGAAAATCATGTACCGCACCGACCAGGCGATAATCGCGGCATAGTAGATGGCGATCACCGAGTTAATGCCCATATGCCACCAGCCGATGAACTCGGTTTTGCGGTTGAGACGGCGGAACGCCAGCGGGGACGATGCGCG
Source organism: Rothia aeria (assembly GCF_016726365.1). NCBI lineage: Bacteria > Bacillati > Actinomycetota > Actinomycetes > Micrococcales > Micrococcaceae > Rothia > Rothia aeria. The sequence goes on along the minus strand of NZ_CP068102.1, from coordinate 1,981,523 downwards.
CCCGCGGTGGCCGATTGCGTAGTCGAAGAAGAGGAAGGTGACCCCGGCCGTCAGCAGCGCCACAATGTAGGGGATCATAAAGGCGCCACCGCCGTTTTTATAGGCTGCAGCAGGGAAACGCCAGATATTGCCCAGCCCCACAGCTGAGCCGATGGCGGCGAACAGGAAGACTCTGCGGCTTGAGAATCCTTCACGTTTCGCCGGGGTTTTAGCAGGAGTTGCTCCCATGGTTTGGTATACCTCGGTCTAGATGTTCACGTGTGCACATTTGCACGGCAAAAGGCGCCCCTCGCGCCGGTAAGGTGCGGGGTGCGGTGCCGATATCGGGATGCACGCTGGTTGCGGCGTGTCTCCTTCGTCGATGCCGCCGGTACCGGGTATGACCGGGAGCATAACTCTAAAAGGTTTACAGTATTTAATGCGTGCGGTCAATGTGCTTGGGCCTGCATGCCTCGCTTTAAGGTTGTGAGCTTAACCCTATAGTTACCCTTCACGATGCACCACGGCGTGGGCGAATGAGGTGAGGGCAGCTTTCGCGGTGCTTTCAGGCAGGGGCGCGAGCGCCGCAATCGCACGGTCAGCCCATTCGTAGGCGATCCGCCACGCTTGCTCTGTGACCGGGTGCGCGGCGAGCGCGGACACGGCGGCCCCCAACGCCTCATCAGTACTGAGGTCGGTGTCAATGAGGGCACGCACTTCACGGGCGGATTCGTCCCCGGCTGCGGCGGCCCGGTCAAGCAGGATGGTGGGCAGGGTGGGCACGCCTTCGCGCAGGTCGGTGCCGCGTGTTTTGCCGGAGGAGGCGCCGTCGCTGACAATATCGATCACATCATCGGCGAGCTGGAAGGCCACGCCCACGAGTTCACCGTAGCGGGCCATGATCTGCACGGTCTCTTCGCTTGCCCCCGACAGCAGGGAGCCGTACTCCCCCGCCGCGGCGATGAGCGAGCCTGTTTTGCCTTCAATGACGGCAATGTAGTGGTCAAGAATGTCTTGGTGTTCGCGTGGGCCGGTTGTTTCGTACAGCTGCCCCAGCACGAGGCGTTCAAAGGTTTGCGCCTGAATTTTCATGGGGCGGGTGCCCAGCTCTGAGACGAGCAGTGAGGCGCGGGAGAAGATAAGATCGCCGGTGAGGATGGCGACGGAGTTGCCCCAGATGGTTTGTGCGGTGTCTACTCCGCGGCGTTTGGGGGCTTCGTCCATCACGTCGTCATGGTAGAGGGTTGCCAGATGGGTGAGCTCGACAACCACCGCAGCCTCAGTCACCTCGTCGTTAATCTGTCCGTCCACGGCGGCAGCGAGCAGGGTCAGCAGCGGGCGCACGCGTTTACCTCCGGCGAGTAACAGGTGGCGTGAGGCAACATCCGCAAGCTTATCGGTTTGGGCGATGGCTTCTCCCAGGCGCTCTTCGATACGCGCTAAGGAGGTGAGAATACGCGGCCCAAGCTCGGGGTCTGCCGCGATGAGTTCGAACCCGGCGGGCAGAGTAAAGTCATCTGCCGCCATGAATTCGGTTGCCGCGATGGGCTGTTCTGTGTTGCTTGCGCTCACTGTGCCTTCTCTTATTGATGCTGTGCGTTTGGTGCCGGGTGAGTGGGTGCGCCAAGGTGCAGTGGTCTGCTGACTTGGCCGTAGTATACATTTTGGACTATTTAGTTAGGCTCTGCGAGTTTGAAGCCGCGGTGGATGGCAACGATTCCGCCGGAGAGGTTGCGGTATTTGACGTCTCGCCAGCCTGCGCGCGCGAATTCTTGGGCAAGGTCACGCTGGTTAGGCCAGGCGATAATCGACTCCGCAAGGTATTCGTAGGATTCAGGGTTTGAGGAGATAGCGCGCGCTACTGGCGGTATTGCCTGCATAATGTACTTTTTATATACCTTACCGAATGGGGCGAAGGTGGGGGTGGAAAATTCGAGGACGACGATGCGCCCGCCGGGTTTGGTGACTCGGTACAGTTCGCGCAAGGCCTTTGGGTAGTCAGCCACGTTGCGCAGCCCGTAGGACATGGTGACCGCGTCGAAGGTGCTGTCGCTGAAGGGGAGGTTGGTGACGTCAGCCTGCACGAACGTCATATCGGGGCGGCGTTTGCGTCCGACCTCCAGCATCCCTTCGGAGAGATCTGCGGCGATAACATCTACCCCGGCGTCGGCGAAAGGCTCGGAGGATGTGCCGGTTCCGGCGGCAACGTCGAGTATTTTCTGGCCGGGGTGCGCCTCGACGGCGGCGACGGTGTGTTTGCGCCAGCGCAGGTGTTGCCCCAGTGACAGGATGCCGTTCATGAGGTCGTAGCGGTGCGCGACGGTGTCGAACATGGCGGCGATGTCGCCGGTTTTTTTATCGAGGCTCGCGCGGCTTCTGGCGGAGTTGCGGGGCATGGGGTTCTTTTCTGTGGTGCTCACGCCTTCAATTGTGGCATGTTCTACCGCCGGTGGATAGTTGGACACTTTCTGTAAGGAGGCGGGGTGCGTGGGGTGCGGGGGTGTTTTCACCCTTTGACGGCGCGAAACTCATGAATATTCACTGCCTTCGGAGGCACTTGTTCCCCGCCATTTCGGGCGTGTATGCGCATTCAGAATATTCATATCCTGTATTTTCAGTAATTTTATGAATATTTATTATATTACTTGCATTCTTTATCGTTTGGGTGCAGACTAGAGAAAGCCCGATAAACGTCATACACCTACGGAGAGACCATGACCACCGCTACCAAGAAAACCCTCGCGCTTTTCGCTCTCGCCCCCCTGCTGTTGAGCGGATGCGTCTCAACCGAAAGCTCCGGCTCCGGCGGAGGCAGCGTTAACCTCATCAAATCCGACACCCTCAGCGTGTGCACCAACACCCCCTACAAGCCTTTCGAATACGAAGAAAACGGCAAAGTGATCGGGCTGGATGCAGACATTGCCGAAGCTATCGCCAAGGATCTTGGCGTCAAGGCGCAGCTGACCTCCATTAGTTTCGAGGGCCTTGACTCCGGTACCGGCCTCACCAGCGGCCAGTGCGATATTGCCCTAGCAGGTATTAGCGTCACCGACGCCCGGAAATCCAAGATGGCCTTCAGCAACGTCTACTTTGAAGACAAACAGGCAATCCTGGTTCCCAAAGACTCAAAGATCAGCTCTGCCGCTGACCTCAAAGGCGCTAAAGTAGGGGCCCAGCAGGCCACCAGCGGTGAAGAATACGCCAAGAACCAGGGCGCAGACGTCACCCAGTATGAGGACACCTCCCTCATGATCTCAGCCCTTGAAACCGGTAAGGTGCAGGCCGTATCAGCAAACCTCTCCGTTATCTCTGAGGCCCTCAAGGCCAACCCCTCACTGAAGATCGCCTACGAAACCTCCGAAGGGGCCGACGAAATCGCCGCAGCCGTATCCCCCACCAACACCGCCCTGCTGGAGAAAGCCAACCAGAGCATCGACAAGCTCAAGAACAGCGGCGAACTCAATAAGCTCAAAGAAAAGTGGGTGGGGACTTCTTCCACCTCAAGCACCGCCGCCACGGCCCCCAAGAGCTAAAGCTCCCAGCACAAGCGTCACAACAACGCACAGCCCCACACGATACGAACAGATAGATGGCACAGACAAAGCTCTCACCCCGCAAAAAACAGGCGATATTTCGGTACACCCAGTACGCGCTGCTCGCAGTCATTGCGATTATTGCGCTCGTCATGGCCGACTGGAATACGCTCACCAAACAGGTTTTTAACCTTGATATTGCCGCCAAACAGTTCCCCGGCATCATTACCGTCGCGCTGAAAAATACGCTCATTTACACGGCGCTCGGCTTCGCTGTGGGCCTCTCAGGCGGGCTGCTGCTGGCGCTCATGCGTATCTCGTCCATCGCACCCTATCGGTGGCTCGCCACCCTGTACGTCGAGATCTTCCGGGGTATTCCCGCCCTGCTGGTCTTCTTCGCATTCGGTTACGGCATTCCTCTGGCGTTTAAAATCCGGTTTGTGGATAACCTCATCCCGGTTACGCTTTCTTTGGGCGTGGTCTCAGCCGCGTACATTAGCGAGGTGCTGCGGGCCGGTCTTCAAGCGGTGCCGAAAGGCCAGTATGAGGCAGCCCGGTCGCTGGGCATGTCCCACACCCGGGCGATGGTCTCCATCACCGTGCCGCAGGCATTCCGCATTGTGCTGCCGCCGCTGACGAACGAGGTTATTCTGCTCACCAAGGATTCCTCACTCGTGTACCTGCTGGGCGTGACAGTCTCCCAGTATGAGCTGGCGAAATTCGGGCGTGAAGGCATCACCGCTGGGGGTGCCGGGCTCACCCCGCTGGTGGTCGCGGGCCTATGCTACCTCATTATTACGGTGCCGCTGGGGCAGCTTTCGGCCTACTTTGAGAAGCGCACCCAGGCACGTTCACGCAAGTAACCGGTGAAGGAGAACATTACGATGACTGAGACGATGAAGCCGGCACCGGCATCCGTGAGCATTAAGGGCCTCAATAAGTCCTACGGCAAACTACAGGTACTCAAAGGTATTGATATTGAGGTGGAACCGGGTGAGGTGGTGTGCCTGATCGGCCCTTCCGGTTCAGGCAAATCAACTCTGCTGCGGTGCGTGAACCTGCTTGAAGAGCCTCAGGGCGGAACCATCACCGTAGGTCACACCGAAGTCACCGACCCGGATGTGGATATTAACGCGGTGCGCACCCGCATGGGCATGGTGTTCCAGCAGTTCAACCTGTTCGGGCACCTGAGCGTACTCGATAACTGCACCATTGCCCAGGTAAAAGTACTGGGGCGCAGCAAGGCAACCGCTGAGCAGGTGGCGCGCGAGCAGCTGGCGAAGGTGGGGCTTGCCGGTAAGGAAAACAGCCTGCCGAGCCAGCTCTCAGGCGGGCAGCAGCAGCGTGTGGCTATCGCCCGGGCGCTCTCCATGAATCCCGAGCTGATGCTGTTTGATGAGCCCACTAGTGCCCTCGACCCCGAAATGGTCGGCGATGTGCTCGGCATTATGCGTGAGCTGGCCGATGAGGGGATGACCATGCTCGTGGTCACCCACGAGATGGCGTTCGCCCGGGACGTGGCCGACCGTGTGGTTTTCATGGCTGACGGCGTGGTGGTAGAGGAAGGCCCCGCCGAGCAGGTGATTGGCAACCCGCAGCATGAGCGTACCAAGACTTTCTTAGCGCGTGTGCTGGATCCCACCCACGTTGCTCAAGCGCAGCAGGACACTGCCAAGGATGCGTCCACCGCACAAGCCAAGGGGTAAATACTCCCCCCCCCCCCAGGCAGCCGGTACGCACCCGCCAGGTATGACGTTAAAGAGTGAGGCGGCAAACAGGTAAAACCCGTTTGCCGTCCCACTTTGCTATGAACCGTTCACCGTGTTTGTGGTATTTTCCTGGGACGACAGCTGATCGCGGTACTGACCCGGGGTGAGACCCGTCCATTTTTTAAATGCCCTCGTGAACGAACTAACCTCCGTATATCCAGAGAGCAGCGCCACATCCTGCAGGCCCGCCGCCGGGTTTTTCAGATAGGAGCACGCCAGTTCGCTTTGCGCCTGAGAGCATTCATGCTGGTAGCTGGTTCCGGCCTGTTGAAGCTCACGCTGTAAGGTTCGTCCGCTCACGCCCAGATGGGATGAGAGCTTCTCCAGACTGTACGAGCCGCTGGGTATCATCCGTAAAAGTTCAGCGCGCACACTTTGTACTACCCCGTAGTGACGCTCAGAAGCAGCGATTTTTTCGTCAAGTACCGGTTCTAGGTACTCCCACATGACGTTATTCGCTTTCCGAAAGGGCAGCAGCAGATCGGCAGCTGCGAATACCAGTGAGTTGCAGCTGGCCGCACGCGGGGCAACACCAAAAAATTCGGTGTATTCTGCGGAGTACTCAAACGGTGCCTCCACGAACAGGGGCACAATATACCGCCCCGTCCCAGTACGCATAAGGGTCAGCAGAATAACTTGCTCTAAAAGGACCCCGCTGCGGGGAAGCGCCCGTTCAGCACCCGCAAACGCAAATTCGACACGGCACCGGTTCTTCTCATGCGTGGTGTGCATGTCGATAGGGGCCGTGAGTTTTTTGTACCGCTCAAACCGGGCTAGCCCCTCCCACCCGTTATCGGCTGCGAGCGCCCCAAAAATCGCTGGAACCCACTGTTTGAGACTGCTCTGAGTGCCCAGCTTCAGTAATTCCTTATCGGGAATTGTTGTATCTATGGTACGCAGAAAATCGAGGTACTGGCTGGGGTTTAGGGTGATGTCTTCGCCGGTGGCCAGTGCCCTGCGGCAGGAGGCGGGAAGGAAATCTTCGGGTTCTATGCCGTAGCTTTTCAGGTAGGGCATGATGCTTCCCGGCAAGGTTATGTGTTCCACGGCGGGCACCTAGATGAAGCGGCGAACGATCGTATCGAAGGTGCGAGCGGGCAGAACTGTGTGCATCAGAACTGCGGGTTTTGCCATGAAACCGATGAGGTAACGGGTCTTGGGCTTTTTTGCTTCGATGGCGTGGGTGATCGCCTTGGAAATAATAGCGGGGTCAGACAGCGACTTTGAGGAATAGAGGCGGCGCATATTCTCGGCGGTCTTACGGGCGATACTCTCGTAGGCGCCGCCCTTGGCCGATTCTTCCAGTTTGTCGGCAGCGATCATACCCCAGTCAGTTTTGATACCACCGGGCTCGATAATGGAGACCTGAATGCCGAAGTCGGAGGTTTCCATGCGCAGCGCATCGCTGAAGGCTTCGAAGGCGTACTTGGTGGCGTGGTACCAGGCGCCCATGAAGGTGGTGAGGCGCCCACCCATTGAAGAGACGTTAATAATGCGCCCGGAGCACTGCGCGCGCATATGCGGCAGGACAAGCTGCGTGAGTCGTGCCAGCCCAAAGAGATTTACCTCGAACTGGTTGCGTGCCTCGTCAAGGGTAACATCCTCGATCGCACCGTAGGAGCCGTACCCCGCGTTATTAACAAGAGCGTCGATGCGCCCCTGCTTGGTAATAATGGTCTCTACAGCCTTCTTGATGGAGTCTTCGTCAGTAATGTCCAGCTGAAGCGGAATGATACCGAAGGGCCGAAGTTCTTCAAGCTTCTCCACGCGGCGTGCGGCACCGTAGACTGTGTGCCCTGCGGCTGCAAGATCTTTAGCGGTGTCGTAGCCGATACCTGAACTTGCGCCGGTGAGCAGAATAACCTGGGACATTTTTCTCCTTGTATGGGTTGTCTTATGCGTTTTTTATCCGGTTGTATTACCAGCATAGAAAAAACATCATTAGCAATTCGCGCCATACGGTTAGCAGTTTACGCCAGATTATGTATCGCTCCCCTACACACCGCAGATGGTCATACCCCCAGTTAAACAGTGGCGCCCCGGTTTCCAGCAACCGGGGCGCCTCCGCGCTTAAAGGAGTGAATCGAAGAGAGTGAATACTGTTGAGTGAAAGCCTGCGGGCGGGGTGGGTCCGCTAAATTTCATCGAATTCAACAGTGGGTTTCGCATCAGGATGCGACTCACCGGTGAGCATAGTAACCATGAGCGTGGAATCCTCCAGCGCCGTGAGCGAATGCAGCAGGTCCGCCGTCACGTGAATCGGCTTACCGGGCACCAGAATCACGCTCTGGCCTTTCACCCGGAAATCAATCTTGCCTTTCAGGGCCTGCACAACCACCGGGTGCACACTGTGGTGCTCATGCCACGACTGCCCGGCGGCAAGCTCCATGAGGATAAGGTTCCCCCCATCAGCGTCAATAAGCTTCTTAGCCTGCGGCTTATCCTCAAAGGGGGTAAGCTGCTCGGTGAGCTGCGGGAAGATGATGACGCGACCTTCGTGGGTGCCTGCCATGGGTTTACCTTTCGTCGTGTGCGACGGTATTTCTTACGGGGATAGGCTTTGAGCCCGCCCTCTAAAACACCAATATCGCATGTACAGTGCCAATATTACGCCTCGGTTTTCCACCCCGCAAAATGCTTTCCATCACAAGTATTATGCCCTGTGGAGGCGTGAAAAACCGCAGAAAACTAGTACGACCACACCTTGGTGTACGCCGGACGCGGCCGGTTACGCGGGCGCAGCAACCCAATCAGTGCAGCCGCGCACCCGGTGCCAACAGCCAACACCATACTGGTGGATGCCACAAACACCCCGCCCGGCAAAGACGACACCGAAACAATCAGGTACAGCACCACCGAGCAGAACCCCAAGAACAGGGTCGCAATCGTCAGAAGCGGCACAATCACCGAGCCAATTGTTCGTTTACCGCCCCTGAACTCTGAGCGGCGGAAATACCGCAGCACCATCAGCCCGATCACCGTCCAAAACGCGGTCACAAAGATAGCGCTCACCACATCCCCCGGGCGGTGCCAGTTATTAATCATGGTCGCCATACCCGTCAGGCAGGTCGCCAACGACCCCAACACCGCAACCGCCGGGCGGAGCGAACGCGGGGCCGCCAAGAAAATAGCCGCACCTGCGGCCGCCGCCAAAGTGGTATGTCCGCTAGGGGCCGAGTTCAGCACCGCCTCCTGAACACCGTAGTTGGGTTTCACCAAAGTATTCTTCAGCAACTGCGTACTCACAGTTGCCGCAGCAGCCGTGAACACGCCCACCACCGCCGACACGAAATGATGCTTCCATATCAGCACCAGCACCAGCCCCACCACGGCCAACGCCACCACCACATACGGCAGGTTATCGAGAGCCTTTAAGGTGGGGCCCTCATAGCCACTGAACTGCTTACCGTATTCGTTCAGGGCGTCCTCATCAAGCTGCTGCCCACGGTAGGTGCCCACAAAAAAATAAAGGCTGGCAACAGCACCCACCGCAAACACGAACAATGCAAAAAGATGCTGCAGAATAATGCGTGTACCAGGCCGCCCGGTATCGGCGTACCCCTCAGGGGCGGCACCGGGCGCCTGCGGCGGAGCCCCATAAGCCACATACCCGGCCGGACCACCGTACTGCGCATTCGGAGGGTACTGCTGGGGGGCCTGAGCATACTGAGGACTTGAAGAAAACTGGGGATCCGCACTATAGGGAAGATGCTCCGTAGGGTCAGCATCATAGGCGCCAGCCGAACGAGACGCCGCAGGGTACCCCTGAGCGGGTGTAGGCGGCGAGTGCGGATCAGGCACATGCGGCATCTGCGCCGTACCGGAGGCGCTGCTACGCCGCTGGTACGGATTACGGGTTGCGCCTATCGTCTCTTCTTCAGCACCTAAAACTTCGGTAGCCTCGGGCACCTCGCCCAAGGGAATCGTTGAATCATCAGGCGCGGTGGAGTCATGAGCCGAGGCGGTATGTGCCGTACTGCGTTTTGCCATGGTGTCCTCCCGGATCAATCGTCAGTACCGCCGCATCTGGGCATTATCAGTCCTAACTATCTCAGGTTAAGCTATGAAAAAGAATAAAATTCTCAACCCAAAGCTGGGAGTTTGCAGGGAATACCCACCCGTGCTAGAGGAGGTCACTGTGCCGTTTTCCCGCGCCGCATCAACACACCACGACGGTTCCAACAGCCCCGGTATCACCCCTTACGGGTTCGTCTCTGAGGGAACACCGCTGCCCCCACTCGAAAAAATCCTTAACACCGCACACATTATGAGCGTGGGGATGCGCGTCAAATTCCGAGGGGTCACCACCCGGCACAGCGCCCTCATCCACGGCCCCTACGGCTGGGGCGAATTCGCCCCCTTCCCAGAATACGACGACGCCGAAGCCGCGCACTGGTTATCCAGCGCCCTAGAGGCAGCCTACCTGCCACCCACCGTAACAGTACGCGAACAGGTGCCGGTCAACGCCACCCTCCCCGCCGTACCCGCCCACCGCGTGCCCGACGTGCTTACCAACTACAACGGCGACATACAGGAACTAAAAATTAAAGTCGCCGAACGCGGACAGACCCTTGACGACGACATCGCCAGGGTCGCCGCCGCCCGCACCGCCCTGCCCAACGCCCGCCTCAAAATAGACGCAAACGCCGGGTGGACACTACCGCAGGCCTTCACAGCACTCACAGCCCTGAGCGACTACAACCTGCTGTACGCCGAACAGCCTGTAGGGAGCATTAACGACATGAAGCAGCTGCGCACCCAGCTCGACAATGCGCAGGTTCCGGTTCTCATCGCCGCAGACGAACTCGTACGCAAAGCTGATGACCCGCTCACCGTGGCGCGGGCGCACGCCGCCGACCTGATCGTTGTCAAAGCGGCACCGTTGGGCGGGGTGCGGCGCGCATCCGCTGTCATCGCACAGTCCGGGCTGCCAGCCGTCATCTCCTCCGCACTCGAAACCTCGGTGGGTATCGCAACGGGTGTGCACCTGGCCGCGTCCCTGCCCGAACTGCCCTACGGGTGCGGGCTGGGAACGGTCTCACTCCTGAACACCGATGTGAGCAGCACCCCCCTTGTGGCCGAAAACGGCCGCATACCGGTGCGGCCCGCAGCCCCCGAGGAGGCACGGCTGAAGGCGCTCGCCGCAGACCACTCCACACGCGCATGGTGGCTAGAACGCATCGAACGGTGCTGGCGGCTGCTGCACCGCGGATATGCCACAGCCGATGCCCGGCACGGCCAAGAGACTATGGGCGACTAAGGGCACACACAGTCCCACCGTCAGCGAGGCAGCATTAGAATAGTCTGGTGACTGAAAACCGCACACCACTCTCTATGCTCAGCGCCATCTCTGTACTTGATTCGCTCATCCGCGCCGGGATGCGCCACATCGTTCTCTCCCCCGGTTCACGCAGCGCGCCGCTGGCGTATGCGGTGGCTGCCGCCGAAACTGCGGGCGCGATCGTGGCGCACGTGCGGGTTGATGAACGCACCGCAGGGTTCACCGCGCTTGGTATTGCGAAAGCATCCGGGCGGCCGGTGGGGCTGGTATGCACCTCGGGCACGGCACTGGGTGAGTATGTTCCGGCGGTCATGGAGGCGTACCATACGGGGGTTCCGTTGGCCATTATCAGCGCCGACAGGCCCGAAAAGCTGCGGGGTACAGGGGCCAACCAGACCACTTTTCAGCACAACTTGTATGGGCGTTTTGTGCGCGCATCCGCAGATCTGACCCGCTACCCCGAACAGTCCGAAGGGGAACAAACTCAGGCGTTTAAACGGTGCCTGGCGGCTCTGACCGGCAGGGATGCGCACAACTGGTCACGGGCCAGCGACGAGCCGCTGGGCCCCGCCCATATTAACCTGTGCCTCGACTCGCCGCTGGTGCCGGACGAGCAGACCGCGCGCATCCTGCCGCAGTGGGCGGCTTCACTGACCGAACACACTGACTACGCCGCCGAGGCTCGGCAGCTGGCGGAGCACTTAGGGACAGCCCCCCATGAGGGCCCTGGCACTCTCACAGCGCTGAGCCCCATTGAGGCCGGGTGGCTGGTGCAACACAAAACAGCCCAAGCCGAGGCCGCCTGCGGCGCCCCGCTGCTTGATGCCCCGCAAGCCCCCAAAACGGTGGTGGTCGCGGGGGACGGGGCCGGCCCGTTCGCCGCAGAGTTCGCATCTGCTTTGAACCTGCCGCTTTTTGCGGAGCCCTCTTCCGGTGCGCGCGGTGGGCGCACCTCCATCCCCCACTATGTTGAGCTACTCGGCATGGACGCACGCAGTGAGTTAGGGGCGCAGATTGAACGGGTGGTACTTTTTGGGCATCCCACGCTCTCACGGCCAATCAGTGCCCTGCTGGGGCGGGAAAGCATCCCGCAGGCGTACTACGCGCCGCGTAAAGCCAGCTGGTATGAGCCGGGAGCACGCGCCGCGCAAGAAATAGATTTTCCTGCCGATGCAGCTATTTTTGCGCTTAAAGGCGCTGCCGCCAGCAGCGCCGAATGGCTAGAGCAGTGGACCGACGCAGGCACCGCACAATATGCCGAAAACCAGCGCAGAATAGCGCAGTACCGTTCACAGAGCGCACCCCACCAGGCAGAACATGCCGACCCTGCGGATCGTACCGCCGGGCAGGCCCTAGCGCACCGCCTCTGGGTACAATGCGCCTCCGATCATCATGCTCTCGTTGTGGGGTCGTCGAATCTGGTGCGGGACCTTGATAGGGCCGCGCCAGCACTGGGTGAGGCGGGCCCTGCACGCGTGTATGCAAACCGTGGGCTGGCCGGTATTGACGGTACGGTTGCTACCGCTATCGGCATTTCCTTAGCCGGCTACTACCCCACCGGCACCGGCACGGTGGGGGGTGCCGCATCACCGGTACGGTTATTGTGCGGCGACCTGACCTTTCAGCACGACGTGGCGGCGCTTAACCTGCCCGTCACCGAGCTGCTGCCGAACCTTGAGGTGCATGTTTTTGATGATTCGGGTGGCAGTATCTTCAGCACCCTAGAGCACGGCGAACTCGCCCGGCAGGAACAATTTGCCCGCACAGTAGACCGGTTCTTTACGGTGCGCGCCGCCGAGAACACCGATTTAGAGGCCATGGCCGCCGGGTTCGGCACCGCCTCCGGGGTGCGCGTGAGCATTCACCGCCCCTAACCGGCCCACCCTGGGGCGGGCCGCAGCGGGCGGGCTGCCAGAGTATACTACCGCTGCCCCGAATGCGCCTTACCGATCGTAATCGGCCCGGTAAAGCCGCTCGCATCCGGCTGGGCTGCGGCATCGCTACCGCCGTCAAGGAATGCCAGCCGGTCCAGCAGAATGCGGGTGGTACCCGGCGAGTAGGGCAGCTGGAACATTGAGGCCGTGGTGGAGGGGTTGCTCTGGTCAATCGCGGAGGTGCGAATCGCTTCAATAGCGGCCTCCATAGTGTCTCGGGCACGCACCACAAAATCCCGGTCAACCGGCTCGCCACGGCCGGGAACGTAGATGCTGTACCTGTCAAGCTCAGTCAGCGCCCCGATAGTCTCTACCCAGCGGTCGGGGTACGAATCGTCAAAGGAGGGGTCGGTGCCCTGTTCCAGCAGGCCGCCCGCGAATAGCACATCTTCAACACCCACCAGCAGGTCGCCTTTGGTGTGTCCCTGACCCAGGTAGATGAGGGTTGCAGAGCGCTCCCCCAACTCAACGGGGGTGAACGTAATGCCTTCACCGTTATGGGCGGTGAGTTTATTCGGCACGATAATATCGGTAGCCGGGCCTTGGTGGTGCGCCATTTCAGGTTCTAAGGTCTCAACATAGGGCCGCTGCGATTCGCCGTATTTTTCGATAGCCCGCACGGTACGCGGGTGCGCCCAGAAATCCTCCACACCCATGGCCACGAAAACATCGTTGCCGAAGAAACGCTCGTAGTGGGCGTGAGTGTTAACCACGGTAATAGGCAGTCGGGTTAGGCGGCGCACTTCATCATATATTTCGGTGCCTTGACGGGGGCCAGCGCCGGTATCGATCACCAGGGCGGCCTCAAGGCCGAGGATAAGTCCTGTATTTAGACGATAGTTATCCGTTGCAATACGGTACACGCCGTCAGCTAGTTCGATAGTTTGTGCCATAGTTAAACGGTACTTGACCGGGCTAGTTTTTGCGCGAATATGCTGTATTAAGGTTTCGTAACATTTTCTAATGTTCCATTGTGTGCTCCGGTTTTTGTGCCGTTAACCTCACGTTTCTTTTTCTCTGAACTACCGTCGAGCCCACACATGTCGCAGTCTTTTTATATTGCGCTAGATCACATATTTATCCCTATTGAAAGTGTTCACCACAGCATATATTCGGTACTGTAAATATCGTTGCATTCCTTTTATTTACGGGCCGTAAAGGGCTGTTTTAGGGTACATACTGGGCACAGTGTGAAAGAAATAGAGCACACGGTTTATGCGCATCATTATAAATACCGGAAGGCTCCGGCAGCAGACATATTGATATGCAGTATATGCTTCGAGGAAAAACGCATATCAAGTTTATCTTGAATGAAACTTCAACTAGGGAGCGTAAAGCGTGCTATTGAAAATTCCCAAAAGTACCGACGCCGCCCCTTCACACCGGCGGAGCATATTAACAACACAGCGGGAAAGTACCATAGTGCTATGACCCGTGAACCGCACCTTAACGCCGCACCCGTCACCGTTTCACCGAGCCCCAGCGTACACCCTGGGGCTGGCCGGTACGCCCCTTCTCCTTCGGGAGACCTGCACTTAGGGAACCTGCGCACCGCGCTTCTGGCATGGATGCTGGCTCGGCAAGGAAACCTGCGGTTTGTGATGCGTGTCGAAGACCTCGATAGGGTGAAGGAGGGCGCGGCACAGCAGCAGCTGGCGGATTTAGCGTCGCTGGGGCTCGATTGGGAGCAGCCGGTGCTGTACCAGAGCACCCGCCGGAAAGCGTACCAGCGTGAGTTTGAACGTTTGCAGGAGGCTGGGATGGTGTACGAGTGCTACTGCACGCGGCGTGAGATTCAGCAGGCCGCCACCGCGCCGCATGGGGCCCCGGGCGCATACCCGGGCACCTGCCGGGAGTTATCAGATCAGCAGCGCGCCGAACGCCGCGCACACCGGGCACCCGCCTACCGTCTGCGCGCCGAGGTGAGCGAGTATACGGTGCACGATATGTTCCGCGGCGACTACACGGCGGCAGTGGATGATGTTGTACTGGTGCGTAATGACGGCACATTCGCATATAACCTGGCGGTGGTGGTGGACGATTATTTTCAGGGGGTGACCCAGGTGGTGCGCGGGGATGACCTGCTGTCTTCGGCGCCGCGCCAAGCGTATGTGGCGCATCTTCTGGGGTACCCGCCGGTAACGTATGCGCATGTTCCTCTAGCCCTGAATGAGGAGGGCAAGCGCTTGGCTAAACGCGACGGCGCGGTGACCCTGCCGCAGCTGCGCCAGGCCGGGTTTACTGAGGCGGATGTGCTGAGCTGGATTGCCGCTTCCATCCCCGTCGCCGATCCTAAGAAAACGGGCGGGGCGCAGGTGTTTGAAAGCGCGATGCATATTTTACGGTTTTTTGACCCGCAACGGATGAGTTTGGAGCCTTGGACGGTGCGGGACCCGCTTAAAATTTCATGATGCGAAACGATTTATCCCCAAGGCTTTGAAATTTTTTCAGACCCCCACATGTGTTTGTGCGGGTTTTACCCTATCTCGGGAACGCGTAAAACTTTCCTCCCCGTCATAGCGGGGATGCACACGGCAGATAAACCCACATATTCTCACATGAACCGGACAGTTAATCTACGAGTGTGGGCATATATATACCCAGAGTTCGGCTCACCAAACCCCATTTCAACTTTGTTTTTTTGAGATATGAAAGCTAGACTGTATCCCGGGCCACTCATAAAGACGTATATTTGTGCATAAATATTCAATTGCTTGAAAGAATGACCTGCCACCGAAATAGGGAGAAAAATGTCCGATAGTACTTTCCAAATCATCGCATTGGCGATCTATTTCATCGCCATGATCGTGATCGGGCTGTGGGCAAACAGCAAAAACAACGACCTTGACGATTACGTGCTGGGTGGGCGGCAGCTCTCCCCCACCGTCGCGGCTCTCTCGGCAGGCGCCGCCGATATGTCCGGCTGGCTCCTAATGGGGTTGCCCGGCGCTGTCTATTTAGCTGGTCTTTCCAAATCATGGATTGCTATCGGTCTGACAATCGGCGCATGGGTCAACTGGAAATATATTGCACCCCGCCTGCGTACCTACACCGAAGTCGCTGGCGATGCCGTGACCGTCCCGGTGTTCCTCAGCAACCGACTGCACGATAAATACAATATTCTGCGTATTTTTGCAGGCATTATTATCCTCGTCTTCTTCACCTTCTACGTCTCCTCCGGCATGGTTGCTGGCGGTAAATTCTTCGAGTCTTCCTTCCACCAGGATTACCTCACCGGTATGCTTCTCGTCGCCGGTATCACCATGTTCTACACTTTCTTCGGCGGCTTTATGGGTGCTTCCTACACCGATATGGTGCAGGGTCTTCTGATGCTCGCCGCATTGGTTGCCGTGCCGATCGTGGCTATTACCAATATGGGCGGACTCGACCACGTCACGGATGCCGTCGCCAACGTTCGCCCCGACGCCCTGGGACTTTTCGCGGGAACTACGTTTATCGGCATCGCTTCGGCGCTCGCCTGGGGCCTGGGCTATTTCGGACAGCCGCATATTATCGTGCGTTTCATGGCGCTGCGCACTCCCGAGGATGCGAAAGCCGGGCGTCGCATCGGTATGAGCTGGATGCTCCTGACCGTGGTAGGCTCCATCAGCACGGCGTTCGTGGGCGTAGCCTACTTTGCAACCCACCCCGAAGTTTCTCTCACCGATAAGGAAAGTGCAGAGACAGTCTTCCTGGATCTCGCGCAGATTCTCTTCCACCCCTTTATCGCCGGTATGATCCTGGCTGCCGTACTCGCGGCTATTATGTCTACGCTATCCTCGCAGCTAGTGGTCTGCTCCTCGGCTCTCGTGGAAGATCTTTACGGTGTCTTTGTGAAGAAGAAGCTCAGCTCAAACCAGTCACTCTGGCTTGGACGTGCGGGCGTAGCGATTGTGGCGGTCATCGCGACTCTCATGGCACTCGATAAGAACAACTCGATTCTCTCGCTCGTGGAGTTCGCATGGGCGGGCTTTGGTTCGGCTTTCGGCCCAATCGTGATCCTCTCACTGTACTGGCGCAAGCTCACCCTACCGGGTGCGGTCTCGGGCATGATTGTGGGTGCTGTCGTCACCTTCTTCTGGCGCCAGATCTTCAACCTCACCGAAACGATCGAGGTTTACGAGATGATCCCCGGGTTCTTCCTAGCCTTCCTGGTGACCGTCGTGGTCTCTCTGTCTACCTACCAGAAGAACGACAAGATTGAGCAAGAGTTTGAAGAGGCCGCAAACCTCGCAAAGCTCACCACCGCTGATCTTCCCGCCAAGGAAGAAGAACAGGCGGCCAAGGCATAAGCCACAGGGCGCACTGCGCAGCTAACACCAGATAAGAAGCGATTCTCTCGCCCAGCCCTTAGCGGGCGGGTGAGAGAATCGCTTCTTAAAGTTTTAACTCACTGACCCTGTGCCCACAACGTGTGCGTACAGTTCCTCACACAGCGCCATACTGTGCTGTATCTTGTACAAGCCATCCAGCAGGTAGGAGGTATGGCTATCCTGCTGCCATTCGGGGGTCGTACCATCTAAAAATTCGAACCACAACAGGAAATCCATATACGCTGCGATTGCTTCTTCCTGCTTCTGTGCATAGGGCTTTTTCATCAGCTCTAACCGGCGCCGCTCCAGGTCAGCGGCATCAATGCTCCCGCAACGGTACGCCCGGGTGTACCCCACACACTCCCGCAGCACCTCAGGCTGCTCGCTTAACGGGATAACGCTACGCTCCGTGAACTCAATCACTCGGTCGATATACTCGCTGTAGCGCGTGAAAATATCGGACTCCTCAATAGTGTCCTCCAGCTCAATAATTCGCCCAAATTCATCTGGCTCCATATATACTCCTTTGCGATGCACCAACAGTGCGCTAATTCAAGGTGTTCCTGCCGGTGCGCGGCAGCGGGTCTGTGCAGCAGAAGTAGTCGAACCAGGCACGCACCTGCTCTTCAGCGTCCCGCACCGGTTCAAAAGCAGCATGATCGTGCGGGACACAGGGCTGAGGCAAGGCGGCTGCCGCCTCGATGAGGGCCCGGGCACATGGGGTGACCTCGCGGGTTTCTTCTTCGGTGAGCAGACGCGCCCCGCCCGGGGTTTCCTCGGTTGGCCCGCAGCCCGCAGCATCGGGGAAAACACTCACGACGCTCTGCTCAAACACCGGGCTGCCCGCCGCGAGCTGCGCCTCAGCGAACGACACAGGCCCCAGAAACAGCGAACGCCCCAAAAGCGCCTGGCCCTGGAACTCGCAAGAATCCCAGCGGCCGCCCTCACAGTAGATGGAGCCGCCGAAATCCGCCTCGGCCCGGAACGTGCCCCTAAAATAGGCGGGCCCGTAATAGGCGCAGCCACTAAAATCTGCGCATCCAGCGGCCTCACCGCCGAATGATACAGAAGAATAAAACGTGCTGTCGGCTGCAGTAACACACCCGCCGTAGGTGCCGGTGCGGGCGACGGGCCCGTAGTGGGTGCACCCGCTGAATATGGAGTCGGCCATGTAGGTGCAGTCCTGGGCGTTGGCCCCCGCGCAGTACACGCTCCCGCTAAAGCAGGCGTCTGCCTCGTAGGTTGAACCGGCAAAACTCACGAACCCGCCATAATACGAGCCGCTAAAATCTGCTCCCACGGGCGCTGTCGCCTCGGGACAGGTGCCTGCACGGTAAGTGCACTCTTCAAACGACACACCCGTCTGCCCGCGGTACACCGAGTTACTGAAGGATGCCGCACCGCAGAACGTGGAACCCGCGAATGTAAGCCGCCCGTCCCAGCAGCACCCGCTAAAATCCACCGTGTCAAAAAACTCTGCCCCCGAAAAGTCGAAGTCAAACCCCGACCAGGGCCCTGGGGTTGCCTCCCCACCGGCGGCCGCGTCCTCCAGCGGCTGAGGCTGGCGCACCCGCCCGCGAATCTCAGCCAGGATACGCGAACGCACCTGCGCCTCCGCCAGGTATTCGGCCTCATCAATGCGGTGTTGCCGTGCCATACCTGTATCCGATAACCGTTCGGGGGTGCTGGCGGGGGCTTGGGGGCAGTTTCGGGCCAGTGGGAAAGGCAGCCGCACATAGGCGCAGAGCATATCCACGATCGTTTGTGCCTGTTCCCGACCCACCGGCGCGGGTATGCTGGCGTCGGCTAACCATTCGTCGGCCAGCTGGGCAAGCACCCTCACCCCGCCAAGGCGCGTTATTGCTGATGCGTTCCCCAGCAGCTCCAGGGCCTTGAGGTAGTGGGTGCGGCGCCTATCGTGTGCTGGGCCCCACCCGTGCGCGGTTGTTTCGGTGAGGTGCCCCTCCCCCTGTGTGCCCGTCATGTATGTCTCCCAGGTTTATTGTTGCGGTATGCTCTTGCCCCGTGCCATGTGCTGACGCGTGTGGGTTTCTGCCCAGCTCTAGCGGGCGTTATGCACCTGCCGGATGCTGCTGACTTCCTCAATGAGCTCTCTCTGCTGCTGCCACTGAGTGTATTCTTCGCCGCTCACCCAGCGGGCCCCATCTGGCGGGGTGTTCGGGGCGGAGTCCAGGAACCTGTTTACGGTGCCATCGGCGAACACAGTCCCCTCGAAGTAGGGTTTGGTGCTGAACCGGGTGCCGCTAAAATCCGCACCACCCAGGTAGATGGAGCCGCCGAAATTCGTGGCTTCCCCACACACGCTCTTCGTGAAGGTGACTGGCCCGCCGTGCAGGCACTCGTAGAAGTCCGCACAGTCGTTGTAGGTGCACCCGCTGAAATCCACGGCTTGTGAATAATAATTCATCTCAAGCTGAGCTGGCCCGTCATAAACACATTCGCTCAGGTTCACCTGCCCGAAGAAGAAACAGCCCTGAAAGAACACTCCCACGTAGGTGCACCCGCTCAGGTGGGCATCGCCTGCGAAGATAGCGCCGCTGAAGAAGGCCAGTTCGTTGTAGGTTGATTGTGTAAAACGCGCGGTGCCTAAGAATTTACACTCCGAAAAGTCTGCTTCTTTCTGGTAGGTGGAGCCTGAAAAGTCGGCGTCGGTGCAGTACACGGACCCATCGGTGCGCGCCTTATCACGGTAGGTACACCCGGTGAAGGTGGCCCCCGCGCCCCAGTACGATTCGCTCAGGTATGCCGGGTAGAAAAAGTCGGCACCCGTAAAGTCAAAGGTAAGGTGCGACCACCGGCCGGGTCGTAGTGCCTCCAGGGCCTCTTGCGGTGTATCACTTTCTGCTCTGCGCAGGTACTGCACACGCTCGTGGATACTGCCCAGAATATGCCCGCGCACCTGGGCCTCCTGCGCCAGGGCGTCCCTATCGGCACGGTACCGGGTGGGTTCTTGCTCGGCGGGCAGTTCGCGTACAGGGGTGCGGGTGAGCACATCGTACTCACCAGCAAGAGCATACGGGGAACGAATATATTCACACAATCGGTTAATAATGTGTTGAGCGTTGGTGTTACGGGTGTTTTCGTCCAGGGAGGTATCCGCTAGGTACCCGTCGGCGAGCCCCACCAGCGTATCTACCGCAGCCCGCCGCTCAGCGAGGGCACCGTGGGCCAGCTGCTCCACAGCCAGAACGTAATCGGCATTATCTTTAACGGGTGAAGCTGGTGAACTTGGTGAGGCCATTCTCTAATCCTATGCGGTTAATACGGTGAACATTTGCCCCCTCAGCATACCCCAACCGGCCTCGCACCACACCGGGCTCGGTCACCGTATAAACCGCGTGAGGACGGGACATTGAAGGTTCTGTGCGTACCGGAACTATGCGCCCGCAGCGTTCATACGAGAGGCACCTGCCATGAGTGGCGTGCTGCCCGCAGCTGACGGTGCTGTTTATTCCCCGTCTCTGACCTGCTGCGACCATTCCCACAGGCTTTCAGTCGCCGCGCGCAGTTCATTACCGGCGGTCAGGAAGTTCATGTTCTCGCCCTCCCTGCCCTGCACTGTAGCGATCTGGTGGGGGATGGTGCTCAGCAGCGTGTGCGCCTGCGCCGTCCCATCAGCGGGAAGCAGACGCGCACCCGCCGGGGCCTGCGTCAGCTCTATTGCCGGGGCAGTATCCGGGTGCTGGTGCCCATCACTCGGCTGATTCTTGTGCGGTAGTCGGGTGAGCACTCCGGGGGCGAACACCGCCTCTTCAAACGACGGCGCATCGCCTGTGAACCGTGCCCCCGCGAAATCGACGTCCCCCAGGAACAGGGCGTTAGTGAAGCCAACGGCCCCTTCATACTCGCTCTCATCGCTGCGGTAGTTGCTGTAGAAGGAGCACGAATCGAAGTCGGCATCCGCCTCGCAGGTGATGTTTGAGAAGTTAGCGTCCGCCAAGAATACGGACTCGGCGAAGACTGCTTCCCCGGTGAACGAGCTGCCCCGCATGGCGGTGCCATCGTAAAAGATGCAATACTCGAAGAACGCCGTGTCCATCCATTGCACCGTTGAGAAATCGGTGTATGCGCAGAAGCAGCTTTTGGAGAAGTCGGCGGCTTCAGCAAAGACGCAGCAGCTGAAATTTACGGGGTGCTGCGGCCCGCCGCAGAAGACAGACACCCCAAAATCGGTGGGGCCGTAGAAGAGTGCCCGTGAGAAGTCGGCCGCGCCCCGGTAGGTGCTGGCCCCGAACTCTGCACCAGTCCGGTAGACGCTGCCGGTGTGGCGCACATCCTGGTGGTACACGCACTGCACGAACCCGGCCCCCGAACGGTAGGTGGCGCCCTCAAAAGTGGCTTCCCCCTCGTAGAAGGATGAGGAGAAGTCAGCGGTCTCAGTAAAGGTGCACCCCGCGAAGCTCACTGTACGGCCCCAGTGTGAACCGGTGAAATCCACCGGGTGGCAGAAAGTAGCGCCCGTGAAATCAAAGACCAGGTGTGACCACGGGCCGGGGGTTGTCTGCGCCTGCAGCGGGGTTTCGTACTCCCCCACCAGCTCCCCCGGGTTCAGGCGCCACCGCACCCGCTGATGAATAGCCTCAAGGATATGCTGGCGCAGGGTACCCTCAGCACCCTCATTCACCTGCCCTTCACCGTGAGAGAATGACCGTTCTTTTTCGGGCGGGTTCTCCCCCGTGTTTCTTGGGTTTTCCGTCTCTTGTTCAGACGGTAATGGGGTGCGAATATACGCGCATAATGCGTCAGCCGCCCCCTGGGCGGCGGCATCCCGCTCCGCCGCGCTGATTGTGGCATTAGACAGCCAGTCGTCGGCGAGCCCCACCAGCGTATCCGCCGCAGCCCGCCGCTCAGCGAAGGCGCCGTGGGCCAGCTGCTCTACAGCCAGAATGTAGTCGGTATTGTCTTTCATGGGTGACGTTGGTGCACTCGGTGAGGCCATTCTCGCTCCTGCACGGTGATGGGACGGGTAATGTGCCCCCTTAGCATACCCTACCCGCCCCCGTACCACGTCTGGGCCGGTCACCGCACAAACCGTGAGACAGAACAGCAGAGCCACCGGCCGCAGCCCACCATGAACACGCTCATGCACCCACACCATGGGTGAACAGGTACACCACACGGCAGAACATGCACCCAACGGGACAAAAAACACCCCCGAGACTCGCACCTAAGCTTATGAGCCGTTCAACCAGCAGGCATACCAATATGCCGGGGTGAAATACTTTTCTGGGCACAAAACCCGCATAATCAGCAGCACCCCAAAACACCCACTAGCAAACAATCACATGAAAAGCACCAGGAAAATAGGTTAGTATTATTTTAGCGTCTAAATTGCAGAATTCACTATTTCCCTCGCCACTGGCAGTGGGGCATTTCCGGTGGTTTCATATTCAATACGTTGAGGGAGCTAACAAGTGCAGTATCTAGGCAGAGCACGGAAAAACACTACCGCTGCTGACAATACTGGCACCCAAGACACGGTGAAGAAAGAAGAAGGCAGTGTTGTTCCCCTAATTGCCGGGCTATGCGCGCTGCTTCTGCTCATTGGGTCAGTGACGCTAGCGATCACCGGCGCGCACGTACAGACCCAGCGGCTCACTGATTTCGCAGACGCCCAAGCCTCAGCAGTAGCGCGGCGGTTACAACAGGAACAGAGAATGGTGGGTGTAGGAAACGGCGTTTCTGGTGCTCGTGGGTATGAGTATGCTGCCGAGTATTTAGCTGCCAGTGGGGCGAGCCGGGAGTTTGAGAATCTCAGGATTGATTCGGTCGAAGTTGCTGATGGAGATACGGTACGTGTTCGGTTAAGCGGACGGATTCACCCACCGCTAGTGAGTATTGTGGTGCCTGATGGTATTGAGGTGAGCGCGTATTCAAGCGCCCGATTGAATACGTTACAGCCAGCCTCTTAGATCAGTTAGGTAGTTTTGGTTTTGTTGTAAGAATAGCTTGATGGGTAGACAGTGCCTAGTAGGCTAACAAATGTAAAAAGGAGGTGCCCCACAAAGTAGGGTACCTCCTTTTTATGGTGTTCTTTTTTCTTAGCTATGTGTGCTACCAGGTATATTTTTAGCTTTTAGCCGCGTTCTCGGCTGCGGGGTTTTTTACCACGTTCAGTATCACCCACGCCAGCATTATCTTTATGCCATTGCTGCCCAGTAAACGGATCAGGATGAGCAAGCTTCGGATTCGGATTATTATAATCCGGATGATTCTTATTCATCGGACACGCCCAAGCATACGGATCTTCACGGCAGTCTTTCGCGACATTATGCACATCAATTTCCCACACTCGAAGCAACATCGCTTCACTACGCATCTCGGTAGTACCAGCCACCATCCACGGGCCGTTGTCACCTATCCGATACCGGGCCTGATACACCACAGTCACGTACGAGTGGAAGTTGCCCGCTTTTTCAAACTGGTACGAGGTAGAGGTCTTGGTATAGTTCTTCTCGCTCTCATCCCACCGAGTTCCAGGGGCACCAGCAGAAGAAGTAGTACGTACGGCCCCATTACCATAAGTGTACTGATAGCTAACGGGTATTACCTGGATCGTAACTTTTTCATCAAGAATTGTTGTTTCTTTGGTCTGCACCCCTGCCTGAGTAACATAATAATTAATATTCAGATCGGTATAAGCATGCAACCCGAAATCATTATGCAGAACGGGTTTAGAAATATCTAACGAGTCCAGACCGTCTCGTACCCGGGCCGCGATTTGTTGCTGACGACTAATCGCATTACCAGTATCTGAAGCGGCAGGTTTCTCGGTGCACCCATAATCCGGTGTTACATTTTCACCCGCCATCTCTAAAGCTGGCTGTAAGGAACAACGTAGGATACCTGCTATTGCTCCCCCTTCGGCTTCTTCTGGTGCAGCTTGCTGTCCATTGTCTGGAGCGTTCTGCCTACCCGGAACACCCTGTCCAGCAGGAACAGCACCTTGACCTTGAGTAGGCGCAACAATTACAACATTATAGTTATGTTCTTGGCCAGCCTTGATTTTGCTAGAAGTTACGGTAAATTTACCATTACCAACAGTTCCAGAGCTACTAGCCTCATCAGCTACTGCTCCTACGCCTTGTAAGTTTAACGCAAGGGAGATAGCAGCTATTATCGCCAAATTTTTACGATATCTTAACATTGGCAAACCTCTTCCCAACCACCAGCCAACCATCCTGAGGATGAAAAATCACACTTACCTCAATCATTTTCCGATTATCATCAGAATGGTCAGTGTTGCTTATTTTATGATTATAAGGATCATAAACCACAGTGTTCCGGGTTTCTATATGGGTTAATATTTTATACTCTTTTTCTTTATCGCTTTTATGAAATGTCTCTTCGTGAATAGTGATATTACGTAGCCCACCAGCAATCCACCCCTCATTATTATGATACAAATCGTGAACCCATTGTATTGATTTTGTATCGTGTTCATCTGCTTTTGAGGTTGTATTAGCCCATGGCACCGCATCACCGGTCTGAATGGAATAATTATGCGCCGCCACCCAATAATTAAGGAACTTCACCACACCCTCCACCGTCTCCACATTCATCCCCGCCGGCTCCTTAGGCTTCGGAACATTCTGCGCAGGACCATGCTCATCCGCAGCACGGTACTCACCCTCAGGGGCCTTCGACCCACCCGAATACCCCTTCACAATAGTCTCCCCACCAGATGACGGAGCCGCAGAAGGACCCTCCGACACCGACGACGAAGGCGAATCACTAACACTGGCCTCAGCCTCACTACCCGAAACACCACCATCAGAAGAAACCGACGACGAAGACCCCGACTGCCCCTCAGCATTACCAGCACCACCACACGCCGCAAGACCCAGTGACCCTAACCCCACACCAGCGAGCAACAGCGCACGACGACGCGGAACAATACGGCCAGTGTTTGGTTCTACCATCACGAGAGTTCTCTCCTTCATCAACACTAGAAGGCCCCGTGCACAACAGGCGGCAGAAAATACACCCACATCATCTGGCCCGGAAGCGCCTCAATCTTATTGGTTCAATGTGAATACGTACCCTTAGACTACGGGCTGAGACTCAACAAATCAAGGCTCAGTGGATGTAACACGCCCAAAAAGTATATTTATTGTGGTAGCTGCTGTTAGTGTGTTTTTCTTTCCTCCCGTATAGCAGCCTGCTAAGGCAAGGGAGTAACGGTTTCAATATTTTCAGGGGTATTCGGGGAGGAAAATCTTCTGTTCCCTCACCAGCAGATATGCCAGGGAGGCGTTCTATGGTGAATAGTCTGCTATTTGCTTTATAGCCCCTGTTTGTGCTCAGATAAATACAGCAAATCACCTTAGGCCCGCCCGGCTTCGCCCCTAACGGGCACTGACCGAAAGACACAACCACACATGAGCAGCAACCTCCCAGACGGTACCTTGAAACCAGCGTTCGCTGAGCAGCCCGAGACCTCAGCCCGCCTTCGACGCCCAGGTTTGAAAGATCCCAAATTTATTGTTGGTATCCTGCTGGTTCTGGTTTCTCTTGTTGGTACTATTGCGGTTATCCAGCTGAATAACCGCAGCACCCAGTACTATATAGCGAAGAATGACATCCCGATTGGGGAGAAAATCTCGACCGATAAGCTCACTCCTGTTGAGGCTAACCTGGGGTCTGCCTCCCAAAACTATCTCACTGCTGAAGAAGTGCAAAAAGGTGATTTAACGGCTGTTCGGCTTATCCCTGCGGGCGAGGTGGTCAGCAAAAACTCTGCCAGCAATAATGTGCGGGAAAACCGTCGGCTTGTGACCGTTAAGGTAGACCGGGGTCTAGCTACTAACCTCAAAGCGGGTGACCATGTAGATATATGGGCTTCAAACAGCACCCTCTCTGTAGGTTCACAGCCCTCCTCTGCACAGAAAAAGCCGCAAGACGACAAAAATAATGGTGGGTCTCAGGGGTCGTCTTCTGCGGACGGCAGGGGAAACAGCGAAATCTCCGACGACTCAACCCCCATTGCGAAAGACGCTGAGATCTCGAATATCTCGGTCGAAGAAAACGTGCTCGGTTCCAACGGCAAAGCCACCGTGCAGCTATGGGTAGCGTCCAATTCTCTCTACCCCGTCATACAGGCGGACTCGACCAACGCAAAAATCTCTCTCGTGCCCATAGCACTCGGCGAGAAAAAGTAACTGTCTGTTTGTGAGGCGCCCGCACCGGAAAGTGCGGGCGTTTTCCTTTCGCCTATTCATCTTACGGGGATGCTCAGCGCGCTTGTGCATTTAGGTGCGGCCGTGTTCCACGTCCCGCCAGTCGGTTAGACGCCTGGCACCGGGCGGCAGCTCCCCCTCCCCCATGGTGAGGGGTGCCCCGGCGGATAGCGCCTCCACGCTTGTCATGGCGGCATCGGGCGTGAAGCGTGCGCGGGTGAAGACCGGGGCGGTCGCAAAAACGGTGCGGTCAAAATGCGCGTTGTCCCAGTAGATGGTGCCGCTAAAATTGGCACTGGTGGTGCAGGTGCAGTCGGTGAAGTCGGCGTCCCCCATAAAACGGCAGCTGGTGAACACGGCAGGGCCTGCAAATGTCGAGCCGGTGAGGGTGATACCGTCATCGTATGCCGCCGTGGAGAAGTCGGCACCTTCCGTGAAGCTGCTTCCCGAGAAGTCCGCGCGGCCCCTGTAGAGGCACCCGGTGGCAAGCACCGGAGCGTTGTAGGTGCTGTTTGCCGCGTGCACATGCGACTGGTAGAGGCTGTTCGTAAAGTTGGTTTCCCCGCCGTAGGCGCTCATATGGTAGGTGACCGTGCCGTGGTGTGTGCAGCCGCTGAAGTCTGCCCCCGCGTTGTAGATGCTGCACCCGTAGTCGGCTGCTGCACGGTAGTGGGAGCCGGTAAAAACCGCGCACCCCTCATACACTGAATCGGAAAAATATACAATATTGTGGTAGGTCGATTCTGCAAAAGACGCCGCACCACAGTAGGTAGAGTTTGAGAACAGGACATATCCGCGGTATTCACAACGGCTAAACACCACGTCCTCACCGTACAGCGAGTTGCAAAAATATGCGTCATGCGTGAAAACTGCACCGTCGAAAGTGACCGGCCCAGCCCAGTACGCCTCACCCAGATCAACGACATCGTAAAACACCGCATTCGAAAAGTTAAAGGCCAGATGCGACCACGGCCCCGGCAGGACCGCTCCCGGTTTCGGCGGCTGATTAAGCTCCGCCGCTAAGGGATGCGCGCCTTCCCTTGTACTCAACTCAGCGTGCATGGGCTCCGCCGGGTGAGGGTTTTCTCGCCAGCGCACGTGCTGCCGGATCGTATCAAGGGTGTGCGTGTGAATGCGCCCTGCGGCGCTGAGGTGCGCAGCGTCAGCCGGTGCCGTATCGCAGTCATTAGCAGGAGAACGCAGGTAGTCACAGAGCGCAGTAATAACGCTCTGGGCGCGGCGGTTACGCTCCTGCTCCTCCACAGACGTATCGGCCAGCCACTCATCGGCCAGTGCCGCCAGTTCATCCACCGCGTTCAGGCGTGCAGCAACACTTGGGGTGGAGCCGCCACCAGCGGGAACCACCCCATTAAGCCGCCCAAGCGCGCTCTTGAGGCGCCGCAGCCGCTTGGCCTCATCCACGCTTTTGCCGTGTGCTTCACTCACCGCAGGCACCGTTCACCAATCGCTATAGGCTGCGCGGTTCGTTAACGCGTATGCCCACTGGTCGATGGCGTTATCCAGGTTGCGCACACGGGCGGCGAGCGCCTCTTTGTTCGGCCCTTCAGCCGCATCATGATACGTTTGTACCGCACTCGTGTACGCTGCCAGTCGGTTGGCTAAATCCTCCGTTTCTTCAGGGGTGAGGTAGCGTGAACCGGCAGGTAAGCCGCTGCCGGTAAACACAGGATGAGCGAAATAGTTTTCATGATGTGGGTTAAGGAAGCAATCGGTGAAAGACACCTGCGGCTCACCCGCAGCTCTCTCCTGTGCAGTGCTGGTAGCCTGCGCGGCCCCCGTAAAATCTATGCCGCCTGCGTACACTGAACGGTCAAACACGCAGCGTCCGCCCGAAAACTGGGTGCCCCGGAATGTTATTGACCGCAGGTGGGAGGATCCCTCGAAAGAAACGTGGTGCAGTGTGCAGCCGCTCAGGTCTGCGCGGCCGCGCCAACGGCACCCCACAAACTCCGTATCGTGGCGGAACACGCTGCCGCTGAAATCGGTATCACCCCGGAACTCGCTGTACGAAAAATAGGCCCCCGCCCGGTAGGTGCAGCCCTCCATGTGGGCGGTACCGTGAAATGCGGTGCTCATAAATACCGCATCCTTTTCATAGGTGCACCCTGCAAGGATAACGTCGCAGCCCCAGGTGCACTCCGCAAAATTCGCACCCCGCCCATAGGTGCACCCGCTGGCGTTAAGATGCCCCCGCCACGTGGAGCGGATACAGTCGGCGCCTTCCCGGTAGGTGTTTTCCGACAGGTTGGCCTCAGCCTCATACACCGTGGCTTGGGCGTGCACCTGCCCCCGGTAGTCGCATCCGCTCATATGCACGGCAGCACGGTACACGCTATTGCGGAAGATCGCCTTGCCGTAGTAGGTGGATGCCGTAAAATGTGCTGCCGCGGCGTATACGCTGGCGCTCAGGTTGGCTGTCTCACGGTAGCTGCACCCCGAAAAATTCGTGCCCGCACCCCAGTACGATTCGCTCAGGTTAACGGTGTGGCGGAACTCGGCGCCAGAAAAATCAAAGACCAGGTGTGACCACGGGCCGGGCGTCACCGCGCCCCGCTCAAGGTGACGCGCAGCGTTCTTGCGCGCACCGCCAGAGGCCGGTTCCCACCGCACCCTCTGGTGGATGGTGCCCAGAATATGCTGCCGCAGGGGCGTCTCGGTGGTGCTGTTCGGGGGTGTTTCACCCTCACCCGTATAGAACGATGGTTCTTTTTCTGTGGTTTCACCCTCGCTGCTGCGGTGCTGCGGTTCTCTCCCCTGCCCCTGCGGCTCAGACGGGTATGGGGTGCGCAGGTAGTCACAGAGTGCAGTAATAATACCCTGGGTGCGGCGATTACGTTCCTGCTCCTTCACGGATGTATCAGCCAGCCACTTATCGGCCAGTGCCGCCAGCTCATCCACTGCACGCATTCTAGATACAGCAGGCAGGGCGGTGTCCCCCATGCGGGCGAGCGCCTCAGCAACCCTATCAGCGCAGCAGCCATCGCGCAGGTTCACCGCATCCACCATATGCTCCTTCTGTCGCCAGCGCCTAGCGGCCCTGCCTAGGCGCGCTTAAACTCGCGGCGTGCGGGCTTTTTACCCACCGCAAAAACGCATTTTTTAAACGACGGTGATGACCCCGCCAGCACAATATTACTGAAGTCTGTTGCGGCAGAAAATACGGAGTAGCTGAAAACGGTTTTGGTGCTGTACACCGAGTCGGCGAATACCGCTTCTTTGCCGAAGGTTGAGCTGGAGAAATCGGCGCGTTCCCCGTACTGGTTCTCGTTAAAGTTCGCCTCGCCCCGGTAGATGCACTCGCTGAACGTGACGGGAGACATGTACCGGGTGACCCCGAAGTCGGCGTTGGCGGCGTAGGTGCAGCCGCTGAAGTCTGCGATGCCCTGACAGTGGGTGCCGATGAATGAGACGTTCCCACCGTAGAACGAGTTGCTGAACGTGACGGACTGCGCAAAGAACGCACCGGGGCAGTACAGCCCCTCCCCCCAGTATGAGCCGGAGAAATCGACCGGGAAGAAGAACTCGGCAGACGAAAACGAGGCAGAGTCGAAAAACTCGAAGTAGAACCCCGACCAGGGCCCGGGGGTGATTTCCCCCGCCGCCACCTGCTGCGATTCTTTCTTCTTGGTGGCCCCGCCCGCCGGTTTCCAGCGCACACGGGTGTGGATTTCCTCCAGGATACGCACCCGCACCCGCGATTCTTCGGTGAGCGCCTTCTTATCCCGGTGGAATTGCAGCGTTTCCTGCTGGTCCAGGTTCGGGGGCACCTCACCGTACAGTTCCGCGCGGGATGCCAGCGGGAACGGGGTGCTCACGTAGGCGCACAGGGCGCTGACAATGTCCTGCGCCTCACGGTGGCAGGCGCCTTCAGACACGGAGACATCGGCCAGCCACTCGTCGGCCAGCCGAACCAGCTCACCCACGGCACCTAGGCGCGCCTCAACGCTCAGGCCGCTCTCATAGCTCAGCTCACCAACCGCCGCCGAGAACCTGGCGTGACGGCCGGTGAGGGCAACATCCGCTGAAAAATAACCGCTCATAGTGACCGCACCCTCCGCGCAAAAACGGTGCACGCCTCAAGCACCCGCTGATGCACACCACGGTGCGCATCCGTGCCGGGCGGCACATCGTACAGGGACGCCACAAGCGCTTCGATGGCGCGCAGGTGCACGCCCATCTGCGCAGCCTGCGACAAGCTGAGTGCCCGCGCGCCCGCGGGGAAGCCGCCCACCAGCCGAATATCGTACCGGCCGCCGGGGCCGTTACCGAAATAGTTATTGACGGTGGGGTCAAAAATACACCCGTCGAAGGAGGGGGCGCCCGCCATGAATTTTGACTCGCCAATATCGGCGGTACCGCAGTAGATGGACTGCCCAAAATTGGCGGCGCCGCCGTACGAGGACCCGGCCATCCCGGCGGGTTCACGGCTGGGGCCGCCCAGGTAGAGGGAGCCGCTGAAGTCAACGCCAGCCTCGTACCGGCACTGACCCATCGCCACATCCCCCAGGTAGGTGGAGCCGCTGAAGCTGACCGTGCCCTCATAGGAGGACGCCCCGAAATTGGCGTTCCCGTAGTAGACGCAGTGGGTGAAGTCGGTGTACCCGCGGTACTGCGAGTCGTACATGTCCATGTCACTGAAATAGACGCAGTGGCTAAAGTCGGCATGCTCCCGGCAGCGGCTGCTTAACGAGGCGTACCCGTAGTACACAGAACTTTGAAATGCGGCGTCTCTCATGTAGGTGGACCCGGCCAGTACCGCCTCCCCGAAATAGGTGCAGCGGCTCAGGTTCGCGTCCCCATAGTAGTTGCAGCCGTGCAGGTAGGCGTCATCCCGGTAGACGGACCCCGAGAAATCAGCGTCGCTATTGTACAGGTTGGTGCGCGCATCCAACCCTTGATGATAGTGGGACACCCCAAAAAATACGGGGCCGTTGAAGGTGCACCCGTGCACCTTAGCGGCCTGCCGGTACACGGAGTACCCGAAACTGGTGGGCCCGCCGAACACGGAGTCGCTGAAATCCACATCCCCGTAGTAGACGGAGCGGCTGAAATCTGCGGAGGCGTGGTAGGTGCACCCGCGCAGCGACAGCGGCCGCCCCCAGCAGGACCCGGTGAACGTGACCGGGTAGAAAAATACGCTGCCCGTAAAGTCGAATTGGAACCCGGACCAGGCGCCGGGCTTGCCGTCCACCACAATCGTGCGGGAATGGATGGCCTCAACAATACCCGCCCGCACCTGCGCCTCCGCCTCAAACAGCGCCTTATCAACCGTGAAAAGTTGTTTCTCTTGTTCGTTAATGAACGGGGCAGGTTCTAAAGACGAAAAACGCGCATACTCCGACGCCAACGAAAACGGGGACCGCACATACGCGCACAGGCTGCTGATGGCCGCCTGCGCCTCCTGCCTGCACTGGGCCGCCGGGGCGTCGTCAGTGTTCATCCACTCATCCACCAGCCACACCAATGCGTACACGCCGCTCATGCGCACAGTCGGGTCGCTACTGCCCAGCTGCTCAAGCGCCACAATATAGCGGGCGCGGCGATTCAGCATCGTGAGATTACTCGTTGAGGCGGACGGGGTCATTGCGGCATCCTCGCAATATGTTGTGGTTGGTACTGTTACCCTAGCATACGCTACTGGGGGCCAATGCGCGCATCCGCTACTATCGTGCCGTGTCAGGGGCCGTTAACGAACGCACCCATGAGGCCAACGCCTCACTGGCTGCGTGCAGCTCCGGGCGGGCTTCCAGAACCTCCGGGGAGTCCTGCCCGGTGCGGCGCGTCATAACCTCCAGGGCCTTTGCCGCCCGGTTAATGCTCTGCCGGTAGCTGCTCAAGCGGATAAGCCCCTGCTCGGTGAGGGTACGTGAGCCTATAGGGAACGACGGGCACCCCGCCGCCATGGGGATGCAGTGCTCACTGCCCATCGCCACATTAAACAAGTACCCAGCCATCGGGTTAAACAGGCACCTATCGAAGGCCGGTTCGTTCGCAACAAACCGGACACCGGCAAATGATGCCCCGCCCATGAACGCCGCCTCCCGGAAATTCGCGGCGCGTTCGTGGCACACCGAGTTGCTGCAGTCCACCCCCTCAAGGAACACCGCCTCCCGAACAGAGAGGTTCATGCCGTACACATTCCCCGTGAAATTGACCTCCTCATGGAAGATACTGCCCGCGAACGCCACATAGCCGGTGCTGCGGCACCTGTTGAAAGCAACACGGCCGTAGTATGCCGAATCACTGCCGGTGAAATAGTGCCCGAAGGTGCTGCCGACGAAAGAAGCATCCTGCAGGTAGGTGCAGCGGTCAAAAGAGACGGGGTTGGTGTAAGTGCATCCGCTCGCGTTGAACGTGCCGCAGTAGGTGTTATCGTGCAGGAACGCGTCTCCCTTATAGGTGCAGGAGTCAAACCGGGCGGCACGCGAATAGTGGCTGTGGTTCAGGCGCGTATCCGAGTTGTAGGTGCTGCCGGTAAATATTGCCCGGCCGTGGTAGGCGCACTGTGAGGCCGACATATACCCCGTATAGGTGCAGCCCGAAAAGTCCGCGTCGGAGCGGTAGACGGAACTAATGAACCCCGCGTAGGGGCCGAACGTTGAACCGCTGAAATTCACGAACTCACGGTACAGGCTCCCGCCGAACCGGGTGTACCCGCCGTAGGCGCACCCCGAAAAGTCCGTTGCACCGGCATACACCGACCCGAAAAAGTCGGCATCATCCGCGTAGGTCGATCCGCTAAAATCTGCGGGCCCGCCATAATAGGAGCCGGTGAGGTTCGCATCTTCCCGGTGCGTGCACCCGCTCAGGTTCAGCCCCTGACCCCAGCAGGAGCCCCTGAAATCCACCGGGTAGAAGAACAGGGTGCCGCTGAAATCGTAGGCAAACCCAGACCATGTTCCGGGGCTGAAATCCCCGGTTTTAAGCGGCGCGTAAGGGTTTTGACTAACAGTTTTGGTGGTCATCCAGCGCACCCGTTCGTGGATCTCTGTCAGGATGCTGCGCCGCACCTTCGCCTCAGCCACCAGTTCAGCCCGCTCAGCGTAGAACCGGGACTGCTCCTGCAGGTCGCCGGTCGGCTCATCGGCCCACAGTTCAGCCCGGTAGGCGAGGGAGAACGGGGAGCGGATGCTCTCACACAGGGCGTCAATAATGGTCTGCACCTGGTGGTGGCGTTCGTGTTCCGTCACGGCTGTATCAGCCAGCCACTCATCGGCGAGTATGACAAGGGTGCGTGCCGCACCCATCCGAGCCTCAACCGTACCGCCACCGAGCTGCCTGACTGCCTCTTCAAAACGTGCTGTGCGTTCTGTGCGCATTGTCTACCCCTTCATTGCGTTGTTGAGGGCCTGCACAAGGGCGGGAAAGTTAAGCAGGTCGTTATCAAACATAAAATGGCACCATGTGTGGAACAGAACCTGATGCTGAGCAGCCTGGTAAGCGGGCGAACCAAACGGTATGGTGCGCAGGTAGGATCCGAAGGCGGCCCGGGCACGCAGGCACCGGCTCAGGGCCACCGACTCTTTGAAGCTCAGCGAACGGGAGGCGGCCGGGAGCGCACCGCTCATAGGCACCGCGTGCTCGCTATAAGGGAGAGGGCCAAAATCGTTCACGCAGGAGTCATTGAAAACACATTCGTCAAAGGCGGGTGGCTTCCCGGCGCTGTGCGCACCCATGAAGGACACCCCGCCGGCGAACACCGACCCTCGGAAGCTGCTGGACGCCTGCGGGTTTGCGGTGTGGCCAAACTGGACGCCGTCAAAATTGGCGGAGCCGATGAACTGCTCAGAAGCGTGGTAAACGCCGCCACGGTACTGGGATTCCGCAAAGGTGGCATTTCCCAGATAACGGCTCCCGTAGAACGAGACATCTGCTTCATACACGCTGCAGCTGTAGTCGGCATCCCCCATATGTGCGGATTCCCCAATCTGCGCCGAGGCACCGTATGTGCACCCGCGCATTGTCAGGTTCGCCCCGTACCGGTTTTTGCTGTAGTTAACCTTGCCGCGGTACGTGCACCCCGATAAATCGGCGGGACCGTAGTAGGTATTGCCATGGCTGCACACGCCCCGGTCGTAGGTGCTGTTACTGAGATCAGCCGCACCCCGGTACACAGAACCGGCAGCAGTAAAATCGTGGGTATACCCGTGATAGTTGCCCTCCACAGCCCCGTAGGTGCAGTGGCTGCGGTCCAGGTTACGACGGTAGATGCACCCAAACACGTAAATCGTTTTTCCCAGGTAGGTGCCGCCCGAAAACGACGCATCACCGTTAAAAACGCTGGTCTCCATGAACACATCATCCCGCCAGGTGGCGTTCCGGGCGGTCACCCTCCCGCCCCAGAAAGCCCCCGCAAGGTGAACAGGGTAAAAGAAGTCCGCGCCCGAGAAATCATAGTCAAACCCGGACCACGGCCCGCCGATGACGGTTTCCTCGTCGGCAGTACCAAAACTCATGGAATATGTGTACCGCTGCGGAACATACCCCACCCAACGCACCCGCTCTATAATGGCCGCAAGGATGCTCTGCCGCACCTGCCCCTCCTGGACCAGGTGCGCCTGATCCGCATAGAACTGGCGTTTCTCTCGGGTACTCAGGGCCTCATCCGGTTCTTCCTGGGTGAGCTGCAGGTACCTGTCGGTACCCGCATAGGGTGAGCGAATATACTCGCACAGCGTGTTAATAATGCCCTGCACGCGTGTTCCAGCCTGCTCGGCGGGAACATGCTCATCAGCAAGCCAGTCGTCGGCGAGCGTCACGAGGGTTTTCACGGCTGCTGTGCGCACGGGGGCGGCTGGGCTGTACAGCTGTTCGGCGGCAGCGGATTCTTGGGCATGCCGCTGGGTGTGGTTGGGCTGGCTCGGGTTCACGGTGGTGTACTCCCCTGGTTTTATCGGTGGTATGTGGTGATGCGGTGGGCAGCGGGTGTGGTTTTAGAGAGCGTACGCCCACTGTTTCAGCTCGTTGCACACGGCGAGTATCTGCTGGTGGATGGCCCACCGCTCTTCAGAGTCTGCCGGTGCCTGCAGCAGGGTCTCCGCCAGTTCCCTCACGTGCTGGGAGCGTTCATTCATGTGGGCCACCTGCGAGCCGTTGAGCAGCCGGGAACCGACCGGGTACTCGGCGCGTATTTCTGCCTCATAGTCGCTGTCGTAGTCCACACTGAAAGTGTTGCGCACGGCCGGGTTGAAGATGCACCCGGCGAACGAATTATCGGGGGTGCTGTACTGCACCTCGTCAAGGCTGACGCTCTGGCAGAAGAGGGCGGGGCCATAGGTGACGGGCCCTTCATAGCAGCTTCCGGAGAACACCCCGGAGGTATCGCCGTAGCCTTCACCATCTTGTGGGGGCACACACTGCAGGTAGAGGCAGTCGCCGAAGTCTGCCTTCGCCTCATAGGTGTTGTAGGACAGCTCGGTATCCTGCCCAAGGTAGATGCTCTCACGCATGGTGACATCGCCCTCGTAGGTGTTGATATTGATATCAGTGAGCCCGTAGTAGACATTGTGACTGTAGTCGATAGGCCCGGCAAACGTGGTTTCTTCGTGTTCAAGGTCTGCGAAGAAGACGCTGCGGCTGTAGTCTGCGAGGCGTTCCCCATCGCCGTAGCCCAACCTGGTTTTTCCGTGGTAGATACAGTTATTGGCGGTAACCCCCTGAAGGTAGCTGGAGGATAAGTCAATATGCTCCCCGTAGTAGAGGCACCGGCTCAGGTTGGCGTGGCCGTGGTGGGTGATGTCGATCCAGGTGTTGCCGTGGTAGAGGCACCCGCTCAGATCGGCTTCCTGGAGGCATACACCCTGTATGCTCACGCCCTGCTCGTAGATGGTCGAAGATGCGTTTAACACCCCGTTAAAGTGGACTTTATTGAAATGGACATCGGCACCGTAGATGCTGTGGGAGAAGTCGACGTCGCCATTAAAGACGGTGTCGTTAAAGATGGCGTCCGCGAGGTAGGTTGAGCTGGAGAAGTCAGCATCCGCACAGAATGTTGCCTCAGCCATATTGAGCGGCACGCTCCAGTAGGAGCCGGAAAGGTTCACCGGGTAGAAGAACACACTGCCGGAGAAATCATAGGCGAAACCGGACCAGGGCCCGGGGCTCTCACGGGTACCGATCACGCGCGTGTGCACCGCCAGCAGCAGGGTGAGGCGCACGGTGACTTCAGCATCGAATTCGGCCTTGTCGTGCGGGAAGTTCCGTTTGTCTTCCTCACTCAGCGCCGGGTCTGGCTCGTCACGGCTGAGTATCTTGTATTCGGGGGCCATAGGGTACGGGGAGCGAATGTAGGCGCACAGGCTGTCAATGAGCGCGGTGGCCTCGGCGTGGCGGGTGGGGCCGGGCAGGGTCTCGTCGGCCAACCATTCGTCAATGAGCCATATGAGGGACTGGGCTCCGCTAAGGCGCGTGACGGGGGCAGGGTCAGCGAGCTGTTCCAGTGCGGAGATGTAACGGGCTTGGCGGTCGAAACGAGGGTCGGGGGCTGGTGAGTCGGTTGTGGGCATGGTGTACCTCATCAGGTATGTGCGGCTGGTGTTGTCCCCTCAGCTTACGGGAGTGCTCGCCGGTCCGCACTTAATTTTGTCGGTTATACATTGATTATGCATAAAAGTCTCAGGTTCAGGTTGCAGGTGACCTACATTTTTTCAGATGTTGCGCACACAACAATAAGGTTTTCTGCTTGAAGTTTCTAAGGGCCACACCCCACAGGACGCAACGTGAGGCACCACCGCAAGAACACGCCAGCTACGGGAAAACTATGCACCGACTAGGGAAAATACTGCATACCCGGAACAGGCGTCAGGTGCCCAGCGGCGGCACCTGGCACGCACAGGATGCACCACGGTGCCCACGGAAGCGGTAGACGGGCATGTGCGGAAAATAACGGATATTCAGGGTGCATCACCCGCTACCAAGCAGTGGACTATTTGCTAGAAGCTAGGGTGTCACGAGTTGTTTGGATACCCTTAAGGACCTCTACCAGTCTGGTGGAACTAACTTCCCATATGATGCCCATATCAAGTTGCCGGTATCCGTGAGAAATGATGTGTCGCATTGCAATCAGATATTGCCATTCAGGCGCATGATGCATTTCGCAGAATTCGGGAAATTTCCGACGAATAGTTGCCAGGTTTTCACCAAGCTCATGCAGTCTCATGCAAACCGCGCTCTGAATTAGATCTGAATCCATGAATTCGTCATAGCTGGGCGGTAAAAACCCGAGCAGACGATGCCCAGAATCCAGCGCATTTTCAAGATAAGGTAACGGGGTTTTCATAGGGGAAGCTCAATAAGGTCCGGCTCTATATACTGCCACATGCGTGGATCAATTGATAACGCAAGATCCACTGGACGGTGCAGTTCTTGTTCCAGCTCAACCGCAGCATCCACACTCTTGCAGAAAGCTTGGTAACCGGAATCATTTCCGAACTCTACAAGTATGTCAATATCACTAGTGGGGGTGAGCTCGTTACGTGCCGCACTCCCAAAAAGGCGAGCGCGGGTAGCACCGTAAGCACGCAAAATGTTAAGTACGCGCTCCTCATGTGGAAGAGCGTACATACGTTGAATACCGGCTACGCCACTCATGCCCTGATTGTAGCATTTGACGGGCTGTTCCCTTGAGGGTGCAGCACCGTTTCGCCCTTGGGACACGGGCGGGTGAACCCCGCGTAAAATAGGGGGCATGACTGTTACGTTCCCTCCCCAGGTTTCCGATATTTTCAACCCGCAGCACTGGCGCATCGTTGACGGGTTTGAGGATTTTACCGACATCACCTACCACCGCCAGGTGCAGCGCGACGAGACGGGCGAAATCTTGCGCGACTTGCCGACCGTGCGCATTGCTTTTAACCGGCCCGAGGTGCGTAACGCCTTCCGCCCGCATACTGTGGACGAACTCTACCGGGCGCTCGATCATGCCCGCATGACCTCTGATGTAGGCGCTGTGCTTCTGACAGGGAACGGCCCCTCCCCCAAAGATGGCGGGTGGGCGTTCTGCTCGGGCGGTGACCAGCGCATCCGTGGGCGCGACGGCTACCACTACGCCAGCGGCGACACCGCCGAATCTATTGACCCTGCACGTGCTGGGCGGCTGCATATTCTGGAGGTGCAGCGCCTGATTCGTACCATGCCCAAGGTTGTGATCGCTCTGGTCTCTGGGTGGGCTGCGGGTGGCGGGCATTCCCTGCACGTGGTTGCGGATTTGACCATAGCCTCCGAAGAGTACGGCAAGTTTAAGCAGACCGACGCGACTGTTGGCTCTTTCGACGCGGGCTACGGTTCGGCGCTTTTGGCGCGGCAGGTTGGGCAGAAGTTTGCGCGCGAAATCTTTTTCCTCGCCAAAGAGTACGATGCGCAGCGCATGTACGAGATGGGTGCCGTTAATGATGTGGTGCCCCACGCAGAGCTGGAAAATAAGGGTCTGGAATATGCGGCTCATATTGCCCGGCAGTCTCCGCAGGCTATCCGTATGCTCAAGTACGCCTTCAACCTGCCCGATGACGGTATGCTCGGGCAGCAGGTTTTCGCGGGAGAGGCAACCCGCATGGCGTATATGACCGACGAGGCTGTGGAGGGGCGCGATGCGTTTCTACAAAAGCGTGACCCCGACTGGTCGAACTATCCCTACTATTTCTAGGGTTTTACGCGTTGCAGAATAACCGTTCTGTTGTGCCGGGAGGCCACTGCGATCCCCGTAAGTCCCGGGTGGATAGCGGCGAAGCAGGCGCTATGACGGGTGCATTCCCCGGTTCACTCACGCCGCTTCCTGCTCCACGCCAGGATGCGCTGCATCCGCACGCGGTCATCCTCAGCGCCGATGAGCCCGCCAATCCGCAAGAGATTCTGCGCGCCTTCGAGCGCTCTCTTACCGGGGACTTGCCGAACAGTGCTCGGAATGGTCAAGACCCGCTCGGGCAAACAGAAGACCCGGAGTCTATTGCGCTCGTGGTGGGCACCTCCGGGTCCACGGGTGCACCCAAACAGACGGCGTTAAGCGTACGGGCGTTGCGGGCATCCGCTCGGGCGACCGAGAGGTTTTTTGCGGACTACCCTTCGGCCGGTTCAGCTAAACCGCAGAGGGCTACTTCTGAGGTTCCTGCGCAATGGCTTCTCGCCCTGCCCGCGCACTATGTGGCGGGGGCTCAGGTTCTCGCCCGGTCGGTGCTCGCCGGAACGACGCCGGTAGTTGCCGCATCGATCACCGACGGGGTTAGTTTTACACCCGAAGTATTTCTGAACGCCGCCGAACGGCTCAGCTGCGCCCGCCGGTTCGTCTCTCTTGTGCCCACGCAGGTGCATAAGCTCCTAGAAGCCGCCGAAGCCAGCCCCGCACTGGGGTCAGAAATTTACGATGCGCTCGGCCAGTTCACCGGAATCCTGCTTGGCGGCGCCCCGGCAAGCGCTTCCCTGCTGGCAGCCGCGCGCGAGCTTGGGCTGAACGTGGTCACCACCTATGGCAGCGCAGAAACCGCCGGTGGGTGCGTCTATTCGGGGGTAGCCCTGCCCGGGGTGCGGCTGCGTGTGGTTCCCGAGGACGCAGGTTTAGCAGACAGCCCGGTTGTGGCCGGGGCTGAAGCGGCCGGGCGTATCTGGCTCGGTGGTGAGCACCTTGCCAGCGGGTACTTGGGCGATAGCGCGCGCACCGCATCGCATTTCTTCGTTGATGCCCACGGGTGCCGGTGGTACCGCACCGACGATTACGGCTCACTCGTGCCCCCCGCCCCAAACACTCCCGAGGACGGTGGTGCTCCGGCGCTGAGTGTTCTGGGGCGCTCCGATGATGTGATTATTACCGGCGGGGTGAAAGTCTCTTCTCACGCAGTCGCCGCCGTCCTTGAAAGCCACCCGGCGGTGCGTGAGGCTGCGGTGGCCGGTGTTCCCGACGCGCGGTGGGGGGCCGCCGTCATTGCCGCCGTCACCCTGCGGAACCTGCCCGGGCATTATGGTGCGGACGCTGCCGAAACAGCAAGGCAGCTGCAGCAGCTGTGCGGCGCACGGCTGGGTGCGGCGGGCGTGCCGAAGGTGGTGCGTATTGTGCCTGATTTTCCGGCCACAAGCACGGGCAAACCTGACCGGCTGGCAATATACAGTATGCTGTGTAAGGCGCACGCCGAGCAGCAAACCAACCGTGTGTGAAGGAGGGCATAGCCGTGGCATCACCGGCAGAATGGATTGAGGGGGCGCGTCTGCGCACCCTACCGCTTGCTTTGGCGCCGATCGTGGCGGGGTCTGTGGCGGCGGCCGAGCTGCATTCGTTCCGTCCCCTACGAGCTGTGCTTGCTCTTCTGGTGGCGTTCTTCCTGCAGGTGGGCGTGAACTACGCGAATGACTACTCTGACGGTGTCAAAGGCACCGATGAGGGCAGGGTCGGCCCGATGCGCCTTGTCGGTTCAGGTGCGGCAAGCCCGAAAGCGGTTAAGTTCGCCGCGTTTTTGTGTTTCGGTCTCGCCGTGTGTTCCGGTGTGTTGCTGGTGGCGTTAGCGAACCAGTGGTGGTTCCTGGCGGTTGGCGCATCCGCGCTTTTTGCGGCGTGGGGGTACACCGGCGGGAAACGGCCCTACGGGTATATGGGTTTGGGTGACGTGTTCGTGTTCATCTATTTTGGGCTGGTTGCCACTTTAGGCACGTTATTCACGCAAACTAATCAGCTGACGCTCACCGGGTGGGTGGGGGCCGGAGCGGTGGGCCTGATCTCGTGTGCGCTGCTCATGGCGAATAATGTGCGCGACATCCCCACCGATAGTGAATCGGGTAAGCTCACCCTGGCGGTGCGGCTGGGTGATAGGGCCGCACGCATCACCTACGCGGTTGAGATGATCCTGGCGATTCTGCTGTGTACCGTGCTGGTGCCGCAGAACCCGTGGTTTGCGCTGATTTTTGTGCTGGTAGGGCCGACCGTTTACTCATGCGTGACGGTGCTTTCTGGGCGCACCGGCAAAGACCTCATCCCCGTGCTGAAACAGGCCGGTATTGTGGCGCTGGCGTACAGCCTGCTCATGGGGCTGGCGGTATTCTTGGGGAACTTCAACTCGCTCTCCTAACCCCCTGCCCCATAAGCTTTTGCGGGTTTTCCCGGCCCGCGCAGGCCGCACAGGCTGTTGCTAGGCGTAGTAGGTGTTCAGGTGCGCCAGGTAATCACCCGCACTGTCTGCCACCAGCTGGGCGGCGGCTTCATCGTAGCTCTCATAGGTGTCGATGGTGTGGAACGTGAAGAGAGGCTGATAATTGGCGCTAATATAGTTAGCCGTCAGCTCGAAGGGGCGCAGGGTTTCAGCAACAGTGTACCCAACGGAGCCTTCCGCACTGTACTCTGAGGCGGGAGCGCCCAGCGAGACGGCAATACCGAGTTTCTTATTCTCGAATGCCTTACCCTTTGATCCGTAGGCCCACCCGTACGTCAGCACCTCGTCGCACCACTGTTTCAGAAGCGGAGGGCAGTTAAACCAGTACACCGGAAACTGAAGCACAATGTTCTGGTGCTCTTCCACGAGAGCCTGCTCGCGCTCTACATCAATCACACCGTCGGGGTACTCGCTGTACAGCTCATGCACGGTAAACCGGTCCGGATGCTGGCGCAGCATCTGCACCCAGGTTTTGTTGACCGTAGACTCGTGGATATTCGGGTGAGTAACAATTACAAGGGTTTTCATGGTATTTCCTTCCGTTCGACGTTAGAAAATACCCATAGTATCTATGCCGTTTGGCTCTGACAATACCCCAGGGCACCCGTTCGGCTAACGGCTACACAGCGATCTCCCGCAGGGAGGTGCGCTGCTGACCGTGCGCATCGAAATTCTTCGGATCCAGCCATTGCAGCAACCGGTGTTTACGCTGCTCCCATTCGGTATCCAGCATTGAATACCACGCCGTATCGCGGTTGCGGCCTTTATATACGACGGCTTGGCGGAACGTTCCCTCATAGGTGAAGCCTAGGCGCTCGGCTGCGCGGCGTGAAGGCTCATTCAGTGCATCGCATTTCCACTCGTAGCGGCGATAGTGCAGCGTCTCAAACACGTACTGCGCCAGCAGGTACTGCACTTCCGTGGCGGCGCGCGTGCGTTTTAGACGTTCGCCATAGGTCACGCTGCCCACCTCGATAACACGGTGGGCGGGGTTAATGCGCATGAGCGCTAAAGTGCCAATCGCACGCCCATCCTGATCTATCACAGTCAGATAGTACGGGTCGGTGGATTCCTCCATGCGCTTGAGGAGGGTCTCTAACTCTGCTCGGTCAGCAACAGGGTTCAGGGACAAATAGGTGAAACTTGGTTTGGGCGCTTCAGGGCCGTAGACCTCGTACAGGTCGTCGCCGTGGCGTTCTGCATCAAGTTTTTCGAGGCGGCAGTAGCGCCCCTGTAAACAATCAACACTGGGGGCCTCACCCGCGCGGTAGTCGGGCAGGGCATCGCCGATAGGCTGCTGGTAGTCGTTATATCGCATGGGTTTTCTCAAATTTTTCGGTTGCGGCAGGTGCTTCTTTATCGTACCTGCAGAAGCACCAGCCCTCAGCGATTTCCTCTGTTTATAGTCCGTACATTGTTTTCATGGCAGCCCATATGATGCCGGGCTGCTCACTGATAGCCTCATGGCTGGCGAACGGCACATTCATCAGGTGCGCCTCGGGCAGGTGCTCACGCAGTTCCGCCAGCTCTTGTAGAGAAAACAGAAAATCGTTCTCCCCACGCGCGGCCAGCACAGGCACCTTAATCGCGGAAACATGCTCGTTCAGGTATCCTGTCTCCGTGGTGTCCAGCCACCGGTGACGCAGATCGTCTACAAGTGTCTCAAGGTGAGGGCGCGGATTCAGCCTCTCGTAGGA
The DNA here is from genome assembly GCF_016726365.1 of Rothia aeria. Classification (NCBI taxonomy): domain Bacteria; kingdom Bacillati; phylum Actinomycetota; class Actinomycetes; order Micrococcales; family Micrococcaceae; genus Rothia; species Rothia aeria. Next base: position 1,938,671 of record NZ_CP068102.1, on the reverse strand, counting down.
TGCGACCCTGTCAGCCATGCGCTCACGGAAAAGTGCGGGCGACAGGTTCTCAAACATCTCCCGTACGGAGGCATCCTGTACACCACTCCACGACGAACCAACAGTCACTACCGAAAGCACTCGTGTATCCTCAGCCGCTAGCCGGTAAGCCGCCGTGCCGCCATCGCTGAAACCAAAGACATGGTATTCCCGCAGCCCGGTAACCTGCACAATATGACGCGCGTCTTCGGCAAGCTGCGCGTAGGTGAGTTCAGCCGTGCCGCGGGTGGAACGCCCGTGACCGCGTGCGTCGGTTTCAACCACAAAAAAGTGCTGCTGCAGCTCAGGCAGGATAGCAGCGAAATCCTCTGCTGACCCGAACCCACCGTGCAGAAGCAGCATGGCCGGGTTTTCAGGCTCACCGCTTAGACGGTAGAACAAATCAGCGTCTTGATAGTGCGTGGTGGGCATGTGCTTCTCCTCAAGTTATAAGACGTCTGCCCAGTCCACCTGGGACAGGGCCTCGTGACGTTTGCGGAACGTGTACTTCAGAATGGGCACACCAATGAGCCTGTCGATTAGGGCACCTAACCCTGTTGTGAATTCGATGGTGTCTGTCATGCAGGTGCCGCCTGCTGAAGGCTCAAAGCGGTGTGTGTGACGGAATGTCCGGTAGGGGCCTTTACGCATAGTATCGGTGAACAGTGCTCCCCACTCATGCTTTTCCACCTCTGCACGGTGCCGCAGCCACAGGCCGCACACCCGGTACCTGAAATCTAGAATGTCGCCCAGCTGCCAGTGGTCAGTGCCGGTAAGCCAGCGGACGGGGAAGGGGAACTGCTGGCAGAACCCGGTTTGTGAGGTGCAGTACCGGAACACCTGATTGGGTGGAGCGTTCACCAGCACCTGGCGCGTGTACACCGCCATACTAATAGCCCTTCTACGACTGGTTGTATGCACAAGGTTAAGACGGCGGCGGCAGGCATCAGATGCTTTACCCGCACCAGCTTTTCGAGTCTTAACACCAGTGTTCTCAACCTACCACGGTGTCCCCGGTTTCTCTACTGTTCTCCTGTGCCAAAACCAGCCCACATGTGCCGCAGTACAACCGTGCAGAAGACGCCCCGGGCGTTTAGGTGGTCAACCAGACGGGGTGGGCTTCCGCCCGCGTGCTCATGGCTTGTCATATTTCTTCTGAGCCGGAAATATCCTCAAAACCAATAATTTTGCTATCACAAAAGTTAATGAGTATGCCGTACGGCTCGGCAATAGGTAGCGGGCTTTCCCTAAAAACAATAGACCAGCTGCTGCCCTCATAGAACATAAATTCCGGCAGCGAAAGAAGCGGCCCGTCGGGTGCACGATCACCCTCAGAGACCCCTAATGCGCCCGGGTTTTCAGCCAGGATGTTCTGTAGCAATAGTTCGGCGTCCTGCCGGTACGCAGATGCACGGTTCATTCTGTGGGCAACAAACACAAAATCAGCATCGTGATAGTCGGCAGGGTCACTTAGCTGAATGGAGAACGGCATATGTTTAAAGATGCCGTGCAGAAAATACTCCCCTGTCTCACCGGCAGCTGTCACCTGCATACCCGTAAAGCCAGCAGCATACACATCCATGCGGTGACCCGCCCTCCAATCACCAGGTGTACTCAATGCCCGCTACCCCCACAGGAACTGCAGGGCGCCCAGCCACCACGACACCCCATACGCGAGCGCAACAATCACCACTGAGGCCACCACCAGGTACGCATCCCGACGCGAATAGGCGGGCACACGCGCCCACGACCGCGCCCCCGCACCGAACCCGCGCGCCTCCATGGTGACCGCCAGGCGTGAGCCGCGCCTAATAGCCTGCACCATCAGCGCGAACATCTGCCCCGCACCGGTGCGCAGCCGCCCCCACGGGCCCTGCCCCGCGCCCAGCCCGCGGGCACGCCGCGCCTGCCCCAGCGTATTCCACTCCCCAAATAGGATTCCCACCAGGCGCAGCGCCGCCAGCGCGGCCAGCACAAACCGTGCCGGGAGCCGGAAGGTCTGCGCCAGCGAATCCCCCAGGTCTGTGGGGTCGGTTGAGAGCACGAACGCGAACGTGGGCAGCACCATCGCCAGGGAGCGGAGCATCATTGAGACGGCGGCAGCCAACGAACCCTGCGTAATACTATTCACCCCGAAGTCGAGGATCACGGGGCCGGTCTTATTCACCAGGATCGCCACACTCCAGCCGGTGCTGGCCACCGCCACCAGGATGGGCCAGGCGCGGGCCAGCAGGTTGACCGGGCGGAAACCCACCACCGTGAACCCCACCAGTTCGAGGACGAGCATGACGGTGGCGCTCACCGGGTCTTTAATGAGGATCGCCGCCAGGATAAGCACCACGGTGACCACGCATTTCACCCCCGCGTTCAGCCCGCCAAACCAGCTGTTCCGTTCGGCGCTTGGCCCGAAAAAATCCGTGTTCATGCGCGGTTTCCTTCCTGAGCATCCCGGGCGGGCGCATCAAGGGTGATGCTCCGCCCACCCAGGGCCGCCGTGAACTCCATATCGTGGGTGATAGACAGCACCGCCGTCCCTTCGGCCAGCAGCCCGCGAATAATGCGCACCAGCTCACCCCAAGTGTGGGCGTCCTGCCCGAACGTGGGCTCATCCAGGATGAGCACGCGGGGCGCGGTCGCCAGCGCCGAGGCCACCGACAGGCGGCGTTTCTCCCCACCGGAAAGAGTGAACGGGTTAGCACCCAGCAGCCCGCTAAGGCGCAGCCGCTCAGCCAGGGACTCGGTGGCGGCAGCAAGCGCGCCCTCATCCACGGGCTCACGGCGTAAAGCGGCTAGGCGGCGCGGGCCCAGCTGCAGCTCCTCACGCACGGTGCCGCGCACGAACTGGTACTCGGGTTCCTGAAACACGTACCCGATTCGCCCAAGCAGCTGCGCCGGGTTCCATGAGGGCACATCCCAGCTGGCGGGGTGCGCCTCGTGGGCGAGGTTTTGCAGCGCCGGATGCGCACACAGGGTGCCGTCGGCGGCGTAGAGCAGCCCGGCCAGGGTGAGGGCAAGCGTTGATTTTCCTACACCGTTTGGGCCCAGGATACTCAGGTGCTCCCCCTGCCTGATGCTCAGGTTCACCCCGCCGCGCAGGGTGGGCATGCTGATGCGCACGGGTGCGGCATCCGGCATGGTTTTGAGCTGTTTACGGCGGGCACGCAGCTGTTTTTTGGTGGGGTATTCCCGCGTGATAGCAAGGTTTTCGGCGGAGAGCAGCTCGGCTTTTGGCGCCGTTGGGGTGCCGGGTGTTTCGGGTACGTAGCCGGGCACCCACACGCCGTCGGCGATGAGGGTTTCGCGGGCCTCATCAAGCACCTGCTCGGGCGGGCCGTCGTGGGTGATGCCTCCGCCGGAGCCGAGCACGATCACGCGGTCCATGTGCTGCGCCCACACGCTCACCCGGTGCTCCACCACGATGAGGGTGGCCCCGGTGTGCGCGGCCGCCCGCACCACGGCCTCACGCACCTGCTGCACCCCCTGCGGGTCGAGGTTGGCGGTGGGTTCATCCAGCAGGATGGCGCGCGGGTGCATCGCCAGGATCCCGGCAAGCCCCAGGCGCTGTTTCTGCCCGCCGGAGAGGGCGCTGGTGGGGTGGTCCAGGCTCAGGTGCTCCAGGTTCACGGCGCTCAGGGCTTGGCTGACGCGCTCCCAGATTTCTTCGCGCGGAATGCACAGGTTTTCGGGGCCGAAGGCCACATCGTCGCCCACGCGGGCCAGCACCACCGACGACTCCGGGTCTTGCTGCATGAGCCCCACTATTCCGCGCGCATCGGCGGGTGTGTGCCCGTCGATGCGTGCGGTACCGAGCTGGCTGTGCCCGTCATCATCGTGAATAACCCCCGCTAGGGCGTGCAGCAGGGTGGATTTCCCGGCGCCGGAGGGCCCCAGCAGCAGCACTTTCTGGCCGGGTTCGATGCTCAGGGTAATCCCCGAAAACGCGGGTTTTTCACGGCCGGGGTGGTGCCACCCGAACCCGTCCAGTTCGATGCGTGCCCCCGCTGAGCCTGCTGGTTCTGCGGTGCGGTGCTGCCCCACGGTGGTGGTGTTCACGGTGTGCCTTTCTCCTGCGATAGTGAGGTGTTACGCCTGCACGGTGCGGGCTTGCGCCCCCGAGGCGAGGGAGGCGAGCACACCGGTTTTCGCGAGCGCCTTAGTGAGCGCCCACGAGCCGATACCGGACATTACCAGCCCCGAGAGCACGGAGCACACGATGTAGATTGCGGCTTTGATGGGGTCCATATCCGGGTAGTAGATGAGGATTTCGTTGCCGCCCATGAACAGCCCCGCAAGCGCACCGGCGAATACCGCCACCGGCAGGTTCCAGCGCCGGTATGCGAACACGGCAAAGGCGATTTCGGCGCCCACACCCTGGATGAGGCCCGCCAGCAGAATCTCACCGCTGAAAGCGCCCCCGGTCAGGAGCACTGAGATAATGGCGGCCACCACCTCACAGTACAGTGCGGCGCCGGGTTTGCGGATCAGGTACCCACCGAGCACCCCGGCGAGCAGCCAGGCACCGCCAATGAGGGGCTGGTATTCGGGGACGGCCGCGAAAATGGTTTTAGCGGCCGGGCTCACCCCAATATCCCACACCCAGAACACTACGGCGCAGGCTACCGCCACGACCGATACGATCACGATTTCGTTCACACGCCATGTGAGGCGAGATTTATGTGACATTTTTCCTCCCGTCGTTGGAAGGGGGACAGCCTCGCCCCGTGTATGTGGGCGGGGTTATCGAGAATAGTCGACTCCCTACACCGGTACTAACCGGATCAGGTTCGAGGGTCTGCGTAGCACTCTCAGCGCCGTAGGGCGCTCCCCTGTCGTTAATGCCCGGGTACCGCCCGGGGTCCATACATATTCTACATACAGGTGAAGGCTTTGGTGAATCCCGCTCAAAGACCGTGTTCTGCCCAAAGAATAGCGGGTAATAGGCGTGAAGCTGCCCGAAAGTGGCTTTTGATGTGGCGGGGCGGGTATCACACCCTGAAAAATCCGCGCCGGGTGCGCGTAACCTCGTAAAAGCATATACGCTAGAGGGTAGGGTATTTCTATCGAATGGAGAAACTATATGAACCCCGTCGCCAAAATCGCCATCACCGGTGTGAACCTCGCCGCGTCCGCTCTCGTAGGCAAGGGCCTGAGCTATGTGTGGAAGGGTGTTACTGGCAATGAACCGCCGACTATCGCCCCCGAATCTGAAGACACCGTGCGCAACGTTATTATTTGGGCGGTGCTCACCTCGGTGGTGGGTACGCTGGTGAGCATTGGTATTGCCCGCGCCCAGCGTCGCTTCCTGCCCACCCGGTAGCGCGTACCGTACCGCACACCACCCGCTGATGCGGGTATTTTGAGGGGATGCGCGGGTTCGCCGCACCGGCCCGCGTGTCCTTCACTTTTTCACACAAAACATCCCCGCGGAATGCGCACGGTCGCGCCCGCCTGACAGCTTTTCAAAGAACATGGCTACTACACCTGACCACAGCACCAGCCGCCGTTCGGTGGCCTCATGGGTGCTTTGGGACGTCGGATCGTCAAGTTTCGACACCATCATGACCACCTTCATTTTCACGGTCTACCTCACCAGCGCATACTTCGGGTCTAAGGAGGGCACCTCTGCGGCGCTGTCGCTGGGGCTGACCATTGCGGGGTTTTTCATCGCCCTGTTGGCGCCAGTCACCGGCCAGCGTGCCGATAAAACGGGTAAGGGCATCTTCTGGCTGGGTGTGAACACGCTGTCGCTGGTGACGTTGACGGCGCTGTGCTTTTTCGTTGCGCCCTCCCCAGCGTACCTGTGGCTGGGGGTGAGCCTGGTGTCGGCGGCAAGCGTGTTCAGTGAGTTCGCGTTCGTGAACTACAACGCTGTGCTTCCACGGGTTTCAACCCCGAATAATATCGGCAAAATCTCGGGTCTTGGCTGGTCGGCCGGATACCTGGGCGGGGTGCTGGCGCTGGGTGTGGTGCTGTGGGGGTTCGTGCTTGAACCGAATGGGCTGCGGCTCAGCACCGACGATGCGTTCAATATCCGTGCTGTCGCCCTGTTCTCGGCGTTCTGGTGCCTGGTGTTCTGCCTTCCACTGCTGGTACGGATGCGGCGCCGGGAGCGGTTCCTGCCGGAGGTGCTGCCCGTGCGTGAGCTGAAGTTCTTAGAACGCGGTTTTACACGGCTTTCCCCGGCCCGCCAGGGCGGGCTGTTCGCCTCGTACCGGGAGCTGTGGCGCACCATTGTGCGGCTGCAGAAAAGCGCCCCGCAGACCCTGTACTTTCTGCTGGCAAGCGCGGTGTTTCGTGACGGGCTGACCGGCATTTTCACGTTCGGCGGTATCCTGGCGGCGGGCACGTTCGGTTTCACCACATCTGATGTGATTATTTTCGGTATTGCCGGTAACGCCGTGGCCGCTATTGGCGCGGTCCTTGGCGGGTACCTGGACGACTACCTGGGGCCGAAGAAAATTATTGTGTTCTCGCTGGTGGGTATTCTGCTGGCCGCCACCCCGCTGCTGCTGTTCCCGTACCCGGGCACGTTCTGGGTGTGCGCACTGGTGCTGTGCCTGTTTGTGGGCCCGGCGCAGTCGGCGTCCCGCACGTTCCTGGCGCGTATTGCCGACCCGGGCACGGAGGGTGAACTGTTCGGCTTGTACTCCACAACCGGGCGGGCCACAAGCTTCTTAGCCCCCATGCTGTTCGGTGTTTTCGTGGTGATTTTCAACGCCCAGGTGTGGGGCATCTTGGGGATTATGATCGTGATTCTGGCCGGGCTGCTCATGCTCCTGCCGCTGGAATCGCCGGAGGCGCTGCGGCAGCGTAAAGCCCGCCGGCTGGAGAAGAAACAGGTGAAGCGGGAGAGGAAAGAGCACAAGGCCGCCCACCGGCGGTAAGGGGCAGCATACCGCAACGCACCGGCCGCATCACAAAATAACTCTGTGATGCGGCCGGTGCGTTTGTGCCTAGTCAGTCTGCGGACCAGCCTACTCGGTGGCCTCCGCGTTTTGAGTGGTACCCCCTGCGGGAGTCCCATCGGCGTCTTCTGCGGTATCTTCTGCGGCGGTTTCGCTACCGGGAGCGCCCTCTTCAGAGGCGGCCGCATCCGGGTCGGCGGCATCCGGCTCAGCCGGTTCAGGGTCTGTGTACAGCGGGTCATCCACCGTGCGCACCGTCAAAATACCCGCCTCAGAAAGCTGCGTAATCACCGTATCGTACGCATCCCGCGGCAGACCCTCAAACAGTTCGCACAGCAGCTCATAGTGCTTCTCTGAAGAGATCTGCTGCTCAGCAGCGATCCAGCATTCGGCTGCGAACCCCGACAGCTCGTTCAGGGCCTCACCGCGGTGCAGCAGGAACGTCTCCTCCCCCACCAGGTACCCCTCACTACCGGGCGCACGGGCCACCGTCACAGTACCGTTAGCGAACACGTTCGGCAGGGCGTCTGCAGGCTCAAACGTCTGGTACCCTTCAGCCTCACGCTCCGGCAGCCCCTCACCACTAAGCAACTGATACACCAGCGGCTCAGCCTGCTGCACCTCCGAATACACCAGACGCCACACACCGCCGCTTTCAATAATCACATCGGCGATGCTGCGCAGCCCCTCACGGGTGAACATCAGCCCCGAGGTCTGCTCACAGATCGTCATAAGCGCCTGCGCCAGCGGCACCGGCTCAATACGCGGGGAGGTCGGCTCATCACGGCGGTCAATGATCACCACACGCTCAAGACGGTAACTGTGATCATCCGCAGCAACCACGTTCAGCCCCAGCTCGGCGGGGTTCTGCTGCTCCTTCGGCTCGTCGGGGGCAACAATGACCGACAGCGGCTTCGGGTACGGCACCACGGCACCAGTGGTGCGCTCAATAATGGTGGTCTCATCCGTCAGGTACGCCAAACGCTGCCCCAAGTAGCGGGAGGCAGTGGTTTTACCGCTGCCGGATGCCCCCACCAAAGTAACGGCACGCTTCGTGGCGGGGTCACCAATGGCGGCAGCATGCAGCAGCACCTTAGAACCACCCACCAGCTGCTGAATCATAGCGACCGTGAGCATGGACGTCATGGACTGCAGCGCCTCAGCCTCACGGGTGACGTTCACCATCTGCATGGTCTCGAAACCGTTCATCAGCTGCGGGACCTCATCAAACAGGTTTCTGCTGCCATCATGCGCCACGAGCATATGCGCCACGGAGCGGGTCGCCTCAACAGCCGCCTCAACGCTCTCATACAGCACCGGGTCGAGGGTAGCCCAAATCTGCTCCACCTTGCTCACGAACTGCTCGTCAGCGCCGGGACCAAACACCACCTTCAGTTGGGCGCCAGCGGGCCGCACAACCATTGTAGGGAACAACAGTATTCTCTTTTCTCTTAGCCATCAGGACAATAAACCCCGGCTAATCTGCGGGATTCTCAGTAACGGGAATCTCGGTACGGTGAAAGTTCAAGTAGCTGCGCGAAGCCGTGGGCCCGCGCTGACCCTGGTAGCGGTTGCCGTAAGCGCCCGAACCGTAAGGGTGCTCAGTCTCGCTCGTGAGCCTGAAGAAGCACAACTGGCCCACTTTAGAACCCGGCCACAGCATGACCGGCAGGGTCGCCATATTCGACAGTTCCAGGGTCACATGCCCCGAAAAGCCGGGGTCAATAAACCCGGCCGTGGAATGCGTCATCAAACCCAAACGCCCCAGCGACGACTTCCCCTCAAGACGCGCCGCCACATCCGACGGCAAAGTCACCTTCTCATAGGTTGAGCCGAGAACGAACTCACCCGGGTGCAGAATAAAAGGCTCATCGGGGGCAACCTCAACCAGGCGGGTGAGGTCTTCCTGCGGCTGCGACGGGTCAATGTACGGGTACTTATGGTTATCGAACAGCCTGAAAAAACGGTCGATGCGCACATCAACACTGGCTGGCTGAATCATCGAGTCGTCGAACGGGTTGAGCACGATGCGCCCGTCAGCAATTTCCTGTCGTATATCGCGGTCTGAGATAAGCACTCTCTAAGGATACCTAGTGTATCCCCTCCCGTGCGCACCGAAGCGCCGCAAATTTTAGGGCGTGCCGCACAATTGCACCCGCATCGGTTCTGAACGACGCGGCGGCGGGGCACTACCGGGCGGGGTGATGAGGCACGCACCCGGCCGGTATGCGAAAAACCCAAACACACGCTACACTAGATATGTCCATTACGGATACGCGGCTGTAGCTCAATGGTAGAGCGCACGCTTCCCAAGCCTGATACGCGGGTTCGATTCCCGTCAGCCGCTCTCATAAACCCCTAGCTTCTGTTAGGGGTTTTCGCATACCCAGCCTTGGACGGGAATCGCTTCCAGGCGCGGATTTGGTACCTCGCTCACTCGGAATCCGCACCCTCCAGCCCGTCAGCCGCTCCACTTAGGTCTCCAACCGTTAGGCTGGAGACCTCTTTTTTAGGCTTTGGGGAATCGCTTACGCTAAAAAATCGCCCCATAAAGGACGATTTTTTACCTCCAGCCCGTCAGCCGCTCTCAAAAGTTCTGGTGTTTACCAGGGCTTTTTTATTTTCCTCAGCTAGCCCCGCGAGCAGGTGGTTTTTGGAAGCGTATGTTCAAATAATGAGTACATTTAGCTGTACAAATTTGGTCGGACGAAAAACTACATCTTGAAGAGGTCAGCATGACTTCCCGTCCTGGAAGCAGTCAGAATCAATCGTCCCTTGTCGATAGCATAGATAAGCAACCAATCAGGCTGAATGTGGCATTCCCTTAATCCACGATAGTTACCTGTCAAAGCATGATCTCGATGCCTTGTTTCTAACGGCTCCTCACGTATGAGTTTGTCGAGGACATCTTCTAAGAGACGAAGATTTAATCCTCTCTTCTTCATGAGCTTGTAGTCTTTACGAAACTGGGATGTTGTTTCAAGGTGAAGCACTAATCATCGCCTTCAGCATCAAGCTCAGCGAAGAGCTCTCGGGGCGAACTGTACTGTTTACTTTTACGGGTGCCCTCCATCATAGCTTTCGTTTCTGCGATAGCTTGCTCAGTTGTAGCATTGTATTGAGGTTGCTTGAGTTCAAAGGGCAATCCACCTTGCATGATGGAAACGTTTAAAAACATCGTGATGGCATCACTTACGGAAATTCCGAAAATTCCAAAAAGCTCCTCAGCTTCCCTCTTAACTTCTGGTTCTATGCGCAGATTGATGTTCGCCGTCTTTGCCACAGTAAATACACCTCTCTATCGTGAAACATTGTATATCTAAAGTATAACAAAAGTGTGTATTTATTGTGGAAATTATCAAGATCCTTCTACTCTTAGCTTTATATAAACCATCAGAGCAACAAAACCGCAGCCAGGAAGCACAACGAAGGTTGTGTGCTAGCCTGAATGAGAAATATCTGCGTGTGCCGCATCGTCGCAAAATCACCGCAACGCCCGCGCAAGCACGCAGGAAACACTACTTTCACAGTCGAATCGTGATCCCATGACAACCAACAGCACCGCCGAAACCGCCATACCATTAGACCTTTCACTGTATCTGGTCACCGGCGAAAACCCCGTCGAAACGGTGCGGCGGGCACGGCATGCCACCTGCATACAGGTGCGTTCCAAGCCCATCAGCGCCCGCGACCTGCATGCCCTTGCCGAAGAGATTGCGCGCATCGCGCTCCCCCACCAGAAGATACTGATTGATGATCGGGTGGATGTTGCCCTTGCCCTGCGTGCTCGCGGGGTGCGCATCGACGGGGTACATATCGGCCAAGACGATCTGCCCGTCGCCGATGCCCGCCGTCTGCTGGGTGAGCACGCCATTATTGGTCTCACCACCGGCACCCGCGAGCTTGTTGAGCGCGCCAACACCGTTGCGCACCTGATCGACTACATTGGTGCCGGGCCGTTCCGCCCCTCCCCGACCAAAGCCTCAAACCGCCCGCCGCTGGGTATTGAAGGGCTGCATGAACTTGCCGAGCTTTCGAAGATTCCGGTGGTCGCCATCGGCGATATTTGGCCGCAAGACTGCCCGAGCATCCGCGAAACAGGGGTTGCCGGGGTTGCAATGGCACGTGCCTTCGTGGAAAACCCGGAATTGCAGGCATAATCATGGCAGAGGTTATTACCGTGGTGGGCGGTGGAATTATTGGGCTGACCACTGCCTTTGAGCTTACCGAACGCGGCCAGCGGGTGCGCGTCTATGACCCAACCCCCGGCGAGCGCGGCACGGGTGCCAGCTATTTTGCGGGCGGAATGCTCGCGCCTATTGCCGAAGTGCAGTTTCAGCAGGATGCGCTTTTCCCGCTCATGGTTTCCAGCGCGAATGCGTACCCTTCGCTCATGCGCAGGCTCGCCGCAGTGACGGATGCGCCCACCGGCTACGATACGACCGGCACGTTGGTGGTGGCGGGTGACCGTGCGGATGCGGCGCATCTGCGCGATGTTTCTGAGTATTACCGTTCGATCAACCGCAGTGCTGAGGCGATTCCCGTGAGCCGGGCTCGTGCCCTGGAACCTGCGCTTGCCCCGGATTTGGCGGGTGCGGCGTTGATTGAGGGCGATCATCAGGTGGCGCCTCGGCTGTTTTTGCAGGCTCTCGTGAAGGCGTTGAGGGCGCGCGGGGTCGAGTTTGTGCGTGAGCGTGTGACTGACTCGGATTTTGGGGATATTGTGTGCACCGGTTTGGGTGCGGCGGGGCAGTACCCCTTGCGCCCGGTCTACGGTGATATTCTGCGTTTGCAGGCGCCGCATCCGCTGGTGGAGCATGTGGTGCGCGGGTTCGTGAACGGGCGGCCCGTTTATGTGATTCCACGGCCAGGCGGTGAGGTGTGCATTGGTGCAACAAGCCGCGAGGACACGCGCACCCGCCCCGGTGTGGACGGCGTGTATCAGCTGCTCAAAGATGCGATTCGGGTGGTTCCTGCGGTAGAAGAATGCGAGCTTATCGAGTCGAATGTGGGGGTGCGCCCCGGAACCCCGGATGATCTGCCGATCTTTGGCGACCGCACCACGGCGACCGGGCGGCGGCAGCTGATCTCAAACGGGTATTTTCGGCACGGAATTTTACTGGCGGCACTCGCGGGGAAAGCCGGTGCGGAGGTGTTTTTGGGCGGGGATATTCCGCCGGAGTTCGCGCCCTGCTCGCCGAAGAGGTTTGAGCACTGATACGCGGTTTTGCTACAACATACCACCAGTTTGTGCACCAGAAACGAGAGGAATAATCCATGAAAATAACCTATAACGGCGAATTATTAGACATTTCGGCCACGAATCTTGAGGCGTTGATTCTTCAGCAGGCGGGCACCGATCAGGGGGTCGCTGTCGCACTCGATGGTGCTGTGGTGCCGCGTTCACGGTGGGCGAGTACCGAAGTGCCCGAGGGCGCTAGGGTCGATGCGCTGACCGCAGTTCAGGGCGGGTAGTGGCCATGATTATTGCTGAGAAAGAGTTCTCATCCCGGCTCATTATGGGTTCCGGAGGCACCACCAGCATGGATCTGCTCGAAAAAGCGCTGGTCGCATCCGGTACCGAGATGACCACGGTCGCCATGCGCAGGCACGCCTCGGGTACCCCTATTTTTCCGCTTCTGACCAGGCTAAATATTGCGCCTCTACCCAATACGGCGGGGTGCCGTACCGCACGCGACACCGTTATCACCGCCCGGCTCGCGCGCGAAGCCCTGGGCACGAACTGGGTTAAGGTTGAGGTGATTAGCGATGAAGACACCCTGCTGCCGGATGTGTGCGAGACTGTGACCGCCTGCGAAACGCTGGTGGCAGAAGGGTTCACGGTCATGGCGTACACCTCTGATGACCCGGTGATCGCCAAACGTCTAGAGGATGTGGGCGTCGCGGCGGTCATGCCGCTCGGCTCCCCCATCGGCACGGGGCTGGGCATTTTGAACCCGCACAATATTGAGCTGATTTGCTCCCGCGCCACGGTTCCGGTGCTGCTGGATGCGGGGGTTGGCACCGCCTCGGATGCCGCGTTTGCGATGGAACTTGGCTGCTCGGGTGTGCTACTGGCCTCGGCGGTCAACCGTGCGCAGGATCCGGTGGCGATGGCGCGAGCCATGAAAGCCGCCGTTGAGGCAGGCTATCTGGCGCGAAGCGCAGGCAGGATTCCCCAGCGCGAGCACGCGAAGGCTTCTTCCCCGGCGGAGGGTCTGGTGTCATGGATGTGACCTCGCATGATCGCTCTTCGGCGCCTGACGCACCGCAGATTCTAGCGCCACAGGACCCCGCGCAGGCGCAGGCTCTCGAAGCTGAGCGCGTATTGCGGCAGGATCGTCTGCCCGGTTTCGACCAACAGGCGGTCGCCAATGCGCATGTGCTCGTTATCGGTGCGGGCGGTCTGGGGTGCCCGGTGGTGCAGGCGCTCGCCGCCGCCGGGGTCGGGTCGATTGCGCTCGTCGATCACGATGTGATTGAGCTGTCGAATCTGCAGCGCCAGCCGTTGTTCGGGATCGCCGATTGCGGCCGGGCGAAGGCTGAGGTTGCCGCGCATCGTGCCCGCGAGATTGCCCCGGCGCTGAGGGTGACAGTGTATCGAAGGTACCTGGAGGCATCCTGGATTCTTGACCTGCTCGCCGAGGAGAACCCGGCGGTGATCGTCGATTGTACCGATACCTTTGAGACTAAATATTTGATTGCCGATGCCGCCGAGATAACCGGTATTCCGCTGGTGTGGGGGTCGGTGCTGCGGTATCAGGGCAGCGTGAGCGTCTTCCGCACGGGGTCGGTGCATCTGCGCGATCTGTTCCCTACAACTCCGGAAACGCTGGAATCCTGCGCCGAGGCGGGGGTGCTGGGCGCTACCACGGCGGTGATTGGTTCGCTCATGGCGACCGAAACGCTCAAGTTCCTGGCGGGGCTGCCCACACTTGAGGGTCGGCTGCTCACCTACGAGGCGCTGAGCGGCACATTCCAGAATTTTGCGCTCTCCCCAGACCCGGAACGTGCGCCCGTGACGGATTTGAGCGCCTACGAACTGCCGAAAATTCTGCTGGATGTACGCGAGCAGAACGAACGCGAAACCCAGGTGAAGTACCCGGATTCCCTGCACCTTCCGCTCTCCGCAGCTACCGAGGATGCAGTGCGCTCTATGTTGAAGCCGCTCGCCGGGGAGCGCGTGGGCGTGTTTTGTAAGTCCGGGGCACGCGCAGCGAAGTTTATACAGGAATGGGATGCGGTTGCAGCAGATTATGGGGTGAGGCTCACTGGGGTGTAGCCCACCATCGTGCGGCTTCTTCACGCTGTGAAGGGGCGCCCCACAGGCGTTATAAACCTGAAAACAGGAAAATAACGTTTACATTAAACTTTAAGGTTTGCTGAGTAAATGCTTGAGATTTATAGCACGGGTCTTCTAGGGTAGATGGGGAGACATCCCCTACCGAAAGGGCCTACCATGACCGCCGATAATAAAGGCCTCTCCCGCCGTAAGCTCCTCAAGGCAGGCGCTATAGGTGTGCCCGCAGCAGGTGTACTCGCCTTCGGCTCGACCCTGGTCACCGCAACCTCCGCCAACGCTATCTCCACCGACGGCTGGTGGGGCTCCGAAACCTCAGCAGGGTTCCAGCGGTTTATGAATGCGGCTTTAGGCGCAAATCTAGTTGTCGACGGATGGATCAGTTCCCAACCTGCAGCAATGGCACCCTATTGCCCGGGAATTGTGGGTGGCTGGGAGTGGGCCATACAGATAGATCAAGGCTCCCCTACAATTTCTAAGATGTCAGAGTGGCTGGGAATGCAATGGAAAGGTGCTGACGGTAGTTCGTATTCATACCCTTACCCTCATTTCTCCTCGACACACGTTAATAAGCTACAAAGCCACTACGGTATCGCGCAGGATGGTCGTCTCGACGGGCCCTCCAAGACTATTCAGGCTCTCCAGAACGAAATCAACCAGTACGTCTAAAGTTCTTGCGAATTTCAGTATTCGCATGGATGTAGTCAGTACGTTATGTGTAAGGAGTTTTCGTTATGACGAATGAACACACCGGATTTTCCCGCCGTAAGCTTCTCAAGGCAGGTGCTATAGGTGTGCCCGCAGCAGGTGTACTCGCCTTCGGCTCGACCCTGGTCACCGCAACCTCCGCAAACGCTATCTCCACCGACGGCTGGTGGGGATCCGAAACCTCAGCAGGGCTGCAGCGGTTCTTAAATACTGTGGTCACGAATAAGGGCTGGCTCACAAGCGAGGAGTTTAGCAAGGGTCTGGTTGTCGACGGGATCATCAGCTCACAAGATTCAGGAATGGTACGCCAGTGCCCCGCAATTGTTGGCGGCTGGGAATGGGTAGAATCCGGCAAAGCGGAAGGCTCTCCCACCATCAAATGGTTACAGTCATGGTTAGATCTGAATCCTCCAACCCCTATCTTCGGCACTGGAGATATTTTTTATCTGCAGCGCCACTATGGAATCCCTCAAGACGGTCGCCTTGATGGTCCTTCCCGGACTGTCCAGGCTCTCCAGAACGAAATCAACCAGTGGGTTTAGAGGTTTCTTCTTCATACCTTCCACCCATACCCTGCCTAGCTGGGGCGCGTTTTTCTCCTTATGGGATGCGCCCCAGTTTAGGCGTCAATATCCGCTTTATAGGCCTCAACATATGAAAAGGAAGAAATTATGACTTTTGAGAACACCAGGCTTTCCCGCCGCAAGCTCCTCAAGGCAGGCGCTATAGGCGTGCCCGCCGCAGGCCTGGCAGCCTTCGGCTCCACCCTCGTCACCGCAACCTCCGCCAACGCCATCTCCACCGACGGCTGGTGGGGATCCGAAACCTCAGCAGGGCTGCAGCGGTTCATGAATGCCATAGCAGGCAAAGCCATTCTTACAGTCGACGGAGTCATTAGCTCCCAACCTTCAAATATGGCACCTTCATGTCCAGGAATTGTCGGCGGCTGGGAATGGGTATCAGGTCGGGCAGACGGCTCACCCACCATCGCGAGTATGCAGAGTTGGTTAAAGTTCTATGAGTGGGAAGATGGTCTCATTAGTGCTAGCACTATCAACCTCCTACAACGCCATTACGGCGTCTCGCCGGACGGCCGTCTCGACGCTCCATCCCGGACTATTCAGGCTCTCCAGAACGAAATCAACCAGTACGTCTAAATTCTTGCGAATTTCAGTATTCGCATGGATGTACCCAGTGCTTTATGTGTAAGGAGTTTTTATCATGACCGCAGAAAACAAAAACCTCTCCCGTCGCAAGCTCCTCAAGGCAGGCGCTATAGGCGTTCCTGCGGCAGGGCTGGTAGCCTTCGGGTCCACCCTCGTAACCGCAACCTCCGCCAACGCTATCTCCGCCGACGGCTGGTGGGGATCTGAAACTAGCGCGGGGCTGCAGCGGTTCATGAACACTGTCAGGGGTGCTGGTCTTGTCGTTGATGGAGTGATTAGTTCGCAGCCTTCGCACATGGCACCTGCATGCCCTGGAATCGTCGGTGGCTGGGAATGGGTAGAACCTAGGCAGGCAGAAGGTTCCCCCACCATCCTCCATATGTCATTGTGGCTAGGGCTCAAGAACATCGAGTACCCGGTTCCCAGTATGATCAATAATACTGTCATCGAAAACTTACAGAAGCACTATGGTATCTCCCAGGATCGCCGTCTCGACGGTCCATCCCAGACCATCAAGGCTTTGCAGAACGAAATCAACCAGTGGGTTGGGTAAATTAACTAATCCCCAAGCTGCGCCAGGTATCGGCTGTTAGGTTCGGTACCTAAAAAGGCTCTTTATTTCAATAAAGCGGGTTCTCTAATGCTTTATTGAAATAAAGAGCCTTTTTGGGCGAAAAATTAGGGGACTATTTATCGATACTCAGCATCACCTTGGGGCGTTCCCGCTCCCCCGCTTCCAGCCGTTCGAAGGCGGCCTGCGCATCGTTGAGGCTGTAGCTGCTGTCGATGAGCGCGCCCAGCTTGTCCCGGTGCTCCCGCACGAACTGCGCGGCAGCCGCATAGTGGTCGATGCCGTGGCGCACACCCACCAGGTGCTGCCCCCGCAGGGCAAGCTCTGAGGCGTCAAGGCCGGTCTGCGCTGGCGGGAAGCCGATCAGCACCGCCGCGCCCCCGTTCCTCAGCAGAGACGGCGTAGCCTGTAGCGCCGTACCGGAGCCGGAGCACTCCCACACAGCATCCCAGTCCCCAGAGGGGAGAGAGTCCACCGTTTTATAGGCCCTAATCCCAAGCTCGGCAAGGTGCACGGGCTGTGAGGGGTCAACCACCGCAACCTCAACGGGGTACTGCTTCAGCACCAGTGCCGCGAGGGTGCCGATCGTGCCGCCGCCCAGCACCAGTACCCTGTCACCGGGTTCTGGGGTGGCTTTCGCCAGGCCTTCCAGAACCGTCACGAGGGGTTCGATCAGAATGTATTCGGGGTGTGGTTCTGCGCCCGGGCCGTCGTCAATAACGGTCAGCACGTGCGCTGGCATTACAAGCTTTTGCGCCGCCGCCCCGCCGTGCTCATAGAGACCAACTTCGCGCAGGTTTGTGCAGAGGTTCCGACGCCCGCGCTGACAGAAATCGCATATCAGGCAGGGAATCATGGTGCTTCCGGTGACCACCGCACCGGGTTTCAGCTGAGTGCCGTGAACAGTCTGCGGCGGGGTTTCGATCACGCCCACCCACTCATGCCCGTAATGGTGCGGGTACTCGGTCAGACCGCGCCGCAGGTAGTTTGAGGTGCCGTCGTACAGCTCAAGGTCGGTTCCACAGATGCCCGCATGGGCAACTCGAATGAGGGCCTCATCTGGTTGTTGGGGGTGCGCATCTTCAATCTCACGCGCTTCGGCGCTTCGGATTCCGGTGATAAAACTGGCTTTCATCGTTTTTCTTCCCCTTCTTATAAGCCTGGTTGCTGAAGCTGCACCTATTCGACTTCCACGTGCCCGCCGGAGCAGGTGATGTACACGCTCGGCTGATTCTCGGCATCGTACGAGTCGCCGGTGCGGCACTGTTTTCCGAATATTTCCACGCTGCCGGTTGCCTCCCGCACCCGGTAGCCGGGCATCTCATCAAACGTGCCCACCGTGAGCACCGCCCCGCCAGCCACTTTAAGGCTTGCATCCTCATCAACGGTACAGTTCGCTAGCAGGACCGACGCCGATGACGCCCGCGCCTGAACGTGTGAAAAGTCAGAGTTCCTGCACCGGATGGTGCCTTCGGCGGCGGTCAGGTCGGCGTAGCTGGCGCGCATCCCGCCGATAGTGCAGTACGAGCTGGTGCGCACCCGTAACGCGTCAAGGAACGTCCCGGTGGGGACGGTGATTTTTACCCTGGGGCGTGTCAGAAAGTGCAGCAGTGACGGGCGGGTTGCGAAGGGTGACTGCCAGTAGTGTTCTGTCTGGGTGAGCTGTATGGCGCCTTCGTCGGTGCGCACGGTGAAAAGCTCTGCATGGGGCACCTCAATAGTTGCATTTTTGTCGGTTGTTGCGAATATGTCGGTCTCAAGATCAAGTATTTCAAGGGCCAGGGATTTAGGTTCAGTGACGACTATGGACATGGGAAACCTCCACTGCAACGGTAGCGACGGGCGCTGATGCGCCTCACCGCAGGGTTCAGGCGGTACGCACGAACCTGTACAGGTGTACGTTGGGTGGTGCCGCATCCGGCGCCCCGTTTACCCGTATTTTACCCCTGTCACTTGAAACTTTTCTAAAGCACCAGTGTAACGGTGTGTGTGACAAATCTCCCTATTTATATGCATGGTGGGGCCTAACATATCCGCTCGGGGGCTTAAAAATATTCGTCTTTGCACACTTGAAATTCATGCGCTCACACGTTTTTTCGCACTTCGGGACGCTATTTTTTAAAAATGATGTGCACAGCCTTGCAATTAAAGCGCATCTTTATACGTAACGAGAGTAGTATGGGAAGGACAACAATTTTCTGGCCCCAATTTTTCAAGGACTCATGACTCCCCTTCTGCTTTGCACTTCTATCCTTGTTGTTACTCTCACGGCCAGCGGTATCGCTAAGGCTAAAGACCCTTCTAGCACCGTTGAAGGTATTCTGAACTTAGGTTTAGACTCGGTTGCGCCACTGAAGCTCACCCCCGCTGTACTGCCGTGGGCTGAGCTGGTGCTCGCCGCCGGGCTTCTGTTCGCCCCCGGCCCGCTGTTCCCGGTGTTCGCCATAGCCTCCTGTGCGCTTATGGTGTTCTACCTGGTGGTGATTGCTCGGGCGTTGGCTACCGGCCGCACCGAAGGCTGTAACTGCTTCGGGAAGAAATCAGCGGCACCGGTGAGCCGTTACACGCTGATCCGTAATATTGCGCTGACCATTGCGGGTATTCTCACCGTGGTGGCTTCCTTCGTTGGCGGGAAGGCACTGGTGTATGAGCTGGTGGGCCTTAACGGTTCCGGGTGGCTGTGGGCTGTTGGCGCGGGCCTGATCGCGCTGACCCTGTGGGCTATTCAGCGGGGCGAGTCCCTGGCCGAGCCCGCCCCGGATATTCCCGAGGTGGTGCTGCCCTCCGCAGCTGATGAGTCCGAGGATTATGTGCGGGTTCCCATCCCTTACGCCTCTATTTACACGACCGATGGGCGTGTGACCACCCTGCGCGATATGTCTCGTGTGCAGGCGCGTGTACTGTTTTTTGCTTCTCCCACGTGCGGTTCTTGCACCCCTATTTTGAAGACTATTCCCCGGTGGCAGAAGCTGCTGCCGCAGCTGGGTTTGCACCCCGTGTTCAGCAGTGAAGAGAAGATTCGTCAGGCCCATAAGCTGGAGAAACTGGATGAGGGCGTTGAGGCGCTGGTGGATCCCAAGCATGCGGCAATGCACAACTTTGGCCGCGGCACCCCAATGGCCGTGATCCTGGGTTCCGACGGGATGCTGGCGGGCGGCCCCGTAGCGGGAACGAGCGACGTGAAGCAGCTTATGGATGATCTGCTGGTTGAATTCGGCGCCATTAAAGACCCGAACGCCCCCAAGGAGGCGCAGCCCGCTCAGGCCGCCGCTTCGGCAGCAGGAGCCTCAGAGCAGCGCGCACCAGTGCAGGGCAGCTCGGCGACTCAGGCCCCGGCCCGGCCCGCCGCTGTGGACAATGTCTCTCACGGTCAGGTGGGCCGCACCGCACCAGCGCAGCAGAAGGCGCCTGCTTCCGAACAGCCGACCCAGCCTCAGGCTGCCGTATCGAAATCCCAGAATGCGCAGCAGCCCGCACCCGTGAAACAGGGTAGGCAGCCCGCGCAGGGCCAGGGTGCTTCCACGCAGCAAAACGTCGCAGCTCAGCGGCAGAGTGCATCCCAGCAGCAGCCCGCAGCGCCCCAACAGGGTACGGCCGCTGGGGTCGCCCCCGCGCAGAGTTCGGTTCAGCCCCAAAAAACCGCGAAGAATACGGCAGCGCAGCAGCCTGCCGCGGCTTCTCCAACGGCATCGAAAGAGGCCGCTGCACAGCAGCCAAAGCAGCAGAAGGCTCAGGACGCCTCCTCTCCCGCTCAGAAAGCTCAAACGTCAGCCCCGGCAGCTTCTGCCGCTCAGGCGTCTGAGGACTTGGCGCAGGCCACTGCTCCGGTGCCGACGCAGAAGCCCAACGATGCCACCGAGCCCCTGACTCAGGTGGGGCAGCAGAAAGCCTCCCAGCCACAGCAGGGCGGCACCGGCTCGGGCCAAACCGCACAGCAGATCCAGCCTGCACGTGTACAGCCCACACAACCCGCGAATAAGCCGCAGCCTGCAGGCGGCGGTGCGGAGGCGGCCAAGACCACCAGCGCCGCGAAAGCGTACCGGCTGGGGATGCGGCAGCAGGCGGTGCGCGCTAAATCGGCAGGTGCTCAGCCAGTACCGGCTGGCTCTTCCACCGGCGTGGTGACTTCTCCTTCTGCTAGTTTCAACGGGCCGCGTAAGCGGTACACACCGGGGGCCAGCATGCTCAAGTCGCGGCGTTCCCCCGCTGAGCTGTCGGTGCCTCAGGCTGCTACGCGCCCGCCTCTGAAGCCCAGCTCACGTGCCGCTTCTGCCTCTATGGCGAAGCTGCGCAGCCAGCAGATTATTCAGAAGGCGGCGGCAAAGAAGTAGACTGTTAGAGGGCGCCCGCAAAGCAGATACACCGGGTCGCATAAAGAGCGCAATGATGCTCTTTATGCGGCCCGTGTTCGCTCCCACGCGGCCCCGCCCGCAACGAAGACGTGCACACACTTCCACCCTATAGAAAGGCAACTGATGGCTGAGATACAGTTCAATGCCCCCGGCGAGCGCGAAAAGTCGCTGTGGCTCATTAAGAAGGAAAACGACCCGGGCCACTCGCAGTGGTATATTGAGCGTTTTAAGCAGATGGAGGCTGAGGGTAACGACCTGGGCGGTGAGTCACGTGTTCTGGATGCGATGGCTTCCCGAGGGGCAAAAATCCTGGATGCCGGGTGCGGCCCGGGCCGGGTGGGTAAGCAGCTGCACGCGCTGGGGCACCGCGTCACCGGTGTGGATATTGACCCTGAGCTGATTGATGAGGCGACCCGTGTGTGCCCCGAGGCTTCCTGGGTCACCGCTGATTTGGCGGATTTGCCGCAGGCTCTTGGGTTCAACGGTGAAGCCGATCAGGACGGTTTTGAGCTGCTGGTGTGTTCGGGGAATGTGATGGGCTTTTTGGCGCGTTCTACCCGGTACCCTGTGGTTGAGAATTTTTATCGGGTGCTGGCCCCGGGCGGCCGGGCCGTAGTGGGGTATGGTTCCGGCCCTGGACGGGATTATTCGTTTGAGCAGTTCCTTGCGGATGCGCGCCAGGCCGGTTTTACTGTGGATGCCACTTACAGCACCTGGGATTTGCGTCCTTTCACCGAGGATTCGGAGTATTTGGTGGCGGTTCTTTCGCGGGCTAAGTAGGGTGCGTCTAGGCTTCGGGGGCGGTATGTTGTCGAACATACCGCCCCCGTTGTGTTGTGTAGGTGGCTTCTATGAGGAAATCAGGTGGATGGCGCGTGCTGTTTCTTCGGGCAGTAGCGCCCCGGCTCCCAACAGCAGGATGACGAGCGCGGCGACCACGGCGATGGTGGCTGAGCGCCAGCCGGGGTGCAGCTCGTTAAAGGTGATCAGGTGCGGGTGCAGTTTATCAATATCGAGCACGTTCGCTTTCTGGTAGACAGTGGTCTGCTCCGAGAGTTTTGAGGAGACGGTGCGCATTGTTTTTGCATCCCAGACGCGCCCGTCCAGGCGCATGAGCGGTTTCTTGTTTTTGCCGATGGCCCACATGGCGGGGGCAGGACGGTACCGCAGCCGCCCCATGCCGGTGGTTTTTTTGCCGTGCGCCTGCTTGGGGTAGAGCTTTTCAACAAGGATGGTGTGGTCTATGTTTTTGAGCGGCACGGCTTTCCAGCCGATGAGGCGGGCACGCAGCACGTGGGTGTCGGTCAGGGCCACAATGGTGGGTTTGAGCACCGAGTAGAGGCTGATACCGGCGCAGAACGCGATGAGCAGTGTCACTATGGTGTAGGGCAGGGCGGGCCGTTTGTAGCCGAGGAAGGCGAGCGCGGCGATGAGTGTGAGGGTGCCCGGTAGTGCCGCTTCGACGCGCCTGCCGTAGGAGCGGATGCGCGGGTGGTAGATGTGTTCGGCGGTGCCGTGTTTGCTGCTGATTTCGTGTGCGCGTTCTGCCATACTCTCCACTTTAGTGGTATGAGCGCTCATAGCCTAGTGGGGCGCGCGGTTTCTACTGCCCTATTCCTGCCGTTCGGGCGCGTGGTTTTCTGGGGTGCAGCCGGTCTTAGCGTGGGTGCTGCGGATACGGGGCGTTTACCTGCTGGCGGGAACGGGGGGATAATACTGGCGCAGTGTTTCAGAAGGAGACGCGCACGGATTTCGCGTCTACCTCGGCCATGCCTTTGAGTGTGAACGGGATTTCTTTTGTTATTTCTTTATGGGTTCCCGTGTATAAATCTAGCTGCTCGAACGAGATTTTTACTTTGCCTTCTGCGGGTGAGAGTCTCCACATTTTGTCTGATTCTGCGGTTACTTTCGGCTGCGGGTATTCAATAACTGACCATTTCACTGCCCCATCTACTCGCCCACCGAAGGAGTACTCAAATGGGCATCCGGACGGGTATAGGGTATTTTGTGCCGCGCATTTATCAACGTAGGAACGCACCTGGGTTTGTACGGATTCCAGCGCCTTTTCGCTTGGTTCCAGGGCTATATCGGCCTGGGAGGATGCATCTGCTGTGAGCACCTGCTGCACGCTTTTTGAGGCGGTGTACACTGCGGAGTCGTAGGCGACCGTGTACACCCCGGGGTAGAATACCGGGAATGATGCCTCGCCCTGATCGACGGCGACTTTACGGTTATTCACGGTGGCTGCCTCAACCCCCGCGATTTTCACTGTGAGGGTGGGCAGCTCCCCCGACTCAATATCCCAACGGTCGAAGACTCCCCAGTGGGTGCCCGCCTGGTGGAGCCGGAAATCGGTGTGTTCGCTTTTGCCGTCAATGGTGTAGGAGGCGCGCACTGTTGCTTCATTTCCGTTGGGGTCTTTCTCTATGACGTCAATCTGCACATCTTTGAGGGTTGAGGCTGCACGCCGCAGCGTGTCGCCGTCGAGCATAGCGGGGTCTCCGTCGGGGATTCTGGCCCCGAGCAGCCCCAGCGCGTATGATCCGTTACCCGTTTGGAGTGCGTGGAAATATTCGCGTACTTTCCCCTCCGGTCCGTACACCAGTTTATTGGTGGCGAAAAGCGCGCCAGCGGCCGCCACGAGGGACACGATAACGCCAATAACCCAGGCAGTCAGGAGCTTCTCGACGGGAGAGTGAATACGCATAGATAAAGAATAGCTCACAGTGAGTGCACTATTAGTACGTATGTAATTCCCGTCATACCGTTCTTGTTTTATGTATGCGCCTTTGGTTACTTTTTGGCTAAAAGTTATTTTCTGCAATATCGCAGACGTTTATAGGCTCACAGGGCGGGCTCTAGTTAATCCCCCGCAAATCCAACACGAGTTCGCTCTCATCCGCGGCATCACCGGTGACGATGACCGGAATACCCCAGTCCTGCTGGTATAGGTGGCATGCGGCGTGCTCGGGAATATCGCCGTCGGGGGTGCCGTCGCAGGCGGCAGCGCGGGCGGTAATGTGCAGCACCGCCTCCTGAATTTCGGGGTTGAGCACGAGGGTACGGCTGAGCCCTTGGGAGGTACCGGCACCGTCCAGCAGGAAGTTTTCGGGGGTGGATGAGATTTTCAGCTGGGTCGGGTCTCCCCAGCGGGTATCGAGTTTCTGCCCGGTCGGCACGGTAAACCGCGAGGTGAATTTGAGGGTTCCGCCGGTGAGCTTCGTGGCGGGTCGGGCGGTTGTAATCGCCCCTTCGTCCACTTTCTGCGCCTGCGCCGGAATGGCGGCACGCACCAGCTGGTGCGCATTGGTTTCCACGATTATCAGGCGGGGCTCCTCACCCGGACTATGCTCCACCAGGAGGTCGGCGGGTTCGGCGAGTCCGCGCTGCAAGGTGCTCAGTTCCTTCGCGGCAGGATCCCAGCGGCGAATCGCACCGTTATAGGTGTCTGCCACTGCGATAGAGCCGTCGGGAAGCTCCGCGAGTCCCAGAGGATGCTGCATACGTGAGGTCTGCGAGTCGCCGTCCACAAACCCGAAATCGAACAGACCCAACCCTACAGCAGAGGTCACCTGTACGCTCTGGTGTCCGTGTTCGTCCCGCGTAAAGGTTATGTGGCGCAGCCCGCTAGTTTCCGAGCAGACTACCCACAGACTGCCGTCACGCGCCTCGATAATGCCGGAGGGTTGGGCAAACCATGCGTCCTCGGCGGTACCGTCCTGCAGCCCTTCAACCCCGGCGCCCGCGAAAATACTGACGGTTTCAGAGACGGGGTCGTAGCCGAAGAGCTGGTGGGTGCCAGCCATCGCGATCACGAACTGCCCGGCTTCACGCGAGTAGACCGCATCCCACGGGGATGAGAGGGCTACAGCGGTGGCGGGCACATCCTCAGGGATATGGTTTGCGTTGCCCGTGACGGCGTTGTCTCCATCAATCACGCGCTGCACGCCATTGCCCGCAAGGGTACGAACCTCACCCGTGCGCAGGTTCAGCGAGCGCAGCCGGTGATTCACGGTGTCGGTGATCAGCACATCGTACCCGAGTTTTTCACGCAGTTCGGCGGGTACCAAAGCAAGCCCTTGCGGTTCGTTAAAGCGTGCAGTGGTTCCGGTTCCGTCGGCGTAGCCTTTTTCGCCGTCCTCTCCCCCACCGTAGGTTGCCAGCACAGTGTTGAGGTCTTCGGCAACCTGCAGGATGCGGTGCCTAGCGGTGTCGGACACCAGGTAGGTGCGTGCGCCGGTGCCGAACAGGTTTTTGGGTCCGAACTCTGTGGGGAGTTCGATAGCTTTCCCCGGGAAAGCGAATGTTCCCTCGGTTTTGGGTCGGGGCACATAGGGGCCGTCGCCTCGGTGCAGGGTACCTTTTGCTTCGTGTTCGGCAACGAGCTCACGCACGAGTGAGGTAAGCCCCTGCACGTGCCCCTCCCCAGAAAGATGCGCCACAATATACCCTTCGGGGTCGATAACCACGAGCGTGGGCCAGGCGCGGGCGGTATAAGCCTGCCAGGTGGTGAGTTCGGGGTCGTCGAGTACGGGATGTTTGATGTCGTAGCGGTCTACGGCTGCGGCGAGCGCTACCGGGTCTGCCTCATGCTCAAATTTGGGGCTGTGCACGCCCACAGTGACGAGCACATCCGAGAATTCTTCTTCGAGGGGGCGCAGCTCGTCGAGCACGTGCAGGCAGTTAATGCAGCACAGGGTCCAGAAGTCGAGGATCACGATTTTGCCGCGAAGAGCCTGCAGGTCTAGGTTCTTCTCGCCGGTGTTGAGCCAGGATCGTCCGATGAGTTCGCTGGCGCGCACGCGCACGGTTTTCTGCCCGGTATGATCTTGCCCGGAATGCTGGTTGCTGGTTTCGCTCACGATTCTCTCCCCTATGGTTTCGCGCCCAGACCCCGCTGAGCAGCAGGGTGCGCTCGTTTCACCCTATTATGCCAGCGGTGCGGGCGTGTTCACCGGGCGGTCAAAGTTTATGAACTCGCCCCGCAATACGCCGTCATATTCTGTCATAGATTCATGGTCTAAACGTCACGTTGTCTGGCAATACTACTCGTCAGCAAGATGAGAAAACATACAAATTCTGCTTTCTAACTTTCTTGGATACGAATCCGTAAAAGTTGTGGTCCTAAAATGATTAGCACCACAAGTTCCCCCAGGCCTGCAACCCACAGAGCAGTTGAGATTGATACTGCTTCTGCAAGTGAAGAAATCATGAGAGCGCCTATCGGTAGGCTACTCATGATGCAGACACGGGCACTAGCATTTACACGTCCAAGCGCTTCAGCGGGAGTGATCTTTTGCCGTAAAGTTACGAGAGCTATATTCATGATTGGACTTCCGTACCCAATACAAAATTGTCCCGATAACAGACAGATCCATGACCATCCAGGAAAAATAGCGGCGGCTGTAAGAATCGATCCCACTGCCATCCACGCTACGCCAATACCTACACAGGCTCCCTCTTGAACTTTCTCCGACCATATACGGTAGCTAAGTGCACCGCATAAAGCACCTATCCCTGCTACCGCTATAGCAATACCATATGCAGACGAATCTAATCCAAGGGTTCGCGTCACATATAGAACAAATAAGGCGCTTATTCCTGCCTCAAAAATATTAATGAAGGCACCAGATAGTACGACCAAACGAATAACAGGCGTGCGCCAGACAAGTTTAAGCCCAGCCAACATATCAGAGATAATACTGGGTGTATTCAGCGAACTTCTCTGTGAAATTGCCGATGGAACCCTGAAACGACCTGGTAACAGTAGCAACACGATAAATGCGATGAGAAAAGTTACTGCATCCAAAGTAATTAGGTACTCTGGGCGGTAATGTGCTGCTAAAAATCCTCCCATAAGTGGTCCTATAAGCTGAGCCATTGAACGAATAAGCTCAAACCTGTTATTTGCTCTGTCAAGCATATTCGGGGGCACAATGTCGGGGACATAGGTTTGATAAGCGATATCGAAGAATACGTTACAGACCCCCATGCAGAATGAGATAACTACGAGAACTGTCACTGTGAGGTTCTGCGTAAGCGCAAGAATTGGGATCAACCCAATTAATCCGGCACGTGTGATATTACATACCACCATCATGGCCCAGCGACTATGCCTATCAACAATGGCACCGGCGATAAGTCCTATCAAGATAATGGGCAGCCACCCTACAGCGCTGACAACGCCCAGAGTTATTTCTCCTGCGCTAAGCGTTATCGCAACGATAAGAGGAATCATCACAGAAGAAATCTGAGTGCCGAAAAGTGAGAAGGACTCTCCAATAAGCACGGTAGTAAAGGAAGCAGGTAGCCTCGTACGTGTAATATCCGCTGTAAAACCAGCATGAGGTTCTGGCACTGATTCAGAGGCTGCCATGAAGATACTCCTGAAGTTCAGATAATTGAGGAAATCAATTATAGATCCTCCGCATTAGTGCTCCGCCGAGTGAACATGGAAAAATAATTACCTCATTATGACAAAGAGTACGTAGCCCTGCATCATATATTCATCTACAGGAAGCAACCTACATGCTAAAAAGGCTCTCGGTGTGAACAAGGAGGAGTTTCTAACGCTTTGTTCACACCGAGAGCTTTTATCCTCCCCTAGCGAAAGGGAGGTTATGTAGGTTTAGAGCTTACGCCTTCGGAATCGGCTGCAGGCGGCGCAGCTGGGTTACGTGTTTGGGCTCCAGCTCAGCCACGTTCTGCACCTGCAGCAGCTTCATGGTGCGGCGCACCTCTTCGGAGAGAATTTCGATGGTGCGGTCCACGCCGCGGCGGCCACCTGCCATCAGCCCGTACAGGTAGGCGCGCCCAATCAGGGTGAACTTCGCACCCAGTGCCAGGCAGGCCACCACGTCGGCGCCGTTCATAATCCCGGTATCAACCATCACCTCGGTGTCCATACCGACTTCACGCACTACTTCTGGGAGCAGGTGGAACGGTACAGGTGCGCGGTCCAGCTGGCGTCCGCCGTGGTTCGACAGCAGAATACCGTCCACACCCAAATCGGCAAGTTTCTTGGAGTCCTCAACATTCTGCACGCCCTTAATGACGATCTTGCCGGGCCAGATGCTGCGGATTTCTTTCAGGTCCTCATAGTTAATGGAGGGGTCCATCGCCGCGTTCAGCAGCTCGCCCACGGTACCGCCGGTTGAGGAGAGCGAGGCGAATTCCAGCTTGGGGGTGGTCAGGAAGTCGTACCACCACCAGGGGCGCGGGATAGCGTTCGCTACGGTTTTGAGCGACAGCTGCGGCGGGATGGAGAAACCGTTGCGCTTATCGCGCAGGCGTGCACCGGCCACCGGGGTGTCCACGGTAAAGAAGAGCGTGTCGAACCCGGCCTTGGCGGCGCGTTCAACCAGTCCGTAGGAGATTTCACGCTCACGCATCACGTACAGCTGGAACCAGAGGCGCCCGTCGGGGTTTACCTTGCGCACATCCTCAATGCTGGTGGTGCCTAGGGTTGAGAGGCAGAACGGGATGCCTGCCGCACCGGCGGCTCCAGATCCCGCGATCTCGCCTTCGGTTTGCATCAGGCGGGTGAAGCCGGTGGGGGCAATACCGAACGGCATGGCGGAGGTGCCGCCCAGTACCTCGGTGGTGGTGTCTACGGTCGAAACATCAGTGAGCACGCCGGGGTGAAACTCGATGTCTTCGAATGCCTGGCGAGCACGGTTCATGGAGAATTCGCCTTCGGCGGCTCCGTCGGTGTAGTCGAAGGCAGCGGCGGGGGTGCGGCGCTTAGCGATTTTGCGCAGGTCGTAGATGGTCAGCGCTTTTTCCAGGCGGTTTCCGGTGAAGTCCAGGCTAGGCTTTTTGAACTGCATGAATTCCATGAGTTCGCTCGGTTTGGGAAACTGACGCTGTACCATTGATGCGCCTTCTTTCTGCGGTGTCACCGCGTCATTGCTGTACCTTCGTGTCGGCGAGGGGCGGGGGTGGGCCACCTCTCATATGCGGTTAGACCACACACCCTTAAAAGTAAGCTTAAGCTAACGTAAAGTCAATTATTAGGGTAGGCTGTACTTATTAAAATCTGTGTGGTGATGCGGTATTCCGCAGGCACAAACCCACACCGGGAGCGCACATCCCCGCACAGCATGTTCTCCGCACGGGAAGCCCCGCAAAGGTATTCCACAAGCCAGAACACACCGATGACTGATAAAACTCTGCCCAGTAGCGTAGTATCGAAAGTAGACGGTGAAAAACAAACAACCACACAGCGCACACAAGGACTTCACCATGGATCAGACCCAATCACGACGCGGACGCCCGCCCCGCATCACCCATGACCAGATAGCGCAGGCAGTCATTGACGTTGGTTTCCCAAACCTCACCTTCGCGGCGGTACGCGAAAAACTGGGGGTGGGTGAAAGCACCCTCTACCGGTACGCCCCCGACCGCGACGAGCTTGTACGAATGGGCCTGAACTACGCGTTCTCCCAAGTTGAAATGCCCCCGCTTGAAGGGCACTGGCGGGACATCCTCCATTCCCAGGCGGTGCACCTGTGGCGCAGTTTTGAGAAATACCCCGGCTCCGCCACCGAAGCCGCACGCGGGGTGGTTCCCGCCGTGGCAATGTACTTCCTGGAAGAGCTATGCGCCGCCCTAATTCGCCGCGGGTTCACCCCCGAAAACGCTGTTATTGCCTGCGACACCCTGTTCGATATGGTGATCGACAACAGGCGCGGAGTCGAGCATATTGATGCCCTCATCCCCGATGGCGGCCCGGGGCGGGAGAACATCCTGGAGCAGGTGGGGCAAGACCAGCCCGCACCGCACCAGCAGGATCAGGACCAGGATACTGACCCCTACCGAGAGCAGGCCCAACAGGCAATACTGGATGTTTTTACGCGTGACCCGTATGACTGGCTCATCTGCAAGATCACCATCATCCTTGACGGTATCGCGCAATCACTCGCGCCGCAGCAGCCCCCGGATGCCTCCGCCCTCCCCGATGACTCACCGGCAGAACACTCCGACGATACCCCCACATAAAAGCTCCCACCCCAACCAGCTACAGGCCGGTTGGGGCGGAAGACTATGTTGGTTTCTAGACCCTGCACACTGTACGTTCACGCACGGAGGCTAAAGGCACAGGTTCGGCGGTTTCCCCGCCGGATAAGCGTCCTAGTAGTACATGCCGTGGCGGTAGTCCCAGCTGGGGAACGAGTCGGAGAGGTGACGCATAATTGCCTCATAATCCAGGCCCTTACGGATCAGCACCGGTGCGGGGGTTACCCCACGCTCGCCGTGCTGTTCGGGGACAATCTTGCCCTCATCATCAACCATGGACACCATCACGCCCTGCTCGTGGCGGGTCTCCTCAGACTTATCGGGCTGGATGGACTTCACGTACTCGTCGGAGCGGATAATCAAATCCACGCTGCTTTCAATGCGTTCACCAATGCCGCTGGCACGGCCCTTATTGCCAATACCGGAGGGGTTTGCTGAGCTTGCGAAGGTCAGGCGCCCGCCTTCCCACAGCTTACGCACGATCTGCTCACCGGGCACACCAAAACGGATCACGAAGCAGCTGGTCGCGCGGGTGTCTCGGGCCAGTTCCTTGGTGGTCTCATCCGGCAGGTACTTCTCGGCGTCCTCACGCCACGGCAGGATGCACCCCAGCAGGATGTCCTCGTCCCAGTGTTTCTGGTAGAAGTCGCGGATTTCCGGGGTCAGCTGGGCGAGAGCCTCAAGCTGCTCCATGGAACCGCACAGCACAACGCCAGGCTTCTGGCGCTTGCGCTGTTTCGCGTCAAACTTACGTTCTAGTCCTTCGCCGTCGGTTGCCATGAGAATGTAACCGACCTTTGTGGGGGATACAATAAGGCCGCCTTTACCAGAGAGAATAGATACGGCCTGCGGGGATGCTTCCCCGGTCCATTCTTCGAAGGTGGGGGCTGATGCTGCGTTGTTAGTCATGGGGTTTATTATATTCCGCAGGCTTTTGTTGGCGCGACGGTCAGGGCAGACATCCACATAATGAGAAGAGCCTCCGGAAGAAGCCACCGCCAGCACGTCACGCTCACGGGACGAAAAACCCGCCAAGGGGGCATCATTATAGAACCCGGGCGGGGCTTTCTGGCACACGGTTATAGGCCGCGGCGCGTGTCCTCCTCGTGCAGACGCTCAAACATTTCGTTGTAGGCATTCAGTTCGGCGTCCCCGTCACGGTCGGCCTGCCGGTCAATGCGTGCAGCGAGTTTTTTGTCGGCCTTTGCCCACTGGAAGCCCACCGCAACCGCCACGATCATGGTCGGGATTTCGCCGATACCCCACATGAGCGCACCGCCCATCTTCTGGTCGTCCAGCGCCGACAGGCCCCAGGTGCGCCCCAAGTTACCGAACCAGGAGGCGGCCAGCAGGGCCTTCGAGTTCATGATCGAAATACCCACGAAGGCGTGGTACCCCAGGGTTGCGATCAGCATAATCAGACGCATAGGGTACTGAGGGCGGTGTGGAATCGGGTCAATACCAATAAGCACCAGCATGAAGATATAGCCCGTGAGCGTAAAGTGAATCATCATGAATTCGTGCCCGATATGGTACCGCAGCATCACCCCGAAAAGTGGCGTGAAATAAACAACAACGATTGAGCCAGCAAAATTGACGGCGGCAAAAATGGGGTGCGTAACAACTTTCGACCATCCCGAATGCACAATGCGCACAATCCACTCGCGCGGGCCTCGCGTGCCGTCCTGGCGCGGCTCCAGCGCCTTAAGCAGCAGCGTCACGGGCGCACCTAATACCAGCAGAATCGGTACGACCATCGTGAGCACCATATGCTCAAACATGTGCACCGAAAACAGCACGCGCGAATACACGGCGGGCGGGCCGGAGGTGATGTAGTTCAGCACGAGCAGCCCCAACATCCAGGAGACGGCACGCATCACAGGCCAAGAGTCACCCGCATGGCGTACTTTCACGAACGCCCACAGGTATACAATCGCCAGATACCCCAGCGCAGCAACCCAGAACCAGTCCCAACGCCACTCGGTGAACCAGCGCTGAAAATGCGGCTCGGGCGGCATGTCGTACCAGGTGATAATGCGCACCGGCGTGGCATCCGGCGCGAGAGTTTCCGGAACCGGCGGCGGCGTGCGTGAGAGCGAAGCCCCCAGCCCGGAGGCCGCCCCCATAATCACAAGCTCAGCAGCTATGGCGCTCCACAGGGCGCGTGTGCCGCTCATCTTACCGGCGGCGAGCGCGGGAATGAGCCTGAGGCGATGCGCCGCACCAATAGTTCCCAGAATCAGGGTCAGCCCTAGTTTTAGGAGCACAATCTTGCCGTAGTCGGTGCCTAAGTCCCGCCACGACGACATGCGCACCCCCGCGTTCGTAATGCCCGAGAGCAGCACGAGAATGAACCCGATGAGGGCAAGCAGCGAGTAGCGGCGCAGTACCGCATGGGCCATCGGCACGCGACGAGATGCCGCAGTGTGTTCGCCGCGGCGCTCCTCAACGACGGTGCCGGTGCCCGCATCCTTACCCGAAATACCGCGCGAGATAAACGCCAGCGCGATCAGCCCGCCGCACCAGATGCTCACCCCCAGCAGGTGCAGCCCCAGGGAGTTAACGGCGCCCATATGGTCCTGCCCGCCCGAGGAGTGCCCCGAAAGCGCCATATCCGCGATACCAACCAGCGAGATCATGAAGATGAAAAACAGCCCCATGAGTGAGCGCACCCCGAAACAGGCGGTGGCGACCACGGCGGCAACCACGACGGTCATACCTTTTTCTTTGCCCGCATCTAACGTGGTGACGTAGCTGATCAGCTCACTGGCGTACTCGGCACCGGAGCCAATGGGCCGCCCCGAAATATCGGCGTAGGAAAGAATCAGCACAGCCAGCGCCGCTAGAGTCCACAGCACGGCGGAGGCGGCGGCAAGGTTCAGCACATCGGCGAATGGCTTGTACTCTTTCTCAGCGGTATTGTGTGCGGAGCGTGTGCCGTGGCGTGTTCCGGCGGCATCGGCGGCGTAGCGGGGAATAATGCCCATCGCGAAGATTAGCGCGCCCATAGTCGTCGCCATTGCAAAGTTATGCACAACCTCGGTGATGGGCAGCCCCCAACGCACGAGCGCACCGGCATCCGCTAAGTCCGTTGCGGCGTTAGCGGCGGTAATACGCAGTGAAATAATCAGCACCAGCAGCCCCACCCCCGCGTAGGCGGCAATCCAGGGTGCGCTCAGCCCGGGGCGCACGGCGGCGCTCTTGGGGCCTGCCTCGGTTTTCTGCGGTTGTGAAGACATAGTAGCCATAGTTCTTTTTATCTGTGGTGTGTGCGATGGTGCGTGTTAGGTATGCGCGTACATTCTGGGTGGCTAGGTGAAGAGGCTTTCGCCGATATACCCGCCCTCCTCACGTACCCCCGCGGGGATAGCGAAAACCGCCGACCCGATGGGAATCGTCCACGTGTTGAGCATATCGAGTTTTTCGAGCCGTTTCTGAATGGGCACAAATTGTTGCACCGGGTCGGTCTGGTATGCCACGAAAATCAGGCCCGCGTTGGAGATACCGCCGGAGACCTCCCCGTGCCGGGACAGCCCGCCCGCGTTCGCCACGGGTTCGTCGTAGTTATAGGCGCGGCGCAGGATGCGCTCCCACGGTTTTTTATCGAGTTCTTCCCCGCGGGCCCGGCGAATATGCGCGTAGGGGGCGATCATTTCAAACCCCAGGTTGTTGGTTTTGGCGAAGTCGGGGTCGTCGAATTCTTTTGTCCCGGTCAGTGGTGCCCCGTTGGAAAGTTTACGGCCGATCGCGTCCTCACGGGCGGGGGTGTCTACCTCATCCCAGGTGTCCAGGTTCATGTGGATGCGCCGAATCACCACGGAGGTGCCGCCGGGTTCCCACGCCTGCGGGTAACCAGCGCTGGCGCTGCCTTTGCCCCACACGATGTCGTCGAGGCTGGCGCCGCCGCGTCCTGGGGTTGCGGCGGGGTCGGCGGTGGGGTTCACGGTGCCGTCTACCTGCCCGAACAGGTTACGCGGTGTGCCGGTGCCAGCCCCGAAAGCACGCAGGAACCCGTTCTGTACCCACCTAATACGCCCGAAGGAGCGGGTGTCTTTGGTGAGCATCCGCTGGGCGTGGGAGAGTACCGTGAGGTCGTCACAGCACAGCTGCAGCAGCAGGTCGCCGCCGGTGTAGGCGTCCTGCAGCTTGTCGATGGCGGGGAACGCCGGCAGGGGCGCGAGCCAGCCGGGTTTTTTCTCGGGTGCGGCGATATCGAAGATGCGGGAGCCGAACCCAATAGTGACGGTCAGGTTCGCGCTGACCTGGGCAAGTTCAGGTTCTTGGTCGGTGAGCGGGGCGGTTCCTCTCGTCAATGCCGCAGCATCGTTGGTAAGGATACGCAGGAGCCGCTGGATTGCCTCGGCGTGGAGGTTTTCGTTCAGATCAATGGCGATGAACCGGGCGTGCGCTTGGGATTCTGTGGCGATCCCCTGCTGGTGTTCACCGTAGAATCCTGCCGTGGCGTCGGTGAGGGCAATGTCGGCGGGTTTCCGCCCGGGGACCGACATGTCCGAGCGGGGCGGTGACAGCAGCGCGTGGGCGCTGGCCCCGGCAACAGCGCCGACCCCTACCCCGGCGGCGCCGGTAATGACGGTGCGGCGGCGCATCGCGCCTAGGGGCGTTTGCCCCGCAGTATCTGTGGTTTTATGTGGGTTTTCGGGTGGCATGTTTTATCCTGCGCTACTCGTGGTGGTTGTAAGGTGGTGTGCGCATTCTGGATGCTACGGTGGTAGCATCCTGCTGCACCGGTTACGGGCTTTCCTACAGTAGGTACGATAGGGCCGGTTACCGCCCGATCCGGTGCGGCTTAAGTCCATTTATTTTACCAAACAGTTTTTCGGTTCTGAGTGGTTTACCGTTGTTTTTTCTGGGTTTCGCGGCGGGGCCGGTGCCTTGCGGTGCAGGGCTCAAAAGTCCTGCACCGCAAGGCACCGTGTGATGACCTGACGCCATCGGTTTACCCGCCTCCCATAGAGCGATTTACGGTATTAGCGCGGTGCTGCGGCTACTTGCACTCGGGCAGCGGCGATTCGGAGGCCCCTGCCGCACCGTGCGAATGCTCGTGGGATCCTTCGCCGTGGTCATGGTCAGCGTGTTCACCGGCTGAGGCCGACCCGGAGGCTGAGGACCCGCCGTGCTCATGGTCATGTCCCTCATGCGAGTGGTCGTGCCCATCGTGGCTGTGTGAGTGGTCGTGCCCGCCGTGTTCATGGTCATGTCCCTCATGCGAGTGGTCATGCCCGCTTGCCGAGGCATCGGCGGTGGCTGACGCTGAACCTTCACCCTTGTACTCTTCCTTCGCGCCCTGGTAGTCGCGGGCCACCGGCTTAAATTCAAGGGAAGCGCCGTCTTCGGTCTTGACCGTCACAGTGGTCGCCCCGCCTGCGGCGAGCGAGCAGCCCATATCCATGAGCATAATGTGGTCACCACCGGGCTTGAGTTCCAGGGTGGCACCGGGCTCAATGGTGAACTCGTGCACCTGCTCCATCTTTGTGCCGCCATCTGAGCCTTTGGTGGTGGTGTGCAGCTGCACGGTGTCGGTGGCGGTCGAGGAGGCGCTGGTGATCTTCACCGGTTTGTCCCCGCTATTGGTGATTTTGCCGAACACGCCGGTCATGCTGCCCTTGCTGGCTTTCACCCAGGCCCCCTCAATTTTTAGGGTGCCTGACGAGGCGCTGGCCCCCTGCCCGCCTGCCGCACTAGCCCCCGCTGAGGCTGATGAGCTTGCCGAGGAGGATGCCGATGCGGAACCGGATGAGCCGGTGCTGGTGGAGCCACCCCCGCAGGCGGAGAGCAGCAGCACCCCAGCTGCGGCGGTGCAGGTAAAGGTTACGAGCTTCTGATGATTCTTGAACATGGTTGGTTTTCTCTTTCTGGGCGGTACCGCCCGGTGTGTGCTGTGCGCAGCTGCGGTCGAGGGACGACCCCAGCTATTGCGCATACTTAGTGAGTGCGGCTACTTAGTAGTTCCTGAGCCGTCGTTGCGTTTGCGGATGAGCATCACCACAATCGCCCCGACCAGCAGGATCAGCAGCCCGCCGCCGCCCCACAGCCAGGGGGCAAGTCCTTCTTTATGTTCCGTGTCCGGCCCGTTCTGCGCCTCACTGCTCTGTTCGGCGGAGGCGCTGCTTACAGGTGCCGAGGCGGTTTTACCGGCCCCCACAGTAAACCTGTAGGTACCCTGAATGGGGTGCCCGTCGGATGAGACCACGCGCCAGGTGACGGTGTACGTTTCATCCGCTGCGGGGTCTTTGAGGTTGAGGGTCTGGGTGACGGTGTTGCCGCTGACTTTAGCGTCGCCTTTCCCTTCAACAAGGGAATTGCCAGCCGAGTCGGTCACGCGCACCCGGTTGCCGCCCTCAACGTTCATGAGGTTAGCGCTGTAGGTGAGCGTGATTTCGGTGGGTGCCTTGCTGAGGGTCGCATCGGCGGCGGGGGTACTGCTGACGAGCTCGTCGTGCGCATAAGCGGGCGCGGCGGTGAGCGTCAGCAGCGTTGCCGTGAGCGCGGCAAGTAGGGTACGCAAAATAGTGCGCATAGTGTTTCCTTGTCTGAGTCACGGGTTGCGGTAACCCGGGTGCGGGTGCGTGCACCATCTGGCACGCTGGCTTTCTCAGACGAAGGCGGGCGGGCCGCGCTCAATACGGCAGTAT
The DNA here is from genome assembly GCF_016726365.1 of Rothia aeria. Taxonomy (NCBI): domain Bacteria; kingdom Bacillati; phylum Actinomycetota; class Actinomycetes; order Micrococcales; family Micrococcaceae; genus Rothia; species Rothia aeria. Next base: position 1,901,980 of record NZ_CP068102.1, on the reverse strand, counting down.
TTGAGGGTGGCAACCCGCCCGGTGGCGGGTGTGTTCGGAATATACAGTAGGATGCGCCGCCCCAGCAGCGGCAGCACGGCTGGCGGGGTGAAAAGAGCCACCCCCAGGGCACGCACTTTCATGGCGAGCAGGCGTATTAAGCGAGCGAGGGTGCGCTCAGCGCTGTAGAGCACCCCCAGGCTGGCGATAGCTGCCACTAGGTGCACCCCGAACATGGGTATATGTGCGTGTTCGGCCGCTGCGTGGGTGAGGGTGTGGGTGCCGCCTACCCCGCCGCCCGATGGGGCATAGTCATAGGGCGTGTTTCCTGGTAAAACATGGTTGCCCAGCGTATGGGTATGTGCCCCGTGCGCGGCGGTGCTGGCGTGGGCTGCTGCGATGTGCTCCCCCGCTAGGGAGGGCGCGTGGGAGAGGTTAAAGAGTGTGTGCAGTAGTGCTTGTACGGCAACGGCGCCTAGGGCGGTTCCTGCGGTGAGGGCTTGGGGGATGCGGTTGCGCATCCGGCTCATAACCAGCAGCAGCACCAGGCTCATGAGCGCCCCAAGCGCGGTGCACAGGATGAGAATCATAAGGTGCGGCGCGCTGGCCCCGGCAAGGGTGTGTCCGGCTGCGCCGAGGAGCACGGCGGTACCTGAGATAGCCCAGGCACGCCCCATTAGGGCGGTGCGGGTGGGGATGCACAGCGTATGCGCATCCGTTTCAGTGCATGCACAGGGGGTGTTGCAAGGGGTGAAGGCGCGCCGAGCGTAAGCGTTAGCTGCGTCGCGCATATATGCCTCCTCGCTGCTGGTACACCGTGTGTGCGGTTTTCGTGTACAGCACCCATTCTACCGGTAATACCGTAGGGCGCCGCATCCTCCGTTGGATGCGGCGCCTGTTGGGCTACCCCCGAGGCACGGAACGTTACTTGTGGCCCCTGAACGGCAGCTTCCTGTGCCGAGGTGGTTGAGCCGTACGGCGCGCCTTATTTCCGCACTGACGCGCCGCCGCTCTTTCCGCACAGGTTTATGAGCTGGCGGCCTTATCGGGTCAGTTGTTCGCCTGCCGCATACGGTGGTGTAGGCGGCTTCTTTCCCGAAGGGATTGTGTGAAGGCGTGACCGTCAGCTCAGCAGCGTGGAGGGGGTTCTAGCGGAGGTGGTCATGAGGGTTTTCCTCTGTGGTGGTTGGTATACGGTTTGGGGTGTACTGCCGCAGTTCGTGCACCCGCATTATTGCAGGCTTGCGGTAGTGATAGGTTCCACTATATAAGGGGTGGCTATGTTTGACCTGTGTTTATACTGTGATACCCACCTGTGAACAGCGAGAGCACCGAAGCAGTGGGGCTTGGCGAGGCGGCTCCCACCTCAGCTGTAGTGGGATACTGCCGCAGCGGGGATACCGTGGCGCCCCTGCCGCAGGTAGTGTGCCTCTGTCTGCTATTAGGATCGCTGCCACAGGTCACACGCCGCTCCCCCGCTTGTTTTTGAGGCCAACGTTCGGGTAGCAGCTGTTATCCGCTCAATGGAGGGAACTATTTGGAGGTCTGTGTGGGTTCTGCTGGCGCTTTGGGGGTGACGTTCTGCCCGCTGGGCACAGCAGGAACCTGCGGTGTTGCGGGTTTTTCAGTGGTGGGAGACCCGTTTTTAACAACGGTGTATTCCCCGTCTACGCTCACTTCTGCGGTGTCACCGTTGGCGTAACGGGTTTCCCATGAGCCGTCTGCCTTGACCGTGGTGGTGTCACCGTTGGGGTTGGTGCGGGTCCAAGACCCTGCGGTACCCACAGTGACGGTTGCCCCGCCGTTTTCGGTGTTCTTCCAGGCTGGGCTGCTTGCGGAGGTTGCAGGTTTCTGCCCGCTGCCAGCCGTCTGGGTGCCGCCGCCTGCACTGGTTTCGGCGGTACTGGGGCTGGTGCTGGTCTTAGGTTTTTCGTGGGGGTTCGCCTGGGTGGATGCCCCTGCCGTGCCCGGGTTTGTTTCTGCGCCTGCACTGCCAGTGGTTTTGCCTGCTGCGGCTCCTTTGCTGCCGCTGGCGGTGGGCTTCGGTGTGGTGCTTGCGCTGCTGGTTTCACCGGGGGTTGCGGATGCACTGTCTTCGGAGATGGTGTTGGTGGTGCCGCAGGCGCTAAGAGTGAGCAGCCCCGCGATGCTAAGAGCGGTCAGTACAGATATTTTTGAATTTTTGAAGACGGTATTCATCTTGTCCTTTTCATGCAACGGGGCTCATATATCGGTGTGGTGCTATTAGCTTAGCAGGGTGACCTCAGTAAACGCCGGAAAATTACAGCTTATTTTTGAGAATGCGCGGCTGTTTTCCTCATGCATGGCGCTCATCCCGGGGCGCATGAGTACATTTAGTTTCCGCCGCATTGCACATTGCGAATTCTGAGGTTCACCGGGAAAAGAGGTAACGATAGCAGCCTGTTGTCTTACAGAAGGTGCGGTGCCGCTATTTTTCTACAGGTATGGCTGGGTTAATAGGGGTTTTGGGTGTTGCCGCCCCGGGTGCGCTGGCGGGCGTGGGTGTACCTGGTTTTGCGGGGAGCACGGGGGTGCCGCCGCCTCCGGGGTTGTCGTAGGTTCCGTCGGTTTTAACACGCATACTGCCTTTATTAATACCGCCGATCCAGGTCCAGGATCTGTCACGGTTAACGTCAATAACTCCACCTTCGGGGGATCCGGTCCACCGCCATGAGCCGTCGGCGTTTACGGTAATAGTACCTATATCACTACCGGTTGCGGCCCATGACCCGTCGGGGTTAACGTGCAGCTGAGTTCCGTCAGGGTTGGTAACAAACCAAGAACCGTCTGTTTGCACGACTGCGGTGTCGGTATTGAAGGTCAGGGTGTGCACACCGCCGGGGTTTTCGGCGGGCTCGGTGTCAGCTGCCACAGATGAGGCAGTACCGGTGGGTGCGCCCGCACCGCTGGTGGTGCACCCGGTTAGAGCGAGGGCCAGCACACCGGTGAGAACCGTAACGAGGAGAACCGGTACGTTTTGAGCAGCCGTCATTGGCAAACCTTTCCGCATATCAGTCGCACACCCCTTATAGCATGTGGTGGATAAAGGTAGCCCCGGGCTGGTGCTGAAACTGTACCGGTCCGGGACTCTAGATCGCCCTGTGCACGGGCGCTAGGTGAAGGATGCTCCCCTAAGAATTAGCTGTTAACTTTCTTGGGCTGCACAGGGGTCTTTGGAGTAGTAGCGTCTTTTGACGGCTTGATAGCGCTCATGTCTGGGCTTTTAGGTATCGTAACCTTAGCCTTACCGTCCTCTGAGGTTCCAGTATTACCCGCGGCATCAGTGTATACCCAAGTTCCATCGGTCTTCGTGGTAAACGTGGCGCCGTCATCACCTTTACGAACCCACGAACCATCAGCAGCAACGGTAATAGTTCCTTGGCCCTCTTTTTTCATAACCCAGGACCCATCCGCAGCAACAGACAGTTCGATACCCTCCTCGGAGAACTTTCCAACCCAAGAACCATCAGGGCTCACTTTTACGTCTTCCAGACCCTTAGCTTCAGAACCCGAACCTGAACCACTCTTTGCTGAAGCTGAAGAGTCAGCTGCACCGCTGCTGGAGTCTGAACCACTGGAGCTATCAGCGGTTGATTCGGTGCTGTCACTGTCTGCAGACGCACTGGAATCAGCTGCCCCGGAGGAACTTGCGCTGCTGCTCGAGCTTGCGCTGCTTGACGCGGAGGACGATGCGGAAGCACTGGAACTCGCGCTTGAAGATGCGGAGGAGCTTGCGCTGCTGCTGCTCGAGTTGTTGGAGGCAGACCCTCCACCGCATGCGCTCAGTGCGAGCACACCAGCGAAGGCGAGGGAAAGTAGGGCCGGTGCTTTTTTGTATTTCATCGAGAGACCTTTCGGTAGTGTATATCGGTGTGTGTCCCCACCCCAGACGCTTATCCCAACATATGTTGAGCCAGCATAAAGGTAGGGTGCGTCACTAGCGGCTACTTTCACTGGTGCGGAACAGGTTTCACCCCTAGCAGGCCGTTAAAGCACTGGTATTTAGTCTACCTGAAAAGAACCGCTGACAACGTGGGACACATTACACTTTCTAGAAGCACTATCCTGACACTCTCACGACGAGAAAATACAGACTGCTTACGTCGCTGTATTTTTACGAAATCTCAACATTGCCATACCTCTTCCCAGTCACCAGTCAGGCATCCTGAGGATGAAACATTACACTTACCTCAGTCATTCTCCGATTATTATTCAGAGTGGTCGGTGCCACCTCCACGCGGTAACCGATGGGGCTTTCTATTCATGTGCAGTTAGCAGCAGGTTACTTACTTGGAGAGATGGGGGTTCGTGGGTCTTTGACGTCAGTGTTCGGCTTAGCAGGTACCTGGGGAGCAACTACTGTACCGTCCTTTGGTGAAGGGGTGCCGTCATACTCAACAGCGGTGACTTTGCCGCTGGGGTCTTTCATGGTCCATGACCCGTCATGTTTAACCACAATATGGGTACCGTCTGGCTTATCCATTGTCCAGCTGCCGTCATAATCTACGGCGATTTTAGTGCCATCTTCCTTCACCTGTGTCCATGACCCGTCATAAGAGATATCCAGCTTAGCCTTGGAAGAGCCACTCTTGGCGCTACTAGAGGCAGAAGACTCTCCAGCTTTGCCATTGGCGCTTGCGGAGCTGGACGAAGAATCAGCCTTAACCGTCTCCCCCGAGGACGCTGAGGCAGACACGCTCACATCCCCGCCCTTACCAACATTCACATCCGCCGAATTACCGTTGCCGTCACTACCGGAAATCTTTACATTCCCGTCAGGACCAACCGACACATTCGCACCAGCAGAAGCTGACGCAGACGAAGAAGCCGGTGAAGAGGAAGAAGAATCAGACGACGATCCTGAAGAGTTCACTGAGACACACCCACTCAGCGCGAGAATGCCAGCCACAGCAAGAGACACAAAAACAGGAGCTTTTTGGACGGAAATATTCACAGTATTTTCTCTTTTCTTATTTGACAGCTAATCGGCTCATCAGAGTTGGGGGTAAAAACACCTCAACGGCCACATACGCAACCGCTAAAAGATGCGTTAAGAAGCTCACCCACGCCTTCAGGTTTCAGTACCTTATTAGCGTGGGTGAGATCCTTAAGCCTATTGTTTGGGCTGAACAGGAGTTGTCGGGGTGGCCGCTTTATCGTTCGGTTTAGCAGGCACCTGCGGGACGGTGGGAGTTCCATTATCAGAGTGGAATGCCCCATTCTCGTTAACAGTTGTGGTGTTACCGTCAGCATCGGTCATGGACCACGCGCCACTGGCGTTAACCGTAATGTGAGTGCCGTCGGACTTCTGCAGCGCCCACGCCCCACCCGCGTTAACCGTAATCTGGGTGCCGTCGGGCTTCACTAGCACCCATGCGCCGCTGTCGTTCATCGTCAGTTTGCCTTCTGCCGATTCAGAAGAAGCTGCGGAGTCGGCTTTATCGTCAGCTGATGCGGTGGAGTCCTCTGAGGCTTCATCTGATGCGGTTTCCCCTGAGGACGCCGAGGCAGACACGCTCACATCCCCACCCTTACCAACATTCACATCCGCCGAATTACCCTTGCCGTCACTACCGGAAATCTTCACATTCCCGTCAGGACCAACCGACACATTAGCACCAGCAGAAGCTGACGCAGACGAAGCAGCCGAAGCCGAAGAACTAGCCGACGATGAAGCCGATGAAGAGGACGAAGAATCAGACGACGATCCTGAAGAGTTCACTGAAACACACCCACTCAGCGCGAGCATGCCAGCCACAGCAAGAGACACAAAAACAGGAGCTTTTTTGGAGGTGATATTCATCGGAAGTTCTTTCTTATGTGATTGTTAGTATGCGGTTATGCTATGCCCCAACGATTCGGGGCACCATCAGTCGCCTGTGTGCCTCCATTTGGCCTGTGTAGGCGGGGTTTTCCGCATCAGTTGAGACCTTTTAATTTTACTGTCGTTTTCTATGCCCCTGCTATGAAAAGCTATGTTTTAACTGTGAAAAGCACCCCATAATGTGTGGGGAGCCTCCATATGTACGGCAACTGGGTGCCGTACCCGCAGCGGGTACAGCACCCAGTCTCAGTAAGGTCCGTGTTTTTGAACCGTTGAACGAGCCGGAGTCCCTAACCTAGTTTCTTAGTGGGCTGGACGGGGCTGACAGGGTTGGCGGCCTCAGCATTCGGTTTTGCGGGCACGTCCGGGGTGTCTGGCTTATCTGCTTTACCGTCGTGCTCAACCTGATTGTACGAGCCGTCAGGTTTTACCGTCACACTGTCGCCGTCGTGTTCGGTTTTAGTCCACGAGCCGTCAGGCTGCACCGATACGGTGTCACCGTCACGTTCGGTCTTGGTCCATGAGCCATCTGCTGCGACTGTGATCGTGTCGCCGTCAGCCTCTGTGAGGGTCCAAGCGCCGCCTTCACCCATGGTCACGTTGCCGTTTGCCCCACTGGATGCTGCACCCGAAGCTGCACCAGCCGCGCCACTACTTGCGGCACCGGAGGCACCACCAGAAGCACTAGCAGATGCGCTACCAGTTGCCGCACTGGATGCGGTACCGTCCTGAGTCGCAGCCGCAGAAGAGCTGGCTGCTGATGAAGCGCTTGATGAGCTGGAGCTCGAAGAACTATTGGAAGATGATGCGTTATTAGAACCACCGCAAGCGCTCAGCGCGAGCGCACCGGCGACCGCAATGGTCAGGAATGCGGAAGTTTTCTTGACAGATGCGTTCATTGTCTTGTCCCTTCAAGGGTGGTCGGTTGGCTACCACCGGGTGGATGCACAACCACAGCACATTATAGGATCAGGTGTGTGCGTCCCGTATGGGGAGGGAAATTGATTCTCGGTGCCGGTTCGGGTTCGTGGGGAACTGTCGCCAAATGCGAAGAATCTGCTGAACCTAATGTGATTGTATGTTGTCATCCTGTGGTGATATCCCCAGCTTATCAAGATTTTCTATGTTTTCTCCCAGAAAACCTGTGCTTTAGCTGTGATAGTTAAATCTTAATATTCTGACTTAATCTGATATGAAAGGTGTTTGCTGTGCCGCACCAGCATCGTTACCCCGCTATTACTGTCTGCATCCGCCGGGGGCGATGCGTCCTGTTGGTGAGAACCGGGTGCCGCATCGGCGTTAATGCGGCACCCGGGGATGGGGGGTCAGGTGGGAACGACGCTGTTCCCGTATGTTGTGGGAGATTCCCGCACAAGCGGGCTAGCTGTTGTCTGTTATGGATTTTGTGGGTTGTACGGGAGTGACAGGGGTAACTGCCGAGTTATCGGGTTTTTCGGGAGCTTTTGGAAGTTTCGGGGGCTCGTTGGATACTGCGCCCTCTTTAAGCACGCGGAAAGTGCCGTCGGCATCCACCCTCGCCGCTTCCTTTATCAGTTGTCCTTTTTCCGAGGCGGTGGTATAAGACCACGAACCATCCGCTAGCACATTTGTGCTTTCACCTTTGGGGCCAGTGATGGTCCAGCTTCCGTCCTGGAACACGACGTACTTATTACCGTCAGGCTCATCTTTTGTCCAAGCAATGGTGGTCCTATCTGAGTCTGATGAGCCGCCCGCACCGCCCGAGGCTGAGGTGTTCGGGGCTGCTGCTGAGGCTGAGCTTTGAGCCGGGGTGCTTGTTGCGGCTGAGGAGGTGGCTTCTGAGGAGGAGCTTGTTGCTCCACCACCGCATGCACTGAGAATCAGCGTGCCAGCTAGGGTGGCTGCAACGGGTACGGAACCTTTGTACAGTGAGGTACGCATCAGAACTGTTGTTTCCCTTCGGTCGGTTGCGGATCGCCGCCTCTCTCGGAGGTACCCGCTGTACGGGTTACGGCGTTAGTTCTACCCTATTCACCGCTGCTGTATGGCCGCTCTAAAAAACCGGCTCTCAGCTGTGAAACCCCTAGGGTGCACCCGATAGAACCCTCAACTTTAACTTTATATTTTATGATTGTGTGTCAACGTAAGCGTTCTTGACGCACAAGGCACCCCCTGCAGGATGCCGAGGCTAAAATACCCGCAGCACCACCAGCAGAGGGCGCATACCGTTCACAAATATGATGTTGTACCGTTCGTTGGCGACGTCAATCTCTGGTGAGGCTCACCGCACCCGCTCTCAGGGTGCGTAGGGCACAGGTGCGGCTATTTCACCACTGCTTTAGCCCGCCCTAGAACCACCGGGGAGATGGGCTGTGCCGGGTCTTTGGCCTTCGAGTTATCGGGTTTTGCGGGAGTACCAGGCTTGGCAGGGCCCTTAAAATCGTCTTTCTTCCCGGTACTATCGTACGACCCGTCAGCAGCGACGGATATATTGCCGTTCTCACCGGATAGCTCCCAGGAGCGGTCTTTATTCACAGTGATGGAGCCATCCGGGCCATCAGCCCACGACCAGGAGCCGTCTGATTTCACGTCCAGCACCTTCGTGTTCTGTGAATTGCGCACCTCCCAGGCCCCCGATGAGTGCACCTTAAGAGTCATCCCCTGACCGTTATGTGTCTGCCAAGCACCGCTATCTTCAACTGTGGCGTCTTTGGTGTTAAAACCTAAATCCCGTATGCGTTCAGTTGCCTGAGCTGTCCCGGAGCTGGAGGAGCTTACTTCCGTGCCTTTAATAGTTTCACCGCCGCTGCAGGCGCTCAGTACGAGCGTTCCGGCAAGCACAATGGTGGCGCAGGTAGCGATTTTACGGGTGTTCGTGGAGGTGGTATTCATAGTCGCATCCCTCAGGTAGATGTTTCAATGAGCTTCTTTAACCATAAAGTTATCCAAGCATTCATTTCACCTGTAAAGTGATGCATGCACCTGGGAATATGCTGAATTTTACATATGCACTATTTTTACTTCAGCTGTTTCGGGGTCGCTGGAACAGCAGGGGCCGCTGCCTTTTCGTTCGACGGTTTACCAATAGCAGCGGGTTTTGCCGGAACCTGCGGCTTACCTCCACTGGTCGCGCTATACGAGCCGTCAACCTTCACCTCAGCAATACCGTACGGCCCGCCCGTCCAGGTCCACGAACCATTGCGCTCAACGGTCACCATACCTCCGGATGGGTGGCTCGTCCACGTCCACGAACCGTCGCTGTCCACCGCGAGGATGCCCTTCGTGCCGTTCACAGACCATGAACCATCGTCATCAACTTGCACCGTGGTGCCCTGGGCACTGTGCGCTTCCCAGGCACCATCGTTCTCAATGGTGGTGACTTCCTGAATCGTGCCGAACCCCAGATCGATGGTGCCCGTTTCGTTGTGTTGCGGAGATGCCGTTGATGCTTTGACGCTGGGGGTCGCGCCAGCTGCGGCCGCACTGGCAGCAGCCGGGGAGCTGCTTGGTGTCTGCGCTGCTGATGCTGTCTTTTCAGGCTCTACAGGCTGGGCGTGGCCAGATGGGGTGTGGTCAGATGAGCTGGGGGACATGCCCAATGTAGCACTGGTGCTAGGCGATGCACTGGAGGCAGATTCCGAAGACGCTTTCGCTTTAGAAATTTCAGCCTGCGCCGAAGCCACCGCGTCTGAAGCCTGCCGGGTCTCATTCGAGGTGCCGCCGCAGGCGCTCAATAAGCAGACACCCGCTACGGTACAAGAAAGCAGCACATACAGTTTTCGTGCGGAACTTTTCATCAGGGGCTCTTTCCTCACGTGGTTGGTATGCCGCCCCAGCTAAGCGGCACAATGATTGTACCGGAAAATAGGTACCTCATGCCTTGTGAGTCAGCGCCCCGGCATACTGCAGTGTGCCATTATTAGCGAGGCTGCACCGGTGTTTTCGGTGCGGTCGCGTTCTGGTTCGGCTTCGCGGGGAGCTCAGGAACGTCCGGCCGGTCATGTGAGGGAGCCCCGTCCTCAATCATCACAAACGAGCCGTCAGAGTTGACGGTGACGGTGTCCCCGTCATTCTCACGTTTCGTCCATGAGCCATCAGAATTCACGGTCACCACGTCGCCATCAGGCTCGGTTTTCACCCACGAGCCGTCCGGGTTTACCGAGACAACATCGCCGTCAGATTCGGTAGTGCTCCACCCGCCGCCAGCGGCAACTGCTTGAGTGTTACCCCCCGAGATATTGACAGAAGAACCGCCACCGTTCTGGGAGCCTTGACCCTGTGTCGCTCCGCCCTGTGGCTGCTGTTCACCACCGTGCGGGGCAGCGGCGGAGGGGCTGGATCCGTTCTGGGCCGCAGGTGCAGGTGCAGCGGTACCGCCAGCACGTGCACTTGGTGCTGCGGCGGCCTCAGTATTCCCCCCGTTTCCCCCGTTTGCCGTCTCATGAGCAGTATGCGCTGCTGTGCTCTCATGCACCGGTGCGGCGGCGGGCGCCTCAGAGCGGTGAGGCCCACTACCGTGGGAGCTGGCGGATGCTGAAGCGGACGGGGAAGCAGAAGCTGATTCTGATGCCCGTTTCGCCATCTCGGCCTGTGCTGAGGCCACCGCGTCCGAGGCCTGGCGGGTCTCATGGGATTTTCCGCAGGCGCCCAACACCAAAACACCCGCAAGAGCTAGGGGTACCACCGCATAGTATGTTTTCTGTCGGGGTGTCATAGGGAAAGTCCTTCTCTTGTCCTGCGTGTGAATCGCTGGGGGTTCCCGAAAGACGGAATAAACGCCGTATCTCGTAGCCCAGACGAACCCTGAACTGCGTGCCCCAGCGTACGGGGTGGAGGCTTCTACCGGCGTGGCGCGGGGGCTGCTGGCCGGATAGCTACCATGCACCGCCCCATCATTACCCATATCATAGCAACGTCCACTATGCCCCAGCTAAGAAAACCTGTGTTTTCCCTGAGAAAACCATGAACGCCCGGCGTGTCACACGTTATAAACCCTGTTTTCGGCGGGTGACCCACCCGAAACCGCCTACAATATTCGCCACATGTCTATCCCGCAGCCCCGCACAAAGCTACCCAGCACCTGTGGCTTTCACATCCTTTTATCTGCGGTATAGGCTGGCTCCCTGCTTCGTATGCGGAGGCCGCACACAAACGGAGCCGCCTCCCCACCGGTACGGCGGGGAGGCGGCTCTTCACAGTTTAGAGTCTCAAGAATTACTTCTTCTTGGTGGTCTTGGCGGCCTTCTTCTTGGTGGCGACTGCTGCCTTCAGCTTGGAGCCTGCGGTCAGCTTCACGCCGTGACCAGCGGGAATCTGGATGGTTTCGCCGGTCTGCGGGTTACGGCCGGTACGAGCAGCACGGTCGGTGCGCTCAATTGCCAGCCACCCGGGGATGGTGATCTTCTCGCCCTTGGAGACGGAAGTCTCGAAGACCTGGAACACTGCGTCGAGGACTGCATTAACGGTTGCCTGGCTCTTGCCAGACTTCTCTGCTACCTCTGCAACGAGTTCGGTACGGTTCTTAGCCATTAGGGTGCCCCTTCCTGAGACTTTAGATTTGCGACTAAGTCAAAGCTTTTTCCGGTGAGAAATAACTTTGCCTAGGTACAAAATACCAGAAATTACCAGCTCGACTTAGTAATGCCGGGCAGTTCGCCACGATGAGCCATCTCGCGGAAACGCACACGGGAGATACCAAACTTCTGGAAGGTACCGCGCGGGCGGCCGTCAATCTGGTCACGGTTGCGAACGCGAACGGGGGAAGCGTTACGCGGCAGCTTCTGCAGCGCCACGCGTGCTGCCTCACGCTCTTCGGGAGTAGCGTTCTCGTCGATCAGCGTCTTCTTCAGGGCAAGACGCTTCTCGTTGTAACGAGCCACAATGACCTTGCGCTGCTCATTACGAGCAATCTTTGACTTCTTGGCCATTATTTAGCGCTCCTCTCGGAAATCAACGTGCTTACGTACGACGGGATCGTACTTCTTCAGCACCATACGGTCGGGGTTGTTGCGGCGGTTCTTACGGGTCACGTAGGTGAACCCGGTGCCAGCAGTGGACTTGAGCTTGATAATAGGACGCAGATCCTTAGCCTTCTTAGATGCCATAATGCTAGATCTTCTCCCCGCGTGCGATGATGTCTGCGACCACGGCGTCGATGCCACGAACATCGATCACCTTAATGCCCTTGGCGGACACGTTCAGGGTTACCTTACGGCGAAGCGAAGGAACCCAGTAGGTCTTCTTCTGAACGTTCGGATCGAATCGACGCTTATTGCGGCGATGCGAGTGCGAAATGCTGTGTCCAAAGCCGGGAACAGCTCCGGTCACCTGGCAGACTGCTGCCATGTTTCACTCCTTATGGTTGATTTTTATGACGGGTACGCAGTCGATGTTACTCGTAAGCGTCCCGTCACCAATGTAGAAGCACCGGGTTATTCGCCGGGCTAGAGTGTCCAAGACCGCCACCCGGGTGAGAGTCCGAGCAACAGCCCCCGCCGCGGGAAAAACGGTGAAGCTTAAAATTAGTGTCGAGAGGCGTTTTCACCACTACGAACAGCCTTAAATTCTAGGTAACTCAAGGCACTCTCGCAAGCCTAGACGCCGGTAATCCCCATAAATTTTGCGGATTTCTCGCTAAAACCTTAGGGTGCGCACCCCGTGGGGTACCCCGGAAACCACCCAGCATCAGGCCAGAGAGCCACCAGAATATTCTATCACTGTCCCGTATTGGCGCAAGTCAGAGCCCCTATTCACCCCGGTAGCGGATAGTTTTAGTGGGTGTTAGCGCGCCCCAAAACCTGAGTAAATAACACAGCTGAAATTCGCTGTGTGAGATTAATAGCTTAAAGCACCGATTAAGACATTAAACCGCAAAAGCACAGGCCGCAGCCTTCCACACCAGCGGTGTTCCCTTTGACCCGGAAACTACGCTGCGCTCACCACATGTTTGCCGGCGGGCACACCCACACCGCTGCCAAGTGCACGGGCAGAAGGCTCAAACAACGCTGGACGAAACGCCGCATACTTAGGCTGCAGCCCATCCCCAGAGCTGGTTCCCCGGATCCTACGCCCCACCCACGGCAGGGCGTGCTCCCACACCCAGCGCGCGCTCTGCTCCAGCTCTTCACGGCGGCTCAACTCAACCACTGGCGGCAGCTGCGGCTCCGGCACAGCGCCTTCAAGACCCAATAAAGACAGCACCCGAGCCGCAAACTTCTGGTGCCCATACTCGTTCATATGCAGCTTATCGGGAGCCCACAGCCGCCAATCCACAAAATCACGCATCCGCCAATAATCGACAATGTGCACTCCCCTGTTCTCAGCCACCTCACGGATCAGCTCATTATACAAGGCCGTGCGCGGACGGGTGCGGGCAAACGGGCCTTCCCCCAAAAAGTCCAGACCAGTCATGGTGAACACCTCAATGCCCTCGGCACGCAAAAGAGCAAACGCATCATCCATGCGCTGCACCAACGCATCAATATCCACCTTGGGGCGTATGATGTCATTACCCCCGCCGTAAATACTCACCAGGTTCGGCTTCAGCTCAAGAGCCGGTGCCAGCTGCTCATCCATGATCTGATCCATTAAATACCCGCGGATCGCCAAGTTCGCGTACTGCGCCTGCGCATCCCGGGCACCTATCGCATCAGCCACCCTATCGGCCCAGCCACGCACCTGATTCGGGCGGGACTCATCAATATCGCCGACCCCCTCAGTAAACGAATCGCCCAAGGCCACATAGCGTACCGGCTCACCGTTCAGGCGAGCATTCTCATCAAGGTGAAGCACCGTTCCCCTCCCCTAGCTCACAGTTTTGCCTACACGCCAGTATCCCATAAACGACACCTGCTCCTTCGGGGTTCCTGCCTCCTGCCCGCTCACCCAGCGAAGGCGTTTACCCATCGCGGTTCCTCCCCACAACGAACATGTCGTGCGGGTCATTGGCGACACGGCAGATATAACGCCGTAGCGGGTGATATTGCTGAGGTTTTGCCGAGCGCCTTGAGTTTATTGTCAAACCAGTCGGCGGACTTATTTGAGTTCTCTTCCCTAAAATTTGAGTCTGCCGGTCACCAACCAGCCGCTGCGGGATGCACGCTCATAAATGGCGTGCGCCATGGTGCGAGCGTAGCTTTTTGTCACGTGGTTATCGTCCATGTACACGTAAACATTCCCGATGATCGGCTGGCAGGTTCCTTCAGGGCAGTACAGGTCAGCCAGGTCGATGGTCACCGCGCCTTCGTACCGGTCTAGCACCTCGCGGGAGGGGTTGGTATCAGCAAGCTTCTCATTCACGGGACGAGCACAGGAGCTCATATCCGAACCGGCTTTTTGGGCGCACTCGTACACGTTGAAGTCATAACGCGGGTTATCCCGCAAACCAATCACCTGAATCCCGGCATCGGTAAGTTTTTTGACGGTTTCATCCAGCGCCGGGTCGACCCGTTCCTCATTGGTTTTCGCATCTGCCACAGTTGCGGTTAACACCACCGTCTGGGGTTTGCGTTTGAGGAGTTCCTCGGTCACCTTATGGTTGAATTCGCTGCATTCGTCGGATGCGTTCACGTCTCGGGTCGGGTACAGGCACCCTCCCAGCAGGTAGGCTTGCAGGTTGGTGTGGGTCTGCTCCGCGATCGGTTTGAAGGAGGCAATGGACTGTTCGATATGCGAGTTGCCCACAATAACGGTCAGCGGGGCATCATCCGCACCGTATGTTTGGATATTGCAGTATTTGGAAAGCGACTCGTCCCTGGGTTTAAACACCCCATCGCAAGCCCCGTCCAGGCGCTCATACTGGCTTTTGGGGTCGGTAGAAGGGATGGGGTTGTCGTTTGATGTCACCCGGTTGGTACCAATGGCGCGCGCGCCTGGGTACTCTGAGTGTTCATCGCCAGTACTCTGTTCTGCTTTGGCTACGGCTTTGGTGTTGGATGCGCTCACCCACGCCTGCGCGCCAGCAAGCGGGATCCCTGCGAGCAGGAAGATGGCGACAAGGAAAGCAGCCTGATCTGCCCAGGTGCTCACCACGAACACTTTTTTAAACCGTAGTTTCATCATGAGCCAGGGCACGAACGGGTCTTTACGGTACCGTAGCGGTTTTTCGATGAAACGGGTCAGCAGCCATGCCAACGCCACGGAGACCACAATAATCAGGGTCCCTTCCAGGAAGTCTACCCCGGTTTTACCAACAGCGGCGCTGTAGAGAATGAGGATAGGCCAGTGCACTAAGTACAGAGCGTAGGATATGTTACCCAGGTTCTGCAACGGTTGGGAGACCAGCAGCCGGTCTATGCCCCATTTGCTATTGGTGCGGCCAGCCATAATGACAAGTGCCCCCGAGAGCACCGGCCACAGGGCGAGAAAGCCTGGGAAAGACCGCTGCACCGGTAGCACGGCGCCACAGATAGCAAGCCCGATGATGCCCACCCAGCCCATAATGACGCGTGCTTTCTCTGGGGCCTTCCATTTGAGGGTGAGCATGGCCAACAGGGTTCCGATGGCAAACTCCCAGAGGCGGGTGCGAGTGTCAAAGTACGCGTACCCCTGGTTTGCGTTAGTCTCAATGATGGAGAAGGTTAGGGAAGCCACGAACACGGTGTTGAAAACAAGCACAGCTGTGGTGAGCAGGTTCCAGTTGTGACGGCGCACCAGATAAGCAACAAAAGCGAACAGCAGAGGCCATAGAAGGAATATTTGTCCCTGGATGGAGAGCGACCAGAAGTGCTGGAAGGGGGTCTTCGCGGCCGCATTTTGGGCGTAGTAGTCCACTGAACTATTCGCTAGGTGCCAGTTCTCGTAGTAGAACAGCGAAGATTTGGCGTCCGCCATAATCTCAGGCCAACGGCTGGGCGCGAGAATGAAAAACGCAGCAATGGTCGTACCCGCAATGGTGATAGTAGCGACGGGCAGCAGCCGCTGGAATACGTGCAGCCAATAGTTAATGAGGTTCAGAGGACGACCCTCATTG
The DNA here is from genome assembly GCF_016726365.1 of Rothia aeria. NCBI lineage: Bacteria > Bacillati > Actinomycetota > Actinomycetes > Micrococcales > Micrococcaceae > Rothia > Rothia aeria. Next base: position 1,886,207 of record NZ_CP068102.1, on the reverse strand, counting down.
ATTTTACGGAGATAAGACAACGAGAGCAGGAAGGCCGAGATGAAGAGGAACACGTCCACTCCCCCGGAGACCCTGCCGAACCATACGTGGTAGAAGACAACCAGTAGCACTGCGAAGGCTCGCAGCCCCTGAATTTCGGGGCGAAAGCCGCGTGTCTCAATAAAGTTTTCGAGGGGCTTAGGCTCCTGCGGGCGAGCCGGTGCGGTGCGTGCTGACGGTTGGTCTGACATGGTTGCCATTCTATGGTTGATGTGAATGTTTGCGGTTGGTTTGTAGTTTGTATCGGTGTGCCCTGTATGAAAGAAAATCCTGATTCAGCGCATCCGCACAGGCGGAGGGGACGAATCAGGATTTTGGGTGAGCCCCCTACCGGATTCGAACCGGTGACCCTCGGTTTACAAGACCGATGCTCTGGCCAACTGAGCTAAGGAGGCATACGACCTCTAGTTTACCCTACGATGGGCGATTTCCTGCCCTTTTAGGCGCTCAGTATCGGCTACATCACTCCAGTTTATGTGTGGGGTGGGTCGCATACCTGACACATTTATCGTATCAGGTATGCGACCCACCTCGTGGTATGGCTACCCTGAGGTTATTTTACGCACCACACGGGCGACCACAGACCAGCCTGTTACTGCTGCTTTTTGGCATCAATCTTTCCTTGAACCCACTTAGGGAAGTCTTCGGATTTAGGCCCGGGGAACTGTTCCCCATCAGCGTAGATCGCCGGAGTGCCGTGCACACCGTTATTGAGAGATTCTTCATTGACCACATTCACGAGGGGACGCCACTTGTTATCGTTCAGGTCGCTCGAAATATTCGCCCCGTATTTTGCGGCGATGTCGGCGATCTGCTGGTTATTCAGGTCCCCACCGCCCTGCCGGTCAAAGAGTTCTTTCTGGAACTCCAGGTACTTATCGGCGCTCACCTGGTTTGCCACAGCATAGGCAGCATTTGCGGTACGCGCGGAGTACTGGGTGGGTGATCCACGGTCCAGAATGATCATATTGCGGTATTCCACGGTAATGGAACCGTCCTCAACGAGCTTCTTAATGGTCTCGTAGTTTGCCTGTTCAAAATCACGGCAGTGGTGGCAGTTAAAGTCCTGGAAGATCACCACGTGTACGGGCTTACCGTTCTTCTTGGCTTCTTCTGCTTTCTCTATGCCTAGCGGCAGGGTTTCTGGGGTGGCGCTTCCGCTGGCAGAGGGAGTAATGGATGTATCGGAGGTACCGAGTTTATCAGCGTCTCGCTGATCCTGCTTTGATGCGTTCTTGACGATTCCGTCTTTGGTAATAACGATACCGCCGTATTCGTTAGCACTAGCTGGCACGGGTCCTGCCTTGGGAATATCCTGCTTCTGCCCATTAATGAAGACAAAACCGACAATAATCACGGCCACTAGGACAACCGCTAGCACACCCAGCTGCAGCAGGCGACGGTTTGATTTTGTTGGGTTATTGCGTGCCTGTTTGGCCGCGATTTGACGGGCCTTTTCACGGGCATCGTTCGACATACCTGTTCCTTTTCTTGTAGGACGCACGACGCTGCGCCTTATCATTACCCCGTCTAGACTACCGAACTAGAGGATGCATATTCCAGCCATCAGTCGATTTCTGCGGAGTTTCGGAGTTTTCTCACGCTCTCAGCTTATTTTACGACGCAAATATATGCCTTTATGCAGATAGTGATGTCATGTTTCTCATACGGGGGTGAAGATACCAGGCGCCTTATAGCCCTGGCTTTTTGTGTAGACCCCAAAACACCCACACCCCCCTGTGGGGGCACAAAAAAGAGGGGCCCCCACCAGGGGACCCCCACTCACAAAAAAATTGCGGCAGCCATCTACTCTCCCACACCCACCAAGATGCAGTACCATCAACACCACAGGGCTTAGCAACCAGGTTCGAAAAGGAGACTGAGCGTTTCCCCCCGGCTATCACCACCGCAAAACCACACAACAACACCTTCACGGGGATTACCCCCCGTAAAGAATGGTTTGTTGCCTCAAAACTGTACAGTGAACACAAACACACAAAAATGACTATATTGTAAGCCTTCGGTCTATTAGTACCAGTCAACTCCACACCTTACAGCGCTTCCATACCCGGCCTATCAACCCCGTCATCTACAGGGAACCTCACACACCCAAAAGGTGCCAGGAGAACTCATCACGAAACAAGCTTCCCGCTTAGATGCTTTCAGCGGTTATCCCTCCCGAACGTAGCCAATCAGCCATGCACCTGGCGGTACAACTGACATACCAGAGGTTCGTCCGTCCCGGTCCTCTCGTACTAAGGACAGCCTTTCTCAATTCTCCAACGCACGCAGCGGATAGGGACCGAACTGTCTCACGACGTTCTGAACCCAGCTCGCGTACCGCTTTAATGGGCGAACAGCCCAACCCTTGGGACCGACTCCAGCCCCAGGATGCGACGAGCCGACATCGAGGTGCCAAACCATGCCGTCGATATGGACTCTTGGGCAAGATCAGCCTGTTATCCCCGAGGTACCTTTTATCCGTTGAGCGACAGCGCTTCCACACGCCACTGCCGGATCACTAGTCCCTGCTTTCGCACCTGCTCGAGCCGCCACTCTCACAGTCAAGCTCCCTTGTGCACTTACACTCAACACCTGATTGCCAACCAGGCTGAGGGAACCTTTGGGCGCCTCCGTTACACTTTAGGAGGCAACCGCCCCAGTTAAACTACCCATCAGGCACTGTCCCTGAACCAGATCATGGCCCGAAGTTAGACGCTCAGATTGACCAGAGTGGTATTTCAACAACGACTCCACCACCACTAGCGTAGCGGCTTCACAGTCTCCCACCTATCCTACACAAGCCAACCCAAACACCAATACCAAACTATAGTAAAGGTCACGGGGTCTTTCCGTCCTGCTGCGCGAAACGAGCATCTTTACTCGTACTGCAATTTCACCGAGTTCATGGTTGAGACAGTAGGGAAGTCGTTACTCCATTCGTGCAGGTCGGAACTTACCCGACAAGGAATTTCGCTACCTTAGGATGGTTATAGTTACCACCGCCGTTTACTGGGGCTTAAATTCGCAGCTTCGCCCCCAAAAGGGCTAACCACTCCTCTTAACCTTCCAGCACCGGGCAGGAGTCAGTCCGTATACCTCGTCTTACGACTTCGCACGGACCTGTGTTTTTGATAAACAGTCGCTTCCCCCTGGTCTCTGCGACCCCTACACGCTCCCCACCGCACGGGCAGATCACGCTCAGGGCCCCCCTTCTCCCGAAGTTACGGGGGCATTTTGCCGAGTTCCTTAACCATGATTCTCTCGATCGCCTTAGTATTCTCTACCTGATCACCTGTGTCGGTTTCGGGTACGGGCAGCTCAAACCTCACGCCGATGCTTTTCTCGACAGCATAGGATCACCAAATCCCCCAACAACGGGGTCCCATCACGTCTCAGACACACAGCTGGCGCATTTAACAACCAACCATCCTACACGCTTAGACCACGACAACCACCGCGTGGCTTGGCTACCTTCCTGCGTCACACCTGTTAACACGCTTACCTCCAAAGCCTGGGTCCCACACACCCCACAACACACCACCCAAAAGAGCAGCACACTGTGTTCGGCATGGTTAGCATCACAATATCAGTATGGACGGTTCTTCACTGGTACGGGAATATCAACCCGTTATCCATCGACTACGCCTGTCGGCCTCGCCTTAGGCCCCGACTAACCCAGGGCAGATTAACTTGACCCTGGAACCCTTGATCATCCGGCGCACGGGTTTCTCACCCGTGATTCGCTACTCATGCCTGCATTCTCACTCCCACACAATCCACCACACACTCCCGTGGCAGCTTCACCTCATGCAGGACGCTCCCCTACCCAACCAGCCACAAGGACTGATTGCCATAACTTCGGCGGTGTACTTGAGCCCCGCTACATTATCGGCGCAGAATCACTTGACCAGTGAGCTATTACGCACTCTTTCAAGGATGGCTGCTTCTAAGCCAACCTCCTGGTTGTCTCAGCAACTCCACATCCTTTCCCACTTAGCACACGCTTAGGGGCCTTAGTTGATGGTCTGGGCTGTTTCCCTCTCGACAATGAAGCTTATCCCCCACTGTCTCACTGCTACACTCTCACTTACCGGCATTCGGAGTTTAGCTAACGTCAGTAACCCTCGCGGGCCCATCAGCCATCCAGTCGCTCTACCTCCGGCAAGAAACATGCAACGCTGCACCTAAATGCATTTCGGGGAGAACCAGCTATCACAGAGTTTGATTGGCCTTTCACCCCTATCCACAGCTCATCCCCCCAGTTTTCAACCTAGGTGGGTTCGGTCCTCCACACGCTCTTACACGTGCTTCAACCTGGCCATGGATAGATCACTCCGCTTCGGGTCTAGATCCTGCCACTACAACGCCCTATTCAGACTCGCTTTCGCTACGACTACCCCACACGGGTTAACCTCGCGACAAAACACTAACTCGCAGGCTCATTCTTCAAAAGGCACGCCACCACCCCACACAACGGGGGCTATAACGGCTTGTAAGCACACGGTTTCAGGTACTCTTTCACTCCCCTCCCGGGGTACTTTTCACCATTCCCTCACGGTACTGATCCACTATCGGTCACTAGAAAGTATTTAGACTTACCAGGTGGTCCTGGCAGATTCACACGAGATTCCACGAGCCCCGTGCTACTCGGGACAAACGCCACGCGGTCAGAACAATTTCAGCTACGGGACTCTCACCCACTCCGGTCGGCCTTCCCAGACCATTCACCTACCATCCTGAACATCACGCCAACAGCCGGTCAGAACTGCCACGACGCCTCCCACAACCCCCATGATGCAACCCCCGACCGGTATCACACACCACAGGTTTAGTCTCTTCCGCTTTCGCTCGCCACTACTAACAGAATCATTATTATTTTCTCTTCCTGCGGGTACTGAGATGTTTCACTTCCCCGCGTTCCCCCCAACTGGCCTATACATTCAACCAGCGGTCACTCACCATAACAATGAGCAAGGTTTCCCCATTCGGACATCCTCGGATCAACGCCCAGTTATCGGCTCCCCGAGGCTTATCGCAGATTCACACGTCCTTCATCGGCTTCTAGTGCCAAGGCATCCACCGTGTGCCCTTAACAACTTACAAACAATCAAAGAAAAAATCACAGAAAACTCACCACACACCCACACACAAAACAGGCGGGTGCACAGCACAGCTTCCAGAAGATGCTCGCGTCCACTATACAGTTCTCAAACAACAAACCACACCACCACCAGCACCAGAGAAAACCCCCAGCACCAGCACCAGCCAGTCACACAGACCACACAGCGTGCAGCCCGAAAACCCAACAGCGCACCTCAATGGCCCCACCACAAACCAGGAAACATGACATTCCACCCATGAGCAAACCACCCATCCGACACTCGCAGATGGCATGGCCAACCAATATAGTTGAGCTCCTTAGAAAGGAGGTGATCCAGCCGCACCTTCCGGTACGGCTACCTTGTTACGACTTAGTCCCAATCGCCAATCCCACCTTCGACGGCTCCCCCCACAAGGGTTAGGCCACCGGCTTCGGGTGTTACCAACTTTCGTGACTTGACGGGCGGTGTGTACAAGGCCCGGGAACGTATTCACCGCAGCGTTGCTGATCTGCGATTACTAGCGACTCCGACTTCATGGGGTCGAGTTGCAGACCCCAATCCGAACTGAGACCGGCTTTAAGGGATTAGCTCCACCTCACAGTATCGCAACCCTCTGTACCGGCCATTGTAGCATGCGTGAAGCCCAAGACATAAGGGGCATGATGATTTGACGTCATCCCCACCTTCCTCCGAGTTGACCCCGGCAGTCTCCTATGAGTCCCCGGCCGAACCGCTGGCAACATAGAACGAGGGTTGCGCTCGTTGCGGGACTTAACCCAACATCTCACGACACGAGCTGACGACAACCATGCACCACCTGTACACCAGCCCCGAAGGGAAACGCCATCTCTGACGCGATCTAATGCATGTCAAGCCTTGGTAAGGTTCTTCGCGTTGCATCGAATTAATCCGCATGCTCCGCCGCTTGTGCGGGCCCCCGTCAATTCCTTTGAGTTTTAGCCTTGCGGCCGTACTCCCCAGGCGGGGCACTTAATGCGTTAGCTACGGCGCGGAAAACGTGGAATGTCCCCCACACCTAGTGCCCAACGTTTACGGCATGGACTACCAGGGTATCTAATCCTGTTCGCTCCCCATGCTTTCGCTTCTCAGCGTCAGTTACAGCCCAGAGACCTGCCTTCGCCATCGGTGTTCCTCCTGATATCTGTGCATTCCACCGCTACACCAGGAATTCCAGTCTCCCCTACTGCACTCTAGTTAGCCCGTACCCACTGCAAAACCGGAGTTAAGCCCCGGCCTTTCACAGCAGACGCGACCAACCGCCTACAAGCTCTTTACGCCCAATAATTCCGGACAACGCTCGCGCCCTACGTATTACCGCGGCTGCTGGCACGTAGTTAGCCGGCGCTTTCTCTGCACCTACCGTCACTTTCGCTTCTTCGATGCTAACAGAGGTTTACAACCCGAAGGCCGTCATCCCTCACGCGGCGTCGCTGCATCAGGCTTGCGCCCATTGTGCAATATTCCCCACTGCTGCCTCCCGTAGGAGTCTGGGCCGTGTCTCAGTCCCAGTGTGGCCGGTCACCCTCTCAGGCCGGCTACCCGTCGTCGCCTTGGTAAGCCATTACCTCACCAACAAGCTGATAGGCCGTGAGCCCATCTAAAACCACTCCATAACGCTTTCCACCAACACCCCATGCAGAGATTGGTCGTATCCGGTATTAGACCCAGTTTCCCAGGCTTATCCCAGAGTCAAAGGTAGGTCACTCACGTATTACTCACCCGTTCGCCACTAATCCACGGTGCAAGCACCGCTTCATCGTTCGACTTGCATGTGTTAAGCACGCCGCCAGCGTTCGTCCTGAGCCAGGATCAAACTCTCCGTTACAAAACAAAAAGCCTGACAACCCGATCTCAAACACCAACACAAACCGTACACGGGGGTGCACGATCCACGCTGACACAATTGAAACCACAAACGGTCATCAATCAAAAAATAAATAAAATAATTGGTATCACATTTCCAAACAAAAACAATTTGCTCGAAACCAAAAAAGCACACTATTGAGTTCTCAAACAACACACCACCCCAGGACACCACCACACACCCACAACAGGCACGCAGAAGCCCCCCAGACAGTCATCATTCAGAGCCAACCACAACATCAACAGCACCCCTTCAGGGCCCCTCGCCGCGGCGACTCATACAACTATACACACCCCCCACACAACACGCAAATCCACACACCATGAACTACACCACACATAAAGCAGCATGTGGGTGCCACCTACAAAACTGGGGGTAACTGCTCAACGCAGTTACCCCCATATACGCTATCTTTTCGTCATAGCAACCTACAGAAAAATTCTTACTCTTTGTTCTTGGCCGTTACAGGCTCCACCGGGGCCGCAGCCTTCACAGCCTTAGGCTCCGATGCTTGGCGCGCCCCAACACCCTGCTGTTTTGTGGCTTGTTCAAAAGGAGAAGCTAATGATTTGCCGTCGCCGCCCTCCTTCGTCATTTTTCCGTCTGCAGATACGCTGTAGACAGTTCCGTCCTGGTATTTAAGAGTCCAGGAGCCGTCTGCCTTCACTTCATACGTCCTGTAACCGTTAGTCGCCGCGTAGGTGTAGGAACCATCAGCGTTAACGGTTAACTCTCGAAGATCATTCTTCTCTTCCCAAGACCCGTCCTTCTTCACAATGAGCTGGGCGGTCTTGTAGTTCTTACTCCACGAGCCATCATCATTAACGATTGCTTCGCCCACAGGATCACTAGCCGTAGCCGTGCGGTTACCGCTGCTGTCTGCGCCACCTGCCGGAGCAGTACTTGCAGATACTGAAGACGACGCAGTTGAGCTTGCCGAAGACGATGCACTGCTACTTGCACTAGCGGAAGATGAAGAGGCCGATGCCGCAGACGAAGACGATGCGGAGGCTGAAGATGATGCACTAGAACTGGAAGCAGCTGATGATGAAGAGCTATTCGATGCTGAGCTATTTGAGCTCCCGCATGCACTCAAACCCAGCATAGCGACAATACTCAGCGACACTACAGCAGAAGCAGGACGGATATTCATGTGATGATTCACTTCCCTCAAGTAAAAACTTTACGTCTTCACACATACATCGAAGACGGTATGACTATAGCACCGTATACCTTGAAATACCTTTAAATATGAAGCTAACGTTAAAATTTTAAACAAATGAGTTCTCTACACACGCACAGTGGTAAAGGGGGACCGCTAGTGAGACTCGGTGCGATGGCGCGATACATCATAAAGGGTAATACCCACTGCCATTGCGGCATTGAGAGACTCCATAGCCGAATCAATGGGAATCGACACGATCTGATCGCAGGTCTCCGTCACCAAACGCGAAAGGCCCTTACCCTCGGAACCAACCACCACGCACAGAGGTTCAGAAGCGAGCTGCAGATTCGGCAGGTCTATGTCTCCCCCGCCGTCCAAACCAATCACAAACATACCCTGCTCTTTTGCCTGCTGCAGCACGCGCGTCAGGTTCGTTGCCTTCGCCACCGGAATGCGGGCCGCCGCACCCGCACTCGTTTTCCAGGCGCCTGCAGTCACCGCAGCAGAGCGACGCTCGGGAATAATGACCCCATCACCGCTAAAAGCCGACACACTACGAATAATTGCGCCCAAATTTCGAGGATCGGTAATACCATCCAAAGCCACGAAAAGCGGAGGCGACTTAAGTTTGCCAGCATGCCAGCGCTGCATAACATCCAGTACCAAATCGGTAGCATCCGGGTACTGGTAAGGCGGAATCTGCATTGCGATCCCCTGATGCACGGCACCATCCGTCAGACGATCCAGCTCGCTGCGGGGAATCTCCAGCATGGGCAGGTTTTTCTTATTCGCCATCGTCATAATGTCGCGCACGCGGTCATCAACCTCAATACGGCTCATCACGTACAGGTGCTTCGCTGGAATATTGGTGCGAAGTGCCTCCAGAACCGCGTTGCGACCGGTCACCAACTCATCACTCACGCGTTTACCGCCCAGACGAGTCTGGAACTTGCGGTTCGTGCCGGTAGCCGCACGGCGCTCCGCCGCGCGCTTCATCTTATACGCCTTGTGATAAACGCGGTCCTCAGCCTTCGGGGTGGGCCCTTTACCTTCCAGCGCACGCCGACCGTGGCCGCCGGTGCCCTTCGTCGCACCCTTTTTCTTTGCGGTAGCGCCGGGGCGCGAACCTGCCTTAGCCATATCTGTATCCTTTAGTTCAATGTCTGTCATGCCCGCTTCCGGGGCGGGGTTTCGGAGAATGTGTTATGCGTTAAGGCTCCACGTAGAGCCCTGCGCGCCGTCCTTGACCGTAATACCTGCGGCAGCGAGAACATCGCGCATCCTATCGGCGGTTGCCCAGTCCTTCTCGGCGCGGGCACTCGCGCGCTGTTCCAAAATAGTGTGAATAAGCGCATCTAATGCCTGATGCTCCGTGCCAGATGCTCCCGAACCGTCAAGATTCATGAGCGAAGTCAGCCCCAGCACATTCGCCATCGCCCACACGGCGTTTGCGTATTCGGATGCATCCGTACCGGCGGCAAGCGCGGCGTTACCGGCGCGAGTCTGCTCATGAAGCACCGCGAGCGCGCGCGGAATATTCATATCGTCGTCGAGCGCATCCGCAAAATCCTGTGGTACGCGACGCTCTTGTGGATTCGGGGCCATAAGCTCCGAGGTAGCGGCAAGAAACGCCTCCACACGCTCGATAGCAACCCGTGCTTCTTCTAATGAAGTGGGGCGGTAGTCCAGCACCGAACGATAATGTGCCGAACCCAAGTAATAGCGCACCACCAGCGGGCGAGCCTGCTGCAGCATTTGCACGGGCGAAATGGTGTTGCCGATTGACTTCGACATTTTCTCGCCCTCGTAGGTGACCATACCGTTGTGCATCCAGAAGTTAGCGAAATCATCGCCCGCCGCCGTGGACTGCGCCAGTTCATTCTCGTGATGCGGAAAACGCAGATCCAGCCCGCCACCGTGAATATCGAACCGCTTCCCCAGATATTTACCTGCCATCGCGGAGCATTCCAGATGCCAGCCGGGACGACCGCGACCCCACGGCGAATCCCACGCTGCGGTCACCGGTTCACCTTCCTTATACCCCTTCCACAGGGCAAAATCGCGGGGATCACGCTTGCCGCGCGGGTCTGCGTCGGCGGAGTCCTGCATATCATCTACGCTCTGGCGGGTGAGCGCGCCATAGTGTTCCCAGGAACGCACATCGAAGTAGACATCCCCAGAATCATCAAGCGCCGGGTATGCGTGCCCGCGGTCGATGAGACGCTGAATAAGTTCAAACATCTCAGGAATGTGACCGGTCGCGCGCGGCTCATAGGTTGGCGGGTCAATACCCAACGTCGCATATGCGCGCGCAAAAACTTTCTCGTATCGATACGCGAGCGCCCACCACTGCTCGTTGGGGTGTTCCCCAGCGTAGGTGGGCTGTGCAGATTCAACGGACTTCGCCAGAATTTTATCGTCAATATCCGTAACATTGCGCACGGTGGTGACTTTGAACCCGCGGTAGCGCATCCACCGCGCAAGCTGGTCGAAGACCAGGGCGGAACGGATATGCCCCACATGCGGTTCACCCTGCACGGTGGCACCGCAGTAGTAGATACGTGCCTCGCCGGGGACTACCGGTTCAAAATCGCGGATGCTTGATGTTGCTGAATCATAAAAACGCATAGTCACAGTACCTAGTTTACGGGGTACAGCACCCAAGCGGCGGGTACCGCCGGATTCTCATTTAATAATCTTCCGTCCGGGGAACTACACCACAGGGTAAAGGAGTGCAGTGGCAACGGCTGCAACGCCTTCGCCGCGTCCGGTCAGACCCAAACCGTCGGTCGTGGTCGCGGTAACGGTCACCGAAGCCCCAGCCGCTTCGCTCAGAACACGATTGGCTTCTGCGCGGCGCGGCGAAAATTTGGGGCGGTTACCGATCAGCTGCACGCTGATGTTGCCGATCTCAAAACCTGCCGCTCGCACGATTGCCGCCGCCTCCGAGAGAATACGCACTCCGGATGCGCCCGCCATATCTGGACGATCCACCCCGAAGTTACTGCCCAAGTCTCCGGTACCGGAGGCGGTAAAGAGCGCATCGGCGGCCGCGTGCGCAACAACATCGCCGTCGGAATGCCCACTGAGCCCGCGTTCGCCCGGCCAATACAGCCCCGCGATCCACAGCTCAGTGTTTTCCTCCCCAAAGGCGTGCACGTCTACACCGGTTCCTACGCGGGGTATGAGGGGGGTCTGAGGGGTGGGGCTGTTCTGTGTGCTGGTTGTATCTGTCATGGCGTGCCTTTCGTCGCGGTGTACTGTGGGTTCCCCACCCTCACCTTCCTGTGACGAAACGTCATGACCCGGCGGGGCAGGTGTACGGGTTAGGCGGCAGAAGAATCGGGTGCTGCGTAGAGAGCCCTGGCAATGCGCAAATCCATGGGCGTCGTAATCTTAAAGGCGTCCATGTGCCCGCGCACGGTCACTACCCGTCGGCCCGCTGCCTCAACGGCCATCGCGTCGTCCGTGATCTTCTCAGACTCTTCAGGAGGCAGCCGTCGGCTGCGGCGGTGTGCCGCCTCAAGAACCCACCACTCAAACCCTTGCGGGGTCTGTACGGCGCGCATCTGCGAGCGGGGCGGGGTGCCCGTCACGTACCCGTAGGCGTCTACTGTCTTAATCGTATCGACCACTGGAAGCACCGGGATCACTGCGTCCGAGCCAGTGTTCAGCTCATCCAGTACCCGCTGGTACACCCTCGGCGGGGTAAACGGCCGGGCGCAGTCATGAATCAGAACCACACGTGGGGGAAGGATCTGCTGCAACGAACATACTGCACGTACTGTACGCATTGCCGCCACCACAGAGGCGGTGCGGGTGTCCCCGCCGGTGCTCACCATCGCCCCGAACCTATTGGCGTCATCGTAGAGTTGCGGGCATGTCTCACTACAGTTGGGGGGCAGAGTCACCACCATCATATCGGCGACCCCGGAGTCGTGAACCCCCTGCAGCGCATGATGCAGCAGGGTTTTACCGCCCACCTTAACGGCGGCCTTGGGTACCGGCTCACCCAGGCGCGTGCCCGAGCCCGAGGCGAGCACAATGACCGCAACGTCAATATCGGTCACACCAAGTTTATTCATCACGTAATGAGCGTACCCGATACGGCGGATACTTGAACAAAACCAGCCCCCGCCGGGGAGGTGAAACCGCGACCCGCAGCGGCTACTGCGGGGAATACGGTGCACTATACGCGCAGGTGGAGGCCGCAAAAGCCGCCAGCCCGTGGGAAAAGCCGCGGGCACTATGTGATATTGAGCTATGCGTGTTCCCGTCCACGGCCCAAAGCTCTCAATACACCCGAGCTAGAGCCGTCCGCTAACCGCCGCTACGGCGTGAACAGCCCATTGGGGAAACCTGGGGAGTCATATACCGACGTCTTGTCGATAAATTGCTAGAATGGTGCAAGAGATTACTTATCTCACGCCACGGTTCGCGGCCGCCCACCGTCCGGGAGAACGCCCGCGTCTGAGGCGTCTAGCACGCACACCGAGCCCTCACCGGCTCGCCACCACACCAAGGAGGACGGGTCGTGAAGTTCACCGTTTCTACAGCACTCAAACGCGCCGGAGCGGGCCTAACGCTAGGGGCCGCGTTACTGGCTGTCAGCGGGTGCGGGTATATTTACACCCAGCCAACTACCCTGCATTACGCCGCATCCGACGGAGTACACAGCACCATTAACGGCAATATTGAGCTGCGCAATATTATGGTTGTCTCCCACGGTAAAGGCGCCGAAGGGCGAGTGCTAGGCACCGTACTGAACAAAGGCAACAACGACGCGACCGTCACCTTCAACTTCCCCTCCGGGGCGAAAACCGTGAACGTCCCCAAAGGGCAGCAGGTGCGCCTGGAACAGGACGACCACAAGCTCGTGATCCCGCAGGTGGCGCCACAGCCCGGAGAAACCCTGAGCAACACGCGTGTATCCGTGGGTGATGCATCGGGCACTCTGAACATCCCCGTCATGGACGGCACCCTCAAAGAGTACAAGCCGTACCTGCCTGGTAATGCGAACGCTTCAGCCAGCGCCTCCCACACCGGTGCCCCATCCGCGAGTCATGCAGCGACCCCCAGCGGCAGCGTGAGCCCCTCCGCTGTACCCGAGACCCCACGCGCATCACACGATGCCACCAGCGGGCGCACCCCAGAGGCGACCGCCGAAACCAGCCAGGCACCCACCCTGAGCCTGGCCCCGGGGGCGACGGAAGAACCCACCGGTGCGGAGCAGTCCGCTTCAAGCGCCTCACCCCAGCGTTAGAACAAGTTCAGCGGCCGGTTATAGAAAAACACCTAAAATAGAACAACGGCGGGTGCCCGCCAGCAGGTTTTTGCATCCTGCGGCTGCGGCACCCGCCGTTTACGGTGTGGTACCGCTGGGGCTACGCCTCAAACTTATATCCCAGCCCGCGCACCGTCACCACGTACCGGGGGGAAGAAGCCTGCGGCTCAATTTTGGAGCGAAGACGCTTAATATGCACATCCAGAGTCTTCGTGTCCCCCACATAGTCGGCGCCCCACACCTGCTCAATCAGGGAGGCGCGCGTCATCACCCGCCCCGCATTCCGCAGCAGAATCTCAAGAAGCTCGAACTCTTTCAGCGGCATCGAAACCTCACCACCGTCCACAGTCACCACATGCCGCTGCACGTCCATCCGCACCGGCCCAGCCACCAGCGGCGCACGGCTCTCGTCCTCTTCAGGGTCCCCGCCGCTGCGGCGGCGAAGCACAGCCCGGATGCGCGCAATCAGCTCACGCGAAGAATACGGTTTTGTCACATAGTCGTCAGCGCCCAGCTCAAGGCCCAGCACCTTATCAAGCTCAGTATCTTTGGCAGTGAGCATAATAATCGGCACAGAAGAAACCGCCCGCAGCTGTTTACACACCTCAAGCCCGGACTGCCCCGGGAGCATCACATCCAAAAGCACCAGGTCGGCGCCTTCACGTTCGAAAGTGGGCACCGCCTGCAGCCCGTTATCCACCACAACAGGCGTGAAGCCCTCCCTGCCCAGTAGGTACGCCAGGGGGTCTGAGAGAGCTTCCTCATCCTCAACTATCAGGATTTTCACCGGGGTCTATACCTCCGCTTAGGGTTCGTGACGGCTACTACCATTATGCCGTATACGCCCCTGCGGCCGCTGCCGCCCCAGCTGCCCTAAACCGCCGTATCGGCAATCGGCAGGGACAGCGTGAACGTGGACCCCTGCCCCGGCACCGACTGCACCGACACCTGCCCGCCGTGCTGCCCCATCACATGTTTGACGATGCTCAACCCCAGGCCCGTGCCGCCGGTCTGGCGTGAACGCGCCGCATCAACACGGTAAAACCGCTCAAAGATGCGCGCCTGCTCTTCCTCCGGGATGCCTGCGCCCTGGTCAGTCACCGAAATGTTCAGGGTGTCCCCCTCACGTTCAATCAGCAGATCCACCCGGGTTTTTTCGGGCGAGTACCGCACCGCGTTTTCCACCAGGTTGTGCAGGGCGGTCCCCAGCAGCTCAGGGTCGGCGTACAGCTCACCGCTGTAGTGCACCTGAGCCTGCAGCACAATGCTTTTCGCTTCGGCCGCTAACCGGTTGCGGTCAAGAGCCTCGTTCACCAGCGCATCCGTAGATACCAGGGTGCCGCGGGCAATCACATCCGCTGACTGCAGCCGAGACAGCTCAATAATATCTCGCACCAGCGCCGAGAGCCGCTGCGATTCACGGCGAAGCCTGCCCGTGAAGTACTCAATCGCCTGCGGGTCGTCGGATGCCTCTTCAATAGCCTCAGCCAGCAGGCCAATAGCGCCCACCGGGGTTTTCAGCTCATGTGAAACGTTGGCCACAAAATCATTGCGCACACGCTGCACACGCGAAATTTCGGTGCGGTCATCGGCCAGCACCAGCATGTACTCATCCCCCACCGGCGCCACCCGCAGGTCAATGACCAGCGTCTCGCCCTCGCCGCGGTCCACTTCGACCTCCTGCTCGACGAAAATACCCCGGTGCCGCACGGTGCGGATCATCTCGGACAGCTGCTCAGAAACTACCGTGTGCCCGCGCACCAGGCCCATCGCGTAGGCCCCGGGGGACGCCTGCGCCACGCCGCCGACCTCATCAACCACCACGTAGGCGCGGCCAATCACCGCGAGCACCTGCGCCGCTCCGTCACTCAGGGCGGGCTCAACCACACTATTATTCGCCCACTCACGTTCGCTGCGGCGCAGAAAGCTCATGCTCACAGCACCCAGCAGCAGGCCAATAATACCCGATATGAGAATAACCAGGGCGGCTCCCCCTCCTTCCTAACGTCGCCGTTGTCAGATGTCCGCCGGTGCGGGCCAGCAAAAACATGAAACCCGCCTCCTACGTCACACATTATCCCGAGGAGACGGGCTTCACGCCTACAAATCAGTTGGTGAGAATTTACTTACCCTGGTTGGCGACGGCCGCAATCGCATCCTTCGCGGCTTCGGGGTCAAGGTACTCGCCCGGCTTGACGGGCTTAAAGTTCTCATCCAGCTCGTAGTACAGCGGGATACCGGTCGGGATGTTCAAACCGGCAATATCCTCATCGGAGATATTCTCCAGGTGCTTCACCAGCGAGCGCAGCGAGTTGCCGTGCGCAGCCACCAGCACAGTCTTACCCTCAGCAAGATCAGGCTTAATATCGGATTCCCAGTACGGGAGCATACGGCCCAGAACATCCTTGAGGCACTCGGTGCGGGGTGCGTTCTCAACATCAGCGTAGCGGGGGTCGTTCGCCTGCGAGTAAGGGTCGTTATCGTCCAGCGGCGGAGGCGGCACATCGTAGGAGCGGCGCCAAGTCATGAACTTCTCGTCACCGTATTCTTCACGGATCTCAGACTTGTTCTTACCCTGTAGAGCACCGTAGTGGCGCTCATTCAGGCGCCAAGTGCGTTTGACCGGGATCCACAGGCGGTCAGCCGCATCCAGGGAAATATTTGCGGTGTTAATAGCGCGTCGCTGCAGGGAGGTGTGCACAACATCCGGCAGGATGTGGCGCTCTTTCAGCAGCTCGCCGCCGCGCTGAGCCTCAGCACGGCCCTTATCTGTCAGATTAACATCAACCCAGCCGGTGAATAGGTTCTTCTCGTTCCACTCAGACTGGCCATGGCGAAGGAGTACTAGTTTATAAGTCATACCCCTATTCTTCCACCCCCAGCGCGGCTTGTCATGCTTTAAGACGCTTAAAAGCCGGGGTGTGGGCACATTACGGCACAAATGCCGCTGCCCACACCCGCACGGATCACCGCACCCGGCAGTACCCCACTATGGCACCAGTTACAGGCGGCGCCGGACGCTGGGGTGCACATTCGTCAAAAACACCATCGCAATGGTGATGGCGATCAGCTCAAACAGGAGCATGCTGCTCATCATCCCGCCCCTCAGCACCAGCCACAGCATCAGCACCGAAAACAGGGCCGAACCGCCGGTGAGCCCCATCCAGAACCCCTTAGTGCGTTTATCGTGGAACTTATAGGCGTTCGGGGCTGCCGCAGCCGCCTGCACAAACGCCCACACGCAGGTGGCAGCGGCGGCTACTGACAACACCAGATCCGCCCAGTACATGAACAGCATCACCAGCTGAATCGGCGACATTAAGCGATCTCCTTCAACGCATTGACCAGATCGTCGTACAGGTCATCCACATTCTCAATCCCCACCGACAGGCGCAGCAAAGACTCCGGAATGGAATCCGGCTCATTACCGTGACGGCGGCGGCGCTCCACCAGCGACTCCACCCCACCCAAGCTTGTGGCCGGGGTCCACAGTTTCAGTGCCTCAACCACGCGTTGGGCGCCAGCCGCATCCGTGTTCAGCACCACGCACAGCACCGCACCGAACCCGCCGGTCATCTGCTTCTTCGCCAGCTCATGCCCCTTATCAGTGGGCAGCCCCGGGTAACGCACCTGCACCACAGCCGGGTGCTCCCCCAGCCGCTCAGCCAGCACCTGCGCATTCGCCATGGAACGCTCAACCCGCACCGCCAAAGTACGCAGCCCACGCAGCCCCAGCCACGCCTCCATAGGCCCGGCAATCGCCCCGTTTGTGATGCGGTGGTGCAGCATCGCCTGGTACAGCGCCTCGTTTGAGGTGACGCTCACGCCCAGCAGCACATCCGAGTGACCCGCCAGGAACTTAGTAGCCGAATGCACTACCACATCCGCCCCGAACGACAGCGGCCGCTGCACCAACGGAGTGGAGAACGTATTATCAACCGCAGAAACCACACCCAGCCGTTTCGCAGCCGCACAAATTGCGGGCACATCCCCCACCTCAAGCATGGGGTTCGTGGGGCTCTCAATCCAGATGAGCGCCTTCGGGGCGGCATAGTCAACAGTGCCGGGGGTGACACCGGTGCGGGCTGCCGCATCCTCAAGGGCAGCAATAACAGAGGCGGTGTCCTCAAGGTCATAACGCACCACCTCAGCGATACCGCGGCGCTCCAGATCCTTACACATGGTCACCGACGCCATATAGGCGTGCTTCGGCACCAGAATAACGGAACCAACCGGCACCAAGTCGATCACCGAAGCAACCGCCGCCATACCCGAAGGAAACAGCAGGCCCGGCTGGGTGGCGCCCTCAAGGCGGGCAACGACTTCTTCCATTCCCTCCCACGTATCATTCGCGAACCGCGCATACACGCGGTCATTCACCGTATCAACCGTGTCAGTGCCACGGTAGGTGGAGGAAAGAATAATGGGCGGGTTCACCGGCGCGTCATGCTCATGCGCGGGACGCCCGCCGCTCACAACAAAAGTATCGGCAGAGAAACGTTCAGAAGTCATACCCTTAAGAGTGGCACAGGTTCACGCCCGGCGCATCCCGGCCCTGCCACAAGGCCACAAGGTTTTACACGGCTGTAACCTGCGCCCGAGACCGCAAACACCCCGCACCCCGCGCGGACCGGGCAGGCACGGTACCCTAGATAGGGTGAAGGATTCTCTGAGTTACACCCCCGGCACCGCAGACCACCCGCGTGTGAGTGACGGCACCCCAACCGGGCTTTTTATCGTCTTTGAAGGCAGCGATGGCTCCGGCAAAACCACCCAGCTGTCCCTGCTCGCTGATGCGCTCACCGCCCGCGGGTACACCGTGATCACCACCCGTGAACCCGGCGGAACCGAGATCGGGGAGAAACTGCGGGACCTCGTGCTCAGCAACAGCGGCGACCCGGTTGATGCCCGCACCGAGGCTCTCATCTTCGCCGCCTCCCGCGCAGCACACGCGGCGCAGAAAATCCGTCCTGCGCTCGCCGCCGGGGCGGTTGTGCTCAGCGACCGGTATATTGACTCGTCTGCCGCGTACCAGGGGGCGGGGCGCAGCCTGGGGGTGGAGAGCATCGTTGACCTTAGCCGCTGGGCCACCAGTAACCTGCTGCCAGATGCCACCCTTTTCCTTGAGGTGCCGCCCGCAGCAAGCGAGCAGCGTGTGAGCGTACGCGGCACCACCGACCGTATCGAAGCCGAAAACACACAGTTCAAGGCCCGCACCCACACCGCTTTTACCGACCTGGCGCACGCCGAAACAACCGGCCCGCACACGGTCATTGACGGCTCAGGCACCATTGAGCAGGTGCACGAGCGGGTGCTTGCCGCCATCACGCCGCTACTTGCTCAGCGGTCACTGCCGCGCGAAAACACCGCACCAACTAAGGAGGCGCTGTGAGCCTGTGGGACGCCCTCCTAGCGCCTGAGCCCGTGACGGCGCAGCTACGGCAAGATGCCTCTTCCCAGGCGCCCACACACGCCTGGCTTTTTACCGGCGGGGCGGGCTCGCTCAACCGGCAGGCCGCCTCCGTTTTCGCCGCAACCCTGCTCTGTGACCAGCCCGACCCGGCAGACCGGGGGTGCGGTACCTGCCGGGGGTGTGTGACCGTCATGAACGGTTCCCACGCCGACTTCACACATTTCCGTACCGAGGCGGTGAGCATCAGCATTGATGAGGCACGTGAACTGGTTCTCAAAGCCCAAGACCGCCCCTCGGTGAGCCGCTGGCGTGTGATTCTGCTGGAAGACACCGAACGCATGCCTGAGCGCACCTCCAACGTGCTGCTGAAAGCGATTGAGGAGCCGCCGCCGCACACGATCTGGCTGCTGACCGCCCCCTCCCCCGCCGATGTGCTGGTCACCATCCGTTCACGCTGCCGCCCCGTGCAGCTGCCGGTGCCGCAGACACAGAGGATCGCCGCGTACCTTGAAAGCACAGGGGTTGAGGCGGGGCTGGCCCACCGCGCCGCCGCCCTCAGCCTCGGTGACGCCGAGGTAGCGCACCGGCTGGCAACGGTACCGCAGGCGCTGACCCGCCGGGAGGATCTTGCGCGCCTGCCGTTGCGTATCCGCACCCTGTCGTCGGCAATGGAGGCGGCTGAGCGGCTGATTTCGCTGGCTGAGCAGGATGCCGCCGACGCGACGCAGCAGCGTGATGCCGCCGAACGCGCCGAGCTGCTGGCGATGCTGGGCATCGCTGAGGGTGAGCGGGTGGCCCCGACCCTGCGGGCCCAGGTGCGTCGTCTGGAGGAGCAGCAGAAGCGGCGGGCGCGGCGCATCCAGACCGATACGCTCATCCGCGCGGTGGCCGATATTCAGACGGTTCTGCGGGATGCGCTAACCCTGCAGCTGGGGGCGCAGGCCCCTCTGCTGAACGAGTATCTGCGGGAGCCGCTGCAGGAGTACGCGGCGCGCACCAGCCCCGCGCAGACCCTCTCAGATGTTCAGGCGGTTGAGACAACCCTGCGGCGGCTACGCACTAACGCGAACGCCCGCCTGGCTTTGGAGGCCCTCATGAGCAGGTTCGTGCGGTAACTACTGCGCCTGTCCCCAGCGGCCGCGCGTGCGCACCCCGTCAAGCAGCACATTCAGGTGGGGCGCTAGGCGTGGCAGGTTCCACACCGGGCGTGCGGAGATGTCCTGCACAATATAGTCGTCAAGGTTAATTCCGGCCTGCCGCGCATTGTGCTCAAACCGTTCTATATCCTCATAGGCGTGCGGCGAGTGTTCAAGTTTCTCCGCTGTTTTCAGGTAGTCCACGAGCACCGGGATTGAGCGGGCGCGTTTCGTGGCGGAGTACCCAGGTGCCTTGATTTTGACCATATAGCCTGTAGAGTCGCGGATAACCCAGCCTTCAGCGTCGCTTGTGCGCGCGTTCTGGAGCAGGCGGGTGAAATTGGCGTCGTCTTTGAGGGGAATTTCTTCGACCGTAGAGATGCGCACGGAGCCGTAGTCTTCGGTGGGGCGCGGCTGTACGAAGGCCTGCGGGGAGAGCCACAGATTTTCAAAGCGGGCCAGTTTCACGCTGAACTGCGCGGTGTTCGCCACCAGATCGAGCAGGTAGAGCGTGACCTGCTCGTAGGGCACAATGTGCGGGTCGCGGAACGGGTCGACCACCTCAACGGTCAGGGAGGAATCCATGCGGGTGAGCGCCTCGGTGAGCCGGGTGAGTTCTTCCTCGGTGAGGGCCGCGCGCAGGATGCTCTCGGCGTGGCGGCTGTAGGCGGTTGCCCCGCCTTTACTGTAGACGGTCAGCACACCGTCGAAGACCGTAATAATCGCCAGGTACCCGTTTTCTTTGGCGCGCGCCACAGCCGGGTAGGCGAGGCGTTCACGAACGTGTGCCTCACTCTCGTGCCCGGGCTCATCCATATTGAAGAATTTTTCGTACCCGCGCCCCACAATTTTGCCGGTTTCGGCGTGAATAAACAGCCCGCGCGCTTTGGCGGTGGTCTTATCCCAGGCGCCTTTGTAGAAGGCTTTGCGTGTGAAGTTGCACGCGAGCACACCCGCTGGTTCGGTGGCGCGCACGTTCACATTGGGGTTGGCGCGCATCTCCTCTAGCAGGCGATGCCCGTCATTGAGTGGTTCTGTGGCACCGTTTGCGGTGCTTTTTGAGGCGCCCGCCGCTCTACTCCCCGAGGCGTAAGGATCGGGGATGAGGGAGCTCGATGGAATTTCCACGATTTCACGCTTCCATACGGCTTTCTCAGGTGCACCGGATACGCTGTCCTCACGGCTGAACACCACGGCACTCAGCTCGCCGCCGGTATATTCGACGCTGCTTTCTAACGGAATGAGATTACTGTATCCTTCCGAACCGAGCGCCGCCGGGCGGTGACCGTAAATTTGGGTGATACCGGCGGCCCGACTCAGGTCATTGAGCGTGTCTTCGTAGCCCGCGTACTGGGTTTTACCCGCCCGCGCCTGCGGGTACGGATTAGAACCCAAATAGAACGTTTCATCTGCATACAGCCCCGTGAGGTACCCCTCCCCCACGCCCTCCAGCGTGCGATGGGAGTCCGCGAAGAGCTGCGGCGCAACCCCGGCGTGGGTCACGAAATAACGCTCCTGCCCGAGAGTAAAGGGCATCATATTCACAGCGGTGTTGAGCATGGCGATTACCCGGCTGTTGTACACGCCGTGGGCGGCGAGAGCGTCCAGGGTTTCGCGGGCATCACGGTAGCGGCGCACGCCCCGGATAGTGTGCATAATGGAGCGTTCGTGGTTGCCCATCACGAGGTGCACATTGGGCAGGGTGCCAAGGGCGGGTTCGAGGATGTCAAAGACTTTTTCGGGGTTTTGCCCGCGGTCAAAAAGGTCACCGGCGAATATCCAGCAGATGTTTTCATCGCTCAGCCCGGTTTCGGGTGAGAGAGTGTCGATGAGTTTTTCGAGTTCACTACCCATGCCCTGAATATCGCCGACCACGACTACTTTATGGTAGTTATCGAGCGCACGCACCGGGGTGAAGAGTTCGGCGAAAACCTGGTCGGGGGCGATGTACCCGGCGACCACATCCCGGTAGTTTTTGAGGGTGCTGCGCCAGTTCTCGCGCAGCTCGCGGTGGTTGTTGTAGGCAGTCTCGATAACCTCTTCAGGTACGCGCTTGGTGTATTCGCGGGCTCTGTTGCGCGCATACAGTTCGTCGAGGGTGAGTTCGCCCTGAAAATCGACGAGGTATGCGGTGTAGCAGTATTTACGCGCAAATTCGAGGAAGGTTTTCATGTTGCGCAGCAGCACGTTCATATTGTCGATAAATACGGTGTTGCCGTGCCGCATATTCTCTTCCACGCAGTCGTTTACCCGGCGGATAGCCTTCGATTCGGCACTGGTATTTTGCGATAGGGCTAGTGCGGGCTGGTTATCGAGCGTGTAGGTGATGTATCCGCATTTGCGGCGCTCGGCATCCCAGGAATGCGTCAGGTCTGCGAGCTCAGGATGCGCGGCGATCCAGGTGCTCTTACCGGCACCCGCCGCCCCAGCTAAGAGGAAGATTTTACGTGCCATTACTATTATCTTTTCGTCATCTTTGTGTAGTGGTTGGTCTATAGTGTTTTAGACCTTACCGGGTTACCCGCGCTGGTTCAACATATAAGGTCGCTGGGGTGAGCTATTTAAGGTATCGCAACACGTGCTTGAAGATACTGCTCTTCACCTTTCAGCCACTCACAGTTTTAATCCGCGGCACATGGATTTCAGCGTATAGGCAAGCGTAGGCACACTAATATTATTGAAAACCTGCGCTTAATATAATTTTGAGCGGAGCATTAGAAATATTTCCTTCGGGGATCTTCAAAAGAACCAATAAATGTTAAATCATTGTATAAATTGCCCGGAGTATCCTCATGAAAAACTGCGTTTCCATAATAATATAACGAATTTCCTTCGGTTACCCCTTTAGCTTTGGCCGCCGCAATAACCTTTTCAGTAGCCGCCCGAGAATGAGTCGCCACTTCTTCAGCCAGAACTTCGATGGGAACAATTTCATGATTCGCTGTTCGATACGCACCAAAGAAATCAGAGTCAATAAAAGAGGTTCCAAAATCTCTGCACGCCGGACAACCTGATCCTAGATATTCCATGCCTTCCGTGTATTCATTAAAATCTTCATATGACTTCATGGATATTCCCATCCACACCGAAATCATTCCCCGAACCGTGTTATCAATCATACTATCATTCCTAAATATTTACCACGTATTAATCAATAAATATTTTCTATTTTGAATAATTTATAAATATTTTTCAGTTACGTTACACACCCACAATCTTACAGTCTTTCAAAAATTAAATTATATACGCAAGATTGTGTTTCTTCAGTGAAATTTTCACCCTCAATTTTTACCGGTAGTTTGCTATTTAAAACAAAGCCATCAAGAAGGATTATATTATGTTGTTGAAATAAAGTTATTAATGGCAAATCCTCGCTACTAATACCAGGGGATTGATGCGACAAATAGTGCCCGGATTTATATCGTTGTGCCACAGCGTACCTGCCTACCAGGGAAAGACTCACCCCATACCTATTCTTTTCGTCTCGCCGACTGGCTATTGACCAGTCCAAACATGAGGAATAATTTAAGTCCGATAGATCAGAAACTATGTATTGCGTTTCTACAGCATTTAGAAACTCATCGTACATACCCTCATTAATTCTCTTACCAACAAAACTAAAATTTGGGCTCTCGGGGTTCTCATATGAGTTTAGAACGTCATGACATATTTTTATTAAAACTTTCTCCCTATTACTCATAGAAAACCTAACCTCTGAGACTTTATTTCCCTAATGTTTCCGGCGAATTTCTGGTAGGTCATGGCTGCATACTATTTACCTATACATTGGTTAAGTTCTGCTTTCAGCTTGGGTGACACCTTTTTCGAGACAGAACGTAAGGTTTCTTTATAGTTTCTACTATCCACATTACGGATGGTCCACATAAGTTTTCTATGGAAAGAGTAAAAACTGTTGAGCGCTAACCAGTCATATTTTAGATCAAAACATTTTATTAAGACCGGGACTGCTGACGCATCTCCATAGTAGTCAATAATATCTACAATGTCTTCTTGCCTGCTATGCCACCCTTCGCATAATAATTGCTTATACACATTAAGCAAAAATTTGTCTTTTTTCAACAGCCCCGAAAGCGCTATACAAAATTCGATTCTGCCACCATCTTTATTTTTAACCCCATCTTCAATATATTCATGAAGAAAATCCAAAATGTCAATGCCTCTATCAGAAATAGATTCGTTAATAAAATAACTAATTTCTTGATAGCTAGATTCCCCTCCGATAAATGAATCCATCAGAGTATCGAGGCCTTCAAAAACGTCTTGACTATTCATCACATACCCTCTTCGTATTGTATAAGTTATAGTTATCTAAGAATATTTACATTTTACCTGATGTGAAGTTTTGATGCACACAAGCGCAGAGCCTCTTTCCACCTCTCTTCCCCTAGCCAAGTTCTGGGGTCCAGGCTGGCTACTGCCTGGTCTTGTATTCTTTCATACGCTCAGACATTGTGTGAAAATTAAGTACTCCTTCAGGGTAGTCTTCAAAAAACATACTTAGCCACATCTCAAACGCGCTGGGTTTTGCAAAAAACCCATATATACGACCACTTTTAACTAGCGTATCGTACGTATCAAAACTAACACTTTTCGCATTCCCTTTACTCATAACCTGAGAATTCTGATAAGAATAGGATACGTTCCACGCTAGATATATAGCCAAATCTGGGAATGTAATGCCTTCCGATTCTAAGTCGATATTTCCGATATATTTCCATGTATTATTATCAATATTCATTTCATCACAGGCGCTATACATTTTAAACCCTTTGTGAAGCAAAATATTGACGTCGCTTATTTTATTCTTAGAAATATAATTAAAAATCCCGAAATTCTTTTCAGAGATAAGACAGGCATACACATACTTCCCTTCTGGCAGAAGAATCTCATATACGTTTCCGTATTTCTTGTTACTTAGCATCTTTAACAACCATCCTGCATATGTAAAATCCCAAAATATACTACCCGAATCTTCGTGCCTTTTATGCCACGTATCCAGAGATTAAAACTTGCTGAGAACCGCACACCATAGTCTAATATGTCTCATACACTTCCCAAGAGAAACTTTTATCGTCGCATGGAATCCTGCCGAGCCTAAAATATTCCCTCATACAGCTAAACGCCAGGTATTCGGGGATAACATATTTAACCTCATATGGCCCATACTGCCCTCCGGCTTTCATATTCTCTGTATCTATAGAGCTCACTTCTTCGCCTTCTGGGCACAATAAGTTAAACCCTCTCAGCTGTCCTTCGCTATGTGCTTCCTGCCCGAAAACTAGATAGGTGCCACGACCGCCAGAGATAGTTAAATAATCATCATCAATTTTTCCATGAAGAATTAATTCTGTATGTACCTTTGAGTCTAGTCGCCGCAGCGTTTTGGTGAGTTCTTCCTGAGATTTTATGTCAAAGGTTTCCTCTTGCCTGCGCGTCCCCTGCCATTGATCGATGGTAGCTTTCATCTTCACCGCCTGATATGTGCTATCTGAGGTAGGAGGGGCATTCATTTGGGCTAGGGAAACTATTCAGAAACCTTTAGCATAAGCCCAGCACCTCTGCAGAAGGAGAACGGATAAAGAAACCCTCTTCCGTTTGCTCCCCTAGTTTCTGAACCCGTGCACCGGTGAGGGGATCCTGCCGCAGCGGGCGATGAACGCCTCTGAGGATGGTGTATGCACCGGCATGATCGGGGCGCGCCCCAGCAGCCCACCGAACTCAACGGTATCTCCCACCCCTAGACCGACGGCGGGGATGACGCGCACGGCGGTGGTCTTGTGGTTCATCACGCCGATTGCAGCTTCATCGGCGATCATGGCGGCAAGCGTCGCGGCGGGAGTGTCACCAGGTACTGCGACCATGTCCAGCCCAACCGAGCAGATCGCGGTCATTGCTTCTAGCTTATCGAGTGTAATATGCCCTGCGGCGGCGGATTCGATCATGCCGATGTCTTCGGAGATTGGGATGAATGAGCCAGATAGTCCGCCCACATGCGAGCAGGCCATGAGCCCACCCTTTTTTACCGCATCGTTGAGCAGGGCGAGTGCTGCTACTGTGCCGTGGGTTCCCACGGTTTCCAGCCCCAGTTCTTCGAGGATGTGCGCCACGGAGTCCCCGATTTCGGCGGTGGGGGCTAGTGAGAGGTCAACAATGTTGAAGTACACTCCCAGGCGTTCGGCGGCGAGGCTGCCAACCAGCTGCCCTACACGCGTGATTTTGAAGGCTGCCTGTTTAATGGCTTCGGCGCATGCGTCGAATCGTGCCCCGCGTACTTTGTGGAGGGCGCGGTGTACCACGCCGGGGCCGGAGACGCCCACTGAGATGGTGGTGTCTGCTTCTTGCACGCCGTGGAATGCGCCAGCCATAAAGGGGTTATCGCTCACGGCGTTGGCGAAGACCACGAGTTTGGCGCACCCGAACCCGTTAGTTTCTGCGGTGAGGTCGGCGGTTTCACGCACCACCTCACCCATGCGTTTAACACCGCTCATGTTAATGCCGGCGCGGGAGGAGCCAATGTTTACTGAGGAGCACACCACGTCGGTTTCGGCGAGCGCGGTGGGGATGGAGTTCATGAGCGTGTTGTCGGCGGGGGTTGCGCCTTTGTCGATGAGTGCGCTGAACCCGCCGATGAAGTTCACGCCCACGGCTTTTGCGGCGGCGTCGAGGGTGCGGGCGTATTCGATGTAGTCGTTTTCGCTGCTGGCTCCGGCGATGACGGCGATGGGTGTGACGGCGATGCGTTTATTCACAATGGGGATGCCCAGCTCAGCTTCGATTCCTTCGCACACGCTCACCAGGTTTTTGGCGCGGGAGGTGATTTTGTCGTAGATTTTTTGGCGGGCTACCGCGCCGTTAGAGTCGGCGCAGTCGAGCAGGGAGATGCCCATGGTGACGGTGCGGATATCTAGTTTTTCTTCCTCGATCATGCGTAGGGTTTCGAGGATATTGTCGTTCATCATGCGGTTGGGGTCCCTTGGGCACGTTAGATGGTGTGCATGGTTTTGAAGATCGCTTCTGCCTGGATGCGGATCTGAACTTTTTGTGCGTGTTCGACGGGGATCATGGCTTCTTGCAGGTCGATGAGGTTCTGCTCGTTTTCGTCGAAGGAGCAGTGCATGATCATGGTGAAGTATTCACCCATAATGGTTTGGGAGACGTCGAGGACGTTCACGTGGCGTTCTGCGAGGGTGTTGGTGACGGCGGCAATGATGCCTTCGTGGTCGATGCCGGTGACGGTGAGGATGATTTTCACGGTGATTCCTTACGGTGGTGGCATGGTTTCTGGGCAGGATAGTTTTTTAGGAATTGTAACGTATCCCGGTTGATATGGAGACCCGCAACACACCACTGGATGGTTATTTGCCTGCTTTTGAGCCCCGCCCTGCCGTGGCGTGCCAGCCCTTATACGTACTGGGCGATGTACAGTTCACCGCTGCCTGTGATGGTCACGGGGGTGGGGTCCCCCGCGTGCAGTACGGATTCGGTGCCGCCAAGGGTGTAGTCTTGGCCTGCGCCGGTGACGGCACCGGCAATGGTGATAGTGATGGTCCCGTCCACTACCAGTGCTGCTGAGGTTCCTTCAAAGACGTAGTCGATGGTTTCTTTCGGCGCCACCCGGATGCGGGTTACACTCATCCGCTCATCCCACATGGTGTATTCGCCTACGGCGGCGTTATCGGGGGTGGGCCGCTGAATTTCGGGGGCGTCTTGGGAGTCGCCCAGCACCCGAATCAGTTCTTCAGTGTCAATATGTTTGGGGGTCAGCCCGGCGCGCATGACGTTATCGGAGGGGTTCATGAGTTCGATTGCGGTCCCCGAGACGTAGGCGTGCACCTGCCCGTCGGGGGTGAAGGCGGAGTCACCGGGTGCTAGGTGCACCAGGTTCATGACGAAAGCCACCAGCAGGCCGCGGTCACCGGGGTATTTGTGTGCTACCAGGTTCACCAGCTCTATAGCGTCAAGCACGGAGGGGGCCGCTTTACGCCGTGTTTGCGCGAGTTTATGGGCGGTGGCCGCCAGCTGATCCACGGCTTGGGCGGCTTCGGGTTCGGGCATACGAATAATGGCGGTCAGCAGCTCTTTGGGGGCAAGGTGCGCTCTGTCCGCCAGCCAGGACGCGTTGAATGCTCGGGCAAGATTTTTGAGCTGCTCGGCGGGTCGCACACCGGTGAGCACCCGCATGTTGGTGAGGGCGATCACGGTCTCGGGTTTGGAGTAGCGGTCTTTGTAGTTGCGGTGCGGCGCATCTAGGGGCACACCACGGGCCTGCTCGGCTTCGAACCCTGCGGCGGCCTGCTCGTCGGTGGGGTGCACCTGGATAGACAGGGGGGCGTCAATCGCCAGGATTTTGAAGAGGAACGGGAACCAGTCGCTGTTCCGGTCGGGGCGCAGGAACCTGCCGGGCTGCTGTGCAACCAGTTCGTCAAGCTGCTGCTCAGAGCCGTCAACGGTGGCAACCGACGGGGCGGCCGGGTGCGCCCCTACCCACACTTCAGCCTCGGGCTTGTCAGTGGGCACGGGCACCCCACGCATACGGCCCAGGATGCTGCGCGAACCCCATGCGTAGTTCTGGATCTTATTTTTCAGACGGAAAATTTCGCCCATGCGCGTGCATATCCTTTCACGAACCGCCCTGACGGCCTAAAACTGAGTGATGGAAAACCTACAATATCTATGGAATTCCCAGCGTTTCTTCCCCAATTATAGAGGGATATTAGTTGGCCTTCCCGTTAGAATGAGGGGGTGACTACTATCAATCTACATGACTCGTTCAAAGCCTACGATGTTCGCGGTATCGTGGGCGAGACCATTACCGCTGAAACCGTGAAGGCAACCGGCGCCGCTTTCGTTGATGTGCTCGGCCTGGCTGGTCAGACCGTTTTGGTGGGCGGTGACATGCGCCCCTCCTCCCCCGAATTCATGGATGCATTCGCTGAAGGTGCCACCGCACGCGGCGCAAACGTCCAGAAAATCGGTCTCATCTCAACCGATGTGCTCTACTTCGCGTGCGGTGTTGAGAACGCTGCGGGCGTTACTTTCACCGCAAGCCACAACCCCGCCGAATACAACGGCATGAAAATGGCTAAGGCCGGGGCTGTTCCTGTATCCTCCGAAACCGGTCTTTTCGATATTCGTGACCTTGCGCAGAAGTACCTCGACGAAGGCTCCATTCCTACCGTTGAGAACCCCGGCGCTGTCACCGAAAAGGACGTTCTCAAAGCCTACGCCGAATACTTGCGTCAGCTCGTAGACCTCTCCAGCATCCGCCCCCTCAAAGTTGTTGTGGATGCGGGTAACGGCATGGGCGGCATGACCACCCCCGCCGTCTTGGGGGATGCTCTTCTTCCCGCGCTTCCGCTTGAGATCGTGCCCCTCTACTTTGAGCTTGACGGCACCTTCCCGAACCACCCGGCTAACCCGCTTGAACCCGCCAACCTTGTCGATCTGCAGAAAGCGGTTGTTGAGCACGGCGCAGACATCGGCCTTGCCTTTGACGGCGATGCCGACCGCTGCTTCGTGATTGACGAGAAAGGCAACGCGGTCACCCCCTCCGCCATTACCGCGCTCGTGGCAGAACGTGAAATCGCGCGTGCTAAGGCGGAAGGCAATGAGCAGCCGGTTATTATCTATAACCTCATCACCTCCAAGGCTGTACCCGAGCTCGTTGAAAAGCTCGGTGGGCGCGCCGTGAAAACCCGTGTGGGTCACTCCTTCATCAAGGCAGTCATGGCTGAAGAATCCGGTATTTTCGGCGGTGAGCACTCCGCGCACTACTATTTCAAGGACTTCTTCAACGCAGACACCGGTATGCTCGCCGCGATGCACGTGCTCGCGGCCCTCGGCGGCGGTCACCAGGCACTCTCCGAGATCAGCGCCAGCTACTCCCCCTATGTGGCATCCGGTGAGATCAACTCCGAGATTGAGGACAAGGCAGCCGCTGTGGACCGTGTACGCGCGCACTACGCTGGCGCGCCCGTAGAGGTCGAAGACTCCGACGGCACCACCTTCACCAACACCGAAGAAGGCTGGTGGGCAAATCTGCGGCCTTCCAACACCGAGCCGTTCCTGCGTCTGAACCTTGAAGCACCGGATACCCCCACAATGGAGCGCGTGCGCGACGAGATCCTGGCTCTGGTGCGCCAGTAATTCTCTGAACTCACTATTTTGGGCGGATGTCGATTATTATCGGTATCCGCCCTTCTGCTATGCATTATTGGTGCCGGGTTATACAATCGCCTTACAGCCCTGTCGCAAACGCATTTGAACCGCTTTGCCCCGGTAGGCGTGCCGGGCGTGAACCCCAGAACAAGGGCTTTGTAGTTTTAACAGGGATATACCCACTGATATTTAGGTATAATATTAGATAGCGGGCACCCCTAAACCGCGAAGCTAGGGGAACCCGCTGAAACGTCACACCGGCTTAGCCGATGACGTCGATTAGGTCAGCAATCGCTTTGACGAGTTGCGCGAGGGCTTTGATAATTCGCGCAGCCGCCAAAGCGATTTTGCTTTTACCTTTTTTCGGCATTCCGTCTCACTCCCTTTCGGAACTACGACCCTCCACGGCTGATTAGGTCAGAAGTGTTCCGTGGGGTGTAGCCGCGACGGGGGCTTCTTTAGTTTACCTTTGGATATTTAGAAATACTTAAATAAAAATATTGGGGGCTCAACGCCCCCAATATTTTTTATCTCTCCTCCTGAACATGGGATATTCGGTGCGGCCTCAGACGGATCTCCCAAGCGGCTTCAGGATGTTCTCCAAAGAACCTTCTTCAGGATCCAGATGCGCACCAGAAGAGGGCCGAGGCGCCCCTGACGCCGAGAGACGGACTTGCACAGAGACATCCCTGAAAAGGCGACTATTAGCTCACCCAGCCGCCTCTAAATACTCCAGCACGGGCTGCGTTGAAGCAGCCTTTATGAGCGCAGCATCCACTGGTCCGGCCCGAAGATCTCGTAATTAATATTCTGCGCCGGTACACCTGCATCCACGAGAGCGGAACGCACGCCCTTCATGAACGGCAGCGGGCCGCACAGGTATACGTTCGCCTCCGCAGGTACGCCCAGCTTCGCAATGTCCACGCGGCCGCGGTAATCACCGGTTTCTTCATCCTCCATGAACGTGACGAGCTTACCGTGCGGGAGCTTTTCAACCAGCGCGGTCATCTCCTCGCGCAGCGGCCATGTATCAAGGCGACGGTCGGCGTGAACCACGGTTACCTGACGCTGAGAACCGGACTCAATCAGCTCATTGAGGAAGCTAATCATAGGGGTTACACCAATACCCGCTGAGAAAAGGTAGAGGGGCGCATCCGCAGAGCCGAAGCCCTCCAGGGTGAGGTCACCGTAAGGGTTGGAAATCTCGACAACATCGCCAATCGTGAGCCCGTGAATGATCGAAGTCATTTCGCCGTTCGGGTCGAGCTTCACGCCGATACGACGCTGGTTTTTATCGGACGGAAGCAGGGTGTATTGGCGGGGCTGGCGCAGACCATCACGTGCCTTCGTAATAATGGAAATGTACTGGCCTGCTTTCGCCTCAGTCATGGGGGTTTCATCGGCAGGTTCAAAGGTCAGCACGACCACGTTATCGCCGGTCTCCTGGCGATCAACAACTTTGAAGGGCGCGTGGGTAACATTATTCGCCTGGGACGCGTACAGGCCCCTC
The DNA here is from genome assembly GCF_016726365.1 of Rothia aeria. Classification (NCBI taxonomy): domain Bacteria; kingdom Bacillati; phylum Actinomycetota; class Actinomycetes; order Micrococcales; family Micrococcaceae; genus Rothia; species Rothia aeria. The sequence goes on along the minus strand of NZ_CP068102.1, from coordinate 1,854,491 downwards.
TCGATCTTAATGAGGGCGTTCGCCATGAGCCAGTACACTTCGCTCCAGGCGTCCACGACCTCCTCGGTTGCGGCATCGCCCAGGTCTGCAGCAATCGCCTCAAACAGGTACTTATATACGGTGGGGTACTCTTTCTCCTGCAGCCCCAAAGAAGCGTGCTTATGCGCCACGCGGGAAAGCACCTCATCGGGGTAGGAGTCGGGATGCTCCACAATGTAGGAGGCAAAAACCGCAATAGACCCGGCAAGTGCTTTCGGCTGGGTGCCCTCAAGTTGAGAGGAACGGGAGAACAGGCCGTCCATCAAATCGGGTCGGGCAGCGAACATCCGCTCGTAGAAGTCAGGGGTAATGTGACCGATACGGTCGGCGATAATGGGCAGTGTTGCCTCAATAATGGGACGTGACTTTTCAGAGAGCATAGGTGTCTTCTTCCGTAAATGATGAAATCCGCCTTAAACGTTTTACACGTAAAGCCTTTTACACGGTAGCACTTCTGACAGGGGCCCGCAGGGCTCCCTTGGAATCTGCTTTTGGTGGGAGCGCCCAGAAATACCCGCAGTTTTATATATCTGCCCCCGCACACTTTTTATATGTTGTATACGAATATTTCTCGGCATAATAACTAACGGTTACTTAGAAGCGTAGGTGAAATGCTTCTTTAAGTTCGCAGCAGGTGAAATAACTGCAGGGTTTCTTTTCATATAGTCGCTGCATGTTTTACGCTTATTGCCGCACGCTACACAGGGTCAGGCAATAACAGGCGGCTCTGTGCTTACCGGGCGGCAGAACCTCGCCACGACGCTGATAATAAGAGGTTTAGAGAACTTCGCGGTCAAAACTCGCAGCCAGCGGCCCCAACCCAAGCTCCACAAATACAGGCCCGGCAGGCCTGGCGGGGCCGGGAAGATCCGAAATCACCACATCATCCACCGCCGCGTAGAATGCCTCACGCGCATCCGCCAGCACGTTCCGTAAGCGGCAGAAACTATCGAGAGGACAGTTACCGTCCTGATCTTCGCACTCAATCATGGGGATATCCCCCTCGGTGGTACGGAGCACCTGACCCACTGTTGCCTGGCGGCCTTTCGCCGAGAGCAGCACACCCCCGGAGCGGCCTCTGGTGGACTGTAGCAGGCCTTGATTTACCAGGAATGCCACCGACTTTGCCACATGGTTATAGGGGGTTCCCACGCCGTCAGCAATTTTTTGGGTAGAGAGCTTCTGATCGGGGTCTAAGGCAGAGAGAAGCATCATGATGCGTAACGATACGTCTGAAAAGGCTGTAAGCCGCATCGTTCTCTCCTCTCGTATGGGGGCTGGAAGATCACCCTAAAAACTATTAAAGGTGGCGCTAGCCATAGTCATCTGTGGGAATTGTAGCCCCGACCATACCGTGAAAAAAATTAGGGTCCGCTGCCTAACCATCCCGGCTTTCTGCACTGGCACCCAATTTTTATGCTTTATACATATAGTATATTCCGCATAATTTCGTGGGCGTGGGATTCACCCCAGCGTGCCGCGCCTTTTAGCGCAACAGTTCTTTTATAATCCGGCACTGAGGCTCTTCACACTATACGAAAAATACAGGCACCGGCTGGACAAGCATGGCCCCAGGCGAGGTACCGTCGTTATGCCCAAGGCACAATCCTGCAAGGTTTTGTGTCATGTGAGTGTGTAGCCGTCAGGTGCCCCGCACGCACTGCGCGGCACCTCGGCAAGACCACAGGTTTCTGCCCTGTTCTCTCGCTGAGGTGCCGCGCGTGGGATGAAGAGTTACTTAGTTCTCAAGCGCCTGAGCCAGTGCGTCACGCTCAGCCTTGACCTCTGCGGGGAGCTTATCGCCGAACTTCGCCAGCCATTCGTCAATGCCGGGCAGCTCGGCCACCCACTCGTCCTTTGAAACGGCGAGTGCTGCGTTAAGTTCTTCATCGCTGATGCTCAGACCGGTCAGGTCGAGGTCTTCCTTCGTGGGTACGGTGCCCAGGAAGGTCTGCGTGCCGCCGCCCTTGCCGTCGAGGCGGTCGAAGATCCACTTGACCACGCGGGAGTTTTCACCGAATCCGGGCCATGCGAAGCCGCCGTCGGGGGTGCGGCGGAACCAGTTCACGTAGTAGACCTTCGGCATGTTCTCGGCACCGTGCTTCTTGCCCAGGTCGATCCAATGCTGGAAGTAGTCGCCCGCGTTGTACCCGATGAAGGGAAGCATTGCCATGGGGTCGCGGCGAACCACGCCGACGGCACCCTTTGCGGCTGCTGTGGTCTCAGAGGAGAGGGTGACCGCGCGGAATACGCCCTGTTCCCAGCTGTCGGATTCGGAGACCAGCGGCACGGTGGTCTTGCGGCGACCGCCCAGCACGATGGCGCTCAGCGGCACGCCCTCAGGATCGTAGTACTCGGGGGCGAGCATATCCACCTGGGATGCGGGGGTGCAGAAGCGCGAGTTGGGGTGCGCTGCGGGACGCCCCGATTCAGGAGTCCAGTCCTTGCCGGTCCAGTCGGTCAGGTGCGCGGGTGCCTCGTCGGTCTTGCCTTCCCACCATACGGAGCCGTCATCGGTGAGCGCCACGTTGGTGAAGATAGTGTTGCCTTTAGAGATTGCCTTCATGGCGTTGGGGTTAGTGGAGTAACCGGTGCCGGGTGCCACGCCGAAAAGACCCGCCTCGGGGTTAACGACGCGAGCCTGGTGGTTCTCGTCAAATTCGATCCACGCGATATCGTCGCCGACCATTTCGGCCTTCCAGCCGTCGATGGTGGGGTCCATCATCGCAAAGTTGGTTTTACCGCAGGCAGAGGGGAATGCGGCGGAGATGTAGCGGGTAACGCCCTCGGGGTTGGTGACCTTGAGGATGAGCATGTGCTCAGCCATCCAGCCCTCATCATGACCGATAACCGAGGCGATACGCAGCGCATAGCATTTCTTGCCCAGCAGCGCGTTGCCACCATAGCCTGACCCGAAGGACCAGATTTCACGGGTCTCGGGGAACTGCACAATGTACTTCTCGGGGTTGCAGGGCCAGGGCACATCTGCCTGCCCGGGCTCAAGCGGGGCACCTACGGAGTGAAGCGCCTTCACGAAGAAGCCCTGGGTTTCGTCCAGTTTCGCGAGCACATCCTTGCCGATAGTTGCCATAATGCGCATTGAGCACACCACATAGGCGGAGTCGGTAATTTCGACCGCCATCTTGGGGTTCTTCGCTTTCAAAGAGCCCATGACGAAAGGAATGACGTACATGGTGCGCCCGCGCATCGAACCTTTGAAAAGGCCGGTGAGCGTCTGCTTCATCTCCACGGGGTCACGCCAGTTGTTAGTGGGGCCTGCGCCTTCTTCGGTCTGTGAGCAGATAAAGGTGCGCTCTTCCACGCGTGCCACGTCGTCGGGGTCAGAGAACGCTGCATACGAGTTGGGGAACTCGTGATCGCTCAGGCGCACGAAGGTGCCTGCATCGACCAGTTCTTGGGCAAGCCGGTTGTATTCCTCTTCGGAACCATCAACCCAGTAGATACGGTCGGGCTCGGTGAGGGCTGCAACCTCGCGCACCCATTCAAGCAGACCGGCATGGGTGGTCGGTGCGTTCTGCAGGTCTTTTTCTAGCTCTGCGGAAAGAGCTCCGCGTGAAATATCAGTCATTGACTTTATTCCCCTTTGAGTTTGTATGCCGGGCACCTTCGCTGGCCAGGCGCGTCTGACTGGTTGGGGCGGTTAAATAACAACGGCGCACAGGGCCGAGGGGCTCGCACGCCGATGAAATTTTTCCACTCCCTCGTGTGTTTACAGAATAGCGCATATACCCTTGTTGTGTGGAACATCTGGGGTGTTTGCGATGCGTATCCCAGATTTTTTGCCGGTGCGTGCGCCACACAGAGGCAAAATATTGCGCTGACCTGGTGCGATACCTCAATAGGCAGACAGGACGCCAACACCGCGACGGGAGTGATTGCCCAGGGGATTGTGCGGCTCGACAGAGCGGGTACGCCGGGGAAGAAAACCACCGTCTTAATTGTGAGCCAATACACTCAATTTCAACTTGCAGTGTGTGAAGGAATCCCGTAGAGTATTACCTGTTGCCGCGACGGATTGAAAAAATTCAAACCACGGAACATGCGCCTGTAGCTCAACGGATAGAGCATCTGACTACGGATCAGAAGGTTGGGGGTTCGAATCCCTCCAGGCGCACACTGTGAAAGCTCTTCCTCTTCATCAGGAAGGGCTTTTTTGATGCCCACCCAACGCACGGCTGTACCTGTGGAACACCAGTAGCGCCACCGCATTCTGAGGCGCAAGACGGCGCGGCAAAAGGGTTCGGTGCTCCATCCGTATGAGTGCGACTGCTTCACGAGATGCCAGTTCGTGCAGTACTGGCTTTACTTCTTTAACCTCGTCAAAAGTTACGTTTCGATAACGAAAGGGTGTGAGTGCGCCCTCCCGCAAGAAACGTGAAGTGAGCAGCGGCAGCGGTACAGCCCAGGAAACCACCCCTATCCCCTGCTGTTGCGGCGGAAAATCTGAGCACACGGGAGAAGATGCACCGGAAAAAGCTCAACCTGCAACAGTTACACAGGAAAAAATTGGTGGCGAATGCACAGTTTTGCCACCAAATCTGTAAAAAAGACCGTACTATGCACCTATCGGAAAAACTATTTTTTGGCTATGAGCCGATTTCATAGCCACAGAACCCCAAAAAAGTTACCCTGGAAAGTGTGTTTGGTATACCGCCCTCGCATCACGATAAGGCGCGAGGTGTATGGGACAGCACCACTTCCGGTGTCGTCCTGATATTGAGGTAAAACTCTAGGGCAGCGACGACAGTAGCACAACCCAAAGTTTATATCCACGCAAGAATACAACTAGTATGCCTACACGCCCTAGGAGGTAGCAGTGGCTACAACCACCCTGCTCATACCGCGAGTAATAGCTCGCCAGCTCACAGAAATCGCCCAACTGGGTAAGTTTAGTGTTTTTCCAGCCACCCCAAAATGTTCGCATTGGGCCGTATATGATTCCCATAAAACGGAGCTCGCCTGCCCGTGTGCACCGCTAGAGCCGGACGCAAAACTACTCATACGCACAATGGCGGCAATTCTTCAAGAAAACTTCGTACCACGTAGTGAACCTTGCGAAACACCTTTTTCCCGAGCGGATACTACACAACAGATAAAAGATACAAAATCCCAAAAAACCGACTATCATACTTCAGCAGAAATACATCAACGTACCGAAGATACAAACCCTCAAAAACAGCAAACTTCACAGCCAACCCCTACACCGTCTCGCCCCACCCCTACCGCCCCAAAGCCCGCCGTCACCGAAGCACAGCAGCGGAACCATCCAGATATTAAGCGGCCAATACCGCAGCCGCCCAGCTCACCGCTGCCGAAGCTGGCGGAAGTATCCAAGGCTGAGCCGAAAACCCCTACCGGCCCCATCCCAAGCCCCACCGCCCTAGCGGGTAAGTTCAAACCGCTCACCTACAAACCGCCAGCCATCGCCGAATACTACGCCACTAAGCCGTCCCGGGGCGCACGGCATGGGGAAGCGGCAGGAGAAAGGGTGTGGCCACTCAAAGAGGTGGAAGCTATCGCACCTTACACAGTGAGCCAAGAGAAACACACCGATTTGCTCGATACCGAGCGGCTCAGCAAAACCCTCGGCGACCAGTATTACCTGCGCGGCACCAAGCGGGACTCGCTGCTGCGCAGGCTGCATAAAACGCAGCACCGCGCCGTTCCCCACCCGGAAGCATCCGGCTCGAAATACCCAGAGATCCGGCCCGAAATGCTCAAACACATTAAAGAGCTCAACCTCGACTACGAAGACATTAAACGGTTTATTGACTGCGGGGTACCCGAAAAAATCAACGGCTGGACCACCCACTACCGGTACGACGACTACCGGGTGGAGCTGAACACCAGCTCGAACACGGTGCTGAATGTTGAAGACGAACGTGACTTCTACGACGAGTTCCTAGACGACACCAGTGAGGAGAAACTGCCGTACACCTTCGCCCCCGCCGTAGAACACTACATGGTGATGCACAGCATCCCGTATAACCGCGTTATCCGCATCATTGAAGAACCTAAGAGCGTGGACCCGGCCCCCTCGTGGCTGACCGCCTACAGCGACCATGAGTACCGAGTGTTCGTTGCCCCAGACGGCCGCACCATCCGCTCCATTAAACCCCTGAAAGAGGACTAGTCATGGCCGGTTACACACTCGACGTGCCCGAAGAACTTTACGAAGCACTGCAGAAGATGGCCCCCTACGCCACCTACACCTACACCGATGAGGACGGCGACTGGGACCTTCTCTCCCCCGCCGGGCACAGCGCCCTCACCAAAGACCGCGTCTTGGATGCCGACCTGCTCAACCTGTATTTTGAGGTGCTCCCGCAGATTGCCACGCTCTTCGCCAAGCAGCACCCGCGAGCACTCAATACGTTCTCGGCGGTGCCCACGCCCTCCGCCATTAAAATGCCCAAGGCCCAGCTGACCCCCCTCATCCAGGTGGAAAAAGAACGCGCCGAAGAAGAAGCCCACTGGGCGTCCCTTGAAGAAGAATTCTATGCGGGCGTGCCCGAAGAGGAACGCAACTACGGGGTGACCCCCGGACTGAAACACTATATGATGCGGGAAAACCTGGGGTATGCGCTGCTGTTAGACATTATTAACGACCCCGACGCCGAATACAGCACCAGCCATAACAACGGGTACGAGGTACCCGTATACACCAGCAAAAAACTGGGGTATCGGGTGGTGCTCACCCACAACAGCTCGGCCGTTATGTCGCTACGGAAAATTGACGATGGGATGGTCGGCAAATACTCGCTGGCTGAGGCAGCTGAGCAGCATATGAAGGATTTGGGGCTGCGCGAAGAAGAGCTGATTCTGGTGCTGGAGAGCATCGACTCTGAGGTGTCAGCGGTTCCGGGGCACAGCGCCCGCACCGGGTACCGGCTCAACGGGTACGAGGTGATCGTCGATTCGGTGCGTAAAACCATCCTGAGCGTGGCGGAGGCCTCTGCCTCACCGGGTACTCGGCCCACTCCGCACAATCAGCCCCGGCTCAGCGGGCAGAAGGCCCAGCGCGGCGTGAAAATCCCGAACGATATGCCCAGCTACATTAAACTGCTTGAGACCCACGGGTTCACGGTTGAGCACGGCAAAACCCACTACAAAGTCACTCATGATGCGTTCCCCGGCAAGAGTGTAAGCATGCCGGTGACCCCCTCCGATAGTCAGCGCTGGTACAAGAACTCGGTCAGCGATATGCGCCGCGAGTTCGGGGTGAACCTTAAACGGGACCGACCCGAGTACACGCGCCGCGGTGAACCCACCCCCAGGCACGAAAGGCTCTGACCCTCCAACGCAGTTACAGCCTTCGTAAAGGCTCTGCTGTAGGTGCGAGGTGTGGCGGGCCGGTGCGTCTTTGAATCTTTTGCCCGCACATTGCAAATATAGCCCGTGTATTGCCTCACGTTATACTGCCGCTGGCGCCCCTCATTAGAAGGGGTGCCAGCGGCGGTTTTATGGGGTGCCCCACAGCCCATACGCCTCACCCGGCGGGCACCCCTGGGGTCTTTGTGCCTGTCACGGGCTTTTTGGAAAACGCTCCCGCACGCTGGCCCACCCACCGCCTGGACAGCACCGGGGCAGGCGGGCTTTATCTGCGGCCTTGGTGCACGCCGAATGTGTGGCTCACACGGTGTGCACAATGGGGATATACTGTGAAATGTTCCGTGGAGGACGCCTAACAATAACCACTGATTTGGGGTAGGCTAAGCCTAGTGTTAGTAAGGCAATAGCAACTTTATAGAGGCTATAATGTCCGCCACTGCACCCCCATAATTCGCCTCTCGAAGGCGATTAATACCCCTCCTGACGCATAGAATGGATATGCATCTACACAAACGCACAGGAGGAACGCATGGGCGTCATGATTAAGGTAACCGATGAGACCGGCGATAGTCGTGAAGTCGAGTGGGAAGAACACCACACCCTACTCGAATCGCTTCTTTCCCACGGTTTCCCGGTGTTGGCAACCTGCGGAGGGAACGCATCCTGCGCGACCTGCCACGCCTTTATTGACCCCGAACATATTGCAGCATCCGGCGAGCGTACAGACGCAGAAGCTGACCTACTCGATATGGTTGACGATGTAGCCAACGAATACTCCCGCCTATGCTGCCAGGTAGAATACACCCCAGATATGGACGGCGCGTCCATCACCTTACAGGCGGCAATGTAATGAAACTTTCGGCACGGACTCTCATCTGTTCCACGGCGCTACTGTGCGCGTTTACGTTGAGCGGATGCGGCTCCAGCGACACCAACCAGACGCAGAACGCACCGGCCCAGAACGAGGCCAGTGCGAGCGTCTCCCCCGGCACCATCACCATCGCCTCCCCCAATGCCTCAGCTAACCCCTCAGGCTCGGTCGCGCCCGGCGACATTAACGTGGTCAATGGCGGAAACAATAACGACAAGAAAAAAGAAGACGAGAAAGAGCACCAGAACTCTGAGGAGTCGCCCGGCTCATCCGATGAGCACTCCGACAAAGGCGGCACCAACGGGGAGAAAAAAGACGGCGGTAAACGCACCGAAAAAGGTGGCTCTTCCTCCTCTTCATCCAGCTCTTCCGGCACCAAGAAACAGCAAGGAAGCGGCTCACAAGGCAGTTCGGGGCGCACCTCAGGCAGCTCCAGCTCCTCAGGCGGCAGCGGCGGCTCAAGCGGCTCCAGCACTCAGCAAGAACCCGCCGCCCAGCCCGCAGGAGGCGGAAGCGGTGGGGCCTCCAGCGAGGAATCCAGCGGCGGCACACTTGTGAGCCGTGCGCAGGCATGCACCGAGAACCAGGTCTCGGTATCGCTCACCCCCGGCCCTTCAACCGCCGGGTCGCAGCAGTACACCCTGTCGTTCACCAATGTCTCTGCCGGACCCTGCCGTCTGAAAGGCAACCCGGATGTGGCGCACACCAACACGGACGGCAGCAGCATTATGGGCATATCTTCCCAACTCGATGGTAACCTTATGAACCCCTCCGGGGTGGTGCTCCAGTCGGGCGAGACCACCACAGCCGCCATGCGGCGCGTGAGCGCATCATCGCACGGCGATAACTGTGTGGTGCAGAACTCCCCCAAACTCACCGTGTGGCTGCCCGGGTCGGGTAAAGGGTACGCTTTCGACTTCGACCAGGACACGTGCACTAACGTGCCGCAGCTCTTCGTGGGCCAATTCGGCGCCTAGCCACGCAGCGGCACGGCGTACCCGCGGTGCCGGGTGGGGCGCAGATTCTGCGCTCTATGCACCAAATACGCCCTAACTATAAGGCGGCTCCCCCGAGAAACCGGGAGAGCCGCCTTTAAGCATCTACACAATACTTTATTTATACACTAGTTGAGCCTTAGCTTACCAGTTGGACACGCTTACTGGGCGAGAATATTCCCCACCCTGTGGGCCTAGACAGTGCGGGTGGTCTGCTCAAAACTGAACCGCACCCCACGCTCCCGGAAAGGCCCCAGCCCGTAACCAATATTCACCACCAGAAACGGCTGCTGATCCTGCCCACCCAGCAGCACCGCATCCGCTGCGATCGCCTCAAAATCCGCGCCGGTGATAGGGCCAGCATCCAAGCCAAGAGCACGCACAGCGGTAATGAAATACCCCGCCTGAACCTGCGCGCACAGCCGCCCCAGCGGGATACGCTCGCCCTCATCCTCAAAGAACTTCTGCGCGGCCACAGCGTGCGGGGCGAACTCGGTGAAACGTTTCTGCCAGTTCCGCTCAAACGCAAGAATCGCATTCACCGGGGCCTGGGAAGCAGATGCGCGGTTCCCCTCATGCAGGTGAGTCAATAGGCGTTCTTTCGCGTGCGGGGAACGTACCCAGGTGATGCGCAGCGGCTGATTATTGTAGGCGGTGGGTCCCATGACAGTCAGCTGGTGAATCTCACGCAGCTGCTCCTCAGTGACGGGATCCTCGCTAAACCGGTAGCAGGTGCGCGGCTGAAGGTAGAGGGCGGCACGCTGCTCTTCCTCCAGACGGGGCCTGTGGGTGGGGTTCGCCAGGTTAATGGTGTCGTGGTAGTGAGGGGGCATTGCATTTTCCTCTCTGCGGGGCCTGCCAGGTGGGGTTATTCCCATTGTGTACCCCGCACCCCATCAAACGCCGGTTTTACCGTCCCAGTGTCAAAAATCTTAACGAAAAGACGGCTACCGTCATCATTCAGATGCGGCAGCCGCCGGTGAATCAGAGATATTCGTGGGCCTCTCCGTTCGCCGCGTACCGGGTCTCTGCGGTAATCTCGCCGGGTGCCATAAATGTTCCTCGGCGGCTCAGCAAACGCAAAACACAGTGTTTAGAGGCTGCGGGTCACCTCGTCGAATCCGAACCGAGTATCGCGCGGGTGCTGGGTAGGAACACCGTACCCTAGATTCACCACAAGGATGGGATGCTCGTCGGTCCCCGCAAAAAATTCTTCATACAGCCCCTCAAAATCGGCCCATAAGGGACCGGCATCTAGACCAAGGGCGCGCGCGGCGGTCATAAAGTAACCGGCCTGCAGGTTGGCGCTCTGCTGAGCGGCGAAGGTAACAATTTCCTCGGTCGTGCAGTAGCTCCTAATAGTCTCTGCCGCGCGGGGATTAAACACATCTGCACGGTCTATCCACGCCTTATCGTATGAGAGTATGGCGTTAACGGGTGCCTGACGAGCCTTTTCTTGATTAGCTTCGATCAGGTGTTTCACTAGGCGCTCCCGGGCCTCAGGACTCTTAATCCAGGTGATGCGCAAAGGCTGGCTATTGAAGGCCGTGGGCCCCAGATAGGTAAGTTCCTGAATCTCCCGAAGCTGATCATCAGTGACGGGCCGATCGGTAAATTTACGCATAGTTCGGGGCTCACGGAAAAGAGCAGTGATCTGGTCCTCAGACAAACGGGTCATCTCTCATATCCTTTCCTATGACGTCGGGTTCTTTTGGCACAGTGAATCTATATGCCCCACGAAAGGCTACCGCGCCGTTCTTCCCATCATGCACCGGCCCGTGCCATAAAGCTACCCCAAAATTCGCACTGCAACAGTTCCCCCGTTCCCTCAGGGTTTAACAAAAACCGGTGGCTGCCGCATCATCAGATACGGCAGCCACCGGCAAAAATCAGGCGCTCACAGGTCCCCGGACACATGTACATCACTACCGGAGTTCTGCGGCTTACTCTCGCTGGTCTCGCTCAATGCCGAATATGCGGCGGCTCAGCGAGCGCGAAACACAGCTTTTAGATGCTGCGGGTTACGTCATCAAACTCAAAACGGGTACCGCGCGGATACTCGGGAGCCACACCATAACCCAGGTTTACGACGAGGAAGGGCTGCTGGTCGGTGCCCTCGAAGAATTCAGCGGCGATACCGTCGAAATCCGCGCCGGTCATGGGGCCAGCATCCAAACCGAGAGCACGCACGGCGGTAATGAAGTAGCCAGCCTGAAGTGCAGAGCTCAGCGCGCCTGCGGGAATACGCGCCTCTTCAGCCTCGTAGTAGGACTCAAAGGCAGCGGCCTGGGGCGCGAATTCCCCAAAACGCTTCTGCCAGTTCTTATCGAAAGCCAGCACAGCGGTCACGGGGGCGTTGAGGGTCTTCTCCTTATTCCCGTCCATCATGTGCTTGACCAGGCGCTCGCGAGCCTCAGGGGTCTTTACCCAGGTGATGCGCAGCGGCTGGCTGTTAAAAGCAGTGGGGCCCATAGCGGCCAGCTCATAGATTTTCTGCAGCTGCTCGTCGGTGACGGGCTGCTCGGTGAATGCGTTCACGGTGCGGGGTTCATTGAAAAGGGTGTTGAGCTGTTCGTCGTTCAGGCGAGTCATGATGAGGCTCCTCTAATTGTTACCTTTAGAAACTTTACAGATAAAACATTACCCTGCTATCGGGGGCCGGTCAAACATCATCGTAAACATCCTCTCCCTCACTGTGCGCGATCCTTAGCCCTGTATTTACCAGAGATATACCAAGCGCAGACATACCACATGGAAGGCTTCAGTGCACCGCGCAACGCCTCACCGTTGTTTAACCGACAGAAAATGTAGCGCGAAACATACAGGAACAGTCCACACTATGAACACCCCGGCGGTACTGGCAAAGCCCCAGGTGGCACCCCATATTCACCATCACAGGGGTCTTCTCGCCAAGCCGCCGTAGTCGCGACAGCCCACCATGACCTAAACCCCGCTGCGCACCGCACATTTTCGGGATAATGGAACCATGCCCGACGCTCTAGCACCTTTCTCACCCGCCACTCAGCAATGGTTCCGCAACGCTTTTGGCACCCCGACCGCCGCGCAGGAAGGCGCTTGGGAGAGTATCAGCAAGGGCGAAAACGCGCTTATTATCGCCCCCACGGGCTCCGGCAAAACCCTTGCCGCTTTCCTGTGGGCGCTCGATGCGCTCTACCGCGACAAAAGCACAGAACCGGGTCAGCGCGAGCTTACGACATCGGCTCAGGCGCAGAAAAACGGGGACGCTCGGGAAACACACAAGACCAAGAAAAAGCGTGCGGGCGGTACGCGCATCCTGTATGTTTCACCTCTGAAAGCTCTCGGGGCGGATGTGGAACGCAACCTGCGCGCGCCGCTTGCGGGGATTGCGCATACGGCGAAGGAATCCGGGCGAACCCCGCCCGATATTACCGTGGGTATTCGAAGCGGTGACACCCCGGCGCGAGAGAGGCGGCAGCTTATCAGCAACCCGCCCGATATTCTGCTGACCACCCCCGAATCGCTCTACCTTATGCTGACCTCTGCGGCACGTTCGACACTCACCGGCGTGACAACTGTGATTGTGGACGAGGTGCACGCCCTGGCGGGAACTAAGCGCGGGGCGCATCTGGCGGTGTCCCTGGAGAGGCTCGATCAGCTGGTGGAGCGACCGGTGCAGCGCATCGGACTCTCTGCAACCGTGAACCCACCCGAAGCCGTCGCCACATTTTTAGGCGGGGTGCACCCGGTGACAATCGTGGCGCGGCAGGTGCCCAAACGTTGGGATCTGCGGCTCTCGGTACCCGTGCCGGATATGGCGGCGCTCGGCGGGGCAAACGATTACGGGCAGGGCAGCTATGCCCCCGGGGAGCAACGGGCACCGCGCGGGCAGGATTCGCCCGGTTCAGCCCCGAACGCCCCGGATTTGCAGGTTCAGGCAGCCGATGATGCGCCATCCTATACTCTTGCGGATGCTATTGGCACCTTCCCCGGTGAAGAAGGATTATCTCTTGAGCTGCTGAACAGCTCTGCCGAACAAGATGGTGCCGCGAGCGCGACGGCGGGTGCCGGGGCACGGAAGCCGGGCGGTGAGGGCGAGCGCGCGTCCGGGTATCGTGCCTCGATTTGGCCTTATGTTCAGGAACGCATCGTGGACGATATCGAGAATAATCGTTCTACGATCGTGTTCGTGAACTCGCGTGGGCTTGCCGAAAAACTTACCGCGGCTCTCAACGATATTCATGTGCGCCGCGAGCTCTCACGGCGCGAGCTTGCGGGTGAGCCTCTGCCTGACATTGGTGAGGATCCAGATATTGCGCCGTTGGCGCGGGCGCATCACGGTTCGGTGGCGAAGGATCAGCGCACGCTTATCGAAGAGTCCCTCAAGAATGGTTCGCTGCGGTGTGTGGTCGCCACAAGTTCCCTGGAGCTCGGCATCGATATGGGGCATGTGGATGCGGTTATTCAGGTGGCGTCCCCGCCGTCGGTGGCTTCCGGTCTGCAGCGGGTGGGTCGTGCCGGGCACCGAGTGGGCGAGGTTTCGCGCGGGCTTTTTTATCCGAAGCATCGCGGGGATTTGTTGGGCTCTGCCGTGGCTCTGTCCGGTATGCTCGCCGGGTCTTTAGAACCGCTTACCGTTCCCGCGAACCCGCTGGATGTGCTTGCCCAGCAGACCGTCGCCGCCTGCGCTTTGGGGCCTATCGGGGTGGATGCCTGGTACGAGGCGCTGCGCCGCACCGCTCCTTTCGCGAACCTTTCGCGCGCGCTCTATGACAGTACTTTAGAGATGCTGGCGGGCAAGTACCCTTCCGATGAGTTTGCGGAGCTTCGCCCGCGTATTATTTGGGATCGCGCCGCCACTGCCGATGCGCCAAGCGGCACGATTGAGGGGCGACCCGGTGCGCAGCGGCTTGCCGTGACTTCGGGCGGGACGATTCCCGATCGTGGGCTTTTTCCTGTCTACCTGGCCGGTTCTGAGGATTCCAAAGCACCTAAACGGGTGGGCGAGCTGGACGAGGAGATGGTCTACGAGTCGCGGGCAGGCGATGTGATCGCCTTGGGGGCGAGCAGTTGGCGCATCGAGGACATCTCACACGATGCGGTGCGCGTGAGCCCCGCACCCGGCGAGCCTTCACGCCTGCCGTTTTGGCATGGTGAGCGGGTGGGCCGCCCGGTGGCGTTGGGCCGTCGTCTGGGGCAGTTTACCCGCGAGTTAGCGAAGTCTGCGGGTGCTGACTCCGGAAGCGAAGACGCCTCAGCGACGGCTGCGATACGCGCCGAGCTGACCCGGTTAGGGCTGGATTCTTGGGCGAGCGATAATTTGCTCGCTTATATTCGGGAGCAGCGCGAGGCTACCGGCGTGGTCCCCACCGATACGCGGTTTGTGGTGGAGCGCTGCCGCGATGAACTGGGAGATTGGCGCGTTATTTTGCATTCGCCGTACGGGTATCCGGTGCATGCGCCTTGGGCTGTGGCGGTGGGCGCCCGCGTGCAGGAACGGTACGGTATTGATGCCAGCGCGCTTGCGGCAGATGATGGTATTGTGCTGCGTATTCCTGCGGTGGAAGATACCCCGCTGGGTGCTGAACTTTTTCTCTTCGAGCCCGATGAGCTAGAGGAGATCGTCAAGGATCGTGTGGGCGAATCGGCGCTTTTCGCGTCTCGTTTTCGAGAGAGCGCCGCCCGTGCCCTGCTTCTGCCGCGCCGCGATCCGGGCAGGCGTACTCCCCTATGGCAGCAGCGCCAGCGTTCGGCGCAACTGTTGGATGTTGCGCGCAAATACCCCGAGTTCCCGATTCTGTTGGAAACCGCCCGCGAATGCTTGCAGGATGTATATGATGTTCCTGCGCTTCTTCAGCTGCATCGGGATATTGCCGCGCGGCGCATCAGCCTGTCGCAGGTGCAGACCGAGGGGCCTTCGCCTTTTGCCCGCACCATGCTTTTCGAGTACGTGGCGGAGCATATTTATGATACGGATGCGCCCGCCGCTGAACGCCGCGCTGCCGCTTTGGCACTGGATCCGGCGCTTTTGGCGGAGCTGCTGGGTACCGCTCAGCTGCGCGATCTGCTGGATCCGCAGGTGATTCTTGAGGTTCAGGAGCGTCTTCAGCGCACCGGGGTGAAGTATCGGGCACGCGGGGTTGAGGGTGTGGCGGATCTTCTGCGCCAGCTCGGTCCGCTCACGGCAAATGAGCTGGCGCTGCGGATGCGCGGGAATGAGGGGTCCGGGGTTGAGGCCGTGCCCGAGGTCTCTTGGAGCACTCCAAAAGGCAGCGAAAGTCGATCTAAAAAGGCTGATATTTCACATGAGACCGGGCACTCAGCCGAAAATACCGCCGAGGGTCTACCGGAAGAAGACCTTGAAACTACCCCGCACGCCACCGCCGAAGAGGCGCGCACGCTTGCCGAAGAGCTGGTCGCATCCCGCAGGGCATTCGTTATCAATCCGCACTCAAATATAGCGGGTAGCACGGAACCGATCTATGCCGCAGTGGAAGACGCCGCCCGGCTGCGCGACGGGTTAGGGCTGCCGCTTCCGGTCGGGATTGCTCAGGCGTACCTCATGCCGGTCGCCGCGCCGCTCGAAGACCTAATCTCGCGGTATGCGCGCACGCACATCCCCTTTACCGCAGCCGAGGCGAGCGCCCATTTCAGCCGCATCACGCCGACGGGTTCGGGTGCTATTCTGCCGGTTTTACGCGCTTTAGAGACGCAGAATCGGCTGTTCTCGGGTGAGTACCTGCCCGAGGAACTGCGTGTATCTCGCGCGGAGGCAGCCGATACGATACCGCCCTCCCCCGCGCCCACGGCAAGCCTGGAATGGGTGGACGCCGAGGTGCTTCGCCTGCTTCGTGCCCGGTCTTTGGCGGCGCTGCGCCGCGAGATTGAGCCGGTGCCACAGCGTGCCTATGGTGCGTTCCTGCCCACCTGGCAGGGAGTGCGCACGCAGACGGTCAAGGTTTCGCGCAGGCTCGCAGAAACCACCGAGTACGGTGCGTATTACGAGCCCGAACGCACGGTTCAGGTTCTTGCCGAAAACAAAGGTTCATCCGCCGAGGCATTAGAGGGTCGCGAAGGCTTACTGACGGTCATTGATCAGCTGGCCGGGGTGCGTGTGCCCGCCTCTGCTTTGGAGACCCTCGTCTTGCCAGCACGGGTGCGTGATTATTCGCCGCAGCTCTTAGATAGTCTGTTGGCCAGCGGAGAGGTGCTTTGGCGCGGCGAAGGCGAAATCTCCGGCAATGACGGCTGGGTGAGCCTGCATCTTACCGAATCCGCCGAGCTGACCCTGCCCGATTCTTCCCGCACGCAGGCCTTGGATGAGCTGGGCTCGGTGGAGCACGCCGTCTTTGAGGCGCTTTCCGGCGGCGGGCTATTCTTTATGCCGCTTCGTGAGCGCGTGAACGACATCTTGGCCTCTCGCGCCGCCTCGGGCGAGGTTGTGCATTTTCCGGAGGCTTCGGAGGTATCCGCCGCGCTGTGGCGCCTGGTGTGGGCGGGGTTGGTCACGAACGATACTTTCGCCCCGGTACGTGCCATGCTGGCGGGCGGATCGAGTGCGCATCCGGTGCGGCCCGCCGCTCCCCTAGCGCGCCCGGTGCGCAGGCGCGGTGCCGCACGATTGTCGGCGGCGCGTACTTCTGTGGGTGCTTATCCGCGCAGGTATAGCGGCTTGGGCGGCACCCGTGCCAGCTCTTCTGATCCGCAGGTTTCGGCCCGGGATTCCGGACGTTTCAGCCATATTAGCCTTCCCCAGAGCCGCCCTCATACTGGGGGCACCGAGTCTTCGCAGGAAGCGGATGCGACCGTTACCGCCTATGCTCGCGCGGAGCTTCTTTTAGACAGGTACGGTGTGCTCACGCGCGGCGCGCTCGCCTCTGAGGATGTGCCCGGTGGCTTTGCGGCCCTGTACCGCGTCTATGCGGCTGCCGAGGAACGTGCCCTGGTGCGGCGCGGATACTTCATTGAGGGGCTGGGTGCGGCTCAGTTTGCCTCCCCAGCAACAGTGGATGCGGTGCGCTCCTACACTAATATTGGCACCGACACCCCGCAGAATACCGGAGTAAAGCGAACAAAAACCGAGGAAGTATTCGGTGTATTTGAGGGTGTTCTGTTGGCGGCTACAGACCCTGCGAATCCCTATGGTGCGGCGCTCACGTGGCCTTCCGTCCCCAGCTTGCTCTCGGTCTCTTCTACATTCGGCGGTGCGGAAGAGGCTGCGCGCGAAAGCGCAGAGACCGCTCGGTCCGTGCGGCATCGTCCGGGGCGTAAGGCGGGTGCCTGCCTCATCCTGCTCGATGGTGAAGCGGTCCTCTATCTGGAACGCGGCGGCAAAACCCTGCTGTCTTTCACGGCTGACCCTCTCAAACTTGAGGCTGCGGCTCCGCTGCTGGCGCGCATCGTGCAGGCGGGTATTGCTGAGAAGATCGTGGTGGAAAAACTCAACGATTGTGATATTCTAGCGACCCCGGAACCGCCGAATCATCGGGGAGCCTCCAAGGCCGATTCTAACCGGCTGACCGAGCATCCGGTGGTGGCGTTACGGCGCGCACTGCTTGCGCAGGGCTTTTACACGACTCCGCGCGGTCTGCGGATGCGCCGCTCCCTCTAAAATACTGGGGTACCTATGCATCTGGGGTACCCAGATATGTGGGTGCTTTAAAAGCAGAAACCCGCATCGAGGGAACCGAAATATTTTCGGCAGCTCCCGATGTGGGGTCTTGTTGAAAGGCTCTAGTAGCCACCTCCGGTGAGGTTATCAGCGGCGCCCATGCACAGTTCGATAGCTTCTTCGGTGCGCATTGCCCGTGCCCCCGCCGAGACACGCCCGCGTGCTTTCCCCTGCACCACGTGCCGGGCGAAGTAATCGACGAGATGCATCCAGCCGCCAAGTATCATGCGGGTGCGGTCGTTCACGGGCATGCCGGTGCGGTGCAGCATCCATTCGAGGTACTCATCCGGGGTGTCGGGAACGGCGCTGGTGGCTTCGGTGCCGCGCCCGGCCACACGGTCAAAGTAGACATGTAACGCTGTGTGCAGCGCCTCCTGCGGGTCTTCGTGATGCTCGCTGAGGGTTTCCAGAACCGCCCGGGCTTCACGGCGAGTCACAGCAGCAGCCAGGGACTCCTTGCCGGGGAAGTAATGGTACAGCAGGGCACGGGTAATCCCGGCTTCCTTGGCGATGTCGAGCATGGAGGCGCCTACCACTCCGCGCCGGGCAAAATGTGCGGCGGCAACATTAATAATCTGCTCTTCGCGGGCGGCGGGGGTCAGCCGCGTACGGTGCGGCACAGGAAGCTTCCTCGTCTTATTTTTAGTGTGGTTGGGTGCGTCTTGACTCATTTCAGCTTCGTTGCGTATATAGTGTTCCATAATTGCCCCTTATATGTTCGATTGCTCGAACCCTCTTTTTTCAATCCTACCGCTTCACCCTGAACGGCTGTGGGTTTTCAGAAAATATGACGCCCAAACGGGCATCGAACGGCCATATTTAACGCCTCAAAAACTATAGAAAAAATCTATACTGCATAAACTTCAGCTTTAATTAGACAGATAAAGTGGATATTTTGGGGGAAATATTACGCCAACGGGGGCCGCCGGTAGAATCGGCGTATGCCCAGACGAGTCACACGAGACACTAAAACCCCGCCGCTGCCCCAGCGGGCGGGTATTGACCCGGTAGCGTTTACCCTCCCCAATGACCCGGGGGCCGCGCTTGACATCGCGGGGTCAGCGCACCCCAATCAGCCGGTGAGAACTGTCGCAGATTTTTTAGTGGCCCGGTTCTACCCACATAACCCACGAATTATTACGGACCGTCTTGAGCGCGGGGAGATCCGCACCGATAACGGGCGTATCCTCACCGGCGATTCACCGTACGTTCCCGGGCTCACCATCTGGTACTATCGGGAACTGCCCGAGGAGCCTCAGCTCCCCGATGACCTGCCGGTACTCTACGAAGATGAACATGTGCTGGCGGTCGATAAACCGCATTTTCTGCCCACCACCCCGCGCGGGGCGTTCGTGGCCCAGACGGCCCTCACCAAGCTGCGGGTACGCGAGGGAAACCCGCTGCTGGTGCCGGTTCACCGGCTGGACCGGGCGACGGCGGGGGTGCTGCTCTTCGCCAAAACGGTTCCGGCGCGGGGATTATTTCAGACCATGTTTGCCCGCCGCGAGGTCTTCAAAGAATATCTGGCGGTGGCCCGCCCCATACCCGATCCTCAGGCGCGTGCCGCAGCATTATCGGGTGAGCTGACGGTGCGCACCCGCATTGAGAAAATACGGGGTAAGCTGCAGGTGCGGCAATGGGATCAGCCATCGTGTGAACGGGAACTATTGAACCCCAACGCCACCACCGGGGTGCGCATCCTCACAGTTTTCGATGCGCCCGGCCCGCATCATACAGCCAATACACCTCAGCACACCGGCGCAATCGCGCACCCGGCACCGGGCTGCCCCGTCACCGGTGGGCAGCTGGCACTGTACCGGTTACGCCCGCACACCGGTAAAACCCACCAGCTGCGCGCCCACCTGCACCTGCTGGGGGCACCCATTGCAGGGGATGTGCTCTACCCGAAGGTACTGCCGCCAGCCGATGCCCCGGAGCTGCCGCTTCAGCTAGTGGCGCACCGACTGGAGTTTGAGCACCCCGTCACGGGCGAGCGGGTGCGGTTACGCAGTATGCGGAAGCTGGCTCTTCTACCGTCATAATCCACCATAAATTCAGCCCTGAGGCCATAAGCCTGCACGTGAAGGCGAACATTTCCCACAAGATGGGATAATGTCAAAGGTAAATAAGGGTAAAGTATAGATGAGTAAAACTGTCTCGGCCCCCGGGAAAGGCATTTATGGAATCCACTCACACATCGCAGGCGCCCACCCACACCGCAGCCGACTACGCCCAGCGTGCGGCTGATCGTGCCCGGTTAGCCGCGGATTCGGTGCTTCACCAATTTGCGCACCGTCCCTTGGGCGTGCCCGGAACGCTTCTTGGTTCCGTGCAGGTGCCCGAAACCCGGCCCCTCAGCAAACGGCTTAAAGACTGGCACTACTGGTGGCAGGCGCATTTTTTGGAGTGCGTGGTAGACGCCGGGGAACGCGAGCTGCACGCCGGTAACCGGCTGGGTGCCTCAGAATGGCTTTCGCGCGCCCGCGCGCTGGTGCGCGGCATTAACGCCCGAAACCTGGGCACATTCGTGAACGGCTTCTACGACGATATGGCGTGGCTGGCGTTGGCTGCCGGTCGCATGAATGAGCTGTCCCGCGCCATGAACGGCGGCGAAGGTGATACCGGTGCGCAGGACGCCGGGAACGTTCTGTTCCCGCAGCTGCGTTCCGGCATGTCACCCTACGGTGGGGTGAGCTGGTCAAAGCAGAAACGGGATTTCATTAACACCCCGGCGACGGCCCCCACCGCCCTGGCGTTCGCCCGCGCCGGTGACGTTGCCGACGCCTCCGCCCTGGTGACCTGGCTCAATAACACCCTGTGGGATGCGGAGCGTTCGCTCTACATCGACGGGGTGAACGTGCGCACCGGCAAGGTCCGTGATGTGGTCGGTGCCCGCGACATCGACTTGGATTACGAGCAGAATATTTACACGTACAACCAGGGGACGGCTCTGGCCGCACTGCTGGCGGTCGCAGAACGCAGCCCCGAGCAGGCACACTCCCTGGTGCGCCGTGCCGAGCAGCTGATTGTGGGTATTGTGACCCACCTGAGCGAGGAGTTCGTGTTCAGCGACGGCCAGCGCGGGCGTGTGCTCGCATCCGGCGGTGACGGCGACGGTGCGTTGTTTACCGGCATCCTGGTGCGGTACTTGGCACAGGCGGCACAGTGCGAGCTGCTGAGCAAGGATGCACGCCTGCTGGCGGCCTCACTGGTGCACGGCAGCGCCCGCGCAGTGTGGGAGGGGCGCCGCGAGTTCGACCCCGAGCTGCCGCTGAGCGAACCGGGTGTGAACACCAGCGAAATCCGTGGCGACGCGGTGGCGGTGTTCTCCCCCAAGTTCACGGAGCAGGCGCACACGGTACTGCCGGCGGGCACCCCCGTGGAGCTCTCCGGGCAGCTGCAGGCATGGATGGTGCTAGAGGCATCAGCCCTGCTGACGCGCGTATCCTAGACGGTGCGCCCCCAGGGCGGGCGCGCTAATGTCACCAAACTTTTCGTTTTTTATTCTTTGTGCGGGTTCTTCGGGCGGTATTTCCGCGCGCCAGTGCCCGGCGGCGAGCACCCCTCCCACGGTGGAAAGGCACACATGAGCAGCAGCAATAGCGAGTTTCCCAACCCCGGTTTCGGGTTCACCGTCACCAGCCGTCTTGCCGAGACCGCATCCCCCTCAGCCGAGCGTGTTGAGGCTAACGGCGGGCAGTTTTTGGGGCGCACGGGTGTGATTCGCACCCCGCACGGCGATATTGAGACTCCCGCCTTTACGCCCGTGGGTACGAAGGCGACCGTCAAAGCGGTGCTTCCCGAAGCGATGAAGGAGCTTGGGGCGCAGGCGCTTTTGGCGAACGCCTACCACCTGTATCTGCAGCCCGGACCCGAGATTCTGGATGCCGCTGGCGGGCTGGGGCGGTTCATGAACTGGGACGGGCCAACCTTCACCGACTCCGGCGGGTTCCAGGTGATGAGCCTGGGGTCGGGGTTCAAAAAGGTGATTGACATGGGAACCGTTGCCGATGCGAAGGGTGCCGACGGGCGCCCGATTGGCGACGACGATGTGGCTCACGGCAAGGATCGCCTGGCGCATATTGATGATGACGGCGTGAATTTTAAGTCCCATATCAACGGGTCTATTCACCGTTTCACTCCCGAAGTTTCAATGCAGGTGCAGCATCAGATCGGGGCAGATATCATGTTTGCCTTCGACGAGCTGACAACTCTGTACAATTCCCGCGGGTACCAGGAAGAGGCGCTGGAACGCACCCGTCTGTGGGCGCTGCGCTGCATTGCGGAGCATGAACGGCTCACGGATGAGCGCACGGGCAAACCCTACCAGGCACTTTTTGGGGTGATTCAGGGCGCGCAGTATGAGGATTTACGCCGCAAAGCCTGCCGTGATTTAGGTGATATGCCGTTCGATGGGTTCGGTATCGGGGGTGCCCTCGAAAAGGAGAACCTGGGTACCATTGTGCGCTGGTGCGCCGAAGAACTCCCGGAGGCTAAGCCCCGCCATCTGCTGGGTATTTCGGAACCGGACGATATTTTTGTGGGGCTGGAAAACGGTGTGGACACCTTCGACTGTGTCTCACCCACCCGCGTGGCGCGTAACGCGGCGCTCTACTCCCCCACCGGGCGTTTTAACGTGACGAATGCCCGGTTCAAAGCAGATTTCTCGCCCATCTATGAGGGGTGCGACTGCTATACGTGCACACACTATACACGCGCCTATCTGCGGCACCTGTTCAAAGCGGATGAGCGGCTGGCGGCGACCCTCGCCTCCATTCACAATGAGCGGTTTATCGTGCGCATGGTCGATGATGCGCGCGCCGCGATCGCCGACGGCACCTACTTCGAGTACCGTGACGAATTCCTCGGTAACTATTACTCTGGGAAGAAACCATAGCTACGAAAGGCCTACTGTGAGTGTTACGAAGGTACCTGATGAAGAGCTGCTCGTGTTTGACCACGAGATCGCGGCGAACCCCAAACGGGTGTTTACCGCCTACCTTGACCCCTCACAGCTACACCGCTGGTACGGTCCGGCGGGGTGGCGTGCCCAAACAGACGACCTTGTTGTGGAGTCCGTAGTGGGCGGTATTCAGCGGGTGCGGATGGTGAACGATTTCGACCCGGGGGCCACCTGCGTGCTGCAGAGCCGGTTCCTGGCTATTGAGCCGTACCACGAGCTGGAGTACGCCGAGCAGCTGCCGAACCACCTGGGTGAGCCCAGCGACATTCTGGTGTATTCCCGGTTCCGTTTTCACCCCGAGACGGTGATTACTCCCGAAGGTGTGGGTGAGGGCACGCGCATCACCGTGGAGATCGGCCCCATGCCCCCGAATGTTCACGAGGAGGTACGCACCAGCTGGCGTTCCACCTTCGCCCGGCTGGATGCGCTGCTCACCGAACACGACGACCCTGAACAAGAAGATGCCAGCCCCGAACAAACGGATGACGGCCCCGGCCAGGCATCGGACCCTCGCTAGTGGCAAGCCGCGCATCGCCTCATTCTTGGCCCTATGTGGCGCGGGGTGCCGCACATCCCCTATACTACAAGTGACTCCAGTCACCCTCGAATTGGATGGGATCATGATTATTCAGCGCCGCTGCTACGAAAACGACCGCTAATACCCACGGCACACGCACACCCGCGAACACTGACGACGTGGGTTCTACGCGTATGCCGTCAACACCCCACAGGTATAAAAGCACTCGACGTTTTCAAGGAACAAACGCATGACCCCCAATACCCCCGCCAGCGCGCCCAAAAACCCGTTACGGGCCAACACAGCATTTCAGCGCACCGCTGCGGCCCTCGCCCTCAACCAGCTCTCAGACGCAATGTCTCTCATCACCATCACCTTCATGGTGATAGCGATGAACGGCTCCCCCGAGCTCGCCTCCCTGGTGCTTTTCTGCTGCAGCTTCACCGCAATCACCGCCGGTATTATTTCCGGCACCATCGTAGACCGCATGACCCCGCGGCGGGCACTCATCCTCTCATGCGCCACCCAAACACTGGGCTGGGTGGGCGTGCTTGCCCTCAGCATGAGCGGGTCCCACTCTATTGTGGTGCTAACACTTATTCTGGTGCTGCTGACCGCCGCATCCCAGCTGGATTACCCCAGCGAGCAGAAAATCATTGCCGCGACCGTTCCCGTCACGGATCTAGGGCGCGCCTCAGCCATAGGGCAAGCACGCGAATCAGCCGCCAACCTATTCGGGGCACCAATTGCAGGATTTATCGCGGGGATATCACTTCACCTGCTGCTTGCGGCGCAGGGGCTGCTCAACCTGGTGGCCCTCGCCGTGGTTCCCAGCCGCAGAAGCATCGACCAGTACCGGAAGACGAAAAACAACAGCGACGACCCCGCGCCCGGCGGCAGCACCGTATCGGCCACCGACAGCGCGGCACCTGAAACGACCTCCGGGATACTCGCGGACTTCAAAGACGGGTGGCGGCGAGTACTCGCCGACAAAACCCTACTGGCAATAGCCGCCGTGACCGGAATAGCAAATTTTGCGACCACCGGTATTCCGCTCACTCTCATCTACTACTACCAGTCGGCTGGCTTCTCAGCACTGTGGGTGGGGGTACTCATGGGCGCCTTCGGGGCGGGAGTACTTACCGGCTCCACCCTGGTAGGCTTTCTCACCGACCGGCTGGCGCTGAGCACCCTGGGGATATGCGCCGTGGGTACGATCGCGGCAGGGCAGCTCGCCGCAGTATTCATACACCCCACATTCTGGGCGACAGCCGTTGTGTTCGCGCTCGCCGGGGTGCCGCTACCGGCGTTTAACGCCAGCATTATGGCCTACGTGAACGCCACCACCGACGAGGCCGCAATAGGCAGGGTGCACTCGGCGCTGGGCGTGCCCGTCATGGCGCTAATGCCCGCAGCGACACTCGCCGCCGGGGTGCTTTTCGGTGCCTGGGGTGCTGGCACCACCCTACTGTTCTTCGCCGTATTCATGGTGCTTTCGCTGGTGCTTATGCTCGTACAGCCGGGCCTGCGCACCCTGCCCAAACTCTCCGAACTGGAAGACGTGAACTCATAGTCCGCGCCCCTCACCGGCAGAAAGGGGAGGAACAAATCGCAGCCAACACAAAGGCGCTTTAGCGGCAGATAACGGTTTCGGGCCGTTGCCTGCCGCTAAAGCGCCTTGAGAAGGAACCAGCAGTAAATAGCTGCGGCTACTGGGCTGCGGCACCAGCAGCCGACTCAGAAGCCGCCGCGGTGCTCGGGGATGCGCCAGGCTGCGCAGGGGCAGTACCGCCGCCCTGCTGCTGGGAGGCTGGGTTGCTCAGCTGTGCAGTAAACTTCACGCCCCCATTAGCCGCCGTGCATTCAGCAGAGCTGGACTGCTCATTCCACGAACACTGGGCATCCTGAATGGCCTGGCTGGCGCGCGACGACGCCGAGGTATTCACGTACTCCTGCATCACCGTCAGCGCACGGTCACACACTACCGCACCGTTCTGTACGGTAACGACCGCACTGCCATTCTGCGCCTGAATATTGCCGCAGCTCTCGCCTGCACGGGCTATTCTCTCGGTGGGAGCCTGGGGGTTCTTGGGGTTATTGTTGGCACCGCCCTGCCCGGAGCCTGCGGCGGCGCTGGCGCTTTCGCCAGCCGCTGTGGCTGTGGGTGCCCCTGCGGCAGCCGAGCTGGTGGTGATAGTGCCCCAGGTGGGTTCGTCAGATACCGTGGCGGGGGCGGTACCAACCGTGGGCTCCTGCGCGGCGGTACTCACCTGCGGGGATGCGCTCGCCACAGAAGCACTCGCGGAGGCGCTGGCGCTTGCACTGCTTGAGGCGGCTGATGAGCTGGGGCTTTCCTGCGCTTTCTGATCTCCTGATGAGCATGCTGTTAGCGCCAGAGCGAGCGCCGCACCAACGGCGAGAACCGGGTAAGCTTTCACGGGGTTTTCTCCTTGATTTATCGGGGTGTATTAAGCCGGGTTTAATTTTACCTCTCCCCGACGAAGGCTCTTACCCACGCTGGCTCCATCTTGAACGCTCCATCACAGCGATACGCAGGCTCTTTCGCCTCAAAATATCACATGTAAATATTTGCAATATAAATATATTGAATGATTCTAAAAGTCTTATATAGTAGCTTATTTCTATCTATAATATATTTTAGAATATAAAAGGAGGTTATTAGTGAACATCCCCGAATGGCTATTAGCCCTCCCAAGTATCTCAGGGTTTTTAACTCTTCTGGCTGCTATCATCGGCGCAGTCGCTGTCTTACGTGCCAGCCGGGAGCGCGCCAGAGAAGCAGTAAGCGCTGAGTTTCAAGACCAGATGCAGTGGGCAGCAAAGTATGTGGGCGACTCATCAAAGCCATATGAGCAGGCCTTCGCCCTTATGCTTATTGATCGATACGCTCATAAGCCACCAAAGTTACTGGGGGCAGAAGACCTAGAAATTGCCCAACAGATGCAAGACATTGTGGCTCGAACTTTGGATATTACAGGGTTTCCTCCCGACAGTGAAAACTCAAATGGTGTAGAATAGGGAAACTACGTACTGCGGCCAAGCTCACCCGTCTGAATGGGTTTTGAGGAGTTATCATGACCGTTACATCACATAAAAAGTGGACCCCAACTTTCGTCAAGAACGGCGAAGTTGCGCCGCCGCGTGCAAACCGTGACGAAGTTCTGCACGAAATCCGTACCAGTTATTACAACAGTATTTCTGCGCAATCACAGGCACGCCAGACGGCCCGCCCTCAAGAATCTGCGCCCCCGCAGCAAAGCTGGGCGCGCCGGTACGCAGACCAACTACTAGGTTTTATTGGGCGTAAATCGCACTCGGCCCCCTAAATCACTGGGTGAGCGCCTCTGAGAAAGTTAGGCCTTTCTCAGAGGCGCTTCAGTTTGCCATGTTGGTGCTATGAACTCTCGAAAGGACAATGGCCCGTTTTCTCTCCTTGAGCCTGTCCTACACGGCTATGCACCAGCGCATACAGCAGCAGGTTCGCCACCGCCGCACCGGTTGCCGTCGCGCCGCCGATCATGACAATAGTGCGCGCATCCCCCAGTATTCCCGGCGTACCGAGTAGGTCACCCACAAGCACCATTGAGCTGAACAGCGAGCCGATAAGAGCCCAAGACTGCCCCTGGCGATGCTCGGGCACCCGTGTATACACCATGTCACGAATACCCATATTGTGGATCGAGTTGAAGAACCCGCCTACCAGGAACCCAGCTCCCACAATCCAAGGATTCGCCACCAGCCCTTCCAGCAGAATCGCGGCACCAATAAAGAATCCGCCCCACAGAATCGCGTTCACCAGCTGCGGTTTGTACCATCCGCGCCCGTAGAAAACGCTGGCGATGAGCGCCCCGACAGCCCACATCGCCAACACGAGCGAATATTCGAATGCGGTGTTCGTGATGGATTGCAGGTAGAACACCCCGGCGATGCCTTCCATCGTGGTGGAAGCAACTACGACCGCCATCACAGGTAAGAAAACCACGAGGGCACGGGCGCTGGAAATAGCCGAGAATCCTAGGAAAATATCTTTAAAACTATCGCGTTTAATCGCATCGGACAGCTCATGATCGGGCTGTGCTGGCACGTTAAACCAGGCGATGACTGCCGCAGTCAGCAAGAACACCGAAGAACCTACTATGGTGGCGGTCATGTTCCAGGTGGCGAAGAAGGCGCCCACAGGCGGGGCTACGATCGAGCAGAACGAGCCGATTCCCACAATAGAGGCGGATGCGCTCGACGGGGTCATACCCGGCGCCTTCGGCAGTAGTTTGAATTCGGCGGCGTTGGTGAGATTTCCGGCGGCTCCATTGAACACGCTCATGGCAACGATAGTGACCGGATGCGGGAAAAACGCGATGACCGCCACGCAGAGCGAGGATACGGCCAGGGAGCCAGACCAGCAGGTTCGACCCGAAAAACGATCGGCAACCCAGCCTGTGAAAGGACCGAAGAGTATGCCGGTGAAGAACCCGCCGACGGCCATGACGGTGAGCCACCAGGGCTCGGCAATGCGCGAGATATAAACGATGAGGATCAGCCCGAAGGATGCGTCCGCGAATCCATCGATCAGGGTGATGAGGAGAAGGGGAGTTTTGACGTATTGAGTTAGTTTTTTCATGTTTTCGTTTCGGTTCAACACCAGGGGCGTAAGACATCTATAGACTGTGCCCTGCCGCCTGCGCTTATTACGCTAGTAGTTTTACGCAATACTAATCTCAAACCCTTCTAGGGTTAATGAATTCAAAGTTATATTTTTCTTGTGCGTACAGATCGTCACTTCAATAAGATTACCCAGCGCGTCTCTTTGGCATTCCACACTGTGAATGACACCTAAATCCTCATTGGTAATATGCATTAGCGTAAAAATATCGCCCTCTTCAATGTCGAAAAGACAAGTAATCTCATCGGCCAGTTCTACTTCTATATCTCCATCATTGGAGGAAAACACCGCGAAGCCGTCCTCCAGCTCGAAAAAGAGCCACCGGTACATGGGCTGATAAAACTGCTTTCCACCGGTGTTTTCCGTATACCCTGAGACAATAACTCCATGCACTGATTTTTGTAAAATATTTTTAAACATGGCTAGTGTAGAATCCTTTATTCATGAGTTATGTCTTCTCTATTTCGGGGCCACTATTAACTATTAATCCATTCTACCGCGTGCGCCAGTATTTCCTCTAGGTTATTGATGCCGCCGTAAGCAACAAAGTTATCGTCACAGGATTTTACTGACAGCCAGTTGTCCTCGGAACGGTCAACGAAAATATTTATGCTTTTCTTATCGGTCTCTCCCGTAAGAGAGACCGTCCACCCCGGGTTATCTAAGGTATCAATTTCAACCCCGTACATGTGCTCCCAGGTTCCGTCGCATTTTGATTGATACCATTGCTGTAAAACTTTTAATAAATCACCCATCGGCTTAGCCCTTTTATTGTATTTATCTAAAGAAATACCAACTGCTAACTCAAATTTATGTATTTATTGTATGAGACAGGTTCAGTGTAACCCAAGAAAAACCGATAAACTAAGCAGAAGCCACCGCCTAAATACACACCAGCAGCACTTGGTACACCACCAAGTACATCCGCTACAGCTTAGTTTTTATACTAGTAAACTTCGTGGCTCCCCAAGGAGCGCGCCTTGTATATTCAGTACAAACATCTCCGCATCCCTCCAAGGGGAGCCCCTGCTACTGCATATAGAAGCCCGCCTGTGAGGCGCTTACTGGGTAATGGCTGTGGCCGACCCGTGACCGAGCATTTTGTGACCCTCCAGCATGGCGCGCTGAGATGGGTTCAGCCGTGCCAGCTGCTCGGCGGTTGAGTCCCAGAATGCCAGCACCGTAAAAGCACGCACACAGTCGGTGCCGTTGACGGGGTTAAGGATCTTATACCCCACCCGCACCGAGGCGGCTGTAATCTTCTCAATGCGCACCCGCACCGGTATGTTCTCACCCGTATACGGCAGCGGCGCCACGTAGCGGATACCGTGCTCAGCAATGAGCGCCTGCACCCCGTCGGCCATGGTCTCAAACAGCGGGATAGGTGGGGCGGGCAGGTTTTTCGGTTTCTGCCCGGACGATGGTGGCGGGCCAAACAGGGCGATACGTGCCTCTTCCATAATGGACAGGATGGCCACGTTATTTACGTGGCCATAGGCGTCCATATCTCCCCAGCGTGGGGGCACGTATACGGTGATTTCACGGTCGGTGTGGTCTGTGGTTGTTTTGTTCGTGTTTTCTTCGCTCATAGTTCAACTGTACAGCGCGGGTGTGGGAAGCACTAAAGGCTCAGCGGCGCCTTAATCCCGCAGGCGGTGTACAGAAGAGGCACGCACACTAATTGTGTTCTAACCATAATCATATACGGTGTAAATACACAGCATACCGCACATAAAATTGCTAAAGCTTATAGTAAAGGTTTTATATTTACTAAAATACTGCTCCCCGAAGGCTTCAATGCCTTCGGGGAGCAGACAACACACAGACATTTGAACGCATACAAGATCATACGGTTCACTAAATACTATATCTCTGCGACCTCGGTAAAACCTCATTTTCGCGGGAATATTACATAAAATTCTGAAAATAATTACCACGGGTCGCCAAGCCCCGCACGCTCATGTGCCAAGGCACGCGCATGGGGTACAGTTCCGGTGATGTAGCGGCGCGGGAATGTGCATACAATAACCGCAACCGTGCCGGAGGCAGGTAGGCTGCCCGTTGTTCGGGCGCCTGGTTTCCTGTGCTCTAGTGCCCAGCCTCAGCGGAGGTTTTAAGGGCCTCAGCTTCCTCGTCAAGGGCCGCAGTGTGCTCGGCGGAAGCCTGCTGCGCCTGGGTGAACGCGTCCTCATCCACGGTGAGCGTGTGCTTGACCCGCGCGAAGTACACAATCGTCAGAACCAGGAAGTACCCCACGCCCACAATCGCGGGGACAAGCGAGCCGCGCACCATGAACAGGGCAACCCACACGGTGAAAAGAACCATGATGCCCGCGCCCGCCGTAACGCGCCCGCCCCACAGGCGGAACGTTGAGCTTTTGCCCTCAACCCGCCGGTACACAATGTACGCGAGCAGAATCAGCACCCACACGGTGAGCGCACACACCATAATCAGGAAGATCATGGAGAGGAACGCCTCTTGCGGGCTGAATAGCGCCAGCAGAATAGCGATGACAACGCCGCTGGTGGAAACCCATACGGCACGCGAAGGCACTCCGGAGGCGTTCACCGCAGCCAGCGCACGGGGCGCCATACGGTCGGTTGCCAGCGAGTGCATCAGGCGGGCACCGGCATACAGGTTAGCGTTTGCCGAGGACAGTGCCGCAATGAGCACCACAAAGTTCACGAAATGCGCCGCGCCCGTAATGCCCAACTGGTCAAAAACCAGAACGAACGGGGAGGTTTCGACTTTCTCCCCCAGCTCACCCGCCGAACGCCACGGAATAATCGACACCACAATAAACAGCGCCAGCACGTAGAACGTTGCCAGGCGAATCATCATAGCCTTCGCACTGGAACGCACTGACCGGGCGGGGTCCTTGGCTTCTGCGGCGGAGATAGAGATCATCTCAATACCGCCGAAGGAGAACATCACGACCGCCAGTGAAAGCCAGACCGAACCGAACCCGTGGGGCATGAACCCGCCGTCGTTGAAAAGGTTGGCGGTGCCAGCCGCCGCATGCCCGGGAAGCCCGAAGAACACTAGGCACAGGCCCACCAGAATAAAGGCGATCACCGAAATAACTTTAATGGACGAGAGGAAAAATTCGAGCGTACCAAAGGATTTCACGCTCGTAATGTTCAGAATAATAATTGCGACACCGAATACCGCGATGCCCGCCCACAGGGGCAGCTGCGGCCACCAGTAATTCAGGTAGGTGGCCACAGACACCAGCTCCACGCCGGTAATGACCACGGTCGCCGTCCAGTAGGCCACCCGCGTCAGAAAACCGGCGTACGGGCCAAGGTACCTGGTGGCGATGGCGCCGAAACCGCCTCGCACCGGGTAACGCACCGCCATCTCGCCAGTGGCCGCGCCTATGACGGAAGCCAGCGCCGAACCGATAGCATACGCGAGAATAACGGCTGGCCCGGCCATGGCGATTGCCCGCCCGGACCCCAGGAACAGGCCGGTGCCAAGCGCCGAGCCCATGACGATCATGGTCATCTGCCCGTGTGAGAGGGAGCGCTTGAGTTCGGCACGGTCGGGGCGTTTGTGCGGGTGCTCGGCACCGGTTCTGGGTGATGCGGAGTGTTGAGGGTCGGAGTCAGTCATGGGGTTAGCCTTCCACGAGATGCTGGGGAACTATGATGAGCGTGTTTGTGTTTCTAGGGTAGTACACCCGCCGCCATTACTACACCGGCGGGCAGAGGATGAAATATCCTCTGCCCGCGGTTATAGCTCAACAGGCTACGCGTCTTCTTTCTGCGGTTCGGTAAATGCCTCCAGGTCGGCCCGTGGGAAACCGCCGCGTTTTTTCGCCAGCACCACGTAGAAAATGGAGATAATGGCGAAGAACACCACACCCACCTGCACGGATACTACGGCGCTCGAATCGGGAAGCATGAACAGGGCAACCAAGGTTGCAAGCACCCCGGCAAGCCCCACACCCGCCGTGATGCGCCCACCCCAGACGGTGAACCCTGAGGAGTTCCCCTGGTGCTTCTTGTACGCCTGGTAGGTCAGCAGAATCATGATCCATACCACCAGAATGCACAGGGTGACCAGGGCCATTAGCAGCTCGAAAATATTACTGATTTCTGCCACCGCCATAACAGATGCGACCACCACACCCAGGAAGGAAAGCATAAGTGCGGTGACGGGCACACCATTATGGTTCGTGGTGCCCGCAAACGTGGGTGCCATTTTATCGCCCGCGAGCGCGTGGAGCAGGCGGGTTGCCGCATACAGCGAGGCGTTCGCGCCCGAAAGCGCGGCGATCAGAATCACGAAGTTGGTAATGTCTGCCGCATAGGGAATACCCAGTTCAGAGAACACCATCACGAAGGGTGACTGGCCGATGTCTTTGCCGGTTTGCGCCGCCTGCTGCCAGGGCATCAGGCACAGAATGATCAGCATTGAGAGCACGTAGAAGCTGGAGAGCCGCCAGATCATGGCTTTAACACTGGTGCGCACCGAACGCACCGGGTTCCTCGCTTCTGCGGCGGAGATGGAAAGCATTTCAACGCCGCCGAAGGAGAACATCACAATTGCCATCGAAACCCAGACGGCGCCGACTCCGTTGGGGAGCAGCCCGCCGTCGTTCACGAGGTTTGCGGTGCCCGCCGCAGCGTGCCCGGGCAGACCGACGAACACAAGAAGCAGCCCCAGCACAATAAAGACGATAACCGCAATTACTTTAATGGAGGAGAGGAAAAACTCGAGGGCGCCGAAGGATTTAACGCTCACCAGGTTCAGGATGAGAATCAGGATGCCGGAGGCCGCCACCGTCACCCACAGCGGGATATCGGGGAACCAGTACGAGAAATATTTGCCGACCGCCACGAGTTCGGCGCCGGTCAGCGGCACGGTTGTTGCCCAGTACGCCCAGCGGCCAATATACCCGGCGTAGGGGCTGAGGTATCTGGTGGCGATGGTGCCGAACCCGCCGGGAACGGGGTGGCGAACCGCCATTTCACCCGCACACGCCGCGATAATAGCGGCGATCATGGAGCCAACAGCGTAGGCGATAATAGCACCGGGTCCCGCAATTTTGATGGCGGAACCAGAGCCCAGAAAAAGGCCGGTCCCCAGGGCGAGACCCATCGCGATCATGGTCATCTGACCGTGCGAGAGGGAACGTTTCAGTTCACCGTCGCCGGTTGCGGGGTTATCAGCAGGCTTCACGGGGCCCTGTTCTGCGGTGCTCATAGGTTTCTTTCGGTGGGTTCTTGGTGCGGCACCTCACGCATTGAGTGTGCGCAGGGTACTGAATAACTATTACTCTCTGCGGGGGCAGGCGCAAACCCGCTGGCAGGGGCACAGGCGGGTTTACCGGGTTTTGGGTGGGGTTTTCACGCATCCGACCCCTAAAATCTCAATATGTGAAACATGGGGTGGGGGCTTCGGCCTGCTGCCTGGTGCAGCCGTCCCGCGGCAGGGCCTCTTTGGCGGTACAGAATTTTAAAAGCAGCCGGGGTGGAGAATACGCAATCCTCCACCCCGCCGTATGTTAGACGCCCCGTATGACGTTTTAGCTCTTGTACTCGACTTCGTGGCGTTTGAACCAGCCAATCACCGGGTAGCTGATAGGCATGAGCACAATCTCAACCAGGCACTTATACACGTACCCGACCAGGGTGTAGCTAATGAACTGATCCAGGGTGGTAATCCCCAGAATAGGTGAGGCAATCGCACAGAAAATAATGGTGTCCGCCAACTCGCCCACAAGGGTTGAGGCGATCATACGCGCCCACATAAACCGCCCGGAGGTGGCCTTCTTCATGGCGACCATCACCCACGCGTTCAGAAGCTGACCCGTCAAATATCCCAGCAGCGACCCGGCAAAAATCTGCCATACGGGACCAAGAATAATGGCGAACGCCTCTTGGTTCGCATAGTAGCTGGCGGGCGGCAGGGCGACGGTCAGCAGGAAGCACCCGGCAGCAAACGCCGCTGCCACAAACGAGGCGATAATAGCCCGGCGAGCGCGCTTAAACCCGTACACCTCAGAGAGCACGTCGCCGAGTACATAGGCCAGCGGGTACAGGAAGAAACCGCCGTCACTGGGGATGAAGTTGCCGTTCGTGAACGGCGGGAACTCGAACGGCAGCGGCCCGAACTCAATACTCTTCGTGGCCGCAATATTCGAAATAATCAGAATCACGCAGGATGCGCCCAGCAGCAGGTCGAAATAGCGGCGTTTACCCGCCCAAGGGACGGGTACGTTCGTGGTATCGGGGCGCGCCTCATTGGTGGGTGTGGACATTCTTCTCCCTGGTAGGTTCTTTCCGTCACCGCACGCCGTGCCCAATATGCTGCTGCCCGTCGCCTCCACAGGTGGGCGGGGCCCGCAGCCACACGACTGGGATACACGGCGTACACGGTCTTGTGCTGTATTGCCCGTCTGCCACCCGAGCATCACCCATTCTAACCCACGCCGACGCCTCCGCAACGCCACACGCCCGGCCATACCCGGTGCACAGCCCCGGAACGGTTTTACATGGTTTTAGCGCGAGCGGTGGCCTCATCACGTATCCGCTTCACCTGCTGGATGCGCCCCGCATTCTGCTGCACCCACTCGCGGTTAGCTGATAGCACCGCCTGGTCAAGCTTCTCGAAATAGTGCAGCTTCTTATCGCACGCGTAGTCTGCGGCGGCCAGCTGCTGCTCTTTCGCGTTGGTGAGAACACCTTCACCCCGGTACAGCCCGGCGATCGCCTCAGCCCGCTCAGCCACCAGCGGCGGCGCGCCCACATTATTAAAACCAGCGTCCTCTAGGCACTGCTGGTAGGCGCCCCGGTTCTCATCGTGCACTTTGCGGGCCGCCTCGGCTGAACGCGCGCCCAGCTGCCTCAGCTCGGGGTACAGCGCCTCATAGGTGGCGTAGTTCTCTAAGGAACCGAATACTTTCTGGATGGCTATACCTTTGCACCCGTACTCAGCCGGGTCGGCGGTGACCGCAATGGGGGTGAACAGGTTCGGGGCGGAGGGGGCCGTCGATTTGCCCCAGTCGTACTTTTGCGGGCGCAGGTTCCTGGAATCCAGCTGCGGGCGGGAACCGTACATGGCCTGCCGCTGCGCCGACGAGAGGTAGCTGAGGGTCGGGTAGGTTTCGGGGATCCACAGGGTGGTGGAGTAGCCGCGGAACTTCGCGTCTTCTTCACTCTCGAAACGGCCACTGATTTCGGAAATACTCTCATGCGCCCGCAGCCGCGCCTCCCACCCGCCAGAGGTGAAACCGGCCTCACGCATGCACTGCGCGCCCGCCTTCTGAAGCGCCGTATTAATCTCTGCGGGGCCGCTCAGGTACTCAAGCACAGCCTGCTCATCCCCTGAGGTTCCCTCCTGCTGTGTGGCACCCGCCTGCCCGCTATCTATCCCGCCGCACCCGCTCAAAGCAAGCATGAGCGCGGCAGCCGCCAGCAGTGAGCGTTTACCTGTTCGCATGGTCCTACTGTTCCTTTGACGATGTTCACCGGTAGCCACCGTGGCTACCCTCCTCACTATCGTACGTTGAGGGTACGCACCTCATTGTCTTAAAACCACTGTACCTATTCTTTATAAAAGCGGAAGCCACCCGGCGTATTGTTTCGGTGAGCTAAAACTTTTACCCTTGGGCTTTTGACTCTTCTATCAGCCCAAGGGCGGATAGGAGGAAAAGCATAGGTGTGGCTGGGGATTTGGCTAACACGTTCGGTATAAAGGCTTTTCTGGGAAAATTTTTCCTAAATACCGCATTATTTTGGTTATATTCTGAAAAAAGACACCCTCCGCGGTGGGGCGCATGGCCCGCCACCGGAAGGGTGTCTCAATATGGGGGAAGATTAAAACTTCGTGCCGGTTAGCCGCTCGTAGGCTTCAATGTAGCGGGCGCGGGTTTTCTCCACCACAGCCTCGGGCAGGTGAGGCACATTATCGGAGCCGTCCCAGCCTGCCTCCGGCGAGCGCAGCCAGTCGCGCACATACTGTTTATCGAAGCTCGGCTGGGATTTGCCTGGCTCATATTCGCTCGCGTCCCAGAACCGTGAGGAGTCGGGGGTGAGCAGCTCATCGCCGAGGGTGATTTCGCCGCGGTATGAGTCGGTGCCGAACTCAACTTTGGTATCCGCAAGGATAATGCCCTGCTCGCGGGCGATCTTTTCGGCGGTGGTGTAAATGTACAGGGTCAGCTCTTCAAGCCGCTCGGCCACGGCCTCCCCCACTTCTTCCCACAGTTCTTGGCGGGTGACCATCTCGTCGTGTTCGCCCACCTCAGCCTTGCCGGTGGGGGTGAAGATTGGCGGCTGCAGGCGGGAGCCGTTCACCAGCCCAGCGGGAAGCTCAATCCCCGCAATGGTGCCGTTCTCACGGTATGTCTCCAGCCCCGACCCCGTCAGGTACCCGCGGGCAATGCACTCCACCGGGAACATATTCAGCGACTTGCAGATCATGGCTCGCCCCGCCACTTCGTCCGGCACGTCCGTGGAAAGCACGTGGTTTGGCACGTCCCCCAGCTGTTTAAACCACCATAGGGAAAGCTGCGTCAGAACCGCGCCTTTGTCGGGGATTTCGGTGGGAAGGATCTTATCGAAAGCACTAATGCGGTCGGAGGCGACCACCATGACGGAGCCTGCGCGTACCTCAGCGTCGTCGCTGATAGTTAGCCCGGCAGCGTCGTAACGGCTTTCTTCGGGAACATACAGGTCACGGACTTTACCGGAGTAGACGTGAGTCCAACCTGGAATCTCAATGGGGGCGGTGCGGGAGGTCATGGGCATCTCCTGAGATGTGTTCTGCGGTGGTTGAAGAGCTGTGTACTTTTTAACATACCCGATATGATGCCCCGGCGTGCAATAGTACGCCCTCACGGGTTCTGAGGGTGAGGTGGCACTCTTAAAGAATGAGGTGACCGGCGTTTGGGTGCGTTGCCGGTCACCTTCTGGCGGGCGGGGTAGCGCCCGGTCGGGAGCATCGAATAGGATGCCGCACCAGATGCCGCGGATGCCCCCGCCGCGTTAGTCGCGAAGTTCGGGCACGGTAATCGCCCCCTGCACGGCTTTCAGAGCGATATCGGTGCGGTATTGTGCGCCTTCCCAGGTGATAGCGTGTACCCCTTCGTAGGCGGCATCGCGAGCCTGGGCAAGGGTATCACCAAGCGCGACAACGGCGAGCACGCGCCCGCCCGCTGTCACAATCTCTTCGCCCGCGACGGCGGTTCCGGCGTGCACCACATGCACACCGGGCACGTTGGATGCGTTCTCAAGCCCCGCGATCGCATCGCCCTTACGCGGGGTTCCCGGGTAGTTTTCTGCCGCCATGACCACATCTACGGCGGTGCGGGGATCCCATTCCAGGTGGGTGTCTTCGGCGATCTCGCCGCGGGATGCCGCGAGGAGCAGCTGCCCGAGCGGGGTGCGCAGGCGTGCCAGCACCGCCTGGGTTTCGGGGTCACCAAAGCGAGCGTTGAATTCGATGACGCGCACGCCGCGGCTGGTAACGGTGAGCCCGCAGAAGAGTACACCTACGAACGGGGTGCCGCGTTCTGCCATGCGCGTGATGGTGGGGCGGGCGATCTTTTCGATCACTTCGCCCACAAATCCTTCAGGCAGCCAGTCAAGTGGGGTGTAGGCGCCCATCCCGCCGGTGTTTGGGCCTTTATCGTTGTCAAAGATGCGCTTGAAATCCTGCGCGGGAGACAGCGGGAGCACGTTCTTTCCGTCGCTGATGACGAAGAGCGACACTTCGGGACCGTCCAAGAATTCTTCGATCACCACGGAACCGCCGGCGGCAAAGCAGGCGTTCGCATGCTCTAAGGCGGCATCCCGGTTCTCGGTGACAACCACGCCCTTACCCGCGGCGAGCCCGTCGTCTTTCACCACATAGGGGGCGCCGAATTCATCAAGGGCTTGCGCCGCTTCGGCCTCGGTCGTGGCGACGAAGGCGCGGGCGGTCGGCACGTTCGCCTCCTCCATCACCTGCTTGGCGAATGCCTTGGACCCCTCAAGCTGTGCCGCAGCCGCGGAGGGTCCGAAGACCGCGAAGCCCGCCTCGCGCAAGGCGTCGGAAACACCGGCGACTAGAGGTGCCTCAGGGCCAATAACCACCAGGTCTGCGGCGAGCTCGCGGGCGAGCGTAACAGCCTGCTCGGGGTTATTGGCATCGATGGCGTGTACCGGAACGTCCTGAGCGATGCCCGCGTTGCCGGGTGCGCTGTGAACTTCGGTTACCTGTGGATCGCGCGCAAGCGCACGGATAATTGCGTGTTCGCGGCCGCCGGGGCCCAGTACCAAAACCTTCATGTACATAAGGGTACCGTGTCGTATGCGACCTGGGCGGGGGTTTCGGCGCTCTTCTGTATCGTGGGGTGCCTATCCCTCAGGCCGTAAAAAAGAGCCTTTATGTGAATAAAGCGGTGTTTTTAACGCTTTTTTCGTATAAAGGCTCTTTTTAGCAGGATAGTTTAGGGCCGCCGCCGTGGCCTGCATTTTGCGTCATTCCAGGGGCGGGAGTAGGCTAAATTGTCTTGTGAATACGGTCTGCATCTACTGGGTTGGGCGCATCGCAGGGCATACTACACAGACGAAAGGACCCTCATGAGCGCACAAAATTCCAGCACTCAGACCCCCACCCAAGAGACGCATAAAGAATCGGATATTCACGCCAGATTTTTCCCGATCCTAGCGCGCGTAGCATCCGTAACCGCGGTGCTCATGTACGTCTTCTACTTCCCGCAAATTATCGGCAATATCAATGGTCATAAGGGCGACTGGATTCAGCCGCTCGTTGCCGGCATTAACTGCACGCTGTGGGTGGCATACGGTTTGTGGCGCGAGAAGAAAGACTGGCCCATCGTGATTGCAAATGCGCCCGGCATTATTTTTGGCGGCACGGCTGCCGTCACCGCGCTCATGTAGCCGCCTATCCGCCCCACTCGAACTCCCCGCGCCACGCCCGAGGCGAATAATGCGCCCTGAAGCCTGCAAAACCCTTTTAATAGGGTGTATGAATAGCGCACACATCGCAGAGGCCGCCACCCCCGTACGCGACGCCGAGCTGGCGGTTGCCACCCGCGGCGGCATGATCGAATCCCGCCACCGCGGCACCGTGGTGGTGCTCTCCCCCGGCGGCGATGTTATCCTCGCCCTCGGAGACGCCCACCGCCCCATCTTCGCGCGCTCCACTCTCAAACCGTTCCAGGCCATTGGGGCGCTCAAAGCCGGGGCGCCGCTGCGCGGGGCGCAGGTGGCGATCGCGTGCGCATCGCACCGGGGCACTTTCGAGCAGATGCGCGCGGTACAGGAGGCGCTGGCGGCAGCCGGGCTCAGCGCCGACGCGCTCCAGTGCCCCGCCGTGTACCCCACCGACTCGGGCACGCGCGCCACCATGCTCCAGGCGGGGCTGGCAAAAACACCGCTCGCGTTCGAGTGCTCCGGCAAACACGCCGCGTTCTTGTGGGCGTGCGCGGCCAAAAGTGAACGCGGCGAGCTTGAGCCGGATGCGGCACTGTGGAGCATCGACACTTATCTTGACCCCCAGCACCCGCTGCAGCGCATGATCGTTGAAGAGGTGGAGGCGTTCACCGGCGAGCAGGTTGCGCACGCCAGCGTCGACGGGTGCGGCGCGCCCGTGTTCGCGTTATCACCGGTGGGTTTGGCCCGCGCCTACGCAACCCTGGGCACGGCGATCCGCAATATGGAGGCGGATGCGCG
The DNA here is from genome assembly GCF_016726365.1 of Rothia aeria. Taxonomy (NCBI): domain Bacteria; kingdom Bacillati; phylum Actinomycetota; class Actinomycetes; order Micrococcales; family Micrococcaceae; genus Rothia; species Rothia aeria. The sequence goes on along the minus strand of NZ_CP068102.1, from coordinate 1,814,732 downwards.
CGCCTCAACCGTAGCAACCGCGATGGTGGATTACCCCGAGCTGATTCAGGGCCCAGACTCCCCCGACACGGTGGTGAGTGAACGGCTGGACGCTGTGGTGAAAAGCGGCGCGGAGGGGATGCTGTGCGTTGGCCTGCGCTCGGGGGCGAGCGCCGTGGTGAAGATTTCTGACGGGTCATCCCGCGCCACGCACCTGGTGGCGCTGCGGGCGCTGCAGGCGGCAGGGTTTTTGACGCAGACGACGGTGGATAGCCTGCTGACTGCGGTGCTTCGCCCCATTACCGGCGGTGTTGAAGACGGGCAGCCGCGTACTGTGGGGGAGCTGGTGCCTGGCACGGATCTTGCGGCGGTACTGGCTGGGGTGGCGCCGGCGGTGGCGGCACGGCACGGCTCAGACGGGGCCTGCCTCACGGTGCATGAGGAAAAAGCACACGAAGAGACAACGCAGCGTGAGAAAACACCGGGTGAGCCAGATGGAGCCGACAGCACAGCCACCGGCAAGGAGGCAGACGGCACCCAAACATCCGGGGCCGCTGGCGGTTCTGCGGGGGCCGCACCCGGTCGGGGCGTCAACGGCAGGCCCGTGCGTCATGCGCTCAAGGGCCGCAGGAACGGCAAGAAAGGCAGGCGTTAGTGGCGATACGGCGTAAAGTGTCGGAGGCTGACGGGGCGGCTGCGCTGGCCACTGTACGCGGCGTTTTTGAGGCAGGCACACCGCTGACGGGCGGGCAGAACCGGGAAGAGATGGAACGGTTGTTCGCGTCCCTGCCGCGTGGGGTGCGCGCCACCGCTGTGCGGTACAGCCTGGAGGAGCTGGGCACTTTAGCCCCCGGCAATAGTGTTGAGGTGCGGGTGCCCCCGTATGGGGTGACCCAGTGCGTGGCTGGCCCGCGGCATACGCGCGGCACCCCGCCGAGTGTGGTTGAGGCGTCCGCTTTCGTGTGGTGTGCGCTCGCGCTTGGGGTGCTGGGGTGGGCTGATGCGTTGGGGTCAGCCCAGCTGAGCGCAAGCGGTGAGCGGTCTGATATTTCCCGCTATTTCCCGTTATTCTAGGCGCCCGATTCTAGGCACCAACTGCCTGAATAACGCAGCTTATGGTGTATCGCCCACGCCTTAGGGGCAGGTAATACGCCTTAAGCTGCGTTTTCCGAGCTCCCGCCGTTGAGGGAGCCGCTAGGCAGGGCACAGCCCAAAAGCTAGACTTGAAGATATGAGTAGCGCACACACACCTTCTAATTCCCACCCTGATTCTTCGGGGCATTCCCCCGCCCCTGTGCCTGAAGCATCCCCCGAGACCGAGGTCGAGTACTCGCAGGTGCGTATCCGCCGTGCCCCGTCCATTCCGGCGTTTATGATTCTGGGCCTGGTCGTGGGGCTTATTGTGGCGTTTGTTTCGGTGTGGTTCGGCCCGGGTAATCCCTCCTACACGTTTGAGGCGGTGTTCGGGGTGATCGCCGTCATTTTTGGTGCCGTGGGTACGGCCCTGGGGGCGCTTTTGGGGCTGTGGCTTGACCGCCGGTCGGTGAAGAAAGCCCGTATTGCCCGCGTCGAGCCTGAAGACTAAGAGCAGCCAGCCTGTGAGAAATATTCGTATACCGCACCACTTTTTTCTGTTGGAGGGGGTAGACTGGTTGTGCGTCTTAATCTGGCAAAATTTTTAGCATCACACGCGAAGGCTGGTTAAGGCGTTCCCACAGTCCCGACGTCGAAAAGAAGTGAATTGATTCGCCCCGACGGAAAACTCACTCACGATCTGGATCCGGTTGATCATGGACCCAAGGACGCCTGCGGCGTATTTGGCGTCTGGGCACCCGGTGAAGACGTGGCAAAGCTCACCTACTACGGCCTGTACGCGATTCAGCACCGCGGCCAGGAATCAGCCGGTATAGCAACCAGTAACGGCAAGCGCATTAGCGTGTATAAGGATATGGGGCTGGTCTCCCAGGTCTTTGACGAGGCAACGCTCAGCTCCATGCCCGGCGATCACGCTATCGGCCACGCGCGCTACTCCACCACGGGTGCATCCCACTGGGCGAATGCGCAGCCGACGCTGGGCACCACCCCGCACGGCACGCTCTGCCTAGCGCACAACGGCAACCTCACGAACTCGGCTGACCTCTACGACCGGCTGCTGGCGAAGAACGGCGGTAAACCTCCGGCGTTTGGCGAGCTGGCGCAGGGCAACACCACCGATACCGCCCTGGTGACCGCGCTCTTAGCTGAGCACGATTTTGCCTCGCTGGAGGAGGCGGTGCTTGATCTGCTGCCCACCCTGCGCGGGGCGTTCTGCCTCACGTTCATGGACGAAACCACCCTGTACGCGGCCCGTGACCCGCAGGGTGTGCGGCCGCTGGTGCTGGGGCGTTTGGAGCGGGGCTGGGTGGTGGCCTCCGAGACGGCGGCGCTCGATATTGTGGGTGCTTCTTTCGTGCGTGAGGTAGAGCCGGGCGAGCTTATCATCATTGATGAGGACGGGCTGCGGTCGCAGCGGTTTGCACCCGCCCAGCCCGCCGGGTGCGTGTTTGAGTTTGTGTACCTGGCCCGGCCTGATACGACCATTTCGGGGCGTTCAGTGTATGAGTCCCGTGTGGAGATGGGGCGGCAGCTGGCGCGTGAGCACCCGGTCGAGGCTGACCTGGTGATGCCCACCCCCGAGTCCGGTGTGCCCGCCGCGATCGGTTACGCGGAGCAGTCCGGCATCCCCTTCGGCAATGGCCTGGTGAAGAACGCCTATGTGGGGCGCACCTTCATCCAGCCATCGCAGACTATCCGCCAGCTGGGTATTCGGCTCAAGCTGAACCCGCTCAAGTCTGTGGTGGCGGGCAAACGCCTGATCGTGATTGATGATTCGATTGTGCGCGGCAACACCCAGCGCGCCCTGGTGCGGATGCTCCGTGAGGCGGGTGCGAAAGAGGTGCATGTGCGTATCTCGTCCCCGCCGGTGAAATGGCCTTGCTTCTACGGTATTGATTTCGCCTCCCGCGCAGAGCTGATTGCGAACGGGCTTTCGGTCAACGAGATTGCCGCGTCCCTGGGGGCTGATTCGCTTGGTTTCATTTCGCAGGATGGCATGATGGCCGCCACCGAGCAGCCCACGAGGAACATGTGCACGGCGTGCTTCACCGGCAACTACCCGATTGAGCTTCCCGCCGAGGAACGGCGCGGCAAGTCCCTGTTCGACGCCTCAGAGAGTAAGGGTGGGCCGCTGTCTGGTATGGCTGCTGAGGTGACGGTTGAGCGCCCCGTCCCCACTAAGCCTGAGCACGCTGAGGCCGTGTCGATTGAGACCCGCGCAGGCACTGATTCGCTGGAGCACAAGTTTGAGAGCAGCCCGCTGCCAGCGGCACCTGCGGGCGGGGGTGAGCCAGCACCGGGTCAGCACGCACCAGCCGGTGGGATGTGCAATCCGGGGCCCGATGCGGACCTTGAGGCTCTGCTGACCGACGATGATCTTGTTCCGGCATCCGCCACGAAAACTGCTACCGATAAGGACTAACCCGAATGACTGAGAATACCGCCGCCGTCACCTACGCCAGTGCGGGCGTTGATGTTGAGGCGGGCGACCGCGCCGTTGAGCTCATGAAAGACGCGATTCGCGCCACCCACTCCTCCGCCGTGGTAGGTGGCGTAGGCGGGTTCGCGGGCCTGTATGATGCCTCGCAGCTGGTGAAGTACCGCCGCCCGTACTTGGCGACCTCCACGGACGGGGTGGGTACGAAGGTTGCTATTGCGCAGGCGCTTGATGTGCATGACACGATCGGTTATGACCTGGTGGGTATGGTTGTGGACGATATTGTGGTGTGCGGTGCGAAGCCGTTGTTTATGACTGACTATATTGCCACGGGCAAGGTGGTTCCTGAGCGTATTGCCGATATTGTGCGCGGTATTGCGGGGGCGTGTTCTGTGGCGGGTACGGCCCTGGTGGGTGGCGAGACGGCTGAGCATCCGGGTTTGCTGGCCGCGAATGAGTACGATGTTGCCGGTGCCGCCACGGGCGTGGTTGAGGCTGACGAGCTGCTGGGCCCTGAGCGGGTACGTGAGGGCGATGTGCTCATTGGTATGGCTTCTTCCGGCATCCACTCAAATGGTTATTCACTGGTTCGTAAAGTTATTAATGTTGCGGGGTGGGGCCTGGAACGTCAGGTAGACGAGTTGGGGCGCACCCTGGGTGAGGAACTGCTGGAACCCACCCGCGTGTACACTGCGGACTGTTTGGATCTGGCGCAGGCGTTCCCCGTCAATGGCCCCGACGGGCAGACCGGCACCGGTATTCGCGGGTTCTCACACGTGACCGGCGGCGGTTTAGCAGCGAACCTGGCGCGTGTGCTGCCGCAGGGCTTGGAGGCCCGCGTGGACCGCTCCAGCTGGCAGATTCCGGCAATTTTCTCGCTGATCGGTTCGCTCGGCAACGTGCCGCTGCCCGATCTGGAACGCACCCTGAACCTGGGTGTGGGCATGGTCGCTATTGTGGACCCGTCAGTTGCCGAGGCCGCCGCACGCCGCCTTAACGACCGGGGTGTTCCCGCCTGGGTCATGGGCGATGTGGTGGCCGCCACCGAGCCCGATACCGACAGCCCCGACTATGTGCAGGGCGCTAAAGGGGTCAATGGCGGCGCGGTGCGCCTCTTCGGCCAGTACGCATAATTATTTACTGCCCGTTGTGTAGCGGGCGCAGCAGAGCACGCGGTGTTCCCACTCCCCCTTCCGGGGCCGTGGGAACACCGCGTGCATGTGTTTGTATACCCTATGAAGTTCTCCAGTGAGCGTATCGCTCTCGGTGCTGTTCACCGTATACGCATCACCTCCTGAGCTGGTGGGTTTCGTGCCAGCCTGCCGGGGCCACCCGCGAGTAGAGTGGATGAGTAGCAATGTTCGGGTACCCCGCGCACGCTGTGCACCTGAAAATCTAGTAGCGCCTGCCCGTATATTCTTCTTCGACGGATGCACCGCTGAGTTTGCTTAGTTGCAGCTCGGGCGCGGTGTGCTCTTCACGCTGGGGCGTGCGGGTGGGCAGGAACACCCAGCGGCGTTGCACCGCGAAGCTCACGGGAATCAGCACGGCCTCGGTGAGTACCTTGGCAGCCACCAGGTGCACACCAAGGGTCATGAGCGCCTCCAGCAGGGCCGCGTTTGCCGCGAGGATGCCCACCGCCAGCGTTGCGTACCGCATCAGTGAGTTCCCGGGTGAGGGCCGGGCCGCCCCGTCACGCATCATTAGCCGGTTCACGCTGAAGTTCGCCAGCGCCGAGATAATGCGTGCGGCAATGACGGCCACCAGCAGGGGCGTACCGAGTGCGACGAGCGTGAAAAGTGCCGCCGCGTCAATCAGGAACCCTGCGAACGAGGAGGCGAGGAACCCAATGAGCGGCGCGTATATGAGCGCCGAGTCGCGCACGGGTCGGAAATGGCTGGTGGGGTTGCCGGGCTCATACACTTTCACAATGGGCACCTGCACCAGGTTGATTCCCGCACGGGTGGCCCGCAGCAGCATGGTGAATTCGTACTCGTACTTGTCCCCGGGTATGTTCAGCGCCCATTCGATCATCTGCGGGGTGAAGCCGCGCAGCCCGGTTTGGGTGTCTGCTAGCCGGGTGCCGGTGGCGAGGGTGAAAAACCCGATGGTGAGGGCGTTGCCCACTTTTGAGCGCGCGGGTACTGTGCCGCTCCCCTGGGCCGTGTTATCGGGGAGGGTGCGTACCCCCAGCACGAGTGAGTGTTTGCCGCTGTCAGCGTGGGTTGCTGTGTGTGCGCCGACCCGCAGGATATCCCGCACCAGGTGTTGGCCGTCCGCGTCGGCGGTGACGACTACCTGCCGGGGCTGATAGATGCGTGCCCAGTTCAGGCCGGTGCGTATGGCTGCGCCTTTGCCCAGGTTGATGGGGTGGGTGATAACGGTTGCCCCGGTGAGCGTGAGTTCGGTGAAGATCGGCGTGTATTCGCTGCCGGATCCGTCGTCAATTACGAGCACCTGGATGTTCTCGCTGTGGGCGGTGAGCTGGTGTGTTAGCCGTGTGAGTGAGTTGTCGGGTTTGTAGGCTGGAATGAGTACTATCATGCGGCGCTCCCGGCAATGTAGAGAATATCGCTGGTGCCGCGTTCTTTGCTGCCCCCTAGGGGTTTATTGACGAGTTTCCCGTTGAAAACCATGACTGAGGAGCCGCCGCCGTCAAGGTTGTAGGCGGTTTCGCATCCGTGTTCTTTGAACATTTGGGCGAATTCGGGCATGGTAACCCCGCGCGAGTACCCGTCGGAGCGGCCGTCTACGACCATGAACAGCAGGTGGTTGTTTCCCAGCACACCCACGCCGGTGCGTGGCTGGTTGCCTTGGATGGAGTGGTTACCGAAGTTGGTATCGACCTCAACCTGGTCGATGCCGCTCATAACCTCGGAGTTTTTGACGAGCGCAGGCCCGAAGGAGAGGGTGTTCAGCACGCCGGAGTCAATGAGCGCCTGTGCGTTGGTGCTGGTTTCGTCGTAGAGTTTGACGCTGCCGTCCCGGTAGAAGGCGAGCCCTTCACGGGCGGGCGAATCGCGGTAGGTGACGCCGTTGCGGATGACGATGCCGGTGTCACGGAACCCGTAGTAGTCCCCGTTTATGGCCCAGATACCGTTGTGCTGCGCGGCAATATTGGAGGGGGTGTCGATAATGTTCTGGCCGAATTTGTTATTGGCGAAGGCGGAGCGCAGCAGCGTGGCATTATTGAGTTTTACCTCGGCGGTGAACGAGACGACGGCGTTATTGCCGCTGCCTTCGGTGTAGCTTTTGAGGGTGATAGAGCCTTCCTGCGCGGTGAGCCCGCTGTCGGTGATGCTCACCCCGGTGAGCTCGGTGGGGTCTGCGGCGCCGGATGGGTTGTTTTTACTTTGCTGCGCTGCCTCGTAGGCGAGGGTGTCTTCGATTTGGGTGTGTTCGGCGAGGTACCGGTTGTAGGCCCAGCCAGCCCCGACCCCCGCGACGGCGAGGGTGCCGATGCCGCCGCCGATGAGGACGCGGCGGGTCATTTTCTTTGCGGTTTTGGTGCCGCCGGGGGTATTATCCGCCGGGGCGGGGGTGTCTTCGGTGAGAGTGTTTGAGCCGGTGATATTCTGTTCGTTCTTCATATTTATAGGTTGAAATACCATCCCATGCATGGGGCATGAAGAACCTTTATTTTAGCTATGCATCGCAGCTCATATTTTCTTATTATTTTCTGATCTCACGCTTACCCGCGGCTCACCTTTTCCTGCTATATGCAGAACGCATCTGGGAAGCGTCAGTACACCAAACCGGGCCAGCACCATCTGCCCCATCCAATTACCCAAGCTGAAGGCACACAAAAACCGGTTCGGGCATCCCCTGGGGGATGCCCGAACCGGTTGCATAGCAGGCGACATGAGAGCCAGTGCCGCGCCTTATACTTTTAGCGATGCACCTCAGCTATGCCTCGTCGTCGTAGTTTGCATATTTCTCTGCGTACGCCGAGTAGTCATCCTCATCATCGTAACGATGTTGGGACGAGTCGGAGGTTTTACTCTTCTTAGCGCTACTGAGCTCACGCTCAAGTGCGCTGTAATCGGTTTCGGGGCTGAAGTACTTCATCTCCCGAGCCTGCCGTGTTGCCTTAGCCTTCTGACGGCCGCGCCCCATGGCGTGACCCCCTCTTTCATCCTGTCCGTGACTGCCGCCCGCATGGCGCGCGCAACCGACGGATCGCTTGTACAGTCTTTCCTGCCTTCTAGGGTACCTTGTTTGACCCCTTATTGTCTTCCTGACAGACACATATTCTGCTAGAAATCTCAGAAAAACCGGGAGCAAACACCGCCTATTGCGGGTTTGAAGCTTACCGAACACCCTTTTTATTTTGCACGGGTTATCGGCAGCTTTAGCACCCCGAGAGTGCGGAATAGCCCGTCCCCTCCTACCGACGTGTTAGGAGAGGACGGGAAGTCGTATCCGGCACAACAGGCCGCTGGGTTAGGCTGCGGTGAAGCTGCCCAGCTCACTCGCCCCGCTTGCCGCAGTGGTGGACGCAGCATCTACACTGCCGGAGGTCACAGAGACGGTGTAGCTTTGCCCCTTGACGATATTCTTATTCGAGACGAGCACCAGCTGCACCCCTGACTTGGTGATCTTATAGTTCGCCACCACAGTGCCTGAGGAATCGGTGACCTGAATGGTGCTGCCCTGGGTGAGGGCCGACGAATCAGTAATTTTCAGGTACCCGCTGGTCGATGCTGATGAGGGGGCTTCGAACATGTCGGCGGTGCTGCCGGCGGTGACGGTTCCCCCGTTCAGCAGCAAATCACCGTTGGAGTCAAGGGCGTTATTGCCGCCAGCGGTGGGGCCGTTTACGGTGACGGTGCCGCCGCTGAATGTTGCGGTACCGTTCGAGTCGATCCCGTCACCCTCGGCGTTGACCACCACGGTGCCGCCGCTTATATTAATGGCCGCATCTACCACCTCGAAGATGCCGCCGCCACCGCCGGGCATAGCACCGTCAGTGGGAGGCTGGGGCATATTCTGGTTTTGCCCAGTGCTGCCCTGACTACCGCCGGGTGCGGTTCCCCCGCCCGCCGGGGCCTGCTGCACCTGACCGTTCTGGTTCTGCTGGGTTTGCTGCCCGGCGGGGGCCGTCCCACTGGTGGTATCGGATGAGGTGTCAGAGGAGCTGTCTTTGAGGGAGGCGTTAATGCCGTCATCCGTGCTATTGACGGTCACATCACCGTCAAGAATATTAATGTACTGCGCCTCAATGCCTTCATTGGATTTCTCAATGTTCAGGGTGCCGCCGGAAATTTCGAGGGTGTGCGGGGCCTTGAGCCCGTCGTCCCCAGCCGAGACAGTCACCGACCCGGCGCTCAGCCGGGTGAAGCCCTTGCTTTCGTCATCGGTGTTGGTGGATTTAATGCCGTCTTGTGCGGCAGTAACATTGACGATTCCACCGGTAATATCAACATAGTCCTTGCCCTTAATACCGGTGTTCGCGGCGTTGACCTCAAGGGTGCCGCTGGCAATAACCAGCCCGCCAGTCGTGTGGATACCCTCCTCGTAGGCACCCTCCACAGACAGGCTGCCCTCCCCGGCGAGGGTCAGGTTCGCGGTGGAATAGATGGCTGCATCCGGGTCGTCGTCACCGGTGGCAGTGTAGTTAGCCTCGTCGGCGACGGTGTTCGTGGTACCCGCAGCGGTGTAGATAATTGCTTCGGCGGCGCTCACCACATTAAGGGCCGCCCCGGTTGAGTTGGTAATCTTCGCGTTATCAAGCACCAGCCGCACCGTGTCGGTCTTGGCTGCATCGATCTTCACCTGGCCGCTGTACTCACCGGTGAGCCGGTAGGTGCCGCCGGAGGTAATGGTGATGGTGCCGTTCTCTACGCTGACCCCATCGGTGGCGGCGGGGTTCGCCAGGTCAATAGTTTTCTCATCAGAGGAGTCCCAGGTGAGGTCCTCATTGGTGTAGTGGGTTTGGGCATCTAGTGTCTGCCCAGCGGCCGTATTGGAGGTGGACGTTCCGGCGGTGGTTCCTGAGACAGCGCTGTGCACGGTGGAGGTGCCGGAGGTGAGGGTGGTACCGCTGGCGGTGGAGCATCCGGTGAGCCCCAGCGCGGCGATCAGAGTTACGGAGGTTACGGTTTTGAGCATTGAGTTCTTCATACCTCCTATATTTCGGCAGTTAGCTAAGCCTCAGCTGTGTTCGGGCTTTTTCTGCGCAATGTCTTAGGGGCTGCCCCCAGTTGCCGCAGCAGATAACCTGAATCATTGAGAGATGAGCATAAAAAGACACGCGATGCGCTGGTTTGAGCATCGCGTGTTTTCTGATTGTGCATCTTCAGCCCCGTACCGTCACAAGCCAAAAGATAGCGGCTCCCCGTCTCCTCCCATTGTGTTGGGAGAGGGCGGGAAGCCGCATCAGGCTCAACGGGGTGCTGGATTAAGCGGCGGTGAAGCTGCCCAGCTCGGTTGCGCCATTCGCCACATCGGTGGAGTCAATATCCACATCGCCGGAGGCCACGTAGACCTTGTAGTCCTGCCCCTTGACAATATTCTTATTCGAGACGAGCACCAGCTGCACCCCTGACTTGGTGATCTTATAGTTCGCCACCACCTCGCCGGAGGAGTCGGCCACCTGAACGGTTTTGCCTTGGGTCAGGGCAGCGTTATTAACGATTTTCAGGTGCCCGCTGGTTGATTCCGTTGAGGGTGTCTGGAACTTTTCGGCGGCGCTGCCGGTGGTGACGTTTGCCCCGTTCAGCAGCAGCTTGCCGTCAAAGTCAATAGCCCTGTTGCCGCCAGCGATGGGGCCGTTCACAATGATGGTGCCGCCGGTGAATACCGCGTTGCCGTTCGTGTCGATCCCGTCAGCATCAGCGTTGACGACCACGGTGCCGCCGCTAATATTAACGTCCGCGTCTACCGGAGCGGCGCCAGCACCATCAGCGGGTTCCTGTTCCTGGTCGGCATCGCCGTCATCATCTACCTTGTCGGCTGCGGGCAAGGAGGCGTTAATGCCGTCATCCGTGCTATTGACGGTCACCTCACCGTCAAGGACGTTAACGTACTGCCCTTCAATACCCTCATCGGACTTTTCAATGTTCAGGGTGCCGCCGGAAATTTCGAGGGTGCGCGGGGCTTTGAGTCCGTCATCCCCAGCCGAAATAGTCACCGACCCGTCACTGAGGCGAGTAAAGCCTTTGTTTTCATCATCGGTGTTGGTGGATTTAATGCCGTCCTGCCCAGCGGTAACCTTCACGGTGCCGCCAACAATGTCTACATAGTCTTTGCCTTTAATACCGGCTTTTGCGGCGTTGACATCAAGGGTGCCGTTGGCGATGACGAGCCCGTCAGTGGTGTGAACACCCGCTTTGTAGGAGCCCTTCACAGACAGACTGCCTTCCCCGGCGAGGGTCAGGTTCGCAGTGGAGTAGATGGCCGCATCCGGGTCATCTGCGCCTTTAGCAGCATAGTTAGCTCCGTCTGCAATGGTGTTTGCCGTGCCCGAAGCGGTGTAAATAATCGCTTCACCAGCGCCCGCCACATTAATGGCTGGCCCGGTTGAGTTGGTAATCTTCGCGTTATCGAGCACCAGCCGTACCGTATCAGACTTACCGGCTTCAATCTTCACTTGGCCGTTGTACTCGCCGGAGAGCCGGTAGGTACCGTCTGCGGTGATAGTGATAGTGCCATTGTTAACGTTTACCCCGTCGGCAGCGGCGGGGTTCGCCAGGTCAATGGCTTCTTCGTCGGAGGAGTCCCATTTGAGGTCTTCATCGGAGTAGTGGGTTTGTGCATCTAGCTTTTGCACTGCGGCTGCGTTGGGTGCAGCTGCGACGGGAGGCGCACCATTGGCGGCAAGGTACCCGGTAGACCCCAGCGCGGTGATCAGAGTTACGGAGGCTACGGTTTTGACCGTTGTTTTCTTCATATTTATTGTTATCTTTCGGTGATTATTGGAGTCTCAGCAATCGCTCAAGACCTTAAAAGTCTACCTTAAGTTGAAGGATTGTGTAACCTAATTTATAGATAAATAAATATAAAGAAGACACGCGATGCACCGGTTTGAGCATCGCGTGTCTTCTTATTGTGTACTTTCACCTCCGTACCGCTACGAGCCGAAAGACAACAGTTCCACGCCTTCCCCGTTATTTCGTCTTGTCACAAACGGGTTTATAGGTATTGTTGGGCTATTCTGCGGCGTACGTGCCCACTTCAACCGCTCCCGGAGCGAGGGTCGTGCTGCCCTCCTGCACCGGCTCAGACACCGTATATACCGTATAGTTATTACCTTTTACGAGGGATGGGTTCGAGAGAAAGAACAGCTGCACGCCGGAGGTAACCACCGTATAGTTCGCCACCACCGCGCCGGTCTCGGTATCTGTCACCTGCACTGTGCGTCCGGGGGTAAACACATCCAGATTAACCACTCGCAGGTACCCGTTCGTTGACTTCTCGGAGGGAACCTTAAACATTTCTGCGCCGCTGCCGGCCGCCGCAATATTCACCCCGTTCAGCAGCAGCTCGCCGTTGGCATCCACCGAGTTATTCAGGTAGGTTGAGGGGCCGTTAATGGTGACAGTGCCGCCGGTGTAGGTCTGGGAGCCGTTCGAGTCGATGCCATCCCCCTCAACGTTCACCGTGACCTGTCCGCCGCTGATATGAATAGCGGCGTCAATAACTTCGGTGGTATCCCGTGCACCTCCCACGCTGCCGCTGGGTTCCTGCTGGGGCTGACCGTCAGGTGTGGGGTCGGCGGTGTCCTCGGCTTCCTGCCCGTCAGGCAGGGGGTCTTTGAGGGAGGCGTTAATGCCGTCGTCTATGCTGTTGACGGATACCGCGCCGCCAAAAATATTAATGTACTGGCCCTCCACACCTTCTCGGGCCTTTTCAATATTGAGCGTGCCGTCGGCTATTTCAACGGTGCGGATGGCTTTAAGTCCGTCATCGCCCGCAATAACCTTCACGGTGCCGCCGGTAATACGAGCCCACCCGTACCCTTCCTCTTTAGAGTTGGTGGCTTTAATAGCATCTTTCTGGGAGTTGACGGATACCTCACCGCCCAGAATGTCCACATAGTTTTTGCCTTTAATCCCGGTTTTTACGGAGTTCACATTCAGGGTTCCGTTGGAGATCACCAGCCCGCCAGTGGTATGCACCCCTTCTTCATGGTTCCCGTTCACCGTCAACGTGCCTTCCCCGGCGAGGGTCAGGTTCGCGGTGGAGTAGATCGCTGCGTCTGGTTTTTTCTTACCAGTTACCGTGTACTGCTCCCCATCACTGACAGTATTGGTGGTGCCAGCCATCGTATATACGATTGTCGTGCCGCCTCCGCTGGCGGTAATAGCAGGCCCCGTGGAGTTAGTAATACTCACATTATCTAAGATGAGCCGCACTGTCTCAGGCTCGGCGGTATTAATGCGTACCTGCCCGGTGTAGTCGCCGCTTAGATGATAGTTCCCGGCTTTGGTAATGACTAGGGCACCATCCTCAACGCTCACCCCGTCAGCGGAAGGTTCATTCGCAAGGTCAAGGCGGATTTCAGATCCAGTATCCCAGGTGAGACTACCGTGGGTGTGGTGGGTTTCAGCATTAATTTTTTCGCCGGTTTTCGTATTCGAACTATATTTGCCCGAGGGGGCTTTTGCCTGTTGAGCGGGTGCGGCATTGGTCGGGCCTAGGGAGTCTTTCGGGGCGGCACTAGATTCATTATTACTACCTGAGCATCCAGCCAGTCCCAAACCCACAATAAGGGGTAGAGAGGCTGCCACGTTTAAAGGGGATTTCTTCACTATGCGTCTTCTTCCTGCCTGCGTATATCGGTGTCTGTAGGCGCGTGTCATAACGGTAACGGGTAACGTTTGGCTCCCCATATACCCTTACCGGTGGTTGGTGTTATTGGCGGTTATTTGCATGTTGTCTGCGCGCTGCACCCTAGAATCCCCCTGGGTGAGGGGGGTCCGTCGAATACGCGCCATGAGTTAGGTGGCGGTAAGCCACGCACTCTACCCTACCATTAGGTGGGTTTAAAAATACTAAATGGGTGACGCCTGACCCTGCGGCATAGCATTCACTGTGGTCTAAAAAGGGTACGGCACCTGCTGCGCTTATTGTGTGAGGCATTGGGCCTTATCACGTTCTGCGCGGCAGGTGCCGTCTCGTACCGGCAATTTAATGTGTTCGTTCTTGCGCCGGTTTTAGTTCAGTGTCGGTTGTGGTTGGTTATTCTCCCTTCTATACGGTGACGCGGGTTGCCTAGACGGCAACTTTAGCTGGCACCAGGTTCATCCACCGCTCAATAATGCGGTGCCACTTATTGGAGGGCAGCTGCGGGTTGAGTGCCGCCAGACCGGTACCGAACTTGGAGATCTTGACGGGCCGGATGCCCGCACGCCACAGGTGCTTGTCTGCGACTGAGGGGGCCGTGCCGGATTTCGTTTCAATAATGACGGTGCCGGGAATCGTGTACTCAACCCCCACCTTATGGCCGTGGTAGTTTTCCCGGGTTACCCCCGCATAGAGCGCATGATCCGACAAGGGCGTCCACGTGAGGTTACGGTCAATGGTCAGGCGGGAATCCACCGGGTTCTGCTCTGAGGCGGGCAGGTAAATGGTGGTGCGTCGATACCCGGTGCTAATAACCGGTTCGAACTCAATGGCCGGGGTGTCAAGAATCCCGTAGAGTGCCTCGTTGACGTACTGTCGGCCCTCTTCAGTGAGCTTGTCACGGTCATCAATGGAGTAAGGAATGCGCTCCTTCACGGTCATGGCGCGTTCGCCTTCGGTCTTGACCTCCAGGAAGCATGTGTTGGTGTCGAGGTAGCTGCGGGTGCGCACCTTGAACCGGTCGGGGCGGTCGGTGGCGGCCGCGTAGTAGCTGACCAGGTTGGGGGTATCGAAGTAGACGGAGTCGTAGGCAAATTCGCGCTGCCCCTCAATTTCGAGTACGGATGCCTCGGCGGGCAGCTCTGCCAGTACCGATGCCGCGTAGTCTGCGTCTACGATGTATTTACGGTCCATGCGGGTCTGCATGGCAGCTTTGTTATTAAGATCGTTCAGGGTAATGCTCTGCCAGTAGCTGGGAATAATTTCCATGATGCTGTTCCTTTCGGGCACCGCCCGGTGACTGTGCGGAAGCCGTGCCGGGTCGGTATTGTCGGTTAGAGCTACGAAAGTAGCAGGATATGCGCGAATCCTTTAGATATTGCGGGACGCCTCATGCAGGTGGTGGCCGTAGCCTTGCTGTGAGGAGGCGTACCCTTGGGCTTGGTTGCCATAGCCCTGAGTGGCACCTGCACCCTGCTGTGTTGGGGTGTTCTGCGCCTTGGCAGTTACCGCATAGTCGGGGGTGTTTCCCTGTTCTGCGGTGGTATCTTCTGCCGGTGGGTCAGGGTTGTAGCTAACCTCTGCCCTGGTAGTGTCGTTGACCATGTCGAGCTCCGATACTTTCACGCTGAGCACTTCGTAGGAGAGCTTCTGGTTCAAGTATGTTTTGAGTTCTTCAGGGTCGCTAATGGCACGATCGACGGTAATGATCTGGGTCTTCTGCTTATTGTCGAAGAAGGGCAGATCGACGACGGCCATGATAATAACGAGCATCGCCATGAGGGCGTATGCCATATATTCGGGATCCAGCCTGACACCTGCGATGAGGCCCAATGCCAATGAGACAAAGTAGTAGGCGACTTCGCGTTGTGCCAGTGGAGTGGAACGCAGGCGGATAATGGATAGCACGCCGAATAGTCCAAGCCCCATTCCTGCACTCGTGCCGGAGGCAAATGAGAGTGCTTCTGTGACCACAAAAACGCCGAAGTTAATGATGGTGTATGAGACCACTAGCTCACGGCGGCTGTGGCGGACGAGGTAGATGGTGCACAGAGCGGCAATTGCTATAAGGTCCGCGATTACCATACTCACTAGGTGCATAGGATTCTCCGTCTGTAGTGTAGTGATTCGGATATTTATAGATTCGCGCTTAATCCTGTGTTGTAGCTGTGTCCTACTTAGATCGCAGGTATGTCTTCCAACGGCGCTGGTCTTATCCTGTATCGCCTCTTTTCTGTTGGCGGTTCATGTGCTGTGTTCCCACATATTTCATGTGGGTTTTTGAGCGGTAACTGTCAGTGGAATATATCTGTTACCTTTCCCCTCATTTTATCAATCTAAGGCTTAGGTTTTAACGCACCTTCACGTTCTATGGCTTAAATTCAACCTATACAGATAGAGTTGCCTTGACATTTATGTGCATAAAAATCACACCCACATAACGCCTCTTGCGAACGAAATCATTTATAGTGTGACCTGTTTTATGGTTTTCTGTGGGGATATCCCCACAAATCCAAAATCCCCCTTTGCATTCCATGCAAAGGGGGATTTAAGTGAATATTTACACAATGCGGCAGTATAAAGTACCGACCGAGCGATATTTTATGATTTACGCCGAATATTGAAGAAAATGATGAGCGCAGCGAGTACCACACCGCCGCCGATCAGCCCGTAGCCAAGCCACGGCATCATATTCCCGCCCGAGTTATTTGAAGATGCGCTGGTCACTGCGGTGGGGCTGGCGCTGCTGCTGATCGGGCTTAGCGGCTTTTCATCCGCATCTGTGGTGGCGCTGCTAGCAGCGGTGTGAGTTTCTTCTTCCTTAGCCGCGGGGCTGCTTTCTTCTTTAGCGGGAGTCTCTGTCTTAGCGCCTTTAGAAGGATCTTCCTTGGGACTTTCAGACTTGTTCGCATCGGCTGAGGCTGACTCCGACGGCTTAGCCTTGCCGGTGCCGCCGTTTTTGTCTACCACGGTCACAGAAGCGGCGATGCCTCCGCGCTTATTATCGTTGGGGTTCAAAGACCCGGTGAGCACGTTAATGGTGGCGGTCGAACCGGCAGTATAACGATCCTGCCAGGGAATAGAGCCACTTACCTTACCATCGGCATCAGCTTCGAACTGCAAGTAGTCTGATGAACCCACGGGCCCACCGTTGAGACGCACGGCAAGTACTGAGGGGGTGCCGTTGGTGGCAAAGAAGTTAACGCCCGAAAATTCTAGGGGCTCACCCTCAGTCCAGGTTGAGGGGAAGGTAAGGGTGGCGCCGTCGGTGTATTCCTTAACGATAGGCGTTGCAGATGGTTCTGGCGCTGCATAAGCGGCCGGTGCCAAAACCGAGCTGCTTAGTAGACTGCACCCGAGAGCGAGCACAGCGCCGGAAGTAGCGATTTTTTTACGGAATGTCATATCACCAGTCTATCGAAAATGATGTGTACCGTGTGGATAGTATTACCGTATTATTAAAACTCCCCCGTGTAATAATTCACTTTTTGACTGAATTCACCCTGCACTATCAACCTTTAGATCCTCAGTATTTCAATCAAGACACTCTAAAAGGCTACATCTTAACTACACACTATAAAAGGTATAAAACATAAAAATGCACATATCTCCTATAATACTGAGGGTATAGTGTTTATCTATTCATACATTGTTATTTTATTGCAGGTTTATGATACGTTCAGCACATCGTCAAGAAATTTTACGCTCGGCGTGGCGTATTTCCCCTATGAGCACTATACCCACGCATAATGCGCCGTACCTTTGTATTTCAGAGCACCCTGCACCTCCTGGCTGAAGAGCTTCTGTAAACCTTCATCGCCCCCTCCCGCAAGCCGAAAGTGCCCCTCCCTACACACAAGTGCAGGCCTCTGCCCCGCCATACTGCGGTATGCAAGAGACCTGCACTATTGTTGTCGGTTGGAATACTCCACGGCAGCGCGCATTAGGTAACGCGCACCAGCCAAGGTCTAGGAAGCTAAAGCCTAGGAGCTCTGCTTACGGCGGCGCATCACCACAATTGCGGCAACACCAGCGCCCACAGCAGCCAGGCCCAAGCCCGCAATGGTGGCAACACCGGCCGCGCCCGTGCTTGCCAGCCGCCCAGAGATACTGCCGCCACTATTATTATTGCTGTCGCTAGCGGCTACCCCGCCATTAGAATCCACGCGGGAGGCGCTGTTCTCATAGTCAGCGTCCTTCTCGCAGCCGACTCCATCATGGTCGGCGTCAAACTTCTCCTGGAAGTCCGGGTGGCCCTTGTGGATGGGGGCCAGACCGGCATCCTGCACCTCTTTACAGTTCTGAAAACGCGGGGTTGGTGATGCTTCTGTATCTGCACCAGCGTTCACCGACGCCTCAGCAGAAGCCGATGAGGTTTCGCTGGAGGTCGCCGAGGGCTGCTGCGAAGGGGCGGTCTCGCTCGGGGTTGCCGAGGGCGATTCAGCCGGTGATTCAGAGGGTGATTCAGATGGGGCAGCAACGGGTGAGCTCGCGCTGGGAGCAGGAGCTGAAGGAGACTCCGAAGGCACGCTGCTGGGTTTCTCAGAAGGTGACGGTGTCTCAGAAGGGGTGTCCTTCGGTACAGACGGATCAGACGGGGCAGCCGAATTGTCCACGACGGTCACCGTAGCCGCCACGCCGCCACGCTGCCGGTCTTTCTTATTCAACGAGCCGGTGAGCACATTAATTTCGACGCTTTCCCCGGCTTTAAGGTTCTCCTGCCAAGGGATAGAGCCAGAAATATTGCCGTCCGCATCCGCTTTAACCTCTAGGTAGCGGGCGCCGCTGACAGGGCCGCCGTTGATCTTAATCGCCAGAATAGAAGGGGAACCATCAGTTGCTTTGAAACCGGTACCTGTAAAGTGCAGGGGTTGACCTACGGTCCAGGTGTCCGGAAACTGCAGGCTCGCCCCATCTTCGTAAACGTGAGCGGCTGCGGCTGGAACCGAACCAGGTGCTGCAAAAGCAGCGGGAACAGTTGCACCAACCATGCCGCACCCCAGTGCGGCAACGATGCTGAATGTAGTAAATTTAGTGCGAATACTCATGACTTAATTTTATCTGTACGCACAGTATTAAATGCAGTTATTGCACGCAGAAGACTATGGTGTTCGTCAATATGGTTAACCTTCCTTAGACGTAAAACCCACCCTTAAATCATTGGTGCTATATCCCTGATCTGGCAGGTTTTAAGGAACATATTAACGGTATAAGACACGGCTTCTGTGGCTGGCGACTCATCGCATAAGTGCTCTAAATTGACCCGCAATACACTCTTGCATTCTTATAGGCACGTTCTTGAATATGTAGAGAATAATTCACCCACAGCGGGTTATATGCGAGAGCGGCATCACTCTTTACGCATTTTGCGCACGGCCAGGAATATTGCTCCACCAATTCCGCCCACAATCAGCACATAACCGGCAGCCAGCAAAACCCCGTTTTTACCGGGGTCCGCAAGATCTGCCGGGCTAAACCCCTGCCCGGAAGAACCCTGCTCACCCGAGGCCTCCGTAGAGGCAGAAGAATCCCCAGCCGCAGCACCCGTGGTAATCGTCACAGGCTCGTTGCCGAAGTCTGCGGGCTTATCGCACCCCACACCATCATGGTCAGCGTCAAAACCCTCCTGAAAATCCGGGTGATCCTTATGAATAGGGGCCAGCCCGGCGTCCTTCACCTCTTTACAGTTATGAAAACGCTTATTCCCGCTGGCAGAGGCTGAGGCTGACGCACTGGGGCTGGACTCACTGGCACTGGCCGAAACCTTATCGGAAGGACCATCCGGTTCGGAGGAATCTATAGCGCTGCCAGAGGCCCCGTTACTATCCTGCTGCCCACCCTGTGGGGAGGCTGATGGGTCGCTGCCGCCGCCGCTTTGGGCACCGCCAGCATTATTATTATTGCCGCCGGAGTTATTGTCGCCGCCGCTGCCGCCCTGGTTCTTATTGTCACCAGAGCCGCCGTTACCGTCCTTATTATTCTTATCCCCAGAGGTGCTGCCGCCGTCAGAGCCCCCGCCGTTCTTATTCTCACCAGACTTATCTTTCTCCGCCGGTTTCTGGGCTGCACCGGTGGTGGTCTTCGGCTGCGGGGCAGGGTTCTGCCGCGCCGGAGCGGCCACAACCCGCACATCAACCTCGCTGCCCTCGTAGAAACCGCCCCGGGTCAACGCGAAAGTCTCAAACTCAATGCTCTGCCCGGCCTGTAAACTATTCGACCACGGGATAGAAGTAGTGAATTTTCCATTAGCATCCGGACGCACCTCGTGGTAAATTTCGCCCTCATCGCCACGCAATACAACAGTCACCGACCGACCGCTTCTGGTTCTAAACCCCTGCCCGATAACAGTTAGCGGTTGCCCCGCCGTCCAAGTGGTGGGGAAATTAACGGTTGCTCCAGCTCTGAAATAACTGGTGGCGGTGGGAGCAGCCACCGGCGCGGCCGAGGCGATGGGAGCGGATGTGCCTACCATGCCGCCCGCAAGCGCGGCTATGATACCGAAAGTGGCAATCTTGGTGCGAATTGTCATGCCTTATATTCTATCGGCGAAGCAATAATATTACATGGCCTACGATTATGGTGTGGGTCAAATAGCGGCGATAGGGCACGCACTATTTTGCGCTAATGTACGCCCCCATTAGGGGAAATACTCTAACCCGGTGCTTGGCGTACCTTGCGTATTTCTTTATTATTCTTCTCCTGTGCGTGGCGGCGCCTTGGGCCACGGTGCTCACAGCTGCAACCGGTCAAGCAGCTGGCCCAGTGCATCCCCCACATTGGTGCGCCACAGATAGGTGGCGCGCGCATCCGCCCGGCCCGGCCCACCGTTCAACACGGCAACCGGCTTATTGGCCTTGAGCGTATCCAACACAATCTTGTAACTGCTCATCACCGCCACCGACGAACCAACCACCAGCAGAGCAGTCGAATCAGCCAGCATGTGCCGCAGCCGCTCCTTCCGCTCGGCGGGCACAGATTCACCGAAGTACACCACATCCGGTTTAAGGCGCTGGGAGCCGCACGCAATGCACCCGATCATCACAAAATCACGGATGAAATCGTTATCCAACTCAACATCGCCATCAGGGTTAACCCGCAAATCGGTGCCCGCAAGACGCGCCAAATAGCCGGGATTTGCGGCATCCAAACGAATATCCAGGCTCGCCCGCCCCTCACGGTGCCCGCAGGTGAGGCATATGATCGTTGAGAGATCACCGTGCAGAGCCAGTATATTTCTGCTCCCCGCCTGGGCATGAAGCCCATCAACGTTCTGGGTGATCACCCCAGAAACAGCGCCGTGCTGCTCAAGCTCAACCAGCGCATAGTGGGCGCGGTTAGGTTTGGCCTCCTTCATGCGCCGCCACCCCACATAGGAACGCGCCCAGTAGCGCTGGCGGGCAGCGTCATCATACCGGAATTCCTGGTAGGTCATGGGGCGGTGCTCACGCAGGGAACCGGCGGGGCCACGGTAATCAGGGATACCGGATTCGGTACTAACCCCCGCCCCGGTAAGCGCAAGCACCCGGCCTGCACGAAGCATACCAGCCACCCCTTCGAGGGCAACCTCAGGCTGGTGCGGCTGGGCGGTCTCGGCAACAACACGCTGGATAGAACGGATCGCGGCACGGTGCACGGCGGCAATCTCGTGATTATCGAATCCGGTCGTGTCAGTCCATTTATCCATTGCGTCCCAGTGTGCCGTCGTTCAAGAATGTACTGCACCCATTGTAGGATGCGCCCCGCCATGACCGTGCACACTGCGGGTATCCGCACCGAAAGTGACCGTGCGGCGGCTGGGACCGCGCACTGCTCACCCGCGCACGGAAAGAATTTCTGGGAGTAAACCTCAACTAACAGCTTAAAGATAGGGTATCCATACTGTTGTACACCACAGTCCCGAAGCGTCTTTTCGGGCATTCTACCCTACGCGGTGCCTATAGAATTTTAGGTATGACAACTCATCACAAATTCGCAACTATTGGCGCCGTCGCCACGCTCAGCCTCAGCCTCGTAGGCGCGACCGCCGTCCCCGCCGCATTCGCGGCACCCGCAACCAACACCGCCGCCGTGGCACCCGCAGCAAACGCGAGCCACACCTACGACGACGGGGCAACCATCACCTTCCCCAGCTCCTGGACCGTGGGGCAGGGTCTAAGCTTCACCGGCACCGGGTTCAAAGCCAAAGACGGCTCACCCTCGGTACTCGCCCTCAAAATTGATGGCGGTGGCGTAAGCGGACAGCCCTACCTGCGTGTTGAGGCCGACGCAAACGGCAACGTGGCGGGCACCATCCCCTGGCAGGAAGGGTTCAAACCCGGGCAGACCGTGACCCTCACGGTGCTTACCGGGTCGCTCAATAAACAGGATCCCCGCCGCGGCGGCGACGCCGCGACCGTGACAATCCAGGCGGCAGCAGCACCGAGCGCTTCCCCCACCGATACGGCTGCTGCTTCTGCTGCGCCCGCACCGACCGAAGCAACCCCCAGCTCCTCAGCCTCTGCCGCACAGAGCGCCACCGAGGCACCCGCTGCCTCAAGCGCCTCCGCAGCGGTGACGGGCAAGCCGCAGCCTCCGGTGCAGCCTTCCGCTGCCCCCAGCCAGAGCGAGCAGGCAGCAAACAATTCGGCGCAGGACTCTTCCTCTGCTGAACATAACGTGCCGAACGCATCCGCAAACGCGGAGCACCTGGCCGCTGCCGCTCAGGGCTCGGCCGTAGCTGGGGAAATCCCCAAGAACTGCACCGAAGCATCGGCGCGCGGACTCAGCAATATTGATGCGAACAGCCCGCACTACAGTGAGCACCTTGACCGTGACAAGGACGGGGTAGGGTGCGAGACTAAAGCAACCGGCACTTCCGGTTCCGGCACCACCAGCACCACCGGAGGCAAGCAGGCAGCAGCCGCTGACACCTCCACCGATGACAAACCTGATAACTGCACCGAGGCCCGCGCCCGCGGCCTGAACAATATTAAGGCAGGCAGCGAACACTACAGCGGCCACCTTGACCGCGACAAAGACGGGGTAGCGTGCGAGTCCAGGGTATCCGGCAGCTACTCGGGTGGCTCCGCATCGCGTGTCTCCTCCACCGGGACCGTCGCCTCAACCGGCAGCACGGGCAGCTACTCGGCAGCTTCAACCACTCGCGGCAGGCTGGCAAGCACCGGCGCTTCGGGTGCGCTAACCATCGCCGGGGTTGGCCTGTTCACCCTCGTAGCGGGTACCACCGTCGTACTGGTGGCACGCCGCCGCAAGCAGGCATAACACCTTTCATCTACTAGCAAGAATGCGCGCCGTACCGGGATACTTCCCGGTGCGGCGCGCATTATCTGTACCAGCTGCGCTACCCGTTACCGCCTGGAGGTCACCGACAGACCGTCCATTGCAACATCCGGGTTCACATCCACCTCTACGGTGTCGCCATCGTGAATGGCACCTGAGAGGATGCCCTTCGCCAGACGGTCGCCGATCTCACGCTGTACCAGGCGGCGCAGCGGGCGGGCGCCGAAGGCCGGATCGTACCCTGCCAAGCCCAGCCATTCCAGGGCGGCGGGGGTAACATCCAGGGTCAGGCGGCGGTCGGCCAGACGCTTGCCCATGCCCTGAATCTGCAGGTTCACAATCTGTCCCAGATGCTCGGAAGAGAGCGGCTCGAACATGATGATGTCGTCCAGACGGTTCAGGAACTCGGGGCGGAACGCCTGGTGAACCACCTGCATTGCCTTCTCGGTGCGCTCCTCAAACGGCATCTCCTGATCGACCAGGTACTGCGAACCCAGGTTCGAGGTCAGAATCAGAATCACGTTGCGGAAGTCCACGGTGCGGCCCTGACCGTCGGTCAGACGACCGTCATCAAGCACCTGCAGCAGAATATCGAAGACCTCGGGGTGGGCCTTCTCAACCTCGTCCAGCAGCACCACGGAGTAGGGGCGACGGCGCACAGCCTCGGTCAGCTGACCGCCTTCTTCGTGGCCCACGTATCCGGGAGGCGCACCCACCAGGCGGGAAACGCTGTGCTTCTCGCCGTACTCACTCATGTCGATGCGCACCAGGGCGTGCTCGTCATCAAACTGGAACTCCGCCAGAGCCTTCGCGAGCTCGGTCTTACCCACGCCGGTCGGCCCCAGGAACAGGAAGGAACCAATCGGGCGGTTCGGGTCGGAGATTCCGGCGCGGGCGCGGCGAACCGCATCCGCTACGGCAACCACGGCGGCTTCCTGACCGATCAGGCGTTCACCGATACGTTTCTCCATCTCCAGCAGCTTCTCGGATTCGCCCTGAAGCATGCGCCCGGCGGGAATGCCCGTCCAGGAAGAGATAACCTCGGCAATGTCGTCAGCCGTGACCTCTTCAGAGACCATAGCCTCGCCATGAGCCTCAGTTTCGGCGCGCTGAGCTTCTTCCAGTTCCTTCTCCTTGGCGGGAATTTCGCCGTAGAGCAGGCGGGATGCATCCGCCAGGTTGCCCTCGCGCTGTGCCACCTCGGCACGCGAGCGCAGCTCATCGATTTCACTCTTGAGATCGCCCACGCGGTTCAGACCGGCCTTTTCGGCTTCCCAGCGGGCGTTGAGCGCATCCAGCTGTTCTTTCTTGTCAGCCATGTCTTTGCGCAGCGCCGCCAGGCGTTCCTTCGACGCCGGGTCGGTCTCGTTCTTGAGGGCCAGTTCTTCCATCGTCAAGCGGTCTACGGCACGGCGCAGCTGGTCGATTTCCTCGGGGGCCGAGTCGATCTCCATGCGCAGGCGCGATGCGGCCTCATCCACCAGGTCGATCGCCTTATCGGGCAGCTGACGTGAGGGAATGTACCTATTTGAAAGTGCTGCGGCGGCAACTAGGGCGGCGTCGGAAATCTGCACCTTGTGGTGCGCCTCGTAGCGTTCCTTGAGCCCACGCAGAATACCGATCGTGTCATCAACACTAGGCTCACCCACGTACACCTGCTGGAAACGACGTTCCAGAGCGGGGTCTTTCTCAATGTTCTCGCGGAACTCGTCAAGCGTAGTGGCGCCAATCATGCGCAGCTCGCCGCGTGCCAGCATGGGCTTGAGCATATTGCCTGCATCCATGGAACCTTCTGATGCGCCCGCACCAACCACGGTGTGCATCTCGTCGATAAAGGTGACGATCTGGCCTTCGGATTTCTTGATTTCTTCGAGCACGGCCTTGAGGCGTTCCTCGAATTCGCCGCGGTATTTAGCGCCCGCAACCATGGACCCAAGGTCAAGGCTGATCAGGGTTTTACCGCGCAGGGATTCGGGAACATCGCCGGAGACCATGCGCTGAGCCAGCCCTTCGACCACGGCGGTTTTACCGACGCCGGGTTCACCAATGAGCACGGGGTTGTTCTTGGTGCGCCGTGAGAGCACCTGCACCACGCGGCGAATTTCGGAGTCTCGGCCAATCACGGGGTCGAGTTTACCTTCGCGGGCGAGCGCGGTCAGGTCGGTTCCATACTTTTCAAGGGCCTGGAAGGTGCCTTCGGGGTCCGGGGTATCCACGGTGCGGTCTCCTCGTACTTGGGGAATGGTCTCTTCGATAACTTTGGCGGTTGCGCCCAGGTTTTCAAGTGCGCGAGCGGTATCGCTATCGCCGCTTGCGATGCCCAGCAGCAGCATTTCGGTGGAGATGTAGGTGTCACCGAATTTCTGTGCGTGGGTCTGCGCGCTCTGAATGGCGGCGAGGGCGCTGCGGCTGAAGTTTGCGTTCTGCACCGATGCGCCAGATGCCTTCGGCAGTTTCTTAATCTCTGCGGATGCGGCTTCCGAAATAGCCTCGATGTCTAGCCCTGCGGCCTTGAGAACCGCTACGGCAACACCTTCTCGCTGATCCATCAGTGCTTTGAGGATGTGCGCAGGTTCGATGCTGGGGTTACCCGCTGTCTGCGCGTTCATATTAGCAGCGGATAGCGCTTCTTGGCTCTTGGTGGTGAATTTTGCGTCCATAAATCTTATCCTTTCACGTCTTGTGCGGGGCGCATCCTGCGCCTTCTTTTTACAGCTAACTTGAGTCTACTACACTCAAGGTTTGGATGCAAGGGGCTACTGCCGATTTTCGGGACCAAAATTCAGTGCTAAAAAAGGCTCTTGATGCGAATAAAGCGGTGAAAAATACGCTTTATTCGCATCAAGAGCCTTTTTAGGGCGCGGGATGAGAGGGCCAGACTAGGCCTCAGTCCAAGAAGTCATACGGGCTTTGCTGTCGCGCCTGCTCCTCCAAAACCTCGTCGGTAACACCCTGCTGCAGGCGCGCCCCACGCCGGTTCGCACTGTACGCCAACGCGGCGGCAGTAATAGCGGCCGCGAACGTCAGAATACCGAAGGTGTTACCGAACCCTGCCGCATATCCCACGTACTCGCCGCCCACAAGCGCACCCATTCCTGACACCGGCACCCCGGCGCGGTAGTCCGGGATAAACATGCCGAATAAAAACGCCAGCACCCAGCAGGTAGACTGCGCAATCGCCACACCCCAGCGGCAGGCGGGGCGGGTGAGTTCTGCGGCCGCGACAGCGCGGCGCGCATCCGTAAAGGCCCAGCGGGCCGCCAGGCACAGTATGAGTGCGAGCGCCGGGCCGAATGAGATAGCAAAAATAGGCACGAGGTCACCGGCTGCCCCGAAGAGGGCACGGCCTACGGTAATCCAGGCGGCAGAGACAAGCGCCATGGGGTAGGCGGCGTAGAGGGCTGCGACCTGTATGACGGCAGGTGTGCGTGCAGCCAATGAGTTTACGTGCGGGTGCGATCCGGAGCGCTCTGATTTTTCGTTCACTGTGCCATCCTAAACGGTTTGCGCCCCGGGTTGGGGCAGCACTCACCATGTCAGTGGTTTTTCCGCAGTAAAACCCACATAAACCTAAACTTTAGCCAAAAACTTTATTGTTATACTGAGCACATTGGGTGCTTGCGGGTGCCCACACCAACCACGTTAAACCCATACCAACCACACCGATAAATAATGGGAGCCTACATGAAAATACTGGTTTTAGGAGCGAGCGGTCGCACCGGAAGCCTTTTCACCCGCAAAGCGTTAGAGGAGGGGCACACGGTCACCGCCTATGTGCGTAACCCCGATAAGGCGGTGGCGCTTTTGGGGGCGCACCAGAACCTCATTATTGTTCCCGGTGCCCTGAACGATTCCGAGCAGCTTGCCACGATTTCTTCCGGGCAGGATGTGATGGTTAGTATCCTGGGGCAGAAAGCTACGGTACGGGAGTTTCTATCGACCAAGTTCATGCAGAAGCGCCTGCCGCTCATTATGGAGGCGGTGGTGGGTGCGGGTGTACCGCACTGTGTTCTTATGAGCGCCTACGGGGTGGGTGACACGGTGCGGAGCGCATCTTTTTTAATGCGTGTGGCGTGCAAGACCATTATGCGCAGTATTTTTAGGGACCGCGCGAAGGCCGACGCTATGGTTGCTAAGTATCAGCCGTATATTTCGCGGGCGTTGCCAGGCAGGCTCACAGATGAGCCTGGTAAGGGCGGGGCGAAGGTGGTTGATGTGACGAGTGTTGCGCATGTTCCGGGTATCCCAACGATTGCCCGTGAGGACGTTGCCGATGCTCTGCTCGATATTGCGGGAGACCCGCTGAATGCGGGTACCGATTTTCTGGTGACGATTGAGGATGTTGTCATACGGGCGGCCTAGAAATGCCCGGTAGGCTTAATGGCATGAACAGTAATATTCAGGCGGATTTTCCTCAGGCGATTCTTTTTGATCATGATGGCACGCTGGTTGATACTGAGCCAGTGTGGGCGGCCGCGAAGGTTGAGCTGGCGGCGGAGTTTGGTGGTGTATGGACCGCGCAGGACACCCTGGATTGCCTGGGTTATTCCATGAAGTTCACGCTTGACCGCCTGCGCGAACGCGGGGTTGATCTGCCGGATGAGCAGATTAATGAGCGCCTAGTCGCTAAGGTTCGTGAGGCGCTGGCGCATCAGCAGGTGGAGTTTCTGCCCGGTATTGAGCGTTTCCTGACCCAAGTGCGTGATGCCCAGATTCCGGCGGCAATTGTTACAAATGCTACGACTGCGGTGGCTCAGCGCACGGCTGATGCCGCCCCTGAGGGAACATTCTCGGTTGTTATTGGTAATGATGAGACCACGCATCCGAAGCCAAACCCGCAGCCGTATCTTTTAGCGGCGCAGCGCTTGGGTGTGGATCCCAGCCAGTGCGTGGCGATTGAGGATTCCCCTTCCGGGGTGCGTAGCGCTACGGATGCGGGTATGAAGGTGATTGTAGTCCCCGGTGAGCTTGAGGTTCCTGCCGGTTTAGGGGATGTGCGTCTTCGGCATGAGGAGCTGGAGCTGAGCGTGTTTAAGGCGCTCGGGCGCTAGTCTTGAGGTTAGCCTAGCTTTCTCAAACTCTTAGGATTTTCAAGGCGTCATATCAAGCAGTGCTTATTATGAATAAATAAGACTAATCTTGACGGGCCGGTCTAAAAATGATTTACTAATATCAACGTACCGGCCGGGTTTTCTCACAATAACCACCGGGCGGGCATCTACACAGCATTAAGGAGTCGTCACTATGGCATTCGCAAAATACACCGCACCCGGTCTTACCCTTGACGAGGGCAAAGAAATCTCGGAAGTTCTGCAGAGCCGCCTGCACGATCTGAACGAGCTGCACCTGTCCCTGAAGCACGCACACTGGAACGTGACCGGCCCCGGCTTCATCGCCGTGCACGAAATGATCGACCCGCAGGTTGATACTGTGCGTAACTTTGTGGACGACATCGCAGAGCGTATGGCGACCCTGGGTGCAACCCCCAACGGCCTCGCAGGTGCCCTAGTCGCAGCGCGCAGCCACGACGACTACCCCGTAGGCCGCGCTCGCGTCACCGACCACCTGCACGCCCTGAACGAGGTCTACACCCGCGTGATCGAAGACCATCGCAAGGCTATCGAATTTGCGGGCAAGGTTGACCCCATCACCGAAGACCTGCTGATCGGCCAGACCGCCGAACTCGAGAAGTTCCAGTGGTTCATTCGCGCATTCCTAGAGAACAGCGCAGGCGAAATCTCCTAACAGGCAGCCTTTCTGAGCCCTATAGGCCCACCGGGTGGGTGCCCTCCCCTAGCTGGGGAAAGCACCCACCCTTTTTGCTGCCCCCCTCACGTCTGTGGCCTGGGAACCACCCCAGCCACGGCATAACCATATGCGCCGCATATTCCGGCAGAAGTGCGGGCACAGGTGGGTGCGACACTTAGGCGAGTAAGCCCTATCAGCACGGTGGCGGCTGCCCGCATTTTTTCGGCCCGGCGAACATCAGCACCCGGTCGGGTTTACCTAGATTTTCGCCCAGCGCCCGTCTATTCTAGTGTTTTGCACGCACCAGCCACCCTGAGGAAGACGCCCCATGTCACCCGAGCCCCGCAAACACACACCCGAAGCACCCAGCAGCAACAACCACTCCCCCGCCCAGGCAACACCCGGCAGAAACCGGCGAGAGCCCATCACCACGCAGGCGTTCACCGCACCGGATGTCCCCACGCGCCGCAACCCCGAACACTCAGCCCCTTCCCCAACGGCGGCACGCACAGGAGCGCTTGACCATGTACCGGCACGGCACCACCCCGTCACCCAGCCAAGTGAGGCACAAATCCGGCGGTGGCGGCGCTACCTGGCTGATGAAGAGTCGGAGGCCCGCATCTACCGCTACCTGGCCCAGCGCGCCGAAGGTAAAGACCGCGAGATTCTGATGCAGGTTGCCGAGGCTGAGAAACGCCACCAACAGCACTGGCGTGACATGCTCGGTGAACACGTTGGCAAACCCGTCCGCCCGTCGCTCTCATCCGCATTTTTACAGTTCATGGCGAAGCATTTCGGGTCGGTCTTTATTCTGGCAATGGCGCAAATGGCCGAATCCCGCTCCCCCTACGCCGAAGACCCGGACGCCACCGAAGAAATGGCGGCTGACGAGGCTATTCACGAAGAAATTATCCGTGCCCTAGCCACCAGCGGGCGCGAAAAACTCTCCGGCAACTTCCGCGCGGCGGTGTTCGGCGCGAACGACGGGCTGGTCTCGAATCTGGCGCTAACGATCGGCATCACGGCCTCGGGCGCATCCAGCTCTATGGTGCTGCTTTCGGGGATTGCCGGGCTGCTCGCGGGCGCGCTTTCCATGGCGGCGGGCGAGTTCGTTTCGGTACGTTCCCAGCGCGAACTTTTGGATGCATCCCAGCCGACCCAGGTGACCCTGCGCGTGGCGGGCGACCTTGATATTGACGCGAACGAGCTTGAGCTCATCTACCGGGCGCGCGGCATGGATGAGGAGGCGGCGCATCACCGCGCGCTGGAACGTTTCGGGTACCTCGACTGCGACTGCGACCCGTCGCTGTCACACCGTGCGAATGAGGACGGCGAGGAAGAGAATGTAGCACTGGGTACGGATATTGGTGCGGCGGCGGCATCGTTTAGCTTCTTCGCATCCGGGGCGCTCGTGCCGATTCTGCCCTATATTTTCGGGCTTTCCGGCCTCTGGGCGATGCTGCTTTCGCTCCTGTTCGTCACCATGGCGCTGGGTTTCACCGGCGGTATTGTGGGCCTGCTCTCGGGGTCTTCCCCGATGCGCCGCGGGCTGCGCCAAATCCTCATCGGACTGGGCGCGGCGGGCATCACCTACCTGCTGGGCCTAGCCTTCGGCACCACACTGGGGTAGGTCTATTCCGTTCCATACTTTCTCTACGCCAGCGGCTTTGCCCCTTTGCAATACACGAAATGCCACGCATATGACGTGGCATCCGGAACTGGCGCATCCAAGCAGTCTTTCAGCTTTAGCTACTTGCATATCAGGTCATCGGCTATACAGCATTGCGCAAAGAGTAATCATAATGGAGAGACTGGTTCTTTGTTTTATGCTCCCTCGCAAGCCCAATCGAAAAACTCCTGCCATTGACGCTCTCCCGATAGTGGAGGGCCGTTGACAGGAGCGAGTTAGTACTTTGATTATATACGAGACCCCCGGCGGCGCGAGCGTAATGGCTCGCACCGCCGGGGGTCTTATTAGCTGCCCTACCCGGGCGGAATGCTACTTGTTCGCGAAGATTTCGCGCATCAGATTAGCGGCCTCGGAAGGGGTCTTGCCGACCTTCACGCCAGCAGCCTCCAGAGCTTCTTTCTTCGCCTGAGCGGTACCCGAAGAACCCGAAACGATCGCACCCGCGTGGCCCATAGTCTTGCCCTCAGGAGCGGTAAAGCCAGCCACGTAACCGACCACGGGCTTGGTGACGTTCGCCTTGATGTACTCAGCGGCACGCTCCTCCGCGTCGCCACCAATCTCACCAATCATCACGATACCCTCGGTCTCCGGGTCAGCCTCGAAAGCCTCCAGAGCATCAATATGGGTGGTGCCGATAATCGGGTCGCCGCCAATACCGATAGCGGTGGTGAACCCAATGTCGGCGAGCTCGAACATCATCTGGTAGGTGAGGGTACCCGACTTGGAGACAAGACCGATCTTGCCCTTACCGGTAATATTCGCCGGAGTAATACCGACCAGGCACTCCTCAGGGGTGATAATACCGGGGCAGTTCGGCCCGATAATGCGGGTAATCTGTTTGCCGTTCTCGTCCACCGAGGCTTTCGCGGCAGCCCAGAACTCAGCGGTATCCTGCACAGGCACGCCCTCGGTAATGACGACGACCAGACCGATCTTAGCCTCAATAGCCTCCAGCACAGCGGCCTTGGTGAAGGCGGGCGGCACGAAAACAATCGAAACGTCCGCACCGGTTTCGGCAATAGCCTCGGCAACAGTACCGAAGACTTTCAGCTCAACATCGGAGCCGTCCTTTGCCTTGTGGGTAACGGTGGTGCCAGCCTTGCGGGCATTCACGCCGCCCACAATGTTTGTGCCGGCTGCGAGCATACGAGCGGTGTGCTTGGTGCCTTCGCCGCCGGTGATGCCCTGAACGATGACCTTAGAGTCTTTGTTCACAAAGATAGACATAGTTTTTCCTATAAATCCTTCGGTGGCGATTACGCCTTGTTAGCGAGCTCTGCTGCCTTATCGGCGCCTGAATCCATGGTGGTTGCCTGCACCACGAGCGGGTGGTTTGCCTCAGAGAGGATGCGGCGGCCTTCCTCCACGTTGTTGCCGTCCAGCCGCACCACAAGCGGCTTAGTTGCGGAATCGCCCAGAATCTCAAGCGCCTTCACGATGCCCTCAGCCACGGCATCGCACGAGGTGATACCGCCGAAGACGTTCACGAAAACGCTCTTAACCTGCTCATCGCCCAGAATAATCTCAAGGCCCGCAGCCATAACCTCAGCGGATGCGCCGCCACCGATATCGAGGAAGTTGGCGGGCTTCACATTGCCGTGCTTTTCGCCAGCGTATGCCACCACATCCAGGGTGGACATCACCAGACCGGCGCCGTTGCCGACAACGCCAACTTCGCCATCGAGCTTCACATAGTTCAGGTCGTGCTGCTTAGCCTTAGCTTCCAGCGGGTTTTCAGCGGATTTATCGACAAGCGCCACGTGATCGGGCTGGCGGAATTCCGCGTTATCGTCGAGAGAGACCTTGCCGTCAAGAGCCAGAATATCGCCTTCG
Source organism: Rothia aeria (assembly GCF_016726365.1). Taxonomy (NCBI): domain Bacteria; kingdom Bacillati; phylum Actinomycetota; class Actinomycetes; order Micrococcales; family Micrococcaceae; genus Rothia; species Rothia aeria. The sequence continues at coordinate 1,782,885 of NZ_CP068102.1, read as the reverse complement.
GGGGTCTGCACGAGGGGGTTAACCTCAACGAGGGTTGCGTCTTCCTTCTTGAAGACACCGCCCAGCTTCGCGAGAACCTCAACCACCTTGGGCTGCAGTTCAGCGGAGAACCCGGCGGCCTCAACGATCTCCTGCGCCTTAGCGGAGTCGATACCCACCAGCGGGTCCACCTCAACCTTAGCGAGAGCCTCGGGACGTTCAGCGGCGAGCTGCTCAATTTCCATGCCGCCTTCGACCGAGCACATGGCAAGGTACGAGCGGTTTGCGCGGTCAAGCAGAATCGAGAAATAGTATTCTTCAGCAATGTCAGCACCCTGTGCAACCAGCACGCGGTGAACGGTGTGACCCTTGATATCCATACCAAGAATCTGCTGAGCGTGCTCGTATGCCTCATCAGGGTTTTTAGCGAGCTTCACGCCGCCGGCCTTACCGCGGCCGCCGGTCTTAACCTGAGCCTTAATGACGGTCAGGCCGCCGATTTCCTCAGCTGCTGCCTTTGCTTCTTCGGGAGTGGTCGCAACAATGCCCTTGAGCACGGGTACACCGTGCTTTGCGAAGAGATCGCGCGCCTGGTATTCGAAAAGGTCCACAGGTGTCCTTCTTCGTCGAAGTGGTGCCGCCGTTTTAGGGTGCGGCGGCTTGGTCTGGTGAGTTACTATTCGACGTGTTTTACGCCCCTGAGAGGGCGCGCTGTCACGCTCTAAATTTCTCTCGGTTCTACTCTATCGGATATTTGGTTGAGGGTGTACTTATCAGACAACACACACGCTATTTTTGTAATGGGCATCACTCTTCGGTGTGTTGGGTTTTGGCTAGACCTTCTCAACCGGTGCGTACCGCAGCAGCAGACGCTTCTCCTCGGAGGCAAAACGCACCTTCGCCACGGTCTTATCGCCAGTACCTTCCAGGGCAAGAACCCGGCCCTCGCCAAAGGATTTATGCCGCACCGTATCGCCCACCTTCAGCTGCGGAATTTCCTTGCCTTGATGCACCCGCGAGCGGTTACGCACCGCTCCGGATGCGCTGGCTGCGGCCGCCAACCCGTAGCTTGCCGAACCATTGACCTCAGCGGTTGATGGTTCACGGTTCGCCCGGGAGCGAGAGTCCTCGTATCCCGTGCCATAGCCGCCCGCGCTGCCCCCGTCAAAACCGTGCCCATCAGCATTGCGCCCACCGCCGGAGCTGTATCCGCTCGCCCCGCGGTAGCCGCCCTGCCCGTAGCCTCCATACCCGCTGGCACCGTTGGCGTATGCCCCCATCCCGGAGGCACCAAACCCGGCAAAACCGCCCAGGCGGCGCCACTCGATCAGCTCCTCGGGAATCTCTTCCAGGAAGGGTGAGGGCGGGTTGAACTGGCTCTTGCCCCACATTGTGCGGGTCTCGGAGCGGGTGATGTAGAGCCGCTGCATCGCGCGCGTGAGCCCCACATAGGCAAGGCGGCGTTCCTCGCTCATCTCACCCTCGTCGGTCAGCGCCCGCTGATGCGGAAACAGCCCGTGTTCCAGCCCGGTCAGGAAAACAACCGGGAACTCCAGGCCTTTAGCGGTGTGCAGGGTCATCAGGGTAATCATGCCCTGCGCCTTCGCCTCTGCGGCCTCGGCGGCAATCTGCTCGGCGGACGGGGTCTGACCGTCGGCGGAGGCACCCCGGGACGGAATCGAGTCGGCATCTGCCACCAGCGAGACATGCTCTAAAAACTGTTCTAAGTCCGCGCCGGGGTTCTCCGCCTCAAACTCGACCATCGCATCCAGCAGCTCCGAGAGGTTTTCCACCCGGGATTCGTCCTGAATATCCTTAGATTCGCGCAGGGCGGCGAGATAGCCGGACTGTTCGAGCACCGCTTCTAGGGTTGTGGCGGCTGATTCGGTGCGCGCAATCTGGGCGAGGTCGTCCATGAGCTTGACGAACTGAGCATACTTTTTCACGGCGGCAGCGCCCAAACCCGGCACGCTCCCCGGCTCGGCGGCAGCGGCACGGGCGGCGGCGAAGAAAGAAATTCGCTGTGCTGAAGCATAATCGGCAACCACGGTCTCAGATTTCGCACCGATACCGCGTTTAGGTTCGTTGAGAATACGCCGCACGCTCACGTCGTCGTCCGGGTTTGAGAGGGCGCGCAGGTAGGCGAGCGCATCTTTAATTTCTTTGCGCTCGTAGAACCGGGTGCCGCCGACCACGCGGTACGGCAGTCCGGCGCGCATCAGGAGTTCTTCGAGGGCCCGGGATTGAGCGTTGGTGCGGTAGAAAATCGCCACATCCGAGGGTTTGATGCCGTGTTCATCGGCAAGCCGGTCTATTTCTTGGGCGATATAGCGTGCCTCTGCATGTTCGGATTCGGCGACGTACCCCACGATTTTGGTGCCCTCCCCCGATGCCGTCCACAGCTTCTTGGGGCGGCGGTTGGGGTTGCGTTCAATCACGGCGTTCGCGGCAGAGAGAATGTTCTGCGTGGAACGGTAGTTCTGCTCCAGCAGAATAATGTGTGCGTTGGGGTAGTCGCTCTCGAAATCCGTAATATTGCGAATGTCGGCGCCGCGGAAGGCGTAAATCGACTGGTCTGAGTCGCCCACGACGGTCAGTTCGCCGGGCGGCGGAGCATCCGGGTACGGTCCCTGCTCGCGAGTGTTTCCCTGCGGATGCGCCCCCACTAACTCCCGCACGAGCGCGTACTGGGCGTGGTTGGTATCTTGGTATTCGTCCACCAGAATATGCCGGAACTTACGGCGATAATAGTTTGCGATTTCGGGGAACTTCTTGAGCAAAAACACGGTTTTGCCAATGAGGTCGTCAAAGTCGAGGGAGTTCGCGGCGCGAAGGCGCTGGGTGTAGATGGTGTAAATCTGTGCGATAGTCTTTTCCCACGGGTTATTCGCGGCCGCCGCACTGTATTCTTCGGCGCTCACCAGCTCGTTTTTGAGGGCAGAAATCCTGTGCCCTACGGCCTTGGGGGCAAACTTTTTGGTGTCCAGGTTCAGCTCTTTGATAATGAGCGTGAGCAGGCGCTGCGAATCCGCCGAATCATAGATCGTGAAGGTAGATTTGAGTCCGAGTGCCTTGGCTTCCCGGCGCAGCACGCGCACGCAGAAACTATGGAAAGTTGAAATCCACATGTGCTGCGCACGCGGGCCGATCAGCGCTTGGATGCGCTCACGCATTTCCGCCGCGGCCTTGTTCGTGAAGGTGATGGCGAGAATCTGCCCTGGAGTCGCCCGCCCGGTTGCGAGCAGATGGGCGATGCGGTGCGTCAGCACGCGGGTTTTACCAGACCCGGCCCCGGCGACGATCAACAGGGGTGAACCGGCGTGTAAAACAGCTTCGCGCTGCCGGTCGTTAAGCCCGTCGATCAGGGTTGCGGGGTCGATAGTGCTGAGCGAATAGGTGCGCTCCCCGTAAGGGTCTTCGGGATTGTACTCACTTCCGTACCCGCCCACTCGGTAGGCGGGCGGCATGAACTCGCCGAGCGCATCCTCATGGGCGGTGACGGTTTGGGAGGTCACCGCTTCAGGGTTGAGCTCTGACATAAAAGATTCGTGAGCGAAGGGGTCTTCTTCCGGTGCGAAACTATCTTCCGGCGGAATACGGGCATCATATTCGGGATCGTAGGGCGGCTGCGTGTTTTCGAGATCGGCAAAGAGGGTATCTGCGGCAGGATCAACGCCGGATGCGGAGTTGGTGGGTTCGCTCATGATCTACCTCGCTGCCTAGAATACACGTTCGATATTCCATGCTACCGTATTTGCCCTCTCGCTCCCACCCATCGCGCCCGTTTGCCGCGCATAATTCGCTCTTAGCGGTACCCCACCGCGCGGTGCACCCATGTTACGATGACCGAATGGATCAGGTCATCACTCCCGCTATGTGGTGCGACGGCACCGCCGACGAAGCAGCACAGTTCTACGCCGATGTTTTCCGCGATACATCCATTGCCGAGCAGGCGCCCGGGATTGTGACGACGGTCAGCATCCACGGTTTCAGGCTCTCGCTCATCAACGGCGGTAACCAATATGCCCCGAACCCGTCGATCAGCTGCATCCTGAACTTTGATCCGCTCTTATTCGGCGGAGAGGAACAGGCCCGAGACTACCTTGATGAGCTCTATGAGCGGCTCAGCACCGGCGGCGTACTCATGGAGCTGGGTGAGTACCCCTTCTCCCCGCGCTACGCTTGGGTTCGTGACCGTTTCGGCATGACCTGGCAGCTCATGCTCACCGACCCGGACGGCGATCCGCGCCCCTTTGTTATCCCATCCTTCATGTTCGGCGGTACTAATCACGCTAATGCCGAGGAAGCCACAGACGCTTGGATCGCCCTGTTTGATAACGCCCGCCGCGGTGCTCTGTACCGTTACGAGGAAGGCGGACCGCTGGATGCGGGTACGGTCATGTTCACCGACTTTACCCTGCGCGGCACCTGGATGGCAGCCACGGACTCTGGGACCTTCCACGATTTCACCTTCACGCCCGGAGTCTCCATCATCGTCTCCTGCCGCGACCAAGAAGAGATCGACCGCTACTGGGCGGGGCTCTCCGCCGTACCCGAGGCCGAGCGCTGCGGCTGGTGCGTCGACCGCTGGGGTGTCTCGTGGCAGGTCGTCCCCCACAACATCGCCGAACTCATGGCCAACGCCACCACACGCGATAAGATCCTGCACATGGGCAAGATCGACCTGACTAAGCTGTAACCCACTGCACCACGACCCTCCTGATATAGGGGTATCAGTAAATAAGCAGTATCGCGCGGCAGAAGATCAAGAAGCCTGCCCCGTATATATACTCCACAGCTTTCTTTTGGTAAAGGCCCCACGCTGACGCACCCAACCGCTCTGCGCAATAATGGAAGGTATGGGTCTATCACAAGGTCAGAAGAGGCGCCGCTACGGCACGAACACGAAGGCCGCTCACACTCCAGGGGGCGGCACCCCCGACCCGCAGCATAGCGAAACCCGTGAGCTTCGGCAGTTTATGGAGGAACGCGCTGCCCACGATCAAGCGACCGGGCGGGGTTCACGTGTTTTCCTCCACGTTGCGGTCGCTATTTCCCTGCTCATGGGCGTGTACCTTTTCGCGTGGGTGCTTCCCGGCTACGGCAGGCTGGCGGGTGCCCCCGTTCCCGAGCTGTCACTGGCCCTGAGTACGGATGCGCTGGGGTCGTTCGCGCACGGGCTGTCCTCCTCCTCAGCGGGTGACGCCCTGGGGCCTTACACGTATGCGCACCGTTCAGTGGGTTTGGCGTTTGCAGTGTTTTTCGGGTTGTCTGTGGCGGGCCTGTCGTGGGCGGCGACGGCGAAAAAGCCGCTTCGGGTGTTATTGACGGCGCTTCCACTGGTGTACAGTGCGGTGTTTACGGCCACAATTTTTGCGGTGGACGCATCATTGGCTGACCCAGCGCATCAGCCGGGTGCACTTGTGGTGCTTCTGCCTCTGGGCTGGGCCCTTCTGGTGCTCTCGCTTCTGAGCCTGGCATACCGTGGTGTGCGGGCGTTCAAACGGGCGGTTGCTGCTTTTATTGCGGGTGGGCCGCCCACCGAGTAGCGCCGCATCTCCTTCCAGCCTGTACAAGGCAGTAGAATTTACGTCCGACACGCTGCTGGAAGGCAGCCGCCATCCGCGGAACAACCAATCCCCCTGTCCGCACCCGGTAATCGTTTGGGCCGAAGCCACATTACTCTTTGCGGCGGTTATCGTGTGAGCTAATCTCCCACGCCCCGTTCACATACTGCGCGGATACCAGACCAATAAACTCTTCTGCTACAACGGATCCTTTACCGCTCTTGGGGTAGATTACCCGGCCGTCTTCCACCTCAAACTTGCCGTATGTAATCTTGAAAGTACGGGACCACAGATACCGGTCGTCTTCTAGTAACGGTTGCGGCTCGGTAATCTCGTATTCAATGGTGACATTATCCGGCCAGTAGTTGCCTTCACGGATTTTCTTAAGCCGCACCTTCTCAAGCCCTTTGTAGTTGTCGCGTTCCGACTCTGATAGGGCGCTCTCCTCCGCCAGGGAGTAGTCCCCAGTGTTGTAGGCGTACTGGGTGGCTGCCGCCGCAAACACGACACTCAGGTAGAGACCTTTCAAAGATTTATCGTTGGCATCCTCCGGTTTCTTAGGCCGGGGCACGTTTCGCGCCGCATGTTCCTCCGTGGCAGGTTCGTAGGTGCCCGACTTCTTATACTCTAAAACGGACTCGAAGTTAATCTTTCCCTTATAGTCGCCGCTCATATCTATATCGGTCTGCGCGGTAGCAGACGATGCGGACGGGCTAGTCTCTGAGGGTTCGTTTGATGAGGAAGATGACCCTTTTGAAACGGAACGGTTGGCATCGCATGCCGCCAGTACAAAGGCACCAGCGCTTGCGCCTAGTACGCCCAATGCTGCACGACGGTTAAAAATGGAAGACATTATTACTCTCCTCTCTGAGCCTAACAATAAACCATTAACTTTAAAGCTCAGCAGTAACCTTCATGTTCTCAAGGTTCTACCTGCTGTCCCGCCCAGGCCCTCAGGCGAAACCGCCCGGTGCAGCCTCCGCTATGAGAGACCACACCGGGCGGATACCGCACCTCAACACATGGCGGGCATTCAGCACCTGCCCTAGAAGAGAAGTCTTTGACAGACCTAAGCCACCGGCAGTATGCCCTGCTGTAGCGGTGCCGTTAAAGCTTTCCTCTTCCATGGTTGAGGAGGATAGGCGCTTACTGACCACCATTTTCTGGTGGCACGAGAGGCAGATCATTGGAGAGCAGCCCGCTAATCTGCCACTGCCCGTTCACGTACTTAGCGCGAATTTCACCGTTCGTGTGGTAGCGTTTGCCCCAGTCACCCTTACCGGAGTAAGTTTCCTTGGTTACCTCGTGCACCTTGCCGTCCTTCACATAGAAGTCACCATTGAGCAGCACCAGGTTGTACGCCCACACGTACTCGCCTCCGCTGGATGCCACAGGGTGCGAGCCCACCAGCGTGTACTGCAAAATACTGCCTGCCGCCGTCCAGTATTTTCCGTCGCGGGTATCGATCAGGTTAGTAGACTTCTTGAAATACAGCTGCTCCGATTCAACGATCGCCGACTGCTCCAGGTAGCGGGCATTACCGGTCTGCAGTGCATAATCCAGAGAGGTCACCGCGAACGAGATGCTGCTATACAGGCCCCGCTCCGTGCGGTCATTAATGGTGGAGGGCTTCTTCGGCGGGTAGGTGTTCTGCTGCGGTTTCTCGCGTGTTGCATACTCCTGGCGGGGGCCGGAGCTGTCCACTTCAAGCGAGACTTCCCCAGACAGCTCAGTATGCCCCTCCCCGGGAGTATTTCCGGATTCAAGAGGGGCAGCGTCCGCGGCGCCGCTCTGGGCTGCGCTACTAGATGCTGCGCCGTTCTGGGCGGTGTCGCTGGATGCGGCACTGTTCGGTCCCGCCGGCTGCTGCGTACTGGGCTCATTCACCGCAGCCGCAGAACTGCTGGCAGTACCACCACCGGTTTCAGGCCCGTGCGCTGGGGACGATGCACTATTTGAAGCACTCGCTGAGGATGAGGCCGCACCCCCTGCGTTTGAGGACGAGCTGCCGCATGCGCTGAGAAAAGCGGCTCCTGCGCCGCCACCGAGCAGCAGCAGTGCGGCTCGACGATTAAGATGGGAAGACATCTTTAGCCTCCTTAGAATCGGTCAATACCGTCACTTTCAGACTAGCCCACATGTTATGTGTCACATCATAATTTTCAGGTGTGTCTTTAATAAAACTTCAATGTTACATTCTATGAAATGTAGACTTTTGGCCCAAGCTTGCACAGCACACGCCCCCTAAAACTCAGGCATACAGCAGAACCCGCTTGGTGCGCCTCCGTGAGGAAGCCGCATCAAGCGGGTTCTGTAACTGTGCCCCCGAGACGATTCGAACGTCCGACACCTTCTTTAGGAGAGAAGTGCTCTATCCCCTGAGCTACGGGGGCAACGTTCTCTATTATAGCGGCAACATCACGGCAGTTTTCCACCCGGGCCCCGGCGCGTCACGCTCACTACAATAGGTAGGTGAGTATTTTCATTGACCCGCCCCTCTGGCCGGCACACGGCACTTTCTTCTCGCACCTTATCTCAGACACCAGCCTGAAGGAACTGCATGACTTCGCGGCCGCCCACGAGATCAGCCCGCGCGCCTTCGACGCCGACCACTACGACGTGCCGCAGCACCGCTACACTGCCCTCGTAAACGCTGGGGCGCAGGAAGTAACCGGCACCCAACTAACTCGCATACTCATCCGCAGCGGACTGCGGGTTCCGCTCAAAGAACGGCCCAGTAAGATCCGTCCGCGTCTTCTGCGTGCCTGGGAGGCGCTCGCGCCCGGTGCTTCCGCTGTGGGCGCTGACCTGCTTGAGCGGTGGGAGCAGCCGCATCGGGCCTATCACAATAGTGTTCATCTTTCAGAGATGCTCGCCGCTCTTACCCTTTTGTACTCCCCTAAGCCGGTGCCGCGCACTGTGCTCTTTGCGGCGTGGTTCCATGATGCGGTGTATGAGGCTCAGCCCGGCCAGGATGAGGCCGCCAGCGCCGAATTGGTACGTACCAATCTTATGCCTCTCACCAGAACCGGTGTTCTGACCGCTGCGGAGGTCACCGCCGCCGCCCAGCTGGTGGAGTTCACCGCCTCCCACCGGGTACCTGAAGAGCTTGCCGGACTGACCGGTGGTGTGCTCACCCGCGCCGACGCCGATTTTTTCATGGATGCCGACCTTGCGATTCTCGCAGCAGAAACCGCCCGGTATGGCCGTTACATTGCGGGTGTACGCACGGAGTACAGCCACTACGGGCCGCAGGCGTTTGCGCAGGGAAGGTCAGGGTTTTTACGGGAGTTCTTAGGCAGAGACCGTATTTTTGCCTCTGCGGCGGGGCATTCGCTGTGGGATGCGGCGGCTCGGGCGAATATGGCCGCTGAGCTAGAGAGCTACACCTAAAAGCCCTCTTCTAAAGCGCTCACGTAGTGCTAGCACGGCCCATATAGATAGGAGCGCGCCCGCCTTACTGCTTTTTGTCGTTGGGGTGCTGCGGGCCTTCAGAAGGGCTTTGAGGCTGGTTACTGTATTTCTTACGGTAGATGAATTTACCGGTGACCATGCCAATCACGATGCCAATCCCGCCGGTGATAGAGACCCACATGGCGGGGTTGCCAAGAGGAATAGCCAGCAGCAGGCCGATAATAATGCCTGGTATGGCGCCAGCGACCATGCCGACGGCCAGGTAGGTGAATTCCTGATCGGAGCTACTTTTGGGGCTTTGGTACTGCATGTTCATTATTCTACCGGGCGTCCGCTACCCTTCGGTACGCCCCGTGCCCCGCGTGTAGCCCCGACCAGTGTATTCGGGGTCAGCGCGTGATGCGCGGTTTAACATGGGGAAGGCACCCCGTTGGGGGTGCCTTCCTCCGAGTCTAAATATCTCTAGAGTCGAGATTAGAATGCGGTGTAGTAACCGTCAACCGACATCCAGGAAACCGGGTGCAGCTGGGTGCCCTGGCTCGGGTTCAGAGCGGAGATCATCATGCCGTTACCAACGTAGATGCCCACGTGGTTGTAGCCGTTCTGGAAGACGATGTCGCCGGGCTGGGGGTTAGCGGTTGCACGCAGTTCGTTCTTCATAGCGAAGGTGTAGGGGGTCAGCTTCACGCCGTGCTGTGCGTAAACGTAGGATACGAAGCCGGAGCAGTCCCATGCACCAAAGCTGCGGCCGCCCCAAACGTAGCCGCCACCGATGCCGGTCTTAGCGGTTGCTACAACGCCCTCGTGGCCACCGGTTGCGGTCTGCACAGGAGCGGAGGGGGTGGTGGAGCTGGTGTTGGTGGTCTGCTGCTGGCCGAAGCTCGGGGTGGGTGCAACGTACTCGGTCTGGTACTCAGCCTGGGGTGCAACGTAGTTGGTAGCACCGGTCTGGTAGCTGGTGTAATCAGTCTCGTAGTTGTTGTAATCGTAGCTCAGGTCTGCTGCTGCAGGAACCTGTGCGAATGCGTTAGCGGGAACGGTGGAACCCACCAGAGCTGCACCAGCGAATGCCACGATACCTGCGTTACGAACGATCTTCTTAGCCATTGTGTATGTTTCCTCCATTGCTTCACGAGGTGAGCTGTCGGACTCGGGTATGGATTCACCCGGCTACCGAAGTAGCTTAGCCCCTAGGCCCCCTATAAGGGAGCCAAAAATTGGTTCCCCCGCTCCTGCCATTATGGGTAGATGTTTCACGTTGCGGCGGCAGGACTAAGCGGATCCGCTCCGTGGTGCCCTCTTACGATTAGGATTTGGACACAGATACGAGAATACACAGAAAACTCCCAGCTGTCACATCCCAATCTGAGTTTTTTCTCAAAAAGCTACGGTTTATATACGCAAATCATGGCCCGCAGCGGTCCCTCAAGCGGTCCCCGCCACCCCCTGTAGACCCTTCTCTGACAAGGGAATTCGATAGATTCAGGGGGTTAAGAGACAGGCAAACCGATGCGTGCATAAATTTTCTTAAGAAAAACACAGGTGTGCTTTATCTCTTAAATATTTTTCCGATAACAAACAGGCATAATCCCAGGTGAAACCACGTATCCCATAGGAAACAGGCGGCCGGTAAGGATGCACCTGCCGATGAATATAAAAAAATTTGGCTTCGGGCTAAAAAGGCTCAGGTTACCCTCAAGGAACGCTGCCCCTTAGGGAAGAGCTTAACAAATAATGCGGGGCGGTGCGGCCAGTTATGGCCGCACCGCCCCGCATCCGGCGGCACCGCGCTACGAACGCTTCACCACAATAGCGTTGGCAACGTCCTCATCGAGCGATAGGGAGGTCTCCTCCCCATCTGCACGCACAATCACGTCGTCGTCTTTACCGGCCAGAACCGACACACTGGCACCGAATGAGATACCGGCGTCCGCCAAAAGCTTGAGAAGCTCAATATCGGTCTGAATCGACTCTGGGAACCGGGAGACAGTAAACCGGTCTTCCGGCCCCGAGTCACGGGCCGCAATCGACATGGGCACAGTCCGTTCGTCGTTGTGCTCACTTTCCACGCCCAGCTCTTCAAGACCGGGAATCGCATTTCCGTACGGTGAGAACTTGGGGTTATTGAGCATCGCCAGGATGCGTTTTTCCACGTGGTCGCTCATCACGTGTTCCCAGCGGCACGCTTCATCGTGCACATACTCAATGTCCAGCCCAATCACATCGGAGAGCAGGCGCTCCGCCAGGCGGTGCTTACGCATCACCTCGACCGCTTTCTTACGGCCAGCATCGGTGAGCGCCAAGTGGCGGTCAGGCTCAACACTGAGCAGCCCGTGCTTCTCCATACGGGCAACAGTCTGCGAAACAGTCGGCCCGGAATGCTCCAGACGTTCGGCGATGCGCGCACGCATGGGGGTAATGCCCTCTTCCTCAAGCTCAAGGATGGTGCGCAGGTACATTTCGGTAGTGTCAATAAGATCGGTCATGCCGCCTGTATCCCTTTTCCCTGCCGACTAGGAAAACCTAGCCTTAGTTATGATGCTCTTCTGAGTAACTATTATGTACCTTTTTAGCGTGTTTCGCCACGGATTGCGCGGCGCGTCGCCCGAAGCGAACGTCCCGCCAGGTACACCTGACGGGCCCGTATCGCCACGCAGTCTAGCCCTCAGAGTTACGTGCGGCGGAGGTTTTTGCGCGCTTGCGCCCGCCCGATCCCCGCCCGGAGCCCTTACGTCCGCCGCTCTTCTGCGGGGCGTCCTGCTGCGGAGCGGAATCCCCCTGGGATGCTTTCTGCCCGCCTGCTCGCTGCCGGTTCAGGTTCTTCCGGTTCTGTGCTTTTCGGGCGCTACGGCGCGCCTTACGGCTCTTGCCGCCGGTTTCGGGTGTCTCAGTATCAGCGTCGAATTGAGGTTCCTCGTCCTCGTACACATCCTCAGGGTCCGCAGCGAGCGCCTCGTCAAGATCGGCGGTATCAGGCAGCTCCTGAAGGCGCTGCGCCCAAGGAACCCAGTCGGGGGCTAGCAGTGCGTCATCGCCGGGCAGCAGACCAACCTCGCATACGGTCGCCACTTTCGAACGTGGCGCCCGCGCTAATGTGGCGAACCAGAACCACCCCCGGTAACCGGGCAGGGTGCACTCAAACAGGTGGGTGGTCAAACGGTCCTCTTCACCGCGCAAATGGTGCAGCAGGCCAATGGTGTTTTTGGGGGCGATCTGCTCAATACCGGCCAACGCTACGTCTTTGGCCTGCGCCAAGACCGTGTCCACACGGCTGGTGCGGCGGCGCTTATGCGGCTGCCCAAGGGTGGGTTCACCAACCTGCTCGTATGTGTGGTCGGCAAACGGGTCAAAGCTGGCGGTTTCGGTTGGGTTCTGGTCAATCACCTGTTCAGACATACCACTATTAAAGCATTCTTAAGGTTCGCTGGGAGGGCGGGGCGGCCTGCCTTGACCTCTTACGTTCACGGTTCGCGCCGGTGTGCCATTATGGCGCGGTTTTCCGCCATTTTTCTGCCCTGATGCAACCTCTTATTCCTTGCAGAGAATACGGTATGCGCGCTATCGGGCTGGCAAACCTCCGAAGGGAACCTGCAAAAAAGATGTGAATACCGTCCACAACGCCGCAATATTAGTATTTCCACCCCGTTAAAGGGGCCTAAACCTGCTACGGTTATGCCATGACTAGCGAACGAGAAACGCCTCTTGAAGTAGCCAATGAGCTCCCCTACACCCGCGCTATCCGCTGGTTGGGAGTCGGTGGCGGCATCCTCGCACTGCTGTGCACCCTTTCGGGGGTGGCGATGCTAGTACTCAAGTGGGTGGATGCTCATCCTCCCGCCGTTATGAGCCAGGTTCCCCTGGTGCTGTTCCCCGTCGCTTTCATCGCGCTAATGCTTGCCCTCCTCCTTGCGGTTCTTCGGCGTAAGTCAAGTTAGAGGGCCTTCCGGCCGCGCAACCACATATATACGTCAGAAAAGAGTGAACATGTCTGCTGAAGCTAAGCTGCTCGTCGTTGATGACGAGTTCAACATTCTTGAACTACTCGCCACCTCCCTGCGTTTTGCCGGGTTTGAAGTGGTGACCGCCGGAAACGGACGCGAGGCCATTGAGAAGGCCGAACAGGAACAGCCCGACCTGATTGTGCTTGACGTGATGATGCCGGGCATGGACGGGTTTGATGTGACGCGCCGCCTGCGTGAAGGCGGACGCACCTACCCTGTGCTGTTCTTGACCGCGAAAGACGCCACCGAAGATAAAGTTGCTGGTCTCTCAGCAGGCGGTGACGACTACGTGACTAAGCCGTTCTCGCTGGATGAGGTGATCGCCCGTATCCGAGCCATCCTGCGCCGTTCCCGCTCACTGCAGGAGGAAGATACTGCTATTTTGCGGGTGGACGATCTGAGCCTGAATACCGACACCCATGAGGTGTTCCTTGGCGAGGAGGAGATTGACCTCTCCCCCACCGAGTTCAATCTGCTGCACTACCTAATGCTCAACGCAAACCGGGTGCTGTCGAAGGCGCAGATCCTCGACCACGTGTGGGAGTACGATTTTAACGGCGACTCGTCCATCGTGGAGTCGTATATCTCGTACCTGCGCCGCAAGATCGATAACAACCGTGAGGGCCACGAACCCCTGATCCACACCAAACGCGGCGTAGGGTACATGGTTCGTGGTTCCCGCAGCTAGGGGCGGTACCTATTAAACTGTTCAACCGCGAACCCGCACAGCAGCCCCCGGAGGCCCCGGAGGCGGCTCAACAGAATGCCTCCACGCAGAAGCACATGGGGCGCAGACCCCTTGAGCGTATACCGTTCACGCTGTCGCTGCGCACGCAGCTGGTGCTGGTGACCTCTGCACTGATTGCTTTGGCGATCGTTGTGACCTCCCTTGTGGCGATTTCGGCGTTGCGCGCGCAGATGGTGCATCAGCTGGACGACGAGATGAAGGCGAACTCGGCGAACCTGCTTTCCCTTGTCTCGAACAATAGCCAGCATCCCGTGCAGGAGGCCACGCTCGGTTCGTACCACGTGTACCTGCTGGATGAGCACGGCAACACCCTGTACGCGCTCAGCCCCGATACGAGCTCCCGGGACGAGCCGCAAGTAACCGGCTGGACAGCCGATAAAGTGCGCAAAAATAACGGGGTCGGCACTACTGTTAACTCGGTGGAAGGGTCGAAAGACTGGCGTCTGCTGCCGATGACGCTTAATAACGACACCAGCGTGAACGGGGTGCACGCCACCTCCATGGTGGTTGCCTTACCCCTGGAGCAAACCAACCAGGTGGTTGCTCTCGTAGGTGTGCTCACCTTCGCGTTCGGGCTGGCCACGCTCGCCTCGGCTATTGCAATGACGTGGGTGATTGTCACCCGCACTTTCGAGCCGCTGGCGCGCGTGGAGCAGACGGCGGCGAAGATCGCTAAAGGGGATCTGTCACAACGTATTGAGGACTACAATCCCGGCAATGAGATTGGCAGTCTTGCCACGTCGCTGAACACCATGCTCGCCCAGATCGAGACCTCGTTCAATGCGCAGGCAAAATCTGAGGCGAAGATGCGCCAGTTCGTGGGCGATGCATCCCACGAGCTACGCACCCCCCTGGTGAGTATTCGCGGGTACTCCGAGCTGTACCGGCAGGGGGCGCTGCCGAATGAGGACGCTGTGGCCACCGCTATGGGCCGTATTGAGGCGGAGTCTAAACGTATGGGGCAGCTGGTGGAGGATCTGCTGACGCTGGCCCGCATTGATGAGCGCCGGGAATCGAAGCTGGCCCCGTTTGATATGTTCCACCTGGCGGTGGACGCCACCAACGATGCCTTCGCCACCTCCCCCGACCGTGAGATTACCCTGGTGGGCCTGACCGACGATGTGGCGCCCTGCTCCGCACCGGTGGTCGGTGATGAGCCGCGGATGCGTCAGGTGGTGGCGAACCTGCTCACCAACGCCATGCGGTACACCCCTGAGGGTTCGCCCCTTGAAGTTGCGGTGGGTGTGCGGCAGGAGGCCCCCGGGGTGCCGCGCGCCATTATTGAGGTGCGCGACCACGGCCCCGGTATCCACGGTGAGGATCGTGAGCGCGTGTTCGAGCGTTTCTACCGCACCGACACTTCACGCTCACGGGAGACCGGGGGCACGGGTCTGGGCCTGTCGATTGTGGCCGCAATCGTGGAGCAACACGACGGGCATATCCGTATTGAAGAGACTGATGGAGGCGGGGCCACGTTTGTGGTGTCGCTGCCGGTTTTGGCGGGCGCTGGCTAAAAGAAGCTGCGGTACATGCGGGGCGCACGGTGACGGTGTAAGAGCCGAACCGTGCGCCCCTTTCGCGTGTGCAGGGATGTTCCACGGGCTGGTGGTCTGGGCGCCGCTAGCCCCGCAAAGCTTCATATTTCTTCATACTGAGAGGGTCTGTGGGGGTATTCAGGGCTGAAAATTGAGTTTTATTCTGTGGATAAGCTGGTTTTACGACCAGGTAACGTAAGTTATCCACAGATTTATTTTAATTCATGAAAATATTTTTTGATTCGTTTTAGTCTTGTAACAAGCGCTTAGGAATTAGGTGCTAGAGGCACAACCAATACATACCCTACTGAAGGAGAACCTATCATGGCACAGTTCATTGTCGATTCCGAAGTCATTGCGTCAAAGAGCGCGCAGGCAAAAGCACACGTTGCTTCCATCACCGCAGAGGTGAACGGCATGACTGCTTCCCTGCAGGATTTGCAGAGCTCTTGGACCGGCTCGGCCTCGACCAACTTCCAGGGCGTGCTCGATAAGTGGCGTGCAACCCAGCGGCAGGTGGAAGAGTCTATCGCCCAGATTAACGAAGCGCTTTCACGTGCCGGTGTTAACTACTCCGATACCGAGCAGTCGAACGCTTCGATGTTTATGGGGTAATATAATAAGCGAATTCTGCAATTTCAATTCAATAAACCGATATAAGTAACTCAAGATATGTGGTGAGTCTATCTTAACGGTTTGGGGCGGGTACATGATGTACCCGCCCCAATCTTTTAACCTGCTACCATCCCAGCACCCGCAGGCCCGTGCTTCGCCCCCTTCTGGGCGCAGGCTCACCCGCCCGAACGTACCGAACCGGCCAGCGCCGCACTTTTGGCGGCTGCTAGCCAGCAGCACACAGCGGATCCTGTGAGGCTGGGCGCGGCAGGTGAAACTAGCCGGGTATGGCGGTATCCTGCCTGAACCGCAGGCGCCAGGAGCCCACCTGCGCATCATAATGCCATAGGCTGGAACGGTTCACCCGACCGCGCGCGGTATCCACCACCGCCATCACCAGCACATTCGCGGTGTCTACCAGTTCCACTACGCGGTGAGTTGGTTCCCCGCGTTGAGTAAACGCGCGGGCACGGTACTCGATGGTGGAGGCTCGCGAAACCGGGCGGCCAGCAGAGGTAATCCACACCAGGTTCTCGTCCAGCAGCTCGGCGATTTCCTCCTCGCCCATGGCCGCGCCGTTGGCTTCAAGCTCTTCTTCTGCGGCAAGCGCCTCATCAGGGTCGGCGGTGAGCTGTTGCTGTGTCTGCTGTGGGCTCTGAATATGAGCGGCCTGCTCGTGCCGCTCGGCTCGCTGCGCAGCCTGCGCTAATTTCTCCTTACGCTCCGCCACCGCCTGCGGGTCGGGGGCAGCAACAGCAGAGGCGGGTTTGAGCACACCGTTGAGTTTGAGGGCGTTGAATCCTTCACGGGCCTGCTGCGCCTGCTCCATCGTGAACTCTTCAACGCTCAGATGCGCATCTGCTGAGGGGCCCTGCTCAGGCTCGGCCTCCGCAGCCGGAGCCTGCCCGTCGGAGGCCCCTGAAGATGCCCCAGCAGCCGCACCAAAGCCCGGGCCGGCATCCGGTGCGTTCCCCTGCTGGTACGCCTGCGCGGCGGCGTTTGCGCGCGCATCAGCGGCCTCGTTCAGTTCGTGGCCGGAGTGGCCCTTGACCCACACCAGCTGATAGTCACGCCCAGCGGTGGCAGCATCCAGCTCTTGCAGCAGTTCACGGTTCAACACCGGCTTGCCGTCGGCTTTTTTCCAGCCGCGGCTCTTCCAGCCGGGCATCCACTTGGTGAGGGAATTAATCACATACTGGCTGTCGCAGTACACCACAAGTTTACGTTCGGGCATGTGCGCGGTCGCCTCAAACAGGTCAAGGACAGCCTTCAGCTCACCCATATTGTTGGTGCCGTGCTCCCAGCCCCCAGCCGCCCAGTGATTGTCGTCAATGTACCAGGCCCATCCCGCCGGGCCGGGGTTGCCCAGCGCCGAACCGTCAGCAGCCGCAATAATCTCGCTCATGCACTCGACTTTACCCTACCGGCGGGTACAAACAGTGACATGTTCGTCATGCACATATCTGCATATTTTCCCTCTGGCGGGAGTAGACTATAGAGCATGATCACCACTGTCTCTACTTCCGGCGGTGCACAGGTGGCGGTATTTGCCTTGCCCACACGCACCATGTACAGCGGCCTGCGGGTCAGCTGGCTCAGCTACCTAGGTGCGGCTGAACAACGCCGCGCCGCCGAATTGCCCACCCCCGTCGGGGCGGTCAGCTACCTCTCCACCCAGGCGCTCATGCGCTCTATGGCGGCATGCCGACTGGGGGTTGCCTCCAGCGCGGCGCACACGATCGAAGTGGATCGTACCTGCACCCTATGCAACAGCACCAAGCCGCACGGCAAACCCCGCATTGAAGGCATGAACTTCAATATGTCGCAGGTTTCATCCCTGGCGGTGGGCGGGTTCTGCCCCGACGATACGCAGGTGCTCGGGGTTGATCTTGAGCCCCGTCGAGACCGCCTATTCCCCGGGTTCGCGCGGGTGGCGCTATCACTGCGTGAACGTGAAATATATGAGACAACCACCGGTGAGGCACGCAACCTGCTGGGGGTGGCGTTATGGACCGCGAAAGAGGCAGTGCTCAAAGCCACCGGCCACGGGCTGAGCGTCTCCCCGGCGGCGGTGCGCGTATTTTTCAGCGACTCCCTAACAGACCAACTGGCAGAGGCTTTCGAGGCATCCCGAGAGTCAGCTGACGAAGAGGTGACGGCCGCATCCGTCTGCTCCGCGCGCGCAGTGTTCACCGTGCCTTCACGGGATAACAGCGACACCACGGAAGAACGGTCGTTCTATATCACCTGGACGGCGCTCACCCTACATCCCGAGAAGCAGCCCGCCCACAACAACCCACAGAACACCAACCCGGCGCACGGCAGCGACGTCGCTGCCGAACAATTCCTCCTAGCCACCGCAACTGAAGGGGTGCCCAACAGCGTGCACGTACACCCGGTGGCCACCCCCGTTGAGCTGCGCAATAACCTGGCGCCGCTCACTTTTTCCCAGCTGCCCACCATGAGGATGGGGACTAACACCGTCACCGCCTAACCGCCCCTGCCGTATACTGGCGCACCGGGCGGCGCAGTGAAAGACGATGAGGAAGCGCCCTACGCCGCCGGGGGCTCTTCAGGGAGTGTATTAATCCCCAGCGCACGCCCGAAGCTGCGCAGCTTCGTGCCGGTTTCGGTGTGTTCCAGCACCGGGTCTGATTTAGCCACAATGCCCGCGCCCGCGTAGAGGATGGCGGTTTGCGCATCAACTTCAGCGCAGCGCAGCACGAGCGCCCACTGGCCGCTTCCGTCCGCGTTCATATAGCCAACAAGCCCGCCGAAATAGTCGCGGCTAAACGGCTCAAGTTCGGTAATCATACGCCGCGCAACCTCGGTGGGGGTGCCGCAGATCGCGGGGGTCGGGTGAATGGCGTGCGCACCGTCCAGGCAGGTCATACCCTGCTTGAGCACACCTGAGATGGGGGTGCCTAAATGCCACAGCTGCGGGGTTTGCAGAAGCGAAGGTTCCTCAGGAATAGTGAGCTGGCGGGTCATGGGTTCCAGTTGCGCGCGAATATCGGCGATAACGGTCGCATGTTCGCCACGGTCCTTCGGTGAAGCCATAAGCCGCCGCCCAATAGCCTCATCCTCGGTGCTGCCGCGTTCGGCGATGCGCGGGGCGCTGCCCGCCAACGGGTGCGTTTTGAAAGCACTGCCTTCCCCGGTGTCTGGTTCAGTACTGAAAATCAGTTCCGGGGAGGCACCCATCAGGTACGGGTGTTCCAACCCGCGATGCCCCTGCGGCAGTTTGACGCTAAAAACAAACGTGTTGGGCTGCTGTGCGCGCAGGTTGTTATACACCCCGGCAAGGTCGAGTGTGCCCGGCGCATAATCGGCGCGCAGCAGGCGAGAGAGCACGACCTTATCCAGCTGATGCGCCTTCATACGCTCAACGGCGGTCGCCACCGCCTGCCGATACCCGGGGTTTTCGCGGCCCTCAATCTGCGTTGGTTCGGCGAGCGTAACCTCGTGCTCGGGCACCGGAATGTCGTCGATCTGCAGGCGTTCGGGCACAAAGAGATGCGCGGGGGCGTTCGGGTCGAAAGGAATCAGACCGACCACGGCGGTACCGGCGGATTCGGCGGCGGCGTGCGCCTGCTGCGGGGTGACCTGACGGAGGGAACCGGCGGTGCGCATCACGCGGGTGCCGGTGGCAAACATGAAATCGGGCAGGGTAGTGCTCACAGATGATACAGCCTTTCGGGCCTGCTAGAGGGTCGCGCCGCCATCGGCAACAATGTTTTGCATGCTGATATGCCGTGAGGCATCGCTAATGAGGAACGCATTCACCGCCGCAATATCGGCGGGGTCGGCGATGCGCCCGAGCGGAATTCCCAGGCGGAAAGTCTCGGGGCTGCCCGCCACCGGCAGGGCGCTGAGGTCCTCGCCGCCCCAGGCGTCAGTCACCATGGGGGTGCGGGTGGTGCCGGGGCAGACCGTGTTCACGCGAATACCGTGGCGCGCCAGCTGCAGCCCGAAGCTTGACGATACGCGCACCGCTGAGGCTTTCGAGGCCCCGTAAGCACCGAATTCAGCGCGGGGCACGCGGGCCGCATTGGAGGCGACCGTCACCAGCGAACGCGTGTTCTCAGGGGTTGCCTGTACCTGCTCAATCATAACGCGCGCAATCTCGCGCAGGCACAGGAAAACACCGTCAGCATTAACCGCGTGCAGCCGTTTCCAGTCCTCAAAAGAGGTGTCTAAGAGCGGCTGGCTGTGGGCAATCCCCGCCGCGAGCACGGCACCTTTAATGGGCTCCCCCATCTCAGCGGCGGCATGTGCGAGCGCCCGCACCGACTCTTCATCACCCACATTAACGGGGCTGTAGCGGAACGTGGTGTCGCTGTAGGCGGCGAATGACTCATGCGGGGTCTCCGCCAGATCGGCGGCGTACACCGAATAGTTATTCTTGATGAGTTCGTGTACGGTTGCCGCACCAATTCCGCCGTTCGCGCCGGTCACAATAACCCAGCTCATGCGATTACCTTCCCGGTTTCCGGCGCCCCGTCCGCGCCGGGGGCACCAGCGGTAATCTGCGCCAGCGCCTCGGCGGTGTCTAGCACGCGGGCGCATCGGCCCGAGGCGTATTCGCAGGCCATACGGTGCTCTTCCTCGGTGAAGTCGGCGAGCGCATCCGCCACCATGAACGGCTGAATATCGCGCATGAACGCCTCCAGGGCGGTGGTGAGGCAGCCAATATGTGCGTACACTCCGCTGATGATGAGCTGGTCACGCCCAAGCTCTTTGAGCTGTTCTTCGAGCGGGGAGCGCACGAAGGCTGAGTAACGCCATTTGGTGAGCACAGTATCGGCCTCGGTGGGGGCGAGCTCGTCAAGAATCTGGGCGCTTTCATCGTCCTGCAGGCCGTCGCCCCAGAAGTCGGTCAGCAGGCGCCTGTCGGCGGGGTTCTGGCGGGGCGGCTGGGCGGTGTAGTAGACCGGGATATTCGCCGCGTGTGCCGCATCCACTAGGCGGCGAATATTGGCAATGGCAATGTTGATTTGGGCGTCTGGGAGGGTTTGGCCGTTACGTTCCAGCTCAAAGGCGCGCACGAAATAGCGCTGCATATCGTGCACAAGAAGCGCAGCGCGAGCAGGATCGACCCGCCAATTCACGCGGTTCTGGTGTTCCTGGTCTCGGTACGAATAGGGTGCAATTTTCTTGGGCAACGCCACGGATGACTCCCCCGTCTTTTGTATGGTTGGTGAATGACGTGCCAGCGGCGCGCACGTACGATTAAATATTAGGACATCCTGACCTAACCTGCATCTTTGGGGGTGGTGATTACGCCCCGAAAAGAAAATATAGCAAAGGCCCCTGACAGCGGTGAACAACTGTTCACCTCATGCCGGGGCCTTTACTACATACACCGGGTGACAACGCGGCAGCCAGCACCACGAAGACAACACACACAGCCAGCGGGGCGTAAAACCGCCCCGGCTCACAGCTTGAACGACGGTCCCACACCCGCAGAATAGCGCTCGCGTGGGCGGGCAGGCGTACTGGCTGGGCGCGCCGCCCCACGGGTTTTAGGCTACGGGGCTAGGCCACAGGTTGGGCCACTGCCAGCACCTCATTCAACCCCTCGGTAATTGAGGGGTGAGTGTAAATTTCATCACGTAGCTGCGATGCCGTAATATTGTGGCGCATTGCCAACGCCACAAGATTGATAACCTCCATAGACTCGACCACCAGCAGCTGAGCGCCAAGAATCTGGTCAGTCTCCGCGTCAATCACGAACTTCATGATGCCGCGCGGGTTTTCCAGGGTCTTCGCACGCGGCATGGCGGCGATAGCGGCAACAGGCTTGGCGGCAACCTTGATGGTGTGACCGGCGGCGAGCGCATCACGCTCAGTGAGGCCGATGGACGAGAGCGGCGGGTTCATGTAGATGGTTGCGGCAACCGCCTGGCGGTCCTTCGTGGAGCGGGAACCGTCACCGAGCAGCTGCGAGAGCACCACGCGGTAGTCATCCAGCGAAATGTAGGTGAACTGCGGGCCGCCGTTAACGTCGCCGAGCGCAAAAATATTCGGTGCCGTGGTGCGCAGGTGCTCGTCGACAGCGATTGCGCCGTGCTCGGTGGTTTCGATGCTCGTGTTCTCAAGCCCCAGCCCCTCGGTGGCAGGTTTGCGCCCGGTTGCAACCATCACGTAATCCACCTCAAGGTGCTTGGACGCACCCTCAGAGTCCAGGTAGTTCACGGTCACGGAGTCGGCGTTATCGGTTACAGACTCTACGCGAACGCCCGCGTGAGCGGTAATGCCTTGGTCGGCGATAATCTCGCGTGCCGCCTGGGCGACGTCGTCATCGTAACGCCCGAAAAGCGCGGGAGCGCCTTCAAGCAGGGTTACTTTGGTGCCGTAGGAGGAGAAAATACCGGCGAACTCGACGCCGATAGGACCGCCGCCGATAATGCCCAGGCGTTTCGGGCGCGGGGTGAGCTTCTGCAGTTCGGTGGAGGTGAGCACGCGCTTCGATTCGCGGGCGCCCGGGATAGGCGGGATAGTCGCCACGGCACCGGTGTTGATGATAAAACAGTCGGCGGTGACGACCAGTTTGTCCTCGCCCGCGGTGACCTCAACCTCGGTGTCTGAGAGGAACCGTGCGTGACCGTCAATGAGTTTGGCGGTGGCGTTCGATTCGAGGATTTCGCGGTTCTTCGCGCGCATGGCACCGGTGAGTTTGTCGCGGAAAATCACGGCGCTCTCGTAGGCGGCGTTCGCAGCTTCGGCATTGTGCTCGCCGAGGGCACGGAATTCGTCAGCCCGGTGCACAAGCGCCTTGGTGGGCACGCAGCCGATATTGATGCAGGTGCCGCCGTACATGTTTGAGGACTGCTCGATCAGGGCAACGTTCTTGCCGGTTTTCGCGTAGGCGCCAGCAAGGGTTTTGCCGCCTTTGCCGAAGCCGATAACGACCATATCGAAGTGAAGGCGCGCGGTAGTCATAGTGTTCTCCCGGTGAAGTTTGAGGTGTTCATAATTTGTGTCTGGTGTTCCGGTGAACTTCAACGGGCGGCGTATGGCATTTATTCCTGGGTTTTGCAAGAAAACATTAAGTTTTTTGACGCTGCGCTGGGGGCGGGTCGTCTACCTTATCTTATGCAGCCTAAAAAGAGCCTTTATGTGAATAAAGCGTTGGAAATCCCGCTTTATTCACATAAAGGCTCTTTTTACACCCAGCAGCGGGGGTGTAAGCTACCGCGACACCACACTCACGCGCTCGCACTGATGCTCCCCCGACTCGATAAGGTCAAGCACGGCGACCGCAAAATCCGCATAGCTGATTTCGCTCTGCCCGGCAGCATTCATCGTCAGCACATCGCCTGCCAGCTGGTATTCACCCGTGCGCTCACCCTCAGGGTTAAACACCAGGGCCGGGCTCAGGTACGTCCAGGCAACATCGTCGCGGATGCGCAGCGCATCATACGCCTGCGCCATCGCGGTAGCCAGCGGCTTGAATTCTTCGGGCATGGCGGGCGAGTCTACAAGCCGCTGATCCGTGGTCGAGTCGGGGTAGAGGCTGCCAGCGCTGCCGATAACGAGCAGACGGGTTTGGGTGCCGCTGAGCGCATCCGCAAGATGGACTAGGTGATCCTTGTGCAGGTGCAGGCTCTCGGGAGTCCACGCGCCGAAGGCGTCTACTACCGCATCGAACCCAGACAGGTCGCTGCGAGTGAGCGCGAAAACGTCCTTGATGAGCGTGTGCTGCGCCTGGGTGGGGTGTTCGGACCGCATGATAGCGGTAACTTCATGCCCGCGTTCGACGGCTTCGCGCACGACGAGAGTACCGGACTTACCGTTTGCACCGATGACTGCGATTTTCATGTTTCCTCCGCGATAAACGTTGTATTCTTAGGACGTATTCAACGCTACCGACGCGATAAACACCTGTGAAGACGGCACTTTAACGTGCCCCAGTTACCCCAAGGAAACTATTGTGACGGACCAGTATCTTTACCAAAACGCCGAATTGCCGCAGTGCCCCGTCGAAACCACGCTGGAGGTTATTTCAACGCGCTGGGGTGCCCTTATTGTGCGCGATCTGCTCAACGGGCCCCTGCGCTATAAAGAGCTTCAGCGTTCGCTCGGCAATATTTCGCAGAAAGTGCTCACCGAGAACCTGCGCCAGCTTGAGGCTCGCGGAATCCTCACCCGCACCGTCTACGAGCAGGTGCCGCCGCGCGTGGAGTATAAGCTGACCGAGCTGGGGCAGAGCATGCGCACCCTGTTCGATGCACTGTGGGCATGGGGCGAGCACTACCAGGAGACCGTTACGCAGAGTCAGTTGTGAAAGAGCGGCGACGGTGAGCGTTATTGCGCCGGTTGGCCTTGGTACACCTCGGTTTTCTATTTTGGTGTTTGTTTTGCATCTGGCGGTTATTTAAGTCGCTGAATGCACAACAAACCCCAAAATAGATGTGCCTCTGCGCTTTGGAATCTAGACTGGTGGTAGACGTTTTTACCCCGAATGAAGGAGCCGCAATGGATGCCCGCGATGTTCTGTGCGAAGCTGCAAGCCGACCCGCAACTGAGGCAAAAGCCCTTGTAGACGCTCTGCCCGCAGGGGTGTTGAACGCGCACGCTGGTGGGCATACGAATTCGATCGCCTGGCTGCTGTGGCATGCGGGGCGGCAGATGGATGTGCAGCTCGCGCAGCTAAACGGCGAGCCGCAGGTGTGGCATAGCCAGGGGTTTGATGCCCGCTTCAACTTGAGTGAGCTGGGCGATACGGTGGGCTACGGGCATACTGCGGAGCAGGCGCGCGCCGTCGTGGTGGAGGATGCCGCACTGTTGGCCGAATATTTGGGTGCGGCCACTGCGGCGTTGAGCGAGTATGTCGCGGGTTTGAGCGAGGCTGATTTGGATGACGTGATTGATACGTCCTGGACTCCGCATGTGACGCGCGGGGTGCGGCTGGTGAGTATGATCGACGATGCCGCCCAGCACATGGGGCAGGCAGCCTATGCGGCAGGCATTCTCGCGGGTGCAGACGGTTCGGGTGGGGCGGCATAGTGGCTGTCAGTACGAGCGGAACCGAGATATCTTCTATTAATAAAAAAGATTTTCCGAAGAAAGGTAATAAAATATTGAAAATTATTGATATCCTTCATGAGTTTTATGGTGATTTTGATTTCATTAAAGAAAAATGGAATGAGGACTATGAAGGTCTCCTTATTAAGACAAAGGAAGAGCAAAAATATAAAAGGTGTCGTTTAGCAAAGAGGACATCCAAAAAAGAAGGCTACTTTACAGTCTTTTGGAAAAAGGACCAAAATAATAATAATGTTCCTTATACTAATGAAGACTTGGGTGATGAACTTGTTATTGTCGTAATCGACAGCTACAATAGTGGGCTATTTATTATCCCGAAAGAGGTGGCAGTTAATAAAAGGATTCTCTCTACAAGGGATAGTAAAGGGAAAATGGCTATGCGTTTTTATCCACCTTGGTGTACAAATTTAAATAAAACAGCTCAGTCAACGCAAAAATGGCAGTTAGATTACTTTCGGAGTTATAAAATTGGGAATTAAGTATATTTGAAATAAATATTGGCAGAGGGCAGTGATATGAAAAAGTTAGAGAGTATTACGGGTGCGGCCAGTTCGAGAGGGGTAGCGTAGTGACAGTCAGTACGGGCGGAGCCGATTGGCGTGATGGTGCGACTGCCGAGCAGGTTGCGGCGGTTGAGCACCTGTACCGCAACCATCGGAGCCTGCCGTATATTTCGCCCAAGCGTGACCTGGCGGCGTGGCTTGAAGAGGTGGAGCTGTCCTCGTCGAAGGCCGTTCCGAAGTGGGCGCTTGAGCCGGTCGCCGACATTGAACTTTATGGTGGGTACCTGTTTGAGGTGACGGCGGGCGACATTATTCTGCTGTGGCGCATAAGCTTCGATACCTTTACCACGCAGAGCTGGTTCCCGAAATATTTTGAGTACGTCTACGGGATCGATGCGGCGTTCGACCTGCGGATGCTGGTTGAGGCCGGGGTCGTGGAGGTGGAGTCTGCCGCTGATTCTTTGGATTTGGTGACTGCCCCGGCACTGCGCAAGGCTCTCAAGGATGCGGGCGTGAACGACTTGAGCAGTGCGAAAAAGGCCGATTTGATGAGGCTTGCGCGGGAACACCTCTCCCCCACCCAACTTGAGGACGCGGTCCCCGTGCGGTCTTATAAGCTCACCACCGCAGGGCGGGCATTACTTGACGCCCGCCCCGAGGTAGTAGCTAAGCACCCGAAGAAGGGTTGATCACAGAATTTTTCCAGAGGTAATTTTCGATGGATCTACACCAAACCTCTGTAGTTTCTTGAACTGCTCGGCTACTTCATTCTTACAATATTCATTGAGCAACCAGGCTGCGTGCGAGGTTTTAGGGTGATTGATAAGGGCACGGATATATTCGTCGTCAGAATCACCAAAACTAAATCCTATACAAATTATACTGTCCACATTTTCTTGAATATCCAGAAATTTTTTCAATTTACCTAGCTGTACATCTTTTTTTAATTCCTCATGCAAATCGCGAACATTGTCATCATATTCCAGCATATAGCTCTTATAGCCAACTTCTCTAGCGCAATGACCTACAATAAGTTCGTCTTTTTCATTACCCCTAAAACCGTGTATATACAATATATTCTGACTCTGCACATCATACATTTTCTGAAGAGTTTCTGTGTAATTAAAATTAATGAAACCTCCTTTATTAATTTTTGAGTAATTTAAAAAACTTTCTTTCATTCTAGATTTCTCAATATCAACTGTAGCTATCCATTGTCTAAAGACTTTTTTAAATTCCTGGGCAGCACGAGGCCAAGGGCTACTACCATCCTCTAAAACATATCCAGTCTTTCGAGGATCAAGATCTCCCTCCTTATCAACAATATCCTCAATCTCATCGCGAATCAGCTGATAATCAATCTCTCCAAGCGCATACTCTAAATGTGACCATAAATCATCAGTTTCACAATAACTAAGAATCCCCAAAAAACCCGCAAGCACCCCTTTTACATAGGCCCAAGGCTGTATATCTTCTATTTCTTCAGCCGGAAAATTCCAGACATTATGACTAAGAGATATTAAAATATTCTCAGATTTTTCCAGAAATTCTTCATACACTAAACATTTATATTCAGGTTGTGTATCAGCAATATAATTTTTATAAATGAAATAAGCGAAATGTGTATAAGATGTTGGAAGTCCATGTGCAAGATCAAAACCATTACCAACAATGTAAAGGTTGTTCAATTCTTCACCCCTATATTAGTATTCAGATAATTTTGCTGTATTCAATTATATCCTAAGTAGCATCAACGAGAAAAGTGAACAAGAAAAAATTTTTAATCTTGAGAGTTATCTATATAATATGTAATATAGTGAAACAATGGTTTATAATATTAAATATTATTTCACACTTTTCTTTGCAAATCTATACGCTTTCTTTCGCAAAGCCCACGCCAGCGCGTCACCTCGACACACTTCTGCCTCAGACCCGCCACGCTGCGGGCTGCCGTATTCGGTCGGAACCGTGCTTACCTATGTTTCGGAATTTGGGTATTCACCATCTCCCACCGGTTCCAGCCATTCTGCCGTACCTGCCGTAATAACAAGGTGGGAGAACCATGAGTCTACCGGAGCTCCGTGCCAGTGCTTCACGCCGTCTTTGGCGAGAGCCACATCCCCAGCATGGAGTTTGGCGGGCGGATGACCTTCTTCCTGGTACCAGCCCTCCCCCGCTGTCGCTAGGATGATCTGGAACCCACCATTATGCTTGTGCCAGTTATTGCGAACGCCGAGCTCGAAACTCACATTCGCCACGGTGACAGGCACATCCGGATCATTCACCAGCGTATTCATGTAGCTGGTTCCGCTGAAATACTGGGCGAGCGCATCGTTCACACCGCCGAGCGGGAACACACCCTCGGTCACTTCAGTCTCGTATTGACTCATGGATTCCTCCGTTTGCCCTTGAAACGTCGTTCAGGCATTAGATTACCCTTAACGTTTCCTTAAACCTAGGATTTTCGGAGAGAAACACCCAAAAATTTTGTTTGTGGCGCTTTATGACGCGAAACCCACAGCGACACGCCGCATCCGCGCGTGCCACCGCCTCGCACCCGCCACTCTGCGGGATACCCTAAGAGCACCGCGCGAGCAGATAGGATTTCGACGAAAAGATAGCGAAATGTTATCTTTTCGTCGAAATCCTATCTGCTCGCGCGCTTACACTAGTGTTATGTGCCTGATCGCGATGCTGTGGCTAAGTTAGCTGGCTCGATGAAGACCCCAGAAAAACACGAAGCCCTGCCCACGCATCCGGCCTTCGAGACCGCGTTTACCTATATTTCTCGGAGTCCGGGTATTCCTCATCAGTCACCGGGTCGCCCCAAACAGCCTCACCCGCGTTCACCACGATATGCGAAAGCCACGAATCGGCAGCGGCACCGTGCCAGTGCTTCACCCCATTACGGGCGACCGCCACATCCCCGGCGTGAAGTTTGCGGGGCTCCTCGCCCTCCTGCTGATACCAGCCCTCACCGGCGGTCACCAACAAAATCTGGTACCCACCCACATGCTTATGCCATTTAGTACGGGCACCGGGCTCAAAACTCACGTTCGCCACCTTGGCGCTCACCTCCGGGTCAAACACCAGCGGGTAGTTGTAGCTTGACGGCATATCCGGCGCTGTCGATACCGGGTTCACCTCACCCAGCGGGAAAATACCTTCGGTTACTTCGGTCTTAAACTTTGACATCATCTGTTCCTTTCGGCATAGGTTTCATCTAAGAAACCTTCCGTATCTTTATTCTACTCTCGCTGACAACTTCGTGAGAAGCGGTGGGAGGGAGAATGTTGAGGCGGCGACGGGACGTGATGGCAGGGTGATGGTTTTTATTTGAAGCGGCTTGCCCTCATCTGAGGTCCACTGTATCTATCAGTTTGTCATCCCGTGGGTTCCACACCTATTCAGCGAACCTTCCACACCCCACCCACCAGCGTTCTCACCCGTGATAGAATCCACAGTATTATGAGACGCACCACAGAGCTTTCGCCTGAGCACCCTGAATCACCTGCGCCGCGCATTCCAACAAACACACCAGACTCGACCGCAAAACCCACATCAGCAACGCCGCTGAACGCACGCGGGCAGCTCACGCTCCTGACCGCGCAGGTTTCTGATGCTCTTGCGTCCAGTATCCAAGCTATCGCCATGCCCCTGCTGACCTACGGCGCCACCGGCGACCTCGCCCACTCCGCTATCGTCATGGTCGTCGAGGCAGTCCCCGTCATCCTCTTCGCACCCTTCGCAGGCACCATCGCCGACAGATTCAACCGCAAAACCCTCACCGTCAGCTTCAGACTCGCCAGCGCCGCCCTACTCATCGCATCCCCAGCCCTCTACGCCGCCGCAGGACTGTCCGCCTTCCTCACCATCGCATTTCTCGTCTCAACCTTCGGCACCTTCTCATCCCCCGCAGCCTCCGCCGCCATGCCCTCCCTGCTCGGCGACGACTACCAAAAATACATGGCACGCCGCGGCAGCCTCATCTTCCTCGCCCAAACCCTCGGCCCCACCATCGCAGCCGCCGTCGCATCCTTCACCACCCCAGCCCTCGCCGTCGGATTCGCAGGCACCCTCAACCTGCTCGCCGCCCTCACCGTCGCCACCATACGCAACTACGACCTCACCCACGCCGAACGCACCGCCACCGTGCAGGAACACCACACCGGCAGACTCCTGCGCGAAGGCGCCGCCTACACCGCACACAACCCGGTCGTGCGCGGCATGCTCACCTTCTGGTTCCTCTCCATCGCCGCCGTACCCATCACCACCCTGCCCATGCTCGAATACCTCACCCGCGGCCTCGGGCACGACTACACTGCCTTCGGAATCGCAACTTCCGTCTACGCCGCCGGATGCGTGATCAGCTCCTGGCTCTCAGCCAAACTCGGCGTCGGTACAGGCACCGGGCGGGTACGCATAACCAAACGCGGGTGGATGTGCATCTCCGGACTCGGCTACGGCGCTGTTTGTCTGAGCATGGGACTGTACCCGGCACTGTGGGCGGTACTCGTACTCTGGTTCACCTGGGGCATGTTCTACGGACCCGAAGAAGTGCTCGGGCAGGTTCTCTTCGCAGACGCTATTGACGAGCACATGCGCGGGCGCGTCTACAGCTTCATGGGCGTGGTTTTCTCCCTAGCAGGTATGGTCGGGTACCTCATCACAGGATGGGCGGTACCAGCATTCGGCGCGATCAACACCATCGTTGCCGGAGGGTCACTCTTCGTTATCGCCACCGTATTCACGTTCATTCTCGGCCCGACCGCACGAGCGATACGGGCGCAGGAATCGCGGAATGAGGCAAAGAACCGTGCGGGTGCATGACCTGCTCTGCGTATCCATCTTTGGGGTACTACCACTTCGCACCCGCCACGCTGCGGGATGCCCGAAACATCGCGAGCAGATAGTATTTCGGCGAGAAGATAACAAACCGCTATCTTCTCGCCGAAATACTATCTGCTCGCGCCCTAGGGTTGGGTTATGTATATGCTCGGGAAACCTACCCGCGCCTGAGCAACACCATAACCTCGTAGTGGTTCGTGTGAGGGAACATATCGAGCACACGCGCGGCGACCGGCTTGTAAGAAGGCATGCGCGCCAGGTCAGCGGCAAGGGTTTTTGCGTTGCAGCTCGAATAGATGACGTGCTCAATCCTCGATCCCTCAACCCAGGCGCACAGCCTCTCGCCAATACCTCGCCTGGGCGGGTTCACCACCAGCATCTCAGGGGTTTCGCGGGCATTCACGGCGAACTCGGTCGCGTCCCCCGCCGCAAATTTCACGCCCTTAAGCCCCTGCTCGGCAACGGTACGCTGGGCACTACGAATCGCCTCCGCACTGATCTCGATCCCGGTGACCTCACCGTGCATCACCTGCGCCGCGTGCAGGGCAAAACCGCCCACGCCGCAATACAAATCCCAGAGCGTGCGCGGCTGCGCCTGCCCCACCCACTCGCGGCCTTGCGCGTACATCGCCTGCGCAATCTGCGTGTTCGTCTGAAAGAAACTCTGTGGTCGCAGGTGCAGGCTCATGCCGTTCACGCGCATCGGCAGGGTTTGCCGCTCGGTCAGAATAATCTCTTCATCGCCCTCAATCAGCGCCACATGCTCGCGCAGCAGGTTCACCGACAGCACCGCCAACTTCGGCAGACGCTCCTGCAGCCACCCCAGCTGGCGGCGAATAGGCACCAGCAGCTTCTTCGAGCGGAGCACAAACCGCACCATCAGCTCGCCCGTCTCGGATGCGGTCACCAGAATATTCTTGAGCTCACCGCGCCGGGCCGGAATGTCATACGGGGTCAAATCGGCACGCTGAATGAGCTCGTGCAGCACCGGAATGGCGCGCTCAATCGGCTTAATATAGAGCGGGCATTCGCTTAAATCGGTGGCGCGCCCCGAACGGTAATCCACGATGCCCAGGGACGGGTTCTGCGCCGAACCGCCCACCACCAGCTTCGCCTTATTCCGAAAATGCGCCTCGGCACTGGCGACAGGTTCCAGCCAGGTCAGGTGAGGGTACGCCGCAAGAAGCCTGCGCGCATCGGCCTGTTTCGCCGCGAGCTGGGCGGGGTATGGGGTTTCGATGCTGGTGCAGGAGCGGCAAAGACTCTCACGGTAATAGGCGCATTCCATAGCCCCACTATTCTACCTTGTGGATGCGCGGGCACGGGTAACCCGCCGGGTGGTTTTGCTGATGTGCCCCTCAAGGCGTGCTCCTTCGCCCCTGCCCCATCGGAAAAAGAGCCTTTATGTGAATAAAGCGTAGTTTTTGCCGCTTTATTCACATAAAGGCTCTTTTTAGCAGGCAGGCGGGACTGGATCGGTCGGAAAGGCTACGGCTTCTTTGCCTTCTTCTGCTGGCCCGCATTAAGCACCGACCTGTACGACCGTGCCGAGAGCACAGATGCTTCCGATAAAACCGATAACACGCTCATGTAGCTCAGGCACGAGGCAACGGACAGCGAAGAAAAAGCCGAACCGATAGATCCGAACGAGAAAGCCGAGCCGATAGAAAACGCCGAATTTACGGAGCCAATGCTGCAGAATGAGTTCACCGACCCGATGCTCAGAAATGAATTTCGCGAGCCGATACTCTTTGCATTTTGGTCGGAATGGGCGGGGGCATCGGGGGCGTTGTTTTCGGAAGATTTGGAGGTGGTGTTAGGCATCATAAATCCAGCATACCGCGTGGCTTGCCCATCCCGAACGAATCACAGCGCACGTCACGAACAATCACACATATGCGCAAGCAGGTAGTATTGTGCCGAAAAGGTAGAATTTTCCTACCTGCTCGAGCCAAAAAACCACCCGCTCGCGGCCCTGAAGAGCATAGACAAAAGCTCTCCGGGGTGAGTCCCGCACCCGGCATTGTGCCGGTCAGGAACCCACCCCGGAGAGCTTCAACATACTCCCTCAGTCGGGAAACGTTACATCATGCCGCCCATCGGGTCAGCAGCAGGTGCCGCAGCGGATGCGGGCTCAGGCTTGTTCGCCACCACAGCCTCGGTGGTCAGGAACAGGCCAGCGATCGATGCTGCGTTCTGCAGAGCGGAACGGGTCACCTTCACGGGGTCGTTAATACCCGCAGCCATGAGATCTTCGTACTCGCCGGTTGCAGCGTTCAGACCGGTGCCCTCGGGCAGGGAACGAACCTTATCGACCACCACGCCGGGCTCAAGGCCAGCGTTCGTTGCGATCTGCTTCAGCGGCGCATCGATAGCCACACGCACGATGTTCGCGCCGGTTGCCTCATCCCCCTTCAGGTCGAGCTTGTCGAAGACCTTCGCGCCCGCCTGAATCAGTGCCACGCCGCCGCCGGGGACAATACCCTCTTCAACGGCTGCCTTTGCGTTACGCACAGCATCCTCAATGCGGTGCTTGCGTTCCTTCAGCTCAACCTCGGTTGCTGCGCCAGCCTTGAGCACAGCCACACCACCGGCGAGCTTTGCCAGGCGCTCCTGCAGCTTCTCGCGGTCGTAGTCGGAATCGGAGTTTGCGATCTCGGCGCGAATCTGTGCCACACGGCCATCAAGTGCGGCGGCGTCGCCAGCACCCTCAATAATGGTGGTCTCGTCCTTGGTGACAACAACCTTGCGTGCCTTACCCAGCATATCCAGGGTTGCGGTATCCAGCGCGAGGCCAACCTCTTCGGTAATAACCTGGCCGCCGGTGAGGATCGCAATATCAGCCATCATAGCCTTGCGACGGTCACCGAAACCGGGTGCCTTCACGGCAACGGACTTGATGGAGCCGCGCATCTTGTTCAGCACGAGCAGCGCCAGAGCCTCGCCCTCAACATCCTCGGCGATAATCAGCAGCGGCTTGCCGGACTGCATGACCTTCTCCAGGACGGGAACCAGATCCTTCACGTTCGAGATCTTCTGGTTGACCACCAGGATGTAGGGGTCTTCCAGCACAGCTTCCTGACGCTCGGGGTCGGTCACGAAGTAGCCGGAGAGGAAGCCCTTATCGAAGCGCATACCCTCGGTGAGTTCCAGGTGCAGGCCGAAGGTGTTGGATTCCTCAACGGTAATCACACCTTCCTTGCCGACCTTCTCCATAGCCTGAGCGATCAGCTTACCGATCTCCTGATCGCCCGCAGAGATGGATGCGGTTGCCGCGATCTCTTCCTCAGTCTCAACCTCTTTTGCGGAGTCGAGCAGGGTCTTGGTGACCTCCTCAACAGCCTTCTCAATGCCGCGCTTGAGGCTCAGCGGGTCAGCACCAGCAGCCACGTTGCGCAGGCCCTCACGCACGAGCGCCTGAGCGAGCACAGTTGCGGTGGTGGTACCGTCACCTGCGATATCGTCGGTCTTCTTGGCTACCTCTTTGACGAGTTCGGCGCCAATCTTTTCATAGGGGTCTTCAAGCTCGATCTCTTTGGCGATGGAAACACCGTCGTTGGTGATCGTGGGTGCGCCCCACGACTTCTCAAGCACGACGTTGCGGCCACGGGGGCCAAGAGTCACCTTAACGGCATCGGCTAGGGTGTTCAGTCCGCGCTCTAGACCGCGACGAGCTTCTTCATCAAAAGCAATAAGTTTTGCCATGTGGCGATGTCCCTCCTGGACCTATATTTCCTGATAAATGAATGTAGGAATCCCTATATCAAAAGTGTGCGGTGCACCCGAGCGGATGCGCCGCCGCAGAACGCTTCACGGCGCATGCGCACCGTGGGTGCACCGAATGCTACATCAATTTTGGCACCGACCGCACCCAGGGGCAAACATTTTCGGCCGTGGCGGGCCATCATATCGCCAACAGCGCAAGGAACACGCGCGGCACAGCAGGAAAAACAGGGCACAGCCCACATAGATGCTCACGGGCACAGCACTAACGCCCGGATCATGTGCAGGGGAAAGAATGAATGAACTAGCTCTGGAAGTCGCTGGCAAGCACCACGACTGTGTCGTTACTGCCCAGATCCTCGGCGGTGCCTTCCTGAACATTGCTAATACCCACAGCGTTAGCAACCTGCTGGGCCTGCTGCTGGGCGCCGCTCTTATAGTAGACGGTGCTGCTCTGCGGCGGGTTACCGGGCCAGTTGCCGGTCTCACTAATGGTGTAGCTCTTAAGCTTAGCGGCGGCACGGGATGCGCTGCCCGAAGGGGCCGACGCGTTATACACGGCCACAGTCCCCGAGGTGGAGCTCTGGCTCGACGACTGCGACGGCTGGGCGCTGCCGCTCTTATTCCCGCCATCAGTTTTTGGGGCGTTACTGGAAGGGCTGGCTGCCGCCTTACCCGCATACGCTTTAGAGCCCGCAGAGTTGGGTGAACTGTAGCGGGGAGCCATCACATACATGGACGCGCCCAAGAGCAACGCAATAACCCCGGCCGTGACAAGAGGAATGGCTCCTCGCGGGTCCTTAGCGGGGTCGTCGATAGTACCGCGATAGATGCCGCGCCGGGCGGTATTCTCGTCGATATCATCGAATTCGTCGTGCGGATACTTACTCATGCATCTCTCGGGTGGGTCGTCTTTGGTGTTCTATACAGATTACAGGGATTCTCGCCCGACTCCAAGGACGGGTCTGAACAATAACACACCCATTGTAAAGTTTTCAGGAAGAGTTATTCAGCATCCTCTACCGTTTTGTGGCTAATTTATCTGCCGAACCGCAGGCGCCCTGCGGCCCTCGTTGGGCGCGGTGCTCAACGCCGCCATAACGCTACTGCTGGTCGCGGTGCTCCCGCAGGCGCGCAGTCAGAATCGGCTCCGCCGCAATGACGCGAGGGTCATCAATCATCGTGTTGAGCTTCTGATAATAGGCAATAGGTGTGATGCCCAGCGCCCCAATGGTTTTCTCCTTCGACCCCTGGTACTTCCAGCGGCGCTTCTCAATACCAATAATGGCCCGCTCCAAGGGGCTAAGTTCCTCAAATTTCTTATTCACCATGACCTCGCGGGTGTTCTCACAGACCGGGTGTGCTCTACTCTAGAGTACGTAATTTATGTTGTGTGCGCCGCACCTACGGGAGGTATCCATGTCCGAGTATCCGCCGCTGTCGTCCATTATGCACGAAGAATGGGCACAAGCCCTCGCCCCGGTCGAACCGCAAATCCGCGCCATGGGCGATTTTTTGCGCACCGAACACGCCGCAGGGCACCGCACCTTCCCCGCCGGGGACGACATTTTCCGTGCCTTCGCCCGGCCCATGAGCGAAGTCAAAGTGCTCATCCTCGGACAAGACCCGTACCCCACCCCCGGGCACGCCATGGGCATGTCATTCTCAGTGCACCGCGATGTGCGCCCCCTGCCGCGCTCGCTGAACAACATCTACCGGGAACTCAACGACGATTTAGGAATCGCCCCCGCAGAACACGGCGACCTCTCCAGCTGGGCTGACGAAGGAGTGATGCTCATGAACAGGGTGCTCAGCGTGCGAGAAGGCAAACCCGCCTCCCACCGCAATAAAGGCTGGGAACAGGTGACCCAGCAGGCCATTGAAGCCCTCGTAGCCCGCGACAAACCGCTGGTGGGGCTGCTGTGGGGCGCCGATGCGCGCCGCACCGCGCCCATGCTCGCACCGTACCCGTGCGTGGAGTCGGCGCACCCCTCGCCGCTCTCAGCCAGCAAAGGGTTCTTCGGCTCCCGCCCGTTCTCACGCGTGAACGAGCTGCTGGCGCAGCAGGGGGCCACCGGGGTAGACTGGCACGTCAAATAGGGTTTTAAACGGCGGTTGCCGTAGCCGAACGGAATCACATCCGCCCGGCTACGGCAATACCGTTTTAAGGGGGCTAGGCTAGTCCGTCTCCCCCGTGGTCGGTGCGAACCGCTGCAGCAGGTACTGCATCAGGTAGTTACCCGCCGCCGTGCCCGCCGCCATGGCAATCACAACCGAAACCGCCGTGACCATGCTGGAGAGGCCGAACACCACGTTCGTATCAACCGTGAGCAGATACATGCCCCGGAAAAATTCCAGGCCCGGCAGCAGGAACGTCAGCGCCGGAATCGAAAAGATCGCCTGCGGCGCGTGCAGCCTATACGCCATATAGGTGCTGAACAGGCCAATCACAAACGCAGCCAGCGCCGTATTTGACCGGCCCGTGCTCTCCCCCGTCAGCACCCAGTACCCGTAGTACGTGATCAGGCCCGCGGTGGTAATCATCAGCAGCCAGCCGATTTTCGCCACCTTCGTGTGCGCCGCCACGGCAAACGCTGCGGTCGCCGCCAGCATAAACACGGCAAACGTGGCGGTATCGGACGGGACGAACTTCGTCTGCTCAATATCGATAGTGGGCCCGCCAAAAACCGCTAAGGCGCTCACCGCGCTGGCAATACCAATCACCAGCCCCAGGAAGCTCATACCTGTAGACACGAACCGCCCCGCAGATGTAATCGGGAACCCGTTAATCGCATCCTGCACCGCAGACACCAGGCGGGATGTTGGCAGGAACATAATCAAACCCGCCGCAACCACCAGCGGCGCCGACAGCGGCGTATCCGGCCGGTGCAGCATCGACCCCTCACCACCGAGCAGAATCGCCAGGAACGTCATAAGCCCCGCACTGGCGGCCATCCGGAAGAACGCGGGCATCCCAATCTTCCGCAGCCACTGAATCAGCAGGTACACGGGCGTAAAAATAATACCCGCCGCCACCGCAGTCGCCCAGCCGCCGCCCAGAGCAACCGTAAGCGTCGAAGCCCCAAAGATATTCGCCAACCAGATCACCGCCGGCGGGTACGGTTTAGGGCGGTGCGTAATCTCACTCAACCGCAGATCCGCCACCTCAAGGGTGATGCCACCGGCTGTAATCTCGTGAATCAGCTCGTAAATGGAGGCCAGCGCCTCGTAGTTCTCCGTAGAAGAACGCACCACCCGCACCAGGGTGTGGGTGAACCTCTCATCCAGGCCCACGCGCTTCATAATGCGTGACTCCATGTACGTGTCCGGGTCGGAGGTGTAGTTAATCGTCACCGACTGGTTGGTAATATCAACCTCAACCGAGTCCAGGCCGAACGCCGAAGAAACCGCAATAATAGCGGAATCCACATCCATGGCATCCGCCCCGTAATGGAACATCGCCTCCGCCAGACGCAGAGTGTAGTTCAAGGTGTCCCGGGCGTGCTCCTTCTCGCGGCGGAACGCCTCACGCGCGGCCTGCTCCTCCTTGCGGCTCTTGAGCGCAAACTGCCGCTGAGCGATACGGGCGCTGCCGCGCAGGGCGGGGCCCTCGGCGCCCGGACGCACAAACGATCGCAGGGTACGCACGCCCCAGCGCCCGCCCCCGCCGCGGTGCACCGTCGGCAAGGTGGTGGTCGGCTCCGACTTCGGGGAGGCGTACCCCTCCGGCGGCTCGGGGTCCACCCCGCCGAACCGCTGGGCCGCCTGCGAATTCGGCACACGCGGGATCATGCCTGTCATCGGAACCGGGCGTGAGGGCGGGTAGGCCGCAGCCACGTCAGAGGATTTGGGGGTGGTTTCGCCCGGCATCGGCTCGGGCACCAGCTCATCGTCAATGGAGACAGTCGGCATGCCTGCCTCATCCACCGGCAGCAGCTGCGTCTGCTCGGTGCTCGTCTCAACCCCGTGCGCCTGCGCCACCTCGTACAGTGCTTTGCGGGAGCTGCGGGAAGAATGCGCAAGCGCGTCCCGTAATTGCGCGTCGTTCACCTGGTTCAGCGACACAGCTGGCATGGGGTGCGCGTGCGGCTCATACCTTTTGGGGCGCGGTGTGGTGTGTGGATTATCGTGGGGTTCTGAACCGTCGCCGGTGGGACGGTTCCGCTCATCTGCCATAGGTGTCTCCGAAGTGTTTGGGCTGCGTACCTAGTCTAGCAAGCAGCACCTGTGCGTGAAACAAAAAACGCAGCAAAATTTAGTGTAAAAATTGCCGAGCGCAGCATACCCTCAGGGGCGGTGAGCTGGGTGATTAAACGCCCCGCCGCCGGTGACATTTTCCGGCGGCGGGGCGTCTGAGTCGAATAAGACGGCTACACGCTATCGTATAGTCCGTGTTTACTCGGCGTCGTGGTCGGTCTCAAGGATCTTGACCAGAGTGTCTAGAGCCTCTTCAGCGCCTTCACCTTCGGCACGCAGAACAACGACGTCACCGTGCTTAGCGCCCAAAGACATCAAGGACAGGATGGATGCTGCGTCCATAGCCTCATCGGCGGGCTCACCCTTGGCCGCGATAGTAACCTCGACGGGGAGGTCGCCTGCTGCCTCAGCGAAAATAGCTGCCGGACGGGCGTGTAGACCAACACGGCTGGCAATGGTTGCTTCGCGCTCTGCCATAGTTTTCTCCTTTATGGAATAAGTTACGTTGCTTACTATTCTAGTGCAGACGGGTGGTTTTGTACCCGTATTTAGGTGATTCTACCGTAAATTTTCCGCCCACTACTTAGGTTCATGATGACCCCATCAGGGGCGCATCGGCGGCTGCGGCTCTAACACGGCCTCAACCCCCGATGCGTCCCGTACACCAGGGCGTTGCTACAGGCCCAGCTCGTCCAGGATCGGCAGCTCTTCACGGGCTGCGGCCTTCGCCTCAGCCGAAGAGATTTGCTCCAACGCCTTATTGGCGATGTGCCGCGCCTGCTCCAAGGTCACAGACTTCAGCACCGCGGCGACCGCCGGAATAGCGGCGGCGTTCATCGACAGGGTGTCCACACCCAACCCGATCAGCACCACGGCCAGCGCCGGGTCTGAGGCAGCCTCACCGCACACGCTCACGTACTTCTTCTTGCCCGCGTTCACGGAGGCCCGCTTGGCGCCCTTGACGGTCAGCTTAATCATCTTTAGCACCGCCGGCTGCCACGGGTTGTTCAGGTGCGCCAAATCGCCCAGCAGGCGGTCGGCGGCCATGGTGTACTGGGTCAGGTCGTTCGTGCCGATCGACACGAAATCAACCTCGCCCAGAATTGCCTCAGCGTTCACGGCGGCGGCGGGGGTTTCCACCATCACACCGTGCACCGGCAAATCTACCTCTTTGAGCATTTTCGCGAAGTTACGCGCCTCAGAGGTGGTTGAAATCATGGGGGCCATCACCCAAATATCGGCGTCTGACTCGTCGTACGCCTTTTTAATGGCCTCCAGCTGGCGGGTGAGCACCCCGGGTACGGTCCAGTCGGTGCGGAACCCGCGCACACCCAGCGCCGGGTTCTCTTCCTCTTTCACGTTCAGGAACGGCAGGGGCTTATCGGCGCCCGCGTCCAGGGTGCGGACCACAATATGTTTGCCGGGGAATGCGTCGAAAACGGACTTGTAGGTTTGTGCCTGCGTCTCAATGCTCGGCTCGGCATCATGACCGAGGAATCCAAATTCGGTACGCAGCAGGCCCACACCTTCGGCGTTGAGGCTCGCAGCCTTCTCAGCGGATTTGCCGTCGCCCACGTTTGCGTAAAGCTCCACCCGGGTGCCGTCGGCGAGCACGCCTTTACCGTCGAAGTCGGCGATAGGTTTGCGGTTGGCGTACTTCTCGGCGGCTTGACGGTCGGCATCGGTCGGTTCGGTGTCCACTATGCCTTCGTTAGAATCCACGTATACGACGGTGCCGTCGGGGATTTCGGTCACGCCCTTAGCCGCCACAATCGCGGGAAGGCCCAGCCCGCGTGCCAGGATCGCGGTGTGCGCCTGCGGGCCGCCGTCGGAGGTGATCAGGGCGATCACTTTCTCGGGGTCTAGGGTTGCGGTATCGGCCGGGGCCAGGTCAATGGCGGCGAGCACAAACGGCTCATCCGAGAAGGGGATGCCGGGGGCCTGCTGGCCGGTGAGGTCGGCGACAATACGGGCGCGCACATCGTGGATATCGGTCACGCGCTCAGCCATGTACCCGCCAAGGGCAGCCATCTGGTCAGCGAAGGAGGTCGCGGCCTCCCAGATAGCGCGCTCGGGTGCCATCTCCTGGGTCTCAACCAGTTTAATGGCGCTCTTAATAAGCGCACGGTCGGTGGCCATCTGGGAGGTGGACTTCAGCACGGCCTTACCGTCACGCCCGGCGTGCTCGGCGCGGGAAAGCAGGTCTTCCTTCACGCGCTGGGAGGCGTCTTTAATGCGCTGGGAGGCTGCCTCAATGGTCTCGCCGCTCAGGCGCAGCCCGTCTTTAGGTTCCTGGATAGGTTCGGGCATCTGTTTGACGGGACCAATCACGCGTCCGGCGTAAACACCAACGCCCTTATAAGTAGTCATGAGGGTATTTTCCTTAGGTTGAAGTTGTCTTCAAGTGTAGCGTGTTCTACGTCTTAAGCCGCGACCTTCTCGGCCTTTGACGTAGCGCCGATCGATTTCAGCACCAAGTACACCAGTGCCGAAAGCAGGGTTCCGGCAGCTACCGCCGCCAGGAACATCAGCACGTTATTGCTCAGCAGAACAATCCAGATACCGCCGTGCGGTGCCGGGGAGGCCACGTGCGCACTCATGGAGATAGCACCCGCGAGCGCACCGCCCACAACGGAGGAAGAGATCACACGCAGCGGATCCGCCGAAGCGAACGGGATAGCTCCCTCGGAGATGAAGGACGCACCCAGCAGCCACGCGGCTTTGCCGTTCTCCCGTTCGGGCTCGGTGAAGAGCTTGGGGCGCAGGGTGGTGGCCAGCGCCATGGCCAGCGGCGGAACCATGCCGGAGATGATGACGGCCGCCATGATTTCCTGGTTCACGGCGCCGCCGCGCTCCAGACCACCCACAGCGAATAGGTAGGCCGCCTTATTAATGGGGCCGCCCAAGTCGGAGGCCATCATAACGCCCAGGATCAAACCAAGAACAAGGGAGGAAGTGCCCGACATTGACATCAGCCAGCCTTGCAGTACAGACATGATCCAGGCTAGGGGCGCACCCAGCAGCAGGTACATGACGGCACCCGCTATGAGGGAGGTGATAAGCGGGGTGATTACCACGGGCATCATGGAGCCGAGCCAGCGCGGCAGTTTCAGTGTTCCCAGCCCGTAGGCGACCACACCGGCAAGAATACCGGCGACAATACCGCCGAGGAAGCCAGCTTGCATTTTGAATGCCACGGTACCGGCGATGAAGCCCGGGGCGATACCGGGCCGCTGCGCCAGACCGTACGCAATGTAGGCGGCGAGCGCGGGCACCACCAGGTCAGTACCGTAACTGCCTATGGTGTGCAGTACCACGCCCAGGTACAGGGTCCAGTGGGTGCCGTTGAGATTAAAGAGGGAGGCGTTCTCAAGAATACTCTTCCGGGCGGCCTCATTCAGGTCCCCCAGGTTTGGTGTGGTGACTGCCTCAAGCATGAAACCCAGCGCCATAATAATACCGCCCGCAGCAACGAACGGGATCATGTACGACACACCGGTCATCACGGCCTTGTAGATGCGCGTACCCCACGAGCCTTCAACGGCGGAGGAGCTGTCCTCAGCGGTGGAGGTGGCGGCGGCCACCCGCTTACCGTTGGGGTTCTCGGCCTCGGCCAGGGCCTCGTTCAGCATAGCTTCGGGCTCGTCAATACCGCGTTTAACCGGGGACTCCACGTAGGGCTTACCGGCGAAGCGGTTGCGGTCGCGCACGTTCACGGAGACCGCAAACACCACGGCGTCGGCTTCATCAATATCGGCCTGGGTGAGGGTCTCATTACCGGAGGAGCCCTGGGTTTCGACTTTGAAGTCGTAGCCGAGGTCTTCTGCCGCGTATTTGAGGGCGTCGGCGGCCATGTAGGTGTGGGCGATGCCGGTGGGGCAGGCGGTGACGGCCACAATTTTCTTTTTCGCGGCTGCCGGTGCGGTGTCCTCACCGGCGGGTTCAGTCTGTGCCGCTGCCTCTGTTTCGGCGGGCTCCGCCTTCTTGTCGCTGCCTTCAGCGGAGGTACCGCCCTGAGAGCTGGCGGCCCCCGCTGCCGGTGCGGCCGCGGAGTCTTTCGTAGCAGAGTCTTTCGTGGCGGTGCTCTTTGCGTCTTTTTTCGCATTCCCGCCGCCGAGCGCCCCGGAGACCAGTTCCACGATCTCTTCGGGGGTTTTTGCCTCGCGCAGGGATGCGGTGAATGACTTCTTCATGAGCGAGCGTGCCAGGGTGGAGAGCAGCTTCAGGTGCGCCTGGTCTGCCCCGTCGGGTGCGGCGATGAAGAAGATCAAATCGGCGGGGCCGTCTTTCGCCCCGAAGTCCAC
The DNA here is from genome assembly GCF_016726365.1 of Rothia aeria. NCBI lineage: Bacteria > Bacillati > Actinomycetota > Actinomycetes > Micrococcales > Micrococcaceae > Rothia > Rothia aeria. The sequence continues at coordinate 1,740,400 of NZ_CP068102.1, read as the reverse complement.
GGCCGGGTTGGGGCGGGCCATGGCTAGGGTAGGCACGGTGACTGCCGCCGAGCGGCAGTGCGGGATGGCGATACCGCCGGGGATGCCGGTGTCGGTCTTGGATTCGCGTGCCTTCGCGTCAGCGTACAGCTGGTCGAAATCATTGGCGCGCTCGGCCTTCACAATGGTGTGGGCTAACCGTTCAATGACGTCAAAACGTGAGTCACCGAGGTTCTCATCCAGCAGGACGAGCTCCGGTGCGATGAGTTCAGACATGTCTACTACCCTCCTTGGGGGTATGTGTGTTGTGTGCCGGGTTGGGGTTGCGTGGGGTCCGCTCCGGCTGGGTGTTGTGTGATATATAGGGTGAAAACTCTTCGTATTCTGTTATTGGAATATTCTGACGTGTGGGTTTACCTGCGTTGAGCGCTGTTAGACCGCCAGGGCCTGCACGGTAACCTTCTGCGGGGTGGTCGCCTCAAGGGCGGGTACGCGCGTGCCCGGAAGGGAAGCAGCCGCAGAACCGTGCGCGACCGCCTGCACCAGCGCATCCTGCGGTGAGGCCCCGAGCTCGTGAGCGATCAAAAAACCCGCCAGGGAGCAGTCACCGGCACCGACCGTGCTGCGCACCGTCACGGGTTCGTGCTTAGCCCACCAGGCACCTTCAGCGCTAATAAGCACCGCGCCTTCCCCACCCAGGGTGGCCAGCACATACCGGATGCCCTGATCCACCAGGTGCCGGGCGGTGCGGGCGGTCAGTTCGGGGCTGGCCTCAAGCTCACGCCAGTTATCGGATCCCGTCAGCTGCGCCAGCTCCTCAGAATTCGGCTTAATCAGGGTGGGTTTATGCTCCCCGCGCGCGGTGGCGATAAGCGGGGCCTCAGAAGTATCAACCGCGATATTGCCGGTAAACCCGGCCGAACGCAGCTTACCCACCAGCTCGGCATAATAGGAGGCGTCCAGCCCAGGCGGCAGTGAGCCGGCCAGCACCACCCAGTGCGTCTGCTGCCCGTCGTTCACCGCGCACGCGCGTTCCACCACCAGCTGGTCCAGCGCCTGGCGCAGTTCGGGGGTGAAATGGGTTCCGGGGGCGTTCAGTTTGGTGGTGGTACCGTCCGGGTCTACCACAGTAATATTTGACCGGATCGGCTCACCTGTGGACAGGTTCGCGTACTCCACGCCCACCTCGCGCAGTCCGGTCAGCACCGGGTCGGTGGCCTCACCGGGGATAACGGCAAGGGTCGGAACGTGGGATATGTGCAGGGCGCGGGAAATATTTACGCCCTTGCCGCCGGGGTCCTGTACGGCGCCGGTTGCGCGCTGCACAGCCCCGTGCGCCAAGGGCGCGCCAAGCTCAATAGTGCGGTCCAAACTGGGGTTAGCGGTCAGGGTAATAATCATGCGATAATCACCTCCACACCGGCCCCCTCCAGCGCCTGAGCCAGCTCTCCCTCGGGTGCACGGTCAGTAATCAGCGTGTCAATATCCTCAAAATCGGCGAACCGCACCAGCGACTCGTTGCCGAACTTCGCCGAATCGCACAGCAGCACTACGCGGCGGGCCGACTTGCAGATAGCGGTCTTCACAATCGCCTCGTTCATGCCGGGGGTTGAGACACCGAACTCGGCGCCAATGCCGTTAGCCCCAATAAAAGCAATGTCGGGGCGCACGGTGGAGAAATAGTTTGCGGCGCGCGCCCCAATGGCGGCCCACGTCATTTTGCGCAGCTGACCGCCCACCAGCTCCATGGTGATGCCCTCAGCCTCAGCGAGTTTCACCGCAATGTGCAGGGCGTGGGTAATAATAATGCGGTCACTACCGGTTTTGAGGCTAAAGTTCTCAGCCCCTATCTGATCTGCCAAAATCTCAATGGTTGAGCCCGCGTCCAACACAATAGAGCCCACCTCGGAGTCGCGGAGCATGTTGTACGCTTTAGTGGCGATACGCCGCTTCTCGGGGGTGTTCATGCCCTGCCGCGAGGCGATAGAGGATTCAAGGGAGGTGGACTGCTCCACCGTTACGGCACCACCGTGTACACGGCGGAGTTTGCCTGCTTCTTCGAGGGCGGCCAGATCGCGGCGCACGGTCTCCATCGTCACGTCGTAGCGGCGTGCGAGTTCCGCGCCGTTGACGCGGCGAGCCGACGCTACAAGCTTCGCGATTTCAGCGCGGCGTTCTTCAGCGAACATAGATGTTCTTCACTTTCGGTCGGGGCGGTAAAGGTAGGCGGCAGAGGCGGCCCATTCCGGCAAGAACAGTCACGCGCTCCTGGATGGTTTCAAGCTGTAACCCATTGCAACAGCCCTGTACTTGATTTTATGTGGGTTTCTGTGGGCACGTCAATAGAACCCACCCTAAGGCTCACATATATGACGAAATTTCGCTAGAAAAACCACATTAGGGGTGGCTCCCACCGGCACACCGCCCGGTGCACCCGGTCAGGAAACCACACCCAAGAACCAGCCAGCAGCCGCCCCGATACGCCGCTACGGCCTACCCGAAACCGCGGCCCCCTTCAGGTTCAGTGGTACCCCGCCGCAGCCGACCCCACACGGCGGCACCGGCACGCACCGCAAGCACCCCCAGCAGGGTGCCGGTGCCGTTCATCAGCACATCCGACACATCCGCCGTACGGTTCGGCATCATATGCTGAATGCTCTCAATGCCCAACGACGCCACGTACCCGCCCACCATAATGTACGGGTACGCCCCGCGCGGCAGCAGCAGCCCCAGCAGCACCCCGGACGGGAAAAACATCACCACATTCGCAGCCCGCTCAACACTCTCATAGGTGATGAGCCCCGGCAGCCACCCCTGGGCGTGGCCGCGCTCCAAAAACTCGCGCAGGCTGCCGCCGGCCTCACCCGAATCAACGTGCACGGGCGCAAACACAATAGAACCCACCACACACAGGTAGGCCACAAACAGAACAATAAGAGCCCACCGCCACAGGCGTGCATAACGCGCAGAACGCGGCGGATAGGAAACAGCAGACGAATACGTGTGACTATCGGTGAGATGTTCAGCGCCCCGGAAGGTGACGGCGCCAAAAGCATCCCTGTTAGTCACCGAAATACCTCCGCGAATCCCAGGCGAACAGCCCCGCAATATCAACCTCAAGCGGTTGCGCGTTTGGTACCTCCTGCGTATGCTCATACCCCTGCGCCGCCGAAATAGCACGGCGAATCAGGCTGCCATGCGAAACCACCATCAGCCGCTCCCCCGGGTACTGGCGCACCACCTCACGCAGGGCACGCACCGCCCGCACATACAGGTCACGTTCCGTCTCCACTCCGGGGTAAAAACGGTCGGGGGCATCAGATTCATAGTCGGGAATGTTCTTACCCTCCGCAGCACCATACGCCCGCTCCACCAGCTCGGGGTACGTTTGGCTCACCGTGAGCCCAAAAAACTCCCCCACACGCTGCGCGGTTTCGTGGGCACGCGATAACGGGGAAGAAAGCACCCGGTCATAGCTCAGCCCCATCTGCTGCAGCTTCGCCCCGGTCTCATGCGCCTGCTGACGCCCAGTCTCATTCAACGGAATATCGCTCACGCCCTGCATCAGCCGGTTCTTATTCCAGTCGGTCTGCCCGTGCCGAATCAGCGTGAGCGTGCCGCCAGCAAGACCCTCAGGCAGCGGCTCGGGGCCCACATCGCCCTCGCTGTGCGTGACCACGTGCCGGTCAATCGCCGCATCCAGCAGCGCCGTGGGAAGCTGCGTAATTGAGGCGTTCGGCGGGATCGGGTAAATACCGTCCACCGTCAGCGCCTCAGGGTGCTCATGTTCAAGAAGCACAGTCATGGTCACCGCAATCAGCATACCGTGCGTGGCCACCACAATATTCTTCCCCGGATGCGCCGCACGCACACGGTTAAACGCCGTCAAGGCACGCGCCACAAACTCCTCACGCGGCTCAACCGTCGGGTTCGCACCGCTGCGGGCATCCGCCACCAGCTCGGGGGTGGCCACCAGGCCCTCCAGCTCGCCGAAGCCGCGCTCCTGCAGGCCCTCATAGGCACCCAAATACGGCACCCCCAAGCCCTCAGCAATGATCTTCCCACTCTCAACCGCGCGCACCAGCGGGGAAGACACCACCCCATCCACCGGCACACCGTCGGAGGCAAGGGCGGCGAACTCAGTCAGGGCGCCGCGCACCTGCTCGCGCCCAGCATCGTTCAGCGGAATATCGGTATTGCCCTGGAAGCGGTGCTCAATATTCCAGTCAGTCAGCCCATGCCGCAGCATGAGGATACGCCCGGCAGGGTGCGTCTTAGCACTGTGCTCTGCGGCGTTCTCCTGTCTGCTATTGCCCCGGTCGGGGGCAGCCTGCAAGTTCTGCGGAGGCTGCGCGGTTTCGGGGTGAGAGGCGCCGCTGCCGATCTGCGCGCCGTCAGAATTAGGATGTTGTAATGAGCCATGAGTGATAGTCATGCCCTCAATTATGCATGAATTTCCTTCTAAAGCTTTGGCTTAAGTGAGAATTTGTGGGATTCTCACAGGCTGGCTTCCCCGCGTACCTGTCCTACCCTGCGCGGCCCCAGCAGGCAAACACCACCGGCCAGAAGCCTTAAACCCACATCGTCAACACCTCAGTACTTCCCCACGTCATACCGTAGGGTGAGGACCCCGCCCCGGCGTCTCCACCCTAAGGATGAGATGCCGCCGAAAACCCCCGTACAGAAGGCGAAAATATCATCCCCCAGGGGCATAAAAACACCCCCTGCGCCCTGAAATACTGGGACTATGAACAACGAATACACCCCCAGCAACGGCCTAACCGCATCACCCTTTGCCCCCGCCGCCCGCGGCACAGCCCCCTCCACTACATACGCGTATGACGGGGCCCACCACAGCACGGCGCACACCGCACAGCCGAATGCGCCCCAGCATGCCCCAGCGGCCCGCCCGGGGCCACAATATGCCCCAGCACCACAAGCACCCCACGCGGGACCCCCAGCCCCCACCCAACCACCACACGCTTCCCCGGCTGCCCCCACCTCGGCGGCCGGGGCCGTACCGGCGCGCCCCGCCCCGGACGCGCCGGTACCCACCGCTGCGGGGCCAGCTGCCTCCACCTCGGCACCTGGCACCGCAGCACCCGTTATCTCCGCACGCTCAGTCACCAAAACCTACGGCCCCAACACCGTACTGCGCGGGGTATCCCTCGACATCTACCCCGGCGAATCCGTGGCCATTATGGGCCCCTCCGGCTCCGGGAAAACCACCCTGCTGCACGCACTGGCAGGCATTATCACCATGGACTCAGGGTCCGTGCACATCACCACCCCACACCCCGGGACAGGCCCGAACACGGTGGATCTGAGCTCCCTCACCGAAAAACAGCGCACCGCACTGCGGGCTGGCAGCTTCGGGTTCATCTTCCAACAAGGGCTGCTCGTACCCGAACTCACCACCGAAGAAAACGTGGCGCTCGCCGCCATGCTCGCCGGAGGCGGCCGCGCACAGGCGCGAGTAGCCGCCGTTGACCTGCTCACCAAGCTCGGGCTCGGCGACAAACTCCAATGCCGCATCGGTGAGCTGTCCGGCGGCCAAGCCCAGCGCGTAGCCATCGCCCGCTCCCAGGTGACCGGCGCCCCCATCACCTTCGCCGACGAACCCACCGGCGCACTCGACACCACCACCGCCCACGAAGTCATGGCGCTGCTGCTGGCCCTCATCCCGCAGCAGGGCAAAACCCTAGTGATTGTCACCCACGACCCGCAGGTGGCCCAGCGGTGCTCACGAATCATCCACCTGCGCGACGGGCAGATTGTGGAAGAGGCACGCCCCGCAGACCAACCCGCCGCACACGCCACCGCACCCGGCAGCACTGAAACCGCCTAGAAAGGCCCTAGCGATGCAGACCTTCAAACTTCTCGCACGCCGCACCCTACCCACCTCACAGGCAACCCTGCCGGTGCTCGCCTTTGCCGCATCCGCAGCGCTCTTTCTGCTGATCGCCGGAGGTATTCACGCCTTCTACCTGTGGCTGGGTGGGGACGCCAGCACGGCCACCTCGGTCGAGGCGGGTTCCGGCACCAAAAACACGGCGCACACGCTGCAGCCGCTGTACCTGATGCTTGCCTGGGTCAGCGGGTTCCTGCTGCTCACCCCGCTGTTCACGCTCGGGGCCTCCGCGGCACGGCTGAGCGCACGCCGCCGCGACGACCGCCTGGCAACCCTGCGGCTACTGGGGGCATCCACCCGGCAGCTTACCCTCTACACCATGCTCGATTCCGTGATCTACGCTGCGGTTGGGTTCGTTCTCGGGTTTATCGTGTACCTGATTCTGGTGCTGCCCTTCGGGATGCTGCGCTTCCAGAACATCCCCCTGGGCCCCGAAAATATGCTGCTGCCGTTGCCTATCGTGCTGGCCTGCGGGCTTGTGTGCCTGATCATTGCCGCAACCAGTTCACTCTTTGGGCTCTCGAAGGTGACCATTAGCCCGCTGGGGGTACGCACCCGTTCGGATAAGCCGTCTTTGGGCAAACGCACCCTCATTCTGGGCGGTGTGCTCCTCGTGGTGGGGTTCATCGGGGCGATTGCGTCCCAGGTCATCATGAACCTCGCCGCCGATTCTATGGGGGCGAACGGGTTTGTGCTGGTACTGGTAATTGCCATCATGTTTGGGCTGCCGATCCTGCTTACAATGCTCGCCGTAGACCTGATCGGCGGGTTCGTGGTGGGTCTGTACGCCCGCATTCGGGTTCGCACCGCCCGCACCCCCGCAACCCTGCTGGCCTACCGCTCCATTTTGGAGTCGCCGCGCACCGCTTGGCGGCAGGTCTCCGGGGTGGCCATGACCACGTTCATTGCCGCGTTCATGGGGCCAATTCTGGGCATGGTCAATTCCGCATCGGGTGTGGATGAAGGCTCGGCGGAATCCTATCTTATTGGGGATATGCTTCAGGGCCTGGTGCTGGTGCTGTTCCTGTCCTACCTGCTGGTGGCGCTCTCGGCGCTGCTCAACCAGTCCGCCGCTATCTATGAGCGCGGATCGCTGTACTCCTCCCTGCGAATGATGGGCACCGAAGCTGCGGTTTTGAAACGTTCAAGGCGCATTGTGGTTTTCGGGCCGCTGCTGCTGGTGAGCTGCATGTCTGCGGCGGTGGCGTTGCCCCTATTCGTGCTGATGCTTGGTTCGGCGCTCACCGGGACGGGGCTGCTGTACACCGCAGCACTGGTATTTGGTTCGATTGCGGTGGGGCTGGGGCTGGTATTCGCAGCGTTGGCGGCAACCGGACCCGTCATGGAACAGATCAGCCGCAAACCGGTCTCGGCGGTGTAGCGGCTCCCCCTGACAACGAGAAGCGGGTTTTCAATCAAAAACCCGCTTCTCGTGAAGTTAACAAATACCTCTACGCTGTAGGTAGTTGTAAGTAGTTTCTGCTCCGTACGGCCCGGATGCAGCACATCCTCCCCCGTGGATCTCACAAGTTCCCACCCCTCCAGGCGGATGGCGTCCTCACGGGTTTTCTCATCCGGAACATCCTGCCCGCTCTGAATATTTGAGCGCCCCATCGACCTCCACAACGAGGCGCTCTTTTATGAGAGCCGCATCCGCCCGATAAACCCCTTGACCGCGCTCAACACTTCATGGACTCTGCCACAACGCAGACGCTCCCCCAGCCTCTTCAGAGGAAACCGCATTACATGAACCGTTATAGTGCGTTTACGGATACCCCTGCGTTGTTCCGCATTATTCCGCGAGAAGCGGGTTCTGGGCTAAAAACCCGCTTCTTGCGGTTAAGGAAAGAGGACGTTATACCGCCGAGACTGGTTTACGGCTCACCCGCTCCATGACGGGCCCGGTGGCTGCCAGCGACGCGAACACCAGACCCATACCCAGCACAATAGCAACCACAATCATGCCCAGTGACTGGAGCAGAAACCGTGGTTCCACACCCGACCGAGCAATGAGACCGAACAGTACCAACGCCAACAGCCCTGAGAGCGTACTCACTAACAGCAGCGGGCCGAAGACCACAATGCGCCTCGACCGTTTGAGTACTGCTGCTTCGGTGCCCATCATTCGTAGGGAGGAGTACAGCGATCCGCGTTCATAGATGGCGGCGGACTGGTTCAGCAGCGCCGAGAGCGCCACCAGCAGGTAGGAGAGGAACATGAGCAGGAACAGGCCCTGCCACATATCGTTCAGCAGTGTATCATCCTGCACGTTCCTCCTAGCCTGCGACGTGGATTCACGAAACAGCTGCCCCAGCACGGGGCCTATCAGGGCCGCAATGAACGTGGTCATGGCCACCCCGGAGACCTGCCGCCAGGCGGCGCGCGGCGATTCCAGAACCGCCCGCCATGCCAACAAAGCTGCGGGGGTGCGGGCGATACGCACCCGAATCGTCGCGTACAGCCACACGGTAAAACCGCCGAGCAGGTCCACCGCAATCATGCCCAGCACCAGCGGGAACACCACAATGAGGGTCAGAATCAGCAGCACAAACATCACAGACATGGCTGTCCCAAAAGTCCCATCGCCCACACTTGCGCGTAGGATCTTCAACACCAGCTGCGCCCCGATGAAGCCTAAGACCAAAACCGCCAGGCCAGCGATGAGGAACACAATACCCGCTTTCGGTGCATTAGCGCGGGTGCGGACCCCCAGCGGGCTAATAGTCACCTTTGAGAGGCCAAACAGCGAACTCAACGCCGCAATCACCAGGCACCCCACATAGCAGGCAAATACCAGATGCGCCGGCAGGATCATATTATGCGCCCCCAGCGGGGTGTCCAGAAAATGCAGCATCCCAAACGGAATAGTCAGCACCAGATAGAGCACAAAACCGATGAAGAACCCGACGGTCGCATAAATCAGCGCCTCAGCCACAGTGTAGAGCGTAATACGCCCCGTGGACGCGCCCAGCAGCCGCAGGGTCGCCAGGCGGTCATCGCGGCGGCGTGCGCTCAGCCGTGCTGCGGAGGCCCCGAGCGTGAACAGTGGGGTGAGCAGCAGGAACCCGCTGGCCCACGCGAGCAGAATATACGCCGACTGTAAGTAGTTGCTCGGGTGGCTCTGCGCCCCACGGCCGGGCAGGCTCGGGTCGCCCAGCCACAGGTGAAACGCTTGAATACCGCCCGCTACCAGCAGGGTCAACGCCGCGGATGCTGCAAAGGCGAGCACCGGCATGACTGCCTGCGTGGTGGGTAGGGTGCGGCGGGCGAGCATCGTGAAGGTCTGCATTAGTGTGTACCTTCCTGCCGGGGCTGGGCGGGGTGCTGGCTGTCGTGCACGATCTGCCCGTCAAGCAGGTGGATCGTGCGGGAACACTGCGCCGCAATATTCGGGTCGTGGGTGACAATCACCAGGGTTTTGCCCTGCTGCGGGATGAGGGCCAGCAGCAGGTTCATAACCTCCTGCGCGGTGGCAGTATCAAGCGCCCCGGTGGGCTCGTCGGCGAAGGTGATGGGCGCGCCGGTCACCTGGGAACGGGCGATAGCCACGCGCTGGGCTTGCCCGCCGGACAGCTCACCGATGCGCCGCTGCAGCATCGTCCCCAGACCCAGCTGGGACAGAAGGTGCGTCGCGGCCATGCTCGCCTGCTCACGCGGTGTCCCGGCGAGCATGGCGGCGAGCGCCACGTTTTCTTCGGTGGTGAGTTCGGGTACGAGCAGCCCTTGCTGGAAGATGAACCCGAAGCTGCCGGCCCGTAGGGCGGTGCGCTGTTTTTCGGTGAGGGAGCTCAGCTCAGTTGGGGCTCCAGCATGCGCGGTGTTGTGCGTGCCGGTGTTAATGTGCACGGTGCCAGCGTCTGCCTTAATAATGCCTGAGAGCACGTGCAGCAGGGTGGTTTTCCCGGAGCCGGAGGGCCCCATAATGGCCACGGATTCGCCGGGGTAGATGTCGAGGGATACCCCGCGCAGTACGGTGTTGGGGCCGTAGGATTTAATGAGGCCACGTGCAGAGATGACGGCCCCGGCCACTGGCGGCGGGTACGCACCGTACCCCTGCTGGGCGGGCGGCATGTCCGGGGTGGGTGCCCCGGTGTTTGGGGCAGGGTTGGCGTGGGCTGCCCCAGGATGCGGCTGCGGGTATGCTGCGGTGTGCTCTTCGGGGGCAGGCTGCGGGGGTGTGCCTGGGGCCGGGGCGTGTGTGGTTTCCGTGGGTTCAGGCGGGCCTGAACCGTTATGTGTGTCGGGCCCGTTAGGTGGTGTCTGGTCGCCGGTTAGGGGCGGCTCGTTCGGTGGGGCCGATGCGGCCTCCCGGTGGCTGGTGTCCCGGTGGGGTGGTTTTTTGTCAGTGGTGTTGTCGGTCTGTTCGTGGGGGTATTCGTTTGCCATGTTTTCTAGTATCACCCCGCTGCACCGAGGGGAGGGCATCCTGAAGCTGGCTATTTCCCGTGAATTTCCGCTTCCTCCTATTCTCACGGCATGCACTATACGTGGAATTCGAACGGGTTGAGAATATCGAGACCCATACCCTGAAAATCTGCAACGTTACGAGTCACCAGCATCAGGTGGTGTTCCCTGGCAGTGGCGCCGATCAGCGCATCGTATTCTGATTTCTTATGCAGCACGTGGAGTTCAGCGCAGGTGAGGGCAACCTCTAAAGAAACCGGCAGGATGCGCCCGGCAAACTCCGGCGCAAGCTCATGAGAGAACCATTGCTGCAGAATCTGAGCCTGAGCCGCATCTTTACGGGCATGCCGCAGGATTCCTGTACGAATCTTCATCATGCTAATCACGCTGATATACACGTCGTTCACGTCTACGTGTTCCACCCAATGGCGCACCGAAGGATGTATTCTGCCCGAGCGGTATTTACGCAGTTCGGAGATCACGTTTGCATCGGCAAGGTACACGGATTAGTTCTCCTCGCTGCCGAAAAAGTCGCCGTCTTCTGCGAAGTCTACCTCGCGGTGCGGGTTTGGGGTGCTCGGTTCGCGGTCAATCTCAAAATCAATCTCGCCCGCCTCTGCCGACATGGTGGAAAGCGCATCCGCCAAGGAACGCCGAGGCTGCGGTTGGGTCAGTCGTTGATAGTCTTCAATACTCAAAATAACGTTGGTCGGTGTGCCGCGTTTGGTAATAAAGACGGGTTCTTCTGCAGCCAGGCGCAGGGCGGCGCTGGCATTCTGGTTAAATTCGCGTGCTGATACTGTAGTCGTCATAGTTTTCTCTCCCCCAAAACACAATTGTAGTAATGTTACTATATCTCTCATTTCCGTGAGCAGATGATCTTGGCCCGAGAAGGTGAGAGAATCTCAGTTTCTCGGGCAATACCCGCTTTTGGCGGTTTAAAAATGTTTATACGCGCGGCAGCTCCAAGACATGAGAAGATGGGAGCATGTTTGAACACACCGTGCCCGATAATTGGTTCCCCCAATGCGCCGTTTTTGATTGTGACGGGGTTCTTCTTGACTCCGAGACAGCCTGGAACCGCGTGCAGCGCGAGCTTTTTCAGCAGTGGGGCATCCCCTTCACCCCCGACCTTGAGGAGCGGCTCACCGGGTTATCGGCGCACGATGTTGCCGCAGCCCTAGCCGAGTTCACCTACGCCGGTGATATGACAGACACCGCCGCGTACAGCGCACATGTGCAGGCCACCCTGGGGGAGCTGCTGGAGATTGAGGCTCAGGTGATCAGTGCCGGTGTTGAGCTTATCCCCGGCGCGCAGAGGTTCCTGGGGTACCTGAGTGAGCATATGCCGGTGGCGGTCGCTTCAAACTCCACGGCGCAGATTCTTGATGTTAAGATGCGCACATACGGGTACGCCCCGCTGGTGCGCACCTGGGTCAGCAGTGAGGATGTGCCCCACGGTAAGCCCGCCCCGGACATGTATATTGAGGCCGCGCGCCGCCTAGGCTGTGACCCAGCGGATGCGCTCACCGTAGAGGACTCTGCGGCTGGTGCGCAGGCAGCGCGAGACGCTGGCACAAAGGTGCTGATTTACGTACCGGATGGTGATACGGCCAGCGCACCCGCCGGGTACGGGTATTTTGAGTCGTTCACAGACCCGGCCCTGTGGGATGCGGCCCGCATCTGGGTTGCTGCACTTGAGGGGGCGCGTGCTGCGGAGGGTGCGCACAGCCCTGAAGATGAGCCTCCGCTGGTGGAGGCACACGCATGAGCGAGAACAACACCCCGGGCACCGGCACGAACCGCCCCGGCACCCCGCCGCCAGCGCGTAGGGAAAACAAAACGCAGAGCCGCTACGGGTTACGTTTCGATCAGATGGACCCGGAGGAGCTTGAATACTACCGCCCCTTCTGGGATGCCCCCGAGAACACTCGGGAGCACACCGTACCCGATGAGGTGTCTGCGGTACTGGCTGTCCGTGCCCGCCGCCGCCTTTTTAATATGATGGGGCTCATGATCTTGGCGGTGGGCCTGGCGATTGCGGGTGCCGGGCTGTTTGCGTCGGCCCTGCCCGCAACGTTTGCTGGCACGCTGCTGTCTTTAGCGGGTGTGGGGTGCTGGGTGGCGGTGCGCCGCCGCCTGTTCGCGGTGCTGCGCGCCCCCGGCGAGGAGGCGGTGCAGCAGGGGGAGCATTCCCGGTGGTGGCTGCTGCCGCATCTTATCACCGTGTTCGGGGTGGGGGCTGTGATTGCCAGTTTCACCGTTGTTCCGGTGCTGTACGCGAATACTGGTGAGGATCTGCGCCGCAACTACACGGTCATGTGGGCTGAGATTGGGATGACTGCGCTTATCTTTGCGGGGCTGGCCTACGGCATGCTGGCCCTTGCCGCCTACACTCAGAAGGATGAGGATGAGCGGGTGCTGCGCCCCACCGACTATGCTGAGCGTCAAGGCACTGAACCGCAGATTCCGCGGTACCGCCCGGGGATGCTTAACCCGCGCGATGACGATGACCGGTAGCGGCCCGCCATCGATCACATCCCAGCAAACGGGGCTTGTTGCAGGCAGATGTGAGGACTAAAACTGATGGCCCGTGAAACATGAGGTTTCACAGGCCATCAGTTTTTGTATTTACGGGCTAAAGCTTACCCTCCTGTCCGGGGAGGGGCCAGCGCCCAAGCGGCGTTTACCGGTGCAGCACCCGCTTCGCCAGGGTGTTGCCGATGAACTGCACCAGCTGCACCAGAATAATAATGACCGCAACAACCAGCCAGGTGATCTGGTCCTGGAACTTCTGGTAGCCGTCCACAATGGCGACCTTACCCAGGCCGCCACCGCCCACGTACCCGGCCATGGCGGACATATCGACCACGCCGATCACGATGAAGGTGTAGCCCAGGATCAGCGGCCCGAGCGCTTCGGGGATCATCACCGTGAACAGAATCCGCAGCCTGGAGGCACCCATTGCGCGGGCCGCCTCAACCACGCCCGGGTCGATGGAGACCATATTCTGCTCCACAATGCGCGCAATGGCGAAGGACGCGCCGAAACTCATGGCGAAAATCGCCGCGTTTAGGCCTAAACGGGTCTGTACTACCGCACTGGTGAGCGGACCCAAGGCGGCAATCAGAATAATGAACGGGATGGGCCGCACAATATTCACCAGCACGTTCAGCACTGCGTACACGAAACGGTTCTGGTAGATATTTCCTTCACGGGTGGTGTACAGCAGCGCACCCAGCAGCAGCCCCAGGAAACCGGCAATCACCATTGTGATTGCGACCATGTACAGGGTGTCGAAAATGGCGGGGACGAGGGTTTTGGGGATGAAAGTATCCCAGTTAACCGGCCTGGTGGAGGCCGCCAGCGGCGCAGTCGTCAGTAGTGCGTTCATTTAGCGCACCTCCTTCACGCGGGTCACAGTTTTCAGTTCGGCCACCACGGCGTCAATACTGGTGACCTCCCCCAGCAGTTCGAGGGTGAGCGTGCCGTAGGCTTTACCTTGCAGAGTCTCAATACCGCCCTGGACGATATTGAACCGTACCCGCCTCTCACTCAGGTATGAGAGCACCTTGCCGAGCTTCTGGTTGCCCTCAATAATTTCGACATTCACCAGGTAGCCCTTATGGTTTTTGCGCAGTTCGGCGGCGTCCTCACCGGTGGGAACCTGTTTGACGGTGGTGGCTACGAAAAGCTTGGCGACCTCAGTCTGCGGGCTTGAGAACACGTCGTAGACGGTCCCTTCTTCCACCACGCGGCCGTTCTCCATAACGGCAACCCTATTGGCGATGGAAGCCACCACATCCATCTCGTGGGTGATGACGACAACAGTGATCCCCAGCTCCTGGTTCACTTTTTTCAGCAGGGCAAGCACTTCCTGCGTGGTTTCGGGGTCAAGGGCGCTGGTCGCCTCGTCTGCCAGCAGCAGCGCCGGTTTCGTGGCCAGCGCCCGGGCAATACCTACACGCTGTTTCTGCCCACCCGACAGCTGACTGGGGTAGTAGTTGGCGCGTTCGGTAAGCCCGACAAATTCCAGCATCTCCGCGACACGTTTTTTCCGGGCGGCTTTATCCCACCCGGCGACCTTGAGGGGGAACTCAATGTTCTTGGCCACGGTACGGGAGTTCATGAGGTTGAACTGCTGAAAAATCATGCCGATATTGGTACGGACTTTTTGCAGCTCCAGGTCACGTTTACCGGAAATTTCGAAGCCGTCCACGGTGAGTGTGCCGCTGGTGGTGGTTTCCAAGCCATTAATGAGGCGCACTAGGGTTGACTTTCCCGCGCCAGAATAGCCGATAATGGCGAATATTTCGCCACGGTTAACGGTGAGGGAAACGTCATCGACTGCGGTAACGGCTTTTTTGCCTTTACCGAAAACTTTGGAGACGTGTTCGATAGTGACCATGGGTGTCAGTGCATCCCTGGGGTCTATCTGTTCGCTCAATGTACGCTCTCTTTGCTGTGATAGTGGCTGGTTCGGTCGGATGCGCCTGCCTCGGGGTGTGCCGGGGCGCATCCACCCGTCTACGGCAAAATGCGGTAAGCCGGGCACCCTGCGGGGTCGTTCCGGTTTACCGCTTCCGCCGTATGCTATCTTACTGCATTACACCTATTTCTTCAGCGCCGCCTCTTCGTTTTCGAGCGCTTTTTTCAGCTCATCCTGGGAGAGATTCACCTCAACTGCGGTGTTCTTGGAGTCTTCCTTCACGGCGTCCTGCACGGTCTTGCTGTGGAAGATTTCAACGACTTTCTTGTAGGTTTCGTCGTTGACCTTATCTTTCTGCGCCACGAACAGGTTCACGTACCGGCGGGCGTCGGGGTTGTTCGGGTCGTCCTGGGCGAGCGCATCGGAGGGGTTCAGGCCCGCATCCGCAAGGAAGGTGTTATTAATGACGGCGGCATCCACGGAGTCCAGGGAGACCACGGTCTGTGCCGCATCTACCGGGGTGACTTTCACCTTGGATTTGCCGGTGTCAATATCATTGTGGGTGGGGGTGTGCACCTCTGATTTGAAGGTGACCAGGTTCTGGGCCTTGAGCAGCAGCAGGGCACGGGCCTCGTTCACGCTGTCGTTCGGGATGGCGATGGTGCCGCCCTGAGGAATCTCATCTACCTTCTTGTGCTTCTTAGAGAAGATAGCCATGGGGTAAATATTGGTAGAACCCACGATCTGCAGGTCTTTGCCGGAGCTGACGTTATAGTTTGCCAGGTAGGCGATGTGCTGGAAGCGGTTCATGTCGTTATCGCCCGCGTCAACAGCCGGGTTGGGCTGGGCGTAGTCGGTGAACTCACTGTACTCAATGGTGATGCCCTGTTTGGCTGCTTCGTCTTTGAGCACCTGGTTCGCGGTTTCGTTACCAACCACGCCGATGGTGATCTTCTTGCTATCACCGTTACCGTTCGAGGAAGAACCGCAGGCGGCGAGGCTGAAGACAAGAGGTACAACTGCCAGTGCAGCAACAAATTTTTTCACGGCTATGAAACTTTCTGTTGTTTGGGTTTACGATGCGCCACCACGTGCACGGTTAAATTCCTGTGCGGGTGGTTCCCGGGGTTCCGGGAGGGGTGTTTACCCATTAGAGCATGCCCGGCTTACGCTTGGGTAGTCGAGGCATCACATGGCGAAACACAGGGTCACCCTCGCAATATTTCGTAACATTTCGGCGATACCGCACCCGGGCTTTTAGTACCCGCTCATTAACGGCTAAATCGCCGGAAAACCGGCGATTTAGCTATTACTGGGCGTGTCTCAGCACCCTGCGGCTCTAGTGGCTGAATTCTTCGCTGTTCAGCAGTTGCTCGCGTACCTTGCGGCGCAGAATCTTGCCGAGCATCGACCGGGGCAGGTCGTCCACCGCCACAATCTTGCGCGGCACCTTATAGCGGGTCACGCGCGCATAGCAGTGCTCGCGCAGCGCATGTTCATCAACCGCGTGTCCTTCGGCGGGAATCACGGCGGCGACCACCATCTCTCCCCCGCTGGCCTGCGGGATGCCCACGACCGCCGCATCCGCCACGGAATCATGCTGTTTCAGGGCGGTTTCCACTTCGGTGGGCGAGACGTTGAACCCGCCGGTAATGATGACTTCCTTAATACGGTCCACGATTTGAATGAAGTAGTCTTCGTCCAGGCGCACAATATCGCCGGTGCGCAGCCAGCCGTCAGCCGTAATGGTTTTCTGCGTGTCTTCCTCGCGTTTCCAGTACCCGGCGAAACATTGCGGACCGTAAACCCACAGCTCGCCCTCTTCGCCGAGCGGCACATCCTGAAGGGTTTCGGGGTCTACCACGCGAATATCGGTCGAGGGGAAGGGGATACCGATTGACCCGGCACGGCGCGTATCGTTGAGCGGATTGCATGAGACGAGCGGCGCGCACTCGGTCAGCCCGTACCCCTCAACCATGTACCCGCCGGATGCCTCCTCCCACTCTGCCACCAGCTCGGGCGGCAGGTTCATGGCACCCGAAACCGCATAGCGAACTCCCTGCAGCGAGATGCCCTGCTCTTTGGCGACATCCATCAGGCGGCGGTAGACCGGCGGTACTGCGGGCAGAATCGTGGGGCGGGTCTTCTTCATCGCCTTAATAATCAGACCCATATCGACGGTTGGGAAGAGCACCAGCCGGGCGCGGCACAGCGCCGCAATCGTTACGCCCAAGGTCATGCCGTAGGCGTGGAAGAGAGGCAGCACCGAGTAGATGCATTCGTCGTCGCTGGGTTTAATCCAGGCTTCGCCCATGCGCCCGTTCGATTCGAGGTTGCGGTGGGTGAGCATCACGCCCTTGGGCAGTCCGGTGGTGCCGGAGGTGTACTGCAGAAGCGCTACGTCGTGGGCGGTGGGCCGTTTAAAGTCGGGGTCGATCGGCGGGCTCTTGAGCAGCTGCGCCCAGCTGGTGGTTCCGGGGGCGGCTCCTTCGAGTTTTTCGCGGGACTCGCGTGCCTTTTTGATCGGCAGTTTGAGCGCTGCACGGGTGAGGGCAGGCATCGCTTTAATAAGGTTCACGGCGTAAATATGCGCCGGTCTGATGTCTGCGGGCAGGCCCGTAATATGCCCGGAAATCTTATCCCACACGATGGCGGCCTTCGCGCCGTGATCCTCAAACATGTGCCGCAGCTCGGCGCCGGTGTAAAGGGGGTTGTGTTCCACAACAATCGCACCCAGACGCAGAATCGCGTAGAAGGCAACAATATGCTGCGGACAGTTAGGCAGAATCAGGGCGACCCGATCCCCCGCCTGCACCCCGGCCAGGCGCAACCCTTCAGCGGCACGGTCAATCTGACTGCCAAGTTCGGCGTAGGTGGTGGTGGCCCCGAAGAATTCGAGGGCGACCTTATGGGGAACCTCGCGGACAGCATCATCAATCAGGTGGCTCAGCGAGGTCTCAGACAGGTGAACATCGGCGGCGACGCCGGGTGAATAATTTTTGAGCCAGGGGCGATGCGCCAGCGGGTTCTGCCCGGGCACATCCGGGGTGGCTATAGGGTTGTGTGCGTCAGTCATGTTCTGTATTGTGCCCTCTGCCGCCGCCCGGCTCAAGCCGCAAGGCCGCAATGGCAGATCATTGCCAGCAGGTTCACCGGATTCACCCAGACTCGCCCAAGCCGCAGAGGGTGGGCGTGCAGTGTATCTTCTGGGATACTTAACGGCATGAGTCAGAATTACTCAGATGAGGATTTTAAGAAGCTGCTGCGTGAAATCTCTAAACGTTTCGCCATTGCCGGGCTGGTGGTTATCGCCCTAGGCGCCGCCATTATCGGCTTCATGTACCTATTCTATGGGGGTATACATCAATGAGCCGCCACCAGCAACCGGCCGAGCACGGCCCCGTTTTTAAGCGCATGATCGCCGGCGCCCCCTACAAGCCTGACGCCGAATGCCACGCCCTTTCTGACACCATCTATGAGGCGACCAAACTCTTCGAACAGTACTATGCGCGCAGTGAGCACGCCCAGGCGATGCACGTGCTCCGTGAGCACCTTGGCGCGTTCGGCGCCGGGTCGTTTATGCGTCCTTCCGTGGCGTTCGACTACGGGGTGAACACGTTCATTGGCGAGGGATGCTTCTTCAATTTCAACACCGTGATTCTAGATGTGGCCCCCGTACATTTCGGCGACGGCGTGCTGGTTGGTTCAAACACCCAGTTCCTCACCCCCACCCACCCGGTGAACCCTCAAGACCGCAAAAACCTGTGGGAGGGCGGGCTGCCGATTACCGTGGGCGATAACGTGTGGATCGGCGGCGGCGCAATCATACTCGGTGGGGTGAGTATCGGTGAGAACGCCGTCATTGGGGCGGGGTCGGTAGTCACGAAAGATGTGCCCGCCAATGCGGTGGTCGTGGGCAACCCGGCGCGCGTGGTGCGCACCGTTGGCCCCGATGAGCACCCGGCGCATCCGCACCAGTACAGTGCACAAAGTATCGCTGAGGCGCAGGCGTTCTACGACTCCCTAACAGCCAGCATCGACTAGGCACCCACCAAACACACCAACCGCATCCCATCAGCAACCGACAGGAAACCAGGTTACGTGACCCCTAACGACCCGCACTCTCCCACGGGCGCACGGCCCGGCGCCAAGGCCCGGCGCGCAGCTGAACCGTATCAGCAGGGACGCGATCACGGTAACACTCAGGGCCTTGCATATGTTCATGAGCCCACCGTGGCGTTCGGTGACGATTTCGAGGCGCCCCAGCAGGCCCGCGCACCGCAGTATGACGATGATGAGCCCACACTCTCCCTTGGCGGCCGGTTCCCTAACGGGCATGAACCCGCACCTGAACAGTTCGGCTCTTCCGCGCAGAACGCGGCGGGGCCGGGAGTGGATGCTACCAGCGGCGACGAGGAGCTGGCCTGGCTTAATACCCCCACCACGGGCGCCCTCCACCCGGATGCTGCGCCCGCACCAGACCCGCACAACGCAAACCGCAGTGCTCCCCACGGCGGGCCCCCGGAACCTTTAGAGGCGTGGGAACAGCCACCGGAAGGCGTGGTTGCCATGGCTCCGCTAGAGGCGCAGCGGGAACACTTCGGGCGTTTGCAGGTGTTTCCGGGGCTCATGGGGTGGATGGTCGCACTCTCGGCTCTCAGCTTTTTCACCTGGCTGGCGGAAACCATTATGGTTCTCCCCACGGGTACGCTCACGCACCCCATAGCCGAAACCCTGCAACATTTTTCCGAGGGTGAGGCGGATGCGCTCACCTTTTTAATCACGGTGGGGGTGATCTACCTGTTGGCGTACCTCGCGGGAGGGTACACCGCCGGACGAATGGCACGGTTTGCGGGCGCTAAACAGGGTGTGTCGGTGTGCCTGTGGCAGATCCTCGGGTGCGCGACCGCCACGATTTTCACCTATGTCATGCCTCACGCGTTCTCCCCCGGCAGCTATTCGCCGCTGGCGGCCCAGCAGTTCTTTGGGGCGGGCACCATCAGCAACGGTATCCTGGCGCTTCTTAGCGTCATTGGGGTGTCGTTTCTGGGCGCTGTCCTGGGTGGGATGTGCGGCCGTATCTACCACCGCCGCGTGGAGAAATACCCCAAATAACGCCTCTCACAAGCGTATATGCTGAACTTAGAATAGAACTGGGGTTCGTAGCCGTATCGGTTACGAACCCCAGTTTTCGCACCCTATACGGGTGCGGGCGCCTGCGGCTAAATATCCAGCAGCATGGCCGGTTCCTCAAGGATGGCGGCAACATCCGCCATGAAACGCGCCGAGAGGTCACCGTCCACCACGCGGTGATCGAAAGAACCGCCCAGCGTGGTGACCCAACGCGGGATCACCTCACCATCAACCACCCACGGCTTCTGTTTGATCGTGCCGAAAGCAATAATCGCCACCTCACCGGGGTTAATAATCGGGGTGCCCGTGTCAATGCCGAGCGAGCCGATGTTCGTAATCGTCAGGGTCCCGTTCGCCATCTCGGCGGGCTGAGTCTTCCCTTCCCGCGCACGGGCGGTCAGGTTATTCAGGGCGATCGCCAGCTCACGCAGGGACAGCTCCTGCGCATCCTTAATGTTCGGCACCATCAGCCCGCGCGGGGTAGCCGCCGCAATACCAAGGTTCATGAAGTGCTTAATCTGGATCTCACTGTCCGTCCAGGTGGCGTTCACCTGCGGGTTCCGCTCGGCAGCCCAAATCACGGCGGCGGCAAGCACCAGCAGCGGGGTCACCTTAATCCCTTCAAAATGGCGGGACTTCTTCAGCCGCTTCACAAATTCCATGGTGCGGGAGGCGTCCACATCCACGAAAATCGAAACGTGCGGGGCGCTAAACGCCGAAGACACCATAGCCTTCGCAGTGGCCTTACGCACCCCCCGTACGGGGATGCGTTCAAGACGGTCACCGGGTACGCTCGGGGGCTGCCAGAACCGGCCGCCGGTTTCTTGCACATCGTTCAGGTGCGCCACATAGTCCAGCAGGTCCTGTTTCGTCACCTGCCCCCGCGAACCGGTCGCGGTCACATTCGCCAGGTCCACTCCCATTTCCTTAGCGGCCAGGCGCACCGGCGGGGCGGCAAGAGCAGGCCGATGCGGCACGGGGGCGGCAGCATCCTGCTCAAGTGCTGGGGCCTCGGCACCCTGTAGGCGCTGCCGCACAGTGTTCAGGGACGAGTTCAGCGGCGTGTTCTCCACGAATTTACTGGCCCGCTCCGCCCATCCGCTGAGCCCACCCAGCAGCCCGGCACGCGGCTCGGCGGAGGCGGGTGTGTGCCCCACCGGGGCGGGCTGCTGCGGGGCGGGGGTCGCCGGCTGCGGTTGGGCGGCAGATGCGGGGCGTTTACGGGCACGGCGCTTAACCGAGTCTGCCTTGGGGCCCGAACCAACGAGCGCCTGGTTACCGGTTTCCGCCTCGGGTGTTTCGGCAGCACCGGTATTAGCGCCGGGTGTGGTGGGGGCGGAGGAGCCAGCGCTTTCGCTGCTGCCCGCCACGGCGATAATGGGGGTGCCCACCTCCACCGTGTCACCTTCAGCAGCGAGCAGCTGCTCCACGCTGCCTTCATACGGTGAGGGGAGCTCAACCACAGACTTGGCGGTCTCAATCTCTACCAGCACGTCGTTAATGTGCACGGTGTCGCCGGGGGCAACTTTCCAGGCGAGAATTTCGGCTTCGGTGAGTCCTTCACCCACATCGGGTAGATTAAAAATCTGGGACATTAAACGCCTTTCACTAGTGCATATAGCCCGTAAAGAATACGCTGAGGGGTGGGTCTAGTACTCAAAGGAGCGGTCTACCGCCTCCAGGATACGGTCAATATCGGGCACGTATTCGTCCTCCGTGCGCGGTACCGGGTACGGCATATAGTAGCCGCCCACGCGCAGCACCGGTGCCTGCAGACTGTAGAAGCAGCGCTCGGTGATCGCGGCAGCAAGTTCGCCGCCCATACCCCCGAAGGTCGGCGCTTCGTGGGCAACGATCAGGCGTCCGGTCTTCACCACGGATGCGGCGACGGTGGGCACATCCATCGGGGAGATCGACCGCAGGTCAATGACTTCGATTGAGCGTCCATCTTCGACGGCAGCCTCTGCGGCGGCGAGCGCTACCGGCACCAGCGGACCGTATGCCACGATGGTCGCGTCTGTGCCTTCTCGCACCACCTGCGCCTGGAACGGATCAAAATCGGTGTCCGCAAAATTCACCTCACCCTTGAGCCAGTAGCGGCGTTTGGGC
Source organism: Rothia aeria (assembly GCF_016726365.1). Classification (NCBI taxonomy): domain Bacteria; kingdom Bacillati; phylum Actinomycetota; class Actinomycetes; order Micrococcales; family Micrococcaceae; genus Rothia; species Rothia aeria. The sequence continues at coordinate 1,718,435 of NZ_CP068102.1, read as the reverse complement.
TCGAAAATAATTACCGGGTCGTCGCATTCAATAGATTTGCGGGTCATCCAATAGGCGTCATGCGGTGAGGACGGTGTTACGATGCGCAGCCCGGCGGTGTGCGCGAACAGCGCCTCGGGCGATTCCGAGTGATGCTCGACCGCCCCGATCACGCCGCCATAGGGAATACGGATCGTAACCGGAACAATATATTTTTTGTCGCTGCGGTTGTGGATTTTGGCGAGCTGGGTGGTGATCTGGTTGTAGGCGGGGAAGACGAACCCGTCGAACTGAATCTCGGCTACGGGCCGATAGCCGCGCATCGCCATGCCGATGGAGGTGCCCACAATACCGGCCTCTCCGAGGGGAGAGTCCATTACGCGTTTCTGCCCGTGCTTCGCCAGTAACCCTTCGGTTACGCGGTATACGCCGCCGAGTTTGCCGATATCTTCACCGATCAGCACGACTTTGCGGTTATCTGCCATCGCATCGTCGAGGCCGCGAGTGATCGCTTTCGCCAGGGTCAAGCGCTCAACCTGTGCATTCTGCTCGCTCATTCTTAGTCCTCCTCGAAACCTGCGACGTAGTTGCGGTAGAACTCGCGTTCTTCTTCTACCTGAAGGTGTTCTTCGGCGTAGGCGCGGTCGAAGAATCGGTCGAATTCATAGGGTTCGGAGGCAATCGCCGCCTCGCGCACCCCGTTAGCAAGTTCTTGTGCTTCTTCGGCGAGTTTTTCGAAGAAGGAGTCATCTGTGTGCCCGTTCTCGCGCAGGTATTTTTCCAGGCGAATCAGCGGGTCTGCGTTCAGACGCTGCTGGAGTTCTTCGTCGTCACGGTATTTGGTGGGGTCGTCGGCGGTGGTATGCGGGCCCAGGCGGTATGTTTCCGCCTCGATCAGTACGGGGCCTTCGCCGCGGCGGATTTTATCGAGTGCGTAGCGGGTGACGGCGAGGGTGCCGAGCACATCGTTGCCGTCAACGCGCAGCCCTTCAAAGCCGTAGCCTTGGGCGCGGGTTGAGATGGGCACACGCGACTGCACGTCGAAGGGTACCGAAATAGCCCAGCGGTTGTTTTGCACGAAGAACAGTACGGGGGCATCGTAGGATGCGGCAAAGACCATGGCCTCGTGGGCTTCGCCTTCGGTGGAGGAACCGTCGCCGAAGTAGACGCCGACGGCGGGTTTCACGGTGTCGTTATCGGGGTTGGTGGCCTGCCCTTGGCCTGTCTGCAGCTGCCCGGTTTCCGCCGCAATGTCGGCATCAAAGTTCAGGCCCATAGCGTAGCCGACCGCGTGCGGCACCTGTGCGGCAAGCACTTTGGTGTAAACATGGAAGTTATGTTTTTTAGGGTCCCACCCGTGGGTGTGGGAGCCGCGGAAAACCGTGATGAGTTCGCGGAAATCTACGCCGCGGGCGAAGGCGACCGCGTGTTCACGGTAGGAGGGAAAAATATAGTCGTTGGGGGCGAATGCCAGTGCGGAGCCGACCTGCGCCGCTTCTTGCCCGCGACTGGGCGCCCACAGAGCCATTTGCCCTTGCCGCTGAAGTGCCGTTCCTTCGTCGTCAATGCGGCGGGTAATGTACATCAGGCGGTAGGCTTCGCGAAGCTGTTCTGCGTCTACATCGTGCACATAAGAACTGAAGGTGGGGTTCTCGTGTACCTTGCCGTTCTCATCCATCAGCTGGATGCGTTCGGGTACTCCCGGATATTTTTCGTTCTCGTGCATCAATCCTCCACGCAGATACGAGCTGCCCTTCACGCCGGGCGCACGCAGAGAGTTTCGGCGCGCGGGGCGGAAGGCTTGGGCATATTTCCTCTTATTTTACTCCTCTTCACAGGAAACATCAGCGCGATGTAGCGTTTCTTAAGGTTATTCTTCCAGCATAAATGAGGCTCAGTCAGCGTGATTTTGGTTTTTCCAAGCAGCACCGCATAGGTTGAGAAATGGTGCTGCGTCGGCACGGTGAAGAGAGTGATTCACGAGCACTGTCGCCAAGGCCCCTGAGCTGAGGTTTTCCCACCCTCTTGGTGCATAGGCGCAGCGTTGCAGGGTCTAGACTCTGTGGGGAAACTGTTCACAGATGCTGATAAAACGGTCATTTGCCTCATCTTCGCCGATGCTCACCCGCACCCCTTCCCCATCGAAAGCACGCACCGAGAGGGCGTGGGAGGCGGCAAGCTTATTGAAAGCCTCGGTGTGCTCCCCCAAGGGCAGCCACACAAAGTTGGCGTAGGTTTGCGGGATGTTGTACCCCAGCTCGTGCAGTCGGGCAACCACACGTTCACGTTCAGCAACGATATGCCGCACCCCATCCATTACCGCCTCTTCATGTTCAATAGAGGCCACGGCTGCGGCTTCGGCGAGCGCGGTCACGGCGAACGGGGTGGCCGCAACCCGCAGGTACTGGGTCAGCTGCGGGTGGGAGACGGAGTAACCCACGCGCAGCCCGGCGAGCCCCTGTGCTTTGGAGAAGGTGCGCAGCACGATCACGTTCGGGTGGTCGTTGAGCAGGTTCAACCCGTTCACGGGGGCGTTTTGCCCGGCGGGCACGGTGGATGCGGTGCAGAATTCGTAGTATGCCTCATCAATGACGACCACCACGTTCTCGGGGATTTTGGTGAGAAATTCGCGCATCTGCGCCTCGGTGACGGCTGGCCCGGTGGGGTTATTCGGGGTGCACACCAGGATCACACGGGTTCTGTTGGTAACAGCCTGCGCCATGGCGTTCAAATCGTGCGCCCCATTGGGCAGGTTGGGGATTTGCACGCTTTTGGCGCCCAGCAGCCCCACCAGAATGGGGTAGGCTTCGAAGGACCGCCAGGCGTAGATCACTTCGTCTTGGGTGCCGTCGAGGCTGGCCCCGGCGAAGGCTTTGAGGATTTGGTTGAGTGCCCCCAGGCTTCCCGCGCCGGTCACAATATTGTGGGCGTCTACCCCCAGGCGGTGGGCGAGGGCGGTACGCAGCTTGGTGGAGAGCGGATCCGGGTAGCGGTGGGTGGCGTCGAATTCGGCGAGAATGCGCGCCACCTCAGGTATGGGCCCGTGAGGGTTTTCATTGGAGGAGAGCTTATACTGTTTCAGCCCCTCTACGGGCGTGGGAGGTTTACCGGCAGCATATTTGGGCAGAGACGAGAAGACGTGGCGCGGCTGGATAGCGGGTGTTTCGGGGGTGTTGCTGTGTTCGCTCATAGTCTCAGTATAGTGCCACACATCACGGCTGTGGTGTGGGGCTGCCCGCCGGGGCGCTCACAGTACTGGTTCTGTTCGCGCCCCGACGGGATGCCCGTTTTAGGCTGCCGCCCCTGCCAGTTCGGGGGCTGCCGCATTTTGGAGGAAGATAGGCCCGCCGTTGTCGGTGTTCGGGTTGTACGGCAGGTTGGCTACTTCCCCGCTGTCGGTGGCGGGGTCATAGGGCATGTAGGCGGGTCCTTGGGTCGGTTCTTCCCACTTGGCTGTCTCTAGGTCGCCAGCCATCATGTCGTCGGCACTGCCGCCAAAGGCTGCGGATGCGATCTGCTCAGCGACGGATACCTGCGGGGGCGTGTACCCGTTGTTGGGCTCCACCCGGGTGGGCATCTGCAGCGGCTCTTGCACCGAGGTATCGGCCGGGTTATACGGCATGTTGGAGGCTCCCACGTTATCGGTGGCGGGGTTATAGGGCATGGGCGTGTATTCCGGTTCCGCCGTGGGCGGGGTGAACTCTCCGGCTGGCGCCCCGGTGACGGCCTCACCGGCGGGTTGGGCAACCGGTTGCGCTGCAGGGGGCACGGTGGTGGCGGGCGCCTCAACTTGCGGGGGCGTATACCCGCCCTGCGGAGCTGCCGCCACCGGTTCAGGGGTCTGCACTGGCTGCGGAGCCGGGGCTGGTTCGGGTGCCTGCACCGGTTGGGGAACTGGAGTTGGTTCGGGTGCCTGCACCGGTTCGGGAGTCGGCGGGTCCGGGAGCTTAGTATCAGGCTTGTACGGCATAGTGGCGGCACCCACGTTATCGGTGGCGGGGTCATACGGCATAACATGCGGCTCGGCAGGGGCAGTGTCCGGGTTGTAGGGCATAACGTGCGGCCCGTCCGAAGCGTCAGCACTATCAAGCTGGTCCATGAAGCTCTCCGCCCCCGCCGAATTAGCGTCCTCTGAGGAGGCGATCCCAAGGTTCTCCGCCAGCTGGCGGCCTACCCCCTCAACCATTTGAGTCGGGCTCACACCAGACCCAACGACCCCTGAGGATTCTACGATATCTGACCATGACAAGCTGCCCTGCGGGGCGGAAGGCGTAGCCCTTTGGGAACTTTCCGCGAAGCTCTGTGACGGCTGCGGTGGCCTCAAAGTTATCGCATCCTGGTATCGCTCTACAAGGCTGTCGCTCCTCATATTCGGTGTGGAGGCAGAAGACTCCCCAGCTTCCTGGTCACGATACCGAGGGTCTAGAATATCTGGAAGCCTCTCTCCCCTGGCATAATCTGCGCCCGCTTGGTGAATATGAGCATTGGCGCCCTCGGCCTTAGATGTGATAATAGCTTCTTCATATCGCCCAATTTGCATCGCACTGTTTGCCAGGTCTGATGTGCCATCGGGCATTGTCGAGGCAGAGTACACGCCGATCTGCTGCGCTTCGTAGTCCCCGTTGCTGAAGAAATCTTTAAGCTGTTTAAGGTCTTTGTGCCCTTTCGGGTTGTCGTTCAGCGCCTTCTCGTATTCCACGGCGGCATGCCCATCCATACCCGAGTTAGAGGTGTTAATGACGGTGTCACGCTCATCCGGTGTCCACCCTTTTCCCTTCTTCCGGGGCCCCAAGGAATCTGGTACAGGCTCTTTACCTTCCACGTATGCGACGCTGAAGTCGCGTCGTTTTGCTGGCAGGCCGCTCAGTGGCGACCCCTCCGTATAAACACCTTTAACATTGTATTTTTTGGCGAATTCTGTGCTGTTGGCGGTGTTGTAGGCGATCATACCGCCTTGGCTGTGGCCCATGAGGAAAACCTCGGAGCCGGGCTCGGCACCTGCGTCTTTCAGGGCTTGGTCTATCATTTTCTGTTGGGGGGTCAGTTCCCCGTCTTTACCTCCGCTTTCGCGAATCGCGTTATCCCACGAGTGGGGGTCGCCATTGCGGTTATTGGAGTCGGTTCCGGGTATGACAACCACATACCGTTTCTGCCCCGTATTTTTATCTCGGTAGGGGATAACAGTGATGGCTCCCCGGTCGGCGTATTGTTTGCCCTGGTGTGTTTTGTCCACTTCGTCGGCTTCACTGCCCGTCTTGTTAATATATATGGAGGCATCGTGAGCAGACGTTGGCGTTTTTTTATTGTTATCAGGTTTAGGGGCGTCAGCGGAGTTAGGGTCAATAGTTTTAACACGTTCAAAGGAGAAAAGCTCTTTGCCATAGAATACCCGTGCGCCAAACTTTACTGCTTCCGCACCATCACGGAGCATGATTCCTGCTTTGGCCATTTCGTCTGCTGCCCAATAGCCTCCGTACGCCCCAAGTACTTTCCTAGCCATATTTGCATATGTGCCTGAGTACGTGGCAAGTTTCGCGGAGGTTCCTGCGGCACGGGCTGCGGCGGAGCGGCCATGTGCACTCATTGCCAGGTGCGCAAGGATACCGGTCCCTGCGGCCCCAACCGGCATCACCATTGCCCCGCAGTCGTAACCAATATGCACAAGCCCTTCGGCGATGCGCGGCAGCTCTTCAAGTTCAACGTCTATGGTGCGGTTACCCATGATTTTCTCCTACGTGTTTCGTGTTTTTAGTGCGGCATGAGCGAGCCGAGGCCCTGTAGCATTTTGCTGCCGTTATCCGCGAGGGCGTTAAGCGTATCCTGGGCGCCACCGATACCCGATTTTTTAATAATGTCGCCTATCTTATCGGCTGCATCTGCCGCCCCGTGGGCGAGTGAATGCAGTATGGAGTCCACCTGGTTTGCCGCGTTGTTAATGGCCGCGCTCTGTGCCTCGAGGTTCTGCGCGATTTCCTCACCAGCTTGCAGTGCTTCTTGGGCGGCTGTGCGCAGTTCGTCGCGGGAATGTTCGGCGTCTTTCCGGCGGTTTTCCAGCTGTTCTCGGTATTTCTGCCCGGATTCTGATTTCCAGGATTCGTTGCGCATACTGTTGGTGCGGTTGCAGAGTTCGTCGAGAGTTCCGGCGTGTTTCATGAGCTCGTCATGGTATTCCTTCCCTTTCTGCCGGATTAGTTGCGCACCAGCGCTGAGCCCTGCGGCAATATCTTTGGCGGCTTTGGCGCCGAATCCCATGTCGCCTGCGGCCCGCAGAATGTCGGTGGGGTTTGGTGGTGCGGGCGCTGGTGACGGGGCGGGGGCAGGGGCTACTGTTGGTGGTGCCACGGTACTCTCCTTAGTGCTACGCTCAAATCTTTAAAAACACCATATGATACCTTTTGATATATTTTGCGAAATTTAGAGTTTCCTGTGGATAAGTAGATGGCAGGGTCACCACAATAAGTTTTCCACAGGATTTTCCGACTTACCGGGCTTCTTATACACACCTAATATGAACAAATATTACGAAAATGCACTTTTATGGCCGTTTTGACTTCTACCAATACCAGTTCCGGAAGGTACCCCACCCACCGCTCTACGCGTTATCTTGCTAACTATTTGGCGAAGCACCGAAAGATTCTGCCCGCCCAAACACACTGCATCCCAGCACCGCGTGTCAAAATAGAAGCATGTCTCACCTTGAAAACACACTGCCCTCCGGGCGTACCGACCTTTCCGCCGGTACCCTTGCACTTGGCCCTCTCGATGGGCGTTACGCCCCTGTGACCGCGCCTTTAACGAACTACCTCTCCGAAGCCGCGCTGAACCGCGACCGCATCCATGTGGAGATCGAATGGTTCATATACCTGTGCGAGCACGCCGTTCTTCCCGGGCTCACGCCGCTCACCGATGAGCAGAAGTCCGGCTTGCGCGCTATCGTGACCGAGTTCAACACCGATTCCGTCACCGAACTCGCCGAGATTGAGGCGGTCACTGTTCACGATGTGAAGGCCGTCGAGTACTATATCGGCCGCCGCCTCGAAGCGCTGGGGCTGGGGCATCTGGTGCCGCTCGTGCATTTTGGGTGCACCTCCGAAGATATTAATAACCTCTCCTATGCCCTGGGTATTAAGGACGCGGTCGAGAACGTATGGCTTCCCGCCGCCCGCGATCTGGTGCAGGTTTTGCTGGATCTCGCAGAAACCGGCAGGGATGTTCCGATGCTCTCTCGCACGCACGGCCAGCCCGCAACCCCCACCACGCTGGGCAAGGAAATGGCTGTGCTGGCGTACCGTTTGAAACGCCAGATTTCCCATGTTGCCGCTACCGAGTTCCTGGGCAAGATTAACGGCGCGACGGGCACCTATGCGGCGCATTACGCCTCGGTTCCGGGGGCTGACTGGCAGGCTATTTCGCGGGGTTTCGTGGAGCATCTGGGGCTTAGCTGGAACCCGCTGACCACACAGATCGAATCGCATGACTGGCAGGCGGAGCTGTACTCTGATGTGGCGCATTTCAACCGTGTGCTGCATAATCTGTGCACCGATGTGTGGAGCTATATTTCGATTGGTTTCTTCCGCCAGATTCCGGTGGCTGGCGCGACGGGCTCGTCGACAATGCCGCATAAGGTGAACCCGATCCGCTTCGAGAATGCGGAGGCTAATCTTGAGCTCTCCAATGCGATCTTCGATTCGCTGGCGTCCACGCTGGTGACTTCGCGTTGGCAGCGTGATTTGACCGATTCTTCGGCGCAGCGCAATATTGGCGTGGCGTTTGGGCATTCGGTGCTGGCGATTTCTAATGTGATTAAGGGTCTGCAGCGCCTCGATATTGCCGCCGACGTTATTGCCGCCGACCTGGAGTCCAATTGGGAGGTTCTGGCGGAGGCCATTCAGATGGTTATGCGCGCGGAGGCGATCGCGGGCACCCCCGGCATGGAGAACCCCTATGAGCGTCTGAAGGAGCTTACGCGCGGTCATCGGGTGGATGCGGTGCGCCTCAAAGAATTTGTGGGCACCCTGGGTCTGTCTACCGAGGCGCAGGAGCGGCTGTCAAACTTGACCCCGCATACGTACAACGGCATCGCCGCGCAGCTGGTGGATCACGCGAAAGATGCGCAGGGCTAATTCGGCTCCTTTCCCCCGCTCTCTACGTTCTAAAAAGGCTCTTTATTCCAATAAAGCGGTTTTTCCAATGCTTTATGTGAATAAAGAGCCTTTTTACGGTTCCGGCAGGGTCTACAGAACACCCATTTATTCGCCAGTTTTCCATCTCAACACAAAAAGTTGTTAGATTAAGGATGCTCTAATCTAACAACTTTTCGCACTTTGACGGAAAACTGTTAGATTAGCACCCCGCTAATCTAACACTCTCCCGTATATATCTCATGAAAACCGCGGCAAAACGGGCACTCTTACCCGCGAAATACCGGCGGGCAGAGGTAAGAAGCTAGTTTCTTCTAGTCCCCCATCGTCTTGCGATGCTGCGCGCCGGGGTTTTGCAGCCCGTGCGAGTGCACATCGTGGTTTTTGGTGTCGGCCTTGTTGCGTTTGAACCGGCCGGTCAGCGCCCGCCGTGCCTTCGAGGGGCCTTTACCCTCATTTGCGTCATCAAATTTGGGGGCGCGCGGTTCGACCATGAGCTCTAAGGGGAAGAACGGCGGGGCGTCACCGAATGCTTCCCGAGTGTTCTTCACGACGTCTTTGCCAAGGCCGTAGTTCGCGCCGCCACCGACCACAGCACCCACCCCGAACGGCAGGGCGCGGCCTAAGAACGCGCCGGTTTGGCGGGTCAGGAACCGTTTAATGAACATATTGCGGATTGCCCGCTCTACGCTGAACATTTTGCCAGAGGATTTACCGCCCAGCAGCATCCCCCAGCGGCCCGAGACACCGGTGGCTTTGCCGGTCTGCAGCAGCACGGTGTTCATCAGCTGTGAGCCTTCCTCACCGAGCATAATCGCCATAACCATTGAGCGGGCCAGGTCGGGGTCTTTCACGTGCACACCGTGCAACTCGGCAACTGCCTGCGCGTACAGGGCGGTCCTTTCCAGGTATCCGCCCACCGCGAGCGCTGAAAGCCCCATTGAGGTGACGGTGCCGATTCCGGGCACGAACGCGGAGGCGCCGGTCACCCCGCCGATTGCGGTCACATCCCGCAGGTACTGCCTGTCGAGGCGGCGCAGTATCTGTTCGGGGGTTTCGTGCGGGTGCGCGGCACGGAGTTTCTTCACCATAGACAGCGCGAGGGGGCGCTGTAGGCGTAGCACAGTATCGAGCGCGTTGGTGAGCGCGGGACGGGGGTTGCCGTCATTGTCAAAAAGTGACTTTTTAGCGTCTAGCATGTTCACCAGTAAAGCATGTTTGGCTGAGTGTTTGATGTGGGGTGCGCGCATGGCGAACCCGTAAACCCGGAGGTTTACCGGTGTGCGCACCTGTGTTTTTCGGGGGACGCCACGCCAGCGTCATTAGTTTACGGTCATTAGTACACTTACAACCTGTTAGCGCGTAGAATTGAGCTAGATTACATGACGCACACAGGGTGATGCCCGCAGTTGAGCATCCCACACCCCGCGGCTGGGGCGCACCGGCCGCGGTTTTCTGAACGTAAAGGAACTATATGTCTGCTCCCGCTTCGGCTTCAGCACCAGCGCGTTCTCCCCTGGCGACGCAGGGTTTGGGCATGGCGTATGCCATTGGTGCCATTATTTCAATGCAGTTCGGTTCGGCGCTGGCTAAAACTATGATGGGTGATTTGGGCGCATGGGGTGTGGTCACCCTGCGCCTGATTACGTCTTCACTACTGCTGTACGTGTTTTTCCGCCCGCAAGTTCGTCAATGGACGCGCCCGCAGTGGATAGCCGTGACGGTTCTTGGCGTGGCCTTATTTGGTGCTAACGCGTTTTTCTATGTGGCTATCCAGCAGGTACCGCTGGCAATCGCGGTCGCTATTGAGTTCATGGGCCCGCTGGTACTGGCGACTGTGCTCTCACGCCGCAAACTGGATTTGGTGTGGGTGGCACTTTCGTTCACGGGCATGGCGGTGCTGACCGCCGACTCGCAGGCCAACCCCGAGGATTTTGCGCTGGCTGGCGTGTTCTTTGCGGTGCTGACCGCTATTTCACGTGCCGCCTATATTTTGGCAACGGAAAAGGTGGGGGCGAGTATCCCCGGCATGGGCGGTATGGTGATGGGCAATATTGTCTCTACCCTGCTGGTGCTGCCGTTCCCGTTTTTCATCACCGGCAACCATCTTGAGAAGGCTATCACCGACCCGGCGCTTCTGGGCTTGGGGTTCGTGATGGGCCTGCTTGCGTCGGCTCTGCCAGCGCTTGGTGAGGTTTCGGCGCTGCGTATGCTCCCGTCGAATGTGTACAGTGTGGTGCTTTCGCTGGAGCCAGCGTTCGCTGCTATTGTGGGTATTTTTATGCTGGCCGAGAATACGGGGTTGATACGGTGGGCGGCGATTGCCCTGCTGATTTCGGCGAGTATCGGCATCACTCTGTCACATGCTAGGGCTGAACGTGCGGCTCTTGCAGCGGGTAAACGTGAGTCGATCGAACCGTACCTGCCGGGTGCTGTGGATAATATTGGTGCCGGTATAGCGCAGATGACTGGTGCGATTGAGCTGCCCACCCCTGAACAGGTTGCGGCCGATAAGGCGCGTCGGCAGGATACCGCTGGAAAAACCCATCCCCGTACCGGCGAGGAGGGCTAACGCACAGCATTCCATCTATTGAGATGCACGCCACAGGCAAGTAGAATGTGGGCGGCGGTACCGAATACTATCGGTGTACCGTCGCCCTTTGCCGTGATTCGTGCACCCTAGCGACTGTGAGGAGCCAGCAATGACCCCAGGTACCACCAGGCACAAGCGCCCCACCGTCGGCATCATTTTTGTGATCATCTCGTGCCTTTCTCTGCAATTCGGCGCGGCTTTCGCGGTGCACCTTTTCCCGCTTTTTGGTCCGTGGCTCGTCACAGTTCTGCGCCTGCTTCTCGCCGCGATCACGGTGGGTGCGGCGGTCTGGATTGCCGGGCGCTGGCGGGCGCATCGGGCAGGTGCACAAACCGCATATATGGCAGTACCCGCAAAAACATCCGACGGGTTCTTAGGCTGGTCTTCCCGCCAGTGGCGTGCCATGCTCATTTTTGGTGTCACGCTCGGGCTCATGAACGGCTTCTTCTACAATGCGCTGGCTCGCATCCCGCTCGGGCTGGCGGTGGCGGTCGAGTTTACCGGTCCGCTCGTACTAGCCTCTATCCTCACGCGGCGTAAACGCGACCTAGTGTGGGTATTCTGCGCGGCGGCAGGCATGGCGGTACTCGGCTTCGAGGCGGTACACGGGCAGGAAACAGACCTGCTGGGCGTACTATACGCCCTGATCGCGGGCGCATTCTGGGCACTCTACATTCGCTCAAGCGCCTCGGTCGGCGAACTCGTGCCCGGTGCAAGCGGACTCGCCGTAGCAATGGCCGTGGGAGCCATCTGCGTGGTCCCCGAGGCCCTGCTTTTCCCCGGCCCCGTAGCGCTCTGGAGCGTTACGCACGATACCCAACTGGTGCTCTTCATTATCGGAACTTCCCTGCTGGCATCGGTCGTACCGTACAGCAGCGAGTTGGCAGCTCTGCGGCACCTTCCCGAACAGGTCTTCAGTGTGCTTCTCAGCCTGGAACCGGTGATTGCGGCGCTCGCGGGGTGGGCGCTGCTGGGTCAGGAAACCGGTCTGATGCGCTGGGTTGCGATTATCCTGCTGATCACGGCAAGTATTGGAATTACCCAAACGACTGGGGGTTCGGTGCCTGCGGACGAAACTTCGGATTCTTATCGGAGGAACGAGCCTCCCGAGCATACCTCTCCCCTGCCGCTGCCGGAATAAGCCACAGGATACTACGCTGCGTGCCGGGTCGGTTTCTGCGGCGAACGGCATTTCGTAGGCGGCTATTGCCCGGCCAGGTACCCCAGAAAATCCCACAGCTCTTCGGTACCCAGTACTTCCGCCGGATGCGGCCCCCGCGCGAACAGCGCATCGGCTGTGTCTTCGTCGAGTTCGCGTGCAGTTGCGATCAGCACCAGGTTCCCCTCGTGTTCACCGCTTAGCATGGAAGAATCGCACAGGCACCACACATGCTCGAACGTGTCCAATAGGGCGCGTGCCTGCCCCTGAAAGAAGGGCAGCCCGGCATCATCGCCCACGTTCACAGCGAGTACCCCGCGAGCGCTCAGAAGCTCACGCAGCTCGGCGTAGTAGTTGGCGTTGGCAAGGTGCGCGGGTGCATCCATGCCCGTAAAAATATCAAGAATAATGGCGTCGATCCCGCGAAAAACACCGCCGTCGGATGCGGCATGAGCACCGAAAAGCGCGGGAATCTCGGGAAGCACGGCGCGCGCATCCGAAACCACGAACTTGCACCGGGTACCTGCGGGCAACGGCAGCACCTCGGTCACAAACCCCATCAGCTGCGGCTCATAATCGACGGCCACTTGCGAAGAACCCGGGCGCGTGGCCTGCACATAGCGGGCAAGCGTGAGCGCCCCGGCCCCCAGGTGAAGAGCTGTTACGGGTTCGCGCGGCGGTGCGAGTACATCCAGCACATTGGCGATGCGCCGCAGATACTCGTAAAACACGACGGTCGCATCAGCAGCATCAACATGGGATTGTTCGGCACCACCGATGTCAAGCACATAGCCGTGTTCGCTGAATCCGTCCTCAAAAATGCGGGCGCGCTGACCGCTCACACTCAGATGAACGCCCAGCACGGCACGCTCTCGCTGTCTCTCATCCATCACGAAAGACTAGCCCAGCCCTGCGGCTTTCTTGAATTCTTTAGCCATATCCTCGGCGGAGGTTGAAGAGTCCACATTCTCAAGAGGCTTATCATTCACCACGAATTGGGGGGTGCCCTTCACACCGATCTTATGGCCGTACTCAAAATCGCCCTTGACCAACTCAAGAGTTTTGGGATCAACCAGATCGGTCTTGAACTTCTCTGTATCCAGCCCAAGTTCCTGAGCATAGCTGAGGAAAAGTCCCCTCAGCTCAGTCTGTTTGTCGGTAATACCTTTCCAACTGTCCTGAGTTTGAAAGAGCTTATTCGCCATCTCCAGGTGTTTACCCTGAAGTTCTGCTGCCTGCACGGCCTGAGCGGCGGGTACGGCGTTCTTGTGGGAAGACAATGGCATATTGCGCACGGTTACGTTCATGGTGCCCTCAAGGTCCTTGGCGACCTTCTCATAGGTGGGCTCAGCCTTGGCGCAGTAGGGGCACTGGTAGTCGGTGTACAGGGTCACGGTGGGCGCACCCTGTTTGGGGGTGTTGAGGTGGTACCCGGCATCGTCACGTTCACCAACTTTGGTGGCGGTTATTTTGGCGGAGTCACCCGAGGCTGAAGCCGAACCGGATGCGCTTGCTTCTCCCCCGGCGCTAGCACTGCCGGAAGCACCACCAGAGGGAGCGCTGCTTGCTGAGCTGGCATTAGAGCTTGAACTACCGCTTGCAGATGAGCTTGACCCGGAACTGGAAGAGCCGCTAGAGCACGCAGCAATAGCCACCAACGCGGCGGGTGCCCCAAGCGCGAAAAGGGTGCGGCGGGTCATGGGTGATTGCGTCATTTCTGTTTCCCTTCAGGGCTATTGGTAATAATTTCTATCGTCCCACACATTAGGGCCGATTTCTTATTCTTGTGACGGTTCGCGCATCTGCACCTCTCTCTGTTACTATTAGCGATGTGTGTTTGCCTGGTATAGCGCCGGGCATCCAGTACGCCTCCTTAGCTCAGGGGTAGAGCGTTTCTCTCGTAAAGAAAAGGCCGTGGGTTCGAATCCCACAGGGGGCTCCATTCGCACGTCACTCTGAATACAAGTAATCCCGGCCCGGCCGGTAGGTATCCAGGGTGGCGTTTTTGCTGTTTTGGCGCGGTTTTTGCAGGGCTCGGGTACTCGGTCGGCAGCGGCCCGGCCTGCGAGCGTCCCTGAGGCCCAGAGAGTGCCTTCCGAGCTACGGCACGGCAACCCGGTCAGGGGAGGTTTCGTCGCCGGTTGCCACCAAATGGGACAACCTCATATCAAAAGGTTTACGGTGTTTGGCTGAGACCTATGCGTGAGCGGGAATCCAGCGGACTACGACACGGAGATCATCCGGGACCACCGATATCAAGCACATAACCGTACTCGCTGAATCCTATCCTCAAAAATGCGGGCGCGCTGACCGCTCACACGCAAGTGAACGCCCAGCACGGCACACTCTCACTGTCTTTCATCCAAAACGAACGAACCAGCTCAGCCCTGCGGCTTTCTTGAATTCTTTGACCAGATATTCAGCGGGGGTTGAGGACTCTACGTTCTCAAGAACCTTGTTATAATCTATGTTCTCAAGAATCTTGTCATTAACCGTGAATTCGGGGGTACGAACCATCCGGAGATCTAGGAAGGCATGTTTCTGATCAGTATGGAGCAGATCGGCTATCGACTTGTCATCCATAGTTTTGTCAAATTTATCAACATCAAGGCCAATTTCTTTCGCGTAACCTTTGAGTTTTACACGCAGATTTCCAACGGCACTCCCCCCTACGATACCGTTCTTCATGGGTTTCACAGAGTTTACGCGCCATAGCTTGGTGTTTACCTTGTACCTCAGCGGCCAGCACAGCCAACGCCGAATCGCGCGCATAACCACTATTCGGCGACGGGTAATGGCGCACGGTCACATTCATGGTGCCCTCAAGATCCTTAGCAGCCTTCTCATAGGCGAGTTCGGCCCTAATGCACTCGAAGACTTCGTAGTCGGTGTACAGGGTCACGGTCGGGGCACCATCTACAAGTTTGTTCAGATGGTACCCGGTGTCATCACGTAACTTAGTCTCCGTGATTTCGGGCCAGTTGAAAGAAACCACTCTGTCAGGCGTAGAAACACTCTTACTGGTGGTGGAATTACTGGTACCGGAAGGACTTTTAGAGCATGCAGCAATAGTCACCAGCGCGGCGGGTGCCCCAAGAGCGAAAAGGGTGCGGCGGGTCATGGGTGATTGCGTCATTTCTGTTTCCCCTCAGGGATATTGGTAATAATTTCCATCCTCCCACACATTGGGACCGATTTCTCATTCATGTGACAGTTCACACACCTGCACCTCTCTCTGTTACTATTAGCGATGTGTGTTTGCCCGGCATAGAGCCGGGCATCCAGTACGCCTCCTTAGCTCAGGGGTAGAGCGTTTCTCTCGTAAAGAAAAGGCCGTGGGTTCGAATCCCACAGGGGGCTCCACGAGTAAAGTCCCGTGCATCCTACACATGGTTAGGGTGCACGGGACTTTGTTGTACACACTCCATGCTGTTTTTCATTCCCAACTTCTGCTAGTAAATTCAGCCCGTTACCGCTGTCTCAACGCGGTAGGGATGTGACCCCGTACAATGGGGAGCAGACACTATGTGAGAGGAGACCCGGATGCGCCCGAAGAGAAACTCGCGATTCGGCCTTGTTTTTGTCCTGCTTCTGGTGCCGTGCTGCGCGCTGTGGTTCTTCTACCGCTCGGTTTTTCAGGACGATACGATTCTTGTGGTGCCGGTAGTGCTGGGGCTCATCACCTCGTACCTGTGCGCTTATGCCCTCACCGGCGGGAAAGACCCCTATAACTGACCCGCCGCCTCCGCGTGGAGGCGTGAGCGCCCCCGGGAAGAAAAACATTAGGCTGCTTCTGGCCGCGAAGTTTTCTTTCCGGGGGCGTCGTGTTTATAAGCCCTGATAGTTAGGCGCGTTTTTCGCCCTCAAGTTTGCCCCACAGCCCGTACACTCGGGCCAGTTCCGCAACCTTTTTCGCGCGCAAGAAACGCGGCATGTATGAGCCATCTTTGGGCCCGTCCAGCGGCACGTCCAGCAGGGAATGAGCCCACTGGATTTCATCTTCACTGGGTGAGAGGGCGTGGTTAATCGTATCGGCCTGCCCCACATCTAGGGTGAGTTTTCCGGTCATGCCGTGCACGGTGCCGTGCTGGCAGGCGGTCACAAGTTCCGCCCCGCGTTTGCCGAGAGTTGGCCCGTCGATCGGCCCGGGCAGCCCACCCAGGGTCGAGGCGATCACCAGTTGCGAGCGCACGTAGGCTAAGGCCATCGGGTCGTCGGATGCGCCGGTGTCGCGGCGGTAGTCTCCCACCCCGAAGGCTAGGCGGAAAGTGCCGATAGCGCTGGCAATTTTCACGGCGTTGTGCACCCCAAGGGCTGACTCAATGAGAGCAATAATGGGGGTTCCGGTTGGTAGTGCGGCGGCGGTGCGGTCAATGTCGGTGGAGTGTTCGGTGGTTGCGAGCATTACCCCGCGCAGGCCTTTGACACCGCTAAGGGCTTTGACGTCGTTCCACCAGTGTTCGGTGGTGATGGCATTAATGCGCACCCATGCGCGGGCTTCGGTGTTGAGGATTTCGACGACCCTTTTGCGGGCTTCGTCTTTTTCGTCGGCTGGGCATCCGTCTTCGAGGTCTAAAATGACGGAATCGGCTTCGCTTTCAAAAGCGGCTTCCATAGTCGCTTCGTCTGAGTTGGCACGTACCAGTAGCCAGGATCGGGAGAGGCTGGGTCGTAGGGCCATGGCGCGTTCATTGCGATGGTAGTCGTACATGGTGTTTTCTTTCCCAGTGAATATGAAGTTCGAGATTTCAGTGTATTATTCGCCTCACCCACCTACCTACTGAGGTGAACCTTAGCCACTGCTGGCAGCAGTGGATGCTGTGGGGTTTTTAAGGTTTTGCGTGTGTTCTTGTGGTGATGCAGCCCACCACTGCGGGTGTCTGGCATCCGCTTAAGGTCGGTTTTTGTCAAATAGACACGAAACCTTAAATTCGGGTGAACTTTTCCCTCCGCCGGGGGCGTGGGTTTCATATTGATGGGGGCTAGCGAGCGAGTACCGGCTCATGCCGTTCGTCGCGGGCACGCGCAATCAGCCGCTCGGCCTCCTGAATGTGTTCAACAACGGTTTGCACGCGGCGTTCTACGGTCACCTGCCGCTGGCAGTGGGCGGTGCATTCCCCGAAGCAGCGTGCCATGGCGAGCGCCTCGGCACAGAGGGCCGCCGAGTTCCCTGCTTTAGAGAGCGCCCGGTGCACATCGGAGTACACTCCGGTGGGGGATGAGGGCACATCTGTGCCTTCGCTGGGGGCCAGCCGCTGTGCTTCCATGGCGATAGCGCGCACGCGCGGAATCAGGTCTGAGAGGCTGTTGGCGGCGGGTACCACCAGTTCGACCATGTCGGTGTGGGCTAGGCGCTCAAGCACTTGGTGGAAACGGTCTACGCCACGGATAAAACGGTCATGAGCGCGCCTCCAGAGCCCGCGGCCAAGTTCGGCGTCATCACGGCGTGACTGCAGAAAGTTTTTGATACCCACTGATCCCTCCTTTCGCAGCATCTTTAAAACCCTTTAACACTTAGGTTACCCTAAATCTATTTTGCTGACACTATGTCACACCGGTTTTGTGAAGAATCTTATGGTGCCCTGCGCTCAACAGAGAAGTTTCTGCGGCAGGACGGCCACCAGCCCACCCAAACAACTAGTCTTCGCCGAGGGTGAGCACAATCTTCCCCCGGTGCTCCCCCGAATCGAAGTAGGTGTGGGCCTGATCAGCCTGTTCCAGTGCGAAGGTGCGGTCTAGGTTTGCGCGAATAGCCCCAGATTCCACAAGCGGCAGTACCTGCTGCCGTACCCCGGCCATAATGCGTGTTTTCTCGTCGGCGCTGCGCGTTCGGAGGGAGGTGGCGTGCACCGAGAGACGGCGAGTGAGCATGAGCCCCAAGTTCACCTGGGCTTTCGCCCCGCCCTGCAGACCGATAATTGCCAGGTGTCCCCCAGTGGCGAGGGAGTGCAGGTTATCGTCTAGATACGCCCCGCCCACCACATCCAGAATATAGTTCACCCCGACCCCGCCGGTCTTTTCGGCAATAACCTCACGGAATGACAGCTCAGAGTAGATGATCGGTTCAGCCCCGGCCGCACGCACACTATCAGCCTTCGCACCGGTGCCAACAGTGGCGAACACGCGAGCACCAACCGCCTTGGCCAGCTGAACCGCGTGCAGCCCAATACCGCCCGCACCCCCATGAATAAGCACGCTGGTTCCCGATACGCGGTGGGCGGCAGCATCAAGGCTCATGCCGCAGGTGAGCACTAGGTTTGAGTAGACGGTGGCGGCAACCTCAGGCAGGCAGGCCGCCTCGGCGAAGCTCATCCCCTCAGGAACACCGAATGTGTGGCGCGCATCAACCGCCACATATTCGGCATACCCGCCACCAGCTAAAAGCGCTGCAACCGGCGAGCCAACCATCTGCGGGGAAACACCTGCACCAACGGCAACAACAGTACCCGCCGCCTCAAGCCCATAAATGCTGCTGACCCCCGGTGGAGGCGGGTAATACCCCCGCCGCTGCAGGGCATCGGCACGATTCACTCCGGCGGCACGCACCCGAATGAGCACCTGCCCCGGGGCGGGTTCGGGTATGGGTTGTTCGCTAACACGCAGCACCTCGGGCGCCCCGTGTGTTTCCTCCATAATGGCGCGCATGCGCTCGCTCCTTCTGCTCTTTTTATGCGGGGTTGTGGCTTCCACTCTACCGGCCCGCTAACCGCCCATGAGGCACCCCACCCACAAAGTTCAGCCCTTATTCGGCGGGATGCCTGCACACTACCGCAATAGGTGCCAGGCTGCCGTGCGGAGGCTTCCGAGTCTTTCACACCCGGGCTGAGGCAGGGCATTTAAGGAGGGCGCAATTTACAGAAAAGCTTCCCTCGTGCGATAATCAGCTGGTAGCTTTTATCAACACCCGGCTTTGAGCCGGTATGATAGTAAAGCATCTGGATGGTTGTCCGAGCGGCCGAAGGAGCTGGTCTTGAAAACCAGTAGGCGGTAACCCCGTCTCAAGGGTTCAAATCCCTTACCATCCGCACACGCTAAACCCCGCGGACCCGTAGAGATACGGGGCGCGGGGTTTTGCTTATTTCAAGGCGTTTTTCAGGCTATTAGAACGAGCTGGACATGTATAGGGAGAACGCCCACATGCTGATCCCAGCCGCACCAAGCAGGATGCCCGCGATCGCCAGGCCACGGCTCTCATACCCCTTATTCAAGGTGAGTGCGACGACCCCAGCACCAATAGCGGCAGCACCAATGAACCCTACATACAGGTAGAAGAAGAGGCCCAGCACGCCCACAATGAGCGCTGCGGTCGAAAACAGTTTGATTTTTTTAACGGCGGCCTCAGCCTCGGGGTTGGGGATCTGGGGTACTACGGGGACGGAATAGGTGTGAGGGCCGAGCTGGGAAGAGTACCGGAAGGTCTGCTCATCGGCGGAAGAGGAGGGCGCAAGAGTCATAGTCTCAGACATTTGAATCCTTATGCGGTTGATGCGGCCTACGTGTGCTGCGGCCACGTGTATATTTATCGGTTCGGTACCACCTATTCTACCCGAGATAAAAGTTATGTGCGTCGCCACCCGTTCCCATGCATCGCATTAAATTTCGGTTTTAACGTCCAGATGCGCTCGCACCATCGATTCATGTTCCGCTCTCTTTCCTCAAACGCACAGACCACGCCCGGTGCTGCGAAGGCCCCTATGAAAAGCCAAAAAGGCCGGAGGCTCCCTCCCGTATCGTACGAGAGGGAGCCTCCGGTCAGAAAGTCACTGGTGCGGGACTATGAGACACCTACATTTTGTCTTAGAAAAGAGACATGAGCGGGGCGAAGGTATACGCCAGATCCAGGTAGTTCCCTGTCGAGCTTGAACCTGCTGAAGCTGCAGCAATAAAGACTACGATTATGAAGCCAATCGCCAAGATAGTTAATATTGTGAGTAGGCCTCCGCCGATAAGGGATATCCACCCCATCACTTTCCCGCCTGTAGCGGGAACTCCTTGACGTTCTGCCTCAGCCGCCTTTTTCACCCCGATGATACCCAAAATCAAGGTAATAACGCCGCCCAAACCGGTGAGGAGAAGCACAAGGCCAATAACTCCGAGGGTCATCGATGTCTGTGCTGCCTGCTCACCGGCGATCTGCTGCGGGGTTTTAGGGACTACAGCCATCATTGGCTGAGCATACATGGGCTGCTGGTAGGTGGGTTGCTGGTACGTCGGCTGCTGATATGCGGGCTGTTGATTCTGGTATGTCTGCCCCGATGATGAGTTATAGGAATTAGAGCCACTATCAGGCTGTGGATCATAAGGGGATTGTGACATCGGGCTGTCCTTTCGGTGACTTTTGCAAACAACCGCCGTATCGGCCATTCCTCACCGAGCGGCGCATAACCCCTATAGTTTAACCTACTCGCCTGTATAAAACACAGGCTTTGGCGCCGTGTGGGCCATCACTCAACGCCACCTGTTTCGCTGTTTCCAGCGCCTCGTATCCTCACCTTTTCTCCACCGATTTATGTCTATATCGAGGCTCGGCGGCGCAATTATTAGTCACCCTGTGGGTGAGGCTCAGGCGCATATCAAGCAGCGTGGCAGCCGGTATTTTTAGAGCCCCTAACCGTTGGGCGCTTTCTTATGCACCCGCATAAGGTGCCGGGGAATTGACCTGTGCCAGAACGAACGATATTCTTGTAGAGATGCACTGCGGTGCATCGCTGGAGACGTGCCAGAGCGGCCGAATGGACTTCACTGCTAATGAAGGGTCGGGGTTGAACTCGACCGGGGGTTCAAATCCCCCCGTCTCCGCATTGTGAATAATAGTTGAGCCCCCGCACCAGCACGTGCGGGGGCTCACTTTATAACCATTACCCTACTTGCCCCTGCCAGACAGCAGCTTTAGCCCTAAAGCACGCACGCTCCCCAGCCACCATGCCCTAAAGCGTGGGCTAGAAACTTTTAAACGCAATAAGGTGCGCATCCGCCCCATCCAGAAGCGCCCACTCCCCAGGCACCTCAAACACTGCCACGGACGACGGGGGGAACCCATAAAACATCTCCATGGCTGCGTTCTGGTCAGAGTCGGGGTGGGTCAGCTGGATCGCCGCATCCTGGATGCCCGGCAAATGCGACACCACCAGTACCGAACGAACATTCTCCGAAACCCCGTTAATACGCGCAATAATGCGGGATGCGCCCACCTCATACAGCCCCTCGTCCAGGTGCGCAGTGGGGCCTTTCTCACCCAGCGCGTCCGAAACCCAGGTGGTGGTCTGGCGGGTTCGCAGCGCGGCCGATGACATGATCTGCTCGGGAATATAGCCGCGTTCAGCAAGCCACGCCCCCGCCTGTGCCGCCTGCTGGTGACCGCGCTTTGTCAGCGGCCGGTCAAAATCGTTCAAGCCCCAGTCTGCCTCGGCATGGCGCATCAGAATCAGGTGTTTCACATCCCGCTTCATACGGGAAGAAATCTCAGTCATACCCTCATCTTACAGGCTGCACGCAACAGTGCCCCGCGCTCATGACCACAAGCGCGGGGCACCGCCATAGACTCTTCAACACATCGGGCGGCTACTAGGGGGTTAGATGGAATATTCAGGGGCCGCCCACACCACAACTTCTGGATGCTCAAAGAACCGGTACCCCTGCCCACGCACCGTACGCACCGTACCTGAGAGGCGCCCTAGCTTTGAGCGCAGACGCCGGATATGCACATCAATGGTGCGTTCGTGCGGGTGCTCGTCCCCGGCGCTCCACAGCGAGTCCAGCAGCTCATCACGGCCGACCGTGCGGGAGGAGTTTTCCACCAGGTGCGCCAGAAGCTCAAATTCTTTAAAAGTGAGCATAAGCGGCTCACCATCCAAGAACACCTCACGTCGCGCCAGATCAATCAGCACGCCATTGGTATGCGTGGCCTGCGACTCGGCCTCAACATGGGTGTTTGCATCCGGCTGATAGTAGACAGCCGTGGGGTCCCCCAGCGCGTTCCGCACTACCTCAAGGTCGCTCCCCTCCGCACTGGTGGGGGCCAGCGCTACCGCAGCATAAGACTCCGCTTCCGGAGCTAGGTGGTGAGCGTAATTGCGCAAATCCTGCACGATACGCACTAGGGAGGTACCGTTGGCCGCCGCAAGCTCCTCATTGAGGCCCACATACAGCACGAACCCGCGCGCCTCATTCTCGTGCGCGCCGCCCTTGGGTGAGTGGTCATTAGCAGTGAAAGTCATGGGTCGCAGAGTAGCCGCAGGCGCCTGCGGGCGACTGGGCTGGGGAGCCTGGCGCTTAGCGGCGCGTCCACGCTGGGAAATGTGAACGTACCCTGGTACTGCACCTGACATATGCATCCTTCTCTCGCAGTTCGAAGCGTAGGGGGCTGATATACGGGCGCCCGTTATGTCACGTCGGATTC
This sequence comes from Rothia aeria, assembly GCF_016726365.1. Taxonomy (NCBI): domain Bacteria; kingdom Bacillati; phylum Actinomycetota; class Actinomycetes; order Micrococcales; family Micrococcaceae; genus Rothia; species Rothia aeria. The sequence continues at coordinate 1,696,164 of NZ_CP068102.1, read as the reverse complement.
CCGCCTGCACTGCCGAGCCGCGAATGGGCTCAGCGATACCCACCGTACATTTAATATTTCTCTTATTTGTCACATAAATCAAGCGGGTTCAGAACGTGGAGGTATCCTCTAAAGCTACATCACCCTCATGACGATGAGGCTATGGACGGGGAAGCAAAGCAGCCCATACCACCAAATCTAGCATGAGTATTCACTTAGTTCCCTAAATATTCAATATATTTACGGATTATTATGCACCATATCGCATGTAAGGGAAGTTCCCAACGGCACCGTTGAAACACTTTCCAGCATGCAAAAAATTTTTACACCCGCCAACCTGAGACACAAATCCCCCACCAGCTGCCCCGCCTAGACACCGTCAGCGCGGAACTCCACAACCGCCGAGCCCCGCGCCACAGCGCGCACGCGCCTAGACCTTCACGACACCGGTGAAGGCGTTAATACAGCCGCGCACCAAAAGTTATGAGCTACTCCGCCAGCCCATACAGGCGGTCGCCCGCATCACCCAAACCGGGCACAATATACGCCTTCTCATTCAGCCGCTCATCCCGCGCCGCCAAGAACAAATCAACATTGCGCAACCCCTCAACGCCCTTCTCAAGGGCCGCAATACCCTCAGGCGCAGCAATGAGACACACACACGTAATAGACTCAGCACCGCGTTGGCGCAGAAATTTAATGGCTTCTATCAGAGTGCCACCGGTAGCCAACATAGGATCCAACAGATACACCTGCCGACCGGTCAAGTCCTCCGGAAGACGCTCAGCATAGGTCACAATATCCAAGGTCTGCTCGTTACGCGCCATACCCAAAAACCCAACCTCAGCGGTTGGAACCAGGCGAGTCATCCCCTCCAGCATCCCCAACCCGGCACGCAGAATCGGCACCACCAGCGGCTTAGGGCTGGCAATCATGGTGCCCACGGTGCGGGCCACCGGGGTCTCAATCTCCCGCTGCTCCACCCGGATCTCACGGGTTGCCTCATAAGCAAGCAGGGTCACGAGCTCATCAACAAGCTGACGGAACGTAGGCGAAGGAGTATTTTTATCACGAAGCACACTGATTTTATGCGCCACCAGCGGGTGGTCAAGAATCTTAATACGCATGATTCAAGTCTAATCCAAACACGGGCACACACGCCGCAAGCACCAAGCGCCGCAACACTTTATACCCTCAAACACCCCGAACACGCGAACCGCGCCTGCGCACAACGGCACCAGCCGCCCCGCTAAAAACATGAAAAACAAGCCGTCTTCAGCCAGAACCAGCGGGCTTGCCTCTCATCCCCTTACCCACCACCATGCTATGATGCACATCATAAATACTCTCTCTACCCCACCAAACCTATGCACAGTACACCCGCCCCGCCGCCGCGCGCCATACTCATAAGACGCACACGCCATATCATGGTGTTCGGGCTGCTGCTGTCAACGCTGGGTAACAACACTGTCGAATATGGTTTCAACGCCCTCACTGCCGCCGGAGTAGTCAGCGTTGGCGCGCTCCTCACCCTATCAGCCCTTAGGCGACTCTCAGCCTTCGCGTTCCCCGCCATCGCCAAACTCATGGGCAAACACAGCCCCGATAAGGTACTCATCGCCTGCGACAGCACCGAAACCGTATTGAGCGCTTTAGCCCTCACCATCACACTCCTAGCGCCCCACCAGGCCATATGGACAGTCTATGCTTATACGCTCATTGACCTGCTCATCTTAGCTTTCACCGACATCGCCGAAGAATTCTACGGTGCACACTTCGCACAGATTAATGAAGACACAGCAATGGCATTCAACGCCTCACTCAGCACCATCCAAGCGATCGTTAACTTCGTCGTCGCAGGGTTAGCAGGCTCACTCCTAGCGGGGGTCTCAATCCCCACACTACTAGCCGTCAACACAGCGCTCTCCCTCGCAGCAGCACTCTTTCGGGCACGGGCACGGCACACCTACCCCGTGCCACCACCAACCACAATAAATGCAAGTCAATTCGCCGCCACCGGGCATAAAGAGCCGCTCCGACAGTTTCTGCACGACCTGTTCACTTCAGGCCCTGCCTCCCCACTCGTCTCACTCGCCATAGCATTCGCTGGAACCATGAGCGGGGAACTGTTCATCCTCTGGGCCGCAAACCACGGACCCGCGGTGCCTCTGCCCGGCACAGACAATACCGCCTACACAGGGATGGGGCTTGTCTTAACAGTGTTCGGACTAGGCGCCGCATTCGGCCCACAGGCAGGAAAATGGCTACGACAGGCCGGTGAAACCGCACCGATTCTGAGAACAGCCGCGTTATTCTCTGCGGCACTCACCGGAGCACTCGCCACAGGCATACTGACAGACACAATCCTGCCACCGCTCATACCAGTGTTTGTATTCCTCAACGCGGCAGCCTCACGGGCACGGGCAGTAGTACTAGAAACACACCGACAGGCATATTTTCGAGGTGCCCAATTCGCACGCATTATGAGCTGGTCATTCACATTCAGTGCAGCCGGTACACTCTTAGGGCTGCTAGTGGGGTACCTACTGGGCCAGGCATACAACCCGGTGCCATGCCTACTCATCGGCACGACACTGTGGCTCGCTATCGCCCCGGTCGTCTCCAGTAGGCGGGGCGGGCTACGAAATTCTGTATAATGGTTCACCTGTCTTATGAGGTATTTCCGATGTGAGTAAGGGGGTAAATATATGGATGTACGTCAAAAGCTCAAACCATTCACAAAATGGACAGGCGGAAAACGGCAACTACTCCCGGAACTAACCGAGCGACTCCCCGTAAGCTACAACCATTATTTCGAACCTTTTGTTGGTGGGGGAGCTCTTTTTTTTGAGTTACAGCCCAATTTTGCGACCATTAACGACTACAATACTGAGCTTATCTTCTGTTATGAACAGATCCGCGATAATCCAGAAGATGTTATAGAAATACTACGGATACACCAAGAAAATAATTCCAAAGATTACTATCTTAATATTCGAGCAGCAGATCGTGATGGGCGATTGGAAAGCTTTAGTGAGGCACAACGCGCAGCGCGTCTACTGTATATGCTTCGAGTAAATTTTAATGGTTTGTACCGAGTAAATTCAAAGAACCAATTCAATGTACCATACGGTCGCTACAAAAACCCAAAAATACTGGATGAAGAACTCCTTAAAAACATTAGTTTTTATTTAAACAGTGCGAATATCACTATCCATCAGGGTGACTTCCAGGATGCTGTTTCCAAAGCAGCTACGGGTGATTTTGTGTACTTCGATCCACCATATATTCCGCTAAATACCACAAGTGACTTTACATCTTATACAGACTCCGGTTTTGGCTTCAGAGAGCAGACACGCCTTATGGAAACATGCCGCGAGTTAGACCGCAAAGGGGTACTTTTTATGGCATCTAACTCTTTTTCTCCTTCTGTACTTGATCTGTACGAAGGGTTTATGATCGAAACTGTGGGCGCTTCCCGTATGATTAACTCTAAAGCAACCGGCAGGGGAAAAATTAATGAAGTTATTATCCGAAATTATACATGACGTACCATCTCAACAAATATATTATCAAGATTCGGACACCATATTACTTCAAGGCGACAGTTTTAGAATATTAGACAATATAGCCCCTGACTGTATCGATATGATATTTTCAGATCCACCCTATTTCTTAAGCGGAGGTGGCACCACAAACAGCGGTGGAAAGAGAGTAAATGTCGATAAAGGAAAATGGGATACCAAAATTTCTGTCCTTGAAAAAACAGAATTTAACCGCCAGTGGATTTCTAAAAGCTATCATATATTAAATAAGAACGGAACCATTTGGGTTTCTGGCACACTTCACAATATATACTCTGTTGGCGTTGCTCTAGAGGAAGAAAATTTTAAAATTCTCAACAACATTACTTGGCAAAAAACCAACCCGCCACCCAACTTGGCATGCCGCACCTTCACCCACTCTACAGAAACCATCCTGTGGGCCAAGAAGAACCTACCCACGGCACGGCACTACTTCAATTATGAGCTCATGAAGGAGCTCAACGGTAACCGACAGATGAAAGATGTTTGGCAAGGCTCTCTAACGAAACCTGGAGAGAAATCTCACGGCAAACACCCTACGCAGAAACCAGAATATCTGCTGGAACGTATCATTCTCGCTTGCACCCGCCCGGGAGACCTTATACTGGATCCATACCTCGGTAGCGGTACCACAGGCAAAGTAGCCAAAGAGCTTGGCAGGAAGTTCATCGGCATTGAGCTTAATACTGATTACCTCCATATAACACAAAAACGTATCGCTGAGGCACCGCAAAGGCTCTTTTAAAATTACGGAAGGTTACCTCACTATGAAGTACAACGAATACATGGGTAGTGCCCCTGAAGAAAAACTTAAATACTTTCTGAGCACCCTTTCAATCACAAACCGCACCCCCGAATACTATGTAAACTGGGAAAAAGTAAATGGTGGAGTCAAAAAACATGCCCTAGCCCTGAATACCCTGAATTACTTGATTGGTCTAAATAACCTGTACGAGGAAGCGATTCAGCTGTTTACCCAGCAGCCCAACCTTCTTGAGGCAGTACCAGTTCTTTTCGCCTCCCGCGATGTTCACCTAGATGTCATGGAAGTAGATGAAGATGAGAGCATCTTCTTCTACAACCTTGACTTTAAAAATGTAGATACCACCAATATTCAAAAATATGTGGACTTTATGCAAAAATCCGGTCTTCTCGATTTCCTAAAACACAGCGCGAATCGTTCTCTGGTGGACTATGCATACGGTGTAGAGGTTGGGTTGGATAGTAACGGGCGCAAGAACCGCAGCGGCAAGGTCATGGAAGACCTGTTAGAGGGGCAGCTACGGGCTGTCGCCGATTTTTACGGCTACCAGACAATGACCCAAGCAACAGCTCATCGGATGCGGCAGGAATGGCAAGTTGAGGTTCCTGTGGATAAGTCAGAACGTAAGTTTGATGGGGCTCTTTTTGACTCTCATAAGCGACGTCTTTTTCTCTTCGAAACAAACTACTATGGAGGTGGAGGCAGTAAATTAAAATCGGTAGCAGGTGAATTTAAATCACTTTATAATCACATCATACAGAATTCTGAGGGTATTGAGTTTGTGTGGGTAACCGACGGCCAGGGATGGAAAACCACTGCAAAACCTCTCTCTGAAGCATTTGCAGTTATCCCAAATATTTTCAATATCAATCAACTACATCATGGGTACCTACGTGAATTTACTCGCTAAAACGGTCGGGATAATAAACACTATAGAAAATCTCCATAATACAAGAGGGCGGTTTTTCCTTGTAAACCTATATGTATCGCACTTGCTGAGAAAGCTGCATAGGTTTTTACTCTAGCCGCATGACCACTCAAAAATCACATTTGAGAAGTCGCGCGCTGCAAGCTGTTCGGGTGTTATCAGCCAGTTCGCGGAGCCCGCATCGCCCCAGAGGAGTTCCGGGGTTTCTTCCTCCGATTCCCAGTCCGCCTCGGAGACAATGGTTAGCAGGTTCACTGTGTGCCCCTGCAGGTTCTCGTCGAAATCCCGCGGGTCATTCTGAATAAAGTAGGGGTAGCCGCCGATCCGGGAGTACTCATCACTCTCCTCATACGGGAGAGTAAGCTCCTCAACGGTGTGTATCCGTTGGATCCTCGCCTGCTCGTCGTCTCCCGTGGGCAGTTTATCCTCGGGGTACAGGTCATCCCACACTCGCGCAAAATCGGGATAGTAGTAGTGCGCAGTACCGGTAACACCCTGCTCAACCAGGCTGAACGAGAGCGCAAATTCCACGCTCTCCGGTTCGATAGGCCAGCCAATCACATCCCAGTCGATCACCGGCAGCGGCGCATCCGGGTTCGGCTCACCCACGCTCTCGTAGTAGATCACCCGCCAGTTCTCCTGAACCGCAGGCTTGTTATAGTCATACCCCCACACGGTGTCGTGAGGGTCAATCCAAAATTGAAGCATACCGCTCTTCGGGTAAATATTATTCTGCGGCAGCTGCACACAGTTAATCTGCGCGATCATGCCTAGGGGCTGGCCGGATGCGTTCGTCGGCGCGGATTCTCTCACAGGCAGGTACGGCACTCCCCCGAACTTTGAGGCGGTCTTCGGCAGCGGTTGCTGCGATGGGGTTGCCGTAATCCTGATAGCCTGCTTGAGTTTTCCCTGATTCATAACGTCGAGGACTCGACGCACCTGCGCTTCGGTGTTTTTAGCTGCATTCTGCTCGGTGGTATTCATGTGTTCCTCCGGGTGGTTGGTTCAGTGCTACAACCATCAGAACATATTTTGCGGTGCCGTGCGCCTTTTTCTGGAGTCGGCGATGTGGCATTCTGCGTTGCTGGGCGCGGTTCTTCTGGTGGTTGCCGGTTATGCTGCGATGCGGGTGTTGGCGCCGTTTCAGATCCCGGTGGGGCTGGCCACGGGGGCGGTTGGTGGGGTGTACATGCTGTGGCTTCTGCGTAAAGTGCGGTGGTTTACGCACCCTCTGCGGCTGTGCGTTGGGGAAATGATGGGCTAAAAATGCTCAAAAATTTTATTTCTGGGGGCACCGCACCGAAAAATCTTCTTAAACCGTCAGGGGGCGGCTGTAGCGTAAGAGCATCAGATAAAGCTCCCGGAAGGAAATCACCGCCATGGTAGAGAAGAAGACTCTGTGCCTCGCCGACGAGGTTGTTAATGCCGATTTGCAGTTCCTCATGAACGCGGGCACCGTTCTCACCACCAACGTCTACAATATTGATGCTATTGGGCGCACCATTGCGGAGGTTATTACCGCCGGGCGCGCGTTTAATGTGGCTCGCCCTTCTCACGTGTATGACCGGGTAATGAGCATGCACGCCCACCCTGCGCTCGGTTCGTTTACTGAGACCCTCGCCGATATGCGCCAGGCTGCCCGCAACGCCCTGATTCTGCGGTTCCCGGCACCGAATGAGCGGGGCCTTGAGGTTGCGGTGCGCATTGAGCGGGTAATGGGCACTAAGCTTGCTGTGACGAAGGTGTGCTGCCGCCCGGCGGGCACTCGCCGCTGGTATGAGCATTGGGCGAAGGAGGTGCTGCAGATTGACGGGTATCTGATTGCAGGCGAGTCGCGCCGCACCCGCGGCATGTTTGAGGTGCACCGGCAGAACCTGCTGTTTGCGCTGGGGATGCTGGATGTTGCGATGCTTGGCCTAAGCGCCAGCGAAGCAGATTTTCACTGGCTCGCATCCCCTAAGAGCGCGGTCACTAAGTTTAAGCGGCAGCGTCGGGATTTGCTGCGGCGGATTCGCCAGGATTATGCGGAAGCAGCCTAAGGAGTGCCTATTTCCTATTAGTGCCCCAAGGCGCTCTTCATAGCTGCGGCTTCTCCTGGTTAGCCGAGCAGGTATACCGCCTAGAACCAGCCACGCCTCTTAAAGAAAAAGTACACCCCCACACAGGCAAGCACCATCAACAGGAGTGACGCGGGGTACCCATACTCCCATTTGAGTTCGGGCAAGTACTCAAAATTCATGCCGTAAATGGAACCAATAATAGTGGGCACCACCAGAATCGCTGCACCTGCCGAAATACGTTTCATGTCTTCGTTCTGCTGCTGCGCCACCAGTGTATCGTGCACCGTCAAAGCGTTCTGCAACGACGTGCGTAAATCCTCTAGCCGGTCCCTGATCTGCATCACATGATCGTGCACATCCCGGAACTGGCGCTGCAACTCAACACTTTCATCCTCAACCCGCCGAGGCGTAGCACCCGGGCGCGGGGAGGCGTCTAGGGCACCGATGCGCAGGTCTTCAACGATGCGCACCAGCATGGAGTCCAGGGGCTTGCAGGCTCGCTGAAAATCAATCACCTGGTTCAGCAGCCCGTAGATACGCTGGGAAATACCGCGGTTTTTACCGCCATCGGTGAAAAGCGCATCCTCTATTTCGTCGCTGTCAGTCTCTAGCCCAGACAGCACCGGCATGTACCGGTCTACCGTGTTGTCGAGGATACGGTGCAGTAGCCGAGCAATACTGGCGTCGGATTCGGCGAAGAACCCGCCCAGAACCTCACGCACACGTTCTGGGCTGCGCAGCTTATCTTGTACGATACACACCAGGTAGTTGCGGCCTACGAAAAGGTGCACCTCGCCCAGGTGCACTTCTTCTTCTGCGTCTAGGTACACGGCGGGGCGTACCACCGCCAGCAGGGAGTCACCGTACCGTTCAAGTTTGGCGCGCTGGTGCCCCAGCATGGAGTCTTCGATGGCGAGCTCGTGCAGTTTGAAGATGCTTTGCAGGTGGGCGAGCTCAGTGTCGGTGGGCGAGATGTACCCTAGAGCGACCGCAGAGGCACCCGCCTGGTATGCTTCAACGGCTGTTTCTAGCGGGGCGTTCAGGACGGTTTCGCCGTGGGTTGGGTAGATGGCTCCGGTGAGATACGACATAGGTTTAAGTGTAAAGGGTAGGTGAAATGCCAACGCCAGTACGGGGATACTGGGGGCTGGGGGTGTGCCTTTCTGGGAAAATTTAGGTGGCTTGCACGAAGAACAGCCCGCCGGTGAGGTCTTTTTTCACGAAGATATACCCTACGTTTTCGGTGAGGTAGAACAGATCATCAAGGGAACTGGGCAGATCCGCACCGGAAATTTGCCCCACAAATACGTAGTCATCCAGCCCATCTGGGAGAGTGTGCTGCAGGTATACGGGGCTGCCGCCTATGAAGCTCATCGCGTCCGGGTCCGCGTTGAATTCTGGGGTGAAGAATTTCTGGTGGTCAAAGTCGTGCAGGTTCTTGTGGGCGATTTCGACACATGTGTCTAGCAGGGCGGGCTGTAGCTCAGTGATATTACCAAGAAAATAGTCGTGTTCATCGTAGTAGGAGAACACGTACACTGCTTTGTCGTGATGCTCGGCGGGGACGGGCAGGGCGAGTTCGGGGACGAGCTTAAATAGTTCAGGGAGCGGGATATACGCAATAAGCGCCAGCAGTATCCCGTCAGGGGTGGCTACTGGTTGAGTGTATCCTGCATCGCGCCCTATGAGGATGCGCTCCCCTACTGCTGTGCGCTGCGTTGGGCTGGTTTCAGGGAGGGTGAAGCTACGGCGTGTACTCATGAGCATATCCTAGCAGCGTCTGGAGTCTTCAAGACTGTATTCACCTGCGGGACGGAGTGGGTAAATCAATAACCACTATTTCAGGGCTAAAAAGTCCTTTAGTGGTGTGTTTACTTTGTCGATTAATGCGCTGGGAGATACTATCGTGTGCAGTAAGTTCTCTGCAAACAAACTATCATATTCGAATATATCGTCGTAGCCGTCATCCACAATAATTTTTATAATTCTCTTAGCGCTGGTGTTTTTTGCAGAGAATATAGGGTTTCCATCCATCAGTGGGGTTCCGTCAGCATATGTGGCCTTAAAGTAAGGAAAAACCCAATCACTCGTATGGGATGAAACTTCCTTCAGTAGATACACAAACATATTTTCAATATATTTTTCCAATGCTTTATATTTATCAATATTCGTATCCCATGCCGTCCATTCATCTGTCATTGTGATTATTCCCCGAGGTTCCTACAACTTTTCGAGTGTTTGCACATCTTCATCACACGATAAGAAATAGTTGTAGCCACTCGCCTTTAGCTCTCCGTCTACATAGTGCCCGATTTTTTCAGCAGTCTCATGTGTTATTGGGTATTCATCATACATAGGGCCAGTTTCATTAAAAATTTTTTGCAGTACATCAAGGGGTGGCTCGTTTTTAAATTTTAGTACCTCAATAAAAATATCTGTGTCTTTTTCAAATTTTGAAATGTATCTTACAACGTTTTTCATGATGCACCCCTACCTTACTCCCCAAGGTCCCATGGCTTCTGTTTCAGCACCTTCAATGACTGCACCTAAGTCATACTCCCTTAAATAAGGATAGAGAAAGTCTGCATACACCGACGGGTAATAGGATTCAGAAAATTTTACGAACGTGCCAACTAAAGATATAAGCTGATATATCAGATTGTTTCTGTCAATAACCTCATCCACTCCAATGTATTTATCGCTTGTTAGAGAATAACATTTAGAGTAAACAATATTTACAGTCGATCCGTTACCGCCCTGAAAGAATTTAATAGCCCTTTCGCTCCCCACATCATAGAACACTAATTTTGTTGATTTATTATTTTTCAGATCAGAAATAGCGTCTAATATTTCCGGAAATATATTGTCTAAGTACTTTCTATATTCTTTCCATTCTAATCTGTACCCTTGAATAGTCAGCTCACTGTTTCCTACGGGTAAGATTTCTGCACACACAAGGCTGCAAGCTTCAATAAAAGATGCACGCAGATCTTTGGGATCATAATCATCATAAAATTCTAAATTCTCGCAGAGCTCTCCCAGAAGCCGCTTTTCAGGTCTTATAGTAGGGTTTTCTGATATTGCTAATTTGAATATTGCCATTTTCCTAGCTACTTTAGGGTACTTCACCATAAATGGTGTTGAGGCTCCATTATCTCCACATCTTCAGGATAGAGCGGAACGTCCCAGCAGGTGGCGCATCCACCTATAAATGTGGATGCGCCACCACAAAGAACCGAGGCAGAGGCCTCTCAGAGTTACTCTGCTTTCTCCCCAGCTTTGAGCGGGGTACGCGGCTTGAGCGGAATAACACTATTACCGCCTACACCGCCGGGGGCATATAGGACCGGTGGAACAGGAGTCGATGTGGGGGTTGACTCTTTACTAACTTCATGTTTCTCTTGGCCTGGGCGCTCTTGATAAACTTTGCCGTCGGCGGTTCCATAGTAGGTGCCGTACGAGTCCACTTCACGCCATGTCCCGTCAGCTTTCACTTCCATGCCCTGAGCACCTTTAATCAAGTCTCTCTCGGTGCTGTCACGTACCTGAACCCAGCTACCATCAGGGTTCACACGAGAGCGCTCATTTCCATGTACTTCAAAATTTTCCCAGCTGCCGTCAGCATTTAGGTTGGCTTTATCGCCGTTGTTGCCTTCCCAGTTCCATGTGCCATCAGCTTTAACATGTAACGTTCCCGAACTATTGGTGTAGTCCCAAGAACCATCCTCGTGAATCGTTGCGCCCTCACTGATGCTCTCTCCGTACGTTGAGGTTGGGCGTGGCTTACCAGCTTTGTTGTCATCGGTCAGAGCCTTTGAGGTAGCGCTTGGACTTGGTGAAGAAGTGCTGGCGCTACTAGAAGTAGTTGTCAGCGGTGATGCGCTAGGCGATCCGTTATCCGCGGTAGATACGCTAGCGTTTGACTGGCTGGTTTCGGAAGACGAAGATTTCCCGCTGCTGCTCGCTGAGGAGCAGGCGCTGAGAGCCAGTATCATGGCAAGAGCAGCAGAGATCGGTACCGGAAGATGACGTAAGGTATTCATAAAAGCCTCTTTCAAAGGTGATTGCTACGCAGTGTTGATAACACTGCCTTAATCATTCTACCCGTATCTTCATCATAGATAGCGATGTTACCGTACCGTAATCTACTCAAAAGTATTTAATTATATACTTATAGGACTAATAGATAGGAAAATAGGAAGTAACGGGCTGCATTCATGTTGAAGTTAAGCTTGAGACAAACAACCTAGCGGTCGAGCTTCACGGTAGACAGCACGGATCGTACTGTTCGTTGAAATTAAACCTGCTTATAGTTTCAACGGCTTATCAGCGGATAATTCAGATAACTGCGGCGATACATTGTAGGATGATCAAGAACAGAAGAATTAATATATAACTTCTAAGGTAAAAAATAGTCGATCCTTTTAAAGGTTGCTTATGCTTCTTAACTGCTCCGACCTCAAAGTTAGTAAAGCAATTGTTACTCCCCTATCATCACAAAATTCCACCTCGTATGCTTCATGAGAATCCATATAGGTGTCTATAACTGTACCGATAGATCCTCGAAATAGACTAAGGTTAGGGAAGTCTTGCTGTAGTTGAACAACTTCCAGAATAGAATATTGCATAGTAAATTTCCTTAAACTTTTTACCTATAAAGGCTATTTAGAACTCTTTATAAATAAAATTTCGTTATGATCATTCTCGCAGATTAACCATGATAAATCGAATGGACATATATAATACTCAAAGAATCGGCACTCTTCAAGAACATTAGGAACTTTGTCCAAACTTATTTTAAATACTGGGTTATCTTCAGATTCATCATCGATGTCTGCTATAAAATACACAGTTTTAGGCGGAACAACGTTATTTTGAATTAGAATATCCTCTATATGACGAAACCCGTAATTATTTGCAAAATGGTAAGACTGAGGGATATTTTTAAACGATAGCCACCAAACCCTGGGATTTCCGGTAGTATAGCGGCTCGTAATTTCTTTGAGAATCTCTTCTCCATTTTGAGTAGTAGAATTAGAGATACTAAAAATATTACATGCTTCTACTATTTCACTATAAATCTCATTTTCTTGCAGCATCGATTGGCCTTACCTACTCTATTTCGTGTTCCATTATAAAATTCTCCACCGTCTGGTCTCTATAAGTTCTGCTCGTTCTCAGCATTGACATTTATGCATCTGCGGTATGGTCTGAAAGATGCACAGAAACACAGCCGAGAGTTTTATTGTACTCTGCCATTTTTACTAAGCGTTAAAAACAATCGTTTCCATAAGTATTGTTTTACCTTTAAAGCGCTATTCGTATATCCGTGCTGCTTCAAAAATATCTGCCAAAACGCTCCACTTTATGTTTTCATCAAAGTTTTCTTCTTTACCTACATTTTGGTAGTACCCGTCCATATCTTTAATCCAATATCTCATAGCTTCCAAGAATCCGTTCAAAGTATTATTTTCAAACTCCCCTGCATCCATTTCATTAATAAAATTCTGTAAGAAGATTAAAAAATCATCACGGTTTTCAATTTCCATATTTAAATCCTTATCGAACGGTCCTTATCTATAAACACATAAAAATCAATGAAATATTAGTTGGGTTAAGAACATCATTCCCATCATAATAATCTATATGGAAATGGTCATATTTTTTACTCTCCTTATCGAAAAAATTATTTAGCGAATCTCCTAGTATGCTCAATGCTATGCTGTTTCCTTTAATAATAAACTTATTGCCCTTGATTTGGACAGAAACTCTATTAGTTTGGTCTTCCTGATAAATTATCTGTAAAGACTTAAAATTTCTTGGATAGAATTTATCTGAACAAGTCTGGAGATTTAGTGTTGTTGTAGTGGTAGTTTGAGTCAAAATATCTCCTAAAGTCGTCAGGGACAGATTTGTCCCTGAAATTTCAACTTGAGTTTCTTCCGCATTTCCATTGATAAATATCTCTTCCATGCCTTACCGTTTTCTTCTCTGCTAGTTAATTAGTAAAATCATACGTAACCCTTTGCCAAACAGGTTATAGCTTCTTTTCTACCAGCTGTAATGCTCAAAAGGAGAGCTAGACGAAGCCATGTTTCTTATCGCAGAGCAGGTTGCTCTTGCATATTCATCTCGATAACTTACAAACACCTCCCCCACCCTAGTAGGTTTATCGGCCCGACCTTACTTTATTTTCTTTATTTCAGACAAAAAGAAGCGGCTAGATAGCATTTTTAGTCTGCAAGGGTTTGGAAATATTTTCGAAAGAAAATATTTTCAAAAGCATCTTCTACCGTAGTTCCAATTCGACAAAAGTAGCTCTCAAAACCACCAAACATTTCACCCTTAGGACTTAAGAAATATGTTAAGTGCTCAGAATATCCAACCCCTACTGGACATAAAGAAGATTTAGTGATCTCAGAATATTCTTCCCTCATAATAGGTGAATTAGCAAGTGCTAAATTAGGGCTAAATATTGAAGAGTCTTTGCCACTTCCGCGATACTTGTCATGATGAATTTCGAGGTTCCCAAAGTTACATAAAAAACTTCTTGAAAAGCTATCTAATACGTAACCGTCATCAGAAGAAATGATGTTCTCAAAATGGTTTATATTAATTCTACGGTTAGGACGCCACCCATCTCGATATAGAAGCTCCCTAACCGGAGAAGAAAAATAAAAGCTTCTCATTATAGCTTCCCTAACTACTTGTTTTCCTTTTAAATAAATTTTATCATACAAATAAGGCTATAGTATTGAGAGTACAGTTTTAGCGCCTCTCTATCAGGAACATCCTGGTCTCTGGTACAGCAGCCAGGTAAATCATTACCCAATAAAAAGAAAATAGATATTTATACCGTCCTTTGATTTATTTATAAATAAATACCCTGTTTGTTCCTGTACGCCCACATAGAATATTGTGCTGTAGTGTCGAATTATCCAGTGATCATATATAATATATTACAGTACTCAACAATGTTGGGAAGATACTTTATGTGGAAAAGTAAAATAAAAAGGACTGTATAAATGAAGCAACCGTATGAAATACACTCAGATTTTTTCAAGAAAATGATTTCTTCAGGGTGGTATGAAAATAGAGATATTATTCTAGAGTCCTTGCCGCCCCATTTGGAGGAATTGCCTGATGAGGTAAAAAATTTTCTGAGAGAAATCTGGTATTTAACAGTCAGCTATGATGCCTATTATCGCAGCGATGCCCGTGTCTTTCTATCTACAGTACTGCATAGCTTTGGAGAAACTACAAATAAATTATCCGATTATTCACTGAATGATGAAGATTTTATTTATTATCAAAAATCTGTTGGTAGAAAATTAAGAAATTTTGGTTTTGCGGGTGACCGAGAAGTTCTTATTGATGATCTGGGGAGAATTTATTTTATCCCTGATTCTGGCGACCTGTACTACCTGGGAGGAAAATTCTATGAAGGATTATATAATTTAATATTTAGAACTAGGAAATCGTATATTGTAGAAGACGATGGTGAACTATTTGTGGAGTCAGACCAAGGCGTTTTACCGGGGAATATGAACATCAGGGATATTCCGTAAGCACACGCTGGTTCTAAAAAAGATGCGCAGCAAATGGAAAACAATGAGTGGTTCTTTGATCATCACAGAAATGTTTAAAAACACTTGTTTTAGTTTTCTAGGAGTATTTTCTATATCATAGGGTGGTAATATGGAAGCTAGCAGCAAAAAACTGCAAGATAAGTTATCCATGCTACATGCAACAAAAATGACAGAAAAATTGATTGGCATTAATCTGTTGTCAGTATCAGCAGATAGTCCATATAACACGGAATGGATTTCTGATTTTGATATAAACGATATATACAAAGAAAATCCACGGTTCAGGTTCCCTTATGGGGTGCGTATAGATAGCTTGGCAGAATCTCTAGATTTTATTTGTGCGCCGCAAAACGAATTTTTGATTATTTACTATGATTATAGTCCTATATACATATCATTTCAGATTACAAACTTAGCTGAGTTCTTAAAAAGCTACGCAAAAGAGCAAAAATCTTTAGATATAACACTATTTTGTTTAAATCGGCGCGAAGTGATCGATATTTTTATAGAAGAAAATGACATTGAAGTTCGGGTGATGCCAATCTTCGATTATTAAACTACATAAGTATAGCCTATTTTGGACGCTTGGTTTTTTGCGGATAATTCATGTAGGTGCGGTCAGCCCGTGCCATCGGACGTAACCATACATAAGATTTTCTAGGACGCCTGAACGATTTTGCTTTTCAGATATTTTCTTCGGTCTGCTTCCAGTGTACATATGCCGAGGTAGCTTTGCATGAACCTAGAAGCTGGCAGATTCTAGAGAAAATAACGTTGAATAGGGTCGATTTTGGAGGATAGATCCGGTCCGTCAGAAAGTAGGCGACACTTTCTGCTCATGTGTCCGTGATAGTTGATTACTGGTGTTGATTACTGTTCTGCTGCTGCTCAGACATCTCATTTATCCTACCGTGTATTATGTTTTCATAGGTTATCGTCGACCGCGCCGAAAAACACTTTCAGGCAGTCTGAAACTTCCGTTTCCCGCCCTATCCTTGAAAGGACACACTATGAGTATGTTTGCTATGCTGCACGGAGTATCCCCCGAATTTCTGCGAAGCTGCCAGACCGACAGCAGTATGCTGGATACTCTGGAATACCCTGAAAAAGAAACTCCAGATTTTTTGGTTATCCACTGTTGGGGTGCGCTCACCTACCTGCTTGGCGGCGACGAAACAGGCGCCTGGAATAGCGAGATTCTCACCAGCCGCACTATTATCAGTGGAGAGTGCATTGATCCTGAACACGAGACTGGCATCACCCCAGCGTTTTACCTGACTGTGGACGAAGTTATCCAGGTTGCCTCCGAACTCGCGCAGATCAGCGATGAAGCCCTACTTTCGCGCTACGAACCCGAAAATATGCATGACCTACACCCTATAGGTGAATGGACAGACTGTCCCGAAATTCGCAGAGAGTTACTTGATGACTTCCACGCCTTGCAAGCCTTCTATGCTGTCCAAGCCAACGCTGGCAATGCTGTGATTAACTACCTTGTCTGATTTTCAGGCATCATGAAAATATCGTTTTGTGGGGTTGCGCCCGCAGGCAAGGACGCTTTCAGCCCTTATGGTTGTCTGACAACCTTAACAACAGTGCTTTAGGGGCGATTAGGTGTTTAGCCTCTGTCCTGTACGCAATGAAGCAGCAGTCTCTCCCCTGTCAGTTCGGTGGAACCTAAACCCACAACAATCGCCCCATCATGTACACGCAAGCAGAAACCGTTACTGGACCCATAGGAGTTACCTCCGCGCAAGTCCGTCATCTTGCTTCTCGGTACATTAGAAGCGCAATACATTTTTGAGATTTGGGAAGAACATAAGGGGAACCGCATGCCAAATAAATTATTGTTTCAGACTTTACAAAATTCTGAACTACCCGCCTGGGACAAAGTACAGGTTATTTTAGATTTAGCTGAGCAGAAAAATAATGAAGTTTACCCAATTATCTTAAAACTAATAGATCAGCCAGAATTTAATAATTGTAAAGGAACATTAGTGTATGCGTTAGAAAATTATCCCCCGGAGCCTCTATTCGAAAAAGCTATTGAATGGTTAATACATGGGGAATTCGAAGTCGCATATGGGGCCTTTAATATCATTAACAAAATATCAAAATTATCAGGAGATTCAGTTGATGATGCTTATGAATCTATAGGATTTGCTTCTAAAGATCGTAAAAATGAAGAGTGGAGAACTGAACTGTTGAATGAGGCTTTAGATATGTTTGAGTAATAAATTAATCTGTGATTTAAAAGAGTTTTTAGACATGCGAAGCCATAATAATAAATATATGATTGTATGAGAGAATTTTAAATATGCCCCTCCTAATGGAATCTAATTTATTGACACAGATATAGTAAAGTTGAGGAACTTTTTGTTATAAACTTTGGTTTAAAAAATCGCTTGGATTAAATATTTATAAATTTTGCAATTGGTCTGGAGCTTTATGTACTGTAATATTTGTGCGTCCGATTATGAATTTATCAATTTTTTAAATACCTTTATTGCTGAGAATGGGTTATCTGTTTACGATCCTATAAATAAATTATGGCTGCGCCGCATTGACGAAAAGGTGAATGCAAAAAGCTCATTTATATATAACATTGCTGTTTATAAGATGGAGGATACAACAAAAATTCCTGTACGTTTTGAAAGATTTTTATCAGTTCATAAATACAGTGAAACTGATTCAAAAATATATTGCGGCGTAATTTCATGTGTTAACGATGATAAACTCACGCAAAAGATGTTTTTAAAATTAAAGCGCAAGACTAGTAAAAACTTTGAAAAAGGGATGAAGTGGCTAGACGAAAATTTGAACGTTAATCCTAATAGTGTGTTGAATAGTTATTTTTGGTCTACATCTTTAGACCGCGATAAAAAGTATTACTCATCGGGTAATGGAGTTAATCAAATTACCCCTTTCTGATTTCCAAAAACAATCCGTCCAGCATACATGTGGTGTGGTTGCGGACTACACGCACGTAGTCTCTCCCTTTATAGTTCACCATCCTAAACCCTGTGGCTCATAAGTGAACATACTCGGTTTTACCACTTGTTAGATCAAGTTACACCCCACAATGGTTACCATTGACCAATCAAAAATTTGTAACTGTTCGTGATAAGATTTATCCATTACCTGAGTAATAAATGTAGTACGATAAGATTCCGTAAGATGTAGAAAATTACGGATCCCTCTGTAGAAATTTGATGGTAACCTCATTTGATGTCAAACTAACGTGAAGGTATAGTAGTACATAGTGTATATTAATAATATATATTCTAGTATTCAAGCTGAAAGAGGTACAGCTATGAAAATTTCAATAAACGCAGATGATTTAGATCAATTTAAATTTTTTCTCAACACTTTACTTCTTGGAGGGGTAACTGCCCTGCTGCAAAAGAAAGCAAATATTGATGATATAGAATATTTAATGTTTGGACCTAAAAGTATTGAACTTTTGAAATTGATCCCTGTTGAATCTGTATACTCAGATCTAATTCATCAAGGAACGGAAATTGAAGATATAGCTAGTTTATTACCTGGTGAGTTAAATAATTATTTAGAATATTTACAAGAAGCAATATTACATAACTATCAATCAATTTCTTTGTCAAAACAAAACCCAGTTAAGATTACTTTATTTTTTGATAAGACTGAATATTTGGTTAAATAAATCATGGTAAGCGTAGCGTAGTAATCGTAGGCTGAGTCGTGCGCCAACAAAACAGCCGTGTCCGTCTGCCTCCGCTACGACAATACCGGATACACCTACGACGATGCCCTAGGCACCCCGATTTACACTCAACTCCCCCACCGACGAAAGCCAGTACGTCCACGATGATACCGAAAGCCAGCTCTTTCGTACCAAAACTCAAAAGCTGACAGCACTACCAACACCTGGGTACCTACAACCTGTTCAGATCTAGCCTCTCTGACGAGTGTCGGGATAAACCGGCTTGAACATCGGCCACAAACCGAAGCGCACTCACTTTGTTTGGGGCGGAACGAGATCATTTTAAGAGTACACTTACAAAGGCAACCACCCCTATAACTATATTGGCCACGGTCAGGAACAATACCTCTCCCTGAGCCATCTGCACATGATTGTTGAGGACTGCTAAAAAGAAATATTAGAGTTGATAATTTATAAGGAGCTTTATGACAAGGTTATTTGATGTTTCTGCTGAAGAGGCTATCTATATTGATAACTCAGAATCTATTTTACTAAAACTTTCAAATGAATTTTCCGAGATGAATATATATTTCCCCAAAGATAACATTCAAGAGTTTAAAGATTTTATTACAGAAAAGACACAATACATAAAGCTAGGGTTTATTCTTGGATATTCAGTCATATGGAAACGAAAAAACTCTGATATTTATCTATTGATTGGCGATGATGAAAGCACTTGGGATGTCTGTTTTATAATGAATAAATCAACAATGCTAGATATTCTAAATGAAATTGAGGGCTTGTTATAATATAAAAGCATCAAACCTTTCCTGCTCATATAGACAACATGCTGAAGAAGTAAAACATGACTAACTCCGTATCAACAGGTAGCATTTATTGGATTTCAGACGAGGAAATTAGTACTCTAGAAGAAAAGGCCCACAATGGGGATAAAAATTCATCGTTTAAGTTATACCAATATCATATGTTTGTATCTTTAAATCAAGATTTAGAATTTAAATGGCTGGAAATAGCGGCAAAAAATGGACACCCTATTGCCCAATCCAATTTAGCTGATTTACTTTTAGCACAAGGTGACAAAAAGAAATATATATTCTAGAATCAGCTATCAGAAGCAAGATATTCTCACGATGGATGCAATACAGATCTTTGTTATTTTTTGAGGGCTATGGAGATTACAATATGAACAACTTAAAAATTTTAGGATGGGATAAAAACCAAAAAACTTTGTACAGGTATATCAAAGAAGGTGATACTTTTGCGTATTAAAAAATCTTGGGATCCGCGACAGTAATGGAGGTTAAAATGGCTGAGGTAAATAGACCTGATGTTATAGCAGGACGAGAATTAACTAATACATTTGATATTGATGCCATAAACTATTATGACCTTCAGATAATTACGCATGATTTTATCAAAAACGTACTTTTATCTAGCCCTTGTATCCATAATCAAATAGCTGATACTCTAATAAAATTAGCAGAAAATACGTGTCGTAAAATTCTATTGAATTTATCCAATGTCTTATCAAATGAGGAATTGAAGAAGGAACGAATAAGAGTTTGGAAAATTCATGATTCACAAACATCATCACATGAAAGAAACTTTATTCAACTTATACTAGGAGGGTTATCAGATGAAGAACAATTCACTGATACACTTGAGAACTGCGCTACAGTATCCGATATATTACTTCCCACTTTCTTTAATGTGTATAAATTATGCGGAGAGGAACTTTTTAAAAAATACCTAGAATTTCTAGTTAATCATCCTACTTTAAGGAAGTATCGTATTGAACATGTTTGAACCAAAAGTTGAATATACTGATTGAATTGCCCCAAAGACGATATCCAACGTGGGTTATTAAAAACTACTGGTTTAGCATACTGCTGTAGTGGTTCCTGTTTTCCGTATTTTTAGTCTACTATGGAAGGAACACTTACTTTCACATTTAATCTGCTTGGCGAACCGATGATTTCATTTTTCTGGTGATATTATTCCATTTAGCAAACGTAGGCTGGGGCAAGACCCAACAAACATCAAGGTTGTCTGAAATAAATTTTCAGACGACCTTTTTCCTATATGCAACTATCACTTGTTTTGACTACAACGAAAATGGTCAGATCTAAATCATAGCCCCAGCACCAGCGGAGAGCTTCTTTCCCGTGTAACGGAATGCTTCTATAGTGGAGGAGACTTGACGGTGAACGAACTGATGAAACAGATAGATGATTATATGGACTACTACAACTGGGAGCGATGCAGAGTTTGAAATTGAAAAAGCTGGGTTCTGTTGCATACAGAACCCAGCTTATGCGGAGCGCCTGAAGAGGTTTTTATGAGTGTCCGATCGCCCGAGTGAGGGTCAGCTCAACCCGAATCCGGATTTTCAGACGACCCTTTCTCTATTTCAATCAACGTTCAGCAGGCAATTAATACAACCCTTCACGCTCTTCGCGGGTGGAAATGTAGATGTTTTTCACCTGCGTGTAGGCGGCGAGCATCATCTTGTGGGTTTCGCGGCCGATGCCTGAAGTTTTGTATCCGCCGAACGGCGCGCCTGCGGGCAGGCGGTTGTAGCAGTTCACCCAGATACGACCGGTTTCCAGTGCGTTGGAGACGCGCAGGCAGCGGTTGATGTCTTTGCTCCAAACTGCGCCGCCCAAGCCGTATTCGCTGTCGTTTGCCATTTTGACGACTTCTTCTTCGGTTTTGAATTTAATTACGGTAGCAACCGGGCCGAAGATTTCTTCTTGGGCAACGCGGGCGTTGTTGTTGTCAGCCTCGATCAAGGTCGGCTCGACAAATTCGCCTTTGCCCAATTCGCCTTCGAGTTTTTTACCGCCGGTGATGATGCGGCAGCCTTCCTGTTCGCCGATTTTGACGTATTTCAAAATGGTTTCAAGCTGACCGGCGTTGACTTGCGAACCCATTTGGGTATCGTCTTCCCAAGGCAGGCCGACTTTGATTTTTTTGAACTCTTCCGCCAAGGCGTTGACGAACTTGTCGTAAATGCCTTCTTGTACGAAGACGCGCGAACCGGCGGAGCACACTTGGCCTTGGTTGAACAAAATGCCTTTTTGCGCGCCTTCGAGGGCTTTGTCGAACGGCATGTCGTCAAAGAAGATATTGGCGGATTTGCCACCCAGCTCCAAGGTGGAGGGAATGAGCATTTCGGCGGCGGCGATGCCGATGTGGCGGCCGATTTCGGTTGAGCCGGTGAAGG
Source organism: Rothia aeria (assembly GCF_016726365.1). Lineage (NCBI taxonomy): Bacteria > Bacillati > Actinomycetota > Actinomycetes > Micrococcales > Micrococcaceae > Rothia > Rothia aeria. The sequence continues at coordinate 1,674,335 of NZ_CP068102.1, read as the reverse complement.
CGAGTTTGTTGAAGCCTTTGTGGTGCAGCATGTATTCGCCGGATTTCGAACCGCGTCCGGTAATGATGTTCAGCACGCCTTTAGGCAGCAGGTGGTTAATTTTTTGAGCGAGCGACAACAGGCTCAGTGAAGTGCTGGAAGACGGGTGAATGACGATGGTACAGCCTGCGGCGAGTGCGGGCGCGATTTTCCAAGCCGCCATCAGGAAGGGGAAGTTCCACGGAATGATCTGACCGACTACGCCGATAGGTTCGCGCAATACGATGGACAGGTCTTCGGAGTCAAGCTGGGTTGCGGTGCCTTCTTCGCCGCGGATGACGCTGGCGAAATAACGGAAATGGTCGGAAGCCAGCGGGATGTCGGCGGCGCGGGTTTCACGGATGGGTTTGCCGTTGTCCAGCGTTTCCTGCAGGGCGAACAGTTCCAAGTTTTCGTCAATCACATCGGCGATTTTGTTGAGTATGGCGGCGCGTTCGGTTGCGGTGGTCTTGCGCCATGTTTTGAATGCTTCCTGCGCGGCGGCGACGGCGGCATCGACATCGGCGTCAGTCGCGTCGGTAAATTTCGCCAATGCTTCGCCATTGGCGGGATTGTAAGAATCCAAAAGCGTGCCGGGGCTCGTCCACGCGCCGTTAATCAAAAGGCCATACTCTTTATCGAACACATTTAAATCTTTTGCCATGATGCTGTCCCCTTAGTTGCCTTTCTTGGGTTCTGGACGTTTCTCCAACGTCACCTAAAACAGGATAGTATTTTTTCTCTTTCGGTTCAAGCATTAAAAATGAGAGCGTTCTCGAAATTCCAAATATGCATAAAACGCAGCCAGGCAAATCTTGATTACGTATGGGGACGAGGGCGGTTTATTAATAATATATTAAGTTCTCAGACAACCCTTGTTTGGTTGAGACCAAGGAATCTATCTTAATGAACAGCACCATTCTGACCCCAAATTTTCCGGAGCTTTGGGCGACATAATTACCTGCGTCACCACCAGGGTTTGTGCCTACTCAAATTTGTTGGCATTAGGCGGGTCAAGCGCGAACAAAAGAACTTGCAGCGGTTGTTAAACCTACCGTTGCGCATCGGCACAAATGAGCATTTGATGCAAACCGAAGCACAGCTGCGCGAATATTTTTTCTGGTACGCGCCGCTCTTTCGATACTGCATTGCATATGCCCGGAACATCGTTTCAGAATGAAGCGTGGCAAGGATTTGCACCAAATCCCACACGGCAAAACGGTCAGGTCAACCGCCGAGAACAGGCAGCCCGCATGGGCAAGCCGTCCGTTGTGCGCGCCGTCGCCAATGCCGAAGACGAAAGCCTCAGGAAGTGAACTACCTCCACTGCGACCACATCAACGTCTCAGGGAGATGACCGATAAGGGCGGCAACCTGCTGTGGTTCGGTATATATACCGGCTGGGATCGTCTGAAAGAGGAAACCAAGGTAACGGATACTGTTTACCAGCCCTTTCGCCCGCAAAGCCAGTATTGTGACCGTGAGATGGGCGCGCTACGACTTCTTCAGGTACTATGAACCTGATGCGGGTCGGTTTGTGAATTAGAATTCGATTAGGTTATAGGCGGAGAGGATCTGTATCAGTTTGAGTCGAATGTACAAGATTGGAGAGATACTTTAAGGTTAATAGGACAATGTGGCTGTAGGGGGGTATTTGCTGGGAATTGGACCGTGTCACCTATGTCCTTAATAACCTTAGAAATATGAATATAAAATTAGGAGTATAAAATGAAAGTATATGGAACTGGAATCTATGAGAACGATAGAGCTGATCTTGTTGGGTTGGCGTATTTGCACTTCTCAATATCTCAAATCGAAGATGTTATTGAATGGATGAAAGGTACTGATGAACCTGCCCAACAATTATTAGGGTATTTAGACATGTTACTTATGATTGCTAAAAAATTTCCCGATGATGCCAACTTGAAAATAAAAAACAAAGAGTTTCTGAATGGCAAATTATTTTTAATGAATGGTTTGTAAGAGCCGAAAAAAGTTACAGAAAAAGTATCGTGATTCAATTAAAAATGATTCAGAAAAACTATTTGAAGAGATAAAAAAGTACGGTCACTCAATAAGCTGGTTATAAACGTTAAATAAATAGTCTATTTTTAGATTTTAATAAGGAGTGTATTTTTATGGGAGCTTGGGGATATAAATTTTACGAAAACGACGAAGCAGCAGATTGGTTACATCAATTTTGGGACACTAAAAGCTTTGACCTACTAGTTAAAGAAGTGGAGCAATTTGATCCTAGGAACGAAAATTACGACACAATAAGAGTGATCGCACATATTTTAATTTGTTTTGGTTCACCTTATACATGTCCAGAGGATTTTCTAGATCAAAGAAGCATAATCATTAAGAGGGTTTTGACAATACTTGAAAATATGATAAATCCTCCAAATAGCGATTGGGATTTCTTAGACATATGGGATAATGATCCTACAATTATCTCTGAGGTAGAAAAACAAATCATAGAACTCAAAAAAATTGTATAGGATATATGTCCTAAATAAAAATTTACTAGACATTAAAAACCGTTGTTGCATTGTTTATACAACTCGCTGGACGCTTCGTTGCCGTTGCGTTTTGCGCCGCTGGTAGCAGAGGACGGTTCGGATGAAGACTACTTCCTCTTCGCTAGTGGCAGCAGAAGACGCCAACGGCAGCCATCAGCGTTTCGTTTACCATCTGCTGACCGGACCGGTTTGCTGCAGTACGTTATCGACAACAACGGCCGGGTGCTCTCGCTGAACTTCAGAAATGGAAGGGGTAACGGCTGGCAGGAAATATGAACAACGCATCTGCTGCATTAGATTTAGTTATAGAATCTTATTGGGAAGATGCTAAAACAGGAAAAATAAAAATGGGAAACAAACCCTAAAAGCAAGGATTGCCATAAAGCATAGAGAGCACAGAAATACAAAAAATATTATCTCCAAAATATAATTGTACATAATGAGAATTTTAATATGGGTAAAATTGTTTTAAATGTAATTAATTATGAAATGGTTTATGATCAATTAGATACAAGTTGTTTCAATATTATATTTGAAGGTGGATATTTTAATATTCAGTCTTCTGTATACATAGACCCTGATTTCGAGTATTCAGAGATTGCTTATTTTGAGTTATCCGGTCAGGAAAATGGAAGGTACTTAGACCCAGAAAAAATTATTTTTCACCCTAAAAGAATCATAATTATTTTTGACAAAAGTGAAAAATTTCTGGACACCATTCAAGAAATACACATTATTTTTTCTAATGAAATAAAAAAGGAATTGGTTGATTTTTTTAACAATTGTTTATTTTTTGGTGAGTTTATTCAGTACTCATCTGATTTTGATAAACATAAAATTGTGCGGCAAACTCTTGATCGTGAAGTTATAGATTGGGAAGAGGATACAGAGTAGCGTAGAAAGCGTAGCCCACATAGGTAATAACTGTATTTTTACCCCTGTTGGGCGAAAATGCAAAAACTCAAATCAAGCCGCTCGGATACTGTTTCCGGCAAAGTAATCACGCATCCGGGCGTTCAATACCATCAGCAGTTTGCGCACACACGCCGTAACGGCAACGAATAAGCGGTTCAGAACTGTGTTGCCACCATGGTAGCCATATACAGCGCCTTATGTACTGCAGACCTTCCACCGAAGTAGTGGCTTTTGAATTTGGTTTCGTCGCTCTGTCTCAGGTGCAGCGCGATGCCGACCAGACTCGCTATCCGATTGTTCGGCAACCGTTTCAACTCGGGCAACGCAGTAAGAGGTATTAGATATACTTACAGAACACCATGATCGGCGCATGATAGGAAGATTTCCATTAGTCTGTGGTATATGTGGTAATTCAGTAGATGGTTGATGAATATAATTGTTTAACAATTCAATTAAGGAAAATATCATGTTTTTGGAAGAAGATGACGACAGATTCGACAGGGTACACTTGTGGTTAGGAACTGTAACAGATTCAGAAGATCAGTATGAGCAGTATTTCGAACAAGATAGTTTGCCAGAGGGTGTGTTTTGCCCTTTTTGTAAAGATATTGGATTAGATGAAGAATACGATGAAGACTATATTGGAATTATTCCTTTATTTCCTAAAGTAGTTTCTTTGAATAAATTATTAGTTGAAGCTGCGGTAGATGAATCTGAATTACCAGCCGTAAAAGCAAAATGTAAAGAGCTGGGTATTACAAAAGGTAATGCTGTCTTATGGTATTCAGACCCTGACTTAAAAATTTCTCCAGATAAAAAATATAATGGTTTAACATATATCGGTGAGTTTTGTGGAGATTAATATGCAAAAAGCGTAAGCACTAATGCCGTCTGAAAAGTTTTAGATAAAATTTTCAGGCGGCATTTTTGTTTTTAACAACATATTTTATCTAGTTGGCAACCGCCCTGAGATCTGGGCATACGCCTACGGCCCGTTCGGACGAAGGCTTTCCAAAGAACGCCAAGACAAACTGGCATAGGCGAGCACCGACCCGAAACGTACCCATTTCGTCTGGGACGGTAATCGATTACTTCAGGGGTACACCTACAAAGGCTGCTACCCCCCTAGCCAAAGTCTTCCACAACAACCAAAACAAAGAAGAATAAATACCTCGCTTATTTCCGCACCGACCACATCGGTATCCCAGAGAGATGACTGGCACCCACGGCAATCTCCTGCGGTACGGCGAATACACCGCCTAGGGGCGCCTGAAAGGACGAACGCGTCTATCGGAACGCACATCAGCCGTTCTGACTGCAAAACCAGTATTATGATGAAGAGACCGGATTGCATTACAACCTGATGCGCTACTTTGAACCTGAAATCGGTAGGTTTGTGAAACAGGACCCGATTGGGTTGGTAGATGGGGATAACCTTTATCAGTTTGCGCCGAATGTTCAGATTTGGGGTGATCCATGGGGTTTGGTTCACCTTATACGTTACAAACCCCGAGATACTATTCCGGCTCAAAATGGTGCACGTGGAACAGCCATAGATAAAGCTTTGGAGAGAGGAAAAAGCTTTAGTTGAGGCAGGGGGTGGTACTCGAAAATGGACACAAGCAGAAAGAGATTTGATTTTGAGCACGAAAAATAAAAAATTGACTTCTGTTATGTCTAGAGCGGGTTATACCGGTCATCATATTAATTCTGTTGAATCAGGCAGTTTAGGTCAAAATGGAAAGGCAACCCACGAAATATTGTATTTTTGCCTAATAGTAACCATCCCGGAGGAGTTGACGATAATTTACATTCTAATCAAGGGCGTAGAGGTCGCTGGACCAATTTAGGACGCGGTAAATTAATTGGTAGGCGAGCAATGTTACAATAACTTAAAAATGCACAGTATAGGAGTATATTATTATGTTTAGTTTGAACACAGCAGTTAGAAATTTTTCTAATATTTATGGTCAACTTTCTCGTGAGGAGATTGATTTTGGGCAAATTATAATTGATAAAAAAATATTACAGGATAATGAGTTTATCATTAACTATTTTTTCAATTTGGTAACATTAAACCCTCAGATCCATATAGGTCAGCCATTTAATTTAATTTTTGCATCATCTAAAAATCGAGAAAGCTTAGTAGGATGGCCAAAAGGCATAAACATAGAGAATTATCTCTATATGGCTAGTCAAAATGATGAACCTATATTAATTTCAAAGGAAACTTTTGAAATCTTTTCCTTACGATTGGGTTCAGAAGAACCTAAAAAAATAGCTTCTTCTTTAGGAGATTTTATACAAACATTATCTGAAATAATGACATTGTCGGAAAAATTCTTTTCGAAGAATATTAATAATGATGATTATTTTATTCTAGAGGACGATGAATTCATTGCTGAAATTAATGCTTTTTTCCAGCTGACTAAACTAAGTATTGAAGTAAAAAACTTCTATGGTTTTTTCTTTGAATAATTGGGAATAACAAGAAATAAATAAGAAAATGTAAACCTCTATCTGTATGCGTTTTTAGCGAGCAAGCCACAGCCTACCTAAATTTCCAAATTCACAGGTAGCGGTGGCGTGCGTTCTTCAAAACGTACACGCGTTTTTTGGTTTGCAGACTACCCCAGTATCTCTTTGTGGTCGTCTAAAATATTTGTTCTTTGACAATCCGATTTCTGTTATCGGTCGGACTGGGATAGCAAGCTGTAGCCCGAACAAAACCTTCAAGTCTGGACGTAGGGTGTATGCGGTACGCACGTGGTTTCTGCTTTTCAGAGGACCTTTGTTGTACCGTGTTCAATCGCCGTTACGCCTACGACAAAGCTGGCGACCTGCTGTGGTTCGGCAACTATACCGCCTAGGGTCGCCTGAAAATGAGGAACGGGTCTATCGTAACGCACATCAGCCGTTCAGGTTGCAAAAACCAGTGTTATGATGAAGAGACTGGACTGCATTACAACCTGATGCGGTATTACGAGCCGGAGACTGGACGGTTTGTGAAATACTTTTAAAGTTTAATGATTAAAGGAAAAGTATTATGGATAGAAAAGTATTTTTTGAAAATCTCATGGAATATATTAAAGAAAACATGAATGAAGAAAATGTGCGTTTCTTCAAGAAGTCGATTAAATTTAGAAAAGCAAACCATCTTTACGGAGAAATCTCCTTTGATCATTCAAGAGTTTATGAGGGATATACAGCATGTATTTGGATAGAAAGTAAAACTTTAGCTAAATTTTTTAAGGAAATGTATGAGTCTCAAAATCGAAAATATAATATTCATGAGATTAATTTTGAAACAATTTTTTGGATGGAGTCTATAGCATGTGCACATTATTATCATGCTCCCTTGCTTACTAGTTTCAAATGGGGGAACACTATTAAGGTACCGTCCTCTCCTGAGGAAGCTGACAAAATTTATCCTGATGTCCTGAGGCATTTGATATCAGGTTATGTTTCTATTATTAAAGCTTTCATGGACATGAGTCCAAATGTTCTAGAACATCTAGCTAAGTACCCATCTCATTTTGAGTTTAAATCATTGACAGCTTTTTATATTATTAAGGTAAATAAATTACCTTTTAATCACCCACTTGTTCAAAAATTGTTCGAGTTTGATGATAAAGTGAAAGAAAATAAGAATGGCCTTTTTACTGGTTTTGACTTGATTTTCGAAGATAATCCTTTTGATCAGGAAATTAAAAAGCGCATATTAAATAATGAATATTAAATTGTGTGACAATATGCGTAACAACTGTATTTTCACCTCATCAGGCAAAATTGCCAAAACTCAAGTCAAGCTGTTTGGATATTGTTTTCGGTAAAGTAATCGTGCACCAGGATATTGCAACATAAAAGATGATGATAGGGGGCAATCACACCATACCATTGAACGAGAATGGGCAAGAAAGAATATAAAAGGTTACGATCCCCTAAAAGCTCCAGCAATTCTATTGCCTTCTTCGTCAAAAAGCTCATGCTATTATTTCAGCAATGAAGCGAGCCTTTAGGAAACAAAATGGATATAATACAAGTATTCGACAATAATTTACGGAAGCAGCAAGACAATTAAAAGCTGCGGGTTTGTCACCTAAGAAAATTAAACGAGCATTAAATCAAAACTATAAGTATTTCAAAGAACTGGGAGCAATTTAAAATGAATAGATATGAATTAGAAACTTTATACATTTTAAATGACCCTGCTACTAGCCAGGCAATAAAAATGCTGCCACTGAAGTGGCATAGTTCATATTCATCATATATTCAATTTTTAGAACTAAGTAATGGATTATTTGGAGATGAGATAACCCTTTTAGAGGCAGAGGATATTCAACAAAGGAATATTGACTATGAGGTACAAGAATATTTACCGAATTTTCTTATGATTGGAGATAATGGTGGGGGAATTGCTGTTCTGATGGACAATAAAGAGCAAAATATTTTTGCTGTTGGCCTGGGAGTAATGAGTGAAGACTCCTTAGAAAAAATATCATCTTCCTTAGAAGAATTTCTATTGGTAAAGAAAGGAATGTTTAATTATTAGAAAACTAGGTTTAACAAGCAACAAACCGTAACGTGTATAAAACTTCTAATTCCGACACAGCAAGCCGTAGCCCGCATAAAACCCCTAATCCTGAAGTGGGGTGTGTGTGGAATGCACGCACTGGGCAACCTGATCTACCGCCAGCTCCCTAACGGCGAAAACCAATACTTCCAATACGACACCGAAAACCAACTGGTCCGCGCCGAGATTAAAAAGAAAGCCGGCAACACCGAAATCTGGGAATACGCCTACGACCCGTTCGGGCGAAGACTCTCCAAAGAACGCAAAGACAAACTGGCCTGGACCAGCACCGAACCAAAGCGGACCCATTTCGTCTGGGACGGTACGAGACTGGCGCAGGAGTATACCTACCAAGGCAGCCACACCCATCTCTACACCGACTAGGACAGCTACGAACCGCTGGCGCAAGTCTTTGACAATGCCAAAGACGGCAAACAATACCTCGCCTATTTCCACACCGACCAAATCGGCATCCCGCGCGAGATGACCGACATCCACGGCAATCTCTTATGGTACGGCGAATACACCGCCTGGGGTCGTCTGAAAAAGGACGGGCGGGGTTTACAAGAACGCGCATCAGCCGTTCCGACTGCAAAACCAGTATTATGATGAAGAAACCGGGCTGCATTACAACCTGATGCGCTATTACGAGCCTGAGGTCGGGCGGTTTGTGAATCAGGATCCGATTGGGTTGTTGGGTGGGGAGCATCTTTATCAATTTGCAGATAACGCTTTGGTTTGGTTCGACCCGTTGGGATTGAAAAAACCTACGCGCAGCGCTTGGGTACTGCCGGCGAGCGCAGGGTAATGAAATATCTGGAAGGTACGGGATACAAAAAAGTCTTCTCTATTCAAAATGCCTCCGGAAACGGCTTGGATATTGTCGCATTGAGACCGGATGGGAAATATGACATATTTAAAGTTAAAAGTTCTAAACGTGGAAAATTTAAACTAAGCGAAAGACAGCAGAAAGGCGGTAAATGTTTTGCTGAGCAAGTGTTGACGGAAGATGTAACGGATAAGAAAAAAGGCGGATATTTTATGAAAGGCTTAGACGGCAAAAAGACGCCTCTTAATAAGAAGAAGGCGCAAGAGATATTTAATAATATAGATAAAACCGAAACTGTCTTTGTTGATATGAATCATAAATTTCAAGCAACCCGCATGACATTTAGCCCATGGTAATTAATTTAGGAGCAAAAAATGAGCAAAAAACCCACCGCCGCCATGAAGCACAATCTTGACCGTCTGGTTGAAAACATTACTACCGGTGACGACAGCGAAGACTATCAACGCGAACGCGGCTATCTGGACGAATACATCCGCCAAGGCACCACCCCGTTCACCCACCGCTGGTATGACGACTTTTTGGAGAAGGACTGTGAAGTCAGCTACACCGCCACCCAAGTCATCTACGATCTGCGCATGGAACTGTGCATCCCGCTTGCCGAATTTCTGCAAGCTCCAAGCGAAAGCCTGTTCCGCGCCATGATGGCAAAAGCCTATTTCCTTACCATGGGCTATGTACGCCACCACCTCACCGGCAGACCGCGCATTCCCTATATCAGCGTAAACAATAGCTACTTCGCCTTCCTCGCCTCCCTCTTTTTCAGCCGCGACGAGCAGAGCCTCAGCTTCGCCGCCCTGCAAACCATCATTGCCAACCCAGACGAATGCATCCGACCGCAGGAAACCGATGCCGCCCGCACCCTCATCCCCCTGTCGTTCCGCCTCGCCCAAGACCATCTTGCCCTGCCGATTGACCAAACGCAGGCAGATTTGTTCGCCTTCTCCGAACTCTACCAAACCGCCTACGCAGGCTTTGACAGCAGCGACGCCGAACAGGTGAAGCAGATTTTCAACGACCTCGCCGACTACCATATCCGGCAAAGCCGCGACGATGAAAAAGGTTACCCCGAATTCGAATACACGTTGGAACAATGGATGCCGTGGGAAATCCTCGCCCTGCTGCGCCTGCGTACGCAAAAAGGCTTGGACAACAGTATGATTAGCCACCCGCTGATTACTCCGTTTCTCCCCTTTGTCGGCTTAGAACTGGGCGGCTTTTTCGACGACGCGCAAAAAAACCTGCGCCGCGCCGTGTTCAAAGAATTTGGTTACCAACCTGTTGTTGATTTATAAATATCTGTGGCAACAAGCGTGCGTTGGGTGGCTAAACTCAACCCAAAGCAGCCTGAAATCCTTGTTTCCCTGTTTTCAGGCTGCCTTTTTATCACAAAGGCCGTCTGAAACTCCGCAGCTTGGTAAGCCGTAGTCTACATGGGTAGCAACTGTATTTTTCACCCCGTCGGGCAAAAATACCAAAACTCAAATCAAGCCGTTTGGATACCGTTTTCGATGGTACCGTTTTCGGCAAAATAATCACGCATCCGGGCATTCAATATCGTCAGCAGTTTGCGCATACACGCCGTAACGGCAACCTTATCCTGTTTGTCTGCCTCGGCAACATCTGCCGCTCGCCGATGGCCGAATACGTCCTGCGCCACCAAGCCGCCGAACGCGGCCTGTCGCACCTCGTCGAAACAGCCAGCGCGGGCACGTCCGGCTGGCACGACGGCGAAGACATGCACCGCGGCACCCGGGCCGAACTCAAAGCGCACGGCATTGCCGCCGACGGGTTTTCCAGCCGCAAAATCCGCCGCGAAGACCCGGCGCATTACGACCTCATCATCGCCATGGACGACGACAACCTGGCCGAACTGGAAAGGCAGTTCGGCCGCTGCCCCGGAAAACAGTTCAAGCTCACCGACCTGATTCCCGACAGCGGCTACCGGGCCGTGCCCGACCCTTGGTATACGGGCGATTTTACCGAAACCTTCCGCCTCGTCTCCGCCGCCGCAGAAGCCCTGCTCGACAGGCTGGAAACGGTGGAATAAACAAAAAAGGCCGTCTGAAAACGCATTTCCCGCTTTTCAGACGGCCTCCCGAACCACCTAACCCCGTTACCACCATGACCAAACGCCGAACCTTCCTCATCCTGACCGTCCTCTTCACCCTGCTCTTCATCGCATTGGTAACTCTGGGCGCGTACCTGCTTTCCATTCAAAGCAAACAATTCGCCGTCGCCGCCTTCCTGTTCGCCTTCGGCGCCGTCTTCGGCCAAGTCGGCAGCCTCGCCCTCTACATCCGACATAAAGCCCGCGCCCAAATCATGCGTGAGCAACAAACCGAATCCCATTAAGGCTGGGTATTGTTCGTTATCCGTTTGCCGGTTCTACAGACTTTACATAGGTAAAGTTCTGTTTGCCGCATTGCTCCCCCCCCCTTGCAATTTACACTGACACCGCATACAATTTGTATTGTTCTTAAATCTTTCAATCCACGGGAGTAGACTTATGAAACAAAACATCATCGTTGCCTTATTCGACATCTCCAGCGAAGCTTATCAAGCCTTTTCTGAATTGAAAGCTTACTCGCAGACAACAGATGCTTTGGTGGCACAAGCCGTTTTGATTAAAAAGGAAAATGGTCTGATTATCCCAGCAGAAAGCACCGACTTTACCGCCAATACGGCCGAAAGCGCATGGACGGGCGGCCTCATTGGTTCGCTGGTCGGCATCCTCGGCGGTCCTATCGGTGTTCTGTTGGGTGGAGCTATTGGCGCACTCATCGGCAGTGATGCAGGCACTGCCCAAACATTGGGAGAGGGGTCGTTGCTGGAAAATACAGCCAAAAAACTGGATAACGGCAGTACTGCGATCATTATTTTGGCGCAAGAATCCAACGAAGCTGTATTGGACGCTTTCTTCCACCGTTTCAAAACCGTTATTCTCCGGCAAGATGCAGCCGTTGCCCAACAGGACGTATTGGCAGCAATAGAAGCGCAGGAAGAAGTGGCACGTCAGGCACACGAAGTTTGGAAAAAACAGCGCAAAGCCGAACGCAAAGCCGAACGCCAAGAGAAAGTGGAAGCCTTCAAGGCCGACATCAAACAAAAATTCGACGAATTGGCAGCCAAGTTAAAATAACACTGCCACCAACCCAAGGTATGTAACCGCTCAAATTTTCCGTTTCGGATGCATGATACGGCTTACCCTTGGACAGCAGGCGCTGATAGAAATCCCGAATAAGCGGTTCAAAACGTGTCGCCACCACGGTAGCCATATACAGCGCCTTACGCACCGCAGACCTTCCGCCGAAGCAGCGGCTTTTGAATTTGGTTTCCCCGCTCTCCCTCGGGTGCGGGGCAATACCGACCAAACTCGCTATCCGTTTGTGCGACAGACGTCCCAATTCGGGCAGCATCGCCATCAGCGTAGCCGTCGTTATCGAACCGATGCCTTTGATTTGTTCCGCCACTTGGGCTTTGCCGTCAAAATGCGTGTGGGTGTGGTCGTCGATTTGTTTGTCCAATTCGTCAATCAGCCGGTCAAAATGAGCAATCAGTTGTTTGACGCTTTCGACTTGCGTTTCGTGAACCTGATGCAGACGGTTTTTCTCGGCAGTCCGCATATCCACCAGCTGGTTGCGGCGGTTGACCAATGCTTCCAACACTTCTTCCGCTTCGGTGGGCGGGTGGTAGAGCATGGTTTGCCAACCTTCTTTCTGTGCCGTCATCTGTGCGAAGAAGGCGAGCATTTGGGCATCTTTGGCATCGGTTTTGGTCAGCGACTGCGATTGGGCAAACTGATGCGTCTGACGCGGGTTGGCGATAATCACGGCTATGCCTGAGCGGTGGATGGCTTTGGCGGCGGGAATTTCGAGACCGCCGGTGCTTTCCATCACGACGAGGGCGACCTTGTGTTTTTTAAGGTATTCGACGGTATGGGCGATTCCTTTGGGGTTGTTGGTTTCGGTTTTGGTTTTAGACAAAGACGAAACGGCGATGACGAAGTTTCGTTTGGCGATGTCGATGCCTGCGTAATTGTGTTGGGTACTCATCATAAACCTGCCTTGCATTCGGTTGTGTTGTCTGGCAACTGTCCGGTTGTGTCGATGGGTTGCCCGACCGCTCCCTGAGCTACTCAACGGTTGTTTGCCTTGGTCGGATGCGGGTGGCGGCCGGGCGGTTTGTTGCTATGATACGGGTGTTCCGATATACAAGGGTGTGTGCGGTACACACGCAGTTTCTGCTTTTCAGACGACATCTACCAAATCGCCTCACCCGAAGGCAACGTCATCGCCATTACCGCCCCGGACGGCAGCAGCACCCAAATCGGCTACCACGAAACCCTCAACCTGCCGGTTGCCGTCAACGATCCCGCAGGCAGGATTACCGCCTACACCTACGACGAACGCGGCAACCTCATCAGCATCACCGACCCCGCCGGTTACACCACCCGCTACGGCTACAACGCCCAATGGCTGCCCGAAACCATAACCGACGCCTTAGGCAAAACCCGACACCTACACTACGACACCCTCGATCAGCTCGTCTGCTTTACCGACTGTACCGGCGAAACCACCCGTTTCGGTTACACCGAATACGGCGATCTCGAAACTGTTACCGATGCGCTGGGCCATACCACCCGCCACCACTACGACGCAGCAGGCAACCCCGTCCGTACCGACTACCCCGACGGCAGTCACGAAACCTTCGAATACGACCGCCTCAACCGTCTGACCGCCTACATCGACGGACTCGGTGCCAAAACCGCCTACGAACTCGCAAATGCCAAACAAATATAAAAAATTACCCGGCACCTGTACCCTGCATTTGATGCCTATAGTTTTTGGCGCGCCTCAGCCACAAGTCAGCCTTTCAATTTCAAAACCAGTAAAACCAGCAGCGCCTCATCTACAGCACCCCCCTGCAAGGGGCATCCTGCCGCTGGTATGGATCCGTTGCTCCGTTCTGAGGCCTGGTTCGTTCGGCGGATGCTGAAGCGTGACGCTGGTAGAGCATTACCTGTGATGCGGTAGGGCTGGCCTATATAAAACGATCAGGGGTGACTGTTCCCGCTACCTGAGGTGGACAAGGAGGACGAGAAGCAGGTATTGTTCGAGTGCGAAAAGAGATACGGTCATCCTCGAAAGGACATACCAATGGATGAATTGTATATATGGGTTGTTCAAGGAAGCAGCGCCAGTTTTCCGTCTGCTATCTTTTCGTCTAGAGAGAAGGCTGTTCGATGGATAGAAAAGTATAAAATCAGCGGGATACTATCGAAGTACCCTCTTGATATATCTATATATGATTGGGCTATTACACAAGGATTGTTTAAGCCCAAAAGAGATGATCAGAAAACTCCTGGTTTTATCCAGAGCTTCTCAACCGTTCATATTGAGGATTCTCAATACATTGATGGAGTTGAAGAGGGTTAGAACACCATAACCACCAATATAATCAACTAACAAGGTACGTTTAAATGGTGAAAAAGTCAGTCAGTTATTATAAGTAATCTTGGTTTCTCTAGATAAGATACCTTGCACATATCACCGACGCTCAGCATTAAACACCTTATCTAGCCCGGATTTTGCATTAATGCCCGTTGAAATAGCATCGGTTGAAGAAAACTTGGAATTATACTGAGTAATTTCCAAATAATTCTGAATCGCATATTGAAAATCTGAAGCATCACTACCAGATCCCTAACTCAGCAGTATTTATACTGGGGAATATGTCCTTTACTATAGTTAACTAGAGACGACAGCTTAGCTAAATTTTCTTCATTTAAATACGAGCATAAAAATTTACCTTCGGTAGCACTCTCAATTAGGTTATTTTCCAAGAAAATGCTGTCACAATCAATATGTTTTATATCAAAATTTCCCCATTCACTGCCAAATTGAAAAACTTCAAAAATAAATATTTTTAATAGATTTGCACAATGATATTCATCTTCCTTATCTTTAGTCAAAAATATTTTGTAGATTTCATCAAAAATATGGTTTAGTTTATTAGACTCTCTGGGAAGATGCTCTCTCATATCACTAGGAAAAATATGCACCACATAACTACTATAGAGCTCTGTGATTAGCCATAGTCCATATTCCAGGAAAATCATATAATTACTTGAATCGACATAAAGGCATTCTTCCAAGTATGAGGCAATAATAATATCTGCCGTATTAGATTCTCTGTTGTAATCATCTTCTTCATACGATCTAATATTTTCTTTTCTTACAGTTTCTCGCGAAAATCCAGTAACATTTTCTGGATTAACCCACTCAAAAGGCTCAATAAAAAAGGTTTCCTTTTCCTCTAGAACAGAGATATCAATATACGAGTTACCCATATTTCACCTATTTCCTCTTGCTATTCAGTAAAATATATTTAGCCCTGTGGGCGCACAAACCATATAATACCATGCACGACTATCACTTTATCTTCCAGATAAATTTTCTTTAAGAGACTATGCCATGGTGAGCATTCACTATTATAGGTCCTCAGAAAAAAATCACCGGGTCCGTTCGAAATACACATCATGTAGTTGCTATACCCCATGGTGTGTGCTGCCTACTGCAATAAACGCAAACCTATAGATTGAGTATGTTAATATAGAGGAAATAAAATATATCGCACAAATAATAGCACGAAGAAGGCTCGGTTAAAAATGGCATGAATCTAAATAAATATAATTATTTTTAACGCCTATCTGAAATATTATCATGAACAGAAAAGAAGCTATAAAAATACTTTCTGAACATCAGAGTAATTTAATATCTGATGCTGATAAGATGAATATATTGTTAGATTTTTGGTATTCTTATGAATCTGAACCTGAGTATTTAAATGAAGAACTTATAGATTACCTAAGCACACATGAATTTGACGACGTAGAATACTATAGTGAATTTTTCCAGCCTGTAGTTGTTTCAGGACTGGTTCATAAAAATTCGATTCTAAATAATAATTATTTATCAAAGGAACTTAGCAATGTTCTCCTCAAAAAGATAGAGGTCTTTGGGGATGAAATAGGCAGGAAGATCAAATGCCCCTGCTGTTATTTTTACACTTTGTCGGGTAGGTTAAGTTATGATATTTGTTCTATTTGTTATTGGGAAGGCCCTGGCGGTGATGAATTGTCATACTCGTCCGCAAACCACAGTACCTTATCTGAATACAGAAATGAGTTCTTCATTAACCATGATAAGGCCGAATTAGAAAAATACATCTTTAACAAGAAGGCTGATATTTTTTGATGCCCCATTCATGAATCTGAAAATCTTATTCCCCCAGGGATAAAAGCCGCGTTTTCAGTTTTATAACAGTGTATTTCATACAATAATTTTTAAAACCACTGTGTATTGACCCCTGAGCTCATGCTTCAATCTTTTAAATAAGTTATTTCCTTTATCTATAAAAGCCTGCTCTTTTTCTGTATTTTCAAATCCAGAGTTTACAGGATCGTTCATATTTAGTGTTTTATCATATTCATTTGCCCACTTTATTAATTCTTCAGCCAATATATTGGATATCGGTAGAGAATATGGGTCTATATTGCAGCAAATATCATCATCTATCCGCCATAACGGAAAGCAATGGTAGTCAGGCATCAGCTTAATTTTCTTCATTCCTCATACCGCGTCTTATTGTTCTTTCGCAAGATTCTTATCAGCGATAACCCATCGTTAACTTACTTATAGTACTTTAACAAATTCATTATATCTTTTGACTTCTTTTTACCATGATAATCTTCAGTCGCATAATGCCTAGCATTATATCCAAACTCATTTTTTATGAGCTGCCTGTATTAGATAAGGCTAGCTGGAACCGGATAGTTTTTATCTACGTAGACATCATCAACACTACAGGTTTCATAAATCCATTTATTCCAATTATCTATCACCCATTGCCTGCTTACCCCTGCTGAATGTTCCAATTCAGCTTCTTGCGGGAGCATCACCAGAATTAGCCCGGCCTTATACCCAGTAGATACCACAAAACCATATTTTCTGTCGCTACCTGGGAATTCGACCAGCATTAAATCAACATATTTTTCGTGCGGGTATGAACCGGGAAACCTAAAAACTGCACCATGCCTCAAATCACTATGATAATTAACTAGTTTTTGCACTATTACTCCTTATATTCTCTTATTGGAATATTATGTATCTATGACGGTGTTTTATATTTATATCTCCCACAAGCGGATGAAAAATTAAAACATGTGGTTCCCTTTAAAACCTTGATACATGAACCTACTCGGCACCCTCATCGGTTATGGCTATATGTTAAATTTCTCTCCATGGAAGCCAACAAGCCTATACCCTAACCCATCTTGATTTTCTAGAAGCAGCTTATCTCCGCTCAGAGTAAGACTAATCCACCGTACCAAAGTCTAGATAGTCATAGACACAGATACACCACTTTTCCTCAGTATCGATCAGATAATTTTCCCCCGGATACTCCACAAGAAAATCAAGTAGTGAACGAACACTTTGTATAGAACACTGAATCAGGTACCCGTCCTCAAAATCGTTTCCCACCACTATGAACCTGCAGAAATCGGTGGGCTGAAGAATGACCTCTATATCTTCTACAAACTCCAATGTTTCATGTAGGCGACAGCAACGGTGGTTTTTTGTTTTACTCCACGCAATTCTAGAACCCGTGAAAGAAAAACCCCTCATAGATGAGTAGCTCTTATAAGATTCCTCATCTAACCGGGCATATTCAATATTGTGCCGCTTGAAAAACCCGGTTAGCTCCTGATCATACACAGCTCAGTCATCCTTTCAGCAGCTATTACCGCTGCGCCCAGTACCCGTTAGTCCAACCGGTAGTGCAGCATACGAGTGGAGTCCCGGAAGGCTGGGATCTGCCGCCCGATAAGGGATAACAAGAAGCCGCTTCTTTTCCACATCGGAAAATCAACTGTCAGGCGCTTGACGCTCATCAGGTGCAGATTATCCGCCCACCGCTCAAACTCCAGGTCATCGTCACAGCCGAAAACGAAACGGGCACGCACATGCTTCAGCGCCTCATGCCTGTCGGAGTTCTTCACCATCCACGAATTCTGCACATCGAATGCTGCCTCACTACGGTGAAAACGACGCGCCAGATCGCAGAACAAGGCGCGCACAGTGTAACGGTCAAAGTACATGAGCACCCCCTCAATCACCAGCAAAAACTGGGCGTTCGGGTGCAGGCGGTTCAGCTCATCCATCCACCCAGCGTCAAAAGCAGAAGTGGCCAGCAGCGTCTCACCCCGCTGCGCAGGCAGCAGCTTCTGCCGCAGAGCAATAACATCAGGCAAATCAATATCGTAAAACGGTACACCGTCGGCAGCAGCGCCGATACGCTCCCGGCGGCTATCCAAACCACACCCCACGTTTACGACCACAGGGTTAGGGCGGCGATGAATGAAATCAGCGGTTAGCCGGTCGAAGTAATCCGCGCGGATCGCGGTACCAACAACGGTGTGAATAATATGGTCGTACTTCGAAAAATCGTAATCAAGCTGCCGCACCAGGCGTGTAGCCGCCTCATCGTGAATCACCGGGTTAGGCATCTGCGAGGCAAGATGCTTCATATACAGCGGAATCAGTAAGGTCTCGCTCACAGAATCTTCAAGGTGCAGCATGGCACGCTCCTTTGGCGGAGTCCACGACATAACCCCCAGTAGCTAGAGGCGACTACGCCCCAGATGCCCACCAGCAGGGATACGCATGGAGAATGGCTAACTTTGTGTGTATTTTATCTCCATCACCCACGATTTTTAAGGGGTATGCTGTCAAAAACACAGCACAGGTATTTCAGGCCTCGTGCGGCACAGCCACAAACCTTGTTATATTGCGACCGCGGCAACGGCAAGCAGCGGCTCCTCCGGCCGGTAAAAGCATTGTAAACACCGCCAGATACACACGGTGCCGCAGCTTTAAAAGCTGCGGCACCCACAACAGCGCACCGTGGCTAAGCCGCGCCGCTGCCGGTATTCTTCACGTAGAAAAACCTAATCGATCAGATCACGCACCACAATAGTCTGGTCACGATCCGGACCCACACCAATCGCCGAGATACGACAGCCAGAAAGCTCCTCAAGCTTATGCACATACTTGCGGGCGTTCTCCGGCAGGTCAGCCAAAGACTTCGCATCCGAAATGTTCTCGCTCCAGCCGTCAAAATACTCATACACTGGCTTGGCGTGATGGAAATCAGTCTGCGTCATCGGCACCTCATCAAACCGAACACCGTCCACCTCATACGCCACACACACCGGAATCTTCTCAAGCCCAGTGAGCACATCCAGCTTAGTAATGAACAAATCAGTAAACCCGTTAATACGCACCGCCTGACGCGCAAGCACCGCATCGTACCAGCCGCAGCGGCGCGGACGGCCCGTGTTCACGCCAAACTCGCCGCCGGTCGTGCGCAAAAACTCGCCCATCTTATCGAACAGCTCAGTGGGGAACGGGCCAGCACCCACACGGGTGGTGTACGCCTTCTGAATACCGATCACACGGGAAATGCGGGTGGGACCAACACCCGAACCCACACAGGCGCCCCCAGCAGTCGGGTTCGAAGAGGTAACAAACGGGTAGGTGCCGTGATCGACGTCAAGGAAAGTCGCCTGACCGCCCTCCATAAGCAGGGTTTTGCCCTCATCCAAGGCATTATTGAGCAGCTGAGTAGTATCAACAATCATGGGCTTAAGCCGCTCAGCGAACGAGAGGAAATAATCCACAATCTCGTTCACCTCAACATGGCGGCGGTTATACACCTTCACCAGCAGCTCATTCTTCTGCCGCAGCGCGCCCTCAACCTTCTGCCGCAGAATCGACTCATCCAAAATATCCTGCACACGAACACCCAAACGGCCCACCTTATCCATATAGGTGGGCCCAATACCGCGCCCGGTCGTACCAATCGCGCGCTTACCCAAGAAACGCTCCGTGACCTTATCCATCGTCTGATGGTACGGGGCCACCAGGTGGGCGTTCGCAGAGATTTTAAGCTTAGAAGTATCGGCACCACGCGCCTGCAACCCCTCAATCTCGGCGAAAAGCGCCTCCGGGTTCACCACCACGCCGTTACCAATCACGGGGGTCGCGTTCTCGCTCAAAATGCCAGCGGGCAGCAGCTTCAGCTCAAACTTCTGCCCATTCACCACCACCGTGTGGCCAGCATTATTGCCGCCATTAGGCTTGACCACGTAATCCACGCGGGGGCCGAGCAAATCGGTTGCCTTGCCCTTCCCCTCATCGCCCCACTGGGCACCCACGATGACGACAGCTGACATTTCTTGCGCTCCTTGTTAAGCTTCACATTCCGCGCCGGTTACGCGCCATACAACCCGCACCCAGCCGAGGCGGGCACACAATTATTAATCATACCGCCCACCGCCCGCGCCAGCACTAGCAGCAGTCGCCAAATTTCGCGGCGGGCACGTGCATCTGCTGCGGACACAACAACGGGTGCGCACCCAAGACATTGCAGGGAGTGCGCACCCGTAATAATCGGCTGATACCAGAGCCAGAGGATTTAAAGGATCTTAATGAAAGTCAGCGGGTACTCGTACTCTTCGCCATTATTCGCCGAGACAGCGGCAATAATGTGGAAGACAATCAGCACAATAGCCACCAGAGGCATCACGATCAGCGGGATAAAGATCAAAATACCGAAGGTAATAAGTGCCAGGATCCACGACGCCATGGTGATAACCCACAGGGTGAAGTTAAAGTTAAAGGCACGGCGGGACGCTTCCTTCGTGAACCCGTAGCCCGGCTTGTCTTTATAAATAAACCAGAAAATCAGCGGCGCCAGAAAACCAATAGTGGTTGCCGAAAGGAACGTGGCGCCCGCAGAAATAAGGTTCATCAGAAACGCCATGTTCTTATCGTCTGCGCTCACCGCCCCAGGCTTCGGCTGCCCGTACGGATCCTGCTGGTACTGTGCGCCCTGCTGGTCGTACTGGTTTTGGTTCTGCTGGTACTGGTGCTGTGCCCCCTGCTGCTCATAAGGATTCTGGTTCTGCGGCTGGTATCCCTGCGGCTGCTGGTTCTGCCCATTCCCAGGGTTCTTGTCGTAGGGGCCATTTTCGTAAGGATTTTGACTCATGATGCTCCTTAGGTGTGCGGTTTTCGACGCCGCACGGTTGTTTGTGAGGTAAACACCATTTTAAGGGATGCACCTGAAAGAGCGCGAGCAGAAGATTTTTATCCACACAGGGTTTTTAATCCTCATTCTCAAACACGTATCCTCTGCTCCCGGTAAAGCGAATAAAACATTGAGAGATAATTCACCTTCATTCATTGAATGAAATAAACCTCAATGTATTCCGTGCAACTTTTTTCTCGCACACTGGTGTATTGTGGTGTTCATCTCTCAGCTTCTTCGAGGTGCGGCGATGCCGTCGCACCGCATTATCACTCATACATTCGAGGAGCATCATGCCAAAAAACACTCCGATACGGGGCCTCTCAAGAGCCTGCCTATCGGCAACCCTGGGTGTAACTATGGCCATTACAGCGGGACTGCCCGCGACGGCGGCACCCGCTGGCGACCCTGACACGCCAGTCGCCCAGGACATCGCCCGGAATTCCCGTGAGCACGCCGTACTCTCGGATTCCATGAAGAAGGCCGAAGGCAATATCCCCGTCTTCGTACAATTCAAAGGCAAAGGCGCATACGAACAAACCCAATCCCCCGCAGTACTAGCCAACAAACAAGCACCCACCAATAAGCAGGCCGAAGTCCAAGCCATCAAAACCCAGGTGCAGTCACAGGCACAGGCAGCAGCCCAGAGCACCGGCGCGAAAACGCTGTACACCACGCACAATATAATGCGCGGGGTGGCTTTGCAGGGTGATGCGGCGCAGATCCGCGCCCTCGCCAATAACCCCGAGGTGGAGCGCATCACCCCGATCGTGCCGAAGAAGAAGCAGAACGCCGGTTCCGTGGTTGATACCGGTGCGGCGGAAAACTGGGCACGTGAAAACAGCGGGTACACCGGTAAAGACGTGAAAATCGCGGTCGTAGACTCCGGTATTGACTATACGCACGCCGATTTTGGCGGGCCTGGCACGGTCGAAGCGTTCAACAAAGCAACTAAGCTCACCGAGATGCCTGCCGCAGACTCGGGCCTGTACGATGCCAAGAAGTACATAGGCGGCTACGACCTGGTGGGTGACTCGTACGACGGTACAAACCAGACCGCCCCGGATAACAACCCCATCGACTGCTCCGCTGGCGGCCACGGCACGCACGTTGCGGGCACCGCCGCCGGGTACGGCGTAAACCAGGACGGCACCACCTTCCGCGGCGACTACTCCAAACTCACCGCAGAACAGCTGAACCAGATGAAAATCGGGCCCGGCGCGGCACCGGAAGCGCAGCTGTATAGTTTCCGCGTGTTCGGGTGCACCGGCACCACCGGTGTGGTTGTTCAGGCCCTTGACCGCACCCTCGACCCGAACGGTGACGGGGATTTCTCGGACCGGGCGAATATTGTGAACCTCTCCATCGGCGGCGAGTTCTCCCCACCGGATGATGCCGACGCATACGCCGTTGAATCCCTCAACCGTCAGGGCGTGCTCGCAGTTGTTTCAGCCGGTAACGCAACCGACTACTACGGCCGCGGCGACACATACTCCGATTCGGGCCAGCCCGCAAACGCGGTTTCTGCGCTGACAGTGGCGAACTCCATCGGCTCCTCCTACGCGGTGGACTCCATGGAGATTCAGGCACCGGCAAACGTGGCCGGTAAAGTCCCCGGCGACTACACCGTCTCGTACACCTACACGGGGGCAAAACCTGAGGCACTGACCGGGACAGTCGTGACCCCTTCCGAGTCGAATAAATTCGGGTGTGAGGCGTTCAGCGCCGAAGACGCCGCGAAGATTAAAGACAAGTGGGTGTTCCTCGAGTGGGCCAACGCAGACGGTTCACTCCCCTGCGGCTCTAAGGTGCGGTTCGATAACGTCGAAAAGGCTGGCGGTAAAGGCGTAGTCCTTTCTTCAGAGGAAGAGAAACCTGCCCTGCCGATCGGCGGTAATGAGAGCATCCCCGGGTTCCGCGTGGCTAAAAGCGCCTCCGCTAAAGTGCGTGAAGCCGCCGCCAACGGTGAGCTGAAGGTACGCTTGGGCACGGATTTGAAAGAATCCCTGCGTGTGCCCAGCAATAAGAAAGATCAGCTGACCGCCTCCAGCGCCCGCGGCTACCACGGCACTTACGGGTACACGAAACCCGATGTGGCGGCACCGGGCAACAATATCTCTTCGGCGCGGGTAGGCACCGGAACGGACGGCATCTCGTATACGGGTACCTCAATGTCGGCCCCGTTTGCCGCCGGTGTGGCCGCCCAGGTGCTGCAGGCTAACCAGTCCTACGGCCCCACCCAGCTCAAGGCCGCAATCATGAACAGCGCCAACCATGATGTGCGCACCGCCGACGGGAACGTATACGCGGTGGACCGCGTGGGGTCAGGGCGTATTGATGCTAAGGCTGCGGCAGAGACGAAAGTGCTGCTGTATAACGCCGACCGGCCTGCGCAGGTGTCCCAGACCTTCGGGGTACTCGAATACGCGGTGAACGAGGGCAAGCAGACCCTAACCCGCGAGATGACGGTGGAAAACTTCGACTCGCACACCCACACGTACAACATTTCGTACGCGGGCAGCACCGACATGCCGGGGGTGGAGTTCTCCCTGCCGTCGAATATTACGGTAAACCCCGGAGAGAAGAAGAACTTCACGGTCACTATCACCATTGACCCGGCCGCCATGGAGAAGACCATGGACCCGGCCATGGAGAAAACCCATAACTCCGTGGACCCGTACGGTGACGGCACAGAGCTGGTACCCGAACAGTACCGCCAGTTCATTGCCTCAGAGTCGGGGCGTATTCTGCTCACTGAGGGCGCAGCCACCCTGCGTGCGCCCATCCACGCGGCACCTAAGCCCGCATCAGCCATGAAAGTTGAAGGGAGCTCTGTTGAGATCCCAGCCGGGGAGCACCAGGCAAACCTGAAACTCACCGGTACTGAGCTGAACCAGCGCGGCTACAAGTCGCTGCTGGGGGCGTTCGAACACGGCGCATCAATTGAGCGCACCTCCCCGGTAAAGCTGGATGTGAGCAGCAACGCGAAAGCGAATATGCAGCATGTGGGTGCCGCATCGACTGCACCCGCGCTGAAAGCATCCGGCGGTAACCCCAATGACGGGCTGCTTGCGTTCGGTATCTCGACGTGGGCTAACTGGGACGTGGTCTCAACAGAGAACACGTTCACCGTGAATATTGACACCGACGGGAACAACCGTGCCGACTATATGCTGGTCACCGACCGTGCGAAGGGCATCGACTTCCCGATTGTGCGCCTGTACGGGTACAAGAACGGCAACCTGGAGCAGATCGCCTACTACCCGCTCAATAACGCCTGGGGCGATACCGACACGAACATGATGGACTCCAACGCCCTCGTGATGGCGGTACCGCTGAAGGACCTGGGGCTCAGCGCCGAGAAGACGAAAGACATTAAGTACAGTGTCTCGGCCACCACCCAGTACGCCTGGACGAACGTGAGCGAGACCGGCTGGATTAACTACCGTCCGTTCGACCCGAAGCTGTGGTTCTCTGGGACCGCCGCAACGGTTCCGGGTTTCTTCGCTGATGCGCCTTCCTCCGAGCTGGTGGCACACCGCGCCGAAGGTGCGACTGATGTGAAGGCCCTGTTCCTGCACATGCACAACACCACCGGTGATCTGAGCGGGCTTAACGGTGCCGCAGGCAACCGTGCCCAGGTGCTGGAGGTCACCGAGCAGCAGCAGCTCGACCCGGCGCCGTCACGGTTCACGGATGTTCCGGCCGAGAACCAGTTCTACGCAGAAATCAACTGGTTGGCTCAGCGGCGCATCACCACCGGCTACCCGGATGGGACATTCCGCCCGGGCGAGAACGTGGAACGCGGGGCAATGGCCGCGTACTTCTACCGCCTAGCAGGCACGCCGCAGTTCACCGCGCCGGATAACCCCACGTTCAGTGACGTTCCGAAGTCTCACCCGTTCTACAAAGAGATTGAGTGGATGGCCGCCCGCGGCATCACCACCGGCTACGGCGACGGCACGTTCCGCCCCTCCGCCTCGGTGAATCGTGACGCCATGGCCGCGTTCTTCTACCGGTACGCCAACTCGCCGCAGTTCGCAGCCCCGGCAGCCTCCCCCTTCAAGGACGTACCCGCCAACAGCCAGTTCTACAAGGAAATCGCGTGGCTGGCCGAGCAGGGCATTACGAAGGGCTGGGATGACGGCACGTACCGCCCCGGTGAGCCGATTCACCGCGATGCGATGGCCGCGTTCCTGTACCGCTACAGCGATAAAGTGCTGAAGTAGGTACGAGCGGATCTTAGCCGCTACTGCGTTTGGGGCGCTGGCTTCTCCTGTGCGGGTGAAGCTGGCGCCCCGCGCCATATGCGGTACCGCCCAAAAGCTACGCGCCATAGGGCGGCAGGGTTTATTCAGACCTAAAACGCCATATTTTTGAGGAGGATGGATATTACACACCGCATATTTACGTTGCGTACCAAAAATATTGGGATTTTTATTGCCCCGATAATGCTTTAAAAACAGATGAATAGAGCACCCAGGAATTATTAAATCTCATGCTAAAGTAAATCACACTGATATGCCGTAGCTCACACATATCACGTTACCTATAGTCAGGAAACCATCATGAGACCACTATCCGACCCACGGCTTTTCGCCAAAAGCTGCCTGGCCGCAACAATGGGCTTAGCACTCACCCTCAGCGCCGCAGCACCGGCCTCAGCCGTACAGCCCCCTGCTGATGAAACCGGTATCGTCACCTCGGGGGATACCGCCAAGGACGTACTCAGCCCCGGCATGAAAAAAGCGGAAGGCAATATCGCAGTCTTCGTACAATTCAAAGGCAAAGGCGCATACGAACAAACCCAATCCGCCGCAGTACTAGCCAACAAACAAGCACCCACCAATAAGCAGGCCGAAGTCCAAGCCATCAAAACCCAGGTGCAATCACAAGCACAGGCGGCGGCCCGCCAGTCCAGCTCCCAGGCACTGTACACCGTGCACAACACCGCCCGCGGCGTGGTACTCCAAGGGAATGCTGCGCAGATCCGTGAACTTGCGCACCGCGGCGATGTGGAGCGCATCACCCCCATTATTGCCAAGGAACGGCAGAACGCCTCCAGCGTGGTAGACACCAAAACCGTTAACACCTGGACCCGCGAAAACACCGGGTACACGGGCAAAGACGTGACCATTGCCGTGGTCGATTCGGGTGTGGACTACACGCACTCCGACTTCGGCGGCCCCGGCACGGCCGAAGCATACCAGAAAGCGAAAGACATGCCCGAGCTGCCCTCCGCAGATTCAGGGCTGATTGACCGCAATAAGATCGCTGCGGGCGTGGACTTGGTAGGAGACAGCTACAACGCCTCCTCCACGAACACCGAACAGAACACCCCGCACCCCGACAACAACCCGCTGGACTGCCGCCCCGACGGGTTCGGCTCCGGAGGCCACGGCACGCACGTTGCGGGCACCGCCGCCGGGTACGGCGTAAACCAAGACGGCACCACCTTCCGCGGCGACTACTCCAAACTCACCGCAGAACAGCTGAACCAGATGAAAATCGGGCCCGGCACCGCCCCAGAGGCTAAAATCCTGCCGGTTCGCGTGTTTGGCTGCCACGGCACCACCCACATGGTCATTAAAGCCCTCGACACGGTAATGGACCCCAACGGCGACGGCGACTTCTCGGATAAGGCGAACGTTGTGAACCTGTCGCTGGGCGGCGAATTCGCGCCTGTGGACGACCCCGAATCGTATATTGTGAACACGATGGCGCGGCAGGGCGTATTCACGGTCGCCGCAGCCGGTAACGCCAATAACTACAACGGGGTGGGCGACACCTACTCCAACTCGGGCAGCCCCGCCAACGCCGCCGCAGGACTGTCAGTAGCGAACGCCTACGGCACCACCCAGCCGACGGATCAGATGAAAGTGCTCGCCCCCGAACAGCAGGCCGGGTTCGTGAACGGCGTGTACACCTCCAGTTTCGGCTACGCCGCTGCAAGCGCCGACAAGCTCACCGGTGAGGTGGTGAAAGCCCCAGCATCCAACCGGTACGGCTGCGAAGCGTTCTCCGAGCAGGACGCGGCGCAGCTTAAGGGCAAATGGGTGTACATCGACTGGGAAGATCCGGCCACCGGAAAATTCCCGTGCGGCTCAGCGGTGCGGTTCAACCATGTGGAGGCCGCCGGCGGTCAAGGCGTCATCCTGGGGTCGGTGCAGGAACGGCACGAGGTCGGTATCGCGGGTAACGCCACGATCCCCGGTTTTATGCTCTCTCAAAGCGCCACCGACAAGCTGGCCACGGCAATCAACGACGGCACCCTGCGGGTTGAGCTGAACAACGACTACAAGACTCAGGGCCGCACCTCACACAGTAAGGCACTGAGCCTGGTGTCCTCATCGGCGCGCGGGCAGCACGGCTCAGACGGGTACATTAAACCGGATGTGGCGGCCCCCGGCGCCGAGATCGTCTCAGCAGCCGTGGGCGGCGGCACCAAGGGGGTTGCGTTCACGGGCACCTCCATGGCGGCACCCCACGCATCCGGGGTGGCGGCACTGGTGCTGCAGGCGCATCAGGACTACTCCCCCACCATGCTCAAGGCTGCCCTGATGAACGGGGCGAACACCGACCTGAAAGACTCCCAGGGGCACACGTACGCTGTGGACCGGGTAGGGTCCGGCATGATTAACGCCAAGGCCGCTGTTGAGGCTAAGGTGCTGGCGTACGATACGAAACAGCCAGAGCGCGTATCAACAGCGTTCGGCGTGCTGGAGTACACCCCGGACTCGGGGGTGCAGACCGTAACCCGCGACATCACCCTCGACAACACGGACTCGCGGGCACACACCTACACCCCGGAGTATGTGGCAAGCACCAGCATCCCGGGGGTGAGTTTCTCCCTGCCGTCCACGGTGAGCGTGGGGGCGGGCGAGAAGAAGAACGTGACGGTGACCGTCACCATCGACCCGGCGAAACTGGAGAAAACCAGGGACCCCGCGCTGGAAAAGCACCAGAGCTCACGCAACGTCGTGGGCGATAAGGTCGAAACCACCGCCGAGGGGGACCGCCAGTATGTTGCGAGCGCATCCGGCCGGGTGGTGTTTAAGGAGGACGGCACCGAGGCGATGCGCGTGCCGGTGCATGTGGCCCCTAAACCGGTTTCGGCGATGCGCGCGGACACCTCAAAGATTGAGTTCGGCACCGGTGCTGAGCAGAAGGTGAAGCTTACGGGCACCACCTTGGATCAGGGCGGGTACCGGTCGATGCTGGGCGTGTTTGAGCTGGGCGCCGCCAGCGGCCGTATTCCAACGCAGAACCTCACGGTGGCGTCGGATCAGGTGGTTGATGTGCAGTATGTGGGTGCCGCCTCGGATGCCCCGGCGCTGGCTGCTGCCGGGAAGAACCCGGATGAGGGAAACCTGTATTTTGGGATTTCAACATGGTCGAACTGGGATGTGCTGCATTCTGGGCGCAGCGTGGAGGTTTCGGTTGATACGAACGGGGACGGCCAGCGGGACTATGTGCTTGAGGTGGCGCGCGAGAAGGGCCTGGATTTCCCGCTGGTGAAGGTGTGGAAGGCAACCGGGGACAAGTGGGATTTCATTAACCAGTACCCGCTCAATAGTGCCTGGGGCGATACCGATACGAACATGATGGATTCCAATGTGATGGTGCTGGGCGTCCCGTTGAAGGATCTGGGCCTGACCTCAGCGAACGCGAAGGACATTAGCTACACCGTGTTCACGAACACCTGGTTGAATGAGGGCTCTGATTATGTGGACCGCACGGAGAAGGCCACGTTCAACCCGTTCGCGCCGAAGGTGTGGTTTGAGGGCGATTCGGCGGGTGTGCCGGGGTTCTTCGCTGACCGTGCTGGTGCTGAGTTGACGGCGCACCGGCAGGCGGGGGCTTTTGAGGCTAAGGCCCTGTTCCTGCATATGCATAACGGCACCGGTGATCTGAGTGGCATTGGTGCCGGGCATGGCGAGCGTGCCCAGGTGGTTGAGGTGAGTGCCGCATCTGCTAATAGCCGTGACGCCCGGTTTAAGGATGTTCCGGCCGATAACCAGTTCTATACGGAGATTAACTGGTTGGCGCAGCGGCAGATTACGCTCGGCTACCCGGATGGGACGTTCCGCCCGGGCGAGAATGTGGAGCGCGGGGCGATGGCGGCGTTCTTCTATCGTTTGAATGGTTCGCCGCAGTTTACGCCTCCGACGAAGCCGACGTTTAGTGATGTGCCCACGAATCACCCGTTCTATAAGGAGATTGAGTGGATGGCTGCCCGCGGCATCACCACCGGCTACGGTGACGGCACGTTCCGCCCCTCCGATTCGGTGAACCGTGATGCGATGGCGGCGTTCTTCTACCGGAATGCGGGTTCCCCGCAGTTTGCGGCACCCGCCCGGACGCCTTTTGCGGATGTTCCTGCCGACAGCCAGTTCTACAAGGAGATCGCGTGGCTGGCTGAGCAGGGCATCACGAAGGGCTGGGACGACGGCACGTACCGCCCCGGTGAGCCGATTCACCGCGATGCGATGGCCGCGTTCCTGTACCGGTATCACGAGAAGGTGCTGAGTAAGCGGTAGCGCCCCAGCTGCCGGGTGTCTGTGCCGTAGTCTTACGCTATTGGGCGCCCTACTATTGGCTGGACGCCTGGCGCTTTGGCTGGTTTCCCGGCCGTCAGTGGCCCCTGAGGGGTTATTGGCGGTCGGGTTTTCTGTGCGGTGTGGGTGGGGCGCTAAGGATGAGCCGCATAGTTATAGAAAACTGCAGGCGAGGCGCACCTCAAAATAAGCCTCATATACCGTGATATTGCACAAGTATTCCGAATATTTTCTAGTCTTAGTGCCAGTAAAAACAAGGAGATGCACTAATAATTATTAGTCTACTGTTGTTTTTTGTGGTTAAACCGTGAGTGCCCCCGCACAGCCGCCCGATACGTCCCGAAAGTTTTCGGTACTCTTATCTCGTTCACTCTGCGCACCAACCACATATCAAGGAGCTGTCTATGGCGAGAAAGTTCATGGGGCAGGCAAGATGCACTCTTGCCACAGCGTTGAGTTTATCGTTAGTAACCACCACCGCCTTCCCGGTTTTCGCCGCAGATACACCGGATAGCAGTGTCCAGCAGGGCGCAGAAACCAGCAGAGATCAGAATATTATTAGCCCCTCAGCCGCCAGCGCATCGGGTGAAACAGCGGTTTTTGTGCAGTTCAAAGGCACCGGCGCCTATGAGCTCACCCGCCCCGCGGCCGGCCACGCCACCCGGGAGCAGAACGCGGCCAAACGGGATGAGGTGCGTTCCATCCACGCCTGGGTCAACGAGCGGGCACGCACGGCTGCTGAGGCCACCAGCTCAAAAATACTGTACACCACCGTGAACACGGTGCGCGGGGTCGGGCTCTACGGCGATATTGAGCAGATCCGTAAGCTCGCGGCCCGGCAGGATGTGGCGCGCATTAGCGTTATTACGAACGTGCGGCCGCAGAACGCGGGTACCGCCGTGCACACGGATACGCTCACCACCTGGGCGCAGAAGAACAACACCGGCGGGTACGGGTACACGGGCCGTAACGTTACGGTGGCCGTCATTGATACCGGCATCGACTACACCCACGCCGATTTGGGCGGGCCCGGCACCGATGAGGCCTACCGGCGGGCGAAGGACTCGGCCACCCTGCCGGATGGGCTGTACGACCCGCAGAAGCTTGTGGGCGGGTACGATATGGCCGGGGATGGCTATAATGCCAGCACTAAGGAGCATGCCCTGCCCATCCCGGACGCGAATCCTCTTGACTGCAGCGGGCACGGCACCCACGTGGCGGGCACTATCGCCGGGTACGGTGTGGCGGCGGATAATACTGCCTTTCATGGGGATTACTCCGCGCTCAGCGCCGATGAGCTGCACAGGATGCGCATCGCCCCCGGGGCCGCCCCGGAGGCGCGCCTGGTGGCCTTCCGTATTTTTGGGTGTGCGGGAACGTCGGCGCTCACGCTGAAGGCTCTCGACCGGGTGCTTGACCCGAACGACGATGGGGATTTCAGTGACCGGGCGGATATTGTGAACCTTTCGGCCGGAACAGACTACGGTGTATTCGATGAATCGACTAACTATGCAATAGGTGAGTTGTACCGGCAGGGTGTTCTTACGGTGACCGCCGCGGGGAATGCCGCATCCCAGAACGGTGCTGGCGACACCTACTCTATCTCCGGTGGCCCGGCAACCAGCGCGTACGCGCTCACTGTGGCGAATTCTATGGGCGCCACGCAGTCTGCTGACCGGGTGAAAGTGCTCTCCCCCGCTGGCACGAGCGAAATATACGGCCGGTACACCACAAAGTATGATTATGCACGGTACAGGGAGGGTGAGCTCACCGGCCAGGTGGTGAAAGCCCCCGCCTCGAACCTGTACGGGTGTGCCCCGTTCACCGCTGAAGAGGCCGCCAGGCTCAAAGGGAAATGGGTGTACCTTGACTGGGACAATACAAGCGGTGCCGTGCCTTGCGGTTCGGCGGTACGGTTCGCCAATGTAGAGCGGGCTGGCGGCGCTGGGGTGGTTCTTGGCACCAGGCAGCCGCTGACCGATATCGCTGGCACTGCGGCCCTGCCCGGGGTGCTGCTGCCCTCAGAGCAGGCCGAGAAGATCCGCCCGGCGCTGGCCTCAGGCACCCTCACCCTGCGACTAGACGATGCTCTCCGCACCGGTGCGCGCATCGAAACCGGGGCGGCGGATCAGCCTAACCCGGCATCGGCGCGGGGCGCTCACGGCTCGTGGGGCAGTATTAAACCCGATGTGTCTGCCCCGGGCACCGGTATCGCTTCAGCCCGGGCGGGCTCAGGTGCAGGGGCCAGTACGCTCACGGGCACCTCCATGTCTGCCGCCTACGTCTGCGGGGTGGCCGCGCAGCTTGTGGAAGAGCACCGCAGCTACAGCCCGCAGCAGCTTAAAGCCACCCTGATGAACACTGCCGCGCACCCCGTGCATGATGCCCACAACCGCCCCTACCCGCCGGATCGGGTGGGTTCTGGCCGCATCGACTCCGCCAAGGCCGTGAATAACCGTGTGCTCGTCTATAACGCCGCCCGCCCGGAGCAGGTTTCAGACACGTTCGGGGTACTCGAATACGCCCCGGATGCGCCGGTGTCTGTTCTCCGCCGTGAAATGGTGGTGGAAAATACTGACACTATCGCGCACACCTACCTGCTTTCGTACACTGCCAGCACCGAAATCTCGGGGGTTGCTTACTCCCTGCCTGAGAGCGTGACGGTACCCCCGGGCGGGAGGACAACGTTCACCGTCACCCTCACCGTGGACCCCGCCGCCCTGGCGAAAACCGCTGAGGCGACCGCAAACACCACCCAGCGTTCCACTGGTGAAGACGGGCAGGTGGTTGCTTTTGGGGCGCGCCAGTATGTTGCGAGCGCATCCGGGCAGGTGGTGCTCACCGAGGGCGACACCACGTTGCGGGTGCCGGTGCACGCCGCCCCGAAGCTGGTGTCAAAGATGCGGGTGGCCGCTGCGGAGGTGCAGTTTGAGCGAGGCCAGCAGCAGGCGCAGCTGCCGCTGTCCGGTACGGGTGTGGATCAGGGCGGGTACCGGTCGCTGCTGGGGGCTTTTGAGCTGGGGGTCACGAGCGGGCATATTCCCACCGAGGACCTGTCGGTCAGCAGCGACCAGCGGGCGGATATTCAGTACGCGGGTGCCGCATCGGATGCTGCCGCACTGGCCGCCGCAGGCAAAAACCCGAACGATGGTTCGCTTTATTTTGGTATTTCAACCTGGGGCAACTGGTCCGAGGTGACCCCGCGCAGCACCTACTACGTGTTTATTGACACTGACGGGGACGGCACCAACGACTACCGCCTGCACACGATGCGCGCCGCCGGGGTGGACTACCCACTGGTGCAGCTCTCCCGTGCCGATAACGGCCGGTGGGTTCCGGTGGACGGGGCGCTCTACCCGCTCAATAACACCTGGGGCAGCACCGACACGAACACCATGGACAGCAACACCCTCATTATGGGGGTGCCGCTGCGGCTGCTGGGGCTGAGCGCCCAAAACCCGGGAGCTCTCTCATACACGGTGGCCACCACCTCCTCGTACGCCACCACACCCATTGTTGATGCGACCGAAGCGGTAAAGTTCAACCCGTTCACACCCGCCTTCTGGTTCACCGGTACCGCCTCAGGCGTGCCGGGGCTGTTCGTTGATGCGCCCAACGCGTCTTTGACGGTGCACCGCACCGAAGGGGCAGAAGGTAAGCTGCTTCTGCTGCACCTGCATAATTCCACTGGTAACCTGAACGGCGCCCGGGGTGCCACAGGTGATCGGGCGCAGGTGCTGAATGTCTCTGGGGAGAACACCCACAACACGGTGCGGGCCCGGTTTACGGACGTGAACGATGCGAACACAGCCACCCCCGACATTGACTGGCTGGCCGAACGCAGAATTACACGCGGGTACCCGGGCGGCACTTTCCACCCGGGTGAAGATACCGAGCGTGGGGCGGCCGCGGCGTTCTTCTACCGGCTGGCCGGTTCCCCCGCCTACACGCCCCCGCAGCAGTCGCCGTTTACGGATGTTCCCACAAACCACCCGTTCTATAAGGAGATCGCGTGGATGCACCAGGCGGGTATTACTACCGGCTGGGCGGATGGCACGTTCCGCCCGCATGAGGCTGCCACCCGTGAGGCCATGGCCGCGTTCTTCTACCGTGCCGCAGGCTCCCCCGCCTACACGCCCCCGGAGAAGAGCCCCTTTGAGGATGTGCCCACCGGTGCGCGTTTCTACCGGGAGATCACCTGGGCGTATGAGAAGAAGATATTTATGGAGGAGACTTCCCTGCTCAAACCTGCCGCCACGGTGCGGCGTGAGGCTGCGGCAACGATGATTCACCGGTACGCCCGGCGGGTGCTTCACCGGGGATAATTCTCGCCAGTGTGCGCATAAAGTTGTGGCCCGGATCTGTATAGTACAAATCCAGGCCACAGCTTCATTATTACCTGAGTGGACGGTAATTTTACTTATCCTTCAGAACCTTAAGGGTGGGAACCGGGTACTTGTAGTCCTCTCCCTTATTAGTTTTTACTGCTGCCACAATGTGGAAAATAAGAACTACAAGACCGGCAGGGATAATCAGCAAGTACATCAGGGATGCTATTCCCACCAGGGGAGAAACATTTCGAGCTGTTGATGCTGCCGCGCCTGCCCCGAAGATAACGGCGCACACAATAATGTACACAATCGCCACAATGGTCCAGGTGAGCGCCAGGTTAAACGCGCGGGCGGCAGCAGCCTTGGTGCGACCATACCCGGTTTTATCTTTGTAAATGAACCAGAAGATCAGAGGCGCAAAAAGAGACAGGACCGGGGAAATGTGTGCAAACGTTGCCATGGAACGTGCGTCCGGGGCTTCCTGCTCGTAGGGCTGCTGCCCCATACCCTGCTGCATATTTGGGTTGTAGTTGTAGTTCGGCTGGTTGGGGTCAAAGTTCTGTTGACTCATAATGTACTTTCGGTCGGTTGGTCGGTGAATGGTACGGTGCGGTACGTACCATATCCGCAAGACTACCAAGATTTTGATGAATAGTCTTGTAGATACGCCACCCAACACCGTATATGTGTCACCCATCACTAACAGATGGTTTGGTGGGGGCGTTTTTTGAGTATTATGAGAGACAGTTCACCTATCCGTCTTCATCCAGTATTTTTATGTGCGGGAGGGGATACCGGTACTCTTCCCCGCGGTTGGCGCGTATCGCCCCCATAATGGGGAAGATGAGGGCCAGAATTAGCATGACAGTCACGATCCCCAACACCGCTATAAGACCGATCATGAATACTACTGCGGCCACCGCCGCCGCATCTCGGCTACCGGCGGTTATACCCATCAAGACCAGAAAACTCAGCAGGCTAAAAGCAATCACCGAGAGCTCAGCAATCATTACGGTCATCGTAAAGTTAAACGCGCGGGCGCAGGCTCGCCTAGTAAACCCGTACCCGGGCTTATCTTTGTACACAGCCCATAGGATGAGCGGGGTGAACCCCCACAGCAGCAGCGAAAGGTGGGCGAGCATCGCTATAGTGTGGGCGTCAGCCGCCCGGTACTCAGCAGGGTAAGGATACTGGCCCGGGTAGGGGGCTGCATAGGGCACCGGTGCGGGCGGCTGCCCAACGGCGGGACCCTGGTAGCTCTGCGGGTGGGGGTCCGGCTGAGGCTCGCTCGGGTGAGACGGCTGCTCCGTTTTGTCGAGGTTAATACGGGAGTCATTGGGGTTAGAAGTGGGTTCGGTCATTGTGTCCTTCCTCTGAGATTGCGTCCCTATCTCAAGGATAAAGCTAAAAGGGGGCGCACGGACAGAGTCAGTTCACATGCCACCACGTATCGGCGATACCCACCGGAACCGTGCGTTTATGCCGACTGCGCAGGTAGATGCTCTCCAACTTTTCGGCGACGACGGGGTCAATCTCTTTACCCTCCAGGTAGTCGTCGATCTGCGGGTAGGTGATGCCAAGCTCGTCCTCATCGGTGCGCCCGGGGATACCGTCAAGCAGGTCGGCTGTCGGCGGCTTAGCCCACAGCCGCTCGGATGCGCCCAGAACCCTCAGAAGCAGCTGATTCTGCCGTTTGTTCAGTCCGGAAAGGGGCAGTATATCCGCCCCTCCGTCACCGAACTTCGTGAAGAAACCGGTCACAGATTCCGCCGCGTGGTCGGTTCCGACGACCAGCAGGGACGGGTCGCCAGCGAGCGCATACTGGGCGATCATGCGGGCACGCGCCTTAATATTTCCCTTATTGAAGTCGCTGATGGGCGTGCCCACGGCAGCCGTGTAGGCGGTGTCGAACCCATCGACCGCATCCGCAATATTGAAGGTGACGGCACGGTCGGGTGCGATGAATTCGAGGGCTTTTTGCGCGTCTTCTTCGTCTACCTGGGTTTTATAGGGCAGGCGCACCGCCATGAACTGCGCCCGGTATCCTTCGGCGTTGAGTTTTTCGCTGGCGAGTTG
This sequence comes from Rothia aeria, assembly GCF_016726365.1. Lineage (NCBI taxonomy): Bacteria > Bacillati > Actinomycetota > Actinomycetes > Micrococcales > Micrococcaceae > Rothia > Rothia aeria. Next base: position 1,638,339 of record NZ_CP068102.1, on the reverse strand, counting down.
GCAGAGCCTGCCCGCCAGTGTGGAATCGATGCCGCCGCTAATGCCGAGTACGAATCCGCGGGTGCCGGTCGCTTTCGCATAGTCGCAGAGGAACTGTACGCGCCGCTGTACTTCCTCACGCGCTTGCTCTTCGGTCATATTGGGGCGAACGCCCATCTGGGCCACGATTTTTTCCTGAAGTTCACGCATACCTCTAGTGTACGCGCAGGCGTGAGCCGTTATATTCCGGCGCCAACACTCCCAGCGGCCTGCCCTCCCGGTTCTGCCGATGCGGAAGCGCCCGCATCGGGGGCTGTTGCGGGCACGCGGGTGCGGCCCGTTACCGCGAACAGCACCACGCCGAGCGCGCACGAGGCCATCTGGGTTACCGGGAACGCCCAGGTGAGCCCGTCAAACCCGAACAGTGCCTCCCCCGCCAGCACCGTAACGAAGAAGAAAACACCCACGCTCGCGGTCATCACCACCGCGGCTGTTCCTTTGCCGCACGCCTGGAACCAGGAGATCCACAGCACCACCAGCGCGTGGAACACGGTCGAGCACAGCAGGGCCGTGAGCACCTTATCGCCCGCCTCAACCAGGGTGGGTCCGCCCGTCAGGTACAGCGCCCAGTCCCGGAAAAACCACACCGGGATGGAGAACACCGCCGAGGTGCCCACCGACAGCGCCACCGCCGTTCTCAGTGAGGCCCTCAGACGCTCCCGATTCCGTGCCCCGTAGGCGTAGGCGAACAGCGGGATACCGCCCATGCAGATACCCATGCACAGGGTCTCTGGCACCATAATCAGCCGGATTGAGACACCGAATGAGGCGACTGCCGCATCCCCGTACTTGACCGCTAGGTTATTCAGCACCAGAGCCGAGGCCACCAGGAACAGGCTAGAGACCAGCTGTGAGGAGCCCACCGCCAGTACGGGTTTGAGCACGTCGGCGGAGAGCTTGAAATCGCGGGGAGATACCGAGAAGTTCTTGCTTTTAGCGGTCAGAAACAGCATGTAGTAGATAATGCACGCCAGGTTTGAGCCCATGAGCGCCCACCCGGAACCGGCTGCGCCCATGTGGAGCACACCAATGAGCAGCGCATCCAGCACCAGGTTGGCGAGCACGCCCCAGGCCAGCCCGTACATGGACTGTTTGGCGTACCCTTCGGCCCGCACCAGCTGCTCTAGGGTGAACATGCACATCCAGGGCGGGGCGCCAATGAACAGGATTGTCACGAACCAGCGGGTGGGTTCGTAGGTGGCTCCTGAGGCGCCCATGAAGTGGGTGAGCGGGTCGATGAAGAACACGCCGATCAGGGCCAGCAGCACCCCGAACAGCAGGGACGCGTACAGTGCGAATGAGGTGACTTCGGGGATGCGGTCGGCTTTGTTCTCGCCCAGCAGCCGCGCCGTGAGGGTGGATGCGCCCACCCCGAAAAGGCCCGCCAGGGCGGTGATGACACCGATAACAGGAAAGCCGAAGATGAGGGCCGCCAGGTCTTCAACGGTGCCGAAGTGCCCCACAAAGTAGGAGTTCACCACATTGTAGATGGAGGTAATCGCCAGGCCGGTGGCCATGGGGATGCCCAGGGCCAGGAGGGCGCGCATGGGCGGGGCCGATTTGAGGTAGTAGATGTTTCTTTCGTCGCCGGATTCGAGGATTTCGGCCGCACGCGACGCAGGGGTGTTGTCGGTTGTTTCGTGCACGCGCGCCTCTTCCTTTGTGCTCGTTTCCGTGCGTGGGGTGTGGTTGTTTGCCTCGCTCATCATACCTCTATTGGCGCGGCAATAACGAACACCGCCTAAACCATATGGTGTTTCGCTGCTGCAGCCCCTGTTGGCGGCGGTGAGACTAGGCTTTTGCGGGGTCTTTCACCGTAGCAGTCTCGTTCGCTGCCGTGTCCTTCACCTTGGTACCGCCGGTTGCGAAGAACAGGATCACGCCCAGCACACACGCCGAAATCTGGGTGAAAGGGAACGCCCAGGTGAGGCCGTCGAACCCGAACCACATATTACCGAAGATAACCGCAGGGAAGAAGAGCAGCGCAATACCCAGGGTCATGAGCGTGGCGGGCAAGCCTTTACCGGCGGCCTGGAACCACGAGACGAACACGATGCTCACGGCGTTGAACACGGCGGCGAGCATGAGCGCGATCAGCACTTTCTCGCCGGTGGCGACCAGCGAGGAGTCGCCCACGAGCTCAAGCAGCTGGTGACGGAATATCAAAACGGGGATGGTGAAGATAATGGAGGTTGCCACCGATACCATTGCGGCGGTTTTCAAGGCCGAACGTACTCGGTCTCGATTGCGAGCACCGTAAGCGTATGCGAAGAGCGGAATACCGCCCATGCAGATACCCATACACAGCATTTCGGGTACCATGTTCAGGCGCATCGCCAGCCCAAAGGCGGCCACGGAGTCGTCACCGTATCCTGCCGCAATATTGTTGAGCACCAGCGCGGAAACGGTCAGGTTTGCACTCTGAATCAGTTCGGCGGCACCCACGGCGAACACGGGTTTAATAATGTCACCAGCGATCACAAAATCGCTGGGTTTCCACGAAAAGTTGGGGCTCTTGCGAATAAGGAACTGCAGGTAGTACACCATGGATGCGGCGTTTGCGGCGAGCATCGCCCAACCGGCACCGGCGATACCCCAGCCGAGAACCGCAATCAATAAAACATCGAAAATTGAGTTGATGACGACACCCCAGATAATGCCGTACATGGATTGTTTGGCGTAACCTTCAGAACGCACCAGCTGTTCCAGAGTGAACATACCGACCGAAAACGGCGCACCCACAAAGAGCAGGTGCACGAAGGTTTTGGTCGGTTCAAAGGATGCTCCGGAGGCGCCCATCAGCCCGGTAACCGGGTCTGCGAACAGGAACCCGGCAATAGCGACCACCACACCGCAGGCGAGCGCAGAGTACAGGGCGAATGAGGTTACGTTGCGAATACGTGCCTTGTTACCTTCGCCTAGCAGACGCGACGCCAGGGTTGATGAGCCCAGACCGAACACACCCGCAATCGCTATGATGATACCGAAAACAGGTACGCCGTATCCGGTGGCGGCGAGCTCTTCGACGGTGCCGTAGTGACCCACAAAGTAGGAGTTAATGACGTTGTAAATGCTGGTGATCGCCAGGCCCGCCGCCATGGGGATACCCAGGGAAAGAAGCGCTGTGAAAACGGGGGCATCTTTGAGCAGGTAGATGTTTTTGGGATCGTCCATATTGGGCATCCCGGGGCCTGCATCAGGTGCGGGCACAGCCGGGATGGCGCCAGTGGTGGAGGGCACGGTGCCTGTCACCGCCGGGACTGCACCGGTGACGGGCGGGTTCGCCTCGGACGGTGCTGCTGTGCCAAGTTTTGCGGCTGCGTTGGGGTTGTCTGCCGCGCCGGTATTTTCGGGCAGGGCGTGTGTAGGTTTATGTGTCATGAAGATGCGTTTCTTGGTCTGTGCAGTGCGCCCGTCTCTGGGGCGGCATGGCTCAGGTAATATCGGTCAGCGCTACATGCCGGATGCGGGCAGGGGACTCTATTGTACCCGTCGCGTTTCCCACTGAGAAATAAACCCTTCCTCCCACTGCTTTCCCCAGCGCCCCTCCCCGGCCTCCTTCTCTAACCTCCCACGCAAAAAGGCTCTTTATGTGAATAAAGAGAGTTTTTCAACGCTTTATTCAAATAAAGAGCCTTTTTACATGCTAATCGGGCTTCTTAGTGTTCCTTATACCCAGCGGTTCTTGGGTCCTTAGGCAAGGAACTCGGGCAGCTTTTGTTCAAGCTCGGCGCAGGCACGCTCAACAGCGACGTCTGGGCCAATATTTGGGTCCATGGTGCCTTCGGCACGCACAATATCGGTCGAGTCGAACCCGAGCATCCCAAATGCGGTCTGCAGGAAGGGGTACGATTGCTCCCACGGTGCCAGCGGACCGGTGCTGTATACGGAGCCGCTTGACTGCACGAGCAGCGCTTTATGCCCGCCCATGAGACCCTGCGGGCCCTCCCGAGTGTACTGGAAGGTCTGCCCCGGCACGATGATGTTGTCCAGGTAGTCTTTCAGGCGTGAGGTCACCGTGAAATTGTGCATGGGCATGGCGATAATCACCCGGTCGGCCGCCTTGAACTGTTCGAGCAGCTCGGCATTGCGCGCAAGAAAATGCTGTGCGCCCTTGCTCAACTCTGCATCTTTACCATCCCCACTGTATGCGCCGTTAAAGACCGGCAGAGTCTCGGCAGTAAGTTCGGGAATATCCTCGTTGTAGAGGTTCAGCACGGTTGCATCCGGCAGTTTCTCGGTCAGGCAATCGACGAGGCGGTTGGTGCAATACGCGGTTTTATTCCGGGGATCTGGGTGGGCGTTAATAATAAGGGTCTGCATGGGGTCTCCTGGTGATTGAATAAGATATTGCAGATTTTACAAAATCCGGGGTGGATATTTCTATCGTAGATTGGGTGTAACGCTGGTATCAATGCTGAGTACTGGCAAAGTTATGGAATAACGCTTTATGACGCAATATTTCTTCAGGGAATGTCCCTAGTGCACGTAAAAAGAATTTAAAAATGGAAGAATCACATTTTTACGCATTCTCCAGAATCACACGAAATTTCCTTGTAAAGCATGCGGTAAAGTTGTGAGTGCCCTCTTCCCGGAATGAGTCACCGGCACAGTTTGCAAATTTATATTCCGTGATGACTCTCAGGGTAGAGAGGGGGTGAGTAGGAATGCTGTTCTACGAGATAGTAGAAACGGCCCAAGCGATCCTCATCAACTACATTCTGATTGATGGATCGGCTCAAGCCGTTTCACATATTGTAGGCTTTATCTCAGCTTGGATTAAGAGCCTGAGGTAATACCCTACTCACAGAGAGGGGCTGGTAGTTGGCGCTACCGGCTCCTCTTGCCTATAACAGGCATCCAGTTTGCAAATATGGTTCCAGCTTAGCACACCACCAAAAGACCGTGAAGGCGCTCGCCTCCCGGAGAGAAGTGCCCACCCATTCACCTCTCAAGTGCCGCCCGCAGGTCCGCCAGAGTTGTCGAGCGCATTGTACCGAAGAATTGTGCATCTACCTGCTCGACAGCGGGAATCGCCTGAATCGCAATATCCTGCCCCGCGTCCGTGAGAAGAACATTCTTTGACCGCCCGTCCGCGGGGTTTGAAACACGCTGCACAAGCTCGCTTTTCTCTAGGCGCCGCAGTACGTCAGAGACCATTTGTGCATCCATGCCAGCAGCTTTAGCAATATCGATCTGTTGTACAGATTCGGTCTTTTGAGTTAGCCAGTAGGCGCAGGCGAGAATCACGAACTGAGTCTGCGTAACGCCCAGCGGTTCCAGGGCATCAGCTACCGCTCGCTGCCATCGCTGGGTTAGTTTCCACAGCACAAACCCCGGGCTGTCGGCACCAGGGCTAGCAAACCTGCTAACACTCATGATGCACTCGCCGCCTTAATAAGCTCGTTCATCTGGGCAGGAAAATCAGAGCTTATGCCAGGCCCTATGTGTGCACCTATGGTATCTGCCTCATCCCCTGTGATTTCTAGGGTGTGAGTAATGCGTGTGCCTTCCTTAACCGGCTCAAACTCGTGACGGAAGGTCAGGGTTAGACCGTTAAACGGGGTCTCGTCGGCGTAGCGTTTTTCAGGCACGAACTCGGTGACCGTTGAGATGACCTGTTCCTGACCGGCAGGAGTCATTGCGATACGTGTACCCACTGCGAGTTCCCGTTCAGGTTCAAAATGGTCGCCACCGGGCAGGGTAAGTTCGCCGCTGTGCACCGCAATAAAGGTGCGCCACAAGGCAGATATGCTGACATCAGTAATCTGAGAATGCTGGGTGCTCCACATCGTGTATTCCCTTCTACGAGAGTATTATGTCCCATTGCGTATATTAGTAAATACATTGATTATCAATGCATTTACTAATATATCAAAAGGTGTCTCTCGGAGGAACCATGAAGCACGGTAGCCTAACGTGGCGCCACCCTAGCCCTTCTTCGCGTCCTCCAGCACCCGCATCAGTTCGGCGAGCCCCGCATCCAGCTGACGGCGTGTCTCAGCGGGCAGCTTTTCCAGAATACGCCGCTCATTGTCCACGTGTTCGAAGACGACTTTTTCCACCAATTCACGCCCGGCACCCGTCAGCTTCACGAGCATACTGCGGGCATCATCCGGGTTAGGGATGCGCTCAATGAACCCGCGCTTCTGCACCTTCTGCAGGCGGGTTGTCATAGTGCCTGAAGTAACCATGAGCGATGCAAAAAGCTCGGTCGGGGTCAGAATATAGGGCGCACCCGCGCGGCGTAACGTCGCCAGCACATCAAAGGCGCCATTACTAAGATCATGGGCAGCAAAAACCTCGTCAAGGCGCGGCGCGAGCAGAATAGAGCATCGCTTAAGACGACCGATCAGAGCCATATTTTCAGAAGCCAACTCGGGGAGTTCACGTTTCCACTGATCGATAATAATATCCACGGCATCGGGGCGGTTACTGCGGGAACGGGCGCTCGACATATTCCTCCTAAAATCGACTCACTACTATTTTATCTTGCTTTCAAGACAAAAAGCGATTAGGATTTATCTTGAACTCAAGACATCTATCCGACTACGAAGAACTATGAAAAACCGTCTTCCTCTGCTGATCATCACGGCGTTCGTCCCCATGGTTTGGGGATCAACCTACCTCATCACCTCCGAGTTTCTGCCGCCCAACCGTCCCTTCACCGCCGCACTGATCCGCGTGCTGCCAGCAGGTTTGCTGCTGCTGCTCATCACCCGAGAGTTCCCACGCAAGAACGAGCTGGGCCGAATTATTCTTCTCGGCATCCTCAACATCGGTCTATTCCAGGCGATGCTGTTCGTCTCTGCATACCGCCTGCCCGGCGGACTGGCGGCGATTCTCAGCTCAACACAAACTATTTTCGTCCTCGTCCTCACCCGAACAGTTGCTAAGAAAGCGACTCCCGCATCGGCATGGCTTGCCGCACTGATGGGCATTATCGGCATTATTCTGCTGGTCGCATCCCCCAGCACCACCTTCGATGTGATTGGCATTCTCGCGGCGCTCACCGGGGCTGTCGCTATGGCGTGCGGAATTTTCTTCACCTCCATGGGCACATCGTCTCTCTCGACTCTCGCCATGACAGGATGGCAGCTGCTCGTGGGCGGAATATTCCTGCTGCCCATCGCCCTACTGACCGAGGAACCGCTGCCACCGCTGACCGCCGCAAATATCGGCGGATACGCCTTCCTCTGCCTGGTGGGCACAGCGCTCGCCTACTGCGTGTATTTTTATGGGCTCTTGAAGCTGCCGCCCGCGGTCATTGCGTCCCTGGGACCGCTCAGCCCAGTCACCGCATTTATCCTTGGCTGGATTTTCTTGGGGCAAAACATGACACCGCTGTCGATGCTCGGCTTCGTGCTGGTCCTGACTTCAATAGTGGGGGTACAGCGCGCGATGATGGGCGCGCGGAAAGCGGCTCTTTCTCACACAAAATAGTTTTCCCGCCGCCCCACACACGACATAAAAAGGCTCTTGATGCGCATAAAGCACCGAAAATCCTACTTTATGTGCATCAAGAGCCTTTTATATACACATATTGATTCGTTTAAAGGTTTTCTAATAAAACGTACAGTAAAGTAGAAGATGCCCTCTTCCTGGAATGGGTCCACGGCACAACTCATAAAGATACATTCCGTGATGATTCCCAGGGCGGGAAGGCGGTGAGCGGGTATGTCTATCTACGAGATTGTAGAAACGGCTCAAGCGATCCTGGTCAGTTATATCCTGACCGACGGATCAGCTCAAGCCGTTTCTTACGCCGTAGAAGCTATCTCAGTGTTTCTTAAGCGTCTGAGGTAGTTCTCTACCCGCAGAGAGGAGTTGGCAGGTAGCACTACCAGCTCCTCTCGCCATAAGGCGTATAACTCATAAAGATAGAACCAGCTTAGCATACCGCCTCAGCGCGCCGATTAGCTGTCAGTCGTCTTAGGGGGCTCAGCATCATTCTCGGCTGTTTCCGCTTTGGTTCCGGCCGCTTGTGAGTTCCCCTCAGCACGGGCTTTCTCACGTTCCGCTGCTTCTCGTTTAGCTTTTGCCTGGGCATACAGTTCAGCTGAAGAACGATTAATGCCCGTGCCCTGCCCCAGTGACGGGTCGTTTGGGCGGTCCACCAGAATCAAGGTTGCGCACACCACCAGGGTCACGATAAACACGGCACCCCCCACACCCAAAGCCAGACCGATATTCGGCTTATTATGGGTGCCTCCGGTTGCAAAAACGAACACCGCAAAGAATGCCGCGAGCGCAAGCGCAGCAGCAATAATCAGCGGCCCTTTCACTTGGGCTTTGAGCCCCCGCGGGCGGTCTTCAGCCACGAACCCTCCTTTTGTGTGCGTCTAAACCAGTGTACGCGTCCACGGTTCCGCACCCATTATCCAGCGCCAACATTACGCCCCGGGCGTGCCTTCGGTACGTGCACCCAGGGCACCAACCAGCAGGAAAACACCCGCTATGAGCGCCCCGCCGCCGGTGACTCCCAGCACCGCTTTCGGCCCGATGTTCACCATGAACGGTACAGCGAGTGCGGCTGCGAGCATCACCGTGCCCTCCAGCACCCAGTCACGCGCCGCAGCGATAACGGAGCGGTACCGCACCCCCAGCAGGCCCTTCAGAAGGGCGCCAAGGCCAATACCGCCGCAGGTGGCCAGCAGGATTGGGGCGGGTGCATCAGGCTGGGCAATTAGTAACGCCCCGGAAGCGGCCTGCACGAGCGCAACCGAGATGAGCGTGGCACTGGTGGCCGGGCCGTAGCGTGTTCCACGTGAAACCCACCAGTGGGAGGCTCCGAGGGCAAGCATCAGCCCTCCAATGAGCAGCCTATCGGTACCCCAGTCGGGGATTTGAATAAAGATGGTGCTCAGACCAAAAAGCAGGTAGATGACTGCGTGCACGGCAAGTGCGCCCCGGCCCTGTGCGGTGGCGCGGGTGGGTGAGCCGGGGGCCGGTATCTGCGGTGTGTGCTGCTGCGAGGTGGCTGGCTTATTACTCACGCATACCAGCATACCGTGCACAGAACCGCAGAGCACGACTACCAGTGTTTGCGTTACTCCAGCTCAACCGGGCCGAGCACGCGTATCTCCTCAATATCCAGGATTTCCTGAATCGCGTGGAGCACATTCGTGTCGATTGTGCGCTCATTACGCAGGCGCTTGAGCACCTCACGCTGTTTCTCCAAATGCCGCAGACGCAGCTCTTTCTCAAGATCGCTCGCTTCAATAATACGGCGGGCTTCTTCCGGCGCGTTCGCACCGTGCTTACGAACGGTGTGCAGGTTGCGGTACATACTCGCGTTGTACATCTGTTCTTCGGCAATGCGGTCGATAATTTCCTGCGGCGCACTAATTTCCTGGCCGATCTCAGTCACAGAGTCGAAGGACTCGGCAATGATCGTGCGCACCGCATTATTAATCTCGTCTTCTTCGGTGGTATCAACCGGAATTTTCGCCCACCTGATAACCAGCGGCAGGAGCATCCCCTGAACCACCATCGACAGAAGAACCACGCCCGCAACAATAAAGATAATAAAGTCACGCCCGGGAACACCAGTCGGCACGGAGAGAGCCACCGCGAGGGAAACACCGCCGCGCAGCCCCGCAAAGGTGCTCACCACACGACCACGGAAAGTTGTGCGCAGCCGCCTCTGCTTTTCTGAACGGTCAAGGGCACGAATAATACCAATCGTGACGTGCAGGAAGATGAAACGCGCCGCAATCGAAACGAGCCACGCCACCACAATCACGGCGAGCGCGGAAGCCCACGCATAGTTGTATTCGTGGATGACGCCTTCCATATGCTCGGTGGCGCTGGGCAGCTGCACACCCACAAGCACGAAGAGCGCACCGTTCATGACATAGGAAACAAACGACCAGATGGGCAGACCGTAGAAGCGGTTTTGGGGTTTGATGGTATCCGGCCCGCGATAGGTCAGGTAGAAGGCGGCGACCACCACGGCTACCACTCCGGAACCTTTCATGCCTTCAAAAGGCTCGATCTCTTCAGACAGGAAGAAAGCAATAAACGGTATGGTGAACATGAACACACTGAAGTTCATAGGGTTGCCGATGTGTGCACGCAGCTTATTCGCGCCCCATCCGACGGCCAGGCCAACGAGAGTTCCAATCAGGAACGAGAAGAAGAACATTCCGGATGCGGTCCCCAGGGCCAGCTCATGACCGCCCGCAAGCTGTAGTGCGAGCGCGAAAAGAACTAGGGTGGTGCCGTCGTTAATGAGTGCTTCCGCTTTGAGGGTGGTAATGGAGGCTTTGGGGAGTTTGCCGTTGAGCGTTGCCACAGCCACGGCATCGGTGGGGGCAAGCGCCACACCGATAATCAGCGCCACATGCCACATGTAGATGCCCATGAAGGTGTGAAGCACCCAGGCGATAACGAACGCCGTAAAAATTACGAGCACCGTGCCCGAGAGCAGAATGCCGCGCAGACGGGTGCGTACCTCACGCCAAGAGGTATTTCGGGTCTCCCAGAACAGCATCACGGGCAGGAAGATTTCGAGAATCACGTGCGGGGGCAGCCCGGCCTCACGCACCTCGTGCATGGCGTGAACGGGGATGAGTGCCAGCACAAGCCCAAGGAAGATGAGCATAATGGCGGGGGTTATTCGTATTTTATGGGCAAGGATATTACCCAGAAGAATTGCCAGCGATAGGGCAATAATGACTTCAAGCACGGTGACGTTCCTTGATGTGTGTGTTGGGGTTGAAGAGAAATAAACAGCGCCAGAATAACACCTGTAAAGGCGCGCATATTCCAACATATCACGGGGTAAAAATACGGGGCTTTATGCTGAACGGCACTCTCTTCGTGGTGCTGTACTTCTAGGTGCAAAAGACCCGCGCATGTGAGATGCCCTGTGCAGGGTGCACACCGAGCTCTAGTATTATCCCTTCTATAGGAGCAGGCTTACGAGACTGTATAACGCCACGAGCCTCATGAAATATGACGATTCATGTCGCGCAGACACAAAGATGCGCGCCCTGCGGCAGAAAATCCGTCACGGGGCGAGCGTACATACACCAAACGTGAGAAAATGGGGGCATGACTGAACAGACTAATTCCCCAGTAACCGGCTCCCCGCTCGTGAAGCGCGGGCTTGCCGACATGCTCAAGGGCGGCGTCATCATGGACGTCGTCACCCCCGAACAGGCCAAGATCGCCGAAGATGCTGGCGCCGTCGCCGTCATGGCGCTTGAGCGCGTACCCGCCGATATTCGTGCTCAGGGCGGTGTGGCTCGTATGTCCGACCCCGACATGATTGAGGGCATCATCAACGCCGTCTCGATTCCCGTGATGGCGAAGGCGCGCATCGGGCATTTTGTTGAGGCGCAAATTCTTGAAAGCCTCAAGGTGGATTACATCGACGAGTCAGAGGTACTCTCCCCCGCCGATTACGTGAACCACATTGACAAGCACCAGTTCACGGTGCCGTTCGTATGCGGCGCCACCAACCTGGGTGAGGCGCTGCGCCGTATCGCCGAGGGTGCCGCCATGATCCGCTCGAAGGGTGAGGCTGGCACCGGTGACGTCTCGGAGGCAACCAAGCATATCCGCACCATTAAGCGCCAGATCGCCGAGCTGCAGGGCCTGTACAACACCATGCCCGACGAGCTGTACGTGAAGGCGAAAGAACTTGCCGCCCCCTACGACCTGGTGCTCGAAGTTGCGAAGACCGGTAAGCTGCCCGTAGTCATGTTTACCGCCGGTGGCGTGGCAACCCCCGCCGACGCCGCCATGATGATGCAGCTGGGCGCGGACGGCGTATTCGTCGGCTCCGGCATCTTCAAATCCGGAAACCCCGAGGCACGCGCTAAGGCCATCGTGAAGGCAACCGCGTTCTACAACGACCCCGAAAAACTGGCGGATGCATCGCGCGGTTTGGGCGAGGCCATGGTCGGCATCAACGTTGCCGATCTGCCCGCGCCGCATCGTCTGGCGGAGCGCGGCTGGTAAGTATAGGCCGCCGCGTGGCGGATGCGCGCTCGCCGATCGATTATATTCGGTTCAGGTGAGGGTGCCCGGTCAAGGCGTGCAGGGGGTGAAGCTCGGTGCGGGCTTCGCCCCCGACTCTGTTCAGATACGTTATCTGCTCGGGTGAGTTTGGTGCTCTCAAACGCAGCCCGAAACCCAACGTTCTACACTGTGCGCAACCTCGTGTTGCAGAAAGATAGGCTCATGAGTGAGACTGAGGTTCTTCCCCCGGCTGCCCTGCCCGGTGCGGGCAAAACCGTTGGTGTTTTGGCGCTGCAGGGCGGCGTTGCCGAACACGCGCGCATGCTCGAATCACTGGAGGCGCAGGTGGTGCTCGTCAAAAGTGCCGAGCAGCTGGCGAACCTGGATGCGCTGGTTCTGCCCGGTGGCGAATCTTCCACAATTGACAGGCTGACCCGTATTTTTGGGCTGCGCCAGCCGTTGATTGAGGCGATTTCGGGGGGCTTGCCGACCCTGGGAACCTGTGCGGGGCTGATTATGCTCTCGACCGTGATTGACGATCCGGCTCCGGGGCAGCAGTCGCTCGGTGTTTTGGATGTTTCGGTTGGGCGTAACGCCTTCGGCTCGCAGGTCGATTCGGCGCAGGTTCATTTGCCGTGGCTTACGCCCTCGGGTGAGGAAGTCGTGATCGATACGGCGTTTATTCGCGCGCCGATTGTGACCCGTGCCGGTGAGGGCGTGCAGGTGGTGGCGCATCATGAGGGCAAGATTGTGGGCGTGCGCGCCGGGAACATTATCGGCATTTCTTTCCACCCGGAAGTCACAGGCGATACCACCGTGCACGAGGAACTGCTCTCGCTAATTCGATAGGCTCTCTCCCGCCTCTCCCCTGGTATAAAAAGAGCCTTCATGTGGGAGAACAAAAGTTATCGAAACTTATCGGGGGTTATCGGAATTTTTAAGATAAGTCCCGATAGGTTGAGATAACTTCGTGCAGCTACTGTGCCGACCGCTTAATGAACCGATCCATCCCCGGAACCGTAAAAGCGATCCGACCATATGCAGGGCTGTACAGTACACCTTTCTCAATTAAGGATGCGCGGCGGGCACTCAAAGACGTTGTAATAGATTTCATCCGGCTGGATACCTCTGAGACCGGCACAGAATCTCCTTCTTTCTCAGACATAAGATCGGCGACCGCTACCAAGTAGTGTTTCTCAGATTCTGTTGCCCTGTTCCACCGCGTCATATAGAACCCGCGGTTTAGCTCTTCCCAGCCCAAAGTAACGCCCACACGAACATCATCCTGAGTGATATTGCCCGCGCTGGCACAGTCCCAGGCATCCCGCCCAAACTGCTGAATGAAATAAGGGTATCCGTGGGATTGGTCCACAAGTTCTGCAAGCGCATCCTGCGTGATACTACCGCCATTTTTAGCAATAGGATCAGCATAAGCCAGTCTGGTCTGATCATCATTGAGACGCTCTAAAGGATGGTAGCTAAAGAGCCTTTCGACGTAAGTCTTAATCTCGCCCAGTTTCGTGGGGACTGAAGGCAGCCCGGCTCCGAAAATATAGAATGGAAGCTCTTTTTGCCCGGCTTCATGCTGGGTTGTCAGCAGAATATCGAGCATCTCATGATCAAGATCTTGAATCTCATCAATGAAAATACCCACACCAGCACTGGGAGTTTGGTCTTTGAGCTCCCGAGCCATAGACAGTAGTGTCTCTGGAAGATCAAAGTCCAGAAGACCCGTTGTATCGGAGTGGTGCGTATCAGCTTTAAGCACAACGGAGGCTCCAGCAAAACCAAGCGTCGCCGATAAAGAAGCGACATTCGATAAGAGTTTCTTCCAGCGGCTCTTCTGCCGGTAGCCTCGAACAGCTAAGGCAAGTTCTTTACCTAGGCGGGTGCGAACTTGAGCATACGCGTTCTTCCCCATTCCGCTTTCCAGAGAGATCGTTACCCATCCGGCACGTTTTGCGTCTTCCTGCAGACGACGCAGAAGCACGGTTTTACCCATCCCACGCAGCCCGTAAAGCATCATGCCGCGGCTAATAGCCCCTATCTCGGTACGACGCAGGATATTAGTAAACGTATTAAGCGGTTCTTGCCTACCCGCAAATTCGGGCGGAGTATGCCCGGCACCCGGGCGGAATGGATTAAGAGTCATGATCTGCGGAAGCCTCCTTAGATTTTTAGTCTACAGGAAGTTATCGGAACCTATCGGGGGTTATCGGGATTTTTAAGATAAGTCCCGATAGGTTGAGATAAGTGCGAAAACTAGTTATCCCCAGTTATCCCTTTTAAGGGATTTCTAGGGATAAGTTGGGATTGCTTACCGCGCAGCCGTATTTTCCGAGGCGGTTGCAGAAGCTGTTGTGCTTTCCAGACAAAGGCTGTATCTCCCCTCTCCACCCTAAGAGTCATCACGGGGGTAAATTTCATAATGCGTGCCGTGTGCTCTTACCCCGGTGAATAAGGGGTTAATCCAACTTTACCGAATGTTTTACAGATAAAACGTTCTCATTCCTAGGGTTCGCGCCGCATTAGAGTTCGATCACGGTATCGTTCTGCCGGGCGGGCGCGTCCTCATCGTGGGTGCTCACCAGCACGATTGCGGTATGGGCCACTCGCTCGATCAGTTCCCAGACGCGGGCACGGGTAGGCGCATCTAGCCCGGCGGTCGGTTCATCGAGAACCATGACGGTCGCGGGGCTCAGGGCTTTCTGCTCATTCAAGGTTTCGGCCGCCGCCAAAGTACGCGCCAAGGCGATACGCCTGCCCTCTCCCCCGGACACGCTGCCGCTCTCACCCGCGACGGTGTCATGACATCGAACACCACTAGAGGCAAACTCGCTTAGCCCCACCGCCTGCAGGTACCGGTCGCATATATGCACCGGAATGTCGCGACCAAACGCCACATTCTCATGCGCGGTACCAACCAGCAGCCCAGCTTCCTGCGGCAAGTAGACAAACCGAAGAGTGCCTTGCGGCGCGCTCATCGACATATAAGCGGGGGTAGTTGTCGCACGCACGCCAAGAAGTCGTTCTAAAAGCAAACTTTTTCCCGCGCCGGATGCGCCACGCACCCAACACGGGCGTCCCGGCTTCACCGTATGCACACCATGGGATGTTTCACTCAGATTGCGTGCATCCACGCGGAGGGAAAGCTCACCTGTGGTTACGACGTAGTCGATGAGATACCCCGAATCGTCGGCGGCAGGAGCGAGTATTTTATGGTGCGCCTGCCGGTAACGCTCTGCCGAAACCGCGATGGTCGATACGCCAAAGCCGACGGCTTGGAGCGGACCAATTGCCGCCGCGCACACTCCTATGAGCGCCACCGCAGTACCCGTAATCTGCGCCGGAGAACCTTCACCGAATAATACGGTTTTGAGCACTATCGCGAGCAGGCATAGAGCCAACATCGCGCCCTGCCAGGTGTGTAACAACATGGTGTAACGGTAACTTTTGAGAGCTTTTGCTTCTACGGGCAGGCGGCCTTGGGCGTATCGGTCGTGAAGAAAGGGAGCCGCCCCAAGGATTCTGCTTTCACGCCAGAGACGAAGCGTGTTTTCCAGGGTGCCGAAACTGCGCATTGAGCCGTCAAAGAATTCGCCCTGAAACTTCTGATGACGCGCGATCAGCGGCATGCTTCCAGCCAGATAGAGCGCCACAAACCCGCAAAATATGCCTAGCTCCGGCACGCCACCCATCACCAGAATCGAGACAGCACCAGCGATGCAACCAACCCCGGCGGGTAGAATTGAGAGGTACAAGGTGGCGAGGGTTTCGCGAATGGATGCGGCCTGCGCATCGACGGCATACGCAATTTCGGAGGCGCCTAGTGTAGCGCGTGCGCGCGGGTCGGCGCCGATGCTGGTGGCGAGCGCATCCGCCATATGGCGCGATTGCATTTTCTGCTCGATGAACCCGTAAGCAGGGTAGAAAAGATACCGAAAGCTCTGCCCGATGAGCCACAGAATACTGTAAAGAATCACGAGGACGGCAAGGTTTTGACGCCAAACTTCAGGGTTTTCAAGGGTGCGCTGAACACCATAACCCAGCAGAATGGGGCAGGCGATCAGAGCGAGCGCAGAGATCATGACGGCGGCCAGTACGCTAAGGTTTTTCAGGGGTGAAGCTCGCCAGGCTAAAGTCATGACGCGAGCACAAAATACAAAATATGGTTTGAGGTATTTCACCGAATTCTCTTTCTCTCCTGTTGTCTAATGAGGCAGGAGAATATATGTTGTCGGTATGTGTGCACCTAGGCACGGTATAACGATATATATCGTACACTTTCCCGCATATCGTACGCTTTAACCCTACAAATATGCGGGAAAATGTACAGTTTATGGGCGATAGAGGCACGGCTAAAGCCACCCGTTGTCGCGGGCGATACACCATGCATGAGGAATACAATATAAAACAGCCCCACAAAAACCTAAAAGGCCATGTCACAGGTTATGCCGAGCTAGGTTATTGGTGTGATGACAAGCTCCTGCTGTACCCCTGACGAATGTCACGGGTGCGCCGAAAAACCGCCGTTATGCTACTGGTACCGTCAGTATCCTGCAGCAGATAGGGCACCTTATGAGTACAGACACCGCGCCCGCACTCACCATTAATAACCTCACCAAAACTTTTGGTACCACCACGGCCAATAGCAATATTAGTGTGCGCCTTGACCCCGGCGAGGTCACGGCCCTCATAGGGCACAACGGCGCCGGTAAAACAACTTTTCTCAACCAAATCGTGGGCCTGACCAAGCCAGATGCGGGCAGCATTAGCTACGGCGGCACAGACCTGATAGCGCATCCAACACAGGCTCGGCAGATATGCGCGATCATGCCGCAGGTAACGTCCTCCCTAGAAGGGGTGACCCCGCGCCAGGCGATAGCGACGGCGGTTCGCATTCGCGGGTTGAAGTTGGGACAGGCGAAGCGGGCGGTTCAGGAAACTCTCGATACTCTCGATTTAGGGGATTGGGCGGACAGGCCGGGACATAAGCTTTCGGGCGGGATTAAGCGCCTGACCTCATTCGGTATGGCGGTTACCGCGCCCGCCCCCATCTACCTCTTTGACGAGCCCACGAACGATGTTGATCCGGTGCGCCGTGAACTGCTGTGGAGGATGCTGCGGATGCGCGCCGAGCAGGGTGCCACGGTGCTGATCGTGACTCATAACCTCCTGGAGGTGGAGCGTCACGCTGATAGGTACCTGCTGTTTAATAAGGGGCTGCTAGTTCGTGATGAACCGACAAGCGCGCTGGGTTTGGAGGAAGCAAAAAGTACGCTCTCGATCACGGCTACCCCGGAGTTCCTTCAAGAACTTAGCAGCGTGCTAGATGTAAAAATATCCCCTTCACCAGGGAATATGCCAGATACGGAATATATTGAGAAGCGTGCAGAGGGCGATTTCACTATCCCCCGGGAGTTTACCGTCACCCTGAGTACCGACGAGCTTGAGCTGGCCTTACCCCATGTACTTTCAGGAATCCGTGCGGGATGCGTCGAAAGCTATCGCATAGGCTCGGCGTCTTTGGCCGATAACTATGAGGAGATGATTAACCATGACTAGCGCCCTCGTGTCCTCACGAATTTCGACGGTACGTGCCACGGTCGAGCTGATCCGCTGGTCACTGATTCGTAACGCCATCAACGCGCCGCTTTTTGCGGTGGTGCAGGTCCTTTTAGCGTTTGCACTTCTTTACGGCATCTCGGTCTTCATGCCGCATCTTGACCGGAATTCTGCAGAATATCTGGCATCCGGCACGGTAACGGTAACCCTCATTTCTATGGGGTGTGTAATAGCTCCCCAGATTATCGTTACCACTAAGACGAACGGCATGTTCGACTATCAGCGGTCCCTTCCGGTCCCGCGCCTGGCGATTCTGGCGGCTGACATACTCGTTTGGGCGGTTCTCGCGATTCCCGGCATTATTGCGGGCGGTGCAGCCGCGAAACTCAAATTTGGTTTTGACGTGAACCTGAGTATCGGCGCTATTGCCGTTGTGTTCGCGCTTCAAGTTGTTATGGCGGTATTAGGGTTTATGCTTGCGTACTGGATTCCGGCGGCATTTCTGACGATCGTGACACAGACGATTACCTTCATGGTTATACTGTTTGCGCCGATTAACTACCCGCCCGAACGACTGCCCGAGTGGTACGCGCATGTTCAGCAGTTCCTGCCGTTCGCACCTGCGGCAAACCTTGTGAGGGCCACCCTCTTCAACATCGGCCCGATACAGATCCTGGACGTAATAGTCGTCGGTTTTTGGGGTCTTCTGGGATGCGCATCCGCACTGTGGGCACTGGCCCGCAGGGACTAGCAGTGTTGGTGTGGCCGCTCTTCACACACAGGGTCTGCTGAAGGTATAGGTACTATTTCTGCGGCAAAAACAACATTAATCTATATAGGAAATATTCGAAAACTGGTTTCTTTTGTTTCACTTACTCCTGTAGACTGTAGAGCACATGCCCCAGCATTGCAGAT
The DNA here is from genome assembly GCF_016726365.1 of Rothia aeria. Classification (NCBI taxonomy): domain Bacteria; kingdom Bacillati; phylum Actinomycetota; class Actinomycetes; order Micrococcales; family Micrococcaceae; genus Rothia; species Rothia aeria. The sequence goes on along the minus strand of NZ_CP068102.1, from coordinate 1,619,850 downwards.
GCACTAAACCGAATGTAAGCATATGCGGGGTAAGTGCACATGTCATCAAACAGCGAGGTACATCATGACCACTTCAACGCTGACCCGTGCGGATTTAAACGACCCGCAGCTGCGCGAAGAAGTACAGAAGCTCGTCCCTGGTGCTCGTGATACGCATGGAGATACCACTGAAGTCTCGTTCTTTCTGCAAGTGCAGGGGAAGGATTCGGAGGAACTCGGCCCTAAACTGTCGGAACTGATTCGTGAGCTTATCGCAGCCGTTCGTTCCGGTGCAGATCTGGCCATTGTCTCCCAAGCGCGAGTATTCACCACGACCGCCGCCGCGAAAGAACTGGGTATCTCCCGGCCGACTCTCGTAAAAATGATCCGTAACGGAGAAATTCCCGCACACAAGGTAGGCTCGCATTTCCGTATTATGCGCGAAGACCTGGAATCATACCAACGCGCCCAATTAGAGCGTCAGAAACAGGCACTCATGAAAATCTGGGATATAGAGGCAGAACTCGGAATTCGTGAATAATTCAGAAGTATCGCCCCGTTACTTTGCTAGACTAAATAGCATGAGCAACGGGGCGACTTCTATTCTTCTAGATACCAATATTCTGCTGAGTAAAACACTCAGGGATTGGATGCTTCTTCCTAACCAGATACTAAATAAAAAGTACTTCGATATACACACAACACAGAATATTCTCGACGAGTGGGGGTACCACTGGCTTAGAGGAAACCCAACTGGAAATGATGCTACACGGGTGAAGGTTAGAGAGCAGATAGGTAAATCTGTGTTCGTGTTAGAAGGTTACCCTATCCCCTCAATACATGGATACCCCGATAAGAACGACCTTCATATACATGCAGCAATGGTGAAGCACAATATTGACTACTTAGTCACCAACGACAAAGCTCTCCTGGATTACTGGGAAACGAGCGAAAATACCGGTGACCCTTTACCCTATGTCACCATTAGCGCTGACGACCTTCTGATGGATTTTGTGGAACCGCATCTCGGTAGGTCAACTCAAGAATCCCTCATATTGTCGTCTGCAGACCTCGCAGAAATATATTTATTCCAAGAAAGATATTTCATTAATAAATATGGCGAATTAGATCTATGTGGAGCGCTTGAAAGAGCTGATGCTCCTCGTTTTGCTGCTTACTTACGGCGTCATATGCTTCCCCGGTTACCATAAGTATTTAATCCTTCACCACGCACTCATATAGTGCACGGTTTCGGTTGTTTTGTAAGGATGGGAGCATTACAAAAATGCCAAAACCATGCACTATGTTGTGCCGTCATTGCCGCCGCCTGCGCCGTCCCGCTATGCAGCAGTCCGGTTATAGACCCTGTAACCGGTAGAAGCCTTCCACCGCGCGGGTCAGGTACGCCATGTCGTGAACGTGGCACATTTCGCGCGCCGAATGCATCGACAGCAGGCCCACGCCCACATCCACGGTACGCATCCCCAACCGGGTGGCGGTGATAGGCCCGATGGTGGAACCGCACGGCATATTATTATTCGACACGAACTCCTGATACGGCACCCGTGCCGCCTTACATGCCGCCGCGAAAATACCGGCGCCCACCGAGTCTGTGGCGTACCGCTGGTTCGCGTTAATCTTCAGCAGCGGCCCGGCGCCGGGAACCGGCTGCACCACCGGGTCGTGGTGGCCCTGATAGTTCGGGTGCAGCAGGTGCCCCGCATCCGCCGACAGGCACACTGAGGAGGCGACAGAGCGGCGGTACTGCTCCGTGTTCTCGCCGCGTGCCGCCGACAGCCTCACCAGCACATCTTCCAGGAACGGGCCAGCCGCGCCGCTGCGGGTTTCCGAGCCGACCTCCTCATGGTCGAACCCGGCGAGCATCACGGTGTGGGATGCGTGCTCGTCGGCGTTATCGGCCACATACCGCTCCAGCGCGCACAGCCCCGCGTGCACCGACGACAGGTTATCCAGCCGGCCGGAGGCAAAAAACTCGCCGTGCTGCCCAAACCGGCGCCCCGGCTGAGAATCGGCGGTCAGCAGGTCGTAGCCAACCACGGTGGCGGGGTCAACGTCGCCGCCCTCATCGACCGTGTGCCGCCCCAAGTATGCGAGCACATCGTTCTGCCCCGGGTCAATACCCCAAATCGGGTACAGGTTGAACTGTTTATCAAGAACCAGTTCGTTCCGTTTATGGTCCAGGTGCGGGGCCAGCTGGGGGATGCGCGCCAGCGGCGGCGTGCACACGTACCGGTCACGCAGGGTGCCGCCCTCGTGCACCGTCAGCCGCCCCGCCAAACGCAGCTCCCTGTCAAGGTACGAGTTCAGCAGCCCCCCACCATAGTTCTCAACACCGATCTGGTGCCAGCCTTTAACCGTGAGCGAAGATTTCGGTTTAACTTTCAGCGCGGGCGAATCGGTGTGTGCACCCAGCACCCGGTAGCCGCTCGCCGCAGACGCCTGACGCCCGCCCGCCCACGCAATAATCGCGCCGTCACGCACCACAAAATGGCGCCCCGTCGCGGCGGAGTCGGGCCACGTCTCAGACTCGGTCAGTTCGGTAAACCCGGCCCCCTGCAGGCGCCGCGCCACGGTGCGCGCCGCCAGGTAAGAAACCGGCGAGTCCTCAACGAACTGTGCTAGGTCTTCGATGTTTTTCACTGCGTCTACACTCATGTTTTAAGCCTACCTTCACGCGAGAGTTTTGGGGTGCTAAAAAGCCTCTTCCCGTGAGGTAAAAGCAAGAAATGCTGCTTTACCCCGCGTGAAGAGAGACTGACTCTGACCGGAAACACCAGATGATGCGTGCGGTGCGCCCGTGTGGGTTCTCAACCCGCACCGGCACACCGCACCGTGAGCTTTTTGGGGGAGGTTACTTCCCCTGTTGTTTCGGCTGCTCCGGCGACTGGGGTGAGTGCCCCTGAGAGGCCTGGGCGGGCGAGAACTGCACGGGCGCGTGGCTCTGCTTCGGATCCTGCACGGTGAACGTGGCAGTGCGCAGGTAGCCGCGGTAGTGTGTGAACCAGCAGATGGCCGCCGTGTAGAGAACCTCGGTGGCGAGCACCATCGCGAAATCGGTGGGGGTGCCGCTGCTCTGCATCTGAAGCGGGTCCGTGTTCGCGAACATACCCATCGCCATCGTTGTTATATTATTCATCACATGCATCCCGATAGCTGCCTCTAAGCCGCCCGTGTACCAGCAGAGGAACCCCGCGAGCACCGCCATAACCACTATTGAGGCTTGCCCCCACAGGTCGTAGCCGTGGGCAAGCATGAAGAAGGGAGCTGGGAGCAGAATCGCCCACGCCGGGTTCTTGAGCCACCGGCCGATGGTCTGCATCAGGTAGCCGCGGAATACCAGTTCCTCCGCGTAGCACTGCAATGGCACCAGAACAAGAAGCAACACCATGTTCAGCCAGAAAGCAACCTCATGCGGTTGCTTGTGGTGGAAACCGATGGATGAGAAGCCGTCCAGCATCAGCGTCAGCAGGGAAAGCAGCCCATAACAGAAGGCACCAACCACCAGCGCCGTCAGCAGAAGCGACCAGCGGACCCGGCGCTGCACCGAGTGCACCAGGCCCCATGGACGGGGACCGAAAATCAGGCGTGCAACACGTATGGCAGGGAACATAAGAGCAACTGAACCGAATACGAAGAACATAGCCAGCGGATCATTCAGTACATCGTCCCTTATGTAGGTTCCGAAGTCAGTTGTTTTATCCGCACGGATGATCAGTGGGATGCTCATCATCACCACGGTAAACAGAGTAATCAGAACCACGTAGACTACCAGAGCCACCAGGCCCTCCAGCAGGGGCGTGAACCAGCGGGAACGGCCATCGGCAAAGGCCAACCGGTGGTACGGCAGGGTACGCTCAACAGAGGCCGACATATCGGAGGTGAGACTGGGGTCGAGGTTATATACGGGCACCGCATACGAGCCGTGCGCCGGTGGGTTCTCGGGGTTCTTAGAGACCTGCTTAATAGCGTCCGTTAGCGGCGGCAGGGCAAGCAGCTGCGATACCGGCCGCGGATCATCCCCTGGGCTGACGGGGGCCGCCTGGACAGGGTCCTGCTCACTACCCGAACCCGAGGCGGTGCTCTCGGCGCTTTGAGCAGCGGTATTGGAGCTGCTCCAGGGCACATCAGTAACCCCTGAGGTGGTCTCAGGGGCTGGGGAAGTAGCGGATGATTTAGGTGATTTTTGCCTCGTATCCTGCGGCCTCTGTTGGTTTGTGCCTGCGTGGTGGTTGTGCTCGGGGTGCCGTTTGGGCTCCGACGAATTAGTGCTCATAATCTATGCCGCTCCTGCAACTTTTCGATGCTCACGCAACGTTGCGCCGTGGGGTTGTCTAAGTGACTGTTACAGGGTATTTTAGCGGTAAATATGACATAATTCTATGGTTACCGTATTTCTCTTGTTTAGATTGTGCGCGCCATCGCTTCCGGGTATGGGGGTGGCGCGGGCAGAAGGAAGGCTTCTCATGGCACTGATTTTTAATCCGCCGCCGAATTGGCCCAAACCCCCCAAAGGCTGGAAACCCACCCCCACTTGGCGCCCCGACCCCGCGTGGGGCCCGGTCCCGGCCGGGTGGCAGCTGTGGATTGAGGAGCCCACCGATTCCGCCGATTTCAACGACGAAGGCACGGCGTATGAGGAGCCCATGGATGAGCTTCCGGCACACGTTGGCGACGACTACACTCTAGCGGGTGACGACTCGGTTATTGCCCCCACCCCACAGGAACACGCGCAGCATAGTCCCGCAGCCCCCGCCACCGGCAGTTTTCCTATACAGGAGCAGGCGGGCACAGAGCGAACCGTCGATACCGCTGTATCTCATAACGCACCCGCACATTCCGCCCTCGAACACGACACGGTGACCGCGGAGAACAGTAACGGTACTGAACAGGGGCAAGAGCAGAAGCCGCGCACCACCTCTTTTGACCCGCTTAATGATGACTTCAGGATGGCGCAGGCCACCTCGCACCCCTCCCGTGCGGCTCATGCCGCACACTACGAGGCTGAGCGCGCCCGCCTGCAGCCAAACGGCCCGGCGAACACCACCGAGCCGCAGCCTGGCGGACACCCGCAGGTAGTGGAAGGGCAGTCAAACGGTTTTAACGGTGGGCAGGCTGTGGCGGGTATGCCCGAGAACATGCCCCAGCCGACTTCCCGCCGGGCCGCCCGCGAGCAGTTCATGGCTCAGCAGGCGGCGCAGGAGGCCGCCGAGCGTGAAGCTGCCGAGCGCGCAGCCGCCCAGCAGGCTGAGCAGAACACAACTGATGCCAAGGACGAGCAGGCTAGCGCCGCTTCGGCAGCGCACACCCAGCCAGCTAGTGAGTCCACGAGCGGGCCGCAGGTGGCCGAGATCGCCGAGGACACGCCCCGGCACGCCCAGCCTGTTAGCGGCGAGCCTACCCTGCCGGAGCCCGCTGATTTTCAGCGTGAGAGCACTACTGCCTCCCCCGCTGCAGATGAGCTGGCGGAGTCGCAGGTAACCGCTGACGTTGACGCGCACCGGGAAGCTGACACTCCCCCCAGCATCCCCGTTGGTGATGCAATAAAGAGCGAACTGCAGAAGGATGAGCCCGCTCAGGCTGCTCCCGCAGCGGGTGCGGACGAGCAGGAGGGCACCCATGCCGGTTCGCCCGAGCCGGTCGCCGCTGCCCCTGCACCACTCCCCGAGACCGAGGAAAACCAAACGGATACGGTTGATTCTGGTGATTCCCGGGCTGCGCGGCGTGCTGCACGGGACGAAGAGTACGCGCAATCCTCCACCGAAAAGGGTGCCGCTGAGCAGGTTTCCGCTGAACACATTTCTTCTGAGCAAACCTCCCCCGAGCAAGACACCCCCGCCGCCGAGACCCGCACCGGTGCCACCACAGCCGAAGAGCTGGAGCAGCCCGAACCCGTGAAGAACGCTCTGCGCCGGTTCGCGCAGGTGCGTGAGGCGCAGGAGATGAGTGCATCAAACGAGGGTGCACCCGGTGAGCACATCAGTATTGAGGTGAACGAAAACCTCGACACCCAGGGGCTCATTAAGATTCAGCCGAAGAAGAAACAGCCCAAAGACGACGCGAAGCCCGCACAGAACACCCAGGGTGCCGCTGAGAGCACCGCGTCAGCAGCTGAAGAAACCGACGGTGCGGCACAGCACGCCGCAAAACACGCCGCCACGAGCCCCGCCGCCGATGAGGTTCAGAAAGAGCAGGCGGACACAGGCGAGCGGCAGCAGCGGCAGGGGCCCACCCTCAGCGGTGCGGGCGCCGACGATATTATGCCTCTGCCCACCCCGCCTGAAGGTATTGCGGTGCAGGAGCAGAAGTCGGATGCGGCAACCCGCACCTCCGCCGATGACATTATGGGCGGTGACGAGCCTCCCAAGCGCCGCCGCAGGGCAGCCGAAGCGGCTGAGGACGATAACGCCCAACCGTTCGTGTATGAGGGTGAGCGGATGCTCGGCGCGAGCGTTGAGGCACCGGACATTACCACCGCCTCATCGGTGGATACCGCAGCAAATATTCCCGCAGACGCGGCAACTATTGCGCTGTCCCCCCTCGACGATGATGAGCCGTTCGAGCCGAAGGAAACACCCTCGGTTCAGGATGCTGAAAGTACCCCGTCTGAGGATGAGGATGCGCTGCCTTCGCCGGTGAACTCGCCCCTGATTGAGTTCCACGACACCTCCGCCGCGGCCCAGCACACCGCCCAGGATGATGAGGCCCGCACCGAGGGTGAGGAGCCCTCCACCGAGCAGCCGTCCCAGGTAAAGCCGCGGCACGCCGCGAAGGATACCGCAGAAGAGGCTGAGGATGCGCCCCGCGAGTCCCGCCGCGCTGAGGAATACAGCGCTAAAGACCACAGCGTTGAGGCACGCGGTGCCGAAAGCACCGGCACCGAAACCGATGGCGCCCAAGATTATGTTGTCCAGGAGTATGGTGTCGAGGCTCGTGACGCTAAAACTCACGATGCTGGGAAACACCAGCAGGAGGCCGTGTCTCACACCCCCGAACCTGAACCGGGACCCCAGCAGGAGCCTTACGGGCTAACTGATACTGCGCAGCAGACATCAGGCGCGGATGAGGCCGCTAAACCGGCCTCTATTCTGCCCGCAGCGACCTTCCCCGAGGGTACCGGTGCGGCACAGTCGCATGTGGCAGCTAGCGAAACCGGCAAGCAGCCATACACGGCGGACCCTTCGGGGTACGGGCTCTCAGAAGAGCCCACCGACCAGCCCGTGGCACCGGCTGCTGCACCCGCAGCATCCGCTGGGGCAGGTTCCGATCAGGCCTCTGAGGTCGCAGCACCGGCTGTTCCTCCGATCCTGCCGGAGCCGATTAACCCCGAGCTGGCGGATCACACCTCGCAGATTCCGCTGCCGAACCAGCAGAGTGCCGCTCCCGTGAATTCCGCGAACCAGGGCGGCGCACCAGCGCAGGGCGCCTCGTACGGCACCGACCCCGGTGCGGCGCAGTCACCCGGCTATGGGCAGGATGGTGCGCAGAACTACGGCCAGGATTACGGTGTCTCCGGCTACGGTCAGGACGCCGCCCAGGGGTACGGGCAGGATACGGCAGGCACCGGCTACGGGTATGACCCGCAAAGCCAACCCGGCGCCCAGCCGGAGAACCCGCAGGCGGGGCAGGCCCAGGCGGGCCAGCAGCCCCCAGCCGATCAGTCCCAGCCGAGCCAGACGCAAGGTACCGGGCTGACAGCCCGCGACGTGCAGGCCACCCCGGCTGACGGTACGCAGGGCAACGCCAGCGGCCCGGTCGTGAACGCGCCAGCACCCGGCACCGTGACCCCCGCATCGTTCGCGGCTGAGAACGCCCGAAACACCCAGAATAACGCACAGTTTAACCCCGCAAACGCTGCCGCACCTGCGGCGGCTGCGGCTGGTGGCGCGGCAGCCAAGAAAGCCTCCGGAAGGGCAGCCGGGGCCGTGAATACGCTGCGTGAAAAACTCACCGCGAATAACGGGAACCAGAACTTCTTCTCCACCCCGCTGGGTTTGGCGAGTATCGCGGGCGTTATTCTGCTGGTGGTGCTGCTGATCCTGGCGCTGGTGCTGTTCATACCGCGCGGTAGCGACAATACGAACAACGCGGAGCCTGCCGCAAGCAGTTCCAGCAGCTCCTCGTCCGCGAGCAGCAGCTCATCCTCCGATTCGGATGACTCCACCGAACTGAAGAAGCCCTCGGGCGACTTCAAGGAATACACGGGTGAGGGTAAGAAGACCATCGACATCGAAAAGCCCAACGGCAACGACTCGAAGGCGCTGGTCTACTACGAGTTCACTCCCGCATCCGTGCCCGCAAACGAGAATAACCGGGGTGTGCTGAACGTGGCGGGTAAAACCGACAAAGACCAGTCCAGCGGTTTTGAGGTGCGTGATTCCGGCAGCGTGAGCTCCACGATCACCGGCTCCGCCTGGATGGACACCACTAGCAAAACCACCCGCAAGCTGCAGATTGAGGGCGAAGGCAAGTGGACGGTGCGCGTGTACGATGCCTCCTCCGCACCGAAGTACGGTAAAGGTGAGAGCATTGAGGGCCGGGCACGTAACTACGCCTTCACCTACACCGGCGGCACCAGCTCGTTTGAGGTGAACAGCGAAAGCACCGACAATAACGGCTACTACCACTTCAGGCTGGATGCGGTCGGTAAAGGCTCGGTGATTGGCACCAGCATGGCTTCGTCGAAGAGCACCACCGAGTGGGAAGACAGCAGCAGCGAAGTGTACATGTTCGTTGAGGCGCCCTACGCCCGGTGGCGCATGAACACCAAGTAGCCCGCACCCGGTCGCCTCACCGGAAGGTGCCCTGATTGCTAAGGCCCGTCGTGATGCACGACGGGCCTTAGCTGTGCCCTCTTGGGCGCGGGTGTGTGAAGGGCTACGGTGCGGGGCGTTCGGGCGCACGGAACCGGCCCGAGTCCACCCGCGCATCAATTGCTGCCCGGTGCGCCCAGTAGGTGAGGAACACCAACACCACCACCAGGTACATGGCGGCGTACGGGGCTGAACTGGCCACCAGCCCGGCCCCGCCCTGCGGCAGGTAGATCATCTCGTGCGAAGAGTACTTCGGGGAGAACAGCACCGCCAGCCAGAACGGGGAAATATACATGCCCACCAGTGCGATCACGCTCGCGAACGCACTCAGCACGTACACTACCGGGCGTGCCGCAGGCATAATAAGCGGGAAAATCTCCAGGCACAACGCAACCAGCAGAACCGGGTACCAGGTGTTGTGGTGCGACCAGCTAATCGGGGAGATCTGGAGCATTAAAAACGCGTTCAACGCCACCTGGGAAAACACCATGTTCGCGCGGATGAACAGGCACATCAGGGCGGCGGTGGCCACCAGCAGGAATAGGGACAGCGCCACCACCAGCACCGTGGCGATAGGCTCAGGCACACCCTGGTGCGCGAAGATACCGGTCAGAGAAACGTTATCGTAGAACGCGGTCACCCCAATGCGGGAGGTGTTACGCACCGCCACACCCCAGTAGTAGGCGGCCTCACCCGGCACCGCCAAAAACCCGAGGGCGATGGTGCCCACGAAACCACCCGCCACGGAGGCAACACCGCGCCAGTCTTTGCGCAGCAGCAGGATAAGCCCGAACGCGAGCGGGGTGAGCTTAATACCGCCAGCGATACCGATCAGCGCCCCGCGGGGGATACGCTTGGCTGGGCGCAGGAAGTCAGCCAGCACCAGCAGCAGGATGACCGCGTTAATCTGCCCAAAATGGGTGGTTAGCCGCCACGGTCCGCTCGCCCAGATCAGCATCGCCAGTGTTGAGGCGCACCCGGCGGTTCCCAGGTGTTCGTACAGGGGGATGCGCACCCCGCGCCTGCTCACGTACCTGGTGATGACCCACCCCAGCCACCAGGCGATACCGGCGGTGATGAGCATCATCAGGGCCATCCCGACTTCTTTGGGCATGAGCGCGAACGGTATAAAGAGCAGCGCGGCGAACGGCGGGTAGGTGAACGGGTAGTTGTCGAGGCTCACCTCGTACAGCCCGGGCCCGCCGGGCCCATCAGCGATAGTTTCGGCCCCTAGACGGTAAATGTACAGGTCGTTGCCGCCGTCGTTAATGACGTACTGCACCATGTAGATGACCGCGAGCACGAACAGGGCATGCGGGATAAACGCTGCGGGGTGTTTTTTCAACGGCTACCCCTTTTTGGCATCGGGTGCCGCGCCGGGGGGCGGGGCGATAAACAGGTCGTCTTCTTCTGCGGTGCGCACGGCGGGTGTTAGGGCCGCCACCGCCCAGGTGATCATGACCAGGTACAGGCACAGGATCGGCACGGTGGAGAACAGCAGGGCGTGCTGGTAGATATTGTCAAGGTCGCTGAAGCTGCCCCACAGGGAGGCGCCCAGCCACATGGGCGAAATGTACAGGCCGATGAGGGCCACCCAGGTGAGGATGCGCGCCGCCCGGTTGGCCCAGGCGGGCAGGTGCGCATAGAACCGGGGGAACGCATCAACGATGAGCGCCATGAGGATCAGGGGGAACATGACGTTGTGGTGCGACCAGCTGATGGGTGAGATGCTGACCATCAGGAACCCGCCGACCGCCACCTGTGAGAGTACAAGTTTACGGCGGTTCAGCTGGTGCAGCAGCGCGGCGAAGAGGACGATGGTGGCGAGCACCAGCCCGTAGTATGCGGGCTTCAGCAGCGGGTCACGCAGCCCCAGGTGCATGAGCCAGCCCTGGATGGAGATATTGTCGAGGAAGTTAATGTTGCCCACGCGGGAGGGGTCCGAGACGGCGCTTGTCCAGAAGGTGAGAGCCTCATGGGGCAGGAAGATGAACCCGATAATGACGGTCGCCGCGAAGGAGGCGCCGAGGGTGAAAATACCGCGCCAGTCTTTGCGCATCAGCAGGATAAGCCCGAACGCGAGCGGGGTGAGCTTAATACCGCCAGCAATACCGATCAGCGCCCCGCGGGGGATACGCTTGGCTGGGCGCAGGAAGTCAGCCAGCACCAGGATGAGGATAATGGGGTTCACCTGCACCAGCGCAAGCCCGCGCCGCCACGGCCCGGAGAGGATGATGATGAAAGTGAGCACGGCAATAGTACCGTATCTGCCGAGCTTGTCTTGGAAGGGGATGTGGTAGCCGCGGCTGGTGGCGTAGTCGTAGATGAGGGTGGCCATCCACCAGGCCACACCAATGCTGATGGTGTACATGATGCCCACGCCCACCCCGAACGGCAGGAACGCGAACGGCATAAAGAGCAGCGCCGCGAACGGCGGGTAGGTGAAGGGCAGTTTAAGCGCACCGTAGTCGAGCAGGTCACGGGCGTAGAGGTCTTTGTGCATGCCTTCGTTGTCGAAGATGGTCATGGCCCCGAGCCGGTAGACGTTAAAGTCCAGGCCGCCGGTGAATTCGATGTAGATGAGCCAGCCGACGACGGTCAGGGCGAGTGCCGCGAGCGCTATTTTGCCTGCCACGGTGGTGTTTGGCGTGGGGTTTTGCACGGGTGGCGCTGTGGTCATGGTGGGTCTTTCTGCTCGGGGGTGTTTCGCGTGGTGTCGGTTGTGGCCCGCCGGGCGCGGCGGTTGTGGCTGGTTTTCTGTTGCCTGTTTGTCCCAGTCTATCGTGTGGGCGTGTGGGTGTGGGTGTTCCCCGGTGGTGCGGGGGTCTTGTGGTGGGGCTCTGCCCTGCTGCTGGGTGGGGTGCGGCTGGTTGCGGCGAGGGTGTGTGCAGCGGCGGGGCGGCAGGGGCCTGTTAGTCCGTGTCTGTGGTGGGTTTGTCTGATTTTTTTGTGGTGGCTATGAGGCGGTTGCCGCGGCGTACGGGTGCTTTGCGGTTGAGTCCGGCGCGCATCCTGGTGCGGGTGGTTTTTTGGGAATCGGCAGGTTTTGCCGCAGCGGGTTTTGCGGTGTTGGGGTCGTCGTGCTCGCCCGCTGCGGTGTTGGCCGTGTCTTCCTCGGTGGGGCGGGTCGCCGCGCTGTCGCTGTCTAGTGCGGTTTCGTCCGGGTCGTGCTCGCCCGCGCTGTCGTGTTCTTGTTCCGCTGCGGGGCTGTCGGTTTCGGGGGTGTCGTCGCCGTCGGCGGAAGCCTTGGCGCGTTTGGGGGTATCGGCGATGCGCGCAGCCACCTCAAGCGCGAGCGCGGCCAGGGCCACATAGTACACGATGATGGAGGGGTATAGTGCGGCGATTTTCTGGCTTGACCCGACGAAGGTGAGCGCCGAAATGACCAGCTCGATCGCCATCACCAGTGTGAGTTTCGCTGATCCTCCGGGGTTTTTGAGCATCAGGTACAGCGCCATGAGGGTGAAGAGGACGGGGAAGAAAATCTGCCCTGCCACCGCCATAGCGTCTTGGTCGTAGGAGTAGATTGTGATCGCCTGCATGATGGCTGCGAGTGCGGCAAAGGGGGCGAGGGACAGGTACTTCATAGGGGATATTCTACCGTTCCTCTACGTCATGTAGCACAGGTCACCGACACTAAAATTCGTATAGGTGGCGCAATATAATGGGGGTAATTGGACACAGCGAATGAAAGAGCGGTAGCGTGAGCGAGAAACTCAACGGGCCTTCCGCCGACGAGCCTGAACGCGGCGGTGCACAGGGTAAGAACACCCACCATGACGATTCCCAGCGTGCGGGGTCTGCGGGCGCTGGCGCTGATGGTGCGGGCGGTCGGGGTGCGGCCGGGTCCAAGCCGGGGTCTGCGCCTTTGGGTTCTTCCGGCAGCAGCGGGCTGCAGATCGGCGCCCGCCCGGAGGGTGTCCCTGGGGCGAATCTGACGGCTGAGGAGATCGCGCGGCGCGCATCGGGGCGCGGCACGTGGCACCGGCGTGCTTCTAAACCTGTGTCGTACTGGATGTTCGGGATTATCGCCGCTTTGCTGGCGCACCGGTTTATTCCTAATGGCGGCTGGCTGATCGTGCACATGGTCACCCTGGGTTTGATTACGAACTCTATCCTGATTTGGAGTCAGCATTTCACTGAGGCGCTGATGAAAATCAAAATCCCGGATGAGGCGCGCGGGGTTCAGGTCACGCGTATTTTCACGCTTAACGCCGGCATCGTGGTGCTCATGCTGGGCATGGTGTTTCAGGAGCAGCTGCCGACGCTGTACATACTCACGCTGGCCGGGGCGAGCGTGGTGGGGGCGATGGTCGCCTGGCACGGTGTTGCGCTGCTGAAGCAGGTGAAGCAGGCGCTGCCGTCCCGGTTTGGTGCAACTATCCGCTTCTATATTGCGGCCGCGTTCATGCTGCCGTTCGGTGCGGCCTTGGGGGCGATGACTGCGTTCCCGGGCCTTGAGAAAACTCTTCACGCCCAGTTTTTGCTCGCTCACGAGGCGGTGAACGTGCTCGGGTTTGTGGGTGTGACCGTGGTCGGCACTCTCATCACGTTCTGGCCGACGATGCTGCGCACCAAAATGGTGGAGAACGCCCTGGGTATTAGTGTGCGGGCGCTGCAGCTAATGATCGCGGGTGTGCTGGTGACGGCGCTCAGCGCGATTTTTGGGGGCGTACCGGGGGCGCGGTTTGCCGCCGGGGCGGGTCTGCTCGCCTACTGTGTGGGTCTGCTGATGGTGGCGGTGGTTATGGTGCGCACTATGCGCACGAAACGGCCCGGCGAGTTCCCTCCCATGTCGGTGGGGGCGGGGTTCATCTGGCTGGTGCTGGGGGTGCTCGCCACCGCGTTTATGGTGCTCAGCACCCCGTTCGCTGAGCTTGATATGCGCGCCGTCACCCCCGTGTTTGTGGCGGGGTTCCTGCTGCAGGTGCTGCTGGGGGCTATGAGCTACCTGCTGCCGCAGCGTATGGGCGGCGGCCCGGCGGTGGTGCGCGCCTCCAATAAGGAGTTCAGCCGGTTCGCTGCCGCACGCGTGACAGTGGTTAACCTGAGCCTGATTGTTTTTATGCTTCCGACTACGCTCACCGGTTCGTGGGTGAAGGTTACGGTCTCGGCGATGGGGGCGTTGGGGTTGGCGTCGTTCCTGCCGTGTATGGTGCGCGGGGTGAAGGCGTCGGTGAATACCCGCAAGGAGATGATGGCTGCGCGCGCCCGCGGTGAGAAGCCCTCTTTCGACGGGTCTGGGGTTCAGCCTGATCCGGTGAACCACACCCGGCATTCCCTGTTCGGGGTGCTGGCGGTGGTGCTGGCGCTGACCCTGGGTATTGCGGTGGATCCGAGCTCAGTGGGCTTTAACCTTATGGGCGGCTCAACCGCGACCGGCACGGGGCAGACCACCACGGTGAAGGTGAAGGCCACCTCAAACTACCGTTTCACCCCGGACACTGCGCAGGTTCCGGTGGGTAACCGCCTGGTGGTTGAGGTGACGAACGAGGATCAGGGCATGACCCACGATTTGACGTTCAATAACGGCGCTAAGACCGGCACGATTAACCCGGGTGAGACGAAAAGCGTGGATGTTGGCGTGATTACTGCCGACTCTGAGGGCTGGTGCTCTGTTGCCGGGCACCGGCAGCAGGGCATGCTGTTCCATGTGAAGGCCACCGGTTCTAACCTGCAGGCGAATGGGCACCACGGGGGCGGCGCCTCCGGCGGTGGCGCGGGGTCGAACGGTTCGGGGTCGAATGTGATGACGGCCCAGAACGGGAACGTTGATCTGCACGCATCCCCCGGAGAGGGCTATGAGCGGCGTGACCCGGTGCTGCAGCCCGTACCTGCGGGTGAGAAGCGTGACGGGAAGACCGTGCACAAAATAACCATGGACGTGCAGGAGCTTAACCGCGAAGTCGCCCCCGGGGTGGACGTGAAGGCGTGGACGTTCAACGGCTCGTATATGGGCCCGATTCTGCACGGCAAACTGGGTGACGTTTTTGAGATTACCCTTGAAAATAACGGGTCGATGGGGCATTCGCTTGATTTCCACGCGGGCATGGTCTCCCCCGATAATACGATGAAAACCATCGCCCCGGGTGAGAAACTGGTGTACCGTTTTGAGGCGACCGGCACCGGCATCTGGCTGTACCACTGCTCGACTACGCCCATGAGCCTGCACATGGCCTCGGGCATGTACGGGGCGGTGGTGATCGACCCGCAGGATATGGACCCGGTGGACCACGAGTATGTGCTGGTGCAGAACGAGACGTACCTGAGCAACACGGGCCAGACTGCGGAGAACGGCAATAAGCTCACTGAGGTTTCGTCCGAGGGTATCGCGGCGGGCACCCCCACGTTCACCATGTTTAACGGGCACGCCACCCAGTACATCAACCAGCCGTTGGAGGCAAAAAAGGGTGAGCGGGTGCGTATCTGGCTAATGGCGGCGGGGCCGTCAAAGGGCATGA
Source organism: Rothia aeria (assembly GCF_016726365.1). Lineage (NCBI taxonomy): Bacteria > Bacillati > Actinomycetota > Actinomycetes > Micrococcales > Micrococcaceae > Rothia > Rothia aeria. The sequence continues at coordinate 1,604,579 of NZ_CP068102.1, read as the reverse complement.
GCTTCCACGTGGTCGGCTCGCAGTTCGACACGGTGTATAAGGAGGGCGGCTACCTGCTGCGGCGCGGTAAAGACCCGTACGGGGTTACCGGCGGGCATTCGCAGGCGCTCGATCTTGACTCGGCGCAGGGCGGATTCGTTGAGATGCAGTTCCGCGAACCCGGCACCTACACGTTCGTGAATCACCGGTTCGCCGAAATGGAACGCGGGGCGATGGGCAAGATTAAGGTGACAGACAAGTAGCCTCTCCCCTGCCGCCGCCCCCTAGCAGGCAGGGTGGGGGCTCTGCCGATGCCTTCTGGGCAACAGCATCTGCGCCTGCCCTGGCGTAGTCAGAAAGAGTTATTCGATGACAAAGTTTCCATGTTCAAAGATATTACCTGAGACACCAAATCATTTGTATCAAAAAATACGATTATTCGATACTTATCGGTGCTTCCGTCAACATCTGGCAGCCAGCAGACAAAAATATTCGAATTGCGATAGTTTGAAGCGTAATAATCTTGGTCAAAGAAATGTTTAGCTTCAGCCCACTTCCCGCTAGGTAATTCAAATAGCTCTTTTAAGCAATTGCTATTTTTATCCAACACAAAATCATCTAATAATAGATCCAGTTCAATTACTGATTTATGCTCTTTATCCTGAGAAGCTTCCATGATCCCTTTTCCTGATGGTGCGAATAATATGAGCATTTTCTTCTAGGGTTGCCCGTCTAAATTTTACCTGCGCGCAATGGCCCGGTTGCCCACCGCCCGGCGCCGGTAACCAACACCGGCACACCCCTCGTTCACCGTGAGGAGGCTCCGGCGGTTAGTGTGTGGGCCGCGTCCGGTTCTGCGGCGGGGTGCGTTATTCTAGAAGGCATGGCGTCTGAAAAGTCGAGGGCGGGGTTCCTCACGAAGTTCGTGGCTGGTTTCATGGCTAACTGGCAGGTGATCGCGTCCGTTGTACTGCTCGGAGGCGGCGTGGTGGGGCTCGCGGCAACCTATGACGAGTACTGCCAGGTTACCGATCTGACCTATGCGCCCGCCGAGGTGCGTGAGGATCTGCTGCGGGGCGCATCCGCTACCGGGTACCGCCCGGGGATTCTTGCCGCGCAGCTTGAGACGGAGAGCCACTGGCAGGTGGGTGCTGTCTCCGACGCGCAGGCGCAGGGTATCGCCCAGTTTACCGATGCCGCGTGGGCGCAGTGGGGCCAGGGCGGGGATCGACGCGACCCGCACGATGCGATTGCTGCGCAGTCCCGCTACCTGGTTGGATTGAAGGAGCGTTTAGCTAAATACGCCGCGAATGATGATGAGCTGCTGGATCTGGTGCTGGCCGGGTATAACGCCGGGCCGGGCGCGGTTGAGGAGTATAAGGGCATCCCGCCGTACCCCGAGACGCAGAATTATGTGCAGAAGATTCGCAGCTTAGCGGACACTAAATACAAGCAGACCTGCACCCCTGACCGCCGGTTTAAACAGTCGCAGATTGTGCGTGCTGATGCACCGGTCCCTAGCTCGGCTGCTGCCACCCCGAATATATCCGCCCAGGCAGCGGGCCTGTACCGCAGATAACCAAGACGAAAATACCTTGGTGATTAAACCTTAAAGAAGCGGGCAGAGGAATATTTAAAATCGCAAAATGAGCAGCTAAACATGGGTGCCTGTCTCAAGTTATAGCTGAAGGAGTATGGTGTGAGAGAAATATTTGAAAAATATAGACTCCCTAAAGCTTATATAGATTTCCTGCATAAAAACAAAAACGGGATTTCACAAGCGCTATTCAATGCAAAAGATTGTAAAAATTATGACGGAGGCGCATTTTATGACTTGTGGAATGAAGATATGCTTCTTGAGGAAACTTTTTCCGATGGCCCCAATTATCAAATCCCATTAAATATTATTGATGAGATAGTCATAGATTCTCATGAACCAAGTTTTTTCGATGAACAAATGGTTAAAAATATGTTTGCTATAGGCTTGTCGGATTCTGGGTTTTTATGTTTTAATCCGCACAATAATTCTCTTTGTGTTTTGCACTCCGATGGTTTTCTCATGACGATTGCCCCATCATTCGAATTTTTTATTAATAATATAAAAAGGTAGTGACCCCCTGCATAACCCTTAAATATAATATAGAAACGGTGCTTTAAATTAATAAGTACCAGCAATCAATAGGCAGAAATTGTACACACAACCAAAATATTAAATATATCTTGATTTATTTTATTTTAAACAGTATAATGGCAGTGTCTGCTGTATTTTTAAATTTATAACTTAGGTAAGGTAAATTTTAAGGCAATAATTCGTGAGGGGATGAGTATAGTGCACAAGGACAACCAAGGTAAGCAGTCACGGCGTCAGGAACTTCCACTATCGCTCTGGGTGTTTGCCCTAGCAACTTTCGTTTTAGCGCTCCCCCGCATTGGTGACGGCCGTATATTACCGATCGATCTCACGACTTCTTCTATTCTCGGCGCGGTTCTTATCGTCTGCGGGTTCTGGATGATGTACCGCGAACACAAGAAGTCTTCTGCGCAGAAAGATAACTCCCACAACCAGTAATTTTTCTACGAAAAAGCATGTCCCATGACTACTTTCTATGCCACGTCAAAGATGGCATACCCGAATACCGCTACAACGTCTTAGACTCTAGCCACAACCACGCCATGTACGGAACCGACGGCAGGCGCGGCTTTGTAGTAGCCGCAGGATAGTCCTTCCCCCCCCTTATTAGTCTCATATATGAACCTCCAGATTTTATCCACACTCCCAAAAAAGTCTGATGGATACCACCAAGATCACACATTACATTCGTCAGCATGCAAAAGATAGACTGACCCTCACCAGTATTGCTAAAGCCTGCGGGTATAGCCCGTACTATCTCTCACGTCGATTTAGGCAGGTGAGGGGATACACCATTAAGCAGTATGTTGAGGTGCTGAAAATTCAGTGCAGTATTGAGAGGCTTCTGGATCGTTCCTCGCCCATCAGTACCGTAACAGCTAGCGCTATTACTGCCGGGTACAGTAGCTTAACGTCCTTCTCCCGCACCTTCAAACAGCATACGGGTAGCTCGCCTCGCGATTATCGCCGGGAGTCTTTTAAAGCCCGGAGCGTGCTCTTGGGACTGTGCGGTCGCACCACCCAGTTTGAGCACCGTCAAAGCGCCGTCACAACACCGCATCAGCTGACGGTGCGAGCCGTGTACCCACCAGATTACCGCAGCGATATTACGTTTATGGGGTTGTTTCCTACTGCGATTCCTAAAGGAGAGCCGGTTATTGGGGTGGCGGTGGTTGGTTCTGCGGAATACACCTTCACGAATATTCCACCCGGAACCTACTACCTGCTGGCGTGCGAGGTGCGTTTCGGGGTGCATCCGCTAAAGGCGCTGAGCCAGAATTACCGCGCTAAAGCAGACTCCTCAATAACATTTGATGCGGCAACAACACCTGAGCCGGTTCACCTGATGATGCGCCTGCCTCTGCCCGAAGACCCGCCTATCACCATGAATTTTCCGGTGTTGCTGGCACGTTACCTGCTGTCATCCCGTAAGAGTCAATAAGTGCGCAATTGAAGATAAGCAAAGGGCAGTGTGGCTTTGCTACCGTGAAATTATTGTCCCCATCATCCGAAATCAGGAGAATTTCACATGGCACAGATGAATGTTTATCTTTCAAACCACCAGGGAACCACCCGTGAAGCTTTCGACTTCTATGAGGAGCTTTTTGGGGCGCAGCGAGATGGCCTTATCCGCTACCGGGACATGGCAGACGCGCTCAAGAGCGCTGGGATGTATAAGGAAGAATGGGGCGAGAAGATCGCTCACACCGCCTTAAAGTTTAATAACATGACTCTCATGGGCTCGGATGTTATGGCTGAGGAAGCACCCGAAGGCGCACCAGCAAGTTTTCTGGTCTATTCGGCTGATTCTGTGCCCGATGCGGATCGTGTTTTTGCAGCGCTTTCAGAGGGCGGAACCGTGCTTTACCCGCTTGAGATGCAGGTGTGGGAAGCATACGACGGGTGCTGCATCGACCGGTTCGGTACCGCCTGGGAAGTCATGTACGAAGGGCAGGATCTGTAGGGTTTACCCTCTCCCACTGCGGTAAGTGCTGTTATTGTTCTTTCACTACAGCTTATTGAAGCAGCCAGGCAGCCGCAGATTCTCCACCATATAGCCAGTTATACATTGTTTTTATTTTTCAGGGTAATAATTAAGTATTTATTGGAGCTGCCCTCCGATAATAAAGCTCCTCCCCGTATTCCCCTGACTATCTAATAAATAGGTGCGAACATAAGAGCAAAAAGAGCGCATATTTCGGGGGTATTTTTTATCCCGAAATATGCGCTCTTACAATGTAGGATTACATACACAGAGGGTTCGGCACCGGATATTACTTCATTGAGTTACAGTGCCTGTGCCTCAAAGGTGAGGCACCTTCTTAAAGGTAGGCTTAAGGGTAGTAGCCTGCATGGACAATCACGTTGGTGCGACCAAAGAACAGGTCACGGTACGGGCCGAAGAAGAAGAAGCCGTTCGTGGCCTCCTCAAACGAGCCAAGCTCGCGGATATCAGCCTTGATGTACTGCAGGTAAAACTCCTATCCCTAGGATTTCCTTGCTGGGGTACGCCCTTTTTACAGGGAGAACTGGAAGAAGAGACGGCCAGCAAAAATGTCACGGTAGGCCCCAAACCAGAGACCGCTCGTGGTCTCCTCGAATGAGCCAACCTTACGGATATCAGCCTTGGTGTACTGCATATAGAGACTCCTATCTCTAGGGTGTTCCTAAGAGTGGTGTACCCTCAGGCCGGATTATCAATCCGATAGTCCCCATCCTAGGTGAGGTTAAATTTTTAATCCATAAGTTTTTAAAAAAATTTAAATTTTTTGTAAATAATTTCGTATGTAAAATTTCAGTTATGCACTTTTACTTATCAAGGAATATCGTAAACCCTTGCTATAGCAGAGAAATAAAGCCACATTCTCAATATCTGCTGTTCTCTAAAATACGCGACACTGCGATATATAGTTTTATCAGTATATTAAATGCTCTTCGGGTACCATCATCGCCTGTAGTAGAATAGTGGGCGTGCTCGCTGTGAGAGCACCCACAAACTTGGGCTACCGCCCGCCTATGACGGACAGTAGCCCAAGTGTTTAGGTGTGCCTAGACATGTTGCTGAGAGATGCTAGCTAACCATTCTTTCTGCACAACATATCTAAGCGGGGTAGTCACCTACCTAGTGGGTGGCTACCACGCCTCGGTGGATGCACTGGCTGCGCACCCCACCTCACGGGCTGGAAGCTGAACTGAAGCTGACGAAACGGCTTAGGGCATACCGTCTGCCAAGTCTTCAATATCATCCACTAGACTCTGCTACCTAAAAGATCACTGTTGTTCTGGGGATTCTCTCTACTCTCCTTTCTAAACCTGTTCCCCTGCCTCTTGGGTCAACAGGGAAATATCGGTGATAACCAGAGACACCGCTTTCCGGACTAGTGGTGTTTCCAGCGAATAGGGCCAATAGGTGCGTTCACCCGACCGCTTTGAGAACCTCGTTGCGGCCCCTTAGGGATACCAGGAACAGCAATTTATCCCCTCAGATCTCGCCCGTGCAGGGACACAGGTGGGATGGGATCCCGCGGTTAACCCTATTCTTCTTGTTTCGGGGGGTGAACACAGCACAGGCGGCGCCCGCCCCCGATCTTTATCTTGCGCCACCGGCGCGATGCAGTAACCGTGTGAGCGGGTCGCTGTGCCTATGTGATGCGTGGTGTACATCGTTTCTCACCTCCCTTATCCTGCTGCTGGTTATTTACTGACGTTACTGGGCTGTAATGGTGCGGCCTATGGTCGTGTACTGGCGCGCCGTAAGGAACAGGCGGGTGCAAGGGCATTATCCGCCGATTCCCTGCTGCAGGGTGGGATAGAATTCAGTGCCTTCCAGCCGCAGCGGCTGTGCAACGAAAGGGGCTCTAGACTGGGGATTTTATATGCCCCGATCCGTCCCGTGGATCTGCCTGCTTGGCCGTTGCTCATGCACGCTGCCTCGCGCGGGCAGCCGCCGAGGGTAGTTAACACGCTCAAAGGGGCAGCAGGTGTTTGGGGACAGGCGGACAGGCGGGGATTATTCCCTGTTACAGGCAGAAAAAATACGTAGGGAACCCATCTATGGAGCAAGAAGAGATGGTGGGCACGGCACAGGCTGTTGGGGTTTGGTTTTGTCAAGGTATTGAGATACACGAGAGCAACCCCTAACAACTGTTCTAGACACTATGACCGGAAGCCTTTAAACCTCAACTTGAGGCACAGATTTTCCTAAACCCGTTATTCGACTGTAGAGGATATCTGCGCGATTAACCAACCCCAACTAGACAAATACCAGATTGTGAAAATTTTTCCATTGCATTACTAAAGCACACTCAAAACTATCAAAATACAAGCCAGTGTTTAAATTTTACGGGTAAATATTTAAAATCTAATGGCGGATTATTGCTTGCGCGGTACAGTTTTCAGGCTGTTTAGCCACTAAATTATTGGCCCCCTGACCCCAATCTCAAAGGGAAAAACAACCTAGCATATTTAAAAACGACACTCAATACTCACTCTGCGGGTCAGGGTGAAAAAATTAAAAAAATATTAAAGAAAAAGTGCTCTATTTTTTAGATGTTCGGTCTGCATCTGTCCACAATATGACACAGGTTTTTGAGTGGCACAGCCCAATCTGCACCACTGCGTCGCTGCCCTGGGGTGGCGTACAGTCATACGTCCTATGTAAGAAAGTACGTGTAGCCCGCCCCCTTCGCAATTGGCCGAAGGCTGCTATGAGGCCCTAAACCCTACCCAAACACCACCCGGACCGTCGAGTAACCTGAGATCGGGTAGGTGGCGTTCTCGGTGGCGGGCACGTCAGACTCGTCGCCTGGAACAATGCTCTTGGTCGCCTTCAGCAGCTCCTCCATGAGCAGGCGCAGCTCCAAGCGGGCCAGCGGCGCACCCGGGCAGACGTGAATACCGTCGCCATACACCAGGTTGCGGGATTGGTCACGATGCGGGTTATAGGCGAGCGCATCCTCGAACGCGTCTTCGTCACGGTTGGCACTCGACCAGTTAATCGTCACCCGCGAATTCGCCGGAATAGTACGCCCGCCCAGCACGGTGTCTTCGGTAGTTACGCGGCGGTTCGTCACCAGCGGGTCTTCAAGGCGCATAATCTCCTCAACTGCGGCGGCGATTTCCGCATGCCCCTCCCCCAGTGAGTCACGCAGCCGTGCCTGCTCCTGCGGGTTGCGCGCCAAAAAGTTCACGATAATCCCGGCGCACGCCGAAACGGTCGAAAGCTCCCCCACCGTCCAGTTACGGATCAGGCTCACAATCTCTTCATCGGTCATGGTGCGCGGCTTGTGGCCGGGCAGCTGCACGGTGTCGGTCAGCAGCTCGGCGGTCACATCCTGCGGGTTCCCGGCGGCAGCCTGTTCGCGGCGCGCATCCAGAAGCTCACGAATATAGGTGTCAAACTCAAGGGCGACCTTGCCGATCTGTTCGCGGTCGCGGCGCAGCGTAGCCTCGCGGTTTTTCTCAATCCACTCGATCAGCGGCTTCTCAAGGCTTGCGGGCCAGCCCATGAACGCGTTCTGGATGCGCATCGCATAAGCCTGCGCGAACCCATCCATCACATTAACCTCGGTGCCGCGCGGCAGATCAGCCACCAGGTTCTTGACGACCTCACGGATTTTCGGCTCGAACTCCCTCAGGCGTTCGGGGGTGAAGTATTTGTCGTTCACGGCGCGGAACGTTGTGTGTTCTGGCGCATCCATACCGTTCGGCACGGCAATATGCCTCGTCGAGACGACATTCGAGTAAATGTCGGGATGATCGAGCACATGCTGCACATCAGCGTTCTTGAACACGGAGTAGCCCATGAACTCGTCGTGCGCTACGGGGCAGCGACGGCGCATCTCGTCATAAGCGGCTACCTGGTTCTTCTGAACCTTTTCGCTGCGCAAATCCCAGTCATTTTTCTCGGTGTTGGTCACTTCTTTGCCCCTGATTCAGTTGTTATGTTTGGCTCGTCGGGTGGGTGGATGCGCGCCATGGGTGTGTGCCGAGAGCCTGCGCGCGTTTGTTTCGGCGTAGCGCCGTCTTATTTGACGGTAGCACTTAACCGCCTGCCCCGCAGGATAGGAGTGCCTTTGCTGGGGTCAGCAAAAACATAGAACTGTTGCTGGTTTAGTTCCTCAGGTAGTCACATGCTGTATGTTTGCAGATTGAACATATGCGTACAGTAAAGTTAGAAATGCCCTTTCTGCAGGGTAATCCCACAGCCACTTTGCGAAGAATATCCTGTGGAGATTCCCAGGGCGGAAAGGCGGTGGGATACGATGTCTTTCTACGACTACGTAGAAACGGCCCAAGCGCTCTTGGTAAGTTTTGCCCTTACCGATGGAGCTGCTCAAGCCGTCTCGTACATCATGAGCTTTGCTTCAAACCTCATTAAGCTTCTGAAGTAGTGCTCTACCTACCAGGAAGGCTCAGTAGTTGCCGCTGCTGGGTCTTCCGCTGTACGCAGGTAACTTTGCGAAGATATGTTAAGACTAACACAAGCATTCTCTATCAATAACATTACCTCGAGTAGGACATATGACTGGTCTAGACCCCGTAGAAGAATACGAAGAGCTACTTGATATTGAGGCTCTGCGTAAAGCCCGTGCCGAAGATGATGGTTACCGCATCTCTCTTGAAGACTTTCTACAACAGAATCCGTAAACCGTATCCAGCGGCCTTATTTATCCATGAGCAGGTGGATTTTGGTATGAACAGGTCGATCTGTTCGCGAACTAGTGGAGCACCGTCTACCGAGTCGTCCCAAACGGGTAGGCGGCGCCCGAGATAACGCCCGCCTCCACATCTTCCAGGGTTTTGCCGCGGGTCTCAGGCAGGTTACGCCACATGAGCACGGCGATTAGCACGTTCACCACCATGAACCCGAAGAAGGATCCGGTCAGCCCTAGCGCCCCCAAAATAACCGGGAATACGAGGGACAGCAGGCCGTTCATCATCCACCCGCAGAATGCAGAAAGACCCATGCCAACCGCGCGTACCCGAAGCGGGAACAGCTCGCTCATCAGCACCCATGTCGAAACATTCAGGCAGGTCTGCATCGACCCCACGAACCCGACCACAAGCGCCAGAATAATATAGGGACGCGCGGGGGTGCCTTCCGGCAGGAGCATAGACGCTACCCCGATCAGCAGGTGGAAAAACGCGGTCAGCGAATACCCCGCAATCACCATCGTGCGGCGGTTCACGCGCTCCATCATGCGCAGCGAAAAGACTGAGCCAACCACGGCGATAGCGCCCGGCGCGATATTCGCAATGAGAGCCGAACCCTCGTCAAACCCAGCTTCTTTGAGCACCTTAATGCCGTAGTACATGATGGAGTTAATACCGGTGAGCTGCTGCCCGGCACCCACCAAAATACCAACCAGCAGAATCCGCACAAACCATTTTTCACGCAGGATTTTACCCATGCTGCCCCTAGTCCCCGCGCCGATTTGGGTGCGGGTTTCCTCAAGTGAACGCGCGATGTCCGCAATTTCGGCATCGGCACGTTCGGCGGGGCGGATGCGCCGCATAATGGCGCGTGCATCCTCGGTGCGCCCCTGCGCGATAAGCCAGCGTGGGGATTCGGGCATGCGCAGCATACCGATAAAAAGCGCGAGCGCAGGCAGAGCGCAGACGGCGAACATCCACCGCCATACACTGTCGTGTTCGCCCCAGAGGTTACCGATGATGGCGTTCACGATGAACGCGGCTAACTGCCCGCCGACAACCATGAGCTCGTTACGCCCGGAGAGTGATCCGCGAATTTCGTAGGGTGCAAGTTCGGCGAGGAAAACAGGCACAACTGCGGACGCGCCTCCCACAGCGAGCCCGAGCATCGTACGGCCCATCAACAGTACAGCAATGCTGGGGGTGAAAACGCATGCAAGCGCGCCCGCGATGAAGAGGATTGAGAGTCCGATGATGGTTTTGCGTCGCCCGATGGCATCTGAGATGCGCCCGGTGACCATGGCTCCGAGGGCGGCGGCGAAAGCGAGGGAGCCTGTGACCCAGCCTTGAATGGTGTTGTCCATGCCAAGTTCGCGGCTCATGGGGTCAAGGGCACCGTTAATAACCCCGGTGTCATACCCGAAGAGGAGCCCACCAAAGGTTGCCACCAGCGCGATAACGCCCAAGCGGCGGGTGTGCGAGCCCTGCCCGAGCGGGGGTAGTGTGCTGGCGCGGTTCGGCGGCTCGGTGGTGATGCTCATGCGGGTATTCTTGTCTCTCATGCGGTTGGGTGTTCTGCGTTTTTGTGTGGTGCAGGGGTTTAACGCCCGCCCCGGCGGCAGTATTCCCGTTCAGCAATATCTGTGGTGAAGGTTGTGTTAGAAAAGCGCGATGCGCTCGGGGGCGGGGAAAATCTCGTTGAGCCGCGCCAGTTCGTCATCATTGAACCGCACGCTTGCGGACTGCGCGTTTGCGCGTACCTGGTCGGGGGTGGTTGCCCCAGCGATCACGCTGGCGACGGGGTTCTGCTGTTTGAGCCAAGAGATGGATGCTTGAACCTCAGAGATCCCCAGATCGGCGCAGAATTCGCGGTAGGCGTCGAGTTGTTCCCAGTCGGCTTGCGCGAGTACCTGCGCTTTGGAGTGCGACAGGCGTGACCCTGCAGGGATGCTGTCGCGGCGGTATTTTCCGGTCAAAAGCCCGTTGGCGAGCGGGAAATACGGGAGCACCCCGAGCCCGAAATGGCGGGCGGCGGGCAGAATTTCGAGTTCGGCACGGCGATCCAGCAGGTTGTAGTGGTTTTCGGCGGCAATAAACCGCTCAGTGCCGAGCTCGCGGGCGAGATGCTCGGCGTGGGCAAGCTGCCACCCCGCAAAGTTGGAGTGCCCCAGGTAACGCACCTTTCCGCTGGTCACGAGCGTGTCGAGAGCAGATAGGGTCTCTTCCAACGGGGTGTTCTGGTCAGGGCTGTGGTAGAAATACAGGTCAATGTACTCGGTTCCCAGGCGGCGCAGTGAACCTTCGACGGCACGCATGATGTATCGGCGTGAGCCGCGCGCATCCCAGTCGTTGCCGTTGAGGGTACCGGTGGGAAGCCCGAATTTGGTGACGATGATCAGGTCATCGCGGTTGAGGTTGAGTTCGCGCATCGCGGTACCGAACATGGTTTCTGACAGCCCGGGCTCGGCACCGTACAGGTCGGCAATATCGAAGAAGCCGATGCCCGCCTCGACTGCGGCAGCGATAACGGCGTTGGTGCCTTCCTGAGTTTGAGTGGGGGTGCCGGGGCGTCCCAGGTTGTTGCAGCCGATACCGACGGAGGGCACGACCAGCCCGGAGTTACCCAGGCGTGCATATGCGGGAGATTCGATGCGTTCCATACGTTTACTCTACCGTGTTTGACAGGACGTGGTTGCAACATGACGTTCACGGCACCCTGCAATTCTTTCGCAGGCAGATAGTTTTGTGACGAGCAGATAACATTCCGCTATCTGTTCGTCGAAATATTATCTGCTCGCGGCCAAATCAGGTGGAGGCTTCAATACGCTAGTCCAAACTGCCGCGAACCTATATGACGTATTGTTTCGCCGCATCCCGCAATATTACGCGGTTATGACCGTCCAGTGACATGTGCCGACATATTCTTGCTGGCACCGCGCATCCTGCCTAAAGTAGGAGTGTTATCTATCCAGAGCGACCGAGAGATCTGGCTCTTCGACGTCGCAGCAACCTCGCCAGCCTCCACCCCACGGGGTGGGCGGACAAGGTGCTCCCGCCAGAACCGATAGAAGTGAATTCCTTTCGCATTGTGCATAAAGAATTCGGCGTACCTTCGGGCACGCTTCTATCGGGTGAACACGAAGGAATGAAAATGACGACAGTTCACCCGGCTCTCTCCTACGAGCTGTATCCTCCGCGGTCGCACGCAAGCTGCGATTCCCTGCTCAAAACCATTACCGAGCTTGAACAAACCAACCCGGATTACGTTTCCGTCACCTATTCGGGCGATGCGCAGCGCCGCCAAAAGACGTTGGCTCTGCTCGATCACCTGGTGCATGAAACCTCGCTGAATCCGCTGGCGCATCTCATCTGTGTGGGGCATTCCGTGGCCGATTTGGAACGCTCGGTTCGTCTGATTCTGGGGCTTGGAGTACGCGGTTTCTTGGCGCTGCGCGGCGATATTCCGCCCGAAAACACGCGCCCGCTTGAGCTGCCTTTTGCCCGCTACCTGGTGGAGCTGATTCGCAGGGTGGAACGTGAGGATTTCGCGCATCTTGCCGCGGGGAAGGTATCGATTGGGGTTGCGGCGTACCCGCATAAGCACCCCGAATCTTCCTCGCTTCTTCAAGACATTGAGATTCTGCTTTCAAAACAGCGTGCCGGGGCGGATTTCGCCATCACCCAGGTTTTCTTTGAGACCGAGCGCTATTCGGGGTTGGTGGATGCTGCGCGCCTTGCCGGGGTGGAGATCCCCATTATCCCCGGTATTATGCCCGTTACCTCGCTGACTCGGCTGACGAAGCTGTGCGAGCTTGCCGGGCTTGAAGTACCGCGCGAGCTGGCGCATCGCCTGGAAACCGCGAGTGAGCCGCGCGAGATGCACCGCATCGGCGTGGAACATGCACTCGACCAGTGTCGCAAGGTGCTTGATGCTGGCGCCCCCGGCCTGCATTTCTTCACATTTAACGAGCATGAGGCTGTGCTGGACGTCCTTGAAGAACTCGACGTTCCGCGCTACTCGAACCGTTTCAAACTCCCCCTGAGCGATCTTCAATACCTCTAAACTCCCCTTTTATTTGACACCCTCCCACAGTAAGGAACTAGGATGACCCACACCCCATTCCCCGCAGCAACCATCGTCGGTTACCCCCGCGTGGGCCGTTTCCGCGAGCTAAAGAAGGCACAGGAAGCGTTCTGGAAAGGCAAAATCACGCAGGATGAACTGCGCCAGGCGGCCGCAGATGTGCAGCGCACCTACTATGACCGTGTGATCGAGCGCGGTCTTAGCGCAACCGATTCGTCTATCCCGGCGACTTTCTCATACTACGATCAGGTGCTCGATGCCGTGCGCCTTTTCACCCTCGTGCCCAAGCGTCTTGCCGACGCCAAGGATGCGCGCGGCCTGCTCGATCTGCCCGGATACTTTGCTCTAGCACGCGGCACCGAGACGCTGCCTCCGCTGGAGATGACGAAATGGTTCGATACGAACTACCACTACCTGGTGCCCGAGATCGGCCCGGATACCGAGATCACGCTGAATCTTGAGGCTATTGACGAGCAGCTTGAAGTCGCCAAGGAGCATGGGGTGACGGTGCGCCCGCAGCTGGTCGGCCCGCTCACTCTGCTTCTCGGGGCGAAAGCCGAGCAGGGTTCGCCCGAAGGGTTCACACCGCTGGATCGCCTGGACGATTTCGTGAAAGCCTACCAGCAGGTACTCGCCGAGCTGGCGGCACGCGGCGTGCAGTGGGTGCAGCTCGACGAACCTGGCCTGACCGTGGACCGCGACATTCCCAACGCCAAAATCGCCGAATTGGCGCGTAAAACTTACTCCGCGTTGGCAGCCGAAACGAACCGCCCCGCAATCCTGGTGACAAGCCCCTACGGCAATCTGCGCGAGAACCTGCCCGCACTGTTAGACACCGGTATTGAGGCGCTGCATCTCGACCTGGTTTCCACGCTCTACAATGCCGAGGCGCTGACCGCCTTCAAAGACTCCGGCGTAACCCTGGTGGCAGGTGCCATTAACGGGCGCAATATTTGGCGTGCCGACCTGCGAGCGCTCCTGCACGCACTCCAGAACATTAACGGCGGTGCGGTGGCGGTTGCGTCCTCAACCTCGCTGCAGCATGTGCCGCACGATCTTGACCTTGAAGACCCCGCCGATGTGCCCGTAGACGGTCTGGCCTTTGCCGACCAGAAAGTCGCCGAGATCGTAACTCTTGCCCGCGGTCTTGCCGACGGTGAGTCTGCGGTTGAGGCAGAGTTGAAGACCGCCGACGAAGCGCTAGCACGTTTCACAGCGGATCCACGTAAGCATAATGCGGCAATCCGTGAGCGTGCCGCATCCGTGAAACCGCAGGATTTTGAGCGCCCTGAACTGAAAATCCGCCGGGATGCCCAAGCCGATCTGAATCTGCCGAAGCTGCCGACCACAACCATTGGTTCGTTCCCGCAGACTGGCGATATTCGCCGCCACCGTGCAGAGGCGCGTGCCGGTAAAATCACGCAGCAGCAGCTTGACGAGTTCCTGCGTGAAGAGATCGCCTCCGTTATTAAACTCCAGGAAGATTTGGGCCTGGATGTGCTCGTGCACGGTGAGGCCGAACGTAACGACATGGTGCAGTACTTCGCCGAAAATTTCGATGGTTTCGCCACGACGAAGCACGGCTGGGTGCAGTCCTATGGTTCACGCTGCACCCGCCCGTCGGTGCTGTTCGGCGATGTGAAACGCTCAGGTGAAGGGCTGCGCGGCGAGGCCGTGACCGTGCCCTGGATTTCCTACGCCCAGTCGCTCACCGATCGTCCCGTTAAGGGCATGCTGACCGGCCCGGTGACTATTCTGGCCTGGTCGTTCGTACGTGATGACCAGCCGCGCGAGGAAACCGCGAATCAGGTTGCATTGGCGCTCGCCGACGAAATCGCCGATTTGGAAGAGGCGGGCATCCGCATTATTCAGGTGGACGAACCGGCGCTGCGTGAGCTTCTGCCGCTGCGCCGTGATGAGCAGCCCGCGTACCTGGCGTGGTCGGTGAATGCGTTCCGCCTGGCGACGAGCGCGGTCGAGGATAAAACTCAGGTTCACACCCACCTGTGCTACTCGGAGTTCAACGAGATTATTGATTCGATTAATGCCCTGAATGCGGATGTGACCAGTATTGAGGCGGCGCGCTCGCATATGGAGCTGCTGGCGGATATTCCCGAGAGCTATGTTTCGGGGCTGGGCCCGGGCGTGTGGGATATTCACTCGCCGCGTGTGCCTTCGCAGGCCGAGGTTGAGGAGCTGATCCGTGCCGCGATTGGGTACGGAACCATCTCTGACCTGTGGGTTAACCCGGATTGCGGTTTGAAGACCCGCGACTACGAGGAGACGAAGAGGACGCTCAAGAACGTGGTGGCTGCCGCGAAGAAGGTTCGGGCGAGCCTGTAGCCTCTTTATAGGTCCGCGAGCAGCGGGGTTTTGCCTGAGAAGGTGATATTTTCTCACCTTTTCGGCAAAATACCCGCCGCTCGCGGGTTGTTTTACCCGCGTCTCGGGTCATCCTGCGGGCAGACTGAGGGGTCACCTCATACTGCGGGGTGAGGCGCGCCATCTGCTCACCCCCTAGAATGGGTTCATGGATAACACTAAAAAATCAGGTATTGTCACCGAATGGGTCGATTCAAACGTCAAACCGGGCGATGATTTCTTCCGCCACGTGAACGGCGCGTGGCTTGACACGTATGAGATCCCCGCCGACCGCTCCAAAGACGGCGGCCTGTACACCCTGCGCGATGACGCCGAGAAGCATGTGCGTGAGATTATTGAGCGCGTCGCAAAAGAACAGCCTGCTTCCCGTATTGGTGCACTGTACAACTCGTTCATGGACACCAAGAAAATTGAGGCGGATGGCCTGGACCCGCTGCTGAAAGAGGTCGCCCCCATCCTGAACGCGCAGACCCCGCAGCAGCTGGCGGTCACCCTGGCGCTGCTCTCACGCGCGGGTATTTCGCAGCTGATCGGCTGGTACACGAGTATCGATTCGAAAGACCCGCAGAAGTACACGTTCTATATGACCCAGTCGGGCCTGAACCTGCCGGATGAGGCGTACTACCGTGAGGAGAAGTACGAGCAGGTGTGCTCCGCCTATATTGACCATATTGCGCGTGTTTTTGAGCTGACTGGCTTGGCGGAGGGGTTCAGCCTCACCCCGGCGGAGGCGGCGAAACTGATTTTTGCGCATGAGGCCGAGATTGCCGCCCACCACTGGGATGTGGTCGCTAACCGCGACGCTGAGGCGCGGTACAACCCGGTGGATGCGGCTGAGCTTGAGGAGAAGTTCCCCGGGTTCCAGTTCTCGCACTGGCTGCGGGCGCTTGGTGCTGACCCCGACAGTATGGGCAAGGTGGTGGTGTCTCAGCCGTCGTTCTTTGAGGGTGTGGCGCGCCTGTGGGAGCAGACGCCGCTGCTGACGTGGAAGCTGTGGGCGGTGTGGAATGCTGTGCATTCGCGGGCACCGTTTATGTATGACGAGCTGGTGCAGGCGAATTTCGATTTTTACGGCCGCACCCTTTCGGGTACGGAGAAGCTGCGCGATAGGTGGAAACGCGGCGTGGGCACGGTTGAGAAGGCGCTCGATCAGGAGGTCGGCAAGGAGTATGTGGCGGTGCATTTCCCGCCGGAGCATAAGGCGAAGATGCTTAAACTGGTGGATAACCTGCTGGAGGCATACCGCCGCTCGATCACGAACCTGGAGTGGATGACTGAGGCCACCCGGGCGAAGGCCCTGGAGAAGCTGTCTATGTTCGTGACGAAAATCGGTTACCCGGATGAGTGGCGTGACTACTCGAAACTTGAGCTGGTTGAGGGCGATTTGTTCGAGAATTTGCGCCGCGCCTCCGCCTTTGACTGTGATTTTATGCTGGAACGCAATGGCCAGCCGGTGGATCAGAACGAGTGGCTGATGTCGCCGCAGACGGTGAACGCCTACTATATGCCCCCGGCGAATGAGATCGTGTTCCCGGCCGCTATTTTGCGCCCGCCGTTCTTTGACCCCGAGGCCGACGACGCAGCAAACTACGGTGGTATTGGTATGGTGATCGGGCACGAGATCGGCCACGGTTTTGATGATAAGGGCTCACGCTATGACGGCACGGGGGCACTGAATAACTGGTGGACCGATGAGGACTACGAGGAGTTCAATAAGCGCACGCACGCCCTGGTTGAGCAGTATAACGCCTACACCCCGGTGGGTCTTGACCCGGAAAAGTTCCGGGTAAACGGTGAGCTGACGCTGGGTGAGAATATTGGTGACTTGGCGGGACTGTCGATTGCGATTGAGGCGTATAAGATCGCCCTTGAGCAGCAGGGTATTAATTCGTTGGAGGATGCGCCGGTGCTTGATGGGATGAGCGCGGCGCAGCGTCTGCTGTGGTCCACGGCCCAGGGTTGGCGCACGAAGTCCCGCCCGCAGCACGCGGAGATGATGATTTCGGTGGATCCGCACTCCCCCGATGAGTTCCGGGTGAACGGCACGGTACGCAATATTGACGAGTTCTACACGGCTTTCGGTGTTACTGAGGGCGATCAGCTGTACCTGCCGCCCGAGGAGCGGGTGCGTATCTGGCTGTAGCGCCCTGCGCCTTTAGCAGAATCTTTAGCAGACCCACAAACCCACGGGCAGAGGGCATCGGTTTGAGCAGCGGATATTTTCTCCTCTGTTAGAACACATATCCTCTGCTCGCGGCCTCAGGGGCTAGATGTTAGGTCGTGCGGCGGGTCCACTTGGTGAGGGTAAGACCCGCTGTAACAGCTATGAGGGATGCGGCACACACTATGGCGTACAGCCCGGTATCAGCCCACACACTCACATGTGAGAACAACAGGCTGCCTAATGCGGTGAAGAGTGCAGTTGCCAGGAAAATAACCGACATAACTTTCCCAATATGTTTGGGGTTACTGTTCTTCTGCACATCACTATATAGTCGAATATTGTAAATAACTATAATTCCTGCGCTTATAAATAATGCACAAAATACACTAATAATTCCGGGAATGATAGCTATACAGTACGCGCAGCACATCAGAAATAGTAGAGTATTTGGGTGAGCTTTTGCCCCGAGACTGGGCGTTTTATGAATAATAGCGGATGCAGCCACAGCACCCAGCACCGAGATAAACATGCCCAACCCATACATGTTTGAGTCCATCCCCAGGTGCGCCACTCGCCCCAGCAGCAGATACAGAGTGGAGGCTCCCCACACGTTAATGACCGTAATGTAGAGTACCTCGCGTCTAAGATATGCTGAAGATGCTATATATGCTAGTCCATCACTTAAATCACGGGTTATTCGAGGTTTTTCTTCCTTCACCTCAGCACGAGACACACGCCGCCCCGAAGGCAGATACAGAGTGATTACCAAAGAGAGCATAAAGGAGACAAAATTGACAATCAGCGCAGCTTCAAGAGCATCAGCTGTCTGTTGCGCCAGGATAGCTGCACCCACTAGCGGGCCCGCCGAACGCGATAATTCCCCTACCACCGAATAAACACTATTGTATTTTTCAAACTCTTGAGTATGGAGTATTTCAGGAATGATAGCCCGGCTGGTAGGCGCATATATTGTTGCGATAAGCGACAACCATGCCGAAAGAATGAGCACAATAAAAACACTTGCGTGCCTGTCAAGGTATATCGATAATACGGCGGCGACTATACAGAAAATACTGTTTATAATGTCATAGGCGATAAGCAGTGTTTTCTTATTGTATCTGTCAATAATCGTGAACCCCAGAATACTGGCAAGAAGCACCCCTGCCCCATTGAGTGCGTTCATCAGCCCCACCATCTGATTACCTGCATGTTGGCTCACGTACCATGCGACCACCACAGTGTAGGCGATCGACCCTACTCGGGAGAGGGCGGTGGCAGGAATAAGGTTGTGTGCCCTGCTGTATCTATTGACCACCTGGTTTATCACCGTTTCATCATTACCCATACGGCGCGGCTTCTAGCTCGCAGTGTTAGATTTTCACATCCTTCGCGGGTGCATAAGAGTGCATCTATACCTTGTTCGTGCCGCTGGTTGCGGAGGAGGAGAGCGAGGCGTCAGTGCTGATGACCCACTTGTTGTCTTTGTAGGTTAGATGCATCTCTGCGTCATCGGTTATTTCCCGCTTGTCACTGGAAATATCTCGCGCACGGCCATCTGACACAGCGAACTCCCCAATAGTGATTTTCGTTGTGCAAGGCCACATGTATGTGTCGTCTTTTTTCGTGGGCAGGGGATCTTTAAGGATGAAAACGCACTTGGATTCCCCCACCCATGCCTTGGTGAAGGGTTTCCCAAAATACTCGTACACGCCCTTTTTGCCTGCCTCCTCCATGTTCACCTGCTGAATACAGGTGTCTTCCCCAGTGTTTATGGCGTAGGTGATGGCGGCCGCATAATGCCCGAGGGCGGAGTAGATTCCCGCAACGGTTTTATTGTCGATGTTGGCGGGTTTGACGGGTTTGGGTACGTTCTTGGCGCGGTGCTCTCGGGTGGCGGGTTCGTAGGTTCCCGCGGAGGTGTCGTAGCTGTCGAACTTGATCTCGCCCGAGTAGTCTCCCCTCATATCTGTGAGCTGGGCTGAGGAAGTGCAGGCCCCTAACGCGGTGGCACCTGTTGCGGCGATCCCCGTGAGCACGGCGCGGCGGGTCACAGCGGAAGATCGGTTTAATGCGGAAGTCATAGGGTCATCGTTCCTTTTGTGGTCGATGGTCGGTTCTTCATTCATCATATCGACCGCCGGGGAACATCTAAAGACCCCACCGCCTTCACTGTGGTGCAGTTAACCAGTATTATGGCCTGTGAATCATCTGTAACACTCGTAAGCTGTTCCACTTTGCGCGGAGCGCAGGAGAAATAGGGCACCGGGTCCTGTGGGGGCGAGCGCGGCAGCAGCCTTGTGCTGGCACCCTAGATGCGGGAGGTGCCCCCTGCACCGGGCGATGAGGAGCTGTCGTTGGGCAGGGTATCAAAGACCCACCGCTCGTCCTTGTACCGGGCAACAATATCCATGGGGAACTCATGTGACCGTTCTGATTCTGGGACTTCTTCCACTGAACGATTCTTCACCCGGAAGGGGCCGATTTTAAGAGTGAGCAGGGCTGGCCACGTGTAGGTATCGCCGTCTTGCCGGGGTGTAGCCTCTTTAAGACTAATGATCAGTGTGGGGTCAGCAAGCCAGGTGGAGCCACTCACACGGCCTATAGCTCTTGTCAGAGAGGCTTTATCTTCGCTGCTTAATGCGCTTTTTCCAACACATTCCGCGTCGCCGCTGTTGAACCCGTAGATGTAGGCGGCAGCCAAGTAGGCAATATTAGCGTGGAGTCCGGCCACACTATTCTTATTCGCTTCTTCGGGAAGAATAGGTTTGGGGACGTTTTTGGCGCGGTGTTCCCGGGTGGCGGGTTCGTAGGTTCCCGCGGAGGTGTCGTAGTTCTCGATTTTCGCTTCGCCGCTAAAGTCGGTGCGTTCAGAGCTTGAGGAGCTGGCTGCCCCTTCCTCTATTGTTTGTGTGGTGGCAGGCACCAGTGTGGAGGCGCATCCTGTGAGCGCGGTAGCGGCTGCCATACCCACGGTCATGAGTGCGGTGCGGCGGGTATAGGCGGAAGTTGTCATAGTGTGTCATCCTCAATGATTGGTGATTGCCATATTAGTTTATCTGTATGGAGGTATCTAGTTTAACGGCTTAACCACGGTGTTGCTTGTTATTTTGGCAAGTATTTCATCTCTGGCGGCTGGCGCCTGGGCCTGAAAGCTGATCGTCCTGGGCTCATCTGAGAGGGCCGAAAACGGGTGGAGGTTTAGTTGCTGGTGTACTGCTCGTCGGCTCAAACATTAACCCTGAATATTGTGTTAAAGCAGCGCTAAAACGCTTCGCGCCGCGCTGTCCGGGCCACTTTTGCGCGACTATTCAGGTTCTTTCCGTACAATAGAATACGTTGCCTCCGTACAGGTGTGCGGCACCCGAATAACCGTGCACGGTACGTATTGGCGGCTTCACCGTGACTATTAGTGCGCTACAGAAAGGGTGTCCAGTGTCTGACATTCCCGCCTCCGAACCACAGTTCGGTGCACCCCCAACCGTTACCCAGGCCCCGGCTAGACTGGGCACCCAAGGCACCCTGGATTTGGTGAAAAAAGAGACCCGCGCACCCGAGGCAGCCACGGTGAGTAACGGCGCTGATGAGCTGGCAATAGCGCTGAATAACACCGACCTGAAGTCTCCCACGCTGCTTGACACCCTTGAGAACACGATCTCGGTGTACGGTGCCGACACGTTCAACGGTATTGACGTAATCACCCAGCGGCTGCTGAACATGCAGGAGCTTGAGCTCGCCCCCGAGTCGCCGCAGACGAAAGCCTCGAAAAACTTGGCTGAACTGCGCGCGCAGATCAACTCCCTGGATTACAGCGCAATTGACGGCACCCCCGGCAAGCGCGGCCTGGCAAAACGCCTGCTGGGGCGCGGCAAAAACAAGATGGAGGCGTTCTTCTACCAGTACGCCACCGTCAACCGCAATATTGAGGGCATCAGCAAAAAACTTAAAAAGTCCACGGACGCCCTGGTGATGCAGCAGGCGGAACTGGTGAAACTGCGTGAACGCCTGCAGGAAGGCATGCGGGATTTGAACGAGAAAGTTGCGGTGCTTCAGCAGTTCGCCGATATGGTGCGTGCCGCCGCCGAAGAGACCCGCCTTGAAGGGGATGAAGAGACCGCGCGCATTTACACCGAGAAGGTGCTGTACGTGACCGAGCAGCGCATCAGCGACCTGCTCACGAAGCTTGAAATTGCCGGGCAGGCGTACCTGACCAGTGACGTTGTCTCCAGCAACGGTAAAGAGCTGATTCGCGGTATCCGCCGCGCCGAAGACACCACCCTGTGGGCGTACAAGATGACCGCCTACATTGCCCGCTCTTTGGGCATGCAGGAGGCGGTGCTGCAGCAGCTTGGTGCCTTGAAACAAACCACGGAGAACGCGATCACGCGCAACGCCGAGATGCTGTCCTCGCAGGCTACGCGCATCCAGCAGATGGCGTCCCAGCCCGCAATCGACCCGCAGGTGCTGGAGCAGGCGCACGGCAAGGTGCTGGCCGCTCTTGATGAAATTTCCTCCTTCAGGCAGGGGGCGGTGGATGCGTTCGCCCAGTCAAACCAGATGCTGCGGGAGCTCACCGCCGACTCGATGCGCCGCGTCGAACGCAGCAACGCCGAAGAGAACGCTATCACCGGCGGCGGTTCTGCCCGCGCCATCACCGGGAACTAGCGCCAATGAGCTTCCTTAAATGGTTTCTTGGGGTTCAGGACACACACCCCGCACCCCATCCCGGGCAGCAGCCAGCCCCACCCGGGGCGGGGGTGGGCGAGCATACCGCCCAGGCCGGTAACGCACAGGCGTACCCGCAGGTACACGAGCCCACACCCGCCGAGGTGATCGCGGAGGCCAGCATACGCCTGGGGCAGTTCGCTGACACGGTACCGCCTCGGGCGCTCTTTCCAGCGTTTGAGATGGTCGAGACCTACCGGAAGATCACGGATGAGGCGGGGGCTAACACGCACCGGGCACTGCCGGAAACAACCTCGTACACCCTGCAGACGGCGCTAAGCACCTACCTGCCGAACCTTTTCACCGCCTATACACGCACCCACTCCCCCACCGAGACGCAAACCACCGAGCTGGTGCAGGCGCTCACGGAGGCGAACCGCGAGTTCTCCACCGCCCTGAACCTGGTGCGGGCCGGGCACAGCATGGACCTTGAGACACACACCCTGTTTATGCGTAAGCGCATGGTGGCATGATGGGGGCGGTAACGTGATGGAACTGAGCATCGGGCAGAACGTGAACCTGACCCAGGCCGCCCCCGAGGTGCACAATATCCTGGTGGGGCTGCGGTGGCGCACCGACGAACCGCTGCTGCGTGAATGCTTGGAAGCCGGGGTGCTGCTCACAGCGGGCGGGCGCCTGGTGAACCGCCGCGACTTCGTATTCGCGCACCAGGTGCTTGACAGCTCCGCCAGTGTGCACCGCCGCGAGCTCATGGGCGACGACAAGGCACAGTTCGGCATACATTTACCGGAGGTTCCGGCGGATGTGGACTCGCTGGAGGTGGTGCTTTTCATTAACGGGGAAAGCTCAATACGGCTTAACCGTGCCAGCGGCATACGGGCCCGCGTCATTAACCCGGCCACAGGAGCCACCATGTTCCGTGCGCCCCTGGCGCAGGTGGGCCGCAGCGCGGCGGTGCGCCTCATGCAGGTGTACCGGCACCGTGGGGACTGGAAGGTGCGTGCGGTGTGTGACGAATGGGCAGATGTTCCAGCGATGCTGCGGGGGTTCGGGTTGTGAGCCGCTACAGCTTCTTAACGGCGTACCTGGCCGACCCGGCGCCACAGAATACTCGTGACCACGGCGGCAGCGCCCCTGCCACCACGGGCAGCGCGGCGGCCCACGCACCCCAGCGAACAGCCCCGGCCGCCACCCAAAACACCCGGCACAGTTCCCCCACACCGGCGGCACAGCCCGGTGGCGGCGGGCGTCGCGTGCAGGCCCCCTCAGTCGTCAAACCCGGCGGGTCGAATAGCGAAGGGCAGCAGGTGGCCCCGCCAGATATGCGTAAACCCGCGCGCCGCACCGCCACCTACACCCCCGCAGAGCCCAACAGCCAAATATCGGGGGCACCCTCCGGGGCCGAAACCACCGAAACATCCACGACCGTAACCGCCAGCCCTACACCAGACCCCGAACCGCACTGGTGGGGGTCCGCCCCGAATATCACCGAAGCGGCGCAGGAAGAACGGGCCTTCATACTTGATGCGGTACAGTCCGGAATCGGCGGGGTGAGCATCACCGGCACGAACCTGCACGCAACCCTGCTCACCTGGGACGGCGCCACCATCGACTACCCTGAGCCTTCACGGCCCGAACCCATTGATACGGTCACCAGGATCACTCTCAACACCGACTGCACGGTGCTGAGCATACCGCCGCGGGCGCTCACGCAGCTGCGTTCGCTGGTTGTGGGCGGAGAAAATCTTATACTGGCCAACACCAGCCTAGGGTTTACCCGAACCCTGGGCAGGGGCGCGCTAGTATTAAGCGAGAGTGGGTACGCTACGCTCGCAATAGCCATTATTGGCTAGAAATAACCACCATAAATAGACAAGAGATAAGGAAAGGTACATGGCTGCTATTAAGCTCACCAAAGGCAACCCCATTAACCTCACCAAGGAGGCCCCCGGCCTGAAGAACCTCACCATCGGTCTCGGCTGGGACCTGTCAATTGCTGGGGAAGCGTACGACCTGGACGCCTCGGTCATGCTCACCGATGAGAATGACAAGATCATTTTCGATGACGCCTCCCTGATCTTCTTCAATAACCCCACCAGCGCGGACGGGGCGATCGTGCACACCGGTGATAACCGCACGGGTGACGCCGAAGGCGACGACGAGACGATTATCGTGAACCTGGAGAAGGTGGACCCGCAGATTCAGCGTGTGCACATCCTCGCCTCTATTTACGAGGGTGAGAAGACCGGCAAGAACTTCGGTGTGGTGCGCAACGCCTACGTGCGCCTGATTAATGACGACACCAACGAAGAGATCGCCCGCTACGACCTGTCCGAAGACTGCTCGGCCGCACCGGCGGTGCTGTTCGCTGTGGTGTACCGCCATAATGGCGAGTGGCGTTTCAAGGCTGTGGAAGACCCCTTCACCGGTGGCCTGCCGCACCTGCTCACCTCCTACGGTTTTACCGTCTAGAACCCTCTAGACAGCACACACACGCTCTATAAGGAGAGCTTTTAGTCAATGGCATTGTTGAAATTCTTCAAATATGACCTGCTCATCACCCTCGCGGCACTCGTTGTGGCGATGTTCTACGGCGGTGTTTCGGGCATGGTTTCAGCCGCGATCCTGATCGTGCTTGAGATCGTGTTCTCGTTCGATAACGCGGGCGTGAACGCAAAATACCTGAACAAGATGTCGCACGCCTGGCGCCGTATCTTCCTGACCGTAGGCGTGCTCGTGGCGGTATTCGGAATGCGTCTGGTGTTCCCGTTCCTGATCGTATGCCTGGCTGGTAACGTGGGACCGGTCGAAGCGTGGAACCTAGCCATGGAGCGCGGCGACCCGCACACCCCCGGCACTTACGGCTACATTCTGGAATCTGCGCATCACACGATCGCCTCTTTCGGCGGCATGTTCCTGCTGATGCTGTTCCTCTCATTCCTGTTCGAGGCAGGTAAGGATGTGCACTGGCTGGCGGTCATTGAGAGGCCGCTGGCTAAGGCGGGGCATTTCGACTCAATGCCGGTGCTGGTTTCGGGTGCGATCCTGTTGGCGGCCGCACAATTGTTCGGGGCCGAGCACCATGAACAGTACACGATCCTGCTCTCCGGGCTGCTGGGTATGCTCACGTTCCTGGCGACGAACGGTCTAGCGACGTTCATGGAAGACCGCAATGAGGCTCAGGAAGAGTCCCTGTCGGAGGTCGCCATGCTCACGGGTAAGGCCGCGTTCTCCATGTTCATCTTCCTGGAGGTGCTGGATGCGTCATTCAGCTTCGACGGGGTGCTGGGCGCGTTCGCGGTGACTTCCGACCCGATTATTATTGCGATCGGCCTGGGTGTGGGCGCCCTGTTCGTTCGTTCAATGACGATCTACCTGGTTGAGAAAGGCACCCTGCAGGAGCTGCGCTACCTGGATCACGGCGCGCACTGGGCGATCGGTGTCCTGGCGCTCATGCTGATAGCGACCCTGAAATGGGATATCCCGGATTATGTGATCGGTTTATCCGGCATCGTGTTCATTGCGGGTTCGGTCATCTCATCCCGCCGCGCTAACCGTGCCGAAGCCGCCGAGAATGATGGGGACGCCAAAGAACCTGTAGCCTCGGGAAGCTCAACCGATTAGGCCGCCCTGTGAGCGTGTCCGTAACCGCTGCCGGGTGGCCGCCCCACTGGGGTGGGTGCTGTCACCCGGCGCGGCATGACAACTAACGTACAACGATGTAGAAGGGTAGAGAAATTATGGCCATTAACCTTTCAAAAGGCCAAAAGATTAACCTGTCAAAAGATAGCGGCCTCACCCAGGTACGCCTGGGGCTGGGCTGGGACCCGATCAAGGTGAAGGGCTTCTTTGGGCGCACCAAGGAGAAGGCCGTGGACCTGGACGCCTCGGTGCTGGCCTATGATGCCTCGGGGCAAATGGTTGAGGCCGTGTTTTACGGGTCGTTGCGTGCCGCAAACGGCTCAATCATTCACCACGGTGATAACCTCACCGGTGCCGGTGATGGCGATGACGAGGTTATAGACATTAACCTGCCCGGGGTGGATGCCCGCATCAACACCCTGGCGCTGGTGATCACCTCATATTCGGGTGATCAGTTCAGCGGTATTGAGAACGCGTTTGTGCGCGTCGAAAACGTGGAAAACCGGCAGGAGCTGGCCCGTTTTGAGATGACGCAGAAAGGCTCGCACACGGGCCTGATGGTCGCCTCCATTAGCCGGGACGGGAACGACTGGGTGTTTAAGGCCGTGGGTTCGCCGCTGCCGGGCGCCGCACGCACCCCGCGGGACGTTATCGACCCGGCCCGCGCCTACCTGTAACCTGCCAACTAACGCGAACCGCCGGAGCAGGTTCCGGCCCGTGATACAGGGGTGCCCCAGATGGCTAACCATCTGGGGCACCCCTGTTACTTCTTTGAGCCAGTCATGGTGCGTACCCCGACACTTCGGCGGCGCGGCACCAGCTAAGTGCCTTTGAGGCAGACGCAGGTAACCGCCTAGATTGAACTGCTGGGTGAGGCACTGGCTGATGCACCCGGTGACTGAGAGCTGATGTCACTAAGACGCCACGCACCATCCGAATATTTGGCAGTAAGCTCACCCTTATACGTGTGCTTCCGTTCTGCCTCCTTGAACTCCTGCACTTTTCCGAGAGCTACTATATATTCCCCAAGGTCAGAGGTGAATGTAACTGGCCAATGGTAGGTGTCATCACGTTTAGTAGGCTGGGGTTCTTCCAGAACAGCCGTAAAGGTGGGGTTGCCGAGCCACGCCTGCCCCTCCCTAAACGCCCTGTACATATCCCCGGCAGAACTATCCTTAGTAATGTCCCGTTTGTCTTCATCACTGAGGTCTGACTGCTCAAAATACTGGTCGTCTCCCGTAGCGAAAAGATACTGTAGCGACGCTATCATGAACGCAAGAGACGAATAGAGGCCCGCCACTGACTCCTCACGAATATTATCAGGCTTAACAGGTTTGGGCACGTTCTTTGGTGGCTGGGTGCGGGTAGCTGGCCTGTAGGTTCCCGCAGAGGTGTCGTAGCTTTCGAGTTTTACCTCACCTCTATAGTCTTTCTCGGGCTCTTTTTTCTGATCATCATCAGAAATATCTGAGGTAGAAGAGTTTATATTTAACCCGCTGCAGGCGGTTAAAAACGTAAGGGAGCCAGCGCCTATAAAGCCGAAGGCGGCACGGCGGTTCACTATGAATGTCATGTTAGGTTTCCTTTCAGCTGGGAATAACCAGCCTCAGCATCATACTGAGCTTTCACCACGGTGAGCGGGGGTTTTCCAGCCCACATCTGCGCTGCAGCTTTTTGCGCAGGCAAGAATTTTCCGCATACCACGGTGCAAGGGGCGACTTAGGGCTTCACCGTTGAAGAGAAGGCCTGAATACCGGCAAGCTCCCACACACCACCTGTATACTCGCCACGCATAACAACTTTGCTACTAATTTTCCGTTCATTAGCAGGCATATCGCGCACTTGACCGGCAGTCACTAGGTAGGTACCTACTGCGGTTGTGATGGTTGCTGGCCATAGATAGTATTTACCTGATTTATTGGATGAGGATGTTTCTAGGGTGATGACATACTTGGGATCTTCAAACCAGACTTCGCCTGTTTGCAGAACCGAGTACTGTTCAACCATTATGTCGTAGTTTTTCTTCTCCTCTGGGTGAAGTTTGACCTGCTCAGTGTATTGGGAGTCCCC
Organism: Rothia aeria; assembly: GCF_016726365.1. NCBI lineage: Bacteria > Bacillati > Actinomycetota > Actinomycetes > Micrococcales > Micrococcaceae > Rothia > Rothia aeria. The sequence goes on along the minus strand of NZ_CP068102.1, from coordinate 1,576,790 downwards.
AGTGGTCATGAGGTACTGCATTGAGGCTGCCATGAATGCCAAGGATGAGTAGAACCCTTCCTCAGAGTTCTCGTTCATGTTCTTTGGTTTGATGGGCTTGGGCACGTTCTTCGCTGGCTGGGTGCGGGTAGCTGGCGAGTAGGTTCCCGCAGAGGTGTCGTAGCTTTCGAGCTTCACTTCCCCTTTATGGTCTACCGACGACGAGCTGGACGGTGAATTAGAGGCTGCAGAAGACGACGAACTTGCCGGACCGGCGGAGGCACTGGACGATGCGCTGCTGCTCTCAGCCTCTTGATGCTTCACAACGGTTCTTATAGGGGTGCAGGCAGACAACAATGCTGCAGCAGATCCAGCACCCGCAAAGTTCAGCGCGGCACGGCGGTTAAATACGGAAGTCACAATATTATCGATCTCATTTGTCCAGATTCAGGATGTTTGACTCTTTTATTGTAGCTAAAATTCGTTTTTATTACCTTAAATTTCTTTTTATGAGTTATCTGAAAGATCATAGATCATGATGGTAACTTCCCACACGCCACCAGTGTATTTCCCTTTCATATACCCCTTTTGAGGCTTTTCAGCCCCTGTAGAAGGCACAGGAACCGTCTGGCCTTGTGCGTTATGAACATTTTTACCGTAATCAAAAACGACCGTAGAGGGCCATGTGTAACTAGAGCCTGACTTGGTGGGCTGGTCAGTCGTTAAAGTAATAACAATCTTGGGGTTTTCAAACCATGCGACACCGCCTGCGATATATTGTGCCATCTCATCGTAGTCACTCAGGTCCTCTTCCTCATCAGTCTTTACCTGGTCCAGGTATTGCCGGTCGCCCGTTGTCACAAAATACTGGAACGAAGCGGCATAGAAGGCGATTGTTGAGTATAGACCAGCCACCGAGTTTTCATTCATATTCGCTGGCTTAATGGGTTTAGGCACGTTCCGCGGGGGATGCTCGCTGGTGCCGGGCTCATAGGTGCCTGCGGAGGTTTCGTATTTCTCTAGTTTTGCCTCACCTTTATAGCTCTTCGCAGGCTCCGAAGATGCTGATGAAGACGATGACGTAGAGACCGCAGGACTCACGGACTCCTCAGACGGCTCCGGAGAATGTGAATTGGGGCTGCTGCTACTACTGCTACTGCTGCTGCTATCGCCGCTACTTTTCTTAACGCTTCTTAGCGGGGCGCAGGCCGCTAAGAACGCAGCAGACCCTGCGCCCAGAAGACCCAGGGCGGTACGGCGGTTAAACACGGAAGTCATGACAGGGGTCGCATCCTTTCCACATAAGGTGATCGCGCACTCTTATCATACAGCGGCAGGGGCAGAAGTAGCGGTTCGAAGGTGCGTGCGCTCTTAACAATAGAATGCAGGCCACACCCGTCAAGAGGGACAGTAGGCGTGTACCACTCCCATACGACAAGCCCACTGGGCAGGAGGATTCCATGGGCACCAACCATGATGTCCACTCCAACGACTAGCACAACCATACGTTTCTATAAATATCTTTTTCTCTTGAGGTATCAATCATTTATCCTTAGAGAACGGCAGCATCTACTCGCGTGTTAATAGTTAATTATTGAATTATGAATCACCACATACCGGAAAGTGCAGATATCCTGCTTTGTCACTGCGCAAGGGGCGGGTTAGCCCTATATAAATAATCTCTAATATCCGATTTTTGAGTTGATTACTAAATACTTAAGCACTATCTCAGAATATTAATATTGCACAATAATATATTAAAAACATTTTAGACACTCTACAGTATGTACTAGTTTTATTTGAATATATTATTTATAATATAGATGTATATTTTGCGACCAGCTCACAAAGGAACGATACAATGACCGAGAAGAAACCCACTCAGCAGCAACCCACCGAAAAGGAAGTACAGGAAAGTATCGCTTTCGCTGTTGCAGCCGCCAATCTTGCAGGCTGCACGCCTCCAACCACCGAAGAACTTGAACGACTTGAACGTGTAGCACGCGGTGAAATCACAACCGATGAAGCGATTGCAGAAATTCGACACCGAATTCAGGGAGTGTAAGTACTATGGAACAGCGTTGGCTTCAGGAGCAAGCAGCAAGCCCCGAATGGTATGCCTACTATATTCCCTTCACCTATACTCTGCGCAATAAGTTTACAACCCCTGAACATCCTTATGGGGAGCCCAACCCAGAAAAACTACGATCTTTAGAGGAACAGGTTACAAAGGTGCGCATGCGTAACCTATATGATAACCCTATTCAGGGCAACTTTGATTACAATCATATGAAAGCTGTGCATCACGCGATCTTTCAGGATGTATATGACTGGGCGGGTCAAGAACGCACCGCCCCTACCAATGGACCCATGGTCAAACTCGGGCACGCATACTACCCTGCGGGGCCTAATCTTACTGCTGCTGCTCACGCGCAATATGACCTTCTGGCCCGAAAAAACTTGTTGCGAGGTTTAGATCAGAACACGTTTGTTACTGGACTTGCTGAAAGCTGGGGCGAGATCAATGTGGTCCACAGTTTCCGTGAAGGCAACACCCGCAGCCAGTTCGTGTTTTTCTCCCAACTCGCCCAGCAGGCTGGTTACCATATTGATACCGCTGCTTTTGCCCCTGGAAATCCTTTGCGTGACGAGTTCGTACAGGCGCGTTTCTATAGCCAAGATACCGGCAGGAACGATAGGTTAGCCGCTGTGCTGGGTAAAGCTATTACACCCATATCACCTTCTGTTTCCGCGCAGGGGCACGAAGTCCCCCTGCAACGAGAGGTCGGCTTGAGCAGGGGTGTTTCCCTGAATAATGCTGGTGACCCTAATCTCCGCAGGACAGACGATGCGCCCACGCTAGGTTCTTCTGAGGCACCTAAAAATACATACAACAGGTACCAGCTACGTTCAAAACTAGACGATGTAAAAAACACGGCTCCTTCCCACCAGCAGAACCGTTCACAGAACACACAGCAGCGGCAGGAGCCGCAAAAATACAGGCAGCCCCACCCCAGGCGCGAGCGCAATGACCGTCACCCGAGGATGGGACTATAAAGTAAACGCCCAAAATCAGAGGTAGTTGGGAAGCCCACAGTATAAGCCCACCATGCACATGGGCTCTTGTTGAGCCTGTACACGTGGCGGGCTTATTGTGGGTCTACCATCATGACTTACCGCCTGCGCCCCAGCCCAGGATTACACCAGACCCCACCGTTTAAGATACGGCAGCTAGAAGCTCTCAGGCAGCAGTAACCGCCTGCTAACGGCAGTTCACAGTACCGTCAGAGGTGACACCCCAGTTATCCATGGTGGGGGCCTGCATCCTAATCAAATGCTGTAGGACTTCAGGGCGAATACTACTATTCATTAACTACCTTAATCCCTCAGGAAGACTATCGTACACAGCATCATAAATATCCTCGCTAATAAGCCCACGATCATACGCAAGTTCCAAATATTCAGAGGAAAGATCCGTGTTATTCTCGTAAAACCACCCGAGAGTCTGTCGTGGTTCATACGGCCAACGCTGCAGCTCATCAATTACTTGATCCCTCGAAAACAAACCCGCAGCATATCGATCACAGATCTCGCGAATACTAGCTCCAGAAAACCCAGGTTTTACCTCTTCCAGAGGGTACTTAACAAACCTTCCGAATTCTTCATCTGATAGGAGTACCTCACTCCGAAAACTCTCAGGTTTCCGCCCGGCACGTATCTGTTGTTGAATATACCGACTGGAGTCAATCCGATGGATCGTAGCTCGTATATTGTTTAATATTTGTGGCTTTAAAGACATTTAATCTTATCTATCTTGTTATTTAATGCCTCAGATTGGTAGAAGGCATACTGGAAGAAATATTACGACGTAACATGGAGGATTATTCATTAGAGGTTGTTCCGCGCCCAGAAAAACTTCAAATGACCGAAAACCTAGAGTACGAGGTTGACATCCTGTGGAACACTGTGGGCAGTACCCGCCAGTATTTCGATACGCGGGTCCCTGTTCTACACCACACAGTGGCAGTTAACCTGCTGGTTGAGCTGTTTGTCCCCATGCGTCGAATGGTCCGCCTTGAACGGAGAGTTTATCAATATTTTCTTTATGGGTACGGGTATCGGTGATACGGTCGGTCATTGGGGTTTATCCTTCTGCGGCGCGGCGTAGAGCGGCTCGTGTCCGAGAAACTTCTAATGTCAGGTCGTAATCAATGAGCTCATGGGTTTCTGCGGTGTCGAGGTCGTCCCAGGATCCGCGGACACGAGGTGCTCCTCCTTCCATACCCCAAGGATCCCACTCCTCACCTTTAGCTTGAGGCTTGTACTCCCAACGAACAAGCTCATCAATCGCCTGAGCACGGGTAAGTTCACCAACATAGTAGCGTTGACAGATCTCATACGGAGAACCGGAGCTAAACCCGGCACGGATAGGCTCAACACGCTCTGCTTTTTTGAGCATATCGGGCAGCTCATATTTACTGATACCAAGCCCATGGGCGAAATCGTGCGGGGTAGCACCGGCATCGGCGAGAGTTTTAGCTGCACGGTAAATTTCTAGGTCAAGGAGTTTTTTACGGACTTTGGTATGGCGTGCTTTTTCAACGAGTTCTTGCAGTTCCATGGTGTGTTTTCCTTTACGAGTAGTTGGGTGCGCGGTCTTTGGGGTTTATCCTTCAGGGGGTAGCCTGAGCTTGACCAGCAACCTCCTACTGCGCCCCAGCCCAGGATTACACCAGACCCTACCGTTTAAGATACGGCAGCTAGAAGCTCTCGGGCAGCAGTAACCGCCTGCTAACGGTAGTTCACAGTACCGTCAGAGGTGACACCCCAGTTATCCATGGTGGGGGCCTGCATCTTCCCGCACAGCTGATACGCTCTCATCTGGTCTTCTTTCAGCACCCCAGCGTCGGCACGGGTCCACCACGGGGTTAGCCCCAGGTGCATTGGCCTATAGTTCTTATACTGCACCATAGCCGTAAACGCTGGGATCTGGGTCATGGCCGCCGCCTCCATCACCGATTTCTCTTCCACAGAGTACGAGGTGGAGTTACCGTACTGCCCTGCGGAATACGACCGAGAAACCCGTTTACGGTCGAATTTACCCAGTGCCTCAGAAACCGGCCGCAGCGTCTCTACGTCCAAGCCCGGCAGGTAGTACTTCACCACCGAGTTACCAGAAATTGTTTTTGCCCCTTGCTCACCCCAACGGTCTACCAGCTGAGAGAACGACTGCGCAATCAGAATTACTTCAACACCACGACCGTTAATATCCGACATAATAGAATCCATCTTTGGGAATGCCGCGAGGTTCGGGCCCTCATCCAGCACCGCACGGAAACACGGCCACAGCCTACCACCGTACATCTCCTGGGATAGTTCGCGTGCCGTGTTGATCAGCTCATTGGCAAACATCGAAACCAGTGGGCCAACCTCAACACCCGTCGCCGTATCAGATACCAGGTATATGGTGTTCGGTCCCGACAAGAAATCCCGCATATTAAAGGCGTGCCGCGAATCGCACACCAGCTGCTCACGGATACGTTCTACCGCCAACGGTTCCAGCAGCCCTGCAAGTGTCTGCTGGATCGAGTCGATTGTCTCACCGGCCCGTGAGTCCAGCTTCGATTCCAGGAATGAAATAACCTGTGGGCTCACATGGTGGGAGTAGGACTGTGCAATTTCCAGGGGGATGGCCGACCTCAAATTCTCGGCCCACACCATCACGTCCTCAATACTGCGCCCAGCGACCGCAGCAACATGCAAAAACCTCGCGAGAAAAGCGCCCGCCTGAGAATTAAACCAGTCTCCGTTCTTCGTACCGCCCATAGGCTGCGCACCAGCCCACGCCTGAGCACGACGCTGTGCGACCTCAAAGTTTTCACACCCGGCAACAGGATTCCACATCACCCGATGCGGCCACCCTGACGTATTATCAAGATCAAAAACTAATACCTGCCCACCCGTTGTACGTTCGCGGGCCACCGCGGTAAGCATTAAAAGGTCAGACTTTGTGGATGTTGCCATTACAGCGCCGGGGGCGTCCAGCACCAGGTTCGAGGCAATCGAGGTGGTTTTACCGGCCTGAGTTGGAGCCAGTACAAGCTTCGATTCTTTCGCCTCACCGTAAACGGGTTTACCTCCGCTATACGAACTGGATCCCCCGGAAGAAGTAACTTTGCCCCCAAGTTTGCCCAGCTCCGTCACCAGCCAGGAATCCGGCATACGATCCACAAATTCATCAATCTGACGCTTTGATTCCGCAGGGTCCGCAGATATTGGAGGCATCGACAGTTTTGCCTTCTGCCGCGCGTTTTTTACCGCAGCTTCATACCCCAAGGTCTTAGCTACCTGCGCGTACTTTACCATGTGCGGCAGTCCAGCTTTATTCCCCTGGTGTGCGCCCTCACCGAACTTATCGTCCAGTTTAATGACGATACCGGCCGCGAAAAACCCGACCACTAAAGCAGCTACAATAACCACCCAGAACATTACGCCTATACCGTGCTCACCCAGCACCCGCGCAAGATCCTGCACGTTTGTGTACCACTGACCGGTGGAGAAGAACGCGCTCACACGGGCAGCTAACCACGCGCCCACCGCCAAAATAAGAAATAAGAGCAGTACCGAAAACTTCTCTGCATTACGCATAACCTTACCCCTTCTTCAACGTCAACGGCTCAATCAGCGCGACCTTCGGAGCCTCCCCCGCCCCTTCCCGCTGAAGATGCACCACCCACACCCCAGCATCCGTCTCAACCCGCACCACAGCCTTCTTCGCATCCGGTGGGAACTCCGTATACACCGCCTGATACACCGTGTTCACCGACCCATACTGCGGGTTATAACGCTCCAACTGCTTCTTATACCCATCCGTCACCCGCGGATCCATATAAAGATGCCACGTCTTCGCATCCGTTTTCATCGCAAAAATACGCATGGACGAGACCGCGAACTCAGTCGCAGTCTTCTGCTCTTCTTTACTCCACCCCGCATAAGCCCCCGGACCCGGCGAATTCGCAGGCTCACCATAATGACCATAACGGTCATTATCCTCAGCACCCGATGAACTACCTGAGGCCCCCACCACCGGAGCCGCCGGTGAGGAAGAGCTCTGCTGCCCCGAAGAACCACTAGACCCCTGAGAAGAACACCCACCCAGGAACACAGCCGCCACCAGCACACCAACAACACATGTTTTCCGCATTATTTCTTCTTCTCACTATCAGGAATGTGCAAATAATTACTGATGTTCGACGCCGGCAGCTGACGCGTACCATACGCGTGCGGAGTATTAGCGTTATACTCCTCAATCACCACGGTCTTACCGTCGTCTTTAACCTCTTTAACAACCGCAATATGACCGTACGTCGCAGACGCACCAGGGGCACCCGCATAGAAATGAGCCATTGCCCCCACCTCCGGGGTATTATCCACAGGCCAGCCCTTCGCGCGCCATGTATCGGCCCAATCACCACCGTTACCGAGCACCCTGCCATTGACGAAATTACTATTCGTGTACTTCGGCTTCTGCGGATCGGTCGCACCCACCTGCTGGTTTAACCGCCACAACGAAAAATCAGTACAGTTCACATAGTACGCACCCGTGATAGGGTTAGGGCCTTCCGCGTACCCCTTCCACGGATAATCATCATTACCGCTGGTCGAACCACCCGAGTAGCCGCTGCAACCGCTACCCGAATTTGAGCCGCCAGACCCAGCAGGTGCGTTCTGCACTGGAGCGGTATCAACCGAACCATCCGACTTACCGCCGACTTCGTCCCCGTACACCCGCTTATAAAAATGATCATGCAGCACATGAATTCGTTTAACATACGTCTGGGTTTCCTCGTACGGGGGAATGCCCCCGTACTGCATAGGACCACCAGGACCAGCGTTATACCCAGCCATCACCACGTCTTTCCAGTCCTGCCCCGACGACTGGATAGTTGGTTCCAGCTGTTTCTTCAAGTCTCGTAAGTACTCACCCATCGCCCGGATCGACGCATGCCCATCACTCTGCGAAGCACCATGACCATACGTCGCCCAGGTCTCTGCCGTGAACTGCGTGAGGCCAGAGGCATTCGCCTTATTCGGGCCTAACCCCGCGTTCCACCGTGACTCAGCCTCAATCTGGGCAGCAATCCACGACGTTGGAATACCAGACACCTTCGACGCATCAATAACATCCTGCTCATACTCCTGAGGGATCAACCCACCCACACCCGAAGTCTCACCCTTATCATCGTAATCCACCGGAATCACACCATAATACGGAGCAGGACGACCATCCGGGCCTTTCTCACCTGGGGGTGGCGGGGTACTATTCGGCTCACCGCGCACAGCAGTTTCGCCGGATGGTTTCCCCGGCGTGCATGCTGCTTGTGCAGCCTGATTATTGCCAAAAATAATAATCACTACGAGGACGGGAGCAAATATAATAGCTAGTACTACGACTAGGACACCAGCAATGATGAGGCCAGTTGAGCCGTTATTCTCTTCATCCATCTGCTGACCTCTTCACTAGCTATTCTTCACAAAACGGGTATCTGTATTGTGCAGTCGCCCTAAGGTAGCAGGTTTAGGGGACTGGATCGGTATACCTAGTGAATCTCCTACCTTCCACAGTGCTTTACCGGCACCTGCAAGTACTTTCTGCCCGCCCTTATTTACTCGACCATCAGATCCTTTAAATTCTGAATGCTGCTCCAGCCCTTGGGCACCTGACATAAATCCGGTCACCCATGAAGCCTCAGTATCCTCAATCTTCCGAATAGTGCTCAATGCGTCTAGGTCAGCTGATGTCATGGCCATCAACACCCACAATCCGCATTTTTCGATCAGCGAGTGGGCGATCTTCTGGTCTGCTTCGTTTGCGAGCATCAAAAAGTCTTTGGGCGAGTGGGTTATTTTCCATTCCCCCACACCGACTGAACGGTTTGTACGGGATAAGCGGTCTACTTCCTGCACCATGCCGTCAGCCATACGCACCGGGTACCAGAACTCATCCATTAAGGAGGAGTACCCGTGCCACGTATACTTTGGCACATACACCTGCCCGTCAGCGGCAGCTTCTTCCGCAATGCGTTTTTCATGCTGGGCCAGTTCCCAGTGCGCATCGATCGCGTTCATCCCTAAGCGCCAGGTAGACATCATGACCGCAGAGATCATCCGGTCTAGGCTATCTGGGATGGATGAGGAGTCGAAGCAGAACCCACCGGGGTTACCCGGGTTAATGCTCACACCTCTATCAGAAAAAACTGTCGACATCTCGCCGTATACTAGAGCTGAGAGGGAGCGGAACAGCTCAGAGTATGTTTCTTTAAACTCTCTAGAAGACCCAAGCCCGGAAGCATAGAGCGCGTTATCTGAGGGGTTATCGAAGAAGTACAGCAGGTGCTTCAGTGATGGGGCCTGCTCGTTATCCATCACGGTTTCAACCGCGAGCTTGATAATAGTCGCTTCCGAGTCTGAAATGCTCTTATCACGGCCGCGGTTAATACGCACTAGCGCGATCACGTTATGCACAATATTAGTGATCGCGTCTGCACGCATTGAACGCCCTAAATCGCCCCCAATGTATGCCCCTGCTGACGCTAGCGGCCCGGGATCTAACGGGTTAATTTTTGTATTATTATCGCGAATACCGATCTGGAAGACGTCAGCTCCAATAGCGCGCGCAAAGTCAGCCCACTCACCCTTGATCGGGTCGAAAATAGCCAATGGGCACCCTGTGGCGTTGACCGAGGCCGCAACCAGACCAGATATCGATGATTTACCAAATCCGTTTAGGCCGAACACCATCGCGGATGGAGCCGTGATAGCGTTTGATTTATACAGTGACATATGATCCATTGCCACTGCCGAACCAGAGGTCAGGTCGTACCCAATGGGTGCTCCTAGCCGCGGCCTAGCTGTACCGGTGATAAAGGGGTACAGCCCAGCGTTATCCCAGTTAGATTCCAGCCACATACGCGGGGCGGCCAGCTGGTCCCAGGCGCCGCCGCCTACCCCATGCTGTCCAGCCCTACTTATTTTGGGTAGCGGGTCAACAACCGCTGTTGCTGAACGCTGTTTCTTCTTTTTGGATCGAGAAAAAATACCCATGCCTATGCGCCGTCCCCTTCTTGAGCGCGGGCGGAGGAGGACGACCCACCCTTGGTTTTAGCGCTGCCTTTCTGATTTGTATACTCGGGGTTGAAAAGCCACGGCCGTGATGAGTACACCCAAGGGAACAGCCCTATTGGGAGGGTCTGGTGGAATGCCGCGTCTGCAGCGTAGTCAGCGAATGTCCAGCGCATACCGCCCATGAGTCCTTTGAGCTCATTTTCTGCTGCACGTTTAGCTTTGCGGTTTGGCTCAAATGTTACTGTGATCATGAGCGCCCACTCGTGAATCATTGCCCCGCGTGACATCTGGTCCATTGTGTGCCCGATCGCTTTTGCTTTCTTTGTTTCAAAAACCGTCACACGTTTACGGGAGGTATTTTCGGTGGTGGAGTTACGTGATGCGCTGTCGATTCGGGTACGCTGCGCTGAAACGGGAATCGGACGGTAGAACATCGTCACACGTTTCCGCAAAAAGTGGCGAGAAGGAGCAAACAGGCGCTCATAAGAGCGTTCTGTGATCTTTGACGGGTCAGGCACCGTCATCATCACCGTCATTGACGCCACACCATCATGAAGCACTACGCGTTTATCTGTAGCGTCTGTATATTCAGGACCGGAGCCAGCAAAAGTGCGCACGGCATCAATACCGTAGTGGAGTTCCCGCTCCACTTCACCTGTACGATGCGGGTTGTATGCCGTGTACATCATGTCGCCATACTCGGCGTCGCTCATGGCGTGGATCTGCCCTGCTCCTGAAGCAGATAGGGCTGACACATGCCGTGGTATGCGCGATACTATTTCTGCCAGCGCACCGTCAATATCGTCATCTAGGGATGAGAGGCGCCAACCCAGTGTGACATAAGAAGTAACTTTTGACACACGTGCAGGAAGCGCTGCGGCGGCTTCACGAAGGATTTGCTGCGCCACCTGTGGTGAGCGCGCATCCACCGTGTCCATGATGGCCTCGGCCATGGGCAGGGAAGACTCAAGGATGGAATCCACCGTGACGGATGCACCGCGCAGGCCCCCTTCGGAGGCGAGCGAACCCAGCCAGTTCGCGAAAGAACCTACCTGGTGGGTTGTGGAGTCTTGCGGCTGCATATTCGTGCCTATGGGAGCACACGCTAACGTCACTGACGCCATGCCTACGCTCTTATGGTGCAGCAGCTGAACCGGTGCGCCTGTACCATCAATGCTGTTGACTGTGTTGATGGTATGCAGGTACCCGGGGAGCCCCAATAGCTCTTCAGAGGTGCGTCCTGAAAAGTGGGAATTCACGAAGGTTGCTTCCCCGGTGCTGACGTGCCGTGCATGCCTTAAGCTACGTAATATGCGAGCCGCCAGCGTCAGGTCTGCATCTCCAAAGGGAATTCCGAAAATAGCCAGCCCGAGGAACATACCCAGCAGGAACACCAGCCCAGGTATTAGGTATCCCAAAAGGATAATCATCATAGTGGCCACAACTGTGCCCAGCCCGATCACGAATGACCGCACCGGCAGCCAACCGCCTATGCGCAGAGAACCAACGCGGATAGAGTTACCGTACTGTGGGTTGCTCATACTATCCTTCCTTCTCTTTACTGACCGTCACGGTCGATATGTGTCTCGTCAAGGAATGTATCCCCAAGGTTCGAGTTTGGACCGATTTGGTCTAGCCGTTGATGCCATTTAAAGAAGGCATCAGCGAAGGACTCAGGGTTATTTTCTTGTTCCCTTGTTCCCTGATAAGCCTGCTGTTGCTGTTGCTGGCGTTCAGGAGGCGGGGTGCGGTTTTGTTGTTCGCGGTGGTGCGGCTGCGGCTGTTCCTGATATTCCAGCGGAGGGTTCTGGCGTTCAAAAGACTTGTTGTTACCCCCGCCGCCGCCCTTATTCGACTCCTGGTCATCGAAATTACGCTGATTGGGGTCATGATGCTGTTTATCGTCACCGCCACCTCCGCCTCCTGGATCCTGTTTTTCGTTACCAGGGTCCAGAATAAAGTCGTCAGGGTGCGTTTCGTCCGGGTCGGGCTGCAATTCCTCTGAGCCGGGGCCACCGCCTGATCCCCCGCCGGTGCCAGTTCCCTCGGGGTCAGTATTAGAATTGCTGATTGGGCTACCGCTAGATCCCTGGCCGGTTGAGCCACTGGGCGTATCGTCTACCGGCATCAGGCCGCTTGAACCAAGGGTCTGGCCGGAGTCGATGGTCATTCCACCGCCGCCTCCGCTGCCTCCACCGCCAGCGCCACCGGCAGCCGCCATTCCACCGCCGCCTCCGCCAGCGCCACCAGCTGCTCCCCCGCCGCCAGCACCAGCAGCACCACCGGCACCAGCAGCGCCAGCGCCTGCACCGGCGGTAGCCCCGGCTGCTGCTGCCGCAAGAGCGAGTTTTCCAACGGCGATAAGCTCGTCACCGCCGCCGCCAGCGCCAATAGCAGTGGAGAGCGGCATAACGATCTTGAGGATGAAGGGGAGCGCAAAAATACTGATGGTCACAACTGCTACTGCCATCACCGGGCCACCAATACCGTCTTGGGATTTCAGCAGCGTAAAAGCAAATGCGTACAATATGGCGACTGTTGGTTTAAATAATAAGAATGCTAGTATCCACCGCGAGGCTCGGGAGAATCTGGGCACTCCAGCGGCCATATTCATGGCTTCGGAGATAGGCCAGAATAGCACGATAATAGGCAGAACCAGCGCGCGGATAATCATTAGTATCCATTGGATAAGAACGACCAGAACCATAATGCCGGAGAATATAATCGACATCGCGCCTGCGCTTGCTACGAATGCGGCTGGATCTTTCAGCAGAGCCTCTTTGACATTAAGTTTATCCCACTGTGCCATCTTGAGAATCCACCCAGCCATACTATCGCTTGCTGTAATCATCCATGCGATAAATGCAGAGCCACCGGTAGAGACAATCATGACCCGAGCAAGGCTCTGCATCATCAGACGCAGGTCGTCTCCACGCGCGTTCCACATCGCTTTACCACCAGCGATGAGAATCCCAATCACGGCGCAGATCCACACCATAGGGCCGGTTGCTACCTTCATCCAGTCCATTGTGTCTTTTTCAAGACTAATAACAGGACCAGCATGAATCCATGACGAAATAAATGTCTGAAAAAAATTGACGGCCCCGGTCCACAAAGAGATCAGAAAATCATTAATCGGGCCTTCAAGCGCAGTTTTAACAGCAGTGCCAACAGGGTCTTTAGCAGCTTCGCCTGCTTTTTCGGCGGTACCATCAACCACTTTACGGCAGGCTTGACTATCCGCCCCAGCATATTTACCAGCTGCATCACACACTGCACCGCCAAATTTTTTAGCACCGCCTACGACGGTATCCACTGTTGCATTCCAGAGCTCAGGCATTTTGTGAGCCACCTTGAGCCTTGAAAATATGAGTTGGCTCCTTGGTTAAGGGAGACGGCTCCGGCTTTTTATCAGTATCTATTTTCCAATCATTATCCTCCCAAATTAATGGTATAGATACCTTAAATCCCATATTTTTCCCATCCGAGTCCTTAGCGATAACAACAATACCGATAGTAGCTTTTTCAGGAGAATAATTTTCTATATCATAACCAGCAATACGAGCATTTACACGCTCAGTATTACTATTAGGCGCGGAATGAAGATCAGCTGCTATACGCGAAGAATACAGTCCACGAAGCTCGGCCTCAGTAGCCCGAGTATCCCCAACAATCGTGCTACCCTGACTAGCCGCCAGAGCAGCACCTGTTGGGTTATGAGCGAAACAATACCCCACCACCATGCCTGGCTTATAGGTAGGACCATACTGAGCCGATATCGGGTAAATAACACCATGGGTTGTTGTCTCAAACCGATAATCAGACGGCAGTTCAGCGCTAAAAGCCTTATCAGGAGCCACCGGCACATCGCATTTATGGTCGCCGCGGCCTGTAGCATTAGAGGACGGCGTACTTGACTGCTGACCACCATCCGAAGGTGCAGAACTCGACGACGCCGCACCCTCAGCAGAGTTTTTATTCTCTCCCTTATTTCCCATCAGATTCCACACCAGCAAAACAGCCAGCATTAGAATCACGCACAGCATAAAGATAAAAGCAAGGTTACGTTTCTGCACTTCGGACATACGAGACATCGTGCACCTCCAGAGTTAGTTAGTATCAGTAACTATTAGCGACAGTTCAACTTGCCAGCGATAAAGACAGAGGCAATACCAACCGCCGCAGTCACCACAATAGCGCCCCCAATCCACCAGCCGATTTTCTTAAAAGCACCCTCACCCGACTCATGCCGGTGCGAGAAAAACATGCCCGCACCAATGATTACCAGACCAATAACACCCAATGAAGCGGCGATGCCCGTAACCCATGCCTGCATTGTGTCCAGACCATCACACATTTCTTTCGGGGCGGGCTTTATCTCAGCATGTGCTGCCGACATTACAAAAGGAAGCGATAGAACCGCACCCAAAGCACCATATCCCAAAGACTTCACTGACTTTTTCATAATGTATTTATTCCTTTACTCAATAACACCGGCCGGAAGACCGGAAATCACATTTTTAACCGCTTTCACAACCGCCTTGTCAGCAGCCGCTTCAGCAGTGAGAGATACCGCCCGCAGGCGTGGTACCCACGGTACGGAAATAACCGAGTTAGCCCCGGCTAAAATCTTGATTTTATGTTTCACAGGACGCACCGCTGCCCCCGGGGCGTCAGCAACGCACAGAATTGCTGCAATATCCACGCCGCTACGGTGAACAGACAAGAAATCGAAACACGCCTGTATTGATGTCTCAGTGGTACGCGCTACCAACACCAGCGGCCTCCCCGAGGCTACCGCACGGTCAATATCAACCACTTCGCCTAGCCCCAGCAGTGAAGCCCACGTTGTAGCACCCGATACTGGTGAAACCCCATACACGATCGGGGACAGCTGCCCGCCCTGTGGCGCACTCACCGGAGGCACAGGCTCGCTAGGCGCAGACTCTTGAGAACCTGCCGGCTCCGCGCCAACAGTGTTCATCGCCTCACCAGCACCCGCAGGACCCCTTAGATCTTCCTGAGGTGAAACCGGAGTGTACTGCGGCTACACCGGCGCACTAGGCTGAGGCTCAAAAGCCTGCGGGTACTGTGGTGCGAAAGCGCCCGAAGCCCCGTCAGCTACAGATGGCTGGGGCTCACTCACAGGCAGCACAGGCCCTGGAGCACCTACCTGCTGCGGCGGAATCTGCTCCTGTAAGCTTGGCTGCTGTTGTTGGTACTGAGTGAGAGGAGCCTGCTGCGACATGGGCGTTTCCGGCTGAGGATTCCCATAAAAACGGTTATCTGCCGACTGCCGATGCTGTGCTACTGGCGCTTGTTGGACTGGTGTGTGTTGTTCTTGGTGAATCTGCGGTGGCTGTGTTCTTTCCGGCAATGAATTTCTTGCAGCATCCTGATGTTTTTGCTGATAACCCTGAACGGCAGGCTGCGGATGTGCCTGTTCATATCTTGGAGGGTTCTGCGCATAATACCCGTTAGGGGGCTGCTGCGCTGCGGATGCGTCCGGCACATTACCACCGCCTGCTGCATTGGTATTGGTGATGCCGGGATTGTGTGGCCGTGAGTAGCCGTAAGCTGGCTCGGCAGTATACGTGTAATAACGAGAGGAAGGTGCCCCGGCGTTACCTTTAGCCCCGGCAGAGGCGGCAGGTGCGTTCGTATCGGACTGCTCTGCGGGTGCTGCAACATACCCGTACCCGCCATCAGCAGGTACCGTCACAGAACTGTCTGGGGTAACGGTAGCATTGTTACCCCTTATCGGGGTACTCATATTAGGGTGTATTTCTTTCTATTTATCACGCGGTGAGACGGCTGGCCCGTCCGAAGATGATTATAGGCAACAGAAGCTTCCCGATTCAAGCGGGCCAGAAGTCAAGTCTATTATAACTATACACTTCATGAACTATCACAAGAGGTTATCCGAGTAAAAATTTATGTTTTACAAGGAAACAAAAGTATGCCCTGTTTTTTGACAGCCTACTACCATATAAACCATATAAGTGCAGCAAATAGGAGGATAGGAAGAGCTACCCTCCGGCAGCTGACTGTTAAACTTTAGTGTAAAACTGATACTTTCAAGCTCTAAGACACGCACAGTAGGGCAGCCCTCACGTTTAACTTGCAATTATTAGGCCTTGCAGCTCCTGCACCACCCACTGCAAAGCGATCAAAAACATACTTATTGAACAGAGCCCACAAACAATTCGCCTGGGTTGAGAGGCTGTTTCACCACCCAATCCAGGCGAATTTTAGTTCTTTCTCAAGAACAGTTGAGTTATACCTACAAGGCATATGGCAGGCACACGCCTGGGAACACCCACAACCTCAGCGAACCAAGGGTGAAGCAAGCTCCCTAGACGGGCTCTTTACGCCTGCTGCCTGCGCTTCCGCGATGCAGCATAGGTGAGCGCTACACCCGTTGCGAATAGTCCGGCAGCGGTAGCCACCGGGGTGGCTGAGAAACCGGTGTTTGCCAGGTTACTTGCGCTCTTCGCAACGGTTGCCTGGCTCTCACTCTGCGCAACAGAAGCAGCAGCCGGGTTGTTAGCAGGCACAGCAACGGTCCCAGAGTCTTGAGCCTGCTGAGCGGCAGGAGCAGCCGGGGCGGCCTGAGAACCTGCAACAGCGGCAGACCCGCCGGACGCACCATTAGCTGCAGCACCAGCACCCGAGCCGCCAGCTGCTGCCTCAGAAGCAGGGGTGTAAGCAGGAGTATAGGCCGGAGCCTGTGCAGCCTGTGCCTGCGCGGCGGGGGCCGCCTGAACAGTAGCCTGAGCGGCAGGGGCCTGCACGGGTGCTGCCTGAACCGGAGCCTGTGCAGCGGAACCGCCTGCCACAGAGGTGTCGGCTGAGGCGGCAGGAGCTACCGGGGCTGCCGGGGCAGGAGTTTCAACCGGTGCGGGCTGGACAGGCTGAACGGGAGCAGGCTCGGTATCAACCACGGGAGCCACCGGGGCGGGAGCTACCGGGGCATCAGGCGTAGGAGCAGGAGCCGGAGTGGGGTTAATTGCCGGGTCGGCAGGCGCAGGGGTCGGATCAATAGCAGGATCTGCCGGTGTCGCATCCCCCGGAGCGGGAGTCAGTCCAGGGGTGGGGAAAAACCCGACGGGGTCCTGCTCTGTAGCAAGAACCGGAGCCTCAGGCTCAGCAGCAGGCTGAACAACAGCTGCCGGGGAAACCGCAGCAGCGGGCTCTTCAGTTGCCACAGCCGCAGGGGTGTACGCTTCAGAGGGGGCATCATCAGCCATAGCCGGAACCATATTAATAGCTGCAAGAACAGCCAAACCGCCCAGTATTGTCACTTGTTTCTTCATGGGGTCACTCACTCTCCATCTTTCTTAATAATTGTCATGTGGTGATGGTCGGCTGATAACAGCACGGATGCTCCATCATGGTTAACACCAAGAACCTCACCTTCCGGGCTCTTGCGCACCCCACCGGGGCCAGCCCACGAAACGCCGCCCGTGCCGCCAGAAAGGTGAAAGCCCACCGGAAGTGGGGTAGCTTTTTCAGGGACCATCTCTATGGTATACGTTGAACGAGTGTTACAGTCGATAATTTGCTTACCTAATAGTAGTGTCGAACCAGAAAAATCTACCTTGGCCCCCTCTGATGCGTCAACGGAGACCTTCGCCGCAATATCATCAGAACTCACCGACTGAAAAACCAGGGTTGAACGGCCATCAACAGACCAGAGCGTCATCACCTCGCCACGCGAGCTCACCCCAGCCCACGATATAAGACGCGCCCCCTCCCCCGGTGAGGCAAGCTTATGCGAGCCCTCAACCTTGCCGGACGAATCAGCCGTAACAACTGTTCCTCCGTCCTGGGAAGTAGCCCAGTACGCCCGTGAACCATCAGTAGAAATAAACGACGCGCCCTCGGCCGGGGTGCGAAACTCTTTGGGCGATGACCCCAGCAGCGTTACTTTCGCTGGTTTAGACGGGTTATCACGGTTAACCAAAGCAGTAACCCCTTGACGGGTGAGCATTTGCTGGTCTTTAGCGGAGTACCGCAGCACCTCACTGAATTTCTTATCACTGGACCACGTGAGGTAGGACTCTTTACCAACGTATGCGAAACCACCCTGGTGGGGCCGTATTGTCAGTTCAGAAAGCGCATTATCAGGCTCTTTTACCTCCGTTTTGCTGACTTCCTCCCCCGTCTGAGCCGATACAACATACAGTGTTTTACCGGACAGGTAGGTGACATATTTACCGTCCTGAGAGACGGCGGAAACTTCAGCAGCACCAGTTAACTGGACGGCATCGCCTTTCTTCTCCTGGGCAGAGCTAGGACTTTGGGGTTCTGCGCTAGTTTCATGAGACTCAGCCGCAACAGTTCTCTCCCCCTGATTCGAGAGAAAAAACATGACCCCCCACACGCCGCCACCCAGCAGCCCCACAACAAGAACCAGAGCCAGCGGAACAAGAAACACTGCCCGCTTGTAGAAGGGTTTGTTCTCCGCAGCAGGGGCCGCTACCGCTGCTTGAGGAACCACCATATTTTCGGGCTCAACAAAGCCATCTGGGTACACCACCATCACTTTGTCGTTGCCCTGTATATCTACTACATGAACGTATACCGGGCGTCCCAGATTACCTGCAATAGTGGAAACATGGGCGTAGGAATGGGATAAGGCCGCATCAGTTGTGGCTTCTTGAAAGAAGCGGGACTCCTGATCTTGAACAGTTAACTCAACAACAGCTGGCCCTCGAACAACGGCATCCACACGCGGGTACCTTGACGGTTCCATTCTTCCCTCCTTGCGATGCCCCTATTCATCATAGAATCCGGGCAGCTGGCGCGCCCTGCGGGGTACTCATAAATGTACATATATCGTAGCAAGGTTCACTGAGCCGCCACGGCACCCTAAAACTGCCCAGCGACAGGACCATTATTCAAGACATGTCGACCGTTAAACGATGATGATACATAGCTGAACGTAATTTGAAATGCCCTATATTCAGTCATTTCTTTTGTTATAGTAAATATTGATACTTTTCAGCACTTCAGCAGGAAGGCACTATGGAACGTGGAACTGCAAGAACTCGTTGAAAAAGCACGCCATACCAAAGTCCGCAAAAGGCTCATGGACCTAGAAGTCTACCGCATGATCAACACTATTCTGAGCACCGGAGCCGAACCACAAGCAATAACCCAATATTTAGGCATCCCCACCTCAGAACGCGAAGCCATGATCCAAAAAGCAGAACGTGTTGAGCCTATCCGTGCCGGGTTTAGCTCTGGCTCTCCGTATGAGATCTGTCAACGCTACTATGTTGGTGAACTTACCCGTGCTCAGGCGATTGATGAGCTTGTTCGTTGGGAGTACAAGCCTCAAGCTAAAGGTGAGGAGTGGGATCCTTGGGGTATGGAAGGAGGAGCACCCGAAGTCCCCGGATCCTGGGACGACCTCGACACCGCAGAAGTACACAAACTCATTGACGACGACTTCTTCAATGAGGTTGCTGATCAAATCGACGCGAAAGCTCAGGCCACCCCTGAAGGATAAACCCCTAGACCGCGCACCCAACTACTCGTAACGGAAAACACACCATGGAACTGCAAGATACTGTCGCTAAAGCCTACAAACTACGCGTTGAAAAAGAACTCATCGAACTTGCCGAACTCCGCATGGTCAAAGCCCTCGCTGATGCCGGAGCGAAACACAACCAGTTCGCTCGCGGACTCGGCATCAGTAAATATGAGCTGCCCGATATGCTCAAAAAAGCAGAACGTGTTGAGCCTATCCGTGCCGGGTTTAGCTCCGGTTCTCCGTATGAGATCTGCCAACGCTACTATGTTGGTGAACTCACCCGTGCCCAAGCGATTGATGAACTCGTCCGCTGGGAATACAAGCCTCAAGCTAAAGGAGAGGAGTGGGACCCTTGGGGTATGGAAGGAGGAGCACCCCGTGTCCGCGGATCCTGGGACGATATGAATACCGCCAAAACCCACAAACTTATTGATTACGACTTCTACACTGAAGTTGGCGATAAAATCGACGCGAAAGCCCAGGCCACCCCCGAAGGATAAACCCCCTAGACCGCGCACCCAACTACTCGTAAAGGAAAACACACCATGGAACTGCAAGACCTTGTTGCTAAAGCCTACAAACTACGCGTTGAAAAAGAACTCATCGAACTTGCCGAACTCCGCATGGTCAAAGCCCTCGCTGATGCCGGAGCGAAACACAACCAGTTCGCTCGCGGGCTCGGGATCCGTCAAAGTGACATCCCCAAAAAAATTCAAGAAGCTAACGAAGTAGAACCTATCCGTGCCGGGTTTAGCTCCGGTTCCCCGTATGAGATCTGTCAACGCTACTATGTTGGTGAACTCACCCGTGCTCAGGCGATTGATGAGCTTGTTCGTTGGGAGTACAAGCCTCAAGCTAAAGGAGAAGAATGGGACCCCTGGGGCATGGAAGGAGGAGCACCCGAAGTCCCCGGATCCTGGGACGACCTCGACACCGCAGAAGTACACAACCTCATTGACTACGACCTAGTACTAGAAGTCTCTCGGACACGAGCCGCCATACGCCGCGCCGCAGAAGGATAAACCCCAATGACCGACCGTATCACCGATACCCGTACCCATAAAGAAAATATTGATAAACTCTCCGTTCAAGGCGGGCCATTCGACGCATGGGGGGCCAACTCCACCTATCAAAAAGCCATAGACCCACTATCTGAAGACGCGTCTCTTACCAAAGAACGAAAAGAATTACACAAACGGCTTCTGGATAAATATAAAGAAACCCACGGATACGACAATATTGATACCGAACGCAAAACCATTATGATGGCCGGGGCACCCGGAGCAGGAAAAAGCACTACCCTCAAAAGAGCCCTCGACGGAAGCCCTGACACTTACCTGCCCATTGACCCTGACGCCTTTAAAGTGCTCCTCATTGAAGAAGCCATTAAAAGCGGAGAAATTAACACCTTCTACAATATCCCCGAAGTTAAACAGCTCACCGACCAAGGCGAAAAATTCTTCCCCATGGACTTCGGCAGCCTCGTCCACCAAGAATCAACCTACCTTGCTGAAGAACTTCTTAAAGACGCACAACGCGAAGATAAAAACGTTATTCTTGACAGGGTCTACAGTAACCCCAGCACCCTTCAACGAGACATTGACCGGTTACAGAAAAAAGGTTACCAAGACGTTAGCCTTATTAATGTGGAAGTCACCCAAGAAAACTCACATAACCGTGTCTACTCCCGCTGGGAACACGACTACACCCATACCCTCACAACAGGTCAAGGGCTCGGCGGGCGCCCTGTTCCCGCCGAATTCATCGACAGCGTGTTCGACCCCAAACTACGTGGTGAGCACCCCTCAGGGCCCGCCCGCGCTACTTACGAAGCCGCTAAAAACAACGACACTGTTACCTCATATACGGTATGGGACAACAACGGCTCCGAACCGCAGCGTATTTTCGCGGCAAAAGGCGACAGCCTTCACGCTTGGAGAGAAGCAGGGGCCGTCCCCGCCGCCAAGCCTCAACCAAACCGGCAGCAGAGCCCTGAAACACAGCTTTCGCTTAATAACAGGCTCAGCACCACGCGCGGGCAGAGTCCCCAGAAAGATGCAGGCCCCAAGCCTCAACAAAATAATAACGACCAGCACCACAAGAGGAGAAAACCACCAGAGCAAGGCGGCCCGCGCCTCTAACCCCGCCACAGCAGAGCCACCAGTTACATTAACAGTAACTGGTGGCTCTCCTCCATGTGGGGCCCTATCCCACAGCAGGCTAACTAGCCGGGGTTATGTCCGCTGCCGCCGTTAATGCCCCCAACCTGAAAACTTACGAAATCATCAAACCCATCATCAGTGATATACACAAGCTCCTGCATCTGCCGGTGCCCCTGCTGGCACTCCCTGAAATAGCCCTTTAAACGCTCAATGCTTGAGTCGAACAAGCGCTCATGCCAGTAAAACGCGCTGTCTGAAAAATCCCCACCCTGGTAAGCCGCTTTCCAGGAAGCCCACAACGCTGTCAGCTCCTCAACCGCAGCCCCGTGCCGATACCAGCATGGGGCTATCCTAAACCTGCCCGTACTGAAATACCGAAAATTCAGCCAATCAACCCAAGACCTTAACTCGTTCCACAGACGAGTAGCCTCAGCCGGGTCAGAAATATTACGCCAACAATACTTAGAGGGCTCACTCGTTGAGCCCCCACCAGCAGTTTCTACAGCATACACCCGGTCCCGCAGCTCTTCATACATGTCAATAAGCTCAGACATGTTGTTATACAGCTCAACAAGCGTGGCTCCCAGTGAATCAATATTCCACTCAATATCCTCCGGACGGACGCCCCCATCAGCCATAATTCGTTCTCCCTTCGAAACACAGCATATAGCCCCACACGGAAAACCTACACGCTGGTTCTTACTGGCCTCTTTCAATAGCTAAAGTATTTAACTACCACCCTCTAGTTTAAGTCACTATCACATTTTAAAAAGCGAGAAAACACGCAATCAGAAGACTCACCGGGCAAACCCATAGAATGCACCCGCCTCAGGTGTGCACATACCCGCCCAAGTACTTTTAAGAGCTGATTTTAATGACTCAATCCTTGTATTCAGACATCGGATGGTTATCCTTCTGCAGCGCGTCGTAGAGCGGCTCGTGTCCGAGAGACTTCTAGCATGAGGCTGTGGTCGATCAGTTTGTGGGTTTTAGCGGTGTGCATATCATCCCAGGAACCGCGGACGCGGGGTGCTCCTCCTTCCATACCCCAAGGATCCCATTCCTCACCTTTGGCTTGAGGCTTGTATTCCCAACGGACGAGTTCATCAATTGCTTGGGCACGGGTGAGTTCACCAACGTAGTAGCGTTGACAGATCTCATACGGGGAGCCGGAGCTAAACCCGGCACGGATAGGCTCAACACGCTCTGCTTTTTTGAGCATATCGGGCAGCTTGTATTCGTTGATACCGAGTCCGCGAGCGAACTGGTTGTTTTTTGCTCCGGCATCGGCGAGGGCTTTGACCATGCGGAGTTCGGCAAGTTCGATGAGTTCTTTTTCAACGCGTAGTTTGTAGGCTTTAGCGACAATATCTTGCAGTTCCACGTTTTGTGGTGCCTTCCTGCTGAAGTGCTGAAAAGTATCAATATTTACTATAACAAAAGCAATAAATACATATAATGAGGGTATTTACGAAGAGAAGCTCCCCCTTGTGAACAACCTCATGATGCCCCGCCGCACGACAAAATATCTCAGCATTACCGCCGGTGCCACCAGCTACCTCAGCATCAACCCCAACGGAACCATCACCCACCGCACCTGGACCGGACGCCGCATCACCACCCCCATCAACGCCTACACCTACACCCCCACAGAAACCACCGCCGAAGGCGACTTCCACCCCGACCAGCTCAAACTCTACAACAGCAAAGGACAAAAAATAGCCTCCTTCTCCCCCAGGACCCTCAAGGAATACACCATCGCAGCCCACCTCATCTTCCGGCAGACCGAACACCGCTGGGCCAACATGAACACCCCAGAAAACGCACACACCATCACAAAAGCCGCCGCCCACCCCCTCAACATCACCCGATCCCTGCGCAGGTTCCGCAACGGCAACAACCTCGCCACCGAAACCCTCACCCCCACACACCCCAAAAACTAACCCTGGGTTGCATAAGAATCACCGCCGAGGCGGGGTGTTTAAGTCTCTGATTGTTCTAAACCCTCCAAGAATTCAGCGTACCTAGGATGCCAGGAAAGTATGGCTGCAGTTATGAGGAGACTCACCACACTATGCTGACCTATTATTGTGTGACCCTATAAACGAAAATCTGTAAACAATTATTGGGCAGGCACCCTGCACTATATATTTCGTGAAATTTAAAGAGTGCTTTCGGATATTTTTTAGCACGCACCTGCGTGAGGGTTCCATACAATAACTCACATTTATCGTTCACCGTACTCTAATACATTCAGGTTCATACGTAAATAGCCAGATATTGCTCAGAAATATGGCGTCCCGGCCTGTCAGTATTGTTCTACAGGCCGGGACGCCATATACCCCTAGAGGAACGCTATTCACTCGTGGGGCGAGTATGCTGCTGCAAAGAATCAGCGTGAGCTGCGGCGGCGGATGACAACTAAAATAATGCCGCCTGCTAAGGCAGTCGCACCCGCAGCAGCCACACCAGCGGCCGCGAACCCTGTGTGCGCCAGCGCCCCAGCCGAGGAGCCCGCACCGGAAGACCCGCCGGATGCCGCCCCAGATCCGCCAGAGCCGCCGGCGTACGATCCGGCCGCGCCAGCACCACCATCAGCTGAGGCACCGTAACCGTCTGATGAACTGCCATCCGAACCGGTGCCGGCCCCAGTATAGCCATGAGCACCGGCACCGTAGCCATTATTCGCGGGTGCAGGCGCGGCACCGGGTGATGAGTCACCTGCCCCGGACGAGGGTGCTGTGGCCTCAGGTTCGCCAGCGGGTGCAGGCGCAGATGTGGTGTCGTCGGTGGTGCCGGTACCGGGGGTGGTGCGGTCAGAACCGGAGGGTGCAGCGGTACCGCCCCCAGACACGCTGGGGGCTGCAGATCCGGTGGAGTCGCCGGTTGAGCAGCCGTTCGCGGCCTCATCCCCCACCGCAACCTGCATGCGCTGCACCTCGCTCTTTACCTCCGTACCGTCCTTGAGGGTGGCGGTGTAGTACACGTCAAACCCGTACCGGCCGGGTTCGGTAAACACCCAGTTCGCGTGCGCGTGAGTGGCGTACGCAATATCAATCGTGTCTTTGCCGGTGGTGGAGTCAAGAAGCACATCCGCTCCGGTCAGTGACTCTGTGAACACCCCAAACCGGGCGCCGCGCGGCATGGTGCGCGGCACCACGTGCAGTTTCACCCCGCCCGACAGCTGGGAGTAGTCAATATTCTCGGTGCTGTACCCCG
Organism: Rothia aeria; assembly: GCF_016726365.1. NCBI lineage: Bacteria > Bacillati > Actinomycetota > Actinomycetes > Micrococcales > Micrococcaceae > Rothia > Rothia aeria. The sequence continues at coordinate 1,551,764 of NZ_CP068102.1, read as the reverse complement.
GCCAGGGCAGCCCCTTGATCTGGGTCTGGGGCAGCCCGTAGAAGGCGGTGCCTACCGGGCCGATGAAGTTCAGGGCGGGGCTGCTCATGTGCTCATTACGGGTGCGGCGTGCCCGATCGCTCACGGTGAGCACCACCGAGTCAAGGGGGCGCACGGTCGAGTCCGGGTCGATCAGACCGCTATCGTCTTTCAGGCCCACGTGAAGCTGCTTGTTGCGCAGCTGCCCCTGAATGTCGAGGTGCCCGTCGTGGATTTTGCGGCGGCCATCAAGGGTGCGGGCATCACAGGTGGGGTGCGACGGGGCGGGTGGGGGCGCTGCAGCCGATGCGGTAGGCTCACCCTGGGCTGGTCCTGAGGCGGCTGGTGCTGGGCTGGTTGGTTCTGTGCGGGCCGGGGCGGGGGTAATAGGCGCAGCGGGTGTGGCGCTCGGGCTGGACGATGGGTCGGGCGTTTCACCGGCGGGGGCGCTGGGTGCGGGGTCGGCGGGGGCCTGCCCGGCGGTTCCCTCCACGGTGAATGTGCCGGATGCGCTATAGTCGCCGCCGCGCCGGTAGTCACCGGTGAGTTTCACGCTCGAGGCGCGCGCGTTCATATCTGGGTGCGGCAGTACTTTGGCGATCAGTTCACTGTTCTCAAAGTAGCTGTCTTCCCGGTAGGTGAAACGCGCCACCCCGTTTTCGACCGTGGTTTCAATATCGAATTTGGGGTATTCGTAGTCGTTGGGGGCGTAGAACCCGCCGCGAATAAACCCGCGGAAGTTCGGGTCGGCGAAGGTCACCTCAATCGTGCGGTATCCTTCCTGCGTGGAGGGTACGGTGCGCACCGTGTAGTCGCCGCTGGTGGGGGTGTAGGTGGCGGTATTGAGGGTAGTGTTGCGCTCTTCGGGGGTTTTTACGGGCCATTGGCCGTTGCCGTCGTCACTGTACACGCTCTCAGCCCGCCCGGGCTCATACGCGAGTTGATGCGAGATCCAGCGTGCACCGCTGTCGCCTTCAGGGGTGAACACCGCCTGCAGGTGGGATGATTCGCCGCCCATCATTTCGCTCCAGGTGGCGGTGCCGTTGGTGACATCAAGATCCGTCAGAAAGTACCCGTTGTTGTACAGGGTGAGCTTGCCTTTGAGGTTTTTATCGCCCGCTGTGAAGGTGATGTCGCTGAGCTTATCGTCGGCGTCTCTCCTCTTGGCGGGGTCCGGGTCTGGGGTGTGCGGTGCCACGGACAGCACATATTTGGCGGTGTCCAGGTTCCCCACATTCGCGGCGTTATAGCGCTCTTCTGTGGGTACGGCGGTGGGGGTTCCGTCACCAAGAATAGGCTTATTGCCGCCCACCTGCCACACGAGTTTCTGCGGCGCGGACTGGATGATTCTGCCGTCGGTACCGCGGGCCACAGTGCGGTAGGTGACTTCGTACCGCCCGGGCCGGGTGAAGGTGGTGGTGTTGTGGGTGTGGCTGCCTTTGCTCAGCAGCCAGGAGTGCCAGCCGGTGCTGGTACTTGAGAGAATGCGGTTGATCTGAGCGGGGCCGTCGTCGGGGTTGTACCGGAACAGCTCCATACGCCCGGGGCCGTCCACCGAGAGGATGTCGGTGGCGAACACCCCGTCACGGAACTGTTCGGTAGGGATTTTGACAGATGCACCCAGACCCGCCCAGATGGGGTCGTGGTTGCCCCAGGTGAGGGTGGGCGCCATGTAGAGGGTCTGCCCGGGTTCACCTAGAAAACCTAGGCTGGGTGAGTTGGGGAGGGTGAGGGTGTATTGTGAGGCACCGTTACGCCCGTCCCAGCCTTTACCGACCCAGTTGACGGTTTTGTCGAGGTCGTAGAGGTCTGCGCCGGTCTTGTAGGGGTTGGATTCATTTTTGAGAACGAACGTGCCGTTTTCCCAGTAGGCTTTGGGGGCGTCCACGTGGCCTTTGGTAGTGATGATGCGCCCGTCGTCAGGCCCGGCGTGGGCTGTGATGCTGGGGGCTAACCCGGTGAGGATGATCAGCGCCGCGACGGAGAGGCGCGCTAGGGGTTTTCCGGGTGCCCGACGTTGGGTTCGGAGGTGCGTGTTCATGCTTTCCTTTCTAATTTTTACGGGCAATAGCGTAGCATTTTTGCGAATAATTGTCATTAACAAAAATGCTCTGTATAGTGATTCCCGAATACGCCAACGGCGCGGGGGCGAACGTACTCCCCCGCGCCGAACCGCGCCCAGTCACCGCATCACGCACCTGGAGGAACACATGCAACGAAGCACATCCGCCCTGACCCTACTCAGTGCCGCATCGCTCACCTGCGGGCTTGTCCTCACCCCCGCAGTACCAGCCCTCGCGCACGAAGAACACGGCACCGCGAGCGCATCGGACACCACTAGCAACCAGAGAACCCACCGTATTGATGGGGAAAATACTGTTGCCGGGGTGCACGCCAACCTGGTAGATCTCTCCCTGCGCGACGGTGCGTTCACACTGGGTTCGAGGGCCAGCACACACGACGGTGAAGGTATTTACGATCCCGCACGAACTGTTTTCCACCTGCCAAATACTGACTCCACCCGCAGCACTGTGGCTGCAGGCTATGAATTTATTGCCCCCAAAGGCACCCCTATCTGGTATATCCCGCACACCGGCACCGGCGGGGTTCTTCACCCCGGCTTCGGGGCTGATAATATCCCCCGCGACGCACTGAAAGAGAACAAAATATCGCTCGAACTTGTGCGCACCCAAACCCCTGATGGTGGCTCCGTTGAGGTTTTCCGTGAGGACCCCAGCGGCCCCACGCGCCTGTTCAGTTCACGCGAGAATCTGCCCGCCCACACCATAACCGCGGGTGAGCAGGCGCACCCCGGGTGGGCATTTACCGCACCGGGTGTTTACCGGCTTACTTTCCGGGCGACAGCTCAGCGCACCGACGGCACGCCGATCAGTGCCGAGCAGACCTACACGGTGGCGGTGGGCGATGTTCCAGCCAATATTTTTGAGCAGATGCGCACCCAGGAGAGCGAGCGGCACGGCGGCACATCCAAAGCCACTGACCATTCGGCAGCCGCGAGCGCGGCTTCCCCCGCCGGTGCAGGTGCCCCGAAAACCCCGGCCAATATTTCGGGGGCCAACACCCACAATGTGCGGCAGGCGGGTGCCCCCGCCAGCGGGGGTTCGAACGGTGCACCGCAGCAGCCACGAGTCGAGAGCCCTGCCGCGCAGGGGCCCGCGCCAGAGCCCCAAGCGCAGCAGGCTGGTAACAGTGCCAGCCAGGGGTCGGGGGCTGCCGATCGCAGCACCCCGGAGGCGGTCAATGCGGCGGAAGATTCTGGGGGTAATGGTGCCGCCAGCGCTGCCGACTCAGGCGGCACCGGAACGGGCGGTACTGTACAGAGCATCACCCCGCCGGCGGGTGCATCCGGCGGTAAAAGCGTGCGCGGCTCCAATAGTGCCAATGTGGCCCCCGGTGCGTCTCATCAGGGTGCGGCAGCCGGGTCGGGTTCCGCCGGGGGTGGAGCGGGTTCCAGTGGGGCTGGTTCGGGCGGGTCGGATTCGGCGGGGTCGGGCAGCGAGAAATGCTACGCCACCGAGGTTCAGGTCAAAGACGCCAAACAGTCCCTGCGCAGACCCGCGTCCGTCCTGAGTGTTGAGCCTGCGCTGCACACGGCAACGGTGCAGAACGTGGCTGAATACGGCGGGTCAGACCGCGCCACTGAAGGGCACTTCGATGTGGGTCCGGTGCTGAACGGCTCCACACTGAGTTCCGCCGTGAAAGATGACCGGTTCAGCCCGCCCAAGCATGTCTCCCCCGGCTCACTTAATTTCGTGTTGGGTGATGCTGCGAAGCTGAAATTCCCGGCGGGCATGGAAGATATTGCCCCCGCGGGAAGTACCGTGCACATGATTGGGGCTACGCAGCAGGCGGGCGTGCCGTGGCTGGGGTGGAGTACCCAGGATCCTGAGCTTCTCAAGCAGGCCGATGGACCGGTCACCATGAGCTTGAAGGGGTTCGACGGCCCCGGCTCAATGTCGGTGTTCCTCTCGGGTAACTTCGGTTCCGCCGGGCAGAAAGTGTTCACCTCCCGCGGCGGCTCATTTCAGGTTCCGCTGAATACGCACCAGCACAGCAACTGGGTGTTTACTGCGGAGGGCCGCTACCGGGTGACGATCGGCTGGCAGGTGCGCCTGAAGAACGGGCAGACCGTCGAGAGCACATCGACCCTGAACTTTACGGTGGGTAACGGCAGCGGGGAAAACACCTCCGGCGGTGATAAGCAGCAGGGGGCGCAGAAACCCGCAGAGAACGGCGGCCACCGCGGAGGTGCGCACAATGATACGCCCGCTGGCGAGAGCAAAACCCCCGATAAGCAGGCGGGGCGCGGCACTGTGGATGCGGCCAGCGGTATTGTGACGAAACCGGACGGCACGAAGGTGCGCATCGTTGGTAAGACCGCCTCGGGTAAGGACTGCGCCCTCACCAACCAGGAACTTAAGGATGCGCAGCAGGCCGCTGCTGCCGGTCAGTTGGCCAGCACCGGGGCCGGTTTTAACCCGTTTATGGTCAGCACCTCCGTGCTTGCTGTCGCTTTAGGCGGCATGATCGTGTACGCCGTGCGCCGCCGCAAGCGTCATGCCGCGTAATGGGCTCAGCCGCCGCGCTTTCCTGGGTTTTCTGCCTGTCTGCGCGGCGTTAAGCGCCTGCACCGCACAGAATACGTCCTTGGGTTTTGATGCCGACGGGCGTCTTCAGGTGGTGGCGACAACCCCGATTTTGGCGGATGTGGCGCGTGCTGTTGGTGGCGAGCGTGCGCGGGTACACGCCCTCATTCCCAATGGTGCAGACCCGCATTCCTATGAGCCGAGCCTGCGGGATGTGCGCGATGTCGCCTACGCGCGGCTGGCGTTCACCAACGGTCTGCTGCTGGAACAGCGCAAAATGGTGGCGATGGTGAGCTCTAACCTGCCGCAGAGTTCGGCGCAGGTGGCGGTTGCCGAAAGGATTGAGCAGTACGGCGGCAAGCTTGAACCCGTGGTGGAGGATGCCTCGCTGGATTCTATCTGGCTGGGGCTGCGCGTTGAGGGCACCGAGCCTTCGGGCGCATCCGCCAGCCATTCCGCTGATTCGCCTGCGGATTCGGATGCTTCGGTCGCGTTTTCGGTTACCCGGGTGAAGGGTCCCGGGCAGGTTGCGGCGTTTATTACACAGACCTTCGGTGCGGTCGAGATGATGTGCGATTCTCAGGCGCGCGGCACGCAGGAATCCGCTCAGGATGGTGTGAGGGTGCGTACCGGCGATATGGGGTCGCTGGAGCTTCCGCTGCAGGCGCATACGCATCTTTCGTGGGCTTTTGCGGATGCCGGTGTGTACGAACTTGATGTTCTGGCAACGCCCCGCAACGCACCCGAGGGGGTGCGGCAGGCGCAGGGGACACTGCATGTCGTGGTGGGTGAAGACCCTGCCGAGGCCGCCTCTCGTCTGGGCGCAAATACAACCGTTTTAGCCTCCGGACATGCGGATATAGCCTTTCAGGCATATACGGGGCGGCTTGTGATTCGCGCCGATAGCGGCGGGAAAGTCACCGAACACGACTTGGCTCGTACGATCATTGCGGTTCCTTCGCGCACTCTGCAGGAGGTTCCTGCGGGCGGCCAGTACGGGTTCTTGAGGGGGTCTTCGCGCGAACATCGGGGGCAGGTGTATTTGCTGGCGCAGGCGGTGCTCGGCAAACATGTGCACGGCGAGATAGACCCGCATATATGGCATTCGGTGCCGAATATGAAGGCAGCCGCGCAGGTCATGCGTGATGCTCTCGCTGAGGCTGACCCGCCCGGAACCAGCCTGTACACGGCGAATACCGAGCGTGTTATGCGCGAGCTCGATGAGCTGGACTGGGAGATTCGCGGCATCTATGCGTCTTTGCCCGAGGCCTCGAAAAACCTGATTACCACCCATGATGGGTACCGCTATCTGGCGAGCACTTATGGGCTGAGCGTGGCGGGATTTGTGACGCCGGTGGCGGGCAGTGAGCCGAGCATCCAGCAGCGGCAGCGACTGCAGCGCACTATCAGGGATTTGCGTGTACCGGCCATATTTCTTGATAAGAATACCCGCGCGCGAAGCCCGGTTTTGCGTGAGGTCGCCCATGAAAACGGGGTTCAGGTGGGCACCCTGTATTCTGATTCGCTCGATGATGAGGCGCCCCACTATGCGGATATGATGCGCGCTAACGCCCGGGCTATACAGCAGGCCATGGGCGGCTTGTAGACGCCCGCAAAATGCACTTTTAGTACTGTGAAGGAAACACCCTTGAAAAATTCTATTTTTAGCATAAATACTGGTCAGAAGGTTATTTCAGCTGCCCTTAGTGCCGCCCTACTGGTTTCGGCTGGTGGTGTTGCCCATGCCGACCCGTCACCGGCGGCCGCCTCGTCAAGACCGAGTGGGGATAACCTCAGCAAAGAGCAGAAGGCTCTGCAGCAGACGCTCTCACCCGAGCAGCCGGTGGGCACGGGACGCACCGAAATTTCGAGCGGGCATGTTGATATGGGTCCGCGTTTTACCGACGGTAAGTTTCAGCTCATGATCCATGACGATCATGCCGCTACACCCATCTGGCGCAGCGTGGACGATGTACTGTACCGCGGCTCCGATGCGGCCCTTCGCCAGGTTCCTGATGATGACCGGTATTCGTTTGTGGGTGCACGGCCCGGCGAACAGGTGTATGTGATTCCGCAGACCGAGACGAAGGGGGTTGTCTGGCCTGGCTGGACCACTCAGGACCCGGGGCTTGTGCAGAAAACCCCGCGCGGGGTCACCCTCACCCTAGAGCAGGTTCAGGGGCCGGGGCAGTTCACACTGTACCTGGAGAACGGGAACTTCTCGAAACCGCAGGTTTTGTGGGATTCGTCCAAACACGAGCCGCAGGATATATGGGTTGAGAAGAACACGCACACCCACGCCAATTGGGTGTTTACCAAGCCCGGCGCCTATCTGCTGAAGGTGACGGCCCGTGCGGAGCTTGCGGATGGTTCGGTTGTTTCCGATACCCGCTATATGAAGTTCGCCATCGGGGATTCGGTGACTGCGGACGAGGTGTACGCTCTGGCGCAGCAGGCCACGGATCAGGCACCGGCGGGCGAATCGGAGGGCGCGCACTCTGCGGCTGCTTCCGATAGTCCGGGGGCCTCATCCGGCGGGTTCCCTGTCCTGCCGGTGGCGCTCGGCGCGGGGGCTGTGGCGGTGCTTGCCGCAGCGGGCCTCGTCATGATGCGCCGCAATAAGGCCGCGCAGGCGCAGGCCGAGCGCATCACGGCGAGCGGAAAGGGCACGCGGGATGAGTAAAGGTACCACCGTGCTAGGCTCCAAAAACGACCCCGCGCCGGGGAGTGAAAATCCGACGCTGAGCATCCAGAACCTCTATGCGGGGTACGGGCGGCGGGCGGTACTGCGGGACTTTTCGCTCACCCTGAACCCCGGCGAATTTGTGGGTCTTCTCGGGGCGAACGGTGCCGGAAAAACCACGCTGTTACGTGCCATTATGGGGCTGCTGCATCCTGCCTCGGGGAGCATTCGGGTGCTGGGCAGTACTGCGCGCACCGCGCGGGCGCGCATCGGCTATGTGCCGCAGAAGCACCAGTTTCAGTGGGATTTCCCGATCACCGTCAAGGATGCGGTCATGACCGGGCGAACCCGCGAGATCGGCTGGTTTCGTCGCCCTAAAACCGCTGATTGGGTCAAGGTTTTTCACGCCCTAGAACGCACGGATTTAATGCAGCTGAAGAACCGTCCCATCGGAGAGCTTTCCGGCGGGCAGCGGCAACGGGTGCTTCTGGCGCGTGCCCTCGCGGTTGAACCGGCTCTTTTGCTTCTTGACGAACCCTTCACGGGGGTGGATGCGCCCACCCAGTCCGCGCTCACCGAACTGTACCGGCAGCTGGCGGGCGAGGGCGTGACGATTCTGATGTCTACCCACGATATTGTGGCGGCACGGGAGTCTTGTTCGCGGCTGTGCGGGGTGCGCGGTTCCTTGAGTTTGGACGGCAAAGCCGAGGATTTTTCACCGCATCAGCTTTACGCCTGGGTGCACGGGCACGAACTTGAGGGCGAGGGTGAAAGCACAGGTAAAGGCGGAAGCGCGGGCACAAGCCCATCGCCCGAGATACTTGTACCGGGCGCAGGCGGCGACTCGACCAGCAGCACCCGGCAGGGGCATCCTACCAGTCATCGTGTAACCCCGCAGGAGGCAGCAGCATGATTACCCCCCTCGATTTTCTGTTTGACCTTTTCAACCCTTCCCTGGCGTTTCTGCCGCGCGCCCTCGCCGCAGTGACGCTGGCTTCTTTGGTGACGGGCGTGGTGGGGTGCCATGTGATGATGCGCGGCATGGTTTTTATTGGCGATGCGGTTGCCCACTCGGTGTTTCCCGGCTTGGCGGTTGCGTTCGTTATCGGCGGCAACCTGGTGTTCGGGGGCTTGATCGCGGGCGTTATCACGGCGGTTTTGGTGGCTATTTTCAGCCAGAACCAGAAGCTGCGAGAAGATTCGGTGATCGGTATTTTCTTTGCCGGTTCGTTCGCGTTGGGTATTGTGATTATTTCGCTGGCGCCGGGGTATTCGGGGTCGATTCAGGATTTCCTGTTCGGTTCGATTGTGGGGGTTTCACGCGGCGATATTGCCCAGGCGGCGGCTATGTCCGCCGGGATTCTGCTGCTTCTGTGGCTGTTTCATCGGCAGCTGGTGACGGTGAGCCTGGACCGTGAAAGTGCACGCGCGTTAGGGTTGCCGGTGCTGTTGCTGGATATTCTGTTGTATGTGCTCGTGACGGTTTCCGTGGTGATTTCTTTGCAGACGCTCGGGAATGTGCTGGTGCTTGCGCTCATTGTGGTTCCGGCCAGCGCATCGCGGCTCGCATGCCGCCGTTTAGGCACTATGATGCTGTTCTCACCGGTTTTCGGCGTGCTGTGTTCGACGGCGGGGCTGTACTTCTCGTGGGCGTTTAACCTGCCGACTGGCGGCACGATTGTGCTGACGATGGTCGCCGCTTTCGTGCTGGTGTGGGCGTTCACCTGGATGCACCAGCGAGTCAGACGCATTCCTGAGACCGCCCATTCCCTGCCGGTTTAGGATTTGCCGCGCCCGTCTCAAGGCTCTCACCGTCGTACTAGGTCAGTGAGAAATAGTCTGCGATAACATCCCACCGGCGTCGCAGCACGTGCTGATCCGCGAAGAGCGTGGCGTCGCGGTCGGTAAGATGTGCGTGCACGTTCCGGTAGAGTTCATCGCGCAGGTCGTTCATCGTGTTTACGGACAAATACCCGAGCACATCCGGCAGCACGGTATCGAGGCGCTGCTGCTGCAGCTCCTGCCCGGTAAGCGCCACATAGTCCGCCAGATCAAAGGTTTCCATGAACCGATGAGCGGCGGTGCTGAAACAAGTGAATGCTTCTATATTGAGCGTCCCATCGGGCCTCAGGTAAGTCATTCTCGCTTCGTGATCTACAAATTCGTGGTAGCGGGGGTGGCCAACGCTTATAAAGTACAGATCGCCGTCATGCGGGGAGGGCACAGATTTAAGAGGCTGATCGAGGTGTGCCGATATTTTTCGCAGGGTTTTACGCCATTTTTTAGACATCACATAAAACGCCGGGATACCGCTGTAGTTCCCCGGCGTATGGTTGAATGTTGCGTAGAGAAAAGCAGCCCGAAATATGAGGTCTTCACCGTATTCTTGGATGAATACGGGCTGATTTTTGCGTGGTTTCGACCAGCCCAGTGAGCCCAGGTGCTCGCGGAATGCTTCACCGCTGGAAACATCCCGGTATGTGTAGTTGTCCGCCATGCTATCCCCCATATACAGCCTATTTTTAGCAACCACCCTACCATTTGCGAGCGCGTGGCCCTGCGTTTATCGTCGTGTTTTTCTGCCGCCTATGAGGGATTTTACCGGCATCAGAGCGCCTACTGAGGGGAGATGCAGCATTAAAACACTACAAGGCTTTAAAACACGTAAGCCTGTGTCCGACAACAATTACAAAGATAGTAAGAAGTGTTGTGGTGCTGATGTCGCTGCATTATGATCCTGATTGGCAATCCTGGTGAGAAAACCCTAGTGTTAGTATAGCCAAAAGTTGCAACATATAATCAGCAACCTTAGCGGATGCTAATGTTTTTGAAGAAATGCTTCAATGTCGTCACAGAGCTTAGGCTCTGGATAATCACTATTAATCAGCGCCTCCAGACCCACTGGTACACGTTGTTCTTTATCTGGCTCTTCTAACATCAGATAGGTTGCCAAGGCAATTGTCTGCACCTCCAATACCTTACCTGAATTAGGATCTTGGTTTGCCTCCATCTCATCAAGCTGGTCAGAATACTTAGCCATCAACTGCTCACTCTCCTGAAATTTATCAGCAGTTTCGGCATCAGCCAGAGTCAAATGTTCGACAAACTCATAAACATCTTTTGCATCCCATCCAGTCACATCAAGGATCTCCAAGCATTTGCCTTTATAAAATGCCAGACCAAGCCCTTTTGCCAAAAGCTCATTGATGAGATTGTTGGAGCGTTCGCCCAACTGATCACGATATACACTCATCTTATTCTTCTCCTTACATTGCCCCCCACAAGCGGGGTAACAACATTTACATTTTCCACCAATGATTAACAGACGTCTTTACACACACCACGTGATGCAGCCAACTTATTAATCGACAAATTATTGGCTTTGCAATAATTAACTAGTGGCTCTTCAGCATGAGCGTTTCTTCCAACCACCCCTTCTGTTATTTGGCTTCTCACTGCAACAACATCATCTGGCAGATGCCGACGTATATCATTACGCAAGATCGCTCCATCACGACCATTGGAGGCTGCAAGGATTGTTTTGTTTCCTGCGCTGTCAGTGACTTCAGCCATAGCAAGTGCACCATAACGTCGAGCACCATCACCTGCGTTGTCCATTACCCCAACAACTTTTTGTTGCAAATCGTCTGTGGAGTTTCTGATAGCATCAGTGATTGGGTGCGCTTTCAATCCTAGCGCATCAACCCATGTCAAAGGATTAGCGACATACCCCTGCGCAGTCCCCACATTCGACCCCACACCCAACGGATCCTGGGCACCATACACACCACCGGCAGGATCATAAAACCTAAACCGGTTATACACCCACCCAGACTCTTGATCCTCATACTGACCAGCAAACAATACCGGGGAATCCACACCCGACCATTGACGCCTGCCAAACAAAGACTGAGTCACATGACCCGCCACACTCCCCTGCTCAGCATCAATCAACTCCTGCGGGGCACCAGCAAGAACCCACATACGCCCAGCTAGAACATACTCACCCCCCTGATCAGGCACTCGCAGTGTGACAAAGTGTCTTGACATCGCGCCGCAAACACCTGCTAGGATAGGCTGAGCTTAGTTTTTGTCATAACATCACTAAGCACGGTGGGCGGGTTTCCGGACCTGTTTCCCGGCGGCATGGGACGGTGTTTTGCACGGTACCTGCTGGTCCGGTTTCTCCGAACATTTTTAGTAATAAAATAAAGACACACACAATATTTTGAAACGGAATATGCTCACATATCTTATAAGGAGCATTTCTTTAAAGATTTCTGTCCCAATGATCCCCAATTATTTCCTTTTTCTTCAGGGGTGAACTGTGCGTATTCCGTTGTCTTGACTGTTTTTCGCGTCCGTGCGGCCCTTCCAACCCTTCCTTCTGACCGCGCGCTGTAGCTGAGGCGAAAAACCCTTAAATGACGCAAATATATTAGAAAGGAAGAGAACATGAGCCGGTCATACGAGGTTATTTTTGAGAATAACCAGAAGTGGATTGACGCTAAAAAGCAGCGCCAGCCCGACTATTTCAAAGAGTTAGCCGACGGGCAGAACCCCGATTTTCTGTACATTGGGTGCTCCGATAGCCGCGTGTCGGCGGAGGGCCTGATGGGTCTTGAGCCGGGTGAGGTGTTTGTGCACCGTAACGTCGCTAACCTGGTGCACGGGCTGGATATGAACGCCGGTTCCGCTATTGAGTACGCGGTCTCGCACCTGAAGGTTGAGCACATTATTATCTGCGGTCACTATAACTGCGGCGGCGTTAAGGCGGCGATGACAGCCGAGGATTTGGGGGCAATGAACCCGTGGCTGCGCAATATCCGTGACGTGTACCGTCTGCACCGCGAAGAGCTGGATGCGATCACTGATGAGCGTCAGCGCTATGACCGTCTGGTTGAGCTAAATGTGCAGGAGCAGTGCCTGAACGTGATTAAGATGGCGTGCGTGCAGGAACGCTACCTGCTGGATGGTTACCCGATTGTGCACGGCTGGGTGTTCGATATGCGCACGGGCCGTCTGATCGATTTGGATATCGATTTTGAGAATATTCTGGCTGATATCCAGAGCATTTATAACCTGACCGATTCTGAGTGGGTGGTGAACGCGCGTAAGGAATCCTAATAGGGCCACTGCTGCGGCCGGGCGTGAACACCTTATTAACGCGCACGATTATTTTCCGCTGTGCACTGCGGGAGTGTACGGCACGCATCACAACACACAGACAACACATATGAGGAGTATCGGTTTATGGTTAATCAGCCTGTCGAAAAGCTGCCTGTGGGCAGCTTATTAAAGGCCAACTTCGCTTCGGGGTTGGTGGTTTTCTTGGTGGCTCTGCCACTGTGTTTGGGTATTGCCCTGGCATCTGGGGCACCGCCGCTGTCGGGGATTATTTCGGGTATTGTCGGCGGTATCGTCATCGGGTTCTTGAGCACCTCGAACATTAGTGTTTCCGGTCCTGCGGCGGGTCTGGCGGCGATCGTTCTTGAGTCGATTACCAGCTTGGGCGCGTTCGAGCTGTTCCTCTGCGCGGGCCTCATTGCGGGTGCTATACAGCTTGCCCTGGGCTTCCTGCGCGTGGGCAGTATCGCCGAATATATTCCGCTTGCCGTCATTGAGGGTATGCTGGCGGGCATCGGCGTTATTATCATCATTAATCAGCTTCCGTTGGCGTTCGGCAGCGATTTGAAGCTGCGGGAAGACGGCCTGAACGTGTTTGCTGACCTTCACCTCGGGTCGATTCTGGTGACGGTTGTGTCCCTCATCATCCTGATTTCTTGGGATAAAATCCCCGGTTTGAAAAACATTAAGCTTCTGCCCGCCGCACTGGTGGCGGTTGCCGTGGGTATTTTCATGAACTGGATATTTGTGACCTCCAATAGCGGCCTGGCAATTCCGAATAATCAGCTGGTTCAGCTTCCTGTGCCGAAGTCGTGGGGCGATATGGTTGGTTTGGCGACTTTCCCGAATATTTCGGGGTTCTTGGACTCGCACGTGTGGATTACCGGTATCACGATCGCTATTGTGGCCTCGATTGAAACTCTGCTTTCTATTGAGGCAGCCGACCGCCTGGATGTGCACCGCCGTATCACCGACACCAACCGCGAGCTGCGTGCGCAGGGCGTGGGTAATATGGTGTGCTCCACTATTGGCGGGCTGCCGGTGACGTCGGTGGTGGTGCGTTCGTCTGCGAATGCGAACGCGGGTGCAACCCATAAGCTCTCCGCCATTATTCACGGTGTGCTGCTGCTGGTGTGCGTGCTGGCCATTCCGTTCGTACTGAACCTGATTCCGCTAGCGACTCTCGCCGCCGTGCTGCTGGTGGTGGGGTATAAGCTGGCGAGCCCGAAGACCATCTTCCACTTCTGGCGCAAGGGCCTGTACCAGTTCATCCCGTTCGCGGCCACGCTGGTCGCCGTGGTCGTATTTGACCTGCTGGAGGGTGTGGGTATTGGCCTGGCAATCAGCATTTTCTTTGTGCTGCAGGGCAATATGAAGCGCGCCTACTACCTCAGCCGTGAGGAGCTGGCGGAGGCCGACGAAATCACGCTGGATTTGGCGGAAGAAGTATCGTTCCTGAACAAGGCGGCTATTAAGAAGACGCTGAAGAATATTCGCCCCGGCTCGAAGATCACGATTAATGCCGAGAACTCTTCGTATATCGCCAGTGATGTGCTGGAGCTGATTGAGGACTTCTCCAATGTTTATGCGAAGGAGAACGATATTGAGGTGGTGCTCAAGGGCTTCAAGTCGGATTATCACGATGCGGAGCGTGACCGCCACAGCCACGTGAAAGTGGGGCACGCCGCAAGTATCTAAGCGATAAGGCGGGCGGTACCCGTGCCGTATCGCTCCCCCTCGTGTGTATACGCGAGAAGCGGGTTTTTGGCCGGAAAGGTGAGAAAATATCACCCTCTTGGTCAAAAATCCGCTTCTCGCTTTTAAACCTGGCTTAATAATGTACCGCCACCGCCTCTTACAGTCACCACAACCTTAAATGTAATCTGCGTAACATCTAGGCAGCTGAGGTGTTTTAGTGTTTAATAGACATATAACTTATAAACATATATTTATAAGTTTATAGGAGTGGTGATGACATTATCACCGCCGCTCCCCCTCCATAGAACTCAACGAAGGAGTCATTATGAAGGCAGTTGTTTACCACGGCGCAGGCAAGCGGGCGTGGGAGGAAGTTCCGGATCCGACCATCCTTGAACCCACTGATGTGATTGCTCGCGTTGATACCACCACCATCTGCGGCACCGACCTGCACATCCTCAAGGGCGACGTTCCCGAGGTTGAAGAAGGGCGTATTCTGGGCCACGAGGCTATCGGCACGATTACCGAAGTCGGTTCTGCGGTCACCGATTTGAAAGTTGGTGACCGCATCATTATTCCGGCGGTCACGAACTGCGGCAAGTGCTCATACTGTAAGGACAATAAGCCCTCACACTGCCAGACCGTAGGCGGTGTCGGCTGGATTTTCGGGTACATGATTGACGGCACCCAGGCCGAGTATGTGCGCATTCCTTACGCCGAGACGTCGGTGCACATGGTTCCCGAGGGGCTCACGGACGAGGACGTTCTCTTCCTCACGGATGCGCTTCCGACCGGTTTCGAGATGGGTATTCTTAACGGCAACACCAAACCGGGCGATACAGTGGCTGTTATCGGCGCAGGTCCGGTGGGTCTGGGCGCAATTATGACGGCGAACCTGTGCGGTGCCGGGCGCGTGATTACCGTCGATATGGACGATAACCGCATGAACAAGGCGCTGGAACTGGGCGCAACCGATAAGGTCAACGCCGCCGATCCGGACTTTATCGAGAAAATTAAGGCCCTCTCCCCCGACAGTTTGGGCGTGGACGTGGCGATTGAGGCTGTGGGCGTGCCGCAGACCTTCGAGACCTGCACCAAGATCGTTCGCCCCTACGGCAACGTTGCGAACGCGGGTGTGCACGGCAAGCCGGTGGAGCTGCCGATTAACACCATGTGGATCTCGAACGTGAACATCAACATGGGTCTGGTGAACTGCAACACCGTGGGCAACCTGCTGAATATGGTGCGTTCAGGCCGCCTGAACGCAAAGGCGATGGCAACCCACTACTTCACCTTCGACCAGTTCGAGGAAGCATACGACCTGTTCGCAAACGCCGCCGAGCATAACGCGGTGAAGGTTGTGATCTCCCGCGAGCCGATTAAGCACTAGGGAGCCGGGTAAAAACCCGCATAAATACTAGGGGCCTCTGCACTAACCCACGTGCAGAGGCCCCTAGTATATGCTCAACGCCCCTGGAAGGGAACCTGCGGGCTACGAATAGCCTCAAGTATCCCGCCGGGGGCGCCGCGCGTTCACATAGTACTCAGTTTAGGGGTAGTTGCTGCTAAGGAGCTTACGCTGCAGCGCAACAATAGCCGGTGAAGGCGCATCAAGAACCCCGTCTGCCGTCTGGCCAAGGTAAGACTGCAAGGCGCTGATCGTGTTGGGGCCGATCAGACCGTCAGCGTTCACGCCCAGCCACCGCTGCAGGTCTTTAATGGTGTCTGAGCCGGATGCGGCATCATCAGAAACCCACTGCCAGCCACCGGTCAAGCCCGGGTTCGCACTGGACTGGGAGGCAGGCTGGCTGTCGATCCGCCCGTCAAGGGGAAGGCCACCCACAACAGCGGAATTCGCGGCAGCTACACTGTTGAGATGCTTCTGCAGCTCAACCGTCGTTTCGGAGCCCCAGTACCCATCCTCTGCCAGAGCGGTTGCCGCCGGGGCAGTCGCCAGGCTAGCACCAAAGGCTGCAGCACCGACGACGGGAACGCCAATAGCGGCAGTACGCAGCAGCTTACGGCGGGAAACACCGGAATGTTCGTTCGTCATATAACGTCCTTCCTCACGTATTTTTAGGTACAGAAGTTAGAAAAGACCTCAATGAAAGGCCTGGCAGGGTCTTATAAACTAACCAACCCACTGGTTAATTTCGTTTTGCAGACCTTTAATAGTTTTGGAGGAATCATCCAGTACCCCGTCAGCCGGAATACCGTAATGCTTTTGTAACGCAAAAATAAATGAATGGGTAATATGGTACTTCGCAGTGGAGCTGTCAAGACCATGGCGTATATCGCCCAGCCACTTATGCATCCAGTACATAGTAGGCGAACCAGCCGCCTGATTGTCTGGCACCCACTCCCAACCGAACGTAGCAAGACCCGGCTGTTTCAAACGTGATGGCTGCGAACTGATGACACCATCCACAACAAGCCCAGCCTGGGGGTACAAAAGATTCATAAGACGCTGGACACCGGCCGAGGTTTCCTTACCCCACAACCCATCAATAACCTTAACCGTAGCCGCATTAGCGCTCGGTGCGGTCACAAGAGTTGAGCCGAAGGCGAGCATACCCGCAGCAGGTACGCCGATGGCGGTGGTGCGCAAGAGCTTACGGCGGGAAACACCGGAATGTTCGTTCGTCATTTTTATCATCCTCACTTTACTAGAAGGTATATCCAGAGCTTGGTATGGATTCTGAAGCTTTGGATGCTGAACTAGTCGTAAGCGACCCGGTTGAGCTCAGCCTGGAGCCTCTTAATGGTGGGAGACTCAGCGCTCAGCACCCCATCTTGGGTGAGCTTGTAGCGTGCCTGAAGCGCGGAAATAGTGCCCGGCCCGATGAGCCCGTCCTGGGTCACTTTGAGCATGCCCTGAAGGGCACGAATGGTTTGTGAGCCGTTAGCAGAAGCATCAGGAACCCAGTCCCAGCCGCCTGCCAGCCCAGGGTTAGCACTCGCACGGGATGCGGGCTGACTTGAGACGATACCGTCTACCACATCAAGCTTGAAGAGTGTTTGAAGCATCCGTGTGGTCTCGGTTCCCCAATAACCATCGGCGGCAATCATGGCCGCATTGGATGCGGGGGCGGCGATCAGGGTAGCCCCCATCGCAACCGCACCTGCGGCGGGCACACCAATGGCGGCGGTGCGCAGCAGCTTACGGCGGGAAAGTCCGGTGTTTTCGAGATTCATAATATTCCTCCTTCACCTCACCACATACACGAGATGAGAAAATGTCACACTATTTGTGCGATAACAACTTATCCTTTTAGGCCTTAACTTCATGAGAGTTCAGGTAGTTTTGCAGGGCCTCAATAGTCGGTGAGGGCCCGTCAAGTACGCCATCAGCGGGCTGTCCAAGCCAGGTTTGCAGTGCACTAATCGTTTTAGCTGACATGCTGGTTAAGCTCGTTCTGCAGGGCTTTAATGGTGTCTGAGGGTCCATCCAGGCGACCGTCTGCGGTGATGCCGTAGTGGGTTTGCAGAGCTTTAATGGTGTTGGGCCCGATGAGCCCGTCAGTTTCTACGCCTAGCCAGCGTTGCAGGTAGTAGATGGTGAAGTCGTAACCCTGCGTACCGTCATCGGCTGCCCAATCCCAGCCGCTGCCTAGACCAGGGTTCTCTTTTTTGCGTATGGCTGGCTGGAATTTTATGATGCCTTCCTCATACCCGTAGGTGGGCTTGCCAAGCTCCTGCGCGTAGAGGGCGAAGATGAACTTTTGGAGTTGCACCGTGGTTTGTTGCCCCCACCAGCCGTCAGCTTCAAGCGTTGGCTGTGCTACGGATGCGGCCGCAAAGTTTGCCCCTAGACCCAGCGCACCCGCAGCGGGCACACCAATGGCGGCGGTGTACAGTAATTTACGGCGAGAAATACCAGAATGCTCATTCGCCATAGTGGCTCTCTTCCTTCGTGTATTTTTTCAGGCTCAGAACAATGGGAAACACTACGTCAGAGCGCGCTCTAAGCCACAGATAATACGCCCCGGCTATGTAGTAGAGAGGGAATCGTGGGTTAACCAACCCACTGGTTAATTTCGTTTTGCAGCCCTTTAATAACTCCGCCACCACCGGGCAGAGTACCGGGTTTAAGACCGTATTTCTTTGCCGAAACCTCAGTGACGCTGGTGTAACCGTAGTGCCTATGCAGAGCAGTAATAAGCGAATCACCGATCCAATGCGTATTTGCCCAGGTCAACCCTTCATGATACTTATGTAGCCACTCATGCATACGAGTAATAGTTGTTGATCCCTCTGCATGGCCTCGATCTACCCACTCCCAGCCACCGACAATACCTGGACAGTACGGTGCCATAAAAGAAGGTTGAGAGCTTATTACCCCATCAACAGCTACGGGAAAAACCTCCTGATCTTTGGGAAACATAGCGATCATCAGGCGCTGGACACCAGCCGAGGTTTCAGGACCCCACCAGCCGTCGACTTCAACGGCATTCGCGCTTGTTGCGGTCACAAGGGTCGAGCCGAAAGCGAGCAGACCAGCGGCAGGTACACCAATGGCGGTAGTACGCAGCAGTTTACGGCGGGAAAGACCAGTGTTGTCGGTTGGCATGGTCTTTAGTCCTTTCATGCGATTGCGGATGCATGTCTGAGGAATAAACAGTCAAACCTCCGCACTCTTGAGCGAGTTCAGAATGTTTCCTGTCAAAACCCCTCCATCACCTACCCTAGAGACACTACCCAGAACTTTCAACCCTTAGTAAAGATTTTTCTATTTCTCACTCAAAGGTTTACAGATTAACTAGGCGCGCCCCCCGAACCTGCCATAAATATGCTTCCCACCCCAAATATATTGGCGTGCAACCACGCAAATGAGGGGGCATAGCGCCCCCTCTTATCACAACTATTCCACCAAGATTCCGCTGCCAGTTACCCCTCCTGGCGGGGTTTTATCCCCATACCCCGAAGCCTTGCTGCATTATGACGAGCTGCTGCTCTCTCCTGAACCTTTCCTGCGGTCCAAGATATAGTCGATTGCCAGGAAAATTGCTACAACAATATCCTGACACCTATCGTCATACACCATCACCACATACTGGTCGCCGATTGTGAAGTACTTTTTATTGATAGTTGCAACAATGGCCTCTTCGGTACGTACATTAAACTCACGCCCCAGGTACCTGTCCCTCACCTGCATTGGCGGGGCACAGTTGGATTCCACATCAAGCTTTAGCTGGAAGAACGCAAAGTGTTTTTTAATATTCACTAGGGCACCGGTGGAGAAAGCCACATAGAACTCGTTCGTGAAACCTCCCTGGCGGGTAAACATAAAGCTCACCCCAGTTTCTAGGTTGAGTACGGTGATCTTCTTCCCCATCATCCGGAACTCTTCATCAACCTGGTACACCCCACGGCCTAAATCATCATAAATAATATAGTGGTCGGTGATTTTAAGAGCCTGCTGTTGTATGTGAAGGGTGCGCATGCGGTCTCTCCTAGCTCATATCGGCGTCCTTCCAACAGTAGCACCACCGCGTGCGACCAATGAGGATTAACCACATATGTTTTGCTAAGACCGGTGTTTGAGTGCTTTACTTACTGCGATAATCATGATCGCACTGAATACTATTTCCCCCAAAAATATGAGGGACATTAATGTGTCGTATAAAACAGGAGACGGTTCACGGTTTATCGGAAGTACTACAGCAAAAAGCATAACTGACATGAGGGGAGCCCCAGAGGATCCTTAGCAGGTGTGCCCTGAGGAGAAACGTACGGAACGGGATTTTAGGTACGGAATCACCAGGTGCAGCCATTTGTAAAGGGGCTCTACGGTCATTCATGAGAGTTTCCTTCAGGTGTTTCATATTGTTCTTTGTTTTAAAGGCTGCGCGGTCTTCTTAATACTATTTGACGTGACAACAATCATCGCAATACACATAATAAGCTCATAGGCAGCAATAATAGTTCTTATTGCTGTGAAAAGTGCCCCTATATAATAATATGAACTTTCATAAATCACAAATGACCCGAAAAGACCCCCTATAAGAGCTGGCACATAAAAAGCCGCAGCAATAGGGCCAATAATGAGACTGTAAATATTGACGCCCCGTATCCACCGGAACATGACTGATTTCCTAAACCGCTTCAATGCGATAATCTGCAAGACAACGTAGATGCAATAGGGTAATGCAATAATAGTAAAAACAAGCACAAATCCCCATGCGAGAGACCCGTATTCACCGTTTGTAGAGGCGATAGCCACAACTACTGAATAAACATATGCGATGAGGGTAATGACCGCGGGAATAGTAATCAGAATATTCCTCACAATCTGCGCCACAAGAAGACCCCGGTGGGTCTTGGGGTCTATATAGAACTGCGGGGGCGGTACGTCAGTGTCAGGCTGTTCCTTTGTTGGCTCGGACAGCTGAAAATCCAGGGCAGCCTGAGGCTCTGAGGGAGTCTTACCGCTAGTCCCTTCATAGTCATACAGCTGTGTATACTCAGGCTCTTGGCTTGAGCTTTTCGGGTTATTACTTGACGCGCTCTGTTCCCCCTGGGAAGGCTGAGGGCCGCCGTGGTCGGGTACCGAAGGGTTCCTATTAATACTCATATTTTTATTCTAGGTTTCTGCCCTGAGCATCCTATGAAAAGCCTCTGAGTGTTCTCAATAAATAATATTTAGCTATTTTATATATCTGCCCAGATGATTCTTCTGGAACCGCTCTACATAAACTCCTATATATTATTGTAGTAAATTGCTGCTTTAGCTACAGCACGATTATTCAAAGTTTTCTGCGCCGCCACAATCATAATGACGCACAGGGCAACTTCAACGGCTAAAACAGCAACAGCAGGCAGTACTGCGATTTCTTCCCCATATCGCCGAGATGGCCCCAGAAGGAACATAAACCCCATAAACATATATACATAAAAAGCCATAATAGGCGCTAATACCAGACTACAGATATTAATATTCCGCACCCACGACAACCGTACTCCACGGATAAGCTGCGGGACTGCTATAAATTGCAGAGCAAGATGAGCTTCATAAGGGATTAAGATTATAAATATTAGTAAGATGATACTCGCCTGAGGAGGACCGTACGTTTTGAAAAATGATGAAACTATCACCACCACCAAAAGTGCAAGCGGGAGCGACTCCAGAATAACCCTGATCAGCTGAATAGCCACTAGAGTACCCTGATATGACATTAGTTTGTTTGAAGCAGTTTCCGGCGCTCCAGGAAGTCCCGGATACTGTTGCGCCTGTGCCTGTGTTTGAGCCTGCTGCACTGATTCTACCTGCGGCGGCGGTTGGGTATCCTGCCGGGCCAGCTGCATATACTCCGGCTCTTCCTGCCCGGGCTCCTGAGCATGATCATTCGTCGCTGAATAGTTCTTATCGGTGCTCATAATGCTCTCCTTATTCTTCCTGCTGCCTGAGAATAATCCGCTGGCCCTGGATGCCTACGATCAGCTCTTCATGATGCTTCTTTAAGGGTTTGAACTATCACCCGTCTCGTATTAACAACATACGCAGGAGCTGAGGGCTGAGCCTGGGCCGTTCCATGCTGAGATTTCGTAAAATCCTGATTAGTAGTACTCATAGTTTCACTCTAGGCTTCTGCCCTGAACATCCCATGAACAGCCCCTGAACGTTCACGATAAATAATGCTTTGCGGCGTGACACAAAAAGTCTCTTCAGATAAAACGCTGCATACACGCTCTATCTGAAGAGACTTTTAGTATTTGGGGTACTGGTTTTTACTCCGCAGTGTTTTTCGACTGAGGATTTGAGGGGCTGCGTTTTGTCTCTGCGGGGGCCTCCTTGGCAGTGTCCACCGCCTTATCGGGCGATGCCGCCGAACCGTCCGTGGGTGGGGTGGCTTTCGGCTGGGGTTCTGCAGCTGCAGCAGAGCCCTGCCCCGCCGCATCATGCGGCTGTTCGGAGGGTACGGGTATCGTCTCCGTCGCCGGTTCAGCCTGCATGAGCACCCGGCCTTTCTTCCGCTTCCGTTTGCGGCCGAATCGTTTCTTCTTCACCGGCTGCTCCTGAGGCTGGGGGTCTTCGTTGAACCCCGGCTGCCCCTTATCTTTCGGGGGCTTACGTTCCAGGGAGTAGATAATGCGCGCTGGCCTTGGCTCCATACCAATCTTGGCGCGCCCCCAGTTAATGATGCGGTCCAGCCAGTTATAGTCGGCGGTCGTCTCAACCACCTGGTGGTTGCGCGGAATCATGCCCGCATCGCTGAGCACACGCGGGTACTCGTCAATCTCCTGAATGCCCGCCATGTACATGTTCTCACGGAACTGCTGGGCGAACTCGTACTGCCCAATAAAGAGCAGGTCGGAGTAGGTTTTCGCGGTCAGCCTCTCAGCGTACGCCTGCGCCGAGTCGCGGCTTCCCTTACGCGCGCCGTACGTATCCCAGAAATAGAAGTACACGTTACTGGCGATAATCGCCGAACGAATCTTGTTCTGCAAATACCAGAGCCCACCAATAGCGAGAAGCCCAATAATGATAATGACGAGCGACCCAACAGGCATTGAGTAGTCCACATAATTATCGGCGCTGCGCGTTACAAACATGCGGTACAGATACGCCCCGAACGAATACAGCACCGGAATACCCAGGAAAATAGTGGCTATGGGAATCCAAATAAATGCAAAAAGCCACAGAATAAGACGATAGTAAATAATGGAGTCGCCAAACCCGATGGGGGTAGGTTTTACGGGAGAATGGGCGCGTTTCATCAGAAGGTTGAACAGGCGGTTATTCTCAATACCCACCTTTCGCAGCTTCGACTCCAGGGATGCGCGTTTGAGGAACACCCGGTAGTTCTCCAGAATCTCGCGCTGTTCAGCGGTAATCTCATCTTCAGGCGGCAGATTACCAACATCGATTCCCGACTCTGAAAGCAGCTTGCTCCACAGCTCCAGACGGGCCAGCTCGGAGGGCTTCGCCTGGGTTTGCGACTGGTAGTTCTTATAGGAGATAAAAATGGTGCTGGCACCAATTGCCAGCGTAACTATAGGCGCAATCCAGTCTTTGGTGTCCACAGTGTCCCTCCCGTCCCCTCACGCCCCACCTGCTCTCCCTGCCCGCCCCTCGCCAGCATGAGGAGCGGTGCACATTCAGGTGCCCGGTGGTGCCCGTGGGGCGCGTGCTTGCTGAAGCTGATGCTTCTACCGTAGCACCCGCGGGTGTGAGGGGCCGGGACGGTTCTCAACCTGCGAAAGGTGTTTTCCTGGTGCTTTGTTTCCCCTTCGGTGTGTTTCCGGCACCTGCCTCCACGATAAAAAAGAGCCTTTATGTGAATAAAGAGTATTTTTTACCGCTTTATTCGCATAAAGGCTCTTTTTAGCACCAGAATTTTTGGTCTAGTGTTCTGCTTTCTCCAGTTCGGCGGGTGCCGAGCGGAGCATCCGGTAAGTGAAGACCGACAGCACCGCCAGAAGCACGGCGCTAAAGGTTGCGGTCACCAGCACGCCCGAATCGAATGCGGCATGCGCCGAATGCAGCAGCTCAGCACTTAGATCCGAGGGAAGCTGCCCGGCAACTGCGGTCGCGCCGCCGAGGGTTTCGCCCGCCGCATGGGCCGCATCCGCGTTAAGACCGGCGGGAACCGTGACCTGTGCACGGTAAATTGCGGTCAGCATGCCGCCGATCACCACGGTACCCAGCACGGTGCCGAACTCGTAGGCGGTCTCAGAAATTGCCGACGCAGCACCGGCCTTATTCGCCGGAACGCTGGAAAGAATCAGGTCATTCGAGATGGTCTGCGCCGCACCCACGCTCAACCCTAGGAACATGAAGGAAGTCATGAGCAGAAGGTCGTTGCGCGAACCAAAGAACACCACAAACAGGTACCCAAGCGCACCCAAGGCAAGCCCCGAAGACACAATCACCGCCGGGTGGAACCGCGAAACGAGCTTAGCGGCGTACAGGCCCGCAATAATGGTGCACGCCAGCCCGGGAATCAGGAACAGGCCCGCCTGCATGGGAGAGTACCCCGAAACCAGCTGCAAATGCTGCGAGACGAAGAAAAGGAACCCAACATCTACGAACATGGCGAACAGGTTCGCCAGAATCCCCCCGGTAAACACGGTGTTTTTGAAGAGGCGAACATCGAGCATGGGGGTGGTTCCCGCACGCCCGCGGCGCAGCTGACGACGCACGAAGAAGAAACCGAACACGGCGCCAATAAACGCGGTGCTGAGTGCGAGCGCATCCACGCCCGCCTCAGAAATATGGGTGAGGCCGAAGGTTACACCGATCATGGCGATCATAATGAGCAGGATGCTCATCATATCGAGCGGGCCGGGGTTTGGGTCTTTCGATTCGGGCACGGTCATAGGTGCGAGGGCGAGGAACGGTACGAGTACGGGTACCGCCATGAGGAACACCGACCCCCACCAGAAATGGCTCAGCAGGAGTCCGCCCACGATGGGGCCGAGCGCTGCACCGGCGGAGAAGCCAGCCGCCCACACGGCGATTGCGGTGCGGCGTTCTTTCGGGTCACGGAAGATGTTGCGAATGAGTGAGAGCGTGGCGGGCATGAGCATGGCGCCGAAGAACCCGAGTACGGCGCGGGCGATGACAAGCAGCAAGGCGGTGGGCGCGAAAGCGGCGAGCGCTGAGATAACTGCAAACCCGACGGATCCGATCAGCAGGATTTTACGCCGCCCGATGCGGTCCCCCAGGCTTCCCATAGGCACGAGCAGCCCGGCGAGCACGAGCGAGTATGCGTCTACGATCCAGAGCTGTTCGCTGGAGGATGGTTCGAGCGCCTGCGCGATTGAGGGCACGGCGAATGCGAGCACGGTGTTATCGACCGAGACAAGCAGCACCGGCAGCATGAGCACGGTCAGGGCAATCCACCGTTTGATTTTCTGATCGGGCGCGTGAATAGGCAGCGCCTCGGTGACGGGGTATGAGTTGTTCATCGTTGTGTTTACACGCATCTGGGAGTTTTCGGCACTTGCGGCAGATGCGCCGGGCGGCAAGTGCTCATAGCCCGCAGACGGGTTGCTGCCAGAGGCTTGCTTCGGGTAGTGAGGATGCGCCATACAGGCAACCACGGACACACTAACTATACCAACTAGACGGTAAAGTTTCTAATCCGTAGAATGGTGATTATGACTACCCCAGCCAGCGCATCCGAACCCCGCACAACCCGCGCCAACAACTCGCGCGAACAGATCCTAGACGCCTATGAACATCTGCTGGTACAGGCCGGTGAACGTGCCACCACCCTTGATGCGGTCGCCACCCAAGCGAAAGTTTCTAAAGGCGGGCTACTCTATCATTTCGGCTCGAAAAAGGCACTCTTCCAAGCGCTTTTAGACCGCACCCGCACCTACGCAGACGAAGACCTTGAGAAGATGCGCGCCGCACCCGAGGGGGCCAGCGCCTATTACATCAACACCTCAACCTTTCAGGGCACCCCATTCGATATATGCCTGGTTGCCCTCTCGCGGTTGGCGCAGGATAAGAACCCGGCCGCACGCGAACTCATGGACGAGATTCAGGGGCAGTGGTATGAGCTGATTCGCGCGGAGATTGGGGACGATAAGATGGCGCGCACCGTGCTTCTGCTGGGAGACGGCATGTATTACAGTGCGGCGTTTGCGGGAGGCATGGCGAACCCGGCGGCGCGCAAACGCATCAAGGCCGATCGGGATATTCTGCTGGATGTGCTCGACATTCTCAGGCGTGCGGCGCGGTAGTGTTCGTGTCGGCACCTGTGCAGGACGTACTTAGATATTTATCGCGAATCAATTAGGAGCGCGATAACCAGAGGAACATACGAAAAGCGGCCTGTTACACCCTACCCCTCGAAGGTGCGATGCAGTTTCGCCAGCGACAGCGCGATGTTGCGGCGGTTACGCGCGAACGCACCAACCGTACGGAATACGGGCGCAGCGGGGATAAACCCGAAGATTTTCGCTTCGGAAGCGTCCCAGGTTTCACGTACGGTCACGGTGCCGTCGTGGTTATCTGCGATTTCCCAGGTCCAGTAGTGGTCGGCGGGCATGCGCCAGGAGAGGGCCTGGTTTTTCTCGGCGCGCACGACTGTGGGAGACATGCGGTATGGGATGCCCAGGAACATTTTTTCGGTGAAGGTATCGCCCTCGCGCAGTTCGGGGGTGTCGCCGGATACCAGCCCACGTACTGATCCGCCTCCGTCAAGCTCGGCGTGGCGGGCGGGGTCGGCAATTAGGGCGTACACATCACTCGCCGCCGCCCGCAGAGTAGTTTCGGCGGAGATCATGGAGGGGTCTGTCTCAAGGAACTTTATCTGTGCAGTAGTCATACCTTTAACCCTACGCCGAACCCACCCCACGGTTAACCGCGAGCAGCGGGGTTTCGCCTGAAAAACGGGAAAATACCCTCTACCCACGCTTTCTAGATCATATTTCGCATCCAATATGTTTCCGGAATAAAAAATAAGAGGCACCTTAAAAGTGCCTCTTGATGCGAGATCCGTGGGTTTGGCCGGACAACCCGGCATACCCCCCATGGCCGCACCTCCGGTACCCCTTCATCTCAAAGGATGAAGATCCTAACAAAAATAATTGTTAGGCAGAGTTGCTCACGGGGAGCGGAGGACATTATTGTTTTATCTCGCCCATCCAGCATATCATGCACTACTTCACATGAAACATGCCACAAACTCTACAACAAAAGGCACCCCTTACAGGGTGCCTTCTGGGCAAGATCCATGGGTTCTGCCCGCCAAACCGGACATACCCCCCATGGCCGCACCTCCAGAAGCTTCATACAGAAGGCCAGAGGACAATATTGTTTTATCTCACATGCCTAGAATAACACGCGACGCATACACAAAATATATCTGCGTCCATCACTTCCTTATAGGAAGAGGCACCCTTGATAGGATGCCTCTTGACGTGAGATCCATGGGTTCTGCCCGCCAAACCGGACATACCCCCCATGGCCGCACCTCCGGTACCCCCTCACCTCAAAGGATGAAGATCCTAACAAAAATAACTGTTAGGCAGAGTTGCTCACGGGAGCGGAGGACAATATTGTTTTATCTCACATACCTAGAATAACACGCGGTGTATACACAAATTTTGAGCTTAAAAACATGCCTATAACGCTCTTTATTTTTGAAATATAAATTAGCCACCCAAATCGCCACCTCAAAATATGTGGGCCATAAATAATGGAGGACTTCCCTAATTGAAAACTCATGAACGCAGTATGGAGGTACACCAATCACACAAGATACTAGTCATACCTGCACTATATACACGGCTGGGATAAAGTTGTCATATCCTCTGTCTTTGCTTCCCGTAGCAAAAGGCACCCATATTAGGGTGCCTCTTGATGCGAGATCCATGGGTTTGGCCGGACAACCCGGCATACCCCCCATGGCCGCACCTCCGCTACCCCCTCACCTCAAAGGATGAAGATCCTAACAAGAAAATACTTGCTAGGCAGAGTTGCTCACGAGTGCGGAGGACATTATTGTTTTATCTCGCCCACCCAGAATACCACGAGGGTTATTTATTTGGGGCTGTCCCGCCCTGCACTACCAAGGACACCCTGAAGTAGAAAATGAGAGGTCTGCGGGATATTGTGGGCAGTATCTACCAGCACTTGAGGGACACGATAACTCGCTCTGCCACCGTCCGATAGTGGTTAATCTGCCGGCCAGACTCGTTGCCCTCAGTGGTGAGGTTTTTACGGTGCGGTTTTTGGCCGGGCTAACAACGTGTAATCCTTAGGAGCCTTGGTCCTTGCGCGTATCCTTCGGATCTAAGAATCTATCCAGGTCGTGTACTGTCACGTAATATCTGTCGTGACGTGCACTCACAACAGGACCATTGAACGCCAACGGTATCCCGCCCCAAGGAGCAGATTCATGTGGTGGTTGCTTAGAAGATCTACGATGAGAAGACAATATCTTCCATCATCATACGCTTTGCGGGTGAGGGACCGTTGTTCGTTGTTTGTGTATGTCAAGCGCGGAGAGCTATCCCTAATGAATAACACTTCATACAAAAAATATACTGACGGCTTCCCCAAAAAACAGAAGGCGCCCCATATTAGGGCGCCCCTTGATACGAGATCCGTGGGTTTGGCCGGACAACCCGGCATACCTCCCACAGCCGCACCTCCAGAAGCTTCATACAGAAGGCCAGAGGACATTATTGTTTTATCTCGCCTACCCAGCATACCATGCACTATTTCACACAAAACATGCCAACAACTCCCCTACAACAAGAGACATCCCATATTAGGATGCCTCTTGATGTGAGATCCATGGGTTCTGCCCGCCAAACCGGACATACCCCCCACAGCCGCACCTCCGCTACCCCCTCACCTCAAAGGATGAAGATCCTAACAACAAAAAGCTGCTAGGCAGAGTTGCTCACGAGCGCAGAGGACAATATTGTTTTATCTCGCCTACCCAGCATACCATGCACTACTTCATACAAAACATGCCACAAGCTCTACAACAGAAGGCACCCCTTACAGGGTGCCTTCTGGGCAAGATCCATGGGTTTGGCCGGACAACCCGGCATACCCCCCATGGCCGCACCTCCGCTACCCCCTCACCTCAAAGGATGAAGATCCTAACAAGAAAATACTTACCAGGCAGAGTTGCTCACGAGCGCAGAGGATATTATTGTTTTATCTGCTCTACAACAGTACCACGCAGAAAACCAATACAACTTCCCGAAAGAGCACAGCGGTGGTACATAACCTCGCCACCGAAGAAGATGCTTTCCACAATATATCTATGCTTGGCGCAATCAGTCGTTACACCAACACAGATACCAATATTATTGCTGTCCAGACCTCTACACCCTACGGCGCCAGCGAAGAAGAAACCCAGCGCATTATGCGCAATGCTCGTAATGAATCCTTACCACACTCCTAAAACTCGCAACAGATCGTGAGGATCCGGTTAAAGCCTTTGTTATTGAACGTACTCCGGCAATCAGAAGAAAATCAGAAAGATCGACAAACCATACAACACTTAACCCGCAATAACATCATCCCACCCATTAACTACGTCCAAGTATCCTCCACCACAGAACGCAACCTATGGGCCGCAGACGCCGTCGCCTATTCTATGGCCCAAGCCCTTCTACGCAGCGACCTCACCCTACAAGAAAAATCCGGCATCCAACTCAGCATATACGACACACAAACCCTCGGACTCATAGACCTCAAAGCCCCCAACAAGACAACCAAAACACCCACCAGCACAGGCACCACAACACCCAAAATCAGCGGAAAAACCGTGGCGGGCCAAGTCTCTAATCACACATAAATAAGAAGGCTGCACCAAACCCACCCCACGGTTAACCGCGAGCAACGGGTTTTCGCCCGAGAAGAGGTATTTTCTCCGCTTTTCAGGCAAAATACCCGCTGCTCGCGCATCCTCAGTACAAGGTGATGCTTTAGGCGCTGCCCGCGCAGGCTCATCTTGTGAAAAAATAGAAGTGTCCTTTGAATATTCTAATTAAGGAGTCCGCCGTGATTTTTATTGTTGTGAAATTCCCCGTCAAGCCCGAATACGCCGAAAAGTGGCTGGATTTAACCCGCGACTTCACCGAGGCCACCCGCGCCGAGGCAGGCAATAAGTGGTTTGAGTGGTCGCGCAGCGTTGAGGACCCGAACGAGTTCGTGCTGGTGGAGGCTTTCGAGGACGACGGCGCGGCGGCTCATGTGAACTCTGCGCATTTCGCCCAAGCCATAACCGATATGCGCCCGGCTCTGCGTGCAACCCCGAAGATTGTTTCCCGCCAAATTGACGGCGATGGCTGGGACGCCATGGGTGAGCTGACCATCGACTAGCCCACCGGGGCCGCCCCTGGTTCATGTAAGTATCGATGTGCCGGGCGCGCCATTGCGGCAACACCGGCGCTCTCACACCGTAAAATAGAAAAGTATGTGCATACCAGATCAGGAGGCAAGGATGAGCATCTCACCCGACAGCACCCCCGCCGTCGAACTGTACGACGACCACACTGAGGGTGATCACAGTTCGGTTTCGTTGGCGGTTTCAACTGTCATCCTTGCCTTGCGCCCTAAGGAGGGGCAGCAGCACCCGAGCCTGTGGCTGCCGCTGGTGCGCCGTTTGCGCGAGCCCTATAAGGGCCAGTGGGCGCTTCCCGGCGGCCCCTTGCAGTCCCAGCAGTCCCTGGAGCAGGCGGCGGGGTACACGCTCAAGCGCGCGACCGGCCTTGAGCCCGGGTACCTTGAGCAGCTGTATGCGTTCGGTGATGTTTTGCGTGCCCCGGAGGCGCGGGCGGCGCGCATTAACGGCGCGCCGGTTCCGGTGCCTGGGGCGGATCATGAGCGCGTGGTTTCGGTGGTGTATTGGGCTTCGATCCCGGCGACTGAGGTTTCGCAGACTCGCGTGCACGAAAATATTCGCTGGTTCCCGGTAGATGAGCTTCCCGAGCTGGCTTTCGACCACAACGAGATTGTGGAGTACGCCCTGTACCGCCTGCAGAATAAGGTCGAATATTCGCGTATTGCGCACTCGTTCCTGGGGGAAGAGTTCACTCTGGCGCAGCTGCGTGAGGTGTACGAGGCGATTCTTGGCCGTCCGTTGGATCCCGCGAATTTCCGCCGCCAGATTGCAGCCTCAAAATCGATTATTGATACCGGCCGGCGCATTGAAGGTACCCGCCACCGCCCGCCGCGCCTGTACCGTTACAACACGGCTCAGGCTTATGCGGATGCGGGCCCACTGGGCATGTACCGCGAGCGCCACGAATCTTAGGTAAACTCCGGAAGCGGCAACTTTGTGCCGCTCAGGGGTCGTTATTTCGATCGCGTGGGGTACTTGTACCAGGTTTAAAACTGGTGGATTATCAGACACTCTAAATCCGGGGGTGTTTTCTTCATGTGGGAGCACTATACTGCTCCTGCATGAAGAAAACGCCCCCGTTTTTGTACCCTCCTTGTTGCGCGTGAAGGCGGCCAAGGAAACCGGAACACGACCTATCGCGTTGCGCAGTAAACACCACGTGAGGAAACAATGACAGTCAGCAGCAGGTATGGGGCGCGGGCGGCGGAATATTGTGAGGCGCTGGGGTCGCTCGATCAGATGGAACCAACTGATACTGCCCTAATCACGTCGTGGAGTGCTTCCGTGCCAGGCAGTATTCTTGATGCCGGATGCGTTCCCGGGCATTGGGCACGCTTGCTCGCCTCCGCAGACCGGCCCGTCACCGGTATAGATGTGACCCCCGAATTTATTGCCCATGCCCGCGCCGCCTCTAGCGCCCCAAATCTTAGCTTCGAGGTCATGGATATGGCACACACGCCCTATGCTGACGGGTCTTTCGCAGGAATTCTCGCCTGGTATTCGCTCATTCACACGCCGCCAGCTCACCTTACCGGCGCACTCACCGAGTTCTATCGGCTGTTGATTCCGGGAGGAGGCCTTCTTCTGGGGATGTTTCTGGGCGAGCACGGATTGCCCTTCGCACACGCCGTGACAACCGCCTATTATGTGAGCGTTCCAGAGTTTTCCACACTGTGCGAGAAGGCCGGGTTTACGGTGGAAGAAGTTCACACCCGCCGCGCTGGGAGGCACCGCGACCACCTGGCGATAGTGGCACGCAAGCCAAAAGATTAATGCGCCCCATGATTGACAGGCGCTATCGCCACTCCCTACACTAGAGGTTATCCGGGTCACATTCCGGATTGTTCCTGTCTATATCCATCGAGGCGCACGGAAGCGCATCGGCACACGAGGAGGCACCAGCACATGAACGGCTCCCGAGCATAGCCCGGATCAAAACACCAGGTCAGAGCGCTTTTATGCGCCCACCCCACTACCCGGGCTTACGTGTATCTACACACCATGCTCGGGTTTTTTCATGCCCTCACACCTAACGCGCGCTGCGCTGGCGGGGACCCGAGCACCGACTCGAAGGAACTCGGCCCATGCCACACCACATTACACTCGACCATATTTCGTATGCGCATCCGGGTGAACCCCCGCTTTTCACCGACCTCTCCACCGTATTTTCCGCCCCGCTCACCGGACTCATCGGCGATAATGGTACCGGAAAAACTACCCTCTTCAGGCTCATTCTTGGCGAGATAAAGCCTAGTCACGGCACAATCAGCGCCCCGCCGCGCATAGCGTACCTGCCGCAAGATTTAGGGTTGAGCGAGCATCAGCATCTTGCCGATATTTTTGGAATTACAAAAATTCTGCGAGCGCTCGATGCACTGGAATCGGGCAACTACTCCCCCAGCCTTTATGACACCATCGGCGACGCCTGGGATATTGAAGAGCGCACTCTCGCGATCCTTGCCGAGTACGGTTTTAGTCCTGCGCTCACCACGGATGCCGCCGACCCGCACGCCATTCGCGACCTTCTGATGCGCTCCCTTAGCACCTTTTCGGGCGGTCAGACGGTCACTGCCGCGCTCACCGCGCTTCTGCTCTCGAATCCCGAGTTTATTCTGCTGGATGAGCCCACAAATAACCTGGATTCTGCCGCGAAGAATCGGCTTTTCGCGGCTCTTGAAACCCTCGCCTGCCCGGCGCTCATCATCAGCCACGACCGCGATCTGCTCGCGCACATGAAAGCGATTGCCGAGCTGCACGCCGACCGTGAGGGGCGGGCGCATCTGCGCATATATGAGGGCAACTACGACACCTACCGGGCGGCGCGAAAGGCCGAGGAGAGCGCCGTGCATCGCCGCGTGAGTGAGGCGAAACATGAGGCGCGTAAGGCTGAGCGCGAGCGCATTGAGAACCAGATTAAGCTCGATCGTAACGCCCGCCGAGGCCGCGATTTTGAGCGGTCGAAGCGGAAACCTGGCCTGGCGATGGGCCTGGATAAGAACAGTTCAGAGCGTTCCGCAGGGAAACTTCGCGCGGCACACGAAAGCATGGTGGCGGATGCGCGTGCGGCAGTTAGTGAAGCCCAAGAGAACCTGCGCGTGCAGGAGCGTATCTATCTGGAACTCGCTCAGGATGCGCTCCCGGCAGGGCGGAAGGTGCTGGAATTACAGCGGGTGAGGAAAGACTCTTGCGCATCTACACAACAGAGTGCCGAACTTAAGAATGCAAACACCCAAAATACCGTTTCACATGAAACACAACCTTATGAAGTTGATTATCCGTCCCGCGACCAAGACTTTCCCGAGGCTCTTATCCTGACCGGGCCCGAGCATTTGCGCATCACGGGAGCAAACGGCAGCGGCAAGACCGTGCTTCTCAACGCGATAGCGCATGCGAATGACCCCGGCTACCGCTCCCCCGTACCGCCCGTTTACCGGGTGCTTTACCGCCTGGGCAACGCCGCGTATCTGCCGCAGCGCATCACGCTTGACCCTGAACGCACTCTCCTTGAAACCGTGCAACGGGCGAACCCGGGGGCGAGTGAACAGCATTTGCGCGATCAGCTCGCACGACTGCTATTCAAGCGCGAGAGGGTGCATCAGCATATTGGGGAGCTTTCCGGGGGTGAGCGTTTTCGTGCCGCGCTGGCGACGGTTCTGCTCACCGACCCGGTGCCGCAGCTTCTTCTGTTGGATGAGCCC
This sequence comes from Rothia aeria, assembly GCF_016726365.1. NCBI lineage: Bacteria > Bacillati > Actinomycetota > Actinomycetes > Micrococcales > Micrococcaceae > Rothia > Rothia aeria. The sequence continues at coordinate 1,518,109 of NZ_CP068102.1, read as the reverse complement.
ACGAATAACCTAGATATTTCGTCGGTGGATTGGCTAGTGCAGGCGCTCGACGCTTATACCGGCGCGCTCATCGTCGTTAGCCACGATGAGGACTTTTGCGAGCGCATCCGTATCGACCGCACACTCAGCCTTTCGGCAAAGACCCTCAGGGAGGGGTCGTGCTAAACATTCTTCGTTCTATTCCGTGGGCATTCCGTATAACCCTTCACACGGCGCCCGTTCCCTTCATTGCCGCGGTTTGTACGACCCTGCTTCTCACGTTCATGCCGAGCGCGCAGGTGGTGCTGGTGAATGCTGCGGTGGGTTCGGTGGCTTCTGGCGATACTGCAGCATCACTCACGTGGGCCGCGGTAATCGGTGTCCTCGTGGCGGCGTACCTTCTGGTGCAGCGGGCGAGCATGTCGCTCTTCACCATGACGAAGGCGCGCGTGAATGCCGCCGCGCATCAGAAACTCAATACTACCCTGGCGCGGGTGAATCCTGAGGTGATGAGTGAACCCGAGATGCAGAAGCATCTTCGTGCGGCCCGTGAATCTCTTACGAAGCAGGAGATTCCCACACAGGCAAATTCCGTGGTGACTCTCTGTGCTGCCGTGGCGATGGTGCTGCTGCTGTGCGCAACAATTGCAGGTACGAGCCTTCCGGCTGCGTTCTTTGTGGCGGGGTGCATGGTTCCGCTGTCCGCCGCGATGGTGCTGCTGGCGAAACGTGACTACCGTATCTACGGGCAGGTTTATGAGGACCGCCGTGAAGAGGCATATTTTCTGGATGCGCTCACCCACCCCAGCACAGCCCGGGAGATCGCGACCTTAGGAGCCGGTGGTTTCTTCGCAGACAGTGTGGCGCGGGCACGAGCTCGTGCCACCGGGCGGGAATACAATCTGGAGGCGATGCGCGGCATCGTGGTGGGGTTCGCCGGGCTCATCTGCTCGGTGTTGCTGATGGGTGCACTCTACTGCCTGATCGGTTCCGGGGCGAGCGCGGGCGAAATTGCCGGTGCGCTGGTAGGCACGCTCACCTGTATCGCGGCCACGCAGGATGTTGGCTACGCCTTCGGGCAGGTCTCAAACGGGGCGATGTCGATTGCCCCGTATCGCGCGTTTGTGGATAATCCACGCTACGTGCTTGCTTCAGAGACAACGCATCATAATCCGCCCGCAACCGGTGATTCTCCGCGCGAACTCACTGTACGCAATCTGACCGTCACCTATCCCGGGGCGGATGCACCAACGCTGCACCACGTGAACCTACACATACAACGCGGACAGATGGTGGCCTTGGTCGGTGCCAGCGGCGCGGGGAAAACTACGCTGGTGCGCGGACTTCTCGGGCTAACTCCCACCACCGCAGGCAGCGTGCTCTTCGGCGATGCTCCAACCGAGCCGCTAAGCATGCAACAAGTTTTTAAGCACACTACCCTGCTCAGCCAGGACTACGGGCGGTACGAGCTGACCGTGCGGGAAAACCTGCTGTTGGGTACTCACACGCAGGGCCAGGAACCGCCAAACGATCAGCGTCTCTGGGATGCGCTCGAAAAGGCCCACGCCGCCGAGTTCGTGCAGGCTCTACCCGCCGGTTTAGACACACAGCTGGGTGAACAGTGGGGTGGCGTTGGGCTATCGGGCGGGCAATGGCAGCGTTTAGCATTGGCGCGCCTGATCCTGCGTAACACTGCCCTGTGGATTCTGGACGAGCCGACCAGCGCTATTGATGCCCACGCCGAGGAGCAGATTTTCGCTACTCTACGCAAAGTTGCGGCAGATCATATGACGATTCTGGTCTCACATCGAGCCTGGACTCTCAAACACGCAGACGTCATTCATGTGGTGGATCACGGAACCATCGTCGAATCGGGAACCTACGCCGAACTATTAGGCGCCGGCGGGCGGTTCGCCGAAATTTTCGCCTCACAGATAGACGACACACCGGAACACACGCCGTCGGGCTTGTCAGTTGCTGACGGCACCGAATCCACAGACAACACCGGGTTCACGAAAGAAGGAACACCATCGTGTTAAAAACGATCAGACAAACTCTCTGGGCCCTGCGGTATGCGCTGCGGGCGCATCCTATTCTTGTACTCAGCTCGTTCACCCTTCTCACAGTGCTCTCGTTTCTGCCCAGCGTACAGATGTTCCTCATAGCCGCAATCACCGACTCGCTCAGCGCCGGGGATGCGCACACTGCACTCACGTGGGCGGGCGTAACCGGGGGCGTGCTGGCGGGTAACCTTGCCCTGCAGCAGGTGTCTAATTCGCTGGATATGTCGCTGCGGGCGGGTATGGCGCAAACAGGTATCCGGGCGATCGCCCGCAGGCTCGCCTCCCTCACCCCCGAACAGATTTCGCGCGGCTCATTTTCGCAGCGCTCGCGTGCCGCCCAGGATGCGGTCGCCAACGGCCACCTGCACACCCAAGTAACCAGCACCGGCGTACTTCTCTTCACGTTTCTTATGGTGGGTTCGCTCTGCGTCATGGTGGCTCGCGTCAGCTCTGCGGCGGCGGTATGCCTTCTGTTGTGCCTGATTCCGGTGGCGTTCGTAGCGGGGCTGTACACACGGCGCAACGAGCAGACCTGGGATAGCATTTATGCGCATAACCACCGGGCCTGGTACGCTACCAACCAGATAGCCTACCCGAATACCGCCGAAGAACTTTCGACCCTGAAAGCAGGCTGGTTCTTTGCGGCACGGGCTAACCGGCAGCGCGGGCTGGCCGCTGACGAAGAGGTGAAACTTACCGCATATGCCCTGCGTTTGCAGGTAATATCGGGGGTAATGTGCGCGGTATTCCTGGTGGGTGCGCTAGGTTTTCTGGTGTCCTCCGGGGCGAGCGCGGGTATCATCTCTGGTGCGATAGTGGGCGCACTTTCCGCCATGATGTCGCTGACCGCAGCGAGTCACGATATGAGCTCGCTCGGCGCCGGGGCTAACGGAATTACACGGTATCGAGAGTTTCTGGAGGGCTCCGAAAACCCGTCTCGCAAGGTGGCCGCCACTCTTGATGCACCACTTAGTCGTGTGCGCATCGAGAACCTTTCCATCACCTACCCCAACGCTGAAAAACCCGTGGTGCGCGGGGTATCCTTCGAGATTGAGCGCGGTCAAACAATCGCGCTCGTGGGGGCAAACGGTGCGGGCAAGACCACGCTAGTACATGGGATTCTGGGTATGCTCGCCGCTCACGAGGGGCGTGTTCTTTTCGACAATACCCCGGTGGATGTTCTCGATTCCGCCGAACGGCACCGGCTGGCAACTATTCTCACCCAGGATTTTGGACGCTACGAGCTGACGGTTCGGCAGAATCTCCTCATGGGGATTTCCGGGCGCTCCGCAACTGATGAGCAGCTGTGGGACGCACTCAACAAAGCCCGTGCCGCCGAGTTCGTGCAGACTCTGCCTGCCGGTTTAGACACACAACTTGGTGAACAATGGGGCGGAGTTGGTCTATCGGGTGGGCAATGGCAGCGGCTCGCATTGGCTCGCCTAATTTTGCGCAATACCGACCTGTGGGTTCTGGACGAACCCACCAGCGCGATTGATGCCGAAACGGAGGAAGATATTTTCGCCTCTCTGCGCGAGATTGCGGCGGGACACATGACGATTCTGGTCTCGCACCGCGCCTGGACGCTGCGTCATGCCGACCGTATTTATGTGATGGATGCGGGCGCAATCGTCGAATCCGGCACTTACACCGAACTAATGGCGCGCAACTCACATTTCGCCCAGCTTTTCGCCTCACAGACGGGGTGATTACTCAGCCACTTCAGCCAACCCCACCAATCCGGGAGCAGTAATTTGTAGTGGGAGCGTGCTCCCCGCTCCCGCTGCAACTTACCGTTCCCGGAATTAGATAAGCTGACGCCTCGCCAGCTTCGGAACGTTATTTATTTCCTCGCACGCAAGGGACGACATCCCTCAACAGCTGCGAACCGTTACTCACCATGAGGGTCGCTGAATACGTTATTGATTTCAGTAAGAAAATCAAACATTGGTCTATAACCCCTCTTCTTCGTCAGCCTCCGAAATAGATACTGCGCGTGTCCCATGAGTAAAGTTCTCGCCCTCAAATTTCAGGACAAGCTCCTTAGGGGCAGGAGCACTAACGCTCACCTGAATATTTTTAGCTTTGGTGGTATCTGCTAGTACAAACACTGTTTCAAATATGGTTACCGGGAATTTCCACTCTGCCTTCAATGCATCTTGGATAATGTGCGAATCAGCAGGAAGTGTCAGTCCTAGGGTATTTTCAAGAAAACTAAATACATCTTTCACCGTAAAATACACATCAAGAAAATGTACTACACCGTACTGTAGAGTACCTTCTTTATACGTTTTCGCCGGAGCATCTTGGGCGACAATACGCAGGTAGTCATCACCAGTAATGGTCCCCAGCGGTATCCACCGTGTTTCAGGAAAATACCACTCCGTACAGTCTTGCATGTCGTCTAGACCTCCAGCATGCCCCACAGACAGTGGTATACCGTTAATCTCTGGTCCGTAGCCATAGTCCTCCCAGGTGAAGGTGAACTGAGAACTGCTGCGCATCATATACGGCCCTAAATCCTCTGCAAAGTTCTCAGCCGGAACACACATGACAGCAAAATGCATAGCCTCAAAAGATACCTCGAAATTAACACGGGTATCTATATAGTCAGTATCCGTAAGATGCATCTCTACCTGCGAATCTGATATTCCCTGTAAAGTCATAGAAGCGTTAATGGAACCTCCATGTTCACGCCGTATCGCATCAAGAACGTCACGCATATCGCGTAGGGTCTGTCGGTCAAGAGTAAAAGAATTCTCCATTATGGCTCTCCTAAAATTCAGGGATTTATGGCGTTAACTGTCAGCCGCCCTTTGAGCGTATCCTAATATCCTCGCATTTGTCTCTCTAATTCATCACCTAAACTCTACAATCACTTCTACACCCAATGCGCACAAGGTCAAGAATCGGGTCGTTTTCCACCCGGAACACCCGTATTCTCTAGTGTTAAGACCTTGAACTAGGAGAATCTTTGAGCATCACAGACCGTTCCGCAGCGAGCACAGACCCGATCGAGCAGACCGTCCAGTTCGGGCGCATAGCCGCCGCTATCGAGTACCTGTATGACCACGCCGCAGATCATCCCACGCTCGCGCAGGTGTCCCAGGCGGTTCATGTGAACCCCGAATATCTGCAGCGGCAGTTCCAGCAGTGGGCGGGGGTGAGCCCCAAGAAAATGCTGCAGCATATCAGCCTTGAACGGGCGAAGGCGGCGCTCGCTGGGCAGCAGAGCACGCTCGATGCGGCCTGGTCGAGCGGGTTCAGCGGCACGGGACGCCTGCACGATGCGTTCGTCACCGTTGAGGGCATGACCCCCGGCGAGTACAAGAACGGCGGGGCGAACCTGCGCATCGTCTGGCGTTACGCCGCATCCCCTTTCGGCACGGTGCTGATCGCCGCAACGGATAAAGGCATATGTCATATGGCCTTCGCCGATAACCCGGATGCGGCTCTTACGAACCTGCGCGCCGAATACCCGAATGCGCAGCTGCATGAGGGCGAGCACCCTTTTCACGAGCAGGCGTTGAGTATTTTCGGGGGCGGTGGGAAGCGCATCGCCCTGCATTTGAAGGGTACGCCGTTTCAGGTGCAGGTGTGGCGTGCACTTTTGAATATTCCGCAGGGTGCCGTGCAAAGTTATGGGTCTGTGGCTGAGAGTATTGGCCGCCCTCGTGCCGCGCGTGCCGTGGGGACTGCGGTGGGACACAACCCTGTGGCGCTGATTATTCCCTGCCACCGAGTGATTCGTGAGAGCGGCGTGATTGGTGATTACCGTTGGGGTCGCGGCCGCAAAATGGCGCTTCTCGCCCAAGAACTCGGCGCGGCCTAGCGAGCATTGGCCCGTCCCAGTTTTACCCGCTCCCGCTTTTACGCTTTCGAGAGCATGCCACGAGTATGTGTGCCCCTTCGGAAGTCCGCAAAATTCAAAGGGAACCTGTTTGACTCCTCGGTGAAAGTTACACAATTGCCATCGAGAGTTACATTTTTGTCACCTTCACTCGCGTTTTTCATGCCAAAGTGACAAAAACCCGTCTGAAAGTTACATTTTGTCACCCAAAATCATCAGATTTGTAACTTTCAGCCCGGTCAGACACTCATATTGTCACTCTCAGAGTTACAATATTTACATGTATACGCCTGAAGAAGTGACACAAACTCTGAATGAGCTACGCCTCCTCGGTCGGGATAGCCTGACCGTTGAGGTGAAGTCGGCGCATAACGGTTACCCATCGTCCATTGCTGAGACTATCTGTAGCTTTGCCAACCTTCCTGACGGCGGCACCATCATATGCGGCGTGGACGAAGCCCAGGATTTTGCTCCCGTGGGCGTTTACGATCTTGAAGATTTACGAGCAAAAATTATTGACGCCGCGCAGAATCTCAAACCAAAAATCGCGGTAGAAACCACCGATATGGTTCTGGGCGATCATCAGGTGCTCATCGTATCTGTTCCAGGGTTACCGGTACAGGAACGCCCCTGCTTTAAAGGTAATGTGGCGTATCAACGCCTCGGAGACGGTGACTACCCGATGGATAGTTACGCGCTAAGCCTTATGTATGCCCAACGCCATAAACCACAGAATGACCTACGAAATATTCCTGGCACGTCCATCAAAGATTTAGATGAGCCATACACCGAGGACTTTCTGCGTCAGGTTCGCCTCTCCTCAGCACGTTTGCGGCATGACTCTGACCAGGAAATTCTGCACAAACGCAATGTTCTCACCGCCGCGCAGAACGATTTAACCTTGGCCGGATTATGCGCTCTGGGGGATTATCCGCAGCAGTTTTATTCTGGGGCAAGTATTATCGGCGTAGTGTCTATGAGCGGTACAGCCCGTAATGATGACCGTTTTCGGGGCGAAGGCCCTATTCCTGCCATGCTTGAAGACGCACTTGCCTGGCTTGTGCGTAATCTCAAAAACCGCACCGTAACAACCCCTGATGGGGCGGGTCTGGTGGATGAACCCGAAATTCCTCTGGTGGCTCTGCGCGAATTCGTGGCGAATGCCCTTGTGCACCGCAGTTATGAGCGGGATGCTTCGGGCAAGTTCGTGCAGATTTTTATTAAGCGTGGCCGTGTTGAGATCATCAGCCCCGGTGGTTTTTGGGGTATTCTACCTAGTCAGGTTGGTCTTGTGCACCGCCCTTCGGCTGTGAATGAGGCGCTGTACGCTATCTGTCAGAATATTCGTCTCAGCGACGGTCGTCGGCTCATTGAGGGAGAAGGCGGCGGTATTTTGGCGGCGCAGCAGGCCTTACGCAATGCTGGTTTGCGCGAGGCTCGCGTCCTTGATGAAGGTATTCAGGTACGCGTTATCATTTACCGCTCCACGGACGATGCACAGTCCACACGGGATCGACGGGCGGCACAGTCTTCCCAGCATGTTGACGTACTGCAGGAACTATCCGCCACGGAATCACAGGTGTATTCTGCTTTAGCGCAGAAGCCCGCTACGGTCGCCGATCTCGTAGAAGATACCCAGTTAACCGCGCGGCAGGTTCGGTATGCACTGCCCAAATTGGTCAAACGAGGTATGGCAGAGCAGCGAGCGCACTCAGGGCGTCGCGGTTCTGTATACCGTCTCATCACCGTGTAGCCACTAACCCATGAGTTCTATAGCGCAAAGCGGGTGCCCGGCACCTTCGTTAGAAGAGGCACCAGGCACCCGCCCGTAAAAGATACGCCCTGAGTGCGAGCGCATCGTTAATCTTTGAGAACTACTCGGGAAGCACCAGACCCTTGGTCTGCGACACTGCGCGTGCGAAGCGCTCAGCGACATCTGCCCAGTTCACAATGTTCCAGAATGCCTTCACGTAGTCACCCTTCACGTTCTGGTAGTCCAGGTAGAAGGCGTGCTCCCACATATCGAGCTGCAGAACGGGAATCAGTGCAACCGAGATATTGCCCTGCTGGTCGTACAGCTGCTCAATGATGAGGCGCTTGCCCACGGTGTCCCAGGCGAGAATTGCCCAGCCGGAGCCCTGAATGGTGAGGGCAACGTTGGTGAAGTGCTCACGGAACTTATCGAAGGAACCGAAGAACTCGTCGATAGCCGCTGCGAGCTCGCCGGTGGGCTTGTCGCCACCCTCGGGGGAAAGGTTCTTCCAGAAGATGGAGTGGTTGGTGTGACCACCCAGGTTGAAGGCAAGATCCTTGGACAGCTTGGAGACGTTGCCGAATGCACCGTTTTCGCGTGCCTCGGCAAGCTGCTCTAGGGCTGCGTTTGCGCCTGCAACATAGGCTGCATGGTGCTTATCGTGGTGCAGCTCCATGATCTTTGCGGAGATGTGGGGTTCGAGCGCCGCGTAGTCGTAGGGGAGCTCGGGAAGAGTGTACTTTTCAGCCATAGTGTATGCCCTTTCATTCAGAAGATGGCGTCGTTACAAGGGTACCAGCGTTTGCCTGCGAGTTCAGTGGGTTCTGGGCATTGTGCGGGGATGCTGTGCATAGGGTGGAGAAAGTTTTCCACAGGGGTGGATAAACCCGTGGATTTTATTTCAACCTCATCACGATTTCGGGATATTTGCCGGATTTTTGCGGGGTTCAGACCCGCAAATAACAGGTATGTAAGTTATCCACGCTGTGGATAAAGTCTGTGGATACTCGCTGCGGAGGGTGCGAAGGGGCCGTTTTATAGCATCTCAACGCTTAATATGCGGGCAGTATATTACGGCCAGCAGGAAGAACTTTTGGCCGGTTTCGTCTTTCTGCTGCGAGTTTTCTTCAGGGGCGGGGCAAACGGTGGGAGGTAATACATACGGTGAATATTATGCACGGCGCAGAGGGTGGACGGTGGATATTGTGCACAGACTTTTCCACAGGTGTGAATAACGGGCGCGTTGTGGAAGGGATGCACCACCTGAACCCGCCTGTATATTTTGGATGGTGAGATGAGCCGCGTCCATCTGATGGAAATCCCCCGGTATTTCAAGGGTCTTTATGTCATCTCGTTATCACACCGCACGTTATTAAGATCCTATGAATAACACACCTGTAAGTTTTCCACGTTGTGGATAACACCTGTGGATACGCCAGTGGCGGAATGGCATAACCGCATGTTGTTGGCGCGTCTTCGGCGGCAATATTAAACACACGCACCCCCGCAGATATTCCGATATACCCCACGCGCCAGAAGGCGCCTCTCCCCCACTACGCTGCTTTTGGTACCTTCTGCTTCTGGATTCGCCCACGCGTGCACGTATTTTTGCATCCCCAAACCAAGCATCGCCGAATCCTTCACATTCACCCCATACACGCATGTGCTTTTGTCATTTTCTGAACAGTTAAAGGCTTTTTAGATGTGGCGACCTTTATCTCATCGCTACGCGGCCGATCACTCTCAGCACCTCATGCGGGTGGTCATTGCCCGGGTGCGACAAGAAAATATGGGCCTGTTCCGCGTGTTTGCAGGGATGCGCCGAGCGGAGAAGAGATTTAGATGCTGTATTACTGATAGTTCATAGAATGACGGACGCTACAGCCTGGTCAGGCCACCCAATAGCCTCTATGGCCTGTATTTGCAGGGATCGGCAGGGTAATTCCTGCATTACCTAGTGGGTGTACCCACAAGTTTGCTCCGCAGTTAGAGGCGATAACGCTCGACAGGGCACGCAGGGGTACCAATAGGAAATCTCTAGAGGTTGTTCAGAGCGAGTGGTTGAGAGTGCCTCAGAAGGGGCTGGTTAAAAAGATACGGCGCGGAATGCAGCCCAACCACGAACTGCATCCGCACCGCACATCCGTCAGTAGAAATGCGGGTTACCCGCACACTGACGACAATCACCGATAAATAGAGAGTCGAACCCATTCGGTTTGAGCTTCCGGTCTCGCCCCGCGGGCTTCTTTCGACCCCGTTACGTATACCAGTGTACACGGTCTTGGGCCGGTTGCAAACCCAAAATGGTACTTTTTCAGAAAAATTTGTAATCGTTTTGTTATCTTCCCCTAAAGCAGAGTTGAGAAAAGCGTACCAATTTTTTTATACCCCATTTTACCTTGATATTACGCGGTTCTCCCTCAGCTTGAGGGTAGCACTCCTAGACAGCACGCTCTCGACTAGGGGCGAAAAATCACCCCTCAAGCGTTGCTTTAAGTGACCTAAATCCTAAAAAATCCGTATTTTTGACCTTTATCACTCTAAAACCTTCAAGTACAGCTCGGCTTCTTAAGTACCAATTTTTTATCGATTCGGGAAGTAAACACCCAAAAATACTCGCTCCCTACTTTTCAGCGGTGAATAATAAGGAAACGTTTACTATAAGCTGGAACCTATTACATATCTGCGCGCACACTTTAGGTAAACCAAAACTTGTGAATGCGCCGCATTTACTGGTGCCGTTACCGGAATATGAGAGATGATACATATACAATGGGGAATTAATACAACCTTATATCTCGATTACTACTACGACAACATACAGCTCACTAAGACGACGGACCCGGAAGGAGCATCCTGTGTCTGACTCACCGCACGCCGAAGAACCCCGGTGGCTTACTCCCGAAGAACGGGAGGCGTGGCTATTTATAAGCTCTATTATTTTTAACCTCACTCGCAGGCTAGAAAATCAATTACAGCGTGAAGCCGACTTAAGCTATGTTGAATACATGGTGCTTGCCATGCTCTCCGAGTCACCCGAGCTCAGCCTAACCATGACAGAGTTGGCACTGACCACAAACACTCTTCCTGCGCGTCTGTCTCGTGTGGTGGCGCGCCTTGAGAAAGATTCCCTCGTTGAACGCTCCATTAGCCGCGAAGACCGTCGTGTAAGCATCTGCCATCTGCTCCCGGCAGGGCTTGAAAGGATTCAGCAGGTGGCTCCCGGCCATGTGGCTGAAGTTCGCCGACAAATCTTTGACCATCTCAATGAACAGCAGGTGTACGACCTCGCCAATATTGGCACCAGCGTACTGGGAGACACTCCTTCGAAGCTTATATCAATCGATAGTCTTCGCCGCGGCTCGTACCCAGAGTAGGCCCGTATTACGCCGTACTGGCAGCCCCGCAGCTCGCGCACCCTCAACATAGGTTGTGCTCGGTTAGTACACACCGCAGGAGGGCCTAATTCTTGGTCGAGATTAGCCTGTTCTGCGTATACACACACCGAATCGGCGCATACTATGGACTGGTCAGATTGAGTTACGCCCACTTTTTGGGCCCATAAACCACACCCCAGGAGAGTATGATGACCAAGTCTTTCTATGAACTGCTGACCGAGCAGATCGGCCACGAGTTTGCCGCATCCCACCAGTACCTTGCAATGGCTATTTGGCTTGACGGCGAGGATCTGCCGCAGCTGGCCCGTTACTTCTACCGCCAGTCGCTGGAGGAACGCGACCACGCCCTAATGATGGTTCAGTACCAGCTCGACCGCGGCCACAAGGTTCAGATCCCGGCGATTCCGGCAGTACAGAACGATTTTGCCGATGTTCAGGAAATCGTTGATATGTCGCTGGCGCAGGAGAAGGAAGTCACCACCCAGATTGAGGCAATTTTCGCTGCCGCCCGCGCCGAAACCTACCCGCTGGGCGAACAGTTCATGCTGTGGTTCTTGAAGGAACAGGTTGAAGAGGTCGCCTCCATGGAGACTCTGGTGACCATTGTTAAGCGCGCAAACGGCAACCTGTTTGACATTGAGAACTACGTTGCCCGTGAACTGGATGAAAACCACGGTGAGGACGATTCAGCCCCCGCAGTTGCTGGTTCCTAAAACCATATAGCGCATATTTTCGCATTCCCCATCGCCTTTATACCGGCGGTGGGGAATATTTCTTAAGAGTGAGTTTCTGCATTTTATGCTTTATTTTTGTGGGTTTATATCACCATATACAGGGAAATATTCAAAGCTGTCTATTTGTTTATAAAAATTCATATACTGGAATAAAATAAGTTTTTGCTGTGGAAAGACGTTACACTGGTATAAGGAACGCCGCACAAAACCCCTGAGGAGAACATGAGTCAGAAGAGTGACGTACAACCCAACAATACAGCTTTCGGGCGAGGTTCTTACCGCGAATCAGTGCGTATTGCCGATATTCTACGCACAGAGTCGGTGGGCGGCTCCATCCTTCTCATAGCGACCGTCCTCGCCATTATTTTTGCCAACACCCCCTTAGCAGCCGCATACTTTGGGGTGCGGGATGCACAAATCGGCCCGGAAATCCCCGGATTCCACCACCTTCACATGAGTGTTGGCACCTGGGCGGCCGACGGGTTACTGGTTGTCTTCTTTTTCCTCACCGGCCTTGAGCTCAAAAAAGAATTCGTTATTGGCGATCTCAAATCCCCTGGCACCGCGATCATCCCCATTGCTGCGGCGTGCGGCGGCGTCATCACCCCCGCCATCCTCTACTTCATTGTCAACCACGCCAGCGAAACAGCGGTGCACGGCTGGGCCATCCCCACCGCCACCGACATTGCGTTCGCGGTGGCCGTACTCGCGGGTGTGGGCACCCACCTGCCCTCGGCGATGCGCATCTTCCTGCTCACCCTCGCAGTGGTCGACGACCTGATCGCCATCTGCATTATCGCCATCTTCTATACCAATAACTTCCACGGCGAATACCTGCTGGCGGCGGTTATTCCCATTGGGCTTTTCGCGCTCATTGCCTATAAGGGCGAGAAAATGTTCCATCTCAAACCCGCCGCAGCCTGGATTATTCTGCTGCCGCTGGGGTTCATCACCTGGGCGCTCTTCCTCGAATCAGGTATTCACGCGACCATCTCGGGCGTGGTTCTGGGCTTCTGCGTACCCGTGAAATTCAATAAACGCACCGAAGCCGCTGGCGCCGACTCCGGCCTCGCGGAGGTCTTCGAACACCGGTTCCGCCCCATTTCCACCAGTATCTGCGTGCCCGTTTTCGCCTTTTTCAGCGCGGGTGTAGCCCTGGGCGGCTTCGACGGGCTGGGCCGGGCCCTCTCCGACCCGGTAGCAATCGGCATTATCTTCGCACTCGTGGTCGGTAAGACCCTGGGTATCACAGGCACCACCTGGCTGGTCACCCGGTTCAAACACGCCAACCTCGACCCGGACGTGAAATGGATCGACATCATTGGTCTGGCGGTCACCGGCGGTATCGGTTTCACCGTCTCGCTGCTGGTGGCTGAGCTGTCATTCCCGCACGGCTCCCCGCACACCGAAGACGCCAAAATCGCTATTCTCTTCGGCTCCATTACCGCCGCCATCCTGGGTGCGATCATCCTCTCACGCCGCAATAAGCACTACAAGGCAGTCGCAGAAAAAGAAGAACTGGACGAGAACCACGACGGTATTCCCGACGTCTTCGAAGGCAAAGGCGACTAGCCGCCCACGCAGTGCAGCCCCTGCACCAGGTGCCGCCTACCGTACACACGGTAGGCGGCACCTAGCGTTTCATAAGGGGCACCCGGCAGGGGCTGAAGCCGCTAACGCATCCCACCGGGTTTAAACCACTGATATTTCCCCAACCAGGCCAGGGCACGCCAATCATTCGGGTGCCACACATCAAACCTGTGCCCACCAGCCGGTATGGTCACCACACTGAGCATACTGGGCTGACTAATACCGCGCGTCGCATCCGCAAGCTCAGCGGTAACCGTCGTATCGTCGGCGGCGGTAAAGTACCACAGCCTCACGGCAGGCCGTTTCTCACGCAGGATGCGCGCCAGATCGTATTCGTTATCGTCCTCGCTGCGCCACTGCTGCCCCGGCTCATACCGAGGCTTAAAATACCCGGCGAACGAGACTCCCGCCCCCACCAGATCGGGGTGACGCACCGGCAGCATTAATGCGCAATAGCCGCCCGCACTATACCCCCAGGTGGCCCACCCATTAGCGGTAGTAGGCACCCGCAGGTTCCTCTTCATAAACGGGATGAGCGAATCAGTCAGAAAACTCTCCGTGTGCGGGGTGGGGCTGGTATTGGGGTCCCCATCCACACATTCGGTGTCCACCCCCGCATAGAACACATCTGGGACAACGAGGATCGTCTCTCCCACAGTGCCATTAGCGACCGCCCGATCAAGGGCCGGAACAAAATTCTCGTACACATCCGGCATGCCCGGGTACCCCGGGAACGCCAACACCACCGGGTACACGCGCTCCGGCGAATCCAGGTAACTAGCAGGAAGCCACACCAGCGTGCGGATACTCCGCCCGGCACTATCGGGAATATACAGCTGCAGCGGACCGTTGCCCCCACTGGCGCGGCGCTCCTCAAATGCTGCACGCAGCGCCGGGTTAGTGTACGCATCCTTCTGTTCGCTGCTGAGCTCGATCCCGGGCGCATTCGAAGGGTTACCAGGGAAAAACCCGTACGTGCTCGTTGAGGCAGAGGCGTGCGGATCCGCGAAAATACTCTCAAGCGTGGGGTACCAGCGGTTTTGCAGGTTCAGGTAAGCGCCCACCGTCAGCAGGGTCAAGAGGGCGGCTAAAAACATCCCCACAGCCTGCACCGCGTATTTACGCGCACCGGGGCCGCGCATGCGCGGCAGCACCCCAATCACAACGCCGTAACAGAACACCGTGAACACGCCAAACAGAAGCACCGTACCCCAGTTTGAGATATTCACCGGCTGCCTCCCCTACGCGTACTACCCTGGCGGTCAGTACCGTTGAACGTACTTTCCTGTGCCTAATCATACGCAGATTTTTTAACGTTCACTTCACCTTTGCCCCATACACACCGTACAGTTGAGGCATTAAGGCAAAGCTGCGCGGGGGCGGACACGTGTTTTACTCACGTGGGCGTGTTGAGGTGAAAGCGCGTATTTAGGGTTTAAACGGCGCCAGGTAGGTGCCTGCCCACTGGAGGGCGGCAGGTTCGCGGCTGAACCACACATCGTACCTGTGCCCACCCGCCGGGACGGTGGCAAGCTGCACACTGGTGGGGGCCTGAACAGCTTGCGTGAATGCGGGCACCTCGTCCCGAATACTCAGGTCGTCTTCAGCGGTAAAAAACCAGATTTTTACCGGAGGCTTTTTCTCCCGCAGCAGGCGCAGCAAATCATATTCGGTGTCTTCTGTGGGGCGCCACTGCTGACCCTCAAGGTACTGCGGGGCAAAATAGCCGGCGAATGAGACGGCAGCACCAATAAGATCCGGGTGCCTGATGGCGAGCATCGGCCCGCAGAAACCACCGGAACTATACCCCCAGGAGAGCCACCCGTCAGCTTCGGTGCTGACTCTCAGGGTGGTTTTAAGCAGCGGGATGAGGGACTCAACAATGGTGCTTTCTACCTGCGGCCCCTTGGGGTTGGTGCTGTCCACACACTCGGTGTCGATACCGTTATAGAAAATATCTGGGGCAACAAGAATGACATCACCAATGGGGCGGGAGGCACCAGGTTTAAGTTTGGCGGCAAGCTGCTCAAACCCTAAAGGCCAGCCGGGGTACCCCGAGAGCCCAAGAATAACCGGGTAGGTGCGTTCCGGGTGGGAGGCGTACCCCTCGGGGAGCCAAATGAAAGTTTTCATATCCGGTGTGCCGCCCCGCCCGGGTACCGTGATTTCCAGGGGTTTGCCCGGTTCGGCGTGAGCCAGTGCCTCCTTCACGGAATCAGCGCCTCGCGCATTTTCTTGCTCCGGGGTGTGCTCAGAGACCTGCTGTGAGACGGGGATCAAGGGCGCGCCGTAGTGGCTGTCTGTAATAGGGGCATTGGGGTCGGCAAAGATACTTTCCAGGGTTGGGTACCACTTGTTTTGAAGGTTCAGGTACGAGGCAACACTGGTGAGGGTCAGCAGGCAGGTGAGGGTAAGACTCACCGCTTGCAGAACATATTTGCGCACCCCGTCGGAGCGCATGAGCCTGGGCAGAATAAATATCATCCACCCGTAGCACAGGATGGTGGGCACAAGCAGCAGGATCACTACTCGCCATTTCACGATAATCATGGTGTTTTCCTTGAGAAGACTTCTCTGTCTAAAAGCTTTAAGTGTGTTTGAGCGTTTTTAATATTTAAGCTTAATTTTATATAAAGTATAAATATTCACATAAGGTATACGATGTATTTCTGTATATATATTTGGCTCTATTATATCTATAAGTCATTTTCGTTTTCTCAGCACGATCACAAGCAAATTATCCGTAACTTTTAAGGTGCACACACCCAAATGATTTATAGAGTTATAGGTAGGGAGTACAGCCCGAAGGGGGATTCATGACAGGCCAGAAACGAAGCCGCGACGCGGCGGATACAGCCTCACGATACGCCGAGGTATCGGCCCGGTGGCTCATTGGCGCCTACTCTTTCCTGACCGTCATCACAGTGTTCTCTTGGATTATCTCGCCCCTGCGCAGCGGGCGCGGCTTCCGCTGGTGGGAGCTGGGGGTGAGCCTCCTCAATATCCCCGCCACCCACTCACTGGCCAGTGCCGTCACGATGCTCGTCATCACCTGGGGTCTGATTGCCCGCAAACGTCTGGGGCTGTACCTGGCGATCTTCTTTCAGGCAGCGGGTATTGTGCTGGGTATCGACAGCACCCTCGTGGTGTTCTTCCCCGACCCGATCATGGGACCCAAACAGTACCTCATCTCGTGGGTAGACACGATTTCGGTGGTTATTGGGCTAATCGCCATCCCCTTCCTGTGGTCTATTCGTAAAGCGTTCCCGGCCCGTATTGGGCGTATCTCGTGGGCCGTGGCGGCCCTTGTGTTCGTGGGCGGTTTCACCGCAACCACACTCATCACCTGGTACTTTGGGCGGCACCTTCCCGGAGTCACCCCACAAAACCTGGTACTGCACGGTCTGGGGATTGACATTGTCCCCGAACTTAAGGGACCTAACGCTGCGGCCGTCGTGGGCACTGTCGCCTCGGTGTTCTATGGGATTTTCTCGGCGATCGCCGTGTACCTCATCCTGCGCGGGTACCGTATGCCAAACACCTGGACAGCTGAACACGAGGTGCGGCTGCGTGAGCTGCTCCAAGAGTACGGAGGAAACGATTCCCTCTCATACTTCGCCACCCGCCGCGATAAGCAGACCGTGTTCTCCCCAGATCATCGGGCCGCCATCACATACCGCATGGTGGGATCGGTGTGCCTGGCATCCAGCGACCCGGTGGGAGACCCGGCCTCCTGGGGCGCAGCAATCCGGGCGTGGATGCGCGCCGCCCGCACCTACGGGTGGGTTCCGGCCGCTATTAGTGTGAGCGAGGCAGGCGCGCGTGCCTTCGCAAAAGAAGGGCTGAGCATTACCCGCATGGGCGACGAAGCGGTACTCACCACCGACAGGTTCAGCCTGAATAATACGTCGCTGACGCAGGTGCGGCAGGCCTGCCAGCGAGTGCGGAAAGCGGGGTACAGCCTGCGCATCCGCCGCCACCGTGACCTCAGTGACCAAGAACTGAAGCAGATGCAGCAGTACTCCGACCAATGGCGGCACGGCAGGGTGGAACGCGGTTTCTCAATGGCTCTAAACCGCCTGGGTGACCCCGCCGACGGCCGGTGCCTGCTGGTATCGGCGCACGCCGCCGACGGGCAGATGGTGGGTTTACTCTCGTTCGTGCCGTGGGGCCGCACAGGGGTTTCCCTGGATGTAATGCGCCGCTCCCCTGAGGCCCCCAACGGGACTATCGAGTTCATGGTGGCCGGGCTGATGGAGCGGGCTGGCGAGTACGGCATCACCCGTGTCTCCCTGAATTTTGCGATGTTCCGTCACGTGTACGATAACGCCGAGCGGTTTGGGGCCAGCCCGTGGGAGAGGCTTGCCTCCCGTTCATTGGGGTACCTGGACAGGTTCTGGCAGTTGGAACGCCTGTACCGGTTTAATCTGAAGTTCGCCCCGGAGTGGGTGGGACGGTATATGGCGTTTGAACCGACGCTGGCGTTCATTAATACGGTGGTTGCGGCGGGTGTGGCCGAGGGGTTCCTGCCGGATATTTCGATTTCGGCGCGGAGGCAGCGATCCCAGGCGCTGTTATTGGGAGAGGCTGATTGTGAGCGGGTGCGGGAGATTGAACGCCGGTCTCTGGCAGACACCCCGCGGGTGCAGACACGCCGCAGTGAGCAGACTCGGCACCGCATCCGGCACGCTGAGCTATTACGCAGCGCGGGTATGGAGCCATATCCGTTGGGTGTTCGGTGTGATTATTCGGTGGAAGAGCTCACCAATATATTGCATTCAGGAAATATTTCGGTTGAGGAATTTACCCTGTCGGGTCGGGTGCGGTTTATTCGCAACCACGGCGGGGTCGTCTTCCTCACCCTCATAGAGAACGGCCGCACCCTCCAGGTGGTTATTGAACGCGCCGCTGTGGGTGCGCAGGCGCTGCGGCTTCTCAGCCAGACCGTCGATACCGGCGATATTCTGCTCATCACCGGCAGCATGGGAGCCTCACGTAACGGCACCGTCTCGGTGCTGGCCAGCGACTGGCGGATGGCTTCTAAGTGCCTGCATCCCATCCCGTTCGCCTCATTCACCGACCCGGAGGCGCGCCTGCGCCGCCGCTCCACCGATCTGCTGGTTAACCCTGAACAGGTGCAAAACCTGCGGATGCGCTCGGCTATTATTACGTCCATCCGGCACACCCTGGATACGGAAGGTTTCACCGAGGTTGAGACCCCAATCCTGAACACGGTGCACGGTGGCGCCAGCGCCCGCCCCTTCAAAACGTTCATTAACGCCTACGGGGCGGATCTAACACTGCGTATCGCCCCGGAGCTATACCTCAAACGCTTGGTGGTGGGCGGCATGGGTGCCGTATATGAGCTGGGCCGTGACTTCCGCAACGAGGGTGCAGATAACACGCACAACCCCGAGTTCACAGTGCTTGAGGCATACCGACCCTACGCCGACTACACCGATATGCGCCACCTAACGGAGCGGATCATTAAAAACACGGCGCAGGCGGTGTACGGTCAGTGCGTGCTGCCGTTGGGGGCAAAGGGCAGCACAGACCGTACGCTGGATGATGTTTCAGGTGCCTGGCCGGTGGTTTCGGTGTGTGAGGCACTCTCAGCGGCGGTGGGCACCACCATCACCTTAGACACCGATTTTGAGACGCTCCTGGCCCTGGCTCGTGAGCATGAGATTCACGTACGGGACGATATGGGTGCAGGGGCGGTCATTGAGGAACTGTATGGTGAACTGGTGGAAGCAAAAACCGTGTTCCCCACGTTTTACACGGATTTCCCGGTGGAGACCTCCCCCTTAGCTGGTGCGCACCGCAGTGTTTTGGGGCTGGTGGAGCGCTGGGATTTGGTGATTAACGGTATGGAGATGGGTACCGCCTACTCCGAATTAGCCGATGCGCTGGTGCAGCGTGAGCGTCTGGTAGCGCAGTCACTGAAAGCGGCCGCCGGAGACCCCGAGGCCATGCAAGTGGATGAGGATTTCCTGTACGCCCTGGAGACGGGGCTGCCGCCTACCGGCGGGCTGGGGATCGGTATTGACCGGCTGGTCATGCTCATGGCGCAGACCCAGATTCGCGGGGTGCTTTCGTTCCCCTTCGTAAAACCGTTAAAGCACGATACGCGCTACCAGTGAGCCTTCTCCCCCGCTTCTAATTACTGCTAAGCCGAGGGCGCTTTCGGCGGGGGTGGCACACGCTGCGGTGTGCGTTAATTATTCGTTACAAATTCCCTGAAACCACTTATTGAGCTTGCTCACACGGGTACTGTACCGCAACAATAGTTACCTGTAACTTCCGGAAAAATATCTTTTTCCGTATGCGGGTGCTTAAGCCCCGCCCCTCCCCCGCAGTGACGCCTCGTACCGGGGGATTACTGTGTTCAATAACCCGATGGGAGCGCCCGTGGAGGGATTCGTACATTTTATTCAAGACGTCAACACCTATACCTCTGGCGCCACCAGCGTGGTTGACTCTATTCAGCAATGGGTATGGGAGAACTTCCTCTTCGTGGCGCTGATTGCCGCTGGTTTGTTCCTGACCATCCGCACCCGTGCGGTGCAGTGGCGTTCTCTGCCCGAGATGCTGCGCGTGCTCACCGACCCGTCCGGTCACGAAGCTGACGGCCGTAAGAGCATTTCCTCATTCCGTGCGTTCACGGTTTCGGCGGCATCCCGTGTGGGTACCGGCAATATTGCGGGCGTGGCGATCGCTATTGCGATGGGCGGCCCCGGTGCGGTGTTCTGGATGTGGCTTATTGCGGCGGTGGGCGGCGCATCCGCTTTCGCCGAGTCGCTGCTGGGTCAGCTGTATAAGGAGCGCGGCAAGGACTCCTATATTGGTGGCCCCGCCTACTATATGCAGCGCGGGCTGAACGCACGCTGGCTGGGCCTGATTTTCGTGGGCTTTATTGTGCTGACCTATAGTTTTGTGTTCTGCGCGGTGCAGACCAACGCGATTGTTGAGGCGGGCGCGAACTCGTTCAACATCAGCATTGAAGGCACGGACGGTATGGGGTTCCGCATCCTGGTGGGTGTGATTATTACGGGCCTGACGGCGGCCATTATTTTCGGCGGTATTCGTGCGATCTCCTCGGTAACCGAGTTTCTGGTGCCGTTCATGGCGGTGCTGTACATGGTTCTGGGCCTTCTGGTGGTGGGCTTGAATATTGGAGAAATTCCGAACGTTCTGCTCATGATTTTCGAGGGCGCTTTTGGTCTGCGTGAGTTTGTGGTGGGCGGCACGATGGGTGCCGTTATTTGGGGTATGAAACGCGGCCTGCTCTCAAACGAGGCCGGTATGGGTACCGCCCCGAACGCGGGCGCAACCGCGACTATCTCGCACCCCGCCAAACAGGGCTATGTGCAGGCGCTGGGTGTGTATTTCGATACGATGCTGGTCTGCTCTGTGACCGCGTTTATTGTGCTTCTGTCGAATCCTGTCTATGGCGATAAGACCCGCGGTGCGGGCCTGACTCAGGATGCGTTGGCCGCCCAGTTGGGTGGTTGGGCCACGCACTTCTTAACCTTCGCTATTTTCCTCTTCGCGTTCTCCTCGGTCATTGGCAACTACTATTACGGTGAGTCGAATATCCGCTTTGTGACCGAAAAGCGTTGGGCACTGACGGTGTTCCGCCTGGTGGTGCTGGGGTTTGTGTTCTTTGGCGCGATTGCATCGCTGAGCCTGCTGTGGACGACGGCGGATATGCTGAACGCGGGCATGGTGATTGTGAACCTGGTGGCGGTGCTGTGGCTTTCACCGAAGGTGGTTGCGGTTCTGAAGAACTATGAGACGCAGCGTAAGGCTGGGCTGGAGCCTATTTTCATGGCATCCGATATGCCCGAGATTAAAAACTTGGCTGCCTGGGATGGCACGGATGAGGTGACCACCCGCGAGTTCTGGGCTAAACGAGACTCGGATGCTGCCGCTAAGCGGGCACAAAAGACGGGTGTTTAG
The DNA here is from genome assembly GCF_016726365.1 of Rothia aeria. Lineage (NCBI taxonomy): Bacteria > Bacillati > Actinomycetota > Actinomycetes > Micrococcales > Micrococcaceae > Rothia > Rothia aeria. The sequence goes on along the minus strand of NZ_CP068102.1, from coordinate 1,496,780 downwards.
CTTAGTCTCCTCACTATGAAGCGGAGTTTTTACCGGATAAGTGCTACTCTCTGGTGAAAACTCCGCTTTTACTGAAAACCTTGGAGGGCCCCTCATGCCTAGCGGCGTGCTTGATGTACTGTGGACCGCGGTGTTTCTCGTGGGTATCGCATTGGCGCTGTACTGTCTGCTCACGATTCACCGCAGCCCGTACTTTAGTGAGGTGCAGAAGCTCAAGTGGCTCCTGTTCACCTTGGCGCTACCGTTTCTTGGCCCTATCGCCTGGATTTTACGTTCACGCGCCGAGAAGCGGGAGGCTGCGCAGCGGCCCTCACCCGATACGCAGAATACTCAGCCGCCCAGCAATGACGCCCCATAGGATACTAAACGCCGCAGGGCGTACATCACTGTTCGGTCTTGCTGGATGTTTATGCTGATGTTTGGCCCGCCGGGTGCTGCAGACACACGGGAAAGACGGGTATGACGGGTATAAAAAATCCCCGGTTCAACTGAACCGGGGATTAGTTGGTGCGCGAGGGGGGAGTTGAACCCCCACGCCCTCACGGGCACACGGACCTGAACCGTGCGCGTCTGCCTATTCCGCCACTCGCGCAAGTGTCTTACAACCTGTGGTTGCAGGCAACATATAGAACTATACGCACCCCTTGGCCCCCTGTCCAATCCAATTTTAGTAACCTTATTCACATCACATGACGGATTTTTACGCCCTATTATCGGGGTGTAACGGTATGGAACATCCACGCATGGTGCACCAGAATTCACCGTAGTGCCTCTTCAGCCCCCGGTTTTACTGCGAAAATAACCCCGATTCTGCATTAATCACCGCCTATCGCATAGAATAGCGTTGGGTGTGTGTATCTAACACACGCACAGCATATGCACAGTTAAAATCGCTAGACTGTACCTTTCGCGGGCCCGCGCGGGCTCACGGCAGTACAATCGGCACGGATCGTTAGGAGGAGGCGGCAATGAAGTTTATGGACAGGCTTGAGCGGCTAGAACAAGGCATTGGGCAGGCCGTTGGCTTCTCCAAAGGCTTCGGCACCTTCGAAAAAGCAGATATTGCAAACCGTATTCGCACGGTCATGGACGATGAATCCTACATCGATCCCAACGAGATGCTGATGGCCCCCAATATTTATGCGGTTAATTTCTCCCCCGCAGATTTTGACAGGATACGGGAGTGGGGCAACCCGTTTGCTATTGAGCTCTGCGACCTCGCCATTTCACACGCGCGAGCGCAGGGATACTCGCTCATTGGGGCGGTGCGCATCACCTTCCATTCCTTACCGGAGGTTCACCCCGGTGATTTCCAGGTGGTGCCCACGTTTGAGTACTTTTCCACCCCGCCCGCTCAGGGTGCCCTGCCGGTGCAGACACCGGTCAATGACGCCCCACCGAGCCCGCATGGGGCACCCTCCTACAGCCCGGTGCGCCCGCCGCGTGCACGGTCGCTGCCGACGCGCATCACCAAGCCGCAGGCCGCACCGGCGCAGCAGCCTCCGCAGGCTGCTCCGCCCGCCCCCGCCCCGCAGCCGCTGGTACCGCACCTTGAGATTGATGGGCAGCCCATTGAGCTGACCTCGTTCCCGGTAGTTATTGGGCGTGGCAGTGTGGCTGATATCCGTGTGGATGGTAAGAGTATTTCCCGCCGCCACCTGCAGATTTCGCACCAGAGCGGGGCGTACATTGTGACCGATTTGGGCTCCACTAATGGCACGATGCTCAACGGCACCGCCCTGCGCACCCCCGCAACTTTGCACGACGGTTCTCTCCTGCGACTAGGCGATACGAGCATCTTCTTCCGTATGATGCCCGCCGGGGGTGCTCTCTAGTGGCCTCTGAGCTTACCGTCATTATCCTGCGCTTCGCGTTTTTGGCGTTGCTGTGGTTCTTCGTGTTTCTGGTGTTGGCCGCAGCACGCCGCGACTTGGGGCTGGGGAAGAATTTCCGCACAGTCTCGGTGGATGCGTTCGCCTCCCCTGCCCTGCCGGCGGCTGAGCAGGCCCCTGTGGCTGCTCCCCCGGCGCGCCCGTCCCAGTTGGTGATCACTGAGGGCGCGCAGGCTGGTGCCATGATGCAGCTGGGGGATGAGCCCATCACGATTGGACGCGCAAACGATATTGAGGTTTCGCTTCAGGATGACTACGCCTCGGGACGCCACGCGCGCCTGTTCCCGCAGGGCTCCCGTTGGTTCCTTGAAGACCTTGGCTCAACGAACGGCACCTATGTGGACGGCCAGCGCCTTAGCCGTGCCACCGTCATTGAGCCGGGCACCGAATTTAGGGTGGGTGGCACCACCATGCAGTTGAGGGGGTAGTCGGTGAAGATTGCCTTCCGTTTCGCGGCACGCTCCGATGTGGGTGTGCGCCGCAGCAAAAATGATGATTCCGGCTACGGGGGCCGGTATCTTGCCGTGGTTGCCGACGGCATGGGCGGGCACGTGGGCGGTGACGTCGCGTCCGCCACAGCTGTACTTAACCTGACCCCGCTGGATCACCCCGATTTTGACGGCACCGCGGGCGTGTACCTGGCGGATGAGATTCAAAGCGCGAACAGCATCATTAACGATCTGGCGCATGAGGATTCGCGGCTGGCGGGGATGGGCACCACCTGCACCGCCCTGCTCATTGACGGTGACAAGATTGAGCTGGCGCATATTGGCGATTCCCGAGCCTACCGTTTGCGCCCGGGCCCGGACGGGCAGTTCGAGCAGATCTCGACAGACCACACGTTTGTGCAGCGCCTGCTGAATGAGGGGCGCATCACCCCGCAGGAGGCTGTGCACCACCCGCACCGCAACGTCATTATGCGTGTGCTTGGTGATGTGGACGCCTCACCTGAGCTTGAGCTGCAGACCCTTGATGCGGTGCCGGGAGAGCGCTGGGTGTTGGCTTCTGATGGGCTGGACTCGGTTGTTCCCGATTCCGATATTGAGGCGGTTTTGCGCTCCACCGACGATCTGGAGCAAATTGCTGATGTTCTCATCCAGATGACCCTGGAGCGCGGTGCGCCCGATAACGTGACGGTAGTGGTCGCCCAGGTGATTGACCGCAGCGTGCTGCCTGAGGATGAGCCGGTGGGCGAGTCTGCCGTGCCGGATGCGCCCAGCCTGCCGGCTTCTATTGCCCCGGCCGTGCCCAATGCCACCGGGGATGAGGATACGATGCGTATCCCTCCTGAAGACCCCACCGAGGTGAACCCCGCCGGTGGCGACAGCCCCGGTTCGGCGCATATTCGCCGCCGGTTCCGGCGTGCACGCGATTTAACCGGGTCTTTGCTGCACGAGGAGGAACTGCACAAACGCGGCGCGGTTGAGGTGATTCATACCTCCGCTGAGATTCTGCGTGGGCAGCTTGGGCAGCGCCCGCACCAGCTGGTGGGTTCAGCCGCTTCGGCGACAGAGACGGGGATGATCCCGGCCGTGGTGGACCGCACCCTGGAGCACCGCGCCACCTTGGCGCAGCGGGTGCCGCTGACTACTGAGGGTGAGACGGCACAGCTTCCCGAGGAGCTTGAGGCCATGCTCACCGTGGATGCGGCTAAGCACCGCCCACGCCGCTGGCCGCTGCGCATTTTCGTGCTGCTGCTGGTGGTTGGGGTGCTCTCGGCTGCCGCGTGGACGGGTATGCGCTGGATTAGCGGCCGCTACTATGTGAGCGACAGCAACGGCAAGGTGTCAATCTATAACGGTATTCCGCAGACCCTTGGGCCTATCCGGTTCTCGCATGTGGTTGAGGAAAGTAACGTGTCGGTTAATGACCTCTCGGACCATAACCGTGCGCTGCTGAAAGACACGATTTCGGCCGACAATATTGATGAGGCGCGCGTGGTGGTGAACCGTCTGCAGACGCAGGCGAACCTGAACGCGCACCCGAGTCCTTCGCCTTCATCTTCTTCTTCAGCCAGCCCGTCTGGGAGTGCGAAGCCTTCCGAGAGCCACAACCCGTCGGTGACCCCCACTCCCACCCCGAGCGCGGAGGAATCCGGTAACGCCACGGTTCCGTTAATGCCCGGCACCGAGGGTGCCGCTACCACGGAAGGGGACGTGGGTACCGTAACTGGTGAAGGGGGTGCGCATCATGGCTAGTTCCCTCTTCTCCCGACGCGACCCGAACGCCCCGAAGTCACGCCGGTTCATTGAGATTGTACTGCTGGTTTTAGCGGTGGGCATCAGCTCGGGCGCGCTGTACCTGCGGAACCCTGAAGAGGCATTTGGCAGCTCGTCAAGCGCCTGGCTCATGGGCACCGTTGTATTAGGCGTGGGCGCGCTGATTCTGCATGTGGTGCTGGGGCTTCGGGCACGGTACGCCGACCCGTTTATCTTACCGATCGTGATTGTGCTCAACGGTGTCGGTTTGGCCATGATTTACCGTATCGACTCGGATTTGAAGTACCCGGTGGGTGACTCGCAGCTGTTTTGGACGGGCCTGTCGATGCTCGCCTGCGCCGTGGTTATCTACTTCCTGCGGGATCACCGGGTGCTGCGTAAGGTCACCTACATTTCGTTGGCGCTGTCCCTTATTTTGCTGGTGCTGCCGCTGCTGCCGATTATTGGTCAGGAAATTAACGGTGCGCGCATCTGGATCTCCATTGCGGGCCGCACCTTCCAGCCGGGTGAGGTTGCCAAGATTACCCTGGCGATTTTCTTCGCCGGGTACCTTTCGACCCACCGTGACCTGATTCTTGTGGCGGGGCGGCGCATTGGGCCTATTCAGCTGCCCCGGTTCAGGGATTTGGTGCCGGTGTTTTTGGCGTGGCTGGCGAGCATTGGGGTGCTGGTGTTCCAGCATGACCTTGGGTCGTCAATCCTGTTCTTCGGCCTGTTCATGGCGATGCTGTACCTTTCAACGGGTAAAACCTCGTGGCTGGTCACCGGTGGTATTGGTGTGGTAGCTGGTGGGTTCTTGGCGTACCACTCCATTTCGCACGTCCACGACCGTATCTACGCGTGGGTGCATGCCTTCGACAACGATATTTACAACAGCTCCTACGGTGGTTCTCGGCAGATCCTGCAGGGTGTCTTTGGACTCTCCTACGGCGGGCTGTTTGGCCGCGGCTGGGGGCAGGGACGCACCTACCTGGTGCCGTACGCTAACTCGGATATGATCATCACCTCCCTCGGTGAGGAGCTGGGCCTGCTGGGTTTGGGCGCGATCCTCATGATGTACCTGGTGCTGGTCTCACGCGGGTACCGTGCCGCGCTGGGTACCCGCGACGGTTTTGGGAAGCTGCTAGCGGCTGGGCTGTCCACCGTTATGGTGCTTCAGCTGTTTGTGGTGGTTGGCGGTGTGACTCGACTGATCCCGCTGACCGGTTTGACCACCCCGTTCATGTCTGCTGGCGGCTCGTCGTTGGTGGCGAACTGGATTATTGTGGCGCTGTGGCTGGCGATTTCGCATTCGGCACGTGCCCCGCACGGCGTGGTCGATTTTGATGCCCCACGGGGTATTGACTACGGCAGTAACGATTACGAACCTGAAGGTGCGACCAGTGTTCTGGCGCGTATTTCTACGGCATCAACAGAAGGGAGCCAACGTGGATAGGGCGATTCGCCGCATGTGGATGTCTGCCGCGTGCGTCTTTATCTTGCTAATGGGCACCCTGAGCTATATTCAGTTCTTTGATGCGCAGATGCTCATGGAGCACAAGTGGAACACCCGTGCCCTGTACGATAACTACGGTTCGCAGCGTGGTTCGATCGTGGTGAACGGAACTGAGATTGCTTCCTCAGTGAAATCTAACGACGAGTACAACTATCAGCGCGTATATTCCGAACCTGAGAAGTATGCTGGTATTACCGGCTACTTCTCGTCGGTGTACGGTTCGACGGGTATTGAGTCGGCTCTGGATAAGGAGCTTTCGGGTACCTCGGACAGCCAGTTCTATGATCGTGTGGCGCAGCTGTTCTCAGGTAATTCCACACGCGGGGCCAGCGTTGAGCTGACTGTGGACGATAAGCTGCAGACCCTCGCCTACCAGCTGCTGCAGGGCAGGAAGGGTTCTATTGTGGCGATGAACCCGAAAACAGGGGAAATTCTGGCGATGGCATCCTCGCCTTCGTATGACCCGAATAAGTTGGCTGCGCATAGTGAGCAGTCGGTGATCGCCGACTACACGAAGCTGACCCAGGATCAGCAGTCCCCGCTGTTTAACCGTGCGATCGCGGGTAACACCTACTCACCGGGTTCGACGTTCAAAATTATTGATGCCGTGGCCGCGCTGGAGTCGGGGAAGTATGACGAGAAGTCTGTGATTGATAACCCGGCGCAGCTTCCGCTGCCGGGCACCAATGTGACCCTGCCGAACTTTGTGAATGGTCAGTGTGCCACCCGCACGCAGGCGACGATTGAGTGGGCGTTAGCGCAGTCGTGTAATACTCCGTTTGCGAATATCGCCCTCGATTTGGGGCAGGAGAAGATTTCTCAGACCGCCTCAAAGTTCGGGTACGGCCAGGATTTGTCGATCCCGTTGAAGGTCACCAAGTCGGATTTCCCCTCCGATATGACGAAGAGCCAGCTGGCTCAGGCGTCGGTGGGCCAGTATGACGTGAAAACCACGCCGCTGCAGGTGGCGATGACTTCCGCGGCGATTGCGAACGGTGGTGTGCAGATGAAACCTAATCTGGTTCGTTCGGTGAAGACCAGCAACCTGAGCACGTTGTCTGAGTTCTCTCCCGAGAAATTGCGCACCTCAACTTCCCAAAAAGTCGCCGATCAGGTGAAACAATGGATGGTGAACTCGGTCGATAATGGTATTGCGTCCGGTGCGGGTGTGTCGGGCGTGAAGGTGGCGGGTAAGACCGGCACCGCCGAGATTGGCACGACCGGGTTGAACAATTCCTGGTTTACCGGTTTCGCCCCGGCGGATGACCCCAAGATTGCTATTGCGGTCGTCTATGAGGATATTGATGTGTCCACGGGCGCGAAGCTTTCGACTAATGCAGGTAAACAACTCTTTGAGGCGGTGTTGAACAAGTGAGGCCTTCGGCTGATGTCACCTTGGGCGGTCGCTATACCCTGACTGAACGTATCGCTGTAGGCGGTATGGGTGAGGTCTGGAAGGCGCGCGATAAGGTTCTTGGGCGCATCGTCGCAGTGAAAATCCTGAAAGAGGAGTACACGGGTGACCCCGGGTTCTTGGAGCGGTTCCGCGCGGAGGCGCGCCACACCGCACTGCTGAACCACCCGGGTGTGGCGAACGTGTTTGATTACGGCGAGGAGGATAACTCGGCGTACCTGGTGATGGAGCTGGTTCCCGGGGAGCCGCTATCGAACATTATTGAGCGTGATAGCACTATCCCAGCGGATCGTATCCTGAACATTATTGCGCAGACGGCGCGCGCGCTGGCGGCAGCACACGCGCAGGGCCTGGTGCACCGCGATGTGAAGCCGGGTAACCTGATTATCACCCCGGATGACCGCGTGAAGGTAACCGACTTCGGTATCGCCCGGCTGGCGAACCAGGTTCCGCTCACAGCCACGGGTCAGGTGATGGGTACCGCCCAGTATTTGGCCCCTGAGCAGGCGACCGGGCAGACCGCGACCCCCTCATCCGATATGTATTCGCTGGGTATTATCGGGTACGAGGCGCTGGCGGGGCACCGCCCGTTTACGGGCGAGTCGCAGATCGCTATCGCTTTGGCGCAGGTGAATGATACCCCGCCGCCGCTTCCTGACAGTGTCTCACCGACGGCGCGGGCACTGATTATGTGCCTGCTGGCGAAGGACCCCTCAGAGCGTCCCGCGAGCGCTACAGCACTGGCGGCGGCGATTGACGCTATCCGCCGTAACGATGTGCGTGCGGCGTTGAAGGCCGTGCCCGCACTTAAACAGTTCATGCCGAAGTCGGCGACAGCTGCGACGGCGACGCAAACCCAGACTCAGGTGCAGCAGAGCGCTGCTACAGGTGCTACGGGAGCTATCACTGCCGCGGCTGCGCCCCGGTTCGGTTCAGGCGGGCGGTTCTCACCGAATCCGACGACCGCGCCCATCCCGCCGGTCGCTGGCACCGGTGCGCAGCCGGTGCAGCATGTTGATGATGAGGACGAGCCGGAGCAGAAGCGTTCAGGCATCGTTAAGTGGGTTGTTATCGGTGTGGTAATTCTGCTGGTGGTTGCCCTGGCCCTGTGGGCTGCCACTGCGCTGCAGGGTTCCCCTAAGAACGACCCAAGCGGCAGCCCGTCGGTGAGCGCCTCGGCGTCCCCCTCGGAGCAGGAGCCTTCGAGCAGCCCGGCTACGAATAACCCGGATACGCAGAAGCAGAATAATGTGACGGTGAACCCTGCCGAGTTCGTGGGCCGTAGCCTGCTGGAGGTGACGAACGAGCTGTCCCAGATGGGTCTGCAGGTTAAACCTGAGGGTGTTGACTCGAACGAGGCGAAGGACACGGTACTGTCGGTTTCCCCGTCAGGTTCGGTGGAGAAGGGTACAAGCATTATTGTGAAGTACTCGAATGGCCCGAAGACGGCGACTATCCCCACCGGGCTGATTGGCCAGGATAAGGACACCGCCTCTGCGGCGATCGTGAAATTGGGCATTAATGTGAATCAGATATCGGAGCATTCTGATACGGCGGCCCCGGGTACGGTGCTGCGCATTACCCCGCTGCCTGGCACTCAGGTTCCCCTTCATAGTAGTGTAGATGTGTACATCGCTGATGCCTCTTCCGGTCAGGGGTCCGGAGGAGCAGCCCCATCAGCAAATACCTCTACGAGTGCGAGCGCAAGCGCGAGTGCAAGTACACCACCGAGGCAGCCTACTTCCGCTCCCGCGAGCACAAGCGCTACCTCCTCCGCCAGCGCGGCTGCTGCTGCCACGCCGTCAGAGTAGTGAATGGTGCCCAGTATGTCGTGTCGCGCATGTATGAGCTAAGAGTTTAACTTCTGACCCTAGACCAGGAGATTGTATGGACCTGTTGGTTCCCGATATGGTAGATGATCGCTATAAGGTGCTTGATGTTATTGGCACCGGGGCGATGGCTACTGTCTACTCGGCGGAGGACACCCGTTTGGGCCGTAAGGTCGCGATGAAAATTCTTCGACCGGAGCAGGCCCAAGATCAGACGTTCCGTATACGTTTTAAGCGCGAGGCCGAGGCTGTCGCGTCACTGAACTACCCCGCTATTGTGGCGGTGTACGATACCGGTGCCTACTCACCCACCCCGACCACACCCCAAGAGTATGGTTTTGAGGGGGCCCAGCCCGGCGCTGAGGATGGGAGCATCCCATATATTGTGATGGAGCTGGTGAACGGCCGCACCTTGCGTGAGGTGCTGTCGTCAGGGGCGCATCTTCCGGTGCGTGAGGCTATGGCGTACGCCGATCAGCTGCTGGGTGCACTGCAGTACAGCCACGATATGGGCATTATTCACCGCGATATTAAACCCGCGAACATTATGGTTCTGCCGCTGACTGATGAGGATATTTCCTTGGGCCAGTCAGGGAAGATTAAGGTGATGGATTTCGGGATTTCGCGCGCCCTTGAGGAGGCAGGCGAGGCCCTGACGAAGGCGAATGTGGTGCTTGGTAGTGCCCGGTATATGTCGCCGGAGCAGGTGAGCGGCCACGAGGTGGATACCCGCAGCGATATTTACTCCGCTGCGTGCGTGATCTATGAGATGGTGGCCGGACGTACCCCTTTTGATGCCGAGTCGAATGTGGATTTGGCGGCTAAGCACCTGTCGGAGGCTCCTCAGCCGCCGAGCGCTTTTTCTCCGCTGCCGGTTCCGCCGCAGCTGGATGCTGCGATTATGCGCGGGCTGGCGAAGAACCCGAATGAGCGGTACCAGTCGGCGGATGAGTTTGCCCAGGCGCTGCGTGCGGCGTTCGGTTCTGCCGATGATGATGCTACGGTCGCCCAGCCTGCCTTGGGTGCGGCTGCTTTTGCACCTTACCAGGGTGAGAATACCGGGACGATGGAGCCGCCGCCTGATGAGGAGGCGGGGCTGAATGATTTCTTTGAGCAGGATTATTATGACGCCTGTGAGGAGGTTGAGCCGGAGACTCCCCGCAAGCGCGCCTGGCTGCAGGTGCTGATCGGTTCGCTGATTGTGGCCCTGCTGGCCTTTAGTGTGGGCTCGGTGCTGTACTACCAGAATAAGCTGAATGAGGTGCCGCAGGTTGCGGTGCCGTCGGTGGCTAACGTGTCGAAGGATGAGGCGGACACCCAGCTGCGTAACCTGGGTTTCACGCTGGAGTATAAGAACGCCTTCTCGGATACCGTGAAGAAGGGCGACGTGATTAGTGTCGACCCGACTGCGGGCACCATGATTGATAAGGGCGCAAAGGTGACTCTGACGGTTTCCAACGGCCCGAAGAAGCTGGTGATTCCGGATAATTTGCAGGGTCAGAGCGAGGCGTATGTGCGTAACGCTCTGAAGGAGATGGGCGTTGTGGACGGGCGTGTGACGACCGTTGAGAGCGCGACTGTCCCTGCGGGTATGGTGGTGTCGCTGACGAATCAGTCCGGTGAGGTTCTTGAGCCGGGCGCGGCTGTTGAGGCGGGCCAGACCGTCGATTTGGTGCTTTCTTCCGGTAAGGTGAAGGTCCCGTCGCTGGTGGGTCTGACGAAGGATCAGGCGGTGGCTGCCTTGACTGACCCGAATACGCACCTGAGCACGAATGTTGAGGAGGTGCAGACGAGTGCTTCCCCGGCGGGTACTGTGATCGCTCAGAGCGCTGCGGCGGGCACCCTGGTGGAGCAGAACAGCACCATCACTATCCGTGTGGCGAAGGCCCCGGCGCAGACTGCTACGGCGGCACCGGTTCCCTCGGCGTCGGCACGTTCGGGCACGTCCGGTAGCGGCAATACGTCCGGCGGCGGTGCCAATAGCGGCACCGGCACCGGCGGGAATACGTCTGGCGGCGGCGCGAATGCTGGCACCGGCACCGGCGGTAACCAGAACCAGCAGCCGACTGCTGCGCCGACGAGTGGCGCCTCAGCATCTGCGGCACCGGCGGCCCCGTCAGCACCTGCAAGCAACCCGGCAAATGGCGGGAATAATAACGGTAACCGCGGTGATACCGGGAACAACGGGAACAACAATAACAACGGGAATAACAATAATAATGGCGGGAATAATAACGGAAATAACAACAATAACCGCCGGTAGCCGCCCGGGCGTGTAAACGCTGAACGGCTAGTGGGGTGGGTTCTCCGGTTATCCGGGAAGCCCACCCCATTCCTATTCCTTTGCACCACACATACACGCATACGAAATGCCCCCAGCAGCCTGCTGGGGGCATTGTGGTGTTTGTATATTGGCCGGGTTAGCTAATGAGTGGAGAAAGCGTTTTTGCGTGCTGCGCGGCGCCTTGTACCCCGATTTCTTCAAGCCAGTTGCCGAGCATGAGGTAGCCGCCTTCTGTGAGCACCGATTCTGGGTGGAACTGCACACCGTGCATGGGTGCTTCGCGGTGGCGCAGCCCCATAATGATGCCGTTTTCGGTGGTGGAGGTAACCTGCAGCACCTCGGGCATGGTGTCGGGGACTACGGCAAGCGAGTGGTAGCGGGTCGCCGTGAAGGGGCTTGGGACGTCTTTGAACACCGAGTCGTTTTCGTGCACCAGGGTGGAGGTTTTACCGTGCATGAGCTCGGGGGCGTGGGTGACGGTGCCGCCGAAGGCTTCAGCGATTGCTTGGTGTCCCAGGCACACGCCCAGCAGGGGTTTGTGGGTGTTGGCGGCCCACTTGATGGTGTCGATAATGACTCCGGCGTCTGCAGGGGCACCGGGGCCGGGTGAGATAAGCACCCCGTCATGCTCTGCTGCGAGTGCGAGCACGGTGTCGAGGTCGTGTTCATCGTTGCGGATTACGGTGGTTTCGGCACCGAGCTGCTGCAGGTATCCCACAAGGGTGAAGACGAAACTATCGTAGTTGTCGATAACGAGGATGCGTGTCATGGTTTTCTTTCGGGTGGGGCTGCTAATGGTTAATGGTGACGTCGAGGTTGAACGGGCCGTACTGCGCGAAATTGGGGAAGATGAATTCCATGAGCACATAGACGACCAGCAGGATCAGCAGAATGGCGGTAATAATACGAACCCAGAGAGGTCCGGGCAGGTGGCGGAAGATCCATCCGTACATTGTGTGTTTTCCTCTCTTAAGCAGGGTTGTTGTTGGCTACTTTGGCGATTTCGGCGGGTGCCCCGGCGGATGCGGGCTGCCAGGACTCAAATTTGGCGTGCACAATGTACCGTTCGGTGTCGCCGTAGCGCGGGTGGCAGGTGGTGAGTGTCATAATCCGCTCGGTGGGGCTTTGCCCGGGATGCCCGGGCACGGGTTCAATGACGTCCACCTCGTGGGGCTGCACGATTTTCTGTTCGTACACGGTGTACGTGTAGTAGCCGTCTTTGGTGCGCACATAAATGTGGTCACCGTTTTGGAGCAGGTCAATATCGTTGAGCACTTTACCGCGGGTTTGGCGGTGCCCGGCGAGTGAGAAGTTGCCGACGCCTCCGGGCATGGCGGAGCCTTCGTAGTGGCCCAGCCCGAGGGCGTCGATCACGTCGTTGCTGCTGCCTTGGGCGGCGGGGCGCTGATAGTCTTCCCCGAAGCGGGGGATGTAGACCACACCAAACGCCTGCCCGTGCGCGGGTTCTGCGAGCGGTTCGGGCGGGTTTTTGGGGTCCCAATCGGTAACGGTGCGTGATTCACCGAATTCTTTAACGAGGGAATCGACGGCTTGGGCTTGGGACCGGTCGGCGGCGATATTGGTCCACCAGAGCTGCCAGGCCACGAAGAGCAGCAGTATAAACCCTGCGGTGATCAGTAGCTCGCCGAGGATTTGCACGGTCCATTGTAGGCGTGTTTTACCGGGCGCGTGCGCCTTGGTGGGGGTGTGACTCATGCTGTCCTTTGTGGTTTATGTCTTCCGTGTTTCTTTAGGCTCAACGCGGGTGAAAGGTGAAATCATCCCGGGAGTCTGCAAAGATAGTTTCTAAGGTACATAATAAGGCTACCCACTGAGTGTTATGCGGAGGAAATTATGTCTGGTTCGGCCAAGGCAAAAAAGAAGAAGGGCAGCGCTTCTAAGAGCAGCGGCGCTAAGGCTAAAGACGCTAAGAAGAAGCAGAAGGCGGAGCAGAAGAAAGTAGTCGCCCGGGATACGTTGAATGAGGAGCGTCTGCGCAAGGTTGCGGAGGAGATGGAGCAGGGTCAGCCGTTGAGGGACCAGACTCCGCTGTGGTACCGGGTGATTATGTTCTCGTTTTTGGCGGTGGGCCTGCTGTGGATTGTTGTGTACTACATTTTTGAGGGTCTTTACCCGATCGCAGGCATTGGCATGTGGAATATCACAATCGGGATTGGTGCACTGATGGTGAGCATGCTGATGATGACGCGTTGGCGGTAGCCGGTATGGGTGAGCAGCCGTCTGACTCCGCTGAGACCCCCAAGCCGGAGGTGACAAACCCCGCGAACCTGGCGCCGGTGGATCCGCAGCAGCCACGGGAGAAGCGTGAGGATATTCGCGCCGCCATTTTTGAGACAAAGCTGCGACGGTGGGCGCTTATTGGGTTTGTGGCTGCTGGCGCCTTGTTTTGGGTGGTGACTTTGCTGCTTCAGCGTTAGGGCGGGGCAATGAGGCCTCTCACCGTTACACCGCAGGCTGGTTGAGGTTGCCGCACACGGTTCCACGCTGAAAGATACTCATGAGCATGGTGAGCATCAGGAGCTCAGCCATGGTGTGGGTGAGCGCGACGGCGGGCGTACGGCGTGCGGAGTATGGACGGTGCGCAGCGTGTCTGAAAACGCACTAATGATGGGGAAGATTGTGAAGACAATTCGGGTGATAGTGCTTTCCAATGGCCCTTTCCAGTAACATCCAAAACCATTATTTTATAATATTCCAATATATACATAAATACTGGTCAATATGAATATTAAGAGTATGTGAACTCTATATAGTCATAGAGGTATAGATAAGCAGACTACAGTAGTTGCTCCCGTGTACCTGAGAAATCACTACATAGTGCAACATGGGGGCAAGCAGCACAATAGCCGCTGTGACTCCTACCGGGATCCTAGATGTACCGCTTAGTGTTGCGGCACATGCACCGAAGTAACGACATGCGCATATACAGTCCGCTTTGATGCCCGACACCCAGCGGTCATTTATGAGCTTAAAAGTCCTGTTTTGGCGGCCTCAGCGACCCTGCGGCTCACGGTTTCTAATACGGGTGAGTTAATGTTCCAGTGCTGCCAGTACAGGGGGAATTCAACAGGTTTGGTGGAAAGCTTCACCAGCGTATTGGTGGCAAAATGTTCACTGCACTGAGCTTGCGGTAACAGTCCCCAGGCAACCCCTTCATAGACCGCGCGGGCATAATCAGGTGAGGAAGGAATATATATGGTGGGGCTCTGTTCAGGTTCGAGGCTTGGCGGCAGTTTCATATCTTCCTCTATGAGGACACGCGCCGCTTCCTGCACAAAGTCTTTGCGGTCGTATTCCACCACAGGGGCACGGTTGAGTTCTTCACGAGTGGTAGCGGAGGGGAAACCTGGCAGGTAACGGCTCATATATTCCGGTGCTGCGACGCACCAGTAGCGTGCCACACCCAGGTAGTCGACTGAACATCCGGGGATTTTTCCGGGCCGTGAGGTAATAGCAGCCATAACCTCCCCGGATCGAAGCAAGGCCGATGAGTGGAATTCACCTTCACGGCGTAAGTCGCAGAAGATTTCGTCTTCGTGGGCGAGCATACGTACCGCCTCCAGGAACCATGTTGCGAGGGAATCGGCGTTCAGGGCTATGGATACAGCCTGAAACCCGCCCTCACCCACCAGTTCCCGTTCTAGTTCCAGCTGCAGAAACTCGCTCTGCCGGGCAATGCGTAGTACGCTTTGCCCGGCCTGGGTTGGGGTTACCGGGTTGGTGCGCCGCAGCAGAACCTTGCCCGCGAGCTGCTCCATGACTTTGATGCGCTGTGATATTGCGGAGGGGCTTACTCTCAAGGCTTCAGCTGCCGCATCGAAGGTACCGTGCTCAATGACTGCTGCGAAGGTTGTGAGGTGGTCGGTCGTAAAACGTTTCATAAGCATATCTTACGTAAACCCACATAACTTAGATAGCCTTATGAGGCTGCCGGATCTTTAATGCCTAGCTTCATGCCCGTGTTCTATTTGGTGCACACCATTTTCACCATGGACACTCACCTCTAAGATAAAAGCAGTGGGGCTGTCGCCCTCCACGCCCTCCAACGTGTCTATGCTGTCACCTACCTGCCCGAAGGAATCTCACATGGTCAAGCCACCATTCATTGAAATCACATGCCCCGTTTGTTCTAAGCCTGTGAAGACTTTAGAACGTTACCCTCGCTCGCTCTGTTCCCAATGTTCTGCACGGGTGACCGATCGGTCTGGCCGCCCGGTCGTTTTCTACGATATACAGGCGCTGCCGGCTCCCAATAGCTCGGGTGTAACGCTGATTGGCGGATTTTATGGATATTACGCCAATACCGGACTGCAAGAAATCTACCCCAGTTCAACCTGCTATGTTGATGGAATAACCTGCGAGGCGAAGAATGCCCGTTTTGGAGGTATTGTGATTGAGGCGCTCACCGCCCAACCCTCGGAGGACGATGAGCGGTAATTTGTGTTCGGTTTCCCAGGTGTACAGCCGCTCCCCAAACGGAGAAGCCTCTGGGAAGCCATCACAGACCCCCATATAGTACAGACCATATAATTGGCTTCTCTGGCCCCTTATTGCTCTCTAGGGGTGTGTACGTATGCTTAGCACCCAAAAACATAGCTGTGGAACCGAGCAGGAATATGTGCGCGTTGCCATTCGAGTTCTTCGGTCAAGAGTTTCCCCGAAAGCGCTTTGCGCGTGTAGCGCCCAATATTGCGTGCATGGGCACCCATATGGGCCGTTGCCACCGCTTGCCCACAGGCGCGGGCTACAGCCTGAGCGGAGCGATCTGTGCACTCACGAGCCGCAGCGTGGCAGAGGAAAGCCTGCTGACGCATAGCACCAACAGATAGTGTTCCTCGCTGAAAATACTCAACCGCTTCAAGTGCATCATGAAGTCGACGGTCTAAAGGGCGATGCTTCTCAAAGATAGGAAGGAGCCGACGGACGCAGCGTGCGGCCCAGCCAATGAGTTCTTTCCGGTCTTCTTCTAAAAGCGTTAAGTCATTCATGGATGGGGCTGTTTGAGAAGTAGTCATACTCTCAACGTACCAGCAGACCCCACAGCAGAATAGTGCATCGAGGAAGATCTTCGGGTGAGCAGAAATATGACGGGTATGAGGCGAATCCCTTCCGAGTATAGATAAACCATAGGATCTCTTTCGCGGCAATACCAATACCCTATTAAACAGAAAAAGACCCCGAAGGGTCTTTTACCTGTTGCAACCTACCCTCTTTACGGGGATTACCCCCGTAAAGAATGGTTTGTTGCCTCAAAACTGTACAGTGAACACAAACACACAAAAATGACTATATTGTAAGCCTTCGGTCTATTAGTACCAGTCAACTCCACACCTTACAGCGCTTCCATACCCGGCCTATCAACCCCGTCATCTACAGGGAACCTCACACACCCAAAAGGTGCCAGGAGAACTCATCACGAAACAAGCTTCCCGCTTAGATGCTTTCAGCGGTTATCCCTCCCGAACGTAGCCAATCAGCCATGCACCTGGCGGTACAACTGACATACCAGAGGTTCGTCCGTCCCGGTCCTCTCGTACTAAGGACAGCCTTTCTCAATTCTCCAACGCACGCAGCGGATAGGGACCGAACTGTCTCACGACGTTCTGAACCCAGCTCGCGTACCGCTTTAATGGGCGAACAGCCCAACCCTTGGGACCGACTCCAGCCCCAGGATGCGACGAGCCGACATCGAGGTGCCAAACCATGCCGTCGATATGGACTCTTGGGCAAGATCAGCCTGTTATCCCCGAGGTACCTTTTATCCGTTGAGCGACAGCGCTTCCACACGCCACTGCCGGATCACTAGTCCCTGCTTTCGCACCTGCTCGAGCCGCCACTCTCACAGTCAAGCTCCCTTGTGCACTTACACTCAACACCTGATTGCCAACCAGGCTGAGGGAACCTTTGGGCGCCTCCGTTACACTTTAGGAGGCAACCGCCCCAGTTAAACTACCCATCAGGCACTGTCCCTGAACCAGATCATGGCCCGAAGTTAGACGCTCAGATTGACCAGAGTGGTATTTCAACAACGACTCCACCACCACTAGCGTAGCGGCTTCACAGTCTCCCACCTATCCTACACAAGCCAACCCAAACACCAATACCAAACTATAGTAAAGGTCACGGGGTCTTTCCGTCCTGCTGCGCGAAACGAGCATCTTTACTCGTACTGCAATTTCACCGAGTTCATGGTTGAGACAGTAGGGAAGTCGTTACTCCATTCGTGCAGGTCGGAACTTACCCGACAAGGAATTTCGCTACCTTAGGATGGTTATAGTTACCACCGCCGTTTACTGGGGCTTAAATTCGCAGCTTCGCCCCCAAAAGGGCTAACCACTCCTCTTAACCTTCCAGCACCGGGCAGGAGTCAGTCCGTATACCTCGTCTTACGACTTCGCACGGACCTGTGTTTTTGATAAACAGTCGCTTCCCCCTGGTCTCTGCGACCCCTACACGCTCCCCACCGCACGGGCAGATCACGCTCAGGGCCCCCCTTCTCCCGAAGTTACGGGGGCATTTTGCCGAGTTCCTTAACCATGATTCTCTCGATCGCCTTAGTATTCTCTACCTGATCACCTGTGTCGGTTTCGGGTACGGGCAGCTCAAACCTCACGCCGATGCTTTTCTCGACAGCATAGGATCACCAAATCCCCCAACAACGGGGTCCCATCACGTCTCAGACACACAGCTGGCGCATTTAACAACCAACCATCCTACACGCTTAGACCACGACAACCACCGCGTGGCTTGGCTACCTTCCTGCGTCACACCTGTTAACACGCTTACCTCCAAAGCCTGGGTCCCACACACCCCACAACACACCACCCAAAAGAGCAGCACACTGTGTTCGGCATGGTTAGCATCACAATATCAGTATGGACGGTTCTTCACTGGTACGGGAATATCAACCCGTTATCCATCGACTACGCCTGTCGGCCTCGCCTTAGGCCCCGACTAACCCAGGGCAGATTAACTTGACCCTGGAACCCTTGATCATCCGGCGCACGGGTTTCTCACCCGTGATTCGCTACTCATGCCTGCATTCTCACTCCCACACAATCCACCACACACTCCCGTGGCAGCTTCACCTCATGCAGGACGCTCCCCTACCCAACCAGCCACAAGGACTGATTGCCATAACTTCGGCGGTGTACTTGAGCCCCGCTACATTATCGGCGCAGAATCACTTGACCAGTGAGCTATTACGCACTCTTTCAAGGATGGCTGCTTCTAAGCCAACCTCCTGGTTGTCTCAGCAACTCCACATCCTTTCCCACTTAGCACACGCTTAGGGGCCTTAGTTGATGGTCTGGGCTGTTTCCCTCTCGACAATGAAGCTTATCCCCCACTGTCTCACTGCTACACTCTCACTTACCGGCATTCGGAGTTTAGCTAACGTCAGTAACCCTCGCGGGCCCATCAGCCATCCAGTCGCTCTACCTCCGGCAAGAAACATGCAACGCTGCACCTAAATGCATTTCGGGGAGAACCAGCTATCACAGAGTTTGATTGGCCTTTCACCCCTATCCACAGCTCATCCCCCCAGTTTTCAACCTAGGTGGGTTCGGTCCTCCACACGCTCTTACACGTGCTTCAACCTGGCCATGGATAGATCACTCCGCTTCGGGTCTAGATCCTGCCACTACAACGCCCTATTCAGACTCGCTTTCGCTACGACTACCCCACACGGGTTAACCTCGCGACAAAACACTAACTCGCAGGCTCATTCTTCAAAAGGCACGCCACCACCCCACACAACGGGGGCTATAACGGCTTGTAAGCACACGGTTTCAGGTACTCTTTCACTCCCCTCCCGGGGTACTTTTCACCATTCCCTCACGGTACTGATCCACTATCGGTCACTAGAAAGTATTTAGACTTACCAGGTGGTCCTGGCAGATTCACACGAGATTCCACGAGCCCCGTGCTACTCGGGACAAACGCCACGCGGTCAGAACAATTTCAGCTACGGGACTCTCACCCACTCCGGTCGGCCTTCCCAGACCATTCACCTACCATCCTGAACATCACGCCAACAGCCGGTCAGAACTGCCACGACGCCTCCCACAACCCCCATGATGCAACCCCCGACCGGTATCACACACCACAGGTTTAGTCTCTTCCGCTTTCGCTCGCCACTACTAACAGAATCATTATTATTTTCTCTTCCTGCGGGTACTGAGATGTTTCACTTCCCCGCGTTCCCCCCAACTGGCCTATACATTCAACCAGCGGTCACTCACCATAACAATGAGCAAGGTTTCCCCATTCGGACATCCTCGGATCAACGCCCAGTTATCGGCTCCCCGAGGCTTATCGCAGATTCACACGTCCTTCATCGGCTTCTAGTGCCAAGGCATCCACCGTGTGCCCTTAACAACTTACAAACAATCAAAGAAAAAATCACAGAAAACTCACCACACACCCACACACAAAACAGGCGGGTGCACAGCACAGCTTCCAGAAGATGCTCGCGTCCACTATACAGTTCTCAAACAACAAACCACACCACCACCAGCACCAGAGAAAACCCCCAGCACCAGCACCAGCCAGTCACACAGACCACACAGCGTGCAGCCCGAAAACCCAACAGCGCACCTCAATGGCCCCACCACAAACCAGGAAACATGACATTCCACCCATGAGCAAACCACCCATCCGACACTCGCAGATGGCATGGCCAACCAATATAGTTGAGCTCCTTAGAAAGGAGGTGATCCAGCCGCACCTTCCGGTACGGCTACCTTGTTACGACTTAGTCCCAATCGCCAATCCCACCTTCGACGGCTCCCCCCACAAGGGTTAGGCCACCGGCTTCGGGTGTTACCAACTTTCGTGACTTGACGGGCGGTGTGTACAAGGCCCGGGAACGTATTCACCGCAGCGTTGCTGATCTGCGATTACTAGCGACTCCGACTTCATGGGGTCGAGTTGCAGACCCCAATCCGAACTGAGACCGGCTTTAAGGGATTAGCTCCACCTCACAGTATCGCAACCCTCTGTACCGGCCATTGTAGCATGCGTGAAGCCCAAGACATAAGGGGCATGATGATTTGACGTCATCCCCACCTTCCTCCGAGTTGACCCCGGCAGTCTCCTATGAGTCCCCGGCCGAACCGCTGGCAACATAGAACGAGGGTTGCGCTCGTTGCGGGACTTAACCCAACATCTCACGACACGAGCTGACGACAACCATGCACCACCTGTACACCAGCCCCGAAGGGAAACGCCATCTCTGACGCGATCTAATGCATGTCAAGCCTTGGTAAGGTTCTTCGCGTTGCATCGAATTAATCCGCATGCTCCGCCGCTTGTGCGGGCCCCCGTCAATTCCTTTGAGTTTTAGCCTTGCGGCCGTACTCCCCAGGCGGGGCACTTAATGCGTTAGCTACGGCGCGGAAAACGTGGAATGTCCCCCACACCTAGTGCCCAACGTTTACGGCATGGACTACCAGGGTATCTAATCCTGTTCGCTCCCCATGCTTTCGCTTCTCAGCGTCAGTTACAGCCCAGAGACCTGCCTTCGCCATCGGTGTTCCTCCTGATATCTGTGCATTCCACCGCTACACCAGGAATTCCAGTCTCCCCTACTGCACTCTAGTTAGCCCGTACCCACTGCAAAACCGGAGTTAAGCCCCGGCCTTTCACAGCAGACGCGACCAACCGCCTACAAGCTCTTTACGCCCAATAATTCCGGACAACGCTCGCGCCCTACGTATTACCGCGGCTGCTGGCACGTAGTTAGCCGGCGCTTTCTCTGCACCTACCGTCACTTTCGCTTCTTCGATGCTAACAGAGGTTTACAACCCGAAGGCCGTCATCCCTCACGCGGCGTCGCTGCATCAGGCTTGCGCCCATTGTGCAATATTCCCCACTGCTGCCTCCCGTAGGAGTCTGGGCCGTGTCTCAGTCCCAGTGTGGCCGGTCACCCTCTCAGGCCGGCTACCCGTCGTCGCCTTGGTAAGCCATTACCTCACCAACAAGCTGATAGGCCGTGAGCCCATCTAAAACCACTCCATAACGCTTTCCACCAACACCCCATGCAGAGATTGGTCGTATCCGGTATTAGACCCAGTTTCCCAGGCTTATCCCAGAGTCAAAGGTAGGTCACTCACGTATTACTCACCCGTTCGCCACTAATCCACGGTGCAAGCACCGCTTCATCGTTCGACTTGCATGTGTTAAGCACGCCGCCAGCGTTCGTCCTGAGCCAGGATCAAACTCTCCGTTACAAAACAAAAAGCCTGACAACCCGATCTCAAACACCAACACAAACCGTACACGGGGGTGCACGATCCACGCTGACACAATTGAAACCACAAACGGTCATCAATCAAAAAATAAATAAAATAATTGGTATCACATTTCCAAACAAAAACAATTTGCTCGAAACCAAAAAAGCACACTATTGAGTTCTCAAACAACACACCACCCCAGGACACCACCACACACCCACAACAGGCACGCAGAAGCCCCCCAGACAGTCATCATTCAGAGCCAACCACAACATCAACAGCACCCCTTCAGGGCCCCTCGCCGCGGCGACTCATACAACTATACACACCCCCCACACAACACGCAAATCCACACACCATGAACTACACCACACATAACAGCTGCAGTCTGGGAGCCCTGGTGTACCCGCGTCAGCACGGTCGTTTACCCGCACATAAAGCGCCAGTGCTACCCCTCGTACTGCGGGGGCGCATCGCTAAAGGCCATATTGGCAAACCGCGAATACTTACCGCTAAACGCCAACGGAATCGTGCGGGTCGGACCGCCACGGTGCTTAGCGATCATCATATCCGCCTCACCCACGCGATCGGTATCGGGGTTATACATATCCTCACGATGCAGCAGAATCACCATGTCTGCATCCTGCTCAATTGACCCCGATTCGCGCAAATCAGAGATCATGGGGCGTTTATCGGTACGCTGCTCCGACCCACGGTTCAGCTGAGACAACGCAATCACCGGAACCTCAAGCTCCTTCGCTAAGAGTTTGAGACTACGAGAAAACTCCGACACCTCCTGCTGACGCGACTCAACCTTCTTTCCCGAGCTCATCAGCTGCAAATAATCCAGCACCACCATCTTCAACTCATGGCGCTGCTTCAGACGGCGGCACTTCGCCCGGATCTCCATCAGAGTCATATTTGGAGAATCATCAATAAACAGAGGCGCACCATTAATCTTGCCCTGCAAATTCGCCAGCTGGGTCCACCCGTCCTGGTCAAGATCACCCTTCTTCAGTCGCGACATCGAAATAGTTCCCTCAGCCGAGAGGATACGCATCGCAAGTTCAGTGCGGCTCATCTCCAGCGAGAAAAATACGGTGCACTGGTTATGGTGAATCGCTGCAGAACGCGCAAAATCAAGAGCCAACGTAGACTTGCCCACACCCGGGCGGGCCGCAATCACAATCATCTGCCCCGGATGCAAACCACCGGTGAGCTCATCAAACTCAATAAAATCCGTGGGAACCCCATACACCCCGTCGGGGCGGTTAGCGTTCGCGTCAATCTCATTCACGGTCGCCTCAAGCGCCTCAGAAAACGTCACATAGTCTTCGGCAGTATTACCATCAGAAACCGCATATACCTCGGCCTGCGCCTTATCAACAAGCGCATCGACCTCACCATCGCTCGAATACCCCAGCTGCGCGATCCTTGTGCCTGCCTCAACCAGGCGACGCATAATCGCGTGCTCCTTCACAATATCCGCGTAATACTGAGCGTTTGCTGCGGTAGGGACGGCGGCGATCAACGTATGCAGGTAGGTGGCCCCACCCACGCGAGTCAGTTCCCCACGCTTCTTCAACTCGTCAGAGACAGTAATCGCATCAGCAGGCATACCATGCCCATACAGCGAAATCACCGCCTCATAGATAATCTCGTGGGCTGGCTTATAAAAATCGGTGGACCGCAGGGTCTCCACCACATCCGCAATAGCGTCCTTCGAAAGCATCATGCCACCCAGCACAGACTGCTCCGCCACATCATCATGCGGTAGGGTGCGGGAACCATAATCAACGGGTGTTTCAGACACGTCTCTCCCTGAACGTTGAGGACAACCTTCTGCCTCTTGACGGTTACGCGCCAAGCGCCAGCTCACTCAAACAGTGTACGAGAGAGTACGCTCAAGATGCACCTTACACTCAAAGACCCTGAACCTGGGTGCGGTAGAAATCAAGCAAACGATGGGTGCCGGTCGTCTCTCCCACACAATCATGCGTTAAGCCCCACAGCATAAACGATAAAGTATCGGCCACGCGCGGTTTGATAAGTCCGATCCCCTTCACTGCACCATCTGCTAACCGGGGCGGAATAACCGTGATCTTCGTGGGGCGCCCCACCGCCTCAAAAGCGTACTGCGCCACCTCGCGCCATGAGAGGACCTCGGGACCGCCAATATCGTAGGAACCTTCCTGGCCAGATTCCACCTTATCAAGGCAGTATGCGGCAACATCCGCCCCATGAATGGGGTTTACCTGCCCCTGCGGCCGCAGCAGATACACCCGGCCACGGCGCGCCATCTGTGCTATAGAGCTCATATCCGAGAAGTACCCGCTCGGGCTCACCACCTGATGCGCCAGCGGCGACTGGATCAGCGCCTGTGCGAAAGCCGTCTTCGCCCGCGTGAGCTGTGAACGAATCAACTCGGCGTGTATGGCGTTCACATAGCAAAAACGGGTGACATTATGGGCGCGCGCAGACTCCAAAATATTCAGGTTCGCACGGTAGTCAATATCCCACGGGTCGGCCTTCTGCCGGGTCACCCCCAGTGCCGAAATAACCGCATCAGCGCCATCGCACACCCCTGCCGCCCAGGAACGGTCGGTTACATCACCAACCGCCCATTCATCTACCATGTTCGTCAGCGATGGTGCACCCCACGCCCCAGCACTCTCGGCCCGAGCCTTATCGCGCACCACGGCACGTACCCGATGCCCGCGACGATGTGCCTGCTCCACAATATGGCGCCCCGCATAGCCCGACGCTCCAACAACCACAATATTCATCGTTTCACCTCGCTGTGTGTTCTGTGCATAAAGTTTCGCTGTTTTACAGGGGATGACGATTTCTCAGATAGTCCTCAATCACCTCAACGGCGCAGGTTGAACCGTCCATGCCGCGCATTGCCTCGCCAAGCTGCCGTGCCTTGGCACGCATGGCCTCGTCTGAGAGCAAACGGTTCAGGATGTCGCGCATCTGGCCTCGGTGCACATCATGTTTTGTAAAGCGCAGGGCGTTGCCGTACTGCACACATTCCTCAATATTCCAGCGCTGTTCGGCCTGCATGGCGATACCAGCGAACGGTACCCCCGCCAGGCACGCAGTCTGTACGGTTCCTTCACCACCGTGCGTTATTGAGGCATCAATGTGCCCGGCGAGCAGATGAGCCGGAACAGTTCCCGCGCGGTGGATATTATGACCCAGCGAACGCGCATCCACATCCGATAACAGCATCCCACCGCCGAGCAGCACATCCACCGGTGCTGAGGAAAGCTGCCGAAGCACCGCCGCCAGGATGTGCGCAGACCCGGACGAGCCCATCCCCACGTAGATCAGTGGTCGCTTTTTAGGTTCCCGAACAATCGGCGGAAGCCCGCCGGGGGCACGGTAGAAGATCGGCCCCACGCTGACATCCGGTGCCCTTAACGGGTCGCCGCGCAGCTCGGTAAAAAGAGAACAGATAAGGTTTACGTCGGCGCTGAGCATATCGACGGTACGGCGCGGCAGTTTCAGCCCGTACTCACGCGCCACGGCTGTAAACGACGCCGGTTTATAAGAAATTACCTGCGCCAAGGCACGCACCCACCCCGGTGCCGCAGCCCTCTCCCTCTCGGGGGCAGCCGAAAAATAGGTGGTGGAGTATGCGTAAGGGCGCGCATAGAATAGCGGTACCCCTGCCACACGCGCGGAGATGAGCATCGTCAGGTTCGAACCAATCACCACAGCATCCGCTTTAAAGGTACGAATGGCCACAAGTTCAGCGGCAACCCTGCGGCGCACCTTCTCGGTAGTGAAAGGATGCCGCACTCCCCTGCCCTGATCCAGCGCCATGAGCTGATCCGCTTCGGCCTCAGACATGAGAGGTTCGCTCAGGCACACCGGCAGTTGGGCGTCCTCTATAAGTTTCAGGTGTCGGGGTGAATAGACGTGGAAAAGAACCTCATGTCCGTGTTTTACAGCGGCGCGCGCTATTTCGATCCCCCTGGTGGTCTCGCCCATATTGAAGCTTTCAGGCGAGAAGAGGATACGGCTCATCGTCCCACCTCCCGTCATAACCTATAGTTCACCGCGCCGCAGCAGGCACGCGCTGATGAAGTAAATATGAGGGTGAAGCCGGGCCCGCCTTTACCGTAGTGAGTATTTAAAGACTCCCCGGCCCCACCATATGTGTGTGAATCTTGCGGAGAGGAAAGACCGCAAGCTTCACTTTTATTTCTTACGCAGAATCAGCCCAATAGCGCCCATGTGGTCGGCGTGGCGGCGGAATACGCTGCGCATCCCCAGCACACGTTCGCGAATCTGCGGTTTGCGGGCAAGGTTAAACATAATCTTGGCAACCCCACCAATACCTTCGTCGGCGATCATGCGTTTGGGCTCTAGCAGCGCCATCTCGGTCTGGTACACATCCAGCACCTCAAATCCGGCTTCTTCTGCGATTCGTGTCCATTCCGCAACAGTCAGCGGGCGGGCATTCACGCGAATGCTTCGTGCCAAGTCCTTCTGAATTTCTTCCTGCACTTCGGGACGCAGGTAGTCGGGGGTTAGCGACAGCTCGTGAATGGCGTAGTAGCCGCCGGTGCGGAGGATGCGGGCGGCCTCCTGCATAATCTCAAGCTTGTGCTTATCGGTCTGCATGGTCAGCATGGCCTCCCCCACCACCACGTCGTAGCTGGCATCGGGCAGCCCGGTCTCCTGAGCCCCGGCGTTCACGACCGTGTAGTTGGGGTTATCACCAATGCGTCCACGCACGATCTCGGCCGCTTTGGGGTCAAGATCTACGCCGGTGTAGGTCTTGGGTTGACGTTTAATGATTTCGGCGGCGGTAATCCCCAAGCCGGGGGCGAACTCAACTACGTCAATCTGTCCACCGAGCGCGCGTCGTAATAGCCAGTTAGTGGTTTCGCGTCCCCCAGGGCGCAGCACTTTCTTGCCAAGCTGCGCAAGAAGCCAGTGTCCAGCGGCTTTTTCAGCGGGACGATCAGTACCGGGAACATTCGGGGTCTTGGACACAGCATTTCTCCTTAAAGCCTTTATTTCGCATTAAATACGCAATATTTATATGACTTTATTCTACACCTGTCATCGTATCCTATGGGCCACACATTATCCGCAGACGATCTCCCCTCTTGCCCTTGCGTCTTACGGCAGGGAACAGCATGTTAAAAAGTTTGGGCGGCGCCCAAAGGTACCGCCCAAACTAATCACACACATACATACGAAAATCAGAGCCACTTCCGCAAGGAAATTCCAACTTTCAGTTAGTCCTCTCGAACCAACTATTACAACTATGGGTTACAGCCCTTTATTCCCCGTTAGCCAGAGCTGAATAAAAACTGTGAATCAGAGAGTTAGCGGTGCACCTACTTTATCCGCAGGTGAGTGGGACGATAAAGCGTACAGTCACCGGACATATGGGTATTTCAGGGAGACTTTGAACTAGAACTGAAAATATCAAAAAGTTGAAAATTATTCATAAGGATGTGATTTTTATGCACAACCAACAAAGGCCCCCTGAGCCTCACCTAAAAACTAATACTATTCATAAAGATGTATATATCACCACTTCCGGTGTTCTCTTCAACGCACCGAAACCTTCAGCACACTGAGAAGTCTTCATGATGCTGACATACAGGGCTGTGCGACTCATTTACCCCACCACCGTATCCGCGGCAGGAACTCACAATCCCGGCGTTGTGCATACCGGTGCTTTACTCAGTATTTTCCCCAGAAAATAGCGGCCAGAGCTCTTCATAAAGTGTTAAAAGAAAATTGGCGAGACCGCCATGGTCTCGCCAATTTCTTTTCCGATATAGCGGTTCAGCATTCCCGCTATAACGAAACACACACATTCACATCGCAGTCCTCTCGAACCAACACTTAATAGTAAACACTAGCAACCTTGGCAGACCATGAGGTTTTTCTGAAAAAATGCTGTGAACCGGCCCGGCGGTTGCTGAGAAATATAAACCGTCAAATCGTTAGCTGTTCTGCGAAGTAAGAATAAACCCTAAAGTGAGAGGGTTAATAACGATCGACACCAGCGCCAAAATAATATTGACAATACGGTACCTGGCAAATTTAAAAAACCCGACCATGGCACAGATAAAGGCGATACTGGCCGTAATAATCCCCAGCACATTTGCCACCAGGAAAAGTGCAAGAGCCGTCTCAAAAGAGCCGATTGGAGCCCATGAAAGCACCAGCAGGCAAACAGTGGCAACCTCCAGAAACACGGTGGTCATAAGCAGCTGGGTGCTAGGGAACAGTTTTTTACGGACGCGCGTCTTCGTTTCAGGCATAGTTCTAGGGTATATGAAATCCTCACCATTCAAGCCACCACGGGCGAAGCCGCACCCCGTGCGGGTACATAAACTGGTTGCCGCGACCCGTGATAAAACACCGGGTACGCGGCAACCAGTGAGGCACATACAGCACAGAGAGCTCCACAGTACTAGCTCGGGAATACTTCGTATTTACCCGTCGGAGAGTTTAAAGCGTATCCAGCCCGCCAGCAGCGGAACAATACCCCACAAGCTAAGAATCAGGCACCGCACCTCATAACTGGGGTCACCCTTAATCTTGTCCTTGTGGTAGATCATCACATCGTTACTGAGTGAAGACGGCAAATACTTCATCGCGTCATCTACCCAGTCCTGGCCCGTTACCTTAAAGATGCCCAGCACAATACTCGCCACAAAGAGGATGGCAGCCACCAGCACGATAGCCCCAGCGCTATTACGCAAAAGCGCACCAAAGCCAAAACCCATCCAGGCCAGTACCACCAGGTAGAAGCCAAGCATCAGGCTAATACGCAGCACCCCGGTATCCATCGAAACACGCAACTTTTCCGTAAGCATCATCTGCCCTAAGAAGAACGCGACAATGCCACCCAGCGTACCAACCAGAAAAGCCACAACAGAGGCCACGAGCGCTTTAGTGAAATACAGTAGGGACCGGCGTGGCACCGTCAGCTGAGTAATCTGGATGGAGCCAGTAGCGTACTCGGTAGCGATAAAAACAGTCGCCATTGAGGAGAGGATAATACCCGCCAGTGAGGCACCCACAACCCCAATAGAGTACGAAGACTCCTTAATCTGGTTCACAACCTCAGAGCCGCTCACCACCTCACCGTTTACAATTTGCTGGCCAGCGTGCTTCTCATAATCCGCCAGCTGCAGGTTCAACATGGGCGCCAGAAGCATCGTAAGGCCCAGAAGAACAACGATGGTTACCACAAACAGAATCTGTTGTGACCGCAAGGAACGCATTTTCAGCCACTCCGAACGGGCAACCCCGATAGGCGATAAATTCTTAGCCACCGGGGCGGTCTTTGCTGTACTCATGGGTATTATTCCCTCCCTATATTCTCGGCGCCATTACCGTTTGCGGGCGCAGACGACCACGGAGTGTTCGCTGGGGCTTGCGTGTATTGGGGTTGCTGCTGAACGAATTGTTGCCCCATCTCCGGGGCGGTGTACGGGGCTTGCGGTGCCCCACCAGTGGGATCCATAGCAACGGGCTGCTGACTGTTCACCGGTCCGGAACCAGCAACAGCAGTTGATGCATACTCCACCTCAGAACGAGTAATCTCAAGGTACACATCCTCAAGGCTTGCCTCTTGCGGGGCGAGAGTGTACAGCAGAATATGCTCATTAAAGGCCAGTTCTGCTAGGGCGCGCGCATCCGCGCTCACCAGCAGCCCGTCGGTATCGACGGGAGTATGCTGAATGGAATAGTGGTTCAGCAATTGCGCGTACCGTTCCCGCTCGTCGGTGCGCACCAGAACACGGTGCCCTCCCACCCGGGAAAGCAGCTCACTCAACGAAGTGTGCTCCAAAAGGCGACCGCGGCCAATAATAATAAGGTCATCGGCAGTCTGCGCCATCTCACTCATCAGGTGCGAAGAAATCAGTACCGCCCGACCCTCGGAAGCCAGGTGCTTAGCAAGCTGACGCACCCACACCACGCCTTCCGGGTCAAGGCCGTTCACGGGCTCATCCAAAATAACATTGTGCGGATTGCCCAGCAGCGCCACCGCTATTCCCAGACGCTGCCCCATACCGAGAGAGAATCCGCCCACTTTGCGTTTAGCGACCGCGTTCAAGCCGGTCATTTCAATTACCTCGTGCACGCGAGCGAGCGGAATATTATGCGTGTACGCGATAGAACGTAAATGGTTGTATGCGCTGCGGCCGGGATGGGTTTTCCCTTCCAGAAGCGCACCCACAGAACCCAGCGGGGATTTAAGGGAAGTATATTGCGAACCATCCACCAGCGCCGTACCGGCAGTGGGGCGGTCAAGCCCCACAATCATGCGCATCGTTGTGGATTTACCGGCTCCGTTTGGTCCCAGAAACCCGGTGACTTTACCGTCGGGAACCGTGAAGGAAACATCATTAACGGCAGTCTTTTCGCCGTACCTCTTGCTGAGGTTTTGAACTTGTAGCATGCGCCACCTGCCTTCCGCAGAGTCAACTATGAAAACCTGCACTTTAAGTCTAGGGTTTATAGAAGAAGATGTGTAGGATTTATTTACCCTTTAACAGCTGCAGAGACTCTCTCCCACAGGCCTGCTCGCAACGCAGCTTTTGCTATGTTTCACGTGAAACATTGGAGAAATATCCTGATAAATCAACTTTTTAACGTTGAGGAAAAGGGCTAGTAATTGAGTAGCGGTGAACCACTCGGCGCCATAACACGGCACGAACCGCTACGAGAACAACGAAACAGCTCAGCGAACCCTCAATCCCGAAGGAGCCACCAGTTATTAGCCAATTTCCCTGCTCTGTGTGCAGCGTCAAAAGGTGAACAGGTTGAGTGGTTCCGCTAACCACCCCGCCCAGGATAATACCCAATGTAAAATTCCAGGCCGCATGTACGGCACTCACCAACCACACATTTGCACTCAGCCAGTACAGCGATGCCAGTACCGTACCCGCTAGAAACAGGTTAATAAAAGCAATAATGCTAAACCCCGCATTGAAAGTATGGGACAGAGAGAAAAGCGCAGAATTCACCAGAATACCTGCCACCATGCCCCACCGAGAACTCATGACATTTAGCAGATACCCCCGAAAAACAACCTCTTCAGATAGTCCTTGTACGGCATACACAAGAGCGCCTAAGAGAATGGGGGCAGCAGAAGATACGCCGCCCCATGAGAGATGAGCGGCTCCCAACAGGATCAACCCGACTAATACCACTGCAATAAGTCCTGCCCCACACAGGGAACCAATCACCCAGGATACAAACACTTTCTTCTGCGTCAGGCCCAGGTCTTTAAGCGAGAGTTTATCCATAGTCCGCGCCCACACAAGTATCCCCGTAATGGTTAATGCGGAGGGCAACAATAATCGGGCACTGGAGAACAAAGGATGATCACCGGCACTAACGGAGGGGTACAGGGTGAAAATACCCTGTGTAATCAGGGGCGAGATCACCAGAAGGATAAGAAAAGCAATAAACATACTCACCCAAGGATTCACCCTCAGGCGGTAGAATGATGAGTATTTTTCGGAGTGTTTCACAAAAAACACCGTCCTTACTATTTCCGTGTCACACGGTGATACGGAGAGCTTCCGCTCACCGTTGTTCCTCAGCCTAACACTGAAACCGGTGTTGCGGGGACGTCAGTGGATTACTGACTTCAGAAAAGACCGCCTGCACACCAATGCCTATTCGGTTCTTTTGGGGTGGTGTACCGGTACAGGCGGCGCTATTGTTGTATGAAGCAGGCAAGAGAGTTAGGGTACTCATGGGTGGCGATTTTAGCACCTCATTAAGGCGGCAGACAGGTTCACAATGGGGTAAACGTATTCTCGGTGGAATGGCTCTCACCACCGCTGCATACCTGGGAGTTCAAGGCATACGATGCTACCGGGCGGTACACAAGGCCGCAGCCAAACTAGCATCATATCCGGTACAGGTGGCACATCTTAACTACGGCGAGATGGCATACCTCAATATTCCACCTGCAACTACTTGCGCGAACACGTCTGCGCCGATTATCCTCTCCCTTCACGGACTTTACGGAGGATACGACCAAGCCACTGAAAATGTGAAGGATTTCTCTAAACCCTACAGGATTATCGCCCCATCACGTTTCGGCTATCCAGGCAGCAGTATCTCCAAAAACGGAACTCCGAAGGAACAGGCCGCCGCACTTCTTGAACTTCTAGATACTTTAAATATTGAAAAAGTCTATGTTCTGGGAGCCTCAGCCGGAGGAACACCCGCTATTCGCTTCGCCCTTGATTACCCAGAACGTGCCTCAGGCCTTATTCTTCTCAGCTCCGCCCCTGTCTGGGATAAAAAGCCACAAAAGCTGCCCGGGCGCATGGGGCCTGCCTCTGTAGTAAACCGCAACTACCTAATGTGGTTGCTGTCCCCCTTCTTTCAACTGATCTTTGGGCTGCCTTCAAACACTATTTATGGGATGCTCCCACTACGTGAACGGCAGGCAGGAATAGATATTGATGCCACGATCACGAATCCAGATATGGCGGTACATTATGAACATTACCCTGTTGAGACGCTAAAACCACCCGTTCTTCTTCTCCACGCAAAAGATGATCGGGTTGTTCCTTTCGCTCCCCCACAGGGGCAGGTACAGGCGTCTCTGCACCGATACCCGAATCTCACCACGGTCCTCTTTGACACAGGTGGTCATATGATTCAGGGACATCCCGGGAAGGTACATCACGCCATTACTCAATTCATCCGCGAAACATCGTAATGGTGAAGATGTTTCACGTGAAACATTCACCCACAACCTATGGTGGGCACTCATTACAGGTGTTTTACCGGGATTTTAGTTGACGGACCGCTTATTAAGGTGCGGGTGGTTACAATAGACTATGGATGTCTTCACCGCAGCGCAGCAGAAAAGTTTCGACGACTTCATGACCGTCTATCGTAGCGGAGACGAACATTCTCACTACGGCGGACATTCACTTCTCTTCTATGCGCTCGCTAATTCCAATAGCGAATCTCGCTACCGTATAGCTACTTTTCTGCTTAATCAGCATGCCGACCTTGGTGACGTAGATAGTCATAAAAACAATCTTTTACATATTCTTTTTCGTGGTTTTAACCAGGAACATCATGTTGCAGAAGATATCGAATTGGCGCAACGCCTCATCAACCGGGGAGTGGATGCAGCAGCTCCCAATAGGGCCGGAACAGTTCCATTGATGCACGTCCTGGCCGCCAAAGATTTTAAACCCCAAGACCATGAGCCCCTCATAGATCTGTGGCTGGAGCAACCACACCCCGGACTCAAGCATTATTCAACCGAATACGGCGGTACCGCTTTAGATATTGCGCTACGTAGACCCTACTGGCTTGATACCGCAAGTCGTATTAAGGGGCGCCTCATGCTCGCTGACGGTTTGGTAGCTACCGTGTCACCCCATCCTGTGCTAGCCCAACTGGTGTTTATACTGACAGATGCGGGAATTGGTGTAACCATTAAAAATAGGGTCTTATCTATTGGCCGCGAACAAAATGTGCGCAGTGTACTGTTCTGGAGTCAGGACGAGCTGTGGCATGTGGGGTATCACAGTACCCGGTTCACCGATGGGCACACTGAGAACCTAAAAATTGCTACGCTCTCCACCCCGGATATTGAGGTGGCCTTGCGCTGGCTTATCTGCCGCACCGCTAACCAGTACCGCACTCACTCAAAACGCTGTTGGGCACAGCTGCTCCCCCTACGAACGGCAGGTAGGTTTGCTTCAGGGTGGAGTGCCGAACAGGTGAGCGTGAAGGATTCCCATGCTGGCACGGTTGAAGCGCGCCTTATCCAACCTAACGGGCTCCCGCTGCACATGCGCATGGCTACCGCCCTTCCACATACTATTGAGCTTGCGGCCCTTTCCCACCTCATGGAGTTCTCTCCCCAACAGGTACTGGATGCTTATCTCGACCCTGATGGCAACCCACTGCCGGTGCATCTTCTGGAACGGGGAACCCCAGACCGGACTATGGGTGATGATTTCTACCGTTTGGTGACGGCACGAGGCAAAGCCTGGCATTACCTGGACGATGAGATACAGCCACCGGGCAGTTTCGATCGAGTCCCTCATTTCTGGTGTGAAGACGGATGCTGGCACTACGGCCATACGGAGCGCGGCGAACTTCGCTCCCCCGATGTATCAAGCCCGCATTTCGCGGTGATACTGCGCTGGGCCGCGTACGATGTACTGAATGATGCACGTGCGGATAACGGGTGGCCGATGCTGCTCACCAGCTACTGGAAACCTCAGCTGGCCCCCGGATGGGCCACACACTCTCCACAAGAACACCCTGGCTGCGTGTGCCTGATAACTCCCACCGGCTCCATTCTCAACACGGTAATTCACAGCGCAAACGAGAAAAATGCCGCAGCACTCTCCCATCTCATGAGCCTTAGCCCAACAGAGGTGATTGACTGCTTTATTCAGGAGACCGGCGGAAGGTTTCATAAACAGCTCGATCCGGGTCCATCTTCAACACCAAGCAGAACGTAATCAGCGATGTTTCACGTGAAACATTATTGCAACACATTCAGTTTTTATTACGAAAATCAACCTTTATAATTTATTGGTAGGGATAAACTGACGAACGGAGGAGCCCCATGAAGTACATGCACAAGAATAAACTTGTTCCCCCAACCAGCACCTACGGACAAGGCAATCATGCCCCTACTGTGGAGGAAGCAACTGATGTATTCATTGCCTGGCTAAAGCATCGCAACCCCACACGGGAATTAGGCAACACCCCAGATAACTGGTCCATTCACCCCTACGAAAATGCGTTTACTGTCGTTCCCAGCGGCGGGCGGAGGAGCAACTACATGTACATCCTACGCGGCGATATTTGTCTTGGCTTTACACAATCTATGGTGTCGTTTAAGACGGCTTATGCCGAGGCTCAGAACGATACTGGGGCAATATCCTGGGAGGATCAAAAGAGTTATGAGGTTCGCGGCGACTAACCCCCCTCATTGTTGAGTTCTTAGCACAAAAATAACGATGTTTCACGTGAAACATCGCTCACAAATACCGCCGCCTTACAAACTAACAGTCATCTCGCAACGGTCAAGATCTAAACTATGGGTGGCAGCTCCTCCGAAAGGCCATAAAGCACAAAGGCAAAAGGCGCCACTCCCCTCCCCCATCAAGGAAGAAGAGAAGTGACGCCTTCCGGGCCTCTTATAGAGCCCTATAAGCCTTGTTTAGGCAGCCGCTACAACATCAAGGGTAACGTTAGCGACAACATCCTGGTGCAGGCGAGCAGTCACCTGATACTCACCGGTGCGCTTAATAGCGGAACCCAAGTGGATGGTGCGCTTATCGATCGAACCAATGCCAGCAGCCTCAATGGCATCGGCAATGGCATCTGCCTTCACGGAACCGAACAGGCGGCCATCAGCACCAGCCTTGTGGGCAACAACCACCGGCTTAGCCGACAGTGCAGCAGCAAGAGCCTGTGCTTCTTCGAGGGATGCCTTAGCGCGCGCCGCACGGGCTGCACGGATGGACTCAACCTGCTTCTCGCCACCAACAGTCCAGGTGACAGCGAAACCGCGGGGAAGGAGGTAGTTACGTGCGTAACCGTTCTTCACGGTGACGATATCGCCAGCGGCACCCAGACCGGTTACTTCCTGAGTGAGAATAATCTTAGCCATGGTACTGTACTCTCTCCTTCTTTTTAGCGGCCAGCGCCGGAGTAGGGCAGCAGTGCAACCTCGCGGGCGTTCTTAATAGCCTGAGCGATCTTACGCTGCTCCTGAACGGTCACACCGGTCACGCGGCGGGCGCGGATCTTACCGCGGTCGGAGATGAATTTACGCAGAAGCGCGACGTCCTTGTAGTCGATAACGGTGACGTCAGCAGCCTTAAGCGGGTTCTGTTTGGGTTTGGGCTTACGGATTTCAGCCTTAGCCATCGTGGTGCTCCTTCAAGTTTGGGAGCCCGCGGTGAGTAAACCGCGGGATGGATGAATAGTTTTATTGGGTGAGAAGGCGAGCGGTTTAGAACGGGGGTTCGTCGTCGCCTGCGGTACCCCAATCATAGTTCCCACCAGCCTGCGAGCTCCACGGGTCAGCCGAAGGAGCCTGCTGCTGTTGCTGCTGGGACTGGGCCGGTGCCGCACCAGCGGCGGGCGCGGATGCGCCGTAACCGGAATTATTGGAGTAGCCGTTGCCGCCGCCGGAGTTACTGTTGTACCCCTGCTGAGGTGCGGCATTATAGCCGCCAGCCTGCTGCTGACCACCGAAGGTATTGCCACCATAATTATTGCCCTGCTGGGCTCCCCCACCGGAGTTACGGTGTGAGCGGGTGACCTGTGCGGTAGCGTAGCGCAGCGCGGGACCGATCTCATCGAGATCAAGTTCCATTGAGGTGCGGCGTTCGCCTTCTCGGGTTTCATACGAGCGGGACCGCAAGCGGCCCTGAGCGATGACACGGGTACCCTTCTTCAGGGTTTCCGCAACGTTCTCTGCGTACTCGCGCCAAATAGACGCACGCAAAAACAGTGCCTCCCCGTCTTCCCACTGGCCGCTATTACGGTTGTAGGTGCGCGGAGTGGATGCGATCGTGAAGTTAGCAACGGCCACCCCGGCGGGGGTGAAACGAAGCTCAGGATCGCTGGTGAGATTACCGATGACAGTTACAACGGTTTCGCCGGCCATGAGATGCCTCCTCGTATGGGTATCAAGTATGTTGCTTCTAGTGAAACACAAGCCCCTGACAATTTAAGGGCTGCATTCCGCCTGGAGGAACTACTTGGCGGAGATCTTCTGCTCTTCCGGGCGGATGATCTTGGTACGCATGACGGACTCGTTCAGGTTCAGAACGCGGTCAAGCTCAGCGGAGGTCTCGGGGGTTGCGGTGAAGTTAACAACCGCGTAGATGCCCTCGGACTTCTTCTGAATTTCGTATGCTAGGCGGCGTCGGCCCCAAATGTCCATATTGTCAATAGTGCCGCCAGCGTTGGTGACGATCTCAAGGAACTTAGACAGGGACGGCTCAACCGCGCGATCCTCAACCTCGGGGCTGAAGATCACCATCAGTTCGTATGCACGCATGATTAGACCCCTCCTCTGGGCTAAACGGCTATGGTATTTCCATAGCAGGAGATTCATGGTGTGGTCCGGGCCCACTCGGGGTGAGCGCACAGACTTTCTAAGTTTACACGAAACCAATACCGGCACAACAGTTGCTTTATCTTATTTTTTATAAATCGTGCCGGGATGCTATAACACCGTGTTCCCTACACCTTCTTACCAAGGTATAGGGAACACGGCCGTATTTCTACTGAAAAAGCTAGAACTACTTACATGGGCCGGGTTGGTGCTACAGCCACCACACCGTTGAGCTCATTAATCCGGTTGGGCATAGTGCAAGCGTCAATAATCCACAGTACGATCCAGGCTATAAGCATGGGAACACCAATGAGCGCACCAATCAGGGTAGCTGATAGTATTATGCCCCCGATCCACAGAACCAGCATTACCACGCCCATAACCGCTTGCTTTAGATAAAATTTATGAACGCCTAAACCACCTAAGAAAAACCACAGTACATAGGCGACTCCCACGGATACGGGTTGCTGAACCATAACTACCGCCGGTGTAGCTACTACGGGTTGAGGCTGTAGCTGACCGGGCTGAGAGGGGTACTTGTTGGCCTCGTGGTTCTGCTGATTTACATGAGGTTCCTGAGACATCTGAGGTCCTTTCGGTGACTGTGCTATAAGGAGCAAAACACGCTCACAGAAAATTTTACGCGTAAATCCCGCATTATGATGCTATTTCAGGTTGCTACGCAAAATTTTTATGCGCTCTGTTGCTCTTTCCACCAGGTCAGTAACCTCTCCGTGACTGCTTCCCGACCCAGTTCCCCCTCGTCCAAACGCACATTGAGTAAGAACCGGTATGCCTGCCCCACCACCGGGCCAGGTTTTACCCCCAATACCGCCATAATCTGCTCACCATCCAGCTCGGGACGCATTGCATCCAGCTGCTCCTGCGCGGCCAGCTCTTCAATACGCCGCTCCAAATCGTCATACGCCTGCGCCAGCGAACGCGCCGTACGCTTATTGCGGGTGGTCACATCCGACCGGGACAACCGGTGCAGGCGCTGCAGCTGCTCCCCCGCATCCCGCACATACCGGCGCACCGCAGAATCAGTCCAGCCAGCCTCACGGTAGCCGTAGAAACGCATGTGAAGCTCAACCAGGCGCGCCACCGCACTAATAGTGTCGTTGTCAAAACGTAGGCAGCGCATGCGCTTCTTCACAAGTTTCGCACCCACCACCTCGTGGTGCAGAAAAGACACCGACCCGTCTTTCTCAAATCTGCGGGTTTTAGGTTTACCAATATCGTGCAGAAGAGCCGCAAACCGCAGCACAAAATCAGGTTTCGGGCAGGGACCATCAGCACCGGTTTCTTTCTCAATCGCCTGCTCCATCACCTTCAGCGAATGCCCGTACACGTCCTTATGGTGGTGCGCCGGGTCGATCTCCATACGCAGCGCGGGCAGCTCTGGGAGCACATAGTCTGCAAGCCCACTTTCTACCAGCAGGTTCAGCCCAACCCGCGGGTAGTCGGCACAGATGAGTTTCACCAGCTCATCACGGACTCGCTCCGCCGAAATAATCTCAATACGCGACGCCATCTGCCGCATCGCCTCAAACACGTCCGGCGCCACCTGCAGATTAAAACGTGCCGCAAACCGTGCCGCACGCATCATCCGCAGCGGATCCTCCGAAAAAGAATCCTGAGGCGAGCGCGGGGTACGCAGAACACCCTCCGCCAAATCTTTAGCGCCACCAAAGAGATCCACCACCTCACCTGAAGGCAGTGAAGCTGCCATTGCGTTCATCGTAAAATCACGCCGCACCAGATCGGCGCGTAAATCCGTGCCAAACTCGACCGTGGGTTTGCGGGAGTCAGAGGCGTACACCTCCGCCCGGTAGGTGGTCACCTCGTACACGGCCCCATTCTTACGGGCGCTTATAGTGCCGTACTCCTTACCGATATCCCACACGTGTTCACCCCACACTCGCAGGATCTGTTCACTTTCGGCGGGGGTGGCGTCCGTGGTCAAATCAAAATCCGTAAAATCACCGGGGGTATCACGCAACTGGTCACGCACAATACCGCCCACCAGGTACAGTTCAAAACCCGCCCGGCGGTACAGCTCACCCAGCTGCGCGGCATCCGGGAACTTCGAAAGCACATCAATTTTCTGCGACATAGTCTCTTAATCCTGCCAGATAAACCGCCTCACCGCCTCACCGCGGGCGCGAACAACCCAAAAAGCCCCCGTATCGGTTAAGGTAGAACCATGAGCTTTCCCGTACCGCGCGCACCCAAGATGCGAACTCTGTTAACCGCGTCTTACACGCCGGTACACCGTGAAGTATCCGCTGGAGGCATCATCATAGACTTCGCGCGCCAGAGTCTGCCTGCTGCCATTATTGCGCGCATTAACCGTGCCGGACGCGTCGAATGGTGTCTGCCCAAGGGGCATATTGAAGAAGCAGAAACCCTTGAAGAGGCTGCACAACGCGAAATTGAAGAAGAAACCGGGATACGTGGTGATATCCTGCACTCACTCGGTAACATTGAATATTGGTTCACCTCTTCCGGGCAGCGCATCCACAAAACGGTGCACCACTACCTGCTGAAGGCAACCGGAGGGGAAATCACCATCGACAACGACCCCGACCACGAGGCCGTAGATGTGGCCTGGGTACCGTTCACGGATCTTAACCGCAGGCTATCGTTCGCTAACGAGCGGCATATTGCCGACCTCGCCCGCGAATTCATCCAGTCACGGCTCTAAACCTACGCTACGCACAGGAGGCACCAGTTGGCACGAACAGACGCGCTCGCAAGCGCGATCATGGCTGCCGGAACGCTCGTATCCCGAGTGCTCGGACTAGTCAGGACGGTTCTTATTACCGTCGCCATCGGCTCCCTCTCAACCGTCGGCGACGTGTTTGAGGTCGCCAACACCCTCCCCAACCTCATTTACGTGCTGGTTGCCGGGGGCGCGTTTAACGCCGTGCTCGTGCCGCAGATCATTAAAGCCGCCAAAGCCCAAGACGGTGGGGCGCTGTACATTTCGAAGCTGGTAACACTCACCGTCACCGCTATTGGGCTGATTACGGTCATTATGGTCGCCTGCGCGTGGCCCATTATTGATGTGATGGGCTCCACCTGGACACCGGAGCAGAAACAATTAGGGGTCATTTTCTCGCTCTGGTGTTTGCCGCAGATCTTCTTCTACGGCCTGTATACCGTCATCGGGCAGGTGCTGAACGCTAAAGATGCGTTCGGAGCCTACATGTGGTCGCCGGCGCTGAATAACGTCATCTCCATCATCGGCCTGCTGGTGTTCATTGTTATGTTCGGGGCGCAGAACACCACCATTAACCCGCCGCTGCACTCGGTTGAGAACTGGACCAGCGCCCAAACGGTTGTGCTTGCAGGTACTACTACCCTCGGCATCGCCATGCAGGCCCTCGTGCTGTTTATCCCCCTACGCCGCCTGGGGATGCATCTGCGCCCCAATTTCGGGTGGCGCGGCATTGGACTACGTGAACCCGCTAAACTCGCCGCTTGGACGCTTGCAGCGGGCGCTGTGGCTAACCTTTCCTTCATGTACATGAACCAGGTTGCTGCATCTGTGGTTGGTGAACGTGCCCGCTATGCGGAGATGGGCATCCAAATCCCCGGCCTGCAGGCCCTCAACTACGCCTCAATGCTGTATATCCTCCCGCACGGTGTGATTGGTATGTCCATCGCTACCGTGCTCTTTAACCGGATGAGCGCCTCCGCCAGCGCCGATGATAGGGACAGCGTCATCCACGCCGTCTCTCACGGGCTGCGTACCTCCGGGGTGGCCACCATTTTCTGCGCCGTGGCGCTTATTGTCCTTGCCGGGCCGGTCGCTATCCTGTTCAGCGGCGGCGACCGGGTGGCGGCCACTATTATTGCCAAGCTCATTGTCATTATGGCGTTAGGCACCCCCACACTCACCGTCACATTCCTGTACGGGCGTGTACTTTACGCCCGTGAAGACGCCCGCACCCCCTTTAAAATCCAGTTGTTCTCGGCCTCCATCATGGTAGTGATGAGCTTCAGCGCCTCCCTGTTGGATGCCCAGTACACCGTTTACGCGTTGGCGTGTATCTATCCTGTGCACAATATTTTGCTCACCGGTATTAGCCATTACCTGGTGAAACGCCGCCTTGGCTATTACGGGCAGAAACGTATCTTGAGCGTGTACGCCCGCGCCACCTTCGCAGCTGTTTTCGCTGCCGGGGTGACCGCCGGGGTCCTGTGGCTGCTGGGCGGGTACAGCGCCAGCGGTTTCGCCTGGGCATCGAAAATCAGCGCCATTATTACCCTGATTGTGTGCGGGCCGGTCATGCTCGGCTCTTACATGGTGGGGTTGCGGGTTTTCCGGGTGAAAGAAGCCGACGCGCTTTTCGCACCCATCACACGTAAACTGGGAAGATTAGCACGCCGTTAGGTCGGCAAAACCGCTGAAAACCCACAGAACCCGTTAAGCCGGGTAAACTTTTGATAGAGAACAGCCCTGAACTGGGCGTACGAGCGAAAATTCGGGAGAGCACTTGTCTCAGCAGATTCCGGTAGGCACGGTACTCGGTGGCCGCTACGAGATCACCGCACAGATTATCGTTACCGCCGAGACAGATATGATTCTCGACGGCATGGATCAGATTCTCAGCCGTAAAGTGTCGGTGGTCGTTGCGTCCCCGGCACGCAGCAACCTGCTTGAGAACAACTCGCGTGTGCTCAATGAGAGCAACCCCTACAGTTTCCAGATGCTCGATATGGGTATCACCCCCGAAGGCAGCAAGTACCTCATTACGTCGTACACCGCCCCCTCAGTGCTGTTGGATGCGCTGTTGACCGAGCAGCGCTCACTTTCGGACGTGTACGATGATGAAGCCGCCTTGGGTACCGAAATTTTTGGTGCGACCGTGCCGACTCAGCCCGCCGCAATGGAGGTTATTGGCGCCATTAAAAGCTGGGATGGTAACCCTATTCAGCCGGAGATGGGCGGCGGCATGTACCCCGGCGGGGACCTGTACGACGATGATGAGGACGATGAAGATGACGGCCGCCGCGGTACGTGGGTGATCGTTCTCGCCGCCGTACTGCTGCTGCTGATTGTGGCCGGTGCCGTGCTGATTTCGCTCACGGGTATTGGGTCGTCTAAAACCGCGGAGCCAAAGCCAGCCAAGTCTACATCCGCCTCAGCCTCGGCCAGTGAGGGTGGCGAGAGCCCCTCCCCCACTCCCAGTCCGGAAACCACCTCAAACGCCCCAGCGAAGATCGCCACCGTGGCCCGCCTAGTGCCGAATAACCCCACGTTCATGTCTGAGACGGATGCGAACCTACCCAAGCTTGCGGACAATAACCCCGCTACCGTGTGGATGAGCTACGGCTTTGGGAGCGGTAAGCTGGCTGTTCCGTTCGCGCTGTCTGCCAAACTTCAAACTCCCACGGTTGTTTCTAAGGTGACGATGCAGCAGAACACTGGTACCGGCGGGGCGTACACCGTGTACGTGAACAACCAGAATTCCCTCAACGGGGCCACCGAGGTGGGTAAGGGAACGTTTAATGGGAAAGACGCCGTGGTTGAGCTGGATACTTCCAAGCAGAGCGCAGATAAGGGCGGGTATGTGATTATTCAGTTCACTGAGGCCCCGAAGCTTTCACAGCCCATCTCAATCTACCCGTACGGGCTGCGTCTGGCCGAGTTGAAGGCTGAGTAGCCCAGTCTCTTTTCTCTCCCCTTATGCCCCGCAGGGATGCTCACACCGTTGAGCGTCTCTGCGGGCTTTTGTATGCGCCGTAGTGCCCCAGTGTGGTGTTGGCGGGCTGAGATGCCTAAGTCTGTTAGAAAACGTAACGTATGGCATACCGAGGCCCGAAATGGAATAATCAAAGGAACTATCACGTTTATGTGGCACGATATCAATAATTGGGACGAAAGAGAGAAAAATGAGCACCAATACAACAACCGGTGGCCTTTTTGGTAATGCCGCGCTTGGAGGTGTACGTCTTGGCGCCGCATCAACGAAACCTGAGGGTGCGAGCACATCTGCCGCCGAGCAGGGCGAGCAGACGGTGCACAATGTCATTATTGTGGGTGCGGGCCCCGCAGGGTATACGGCGGCAATTTATGCCGCCCGCGCTAATCTCTCACCCGTGCTGTTTGCCAGCTCCGTATCCCCCGGTGGTGCTCTTATGAACACCACCGAAGTTGAGAATTTCCCGGGTTTTATTGAAGGTATTCAGGGCCCCGAACTCATGACGAATATTGGTGCACAGGCTGAGCGTTTCGGCACAGATATTCGCTACCAGGAT
Source organism: Rothia aeria (assembly GCF_016726365.1). Classification (NCBI taxonomy): domain Bacteria; kingdom Bacillati; phylum Actinomycetota; class Actinomycetes; order Micrococcales; family Micrococcaceae; genus Rothia; species Rothia aeria. The sequence continues at coordinate 1,453,994 of NZ_CP068102.1, read as the reverse complement.
GTTGAGAAACTTGACCTTACCGGCGAGGTGAAAAAAGTAATCCTCGCGGATGGTTCGGTGCATCTGGCAAAGACTGTAATCCTCTCAACCGGTTCGGAATACCGCAAGCTCGGCGTTGAGGGTGAGGATCGTCTTTCCGGCTACGGCGTATCCTGGTGCGCAACCTGTGACGGTTTCTTTTTCAAAGAAAAGGATATTGCCGTGGTAGGCGGCGGCGACTCAGCACTTGAAGAGGCACTGTTTTTGACCACCTTTGCCCGGAAAGTCTATATTATTCACCGCCGTGATTCGTTCCGCGCATCCGATATTATGCAGAAACGTGCTTTTGAGAACCCGAAGATTGAGGTCCTATGGGATTCTGAGGTCAGTGCCATTGACGGTGATTCGAACCTTGAGAAGGTAACTCTGAAGAACACGAAAGATGGTTCTGAGCGCGAGCTGCCCTTGAACGGGCTCTTTATAGCCATCGGTTCAGACCCCCGTGTTGATATGGTCAAAGATCAGCTCACGCTCAGTGAGCAGGGCACGATTGAGGTTCAGGGACGTTCTTCAAAGACTTCTGTCCCGGGCGTATTTGCTGCCGGGGATGTTATCGACCCGACATATCGTCAGGCAATTATCGCTGCGGGCTCCGGTGCCGTGGCGGCGCTTGATGCGCAACACTATATTGAAAATATGTAAAGAGGAGGCAGAACAATGAGCTCGGTTAAGCAGGTTACTAACGCTACGTTTGACGCTGAGGTGCTCAAAAGCAGCAAGCCCGTAATTGTGGATTTCTGGGCTGAATGGTGCGGGCCCTGCCGCCTAGTGGCTCCGGTTATTGAGGAGATTGCCGCTGAATATGAAGGTAAAGTAGATGTGGTGATGGTAGATGTAGAAGAAAATGGTGATATTGCACTGAAGTACAATATCACTTCCATCCCCGCAATTCACCTTTTCAAGGACGGCGAACTCGTCAAACCGACCGTAGGTGCTAAGGCTAAAAAAGCTCTGCTCGCAGAATTTGCAGAGTACATCGACTAAATCTCTTCGCACGTTGGGGGCGGATGTTTCACGTGAAACATCCGCCCCCATTGTGTTTCTAGCACTTTACCCACACCTATTCAGTTCTGGGCACATGATATGCACAGGGGATAGATATACGGTCTACTGCAACAGGAAGCCCCCATCCCCCGCTTCTCCCGTTCTGGCAAGGACTGCACCCTGCAGAAGGCCAGAGTGATCAGGTGTGGTTATCTTCTGCCGATATTGTTCTTAGCTATGTCCAGTTCACTCCGGTCTGACACGTTAGCGGAGGTAATCTCAGAAGCACCGTATCAGCACGACGATTAAAAACAGAGGTGGTGATGTTTCACGTGAAACATCACCACCGGCGCTGACTACACCTAGTTTTCGAAGTTAGTATCCAGCGTCTTAATAATCCGGTTCAGATCATCGACATTGGCGAATTCGATTGTCATCTTTCCCTTACGTGCACCCAGACTTATCTTTACCGAGGTATCCAGCTTATCGGCAAAGGCATCGGCGATATAGTCCAGACGCTCCCGATGTTTCTGCGGGCGAGGTTCCTTCCGCTGTTTCTTGTCCTCTGCGCCGGATGCTGCGGCTACCAGTTCTTCAACAGCACGCACCGATAGGCCCTCATTAACGATCTTCTGCGCCAAAGTTTCGATCTGTGCTTGATCTGTGAGCATGAGCAGAGCGCGGGCATGACCGGCTGATAAAACGCCGGCCGCTACACGACGCTGTACCAATGCAGGAAGCTTAAGCAACCGGATGGTGTTGGAAATCTGCGGACGTGACCGACCAATACGCTTAGCCAGCTGATCCTGGGTGGTACCAAATTCCTCCATCAGCTGCTGGTAGGCGGCTGCCTCTTCAATGGGGTTCAGCTGGCTCCGATGCAGATTTTCAAGGAGGGCATCACGGAGCAGATCGTTATCCTGGGTATCGCGCACAATCGCAGGAATTGTAGGAAGTCCCGCCCGCTGGGTTGCCCTCCAGCGACGCTCCCCCATCACCAGCTCATATTTCTCGTGGCCTTTTTCCCGCGATGGACGCACGACTATGGGCTGTAAAACCCCAATCTCTTTCACCGAATGAACGAGTTCATCCATATCATGTTCGTCAAAATCAACGCGAGGTTGTTTGCGGTTTGGATGAATATCCGAAATATTGAGGATCGCGAACTGCGCACCCGGAACAGGTACCAGGTCCTCAGAAGAGCTGGGGGTCTTCACTTCTTCACCAAAGAAGAAGTCAACAGGACGGCGGGTAAGAGTCGTATTACGAAGTGCCTGTCCCATATCGAGACGCTGTTTCTTTTTCAATGTTTCACGTGAAACATCCTTTGTATCGGCCGCCGGTTGAGGCGTTTCCTCAGTTGGGGCTGATTCCTGAGAAACAGCTTGGGAGGGTACCGGCCGTTCTGATTCTGCGGGCAGTTCATCGAAAAGATCATGCTCTGACGCCGATTTTTTCCCCAACGAATATGGTGCGGAGGCGGTTTTATCCTCAGCAGCTGGCGCCTTCTCCCCTGCCGCCGTGGTGTCTGCAGCAGCCTTTTTATCCGCCAAATCTGCGGCTGCTGCCGAAATTTTGTCCTTAATAGCAGACTGTGCTTTGGTGCCCTTTTCCTTCTCTTGCGTGTTATGAGGCGCCTCTTCCATCTTCTGATCGGTTGGCACAGGCAGCACTTCTTGATCGAGAATATGTTTACGGCCCAATCCGCCGCGCACCGATGAGGACTTTTTAGGAGCAGGAAGCTTCGCTAAAGAGGGTGAGGATTGTTGTTCCGTGGTCTTCTTCTGGACAGTACCGGTCTCTTGACGGCCCATACCTGCAGCCCGTTTTTTTCCTGCGGCTGCTGAGGGGCTCGTGGATCCACCTTTTTGTGTACTGGATACTTCCTTCTGCTCGGATGCGGGTTTGGTGCTATTGGGGATAAGCGCCCCTAACCCCCTACCGAGGCCCCTTCGTTTTTCAGCCATCTTTCCTCCTCATTAACGTATTCCCTCGCATATGTTCGGCAGGTTTTGGGTTACTCACTGGGTGTGCCCTTTTACTTTCCACACCGCTATTTCTGCCGTATATGAAACATACAATCAACCTTAATCGTATGTTTTTATGTGTTTTTAGTGTGCCTATCGCATGGCTACCTCGCGCGCAGCTTCCCGATACGCCTGCGCACCTGTCGATGCCGGGTCATAGGTAATAACGGTCTGCTGGTAGCTGGGAGCCTCAGAAATACGAACTGACCGAGGGATGAGGGTCTGCAAAGTTTCTGTAGGAAAATGCTCGCGCACTTCATCAGCCACCTGTGCTGCAAGATTAGTGCGCCCATCATACATGGTAAGCAGAATGGTGCTAATCCTCAGACGCGAATTCAAGTGTTTCTGAATCATCTCGATATTCTTCAGAAGCTGGCTCAAGCCTTCCAGCGCATAGTATTCGCATTGGATGGGAATTAGAATCTCGTCAGCCGAAACAAATGCATTGACGGTAAGCAGCCCCAGGCTCGGCGGGCAGTCGATTAATACGTAATCAAGGCGCGGCAGGTTATGGGACTCACGCCACGTGCTGTAATCTTCCAGGGCACCTTTAAGACGGGTTTCACGCGCCACCATTGAGACCAGTTCAATTTCAGCCCCGGCGAGGTCAATATTGGCCGGGGCGCACCACAGCCCTTCTAGATCGGGGCAGGTCTGCACAATTTCATGTAGAGGTTTGTCATCAATCAGCACGTTATACATGCTGGGGGTTTCCACATCGTGTTCAATACCGAGTGCGGTCGAGGCATTACCCTGCGGGTCGTTATCAATGACCAGCACATTCATTCCAGCCTCAGCGAGCGCTGCCGCCAGATTCACGGCGGTACTGGTTTTACCTACGCCGCCCTTCTGGTTTGAGATAGTGAGGATGCGGGTGTGTGCGGGCTTCGACAGGGTGTAAAGCGAACCGTTATCGGTTGCTTGTTCGGTCATTTTTTCTCCTCGGCGTCATGCAGTCGGGTGCCGTTTAGGGATGCGTATCGGTCGATGTTTCACGTGAAACATTCGGATTATTCCCCTTTTTCAGGCGCCGTGTGCGCGCCTGAAGGTGGGTCTCCGTCTTTTTCACTCTCTATAAGATTACCCGTAGATTTCTTTCAACACCACGCGCAAGGGGTTAAACACCGAGTATTACCCGTGAAAGTTTCACGTGAAACATCGAGGAATGGTGAAACCTGCACTCGTGACCACAACAGACAATAAAAATGGCCCCTCCCACATTGGGGAGAGGCCATCAAGTTGAGAAACAGTACCCGACTATAACTGGATGCGTACCACGGTGGTGGGCTCGTCTAACAGCCCCTCCCCCACCGTAAGAATCTCGGTCTGCCTGGCACCATAACGGTTGAGTTTTTTCTTCGTTTTTGCCACTTCCTCAGCAGCTGAACGTCCCTTGAGAGCCAGCAGCTCTCCAGTGCCGCGCAGGATCGGTAGAGTAATATCAACCAGTCCCACAAGCGCAGAGACGGCGCGAGCGGTTACCACATCGGCTTCCACCGCACCCACAGCCTGTTCAGCGCGGGAACGAAACACCGTTACGTTTTCAAGTCCCAAATCTTCCACGACCTCATTGAGCCAGTTAACGCGGCGTTCCAACGGCTCAATGAGAGTCAGTTTCAAATCGGGCCGGGCAATCGCCAGACACAGCCCCGGCAAGCCCGCACCAGAGCCAACATCCACCACCGAAGCGCCCTCGGAGATAAGTTCCTGTATTACGGCGCAGTTCAACACGTGACGCTCCCACAGGCGCGGCACCTCACGCGGGCCAATGAGTCCGCGCTCAATACCGCTGGTGGCCAGATGCTCTACGTAACGCTGTGCCAGCGGCAAACGGTCACCAAAGATTTGTTCAGCGGCAACCTGGTTTTTCCCATCCAGGGGTGTGTGCTCCATTTATACCTCCGGGAGCGAAATAACAACGTGACGGGACGGGCCCTCCCCCTCAGACTCACTGTAGAGTCCCTGCTCAGCCACAATATCGTGCACAATTTTGCGCTCATAGGCGCCCAGCGGGTTCATATGGTAGTCTTCCCCGCTTTCACGCACCTCTTCCACGGCCTGGCGGGCCGCATCAGCCAGCTGTTCACGGCGTTCTGCACGGTACCCTGCCACATCAAGGATGAGGCGGGAACGGTTACCGCTGGCGGCTAGCACCGACAGTCGCACCAGTTCCTGCAGGGCCTCCAGCACCTGCCCATTACGGCCAACCAGTTGGCGGAGTTCTTCATTGTTATCTTCGTCGTTAAGAACCGCCAGGTACGTGCGCTGGTTACGCACCTCAATATCAATATCACCGTCAATATCGGCGATATCCAGTAGTTCCTCCAAGTAGTCGGCGGCGATGTCGCCTTCTTCTTCAATATTTTCGAAGGTATTGGGACGTTCGGTGGGGGTTTCTTCGTAGGTTTCGTTTTCTTCAGTAACGTCAGTCATGGATCGGATGTCCTTTACGTGGTTGTGCGGTGGTGATGCGATGCGGCGGCTAACTCGATTTTGGCTTCTGTGAGCCGCCCGAAGAGCCTTTCTGCCCGCCCTTGCCTTTAGCGCGCTGCTGCTTTTGACGCTTCTTACTCATCGGCTGCTGACGCTGGCCTGCATTGGCACGTTCACGTGCCTCTTCCAGCTCTTTCTCGTGCTGCTCTTTAGTCTTGCCGACCGGAGGCAGACCCTTAGCGGCACGGCGCTCATTGAGTTCCTTTTCAGCCTGAGAACCTGGGGTGGGGTTATTGCGGATCACCCACCACTGCTGGCCCAGTGCCCAGAAGTTTGAGACGGTCCAGTAGTACATCACACCAAGAGGGAAGTTAATGCCCGTCACCGCGAAAATAATGGGGAAAATGTACATCATCATCTGCTGCTGACGGAACATCGGAGAGTTCAGCGCTGCCTCCGACATGTTCTTCACGCTCAGCTGCTTCTGAATAAAGAACTGGGTACCGCTCATGAGCAGAATCATGACGATTGCCTGAATTACGGTGGCGGTGTGGTTACCGTCGCCGGGGTTCATCATGGTCGAGAAAATGGGGGCGCCGAAAATGTGGGCTTCGCTGAACTGTTTCACCAGATCGGCAGGAAGCATGAGGATGCCTTCATTCGCTGCTGCCGCCCCGGAAACTCCCATGAGCACCTGGTACAAACCGAAGAAGATAGGCATCTGGGCAATAATCGGCAGGCAGGAGGCAAACGGGTTGGTGCCGTGTTTTTTGTACAGCGCCATCTGCTCCTGTGCCATCGCCTGGCGGGACAGCTGGTCTTTCTTCCCCTTGTATTTGGCCTGAAGCTTAGCGATATCGCCCTGCATGGCGCTCATACCGCGCATCGCTTTAATCTGTTTGACGAAGAGAGGGATGGTGAGGGTACGCATAACCAGGGTCAGGCAGATAATGCACAGCACCCAGGTCAGGCCTGAGGACGGATCCATACCAATGGCGGTAAAGAGGGAATGGAAAACCCACAAAACCGCCGACACTGCCCATTTAAAGGGCCAAAGAATAAGGTCAAAAATATTTGGCACGAGAGTTTTTCTCCTTTTGACTCGGCTAAGTCAGCGAAGGCCCTAGTCAGCCTTGTTAGGGGCTGGTGGGCGGATGGTTCAGAAGTACAATTTTAGGTTCTTCACCCGGGGTGAAAACGCGTTTTCCGGGTGGTACAGGGTCGATTCCGCCGGTCGCCCACGGGGTGCAGCGTAGAATGCGCCGCACTGTCAGGGAAAGCCCACCAATGGCCCCGTGGGTGGTGAAAGCTTCCAGCCCGTAGGCGGAACAGGTTGGGTAGTACCTGCACACGTCCCCGTAGAGCGGGGAGATTACTTTACGGTACGCCTTAATAAGCCCAATAAAAATATTTTGGGGCAGCGTGTACAGAGCGTGCAGCACAGAGACAGGCCGCACGAACTCGTGGGGTGCGGCATGTAGAAGAGCATCCGGGTCGCTGTGTGCGTGGTGCGTGGCGCTGCTGTGCTGGTGGAACCGTTCGTCGCGGCGGTTTTTACTCATGGTTTTGCCCCGCCCCGCGTGGTTTATGTTCTCCCGCTAGTTTCGTCAGCGCCGCTGTGAGCGCCTGCGTGTAGTCATGGTGCAGCTGCTGGTAGGTGGCGTTTTTGGATGCGGGTAGTGCCCGCACGGCAATGTAGTAGCCGTGCGGGTGGGTTTTCACGGTATCGGAAGCTGCTTCACGCAGACGACGTTTAACGCGGTTGCGGACGACGGCATTTCCCACGGCTTTTGAAACGATAAAACCTATGCGGGTTGTTTCTCCGTTTTGTTTTGCCGCAGATAGAACAATGTTCCGACGCCCTGAGCGGACACCGGAACGGATTGTCTGCGAGAATTGGACGCCCGTACGCATCCGGTGCTGTAAGGGCAGCACGTGATTCCCTTCGTTGTGGCAATCGCCCGCTAACGCTGGTGTGCGGTAGCGGGCGATTATATGGTTCGTTAGGCCGAAAGCTTTGCGCGGCCTTTGGAACGACGGCTCGCCAGGATAGCGCGACCAGCGCGGGTGCGCATACGCAGACGGAAGCCGTGTTTTTTGGCGCGGCGGCGGTTATTCGGCTGGAAAGTACGTTTGCTCATACTTTTCTCCTTGTTCTGGTGCGGGATAACCCAACATCATGCAGGCGGGTTTCCCTAAGATTTTTGTGTACAGGGGTACCCTGACTCTTCGGGGTAGGCGGTACACATATAACAGAACAACTTTAGAAGAGCTGGCGGTGTCGGTCAAGTTAATGCGGGCGTGCCTCAGGTGCGGGTGTGCATGATGCGCGCTCTGTGTATACAGTGGATAGAGGGCATCCACAGAATGTGACTTTTCAACAACCCGCACGGGTTGTGGATTTTTTCCACAGCTTTCGTATACACCGGTTTTCTCCCGTATTTTCAGGGTTTATTCCGGTTCGATATATTTTGTCCACACATAAAACCACTGATTCTACACAGGTTTTCCACACTGTGGATAACGCCTGTGGATATTGGTGTTAATCTGTGTATAGTGTGGGTAAAGTCTTAATCACCGATCGGAAGGAACCACCTGTGGGCGAAACAAATAATGATATGGTGCAGCGGTGGGCTCATGTAGTGAGTCTGCTTCAATCCGATCATCAGGTGGGGAACCGGTTACGCGGTTTCGTACATTTAGCTCATCCGCAGGCGTTGGTAGGGAACGTACTCCTTATAGCGGTGCCGAACGAATACACACGGGACACATTCCAGTCGAAACTGAAAGAGCCGTTGAAACGAGCGCTACACACCGCTTACGGGCCCGAAATTTCTGAAGCTTTTCTGATTGATGAGTCGCTCTCAGCTACCGCGGAAACATCCCCTGAAGAGGCACCTTCAACTGTTGTTAGTGCCCCGCCCGCGCACCCTCTTCCAACTGTTTCCGGTTCGTCCGAACATAGCGAACATACTTCCGGCTCTGCCTCCCCATCCCACGGGGCAGCAGAGTACGGTATACCGTCGTATGATTCTGTTTCCGGTGCTGCGCCGCGACATGCTCAGGTGCCAGCCCCCTCTGGACAGCATGTGCACACTTATGAGGCGCACCCCTATAAAGCCCCCGAGCCAAGCGGTTTTGCGGAGGTCTCCACCACTCCCCCACTGCACGAGGTAGAGGCGGAACGGGTGGGCTCAACCGATACGGCTTCTCATCACGCCACTACTGACTCGTACGTCGCAGCACCTGAGGCGCCCGCTGCTGTGCCGAATGCTGGCGGCGGTATTTTTCCGGACCAGTTACCGGCAGATCAGGCTATGCCGGATCCCTCAGCGCCTCCCGCAGCCGGTTGGGAAAGCTCAGCGCGGCTCAACCAGAATTACACTTTTGATACGTTCGTTATTGGTCAGTCCAATCGTTTCGCACATGCAGCTGCGTTTGCAGTCTCGGAGTCCCCAGCGAACGCCTATAACCCGTTGTTTATTTACGGGGATTCGGGACTGGGTAAAACCCACCTCCTGCACGCGATCGGACACTATGCTAAACACTTATACCCGTCACTGCGTGTGCGGTACGTAAATTCTGAGGAGTTCACGAACGATTTTATTAACTCGATTCGTGACGATGAGGGTTCCTCTTTCAAACAGATTTACCGCAATGTCGATATGCTTCTGATCGACGATATCCAGTTTTTGGCGGGTAAAGAGCATACGCAGGAAGAGTTCTTCCATACTTTCAACGCCCTGCATAATCACCAAAAGCAGGTTGTGATTACTTCTGATTTGCCGCCGAAGCAGCTCACCGGGTTTGCCGAGCGGATGCGTTCACGCTTCGAGTGGGGCCTGATTACTGATGTGCAGCCTCCCGAGTTGGAGACTCGTATCGCTATTTTGCGGAAGAAAGCACAGAGCGAATCGCTCAACGTTCCCGACGATGTGATGGAGTATATTGCATCGCATATTACGGCGAATATCCGCGAGCTGGAGGGCGCGCTCATTCGTGTAACGGCGTTCGCCTCGCTCAATAAGCAGCAGGTGGATTTATCGCTTGCTGAGGTGGTGCTCAAAGACCTGATTACGGATGCTGGGGGTGCCGAAATTACTGCGGCGCAGGTTCTGACGACCACGGCGGCGTATTTTGATGTGTCGATTGATGATTTACGCTCAAAGTCACGCACCCGTACGCTTACAAATGCCCGGCAGATCGCCATGTATCTGCTGCGTGAGCTAACAGATATGTCTCTGCCACGGATTGGGCAGGAGCTGGGCGGGCGCGACCACACGACGGTCATGCATGCGGTGCGGAAGGTCAGTGCACAAATGCCGGAGCGGCACGTGACGTTTAATCAGGTGACGGAGCTGACGAACAAAATCAAACAGGATCAGCGGCAGAACCGGTAAAAACAGGGATTTTCGCCTGTGGATAGGGTGTGTTTTAAACACCGCTACACTGTGGATATTAAGTGAATGATTATTCCGTGGGTGTGGAAGACCCAGAATGTATAAATATCCATGCACAATGCATCCTCAGTGTGGCATCGATTCGTCCACGTTTCATCCACAGGGAATTTCCTTGGATTTTCGCGGATTTCTAGGTTTTTCCACGATTTCCACAAGCGTTATTAACACTACTGTACTTTAAGAAAAATCCTCTTCACACAACATGATGTTCCCGTCCATCACGAACACTGCCCAACGGGTGTGACTCGAAAAACGGGTCACTATGTTCTGAGGACTTTCCGTCAGCTTACAAAAGATGTAATTACAAAAATCCTTGAGTCTTCTACCTTCTTCCACTGTTCCCGGTACACCTCATCTGAGCTTGTAATTACATCTTTTCCGGTAGGATGGAAGAGGTGCCCTTATCGGGGACCACCGCACTTGTTTAGGACTTTCTTCAGCTACTTCTGAAAGGCGCCTCATGAAATTCACCATCGACCGCGATGTATTGGCCGAGGCCGTAGGCTGGACCGCACGTTCACTACCGGCACGGCCCACCTCCCCAGTACTCAGTGGGCTACTGATTACTGCAGAAAACGGTGAGGTAGCTATCGCGGGATTCGATCATGAAATCAGCGCCCGTCAGGTAGTTGAAGCGGATATTGAGCAGGACGGCACCTGCCTAGTGCCCGGTAAGATGCTCGCCGACATCTGCCGTTCTCTCCCCAGCGCACCGGTTGAGTTCGCCGCATCTGACTCCAAGGTGTTTATTTCATGTCGTTCAGCAAAGTTCCAGCTGGCTGCTATGCCGCTGGTTGACTACCCAGAACTGCCGGAGCTGCCAGAGGTCTCGGGTACCGTTGACGGTACTGAGTTCGCGCGGGCGGTTTCCCAGGTTCTGGTGGCCGCATCAAAAGATGAAACTCTGCCGATCCTTACCGGAATTAGGCTGGAGGTTCAGGGCGACACTATGACCCTGTTGGCCACCGACAGGTACCGCCTGGCGATGCGTGAACTCACCTGGTCGCCCACCAACCCGGAGATCTCAGCACAGGTACTCATCAAATCCAAAACACTTGCCGAAGTAGGCCGTACTTTGGCTGGTTCAGGTGAACTATCGATTGCCTTACCAGATGCACATGAACTCATCGGTTTTGAGGCTGCTTCACGCCGCACCACAAGCGTGCTCATGGATGGGGATTACCCAAATATTCGTGCCCTATTCCCGGAAGAAACACAGATTCACGCTGTTATTCGCACCTCTGACCTAGCTGAGGCGGCCCGCCGTATTTCTCTGGTGGCCGAGCGTAACACTCCCCTGCGGCTGGCTTTTAGCGAGACGGGTGAGGTTGTAATTGATGCAGGCCGCGGTGACGAGGCTCAGGGGTCTGAGACGCTGCAGGCACATCTTTCGGGGCAGGAAGTGACTGTTGCATACAACCCGGCTTATCTTTCGGAGGGGCTGGGGGCATTCACTACGGAGTTTGTGCGGTTCTCATTTACCGAACCCACTCGCCCGGCTGTGCTTTCGGGACAGGACGAGATTCTGGGCGATGACAGTACCGAATACCGGTACCTGCTCATGCCGGTACGGCTGCCCGCCGACTAGTAGTGAGCATCGGGCCACTATAGCGGTGTGCCACTGTAACCGTGTGAGGGGGTAGAGATGTTTATCGACCACGTTTCGTTACTCGATTACCGCACCTACCCCCTGCTGAGTCTGCCGCTGTCATCCGGGGTGACGGTATTTTTGGGGCCAAATGGTGTTGGTAAAACCAATATTGTGGAGGCCATTGATTACACCGCGAATTTGTCCTCTCACCGGGTGAGTAATGATGCTCCGCTGGTGCGCGTGGGTGCTTCACGGGCCTATATTCGCACCCGCACTGTGCGCGGATCGCAGCAGACCGTCACAGAGTTTGAGGTGGTTCCAGGGCACAGCAATAGGGTGCGGATTAATCGTGCAGCCCCGGTGCGTGCCCGTGAAGCGCTGGGCATTGCCCGTACGGTACTGTTTTCACCCGAAGATTTACAGCTGGTGAGGGGAGAACCAGCGGCTCGCCGTCGGTTCGTGGATGATCTGGCGGTATCGCTGCGGCCCGCTGTTGCCGGGTACCGGAGCGAGTACGAACGTATTCTGCGGCAGCGGAATTCTCTGCTGAAATCAATGCAGCGCCGTCGTACAGGTGCCGCCAGCGCCGATGAGAACGCAATGAGCACCCTCGCAGTGTGGAATGAGCAACTTGCTGAAGTTGGTTCTCAGCTTTTAGCTGCTCGTTTCCGGGTGCTGCGTGTCCTGCTCCCCCAGCTTAAACGTGCCTATGCAGGACTCACCGATGGTTCTAAAGACGTCTCATTGACCTACGAGTCCACCGTTTTCCCGTCTGTGACTGAGCGGGGTCTGGAACATGCTGCACGTATGCGCCCTGAGGAGTTTAAAGTGGCGATTCTGCGCTGCTTTGAGGAGCGCCGCAGCGAAGAAATTGAGCGGGGAATTACCCTGGTGGGGCCGCATCGGGAAGATATAACCCTGCTGTTAGGGGGCCTAGCTGTTAAACAGTTCGCCTCACATGGGGAAAGCTGGTCGTTTGCCTTAGCCATGCGGTTGGCATCATGGTTTGTGCATTTGGAGGATGACCCGTCGCCAGGCTCCTCGCCAATACTTATCCTTGACGATGTGTTTGCTGAGTTGGATGCGGCACGCAGGCACCGGTTAGGGGCTTTGGTGCGTGAAGCGGAGCAGGTACTTATTACCTGCGCAGTACTCAGTGACATTCCCGAAGAACTTGGCGCATACCGTATCGTCACTGTCTCACCCGGTACCGCAGGATATGCGGGTGAGCAGAATCTGTCGGACGGGAAAACCTATGAATAAGGAACACCCCCGACTCAATCTCTGGGAAAAACAACCCTTTGACAGTGATACAACAGATGTTTCACGTGAAACATCGGAAGTTTACGGTGAATATTATGTGGATGAGGTCGATGCCCCCGCAGCGTTATTAGAGAGGATGCGCGCCGCCGCCAACGCCCGTGGTGAAGGGCGACTTAATGCCTACTCCGCTAAGAAAATTATGCGTGAGTTTGGTGCTGCCATGAGTGCCGAGCCGGGCCAACGCAAGAAGTCTCAGCGTGCTCAGGGGTGGGATCCGCGAGTCATGGGCGGTTACACGGGACCGGGTGAGAGTACCCGAGATCCTAAACCCCTGGGGGGTATTGTTGGGCAGTTGATTCGCTCACGCGGGTGGAAAGAACCCGTTGCGGTTTCCAGTGTGCTTGCGCGATGGGACGATTTGATGGGGCCCGAAGTCTCAGCTCACGCACAGCCGGTTCGGTTTGAGAACTCTATAGTGGAGGTACGCTGCGACTCAACTGCGTGGGCAACCCAGCTGCGTCTGATGCAGAGGCAGATTGTGCAGATGTTTGACCGTGAACTGGGTGCCGGTGTCGTTAGCTCAGTGCGTATTTTTGGCCCCAATAACGGGCGATGGAGCTCGCGCGGGCCGAAACGAGCGCCGGGTGGTCGCGGGGTGCGCGATACCTATGGGTAGCAGGCCGACAGAGAATGAGCTGACAAGCGTTTTTGCCCGATAACCGCTTCGGGCCTATGGTGGGTATCCCCTCACTAGGGTTGGGGGTGTGAAGCCCCCGCGGCACCTTAGAAGGCCGTAGAGCGGAAAATACTCCCTGAAAACGACGGAATAATCTCCGTGATGGCGAATATTTCGGTAGAATATTAAAGAATATGTGCCGTCCGCACCCCAACGGATGCGGAACCCGCGACAAGCAGCACGGCTCATACCAATTCAATCCGAGGAGTTTCGCACCAGTGGCAACTGAACAACCCCATGAGTACGGCGCGTCCGACATTACAGTCCTTGAAGGGCTAGAAGCGGTACGTAAACGCCCCGGTATGTATATTGGTTCCACCACTGAGCGTGGCCTGCACCATCTGGTGTACGAGGTGGTCGATAACTCTGTCGATGAGGCCCTTGCGGGGTATGCCAGCCGCATTGAGGTAACCATCCAGGCAGACGGTGCGGTACGTGTTAAAGACGATGGCCGCGGCATTCCGGTGGATGAGCATCCTACCGAACATAAATCCACCGTTGAGGTGGTTATGACCGTGCTTCACGCAGGCGGTAAATTTGGTGGTGGCGGGTACTCCGTCTCAGGTGGTCTGCACGGTGTGGGTATTTCTGTGGTGAATGCACTGTCATCCCGTGTAGTAACCGAGGTGCACCGCCAAGGTTATTCCTGGCATATTTCCTTTGCCAACGGTGGTATCCCCGACGGTCCGCTTCGTCGGGGCGATACGTCAGATATTACCGGCACTATTCAGACGTTCTACCCCGATCCCCAGATTTTCGAGACTGTAGAGTTCGATTTTGAGACCCTGCGGGCGCGGTTCCAGCAGATGGCGTTCCTCAACAAGGGGCTGACCATCACCCTCACCGATGAACGGGATCAATTTGAGGGTGATGAAGTAGCTGCCGAAGATGAAGAGAAAAAGCCTCTGCCGCTGAACCAGGTCGGGGCCAACGAAAATGGGCACCGCACCGTCACCTACCGGTACGATAATGGTCTTTTCGACTATGTGCATTTCCTGAACGCGGGGGCTAAGACCGTGGTGAACGAAGAAATTATCTCGTTCGAAGCCGAAGACACCGACCGCAATATGACCCTTGAAGTGGCAATGCAGTGGACCGGTGCCTACCGGGAGTCGGTGCACTCATACGCGAATACTATTAACACTCACGAGGGCGGCACCCATGAGGAAGGTTTCCGTGCTGCACTCACCTCCCTGGTGAACCGGTATGCCCGCGAGAATAAACTGCTGCGTGAGAAGGATGATAACCTCACCGGTGAAGACGTGCGCGAGGGTCTGACCGCCGTCATTTCGATTAAGATTTCTGAGCCGCAGTTTGAGGGCCAAACGAAGACAAAACTGGGTAACTCGGAAGCAAAATCCTTTACTCAGCGCGAGATTAACGATCACTTAGCGGACTGGTTTGACCGTAACCCGGCAACCGCTAAGGACGTGGTGCGCCGTGCAATTACCGCAGCGCAGGCGCGTATTGCTGCACGTAAAGCGCGTGAAACCACTCGGCGTAAGGGTCTGCTGGAAACCAGCTCAATGCCCGGCAAACTCAAGGACTGCGCCTCGAAAGATCCTTCAATTTCCGAGATTTATCTGGTGGAGGGTGATTCTGCGGGTGGTTCGGCGGTGCAGGGCCGAGACCCGAATACGCAGGCGATTCTGCCTCTGCGCGGCAAAATTCTTAACGTCGAGAGGGCTCGGCTTGATCGTGCCCTGTCGAATGCCGAGATTCAGGCTATGATTACTGCTTTTGGTACGGGTATTGGCGACGAATTCACCATTGATAAGGCGCGTTACCACAAGATTGTGCTCATGGCCGACGCGGACGTGGACGGCCAGCATATTACGACCCTGCTGCTGACGCTGCTGTTCCGCTTTATGCGTCCGCTGATTGAGGCAGGGTATGTATATTTGGCACAGCCTCCGCTGTACCGCATTAAGTGGTCAAACGCCCCGCACGATTATGTTTTCTCGGATGCTGAACGCGATGCTGCCTTGGAACGCGGTCAGGCAAATAACCAGCGCCTGCCAAAGGAAAACGGCATTCAGCGGTATAAGGGTCTGGGCGAGATGGACTACACCGAGCTGTGGGACACTACGATGGATCCGCAGCGCCGCACCCTGCTGCAGGTAAAAATGGAAGATGCCGCAGCTGCGGATCAGATTTTCTCGGTGCTGATGGGCGAAGATGTTGAGGCTCGCCGTGAGTTCATTCAGCAGAATGCAAAGGACATCCGATTCCTCGATATTTAGCAGAAAAGAAATATTTCTAATACGGAATATTCTTGAATGGTTATATAACCGAGTGAGTCTTTGAGGAACGAGAAGGTAATGAGCGAAGAAAACCAAAGCGAAAACCCTGACGTCGATATCGAAATTGACACCAACCAAGGTGAGATCGTGGTCGATAACCCGCACGGAAATATCGAACAGATTGACCTGCAGACCGAGATGCAGCGCTCCTATCTGGACTATGCAATGGCGGTTATCATCGGCCGTGCACTACCGGATGTGCGAGACGGTCTGAAGCCCGTGCACCGCCGCGTTATCTACGGCATGTACGATGGCGGTTACCGCCCCGACCGTTCCTTCAATAAGTGCGCGCGCATCGTCGGTGATGTGATGGGTCAGTTCCACCCGCACGGCGATAGTGCTATCTATGACGCACTGGTGCGTCTGATCCAGGGGTGGACAATGCGTTACCCCCTCGCACTTGGGCAGGGCAACTTTGGTTCTCCCGGTAATGATGGGGCTGCTGCGCCGCGTTATACCGAGACGAAGATGGCCCCTATCGCCATGGAAATGGTGCGGGACATTAACGAAGACACCGTAGATTTTCAACCGAACTACGACGGTAAATCTATGGAACCAACTGTGCTGCCCGCACGTATTCCCAACCTGCTGGTCAACGGTTCTTCGGGTATTGCGGTGGGTATGGCCACCAATATTCCCCCGCATAACCTCACCGAAGTTGCTGAGGGCGTGAAATGGTTCCTGAAGAACCCGCAGGCCACGAACGAGGAACTGCTGGATGCGCTGATTGAGCGTGTCAAAGGCCCAGATTTCCCCACGGGTGCCACAATCTTGGGTACGAAGGGAATTGAGGACGCCTACCGCACCGGACGCGGCTCCATTACAATGCGCGCCGTGGTGAATGTTGAAGAGATTCACGGCCGTACCTGCCTGGTGGTGACCGAACTGCCGTATCAGGCGAACCCGGATAACCTGGCTATTAAGATTGCCGACCTGATTAAGGAAGGCAAAATCACCGGCATCTCGGATTTGCGGGATGAGACTTCGGGCCGTACCGGTCAGCGCCTTGTGATTGTGCTTAAGCGCGATGCTGTGGCTAAAGTGGTGCTGAATAACCTGTATAAGCACACTCAGCTGCAGGAGAATTTCTCGGCTAATATGTTGGCTATTGTGGATGGGGTTCCGCGTACCCTGTCGCTGGATGCGTTCGTGCGCCACTGGGTAAACCACCAGATGGACGTGATTGTGCGCCGCACCCGCTACCGTCTGCGTCAGGCGGAGGAAGAGGCACATATTCTGCGTGGGCTGCTCAAGGCCCTGGACGCCTTGGATGAGGTCATTGCCCTTATCCGCCGCTCCCCCACCGCTGATGATGCGCGCACGGGCTTAATGGAGCTGCTGGATATTGATGAGGCGCAGGCGCAGGCTATTTTGAATATGCAGCTTCGTCGTCTGGCGGCTCTGGAACGTCAGAAGATTCAGGACCGCCACGATGAGCTGATGCGTCTGATTGCCGAGTACAACGCGATTATTGCTTCTGAGGATCGTCAGCGCGAGATTATTTCCGAAGAGCTGGGTGAGATTGTGAATCGGTACGGCGATGAGCGCCGCACCAAGATCCTGCGCGGTTTTGACGGGGATATGTCGATGGAGGACTTGATCCCCGAAGAGGAAATGGTGGTTACCATTACTCGCGGTGGGTATGTGAAGCGCACCCGCAGCGACCAGTACCGCAGCCAGCATCGCGGCGGTAAGGGTATTCGGGGCGCCCAGCTGCGTGGGGATGATGTGGTGGAGCATTTCTTTGTGACCACCACCCACAACTGGATTTTGTTCTTCACCAATATGGGCCGTGTGTACCGTACAAAAGCTTACGAGCTGTTGGAGGCCGGGCGTGATGCGAAAGGCCAGCATGTGGCGAACCTGTTGGCTTTCCAGCCGGGTGAGACTATTGCGAAGGTCATGGAGCTGCGTTCCTATGAGGATGCTCCGTACCTGGTGCTGGCTACTAAGGGCGGTCTGGTGAAGAAGACCCGCTTGAGTGATTACGATACGAACCGTACCGCCGGGCTGATCGCGATTAACCTGCGTGAGGGCGATGAGGTGGTTTCCGCTTTCTTGATCTCTCCCAATGAGGATATTCTGCTGGTTTCCCGCCAGGGCATGTCTTTGCGGTTTAACGCTAATGATGAGGCACTGCGCCCGATGGGCCGTTCCACCTCGGGTGTGACCGGCATGAAGTTCCGCGATGGAGACGAGTTAATCTCGGCGAACGTGGTGACTGAAGATTCATTCGTGTTTGTCGTCACTGAGGGCGGTTATGCTAAGCGCACCAGTGTCAATGAGTATCGCGTTCAGGGCCGTAACGGTTACGGTATTAAGGTCGCTAAACTGGTTGAAGACCGCGGCGCTCTTGTCGGTGCTCTCATCGTGGATGAGGACGACGAGGTGCTGGTTGTTATGCAAGGCGGTAAAGTGGTGCGTACCGGGGTGAGCGAGGTTCCTGCTAAGGGCCGAGACACGATGGGCGTGATTTTTGCAAAGCCCGGCAAGGGCGATAGCATTATCGGCGTCGCCCGAAACCAGGATCGTCAGCTTGACGAACCAGATGAAGCGGACACGGACGCTCCCGGTGGGCAGTCCGCAGACCCTCAAGTGAATGAGAACCAGGACGGTCAGCAGGCTGTCACCGATACTGCTGAAGCACACGGAGGTAAGTAATGAGCATGAACCCACAGGGGCGGGTACAGGTCGGGCAGGGCGCGAGGCGTCAGGCCCCGGCGAGGCGTGCCGCGCCCGCTAACCGCCCCGGCGCACGGTCTGGTTCGAACCAGCGTCGCCCCAGGCGTAGCGCCCCGCCGCAACAGCAGCAGGGCCGGCGTAAACGTCAGAATCTGGTGCGTCGTACGAAGGTGCGTCGCGCTGACCTTGTCATCGCTAAGGTTGATACCTGGTCGGTGGCGAAGCTGGTGTTCTTGCTGTCCATTGCCGTTGGTATTGTGACCGTGGTGGCCTCTATGATCCTGTGGCTGTTTTTGCAGGCTACAGGCGCCTTCAATGGCTTGAACCAGCTGCTGAGCTCCTTGGGTACCGGTGGTAATAGCTCAATTGATATTGCGCAGATGGTTTCGCTGGGTCAGGTGGCGTTGGCGACGACCGTTATTGCGGTGATTAATACCGTGATTTTCACGCTGCTGGGTATGATCAGTGCGATCCTGTATAACCTGGCGGCGAAGCTGGTGGGTGGTATTACCCTCACCATGAAGGATGAGTAATCCCGGTTAAACTCCGCCACCAACAGCGAAATATGTGTGTTATAGAACACCTTATGAAGATTTGGTTATGGGGGCAAGTGTCTGTATAGTTATATTTCGTCCTAAGGGGAAAGCCCCTTGGAGGCGGTGAGGGCGTATAGCTCAGGCGGTTAGAGCGCTTCGCTGATAACGAAGAGGTCCCAAGTTCAAGTCTTGGTACGCCCACTGCACGATGGGAAGGAAAAACGATGAAGAAACTACTGATTCTGCTCCTCCTTTCGGGTGCTGCTTTCCTGGGATTCAAGAAGTTCCAGGGGAACCAGGTTCGTCAGGCCTGGCAGGAATCCACGGATTCTATTTAGAATTACATAGCGATTTTCCGCTGATGCGGGGGCGTGGCGCAATTGGTAGCGCATCTGCTTTGCAAGCAGAGGGTTAGGGGTTCGAGTCCCCTCGCCTCCACGTTTCGGTGATGATAGTGAAAGGGAAACGCCTGGTTCCATTCCGAACCCAGTAGCTAAGCCTTTTTGCGCCGATGGTACTGCACTTTGATGGGTGTGGGAGAGTAGGTTGTCGCCGGACTAGTTTTTACGGAGGGGTTTCAGATTAGCCTGAAACCCCTCCTTTTTGTATTAGTGTTGGGCGGGTAGGTAAATATACAGACCGGGTAGGCACAGAGGCAAAAGATGTCTGTTTGAGAGAACCAATATGCCACGATATAAGTCTTGAAATCATCGACTGGGTACTTTCGTATTAAGGTTCATTAACCCCTATCCAGCTTTGAAAATGAACAATAGATGAACGTCCTATAAATCCCGTATTTCGCACGTCCTGACGGTGTGCTAACTCGTGAGATAAAACCACATGAAGCAATAAAAAATGGTCTGCTTCTATCATGAGAACCGAGCTTGGAAACCCCTAAAAATAGCGGTTATCCCCGTTAAACCAGTGAGACGCTTAAACTTCTGCTGTGAATCACCTATTTAAAAATGTGGTTTTATGTGTTATTCATGATTTGCTACGAACACTTTAGATTTCGCCCCATCCGTCCCATAATCATGGTGTGACTACAGAACTGATTATCCTCGTGATCGTGGTGTTGACGGCGCTGGCCTTTGACTTCACGAATGGTTTTCACGATACCGGTAACGCGATGGCTACTTCCATCGCCACGGGCGCGCTTAAACCTAAAACAGCGGTTGCCCTGTCGGCATCGTTGAACCTCGTCGGTGCTTTCCTCTCCGTCGAGGTCGCTAAAACCGTTGGTAAAGGGCTGGTAGATCTAGATCAGATAGACATCAAAAAAGACGGTTCGGCGCTTATGCTCATAGTGTTCACCGGGCTTGTGGGTGGTATCCTCTGGAACGTGCTGACCTGGCTATTGGGCTTACCATCTAGTTCTTCGCATGCGCTGTTTGGCGGGCTGATTGGTTCGGCGCTTGCCGCTCTAGGGTTTTCAGGTGTGCAGTGGGGCGGTGTGCTCTCTAAAATCGTGATTCCGGCAGTTATGTCACCTCTGGTTGCCGCGCTTGTCTCAACTGTGGGCACATGGTTGGTATACCGTATTGCCTCCCCCGTCTCGGACGAGAGGAAAACCCGTGGCTTCCGATGGGGGCAGGTGGGAACCGCCTCCCTCATGTCGCTGGCGCACGGTACGAATGACGCCCAGAAAACTATGGGCGTGATCTTCCTGGCGCTGGTTGCCTCCGGTAGCGTGAACGATAACGACGCTATCCCCTTCTGGGTCAAGGCATCCTGTGCTATTGCCATTGCTTTGGGCACCTACCTGGGCGGCTGGCGCATTATCCGCACTCTTGGCAAGGGTATTGTCGAAGTTGACACCCCCCAGGGTGTAGCGGCAGATGGGGCATCCGCAGCCATTATTCTTACTTCTTCACACTTCGGTATGGCGCTCTCTACCACGCATGTTGCCACCGGGTCGATTCTTGGCACCGGCCTAGGCCGTAAAGGTGCCGAGGTGCGCTGGGGTGTGGCCGGGCGCATGGTGGTGGCCTGGGTGATTACACTCCCCGCCGCCGCAGCAATTGGTGCCACCACCTGGATGATTGGTGCGGGGCTGAATTCCCTAACCAACACCCAGTTCGTGGGCGAACTGGTGGTTTTCGCTATCCTGGTTGTCTTCTGCCTCTGGATGTGGCGCCACTCCCAGAAGGACGCTATTGATGCTTCCAACGTGACCAACAGCTGGGACGGTGAAGCCGTAGCCGCTGCTGAGGAATCCTTGACCGCAGATGAGGCACCGATGGATGACTCCGCTAAGAACCATCAAGAAGCCCTCCCGCAGAAGGCAGGTGCATAATGTCCCTGATTGAACTTCTCGAAAAAATCATTCCTGTTATTCTTGCGGGCTTGTTCTTCGGGGCCGGTCTGCCAGCACTTTACGCCTTTGGGATGCGCCTTTTGTCTGGGACTACCGAGTACACGGCTGATGGGCAGCTGATCGAAATTGAGCCGCCATCAACGGCTTCACGGATGGCTGCCACCGTAGTATTTGCTATTATCGTAGGAATCGTGTTTATCGGTATCCTCTGGGTCGCCAAAGATTTCATCTACCACACCTTCGGCTGGAATGTTTTCGGTGTAACCGGTGGAGGGCACTAGAATTATTAGGACAGCTCATAACCTATGAATGTGTGAAGGAGGTGTTAGATGCCCGATAAAAACATCATATCCCGCGTAGTCGACTGGCTTAGCGTCGGCTACCCTAAAGATGTGCCCGTGCAGGATCGTGCTGCCGTGATGGCTATTTTAAAGATGCGCCTAAACGATGAGCAGCTGCAGGAAGTGGTGCGCCGCCTCATGCAGTCCCGTGCCGCCCGTGGTGAGGCGTACGTGAGCGACCAGCGCATTAACGAGTACATCCGGCGTGTTGTGGACCATGCGCCGACCCCGCAGGATATTGACCGAGTAGCTAAAATCCTCGGTGCGCACGGCTTCCTCATCTCCGAAACCCACGTGAACGACGACGTGGATGCTGACGGCCACCCGGAGTATGTGGCCTATGAAGACCCCACCACCGGGGAAATCAGAATTGCTGAGCTTGCGGCGGCGGGTGTTACCTTGCCGAATGAGGCGCTTGAGAATGCCGCAGAGAAGCAGGAGACCGAGAAAATCACCGAACAGGCCAGTGACTCGGCGTAGGAGCCTCAGAGAACACATGGTGGGCGGAAACTAAGATGTTTCCGCCCACCGTGTGTTAACCGGCTTATACCGTACTGTATGTAGCGGTGCACTCGGTGCACTCTTGAACGATCTTCAGATTCTGAGTGGGCTATCACGCCCATTTCTGCCGCGCTGAAAAGCGTAGTTCTCATACAATGGAACCGTATCACCTGCGGCGATTTTTACCCTCATGCAGAGGGGATTGCCGACACTATGCACCGATTCTCACACCTAGCCTTCCGCTGGGTGCCTGACCGAAGGGAAACGGCCTGTGCCTTCCACCCCGAAAAACCGTCCACGGCGTATGAGCCGCCGCTCCCTGCTGTTGGGAGGCGGGTGTGTGGCTGCGGCCGGATTCGTTGTGTTTTTACCCGCGATTGCTTCCACCGGGGTGCTTGGTGAGGAAGCCGCAGCTACCGCATCAAACAGTAAACGTTTGGCTAAGTGGGAGCGTGAGATCCGCGGGAACATTAACACCGAATACCTGGTGCTTGAAGACATCGGTCGTATCTACATTGGGGAGAGCGAAGATGAGGATTCCCAGCGTTTAGTGGCGCGTATTGGGCTGACCGATGCCGGGCAGGACGATATATCTGCTGCTGCGGCCGCACTTGCCGCCTTAGGCGAGTATGGGCGTCCGCATCGGGTGAGTATTGTGCAGGACGAGGAAACCCCTGTCATTGACGTGTACCGGTTTGCGAGCATCACCGAGACCGAGTGGGGTAAGATCCTGCGTGCGGCACAGTCATATAAAGGCAAGTCATCCGATGCTTTAGAAGCCACCACCTCCACCGAAGAAGGGGTGGTAGTGACCGCCCGTATCACTACCGGGCCTTGGACGGAAGGCATCAAACGGTTTAAAGACCTCAAAACCGTGAAACTACCCGAGCAGGTTACCGCCCGGTACCGCCTGAACCTTAAGGACACTCCCCTGCCTTCGGGGGCAAACGCAGAGGTTCGGGTAGATGTGGTGGGTACCGAGCATGTTCCATCGGTAGCAGGCGCTTTAGAAGCCGCCGCGAAACGGGGTGATTTCCGCACCCTCACCAGTTTCTCCTTCGTGTGGCTGGGTGATACGGCGCAGCAGAAGGACCGTGCATTGCGGCTAGATTTTAGACGCGATAATGAGCCGAAGAACCTCGCTGCAGGGTGCAGAAAATACTTGTCAAAATGGCTCTCAAAACTGCCAGCTGGTACGGAGGCATCCGCCTACCACGGCGGTGCGAAGATAGACAATAACAGTGCACAATAGCCGTAAAAACCGCATTACACCAAGGAAAACGGCCTCTGCGGGGGTACGTTTTGCATCGGTACGCGCAATAGTATATAGTTGTAGAGCACCGCGGGGGCGTGGCGCAATTGGTAGCGCATCTGCTTTGCAAGCAGAGGGTTAGGGGTTCGAGTCCCCTCGCCTCCACGTTTCGGTGATGATAGTGAAAGGGAAACGCCTGGTTCCATTCCGAACCCAGTAGCTAAGCCTTTTTGCGCCGATGGTACTGCACTTTGATGGGTGTGGGAGAGTAGGTTGTCGCCGGACTAGTTTTGTAGGAGCCTCAGACACAGCATGTGTCTGAGGCTCCTTTTTTGTGGCATAAAAATATGAGAGCACAAAAGCTGTTTCAAACATTAAAAGCCGCTTTCTAACCTGAAACCACCTACAGGGCGGTAGTCGGCCAGAAAGCGACTTTTAGCCAGATACAAAAGAAAAGAACCTAGGCGCTCTTCCAGGGATCCTCCACCGGGCGTGCCGCATTGTAAGCAGCCACCACGGCAACCCCCAGAGCCAATGCTAGGCCAAGAAGAGCCAGAGCCTTACGGGGGCGGCGCTTACCGCCACGACGCTCAATCCCCTTCAGCTCCTTCTGCGCCTTACGGGCGGTTTTCGCGGCCACCTTACGTGCTTTCTTCATCGCCTTGCGATCACCGGTGAGCTTTTCTGCAAACAGCTCAGCCTTCTGCGGCACATTCAAATCATTAGCCTTCTCGGCAACAGCCATAGCTGCCACCACGGCCGCATTTTTCGCCGCTTTACGAGCCTTGCGTTTCTTGCAACAGAACATAGGTATCTCCCATAAATAGAGCCACGGGCACCCACACACAGCGAGAGCACCGCAACAAAAAGAATATTTACCTTTCAGCATAAAGAGTTTTACACCAAAAATCTTGTTTAAAACCGCCTCAACCACTAAAAAATAGGTTTTACTATACGGTTTTTCTCAACCGGCTAAATTTACTGAAGACCCACGCCGCGCGCCGTCCTAGCGCACAAGCGCGCGCCATGCCAAAATAGAGACATGACTAACGCAACCGCTAAAGCAACTATTCACACTAACTACGGTGACATCGTCGTGGACCTCTTCGGTTACGAAGCTCCACTAACTGTTGAAAACTTTATTGGTCTGGCAGATGGAACCCGCGAATGGAAACACCCGCGCACCGGTGAGCTGCAAAACGGCCCCCTGTACAAGGATGTTATCTTCCACCGCATCATTAAGGGCTTCATGATCCAAGGCGGCGACCCCCTCGGTATTGGTGTGGGCGGGCCTGGCTACCAGTTCAAAGACGAAATCCACCCCGAGCTGACCTTCTCCAAGCCCTACCTGCTGGCCATGGCAAACGCAGGTCCCGGCACCAATGGTTCGCAGTTCTTTATCACCACCGACGAAACCCCCTGGCTCAACGGCCGCCACACCATCTTCGGTGAGGTCGCTGACGAAGCCTCCAAGAAGGTCGTCGACGCAATCGAGAGCGTAGAAACCGGTCCGCAGGATCGCCCCACGCAGGATGTGGTCATCTCCTCCATCGACATTCAGAAGCTCTAAAAACCTCTGAACCGAACCAGGAACCCGCTCGGGAAACCGAGGGGGTCCCCTTCGCGTATATAAACCGCTTATCCCCTGGTGCGCCCAACGGCTTATAGGCGCCCCGAAAGGACACCCCATGAGCGAACCACCTATCAGCCACTCCCTCGGCCAACAGCAGGAACCCGTGTGCCCCCGCCACCCCGAAAGGGCCAGCTACGCGCGGTGCACCCGGTGCATGCGCCCAGCCTGCGGGCAATGCCAAATCCACCTGGAAGTCGGCATGATCTGCCCCGACTGCTACCGCGACGTTACCGGGCACTCCCGGCCGCAGCGGGCACGTACCAGCAATAACCCCAATATCACCTACACCCTCATTGGTATTAACGTGGTGGTATACCTGCTGCAGTGGATCATCCCTAACTACTGGGTCTATAACGAATTCGCGTACAAGGCCGACTGGGTCGCATACTCCCACGAATACTACCGTGCCATTACCAGCGGGTTCTTACACTCCCAAAACGACCCCAGCCACCTGCTGCTGAATATGGTCTCCCTGTACCTTTTCGGTGCCGCCATCGAAAAAATGATCGGGAACTGGCGGTACCTGCTGGTGTACCTCACCGCCATCCTAGGCGGTTCAGCAGCCGTGTGGGTGTTAGAACCACACGCCGTGGTGGTAGGCGCATCCGGTGGTATCTTCGGGCTCATGGGCGCCTACTTGACCATTATGGTTGCCCTCAAAGAACGCGATAATGTGCGCTCGGTGATGGTGCTGATTGGTGTGAACGTCATCTACGGGTTCATAATGCCCGGCATTTCGTGGCAGGCCCACCTGGGTGGTTTCATTGCTGGTGCAATAGCGACCCTGCTGTGTATCGCCCCGCAGCTTATGCGCTCACGCGGCCGCTAAACGGGGTGAACTGAGAGTACTGAATATAGCGGCTCTTCTGGGTGCTCCCGCCGTGGAGAAAATCAGCGGCGGGAGCACCCGAAAACCCTTTAAACACGCGGCAGAACCTATCTATCCACAGATGTTATCCACACTGTGAATAACTACAATGATGTAATTCCATCGGTGGTAGTACCCCATTATGGCCTGTGGATAAAAGGCTTAATCATCTCGAAATTACAGACATGTAGGGTTTTCCCCATGTTTATCCCCACCTGTGGAAAACTTAAGTCCCAGGGTGTGCAATGCATTATCTGTAATTACAAAAAATGGGTGCAGTCCGAACAACGAACTGCACCCAGAGGAATGCCTGTACAGACTAGTTCGCCTGCGCCTCAGCCTGAGCAATGTCATCAGGGCTAAGCGTGACACCCGTATACAGCCGGAACTGTTCAGCCGCCTGCAGAGCAATTACCTCGCCGCCTGTGATAACCTCACGACCGGCAGCGCGAGCGGCACGAATCAGCGGGGTTTCCACAGGCATCGCCACAACATCGAATACCACCGATGCCGCCTCAATCGTGGGTTGCGGGTACGCCAGCTGTTCGCTCTCGGCACCGCCAGACATACCGATCGGGGTAACATTCACAATCACCGGGGCGGTAAGATCGCCGGGTTCAGGCGCCCACGCATACCCGTACCGGTGTGCAAGCGCCGTGCCCGCAGCCTCATTGCGGGCGATAATAGTGCCTGCCCGGAACCCAGCATCATAGAAGGCACCCGCAACGGCTGCCGCCATGCCGCCCGAACCGCGCAGAAGAAACGGCAGCTTAGGATCAACAGCATGTGACTTCAGCAAGGAAGCTACCGCAATCACATCGGTATTGTAGGCGTGCAGGTACCCATCCGTATTGACGATAGTATTAACCGCCCCAATGACCTGCGCCGAATGATCGACCTCGTCCATGAGCGGAATAACCGCCTGTTTGAAGGGCATAGAAATGGAGCACCCGCGAATACCCAGGGCGCGCACACCCGCGATAGCACCCTCAATATCCGTGGTTGTCATCGCCTTATACAGGTAATCAAGGCCGTGTTTCTCATACAGGTAATTGTGGAACTTGATGCCGTGGTTTGACGGTCGCCCCGACAGGGAAATGCAGACGGTCGTGTTCTTATTTAAAGCCGGACGCACCGGAGCCTCCTTGTAAATGGCGGGCCAAAGGGTGGCTACGTGGCTACTGCACAGCCCCTTCCATGGCATTCCTAATCAGCTGAGCCGCCTGATTACGGGACTTCACATCGGCCACCACAAAGTGCACATCCCCCGTGTCAAGGGTAGGTACGACGGCGTTACCGTTGTTGAGGCTTTTCACATGCTCCTCAGCCTGAGGATCCTCCCAAATATTCACCCACGTGGCGTGATCGCCCAGCTCGCCCAGCTTAGAATCAAGACGCTCACAGAACGGGCACCCGGGGCGCCAATAAATCACCACACCACCATCGGCCATAACCTGCCGTGCCTGCTCCTGGGTGGACTGCTGACGTTCAAGCATTAAAGTTGCTCCTCAAAAATAGTTCTCAAAACCGGTGAAGCCACCATTGTGACCCTCCCATCCGTACCGCACGGACCAACATAGAAAACACGGGGCGAAACCTAAAAATTCCGCCCCGTGTCCCCAATACAGTTTACTTACCGAACTTATCGGTCAGCTTCTGCACGTTCTCGTTCACAGCCTCGCTAGCCTTATCGACGTGCTCATCGGTGACAACTTCCTTGCCAGCCTTATCGTTCACAACGTCCTTGGCCTTATCCAGGCCCTGATCAACGGTGCCCTTAATATCAAAGCCCATCGTGAGGCTCCTTTCTGTGCGGTGCCGCCCCTCGGTGTGAGGACGGTGCGGTACATAAGTACCGTGGATTATTCTACCTTCTCAGCTACCGAAAATCTTCAGCGCAGTGCTTTAGCCCGCTAACGGGTACAACACCCGTGCAGGCTGGCGGCTAACCCCCGCAGGAACAGCCTTTGAGAGTATCCCCCTCACGCCCTAACGCGCTGCTGTGCTCAGGCCAGTCATGATCCGCCGCGAAACCAGCCACCATCGGCAAAAAACGCGGCTCGGCGAACCCATGCTCAGCATACGCCTGCGCGACCGCCTGGGCCGCCTCCCCCAGCCGGTCGGTAGGTATTAAAGCCATCACCGCTCCCCCAAAACCACCGCCGACAATGCGTGCACCAAGCGCCCCATGTGCCAGGCACGCATCCACCGCCACATCAATCTGCGGACGCGAAACCCGCAGCTCATCACGCATCGATACAAAAGACTCCGTGAAAATACGGCCCGCCTCACCAAAAGCCGCCGCACCCAGAGAATCCGCATTTTTCAGCAGGTAACTAGCCCGCCCCACAAGGGCCATATCGTGAAAGGCATGCCGCACCCACCCGCGCGGGAAATCAGCTGGGGTGCCGCGCTCCTCAAGCGCCGCCAATGCACGGTTCACCGAAGAATCCACCAGATCCAGGCGCCACTGTTTCGCTGCACGCTCCCCCAGCCCGGCACACGACAAATCCTGCGGTAGGGCATCCCGCAAAAAACGCAGCCCCAGCGCCTGGGCACACGATTCGGAGGCGGCACGCCGCACCGCGAACCCGCCGTCAGTCAGTTCGTGCGGGGTTTTCGTATCAATCACCAGAAAGCTCAGCCCATTCTCGGCGGCATTTACCCGCACTGGGTCAATCGAAAAATCACGGAAATCCACCACCAGCGCCTGCCCCGGCTTAGACCGCAGCGACGCCGTCTGATCCAAACCCCCAGTATGTGCCCCAGCCACCTTATTCTCGGCGGTAATGCACACCTGTGCTAGACGTGCCCGAAGTGCATCATTCCCCGGTGAACGGTCTGAAGGGAGCTCATCAGCCTCCGGGCACCCCGGCCGTAAAGGGCATGAAAGATCCAGCAGCGCCAGCGCCGTTGAGCACTCCAACGCCGCCGAGGAAGACAGCCCGCCGCCCACCGGCACCCGTGAATTAATCAGCAGGTCAGCACCGAAATCGGGTGGGAGAACAATATCGCGCCCACCCTCATGGTTCATTGCCCACGCAACCCCCGCCACGTATGTGAACCATCCCTTGAGGTGACCCGGCTGAATATCACGCACCACCACGGTTCGTTCATCACCGGGCATCTGTAATGATGAGGCCCGCAGCACGCCGTCACGCCGCAGTGACCCCGCCACATAGGTGCGGTACGGCAACGGCATGGGCATGCACGAACCGCCCAGAAAATCAATGTACTCCCCCAGCAGGTTCAGTCGTCCCGGTGCCGACCACACTCCGTCAGGTTCTCTGCCGTAGGCTTCAATAAATGCCTCACGTACGCGGCGCACCTCCTGAGCGTGAACCGGAAGAGTGTCCCATTGGGGGGCAGCGGTGGTGGTCATAGAACCTCCGAGACGGAACTGAGTAGGAATGTGACTGGGATGTTAAACATTGTAGGAAAACAAATGGTTCTTAGTGGGGCACACGGCACTTCTGCTGCCACCGTAGTGCCGCCCAACACCCCACCAATATATATTATTTGATGCATACATACTGGTCGGGGTGGTTTTGCAAGGGTAATTAGAGAGATTTAGGAACTATAAGCCAATTATAGAATCCACGGCACACTGCATATCCTCTCTGTACCGTTCCAATGCCTCAGAATATGTGTGTGCCCCCTCAGGATCCAGCAGCGGCAGAGTTTGCGCCTCCTCAATGAGGCTCAGCACAAGATGAGCTAATAGTCGGGCCTGACGCTGAGCCCGCTCCCCCGAAAAACCCAGCAGGTGCAGATCCGCGCTCAGCACACGCACCAGAACAACCGAGCCCGGATGCAACGTGAGAGCCAACCGGATCACTTCCGGGCACTCCCGAATAGGGTACAGTACTGAAAACAGGATCTCTCCGCGACGCATAAGACACGAACGCACCGCATCGGCTGAGCCAGCAGAACATGGAGCGTGTAACTGGTCTGGGGCGTGCGCTAGAATATAGTCGGACAGCAACACCAACAGATGCTGCTTCGAGCGCACATGATAGTACAAGGCGCCGGGTGCCACCTGCAGCTCGGAGGCCAATCGGCGCATCGACAAATCCGCCAAACCGTAGGTTGCCAGCACCTCGTAGGCGGTGTGAAGAATCTTATCGCGCGAAAGAGCCACACCCAATATTCTACGGGCCCCACACCCGCCGTTGAAGCGAATCATTCGCGCCTGAAGGTAATATTCGACAAATGAGCGGGAGAATAATCGCCGCTGGTGGCGTAACCCGGTGGGCACACACACTGAACGGGTGTTTAATATTCGGTATGAGCACTACATATTCCGAACTTGCCGAACGCATTATGTCCGGGCAAACCCTGAGCCGGGATGAAATACACGAACTAATCGTCACCAGCGACGGGCAAGACTTCGCCCTTATTGAGGCAGCCTCAGCTATCCGACGCCACGAATTCCGCAATATGATCGCGGTGCATACTGATGATGAAGAACTAGCGGCCGCGCTCGGCACTCGTTCTATCGCCATAGGCGGCTACGAAACACTGGATTTAAGCGCCGATATTGACTCTGAGGTGCTCGCGGATAAACTGGCGGAGCTCGGCGCGGGCAGCGCCACAGGTATTACCGTGAAACTCCCCGCTAACGCCGTACCTATGACCCTCATGCGGGTGCTTGCTATTACCCGCATGGCCGCCCCCGATAAAGTTCTTCATCTGCCCGACGGCTATGAAGAGGCGCTGCGTTCCCTCTCGTCACTGGCTATGCATATTGTTAGTGCCATCACGATTAGTGACGATATTGAGCGTTGGCCCATTATTAACGAAACCCTTAAAGCCATCAAACACGGCGGTATTGTGATTGCTGGTGCCAGCGGGCAGGATGCGCTCGCTGGGTAC
This sequence comes from Rothia aeria, assembly GCF_016726365.1. Lineage (NCBI taxonomy): Bacteria > Bacillati > Actinomycetota > Actinomycetes > Micrococcales > Micrococcaceae > Rothia > Rothia aeria. Next base: position 1,423,153 of record NZ_CP068102.1, on the reverse strand, counting down.
CTGCGGTATCTCTCTGAGCTGGGGGTGGATTTAATGGGGTACCGTGAGGCCCGCGGTTCCGCGTGCGGCTCTGTCGATGGTGGCGGGTGCTGCGGTGGGCATGATCATGCTGAGTCTTCCGCCGAGTCTTCTGCGGGTGGTTGTGGCTGCGGCTCTGAAGGATGCGGGTCTTCCGCTCAAGCCTCTGAATCTGTTGAAGAGCCGCAACCTGCTGCGGCTAGCGCATCGCATGGGTGCGGCTGTGGTTCTGGCGGGTGTGGGGCGTAGGGGCAGTATCACACACAATAAATAGCTAAAAATGCATATATTTCCCCTCTGGATTAGGTATACTAATTTAGAGGGGAATAGCTATATTTTCAAAAAGCCATTTTTAGTATATTTCTAGCAAGACATATTTAGCTTGTGTGTGGGTTTGACTCAAGCGTGCGAGGCGGCAAAACCTTCCGCTGAACCTCCTGTACGCTTGAGCTAAGCACACACTTTAAACTCAAGGGGTTGATACTCGGGCCGATGCTATATCTATCCATCATTGTGCTGATCCTACTCGCCACCGTCATTATGGTGGGCGTTGGTGATCGGCTTAATTTGCCTTGGCCCGTTATGATGACAATCCTCGGAGTGGGTGCCCTGCTGCTACCTGACAGGCCGCACCTTGAGATTGACTCCGAAATTATTCTTCCGATCTTTCTGCCCCCGCTTCTGTGGGCTATTGGCGTGAAATTCTCGTGGGGAACTCTTAAACGCCGCTGGCGTTCGGTGCTTCTGTACTCGGTTTTGCTGACGACTGCCTCCGCCCTTGCTGTCGCCGGCAGCGCCATGTGGTGGGTTCCCGGGATGACCGTTGCGATGGCCCTGGCTATTGGTGCCGCAATCGCCCCGCCGGATCCGGTTGCTGTTGAGGCTGTAGCCGAGCCTGTTGGCATCCCCCGCCGCCTGATTGGCACTCTGCAGACCGAGGGTAGTTTTAACGACGCCATTTCTCTGGTGCTTTTTCACGCGGCAATTCACGCCATTGACCACCATGAGAAAGTGGACCCGCTGAAGGTTCTGTGGGATTTCTCCTTTGGTGCTGTGGTTGCTGTTGTGGTTGGCTATATTTTTGGTTGGCTTGGCGGATATGTGCGGCAGAAGGCTCACGGGACTGTGGCCCGCAGCGCTGTTACTCTCGTTATTCCATTTGGTGTGTACCTGGTTGCTGAAAGCGTGCATGCCTCGGGCGTGATTGCCGTTGTGATCGCCGCTGTGCAGTTTACGAGCACCAAGTATCTGGTGGCTCTGGAAGCCGAAGATCGCCTCTCAAATGCATCATTTTGGCAGGTTATTGAGCTGCTGCTGACCGGTTTGGCGTTCGGACTTATCGGTCTGCAGGCGAGCGAAATTATTTATCAAGCCGACTCCACCCGGCTGCTGAACCTGTTCTGCTACGGAACCCTCATTTCTCTGGTTGCTATCGCGGTGCGTCTGCTGTGGTTTGCTGCTGTTTGGATGCTGGGAAACCTGAAGAAAACCCCTGTGCATGAAGGGGCGCCGGGCACATTCGCTGAGGTTATTGTGATGACCTGGTCGGGGATGCGCGGGCTGGTAACCCTCATTTTGGCTCTTTCTATCCCCACTGTTGCGGGCACCGAGGAACTTCGTGCCGATTCGATTGTGGTGGTCATTTCGGTGCTGTTCTTCACGATGGTGCTGCCAGGCCTTACCCTGCCGTTCGTGGTGAATGTTTTGGGTGTTAAGGCGGATCATTCCGAAGATAACGCGGTCCCCGAGCTGTTGGAGCTGGCCCAGCACGCTGCCCTTGAGGTGCTGCAGGAGGAGGCCCGCGCGGCAAGCCCTGAGACATACCGACGGGTGAAAGATATGTGCACCGCAATCACCCGCCGCGACGACATTATTGAAAACCTGCCGGACGAATATAAGCCGAAGATGCAGGCGCTGAAGAACAGTCGCGAGGAGTACACGAGGCTGCGCGATGTGGCCATGACTGCCGCCCAGCACGAGGTGCTGTCCGCACAAGACCGGTACGACCCGAACGATGTGTACCGCGTGATTCGTAAGCTTGATATCCTCTCGCAGGCCGATACCATCCGCTCCAACAATAATTTTGTGCTCCCGGCGATGCCCGCCGGTGCGGTCGCTTTGGAACGTTACCGGCTTCTGCGGGAACATTTGGGCACCTCATCCATTCCGTTGGTTGAGAATGCGCCGTCATCACCACTGGTGACGAGCGTGGATTCCCGCGAGAAAAACTAGGTGGGGAACCGGCCAGAACCTCCCCCGGCGTCTTTTGGGCTACGCCCACGGAAATATTGAGGCGTCAGGGGCGATTTAAGCATTCAGAATCACATAGAATGAGAGAGTACGGTATGTCACCGAGTACCGTTGTAGCCCCGCTGTGAAGTTTGTGGAAAGTAGACATGGATTTTAAGAACCTCTCACCCGCGTACCTTAGCTCACTTGGCGCCGTCTTGGTGAGTGCACTCATGATTGGTTCCGGCGTCTCCTGGATGCTGTGGGTGGGGTGGCTTCTGCTGTTGCTGGCTGTGGGGCTGAATGTTTTTGCGCACCTGGTGACGGTTTCAAAGATGAAGGGTGAGCCAGCACCCGCGATGCTGACCAACCTTGAGCAGCGTTTTGAGGCGATGCGGGAGAAAGCCGCCGAACGCAGCGAAGAGCCGATTGAGGGGGAGCCCGATTTTGACGGTGACCCGCTGGATTCGGAAGCCACGGTTGAGCTGGGCTCTGAGACTCCAAAGAAGAAAAGCGTTTTGCCGTCGAAGATTGAGGATTCTCAGTCGTCGTCCCGCCCCACTGTGCGTTAGGGGAGCGGCGTGAACACTAGATTCCTGATTTCTCCCGCATATCTGCTCTCTATTGCATTGCTGGTTGCTGGTGCGGTTCTGAGCGGCAGCAGGTATATGCTTATCGGCTGGATGCTGTTCCTAGTTGGTGTGTTCCTGAACGCCATGACCCTGGTGATTTTGACAAATCGTGAGCAGCTGCGCCAGATTCGCCAGGCGCACCAGCATCAGAAGGAGCAGGCAGAGCGTGAGCAAACGGGGGAGAGCCCGCGTGAACCTTCTGCTAAAGAACTTGATGTTGATCCAGAGTCTCAGAAAGAAGATGCGGCCGAGCAGGATAATACACCGCAGCAGGGGAGTGAGTCTGAATCTGCATCTGATGTTAGCGCCGTAGCGGATGAGCCGCAGGATACCAACGCCGCGGATCATGAAGAGACCTCGCCACAGGAAAGCACTGCTGCGGCACAGGAGCAGGCTGATAGCCCAACTGACCGTGCGGCTGCGGCAGAGCAGAGAACAGCAGGTAATGCTCAGTCAGCACAGAATATGAGACGGTTAAAGAGCTCCCGCAAATCCCGTAAACCCCGGAAGAAATCGAGACGGTAGCAGGGGGCGGTCAGTAAAACCCCTTATCAAAGCACATATATTCTTTGTATTGAATTAAAAAATTAAAGAAAGAAACGGTGGGTGAGATGAGCGTGGTTGCTTATTTCACCCACCGTTGTCTGTGTGCTGGCGGCGGCTCTAAAAACTGGTGCTGCATTTCTTCCGAGGGCTGATCGATCCACTAGGCGGAGTGGCGATTGAGGGACAGGGGGAATCCCCATTCTTGCTGTACAACTGTAAAAGTATTCGTTATTGTGGTTCTTTTTTGTAACTGCTCGCGGTTATGCAGCTGTTGGGGCTACTCAGTACCTGAACCCTGGATTATGGGTGAGCTTCTCAAAACCAGGATTGAAACACGTGTTTCTGTGCATCCGACCTTGGATTCTTATCTGGAATCTAGCGAAAAGCTGAAGCTAGAACTCCCAGAATAGTTGCTGCAGTTATTACATATATGTAATATATAAAGTATGGTATGGCTGGATGTTGAGAAACTTGCGGGTGAGCAACACGGACTGTTCACTTCGGCTCAAGCTGTCAATCTCGGGGTAAATCGCGCCATGATAACCCGTAAAAAGCAACAGGGTGCTATAGAACAAATACGGTACGGAGTGTATGCTCTAGCCTCTGCGCCCAGTGACCCTCATCAAGAGATACGTGCCGCGTGGCTATCTCTTGAACCCTCGCAAACAGCTGTTCAACGCATTGTGAATCATGAAGGCCCCATCCTATGCGGCACCGTTGCCGCTGAGATTTATGAGGCGGGAGTTTTTTATACCGAGCGATACGATTTTTACTCTTCAACACGAAAACAGAGCCGCGATGAACATATCCGTGTACGACTCCGTAATCTTGAGAAGGAAGATACAGAAACGGTTGATGGGATGCTGGTGGTCTCTCCAACCGTTCTTGTCTGTGATTTTCTCGAAGAATACTACGACCTCAATGATGTCACGACTCTCATTCGTGACCTGGTGGATTCTCGGCGGAAAATCAACTGGAATCGTGTAGAAGAGACTGCACAGAAGGTCTCAGAAGGATACGGTATTCCTACAGAAGAAATATTTGAGCAACTATTTGCTCCTGCTCTTGAGGTTTCTTCTGCGATAAAATCTACGGACCCTAATAATGAGCAATATCTTCCTGTGGAAATGAATAAATACATCGTGGAAAACTGGAGTCAGCGTATGCAGGAAATTAATAGGTCTCTTCGCGAGTCTCTGAAGCCAATTATTCAGATGCAGATACCTAAAATTAATGTGGATGTACGCGCCCTTACTGAGACACGAAAATCTCTTGATGGTATGGTTAAAAATCTTGCTCCTCAACTTTCAGAAATAAGTAAAAGGAGTAAAGAAATTCAGGATAATATGCATCCCACGTTAGTACGCATGCAAAAGAGTGTTGAAAATAACGCATTATCTACTTCCAGTCCTAATAATGCTAATTCGTCACGTAAGGATGTTAAAGTATGATCCGTGGTTATGAACCCGGAAAATAATCAGCTGTGAATGGCAAAGCGTACAATGGTGTTCCTAAGGAACATCGTGTTGATCAGTATCATCGAGATATTGTAATGGCGCGAGCTACGAGCGGTGCCAGCGGAATCTGGTTTCTCAAAGGCGGTAACGCCTTGATCTGGCGAGACCCAGCAGCTCGTGCAACAAAAGATCTTGACTTATATAATCGGGCATCTCAAACTATCCAAGAAGCTATAAAAGCTTTTATAGATTCTGTGGAGAGTAATCCACAAGATATACCACCTCTCGATGTTCAGATGAGGGTAGAGATTCTTGGCGAGCCTCATCGAGAAGGTAAACGTGAATCGCAAGCTTTACGGGTATTTATAATACCTCCACACGGCGAAGGCCAGGTGAGAGTGAATATTGATTTAGTAGTAGGATGTTGTATTACCGGTATTCCTGACCTAAGAGATAATAGGTCACTGGCTGATGTCCTCGGAGTTGATATTAGTAACCTTCCTCAGGTGAATCTATATCCAATCGTTGATCATATTGCAGATAAAGTTTCTGCAACTATGCAGTCATATTCCAATAATCGCATGAGTTCTAGGGTAAAAGATCTTGTGGATATTATTATTTTATCTAGGCAAGGGGCTATCAATAATATACAATTTGTTGATTTGTTTACAGCAATAGAATCGGAACGTCAGCAGCGCAATATAAAACCTTATCATCATGGTTTTGTGGTGCCGGAGAATTGGACAGAAAAAATGTATCACAAGGAGAGTAAAAAAGTTCAGGGAATTCCAAATAAACTTGCAGATGCAGTGCTTGAGGCTCAGCAATTTTTGAACCCGGTTATTTCTAGGGAGGCTCAAGGAAAATCCTGGAACGGAAAGAAATGGGTGTAATATCTGGTGAGCTGGATTGATGTTATGAAATTAGCAGGGGAGTAAGAGGGGCTATTTACAATTGCTCAGATCCTGGTACGAGGTATGACGCGTTCAGATATAAACCGCAGATAAACAGGGGTACATAACGCAAGTACGTCATGGGGCGTATCTTCTCATTAGTGCCCTGCTGACATGTATCAGGAAGTACTCGCCGCCTGGATTTTGTTTGACCCCGCAAAGACTGCACGGTAAAGGTTGCAGAACAAAAAACAGTGCCTAAGAAGCATCGTGAAGCATACGAAACACTCGTCGGAGTGCCCATGAAGACATGCTAGCCGTCTTAGAGAGATTGTGAAACGGGGAAGCGTGGGTTTGAATTAGGAATCAATACTGCATTTATTACATATATGTAATAAATGCAGTATTGTAATCGGTGAGGAGTCATGAAAGTATCCTGGGGTATGCACTTTAGCAGGGCAGAATTCGTGGGTTACGCTTCTACCGAAAGCAATATGCGGATGAGGTGGTCAAGCGTATAGCAGCCGATGTTTTCTTCAGAAAACACGAAAGGAAAGCCCTATTCCCTCTACACCGCAGAAGCACTTTCTGTTGGCGACGCGCGCAACGGCCAAGCATACCTTGCCGACCGCAGCATCGACCTCAAAATGTCCGTACCCAAAGAAATGGGTGGCGCGGGCGACGGTATAAACCCCGAATAGTTCTTTGCACTCGGTTACACCGTATGCTTCCACTCGGCACTAAACTGGTTGCGGGTAGAGCCAAGGCAAACACCACCGATTCCACCGTGGGTGCTCGCGTCTCCCTCGGTTCCAACGATAACGGCGGGTTCCAGCTCGCCGTCGTTCTTGAAGTTTCCATCCCGAACGTCTCTCTGAACTAGGCGCAGGAACTTGTGGATGCGGCACACAGGTGTATCCCTACTCCAATGCAACCTGCGGTAACATCGACGTGCAAGTCAAGGTCGTTGAAGACTAAAAGCTAAAATTTTTTCTCTAGACCAGCGAAATATCCCCAATCGAAATTACGTAAGAGCTAAATTTTCGATTGAGGATATTTATTTTGGGAGGATTTTAACCCTAACAAGCTTCCTGAACCTCTTGGAGTAAAGGAAGGATTTGAGCCTGAATCCCCGGAGAAATCATCTTGACATAGTCATTAAGAGACAGTGCTGTGAGCGGTTTAAACTGGAAAACATACCGTCCGGCTACTGCACCGAGAAGCTGGACGCCGATAGCAGCCGCTTGCGCACGCATTGTTGGGGTAATGTGCTGTTTGGGTAAAATCTCTTCCAGGAGCCCGCCTTCCATGAGTCGGTGCAGCCTATCTGAAGCACTTGCACCAGTAGCTGCCGACAGGTACATCGCCCTCAACTGGGGACCGCTGGTTGGATCTTCCCAGGCTAAAAACCAAGCTTTTGTTATATGCTCTGCCTGCTCCTGGAGGGGCGCCTTCAAGGCGGTGCGGAACCTCTCAACCATCCCTTCCGGTATTTCCAAGCACGCATCGAAGAGGTCTATCTTAGACCCAAATAATCGGATGACAAGCGCTTGATCAACACCCACATCACCCGCAATCTGAGCGATCGTTGTACCCATGTAGCCTTGGGTTGCGAAGCGCTCCCGTGCTGCAGCCAGGACTTTAGGGCGGTTAGGGCTTCGTAAGGCACGCCGCTGGCGCGGTGGCGATGCCGCTTTCTCTGTGTCGGATGATAAAGTGTTTGTGTTATAGTCAATGTTCATTGACGTTAAGAATATCATAAAAGTGGATATCTCGTCTTATAGGTCTGCGAGAAACGAATGTTGTGAGAATGAGGCCAGTAGAAGGGAGCCAGTTATGCTTCAGGCGTGGACGCATAAAGGGTGGGCGTATGTTTTTTATGCTCTGTCGGCTGTCAATACCGTAATAACATGTGCCGGTTGGGGCGGATGGGACTGGGATAGGCGCCTGATTGGAATAGCCTTTATAATTTTGGCGGTGCATGTCAGCGAAGAATGGTACTTTCCCGGAGGATTTCATGTACAGTACAACACGATGAGGGGTTCCAGCCGAGTCGATCGTTATCCCATGGACCGGTTGACCGATTCCACCACTGTATTGGTAGCGATGGCCCTGGGACTGGTATTTATACCACTTGGCGGTGGCATCATCATGATTGCCATAATGGCTTTTGCCCTGTTTGAGGTTATCGGTCATACCCTTATGGGGATCCGTATGTACCGGGACCTGGCTATCCATGGAAAGAAAACAATATATGGACCTGGAACGACGAGCGCCTACGGACTCTACTTGCCGTTAGCGATAATTATTGCTTGCTATGCAGTGCATACCGGAATGGGAGTGGGGGAGTGGATTCTTGGAATTCTGTGCGGCTTAGCCTGTGTGGCCGCAGCTGTTATTATCCCCGAACTGGCTATGCGCAATGAAAATAGTTTGTACCCTTACACAGATCCTGGTTATTATCGACGTTATCCTGAGGCCCTCCGCGGGGCTGCTTATCCGCTGAACTCCTGAGTATATTGTCGGCAAGTTTATATGCGAGACGAAGCGTATTCGGCGTATTCCTGCACACGTTTGCGCGCATCCTTGGTCAGCGCCTTATTCTCCCTCAGGATGCGCCCGGCATTCTCCGCCATAAACTCTAAATACTGCTTATCGCGGGTTTTGCGCCAGGCCGTGCACGCCGCATCCAGCTGCTCAAAATCGCGGGAAATCTGCCGCTGCATGGTGTAACGCACCCACATGAGCACCAGCACCACACCCAGCGGAATCAGGCACAACCAACTATTCCACAGAGCGTAAATACCTATAGCCAACGCGGCGAGCGCCAGTTGAATCGGGGCAATAGAAACAATATCGCTGGAACGCTCGCGCTGATTCTTCACCAAAGACTCACGGGCAGCCTGCCGAAAAGCACCGCCAAAACTCTCGGGATTGCGCCCTTTATTCGTTGAAGACATTCGCCATCTACCCCATTTTAACAATCTATAGACGTTGTTTTCGCAAAAAGTTTCACGTGAAACGCAGAACCTACGCACCCAATGAAACGTCGATAAATTCCCACGCACGATCCACCGAAACCTCGGTGCGCGCCTTCACATCATCCGGGGAATAGCTGAACGACGCCGCATGATCCGCCCACTCGTGCATGGGTACATCGTTCCAGGAATCCCCAATCGTATAGGTTTCATACTCGACAGGTTTCAGATACTCCACAAGCCACGCCAGCCCGGTCGCTTTTGTGCACCGCTGGGGCACAATATCCAGAAAATCCTGGTTCTTGTGACAATCCACGGCATCACCGAACTCTTCAAGAATCCAGCGGTAGGCGCGCTCGCGGGCATCATCCTCAGGAATCCATAGGGGTACACCCACATAATCTTGGGTATCAATCTCGGACTCTGCCAGCGGCAGGAACTCGGGCAGAATATTAGTTGAAGACCCCACATTATCCGCCAGACGATAGTCATGGGTTAAAGTCGTGGCAAAAAGAGCGACCCCTGGCTCCTTTGTGAACCGCTCATAGCAGGCGCGCACCACCGCAAACGAAAGAGTCTGTGCATGGAGGATATTGTACTCGGCATCGGTCACAACCGCACCGGTGTACAGCACGTTGTAATCGAAGGTAACATCAGCTGTATCAAGGGCAAGTTTCGTGGCGAAAATACTTTTCCCGGTCGCGCACACCGCAATATTCCCGGCCTGCTGCCAGCGGTGAATAGCCTGCACATTCGCGGGCTCGATCTCCCGGTCAAAGAGCAGAGTTCCATCCAAATCGAATGCCATCAGTTTTTTCATGGGTGTCCTTCGGTCTGGGGGCTAAAAATCACGGGATGCACGCCCGGTACAAAAGTCTACCGGAGCGCGCATCCCGCTGGTTGGCTTGTGGTCACTCGGGTTTACTGGGGGAGTGCTAAGAACCCAAGGTAGGCACCAGCAATACCGACGGCGAAGAGGCCGAAGATAATCCAGATGGCGTTAACCCTCTTGCGCAGCAGCCACATGCACAGGAAGCATAGGCCCAGTGCCGCAAGTCCCGGCAGCAGCTGGTTGAGGATAGACTGGACGGTCACATCCACGTGTGTACCGTCAGCTTGTTCGTATTCCGTGAGTTTGAGCGGAATGTTGATGCTCGTCCACCGGTACACCAGTGCACCCATCACGAACAAGCCCATGACCGATGCGCCTTGAGTAATTTTCTGCAGCGTGTTTCCGCCTGCATCGCCCACGATTTGGGTGCCCTTTTCGTAGCCGTACTGGAAACCGTACCAGCGGGTGGCCCAGCGGATCGCGGTCATTCCGAAGAAGAAGATGAGCGGCCCCAGAATATTGCCCGAAATTGCGAAGGAGGCGCCGATAGCTGCCAGCACGATGCGCGCGGTACCCCAGTAAATCGGGTCGCCTACGCCCGCGAGCGGGCCCATCAGACCAACCTTCACGTTGGTGATGGCGGCATCGTCAATGCCTTCTTTACCGGCTGCTTTTTCACGTTCCATTGCGGCAGTCACACCGATAATGGGGGATGCCACCCACGGCTGGGTGTTGAAGAATTCCAGGTGACGGGTGAGCGCTTCCGCCTGGTCTTCTTTCTTGGTGTAGAAACGCTTAATTGCGGGAATCATGGAGACCGCGAACCCAATGGACTGCATGCGTTCGAAGTTAAACGAGCCGAGCAGGAAGGTGGAGCGGATGTACGTATTAATCTTGTCGCCTTTGGTGAGGTCGGGAACCTCGGTGGTGACTTTTTCTTGAGTGTTCTCAGTCATGGTTCTCTCCTACTCAAGCTCGTTGTCGAGGTCGTTAGCTGGGCGTGCGGCTGCCGGTGCCGCCTGGCTCTTATGAAATATGGGGTTGAGCTGGGTGTACAGCAGCCCCAGGCACGCCCCGATAATGCCGATAGCCACCAGGTCAAGCTGCGCCTGGCCGGTGAGAGTAGCGGTGAGGTTTCCCATGACGTCGGTATTGACACCATTGAGTTTAACCGTCTGAGAGACGGGGATAGCGGCCGCTGTAATGAACCCGAGGAAGAAGAACGGCATGAGGGCTTTTGACCTCATCATATTAATAACCATGGCGAAACCAACCACCGTAATCATGCCGCCAGCGATGCGCAGGCCCGTGGTAATTTCACCCGGGATGGAATCCAGCCAGCTTTTAATAGTGTCAGCGTTAATGAGAGAGACCACTGCGGTGGGAATAGCCACACGCAACCCTTGCAGCGCCATGCCGCTCATGTGCATGAGCTCAATACCGCGGAAATTCGCTGTCTGCGCGAACCTGTCGGCTTGGTGCTGAAAGAACACGGTAATGGTGCGCACGAAAATGGTGAGCACCTGCCCGGTTGCGGCGATCGGAACGGCAACAGCGATACCTTGAGCCACATCAAGGTGACCGTGAATCACCACAACTGCTGCGATGGTGGAGGCTAGGGCTGCATCGGGTGCCATTGCCGCACCCACGTTCATCCACCCAAGGGCGATTAGCTCAAGGGTGCCGCCCACGATAATGCCGGTGCCCGGGTCGCCCAGCACAAAACCCATGAGGGTACATGCCACTAGGGGACGGTGGAACTGGCGTTCATCCACCACGGATGCGACACCCGCAATGAACGCCACCACAATGACGAGAATAAATGCGAGGGGACTCATGAGGCGAGGCCTTTCTCTTTCAAAATTTTTGCCATATCGACGGGGGAGTGGTTAGGAAGCTGCTGCACGTACAGCTTGACGCCGCGTTTGAGAAGCTCACGGTACGCTTCGAGGTCTTCTTCGGATGCGTAAACCGCCTCAGAAAGCTGCGTCATACCGGTTTTGTAGGTTACGCCGCCAACATTGACCTCTGGAATTTCAACGCCTTCATCTAGCAGACGCACCACATCGACCGGGGATTCGAGCACAAACATGGTCTTCATACCGGTGTACTTGGGGTTGTTGTATACGCGCCCCGCTTTAGCAATATCGAGCACATTAGTTTTAACTCCGGCGGGCGCCACCTGCAGCAGCAGACTCTTGCGGAGCTTGTCGTGGGCGGCTGCGTCCGAGGCGGCAATAAAGGTTTGCGGTGCCACATAAGGAACCCAGGTGCCCGCGACCTGCCCGTGAATCAGGCGGGAGTCGATGCGCGTGAAAATAGCGTCCATATGCCCGCCTTCAACCTGCTGTTCTGCGGGTATTTCCGGTGCCACCGGTGCTTCGGCGGGTTTTGTCTCTGCGGCAGGTTTTTCGTCCTGTACCGGTTGGTTGGCCTCTTGAAAGGAACGAATACCTTTCACGCCCGCCTTATGGGCTTTGGCGACCAGGCCCTTGAGAGTCGCATTTTTGCGACCGGCGCCGCTGATGACTTCGATGAGCATCGGCACGTTGACGCCCGCGACAACATCAATATTTTCGTGCTCCGCCGCGAATCGGGCACCCGCATTGTAGGGACTGCCGCCGAAGAGATCGACGAGAATAAGGGTTTCTTCAGATCCTGCTTCCGCAACGATGCGCGTGTACTCTTCGATCAAATCTTCCGGACCTTGCCCAGGAAGAAATGTCACCGGATACACGTTATCGAGGTTTCCGAGGATCATGCTGGCGGTCTTCAGAAGAGCGGGCGCTGACTCCCCATGTGCCGCCACAATGATAGTGACCATGATAGCTTTCTTAATTGAACGAACAGTGTGTGTTGTGCCCCTTGTGAGGGCAAGACCCTTTCAGAATATCACGGCATATCATCAAAATGAGAGATATAGCATAGTGGTACGCCGGTATTTTTAATGACATAATGTCACATATTTAATAATAGTCTTTTAGACTGGAAGACGGGGCCTCTAGCCCGCCGTGTAGGCGATGTTGCTGGGGAGCATGGGCCTGTTGGTATTTATCTCTACACCCACTTCACCGTAGATATAAAAGTAAAATATACATTTTCTATATCATTTCTTATAAGTTTAATAAAATCTATCTAATTAATAATATTGTTTCTCGAAATAAGCTGATTATTATCCGTAATGTATAGAGTTTTATTCATTGGGAAACAGACCTTGCCCATATAAATCACCGTTCTGTTCATTCTGCTGAGTAACAGCTTGATGTTGGATAACCCCTGACCCACCCCTCACGCCCGCTCTTGCACAGTAGCCCTGAAGGCTATGCTGCTCTATCTGCTGGAATCTGAAGAAAACCTCAACCTGAGCGCTTCGGGGCCTGACCGACCAGTTAGCTGTACTATACGAGGACTGATACAGCACCGCTGAAAGTTTTAGGTTCTTGGGAGGATCATACTGTGCTACACAGTTCGTATATCCTTTAGTTATTACCCTCTTCAGCTTCACCAACTAGTAATAGGTCTATTTTTATTCTTCCAAAAGGGTAATAAAGACTGATCGAAAAAATATATAGTTTTCATATCGTGAGTAATAGCAAGACCTAAGTCAACAAAAACATACCCCATAGTTCTCTCTATATATTTTTCATTTTTTATTAGCTCGCCTAAAACATCTTTAGAGAATAATTTTAAGTCATTATAAAGTATAGAAGTGTTTTTATTACTTATCACGACTTGAGTTAATTTATTTTTGTCAAATCTCACTAAAATATTTTCATCAAACTCAATAACTTGTTTTGCTGAAATTTCTTTTGGAATATTAAAATTATTTTCTTCTGAAAATAGTTGAGGATCTGTTCCAAATTTAAAATTTCCCACAGCTGTATATGGAATAAAGTATAGGTTATGAGCAGCTCTTTTTGTCGTTTCCCGCTGATTCTCTTGGATTTTTTCATACGTTAAGAACGAACTTTTTTCATATTCTCTTTTTAATGTCTTATCATAAATTAGAACTTCGTTAAATATTTTCCTCTCCCAGTCTATATATAAACTTAGATTATACTGAGGAAATATATAAAATGAGTTATCCTCAACCAATGGGTTTTCATCCTCTAAGAAAGAAATTAGGCTCTCAAATGATACAACCTTGCCGTTTATATCAAAAGATTGAACCTCCCTCATAGAGACTGTAATGAGTATTGACTCTGACAATACTTTATGTTTTCTATCAAACTCCAAAAAATATACGGGATCATTAATTATTGATTCTGCTAAGTCCTTCTTGTTTCGTCCTACCTGTATGCTGTTTAAAGTATTTTTCCTGATTTTTAACATTTTGTATACTGCCTTTTTAATTGATTGCACTCTTTAAATACATTCTCATTAATGGTGCAATAAATTATCTATATTATACCTTGGCTATATATTTTCCAAATTTTCATTGAATATTGCGAATATTTAATTTTATGGTCTTTACAAATTTACTTTTCTTTACGCACATCAACTATATCAAATTTCAAATTAATTCCCTGTATTTTAAAACCTTTGTTTAAGAAACTATTAATTACTTCTTTGGTAGATTCTAAAAAATAGTCCTCTAAATCTGTAAATCCCTTAGTGCTAAATTCAGTAAGAAAAAAATTATTAGGATTCGCTTTAGGCCTATGAAGGTACCTTTCCTCCGGTAGCCCCCAAGATATTTGATTGCTATTAGGAATTGGTATGATAACTGAAAATATTTTCCTCTTTATCTTGGGGTAGGTAATACCTCTTTTATATACCCCAAGAAAGCTCTTACTATATTCTTGAGTTTCAAGCCAATAAATATTAGTCGGGTTTATGTGAAACTCTATGACCCAATCATCTAGTTGTTCGTGAGATAATCGTGGTTTAATGTGATTAAAAAAATTCTGAAGGTTCTGCTGTAAGATATGACTATACGGAAAGTCAATAATGGTTCCTGTAACTGAAAATTTTAATTCCACAATATAAATAATCCTTATCAATAAAATTAAAAGATACATTGTAATTAGTTCTTAAGCTACAGTTTGCTTATTCACGAGGATAATTTACTCAAGTAATTTAGACATATTATTAATAAGGTCGGCAACATAAGGTACGCAAACAATTTCAGAATGAAACGTATCACTATTTTTCAGGTGGCAGGTAATTTGCTTTCCATCAAATTGGACATCAGCGACTTCATCCCTCTGCCACGGTCGGTCAGGTTCCGAGACAATTAAATAATAACGGCCTTGTTCTTCAAATAAATCAATAGCAAAAAATGAATCATTATCTCTTGTTCGGTACAACTCAAAACTTCCTAATTTGTCTCCATTGGTTACTATTTTTAGTTTGTCATCTCCCCAATTACGTGCATTAAACTTTTTAAAATCTCCAATTATCTTTTTAAACAGGTAGTTACCTGTTTTAAAGTGGCTTATCACATTAACAATGTCTCCAGAATTCAACCAAACCTTCAAAGAATTTTCCGCTAATAACTCAATACTAGATACCAGATAATCTTCCGCTTCAGGATCCATGTTTTCAACATACAATATTCCTTCCTCAGTTAAAAAAGGTAATTCACATATAATATGCATATAGCCCATTCGTGGCACATACTCGATTGCAACGCCATCTAATAACATTATTTCTTCCATAATTTATTCCCGTCTAACACTTGCTATATTTAATAACAGTAATGGTTTTCTGTACTTTGCCCTCTATAAATTCTCGATAAAATTTATCTGATTAGTAATATTGTTCTTCGTGAAAATAAGCTGATTATTATTTTTGTCTGTAACATGTATAATGTCTTTGATTTTTGTGCTGGGCTGACCTAAATCTCCAATAATAAAAAATGTTAAAATATTAGTTGTGTAAAGATCTTCATTCGTTAACTCCCACACCATCTCAGACCCCGAGACATGGAATATGTCCGATCCGGCGGTATTTCGGATTCTCCACCCGTGCTCCAAGAGAAGATCCATGAATCTGTTCATCTCTTCATCATTCATAGTTAGTAACCTTTATTTCTATGGCAACTGGAGGGAAACAAGTGCTAATGCTTATTCCTTATCATCCACAGCGAATGCTTGATAAAAATACCGGAGAAAACAAGTTCAGCAATGGGTACAGCGAATACAAGCACAAGAATGAGTACTTCACCGGCGGCACCCGTCGGGAGAGTTGAGTTAATGTTATCCAGAGTTGGCAGTATATAAAAAATAATCCCCAGAAGAGAAAAAATAAACCCAAATATATTAATAATACAAACCCACACAGGGCGCAGATTATTTTTTACAGATTTCCATCCAAAAATATGACAGAAAGGATACAACAGATATATAAATAGTATTGCGGCGGTCACAAATACCATAAGGTACTCTAGCGAATAGAATAAATCATCGGAGTACTTACTGTTGCTATAGGATTGCACATCGTTCATGAACGCCAGCAGCAGTATAATAGCGCCCACTATGTGCAATACAATAAGAGGTCCCACGGTGCAAAGGCGCACGAGATAAAAGCGGGAGTATTTTTGAACTATCGCAGCATACGTTGACGGCTGTGCCTCAAGGGCAGCCGACGCTAAAGGCTGCGAAAAATTTGGTGACGGGGCCATATGCTGCGGCGGGTCTGTGTTCATTCTGTGTGCGCTCTTTCATCCAGGTTCTCCCGCTACTAGTGTATACAAAAAGGTGAAACCAAACTATAGATTTGGTTCCCGCCGAATAGCCTCTTGACCTGCCTATACACCGCCTGTACAGTCACAGAATAACCGTGCTCACTAATTGTAAGGAGTCTTTATGCGTGCAGACTACTCTCAGCTTGCCCCCGAATCTTTCAAAGCAATGATGGCCTTGGAAGGTACTCTGACCCTAGATACCACCATTAAAGAACTCGTTAAACTGCATATCTCACAGATTAACGGGTGCACGTTCTGCACGGATATGCACGCCAAAGAAGCTAAACTTCACGGCGAGCGGGAGCTGCGCCTGTACCATCTGCCGGTTTGGCGCGAATCACCGCTTTTTACGGATAAAGAACGTGCTGCGCTGGAGTGGGCCGAGAAACTCACCCGCCTTGAAGGTTCACATGTGAGCGATGCCGACTACGCACAGGTGAGTGCACAGTTTGACGAGAAGGAACTGGCGGAGCTGACCTTTGTTATTACCGTTATTAATGCGTGGAACCGCCTCGGGGTGGCCTATGCGACCGACCCCGGAAGCATGGATAAGATGATGGGCCTTGACAAAGCCGGGCTGCAGTAGCCCACACCCTATACGCTCAGGTACACGCTAAAAGACCCGCAGGGTCGTAGGGCGAAAGAATGAAACATGAATAACCCACCCGGGCTATGGAGGAACTTGCCCGGGTGGGTGGGTCTATATAAGGGGCGTCGCAGCAGAGAATGTTGCAGAGGCCCGGTTGTTATCGCACCAGTACTTCCCGTGAAGGTAGGTTAGTGCTGCTGGGGTGCGGGGGCGGCATACGGCACGATTGCGCGCACCGACGTTGGTCCTTCCGCTGGGCTGCTGACAAACATTTCCCCGTCGAAAGTGGCGAGCCTGCGGCGAATGCCTTCCAACCCGCCGGATGCTTTGCTGCCCAGCGCATCCTGAGGGATACCGCCGGTGCCGTCATCCTGCACTTCCAGCATAATGAGCGATTCACCCTGCGTAATACCCACGGTAATCTTCTGGGCGTTCGCGTGTTTGACGGCGTTCGTGACCAGCTCCGCCGCAGCGAAATACAGCGCGGTCTCCAGCGGTTCGGGCAGACGCCCGGTCAGCGTGCTCGTGAACGTGGTCGGAACCGAGGTGCTGGTGCACAGCGAGCGCACTGCCTCATTCAGCCCGCGATCCGCCAGCAGCGGCGGGCGAATACCCCGCACCAGTCCGCGCAGCTCCTGCAGGGCCGTCACCGAACTGTTCTGCGCCTGGGAGAGCATCTGCTGGGCGCGTTCGGGGTCTTCTTGCATGAGCGCGGCAACCTCGTTGAGGGTCATGCCCATGGAGACCAGGTGCGCCTGAACCCCATCGTGAAGGTCACGTTCGATGCGTGAGATTTCGTCCTGCTGAAAGTCCAGGGCATCGTTGCGGGTGTCGGTCAGGTGGCTGATGCGCTCACGCAGCACCAGTTCGGAAGAGCGGCCCAGCACAAGCTGAACCCAGTAGCCATAGGTCCGTAGCAGAGGTCGGGCAATGATGAACGCCAACAGGATCTGGATAATACCCAGGGTTCCGGCATACCAGTACGCATTGGGGGTGCTCATATCAAGGAACATGTAATGTGATCCGCCGGGATCCATGTAATGTGATCCGCCGGGATCAACAACAAATACAGGGACGAAATAATGCTGCCCCACCATAAGCGCAACGCCCCACACGCCGCTGAGAAATAGAGATGTTGGTATAACCCCAAGGAATGTACCCACGAAGACATTCACAAAGTGCCAGAGAATATCGCGCAGCACCAGGCTGTCACCCAACCGGGCGAGGTTCCTTGCGGGGCTCAGCGGGTTTTTACCGTCTTCTACGGGTTTGTACCCTCCGATCACCTCGACCCCGGCGCGGTGACGTGCGGTATTGCGCTCTGCCTCCGCATCGAACTTCATCAAGTTCAGGATGAACGGCAGGAACACGAAACCAATCCCCATCAAGCACAGGCTGATGACGATGCAGAACAGGGCGAAAACATAAACCTCGTAGATGGCGCGAATGTAAATGCCCGCCATGAGAAGAATAGTTTGGCCGCGCCCGGGTGGGTTGTAGTCCTGCCCGGAGTTCTGGGTGCTCAGCGGCTTGAGGTGGGAAGGCCGCGAACTCATCGGCTCCGGGCTGATTGGTCCCGGGTGCGTGGGTGCGGGACCGGGCTGAGGTACAGAGCTAGGTTGAGGTGCGGAACTCGACTGCGGGTCCGTGTACATCCGCAGGATTGGTTCGGCGACGTTTTCGGTGGGCATCGTGCCGTCTCCTGTCGGTAATCCGTGGTGGTGTGGTTGCGTTTCCATATAATTAATAGTGTCACCGAAGGGCTGGCTCCGTCATGGGTGCTGGCACCACCTTTTTCCGCAACGTTGCATCGGAGGGCGGATGCGCATCGTCATAGCCGAAGACCAGTTTTTGCTCCGGCAGGGGCTTGAGAACCTGTTTACCCGCCACGGTTTTGAGGTTGTTGCCGCCGTGGATGATGGGCCGTCGCTCACGGATGCGGTGCTCATCCACCGCCCGGATGTTGCGCTGATCGACATTCGCATGCCGCCGACCTTCACGGATGAGGGTTTGCGTGCGGCGGTTCAGATTCGCAAGCAGATTCCGGGGCAGCCGGTGCTGATTCTTTCGCAGTATGTGGAGCGCCTGTACGTGGACGAGCTGCATATGGACGGCGGTTTGGGAACCGGCTACCTGCTCAAAGACAGGGTGTTTGACGATGCCGGGTTCGTGCGCTCGGTCAAAGCGGTTGCCGCAGGCGGCGTGGTGGTAGACCCGGAGACCCTCAAGGAGCTGATGGAGCATCGGGCGGTGCAGCAGCGCTTGGAGCGGCTGACCTCCCGTGAGCTTGAGGTGCTGACCCTCATGGCGGAGGGCCTGCCAAACGGCGATATTGCTGAGAAGCTGTTCGTGGCGGAAAAGACCGTGGCAAAGCACATTAACACCCTTTTCGCGAAGCTCGACCTGCCCGATACGAACAGCAACGCCCGCCGCGTGCAGGCCGTACTGCACCTGCTGCGGAACGGGTGAGGCGGCTGCCCTATGCGGGGGCAGCACCCCACAGGTCTTTCGCCAAGCGGTCAATATGAATCGTCAAATAGGTCAGCTCATCCTGGGTGAGCGGCTGCTGAAGCTGCATCTCAAGAAGCAGCAGCACCTTCTGCGCGCACGCGTAGGCGCGTGGCGCATCCGCGCGTAAAGCCGCCAGCAGGCTCGGCTGCGAAATCCCGGCACCTGCCGCCCCGATCTTGCCCTGATCGGCGCGCACAAACAGGTACCGCAGGTGCGTAATGAACCGTGCCGCGGACATGGAGGCCGGGTCGATAGCGCGCCTGTACGCAACCTCAATCACCTCAAAAACCTGCGCAAACACCTCCGTCATACGGAATGCCCGCGACATGTCGGCGGTCGCAAACTGGGCGTTTACCAGGTGCAGCGCCAGCGGGATCGCCTCGTTCGTGTTCAGCTCCACGCCCATGCGCTTGCGCACCAGGTTCAGGGCACGGTGGCCGTAGGTCACCTCGTGCGGGTACAGCAGGTTCACCTCGGGTGCGAGCGGGTAATCCACGCGCAGCCCGTCACGGGCGCGTATGACCGCGTAGTGCAGGTGGTCTGCGAACGGGATAATGAATGAGTTTGAGAGCTCAATCTCGGTGTCGTTGCGGGTGTCGCCCTCTATTTCGGTGGCTATCGCCAGAATATCGGCAGGAATTTCGGACAGCGACCAGCTGAGCCGCTCCGCCGAGATACCTTGTTCAGGGACGAAGGTCTGCTCAACTTTCGCGGGGTCAACCATGTCCCCTTTGCGTTTACCAAACGCCAGCCCGCGGCCGATCACCACCGCCTGCTTACCGAAAGTATCGACGGTGAGGGCCACATTATTGTTGTAGATGCGGCTGATGCGCATGGTCCTCTCCTTCCGTCGGCTCTCGGGTATTTCCTCAAATTTTACCGTCACCCTCAGCTATAAGAGCCTGCCGCAGCGGTTCATTCCCGCAAAAAGGCGGAAAGTTCAGGGGGAAGGTGCCGAAAACCGGCAGCGTGCGACGCGCTGAAGGGGCGTAAGCACCGGTACTAGGTGGTGAAAGGTGCGCGTTACAATGAAACAAGGGTGACCAAAACGTCACCACCATGATTACCGATAAATAACGAGGGAGTTATATGTTTAAATCCCGCCGAATTGTGGCGCCGCTATGTGCCGGTGCCTGTCTACTTCTGGGGTTGAGCGCGTGCTCTTCGGCATCTAATAGTTCACCGCAGGCGGGTGCGTCGTCACCTGCTTCGGCGAGCGCCTCCGCCACTACACCGGATGCTGCTGACGGGAAGCTCCCCCTCGGTTTAACTGAAGATAATAAAGCTGGCGATAGCCGCCCCCGCTCGAAGGTGAAAGATGTTGCCACAGGTGCGACAGTGAACCCGGACGGGTCGTGGACGTACACCGCCTCCAACGGCACCGTTATGACCACTAACGCCGACGGCACCTGGACCTGGAAAAACCAGAAAGAAGGTACTGAGGCCACCCTGCACGCTGACGGCTCGTGGGATCACATTATGAATAATGAGATGATCCACCGGCAGGTGCATGTTAACGCTGACGGCACCTGGACTATGGATGACAGGAAAGTGGGGCATTTCGAGACGCACACTGACGGCGGCTGGAAACACACCCACGGCACCACCGAAAACACCGGCAACGCCGACGGGACGGCGGTAAGTAAGAGCGCGTCGGGTCAGCGTCAGCTCTCCCGTAAGGAATGGCCCGTGGTGCCTCCCGCCCCCGCAATGGTGGTCTCTGAGGACGGGGTGGGCGGTGAGAGCGTGCTGCCGTTGCAGCCCCGTAAGGGCCTGAAACCGGGTACGAAAGTGATTTACGTTGTCCCCGGCTCTGAAGAAGACCTGAAAGCCACCGCCGAGCAGGAGGGGCTGCTGCTGACCGACGACAATAAGGCGGGCACCGAACGCCCACGTTCAAAGCACAAGCTCAAAGCAAATGCCACGGTGAATGAGGACGGATCGTGGACGTACTCTGATGCTAAGGGCGTCACCATGACGGTTGCAGCCGATGGCACCTGGACCCAGAAGGACGCTAACGGTAACACCTCCGCGTTGCACGCTGACGGGTCGTGGGATGAGTATATTGCCTCCCGTGATGAGACTGTGCACGTTAAAGCCGATGGCGGCTGGAGCTGGGAGTATAAGGGCGGTGCCGAAGACCTGGTGAAAGGTAACCATAAGATCACGGTGAACGCGGACGGCTCGTGGCGTAATGAGACCGATTCGTTCGTGCTGTACGGTACCGCAGAGGGCAAGGCGTACCAGGAGAAACCTGTTGCGCGTGAGCTGTCGAAGAAGGATGCACCGAAGGGCATTCCTAGCGCCCCCACCGTGCTTGAGCCGAACGGCCCGGGCGGCGGCGGTGTGGTGCCGCTTAAACCGCGCACCCCGTTGAAGGCCGGGCAGAAAGTGAGCTCGTAGCCCGGCGGTTCCCTGATAGCCCCGGCGGGGCGGCGCCTTCACGCGACGTTTCGCCGGGGTTCTTCTACGATTGCGCGGGAGACACCGTGATGCGTGCCCTCACCCTCAAAGGTGGCGCACGATAAAATTTAAGGGAACAGGTGCCCTACCTTCCGGAGGCTGCCGTGGCGCCTGAAACTATCGCCGGTGAAAGAGAGAACACATGTTTACGCCCCGTTACCGTGTGGCGCCGTTATGCTCTGGTGCCGTCTTATTGGTGGTGCTAAGCGCTTGCACCGCCAACCCCACGTATGAGGAGCGGGCCGCCACTCCGGCCCCGTCCACCTCAACAAGCTACACCGTGCCTGTGGGCCAAGTGGACGAGTATAAGGCGGGCAGGCCCCGGCCGAGCGCATCCGGTGGGACTACCCCGGCGGGCGCAAAAATTAATGGTGACGGGTCGTGGGAGTATAAGGACGCGAATGTGAGCATGCACGTGCACCCGGACGGCACCTGGGAGTGGTCCAATAGCGGCGGGGATAAGGCGAACCTGAAAGCTGATGGCACGTGGGAGAGCTATATCGCTAAAACTAAGGAACGCACCCGGGTGAACCCGGACGGCAGCTGGATTCGGGTGGTGGATCATGTGAGCTATGACCTGGTCCCGTCTGGGCGGGGGATGGCGGTGAACACGGACGGTTCATGGCGTCAGCAGGCTGAGCATGTGACCCTGTACGGCACATCGGACGGGAAGGTGTACCAGCAGAAGCCGGATATGCGTGAGGTTGGCCCGGACCGAATACCCGATGAGACCCCGGCGGTGCCCACCATTTATGGGCAGGATGGTGTGGGGGATAAGAGCATCATCCCGCTGCGCCCGCGCACCCCGCTGAAGGCGGGTCAGAAAAACGTCCCCTAACTGGTGATAGGACATTACAAAACGCATAAACATGTAAAACTATGCATAGCGGGTATTGGGTGAAGATATGGCTGGTTTAGCCAGCAAGGTACACTTAAAGATGCTGCACAACCCACACTGCTGCATATTCACTGAAGTGGTGTTGTGGGGCATTATTATTCACCGTTGAAAAGAGAATGCATATGTTGACGCCCCGTCGTTTCGCCGCGCCACTATCGGCCAGTGTTGCCTTGGTTTTGGCGCTGAGCGCCTGCACCACTAGCTCCGTGAAATCGCAGGAAAGTTCCCCGACTATGAGCGAGTCTTCCGCAGCCGCCGCTACGAGCGAGTCCTCCCCGGTGAACACGGCGGCTGCCTCCGAATCGGCGGACGATAAGCTGCCCGTGGGCCTGACCGACGACAATAAAGCCGGTAAACCGCGCCCGCGCTCATCCATGAAAGACACCCTCAAAGGTGCAACCATTAATGAGGACGGATCGTGGACATACGATAAGCCCGACGGCACAGTCATGACCACTAACGCGGATGGCACCTGGCACTGGAAGGACGAAAAGAACGGGCAGGAAGCCACCCTGCACGCCGACGGCTCATGGGATTATTCCACCCACAACGAGTATGTGAAGAAAACTATTCACATGAACGCGGACGGCACATGGAGGCAGAAAAACGAGAAGACCGGTGACTCCACAGAAACTCGTGCCGATGGCAGCTGGGAAAACCACGAAGGCGGCGGTAAGTACGTAACCACCGGCACAACGGAGGGAACCGCGACGAAGAAGAACACGGCCACCGGGGAGGAACGTGAAATCCCTAAGGAAGGTTTCCCCGTGGTTCCCCCAGCGCCCCATACGCAGGTGACGGAGAACGCTGTGGGCCCCAATAGCGTGGTTCCGCTCAAACCCCGTGCTGGCCTCAAGCCCGGTTTGAAAGTCACCTATGCTGTCCCCGGATCTGAGGAGGATAAGCAGGCCTCAGCTGAGGCGGACGGTACCGCCCTGACCGACGACAATAAGGCCGGTAAACCGCGCCCGCGTTCCACCGATAAATACCCAGAATCCAACGCCACCATTAATGAGGACGGCTCATGGACGCACACCACCGTCGGTGGCGTGGAGGTCAAGGTGAACGCCGACGGCACCTGGGAGTGGAAGAGCACAAAAGACGGCTCGTCTGCCGCCCTGCACGCTGATGGTTCCTGGGACTTTGACGACGTGAAATATCAGCAGAAAATTCATGTGAACGCTGACGGCTCGTGGACCTGGGAGGATCAACGGAACCAATCCGTTACTGTAACCCACGCGGACGGCTCGTGGCGGTACGAGGACGACAGGTCACTCGATACCGGCCTGGCAGATGGCACCGCCCACCACGTGGATAAGCAGCACAGCAACTTTAACCGGGAAATCAAGAAAGAGCACTTCCCGGCGAAAGTACCCGGATTCCCCACCTCTTACGTCTCAAAGAACGGCGTGGGCCCCAATAGTGTGGTTCCGCTCAAGCCCCGCACCCCGCTGAAAGTGGGGCAGAAAGCCGTTTCGTAGCTGAGCCGGTTCGCCACTGGGGCCGCGTGCGGTACCTGCTGTGGGCGAGAAATACCCGGCACCGTGCAGGCCGGATACCCCCGTTGTGTGGGGAGCATCCGGCCTGCACGCGTCTTTAAAGCTGGGGGTTTACTGGGGGAACGGTGGGAGCTGGCTACGGGTTCTCTGTACATCGTAACGAGCACCGGTGAGGTGCCGCCGCAGCCACTGCCCCGGTTCATATACTGAGGGTAACGGCGCCCGGTGCGCCGCACACCGACATACGTTATGAAGAAGGAAAACTCCAATGAAGAAGACCAGCCGCAACCGTATGGCAGCCCCCGTATCGGCCTCATTCGCCCTCTTGCTGGCACTGAGCGCCTGCTCATCATCCGGGGTGAACCAGGGAGGGGGCGCCAATAACTCAGGGTCGTCAGAGTCCGCATCCGCCCCAACAGAGGACGGGCGGCAGATAGTTGGTCTGGGAGACGACAATAAGGCAGGAAAACCCCGCCCCCGCTCCGAACGTGAAACTCGTGGTAATCAGAACCAGGTGAAATCTGATGGATCGTGGACAGAGAAAACCTTGTCTGGCCAGGAAAAAATAACTGTGAATGCTGACGGCACTTGGGTGAATAAAACTGGTGAGAAGGAATTTACGCTTCACGCCGACGGCTCGTGGGAATCCACCGAAAAACTGTCTAATTCAAAAACTGTAATCCACGTTAACCCTGATGGCTCGTGGAGCATTCAAGAGCAAGGCAAAGAAAATAAAGAGCCTTCAAATAAGGCAGAGGTTCGCGCCGACGGCACCTGGGAGGTAGACGAGCTCGGCGTTAAATATGTTGGTAAGGCTGATGGTACAGCCACCAAGAAAGACTCCAAAGCAGATGAAGAGAAACCTATTTCTCGCAGCGAATGGCCTGATATTTTCCCCAAGTACGTGGCATCGCTCTACAAGGAAGATGGAAGCTTGGTAACTTCCGTCCCGAAAGACGGTGTTATTCCCCTGAAACCGCGTACCGCCCTGCCGTTGGGCGTCTCCGCTAAAAAAGCTGTACCCGAAACTGATGAATACCGCAGGGACCTTGCTGAGCTTGAAGGCACACTTCTGACAGATGAGAATAAAGCCGGTAAGCCGCGCCCGCGCCCTGAACGTGAAGTAAACTCGCAAGCCAAGGTTAACCCTGACGGCTCATGGAGCTGGAACAAAGGGGACACTGAGCTGACTGTCGCCACCGATGGCACCTGGGTTCAACATGAGAAAGCGGTGGGGCAGAAAACAACGACCCTTTACGCCGACGGCTCGTGGGAAGAGAAAGAAACTAAGAGTGGCGGTGAGGAAGCTGTCACGCACGTTAACCCTGACGGCACTTGGCGTACGACTGAGGGTTCTAAAAAAGAAGAACTGCATGCTGACGGGACGTGGCGCTCAGAGAGCAGCGGCGGGTTCGTCACCTACAGCGATGTCAACGGCAAAGTGTACATGGAAGGCTCAAGCGGTAAGCCGTTCGAGATTACGAATGAAACGTATACAACTGTGCGCACCCCCAGTGTTCCATCACCCAGGGTGGGGTATGGTCTCGGCATTGGTGGGGGAGGCGTCCTGCCTCTGACCCCGCGTAAACCGCTGTACCCCGGTCAGCAGGCCGTCTCATAAGAGGTTATAAGGAGGTTGTACAATGAAAAACTTTCGTTATCACCGTGTTCTTGCGTCCATCTCGGCAGGTGCCGCGTTAATGCTGGTTTTAAGCTCGTGCACTACGTTCTCTGCGAAGAAAGAGGACTCCCCGGAGCACCCGTCGGCCTCCAGCTCGCATAACTCGTATAACAGCCACGGGATGCCTGAGAAGCCGGAAAAATGCCCGGAGCCCGGTAAATTTCCGGCTGAGGCTACTTCATCGTCATCGGTTTCACCTAGCGCCACCCCGTCAGCGTCTGGCGGCGAGGTACGCACCGTTGGTTTGACCGATAATAATAAGGCCGGTAAGCCCCGCCCGCGCCCTCAGGGGAAGGTTATTAACGATGTGACGGTGAACGAGGACGGCTCCTGGAAATATCACGCCGGCAGCGATGATCTGACCGTGAATGCGGATGGTACTTGGTCGTATCGATCAAAGACCTTTGGGCAGCGGGAAGCTACACTTCACGCCAACGGGTCGTGGGATATTACAAATAACGAGTACAGCAAACAGGAGAAAATGCACGTTAACCCTGACGGGTCGTGGGATAAAGTTACTAAATACGAGGCCAAAGAGGGGAAGGCGGCCGAAGAGCACCATGAGCAGGTGCGCTCTGACGGCAGCTGGGAGCAGAAAGGCCCCTACCAAACCATTGTTGGCAGCGCGGACGGCACCGTCACGCTCACATATTCGGATGGAAAGCAGGGCAGCACCTTCTCAAGCTCCGAATGGAGCCTTGTGGAGCCTTTCGACTACAAGGAATTAATTTTTGTGCAGAAGGACCATAACATTAAGTACGGTGTGGGAGACGGCGGTGTGATCCCGCTGATGCCACGTGCGCCCTTGCCCAGGGGTGTAAAGGCTGCGCAGGCACCCGTTGGGTCGGAGCAGGAACGTATTGCCCTGGCACAGCAGCAGCGGCTTGTCCTCACCGATGATAATAAGGCGGGTAAAGAGCCGCGCCGCCGGAAAACAGAATCCTATGACCAGGGTCTGGACAACGTAGACCTCAAAGATGATGGGTCCTACTCGTATTCCACTAAAGAAGGAGATGCAACCGCTGAAGTTGCCGCCGACGGTACGTGGAAAGCCAAAAGTAGTGACGGTAACACCGCAACATTGAACGCGGACGGGTCATGGGACTCCTACACCGAAAAACCCACGGTGAACACCAAAGAATCCAAGATGAATGTGCACGTGAATTCGGACGGCACGTGGGTGAAGAATTTTGGGAAAAACGTAAGGGCGCAGATGTTTGCCGACGGCTCATGGTGCTACGATCTCAGGATCGGCGACGGCGAATCATCCGCCTACTACGGTGCCTACTATGGCACCCCCGAGGGTAAAATCTACGGGCTCGGTACGGACGGTGAATGGCATGAAGCCGATTATAAAATGTGGGATGAACGGCGCGACTATGAATACATAGAACCCCCACACGCCGCCACCGTGGTGTCCCCTGTTAAAGATGGTGTTGTTCCCCTGATGCCGCGTGTCGCTGTAGCCGCCGGGCAGAAGGCCTTCTCGTAGGAGAGAGTGTAAGGAATCTGGCAATGACAATCTTACGCTATCACCGTGTTCTTGCATCCATCTCAGCAGGTACCGCGCTGACACTGGTTTTAAGCTCGTGTGCCGTGTTTTCCGCAAGGAAAGAAGAAACAATACCGCGCGCCCCAGAACGCCCGGTGGCTTCCAGCTCATACAGCCCATACAGCAGGTACACCGAACCCGAAATGCCAGCCTGCCCGGAGCCCGGCAAATTCAACCCGGCTGAGGCCACCTCATCCGCCACAGCCTCTGCGTCCGTGTCACCCAGCGCCACCCCGTCAGCATCTGGCGGCGAGGTGCGCACCGTTGGTCTGACCGACGACAATAAGGCTGGTAAACCCCGCCCGCGCTCGCAGGGGGGAACCAGCAAGTATGTGACGGTGCATGATGACGGCTCTTGGAAGTATTCCCCTGATAAAGACCGGGAGCTGACCGTGAACGCTGACGGCACCTGGTCATATCGATCAGACGGTTATCGTCATCAGGAAGTTACACTTCACGCCGACGGGTCGTGGGATACCGTGGTAAATAGCAAATCCACGCAGGAGAAAACGCACGTCAACCCTGATGGGTCGTGGGATAAAGTTACTAAATATGAGGCCGAAGAGGGGAAAGAAGCTGTAGAGGTCCGAGAGCAGGTGCGCCCTGACGGCAGCTGGGAGCAGAAAAACCGCTACCAAACCATTGTTGGCAGTGCGGACGGAACCGTCACAATCACCGATTCGAAGGATGGGCAGCAGAGTACCTCAGTAAGCTCCGAGTGGAGCCTCGTGAAGCCCTTCGACTACGAGCAATCGTCTATCGTGCAGCGGACAGAAGATATTAAATACGGTGTGGGAAGTAACGGCGTCATCCCGCTGATACCGCGTACACCCTTGCCCAGGGGTGTAAAGGCCGTACAGGCACCCGTTGGCTCCGAACAGGAACGCGTCGCCATAGCGCAGCAGCAGCGGCTTGTCCTCACCGATGATAATAAGGCGGGTAAAGAGCCACGCCGTCGGGAAACGGAGTCCCATGATTGGGGGCTAAGCAATGTTCACCTCAAAGATGATGGGTCCTACTCGTATTCCACTAAAGAAGGAAAAGGAACCGCTGAAGTTGCCGCCGACGGTACATGGAAAGCCAAAAGTAGTGACGGTAGTACCGCAACATTGAACGCGGACGGGTCATGGGACTCCTACACCGAAAAAACCATGGTGAATATGCATGTGAACCCGAACGGCACGTGGGTGAAGAAAACTGGGGAATCCGCAAAGATACAGATGTTTGCCGACGGCTCATGGTGCTATGAATACAAGGACAGCGAAATCACCTACGGCACCCCCGACGGCAAAATCTATGAGGGTGTTTCGGATAAGAAATGGAGGGAAGTTGCACAAAAAACTTGGGAGAGCCGGGGTGGAGATAAAAGCATAAAAGACTTGGACACCCCCCGCGCACCATTAACTGTTAAAGATGGTGTTATGCCCCTAAGGGCGCGTAACCCCATAGCCGCAGGGCAGAAGGCATTCCCATAAAACACAGCACCGCTAACACTGTAACCGGTGAATACAGCAGTACCCGCCCGCTACGGTTCGCTCCGTATGCGGGCGTTGCTGTACCCGGCTGCGCTGCCTCCGGAAAGGGCCTTCGCGTTAAATGTTAAAACGCCTGGCGTTAAATAATTACCCGACAGGGGATTCTGAAAACCTTGAAATATCAAGGGAAAACGGCTATCACCGTTAAATATCAGATTTGTGCCTGTTAAATAATGCTATTTGGGAAGTCTCAGCCGGTGACGTGAAAGACCTGCTTCCCGGCTCCTCCGCAGTGCGCAGTAAACAACTGAAAAGCCTGCTTGACCGCGACCTGCTCTACCGGCCTGAAGGCACCCGCAAATACAGTTCACGGACGTGGGGTAACGACCTGAGTATCCACCTGGTGCGCAGGCTCGACGAGTTGGGGATGCTCCCATCAATCCTGCGGGACGGGCTATAGACAAAACCCACAAAGCCGCAATAGCGGATGGGATGAGAGCACAGCGAAAAGGATCCTGCATCCAGGGGCGTGTTTTAGCGGCCTCAAAAAAGTCTAAAGGGTATATTAGAAGAGGAAAACGCCCATAAACCCATAATATTCACCGGTAAGGAATTACTATGCATAAGCTTCGCATACTTTCCGTAGGCGCGGTCATGGTTCTCGCACTCAGCGCCTGCACAGCAGCCTCCACCTCAAGCTCATCCAGCTCAAAATCACAGTCCGCCAGCAGCAGCCGAGCCTCAAGCGCAGCATCATCAAGCTACACGGCATCCGCCACCCCCACCCCAAAAGAACAAATTGACGCCAAAGAACTCATTGAACACCCCGAAAAAGCGCGGGAATATAACTTCTTCACCGACGTAAAATTCCCCATCACCTGCCCAGCCCATGAAGTCGGCAAAAACCCCGACAAAGTTCCCTTCGAAAGCCATAGTGCCCCCGGCGGCTCAGCTGCTCTCACCGATGATAATAAGGCCGGTAAACCGCGCCCGCGCCCGAACGACCCCATCAGCAGCTC
Organism: Rothia aeria; assembly: GCF_016726365.1. NCBI lineage: Bacteria > Bacillati > Actinomycetota > Actinomycetes > Micrococcales > Micrococcaceae > Rothia > Rothia aeria. Next base: position 1,393,193 of record NZ_CP068102.1, on the reverse strand, counting down.
CGACAAACCCTGGGTAAAAATTAACGACTCCGACGGCTCCTGGACCTACATTAAGCGCGGCAGTGACCATATTGAGGTAAAAGCCGACGGCACCTGGACCGCAGAAACAGGGATGAAAAACATACAGCTGAACCCCGATGGCTCCTGGGACATGACCGTTAAAGAAAACGTGGGATACGGTACTAGGCAGGTGATCCACGTGAACCCCGACGGCACCTTCCGGTACATGAAAGACAAAGAAGTAAAAACCGTGACCTGTGCAGACGGATCGTGGGTTGAGATTACCCCCGACAGCGTGAGTGTGGGGGATAGAAATAAAGAGATTACCACCACGGTGTCCTCCGACGGGAAGATCAAGGACGAAGGATTCTCCGGCCCACGAAATACCCGCAACGATTTGAGTGTATCCGGCTACGGAGCCCCAGGTGCTGGCGGGGTGAAACCGCTGGAACCTCGCCGTATCCTCAAGGGCGGGGTGCGCCTCTAACAGGGTAGGGCCGCAACGCCTGACCACTACTCGCCCACATCCCTAAGACACTGTGACGCCAAGGGAACTCCATTCCTCATCTGGCGTCACAGTGTCATTATTATGCGGCCCTGCCGGTAAGCACACAGGGGCGGCATCTTTGAACGACCCCAGGATGCGGGATACTGTGCTGTTGCTGTGCGCGGCTTATGCATCCACTATGTTGTGCGAGAAAAACGGGAAAAACCGCCACTGCACCCCCAAACTCCCGCTACCCTTTAAAACATGAGTAGCAAAGCAACCGAAATCGCTAAAAATCTTCCCACCCTTGAGCACCCAGACGGCAGCCCCATCCGCGCCCTTGTCGCTGACGACGAAGAGATGCTGAAAGAACTCGTGAGCATGGGCCTGAAAATGATCGGCTGGGACGTGCGGTCTGCCACCGACGGGCCCACCGCGCTCGCCATTGCCCGTGACTGGCGGCCAGACGTGCTGGTACTCGATATTATGATGCCCGGCTTTGACGGCCTGGAACTGCTGGAACGCATCCGCAAATTTTACCCCGAGGTGCCGTGCCTCTTCCTCACCGCTAAAGACTCCGTTGATAACCGTATTGAAGGGCTGGCGGCGGGTGCCGACGATTATGTGACTAAACCATTCTCAATGGAGGAGGTGATGATTCGCCTGCACCGGCTGGTGCAACGCTCGGGTGTGGCTGCGGTTGATGACGCCGAACTAGTGGTGGGGGATTTGATCCTGAACCAGGACACCCGTGAGGTGAGCCGTGGCGGCGACCCCATCACGCTTACCGCAACTCAGTTCGATTTGCTGCGCTACCTCATGGAGAACGCTAAACGCGTGGTCTCTAAAAGCCAGATTCTTGATAACGTGTGGAACTATGATTTTGGCGGGCAAGCAAATATTGTGGAGCTTTACATCTCGTATCTGCGTAAGAAGATTGATGTGGGGCGTGAGCCTATGATCCATACAGTACGCGGCGCAGGTTATGTTATACGTCCAGCTGTATAAAAACAGCAGTAAAATTTTAAAAATCAAGGATTAATCCTCGCAAATACTGCATATAATAAATTCCGAATGTGGCATGGAAGGGTGGTTGAATGAACGTAGCGCAGAGCACGCACACAGCACCACCCCAACCCCAGGTACCCGCTAAACGCGCACGACGAAACAAAAAAGTGCGTTACTCCCCGCGTCTGCGCACCCGCCTTATTGCCATCCTCGTAAGTATGCTCGGCGTTGCCTGCATTATTATCGGCAGCTCAAGCTACGTTGCTATTCATAACTCGCTACTGGGTCAGGTTATAGCTAACCTCAACGGCACCTCCCTGCGTGCGGGTGGCGGCCCCGAAGGGGGAGAATCCAGTGGGAACCTCGCGTGCCCCACCTCGGACAATAATGCCACCGGCAAAAACCCGCTACTCATTCCCGGGCAGGTGCCTGGCACACTCGGCATGTGCTTTGACCGAGACGGGCAGACCACTTTCGCAGGCATCCTCGACAGCAAAGCGCATACTCAGGGGATCTCAGACTCCGATAAGAACCTGCTCTCTGCTATCCGCCTGGGTGCCCAAGACGGCGTACCCGTGGAGGTTGAGTTGGAAAGCGGAGGCCACTACCTGGTGCAGGTCTCAAAAGGTAAGCCAGGCTCAGGAAACCTGCTGGTTGGTGTACCCATGGGCGATATGCACCAGACCCTAGCCGCCACTATCACTGTGATGGTGATCGGATCCGTGGCTGTTATGATGCTGGCCGGGATGCTTGGCTCCTACATTATTCGCCGCACCATGCGCCCGCTGGAGCGTGTTTCGGCGGTTGCCACCGACGTGGCGAACCTAAACCTGGGTGAACACACCATCTCCCAGCAGGTGAAGGTCATGCCCAAAGACGCCGACCCCAGAACCGAGGTGGGTGCGGTCGGGTACGCTCTGAACCAGCTGCTCGATAATGTGAGTTCGGCCCTTGAGGTGCGTGAACGCACCGAACAGCAGATTCGCGCTTTCATTGCGGATGCCTCCCATGAGCTCCGCACTCCCCTGGCTGCCATTAAAGGCTACTCAGATATGATGCGCTGGACAGAGGCAATGAGTGAGAATGGGCAGTCGTCGCTGGCGCGCATCGACTCGCAAACGGTGCGCATGTCGCGCCTTGTTGAAGACCTGCTGCTGCTGGCACGTTTGGATGAGGGGCGTGAGCCGCAGTTTGAGCTGATTGACCTGACGGAACTGCTGATTGAGTGCCTGTCCGATATGCAGGCGGCGGCCCGCACTCACGTGTGGCGGCTGGATGTGCCGGATGAGCCGGTTGAGATGATTGCTGACCGCTCACAGCTGCAGCAGGTGATTCTGAATCTGCTGTCAAACGCCCGTAAACACACGGATGACGGCACCACTGTGATTGCCGGGTTGCGGGTTTCAGCGGATCGCAGCCATGCCCTAATGACCGTGGTGGATAACGGGCCGGGGATTGACCCGCAGTTTGTGGATAAGATTTTTGACCGTTTCGCGCGCGCCGATAAGGCACGTTCCGGTTCGGACGGAACCACGGGGCTGGGGCTCTCGATTGTGCAGGCGATTGTGCGTGTGCACGGCGGCACGATCTCGGTTAAATCCCGGCCAGGCCGCACCGAGTTCATGGTGCGTTTGCCGTTGGCGAGTGCGGCACCTGCGCAGGCTCGGCTGAGCGTGCAGAAGGGGACAGGCGGACACTAGCGGGCTGCTGCTTCTTCTGATACGGCGGGCATCCACAAGGATGCCCGCCATTTGTGGGTAGCGTGAAGGAACCGTGTGCTCAATTTGCTGGTTACCGTGTGCGTCCTGTGTTGGTTCTTGGGGTCGAACACCCCTGCATATTTGCACTCAGTGCAAAAATATGGGCGAGCTCACAGTGCTAAAACTTGCACTTAGTGCAATATTGCACTTAGTGTAATAACTGTGTGTATTGCCCAAAAGATTGTAGACAAACGCTCCGCGCGCAAAGCCGAGAACCGCATCGCCATTATGGATGCGGCCGAAAAGCTCGTACTTGCGGGCGGCCTTAAAGCGCTTACGGCGGATACGCTCGCCAAAGAATCCGGTGTATCCCGGCGTACCATCTTCAACCATTTTTCCTCGGTTGAAGCCGCCGCCGTTGAACGCCTGAACGAGTACCTGGACCGTATTTTTGAGGTCATCCCTGACTTCTGCACCCCCACCGGCCCGCATCTTGAACGGGACATGCTCGACGGGGTGCGCGCCGCATTCACCACTGAACGCCTCGCCGAACATGTGGAACCCCACGCGCGGCTGCTATTCGCCCTCCACGACTACTCGGTTGACAATAAGTTCAACGAATACAGCTCAACCTCCTATTTGAACTCCATCGAAATGGTCGTTGACAAGCTCTGGCAGCAGCGCCAAGACATCCCGCGGATGCGCATCGCCATTTTTGGGAACCTTATCGCCTCCGCCGTCTGTGAGGGCATCGCGGCGTCCTTCTATGACGCCGAAGGCAACCCGCAGCCCCCCGAAGACGCCGAGAAAATGCGGGACAGCATAGAACACTGCCTTGGCTATGTTGAAAAACTGCTTGGCGGTCAATACGCATAGGCGCAGCGAATACGCGCACCATATCAATCAACACAGAGATTTTTGAGGAGGACCGCAGTGGCTAAATGGCTTTACTCTATCGGTAGCTTTGCCGCTCGCAAAGCCTGGGCAGTGATTGCTATCTGGGTGCTTGTTATTGCCGGTGTTGCCGGTACGTATAGTGCATTCCATGGGCAGCTAAAGACCACGTTCACCATGCCCGGCACTGAGACGCAGCGGCTCACCGATGAGCTGGCCTCACGCTTCCCGGACGCTAACCGAGGAACCGGCCAAGTAATCGTGACCACCGGTGACGGTTCACGCATTACCGATGAGCAGAAACAAGCCTTCGTGAACAAGCTGAATAGCCTTAAGAACGAGAATTCGGCGGTTGACGATGTGAGCGACCCTTTCGCCACCGAGCAGCAGATTGCCGACGGCAAGAAGCAGCTTGAAGAGGGTAAGCAGAAGCTAGATGCCGCCCCGAAGCAGATCGAGGATGGCAAGAAACAGCTGCGGGATGCTCAGAAGAAAGCAGATGACGGCAAAGCGCAGCTGGAGGCGGCACAGAAGCAGCTGGATGCGGCCCGCGAACAGGCTCGAGCAGCTGGTGCTCTAGAGTCTATGCGTGAACAGCTTGGCTCCCAGCAGGCGCAGATTGACGCTCAGCGTGCTCAGCTGGCCGAATCCCAGAAGCAGCTGGATACAAAGGCCGCTGAACTTGCCAACTCTGAAAAGAAGCTTCCCGAACAGCAGGCGGAGCTCGCCCGCAAATCGGCGCTTCTGGATCTGACGAGCGACTATCGTACGGTCTCTGAGGACGGCTCGACCGCGGTCGCCGGGGTTTTCTTCAAAATGAAAAGCTCGGAAGCCCCGCATGCTGATAAAGAAAAGCTCATGGAGCATTTCAAAAACGCGGATTTGAAGGGCCTGACGGTCAACTTTGACCAGAATGTCGCCGAATCTCCCGATGTGGGTATGGGTGTTGGCGAGATTGTAGGTGTTGTGGTGGCCCTTATGACGCTCATCGTTTTGCTCGGCACCCTCATTGCCGCTGGACTGCCCATTCTCATGGCGATTGTGGGCGTGATTGTGGGCATCCTGGGCACCCTCTCATTCTCGTCCCTGGTTGATATGAGCTCAACCACCTATATGCTGGGCATGATGCTCGGCCTAGCGGTGGGGATTGATTATTCGCTGTTCATCCTCAACAGGCACCGCTCCAACCTCATGGACGGCATGCCGCTGCGAAAATCTATCGCGGTCGCTAACGGCACCAGCGGTAACGCGGTGGTGTTCGCGGGTGCCACCGTGATTATTGCCCTGCTGGCCCTGAATGTGACTGGTATTCCGTTCCTGGGATACATGGGTGATGCTGCGGCGCTGTGCGTGTTTGTGGCTGTACTGATTTCGGTGACCCTAACCCCCGCCATGCTCTCGCTGATTGGCCGTAAAGTCATGTCAAAGAAGGCATGGGCGTCCGTTGATACTCCTGAGAAGATCGCGGCACGCCACACCGAACAGGAACAGCGTGAGGAATCCCCGCACGGCTGGCTGAAAATTGTGCTCGCCAAGCCTGTGGTGACCATCCTGCTCTGCGTGGTGGCGTTGGGTGCTATTGCCATTCCGATGGGTCAGATGCGCATGGGCCTGCCTTCGGCTGAAAGCTCACAGACTGAAAGCACTGAATATAAGGCCTACCAGATTGTTAAAGACAAGTTTGGTGAAGGCATGAGCGGCCCCGTACTGGCGGTGGCGCACACCCCCTCAGGCATGAGCGAGGCGCAGGCTGAGCAGGCGCAGATCGATATTGCTCGTGCGATTGAGGCGAAAGACCCCGACAACGTGAAAACCGTGGTTCCCGCCGGGCAAACCGACGATCACACCGTGCAGATTTTCCAGGTGATCCCCAAACACGGGCCGAGCTCGGTTGAAACTGTGAACCTGGTTGAGCAGCTGCGTGAGGTTCACGTGAACGTACAGGGCACTGACGTGAAACTGGGCGTGACCGGTCTGACCGGCGGCAACATCGACGTCTCCAATACGCTGGCGCAGAAACTGCCGCTGTACTTGGCGGTCGTCATGGGTCTGTCGTTTATCGTGCTGATTCTGGTGTTCCGTTCAATTCTGGTGCCGCTGGTTGCTTCGGTCGGGTTCCTCTTCTCGATTCTGGCAAGCTTCGGTGCGGTGGTTGCGGTCTACCAGATGGGCTTCATGGGGTCCCTCTTCGGGGTGCACGACCCCGGTCCGATTCTGGCGTTCCTGCCCACCCTGATGATCGGTATCCTCTTCGGGCTGGCGATGGACTACCAGGTGTTCCTGGTCTCTGGCATGCGCGAAGCGTATGTGCACGGTAAGGACGCGAAAACCGCTGTAGTTGCCGGGTACAACCATGCGGTGCGTGTGGTGATCGCCGCCATGATCATTATGATCTCGGTGTTCGGCGGGTTCATCTTCGCCGAATCCGCAATGATCCGCCCCATCGGTTTTGGCTTGGCGTTTGGGGTGCTGGTGGATGCGTTCGTGGTTCGTATGACCATCACCCCCGCAGTGTTGACCCTGCTGGGCGATAAAGCCTGGTGGATGCCAAAGTGGCTTGATAAGCTCGTTCCAAATATGGATGTGGAAGGTGCAACCCTTCTGGACACCCTGGAAGAAGAGGCCGAACAGCCCGCCGATCACGATGAACAAGCCGAGACGGCTAAAAGCACCGTGGGAGCATCCTCCTAGGCGGCGCGTGCATGATGCCGCACAGTATGCTGGGATAAAACCCAACAATACATACTGTGGCTGATACAACACACATTAATATGTAGCTCCGCACCAGTGACCCTACTGGTGCGGAGCTATTTTCTTTCACCCATGAATTTTTATCCGCATAATCTGTGGGTTTTATAAGAAACCCACAGATGCTGCATTTGGGTAAAACCTGCTTCTTGGGCGGAAAGACAGGCTAAAAACGCTCTGCGGGGTGGGTGCGGCGCATAATAATTTAGCGTAAAAGTGGGGTTCAACATAGTATTTCTTTGCATATTAAGGGGTTTACAACAGCGCTAAAAGATGAAAAAATGCGCCTAAAAAATAGTGGAGCAAATAACCTGAGATAATATTTTTCTTAGTCCTAAAAACCTGCACCTTTACCGCATATCAACCAAGGGAGAACCACAGTGGCCAAATGGCTCTACTCCATCGGCGACTTCGCAGCCCGCAAAGCCTGGGTAATTATCGCCATCTGGGCCCTTCTCATTGGCGGGGTGAGCGCCAGCTACGCCGCATTCCACGGGCAGCTGAAGAACACGTTCACCATGCCCGGCACCGAAACCCAGCGGCTCTCCGACGAGCTGTCCTCACGCTTCCCAGATGCCAACCGGGGCAGCGGTCAGGTGGTTGTCACCACCGGTGACGGTTCACGGATTACCGATGAGCAGAAACAGGCGTTTACAGCCTCCCTCAAGCGCCTTAAAGGGGAGGTGAGCTCTGTAGATGCCGTCAGCGACCCGTTCGAGACTGAAAAACAGCTCACCGACGGGCAGAAACAGCTGACCGAAGGTAAACAGAAAGTAGGCGGTGCCCCCGAGCAGCTCGAAGACGGTAAAAAACAGATTGCCGACGGTCAGCGGCAGATCGATGAGGGTAAAAAGCAGGTTGAAAGCGGGCAGCAGCAGGTTGATAACGGTAATAAGCAGGTAGAGGCCGCCAAAAAAGATCTCGATAGCTCCCAGACGCAGGTAAACCAGGCGAAACAGCGGGTAGAGGATGCGCAGAAGCAGCTTGATGTGAGCAAAAACCGGCTGGCCGAAGAGCAGGCGAAACTAGATGCATCGTTCTCCCAAGCCGAGGCGCAGGGGTCTCAGGCCTCCGTCATGGCCCCGCTGAACCAGCAGCAGGAGCAGCTGAACGCCCAGCGCTCCGAGCTGAACGAGAAACAAACAGACCTGAACAATAAACGTGCCGAAGCCGACGCATCACAGGCGAAACTAGACGCCACCCGTGCCGAAACCACCGCTAAACAGGCGGAACTTGAAAAGAACCAGGCGGCCCTGAACGCCAAAAAGAAAGAGCTCGAAGACGGGCAGAAACAGCTTAACGAGAAGAAAGCCGAGCTGGCGAAAGCTGAGAAGGACTTTCCCACCCAGAAAGAAGACCTCGACCGCAAAGAGGCCCTTTTTAACCTGACGAGCGGCTACCGCACGGTCTCCGAGGACGGTTCGACCGCTATTGCCGCTGTAACCTTCAACGCCAAGAACGAGGAAGTCTCTGCCGCAGACACCACTAAGCTCATGGAGCACTTCAAAAACGCGGATTTGAAGGGCCTGAAAGTCTACTTTGACCAGAATATTGCTGAGACCTCCAGCGGGGGAATGGGTGCTGGCGAGATTGTAGGTGTTGTGGTGGCGCTTATTGTGCTGCTTATTATGCTCGGCACCCTCATCGCCGCCGGGCTGCCCATTCTTATGGCCCTGGTGGGCGTGGTGGTGGGTATTTTGGGTACCCTTTCGTTCTCGTCCCTGGTTGATATGAGCTCAACCACCTACATACTGGGTATGATGCTCGGCCTAGCGGTGGGGATTGATTATTCGCTGTTCATCCTCAATAGGCACTGTTCTAATCTGATGAATGGGATGCCCATGCGCGCCTCCATTGCACTGGCTAACGGCACTAGCGGTAATGCGGTGGTGTTTGCGGGTGCCACCGTGATTATTGCCTTGCTGGCCCTGAATGTGACCGGTATTCCGTTCCTGGGCTATATGGGTGATGCTGCGGCGCTGTGCGTGTTTGTGGCTGTACTGATTTCGGTAACTCTAACCCCGGCGGTGCTTGCCCTTATTGGTCGCAAGGCGCTACCGAAAAAGGCGTGGGAGTCGATCAGCACCCCGCAGAAAATCGCGGCCCGCCGTGCTGACGAGCAGAAGCGTGAGGAATCCCCGCACGGCTGGCTGAAAATTGTGCTCGCCCGCCCTGTGCTGACCATTATTGCCGGTGTGCTGGTGCTGGGTGCTATTGCTATTCCGATGGGCCAGATGCGCATGGGCCTGCCGTCGGCTGCAAGCTCGCCGGTTGAGAGCACACAGTACCAGGCGTACAAACTGGTGAAGGATAAGTTCGGTGAGGGTGTGAGCGGCCCCGTGCTGGCGGTGGCGCACACCCCCTCAGACATGAGCGAGGCGCAGGCTGAGCAGGCCCAGATCGATATTGCCGACGCCATTAAAGCCAAGGGCGGCAATAATGTGAAAGCCGTTATTCCTGGCGGGCAGACTGATGACCGTACCCTGCAGATTTTCCAGGTGATCCCCACCCACGGGCCTAACTCTGCCGAGACCGTCGCACTGGTGGATCAGCTGCGCCAGGTGGATGTGAACGTGCAGGGCACCGATGTGCGCCTAGGCGTGACCGGTGTGACCGGCGGCAATATTGATGTTTCAAATGTGCTCGCGCAGAAGCTGCCGCTGTATCTTGCGGTGGTGATGGGCCTGTCGTTTATTGTGCTGATTCTGGTGTTCCGTTCGATTCTGGCGCCGCTGGTCGCATCTGCGGGGTTCCTCTTCTCAATTCTGGCGAGCTTCGGTGCGGTGGTTGCGGTCTACCAGATGGGCTTCATGGGCACGCTTTTTGGGGTGCACGACCCGGGGGCGATTCTGGCCTTCTTACCGATTCTGATGATCGGTATTCTCTTCGGGTTGGCGATGGACTACCAGGTATTTTTGGTCTCCGGTATGCGTGAGGCATATGTGCACGGTAAGGACGCGAAAACCGCTGTAGTTGCTGGCTATAACCATGCGGTGCGTGTGGTGATCGCCGCCATGATCATTATGATTTCGGTGTTCGGCGGGTTTATTTTCGCTGATGATGCGGCAACCCGCCCCATCGGTTTTGGCCTGGCGTTTGGGGTGCTGGTGGATGCCTTCGTGGTGCGTATGACCCTCACCCCCGCAATAATGACCCTGCTGGGTGATAAAGCCTGGTGGATGCCGAAGTGGCTCGATAAGCTCGTTCCGAATATGGATGTGGAGGGCGCAACCCTTACCGGCCCCCTATCCGAGGGTGAAGTGGAGAATGAGTCACCAAAAACGGTGCGTTCAGCCACCAAAGCGGAGGGTGCTAAACTGCTGGCGGGCCGCACCAAGGACGTGACCCGCGTGGGCGGGGTGGCTGTTCTTGACAGCTCCACTTTCACCGGTGCTATCCCCATTGTGAAGCCCGCAACCGACGGCAGCCGTGCGGCAGAAACGGGTAGTGATAGTGCGGATAATGCAGATGATACCGCCACCACCATAGTGGACACCCCCGAACAGGCTGACGGCCCCGAAATCACGGAGGTTGTGGACTTTGAAGTTGCCGCAGGCAAACCCGCCACATCCACTATTGAGGGTGCCGCTGAGGATAGCCCCCACGCCGATGAACCTGCCTCAGCCGATCAGACCGTACCGGCAAGTGTTGAACTTGAAGCTGGCGGGCCCAGCGACGGTACCTACGAGATAGAGATATTCGTCGCCAAGGACATTAAAGCCGCTGATGAGACGCCCGAGGCTACGACATCACCCAGCAGCTCCGTGGCTTCCGAACCGGATGCTGCGGCTGCCGCCGAAGCTGAACCGGAGAACCTCGAAACACCCGAGAGGGCGCAGGCACCTGCACACGAGAACGCCCCGGTGGTTACCAAGGATATCGAGGTTCTCAATGAGCCTGAGGTGCCCGGAACCTCTGATGAGAACCAGGAAGATATCACTCGTAAAACCGTTGAGACAGGTGAACTGGCCACTGCTGTAACCGATGAGCCCGCAGAACCTGAAACGGCAGCGGATATCACCGTCACTGGTGGGGTTAAAGAGCCTGCCGTCACGGATGATTCTGCGGAGGATAACGCGGAAACAACCGAATGTGAAGAGCCCGCCACGGGTACCGCCAGCAGCCCTGTGACAGCAACCTCTGCCGTTAGGGGCGTCCGCCCGCACACGCTGCTTTCCGATTTGGGGGTGAAGCGTCTGGTCGCCGAGAAGCTTGGGCGCAGGGGCGGCTCTGATAAGTCTGAGCGTGCCGCTGCCAAACCCAGTGAGAGTGCAGCCGATGCAGCCGCCTCCGGGGCCGCTCCAAAGGGGAACGACGATAGCGTCAAAACTAAAGGGGCGCTGAAAATGAACCTGTGGAAGAGGCGGCGCGGGCCAAAAATCGATAAATCCGAGATCGGCGAGTACAAACGCCGCGGCTAGCTGCCGATCAACGGAAGGCAGGGAACCCGCGCGGGTAGTACGGTGAGAGCAGGCTACCCGCGCGGATTTTGCCTTAGACAGGTGAGGGGGCGTTGGTGCGGTTAGTGGTGTTCGGAGTATTCTACGATAGTAGTTCTGTACCGATTAGGATTTTGTGCGCACCATGGCGCGTAATGCGAGAGGGGGCTGAGTGTCTGCGAGGCGTTCCTCAGCACTGAGCAGAATCCCCGCGCCGCTGCTGGTGTTTATAGGCGGCGGGGTCGGCTCACTCTGCAGACTATACACTCCAAGTTATATTTATGTTGCGAATGTGCTGGGTGCGTTTGCGCTTGGGGTACTTACCGCATGGTGGTCCCGGCGCGCCGCCCGGTACGGAGATGAGGCGGTACGCCCACAGCGGCTACTGTTCGGTACCGGCCTGCTGGGCGGATACACCACGTATGCTGCCCTCATTGCGGCACTCAATATTTTCGATGAACATAACGGTACTGGTGATGCGCTCATAGCGCGCCTGGTGTGGGCAGCCATGCTCGTGTGTGTTGCAGGTTTGGCCGCCAGCGGTGCCGGGCTGTGGGTGGGGAGCAAGATTCCCAGTGCACCCGGCGGGCGTCAGCGGATATAGGGGTATAGATGGAGTGGATGAGCGCGGCAGCCGTTTGTGTGGGCGGCGGCCTGGGAGCGGTGCTGCGTTACTATCTGGAGCGGTTCTTGGCACCGCGCCGCACCTCCGATGCGCTCATCAGCGCGGTGTTTGTGATTAACGTTCTGGGTTCTCTCGCGCTGGGTATTGTGGGTGCGGCGGTGAACGTTTTGGGTGGGCAGGATGCCGTTGCCTATGCGGGGCTCTCCCTGGGACTGTTGGGTGGTTTCACCACGTTTTCAACCGCTATGGTTGAGGCGGTGCAGGCACTTCTTGCGGGCAGGTACGCGCGTTTTGTGATGCTGTGGCTGGTGCAGCCAATGCTTTCACTGATTGCCCTCATCGCGGGGTATACGGCTGCGGCGGCTGTGCTCTAGGCGGTGTTTTCGGCGAGGTGATACGCATACAGCCATTAAGATTTCTGGGTGTGCGGGCACACCTTATGCACGTGCGATTGTCATTCACTGGGAATTCTCAGGTTATCTCGGGTGGGCAGCGTAAATTTGCCGGGTATCCTTATGAGAACAGCATAACGCAAAATATTTTATTCGGGGAATATTTCCAAAAAGGTATATTAGGGGTTGGGTGTGAGAAACCTCGTATTTAACGAGCAGATGGCCGCTATTTTCGCTGCGGAAATTGGTATTGCCCTGCTCGTTCTTTTTACGGTCGGGGTGATCGCCATGCATCTTCGGGTGCGCCACCTTAACCGCCCCGTCACTATCCGCCACTACCTTGTCACGGGCGCATTCTCGGCGTTTATTGCGTGTATTCTTGCGTTCACACTTACCCCCATCCGGGTGGATGGGCAGCTATGCAACCCCAACCTGTACTATCCGCGCCTGTATGCGGGCTGGAGCTGGGGCCAAGCCCTGGAGCAGACAAAAGGGATGGGGCTGAGCCGCTTCACCACCGGGGTGTTCGCTCAACTATTTTTCAATATTGCGATGTTCATTCCGTTGGGGGTGCTCACCGCCGGGTGCCTGCGGTGGGGACTGCGCGCATCCACCCTGGCGGGGTTTGGTCTTTCACTGTTCATTGAGCTGAGCCAGCTCAGTGGTAACTGGGGGCTGGCACCCTGCCCGTACCGTACCTTCGATGTGGATGATTTGATTAATAACACCGCTGGGGCGCTCATGGGGGCGCTGGTGGTGATGCTGTGGCGCCTGCTTCGTTCTCGCCTCCGCGCCCGCCGTGCCGCCCGCGTCGCCACAGCGAACTGGTAGCAGCACTGCGCCCTCTGCGGTTCAGTGGATGGCGGGTAGCTGTACGACGTAATGCCCGAAAACGCAGGAGCCGCCCGTTGATTGTTTATCAACTGGGCGGCTTCGTGCCGTGCGGGCAGAAGCTACTGCTGGTAGGTTCGCTTCTCGATAATCGGGATGGAACCGGTGGCGGTATAGGTTGCCGCAGCTTTTGCCGCCGTCGCAAAAGTATCCTCGCCTTGGGGAATCACTTCAGCACTGGGTGCACGGTACAGGTGGCTATTTGCCCAATACGCGAACCCTAAAAGCACGGCGGCGCATGCCGAGGAGATAACAACCCAGAGGGTGAACTCACTCTCGTAATAGAGTTTGAAGAATGCACCGCCCATAAAACCGCCCACAAGCGGGGCAAAGATAGGAACCCACGAGTAGAACCAGCGTGAGGTTCCCTTGCCATGAATAGGCAGCAGAGCGTGCATAATGCGCGGACCCAGATCGCGCGCCGGGTTCAGGGCGTACCCGGTCTGCCCGCCTAGCCCGACCACGAGCACAGCCACCATAAAACCGAAGGCGAGGGGCTTGAGCACATCGTTGAGGTTCAGGGAGAGTTCCACGCTGCCGGTGGTAATCGTGGGCTTGAAATTCACGCCGGTGTACAGCGCCGAGAAGACGAGCATGAAGGTGCCAATAATTTCAGAGAGCGCGTTCGTGAAGTAGTTGTGAATGGCGGGAACCGTGGAGAACACGCCAAGCTTAATCTTCTGGTCGGCGGTGGCCTTCCAATGCGGCAGGTAATTCAGGTACACCAGCCCCGCGCCCGCCATAGCCCCAAGAAGCTGGGCGATCACATACCCGGGGACCTTGGCCCACTCAAATTCGCCAAAAGCCGCCAACCCTACCGAGACCGCGGGGTTCAGATGCCCGCCGGAATACGGATGCGAGGCGTAGACACCGAAAGCTACGGCAAAACCCCAGCCGAAGGCGATAGTGAAGAAGTTATCGCCGTGCCCTTTGGAGCGTCGCAGCTCGACGGTGGCGATGGAGCCGCACCCGATAGCGCACATAATGAGCGTGCCTAAGAATTCGGCGAGGTAGGGGCTGATGGTGTGCACGGAACCCTCCGCTTGTGTTTATGTTGGAATATTTGGTTTTGTCTGTGATTTATATAAGACGTGATACGGCGTAAAATAGCAATACTTTGGGATAAGGTAACCCAAAGACATAAGCGGTATTCATGGGTTTATGTGGGAAAATGGGGTGTGTATCACACGCGGTTTTTACGTGCTGATACGGCGCTGGCTATAAGGGGTGGCTTAACCCGAGTATCAGGGGAAACTTGCTTGAGAGCATCGGGGGCGGTTCATTACGGTGGCGTTGAAGGAGTATACGCAGATTGGAGTGGACACTATGAGCCAGCGACTTCCAGCAGAAGAACTAACGGGAATTCCCGGTGGCACCCTCATCACCAAAACCCCCGAAGAAGGGCGGCAGCTGGCGATGCTTATCGCACGGCACACCATCCACCAGATTCAGCCTAACCCGGATGCCCTCAAAGCGGGACGCCCGGAATACGCGGTAGACCCGGACTCACTGACCGCAGCCGCCCAGGTGGTAGCCATCGAGTTCCAGACTATTGCGGCAGCCAATAACTACTGGCGCTAACTCTCACCTGGATTGACCCGATAAAAAGTGCCTTTATGCGAATAAAGCGGATTTTTTAACGCTTTATTCACATAAAGGCACTTTTTACGCGGGATGCTAGAGAATAGAAAATAAGGATGCATGGCACATGGGACCCTCTTCCATATTCGCGTCCTGACTAGCTATAAAAATCAGGAGAAACAGGTGAGCGCCACATGCCCCGCACGTCGGATCGTCTGGTCGAGCAGATCCCTAGTCCCCATGGCGCTCGCCATGATTGCTGCCGGATTTGATTTCTATGTGCCGGTCAGCGCGTTCTTCCTGGAAAGCCGTGGGTTATCGCTCACCGATATTTTCATGCTGGAAAGTGTTTTGGTCGCTAGTATTTTGGTGGCTGAAATTCCTGCCGGGGTTATTGGCGACCGTTTCGACCGCCGGAGACTCGTAGGTGCCGGTTTTGTGTTCAACGCGATTGCTGAGATTCTTTTTGCCACTGGCACAAATTTCTCCATTTATGCTCTTTCATTTGTGATGAGTGGGCTGAGTATTGCCATGCTTACGGGGGTGCAAGACGCCTATATTTATGATTCCCTTGGCGATGATGCTGATGCGAAAGCGGTTGGCGCGTGGGGGCATCTTAGCGCCCTGATGCTCACCGCGGGGGTAACAGGTTCCGTGGTGGGTTCTGCGTTGGGGTCCGTCGATATTTCACTGCCCGCTCTGTTATCGGCGGCAATGGCCGTAGTTGCGGCAGTTTGTGTGGCGTTTTTGCCGCAGCAGAACCCGAAAACTCACGATAAACACCCTGAAACTTCGTGGGTTTCGCTAAAAATAGGCGTGAAACTACTTTTTACCTCACCGCTTCTGCTGTACGTTGCGGTAGGTTCGAGCGCATCCTTTGCACTTTTCAACGCGGTGTACACGCTGAACCAGCCGCTTTTTGCCGCACAAGATGTGCCTATTGCAACATGGGGTGTGATCGCTGGTGTCGGTCAGCTCCTTGCGGCAGGGTATAACTATGCGGCGGGGCGTATCGAGAAGCGGGTAGGGCGCAAAACCGCGCTTCTGCTGGCCATGGGGTATGGTGCTGCGGGCTTCTGCCTGATGGCGGTGCCGCATGTCCTTGCCGTAGTATCGGGGTTCTTACTCGTGGTGGTGGGTATTCACGCGCGCGGGCCGATCACCTCTGCTGTAACCAATAAACTGATTCCTGCACATCGCCGCGCCACAGTGCTGAATGTGGCAAGCTCTGTCGGGAGCCTCGTGGGTATTGTGGTGAACCCGCTCGTAGGTCTGGGTGCGGAAACGAGCACGCGCCTCACCGTGCTGGCGATCGGCGGGGTGTTGCTGGCACTAACCCTCACCTGGATTCCAATTGCTAACCGTTACTTGGGGGCAGATGAGGATGCTGACATGACGGAAGCCCACGTTTTGTAGGCTATTGCGCATGCGGTGACTTAATAACCCGCGAAATGCACAATAGCTCGCCGAATAGACAAGCGGGGGAGGGGCCTACTGTGAGGCCCAGCCCAGGATTGCCTCAAAGAAGCGCTCGCAGTCCCGTAACTGTTCAAGCTCAACCCACTCGTTCGGTGAGTGGGCTTGGGCAATATCGCCGGGGCCGCACACGATGCTCTCAACCCCGGCGCGCTGGAACAGCCCCGCCTCCGTGCCGTAGGTGACCTTCTGCGGTGCCTCGGTTAAGCCTAATAGTGTATTTGCCAGGCGCACCAGCTCAGCATCGTCCGGGGTCCCCAGACCGGGGACGGCCGCCAGCAGCTCATGCTGCACCTGCACCTGTGCCGTCAACGACCCCGGTTCGGCGCCCGCGAGCTCCTCGGCGCGGGCCGCGCGGGCGTGCATCCTCGGCAGGATTGCCCCAAAAAGCTCGTCCTCAAGACGCTGCACCACGGACTCCGTGGTCATTGACGGTAAGATGCGGAAATCATACTCCAGCACGGCGCGTTCGGCCACGATATTGTACTGCACGCCGCCGCGCGCGAAATTCACCCCACCGGTTGCGTGCGGCACCACGAACGCCTGATCGAACGGGCCTTCCTGCTCCCAGCTATCAGCCAGGCGTGCGAAGAACGTAATGAACTCCCCGGCGGCATTGACGGCACTCACCCCGTGCGTGGCCAATGAGGCGTGTTTGGCGACCCCGGTGATGCTGACCCTGCCGCGGTGCGCACCCTTGTGGGCTGAGATGACGCGCATTGAGGTGGGTTCACCCACCACGCAGAACTGCGGGTGAACGCCGCGGTGTGTGAACTCCTCAATGAGGGCGGGCGCCCCAACACACCCGACTTCCTCGTCGTAGGTGAACGCAAAGTGCAGGGGCACACGCAGTCTATCCTGCCGGATGCGTGGCAACAGCCACAGTGCCGCCCCCAGGTAGCCTTTCATATCGCACACACCCCGCCCGTATGCGCGGGTTCCCTCAACACGCACCGTGAACGGGTCAGAGTCCCAGATTTGCCCCTCCACGGGTACCACGTCGGTGTGCCCCGAAATAATAATGCCCCCGTTCACCGTGCCGTCGGCTGCCGGGATGGTGATGAAAAGGTTGGCCCGTGTGCCGTCTTCACTGTAGCTGCGGTGCCCAGTGTGCCCGTGGCGGGCAAATTCGGCCTCAATGTAGTCAATAATGTCTAGGTTGGAGGTTTGGGCGATACTGGGGAACGCAATCAGGCGGCGTGTGTACTCCAAAGATTCAGGCAGCAGCGGGGCGGAGGCGCTCTCTGCGGGTGCGGCGGCGGCGGTCACGGGGGTTCTCCTTCAGGTGTTGACCTGTGTGGTTTTATGTTGTTCTACCTATTTAACCCTAGTGCGCCTCGTAATCCCAGTGCTTTTGCCCGCAGGTGCCGGGCGTCTCTTAATGGTCGGCAAAACGTGGCTTTTCAGCGCACATCAGCGCCCTATGCGCCGCTTCTGGGCCGAAAAGCCACGTTTGACGCCTCGCAGCGGCGTATTTTAGATAGCGTAATTGACGGTGGAGTGCTCCCCCAGCGCATGGAATTCCCGTGAATGGTACACGAGCGGGGTGCCGGTGAGGTCGTGGCGTACGAACTCTTCCACCTGGGCGGTGAAGACTAGGGCCGGGCCAGCTTCCACCCGGCTGAGCGGGGTTGCGCGCAGTACCCGGCGGATATCGTGCACCAGCGGCTCACCGGTTGCAATGAACTCCCAGGCGGAGGTGTCCGCAAAACGAGGGTAGCCGTGCGTGGCGAAATTACGTGCTATCTGCACGTTTTCGGCATCCAGCAGGTGGATGAGGAACGAGTCGGCGGCGGCGATTTTCCCGGCCGACCCGCTGTCTGCCTTGAGAGAGAACGCCACAATGGGCGGCTCTGCCGCAATGGAGGTGACGGAGGAGGCGGTGAAACCTGCCGGTTCGCCGTTCTCATCGGTTGCGGTAATGACGGCGACACCTGCGGGGTGATGCCCGAACGCCTGCTTAAAGAGCTCGGTGGTGTCTACAGTTCGGTAAGCGACCTCGGTCATAGTAGGTTCTTTCTCTGCGGCTGCACTCGGTTTAATCTACCTTTAGGGTAAATCTCGGGTGGGCGTAGCGCCTGTTTTATGTCCCAATATTTCTAAGACTTACTTTTTGTGAAGCGCCGGGCGCAATGTTACGTAACATTGCGCCCCCCTGAGGCGGGCGCATCCGGTGAATACTGCGCGGCGCGCTGAAGGCAAGAGTCGCCGGGATGCGGGCCCGCACGGGGCGCCAGAAAAGACGAGTGGGTTCGGGGCTCGCTGACGGTGCGGGCAGACCCACGCCCCACGGTTAGGGTGCGCTACTCTTTGCGGTTAATGGCGGCCGCCATGGCCCCGAAATCACGCAGCAGCTGCGGCATGTCATCCCGGTCGGTGACTACCTCAATAAATACCGCCTTATCCCGTGTTTCGCGGGCGGTTGCGCAGGCGGTGGCCAGCTCATCCACGGTCGCCGCCCGCAGCACCAGCACCGTCTGGTCGGTGCCCCCGAACGCGGCCGGGATTTTCTGCCAATCATAGGTGGCGATGTCGTTATAGGTGGCGTTAGGGCCGTGGATGGAACGCTCAATCGTGTACCCGTCGTTATTAATAAGAAAGATCACCGGGGTGAGCCGGTGCCTGAAAATGGATCCAAGCTCCTGCACGGTCAGCTGCGCCGAACCGTCACCAATGAACAGCACCCCGCGTGCCTGCTCATCCGCCAGGGCCGTCCCGAGCAGGGCTGGCAGCGAGTACCCGATCGAACCCCACAGCGGCATACCAATAAACCTGGTCTGGGCGGGGAATGACTGCTGCGCCATACCGAAGAACGACGTGCCCATCTCAACCACCACATTATTGCGGGAATCCAGGTGCGAGGGGATGATGCTCCACAGCGCCTGCTGGGTGAGCGGCCTGTCGCCGCAGGCTGGCACCCCGGTAGGTTCAGGCTCACCGTAGTCGGGCAGGGTGGTGCCGTGCGCTGGTACGGTGTGCTCGGCTGGGCGCACCCCGGCATCCAGCGCGGCTTCTTTAAGGATGCGCAGGGCATCCGTGAAGGCTAAGGGAGCGAAAATTTTACGCCCAATCTGGGTTTGTTCGGCATCAACGGTGATGGTGCGGGCCGCGTCAATCTGGTGGGTGTACAACCCCGAGGTGGTGTCGGTGAACTGCACACCCGCCAGGATGAGCGCCTGGGCCTCTTCAACGGTGGCGCGGGTGGTGCTTGCGGAAAGCCCGCCAATGTAGACACCGGCGAACTGCGGGGAGGTCTCATCCAGGATGGACTTGCCCCAGATCATGGTGGCGAAGGGCAGCCCGGTGCTTTCCACAAGGTCACGCAGGTTTTCGGTGGCGCCAAGGCGTTCGGTCATAATGTCCGCCAGCACGGCGGCCTTTTTGTCGCGCAAAAACTCGGTGGCAGCGACCCGGAACTCATGCTCAACGCTGGGGGAGGAGACGCGCAGGTTTACGTTCAGTGGCGCGGCGGGCTTTGCGGCGGCGGCAACAGCCACATCCACGGGCAGCATAATGTACCCCGGCTTGTGGTGCAGCACGGCATCACGCAGCACCCGGTCAATGTCGCTGGCGGCGGTGGCGGGCTGCAGCACCGCCGTTGCGGCTGAAACTTCGGCGGCCATGCGCACAAAATGCTGGAAGTCGCCGTCGCCGAGGGTGTGGTGCATGCGCAGGTGCGCATTTTGGGCGGCGAGCGAGGGCGCACCCACAATGTGGATGACAGGCACGTTTTCGGCATATGAGCCAGCGGTGGCGTTAATAGCGGATAGTTCCCCCACCCCGTAGGTGGTCAGCAGCGCGCCAACCCCTCTGATGCGGGCGTACCCGTCGGCGGCGTACCCGGCGTTGAGCTCGTTGGCGTTACCCACCCAGCTAATATCCGGGTGGGCGAGTACGTCGTCGAGGAACTGTAAGTTAAAATCGCCGGGCACACCAAAAAGGTGGTTCACGCCCAGTTCAGCGAGGCGGTCAAGCAGGTAGTTTCCAACGTTATAGGTCATGAGGGCCTCGCTTTCAAGATGCAGTGCTGTGCGCGGTGACCGCGCACCTTGCGCACCTATTGGTGGGGGGAACGGGGGTGCTGTATCAGCTGTCGTGCCAATATTGCAGTTTTATGTGTCATAAAACATAGTTGTCTTTCATCATAGCTTGCCGTCCCAGCTTCACGCACCAGATACCCTTCATACCGCGCCATACCGGCGATTTCAGCCCCTGCAGCACAGCAGAATATGCGCCCCTATATTGTGACTTCATATATTCCCACTACTATTGAGAGGGAGAACCGTCTGATTCCCACCAGAACGCAGACACCCGCAGAGTAAGGCTTAACGGCTAGGAGAACACCGAATGGAAACGACCTGGGCATCGCTCACTATTCCGCTGATAGTGGGTGCTCTGATACTTCTCATCCCGGGTCTTATCGTTGCCGTAGCCTTACGGCAACGCGGCGTGGAGGCGCTGGGTCTAGCCGCGCCTATCTCCGTCGGAATTTTTGGTGTGAGCGCAATTGTGGCCTCTAAAGCGGGGATACGTTTCTCCCTGCTAGTTCCCCTGGGGTTCGCGGTTATTGTGGCGGCCATCCTGTACGCGCTGTGCTGGTTTTTGGAGCGCCGCGGCTGGCTGGATGCGCCCGCATCCGCTCACCCGGTAGATAGCGGCCGGACGGCGGACGGCGGGGCCTCAGAGAAACCGTTGAACCGTGTGATTCGCGGCTGGTTCTCGCGGGAGATGCTCATCTGTTACGCCGGTGTTCTTATCGGTTTTGTGCTGCTGTACTGGAGTATTGCCCGCGCCATTGGGCGCCCCGAATATATTTCACAGACCTACGACGCGAACTTTCACCTGAACGCCATCCGCTACATAGCGGATACGGGCGATGCCTCCTCGCTGACTATTGCCAGCATGACCTCCGGCGGTGAACCCCCGGCATTCTACCCCGCGGCGTGGCACGGCGTCGCAACAGTTATCTACCAGGCGACGGGTGTGAGCGTGCCAGCTACCGCGAACCTGGTGAGTGTGCTGGTGGGGGCCGTGATCTGGCCGCTGTCGCTCATGTACCTGGTGCGTTCCACGGTGCGGGTGAGTGCCCCAGCTCTTCTGAGCGTGGGTATTATTGCCGCCTCATACACAGCGTTCCCGATGCTTCTCATTAACTTCGGGGTGCTGTACCCCAATAGCCTGGGTATCGCGGCGCTGCCGGTGGGTCTGGGGCTTTTCGCCCAGCTGCTGCGCACGGTGCAGATCCGGCGTATTGAGACCGTGCCCGCCCTGTGTGCAGGGTTTTTCGTGGCGCTAGGTATCGCCTTGGCGAACCCCAACGTTGTTATGGGGATGCTCGCCTTCGCGCTGCCGATCGTGCTGGTGCGCATTGTGTTGCAGGTGCGCGCCGTATGGCGCAGGGAGCTAAAACCGCTAATATTCGCGGTTCAGCTGGTGCTGCTGGCCCTATTCCCCGTGATTCTGAACTTTTTGTGGGGTGTGGTGCGCCCGCCTAAGGCTGCCGGGGGCTGGGAGCCGGCCACACGTGATAGCACCGCTATCGGTGAGGCACTGTTCAACGGTCAGATTTATAACGGGCTGCTGTGGACTGTTTCGGTGCTCGCGCTTATTGGCGCCTACTACCTCATAAGCCGCCGCAGCGTGGGTATTTGGCTGGTGCTCAGCTGGGTGTACGCCATGTACTTTTACGTTGCCAGCCGCTGGATGACTTGGGATGAGGGTCGCGACTGGGTGCTGGGCATCTGGTACCACGACCCGTTCCGTTTGGCCGCGAATGTTCCCGCGCTGGCAGCCCCCGTAGCGGTGATGGGTGTGCACGCCGCCTACCTGTGGTTACGTGCAGCCGTGCGCCTTGTGGGTGAGCGCATCACCCCGGTGGGGGAGCGCCACGCCATTATTTCGCCTCTGCTGGCGATTGTGCTGTTGGTGCCTTTGGGGTTCAATACGCAGACGGACCCCAATATGCAGCGGTATATTGAGGTCACACAACAAATGTACCTGCCGAAGGATCATGCGCTCCTAATATCGATTGATGAGCGTGATGTGATCAACCACCTGCACGAGTATGTTCCAGCCGGTGACACTGTGGTTGTGCAGCCGTGGACCGGCGGTTCGCTCGCGTACGCTTTGACCGGTTATAAGGTCACTGCCACGCACCCCCAGTACACTGCCACCTCAAATGCTCAAGAAATATATCAGCACCTTAATGAGGCTACCCCCGATTCAGCGGTCTGCTCGGCAATCCGTAGCGAAAAGGCGTACTATTACCTGGATTTTAAGGGCGCTGAAATTAATGAGCATATTAGGGGAGACCACCGCGCACAGTACCCCGGCCTGCAGGACCTTAAAGATAAGAATGTAGCGGAACCGGTGTATTCAAAGGGGGACGCAACCCTGTACCGTATTACGGCATGCAACTAAGAAAACCGGCCTGTATAAAGATACGCAATCTTATGATGAGCTAACTCTCAGGTCTATCTTGTATTTTTAGATTGGCTAAAAAGTGACTGATAGAATGTAAAAAATCACACGCTCAGTCTCAAGTTTTTGACGCCCGGAAGGAATGCCCTGCATGGCCCAAGAGAGTTCGCCGCACGAGCCGCGTACGCTCATCATTATGCCCGCGTGGAATGAGGAAGAAGTGATCGGTGGCACTATCACCGAGCTGTTCCGCATGATGCCCGAGGTAGACCTTGTGGTGGTCAACGACGGCTCTACCGACCACACCTCAGAGATTGCCCGCGCCGCCGGGGCGTTCGTCATTGACCTGCCCTACAATATGGGCATTGGCGGGGCGCTGCGCACCGGGTATAAGTATGCGCGCCGCATGGATTATGACCGCGCCATTCAGGTGGATGCAGACGGCCAGCATGACCCGAAGGGTATCCGTACTGTCTTGGCTGGTCTGGAAGACGCCAATATTTCGATTGGGTCGCGGTTCGCTCAGGCAACCAACTATAAGGTGTCGGGGCCGCGTAAATGGGCGATGGTTGTTCTGGCGCGCATGTTCACCATGATTTCGGGGGAGAAGTTCACGGATGCCACCTCCGGGTTCCGTGCCGCCGACCGCCGCGCCATTAACCAGTACTGTGAGCACCTGCCCGCCGAATACCTGGGGGACTGTATTGATGCCTGTGTGATGGCTGTCCGTGCGGGGCTGACCGTGAAACAGGTTCCCGTTGAGATGCGTGAACGGCAGGGCGGCACCCCCTCGTCAAGCCCCATTAAATCCGCAATTTACCTGGTGCGTTCGTTCTTCTCGTTCGGCATGTCGATGACCCGTAAGAAGACTTCGGTGGAGGGTAACTAGACGTATGGCTGCAAATATTTTTTTCCTCATCATCGTCATTTTCATGGTGTGCCTGGTGCTCATGCAGGTGCGCAACCAGAACATGAAAGAGAAGTACGCGGCGCTGTGGCTTAGCGTCGGCGGCGTCATGATTGTGCTGGCGCTGTTCCCCAAGTTGCTGGACTGGTTCTCGTCCCTGGTGGGTATTGAAACCCCCGTGAACCTGCTGTTTTTGATTGCCATTGTGATGCTCATGGGCATTAGCCTGCACCTGACCCTTGCCATCTCAAAACTCACTGATGATGCGCGCACTATCGCCGAAGAAGTGGCGATTATGCGCGCCCTGCAACGCCAGCCGGAGGGTGCCGCAGGGCGCGGGAACACCCCGGCCTCCGAAACGAACACCCCCAAATCCTCCAACTAACTTTCCCCCTCACACTCACACCTGGGAGCCACTATGACCGTAGATATTCTTTTCCCCTACTATGGCGATGTTGAACTCATGAAGCAGGCCGTCCGCTCGGTGATTGGGCAGAGCAACCCCGACTGGCGCCTGATCGTGGTTGATGACGGCTACCCGGACGAATCAATCCCCGGCTGGTTCGCCTCACTCAATGATGAGCGCATCACCTATATGCGCAACGAGAAGAACTTGGGCGCGAACGGCAACTACCGCAAATGCCTCACCTTCGTGGAGAACGAGCTGGTCACGGTCATGGGCGCTGACGACGTGATGCTGCCTAACTATGTGCAGTGGCTGGTTGATGCGGCGGCGGCCCACCCGCAGGCGAGCGTCTTCCAGCCGGGCGTGGTGGTGATTGACGAGCATAATGCGGCCTCAAACACCCTGGTGGAGAAAACGAAGGCGTTCTACCGGCCGAACCATTCCACACTGCTGCAGGGTGAGGACCTTGCGCTGTCGCTGCTGCGCGGCAACTGGTTCTACTTCCCCTCCCTGGGCTGGCGTGCTGATGCGATCACCCAGACCGGGTTCCGGCAGGGGCTGAACGTGGTGCAGGATATGGCGCTAGTGCTCGATATTGCGATGAACGGCGGCGCCCTGTTCTACGATAAGACCCTGGCGTTCATGTACCGCCGCCACGGTGGTTCTGACTCTTCGTGGCGTGCCCTTGAAGGGACCCGTTTCGACGAGGAGCGCACCTATTTCACCACGATCGCCGCCGAACTGGAGGCCCTGAGGTGGAAGAAGGCAGCGAAGGCGGCACGCATCCGGTTCTCATCCCGTGCGCACGCGCTGACTCTGCTGCCGAAGGCTGCGCTGGCGAAAAAGTGGCGGGGCGTGAAAAACCTTGCTGTTCATGTGGTGAAGTAGCTGGGCTGCCGGTGATGACGCATAGCGATAACACCCCGACCAGCGGTGCCGTGAGCACCGAGAAGGAGGCGGAGCCTGACGGCACCGTCACCCGCTACCAGTCTTTTGCGCTGCTGGGGGCTTCTATTCTCGCGGCGGTGGCGACGCTGGGGGCCACCATGATCGCCCAGCGTTCTTTAGGGAGCGAACAGCTGAAGGAGTTTCTGCTGTTCTGGGCGGCGCTGTTTATGGTCACCGGCATTATTACGGGTATTCAGCCGGAGGTGACGCGCGCAGTTGGTGCGGCTCGGCGTGATGGCGTGTACCGGGTGCGTGTGGTGTATGTTGCTGGCGCGTTCGGTGCGCTCGCCGGGGCGCTGGTTGTGTGCACCGCCCCCTTGTGGGCGTCTAAGCAGGTTCCTCTCAGCACCCCGTGGGCGGTGGGCGCTATCGCCGCCGGGGTGTTTTTTTATGCGTTGCAGGCCATGATGAGCGGCGCCAGCGCTGGGCGGGATAGCTGGTACCTGTTCGCCAGCATTGGCGGGCTGGAATCGGTGGGTCGTCTTACGCTGATGCTGGCCGCCGCGTTCACGGTGCCCACGCTTGTTGGTCTTGAGGTGGCCACCGTCGCCCCCATGATGCTGTGGATACTGTTGGCGCTTTTCGTCCCGGGCGGGCGTAAGGCGTGGTCTGCGCGGGCCGACATTGACGTCAAACAGCTCAGCCTGAACCTGATCTGGTCTTTTCTTTCTTCAGCCGCGGCGGCGGTGCTCATGATGGGGTTCCCCAATATTCTCAATGAGAGCGAGCCGAACCAGGACGAGCACACTAAACTGGTCATGGCGGCACTGATTCTGGCTATTTCTATTACCCGCTCACCGATTATGATCCCCCTGCAGGCGTTTCAGGGGGTGGCCGTGTCGGCGTTTTTGAAGCAGCAGCACCGCCCGGCGGCGGCGTTCGTTAAACCTGCGGCGGCGGTTCTGGGCATTGGCGCGGTGGGTGCCGCGGCGGCGTACCTGATTGGCCCCCTGCTGTTTAAACTCATATATCCGCCTAAGGGTGATGCGCAGGCAGCCTACGCCGAGGTAGTGACCGGCACGGTGCTGGGGGTGCTGGTGTTTGCCTCCGCCCTGCTGGCGTTAATGACGCTCTCAGGGAATATGGTGCTGGCCATTAACCGGCACCGCGCCTACGTGGCGGGCTGGGCCGCGGCGGCGGCGGTTGCTGTTGCGGTTGCGTTCTTCGCGCCGCTGCCTCTGGTGCCTCGCGCTATTGCGGCGCTGTGCGTGGGCCCGGTGTGCGGGTTCGCGGTGCACCTGGCGGCGATGATGGTTCACGCCCGCTCGGTGCAGGCCCTCAGTGAAGGCGAGGCGCTGCGTGAGATGCTGGTTGAAAACACCGTGCGGGGCGAAACCCACTAGCGCCTTGGCGCGCGGGGAGCCGGGGCCTCCCGCTAAGAAGAGACGCACCTGTGTGCCGTGAGTTTTTGCTCAACGATAACCTGTCCCTAGCCGATGAGCTGAGGCACCCCCGTGCCGTGAGCTTTTCTTACCGGATAGGGGGCAGTACGGGGTGCGCTGCGGGTTTTACACGGTTCGTATCAGCGGTTGCCGGGGTGCCCTGCGGTTCAGGTTCAGGGGTTTTAGGCGCACAGGGTGCGGCGGCGGACTGCGGTGCGGCGCGTTTGGCCCCCGTAACCACGGGGTGCCGTGCCAGGTTCATGGCGGGTTTCTCCACGAGTTTCCACGAAAGCCAGGCAACCCCGAAAGTCAGCACCACATCCAGCACAATATTGGCGGCAAGACCTAAGGATACGCTGCCTAGCAGAACCAGGATCTGCTGCACCGGCCAGGCGTAAACGTACACACCGTAGGAGATATCGTTGGTGCGCCCCAGTGGAATGTTCATGACGCATCCGAGGGTTATCACACCGTACGCGAGAATCAGCTGGGTCCACTGCATGATGTTGGCGTGCGGCACCAGCCAGGTGAAGTAGAACCCGGCGGCGGTGCACACCACGGCGGCCACCGCAGAAATAATGGGGTAAATTTTGATGCGCCGGCTGAGCATATAGAGCAGAGAACCCGCAAAGAAGAAAGGGTATAGGCGCGCTGAAGCGTTCAAATCGCGCGGGTGCATACCGAACGCCTGGCTCATGAAGTCATACCCCAAGTACTGGTTGCACAGGTAGTAGCTGAGGCTTATGGCATACGCCAGCGGAATAAAAACCTTCAGGTGCTTGCGAACAAACGGCAGGTAAAACAGCGGAAGCAGAAGCAGGTAGCAGAAAAACTCGTATTCTAGGGTCCAGACTGAGCCGTTCCAGGAGGGGCTGTCAAAGGGAACATTGGCGGGGCCGCCGAAGAGCGGGTACTGCAGCGCCATCAGGTCATAGTTTCTGCGGATGTAGCTGATAGCGTCTGCCCAGTTCCAGCCGGTTGCGGCGTGCCCGGTGAGTATTGAAAGCGGCCCGCCGATTGCGACCACGAAAAGCAGCGAAGCCCAAAACCCCGGAAAAATGCGGAGCACACGTTTCACAAGGTACGACCCGGCGCCACTGCGGTAGGCGCTGTGGGCGATTAAGAACCCCGAAATGCAGAAGAAAGCGTTAACCGCGAAATCTCCGAACACATAGAACTCGTGCAGCAGCGGGTGAGCATCAACCTTCGCCCCCATCACAATGTACGGTGTGTGCGAGAGAATAACGAACGAGGCGAGGACTAGTCTTAGGAAGTTGAGCGAATTCGCACGCTCAAAGACCGCTTCATAGAGCGTGGGGTATCGTCTGACGGCATGATGATGCGGCACGTGGTTACTCCTGAGCTGAGATTGGTCTACTGTGACCGTGTGAGTGAGTGCTTCCACCTAGAGTTTATCGCAAGGGGTAGCTATCAGCGGGTAAGGTGAGCCCTTATGACGAAAGATAAAGAAAATAAACGGGCGGTTCTGCCTCATGTGCCAGCTGTGTTAGACAGGGTGTGAAGAGGCGGGGCCGCACACTGCCCCCTAATGGCGGCCCCGCTCCGTCGTGTTGCGTGGCTGACCTGTCGACTCAGGTCTGCATATTTATCAGCAAGTTCCCGGCGCCTCAGGTTGTGCTTAGGCTGTACCGGGGCTATGGTGGGCGGGGTAAAACACCTAGTCAGAGCCTAGTATGCGGGGAGCTGGGGTGCCAGTAATGAGTGTTCCACTGCCTCTTGGAGTTTTTCTAATTTTCAGGTTAAGGTTTAAAAATAATGTATATGTTCACGCCGAAGGGGTAACTGCACAGTATTCCTGGCACGCTTTACCACTGTAATCTTCTCTGGCGTTGTGGGGGTACTGGGGCTGACTTTATCTAGGCGAGGTGGCGTATTAATGACTAATGTGATGAAAAAGGACAACGGTTCTTCCCGTGCGGCTTTAGGCCTAATGGCCGTGGCCATTGTGGCGTTGGCTGCTACCGGCTGGATAGCCGCAGTTGTCACATCGGATGATCCTGGAATCAGTCGGTTAGAGCCATGGTGGCGAGGATTTTCTGCTATTTCTGTGCTGCTGGCCTTGTTGTGGGCTGCGCATATCTTTCTATCGCGCCGTGTTCCGCTCATTGGCTCAATAGGTCTGGCGGTCGCATCCATGATAATCATGGTCTACGGTGTTGCGTTCTTCCGGCCTCTCGGCTGGGGGGAGCTCCTGTGGGTGGTGGTGGCGCTATTCCTGTTGATTGCTCTGGTGAAACTCCTAGAGCCTGACGCGCCCGCCCGCTGATCGTGCAGCCCCTGTAGACGCCATGTTGGGTTCTGGGCTGGCTCAGCATTTACCGTGTTCTAGAAAGGCCGCATCGATCAGGGCAGGATCCAGCGGCGTACCGGCGGGATAAGCCGCAGCGCCCAGACAGTCACCACGGATAGGGCCCACACGAGGAGCGTGTAGGGAATCTCCCACCGCACATCGGTGAGAGGGAATTGAAGGGTGTGCAGTATCTGGATGAGCAGCAGGTGCACCAGGTAGATCCCGAAGGTGAGCGCGGCAAGCTTCTTCAAAATGCCCTGTGTGGTGGGTGAAGCCCGGTTGATACGCGAATATTTACAGAACACTAAGACTGCGCTCGCCCACAGGATGAGCGGTATCGACAGGTACTCACGCGCCAATGGTTTAAGGGCGGGGTGCTCCGCAATCAGGTAGGCGCCGCCAAGAATGTAGCCCGCTAAACCTGCCGCGCCCAGCGCATAAATGACCAGACGCCACCTGCGGGAAAGTTCCGTGTGGGCGAGCGCGTACCCGAGGAGGCAGAACCCAAGATACCCGGTGAGAGGCGCAATAAATTCGGGCATAACCCGGGGGTTTATGAGGTGGGCGGCGTGGGTGAGTACCGGAAGGAGCAGACCCAATACCGCCATGAGCCACAGGAACTTGGTGCGTGAGGCGGGTGCCTGGTTCTGCCAGGCACCGTGTATGGCGTAGGAGAAAATTGGGAGCGCCAGGTATACCCCCACCAGGGCCTCAAGATACCAGAAGGTGGCGGCTTCAGAGCTGGGGGCCAGCAGCGTTCGCAGAATCTGGTGGGCATCAGGGAATGGGGTGGAGTCCGTCCAGATGTGGGCAAATAGGTAGATTTGTGCCCACAGAATCATGGGGATGAGGATCTTGGTGAACCGTTTACGGTAGAACGTGCCCACAGATTCGCGGCGGGTAAATTCGAGCAGGTTAATGCCGGTTGCCATGAAGAACAGCGGGACGGCCGCACCCCCGAAACCAGAAAGAATGTTTTCAACCCACCACGCCGAAGAGGATGGGTTATCCGGGATGATAAAACGCACATGCAGCAGCACCACCCACACGATTGCGACCGTGTTAATGAGGTCTAGGTATACGAGGCGTTGCCTTGGAGCGGTTTTGCTTTCAGATGTGGTTGTTGGGGGGTGCACGGCAGTGACCATTGAGAGGCTCTCCATATTCACGGCGGGGCATATGTCATACCACCCTATCAAAGGGGCGGTTAGCACGTCCCGTGAACGCGCTGAGCCGAACTATATCCCGTTAAAAAACCACTCGGTTGCCTTAGAGAACGCAAATACCGCCACACCTGTGCTGCTCAGCATCCCAGCTGAGGCCGCGTGCTCTATAGCCCGTAGGTTCGTTTAACGTATGCCCCGTACAGCACCCGGTAGAGAGCCGGAGAGATTTTCAGGAGCGCGCCAGCAGCCCCATATATCACGCGGGTTTGTACGGTATCAAAAACCTGCGACCAGGAGAACTCAGACCTGCACTTTTTAATAACAGCTTCCGCATCAGGGCCACCAACGATGAGCGCCTGCTGAGCGTTATTGAGGAAAGTGAGTACATGGGAGGTAGACATGGCTTTTCGGCCGCGCGGGCTGGATGTCAGCCCACCAGCGGCGTCCCGCAGGTACGCAACAAGCCGCACGCTCTCGTCAACGGGGGTGATTCGACCCCAAGTGAGGCCACCGGCATCAACTGTGTAATCGTACAGAAAGTCGCTAATGGTCACTACCTGTTGCGCGTTGGTGAAGGCCGCCGTGACAAAGTAGGCGTCTTCGGCGCGGTGAATATCGTGAGGGAACCGCGTTTTGGCAATAGTGCTGGTGCGAAAAATCTTATCCCACAGGTAGGGGGTCATGCGGTCTTCAAGAAGTTTAAGCGCGGCCTCTTCGCCCCTGAACGCCCCGAGAGGAAAACGCCTTCTGGGGGTGCGCCCTGTGTTTGGGTCAATCAGGGTATGCCCGCACACTGCAATATCGGCATCGTGGGTGCGTGCCGCCTCGTGAAGTTTTTCGAGGAATTCGGGGTGGTAAGCATCATCTGAGTCGATGAACGCTACCCAGGTGCCGTGAGCGTTGTCGAGTCCTTGGTTGCGTACAGCCGAGACGCCCTGGTTATTGGGGTTATCGAAGACTCGGATGCGTTGATCGGGGTGCTGCGCCACGTAGTCATTAATGACTTGGGCGGAGTTATCAGGGGAGCCGTCAATCATGACGAGTAGTTCGAAGTCAGGGTCTGTCTGCGCAAGAACAGATTCAATAGCGCGCACAACGGAATCAGCGGTGTTGTAGACCGGCATAATAATACTGGTGTGGGGGGTGGTCATAAAGCTCTCTGTCATAGTAGATGATTCGCTACTCATGCTACCGCATCCTGTGGTGGCTCTATCTAGAAGACTTTTTTGCATTCAGAAGCGTATATCTCTTCTGAATGCAAAAAAGTCTTCTAGATAGAACGTGGAGGAGGGGGCAGCCCGGGCTGTGTGCATGCACAGGGGAAGTCACCTTTTCCCTCGCTGTTCGGGACAAGAAGGGCTGTTATCTGTACGGGGGGTTTGCGTGGCACGTTGTTGTAGCCACACCCGCAGCACAGTTATTGCCAGGGCGACCCAGGCGTTTACCTGCTCCCCGGTCAGTATTCCGTACGCCTGCAGGACAGTTATCAGTGCAGGAAGAAAAGTGACGAGGTGGCCCACCCATCGCAGACGGTGAGGGGAATGTTGAGATGTGTTGTTTAAACGTGACATATTGCTCTCCTTGGTGATTGACATAGTGCGTTCTCTGGAAGGGGGCGGGGCGAACCGGGTGCTGATGAGCCGCGGGGTGTTGGGCAGGGTGCTGGAGCCAGCATCCAGCATACCCGACTTGAAAGAAAAAGTCATGCATTGCGGTAGAAAAATTCTTGCATAAAGGGGTGAAAGTCTCAAATATTCGGGCGGTATGCCTGAAAACCCAGGGTGTATGACACGCAAAATGAACCACTCTGTTACACTGGTGGCATGGCTATCGGTGACTACATTAAATACAAGACAGGACTCTCCCAGCGGGCGCTCGCCGCCGAACTCGGCATGAACCACAACGCTATTCAGCGGCGCTTCTCTGGCGCGGGAGTTATGGATGTGGAAACCCTCGTTAAAATAGCCGACCGCTACAGCCTCGACCTGCTTGACCTCATGGTAGAAAGCGGGCTCATCACCGCCGACCGCGCCAACTCCCTGCGCGTGGGCGGCTCTATCCGAGACGTCTCCAACGAAGACCTCATGGGCGAAGTCCTGCGCCGCATGAACACCACCCCAGTATCACCCGCCACGCCGCAACCCGCCGCAGTACCCGCCAGTGCGCAGCCCACACCCCCAGCCCCCACCGGCGGCGGTGCACCCACCGCAACAGAGAACGAATACACCGCCGACAACTACGCCCTCGCGGCAAAACGCGGCGAACCCTACGACAGTGAGGAGGGATTCTTCGGTGCCTAACTATGACCCCTACACGCACGCACACGCGCTCGGGGTAGACATTATCTGGGGAACCCCAGGGCAGGGGATACTCGGCCGTTACGATCACGCCAGCCGCACCATTATCCTGCGGGAAGGCATGCTCACCCGGCAAGAACGCTCCGTACTCGCCCACGAACTTGTGCACGCCACCCGCGGCGACGAACACGACGCCTGGGACGCCTTATACAGCGCCCGCCGCGAACGCGCCTGCGACCTGAAAGCCGCCGAAAACCTTATCGACCCGGTTATACTGCGCCGCGCCGCCGCGTTCTACCCAGATAACCTCTCCGCGCTCGCCTATGAGCTGGACGTGACCGACGAACTGCTCGCCATCTACCTGGATGCGCACCCGTTCACCGCAGCCCACGCCTAACACCCACCTGCCCTGGTTGAGGCACCCTTCACCCTGCCCTATCTTCTTCACGGGCAGAGGATAGTAGCCCGAAAGAGGGTATTTTCTTCGCTGCTCGGACCAAATACCCGCTGCCTGCGGAATCTGGCTCGTTGGCCCACACCTCAAGTAGGATATAAAGGACGACGATTGGGGCTAACCCAACTTATTTCAGAAAGAAACTAAAAACCCATGCTTATTCTTGTTGTGAACGCAGGTTCCTCATCTCTCAAATACCAGGTGCGTGACACCTCCGCCCCCGAAGCAGAGCAGATGCTCACCTCCGGTCTCATTGAAAACATCGGTACTGACGTTCCCGACCACGAAGTCGCCCTGCATATGATGGCTGACAAGCTTAAAGACGTTTTGCACGGCCGCGAACTGCAGGCTATCGGCCACCGTGTGGTGCAGGGTGCCGAGAAATTTACCCACCCCGTGCTGCTCAACGAGCAGGTGATCGACGAGATCGATGCGCTGTCCCCGCTCGCGCCGCTGCACAACCCCGCGCACGTGAAGGGTATGCGTGCCGCCTTCCACACCTGGCCCGACCTGCCGCAGGTTGCCGTGTTCGATACCGCGTTCCACTCGACCATGCCTGAGCACGCCTGGCGCTACGCTATTCCGTACGACCTGGCTGATAAGTACAGCATTCGCCGCTACGGCTTCCACGGCACCAGCCACGAATACGTCTCCCACGTTGCCGCAGACATGCTCGGCATTGCCCGCGACGAGTTCAACGGTGTGGTGGCGCACCTGGGCAACGGCGCATCCGTGACCGCTGTGAAGGGCGGAAAGTCCGTGGATACCTCAATGGGCTACACCCCGCTGGCTGGCCTAGTGATGGGCACCCGCTCGGGCGATATTGACCCCTCCGCGCTGACCACGATTCTCACCCGCGACCCCGAGATCGACGCGGAACGCCTGGATACCATCCTTAACAAGGAGTCCGGTCTGCTGGCACTGGCGGGTTCCAACGATATGCGTAAGGTGGTGGAGTCAGCGCAGTCGGGCGATGAGCGCGCACAGTTGGCCCTGGACATGACCGCATACCGCCTGATGAAGTACATCGGCGGCTACAACCTGGTGGTTGGCGGCGCGCAGGCGCTTATTTTCACTGCGGGTATTGGTGAGAACTCCGGCGACTTCCGCAAGCTGGTGCTGGACCGCCTGGCACCGTTGGGCATTCGCTACAACGAGGAAGAGAACATGAAGCGTTCCCCCGAACCGCGCCTGATCTCAACCGAGGATTCGAGCATTGCCGTGTTCGTCATCCCCACCAATGAGGAGAAGGCGATCGCCGAAGCCACCGAAGAACTGGTACGCGCATAACCGTAACCTTGTAGCACACGTATAAGCTGCTGACAAGCGAAAGCTGCCGCAGTGTAGCGTGTGCGGCCCCGGCTTGAAGCCCGGTGTCTCCCCGCAGAAGGGGAGGCACCGGGCTTTAAACGTATAAAGTTTTAGTGAATACCCCCGCACTATATTCCGTGGCAACTATGATTAAATATTCTTGAGAATGCTATTTTTATTTCTAAAAAATGAATACTTTATGGGTAAAATATTCCATTTTTTACGGTATTTTGTGGTGTAAAAGTAATAAATATTCTGCATATTTACACATTCTGTATGTTTCGTTATTCCGACTGGGGTGGTTCCCCTAAAGTCGCGGTATGACGGGGGAAAGCCGCCCAAAGCCCCCGCGTGAAGGCCCTCTAAAAATATTTAGTGATACCGCACATAGAATGCACAAAACGCAAAAAAGCGAAGAATTATACTGCTAGACTAAAGGGGTCAGATGCGGCAGATAATGCACTAGGGCAGTATCCGCAAGAAAGCGGAACCCCCGACCTCGTTACACTTCATGTATTATCAGCGGCCGCAATAAAAAAAGTAGCGCCGATAGATAAGAGAATACGGATGAATAACAATATTTCACGCCGCAAACTTGTGGCAGGGGCAGCGTGGTCAGCTCCGGCAGTGCTAGCCACCACCGCAGTCCCGGCGTATGCATCATCTACCGAGTGCCTGCCCGACCAGAGCAAAGGCGGGCTGAAAAAACACGAAAACTACGCACAAGAACTCGTGTGGGACGTCCCCGCAGACGCCAAAGAACTGCACTTTGAAGTCACCGGAGCCGCAGGCGGCTCATTCAGCGACGACTCCACCGGCATCACCGGTATAGGCGGTGCAGGTACAACCATTAAAGGCATCGTGCGCCTTAACGGCACCGGAAAATTCACCTTTATTGCTGGCGAAGGCGGAGGCTACAACCGCGGCAACAGCGTAAACCCCGGCAAAGGTTACGGCAACGGAGGCGCCCACGGGCCCTCCCTCACCGACAGGGCCGGTGAAAACGCTAAAGAATTCTTTGGCCCCACCGGTGGCGGCGCATCCGCCATCCTCTTCAATAACGAGCCCCTCGTGGTTGCTGGTGCCGGTGGTGGCGCTGGCATCCTCATTAACCAGCGCTCAAACGACAACCAAGACCTGTACTGGCAGATGAACGAGCCGATCTACGGCGGCTCGGGCGGTGAGAAAGCAAACGCAGCAGCCAGTACGGCAGCAACCTTCGTCAACGACACCTCGGCAGCCATCCCCGCCAACGGCGGTCAGGGCGGTGAGCCCACCGGAGACGGCGGCCAAGGCGGCCCCAACCCGACGCTGCGACTCCCCAGCGGCGGGGCTATCCACGCCGAATCATCCCAAGGGGTGAGCATCGTCAATAACACCATTGCGGGCCAGAAAGGCGGCAAAGCCGGCGACGACCGCAAAGCTGACGGCGCGCAAAGCTCCGCACAGTACTCCAGCGTGACCCTCGGCGCTGAAACCCTCGCCACCATTGTGCACTCCGGCACCGGTGGAGGCGGCTACGGCGGCGGCGGGTCAGGGTCAGTGGCCGCACTGGCCGCATACCAGGGCGAAGGCGGAACCGCACCCGGCGTATCGGCCCCCGAAGAAACTAAAGACTCGGCGAAAAGCACGCCCACAGAGGACCACGCCAAAGGTGAAACCAGCAAAGGTATCACCCGGCCCACCGGAGCGTTCAGCGCGGGCGCATTCGGCGCAGGCGGCGGCGCGGGCGGCAGCTACGTGGATAAAACAGTCGAAAAAGGCGTGATCGCGCCCGGAGAAAACCGGGGCGTGGCCGGCCAGCGCATCCACGGCGCCATTAAGTTCTGGTACTGCTAAACAAGCAGGACCAGAAGTTATGGGGGTGTAATGGAGCGAGTGTTGTAGTAGAGCGAGAGTGGTACAGGGTTGTAAGGTGCCCTGTATTCTTCGGAACATCCCCATAACTTAAAGGCTAGGGGCGGTTCCCGCCGGTGAGGTAACGAGCGCCGGCGGCGGGCCGCCCCTTGTGCTGTTCATATGCGGCCGCACCACACGCTTGAAACCGCGCACACCTAGTCGCACGGTACGCAGTGGGAGGCAGCGAATGCGTGCAGCTCACCCGAAGCTGCCCCTGCCCCAATGAGTGAAAGGCACCGCAGCTGCGTGGCGTACTCGCGGGCTAGCGCGGCATCTGACGCCGCCTCACCCTGCGGGTAGTGCAGAAGATCCACGCTCTCTGCGAGCTTATCGCTGCAGTACAGCGCGTACACGGGGTTAGGGTCAAGCACAAAATCGTATAGGTACGACAGCGCAATCAGCGCGTTCTGGGCCAGTACCGCCGCATCATCCGGCACATCGTCAGTATCGGGAATGAGGGCGAATATTTTCTCACGAATACGCATATTCTCTGGTGGGGATGAGAAGCTGCCGTGCTCAAGATACCCAAAAATCCTGCGCAGGAACGCATCGGCGTGCTCATAGCACCCCGGTGCCCGCCCACAATCAGCCAATAACCGGTCATAGGAGGCCACGCACCGAAGCATCCGCTTCACACAGCACGCACCAAACAGCAGCTGCTGTTCAGGGGCCACGGCGCGCAGGCGGGCCTCTACGCTGATTCTCTGAGCATCCACCCTTCTACCCTACCCGAGCGGCCGCACCCACCGCGCGGTCATGGCCGGGTAACACGCCCCGGTGCGGCCCACCCTAAAGTGCCGTGAGAGAGCCGCCAACCGTGTACCCGCCCTCAAAGAAACACGGTACAGTTGGGATAAAGACAAAAAGACACCAAGAACTGGACTACTGCATGACCCAGCACGGACCGGACCAGCCGAACCCCGCCAGCGGGGGCGGCCTGCCCAACGACCTCAGTCAAGGGTGGCTGCCCGAAGACAAACGGCAAACCCCCACCAGCCCGCTACCCGCCCCTAAATTCTGGGGATTTCAAAGCCTGCTGCCGTATAAGGCTGTCAACGGTTTGCGGCACCCCGGTGAGCTGCCCTGGCTCATTGCCGCCTACTCGTTTACCCTCATCTCGTACATTGGTCTGATCGTTTTCATTATCGAATCCTTCCTGCTCGTGATAGACAGCAGGGACTCCCTGAGGGATTTCGGTGATTACCCGCGTACCGGATCCGCCGAATACTACATGCAGGAGTACCTCCAACAGTTCGTGGTGCTGCTGGTGCTGGGGCCGCTGCTCATCTACATTGCGCGTGCCATACTCTACGCACAGCAGCGCGTGCGCGGCATCCGCATGTCTCCCACCCAGTTCCCTGAGGGGTACCAGATGGTCGTTGAGGCCGCCCGTGCCGCCGGCCTGCGCCGCGTCCCCGACGCCTACGTTATTAGCGGCAACGGCACGCTGAACGCCTTCGCCGCCGGCCACGGGTTCCGCCGCTACATTTGCGTATACTCCGACATGTTCGAGGTTGGCGGTAAAACCCGTGACCCCGAGGCGCTGCGCTATGTCATCGGGCACGAGGTGGGGCATATCGCCGCAGGCCACGTGAGCTATTTCCGGCTGCTGTTCACCAATAGTTTCATGCGGCTGCCCGTTGTTGGGCAGGCGCTTTCACGCGCGCAGGAGTACACCGCCGACAACTTTGGTTACCGCCTCTCACCCGATGGCGCCAGGGGAGGCATGAAAGTGCTCGCCGGCGGTAAGTACCTGAACAAGCAGGTGAACTTTGACGAGTTCGCCGACCGCGCCGTCACCGACGGGGGACTGGCCGTATGGTTCGTTAACCTCATTTCTTCCCACCCGGTGCTGACCTGGCGCGCCCACGCGATCCGTAACCGCCAAGAACCGGGGCGTCTCTTCTGGCGGCCCACCTACAACCCGCCCTCGGTGCCCGCGCTCATCCCCTCCTCCGAGCCGGTGCCGCTGTGGCCCGACCCGCTGCAGGCGGATGCGTTTATGCAGGAACAGAAGCCTGCCTGGGAGAACTACAGCCTGGACACCGTGCAGCTGCACACCCCACCCAACCCCGAGGGCGCACCGAAGTTCGAGGGCACCCTATACACCGGGTGGCAGGATGCGGCTGCCCGCGCCGCCTACGCCTCCCGGTGGGAACAGTACGCCGCCAGCGGCGGGCAGCAGCCCATGTGGCAGCCGCCCGGGTACGGCCCAGCACCGCAGCCGGGGCAGCCTCAGCCGTACCAGCCAAACCAGGCACAGCCGCAACCGCAACAGTACCCACAGCCTCACCAACCCGCACAGCCCGGGCCGCAGCAGGGCACCTACGGATACTATGTGCAGCCCGGGCAGCAGCCCGGCGGTGCTCAGCCGGGTACTGCACAACCAGGTGCACAACCAGGCGGCGCTGGGCAGATGCAGCAGCCGTACGGCTACGACCCCGGTTCGCAGGTTGCCCCGAGTCGCCCCGGTCAGCCGCAGCAGCCTCAGCCTGGGCGGGGCTACGGGTACTATGTGCCAACGGGGCAGGATAGCTCAACGGCACCGCAGCACGATAGTGAAAGCGCACAGCAGCAGGCCCACGTTCCGTACGGTATTGACCCGCAGGCAGGCTCTGGACCCGCCGAACCAGAAACCCCAGCTGAACAAACCCCGGCTGAGCCTGATGCCACGTGCTCAGGCACCGACGCGCCCGCCGATACCGGCGACTCTGCGGGGGACTCCTGCGCAGGCTCTGCCGCAGATTACGATTCAGGGTCCAGCTCGGACGTCAGTACGGATAGCGGGTCAGACTCCGGGACGGATTTCGGCTTTTCAACGGATTTCGGCGGATCCTCCACCGATTAAATATTCTAAAAACTGAATATAACGTTTTGCCCTGATATTGCGGGGCAGCGCGTGGCCGCCTTGCAGGTATTGTGAGGCGGCCGCCGCGTACCACAGCGCATAAACGCCTCGGGTAACACCGGGGCGCTCGGTGCGGTATACACGGCTGGGAAAGCGCCGTGTGAAGGCGCCGCGATGCAGACACACCGGTGCGTTCAGGAGCTCTAAGGCGCCTGGGGTGCGAGTAGAATGGGGTCATGCTCAGCAAACTCAAGGGAAAACGCCCCGATGCGCTTATCGTCATGCTCATCACCGCCGTGATACTGGCAATTTTTATCCCGGCACGCGGGGACTTCGCCGCATGGTTCAGCACCGGAACCAAGTTTGCTGTGGCGCTGCTGTTCTACCTGTACGGTGCGCGCCTTTCCACCAGTGAGGCCCTCAAAGGGCTGGCGCATTGGCGGCTTCACGCCATGATTCTCACCTGCACCTTCGTGCTTTTCCCCCTGTTCGGGCTGGCGCTTTACCCGCTGCGGTTCGTGCTTGGTGACGGGCTGTACCTGGGGCTGCTGTTTCTGACGCTCGTGCCCTCAACGGTGCAGGCATCAATCGCCTTTACGTCCATTGCCGGTGGGAACGTGGCGGCGGCGATTGTCAGCGCGTCCCTCTCAAGTATTGTGGGGGTGCTTGCCACCCCGCTCTTAGCGATGCTGCTTATGAACAGCGACCATGTGGCGATCTCCGGCAGTGTGTTCCTTGATATTGCTATTCAGCTGTTCCTGCCGTTTCTGCTGGGGCAGCTCACCCGACGGTGGGTGGGGGAGTTCGCGAAGAAACCCACCACCAAGTGGCTCGATAAGTTCTCGGTCATGATGATCGTCTATTCAGCGTTTTCAGCCTCGGTGGTGCAGGGGGTGTGGACGCGCGTGGACTGGTGGCAGATTGTGCTGCTGGTGGTTATTACGGCGCTCATGGTTGCGTTCATGCTGTGGGCGACCGACGTAATCGCCCGAAAGCTCGGGTTTAACCGTGCGGACCGCATCACCATCCAATTTTGCGGGTCGAAGAAGTCACTGGCGGCGGGCCTGCCCATGGCGATTATTATTTTCGGTTCCGGATCGCTCGGGTTATTGATGCTGCCGCTGATGGTATTCCACCAGGTGCAGCTGATGATGTGCACCTGGCTCGCAACCCGCTACAGCCGCACCCTGGGGCTAGCCTCCTCATAATTATGGGCACCCACGGCGTGGATTCCACCATGTGAGAGGCTGGCGGTGCACTGTATATTTCGGAGCTGAAATATGGTGCTGTTCTTCGCCCTGAGCTAGAAAATTCGGGGACTAGTCGTGCATTTTGCAGAGAATACAGGCAGAATAGGTATAAGCTTGAGTTAGGTTACACGCGCAAGCGCAGATAACAGACACACCGTCACAGTGAAGTGATAGAACTTCGGAGGCATACCTTGTCAGTGAGTGACAACGCTATGGGACGCTACTCTGGCGCCGATGCATGGATAGAGCAATACTTCCACAACAGCCCGGACACCGACCGCGAAGGCTACACCTCGGCGCAGTTGGAGGCGCTGGCCCGCACGCATCGTGAGCTGGCGCAGACACGCGCACCCGGCACCCCCCTGATTGAGGTGCACGATACCGAACATTCCACCATGGTGCTCATCGTAAATGACGATATGCCGCACCTGGTAAGCTCCATCACCGCCTATGTTTCCTCTGAGTTCGGCGGTATCGAGTCGATTTTCCATCCCCTCTTCGTGGTTGAGCGCGGCCCTGACGGTAACCTGCTGGTTGTGCGCGGCACCGGAGTTGATAAGCCCGTGGCCAGCGGCGACACCGCCACCTTGGGGATCCCCGCCCTGAAACTCTCAGAAGACGCCCCGCCCGGTTCAAGCGTGGCCGTGGAGTCGTGGATTGCGTTACGGCTGACCAGGCACCTGAGCGCCGAACGGGTTCAGGCGCTGCGTGAGGGCGTGACGAAAACCCTCTCCGACGTGCACGCTGCTGCCCGCGATAACGAGAAAATGGTCCTGCAGGTCAATAACATCATCACCTCCATGGATGCCCTGCGCGGGGTCACCCTTGGTGACGGGCAGGAATCGTTCAACGCCCACCCCGGCGGGAACGAGCCAGCCGCGCGGGTTATTGCCTGTCAGGAGTTCCTGCGCTGGCTGACCCGCGGGAATTTCCTGTTCCTCGGCGTGAAAGAGCGCGTGCTCACCTCGGGCGCTGCAGGGTTTGAGCTTGTTGACAAGCCCGGCAGTGCCTTGGGTATTCTGCGCTCCACCGAGGGTAAGCACAGTATCCCCCTCTCCGGGAAGGCGCTGGACCGCGCTCTTATGCC
This sequence comes from Rothia aeria, assembly GCF_016726365.1. NCBI lineage: Bacteria > Bacillati > Actinomycetota > Actinomycetes > Micrococcales > Micrococcaceae > Rothia > Rothia aeria. Next base: position 1,352,266 of record NZ_CP068102.1, on the reverse strand, counting down.
CCGCCCGCTGTACGTGACGAAAGCGAACACCCGCTCCACCGTGGGGCGCACCGACTACCTCGACTATGTGGGGGTGCGCCGTTTCGATGCCACCGGCCGGGTGGTGGGCGAGTACGTCATCCTGGGGCTGTTCTCCCGGCAGGCGTACTCACTGCCAGCTGTTGAGACGCCGCTGATTCGTGAGCGGATCGCCATGGTTCGCCGCCGTCTAGGGTTCCACCCCGGCTCCCACTCCGATAAGGCGCTGATTGGCGCTATTGAAGACTACCCGCGCCTTGAGCTGATACAGGCGTCGGTGGATTTCCTCACCGAAACTTTCAAAGGGATTATGGGGCTGGAAGAGCGCCGTAAAACCCGGTTGTTTTTGCGTGTGGACCGGTTTGAGCGGTTCATTACCGCGGTCGTGTACCTTCCGCGTGATCGGTTCAACACCACCGTGCTTAACCGCATCCAGCAGGTGTTCCGTGAGGAGTTCGACCTGCAGGCCATCGACTACCAGATTTACCTCTCGTCGTCGTCGCTGGCCCGTATATTTTTCCGTATCCGGCTCACCGACCCCACGGCTGTGCCGGAAACGGATATTAGCGCTCTCGAAAAGCGGCTGCAGACGGCCACCCGCTCCTGGGCGGAAGCCACCGCCGCCGCACTTGAGACGCTCAAACCCGGCATTGAGGGCCGCCGCCTGGCCGCCGCGTGGGCGGAAGCCGCACCCATGGCCTACCGTGCCGAATACGAAGTAGAAAATGCAATTGAGGATATCGTGACTTTTGAATCTCTAATGGCTGAGACCACTAAGCCCGCCGCTATCAAAGTTGAAAACGGCGCAGGCAACGTCACCCGCCTGAAGACCTACCTGACCAGTCCCCACACCCTCACCGAGCTTCTGCCCGTCATGCAGAACATGGGCCTGATCGTCGCCGATCAGAACCCCTCCGAACTCACCAGGGAAGACGGTTCACGCGTCTACCTGTACGACTTCGGTGTGGAATTCCCCGAGGGCGTGGACCCCGAGGAAGTCGCCTCGCTCTACGAGGACGCGCTGAACGCCTACCTGCTGGGCCAGCGCGAATCTGACACGCTCGATAGGCTGATCTTGGTAGAGGGCCTCACCTGGCAGGAGGCGAGCCTATTCCGCGCCTTTAACCACTACCTGATTCAGCTGGGCCTGGGGTACACCCCCTCGTTCATGTCGAACACCCTGCTGGCGAACTCCGCCGTCACCCTGCTGCTGGTGGACTTCTTCCACACCAGCTTTAACCCGAAGAACGGGCTCACCGATGAGGCCCGTGAGGCTAAGCGCGCCGAGCTGATTGAGCGCCTGCGTGAAGAGCTCAATAAGATCCCCACCTTGGACGCCGACCGCTACCTGCGGTCACTGACCCGCGTGATCCGCGCCGTGCTGCGCACCAACGCGTACCTTAACCGTGAATCCTTGGCGTTTAAGGTCGCCTCCGAGGAACTCATTTTCGCGCCCCTGCCGCACCCCAAGTACGAGATTTTCGTGTACTCCCCGCGCGTGGAGGGCGTGCACCTGCGCTTCGGCGACGTGGCCCGCGGCGGCCTGCGCTGGTCGGATCGCCGCGATGACTTCCGCACCGAGGTGCTGGGCCTGGTGAAGGCGCAGATGGTGAAGAACGCCGTGATTATTCCCACCGGCGCCAAGGGCGGCTTCTACCCCAAGCAGCTGCCGGATCCGGCCGTGGATCGTGACGCCTGGATCACTGAGGGCCGCGAATCCTACAAGGTGTTCATCCGCTCCCTGTTGGATGTGACTGACAACCTTAAGGTGTCTGCTGACGGCACCGAGACCGTGGTACGCCCCGAAGGTATTGTGGCCCGCGACGGGGACGACTACTACCTGGTGGTCGCCGCCGATAAGGGAACCGCCGCATTCTCCGATACCGCGAACGCGATCAGCGCCGAGTACGGGTTCTGGCTGGGCGATGCGTTCGCATCTGGCGGCTCGGTCGGGTATGACCACAAGGCGATGGGCATTACCGCCCGCGGCGCGTGGGAGTCCGTCAAGCGCCACTTTGCGGAGCTGGGCCATGACTGCCAGGCGGAGGAATTCACCGCCGTCGGTATTGGTGATATGTCCGGCGACGTGTTCGGTAATGGCATGATGCTCTCGCAGAAGACCCGCCTGGTTGCTGCCTTCGATCACCGCGATATTTTCCTTGACCCGAACCCGGATGCGGCGATTTCGTTTGAAGAGCGCGTGCGCCTGTACAACCTGCCACGCTCCTCATGGCAGGACTACAACCGTGAGCTGATTTCCGCTGGCGGCGGCGTGTACTCGCGCAGCGCCAAGTCGATTGAGATCACCCCGCAGGTTCGTGAAGCCCTGGGCCTGGGCGAGGACGTGACCGAACTGGCGCCCCCGCAGCTGCTCGCGGCGGTTTTGAAGGCACCGGTTGACCTGCTCTACAACGGCGGTATCGGCACCTACGTGAAGGCATCCACCGAGGACAACCTGCAGGTGGGCGATAAAGCCAACGACGCGTTGCGCGTGAACGGCAACGAGCTGCGCGCCAAGATCGTGGGTGAGGGCGGCAACCTGGGCTTCACCCAGCTGGGCCGTGTGGAGGCCGCCGAGAACGGCGTCATCATTAATACCGACGCCATCGACAACTCCGCCGGTGTGGAGACCTCCGACCGTGAGGTGAACATTAAGATCCTGGTGGATCGCCTGGTGACCGGCGGTGAGCTTGCCGCTGAAGAGCGCGCCGACTTCATTGAGTCCCTGCGGGACGAGGTGGGCGCTAAGGTGCTTGAAACCAATATTGAGCAGAACGTGCTGCTGCAGGGTGAGTTCCACGAGACGTTCCTGGGCATTAACGTGTACAAGCGCCTGATGCGCCACCTGGAGGCGAACGCAGGGCTGAACCGCAAGGTCGAATTCCTGCCCACGGACAAGCAGCTGCAGGCGCGTTTTGAGGCGACCGGGCTGGGCCTGACCCGCCCCGAGCTGTCGGTGCTGGCCGCCTATGTGAAGATTTACCTCACGCACGCCCTGGAGCAAACCGATTTCGCGGACGACCCCTACCTGAGCGGGGTACTGCACGAGTACTTCCCGGCAGCCCTGGTGCAGCGTTTCGGCGAGTACCTGGAATCACACCCGCTGCGTAAGGAGATTATCTGCACCCGCGTCGCCAACGAGATGGTGAACCTGGGCGGTATTACCTTCGCCTACCGTGTGACGGAAGAGACCAATGTTGGTGTGGACGCTGTGGCGCGTGCCTTTATTGTGGCTCGCGAACTGTTCGAGCTTGGCAAGGCTGCCGCGCTGCACCGTGCACTGCCGGCCACCACCGCCCTGGAGGCATGGTACACGGTGCTGCGTGATAACCAGCGTGTGCTGGACCGCGTGGTGCGCTGGCTGATTGCTGAGCGCGGCGTGGTTGCCGGCATCAGCATCGGCCAGATGCTGCAGAACTTCGGTGAGGTCGTCTCCCTGCGCCACAACCTGCCCGAATACCTCTCGGAAGCTTCCCGTGAGCGGGTGCGCGCTAAGCGTGTACTCGGTGAAGAGTGGGGCCTGCCGGAGGATCTTATCGTCATCTGGATTCGCGGGTTCGAAGGTTACGCCCTCATGGACGTTATCCGTTCCGCACGGGACAACAGCCTGGGTGCAACCGAGCTGGCGCCGATCTATTTCGCATCCTACGACCGGTTCAAGGTGGATCAGCTGCTGGGCCTGATCAGCGAGCTGCCGCGTAATGACCGCTGGGAGACCCTGGCACGTCAGGCGATGCGCGGCAGCCTGTACGAGACCGCCGCCGAGCTGGCGATCTCTGTGGCCTCTGAGAACGGCAAGCATGAGACGCACACCCCCGCCGGGGCGCAGCTGGCGCTTCAGGAATGGGTTGAGAACCACCCGACCCGTGTGGGTAATATTGACCGTGTTCTCGCTGAAATCCGTGAGGCTGAACCGGCACCAGCCGGGCACCCGCGTCTGGCCGTGATTTCGGTGGCTCTGCGCACGCTCTCTAGCGCATCCTAGGGGCGTTACCGCCAGATAAGGCTGAAAAGGCCCGGTGCTCCCACTCGACAGGGCGGGGGTGCTGGGCCTTTCGCTGTGCTCCGCGCCCAGTTTAAGGGGTTTGAAAGTGCACTGTGGGCCGGGAAGGCACCCCGCGCCCGCCTTCGGGTGGTGCAGGCCATAAAAATGTGGTTTTTAGTGTGAAACCCCACACATAGTGAGGGATTTATTGGTAATCTTAATTTGACGTACCACGGGGGTATGGGGGCATTATTAAACGTCTGGAGATTGTTGCCGCAGGCAGTTAGCACGGTGTTTTACACAATACGTCAAACAAACGTGACGCGAATAATATTTCATTTTATTCGCCGTTAAGCGGAGATTTAAATACACCACGCCGAAGGAAAAATACTCTAGAAGTCAAGGTAAAACCCGCAATTACGCGGAAATAACCCCGACGATAAACGCGCGCATTTATACCGGTTAATGAATACCATCCCGGTGTGCGCTAATATCATGTACAGACTGAAAGTTAACGTAAGCCTATACCTTGAGGACAACATGATGGAAAGGCCCGCCCGCAGCTGGCTCAGACGCAGATAAAACAATATTTAGGCGAGACAAGCACCAGCCGCCAACACTACACACATTGCACGGTGCACCCACCCCGCACGGGGTGTGAAGGTCTCGCTCACAATCACCGTAGACTAGTACTATAACCAGCCACACCCAACCACTACCCCAACCACAAAGGCATATTCCCTTGGCACCCACCGACGCACAAGAGGACGCCACGCGTAAAAAACTGCGTCTTCTTTACAACTTTTTACTCTACGTATCGCCCGTCGCCCTGCTGATGGTCGTCTTCCCGGTTGTCACACCAGAGCTGGGCAGGTACCGTCTCGGCGACGTACCCCTCGTACACGTTATTCTTGCAGCATCCATTACCGTGCCCTGGCTCAGCCAGGCCGCCTGTATGCCCATCTACCGCGCCATCGAACTAGAACACAAGCGGGTCGCAAAAAACCGTCAAGAACTCACCGAAAGACTTGAGACGGAACTCAAGGAAGGTACCGTCGAAAAAGTTCGCCAGCTCAAAGCCCTCCTCAAAACCCCCGCATACCAGCGCGTGAGTGACGTAGCCGCGTTCGCCCGCAACTGGCCATACATTTACCTGACCACCCTGCCCCTCATTATCCTCTTTGCGCTGCCGCTGATCTTCATCATGCACTGGAGCGCATCCGCTGTTGCCTCCTACCTCATACTCAGCGTGCTTAACCTCGCCTTCGCGCAGCTGCTCGTGCTGCCGAGCCTGGCTAAAAACCAGGTGGACTGGTTCTTCGCCTGGCTCGGGTACGCGGCGGCGCTGCTGTTCTTCCCCATCTTCTGGTTCCTGCCGCCCACCGCAGGCATTATTGTGCTGCTGCTGTGCCTGCGCAAGAACATTCGCCAGCTCAAAGTATTCAGCCGCACCCCCATTATTCATGTGGCCCAGGATGCGCTGCGCGGGTTCCTCACCGGCTCGGTGCTGTGGGCCGATAAGTACGTGCTGTTCGTCGCCGCCCACGGGCAGATTAACGTGGTCGCCATCTACATCAGCCTCATCCCGTGCGTGCTGGCCTACAACTACTTCTTCGTGGCCGAAGCAGACCGGGTGAACCTCGTCATTAAGAAACTGTGGAGCACCTTCGAAGAGAAACCCTTCGCCCAGGTCACCAACACCGCCAAAGAAGCAACCCACGTGTCGAACTACGCGATGGTTCGCAGCCTCACGGTCGCCATTTTCGCCTCGGTCATTACCGGGCTGATCATGCTCGTCGCCATCCCGCACGTGTTCCCCGTAGGGTTCGCCGGCATTATTGCCGCCGGGCTGTTCTTGGTGGTTACCCTGTGCAACTACCAGATCGAATTCATGGGCCTGTACCGTATCTCTCAGCTTATCGGTGTGGCGCACCTGGTGCTGGTATGCATCATCTTCGCCATTATGCCCAACGAGGGCGGCTACTTCCCCCTTATCCTGGGGGAGGCCATACTCGCCATTATCGCCTACACCTTCTACCGCCGCGCGTGGGCTTCGCCGGAGCATTCTCTCTTCTGGCGTCGCGCGCTCGCCTGGTAGCTTTCCCACTAGGAACACCACATGCGAAACGTCTATGAACCTCTGCGCCGCCCAGCACCGGCGCCGCGCACCCCAGACCCCGACTACCCGGATGTCGATGTCGCTATCGTCATGGAGTCCACCTACCCGTACCTTAAGGGTGGAGTGTCGTCGGTGGTGCACGACATTGTCTCGGAGAACCCGGATCTGACGTTCGGGATTATTCACATCGCCTGGGACTCAAACTCCCCCCAAGAAGACCTCTACGGCGTGCCGGAGAACGTTAAATGGGTGCGTGTGATCTACCTGAGCATGGAGGAGTTTAAGGAAGAATTCGCCCACGACTGCGACCCCACGCACCTGCGCATGAACGCGCGGCAGCGGAAAAAGCTGGTGCGGCGCATCCTTGAGGCGTTCTCCGCGCTGGTGAAGGGGGACATGAACCCGCTGTGGGACCTGTACGATGAGGGGATTAACCCGCGCACCCGCTCCTTCCCGCTGTTCTCGGTGGTGGGCAGCCGCGAGTTCATGGAGGCGATGGGCACCTGGGGGTTCCTCTCCGAGATTCCGCTGACCGAACTGTTCTGGAAGGTCCGCGATTTCACGTCTTTGCTGTACGCCCTGCTGCGCCAGAACATGCCGTACGCCCGCGTGTACCACGCGCACACCACCGGGTACGCTTCGCTCATTGCGGCCGCCGCTGCGCGCGACTACGGGTCGAAGTTCCTGCTGACCGAACACAACCTGTATGTGCGCGACACGGCGAATACGAAGCTTGAACGCCCAATGGATAAGCCGGTCACGGCCGACTATAAGCTGTTTATGGAACGCCCGGTCACCTTCGACGAGCGAGTCTGGGTCACCTGGTTCGTTGAGATGGGCAGGTTCTGCTACCCGAGCGCCGACATGATCACCTACCTGTACCCCAAGGCCCTGGAAGAGGCGCGCGGTTTGGGTGCGCCCATCGACCAGCTGAACCCCGGCGATCGTGAAGATCACGCGATTATTTTGCCCAACGGTATGCTGATTGAGAGCGTGCACTCGGCCCTTGAAGCCCGCATGGCTGCGCGCATGAAAATCTTTGAGGACGCCCGCAACCACGTGTGGCGGTTCGTGTTCATTGCGCGCGTGGTGCCGATTAAGGGCTTGGCGGATCTGATTCGTACCCTGGCACAGATGCGTGATGCTGGCATCATGAACTTTCACCTGGACGTGCTGGGCCCTACCGACCACCGCATCGACTACTACCAGCAGTGCCTGAACCTGATTGAAGACTTGGGGATGGGCCAGTTCATCACATTCCACGGGACGGTAAAGGTGCGCCAAATGCTGGCGAACTACGACCTGCTGCTAATGCCTAGCTATAATGAGGGGCAACCCGTCGTGGCGCTGGAAGCGATGGCTGCGTCCATACCGCTGGTGAGTACCGATGTGGGCGGCATGTCGCAGTTGATCGACGATATTTTGGACGCCTCCGACGGGAAAGAAATTGGTAACTGTGGCATCTTAACTGTTCCGGGGGATGTGACCGGTTTTGCCCGCGCCTTGCGCATCATTATGGAAACCCCTGGGCTGTATGAGCAGTATAGCCGTAACGCGTATGCGCGCGTGGAGAAGTTTTTCCAGTTGAGCCTGGTGATGGAGCATTACAACCGCATCTACCGTAAGCTTGGTGGGCTGCCCGCACGACCGTCAAAATATACTGAGGAATGATTAATAATACAGCTCTGCGGGCTGGTGTGCCCGGCCGTTTTGGTGCGTGGATACGCTACGGTGGGGACCCGATCACCCGGAAACAGCTAGAGTTTGCTGTGCAGAACTATTCGGTTGCTATTCTGCAGCCCTGGGAGCAGGACGCGGCACTGTACCTGAAAAAGAATGCGCCGGATATGGTGGTACTGGCCTATAAATGCCTCTCCTCCACCCGCTCCTACGAGCCGGGGCCCATCTACTCCTCCGGGGTCTCCTGGGATACGGCGCAGCAGGCGCTGCAAAACGGCAAAGACCTGTACGCCCGCCGTACGGACGGCTCACTCATTGAGTGGCGCGGCTACCCCCAGCACTACCAGATGGCGGTATGGGACTCCGACTACCGCTGGTACTGGATGGACTCGGTCGTCAAAGAACTGCGTGACTCGCCATTTGACGGGGTGATGGGCGATAACGATATTGAGAGCGACTACTACGGGCTGAACCTGCCTATCCGCAACGTCGACTCCATGGCGACTGTACGCGCGGGCCTAGACCACCTGATCGAGTACGCGGGCGCCGAGCTGAACAAGGCCGGTAAGATTCTGGTGCCAAATATTGCCGAGGCCCGCCTGCGGTGGGGCAAATGGGAGGCGCACAGCGCCTACGGCGGCGGTTTTGAGGAAGTCTGGTTGGGCTGGGGCGCCCAAGAATTTCTGGACTCCACCTACGCCATGCTGCAAAGCCGCCACATTGGCCGCGGCGCCCAGGGGCAGGTGCGCCTAGCCTACGACGAGGGGCTTCAGCGCGCCGATCGGACAGCGCCGAAAGTGACGATCCTGCGCACCCCCTCCGGCGGCCCGAAAGCACCGGTGACGGGCACGGACGAGAACCTGCTGTACGGGCTGGCGGGGTTCTGGATTTTCGGCGGCGGGCGGTTCACGGGCATTGCAGTCACCGAGCATGATAGCTACAACGGGACCCCGTTCTCCCCAGAAATGTCGTACGATCTGGGCACCCCCGCCGAGGCGGTGAAAAGCGACGGGGCGGTGCATGCGCGGGCGTTTACACACGGCTGGGCGGCCATTAACCTGGGCACCACCTCCCGCATGGTGCGTGTGCCCAGCGGGCTCAAAGACGCCGCCGGCAATACCCCGCCCAGCACGCTGACACTTCAGGCACACCGCGGGGTTCTCTACCGCAAGTAGGGGTCATGCGCGAGCGCTGCCCGACGGAATTATGCTGCACTCAGCGGGGTGCTGGGCCGCCGGGCACACCCGGTCATTGAGGCCCCAAGCGGGGTGCTGCGGTTAGGCAGGTTAAGAAACGGGTCGTTTTTTGCGGTGCGCATCGGTAGGCTGTTCAGTGAGTACCGGTTTGAGCGATTAAGGAGCGAACACGTGAATATCCTACTTTTGGACGGCGGCAAAGCATTCGGCCACTCGGCGGGCCGCCTGAACCACACCCTGCATCAGACCGCCCGCAGTGCCCTGCAGGCTCAAGGGCACCACACGCGTGAAACCGTCATTGATGAGGGGTACGACCTGCCGCAGGAGGTAGATAAGTTCCTGTGGATGGATGCGGTGATCTGGCAGATGCCCGGCTGGTGGATGGGCCCACCGTGGACCGTCAAAAAATACGTGGACGAGGTGTTCACCGCTGGCGCGGGTATGCTGTTCGCCAATGATGGCCGCAGCAGCGCCAGCCCCACCGAGGGGTACGGCACCGGCGGTCTGCTCACAGGCCGTCAGCATATGCTCTCACTCACCTGGAACGCACCCCTTGAGGCGTTCACCCGTGCCGGTGATTTTTTCGGCGGTGCGGGCGTGGATGCCGTATACCTGCCGTTCCATAAGGCTAACGAGTTCATCGGCACCTCGCAGCTGCCCACCTTCATCTGTAATGACGTCATAAAAAACCCGCAGGTTGAACAGTATATTGTGAACTATATAGCCCACCTGGAGAAGGTGTTCGGCCCGGCCTAGCGGTGCGGCCGAAAGACTGCGGGCGCCGCCAGTATTCCTGCAGCCCGGCGAGATTCTGCGTATTCAGCGGGTCAACCCCTGAGATAATGGAACGGTCACAGTTTTGACCGTGTAGAGGACATGCCATGGACGCCGCACAGTTCGGTGAGTACCTTCACCTGATAGGGTTTAAGCCCACCCGGTGCGACCTTACCGCACTGAAAACCCTGCTCACCCGGCACATGGCGGCATTGCCGTTTCAGACCCTGAGCACCGTCCTGGGCGAGCCCGTGCCGATTGATAGCGGCAGCATCTTCCGTAAGCTCGTTGCGCAGCGGCGCGGCGGCTACTGCTACGAACTGAACCTGCTGCTGCTTGATGCACTCACCCTGCTCGGGTTTGAGGCCCGCCCGCTCACCGGCAGCGTCATCCCCAATAACCGGCTGGAGGAGGCTGGGGCGCGCACCCACATGCTGCTTCAGGTGACGCTTCAAGGACAGCCGTGGCTGGTGGATGCGGGGTTCGGCGGGCTGGCCCCAACCGCCCCGCTGCTGCTTGAGAGCGAAAAGACGCAGCTAACCCCGCACGGGCAGTACCGCCTAAAACCGCACCGGGACGGCCTGGTTTTATGCGCTGTCACCGGTGCCAAGCAGCAGCTGCTGTACACCTTTGACCGCCAGCCGCAGCGCCGCATTGACCTTCAGGTGGGTAACTGGTTCGTGTCCACGCACCCGCACTCGCCGTTCCGCACCCGCCTCATGGCGGCCCGCGCCGTCCCGGACGGCAGCCGCCACACGCTGCTGAATACCCGCTACACTCTGCACCGCCCGGACGGCTCCCGCAGGGTGCGCACCATCACCGACGCCGCTTCGCTGCTGGATGTTCTGCGCTCATGTTTTACTGTGAGCCTGCCGCAAACGGACGGGCTGTCCCGGCGCCTCCAGCAGTTTTTAGACACCCACAGCGATGGTGACGCCGGTACACAGTGCACTAGGGGAGAAGGGCAGGTACAAGAGCCGCATGTTTGATTTTTTCGTGAAAAACCGGTTGAGTCCGCAGGAATTAGCGGCTTTTATCGCCGTCGCCCTGGGCTGCCCGGCAAAGAACGTGCTGGTGGTCACCTCCAGCGAGCTGCAGGGCATCCCACCGGTGGAGCTCAACGCCCTGCGCTGCCTGTGCCTGTACTGGCATGTAACGGGAGACGCGGCGCTGCTGGTGAGCCTTTACCGGGTGGAGGCAAGCCCAGAAGAGATACAGGAGAAAGTGGTCGCTGCATCACGGGCCGCAGGGGTTGTGTGCTACGTGCCGAACGATAACTTTAACGGGTACCTGCTATGCGGTGAGGCAGAACCCGTGCAGGTTTACGAGGATGAGGCGGCATCATCCGATGAGGGCCTGCACCATATTTTCCGCAGGTGAAGGCGTGAACGTCTGCTGGTGCAACGTGCGTGCCAGCCTACCGACAGGAAACAGCGGCGTTCCCAGGTCTTCCTTGTTCCCGCCGCCAGATAACTGCGTTCCCGCTCCCGAAGGTGACCTCATGAACACCAGCAGGCACACTGAACTCACGGTCAAAACTGCCCGAATACACGCCGTTTGAAAGCCTCTGGCGCAGAATAATATTGACGCGACCGCCGTGGGTACGCACCGTCACCGCGCAAATCCCCAGTGCACTATTGCCCAGCAGCCCCGACAGCCTGATGCGCGCCCCGCCGCTGCCGTCTGTGACGGCCACACGGAAATCGTTGAGTTCTTCCTGCCTAACCTCCCGCGACACCCACCGGGTGCATGACGAAAGCAGCTTGCGTATCCTGCCCGTCACGGGTGCCTCCGGGTGCCCTGCAGCAGCGCCAGGTAGTCATCCTCAATATCCACCAGCTGCCGCCCGAGCGTGCTATCGAGCGGCCACGAATCAACCACCATCCGGCTCATGAGGGCGTGTGCGCCCGCGGCGGGTGCGGTGCGGTGCCGCAGGTGGGAGGCCATGCTGGTCAGCTGCTCCCGCATAAATATCAGCTGGTCCCGGCTCGTATAGTCGCGGATGCTGCCCGCGTCTAAGATGCCGTCAATAAGGTCTATGGCGTTCACGATTCTGCCCGTGAGCGTTTCCGCCCCCATAGTTGACCTCCTTCGCGCGCCGCAGCGGATACCCGCAGAGAACGCTGCGGCGTCAAAAGAGCAGCCTAAGCCGTCTTTTGACGCCGCAGCACTTATGCCGCTACTCGCCGGTGTGCCGCCGAGTGCGCAGGCCGCAACCTACTGTGCGGGGTATGACGGTGCCTCTTCACCCACCAGGCGTTCGAGCACGCGCACCACCTGGCAGGAGTACCCGAACTCGTTGTCGTACCAGACGTACAGGATTGCCGAGTCGTCGGTGACGACGGTGGCAAGCGCATCCACCACACCCGCGTTGCGGGAACCCACAAAGTCGGTGGAGACGGCCTCATGCGAATCGGAGTAACCAATCTGGCGGCGAAGCTCACCCTTGAGGGCAACCTGGCGGAAGACCTCGTTCAGCTCATCCTTAGACCCGGCGGGCTTAGCCAGCTTCACGTTCAGAATAGCCATCGAAACATCCGGGGTGGGAACGCGAATAGCGTTACCGGTCAGCTTGCCCTCCAACTGGGGGAGTGCCTTAGAAACAGCGCGCGCCGCACCAGTTTCGGTAATCACCATGTTCAGCACCGCCGAACGGCCGCGGCGATCACCCTTGTGGAAGTTATCGATCAGGTTCTGATCATTCGTGAAAGCGTGCACGGTCTCCACGTGACCGCGTTCCACACCGTACACGTCATCAAGAACCTTCAGTGCGGGGGTGATCGCGTTGGTCGTGCAGGATGCCGCCGAAAGAATCTTATCGTCGTCGGTAATGATGTTATCGTTCACGCCGAAAACAATATTCTTCATATCGCCCTTACCGGGGGCAGTCAGCAGAACGCGCGAAATGCCGGGGCGCTCAAGGTGCTGGGTCAGGCCCGGAACATCGCGCCAGCGGCCGGTGTTATCGACCAGAAGCGCATCCTCAATACCGTACTCGGTGTAATCCACAGTGGTTGGATCCGAGGAGTAGATGAAACGAACCGGAAGACCGTTAGCAATAATGGTGTCGTTCTCGGCATCTACCTTAATCGTGCCCTTGAACGGGCCGTGCACCGAATCGCGTGCCAGCAAAGAAGCACGCTTCTCAAGGTCGTTCTCGGTGTTCTTACGCACCACCACCGCACGCAGACGCAGGTTTGCACCCAGCGATGAGGAACGCTCCAGCAGAATACGCGCCAACAGGCGGCCAATGCGTCCGAAACCGTAGAGCACCACATCCTGCTGCTTGACGGTCTCGCCCTTCTTGCCAACCGATGCGCCAACCTGCTCGGGCAGCCACATGGAGAAGTCGGGGGAACCCGCATCAACATGCTGACGGTGCAGGGACGCAATATTAATGGAGCAGGGGCCAAGGTCAAGGTCGGCCAGGGCCCGGACCAGCTCAAGGGTGTGCGCGGGATTCAGGGGCGCGCCGTCGATCTTCGCGGCACCATCATGCAAACGCAGCATCTGAATTACGGATTTATTGACCAGGCTGCGGCCGTGAATATTCAGCACCACGCCGTTCTCACGGTTAAGCTTACCGATGAGGGGGATTAGCTCCTCAGCCTCGGTCTCGCGGGCAATCCACTGTGCGTGAGTGTTTTCGGGAGTCGTCACTCTTGACCTTCTTCCTAGGTGGACATCGTCGTCAGTAATATACTCGCCGCACCCCGGGATGCCAGGGGCGGTTCGTGCCGGTCTGTGCTGACCGCTTCACCTCAAGTCTAACGGGTAATTCTGGTTTGTGCGCTCAGAACCGCCCGGGAATACGCGCACGTCACACGCCCATTTGTGATACGAGCGCAACAACCCAAACAAACCCTCGCAAAGGAGGAAGAATCCACGGCAAAAACCCACAAAAAGACAGGTAAGAAGGTGGTGTGCGGACCGCGATGCAGGCCCGCCCGCAGGTAGAATTGAAAACATGCTAACAGTGATCGGTGAAGCCCTCGTAGATGTCGTCCACAAACAAGGCGAACAAACCCACACCTACCCCGGCGGGTCCCCCATGAACGTGGCGGTCGGGGTGAGCCGTTTAGGCCACCCCACCCAGTTCGTGGGGCACTACGGCGCCGACGACTATGGCCGTGCCATCAGTGAGCACCTGGAGGCCTCCGGTGTGAACGTGCCATTTGCCCCCACCGCTGCGCGCACCTCCACCGCACAAGCCCACATTGGGCAGGACGGTGCCGCAGAGTACGAGTTCAATATTGACTGGTCGTTGGATGCGCTCGCCGACGAGCTGGTGGAACTTGCCCGCACCTCCCAGGCGCTGCACACCGGATCCATTGCGGCGATGCTCGAACCCGGTGCGCATGTGGTCGCTAACGCGCTCACCGCCGCCCGTGAGAGCGCGCTCATTAGCTACGACCCGAACTGCCGCCCCAGTATTGTCAGCGACCGCGCTGCCGCACAGGAGTGGGCTGAACGGTTTGTGGGGCTCGCCTCTGTGGTGAAGGCCAGCGATGAAGACCTCACATGGCTGTACCCCGACCGTTCCCTTGCGGAGACAGCACGCGCCTGGGTAGCACTTGGGGCAGAGCTGGTGGTACTGACCCGCGGCGAGAGAGGGCCAATCGCCTACACCCGCACCTACCCTGAGGGTATTGAGGAGCCTGCGTACCGTGTGCAGGTAGCCGATACTGTGGGCGCGGGCGATTCTCTCATGGCGGCGCTCATCTGCGGCCTGCTCGATCGCGGTATCGCTGGCTCAGGTGCGCGTGCGAAGGTGGCGGCGCTTGAGCGTGAAGAGATTTCTGAGCTGCTGCGTTTTTCGGCGACCGCAGCCGGTATTACAGTTTCCCGATCCGGGGCGAACCCGCCAAACCGCCACGAACTGCTTGCCGTGCTCAACGGCTAAAGATCCGCGTTATAGCGGGCTAAAAACCTTCATTCCGAATACAGAATATAAGGAGAGTAGCTATGCCCGACTACACCCCCACCAGCCACGCACCCCTGCCCCGCGACCCCTACGAGGGTTTGACGAAACTGCCCGAATTTACGCTCACCTCCACCGACATTACTGATGGCGGCACGGCGCCGACAACAATGCTGTCGGCGCTGTTCGGCGTGCCCGGCGGGCAGGACCTTTCCCCGCAGCTGTCGTGGAGCGGCTTCCCCGCAGACACTCAGTCGTTCGTTATCACCTGCTACGACCCGGACGCCCCCACCCCCAGCGGGTTCTGGCACTGGACCGTATCAAACATCCCGGCCGCTGTTACCTCTCTTGAGGCGGGCGCAGCCGCACCGCACGGTGCGCTCACCCACCGCAATGACGCCGGTGTTCCCGGGTTTTTGGGTGCGGCACCTCCGGCGGGGCACGGGCCGCACCGGTACATTTTCTGCGTGACCGCCGTGGACGTACCCGAACTTGAGGTAGACGAGAACACCTCACCTGCCGTCGTGAACTTTAAACTCTTCTTCCACGGCATTGCGCGCGCCTTTTTGACTGTCACCTACGAGGAAAACTAGCCGTTACCGCATGATTAGACTAATCGCCAGCGACCTTGACGGCACACTCATTGGGAAGGATTTCCGGTTCCGCCCCCGCACCCTGCACGCCCTTCAGGCTGCGCGGGCGGCGGGCATCCAGATCGTGTTCGTGACCGGGCGCCCCAGCCGCTGGCTCACACCCATTAGGGAACAAACCGATTTCGACTCCTACGCCATCTGCTCGAATGGGGCGGTCATCTATCACCTGGGGGCTGACGAGGTGGAAGCTGTGAACGGGGCCCCGGCGCACGCTATCCGCAGCGCCCACGAGCTGCTGCAGCCGGTTTTTCCCAACGCCACATATACCCTTGAAACCGTCGATACCGTCTACATTCAGGGCCCGTATGAGGGCGGGGAAGTGCTTGAGGGTGCGCGCGTGGTGGAGCAGCATCTGCTGGGCGTGCTAGACGGGTTTGCGGGGGAGCAGGTGATTAAATATTTGGTGCACGTGCCCGGCATGGACCCAGATATTCTGCAGGCGCGCGTGGCGCAGACCGTGGGCGAGCTGGTGTCGGTCACGCGCGGGGTTGTGGGTGAGCCGCTGATTGAGATGGGCTCGAAGACCGTGAATAAGGGGTACACTCTCGCCCAGTTTGCCGCACGGCACGGTATTGAGGCGCACGAGGTGATGGCCTTCGGCGATATGCCGAACGACGCCGAGATGCTGTGCTGGGCGGGCCGCGGGTATGCGATGGCATCCGGGCAGCCCGCACTGATTGAGAAGGTGGGGCGCACCTGCCCGCCCTTCGGGGAAGACGGCGTGGCGCAGGTGATCGAGGCAATGCTTCAGGAACACGAAGAGGCAGAGCCCCGAACGGTGTAGCCTTCGCGCGGCTGCGCGCCGTGCGGTCTCATCCAAATCCTCATCTAAATTTTGCCTCTCATCTAAAAATTTTTGGATGAGAGACAAAAATTTAGATGAGGGAATCCCCGAGAGTGCGTACTGGGCATAAAACTTTCATCTATATAGAAATAATTCTTTCTATTATCACCTATAAGAGAAATAGTTCTTTCTATATGAGGGTATAAAGATTATGGC
Organism: Rothia aeria; assembly: GCF_016726365.1. Classification (NCBI taxonomy): domain Bacteria; kingdom Bacillati; phylum Actinomycetota; class Actinomycetes; order Micrococcales; family Micrococcaceae; genus Rothia; species Rothia aeria. The sequence goes on along the minus strand of NZ_CP068102.1, from coordinate 1,335,920 downwards.
GTATATTCCCACCAAGGTGCGCCGGGCCGCGCGGACGATAGGCGAGCAGCTGCGCATCCAACGTAAACTGATGGGTCTGACCGCGCAGATGGTTGCGGAGCGTGCAGACATTACGACCGTGACCCTGCGGCGCATTGAGCAGGGCGAATCGGTGCGTACCGACGTGCTTTTTCGTGTGCTGCGGGTGCTTGGCATGCTGGATGCGGTCGTCACCGCTACCGACCCGTACCTCACGGATGTTGGCCGCCTGCGTGCCGGTGAAAAACTCCCCAAGTCGGTGCGCATCCCCAAAAGCGAAATGGGCTGGTAACTATGAGTGAAACAGTTAATTAACTGAATTTATAGTGCTGTTGCGCATTTATCAATGCCCAAGAGCTGACCCGTCACATCTAGCGGTTTTGCTGATTATCTTCTGTGCCGTTCCCTTTAAAGATAGTGAACAATTTGGGGAAAACGATCAGCATGATGATGAGGATTATTGGAACCGTTATATATTCGATTTTCATGTGCCGATCCAACACGTCCACACCGAAGGTGATAATCAGAAAGACCATAAGGTAGTTCGATTTTGTCTTCATCTTTCCTGCTCTAACATTGCCGAGTGCAAGAATTCTTGCACCCTATCAGCTTTATAAAGCTATATAAAGCTGATAGGGTGGTGTGTATAAGGGAAGGAGCGCATCATGCCTAAGAGTTTAGCGACCGAAGAGTTCATCACAGGTGTTCTGCACGATACTGAGCGGCGCATCCGTGAACAGATCGATCGGGGTGAAATCACTCCCACTGCCGAGTCTATGCAGGAGCTCTCGAACGCGCTCTCGCATACGGTTGAGGTGCGCAAGGGCGCGCGGGGGTCTGGGAAATATATTGGCAAGGTGAAAGATAGCCGCAGCACCCGCGAATACCTTGGCGGCATCAGTCTGCAGGCCCTCAACGATAGGGTGCGCAAGAACAATATTCTGCGCCTCAAAAACAAGGCGGGGCGTAACGGATATCCGGTTTTTCAGTTCAAAGACGGGGCAGTGGATCCGCAGGTTCGGCAGATTATTAAAACCCTATTAGACGGAAAACTGACTGAGTGGGAAGTTGCTTTTTGGCTCGCTGTACCGTCGAATTTCTTTGATGGCCGCCCCGCAGTTGAGTACATGAAGGATTCGGAAGAGAACTTCAAGTTTGTGCTGGCATGTGCAGTTCAGGATGCTGCTGACCGGAGGGCAAACTACTGATGCCAACAGAACGTCATGAATCAACCCTGCTCCCACCGAATCGTCCCTTAGATCTCTCTGGGATTCCTGCAATTTCAGTAGGGTACGGGGGTGAAGAACCTGGCACATGGTACCGGTCGTATCAAAAATATGTAGATGATACTGAACGAGATTGTCGATATTTTTCTCCCGAAAGGGGCAGATTCGATCTTAATATGCCTAACGGGACGCTTAATCTTGCAAGTACTCCTGAGGCTGCACTTCGAGAACGCTTAGGTCCTCGACTTATTGGTCTTATAGCGCTCCCCATGAACAGGTTCGACGGCGTTTATGTGGCTCGTGTTCAGCTCCCGCGTGTGTTTAAAGTTGCTGATTTTCGTCAAGCATTTGGTGGCTTTGCGCCCGGGGATATTTCTTCTGCGTTGTCCCACGCTGAGGGCTATTCTGTTACTCAACAGTGGGCAGAAGCGGTTCGGGAAGCAGGGTTAGAGGGGATTATTGCACGTTCTAGGTTCAGCAGTGGAAGTGCTCTATACCTTTTTGGAGCCAGTGGCGAAAACCGGGAGTTTGGCAGCATCGGCGGCGAAGAGACAGCACTCAGCGTAGCGCGCGCTATACCCTTCTTCCCTGAGATCGTGAGTGTTGAAGAGGAAGAGTTCGAATTCGAGTAATGAGTACGGGCTGCATCTTCATACTCATATGACATCTAAAAATGCCTTGGCGCACATAGCGTGTTATGTGCGCCAAGGCATTTTGGCGTCCTCGGAAGGAAAACTTTTGCCGGTCTAGTGTCCTAGCTCGTCGTGGTCCTTGTCGGTAAAGGGGTCGAGCGGATCGCCTGCAGCCTTCGTGCGTTTGGCGATGAACGTCATCAGGTGGAACACAATCAGGGTCGCTGCCGTACCGAGTGCAATACCCGCGAACGACAAGCCTGAGAATTCCCAGGTGTAATCCGCAATGCCCACAATCAGTGCCACAGCTGCGGTCGTCAGGTTAATCTGGTTTGAGAAATCCACGCGGTTTTCGCTCCAAATGCGCACGCCGAGCATCCCGATCATGCCGTACAGCACGGTTGCGGCACCTCCAAGAACACCCGCCGGAACGGTCGCAATCGCCGCGCCGAAAGCCGGGAAAAGCGAGAGAGCGATCGCGAAAATCGCAGCCACCCAGTATGCCGCCGTCGAATACACCTTGGTTGCCGCCATGACACCGATATTCTCGGCGTAGGTGGTCGTACCGGAACCGCCGCCAAAACCGGCGACGGTGGTCGCCAGACCGTCCGCCATGAGAGCGCGACCCGAGTAGTTATCCAGGTTCTCGCCCGTCATGAGCGCTACCGACTTCACGTGCCCAATATTCTCGGCAACCAGCACCAGAATCACGGGGATAAACAGCCCGGCAAGCTCCCAGTGGAACTCGGGGTTCTGAAAATGCGGCAGGCCGATAATGCCCTGCTGCTGCACGGTCTGCTCGATGGTCGAGAAGTCTACCTCGCCCCGCACAACCGCAGTCACATACCCGATGATCACGCCCAATAGAATCGAGAGGCGGCCAATAATACCCTTGAACAGCACCGAAATCAGGATAATCGAGATAAGGGTTACGAGCGCGGTGATGGGCGCCTTCATGAAGTTTGCTTTCGCGCTCGGTGCCAGGTTGAAGCCGATGAGCGCCACGATCGCGCCGGTTACCACGGGCGGCATGAGTTTCGTCAGCCAGCCGGTACCCGCAAACTGCACAATAACGCCCACCAAGAAGAGCGACAGACCCGCCATGACGATACCGCCGAGCGCACCCGCCGGACCGTGCTGGTTTGTCGCCGCCGCTAGGGGTGCGATAAACGCAAAGGAAGAGCCTAGATAAGAAGGCACACGCCCGCGCGTGATCAGCAGGAATAAGACGGTGCCCAGGCCCGAGAAGAACAGCGTGGTTGCGGGTGGGAACCCGGTCAGCAGCGGTACGAGGAAGGTTGCGCCGAACATCGCCACCACATGCTGGGCGCCGATGCCGATCGTAATAGGCCAGGCGAGGCGTTCGCTCGGTGCCACGACCGAGCCGGGTTTAATGCTTCTGCCGTCGCCGTGCAGACGCCAGCCGAAACCGGATTTCTGTGTGCTCATGGGATGCGATCTCCAGGTGAAGGTGAGGATAAAATTCCCAGTAATTCTACACCCGTTGAGCCTGGTGTGCGCGTTGTAAAAAGGCTCTTTATGTGAATAAAGCGTTAGAAAATCTGCTTTATTCGCATAAAGAGCCTTTATTAGCGGGGAGGGGAAGCCACTACAGTGCCGCCTGCAAACCCTCCGGGTGGTCATGCTTCGCCAGTTCGTACCGCAGGTGCCCCTCGGTTGGCGACTGCACCGGCAGGAACGTGACCTCACGCACTCGGCGTGCCGTGGGTGAGCCTGCCACGTACCCGGCCCCGCCCACGGTTTGCAGCTCACAATGGGTTGCCGCCGTCGCCAGGTGCGAAACATCCAAACGCAGCTGCAGCAAGTCACGTTTTTGGGCGTTCTCAGGTTCAGCTGCTAGACGCAGCAGAGTGTCCCGCAGGGTACGGTACGTACCGAGAAGCCCCTCAAACTCCTGTTTAAAGATGCCGCCCGACACCTGAAGATGCTCCGCCGCACTCTGTAACGCCCCGGCGGCAAGACCCAGGCAGAACGCGGACTGCACCAGCAAGAACGGTGCGGTTATTTTCGCTAAGAACCCCGCAAAGTCCTTGGTCAGGATATCCTCGGTCGGCACAAAAACATCCTCAAAAATGATCGTGCCAGACTCGGTTCCGTTGAGCGCCAGCAGGTTACGATGGTAGGCAACCTTCAGCCCCGGAGTATCTTGGCGAACCGTCACAATATACCGGTTCGGATGCCCCTCCTGCGCATTCTGCACCGCCACCGGCAGCACAATCACACCATTCGGGTACAGGTTAGAAGCCCACGACACCGTGCCGTTAAGCTTCACACCGCCTTCTACCAGGGTGCCCAGTACCTTGATCGGGCCGATACCTGCGGCCTCTTTATAGGCGGCGGCCATTGCGGTGGTGCCGCTTGTGGTGGCCTCAGCCAAACCCTCGGGCAGCTCACGGTTCACCGCATCAAAGAACGCAATCGTGGAACGATGCGCCCACAGCGAGAACCCGGTGGAGGCATCCTGCGAGGCAAGATCATACGCCACCGCAGCCTGCGGTACGAGGGAGCCGGTGCGTCCCAGAGTCAGCAGACCATCCTTCGCGATCTCGCGCAGATTCTCAAATGGGGAACGCTCACCGGCATCGACGGCATCTGCGTGTTCGGCGGCAAGGGCAAGCACGCGCTCACGTTCGGGATAGCTGTGGAGAGGCTCAATCGTCACATTAGACATAGCAGGCTCCTTGCACGTTTATGCGTGTAGCTTGAACAGGCGGTCGATGGGGGTGCTCACGGCTTCGCGGGCGCGCACCACCGCATCCTCATCGGGTGCGTCGTAGAAGCACAGGCATTTGGCGGTATCCTCACGCACATAGGTGCGCAGGAAGGAAACCTCGGGTACCTCGGCGTACTTGGGTGCGTTCGCCTTCTTACGGGTCAGGTACTGCTCCATCGTGATTTCGGCGGGAATATCCCACTCGACCAGGTAGTCTGCATCTTTCTTGAGTTTCTTGATGTCGTCGAGTTCTGCGCCCACCAAGCGAACCTCGTCGGGACCAACCACGGATGCGCGCTCGCCAATAGCCGCGGTGAGGGCGGGTGCGAACGCGGTGTTTTCAGATTCGATGATGGCGAAGATCAGCTTGTGATCGGCGGAAACCTGGGTTTCGATGAGCTCCGCGCCTTCGCTTAGGGAGTTGGAAACGGTTTCGATGAGCGCGGTTGCCTCATCCTTTGAGGCGGTCGTGGGGGTCAGCTCGATCAGGTACAGTGCCATGTCTGTTTTCTCCTTAGATAGAACGTTGTCTTTTACCCGCCTGTGCGGCGGGTCTGGCATATACCCTAAACCGGTCGCGGGCACGGCACCTAATGTTTTTCGCTATAAGTCCTAAAACGAAGGTTTAAGAACTTTTAAAGCGTCACATGAGGTCACGAATCTACATAAATCGTCATCTTGCCGGTGGCGGGAATATTCATCCGCCCCTGGTGTTCGGGGAAGGTTTTGGAGGGTAGCGGGTTAGGAGCACTGAGGAGCAGAAACTGACTTTTGGTAGCGTAAACACCTGACTTTTGGTAGCGTAAACACCTGACTTTTGGTAGCGTAAACACCTGACTTTTGGTAGCGTAGGTGTATGAGCTACTTGAAAAGAAGCCTAGATTTAGAGCTTGATGAGCTTTTCCCCTTCGTTCCTGCCATTGCAATTGATGGACCTAAAGCAGTTGGGAAAACTGTTACTGCTCTCCGAAGGGCTGATCAAGTCTACTACCTCGATAACGCAGCGCAGAGAGAATTCCTACAGGCTGATTTCCTTCTTGCGTCGTTACCTTCTGGAACAGTTCTGTTGGATGAATGGCAACAGCTACCTGAAATCTGGAACTCAGTTCGCCGCAATGTAGATGAAGGAGCTCCCTCGAAACGTTTTCTCCTGACTGGTAGTGCTACTCCCGTTGACCAGAGCGGAACCCATAGTGGGGCGGGCAGGATTTTATCGGCTCGCATGCGGCCTCTAACGTTTTACGAGCGATACCGACCTTCAAATCCGGTTAGTCTCCGCAGTCTTTTGAAAGGCGAACAACCTGTTATAGAAGGCTCTACGGACGTATCGCTCAATGACTATGTGAAGGCCATCGTTGAAGGGGGTTTTCCCGCTACGTTAGGCCAGCCTGATAGGGTCTGCCGTGCCTACTTAGATGCTTATGTGCAACGTATTATCGATAGGGACATACCCGAGCTTGGGCGTTCTGTGCGATACCCCGAAACTTTAAAACGTTGGATGCAAGCGTATGCAGCTGCCTCATCTAGCACCGCATCGTATTCACGAATTTTAGATGCTACAACGGCCGGGGATGGTGTACAGCCTGCTAAGACCACTACTAATTTGTATCGTAATTTCCTCACAAAACTGTGGATATTAGATCCAGTACCAGGATGGGCTCCCGCTAGCAACGAGTTTACTCGTCTTACAGTATCTCCCAAGCACCAGCTGGCTGATCCGGCCTTGGCTGCACGTCTTCTGCAGCTTTCGGCATCAACACTGACCTCTTCACAGGGAGCGCATATGTTGGGGCCGCTCTTTGAGTCTTTGGTTACTCTCAGTGTGCGTGTTGCTGCGCAGGCTGCAGAGGCAACGGTGAGTCATCTGCGCACTAAGAACGGTGATCACGAAGTAGATTTGATTGTGCAGGGTCCCGAGGGGGAGGTCTTGGGCATAGAAGTGAAGCTGGCGCCAGTTATTACCGACACTGACGTACGGCACCTGCTGTGGTTGCGGGATAAAACGCCCGATAGTGTTACAAACTTGGTGGTTATTACAACGGGAGCCCAGGTGTATCGGCGTGCGGATGGGGTGCTCGTTCTGCCCTTGTCCCTGCTGGCTGAATAGCGTGCAGTAGCTTGCCTTAGTGAGAAATAAGGACTCTATGCTCTCAATAAGAGCCTTATTGAGAACATAGAGTTCCAGATTCTCATCAGCTGCCTGTACTTTCCTCATTTTTAGGGTATTCCCTTACGGTACAGATGGTGGAGCAGAATACGTCTGTGGCACCGAATGGGCGTTCTAGTTCACTCCGCGCATGAGTTTCTGCACGGGTGCGCGGCAGAGGAAGAGGACAATACCAGCAATAACCGAGACGGCACCCACATAGGTGAAGTAGGGAACCTCGGTGTCTTGGCTGTAGAACTGTGCGCACCAGCCCGCAAATGCGTTCCCCATCGCCAGAGAGGTCCAGTAGAGCGCCATCATGTTCACCTTATAGGTTTCGGGCGCGAGCCGGGTGGTCAGCGCCATGCCCGTAGGCGAAATCGTAAGCTCCGCAACAGTAAAGATAAACATGATGATGACCATCCAATAGACCGCCACTTTAGGGACACCCACCTGTGTGAGGAAAACCCAGTATGCCGGGCCGATAGTCACGAGTGCGAGCGAGAACTTGGTGGTTGTGCGTGGCTGTCGGTCGCCCAGCTTGGTCCACATGGCGGCGAACCCTGAGCCTAGAAGAATCACGAAAATGGGGGCGAGAGAATTGACAAGGGTCGGGGGCAGGTCACTGCCCAGAATATGCCAGTCGAGCCGCTTTTCGGAGTATACGGGAATAAACGTAAACTGCTGCTGGTAGAGCGCCCAGAAAATAGCATTGGCAATCCAGAGGGGAATGAACGCCCACACCCGTGAGCGTTCGTCGCTGGTCACGTTCTTGGCGGTGAGCAGCTGAACGAAGAGGGCCACCGCACCAATGCCAACGGCGCTCACCACCCACGTGGAGATGTTGCTGGTGGTGATCCACCCCATGGTGACCAACAGGAATATTATGAGAGCTATACTCAGCAGGGTGCCCGCTAGAATACCGTTCTGACGTGGGGTGAAAGGGGCAGTCACTTCGTGCACCGATTCGGGCAGGTTCTTGCGGGTGAACGCATACTGGATGAGTCCTGCCGCCATGCCGATAGCCGCAATTCCGAAGCCGAAGTGAAAGCCTAACCAGCCCCACCCCCAGCCGGTCAGCGCCGGGCCTAAAAGCGCACCGATGTTGATGCCAATATAGAAAAGCGTGAACCCTGCTTCGCGTTTGGGGTCGTCTTTGTTGTAAAGCGAGCCGACCAGAACCGATGCGCTGCTTTTGAGGCAGCCTGAACCGATCGCGACCAGAAGAAGGCCTATGAGTACGCCAGTTGCCCCGGGTATGGCGGCGAGGGCAATATGGCCCGCCATAATACCAATCGCGGAATAGAAGAGGGTACGTTCGGGGCCCAGGACGCGGTCGCCCAAAATACCGCCGAGGATTGCCATGAGGTAAACGGTTGCCCCGTACGCTCCCATAGCGCCGGTTGCCGCTTCTTCGGGTATCCCTAACCCGCCTTTATCAATGGAGTAGTACAGGTAGTAAATGGCAAGGGCCTGCATGCCATAGAATGAGAATCGTTCCCACATCTCCACGGTGAAGAGGCTGGCAAGCATCGGTGGATGCCCGAAGAATGTTCTATTGTGCTGCTGATGTTCTGTGACGGGTGCAGTGGCTGACATGGCTCACCTCCCGAATAGGTTCCCGGTCACAACCGGCTCTATTACCTGAATTTTAGAGTATGCCTTAGAAAATGTATATAGTTTCGAGAATAAAAATTCTGCTGCTCACAGTACAAATATACCCCTCCACAAGGGGATTTACAGGCTGCGAGCGGGGGTGGAGTAATGTTGCTGGAAGAAGTATTTTTTACCTAAAAATAGCTTGGAATATACTCCTTTGCACAAAAGCATTTTTTCGCGCAACCCCAATTATCAGGAGTAGAATAGATAAATAATTGAAATACAATCGACACCGGAAGTTAAGGAGAAAATCATGAGTGATGTACCCCAGGTAAACCCCACTAATGTGCCCGCAGGAGCCACGATTATTGATGTTCGTGAAGACTACGAATGGGAAGCTGGCCATGTTGCGGGTGCGCAGCATCTTGTGCTCAACGAGCTCCCGGAACGCTTGGATGAGCTTCCCAAGGGTGAGGACTTCTACGTTATTTGCCACGGTGGTGGGCGGTCCAACCGGGCAGCAGAGTACATGCGTGAGAACGGGTATCAGGCAAACAATATTGCCGGAGGAACGACTGCCTGGTTTGAGGCAAACCTGCCCATGGATAGTGAAAACGGGAAGGATCCCGCTGTCGTTCACTAATGACGCTATATCATAAAAGTTTGGAATATATGCGGTTTGACTAGTGTATATAGCTAAAACTGTATATAAGGATGCGGTGCTCCCAGCCCCCGAAACGGCTGCCGGTGCCGCATCCTTTGTATTTGGGTCAAAGCCACACCGCTCAAGACCAACGGCAACGCACTCTACAATAGGAAACGTGATTCTTCAGCCCGATCAATACCCAACATTGCACGTGCGTGCCCTCGACTTTGAGATAACGCCCGAGGCCGCATACCCCGTGATTGCTGCGGGTGCTCGGTACGCCTATTGGCTTGATTCTGCACGAGAAGAATCGCCTATGTCCCGTGTCTCGTATGTGGGTGTCGTCCCGCACTGGGCGGCTGTGCTGCGCATCGAAAACGCATGCGAGGCAACAAACACGACTCCCTGGGATGCTCTCGATACTGCGCTTGCCAGTATGCCTGAACCCGATGACATTGCCGAGCTGCCTGAAGGTTTGCGCGGTGGTTACGTGGGTTATTTCGGGTACGAGGCGCGCGCCGCCCTGCACCCCGGGCGTATCGGATACACGCCCCGGCACACGGCGCAAACCCCGGATTCTCTCTGGATGCCCGCCGTGCGGTACCTGGTCTATGAACATGAAACCCACCGCGCGTGGCTGCTGGGTGATAAACCCTGGTTTGAGGAAATCGAGCCGCGTTTGCGCGAATTGGCGCGGGATTCTTGGCGTGAGATACCGGGCGATAATGCACATGACGGCGATAAACCGTTGAGTCAGCATGTGGAACATCTGCACTTTGAAGCCCCTGAGCGCGAAAGCTATTGCGCAGATATTGAGCGCGCACAATGGCATATTTACGAGGGGAATAGTTATGAGGTCTGCCTGAGTGCTGAAAGCACCGCGCGGGTAGAACATCCTCTCACGCCAGATCAGCTTTTTGAGCTGTACCGCACTCAGCGCAGGCACAACCCCGCACCTTACGCCGCCTATTTGCGGTGCGGTGACTTCTCGGTGCTTTCTTCGTCTCCTGAGCGTTTTCTGATGGTTGATATACAGGGGAACGCCGAAACGAAGCCGATTAAAGGGACGTGCCCGCGCGGTGCGAATCCTCAGGATGACGCCGCTGCGGCTCACTGGCTGCAGCACGATGCGAAAACCCGTGCCGAGAATCTGATGATCGTCGATCTTTTGCGCAACGACCTTTCGACGGTGAGTGATCCCGCGAGCGTTCAGGTTCCTGTACTCATGGGGGTGGAAAGTTATGCAACGGTGCATCAGCTTGTTTCGACCGTCACCGCGCGTCTTAAACCCGAAATTTCCGCGGTGCATGCCAGTGCGGCGTGCTTCCCTGGCGGGTCTATGACCGGCGCACCTAAGCCCTCAACAATGAATATTATTGAGGATCTGGAGGCGCGCCCCCGCGGCGTATACTCGGGTGCTCTCGGATTCTTCTCGGCGGATGGCGGCGCCAATCTCTCTATTGTCATACGCACCTTGGTCGCGCACGATAACGGGCTTATAACCCTCGCCGCCGGCGGCGCTATTGTCGCCGATTCAGATCCGAACACCGAGTACGAAGAAATGCTGACGAAACTGCGTGCGGCGCTTCCACCGAGCGTGGGGCACATCGTTGAAAAGGGCGTGCGTAAGCAGAACGTTGCCGCAATAGCCGACCGAGAAAGCCCAGGAATATTATGAATTTTGTCTTCGATATTGACGGCACCACCAGCTTTAACGGCATGGTGATCGAACCCGCCATTGAGCGCGAAATTTATGCGCTGCTGCAGGCGGGACACCGCGTAGTTTTTGCCTCTGCCCGACCGGTGCGCGATATTCTGCCCATGCTCTCTGAGGATGTGCGCACGCATAGCGGGTTGGCGCTGATCGGTGCGAACGGTTCACTGTTGTATCGGGACGGGCAGCTGCGGGCGCGGGAACACCTAGATACGCATAGTTATGCGAAAATTCGGGACCTTATCAAACGTCACGGGCTGCACTATATCGTAGACTCCCTGGATTCTTACGCCTTTGATTTGCCCGATGCGCATGTGCTCGTGGAACGGTTAAACCCCGAGGGAACGGACCGCCTAGTTTCCTTGAAAGACCTGGATAATCCGGTCAAAATAATTCTGCTCGACATCAATAATCCGCATCTTTATACCGAGCTCGAAGAGACTATTGCGAGCCTAAACCTGCATGTGACTAAGCATCAGGATGCCACCACGAGTATTGACCTGGCACCCGGGGGAGTGCATAAAGTTTCGGCTCTCCCGCAGGCGCTTGGCGCGCACCCGGGCGAAAAACCCGACCCCTATATCGCGTTCGGCAACGATATGAACGATGCAGGGCTGCTTGAGGGTGCTCAGTATGCGGTCGCGGTGGGCTCGCATGAGGCCCTGCTGCCGCTCGCAGATCTGACGGTGGACCCGCATCCGGATGCGGTCGCCGCCGCCATCCGCGCCCTTGCGGAGGATTTCTGATCTTCCCGTATCAACCCTAAAAAACAATTATCTTCTTGTATAAAGGGATAATGATTGCAGGGAAATGCATGATGTACCATCATATGAACCTAATGTAGGTTATGCTCAATATGCGACTTCATTACAGCGAATAGCTGTTATACATCAAAAGGAGCATCACCGATGAGCCAATATCACCTACCCGATCCTGCGGGGCAGCCAAGTTATCCGGCGCCGCAGAATTCCCCTTACTACAATCAGGCCCCTGCACACCAGCCCCCTGCATATTCGCAGCCTCCTGTTATGCCCTATGCTCCGGTGTATGCGGGTGTGCTTCAGCCTGCTCCGGTGGCCCGTCCTAAACTCACGATCACGCCCATTATCACGCTGATTATATGTGCCATATGCATCGTTCTGCGGGTGTCGGAGCTTATTGCATCCACTCGGATGGTTAACTCTTATAACAACCTCATGCATCAGCTCTTCACAGATTTACATATGCAGCAGGATCATGATATTACCTCTTTTACTAATGGTATTAACCACGTTCTGCAAGTTCTGAATATCTTATTGCTGATAAGTGTTGCCATATACTTTACACTTGGTATTTTTGTCTACCGTGGGCGTAACTGGGCTCGTATTCTGATGGCTATTATCGCTATTTTTGGGATGCTAGGTAGCACCTTGCACCTTCTCTACATGTTGAACATTCAGCACTACATGGTTGAGGAGGGAAAAGAATTAATTCAGCCAGGGCTGCCGGTGCCCCACTTTGAGTTTGAGTCTATGATTCCTGTCCTAGTATTTATCTACGCATCACTGATTATCACGAATTTTTTCCTTCTGGTATTTTTGTGGCTGCCCGGCACTAACGCCTTTATTCGCAACTCTAAGATATACCGCCTGGTGCAGAAATCTATGGCTTAGCCAGAGATGAGGCAGCGGTGCAAATAATGGTTCACAGGCTCCCAGCGGCGGCAATTACAAAACATGGATGTGTGGCCATGATGTTCTTTGCTAGCGTTAGTTTCGGCTATGCTTATGTGCAATGACTCGATGCCCGAGTTTCTGTGTGCCACTACATCTATGAAGGAATGTACACCATGAGTGAGAGTGCGACTACCGACCACCAAGACCCGCAGAAATCTGTACTTCTGAAAATATACACATTACCTCAACAGACTCAGGCTTTTACTCAACAATCCACACCGGCAGTGTATGCGTTCGCAGTACCGGCACCGACTGCACGCCCTAAAATCACGGCTACGGCCAAGACCGCTTTTATCACCACACTGCTATGTGCGCTGCTGCGCATTGTGGAGTTCACGATCATAATAGTCACCATAAACTCTCTGCACTCCGCAGGCGAGATGACTGATGATCGGTATAGAGGTCTTGGGTCGTCTTTAATCTTCATGTCTACCCCATTGTTCCTCAGCGTTATTCTGTATATTGCGTGTGGTTTCTATATTTTCCGGGGCTACGACTGGGCGCGCGTGGTCGTGAGTGTTATGGTCTTTCTGGCTTTTACCAGCGTTTACATATATATACTTTACATACAGGGGTTGATAAGCGGATTGAGGGAAGAACGGCTGGCAAGGACGCCCGGAATTTCCGCTATTCTATACACGCTCCTGATAATTTACATAACGCTGTTTATTGTGAACATCGTTCTGTTTGTGCTCCTGTGGCTGCCCGGAACCAATGCCTTTATGTTCAACTCTAAGGTGTATCGTCTGGCACAGAATCCCTTCGTTCAGCCGGTAATTGTGCACCCACAGCATGTTCAACCTCAAAAACCGCACCAGGAGTAACACATATATACCCTTCCCTGTTAGAGGTCTTTGCAGTACGGGGCGGAGCACGACGCAGCGGGTCTGCCCCCAGCACACCCCTGAATCGTAGGGTCACCCGCTAAACTTGGAATATGACTAAACTTTCCGAAACCCTGCCTATTGAAGAAGCCCGCGAACGCCTGCGCCAGCTCATCTCCGAGCTTGCCGTGGTGCGCGGTAAAGTGACTCTTGCCTCCGGGAAAGAAGCCGACTACTACGTCGACTTGCGCCGTATCACCCTGCATCACGAAGCGTCGCGCCTGGTCGGTCAGGTGATGCTCGATCTGCTCGACCGCAACGGCATCGAGTTCGAGGCCGCCGGAGGTCTAACGATGGGTGCCGACCCCGTTGGATCCGCAATTATGCGCGCGGCGGGCGACCAGGATCGCGCTATCGATTCGTTTGTGGTGCGTAAGGCGCAAAAGTCCTACGGCATGGGTCGCCAGGTTGAGGGGCCCAGCGTTGAGGGTCGCCGCGTGGTCGCCGTTGAAGATACTTCCACCACCGGCGGGTCCGCGTTAACCGCCGTGGATGCGCTGCGCACAGCGGGCGCCGAGGTCGTTGCCGTCGCTGTCATCGTAGACCGTGCAACCGGGGCGAAAGAACATATCGAGGAGGTTGCCGGGGTCCCCTGCTTCTACGCCTACTCCAAGGATGATTTAGGGCTCGACTAAGGCTTTGTAGATGCCCGCGCGTGCTGGCAGTTAGCGGCGTGCGGGCATTTCCGCACCGCCCCGCCGCCCAGATTCCTTTGCCGCGCATCCGGCACTATATGTACGCGCCATCAGAAAGAAACCATGAGTTCCCCAAGCCGTCAGACACCCCTTGACCCCTCAGATTCCGGGCAGGATTCCCGCGTGAACGAGTCTGCAGAGCCGCAGAATACACCGCAGGAGTACCCCGAAAGCGAGGCTTTCGGAACGCCCCGGTTTGAGGTTGGCGTCGGCCCCTGGGAGGGCGAGTGGCCCGAGGGTGACCATTGGGATGAACAGCTTCTGCGTGAGGGTGACCGCCGCAATGTGGTGGATAAATACCGTTACTGGAGCATGGAGGCGATTATCGCCGACCTTGATACGCGCCGCCATGATTTTCATGTCGCGATCGAGAACTGGCAGCACGATCTGAATATCGGTACCGTGGTGCGCACCGCGAACGCCTTTTTGGCGAAGGAAGTGCACATTATCGGTAAGAAACGCTGGAACCGACGCGGCGCTATGGTGACCGACCGGTACCAGCATGTGCGGCATCATCCCACGATTGAGGATTTTGTGGCGTGGGCGCAGGGCGAGGGCCTGGACATTATCGGCATCGATATTTTTCCGGATTCGGTGCCGCTTGAAACCTACGATCTGCCGAAGAACTGTGTGCTGGTCTTTGGGCAGGAAGGCCCAGGGTTGTCGGAGGAAATTCACGCCGCCGCACGCGATACGCTCTCGATCGAGCAATTCGGTTCAACCCGGTCGATGAACGCGGCAACTGCCGCCGGGATCGCGATGCACGCCTGGGTACGCCGCCATGTTTTCGGACAGAAACCTTAAAGCAAATACACCGCGAGCAGGTAGGATTTTGCCGAAAAGGTAGGAAAATCCTACCTGCTCGAACCAAAAACCACCTGCTCGCGGTGTTGTGTAGAGGAGTAGACCCTAGCCCACCGGAACGTTCACGTTCACGAGCGAGAAAAGATCCTTCGGATCGTCCGGATTCGCCACCAGGTCAATGAACTGCTGCAGATCGGTGCCCTGAGTTGCCGCGCGCGCATAGCGCAGACCTGAGAAGTCGGCGATCGCAAAGCCCACCGAATCGAAGAGAGTAATCTGCTCATCCGAGACGCGCCCGGGCTCCTCGCCGGTCAGAACCTTCCAGAACTCCACCACCGGGAAGTCCGGGTCCTTCTGCTGAATTTCACCCTCGATGCGGGTCTGCGGTGGGAACTCCACAAACACAGTCGAACGATCCAAAATCTCGCTCTCCAGCTCGGTTTTGCCGGGGCAGTCGCCTCCAATAGCATTCAGATGCACACCGGGCTTCACCTGCGAGTTCAGAAGCACCTTTGCCTGCTGTTTATCGGCGGTGCAGGTGGTAATAATATCGGCGTCTGCAACAGCCTCGTCCACGCTGGATGCGGCATGAATCCTGAACCCTAGTGGCTCCAGATTACGGCGGAACTTCTCAATAGCGGCGGGATCAACATCGTACACCGCAAGGTCCTCAATGCCGAGGACGGCGCGCATCCCAAGGGCCTGGAACTCGGACTGTGAACCCGTGCCAACCATCGCCATCTTCCGCGAATCCTTGCGTGCCAGATGCTTAGCCACCATGGCAGAAACAGCGGCGGTACGAAGGGCGGTCAGCAGGGTCATCTCTGCAAGGAAGACAGGGTAACCGTTATCTACATCAGCCAGCAGGCCGAACGCGGTCACGGTCTGGTACCCGCGTGCAGGGTTTGAGGGGTGCCCATTCACGTACTTGAAGGAATAGGTGACGTTATCTGAGGTGGGCATTAGCTCAATCACGCCGAAGGGGGTGTGGGATGCCACGCGCGGAATCTTATCGAAGCTCTGCCATTTCTTGAAGTCTTCTTCCAGGAAATCCACCATTCCGGCGATGATGTTCCCAACACCGTCTTTCTGAATCCACTGTGCCATAGCTGCAACATCCACGAATTCAACTTTGTGATCGCTCATTAATTCTCCTTTATTCGGCGGTAGTAGCGGGTGCTCGTGTCATTATAGCAATGCATTTTTACCCGGCGTACGCGGCTTAAAAGTTTTCCCAATCACAATGATGATTTTATGTCTAAAGCTTATAAAAGTAATTCACATCATGTGATTGTATTGTTTTATGTTGGGAGTGTTGGGGTGGGCGGCGTGCTGGGTAATCCCGCAGAATTGGCCGTTGAACACACCGCCCGCCCCTACTACAGGCTGCTACTTATCGTTGTCTTTCGGCTTGTCATCATGCCGGTGGCTGCGCGGTGTATCTTCAACGCCCAGTCCCTCAATATCAACGTGTATGCGCGGCTCGTGCACGAGTTTGCGCACCACAGGGCGCTGAGCCACGATCGGCGCCGAACCGGTGTAGCCCTCACGCACACGAGCAATTTCGTACACGCGCTTACGAACCGTGAACCACCCAATAACCAGTAAGGGAATAAGGATGGTCAAGGATGCGAAAGTGTAGGTACCTACAGGGTAATTGATCGCTAGGAGTACGACCACAAATGCTATGAATGCTATGACTGACCAGTCAGCAAAGCGCCCGCCGGGGGCTCGGTAGCTGGGACGTTTGTACTTGCCTTCTCCGACCAGTTTGAGAAATTTCTGGTGGGAGAACGCGATGGCTGCCCACGAAGCCATGGTTCCGAATGAGGCGATATTGACAACCACAGAGAAGGCTTCTTCGGGGATAAAGAAGTTTAGTACCACACCGAAAAGCCCTACTACGCCGGTCAGTAGAATACCCGCCACCGGAACGCCGGATTTAGAGACCTTGGTGGCAAATTGGGGTGCCGAGCCGGCAACACCCATGGAGTGTAGAATGCGTCCGGTTGAGTACAGGCCTGCGTTCAGTGAGGAGGCGGCTGCGGTAATCACAACCAGCTGCATAATCGGGGCTGTTCCTGCCACGCCGATCTTGTCGAAGAAGGTCACGAAGGGGGATTCGGTATCACTGTAGACGGTGTAGGGCATGAGTAGGCATAGTAGTGTAATCGATCCTACATAGAAGATGGCGATGCGCCACACCACAGCATTAATGGCACGCGGGATGACCTTTTGTACGTCTTTTGTTTCGCCGGAGGTGGTACCCACCAGTTCAATACCGGCATAGGCGAACACCACACCCTGCACCACGATGAGTGTTGTGAGGGCATCATGGGGGAATAGCCCATCGCTACTCGTGATGAGAGGCAATCCCGGCTGCACGCCATCAATAGGCTGTCCAAAGAAGAGATACCAGATACCAACCGCCATAAAGGTCAACAGTGCCAGAATCTTAATGAGGGCGAACCAGAATTCAAGCTCACCAAAGATCTTGACCGAGATTAGGTTGAAGCTGACGGTTATAATCACCACAATAAACGCGGTGAGCCACTGCGGCAGGTCATAGAAAAACTGGTTGTACCGACCAAACCAGTTGACGTAGATAGCAATTGCGGTGGCGTCTGCCACGGCGGTTACTGCCCAGTTGAGCCAGTATAACCAGCCGGAGACGAACGCTGCTTTCTCGCCGTAGAATTCGCGGGTGTATGAGACAAAAGAACCTGAGGACGGTCGGTGCAGGATGAGCTCGCCAAGGGCTCGCAGAATTAGATATCCGAAGAAACCGCAGGCTGCGAAGATAAGGGCCAATATGGGGCCTGCCTTTTGAAGACTTTCTCCAGCGCCCAAGAATAGACCAGTGCCAATAGCCGATCCGATGGCGATCATCTGGAGCTGTCGTGCCCCTAGCCCCTTGTGCAGTCCTTCCTGCTCATGGGCGAAGGCGTCCTCTTGGGGAGGCGCTGTGGTTGGTGCGTCCGTAGACTTTTGGGCGCTCATTGAAACCTCATTCCTATTTGGATTGCGCAGTGCGGGGTCGGTGATCCCCGTGCGGCTTTGCAACCTGTGCAGCGCAACGCATAAGCAGCGGATCGCACCACAAGTTTGTGGCGCAACCCACGAGATAGTATGTCAATGACTATAACAGAAAAATTCTTAGGATGTAATTGAGGACACCTCTGATGTAAATACATAGAATATTCATTTTGAGGCGTGAATCTCAGCCGAATATATTGGTCGATAAATTACGCAAAACCATACCACAGGTGACCTTGAATGGCATGATATGTCGGAGAAAGCGAGGGCGTTTAATTGCGCTTCGCGCGCTTGCTGATTTTGTTCTCCAGGCTTTTCTTGCGGCGGTTTAACCACCACCAGCTGGGCAGGTGGAGCACAGATTTACGGCCTACATCCACCACTGACGGCAGTTTTTTCTTGTGGAGGGTGGTGTCTATCTCATGGTCGGTAGCGCCTTCGGCACGCATCTTCTCGATAATCGCCAACGACTGTGCCATGGGGCCACTACCGAAAACGTGCGCGTCAATACGTGCCTGCACCGTGTTTAATTTGTGGTGAAGCGGCGACGGGGGCTGGGTGTTACTGTCTTGGGTACCCATAGTGCGGGGTCTCTCCTTAAGGTGCGATTACACCTTACTTTACCTGTGTTTGAGCGGAAAAACCGCCTATTTTGCTCTCTGAAAATCGGGCTGCCCTTGCTAAAATAGAGGGTGCAGGTGGCGCATGAGTGCGCCAACAATATGAGCCGCCCCTGAAGCGGGTGGTCGAATCCTAATCAAGGAGTCAGCATGGCTATTGCAACCCCCGAAGTCTACGCAGAGATGCTGGAGAACGCGAAGGCTAAAGGCTTCGCCTACCCGGCAGTGAACGTCACCTCTTCTCAGACTCTTAATGCCGCTATTCGTGGTTTCGCTGAGGCTGGTTCTGACGGTATTGTTCAGGCATCCACTGGTGGCGCAGCGTACTGGTCGGGTGCGTCGAAGAAGGATATGGTTGTTGGCTCCCTGGCGTTCGCCGCATACGCTCGTGAGGTTGCAAAGCAGTACGACGTGAACATTGCGCTGCACACTGACCACTGCCCCAAGGACAAGCTGGACGGCTTTGTTCTTCCGCTGCTCGCCGAGTCTGAGAAGGCTGTGGCCCGCGGCGAAGACCCCATCTTTAACTCCCACATGTGGGATGGTTCCGCTATTGATCTTGACGAGAACCTCAAGATCGCAGCTGAGCTGCTGGAGCGCACCAACAAGGCAAAGATTGTGCTTGAGGTTGAGATCGGCGCCGTCGGTGGCGAGGAAGACGGCGTTGAAGGCGCTATTGACGACACCCTGTACACCACCGTTGATGATGCCGTGAAGACCGTTGAGGCTCTGGGCCTGGGCGAGAAGGGCCGCTACATTGCGGCGCTGACCTTCGGCAATGTGCACGGCGTGTACAAGCCCGGTAACGTGCACCTGCGCCCCGAACTGCTCAAGCAGATTCAGGACGAGATCGGCGCTAAGTACGGTAAGGAGAAGCCGTTCTCGCTCGTGTTCCACGGTGGCTCCGGTTCGACCGCCCAGGAGATTGCGGATGCGGTTTCCTACGGTGTGATCAAGATGAACATTGATACCGATACCCAGTACGCTTTCACCCGCCCGGTTGCCGGTCACATGTTCAGCAACTACGACGGTGTGCTTAAGGTTGACGGCGAGGTCGGCAACAAGAAGACATACGACCCCCGCGTGTGGGGCGCTAAGGCTGAAGAGGGCATGGCAGCTCGCGTGGTCGAGGCTTGCCAGCAGCTCGGTTCGGTAGGCACCTCACTGAACAAGTAGGTAATTCTCAGCCGGATTGCCCCGGCATCAAAAGGCTCTTTATGTGATAGCTGTAATGCCTCTATCACATAAAGAGCCTTTTTAGTATGTGCGGAGAATTTGTTGTACGAGTCCTGCGAAGAGGCAAAAATAGTGGGACGTGAAAGATATACATGGTAGTTTTGAATTTATGAGCGAGCAATCATCGAAAGACAACTCTGTCGAACAGAACCCGCAAGATGCGGTAAAACCTTGGGCGACGTCGCAGTCTTCCGGTTCTCAAGCTTCGACGGTGCCGGGGCAGTATGCATACCTGGGAGCCGCGAACCAAACGGAAGCGCCCATAGCCGTGACAACGGTATACCCTAAATTTCCGCTCCGTTGGCTTTATGGGGTGCGTATTGCGTTCATGATGGTGAGCCTGGGGTTGTCCGTGTGGAGCATATATAACATTGTGGAGTTTATCGCTGAGTATGGATTCAAGTATTGGGACGCAGAATATTTTCTGCACGTAGTGTTGACATGTGCATTTCTGGTATATCATAGCCTTCAGATACTCGCCGCTATCTTCTATCTCAAGTCTAAAGCGCTGGGATTTATTCTGAGCATCAATATTATTGGTCTGATCCTTCAAGCTCTAGAAATAACAACGCTAATTAATGTGATCACCCATATGGATGACTTCTTCCGGTACGCCATTGGCTTGACGTACCTCTACTGGGCTCTATATTTCATAGACATAGCCCTCTGCATCGTCTTTATCTTCGTGACGGTTCGAGAATATTCTCGCCGTCGGACGAATAAAACGGTTTGGGTGCAGGGAGGAGCACAGGCGCAAACCGCACAATCTCAGCCTGTACGGCCTCAGAACCCGCCTGAGCAGCCCCTAATGTAGCCGATACTCGCAAGCTGTGAAAATACATGAGTGCCCCGAACTATGGACGGTTCGGGGCATACGTATTTTAGCTACAACGGGCCTTCTTGATGCTGCTTTCCGCTTTTTGCGCCTTTGCCCGGAGAACTGCCAGCAAATACAAAGACTGAAGCCTTCAAAGCGCGCCTGTTTTTAAGTCATCCTTCAGATCTGCAGAATACCCTGAAAATATCAGCTCATCGTAAAAGCTGCAGACTGGCAAGGAGCGCACATGTCAAAACATAATGAGGAATTACACGCTGTACCTTCACTGCTTGAGCTGGCTGAGCAGCTTGAGAACAAAGCCGCTGAGGAAAAAATATGGAAGCAAACGCAGGACAAAGAAGACGAAGAAGAAGCTCGAACTGCGCAGCAAACAGGGAAGGGCACCCAGCCAGAAGACACGGACAAAAACGATCAGGCGCCTCAACCTGCGGATGAAGATACGCGCCGCAACGACCATGCGGAGCAAAGCACACACGGGGAGCCGGATGAGACCTCCGAAAAACCCGCACCTGCTAGCGAGGATGCTAAGCAGACAAACCGCGTGTCTGCTGGTGTTGCATCCACTGGAGGTGCGTCAGAAACCTCTATCGTTCCTCCCAAGACTAAGGCTGAGGCGTACACGCTCGCCAAGACCGCACGCACCTTTAAAGTCGTCTTTATTGGAGTTCGGTTCTTTTTTCTCCTGCTCCCGCTTCTTGCACTATTGGTTGCTACGGTATCTGGGGTGGTGTTTCCTGCACCTACAGTCTTCGCGTACCCGATTCTGCTTTTACTGAGCCTAGGCCAACTTGATAAAGGACGTGTTGCCGTAAACGTCGCGGCTAATATCTTAACGTTACTGAGCCTGCCCTTTTTGTGGGGAATCACCATGTCGCTCTACAAAATATTTATGACTCCGGGCATTATGCTGTGCGCCTTCGAGCTATTTTGCGCTGTATACAGCTTGGCGCAGGCGCCCAAAATCTCCAAAGGTTATATCCAGTTGGGGGAGGGCGGTCGGCATCTCTATGAGAAATACTTAACTGCTGAGGACTTACCCCGTGAAATGTCGTTAAGCAATATAACGCCCCCTGCACACCCGGATACCCCAGAAAAACCTGTCGAAAACCCTGAAGGAGGCGCCAAATCCTCCAGTAATACTGTGCCTGAAAGCACGGAATCGACCAGTACCGATGCTCCCACAGAGACGACAGTGCCAGCCGTCACTCAGAGCGATGAGCCTGAGACAGAGATTCCGGAAACCCATGATAAAGAACCCGCCTCGAGCGACTCGGGCGAACATAACAGCCTTCTCCCCGGTATCCCGGTTGTATCTGAGCATCTGGTGCAGCAAGCCCAAAGCTCTCAACTGCGGCCGCAATCCCACCCAAGTTCCAAGCAACATAAGACCCACGATCACTAAACGCCTGCATATCGCATTGTGCGGGTGAGCACTGGTTGGCACCGGCCCGTTGTAAAACCTTGGGAAACAGCACATCATGCCACCCGTGTGTTAGTAATCTAGTGGAGGGGTAGCGGGTTCGGAGAAGACGCAAATTTCTCACTATTTGATATTTTGGGTTGATATTTGATGTTTTTTAATAATTCCACGCCAGATTGTCAGCTTACCTTCAGGTTGGGTGTTTAGGATGCCTACATGAGCGCCGATAACATATTTCAGCAACGACACACTGAAGAGTCTGTGTACGATGTAGATCACCTCCCCTACTCGCTGTTATACGAACAGCCTCAGGCACCGGTGCAATCATCGCATACGGTGCACCCTTATGGGCCAGTCAATCAGCAGACTCAGTATCAGTTTGTATCGCAGGGAGCCGAGATACCGCCTCCCGCCTATGCTCCACCTGCTTTTCCAGCCGCACCGCTGCCGCCGCAGGGAGCTATGTCGCCGCCTGTTGTAGAGGTCTCACCGCTTAAATATGTTGCCTTATACTGGGTGCGTGCTTATGTACCAATGGTTATTATGCTTCTGGGCTTATGGTGTATATATTTTAACTTTCTTCGCGGTGCAGAAGAATATTACTTTATTGTAACCATCCTGTTTGTTGTACCCAATATAACATATATGGTGAACATCATATTGCAGGCTTTCTGTGCTTATTTTTATAGTAAAGGAAAGTTGTTAGGTGTAGTACGGGCCATTAATATTTATGGATTCGTGGCCTGTGGGTTACCTATGGTTGTAGCTTTTGCGATAAACCCGTTTATTTTACCGTTCTTGGTGTTTGACATTGCTATGGGAATCTTTTACATGTTAGAAATAGCAAGCCATCAGCGGCAGGAAGAGGCGGAACGTATGTTCGCCTCGCAGCCGACGTACCCCAATAACGGCGTGGTACCGCCGCAGTTTGCCTATCCGTCCGCTGCCCCCATCCCGCCAACTCAACAGGCGGTGCAGGCTCCCTATCCGCATCCACCCGCTGTCCCGGACGTACACCTTAATAATTGAGGAGCGCACCCAATAGATAACACTGTCATAGTGGCTGGTAGTGCATAGTTGCAGTTTTTTAAAATTTTAAGGATACAGACCGTATGAATAATTCTGGATTCCCACAGAATCCTTACATGGGAGTGCCCCCTCAAGTGCCCCCGACCGCCGCAGTGCCGTATGGGCCGAGTGCGCAGAAGCCCAATACTATATATATTGTTTTTTACTGGCTGCGTTTTATTGTGCATGCAGCACACATTGGTTTCTGGATTTTTATAGTCACAACTCTTAGATCAGGGTCGACCGACTATGAACAAGGTTTGGGCATGGTCATCGGTATCATGCTTTTGATCTTAGGTACCCCCTATATTTTGTATATTATCCTGCAGATTATTAGCGCTATTATGTATCAGCGCGGAAAACTTTTTGGCCTGGCCATGGGTATAAATATTTACGGTGCGGTACTTGCGGGAATCGCTGTTTTCTTCCTTTTATTTTGGGGGATTGAGGGCGGAGAAGTGGAATTAATTAGTGGTGGTCTTATGTCTTTGTTGGGGATGACGGTCTGCATTCTCTACTCGGTAGACTGTGCACGGCATATGCAGGACATTAAGAGGCAGCGTGAATATCAGCGGCTAGCCATGCAGCAAGCAGCTGCAGCCTACCCTGCATATGGGGGCGGGATGGTGCCGCAATACACCCAGGTAGGGTACGAGCAGCAGCCACCGCATTACTACCAGTAGCAGTGTGGGCCTCACCCGTGAAGGGTGAGGCCCACGTTTTGGTGTTAAATATTTAGCTGCTGGTTGATGGTGGGCTACTTGCTGCCACACCCGCAGCCACCGCATCCGCAGCCGCCGGACTTGATGGCAACAGAACCCTCTGTAGGAATGCCGTCACCGGTATCCCCGCCCATGAGATTCACGCGGTTACCAATATCGGGACCACCCACCACCTGTGGCTTCTTCCCGGCAAGAGTGGCCGCGAACCCGGCGGGTTCACGTAACCCGCCCGGCGATAAGTCAGGCACCGGGCTGCCTGCGCCCCCGGTTGGTCCACAGGCAGCAGCAGCCGCATTAACCTTCGGATTTTTGACCGTGTGTGCTTTTGCAAAACGTTTCAGCTGCTCAGCGGTGGGGTACATGAATGATACTTTTACTTCGCCATTCACCAGCATAATAGGCAGAACCTCAAGGCCGCTCATAGCAATCTGCTCCGCCACCGGTTCGCACTCCTCAAATGCTGAGGGGTAGGTGTCGGTGGCAAACACCTCAATATCAACCCCGTCATCCAAAGCCTGCTGCGCTGCGCCTAAAAAGGCGCTGCGTTCCACATCGCCCGGGTCGTTGGGGTTCTCTCCTGGACCCGGGATGAAGACCTCAAGAATAGTGCCTGTTGGCTGCTCTTCGCTCATACCCACTCCGCTGTTGTTTATCGATGCACCATCATGTGCCTGAACTTGCTCCTAAGTTTACTCGCGTTGCATCTGTGCTGACAGGGGGATGCAGCAAGGATGCGCGCACGGCTTAACCGCCCTAACCCCAGGCAGGGAAACCTATAAAAACGAGTGGTGCGGCACATCTTCCACAATACGTCATGGGGTTTTGGCCACACCCCTCACCCGCTGAATACGGTATCCTTGATGCAGAAACGTGTTCCAGATCGCCACTGGGGATCGCATCGGTTTCATGACCACCCCACTGAAGGAGATTATATGTTTGGATTCGGCAAGAAAAAAGAAGCTGCAGAACAGCCTGCCGCCGAAATTTATGTAGCACCTGTCAGCGGTGAATACCTGCCTCTCGCCGAGGTTTCAGACCCTGTTTTTTCGCAGGGCGTGATGGGTGATGGCTACGCTGTGGACCCCACCGATGGTGTTATCTGCGCCCCCGTGAGCGGCGAGATCGCACTCATTCAGGACACCCTGCACGCATTTATGATTCGCACCCCTAACGGTGGTGAGGTGCTGGTGCACATCGGCATTGACACCGTAGACCTTGGTGGTGAAGGGTTTGAGGGTCTGGCTAAAGTCGCCGATAAGGTTGATGCGGGCGACCCCATTGTGAAGGTGGACTGGGCCGCAATTGAAGGGCGCATCCCCTCAAAAGAAACCATGGTGATGATTACTAATACCGCGAAGTTCAATATTTCTAAGGAATCTGACGCTCGCCGCACCGTTCAAGCTGGCGACCGCGTTGCTGAAGCCACCAAGAAATAGTAAATTTCACTTTTCCGCACCTAATCTCGCCCGCCGTCGCGTGTATCGGGACCCTCCGATACCCGCCCGGCGGGCTATTTTTATGCGTACTTTGTGTATTTATGGGGTATTGAAGGCCCCGTTAGCCGCGTAATGCTCTGGATAGAACGGCTGCTACCCGAAACCATTTTATGCTCCTGACTAGGGGCTTTATTTTCTGCTGCAAAAAACACGCATAAATCTTTAGAAAACAGAGACAGACAGCTTAAAAATAGATATGCTACTTAAAGCATAAGTTCACTACAAGTAGGGCTTAATGCACACACATAACACACGTAAAACTGAATTAACAACGAATGAACGAGGGAGACTACCCGATGACAACATTCAACTTTAACTTGAACCGTCGTGCCTTTATTGGCGCCGGAACACTAGGAGCAGCCGCAAGCGTCTTTGGGACGGCAAGCAGTGCATCTGCCGCAGAAGCGAGGCAAAACGCCGCCCCGCAGGCGCAGGGGACACTCCCAGGTGCCGTATCAACTGCTGCACACAACTTTATCCGCCGTCAGGAATTCTTCATCGCCCACCGTGGCGCAGGAGATGTAAACCCCGAACACACCGCCTACGCTTACGCAGAATCCGTGCGGCGCGGCGCGGAAGCTGTCGAAATCTCAGTGCGCACCACCTCCGACGGCAGGCTCGTGTGCATGCACGACGAAACCCTGCAGCGCACTACGGGGTCAAATATGGTAGTGCGCCACAATACCTACGTGCGGCTGCGCAGCGTATACGTGAACATGCGTGAAACCCTCGGTGAAGGTGCCCCGCTTGAGCTGATTCCCACCCTGGATGAGGCACTGGATTCCATCGATGCCATTAACCGCAACACCATTCTGTTCATTGAAGCGAAAGACGGCCAAGGCCAGCGCCTGCTGCTTGAGACGATTAAGCGCCGCAATCTTGCCGCCCGCACCGTCGTAAAAATCTACCGTGACGGCAATGGCAAATACGACCCCAACTCCCGCTTCCTCACCCAGGCCAAAGCAGCAGGATGCCAGACCTGGTGCTACTTCGACGCCAATGACAGCCAGCCTGGAATCCAGCGCATGGCTGCCTCCGCCACTGTGGACGCTATTGGGGTACCCTTCTATGAGAACACGCGCGGTACCGCATCCGGCACCATGTCTGTGGAGAATGTGCGCAAGGTGGTAGGTTACGGCAAGCCCGTAATTGTGTGGGAGATTCACCGCCGCAGTGTGCACCAGCGTTTCCGTGCCCTGGGTGTGCGCGGGTTTATGTGCCCGGACCCGTACTGGATTACCGGCGGTAACCTCGACCCCAACCTAAAGCTGGGGGAGGGGCGCCGCCTGCACGGGATGATTCCGGCTGAAGTTACGAACCCACGCGATATGCCCGACTATTCCCGTGGGGCTCTTGTGCACAGTCAGCCCCATGACGAGTCGGTGCTGCTGGGCCCGCTGGTGAGTATGACCATGCGCCAGAACTACACCCTAGACTTTTCGATGCGTTGGGAAAACAGGCTGCCCTCCACCACCTGGCAGTACGGCTACTTAGTCTTTGGCCGCGAGCACGACGGGCCGTTCGGCATTGCCTCAAAATTCCGGGGTGAAGCCACCGATGGGTGCTATATGCTGACGCTGCGCCCCGGCGGCCGTGTGCGTGATGAAAACGGCAAGTACCTCAGTGGAGATATTGCACAGGTGCTCCGTTATGATCCGGCCAAACGTGGCAAGGAGCCGGTGGTGCTGCACACCATGAAGCTGGAGAAGCCTCTAGCGGCCAACCGCAATATTGACGGGAAGATTATTGTGAAGAAGGATTTCTTCTACTACGTGATTAATGGCCAGTACTCGCCGCGGCTGAATGACACCGCATACCGCGGCCCTTATGTGCACTTCGGCCGGTACCACGGTAATAGCAACGGTGGTCCGTTGGCGCTGACCAGAATGGTTGCGCGCGAATCGTGGGCGTAACCCCTGACGGTTGGACAGCATCTGCTGTAGCTAATCGGTGAATGTTTCACGTGAAACAGCAAAAAAGTAGTTGTTAGCGGTTGCTTTTTGGGGATATAAAGGATGCGGGGTGCCGCCTAAGGTGTAGGCGGCACCCCGCATTTGCATGCTTTGCGCAATATTTTCTGCACGGTATTCTCTCGTATCACTAGGTTATTGTGTGCGAAGTTATGATGCCTACTGGTGTGACGAAACCACGAGCCAGCACACAGCAGAGCTTGTACACTGAGGGCATGAGCCAAGAAATTACTGAAGAAACCGCTACCACTTGGTATAACCATTGTCTTACCCTTGACCCACCCGTGCCCGCCGAATGGGGCGTCGATCAAGAAACGCGTGAGGCGATTGAGGGAAGCATTCGCTCCCACCTTGCGATGGGAGTGGGGGACCCCGAACAGTACACAGAAATGATCCTAGATAGTATCGACTATCTGCCTGATGACGATCGGGATACTGAAGAGTCGTCTTGCCCCACTGAAGAAGCCATTAATGCTTATGCGCGCCAAGTGATTGAACGGCACCGCAACCTGGCTCAAGAGCTCGGCATTACCCGTGAAGACGGCAACCTCGAGCGTGCCTTTGCACAGCTGGCGGAAGAAGGAATTCTGGGGCGCAGCAACTTCACCTGCTGCGGCACCTGCGGCAACTACGAAATCGTTGATGAGCGCGATAGTTCCCGCACCTGGTACGGGTATGTGTTCTACCACCAGCAAGATGCCGAAGCCATCCCACAGGGACGGGGTGTTTTCCTGGGGTATGGCATATTTTGGCCTGCTCACTGCACGAAAGAACAGTTCGAAGCAATGAGCGAGGAAGAAAAAGACGAAATATACGAGCGTCTGTCTGTCGCTATGATGCGCGATAAAGTGGTGCCTGTTTTAGAGCGAAACGGGATGCAGGTGGACTGGAATGGTGATTTCAGTCGCCGCCCCTATATTCATAATGTGTGGGCATTTGAGGTGCCCTAGAAGCTGGTGTGATACGCCTATAGTGGCTGAGGCGCAGCGAATACCGCGCCCGGGCAGGTGGTTTCCTGCCCGGGCGCATACTGTTAACTATCGAACCTAAAACCCCGTAAACAATCTCTGTAGATTGCTTTTCTATTCAGGCAGCAGGTTCAGTGCAATGTTGAAGAGATGCTCCCGATTGGTTGAGGCTGACAGGGTTGAGCGCACCATAAACCCCTGGAAAGTGAGGATGAGCGCATCCGCTGTGTCGCTGACGAAAGAATGCAGTTCGTCGGCAGAAGGTTTGCGTTTATTTTTCGCCTTGAGATACTGCTGACCCCAAGGGGTGAGCGACTGGGCAACAATATCGTGCAGGGTAGTAAAAAGCGTGTTGGTGGATTCTTGCACCTCGGGAACAGTAAAAGCTTCCAGGCGGATACGCAACATTGAGGTGAAGTTCGCTTCGACGGCTGAGGTGCTAAAAATCATGCGCATAATATCGCGTGGTGAGGGAGTATTGAGTTCCTGGTAAGCAGCGGTGATCATATCGATACGCTGTTGAACAGTGGCATGCAGAATATCGCCTTTGCCGTCAAAGTGCGAGTAGATGGAACCCGAGGAAAGCCCAGATTCTTTAATAATGTCGCTCATGGAGGTATGGGTGTACCCCTTGGCGGTAAAACACGTGAAGGCGGCGTCGATAATTTGGCGTCGACGTGCCTGTTTAGTGGCTTCGGTCAGACGTGGCATGCCTTAAGACTATACCTTTCCGAGGAGTTTGCGCTAGATAAAAATAGAATGTTTATTCTCTGTTGTGAGATTATAAACAAAATGATTATTGTGTTTGCATCTGGTCTTTATGCAGAGTAGAGTCTTAGGTGTTAATAAACAAAACATCTATTTTGTTTGGAGAGTTTCATGGCACGCACACCGGAGGCGATTACGCCCTCATCCTGGCGTAAAGTTATCGCCATCGCCACGCTGGCATCCGTCATCGTCAGCATCGTGATTCTCGCCTTCACCTGGCCCACTAAAGCCATGGAGACGAAAAACCTACCCGTCTCCATCGCGGGACCGGAAGCAGCCGTCAGCCAATTCGAACAAGGACTCAAAGACCGGGGTGTGGAAACCTTCGAGTTCAAACAGGCATCCTCGCGCGAAGACGCCGAACGGCAGATCAAAGAACGTGAAACCTACGGCGCGATCGTCTTCACCGAAGGCGCAGCACCCGAAGTCATGACCGCGCCCGCCGCAAACGCATCCGCAAACCAGATGCTCACCGGCGTAGCCCAGCAGATGAACGCTCAAGTACAGCAGCAAGCTACCGCAGCCAAAACTCAGGCACTGCAGCAGGCCGCCCAGGCGGGCGGGCAGCAGGGCGCTATCGCCACCCAGCAGCTCGAACAGCTGAAAACCGAGCAGGAAAAACTGCAGCAGGCGCAGGTTAAAACCACCGCAGTCGTACCACTCGGCGAGGGTGATCCCAACGGTATGGGTCTGGCGGTTGCCGCATTCCCGCTGGTGATGGGCGGCATAATCGGCGGGGTTCTCAGTATCTCTCTTGTCAAAGGAACCGTGCGACGCTTCGCGACTGCAGGACTCTACGGGATTCTTGGCGGACTCTTCATGACCCTTATTCTAGGAACCTGGTTCGGGTTTGTTCCCGGCGATTTCGGGGCACTGTGGGCGACCTTCGGCATGACTGTTTTCGCGACGGCCTCCTTCATGATCGGAATGTCCGCGTTGTTTGCCGACGCCGTCGGTATCGGTCTTGGCGCCGTGATCTCCATGTTCATCGGCAACCCGCTCTCCGGGGCAAACATGCCGCGGCAGTTCATCCCCGCACCCTGGGGCGCCCTCGGGCAGCTGATGGTGCCGGGCGCATCCAACACGTTGTTGCGGAATATCGCCTATTTCCCGGACGCTTCAAACTCCCTGCCATGGGCTGTACTGTTGGGATGGGCAGGGTTTGGCCTTCTCGCCGGGGTGATCGGCTGGGCGTGGAAAGAACGCCGAGCAACTCACATGAGCGCAGAGGATGATACCGCGAGCGTTCGCGCGAAAACCGAGGCGAACGCAGATGTGCCGGACAACGTTGAGATTCCCTGGAAAGCGGCAAACGTATAGCGACCTCGCCCCCAAGTAGATCCGCGAGCAGATAGTATTTTCAAAATACTATCTGCTCGCGCCGCATGGGGGAGATTCCTAGAATGGGAAGTATGAGCGAAGAGATCACCAGCGCCCGCATCGACGTCTGGCTGTGGTCGGTGCGCATCTTCAAAACCCGCGCACTCGCAGCCGACGAATGCAAAGGCGGGCACGTGCGCGTGAACGATGCATCCGCAAAACCCTCACAAAAACTCAAACGAGGCGACATTGTGCGGGTGCGCTACCCCGGCTGGGAACGCGTGTTTAAGGTCGAAAAACTCATCACCAAACGGGTGGGCGCGCCGATTGCCGTCACCTGTTACGAAGACCTCTCGGAGCCGCGCCCCGCGCACCTGTCGATGCCGCCGGTCGCCAAACGTGAACGCGGCACCGGGCGACCCACCAAGAAAGAACGCCGTGCCCTAGACGAGCTGCGGGGGCGAAAAGGCTAAACCCAGTTCCGCTTTCTCTCACCCCGCGGGCGTCGTTAAGAACCGCGAGCAGGTAGGATTTGGTCGAACAGGTAAGATTTTCCTACCTGCTCAAACCAAAAACCACCAGCTCGCGGAATAAGAAGCGGTCATAGCATGAGACAGATAAACACATCGCTGACGTGCCATACGTGCGGGAGTAGGCTGTACCTATGAGCAACAAGGCCTCAGAACCCAACACATCAGGCGCCGCGAACACAGCCGACGGCACCGCCAGCACGCACGAACCCCAAAACCTGCTGGATGCGACCCCGCGCACCGGCAGCATCCCCCTTCACCTGGGGGAAGGCGAGGCGGAATCCGGGAAAACCCAACCCGAAAAATCGCTCAACAGGCGTATTCTGGCGCTCGCCGTACCCGCCTTCGGCGCACTGATTGCCGAGCCGCTGTTCGTGCTCGCCGATTCCGCACTCGTGGGGCAGCTGGGCACCGAAACCCTGGCGGGCATGAGCATTGCGGCAACCCTCATCACAACCGTGGTGGGGCTCATGAACTTCCTCGCATACTCGGTGACCCCGGCGGTTGCGCGCGCGTTCGGGGCGCATCGGCTGGCGCACGCCTACCGCATCGGCGTGGACGGCATGTGGGTTGCGCTTGGACTCGGCCTGCTCATTATGGGTGTGGGTTATATCTTTGCCGACCCTGCGCTGCGCGGCATGGGCGCGAACGACGCAACCATCGGCTATGCGCGCGACTACCTGCACCATTCGCTGTGGGGCATTCCGCCCATGATGATGATTCTGGCGCTCATGGGCACCCTGCGCGGGCTGCAAGACACCGTGACCCCGCTCAAAGTTGCGGGTGTGGGCACCGTGGTGAATGTGGCGCTGAACTGGGTGCTGATATACCCAGTCGGCTGGGGCGTGGCCGGTTCGGCGACGGGCACATCGCTCACGCAGTGGGGCATGGCGCTCGCACTCGGTATATTTATTCATCTTAAGATGCGCCCGCAGGGCGTGACGTGGCGACCCGATATTGCGGGGATGCGCGGCGTGCTATCCCTCGGTTCCTGGCTGATGCTGCGCACCCTCTCGATGCGCCTGGCACTGCTGTCTACCGTATTTGTGGTGGCTCGCCTGGGCGACGAGCAGACGGCGGCATATCAGCTGGGCATGAGCGTGTTCAACCTGCTGCTCTTTGCCCTAGATTCTCTTGCAATAGCGGCGCAGGCACTGCTGGGCAAGGAACTTGGAGAACGCGACCTGACGGCTGAATCCGGGCGTGCGAAAGTGCGTGAGCTCAAGAATCGCCTGGTGCGTATGAGCCTGGTGTACGGGGTTGTCACCGGCGTTGTTGCGCCCGTGATTGGCTTCTTCGGAAACTGGATTTTCACGCAGGATGCGCCCGTCGCCACCCTCTTTGCGTGGGCTACCCTCGTGATTGGCGTGGGGCAGCCGATAGCCGCATATGTATTCGTTCTTGATGGTATCCTCATGGGTGCTCAGGATGTGAAATACCTGGCAATTGGCTCATTTGTGATGCTGGTTGTTTATGCGCCCGTCATTTTCGGGATCTACTGGGCGGTTTCCGGTGGCCTGCTGAGCGCCACGGTGGGGTACCTGGGGCTCTGGGCGGCGTACATCCTGTGGTACCAGGGCGTGCGGGCGTTCATCTTCGGCCGCCGTGCCGCCTCGGACGTATGGATTAAAGCGTAATTTTTCCGGGGTTTACGCAGAATTCAGGCGTTGAGGACACAAGTTTTTTCACGGTCTTCTAGCTCACGCATCGCGTTGGCATGACTGGTGGCCCCACGGCATCTATGGCGAACGGACTATACCCTTAGTGGTATGTGTGCCCCTGAAACGGAGACGGTTCTGCGATGTGCATCGTTAGATAAGGGACTGTACTCGCACCCTCACCTGAGGCTGGGGCTTGGAGCCTGACCCCGAAGCGCCACCCTCTCGACTTGCTTGCGACAGTAAGCGCAGAACCGCCTCTTGAACATCGCGGACAATTTCTTTGACCGCACGAGAGCCGTCGATTCCAATCTCGATAATGACCTTCTGCCCGCCCGACTCGATGATAACCCCGAATCGAGCGGCCGCAGGGTCGCCGCTCATACGGCTGCCGATAGCTTTCAGCGTGGAGCCGATCCCCGGCTCAATGCCGCGCACTCCAGGAACGGCCGTGACTACATGAGTCAATTCGGCTGCTGAGAGGTTAATCGTCATCGTGCAGATCCTCAATATGAATATTGACGGTTGGGGACAACTCTAGGTTCTCATAACACGCCTGGCGCACAGCATCACGAACCTGCTGCGCAAGCTGGGGGAGGCTACTGGTTGTAACATGTGCAGAGATACGGCAGAAGATCGTATCCGGCATTCCCAGCCCCCGATGACCTTCAGGGGCTGGGGCATGTTTGAAAGAAGACCGCAACGCGCGAGCGCCGGGTACGGAGTCTACGCTGCGTCGCACTAGGGCGCGTAGGGAGAACTCAGACATGCTATAAGGCCCTAAGTCGGTCGGCGGCATCTCTATCTGAGCGCCATGACGGGTTTCGGCGATTACCGCATCCATCATGTGACGCTGAGGCATCACCGATGCGCTCGACTGTGATTCCAGTGTGTCCCAAGTCTTGTGGAGAGAAGCAATTAGACGCAGATATTCCCGTGTGGAGGCCTCATCAAGCTCATGAGCCTGAGACAGCGAACCGGCCGACTGTGCGTGCTGCGGTTCTGCGTGTGGGATGCGGGTGCTGGAACTCATTCCCACTCCTTCATGTGGCGCATCACGAGGGAACGGGCGCGTGCCAGCCTCCCCCGGACTGTGGATTCGGTTAGGTTCAGGGTTTGGGATATCTCCTCGTAGGACATGTCATCAACCTCTCGAAGCACCCAGACGATACGCAGCTCTTCGGGAGCAGATGCCAACAGTTTGGCTAATGCTTCCATCTGGGCGTTGACTTCGCTGGACTGCGCCGGATCACCGGCCGCTGTCGACGTTGTGTCAGGGAGGATGCTCGCGCTCTCAAGACCCTCTGAATCGTAAGGGTCAGTGGCCCGGCGCTGGCGCTGACGAATGCTGCTGGTGGCCTTATTCGTACAGATGCGCATGAGCCAGCCCCGGAAGGCATCAGGATCCCGAAGCAGATGAAGGCTCCGCCACGCCTGAACAAGGGTCTCTTGGACGATGTCCTCACTGTCGTGGCGGTTGCGCACGATCATGTAGGCGGTGCGAAACAGGCGCCCCTGATAACGTTCAACGAGCTTTCCGAAAGCGTCAATGTCGCCGTCCTGAGCTCGCAGCACCAGGTACCTGTCTTTGCCCTGGGACGCAGTGTTCGGATGAGGCACATGCTCGGTGGGCGGACCGGTGGACTGCCCTGCATCGCTGCGCTTTTCATCGGTCATGATTATCAGAACCGCCGCTTTCTAATGAGTGTTTGCCAGCCACAGTGTGGGCTGCACTCTGGGGCTTGGTGGCTTGTTCTAGGCGCAGCAGTACGTCGATCTGACGAGCGTGCTTTCCCAGAGAGGAACTAACGTCTTGGTCAAGTCGGTTCCTGAGCTCGCTCACGGTCCATGCAACCTCGCTGTTCTTTGCTACGGTGACGGTTGCCTGCACCCACAGGTTGCTGGGTGAACCGGTGACCCATACTGAGCACCGCTGAACCCCCGGGACGTCTTCGGCCCGCTCAGACAGCGCTTGGGCTATGACATCGGGGCTGAGTGTGGCCAGAAGTGTGCCGTCGGAGCCTGTCAGACGCAAGGGGGACGCGGCAGCTTTACGGGGCACCTGCTTAATGAGCAGAACCAAGCCAAACGCGATGAGAAGAACCGACCCGAGGGCGGCGGCTGGCAACAGCCAGTGCGCCTGGGGCCCGGCCCAGGTACCGACCCGGGTGTCAGCTTTGGCGAGAACTGAGCTAAGCGTGGGCCATGATTGATCCAAACTTATGCCGGAAGCCACAACCCAGAGGGCTGCCGCGGTGATCAGTAAACCGCATACCGCAAGGACTATCCTATTGAGAATTCCAGATACTGAACGCATGGTTTTCTCTCTTTCAGCTCGTGTGCTGGATACGCACTCGGCTGTGTGCGGTTCCGACGGGTTTCAAGGTTTGTATAGCCTGCTCAGCTGCCTTCTGTGCTGCCTGTCGCACAGGTTCGAGGTCATCCAGGACGCTGAACACTGTCACATTCACGCGCGTTCGACGGACTCGAACCTTGGTGCTGTGAACACCATCGACCCGCTCGACATGGGCTTGTACCAGCCTTGCTAGGTCACGACGTGAAATGGCTGTCTGACCGGGTACGTTATCTGCAAGAACCTCAGTGCGTTCAAAAGCCCCCGGCCACAGGGCAAGAAGAATCATGAACAGACCACATACGGCCACAAAACAGGCCGTTGCTAGTACCGCTGGCGACCCGATGATCGTGGAGTCGAGCCTGCTGACTGCTGAGGATATTTCATTCGGCCATGCTCCGTTCAGGAGCCGGTTTCCCAACGCCCAGATTCCCAGCCCTCCTACGATGAGAAGCAGTAACGCCAGGACAATGACAGGTGCACTCCGCGACGGGCGCCGGATGAGATTTTGTACGGGGGTTTTCATCGCAGAGCCCTCCTTGCCTGGCTGCTCGGATTGAGCCAGGAGATCTCAATGTTGATCTTCTCAACCTTCAACCCGGTGAAGTGCTCGACACGCTGGCTCACATGCTCACGCAGCTGTTGCAGGGTTGAAACCAATGCTGTGGGGAAGGTCAGGCCGATATCCAGGTGCAGGACTGCAACCTGACCGTAAATATCGCACTTTGCCTCGGGGCGCGAGTGGAAATTTCGACGTGCCCCGATCCCGAGCAGCCCCCCGGCGTTCGAGCCCACATTTGCGCTCTCGTAGGCGGCTTGGGCCGCGATCTGCGCAACAACCTGGGCGGGAATGACGGTGACGCCACGCTGCTCCTGCCAGGAACTCTCTGCACCGGCAGCAGCGGGCTGTGTGCTGGTCTCCGTCATTACTTCCTCCATCGATTAAGGATGCTTTGGACATCGACCCGGCCCTCCAGGTAAAGACCCACCACCGTGCCAACCAGGCCGCACAGTGCCACCAGGATGAAATCGGTGAAGGAACCGAAAGCAAGAATTGTTCCCAGGAATAGGCCCACCAAGAGGGCCAGGTGTGTTGTCTTCATAAAAGATCCTCAGATCGTGGCTGGTTACTTGAGGTCGGCGGAGTCAGCAGAATTGGAGTCGTCGTCGGGCAGGTGAACGTCGGTGACGTCGATATTGACCTCTACTACCTCTAGCCCCGTGGTCCCCTCAATCTGTTCGATAATGTTGCGGCGGATAGCATTGGCTACTTCCACAATGGAGACTCCATATTCGACCACGACGGTGACATCTACGGCTGCCTGGGTCTCGCCCTTCTGGACGCTAATACCGCCAGCAACATTGGTCTGGGCGTTGGGGATGCGGTCGGTCACGGCGCTGAAGGCGCGGCGTACAGCATTGCCCATATCGTACACACCGGGAACTTCGCGGGTTGCCATGCCAGCGATTTTGGCAACAACGTTCTCTTCAATGGTGGTTACACCGTGTGAAGTCTGCAGGGGGCCGCGAGGGGTTTTGTCCTGTTTAGTCTCCTTGTTGTTTTCGCGCTCGCGCTGCTGGCCGGTTTGGGGGATGGAGTTGTCGCTCATAGGAGCCTCGTTTCATGTGTTTTTCCGCTGCGCGGATTATGATGTTTGATATGTGCGGCACGCATCGACGGCTGGGGGAGTTTGGGCGCTACCCACGCCCTTTATCCGTTCTTGCAGTCGATGGTGACGCTACTATAAAGACGCTTGAGGTACCGAATTCCTCACGAATTAAAATAGTGGTATATATCACATTATATTGGCGGGTGTCCGCAACCACGACTGTTGCCCGTGTTTGCTCGGCTCAGCTGCCTATCGCGCGAGTAGTCCTCATATGGAACTAAGCGGTTTATGCAGAAATTCCGAGTTTCTGCATAAACCGCTTAGTTTTGTTTCTGCGATGCTGAAGCGACGCAAGGATATGGGCTACTGGTTCTTCCTGCCGGTCACGCTTAGGTATACGGAGATTGCGATAATGGCGGCAATAACGGATAGGATCCAGCGAATCCAGTCGATACCGGCGGTATCTGCAACACCGAAGAAGCTGGCGATTCCTCCTCCTACGAATGCGCCAACAGCACCCAGGATGATGGTCCACAGCACCGAGATGTTCTGGTGGCCTCGCATAATGAGGCGGGCCAAAGCGCCAATAATGGCGCCAGCAATAATCATTCCGATGAGTCCAAGCATGATGTTCTTCCTTTGTGAGTATCCGCCATAGCACGGGCGCGCCTGAGCGGATGTTGGTATGGGGTCTTAGCGCGCAGATCGGTGAGTTTCTGTCTGAAAGTTCAGTGGTAGCCGGGGTTCCAGTTGCCGTTACTGCCACATATTGTGTGATCCGACAGGGCTGTCGCCGCCTGCCGTCGTCTCTCAAAACTTGCGGCGCTGATATGAAGACGCCATGGGCACGCAAATCCTCACGTACTTAACAAGTGTTTTGCATCACGTATGTGTTGGCGGATTTTTCTTCTGCCGCCGCGCCGCCCCAGACGTGTGGACCAAAAAGTAACCGGTGCCTTCAGAGAATCCGGCCGCATGTCCTAAAAAGATGTAACGGCCACCCTCTGTTAGGCTTGAAACTTCCAGGAGTTTTAGGACCCCGAGGAGGAACCCGCATGTACATAAATCACCTGTACTATCACAGCAGCTCTGCAATCACCCACACGCTCACGCATATCCTAGCGAACGCCGTTAAACATGCTGATGTGCGCGCTTACCTGTTTTTCAGTGCAGATCGTGAAGCAGAATTTGAGGAAACGGCTGCGCGGATTTCGGGAAAAGTGGTGTGGGTCCACAGCGTCGCAACAGGACCTATGGGGTTTCTTGCTGAACGTGCCTTCATTGGGCTGATCGAATTTAATGTGCCAGCTGGTGGTGCCGGTGCGGTAAGTGCCTTCTTTGAAGAAAGCGGTATTGCTGAGAAGGACGGCCAGGTGCTGCTTGTCAAAGACCCCGCCTCACCCGAGAATCTTCGTGACATCCTCCTGCGTGAGTATACGCCGCATGACGAGAGGGCGAACACCAATTTTCCTTCGGTGGATGCACTCATGAATGCGGGTACCGCCTTGTTGTATTACCGCGATCTTGCAGGTGCCGCCTACGATAGCGATTCCGGGGAGACTCTCTCCTGCTGTGAGGTGTTTGTTGATGCTGAGTGGGAGCATCTTGTTCCTGAACCGCCGCAAGATGCAACCACCAATGAAGGGTCTTTTGACACCGCAGCTGGTGAAGTAAAGTTTACCGTCATAGAACACCTATAGGGCAGCAGACCCAAGGGCGCTTTGGCGGGGCAGCTTGTTCGGCTGCCCGCTAGAGCTATGCCTTCACCGGGGGAACACGGCTGATAAAAAGCTGAAAATTAACCTTTAAAGGTTGTTTTTGTTCAATATTCTGTTTCGTTGCAGACCGTTCTCGCACCAAGAAAAAGACCCGAATAACGCATCATTAGGCGTATTACCCGCCCCTAGAAGGTATGTAATACGCCTTTTGGTGCGTTATTCACCGAATATCTGAACCGCTACATCTCACCACGTGCTCGTTCAGGGACGTGATAATGGTTTGAAGCTGCACGCAGCTGCTGGATCGCCTCAAAGAAACTCGGGTCCAACTCTCCCAGCTCATCAAGCCAAAACCAGTCGTCAGAGCTGAACTCATGCTTATAGGTCATAAGTTCTCCTCTTTTAGAAGACATATAAAGGTG
Source organism: Rothia aeria (assembly GCF_016726365.1). Classification (NCBI taxonomy): domain Bacteria; kingdom Bacillati; phylum Actinomycetota; class Actinomycetes; order Micrococcales; family Micrococcaceae; genus Rothia; species Rothia aeria. The sequence goes on along the minus strand of NZ_CP068102.1, from coordinate 1,297,354 downwards.
GGTTGGGATCCTTCACTTCGGCCCGCCAGACTCTAAACCCTACGGTACACCTCGTTGAAGGGCAGGCGGAAGCGCTCGCCCCAGATACCGTGGCCGGGTTTGCGGATACCGCAGGCGACCACCATGTTAATCTCAACATTGCGCGGTAGGCCGAGGAGTTTCTTCACGCGATGGCTGTCGAAGCCTTCCATCGGGCAGGTATCGTACCCCGCCTCGGTCATCGCGAGCATAAACGTCTGCGCCACCAGGCCGCAGCTCTTGTGCACAACCACGCGATAATCGTGCTCCGAAACCTCACGCATCATCGGAACGAATAGGCCCGCACAATTCGCCATTGCCGCGCGGGATGCGCCCAGCAGACCAAAGCAGCGCGCGTACACGAACGGCATAGCCTTGGTGTAGTACATTTCCCAATTCTTAATGCGGTCTTTCTGCTTCTCAGGCGGGCTGTTACGCTCAACATTGCCGCGCTCAAACTCCAGCGCGGCTTTCGCGCGGCGGCGGTGCAAATCCTGGCGGGTCACGAACACCACCATCTGCTGCGCGGTCTTGGCGGCCTGCTGGTGCATGCACGCAGCGGCGAGTTTATTCAGGACGGCGGGATCAGTCACGTGGTAGAGCTCGTACAGCTGCATATTCGAACTTGTGGGCGCCAGCTGAGCCGCACGCAAACACTCTTTGACAACATCGGCATCAATAGGCTGGTTCTCGTCGTAATGGCGCACCGAACGGCGGCGGTTCAGCAAATCTAGCAGGGACATTATGCAGCTCCTCTTTCACGGCGGCGTTTCGAAGGTGTGTCAAAACAACCCTCACCTTTAAGGCTAGCGTTCGCGGGCGCGGAATTCACGCATAATTTTTCGGCAGTAATACTCAGCAGGTCAATAGCCGCACTTATGTATGGAAGCTATCGGGTGAGCCAGTCCGTGGAGGGCAGGCTACTTGGCCCACACGACGAGCTCATCGAGCGGCTTGCGCGGCTTCGGGTCGATCTCGCGTGAGCGGTAGCCAAAGGTTGCGGCAACGGATACGCCGTAATCCTCAGGATCGAGAAGCCCTTCCTCGGTGAGGAGCTGGGTGACCACATCGTAGTCCATGCCTTCAACGGGGCAGGAATCGATGCCGAGCATCGCTGCACCCGTAAGCATATTCGCCAGCGCAATATAAGTGTTCTTCCTAGTCCACTCGAAAAGGGAACGCTCGTCGTCGGCGATCTTCATATCGTGTACCTGGAACTTTTTGTACCTGTCCAGCGCCATCTGCATCTGGTCTTCGGGAAGGTTGCGCTTCGCGAGCGCCTGCAGCAGGAAATCGGAATCGTAGCGGGCGTTCTTCTTCGCCACAATAATCACCACGTGGCTGGCGTCATCGAGAGTGTTTGCCATACCCCAGGCGATAGGCTTGAGCTTCTCGCGCAGCTCTTTATTCTGTATCACAAGGAATTTCCACGGCTCGGAACCAACCGAGCTGGGGGAGAGACGCCCAAACTCAAGGATTGTGTTGAAGTCTTCATCGCTGATTGTACGGGCAGGGTCGTAGGAGCGGGTAGAAACGCGACGCTTGAAAATTTCGAGTGCTTGTTCACGAGTGAGAATCATGGTTTTCCTTTTCTGTGCTGGGGTTTTATGACGGAATTTAGTATATCGAGCAGGGATGCGCCTCCCGCTGGTTTTTTCGCACAGCGTGACTGTGGGAGAAGCCCCGTCCTTTTTAACTTACCCTTCAAACTGGTGTAGCCATATCGGTAATTACGCCACTTTCACGGTGTATTCCAGGGCCTTGTGCGGTCGCAGAGTCGTTGAGACGTATCCGTTGGCGGGGGTGCGCACATAGTCGAGGTAATCCTGCATGGACGGGCTGAACCCCTCAACATCATCTACGGCAATCACGGCGCGGTCGGCAAGATGCGGCTCCAACAGCTGAAAGACGGGATGCACCAGGTCAGGCCACCCGTCGAGAAGTACAAAATCGGGGCTGAAATCCAGGTCTTGCAGGGTCTTCAGCGCATCGCCTTCGCGCAGCTCGATATAGTCCGCAAGCCCCGCCCGCTCAAAATTTTTCCGCGCGGCCTCCGCCTTATGAGGCACGTATTCGCAGGTGATCACGCGTCCGCCATTGCGTTTTGCGGCGGCGGCAAGATACAGCGTCGAGATGCCGTAGGATGTACCGAACTCAACGATATTCCGCGCGCCGCGCGCCAGCGCCTGCATATACAGAAACTCTCCCTGCTGCGGGGTGATGGGGATGTATTTATCGGCGTAGAAGTCCTCATCTTCAGTCCTCCAATCGATCCCCTTACCTAAAAGCTGGTGGATTTTCGGCAGAAAATGCAGGAACATGCGTTTGCCCTGCTTGAGCGTGGCGTCGTAGAGATCATAGAGTGTGTCTTCGACCGGCGGGTCGTTGAGGAACGTGAACATTTGCGGGGTTAATTTGGGCATGTGAATCTCCCGGGTGCTTCGCTGCGCAGCATATCTTTGCGCCGCAGTTTCAGGTGTTTCTCTGAAGGGTAGCGCGGGTATCTGGATTCTTTTATCATGCCAGCGTCAGCAGGGGAGAACAAGAGATTTGTACGAAGACACACAGAAGCCGAAGCTCGCCGCCGCAAACCGGGCTACCGCTCAAATCGGGTGAGGCGCATCGAATTGAGTACCACAAACACCGAACTGAACGCCATGGCCGCGCCCGCAATCATCGGGTTCAGCAACCCTGCCGCTGCGACCGGCACCGCGATAGTGTTGTATGCGAACGCCCAGAACAGATTCGACTTGATGGTGTGCAAAGTCGCTCGTGAGAGCCGCAGCGACGTGGGGATTGCGTGCATATCCGAGCGCATCAGCACAATATCCGCCGCCTGTACCGCAACATCCGTACCCGAGCCCATCGCCATGCCCAGGTCCGCGCGGGCCAGGGCAGGCGCATCATTCACGCCGTCGCCAACCATCGCCACCCGGTAGCCTTCATCCTGAAGCTGCGCAATAACCTCGGATTTACGTTCGGGCGTGACCCCCGCAAAAACGTTCTCCGGATTAATCCCCACGCTGGATGCAATAGCCTGGGCAACCTCGGGGGCATCACCGGTCAGCAGTACGGGTTCTAAGCCCAGTTCGTGAAGCTCGGCGATAGCCTGCGCCGACTCGGGTTTGGGGGAGTCTGCCAGTGCGATGAGCCCCACAGGCTGCGGATCCTTCGTGCCGGTCGCGCGAGCTACAGCCACGGTGGTCAGCCCTTCCGAGCGCGTTTGCTCAAGCATCTGATGCTGCTTCTCGGTGAGTGCAACGCCCGCCTGCAGCAGGTATTCGGGGGTGCCCACCAGCACCAGGCGGCGGGACTCCCCGTCGGTATCGGCGGGCACAAGCTCACCGCGCACACCTCCGGGCACACCCTCAAAACCCTCGACGGACCCCAGAAACGCCCCATAGTTTTCTGTCGCAAAACGCGCAATAGCGCGGGCTATTGGATGCTCACTCAGTGCCTCCACGGCTGCGGCATCGCTCAGAATAGATACAGAACGTTCGCTCTTTGAAGAGGCGTTGTCGTCTGTGACTTTGGTGAAATCGTCGAAGGTCCCGAAGCGCGCCACGCGCATTGTGCCTTCGGTGACGGTCCCGGTTTTATCCAGCACGATGCGGTTCACCGCATATGTAGTTTCCAGCACCTGCGCGTTGCGAATCAGTATGCCCAGCTGCGAGCCACGCCCGGTACCCGCCAGCAGCGCCGTGGGGGTCGCCAGACCGAGCGCACAGGGACAGGCGATCACCAGCACCGAAACCGCCGCATTGAACGCACGCGGCACATCGTGCGATACAACCAGCCACCCGATGAGGGTCAGGAGCGAAATCACCAGAATCGTTGGCACGAAAATCGCAGAAACACGGTCGGCAAGGCGCGCGATGGGTGCCTTCGTTTCCTGGGCGGCGGCAACCAGCTCACCCATTTTCGCGAGCGTCGTCTCAGACCCCACGCGGGTTGCGCGCACCGTCAGCGACCCGGAGGTGTTCAGGGTTGCGCCGGTGACCGCATCGCCCACCGAAACCTCGACAGGCACCGATTCGCCGGTCAGCAGGGAGGCGTCCACGGCGGAAGACCCCGCAATAACCGTGCCGTCAGTGGCGATTTTTTCACCCGGGCGCACCAGAAATTCGTCTCCCGGAAGCAGGTCCTCAACCGGAATCTGCACCTCGCGCGTGGTTCCCCGCTTATCGGTACGAAGCAGGGTCGCGGTGCGTGCCCCCAGGCTCAGCAGGGTGCGCAGAGCCTCGGAAGAGCGGGTTCGTGTGCGGTGCTCAATTGCCCGCCCGATCAGCAGGAATAAAGTCACCATAGACGCCGAATCAAAATACAGCGGCGCATGGTGCCCGCTCAAGAACATGTCGAGAATACTCCCGTGCACGGGGTGAACATGCTCGGTCAGCCCGGGGTTCATGAACAGCTGCGCGAGCGAATACAGGTAGGCGACAATCACGCCGAGAGAAACCAGCGTGTCCATCGTGCTGCTGAAGTGGCGTGCGTTCGTGAGAGCGGCGCGGTGAAACGGCTCGGCGCTATAGACCGCAACCGGCAGCGTGATAAGCGCAAGCACCCAGCCCCAGTGCGGGAACTGGAATGTGGGGAACATTGAAATCAAGAAAATCGGCACACTCAACAACAACGCCACAACGATGCGCCATCCCAAGCCCCCGCTGCGCGCGTTGGTCGTCTCTTCGGACTCTGTCTTGTGGCCCTTGGTTTTGAGCGATGCCGTATACCCGGCGTTATTGACCGTTTCAATGATCTGCTCATCGGTAATATCGGCGGGAACGATCACGCGCGCAGACTCCAGCGGCAGGTTCACGGCGGGATCAACCCCCGGGATTTTGCGGAGTTTACGTTCCACGCGGCCCACGCAGGATGCGCACGTCATGCCCTGAACATCCAGGTGGATAATGCGCGTCTGCCCGCCATTAGCCGAGGAATCGAAAAGAGAACGCTCGTTCTCAGTTGTGGTGGATGCTGTTTGAGTTGAGTTACCCATGTTCTTCGCCTCTGTTCTTAATGCTCACGATGCTGTGCTGTCTTCTGGCTTTGCCTGCCGCAGTCCGCCCTGATCTATACTTCGCCTTCGTCCGGCAGTCCATCGGCACGGTTGCTGCGCGGTCGCTGCCCGGTTAGTTTCGGGCCTCGATCGTTCACCCCGCGAACCCGCGTGACGGCAGCACGCCTGAATGTGCGGCGTTGAGCGAGGGCGTCGTATGCGGTGCCGTGCACACCGGGATGCAGATTATCGCCGGTGCCGTCTGCGGGGGTATTCGCCGCATGATCCTGTGAGGAATGTATACGCGATGCGCCCCGCCGCTTCAGCCCGCGCTGATCCTCGCGCGCCGTGTAGGGGGTGGAGTCGCGCACCCACGCATCCAGCAGATCGGAGTCGAGTCCCATCTGCCGTGCCACGCGGGAAATCGCCTCGGTCAGGTGAATGTTCTCGGTGCCTACGAGTGCGCGCACTGCCCCGACCGCCATTGCCTGGTACTGCGGAGAATACGCCATGATTAGACGGCGGGAGTGAAGCCAGCTTCGACGATGGCGTCCGCTACGGCTTGCGTGTTAAGGGTGCCTTCGTGCTCGATGGTGACGGTCGAAACGCCGTCTTTGACCACGTCTACGTTCACGCCGGTGACGCCCGGAACTTCGCCGACTTCTTCACTCACGCTCATGGCGCAGTGGTTGCAGGTGAGGCCGGTTGCTTTGACGGTGGTGATTGCCATGATGTTCCTTCCGAAAATTTTTGGAATTAAAAAACTTGTGGATGCGCCGCCCGCGTGTCAGCTGCGCATCATGCGGGATATAGCGGCGGTTGCCTCTTTGATTTTCTCATCAACGATCGTCGCATCACCTGTACGTTCGGATTCAATCGCGGCGTTGGTGACGCAATGCCCCATATGTTCTTCGAGCAGGTTGAGAGAGACCGCGTGGAGTGCTTTGGAAACCGCCGCGACCTGAGTAAGCACGTCAATACAGTACTTGTCTTCCTCGACCATGCGGGCGATACCGCGCACTTGCCCTTCGATGCGGCGCAGGCGCTTCAAATGCGCCTCCTTATTTGGGGTGTACCCGTGTGGCTGTGCTGAGGAATCATGCTTTGTCATAGATTCAGTGTATACCCTAGGGGGGTATATCTCAAGAGGTGGTGAAAGTGATTTGATATATTGGCTTTATGCGTGCACCACACCCTCAATCGGTCTATACGCTTCCGCACGAGCAAACGGTGCTCAATACCCTGCGGAAGTATGGGGTGGTTAAAGCGCACCTATTCGGCAGCGCGGCACGCGGCGAGCTTACCCCCGCCAGTGATCTTGATTTTTTGATAGAGATGAAAGACTCCCCAGATTACGGCGTATTACTGCGGTTATCTGAGGAGCTTGAGCAGATTACAGGGTACCCGGTCGATGTGCTGACCTCTATTAAGCCTGTTTTTCGCCCCTACATCGAACCCGACTTGACGGAGCTGCCGTTGTGAAAGTTCCAGACCCCTACATCATCGGTTGAAACAGAAAAACCCCGGGGCGCAGAAACACTGCTGCACTCCGGGGTTTTATCTGGTTTTTGCTGAAGCGTTCGTGGTGTTTAACCGCGGCTTACATCCCCTGCGCCTGGATGGCGGTGATCGCCACCGTGTTAATGATGTCCTCCACGGTGGTACCGCGCGAAAGGTCGTTCACAGGCTTGCGCAGACCCTGCAGCACAGGACCAACGGCGGGGGCACCCGAAGACTGCTGCACAGCCTTGTAGGTGTTGTTGCCGGTGTTCAGGTCGGGGAAAATAAACACGGTCGCCTGGCCCGCCACCTGGCTGCCGGGCAGCTTAGTGGAAGCGATCGACATGTTCGAGGCCGCATCGTACTGAATCGGACCCTCCACCGCGAAATCCGGGTTAGAGGCGCGCACAATCTCGGTCGCCTCACGCACCACATCCACATCCGCACCAGAGCCGGAAGTACCGGTCGAGTACGAGAGCATAGCCACCTTCGGGTCAACCCCGAACTGGCGCGCCGTCTCGGCGGAAGCCTTCGCAATATCCGCCAGCTGCTCGGCGTTCGGGTTCGGGTTCACGGCACAGTCGCCGTACACCAGCACGCGGTCTTCCATGAGCATCAGGAACACCGAAGACACAATCTTGGTGCCCGGGCGGGTCTTAATGAACTCCAGCGAGGGACGAATCGTGTTCGCGGTCGTGTTAATAGCGCCCGAGACCATGCCGTCCGCAATACCCTTGTACACCAGCATCGTACCGAAATACGAGGGGTCGCTCATGCGTTCACGCGCGGCCTCAATGGTCATGCCCTTGTGGGCGCGCAGTTCGGCGTAGGTTGCTGCGAAGTCTTCACTGTACTCGTTGTTCTCAATGTCGATAATACGGATTGAGGCGGGCAGGTTAATGCCCTCAGACTGACAGATCTCCGTAATCTTATTGGGGTTGCCCAACAGAATCAGGTCACAGAAATCGCGGCGCGCAATCATCTCGGCGGCACGCAGAATACGCACATCGTACCCCTCTGGCAGAACCACGGAACGGCGGTTTGCGCGGGCGGTCTCAATCAGGTTGTGCAGGAACCGCAGCGGAGTCATCGAGGCCGGGCGCTCAAGCTCAAGGCGCGAGAGCAGCTCTTCCTGGTTCACGTACTCGTCCCAGCCGCCGAATGCGCTCGCAAGTTTGCGGGCCTGGCCGCTGATCACACTGCCGTGCACACGGGAGACGGCGCGCGCCGACTTGAAAGTGTCACGCTCGGTAAATAGCACCGGGAAGGGGGCGTTATCGAGCAGGCTGCCCACGGCGGTGTGCTTCCCGGGAAGCTCGTTGAGCCCGCCGGTGAGCAGCAGACCCGACGGTGCCGGGAACGTGGGGGAGAGCGCGGATGCGAGGGTTGCGGCCACAACGTCGGCGCGGTCACCGGGAACGATCACGAAGTCCCCGTCGGTGAACTGGTTCAGGAAGTTTGAGACGGTCATTGCGGCGATCTTGACTTCGCTAATATCGCGGTCAAGGTCTTCCTTCTTCAGGTGCGAGCCGTCAAGTTTGAGGGCTTCAACAACTTCCGCGATGGTGGGCTTACCCAGTTCGGCGATCTCGGGCAGAACGTAGACGGGGAACTTGTGCTCGCCCAGCTTGACGTTCTTCTCAATGCTCTCACGCAGCTCGGGGTCGGCGCGGTTGACGATAATCGAGAACAGATCAACCTTGGCCGCCTTAAGCTCGGAGCGGGCCACCTCCACGGCGTTGGTTGCCTCTTCGAGGGATGCATCGTTTGCACCCACAATAGCGATTACGGGCAGGCCCAAATCGCGGGAAACCTGGGCGTTGAGGTCGAACTCGACAGCGAGCGCGTTCTGTGCGGTCAGGTATATGCCGTCCACGACCACAACATCGCTGTGGGCGGCGATTTCTTCGTAGGCGGAAACCGCGCGGGCCGAAATTTCTTCGGTGTTGCCTTCCGCGATGAACTCTAGCGCCTCGGTGAGGGAGACGCCGCCGCCTACCTGCTTGTCGGAGAGGTTGAAGTGCTCCTTCATGAGGCGAATCATGGGGTCGTCGTGGGCGGTTTCGCCCTTAAAGATGGGGCGGAAGAAACCTACCCGGTCGGCGCGTTTTACGAGGGAGTCGGCGAGGCCTAGGGCGATCAGGGATTTGCCTGAATCCTGGGTCATCGCCGAGAGATAAATGCCGGTGGTCATAGTGCTCCTTTGGCGTTGAACGTTCGGCGGGGGCGGCCCGTCTATGGGGTGTGGGCGACTCTCGTCGAGTTTGTGTTGTCTTTTCCATTCTAAGGATGCTTCCGGGGTGTGGCACACATTATATGTTGTGGTGTGTGGTATTTCATGGGGTGTTGTGGGTGTGGGTTGTGTTCGTGGCTAGGTTCGGGGCCTGCACGGGGTGCTGCCGGGGGGTGTTCCTATCTTCTGGGTTCGCACTACCATGGGAGTATGTTGTTTGCTTTTTCTGTAGCCCCCACTGTTAGTGACCCTGACGGGTCGGTTCACCGTGCTATCGCCGATGCGGTGGCGATTGTGCGCGCATCCGGGCTGCCGCATCAGACCGGGCCCATGTTTACCACGATTGAGGGGGAGTGGGACGAGTGCATGGATGTTATTAGGCGCGCCACGGAGGTTGTGGGCAAGCATGGCCCGCGCGTTTCGCTGGTGATTAAGGCGGATATCCGCCCCGGCCATGACCACGGGGAGATTGAGGGGAAGGTGCAGCGGCTTAATGCCGCCATAGAGCAGCTGGATTCGGGGAAGTAACCACTCTGCGAGGGTTCGGCGCACCTGCTTCTTTGGGGCCTGTGAGCCTCTATGTCGGCCAGTGATGCGACGAGGGGCAGCTATAGCTATGCGTGCACCCCGCCAGCCTGTAGGGTTCACGCGGCTGCTGCGGGGTCTCGTATCTAGGCTTCTTGATGGTTGCCCACCCGGGTGTTGCCTGAACCTGGCGTAGGCTTATGTGCATGGCGAAAAAGAAAACCCGCAGCGCTGCCTCACGCCGCGCTGAGCGCTCCGAGTATCCGCACACAACAGGTGCAGTCGCCGGTGTGTACCCCATTTCGACCGGTGAAGCTGAGCTTGTGCCCGATGGCTACCACGCTGATGGTTGGCTTCTGCTCATTAACGGTGTGCAGTCTTCGCATGTGATAGTGGGGCAGCCGCGCATGCTCGATTTTGAGTACATGCGCTGGATTGCTGCGGTTCTCGACTCGCATATTCAGACTCACCTTAATCCCGACAAGCTGCGTATCACCCATCTGGGCGGCGGGGCGTGTTCTCTAGCGCGCTACTGCGTGGACGTATACCCAAATTCACGCAATACCGTTGTGGAGCTTGATGCCAAACTGGCCGAATATGTGCGTGAGTGGTTCGATATTCCTAAGTCGCCGCGCGTAAAAATTCGGGTGGGCGATGCGGGCACTGTCACTCGCTCGTTTGCGCCGGCATCGCGCGATGTGGTTATTCGTGATGTGTTCGCGGTAGATAAAACCCCAGCGGAACTTACAAGCGTGGATTTCGTGCGGACGGTTGATCACTCTCTGGCGCCTGGTGGGCTGTATATTCTCAACTGCGGGGATGGCCCCTCATTGGATGGGGCGCGTGCTGAGGTGGCTGCCCTGTTTGAGGTGTTTGAGCAGGTGTGCCTGGTGGCTGATGCCGCGATGCTCAAGGGCAGGCGGCGGGGCAATATTATTATTGCCGCATCGCACAGTCCGCTGCCAGCGGCAGGCTCAGCTGAGGCGGCGGCTATCTCGCGAACGCTCATGGGCGGCGGTGTGCCGGCGCAGTACCGGGATTCGGCACAAACCCGGCAGTTTGCCCGCCTGTAGCTTCCACTGATAGGGCATCGGCCGCTTACGGCCACATAAAATAGAACGCACGCTCTACTATGGAGGTTTCGCCCCGAGCCATCCTGCGCTTATGAGGCGCCTGCCGCAAGGGTTGCTGGTGGGGATGGGGCTACGCCGAATCTTGGGGTATCCCGCATCCCGAAATCACCTGCCTGCCCGGTTCGCGCTGCGGCGCCTCGCGCTAAGATTGAACCCATGCGATACACCTACCTTGGACCCTCAGGCACCTTCACCGAATCCGCCCTGCTTTCCGTGCCCGGCGCGGTCGGTGCCAAACGCATCCCCGCCACCAGCGTGCCTAATGCGCTTGAACGTCTTCGCAGTGGCGACGTGGATGCCGCCATGGTGCCGATTGAGAACTCGGTCGAAGGCGGGGTGAGCGCTACTCTTGATGCGATCGCGGCTTCCGAGGGAATGCGCATTATCCGCGAGGTTCTGGTGCCCATCAGGTTCGTGCTGGTCGCGGCGCGTCCGCTCGCGATTGATGAGATTAAAACCGTTTCAACCCACTCGCATGCCTGGGCCCAGGTGCGGCAATGGGCAGATGAGACTATCCCCACCGCCGAGTACCTGCCCGGTTCCTCCACCGCGGCAGCAGCCGTGGGTCTGCTTGACCCTTCCTGCGCGTATGATGCCGCGATTTGTTCCCCCGCACTTTTGGCAACTCACCCCAACCTGCATGTGCTTGCCGAAGACATTGGTGATAACAAAAATGCCGTCACCCGGTTTGTGCTTATCAGCAGCACCGCAGATATTCCAGATCCTACCGGTGCCGATAAGACGACGCTCACGATCCCTCTGCCCGAAAATCGAGAGGGCACTCCCGAAAACCGTTCGGGTGCGCTCTTGGAACTGCTCGAACAGTTTGCATCGCGCGGCGTGAACCTCTCACGCATCGAATCGCGCCCCACCGGCAGGCAGATGGGATCCTATATGTTCAGCGTGGACGCAGACGGGCATATTTATGAGGCTCGAATGCGCGATGCCCTGCGCGGCCTGCACCGCATAGCACCCGGCATTAAATACCTGGGATCGTACCCGCGTGCCGACCGGCAGCCCACCGTTGCGCCGCGCATCCACTCCGAGAATTCGTTCGATGCTGCCCACGCCTGGGTGGAATCGCTCTTCCCAGGTGGGCGACCGGCGCATCTGAAACGCTAAACCGCCCCCCGCGACCGTATAAAAAGAACCTTTATGCGAATAAAGCGTTGGGAATCCCGCTTTATTCGCATAAAGGCTCTTTTTACGGCTGGGGGCGACTGGGTACTATTGATATGTGATTGATATTAACCTCCTCCGCGAAAACCCCGAGATTTTCCGCGCCTCCCAGCGAGCACGCGGCAAAGACGAAGCCCACGTAGACCGTATTCTTGAGGCGGATGCCGCACGCCGCGCCTCGATCGGCACCTACGAGAACCTGCGCGCCGAACAGAACGCCTTCGGTAAACAGGTGGCGAAGGCACCCAAGGAAGAGAAACCCGCCCTCGTAGCCCAGGCGAAAGAACTCGCCGCCCGAGTCGCAGAGGCAAAAGCGGAATCTGAGGCGAAAACCGCCGAATATGAAGAGCTGCTAAGCTCCATCGAAAACCTGATTATCGACGGCGTACCCACCGGCGGCGAAGACGACTTCGTGGTGCTCAAAGAAGTCGGCACCCCCCGCGATTTCGCCGCAGAAGGTTTTGAACCGCGCGACCACCTGGAAATCGGCGAACTCGTCGGCGGTATCGACATGGCACGTGGTGCCAAGGTCTCCGGCTCGCGCTTCTACTTCCTCAAAGGGCAGGTTGCCCGCCTGGAGCAGGCGCTCATGTGGATGGCACTCGATCTGGCGACAGCCAATGGCTTCACCATGATGACAACCCCCACCCTCGTGCGCCCCGAAATCATGAACGGGACCGGGTTTAACGTCAAGCACGACGATGAAATATACCGCCTTGAACGTGATGACCTGTACCTGGTCGGCACCTCGGAGGTGGCGCTTGCGGGCTACCATATGGACGAAATACTCGACCTTAGCGACGGACCCAAGAAATACCTGGGATGGTCATCCTGCTATCGCCGTGAAGCCGGTGCCGCAGGTAAAGACACCCGCGGTATTATTCGCGTGCACCAGTTCAACAAGGCCGAAATGTTTGTCTACTGTCAGGTGGAGCAGGCGGAAGAAATACACGAGCAGATGCGCGCCCTCGAAGAGGAAATGCTGCAAAAATGCGGCCTTGCGTATCGCGTGATTGATACCGCCGCAGGGGATCTGGGCACCTCTGCCGCACGCAAGTTCGACTGTGAGGCGTGGGTTCCCACCCAGGGCACCTACCGCGAGCTGACCTCGACCTCGAACTGCACCACCTACCAGGCACGCCGCCTGAACATACGCGAACGTACCGCAGACACCGTAGACGATGCGGGCAATGTGCGTAAGGGGCGCACCCGCGCGGTCGCAACCCTCAACGGCACCTTGGCGACTACCCGTTGGGTTGTGGCGATTCTGGAGACCCACCAGCAGCCCGACGGTTCGGTGCGTATTCCTGAGGCGCTGCGTCCGTATATGGGCGGTGCTGAGGTTATTCCTGTGGTGTAAAAACGGGTGCTTCGCCGAGCTGCTAAGCCTGCCGTTTCATCGTGTGGGAACCCACTAGCAGCCCAAGAGCGGTGTGTTAACATGGGGATATTACTGAAATGGAAAGCTACATATTTTATGTATGTAGCGGAGAGGCTCGGCGGCTTGCAACGACCGAACCTCCCCTTGCGAGTTGATACTACTTCAGGTTGCGGACAACAACCTTGAGAGTATCAAGAGCGTTTGAAACAGCCTGAGCTGATCCATCGGTAAGGATGAGACTTACCAGGATTGCTTGGGCTGTTTCCATGAGTTCGAAGAACATCATGGCTCTACTCACCTCCCCTCTGCCCCAAGAGTCGACCGCAGGGATTTACTGAAATGGATGTGCTGCGGCGCACCCCGGGAAGAGGGCAGTACTAACTACCGTACAGTGTTATTTCAGCTTCTAGTGTGCGTTTAGGTCTCTAAAAAGCGTTACTCTTAAAGTATGTCCATTTCGCGTTCTAAACTTATTGGCGCATCAGCCTTGGCTGCAACAACGGCTGCGCTGGTGGCGCGTGCCCGTTCACATGCGCAGAAAATTGTGGCCCCGCTTGGTATCTGGCGAACAATCCCCACCGGCGATATGCGTCGCGTGGGCGTGGTGTACAACCCAAGTAAAGGCGGGGCTAGCGCCGCTGTTGGCATTATTGAACGCACCATTAGAGCGAACGGCTGGCCCGCACCTATTACCCGCACTACCCGCATTGACGAGCCCGGTGGGGAAGCCACCCGTGAGGTACTGGCTGAAGGCGCGGATACCGTGATCGCCGTTGGCGGAGACGGGACGGTTCGTGCCGTAGCCACGGCGTTGCAGGGGTCGCAGGCGACTCTTGGTATTATCCCGTTGGGCACCGGTAACTTGCTCGCCCGCAACCTGTACCTGCCGGTGGGTGATGTTGCCTCCTGCGTCAATATTGCGCTTAACGGGGTGCAGCAGCCGGTAGATGCTATTAGGATGGTGACCGACCCCGGCAGCGACGAAAAAACCGAACATACGTTCTTTGTTATGAGTGGTGCCGGGTTTGACGCGCTGGTGATGAACGATACCACTGAGGAGCTTAAAGCTCGTATTGGGTGGCTCGCCTATGTGCGCACGGGGCTGCGGCATATGATGGGGCATTCGCATATGGTGCGGCTAAAAATGGATGATGAGCCAGTGATTGAAACCCGCGTGCGGTCGGTACTGATCGCTAACTGCGGGCGGCTTCAGGGTGGGCTGCAGCTGACCGATATGACCGATTTGGACGACGGTAACCTTGAGGTGATTGTGGCGTCTCCGCGCACGGTGCTGGAGTGGGGGCTGCTCACCGCAAAGGTTATGCGCCGTACCCTGTTGGGGGCACCGCGTGTAGAAATGCCGATGATCCGCCATTTTGTGGGGCACAAGGTTGAGCTTGAGATGCTGGACGAGCCTCAGCCTGTGGAGGTTGACGGCGACCCGGCCCCGTCCGCGTCGCATATATGCGCGCATATTATTCCTGCCGCTATTCACGTTAATATTCACCCGGATGCGCACCGGCTGACATAACTTACTCGGGGGTAGGGCTTGTGGCCCGATATGCGGTTAGTCTGGGTAATTTATGACGGCAGCAGTGCCGACGGTTTACACGATAGCTCCTAGAAATATATGGGCGAAGGTCAAAAAATCTCTGTATACGCCTGCCTTGCCATGAGAAAACCGATAATTGCAGCTATCCATAGTATGGCTCCATCGGCGTTACGGGTTGCTAAGCTAACAAAATGGTCAAGCTTAGGTGTGATCCATGATGAAGCAAGACGGCGTATTACCAAGAGAGTAACAGCAGGGATGAACATTATGAGGCAATAACCCATCAGCACTATGAGCTTAGTGATAATAGTGGAATCCCAGGTGTTAAGCATGCTGATGGCGGCGAGGTAAGGGAGCATAGTTGCAGCTTCGAGAACCCCAGCGAGAAGCGCGATAAAGATTGCTGCGCGCGGATTGGTGACTTTTTCGAGACGGGTGCGCCATTTTATTTCGCTGGCGCGGCTGTCAGGGCTGGGTGAGAGGATACCGTATGCGAAGAGGATAGCCCCTAGAATCAGCTGAATCCAGTAGCGTCCTTGGGATGAAAAGATAGGATGGTTCCAAGTGATAGCTTCTACACCAAGTAGAAGAAGGGTGCCGAGTGCCGTGTAGAACAGCCCTAACGTGAAGCAATAAAGGGCTAGTGTGCGTACCTGAAATCGTGGTTGCGCCAGAAAAATAAGCGGTATAACTAGTGTTCCTGTGCTAAGGGAATCAAGAAGAGCCAAACTGAGAAGTGTCATGAAAAACAAGAGCAACCTCCTAAGAGCAGAGTGATGGTTTTAGTACGACTGTGTTATTAAAATTAGCATACAGTTTAGACGGAAGACGTAAGATAGACATGTGCCGAAAAATGTTGATCATCAGCAGCGTCGAGATGACATTGCGCAAGCTACCTTTGAACTCATTGCTCGTAATGGTCTGATGAACGCCAGTGTTCGAGCTGTCGCCGACTATTCTGGGTATTCAGCTGGATCAATCCGACACTATTTCCCTGTGCATGATGAGCTTCTGCGTTACGTCTCAAGCTACCTGACGCGACAAATCGGAAATCGTATTTCAGCTATTGCACAAGATAAAAAACTTACGGTACGGCAGCGTGTGGAGCAAGCCTGCGAACAGCTTCTTCCGCTTGATGCTATGCGTAAACGGGAGATCGTTGCCTATGCGGAGTTAGGCCGTCTTGAACGTGCTCGACCAACAGGTCGCCTAGAGGAAGGGCAAGAAATCGCTAAGGTCTGTGAGGCTTCGCTCGATGCTTTGGACGTGCATCGCGTCCTTGATAAAGCACGTCGCGCACAACTGGCACGTCGGTTACACTGGGTGCTTGACGGATTGGCTGCGCAAGAAATTATCTATCCTAGTTACATAAACCCTGCGGATATTCAGGAAGAATTGCGCCAAACTCTTGACGATATCGAGCGTGAGATTGCTGATTTAATACCACAAAAATAATTTGGAAGTCTAACAGGGGAGCACACGCAGAAGAGCGTCAATGTCACGTTCGCGTTGTAGGATGCGTTGCTGGGCATCAACGATGTCAGTGGTAGCAACGTAGAAGAGCTGATGATCACCCACCATAAAGTCCGCAGTGTAAGTGGAGTAGCCTTCGAGGCGTCGGGCGAGTTCAGTGCTCGCGGCAGCTTGTCCGCGTTCACGAAAAATGCTCTTGAGAGTACGATACTTTGCAGGTTGTGATGCGCCAGCCGAGGCCATCGAGTGTCCCTAAATAGAAAAAATAGCGATTTTTTCCATTTACAGGCCTTTGCGCAGGGGCATATTGGAAGAAACAGCCGTTTTTTCCAATATGCTGTGTAAAGAGTGCTCTCCGCTCCAGCTTCGGAAGGGCGGTGCGCGGCTCGTCAGATCCGAGTCATTTACCGGCGAAACTTTCACCGTTGCCTGGCAGGGCGCACACGGTAAGCTGGTGTACATGAAGATTGCTACCTGGAACGTGAACTCCATTCGCGCCCGCGCCGACCGCATCGAGGACTGGCTCGATAAAACCGAGGTCGATGTGCTCGCCCTACAGGAAACCAAAACCAAGGACGAAACCTTCCCCTTTGAGCTCTTTGAATTCCTGGGGTACGAGGTGGCGCATTACGGGCTGAACCAGTGGAATGGGGTAGCAATCGCATCCCGCGTGGGGCTAGACAGCGTCGAACGCGCCTTCCCGAACCAACCCGCCTTCGGAAAACCCGGAGACCCCGCCGAAATTGAGGCGCGAGCCATCGGTGCCACCTGCAACGGCGTGCGTATCTGGAGTCTATACGTGCCGAACGGGCGCGGGCTCACCGACCCTCATATGCCGTACAAAATGGAGTGGATGCGCCAGCTGCGCACCAACGTCAACGGCTGGCTGCACGCCGACCCCGCCGCACAGTTTGCGCTCGTCGGCGACTGGAATGTGGCGCCCGAAGATACCGACGTGTGGGATATCGACTTTTTCCGTGAGAACGACCTCACCCACGTTTCCGCCCCCGAACGCGAGGCATTCTATGCCCTGCTCAATGATGAAGGGCTCATCGATCCGGTGCGCCCCTACACCCAGGGCGAGTACACCTACTGGGACTACAAAGCCGGGCGGTTCTCGAAGAATGAGGGGATGCGCATCGACTTTCAGCTGTGCTCCCCGGCGCTCGCCGCCCGTGTGGAAAACGCCTGGATCGATAGGGAAGAGCGCGAAGGGGACGGTGCGAGCGACCATACCCCCGTGGTGATTGAGCTTGCTGACTAGAGGCTAAACATGTGATGTGAGGAGACAGTATGAGTCGGAACCTTACCTCTGAACCGGTGGCGACGGGCAGCGCAGAAACCCGAATCGGTCTGCTTCGCTGGCGTGAATACGGTGGTCCCCGTGAAGCCGCAGGCGAGAGGACCCTGTTGTTTGTGCATGGGCTGCTGACAAATTCGGATGTCTGGGGCGAGGTGGTGCAGAACCTCTCCCAAGATTTTCGGTGTATAACCCTCGATATTCCCTTGGGGAGTCACACTATTCCCGCCCGAGAAGATGCAGCCCTCAACGTTGCCGAGCTGGCGCAGGCCGTGAACGAAGCGGCAGAACAGCTATGCCCACACGGGTTTACCCTCATTGGCAGCGATACCGGCGGAGTGGTTTCTCAGCTGGCGGCGGTGCAGGAACCCACAGGGCTCAAGCGCCTAGTGCTGCTCTCGTGCGATACCGAGAAGAACTTCTTGCCCCTGCCGTTACGCTACCTGCAGTATGTGGCGTACATTCCGGGAACCATGCAGGCGCTCCGAGCTGCCCTGCATCTGGGGTGGGTGCGCCGCCTGCCGATTGCCTTCGGGTGGCTAGTGAAACGTGAGCTTGATGCTGCCGAGTGGAACAGCATTATTGCGCCGCTGAAAAATGCCGGAGTCCGCCGTGATTTGGCGAAAGTGCTGAAGGGTATTTCTGTGAAATATACGGTGCAGTCCGCGCGGGATTTGGAGCGGTTTGAGCATCCAACCCTGTTTTTGTGGGCCGATACCACGAAGCTGTTCCCGATCGAGAATGCGCGCCGTTTAGCCACCCGCATGCCGGATGCGCACGTGGTTCCCGTGCCGGAAAGCTACGCATTCAGCCAGCTGGATCAGCCCGAATTTGTGGCGAACGCCCTGCGGGAAGAACTGGCCGGGTAACCCGTACACTCCCCCAACCCTGCACTGAAGAAGGAGGAATAATGACGACCGTTTTTTATCGTGGTGAGCGCCGCGACGTTAAGTCGTTTACTCCCGAGGAGCGCCAGGATTACCTGGATAAGAAGCAGCACACGATTAATGAAGCCAAAGAAGCCATTGCAGGTATGAAGGCTCGTATTGCCGAGTTGGAGCGCATTCAGGCGATGAACCCAATACGCCGCTGGTTCTACAAAACCTTCCATATCTAACAGGTTTTTTAGCAGAATGCCCGCACGGGCCGCCAACGATGGCGCGTTTCGTGCGGGTTTGTTGTGTGCGGATGACCAACCAGCTACTTCTGAGCTGCCGGAACGCCTATGCTGGAAGGGAATAACCCGCATTAACGCAGAAAGAAGCATCTGTGAAAGCCTACGATATTGTTTTCGACCACACTCCCGAAGGCGCGACGGAGCGCGTGTGGTCATATGACGCGATGAACCGCGACATGGACTCCACCCCTGATAAAGTAACTGAGAGCGGCTGGTTGGGAAATGCTGGCCCGAATATCCCAGATAACCAGTGGCCGCGCAGCTCCCATTCGGGGCTGCCCATGCAGCATATCTTTACCCTGCACCTGCCCGAGGAGTACCGCACGCAAGGCCCCGAATATGTGGCCGTCTCATTTTTCGCTGGGGATGGGCAGTTCGCTGAGCTAGGTGAACGGGCCGTACCCGACCCGCATAGTGACGACCCGTTCCTGGTGCAGCTTGCAGAGTACACCCCGCACCCGAAGTGCCGCATTCTCACCGATATTCTTGATAGTGAGTACGCGACAATTTTCCTTACCGAGGCTGAGTTTTCGGGGCGTTCGCATGGCCCGGAGGATGTGCGCCGTCAGGGTGAGCACCGGGAGGACGCCGAGAGCTATAGTGCCTACAGCACGTATACGCGGCAGAAGTGTGAGCGCACCCTGGGGCTGGTGGAGCGTATCGACCCGAACGCCGGGATTGCGCCGGTGTATGAGTACACGTCCGATCCGGACGGTGAGATGACCCCGAAGGATGTCTGCTCTAACGGGTACGAGGATCCTTACGACCCAGACACGCGCGATGACAAGCCGTGGGCAGAGCCGCTGTACGGGCGGTGCCACTTGGGCGGTACCGTGTTCTGTGTGCAGAACATGCCGGAGGGGCTGACTGCTTGGTACATTGAGTTCGAGGAGATGGACGTCATGAATTTCGGCGGCGGAAACGCTCAGCTTGACCTTGAATCCAATACCTTCGACTGGGCGTGCGGTTAAACATTCACCCGTTACAAACGCCCCGCGCATCCACCGTAAAGGTGAATGCGCGGGGTGTTACCGCGTCTGAAACCGTCGCACTGACTAAACGGTACGCCTAGAACTACTGTGCCAGCAGCTCCGGGTCGGTGGTGACGAGGATCTTCACAGCGGTCTCGTTGTGGTTAATCAAGGTGTCGAAGCCCTTATCAATCAGGTCTTCCAGGGCGATCTTGCCGGTAATGAACGGCTTCAGATCGAGCTTGCCCGACTCGACGAGAGCGATGCTCTCGGGGTGGTTATTCACGTAGGCGATGGTGCCGCGCAGGTCGATCTCTTTCAGCACCAGCTTCTGCACATCCAGCGAGGCAGGCTTGCCCCAGATGGAGACCACCACGACCTTACCGGTGGGCTTAATGGCATCCAGGATCAAATCGAGCGCGGGCTGAACAGAGGTGCACTCGAAGGCAATATCCACGCCACGGTCATTGGTGAGCTTCTGAATTTCAGCGAGCACATCGGTCTCGGCGGGGGAGAAGGTGTAGTCTGCAACCCCGGAGTCGAGCGCCTTCTGGCGACGCAGCGGTGACAGCTCGGAGATAATGACCTTAGCGCCCTTTGCCTTAAGCACTGCGGAGGTGAGCAGGCCGATCGGGCCTGCGCCGGTCACCAGCGCGTAATCGCCCTCATGGATTTCGCCGGCGCGCTCAACAGCGTGCACACCCACGGTGAGCGGCTCAATAAGTGCCGCCTCGTCAAGGGGAATGTTCTTGGAGATCTTGTGGACCCAGCGGCGCTTGACGCTCACAACTTCGGAGAGCCCGCCGCCACGGCCTGCCAGGCCAATAAAGTTCATGTTCTTTGACAGGTGGTAGGTCTTTGAGTCGGGGCCAACATCCACTGCGTCATCAATGATGTAGGGCTCAACAACCACATGGTCGCCGACTTCCAGGTCGGTGACGCCTTCGCCGAGTTCTTTCACGACGCCAGAGAACTCGTGGCCCATGGTGACGGGGGAATCCTCACCCGAGATGGGGTGCGGGTGCCCGTGCTGGGGGCAGAAGATGGGGCCGTCGAGGTATTCGTGCAGGTCGGTGCCGCAAATGCCGCACCAGGCGACCTTAACGAGTACTTCACCGGGGGCTACTTTGGGGGCCGGGATGTCTTCGATACGAATATCGTTGCGGTCATAGAAACGAGCTGCCTTCATGGGAGACTCCTTAATCTGGGGCGCTGGCCCCTGTGAGTGGTTGGGGTGAGAATCGCATGCTTCTCACCTTTTTAAGGTACTCCGATGTGTCTAAAAAGCCTAGATTTTAGGCGTATTTTTGCGTATATGACGCGCAATGATGCTATTAGGAATTATTCTCAATAGATTGTGCAGTTCTGTGTTCTATAGCGTTCTGTAGGCTTTTTCTTGACGTTGAGTGGAGCCTTAATTTTTTCCATGCCATGCCGCCTAAGTTGTAAAGTTCGCCTAGGCGAACTAATGTTAATAGCATCCACAAAGTAGGTGGTTTTCACAGTCGCAGAACCACCCGCGCAAAACGCAGACACTACGAAGTATCAGCACATCATATAGAAAGACAACCGATGTTTACTCCACTGGCTTTCATTACACGGCATAACACCCACAATGCCGCCCGACGCATCCGCATCGCAGCCCTTGCAATGTTCAGCGTGTTCATTCTCTTATTAACCGCCTGCTCAGGTGCGGGCCCCGCATCGTCCGGAAATGGTAAGAAGACCGTGCTCACCACCTTTACCGTGCTGGCTGACATTGCTAAGAACGTAGCAGGCGACCACCTAAACGTGGAGTCACTTACCAAACCAGGGGCTGAAATCCACGAATACGAGCCCACCCCCAGCGACATTAAAAAAGCCCACAGCGCCAATTTAATCCTCGACAACGGGCTTAACCTAGAAACCTGGTTCGCTAAGTTCGTGCAAGAAGCTAACGCCCCGCACGCCACGGTCTCTGAGGGCGTTACCCCCATGAATATTTCTGAGGACGCCTACGCGGGCAAACCCAACCCGCACGCCTGGATGAGCCCCAAAAACGTACAGAAATACGTGGATAATATGGTGACGGAGTTCAGTAAACTCGACCCCGACCACGCCGAAGATTTCAAAAAGAACGCCGAAAACTATAAGCGGCAGCTGCAGGACGTACAGGACGAACTGTCCAATGAGGTGCGCACCCTGCCCGAGAACCAGCGGGCGCTTGTCACCTGCGAAGGCGCCTTCTCGTACCTGGCCGCAGACGCCGGGCTGAAAGAGAAATACATTTGGGCCGTGAACTCTGAGCAGCAGGCAACTCCCTCCCAGATTAACTCCGCTATTGACTTCGTCAAAGCCAATAAAGTGCCCGCCGTATTCTGCGAATCCACTGTCTCGGACAACCCCATGAAACAGGTGGCTGACGCAACCGGCGCAAAATTTGGCGGGGTACTCTACGTGGACTCGCTCTCAGACGCTAACGGGCCGGTACCCACCTACCTGGAGATGATCCGCCACGACGCAAAAACCATTGTGAAAGGCCTGACCGGTAAGCAGTAATGGGTGTAGGGCAGAGTATGGAAACGCTACTGAACGTCGAGAACTTGGGTGTGAACTACGGTTCGGTACAGGCCTTGCACAACGCCACATTTAGGCTTGGGGCAGGAAGTATCTGCGGGCTTATTGGCATGAACGGCTCGGGAAAATCGACCCTGTTCAAAGCGATTATGGGCGTTACACCCGCCCACACCGGATCCGTTGAGATCGCCGGAGGTGACCCTGCCGCCGCCCGTAAAAGCGGTGTTGTCAGCTACGTGCCGCAAAGCGAGGAGATCGACTGGAGCTTTCCCGTATCGGTGCGCGATGTCGTGGCGATGGGCCGCTACCGTACCCTGGGGCCCACCCGCCGTCTGCACAGTAAGGACAAGCAAGCACTCGCTCATGCGTTAGAGCGTCTGGAGCTCACCGACCTGGCAGCGCGGCAGATCGGGGCACTATCAGGTGGGCAGCGTAAGCGGGCCTTTGTGGCCCGCGCTATCGCCCAAGGCGCACGGCTGCTGCTGCTTGATGAACCGTTCGCTGGGGTTGATAAACGCTCCGAAGCGATGCTCATTGACGTTCTCAAACAGCTGCGTGATAGCGGCGCCTCGGTGCTGGTGTCAACCCACGACCTTGCGTCGCTTCACTCCTTCGCTGATGAGGCGGTGCTGCTGCGTAAAACTGTGCTCATGCACAGCACCCCCGAGGCGGTACTCGCCCCAGAAAACCTGGTGCAGGCGTTTGGTATGCACATTAATACCGGGCACAGCCCGTCCACACCAGAGAAAAACACAGCGAACAATACCGACGAGCAGGTGAAAAGGGTAAATAACAAATGAGTATTCTGGATTATTTGACGGAGCCCCTCACCCTGCCCTTTATGATGCGCGCCGTCCTAGTCACCGTGGCCGCCGCGGCTGTCTGTGCACTGCTGTCCTGCTGGCTTATTATGCTTGGCTGGTCGCTAATGGGGGACGCGATATCCCACGCCGTGCTGCCGGGGGTGGTGCTCGCCTATATCGCCGGTGCCCCCTTCGCCGTGGGGGCGGTTATTGCAGCCCTCGTGGCGGTCGCGCTCATTGGTGCGGTACAGCGCAGCGGGCGGGTGCGCGAGGATGCCGCGATCGGTATCGTTTTCACCACCCTCTTTGCTTTCGGGCTGATCCTTATCTCTGTAACGCCCTCAAATACTGACCTTAACCACATTCTTTTCGGGAACGTGCTGGGGGTATCGTGGCTGGACGTGTGGCAGGTGCTTGCCCTTGCCGCAGTGGTGGGGGCTGTTCTGCTGGTGAAGCGTCGCGATTTTGTGCTGTACGCCTTCGACCCAGGTTTTGCGCACGCAATCGGTCTGCGGCCGCGCCTGCTGGGCGGTATGCTGCTGGTCATGTTGGCGCTCACCAGTGTGGTGGCGTTGCAAATTGTGGGAGTGGTGCTGGTGGTGGCGATGCTGGTGATTCCAGGCTCAACCGCGCGTCTGCTCACCGACCGGTTCTCCATGATGCTGGCGATCTCGGTGGGTGTTTCGCTATTGGGCACCCTTATTGGCCTCTACAGCAGCTACTACATGGATGTTTCCCCCGGTGGTGCTGTGGTGCTCACTCAGGGGGTGCTGTTCCTGCTGGCGTACCTATTCGCCCCGCATCACGGGGTGTTGGGACGGGCCCGCGCCGCCCATCGTGCGCAGCAGAGCCCTGCCGTACACGGGTAGCAGGCGCGCATCGTTGGGCGGTTCTTCAGGGGCGGGAGATGAAAAGGTCGGTTGCGGCAGCTGCCCCCAATGGCACGGTGGTCTGCGGCGGGGCAGCAGGGGTTTGGGCGGATGCAGTGCCTGCATCCGCTGGTGCGACAACACGCACATTAATGGCCTCGGAGAACGGGGCGCCTTCTTCGATCGCCAGGTGCGCACCGGGAGTGAAACCATGCTCGGACAGGTAGCGCAGCAGCTTGGGGTCACTGTCGTTAATGCGTTCCAGTACAACGGTCTCGCCCGGTTCGCACTGGCTCAGCGGCACCGTATGCGGGAATGAGATGCGCCCCGAGGCGTCTGGGATGGGGTCGCCGTGCGGGTCGCGGCTGGGGTGCCCAAGTACCGTGTCGATGCGTTCAATCATGAAGTCTGAGACGGCGTGTTCGAGCACTTCGGCCTCATCATGCACCCGGTCCCAGGTGTACCCCAGGGTTTCGACGAGGAAAGTTTCGATAAGGCGGTGGCGGCGGATCATCGCCACCGCATAGGTGCGCCCCAGTTCGGTGAGTTCGATGGTGCCGTACCGCTGATGTTCAATGAGGTCAGCTGCCGCCAGGCGTTTAAGCCCGTCCGAAACTGAGGATGCCCGTAACCCCATGCGTTCGGCGAGCGCTGATGCGGTGGCAGGCATATTGGACCATTCCTCAAGGCTCCAGATAGCTTTGAGGTAGTTCTGGGTGCTGGCGGACAGTTCTGACAATGGCATAGGTCAAGTTTACCTAAGTTGGTGTTTGTGGTGCGCTGCGGAAAGTCATATGGGGGTGCTACTGCTGTGTTTACGCCCTAATAAAAACATTCAGAAGGTACCTGTTGAATTTTTCAGAAGGGTCCTGTAGTATTTTCTTACAGGGTCCAGTAAGAAACTTGGGGCCCGTCATTGACGCCCGGTGAAAACCGTAAAACCCCGGGCTATTCGCCCGCTGAGGCGCATATGGGCGGTAGAACTCCGGCCCGTAACTCACCAGGGCTCACAGCATGACACAACACAATATGGAAGGTGCAGCCATGAACGCACAGAATAATACGGGCGATAATACCTCCCAGAACGAACAAGAACACCGCAACCACCCTTGCGGGGAGCCGTCGCCCACCCGGGAGCTCTACAAGAAGCTGGGGCATATTGGTCGCCTCACTCACCTGTGGGCAGCTCAGCAGCGCGAGCGTACGGGCCTTGGGCGCATCGACACCACCCGTGGGCAGGGGCGCATCCTCGCAGCCTTGAAACTCAAAGACGGCATCGCAACCCGCGAACTCGCATACGTGCTGGGAATTCGTGTTCCCTCGCTGAATGAGGCACTGAGCAAGTTAGAGAACGCCGGGTATATTGTGCGGGAGCCCGATCCGCGTGACCGCCGCGTGCAGCTGATTACGCTCACTGATTCGGGGCGGGCTCTCACCGGGCAGCTGGGGGAGGGGGAACCCGAGGGTGACAATATTTTTGAGGTGCTGACCGAGCAGGAACGCGCGAACCTGAGCGACTACCTGGATAAGCTGATCGCCCGCATGCACGAAGATTTGCCCGACCTTGAAGCCGACCGTCAAGAGTGGGAGAAGGCTGCCCGGGAACGCATGGGGGATGATGCGTTTGAAGCGTGGGCAGCACAAGCCCAAGAACGCGGCGGGTTCGGTGCCCTGGCTGGCTTCGGTCCGCTGGGTGGGTTTGGCCCCGGTTTTGGACCTCAGGGCTTTGGCCCCCGTGGTTTTGGCGGCCCGGGCGTTGGCCGTGGCCGCAAGCGTCGTCGTCACGGTGGCCCCAAATCTCGTGGCGAGCGTGGCGAGTTCCCCAAGGGGTTTGAAGGTAAGCATCACCGCCACCCTTCACCGTGGGCATCTTGGATGATGTGGTGACAATAGAATACCGGTAAAACCAAGCGGGGCGGCACCTGGGAACCTGTGGTGCATAATGGGGGCGTGAGTACTTCGCCCTCCTACCACTCTCGCGGCACAGATGAACCGGTGCTGCTGTATGACCCTGACTGCGGTTTCTGTGCGGCAGCCGCAGATATGCTTGCGCGTCTGGGGCCGCAGGTGCGCATTATGGCCGGAACCCCCGCGGCTCTTGAGTACTACGGGGTGTGCGCTGATAGGTTTGCGCACGCCATTCCGCTGGTGAATGCGCGCCACCACGCCATTTTCGGGTCGGATGCTATAGCGCTGGCCCTGCGCACCCACCGTGCACCCCTGCTGCGGCTGACCGGCTGGATGCTTTTGCGGGCGCCGGTTCGGCCGCTGGCACACCGCGCCTACAGGTTTATTGCGGAGAACCGCCCGCTCATTTCCCGGGCAGCTGCGAAGGCCGGTGCTCGCTGGGGTGAATC
Organism: Rothia aeria; assembly: GCF_016726365.1. Lineage (NCBI taxonomy): Bacteria > Bacillati > Actinomycetota > Actinomycetes > Micrococcales > Micrococcaceae > Rothia > Rothia aeria. The sequence goes on along the minus strand of NZ_CP068102.1, from coordinate 1,271,331 downwards.
ATGCTCCATTTCACCCCAATAGAGTCCTGAAATAGCAGGGAATAAAAGAATATATTTACATTATGCGCATATTATGCTTCTTTTATTGCCGCTGCCATTTCGGGATATTAGATATGGGGCAGCCAATAACCGGATAAATAAAGTGTATATATGCATTCACTCCGCGGAAAACCAAGAGAATAGTAATGCAAAAATATGCGAACCATCGGGCGGGTGCAGTAATGGGCCGAGCATTAGCGGGCACACAAAAATGAGGGCACCGAGTACCCATAACGCTCTAGATAAACCGCGAGAAAAAATAGACTACTCGGCTGCAATAACCGAGGGCTCAGCAACATCCATACGGTCCAGCAGGTTCACCACCGTGGCCCGCGCCGCCTGCTCCTCATGCCACAGTGAACGCACAAGGGCGCGGCTAACCGCCTGGGTAGTAATACCAAGAGCCGCTGCTGCTGCCTTCTGTTGGCCCCGCACCCCCGGGACGAGCAACCGTACCACGCGCCATTCAGCCTCCGTACGGTCAGCACATACCCGGTACAGCAGCCGCGCAGACCCTGTAGCCATCTCGGCAAGAGATCGGTCCCTGGCCATCACCGCAATACCGCGTGAGGGTGCGCCCCCACGGGCGTACTCAACCGCCAGCCGTGAAAACTCCAGGGCGTCCCCCGTGCAATCCGTAATGTTCAGCGCACCCAGCGCCCCGGCAAAACGAGGGAAAGTAAGCTCACCAGCGCCAATGCCCACCCAAAAACCGTGGGCATGTGCCGCTAAAAGAGCCGCATGCAATGCATCAGAGGCGCTCTCAAAAGCCCCCTGAGCCTCATCAGGATATGTTTGTGCGAATGTGACCTGCGGATTAAGCTTCTCTAGCGATTCAAGAAGACTTGGAACTGATGCAGTATCAGATCGTTGTATAAAAGTTAGGACGAACACACTACCATTATGCCGCATACCCCTCCGGAAATGCGGGAGCTCGAAGGCCCAAGATAACGACATAATGATTTCGTAATATTTCGCCAGACCGAAAATATGCATAAAACCCACATACCACGCGGAAAGAACGGCCGGACACCTCATCAGAGTCATTCGCCACAGAAACCCAGATGCCCAGATGCTGGAACACGTCAACGCCCCAAAAACGAAACTCTAACCTTCCACTTGAGAGCTAATAATCACTGAGGTTGCACAACACCATGAAATCACCAAGAACCGCCAGCTGCTGCGCCGTGGCGGGCACAAACCGGTGGATCGTACTCGAACACACCAGCACCGAACACCACTGCCCGCGTGAAATCGCCACATTCAGCCTGTTCGGCGACAGCAAGAACTCCGCCCCACGCCCCGAAGCCCCAGCATTAGAAGCCGCCAACGACACCACCGTCACCGGCGCCTGCTGACCCTGAAACTTATCAACCGTACCCACGCGCACACCGTGCCCCTGCGCATCCCGCAAACCGGCGCGTTCCAGATGCTGCACAATCGTATCAACCTGCGCATTGTAGGCGGCGACCACCACAATATCATCGCCCGTTAACGCCCGGACAGCCCCATCGCCAGCATCCCACCTGGCACCCACAAACTCCTGCGCCAGGCGCACCACCTCAGCTGCCTCGACCTCCGAACGCACCGTACACCGCCGGTGAGACACCGGAACCACCTGCAGCCCCGGATCCCGACCCTCAAGATGCCGCAGCGCAGCAGCCGGTGCCGAGGCCAGGCGCCCACCATAGCTGAGCCGAGACACCGGCGCACACAGCTGCGGATGCATCCGCCAGCTCACCGGCAAAAAATACCCGAAACGCTCATCCACAGTGGGAGCATCACCCGAAAGCCAGCTGAGAGTCGAAATATCCACCGGGTACGGGTGCGGGGCAGACGACACCTGCGGCAGCTGCTGCGGATCCCCCAACAGCAGTAGGTTACGGGCCGAACGGGCAACCGCCAGCGTATTCGCCAGCGAAAACTGTCCCGCCTCATCAACCACCAGAAGATCCAAAGACGCCTGCTCAAACAGAGAAGCATTCGAAAAATTCCAGGCGGTACCACCGAATACGAAACCCTCCCCGTTAGCGCCGCCCGCGCACCGCTGCTGAACCGTGGCGCGAGACCACTCAGCCCACGGAAAATCCGGCCTCTGGGAAGTCCCCGCCAATTTAGCGACCCGCTCAGCAGGGAACAGCCCGCGCTCAACCACTGCCGCGAGCATATTCTCAACCACTGCATGCGACTGCGCCACCACGCCCACCCGCCAGCCAGCAGCCACCAGAGACGCAATCACATGCGAACCCAAGAACGTCTTCCCCGAACCAGGCGGGCCCTGCACCGCCACATACGAAGAGTCCAGCGCACACACCGCCGCGTGCACCGCCCGCACCATCGGTAAATCCTCACCCGAAAAATCAGCCTCAGTCGGCAGAGAACCGCCAGTCACAAGGCGCGGCGGGCGGCGATACAAAATATCCAACGCCGCCGCCGAGACGCCCCCAGTCGCAGGCTCAATAGCCTCACCCGGTGAACCCTCAACCCCCACAGCCTCTGAGGCTGGAAGCACATCCGGCAGAGACGCATCCACAGAACGCGCAAAATCCTGCAGCGACTGCTCCAACGCCACCGTAGGAACCGTCGCCGCAGGAGCCAAAGCCACCGGCAGTGCCTCATGCGGTTCATCCTTCACCCGAATGCGCTCCTCAACCACGAGCACCACCCGGGCCAAACCATCCGCGCTCACAGGCTCTTCGGCAGGGGCCGCCTCCAGCAGGTGCGCCCCGAAAAACCCCACCCGCGCCACAGTGCGCGGCACATACGCACCCGGGTTAGCGTGCCGGAACGTGTTTACCTGCGACTCCATCGCATCCACCGCCCGGGCGGGTGCGTGGGCGGCCTCATACATCACATACAGCGCCTTATCACGCCCTACTTTGAGTGCGCTGCCCTCACCCACAAGAGCTACCGCACGCAAAACCCGCACCTGCCCTGAACCGACCGTGGCCTTCTGCCAATCAGAAGTCACCTGAACCGACTCAAATACCGCACAATCCCGCGAACCAGCCCACGACGCCACCGGCTCATACAGGCGCCGCATATGCTCACGCCAGAACGGGGCGCGCTCACGGCGGTGATAGTTCGTCGCAGCCAGGGCAAACGCCAGAGTACGCTCATCCTCCGTGAAATGGGTTGGCTCTTTCGCTCTTTCCAGCGCCTGCAGGCGCTCATCCAGCTGCTGCTGGATCAGGTGCCACTCATCCTCCGACTCAACCGGTGCGGGTACCGGGTAGCCGCCCTCGAGAGCCTCAGTGGTGCGATCGGGTTCTGCCGTGTCGGGTTCGTCTGCCTCAACCTGCTCAGGGGCGGGCAGCTGAACCTCGGCGCCTTCCAAACGGGCGCAGGCATCACAAGTGCCGCAGGCAAACACATCCGGGATATTTTTTGAGTCTGCACCCTCACGAATGGCGCGGGCCAGCTGTTCGAGACGGGCGAGCATCCCACGAAATATCGGCAGGATACGCGCCGCCGCAACGCTCTGTCCCGAACCGTCCTGATCCGCAGCGTGAATCTCAAAAGTATGCGGGGCCGGGCGGCTGCCCAGCTCGGGGGCGTTACGCAGTAAGTGCAGCAAGGATGCGGCACCCAGCAGGTCACGTACCTCGTCCCCGCTGTGCTCAAGACGCAGCACGTCGCCCGGTTCCGTACCCAACACCCGGTTCACGGCCTCGAAGGTTTCATGTTTGCGGCGGGCGAGCTCATCCGCGCCCGGTGCGGGGCGTGCCCGTATGTCCTCATAAAGCGCGATTTCGCAGATATGGGTGCGTATCGCATCGTCCAGAGAATACGTAAATGGTTCACTCGCTGCGGAGAACAGCCACAGGCTCACGTGCTACTTCCCCTCCGTCGGTGCCGGTTCGCCAGCGGGCGCCAACGTAACAGGAGCGTTCGAGGTGGACGTATCGGTGGCCTTCGGGGACTCTGCGGGCTTGGCGGACTCAGAGGGTGAGTGCTCCCCAGCGGAGTGCGAAGAATCCGAAGGGGACGGGGAAGGCTTAGGCGCCCGGTCGCTAATGACCGCAGCGGCAGCATCTGCCACCTTCTTCGCCTGCGGCAGCCCACCGATGCTGTCTGTATCGTTCAAAATCAGCGCAAATATAAGGCGCGTACCGTCTGGGCGGGTAGTGTACCCCGCCAACGCAACCACCGTGAACAGGGTGCCGGTTTTTGCCCGCACATGCCCGCGCGCATCCACAGCGTCGGGCTCAGTAAAACGTTCTTTGAGGGTGCCGGTTTTACCCGCCACCGGCAGCCCCTGCAGCAGCTCCTCGTGCCGGGGATGCTCTAACAGCTTGGCCAACGCCTGAACCAGCATGCGCGCCGTCACCCTATTCTCCAGGGACAGCCCGCACACATCCGCCTGTTTCAGATGCTCGGTAGTCACCCCGGCGGCCTCAATTTTTTCACGCACCAGCTTCTGCGCCTCCTCAGCGCTGCCCTGCCGGCCCGCCGCGATCGCCGCGTTCCGGGTGAGCGCCTCAGCGAGGGTATTATCGGATTCGAGCATCATGTGCTGCGCTTGCTGAAGAGCCGTCGCCGATTCGACGCTGGCAATTTCGGTGGCATCCGATGGTTTAGTCCGCTTATCTTTACGCTCAAACGAATAACCATGCGGTTCGCCCGCTTTATTTAGTGCATCCACAAACGCCTGCTGCGCCGCCGAGGCCGCATCGGTAGGCCGTGCCGGTGTGCCGTAGGGGCCAGACTTGCCGGCAATAGTGTGAGAATCCAGCGCAATTGGCGAAATCCCGGTTATTTGACCGGAATCAATATCTGGTTTCTCCCACCCCGGGTTCAGTTCAGGACCCGTATAGATGGAGGTATCCAGAAAGACCGGGAACTTACCTTTTTCGGTCTTGGCAGACCGCAGGCTCTCAACGCACGCCCCCGCGAGCGTCCCCAGCCCCGCATAACCATTCACTGCATCCTTTTTGGAGTCACCCGCGCCCAGCATCGTATCCCCGCCCGCGATGAGAGTAAGCTCGTTTCCGTTACGCGCCACACTTGTTTTAAAACGCGTCCCCAGATCTATGCTGTGCGCCAACGCCAGATACGTGAGAACCTTCATAGCTGATGCGGCCGCACGCGGCTCGTTCTCGCCCTCGCCGTACACTATGTTCCCGTCGGTGTGTGTGACCAGTGCCGAACGATGCGCCCCGGCACGATCCGCTAAAAGCTTCTGCAGCTGAGGAAACTCCGGGGCAGCGGCGGAGGCCTCAGGGGCAGCCGACTCCGCGGTGTTTTGAGGCGACTGTTCGGGCTGCTCCTCACGGGCGCATGCCGCCAGGGCTGCCAGCGGCACAAGGGAAAAAAGAACGGTGCGGCGGGTAGGGTGTGAACGGAGTGTTTGACGAAAGCGCATCTTTAGAGCATAACGCGCGCGGTACAATAGGTACGATTCCGGCGCACCGAGCGTGACGGAAAACAGCAAGAACACAGTAAGAGAGAGGTTCCCATGGAACTCGACGTCACCATTGAAATCCCCAGCGGCTCGCGCGTGAAATACGAAATAGACCACGAAACCGGCCGCCTGCGCCTGGACCGTGTGCTATTTACCTCAATGCAGTACCCCACCGCATACGGCTACTTTGAGAATACCCTCGGCGAAGACGGGGATCCGCTGGATGCGATGGTCATGATTGATGTTGACGTTCTGCCCGGTGTGATTGTTGAGGCGCGCCCCGTGGCCGTGTTCAATATGACCGACGAAGCCGGTGGTGACGCGAAGGTGCTGTGCGTGCCCTCAGATAAGCGCTACGACCACATTAAAACCCTGGCGGACGTGCCCGAGCAGCTCAAAGCCGAGATTCAACACTTCTTCGAACGCTACAAGGACCTGGAACCCGGCAAATGGGTCAAGGGTGAAGGTTGGGATGATTTGCCTGCCGCGGAGAAGATGGTTCAGGAGGCAATCGACCGCTTCGCCGCAGAGTGCCACTAGGTCTCACGCGCGTTCCTCATAACTTCGGGGGCGGAAATCTGCAGTCGCTAAAGGGCACGCCCGCTGCAGATTTCCGCTCCTGCTTTTGTGCGGGTGTTTTCCATTTGCCACACCTTGCATTTTTCCGAAGAATAGTTCGGATTTACTGTATTTTTAGTCTTCTCGTGGTGTAAAATTCTTAAAAACCGAACTATTATTCGTATTTTTAAGGGGGCTGCGGCCATCACGCCGCACACACGATGGCTTTCCACGCAGAAGAGTTTGCTCAGAACTTCGGGCAGCGAGTGCGGCGCATCCGTAAGGAAGAACGGCTGACCCAGCTGGAACTTTCCTATATGGTGGGTGTAAGCGATAAAACGATTCGTGATATTGAACGTGGTAAATCGGGACCATCTTTTGGGTCTGTGCTCAAAACCGCTGAAGTGCTGGGTATATACCTCGTTGTAGAAGGTGCAGATCATGCTTAATCGCGAGCTCCTCAGGGCAGACATCTATAAAGCGGGACATCTAGCCGCGCGGCTCACACGGCACAGTGATTATTCTGTTCACTTCGCTTACTTGCCGGGATATACAGGTGAACCTCTTGCTTGGTCTTTACCTTTAGGCATAGAGCGGGTGACACCTCAGAGCACTCTTCCTAATTTCTTTACTAATCTCTTGCCGGAGGGATACCGCCTGAACGCCCTTGCAGCGAGCCTAAAAACCAGCAAAAGCAATGAGTTAACTCTTCTGTTAGCTCTGGGATCTGATGTGCCAGGGGACGTTCAGATTGTTCCCGAGGGGAAGCCCCCTCAAGAAGTTCCTGCCACGCTTGTCGAGGATGTTGAAACAGTATCATTTCACGACCTAATGGGAGTTATAGATCGTAAAAGTTTACCTGGTGTGCAGACAAAATTCAGTGCCCGCGTAAGTACTTTAATGCGGACTCTGCCCGTGAATTGGCGCAGTGAAGAAGCTCTTCTGAAGGTAAGCCCTGAGCGTATACCTTACCTAGTCGAAAACGAGTATGAACATTTACGTGCCGCCTCCAACCTCAAAATCCCTGTGGCTCAGAGCACTCTCATCTATGATCGGGAGAATACACCAGGGCTTCTCATCTCGCGGTTTGATCGTGGCCCTCAAGGGGAACGTTATGCTTTGGAAGACGCAGCTCAGATTCTTGATATTCCTCCCGCCGCCAAATATAGTGCAGACGGTGACGTTACCAGTGAATCTCTTCTGACAGCAGTGTCAGAACGCGCGGCATCCCCTGCGCTTGCTGCCCGTAATATATATGTGCAATTTCTATATGCCTGGCTTACCGGTAATGGGGATTTGCACGCCAAAAATATTTCTCTGCTCAAAACACCAGAGAAAGGGTGGCATGTCTCTCCCATGTATGATGTGCCAAATTCGTGGGTTTATTTCAAAGACGATATGGCGCTCAGCGTAAATTCACGTGTTAAAAACTTGAAGAAACGCGATTGGGATGCACTTGCTCACTGCGCAGGAATCCCCGAAAAGATGCAGCGGTCTCTGCACAAAACCGCTCTGAAAGCGGCAGCTGGAGTGTTGTGGGACCGGCTACCGTTTACCGGCTCACAACGGTATGGGGTGGAACGGGAATTGAGCCATCGTCGGTGGGAACTTGAGAAGTATCTATGATGCCTCGGGCGTGCGCTCAATAGGCTAACCTGTGAGCAGATAAGATTTTCCTACCCCCGAGTTCAGTTTTCTTGCTCACCATTGTTAGGGGAGCGGGGCGTGTTGTTGCTTCCTGAGAAAAACACGCTCGCCGTGAAACTGTTGGCACCAGCACCGCCGCAACCAGCGGCGGCAACTACACTGTGCATATGAGTGAGAACAGCATCCAAGACCTGTTGAACCCCGAGGCAGTCACCAAAATTGTAGGCACCCTAGCACCCGCCGGGCCGCGCATCGCCCCCGACAAGATGCGGCAGGCGGTAGAATCTATCCGCGCCGCAGCCGAAGTGTCCGTCGATCACGTGCATCGCATCACCGGGCTTGAAGCTGCTCACAACCTACGCGACTCGCAGGTGCTCGTGACCGACCGCAGCACCTGGGCGAAAGCTAACGCGCAGGCGTTCTCGGTCATGCTCGAACCCGTCTTACGTGCCCCGCTGGAAAAAATAAGGCAGAAAAACCCTGCCGCGCTCAGCATCACCAGGTACGGTATCGCCACCGAAGTCGGCAGTATCCTTGCGTACCTTTCAACCCGCGTGCTCGGACAGTACGAGCCGTATGCGGCACTCGCCGGGTATGGTGCTGCGGGCGGGCGTCTGATGCTGGTGGCACCGAATATTCTGGCGGTTGAAAAAGAGCTCAATGTTGAGCCCGAAGATTTCCGTCTGTGGGTGTGCCTGCACGAGCAGACGCACCGGGTGCAGTTCGCCGCCGCGCCGTGGCTGCGTGACTACTTCCTGAACAAGATCGCGCAGCTTGGTGATAGCGTGAGCACAGGCTTGAGCATTAAAGACGCGCTCGTCGCCTCCAAAGGCGCCCGCACCGATGAGGCTGATAACGAGCCGCAAATTGGTGAGCAGCTTGCCGCCCTGGCAAAAACACCCGCCCGTGCCAAACAGATCGCCAGCGAGATCACTGCCGTCATGAGCCTCCTGGAGGGGCACGCGAACGTGATCATGGATGCCGTTGACGCCGAGATAGTGCCGACCGTCAAAACAATTCGCCGCCGGTTCAACCGGCGCTCCGAGACGCAGAAACTCGTAACCCGCCTCATTTCGCGCCTGCTTGGGCTGCACCGCAAAGCCGCGCAGTACCGCGATGGGCAGAAGTTCGTGCAGCATATTGTGGATGCGGTCGGCATGGAACGCTTCAACGTCGTGTGGGAGCGGCCCGAGAACCTGCCGACCGAGCGGGAGATTCACAACCCGGACGCCTGGATGAAGCGCGTGCTGGATGAGGGGTCAGAGGTGACCAGTGCGGTTAAACATGGAGAAACCACCGAGTAGTCCCAGGGCGGGTTATGCGACAAAACCGCGCGACATCTCAATATACCGGCGTGCTTGATAATGCGTAATTCGCTGCTGCGTCTGCCGCGAGGATCAAAGGGATTTGCGAATAGATTTTGTCGTAGCGGCATGTACAACAGAGAAGGACAACACATGCAACATGGACGGCAGGGGCGGCTGCATCCGGGGGTGGGGAAGGCTCGCCGGGAACTGGCTCGCGCGCTGACGAACCTGCTGGGTGAAGGCACCATCAAGGGGACCGGGCGTGCGCGGCGAGACTCGACCGTATCGCAGCAGGGCGCAGAAACCGAGAAACCCCTCGTGCTGGTTGCATGCAGCGGTGGGCCAGATTCGCTCGCGCTCGCCTGCATTGCTGCGCATTTTGCGCGTCGTTCCGATGTGCGTGTGGGCGCCGTCGTGGTCGATCACGGACTGCAAGCCGACTCCGCCGAGGTTGCCGCATCCACCGCAGAAACCCTCACGAACCTAGGGCTGCACCCTGTGCTCACGGAGCGCGTGCAGGTTCCGCAGGGCACCATGGGCCCCGAAATGGCGGCGCGAACCGCCCGGTACGGCGCCTTAGAACGCGCGGTGCATAATACCGGCGCACGGGCTGTTCTGCTGGGTCACACCCTTGACGACCAGGCGGAAACCGTGCTCCTGGGGCTTGGGCGCGGTTCGGGCACACGCTCCCTCGCAGGAATGCCGCCCGTGCGCATCGAAAACGGGGTCACTTACCTGCGCCCCTTCCTCGCGCTGCGCCGCGCCGACATGCTGAATGTTTGCGAAGCCGAAGGTGCCGCCCCCTGGAACGACCCCACCAACACCGACCAGACGCTCATGCGCGCGCGTATTCGGCACACTATCCTGCCGTTCCTGCAAGAGCATCTTGGCGGGGATGTGGCACTCTCCCTGGCGCGAACCGCTGCAGTTGCCGGGCCTGATGCCGAATATTTGGATGCGCTCGCCGCGGCCGAGTACGCCCGCCTGAAGCTGCCCAACGGGGTTCATCTGTCGGATATTCCCGGGGCTGATACGGTGCCCGGCGACCACTCCACGGAGGCTGTCTCTGAGAAACCTGCTCCCACAGTTATTGCCCTGAACCGTGCGGAAACGGCAGCACTGCACCCTGCCCTTCGGATGCGCGTGCTCGCCCTGGCGACCCGCGCCGCGCAGGGGGAGAACCCCGGGTTTGAGCGGCTGCAGGCGCTTGACCAGTTCGTCGCCGAGCACGCCACCGCCGGTCCAGTGCAGCTGCCCGGGCATGTGAGTGCCTACCGCCGCCGTAGGGTACAAGACCCCCGCACCGGCACCCGCGTGGATGCGCTCGTGCTTCTGGGGCGAAGCGCCTTGTGAGTGGCTCATCGGCCCCGCCCAGGTAAGGCTTTTCGCTGCGGAGGTTGGGGAATTTGTACACCCTGAAGATCATGAGTGGTTATACCTTACACTTTGCTGACGGTGGCCCTACCAGCCAAGCCCTGGTACTTGGCGTGTTTGGCGAGGTGTGCTTAACCAGTAGGGTTTAAGTAATACTTAAAGCGAACCAAGAAAATATACCCACCTTGGGGTGCAACCTCCGGGCGGGTGCGGCGTGAAGACGCCCCGGCGAGAAAGAAGAATCCGTGCAGGCTCAAGACGTGCAGGACGATCTGAAGAACGTACTCTTCACCAAGGAAGAGATTAATGCGAAAGTTGCCGAGTTGGCGGCGCGCATCGACGAAGATTACGAAGGCAAAGACGTGCTCCTTGTGGGGGTTCTCAAGGGTGCCATTATGGTGATGGCAGACCTGTCCCGCGCGCTCAAGGGGCACTACACGATGGACTGGATGGCGGTTTCCTCGTATGGGTCCGGCACGAAATCCTCAGGTGTGGTTCGTATCCTCAAAGACCTTGATACCGATCTGACCGGTCGGAACGTGCTGATTGTTGAAGACATTATTGATTCCGGGCTGACGCTGGCGTGGCTGCAGCAGAACCTGATGTCCCGCGGCGCCGCATCCGTTGAAATCTGCGCCCTGCTGCGCAAGCCGAAGGCGGTTAAGACCGACGTAGAGGTCAAATATGTGGGCTGGGATATCGACCCCGAATTCGTGGTTGGTTACGGGCTTGATTTCGCTGAGAAGTACCGCAACCTGGACTGCGTGGCGACCCTGCACCCGCACGTATACTCCTAAACCCTGATCGTGTGCGGCGTGCGCACAAGAGCTTTTGGTGCCCGCGCATCCTAATGAAATTCTGGATGCGCGGGCACGCTTATGTCTGCACGCAGAGCTTCTTGAAACTGTGCGTCACCGCTTAGCCAATCCGCAGCCAGGGGTAAAGGTCTCCCTTGATGAGCTATGAGTTAGAGTTCGACCCGCGTGCTCTTCAAGAATGGCGGAAATTAGATTTCGTGTTTGTGCGCATACCCCATCCCCGAGCCCTTTTAGCCTTGAGGGGAACTGCCGCTGATGCGGGCGTTCCTTGACGGGGGTACGGTACATTTAAAGTTGCATCTTTTTACCGTCACGGAATGCTCCGGTATGCTGTGGCGCGTACACGGCAGCCCTAGCACATGTAAGGATTAAGCGTTGGCGCAAAAACCCAATAATTCCCCTGAGAATCGGGACGGCTGGCTTAATAAGCTGATCTTCACCCCATGGTTGTGGGTGATTGTTGGTGCCCTCATTCTTGTCGCGATTTTCGCGCCGTCAACCTTCGGCTCGGGGAGCCGGCAGGTTGATACGAACGTGGGTATTCAGCTGTTAAACGAGCACAAGGTCAAAAGCGCAAAAATTTATGATGGCGACCAGCGCGTAGACCTGCAGCTGCATGAGGACTACAAGCAGGGCAGGGATAACTACGGTAAAACCGTCAAGTTCTACTATGTGCAACCGCGCGCCCATGACGTAGTGAACGCCATGAACGGTGCCGGGCTGGAAAGCTACACGGACCAGCCGGTGGAGAGTAATTTCTTCGGTTCTCTCCTCTCCCTGTTCGCGCCTCTGCTGATTTTTGGTTTATTCTTCTGGTTCATGGCTGGGCGCATTGGCGGCGGCTCATCGGTGCTGTCGTTCTCAAAGTCGCGCGCGAAAAAGTTCAACAAAGACAACCCGACCGTGCGTTTCTCCGATGTTGCCGGTGTTGATGAGGCACTGGCCGAGCTTGAAGAGGTGCGCGAGTTCCTTGCAGAACCCGAAAAGTTCACCCGGCTAGGCGCTAAGATCCCTAAGGGTGTGCTGCTGTACGGCCCTCCCGGCACCGGTAAAACCCTGCTCGCGAAAGCTGTTGCGGGCGAGGCCGGGGTGCCGTTCTACTCGATTTCCGGTTCTGACTTTGTGGAGATGTTCGTGGGTGTGGGTGCATCCCGTGTGCGTGACCTGTTCAAGGAAGCGAAGTCTAACCCCGCTGCGATCGTCTTCGTGGACGAGATCGACGCTGTCGGTCGCCGCCGCGGCGTCGGCATGGGCGGCGGCAACGACGAGCGAGAGCAGACCCTTAACCAGCTGCTTGTTGAGATGGACGGCTTCGACGGCAACTCCAGCGTGATTGTGATTGCCGCGACTAACCGCCCGGATGTGCTCGACCCCGCCCTGCTGCGTCCGGGGCGTTTCGATCGCCAGATCGGTGTGGATGCGCCCGATATGAAGGGCCGCCAGCGCATCCTTGAGGTGCACGCCGCCGGTAAGCCGATCGACCGTCGCGTCGATTTGGGGCAGGTCGCTAAACGTACCCCCGGTTTCACGGGTGCAGATTTGGCGAATGTGATGAACGAGGCGGCCCTGCTGACCGCCCGCGATAACGGCAACGTGATTGATGACCGCGCTATTGATGAGGCTATCGACCGTGTGATGGCGGGCCCGCAGCGTGCTTCGCGCATCATGAATGAGCACGAGCGTAAGGTGACTGCGTACCATGAGGGCGGTCACGCACTTGTGGCTGCCGCCCTGCGCAACTCCGCGCCGGTTACCAAGATTACGATTCTGCCGCGTGGCCGTGCACTGGGTTACACGATGGTAATGCCGCAGGATGATAAGTACTCGACCACACGCCACGAGCTGCTGGACCAGATGGCCTATGCGATGGGTGGCCGTGCGGCTGAGGAAATCGTATTCCACGATCCTTCCACGGGGGCTGCGAACGATATTCAGAAGGCGAGCGATACCGCGCGCAAGATGGTGACCGACTACGGTATGAGCGCCCTGCTGGGGTCGGTGAAGCTCGGCAGCGACGACACCGAACCGTTCATGGGCGGCGACCCTTCGGCGGCACGTAACTACTCTGACGCGACCGCCTACAAGATCGACACCGAGGTGCGTAAACTTCTGGAAGAAGCTCATGATGAGGCTTTCCAGATTCTCGTGGAAAACCGCGATGTGCTTGACCGCCTGGCGTTCGCCCTGCTGGAGAAAGAGACCCTGCTGGAGAACGAGATCGCGGAGATTTTCAAGGATGTGCGTAAGCGCCCTGAACGCGAGCACTGGTACTCCAAGGAAGGCCGCGAACGCACCGACATTCCGCCGGTGAAAGCCCCGAGCGAGCTCAAAGCCCAAGCGGAAGCACAGCAGAAGCAGCAGGAACTTACCGGCTCTGCCCAGGAGCCTCCCACCGCCCCCACCAAACAGGCGGCAGCAGGCGACACGCCGGTGACTTCAACCGCGCCAGCAGACACCCCCGGGCCGGATAGCTCACCGGAAGAAGACCCGACCGTGGCCATCCCCCCGCAGCGTGGACAGGGCCGGGGCGGGGTGTCTCAGCAGCCCCCGTACCGCAGCCCGTACAACCCGCAGAACCGCCCCGGACAGAACGGTCCGAACCGGCAGAACCCCCACGGAGGCTCAGATGAGCGAGGCTAACGGCTCGGCTGTGGATAAGCCGCGCATTGAGGCGGCGGTGCGGGAAATCCTGCTGGCAATTGGTGAAGACCCGGATCGTGACGGTTTGCAGGACACCCCGGCGAGAGTGGCTCGCGCCTACGAGGAGTTTTTCTCGGGTCTGCACGCCGACCCGGCCGATGTGCTGGGTACGACCTTCGATATTGCCCATTCCGAGATGGTGCTGGTGAAGGATATCCCGTTCTATTCCACGTGTGAGCATCACTTGGTGCCTTTCCACGGGGTGGCGCATGTTGGGTATATTCCTGGGGCTGACGGCAAGGTGACGGGGCTGAGCAAGCTGGCGCGGGTGCTTGAGGTGTATGCGCGTCGCCCCCAGGTGCAGGAGCGGCTGACTACGCAGGTGGTGGAGGCGCTGGAGGAGCACTTAAACCCGCGCGGTGCGATCGTTGTGGTTGAGGCCGAGCATATGTGCATGTCGATGCGCGGTGTGCGCAAACCCGGTGCGAAAACCGTCACGAGTGCGGTGCGCGGGCAGCTTAAGAACGCGGCAACTCGTGCCGAGGCGATGAGCCTGATCTTCTCGAAGCAGTAGCTTTCGACCCAGCTGCTTCGCTCATACGCGGGCAGGTGAGGTGCTCCGAGCCTTTCGGACACACCTTACCTGCCCGCGTCAAACTTTGGTGGGTTGGTAATCCCAGCTGTGTCGGAATATAAAACATGGGTGGGCATCTTCGGAGTATGTGACGATGTGGAGGGCACACACCCTAAAAATCCTTTACTATTAGGGAGTGAGTTCTGAGGTATGGTCTGAGGAAGGAGGAACTTATGGCTACTACTGATAAGAAGGATAAGGATAGAGAAAAACTTCGAGCGTATAAGTTCCGTCTTGACCCAAATCAAGCTCAGACTACCGCTCTCTATCAGGCAGTCGGTGCGGCTCGGTATACATACAATATGCTCACCGCATATAACTCAGAAGTGAATAGACTTCGTGATGATTATTGGAAGAAACGCCATGACGAGGGTATCTCCGACGCAGATATTAAAAAAGAACTTAAAGCGCTTGCCAAAGAAGATAAACGCTATAAGCAGTTAAAATATGGAGCGTTTAGCACCCAGTACTTAACACCTGAAAGAGATCGTCATAAAGATGCTGCTCTCCGTATCAAAAATGGCGAAGATCCGTCAGTTGTGTGGAACCAAGAGACGGAGCGATCGGCTAATCCGTGGCTTCACACCGTAAATCGCAGGGTGCTGGTGAGCGGTCTGCAAAATGCGAGTGATGCTTGGGACAATTTCTGGGATTCCCGTATGGGTAAACGCGCTGGGCGTTTGGTGGGTACACCGCGTTTCAAGAAGAAAGGTGTTTCGCGGGATTCTTTTACGGTTCCAGCAGCGAAGGAAAAGGAAAAGATGGGCGCTTACGGCGCCGCGTATCTGCGAGGGGAACCTGCCTACAAGCAGGGGCGACGTAAGATTACAGACTATCGTCATGTGCGGTTATCTTATCTAGGTACTATACGCACCTTTAACTCGACCAAGCCACTAGTGAAAGCGGTTGCAGCTGGCGCTAAGATTCGTAGCTATACGGTCTCCCGTAATGCTGACCGCTGGTATGTATCTTTCTTAGTGAAGTTTTCGGAGCCTATACGTCGTTCTGCAACAAAGCGTGCTCGTGCTGCTGGTTCTGTAGGTGTTGATTTGGGAGTTAAGTACCTGGCGTCACTTTCAGATTCTGAGGCTCCACAACGTTTCCCGAATCTAAAATTTGTCGAAGGACTGCCTAGCCTTGAGAACCCGCGCTGGAGTGGGACAAGCTCGCGACGGCTGCGTAAGCTACAGCGTGCTCTAGCACGTTCTCAGAAAGGGTCGAATCGACGTTCCCGTTTAGTGAAGCAGATAGCTCGGTTGCACCATATGACGGCGTTGCGTCGTGAGTCGAATCTGCATCAGCTGACGAAAAAACTTGCTACCGGGTATACCCTGGTAGGGTTTGAAGATTTGAATGTTTCCGGTATGACCGCCTCTGCGAAGGGGACGGTTGAGAATCCGGGGAAGAATGTTGCCCAAAAGTCTGGTTTGAACCGGGTAGTTTTGGATGCGGCATTCGGCGTGTTCCGTAACCAGTTGGAGTATAAGGCTGTCTGGTATGGTTCTGCGTTTGAGAAGGTTAACCGTTATTTTGCTTCGTCGCAGACGTGTTCGGAGTGCGGGAGGAAAGCGAAAACCAAGCTGACTCTGCGCGACCGTGTCTTCGACTGTGTGTACTGTGGGAATATGATGGATCGTGATTTTAATGCGGCCGTCAATATTTGCCGTGAGGCGCAGAGGCTTTTTGACGAAAAACTCGCCTCAGAAGATGGGGAGAGTCTAAACGGACGTGGAAGTCGAGGCGCTCTTCGGGGTGCTAAGACTGTAGAAGCGTCAAGACCACCTGCGAGTCATCGTAGAGGGTCACCGTAGATGAGTAATCGTCTACCCATCCATTGCATTATGCACGCAACTGAATAGAGTTTTGCAGACATGCGGACGTTATACCTAGTCAGCAAGCGTCTGCCCCGCGTGTGCATGGGTGGTTCCATAAAGCCCGCTTGGGATTTGGCGCTCAATGCGTCTGCCCCGCGTGTGCATGGGTGGTTCCTCATCAACGGCCAGCAACCAGGGCGCTTCGGAGTCTGCCCCGCGTGTGCATGGGTGGTTCCTAGAGGCTAAGGTTCCTGGGGGGCCGGGCGGCGTCTGCCCCGCGTGTGCATGGGTGGTTCCGGTCGCCGCTGCCGCCAAAACTATAGCAATTTGTCTGCCCCGCGTGTGCATGGGTGGTTCCTTCCAGACCGCAGGCACCAACTACGAGGCTGCGTCTGCCCCGCGTGTGCATGGGTGGTTCCCCTCTCATCAGTGACCATCTCAGGAATTTTGAGTCTGCCCCGCGTGTGCATGGGTGGTTCCGAATTCACGGCCTGCTTTCCACAGGTCAGAGTGTCTGCCCCGCGTGTGCATGGGTGGTTCCATCTACGTTATCCGCGGAACACGTCAGCAACGGTCTGCCCCGCGTGTGCATGGGTGGTTCCAAGCCGCACGATCATCCGGGCGGTTTCGCGTTTGTCCTTCGACATCCGACCCTCACCCCCCTTCCCGCTATAAACCCCTCACGCGACTAAACAATAGGAACGTGAGATGCGGGGGTATTTATGGTGTACAGCGGCTAAGGGTGCAGGTGTGCGGGCAGCTCACGAACGTAACAACCCGCGCATCCAGGCGATGCGCCTAATCTTCTCCCTGAGCTTTCGCGTAAAATGAGGTAGGTAGAAGATAGGTGTTGGGGGAGTGCTGATGTCTCAGAGCGATATGTTTGATCTTGATAAGCGGTGGCCTGATCTTTTTGACAGGCTTGACCCCGCGCAGCGCCGCTCAGTAATACAAACCTTGGCGAGTTCCTGGCTTGAAGGTCGTAGGCCAGATCGTCAAGAGGTCGAAAATTTAGTGGATGAAGCATGCGGTGCCATCAGTGAGGAAGAATACCTCCGGCGAGCACTGGAAAAAGCGCGTGGCCTTGAACCCGAGAATAAAGTAGAGAAATTGTCGTGACAGTCTTTGACAGCTGGGAATCCTACTTCTACCCACCACCCAATAATGAGACGTTAAGGAATCTTAAGGGGATTCTGAACCCGCGTGATTTAGCAGCCTATGAGTACGCGGCTACAGATTTACGTAATCGACAGCTGAAAACTGACCCCTCCCTCATTGAGCACACCTATGATGCTGACCATGTGCGCGCTATCCATAGGTACCTTTTTCAGGATGTGTATGAGTGGGCTGGGGATTACCGCACACAGAACATGTTTAAGGGTGGGCGGTTTGTCCCGTTCGCAAGCGTGAACGGGGGAGAAATAGACCGGTATCTCAACACAACGCACCACATTGTTACCACAACTGACTGGGCCCAGCTAGATCGTGACGAGTTCAGCCACGCAGCCGCCGCAGTTTTTGCGAACCTGAACCAGGCGCACCCTTTTCGGGAGGGAAACGGCCGAACGTCACGGGTTTTTATGGACCATGTGGCGCAGAACTCTAAGTTCGATTTGGACTATTCGCGTGTGAGCCCTAAAGACTGGAATATGGCGTCTATGTTGAGCGGCCCCGACTTGGGTAAGTATGAGGTGGTGCCGGGATCACTGGTTCCTGTTTTTCAGGCGATAGCTACTAGGCGCGAGCCGGAGGTTTCCGCACCGTCCGAGACGAGCACCGTAATGCGGCAGATGCGCTCGAAAATAGGTGAGGTGAAGAAAGGGTATGCCCCATCACCTCAGGGCCAACCGCAGAAAAACCAGCAGCGCCAGACCCCGCAGCAGCCGTACCGGCCTAAACGCGGGTATGGTGATCGGCGTCCAGGGATGGGGCTATAGGAAATAGGGGCCTAGGGGTCGAATAAAGGGCACTTTAGAGGTGTTTTAGGCACGCGATCAAGGAGGTCTTATGAATCAGAAGCTAGATGAGCTGTACGGTTATATTCAGGTGTCAGCTCCTGAGGTGTTTCACGAGCTGTTCCGTGCTGAAGAAAATCCTGAGAAACGGGAATTCTATTTGGCGTTGTTCAACTATAGTTTGCAGTCGCGTCAGCGGCGGATTATTGCTGAAGAAAAGTTTGTAATATAGTACGGTAAGCCCACAGTATATTATTGTTGCTGGCGTTAATGGAGCTGGTAAGAGTTCTCTATATCGTGTGTACCCTCACCTGTTTTATCAAACCCGTCGCATAAATGCTGATGAGCAGCTACAAGCTAACAATGGCGATTGGCACAACCCTGCAGATGTCGCAAAAGCTATGCGCGATACTCTTCAGGATTTGCAGCGATCTCTCGCAGATAGAGAATCTATCCACCAAGAGACCACCTTGGCAGGCTCGGCAAAATCGCTGGAAATAATCGGCGATATAGCCACAGTGAGCAAGTTACGCCAATAAGGGCGGGCACAGCTTAGAGGCAGATAGCCATTTCCTGCTCATGTAGCTCCGGCCCAAAGGACCGGTCTACCTTTGTTTCACCCGTTAGCTGCCAGCCCTGCCGCTCGTAGAAGCTGCTGGCGCGGGAATTTCCCTCTAAAACCCAGAGATGCGCGCGCTTGCATCCCCACGCGGTAAAGGTGCTGAGCGCATGGTTCATGAGGGCGTGTCCAATACCCTGGCCGAGGGCATCCGGACCCACATAAAGCGAGTGGAGTCTTCCGACCATCTCCCCGCCCGGAGTAGTCCTTCCGGGGCGGTCAGCATTGTTGGGTGCCGCACTGAAATGGCAGAACCCTAGCACCGCATCGTCGCGTACCGCGAGCATAAACGACCGTTTTTCACCGTCGTTCGGTCCCTGCACGGACGCTATATTATTGGGCGGCAAGTTTTGGGGAAGCTGACTGAGGTACCCGCACATCCGCTCGGTGTCTTCCGCGACGTTGAGCGAATCAAGGTAACCCTGCGGTACCAAACCCTGATAAGCGAACCGCCACCCCAGAACACGGATGCGCGCTACTTCTTGCGCATCGTTAGGGGCGGCGGGTCGAATTGTGAAGGCATCCGGCATGGCTTAATCCTAACGGATGTGAAGATCCGCCTTCCCAAGCTGCCATAAAATGAAAGGCCCCAAGATGCCGAATAAATCACCGTGCCCGGGGCCGTCATCAGTGCTTAATAATTGCATGATTTATACGGATTTAGTTTTGTTGTTTCTGCGGTGAGAGTATGCTGGGATTATTCGCGCCCGGCGCGGGTTTTCCGCTAACCGCGCCGGGGTGCGCATCACATGTGTACGTACAAGGGAGAATGCTGTGACTATGAAGACCGGCGCCTGGGTTTTAGCTCTATTCGCTATTGCGGGGCTGATCGCTGTTGTGCTCATTGACGGGCCGCTACGCTGGCTTGCGTTCGGGGAAACCCTCATGACCGGGTTTATTGCCCTGGGGCTGGTAGTGGTTTTGGCGCTCGGCTGGGGCGAGAATAAGCCCGCAGAAATCAACGATTAAGCGCTTGTTTAGGCCGCGAGAGGCGGATATTATGCCGATAGAGGTGGTCGGCTGCATCCGCTTCTCGCATGATAGCTGAAAGCGGGGGGCGGTTGGTGCGCATCCGTTAGGATTGAATCATGCACGCAATGATGAGCCCGCAGCCCCCCGCACACCTGCCCTGCGACGCCGCAGCCGCAGAGCGAACCCTGGTGATGGGAATCCTGAATGTCACCCCCGATTCTTTCAGCGACGGCGGTGAACACTACACCGCGAACGACGCTCTCGCCCACGCGCAGCGCATGATCGCCCAGGGCGCAGACATTATTGATGTGGGCGGCGAATCCACCCGGCCCGGTGCGGTGCGCATCAGTGTTGAGGAGGAACTTCGGCGTATTCTGCCCGTGATCGAGGGGCTTGCCGAAACCGGTATCACCATCAGCGTAGACACCATGAACGCAGCGACCGCCCGCGCCGCCGTAGCCGCCGGGGCGCACATCATTAACGACGTTTCAGGCATGAGCGTGAGCGATGAGATGATACAGACCGTCGCCGAGCTGGGCGTACCCTATATTCTGATGCACGCGCGCGGCACCTCAACCACAATGGATGCGCTCGCCGCCTACCCGCGCGGTACCGTCACCGAGGTGCTGGACGAGCTTGCCGCCCTGCGTGATCGCCTAGTTGCCGCCGGTGTTCATGGCGAGAACATTATTCTTGACCCCGGGCTGGGGTTTGCGAAGGGCGGTATGCAGGATTGGGAACTGCTCGCCGCCCTTGGGCAGCTGCACGCGCTGGGGCACCGGGTACTAATCGCCGGTTCACGTAAACGTTTTCTGGCGAATGCGCTGAACGCGGCGGATGCGGCGCGCACCAAAACCCAGAACCCCGCCGCGGGCGCGAACACCGCGCCCGACCAAATGCCGCCAGCACGCGCCCCCGAAGACCGTGATGCCGCATCCGCCGCTCTCTCTGCACTCGTGGCGGCCCAGGGAGTGTGGGGGGTTCGGGTGCACAATGTGCCCCCCACGGTGGATGCCGTGACCGTAGCGAATACTTTACGCACTGTTATCCGCACCAAACAGACCTAAAATTATGTACCAGTATTCACATCAGCTAAGGAACACCATGCCAAACCAAGCCCACGCTTATGCCTCCTGCGACCGTATTACCCTGACCGGTGTTGCCGCCGTGGGGTTTCATGGAGCGCTTGATTTTGAGAAACGTGAAGGTCAGCCCTTCATCGTAGATACGGTTTTATACACCGACTTCACGCAGGCTGCCGCAACCGATGACCTCGCCCAAACCACGAACTATGCGGAAGTTGCCGAGATTATCCGCACGCATATTGTGGGGGAGTCCCTCGATCTGATTGAGACTCTTGCCGTGCGTATCGCCCAGAACGTTCTGGACGAATGCGCATATGTGCATGCGCTTGAGGTGACCGTCAACAAACCGAAGGCCCCGATTGAGGTGACCTTCGGGAACGTGGCAGTGACCGTATTCCGGGAGCGCGAAGGCACGCAGTCTCAGGGCGGAAAGGGTGCAGGCGCGCGTGGGTAATGTACCGAACACGAACCAATCGCACCACGCGCCCGGCATGGACGCGTTAGCGCATACGGCGGTGCTGGCCCTGGGGTCAAACCTGGGCGAGAGCGAAACCACCCTAGAGCAGGCCGCCGCCGACCTCGTGCATCTTAGCGGGGGTGCAGTGCGGCTAGTAGGCGCCTCCGGGCTGTATGTGACGGAACCGGTAGGCGGTCCCGCCGACCAGCCGGACTATATCAACGCCATCCTTGAAGTGCGCACAAGCCTTGACCCCTACGCGCTGTTAGTGCTGTGCCAGCAGGTGGAGGCGCATCATCACCGGGTGCGGCTTGTGCGATGGGGCCCGCGCACTCTCGATATTGACGTTATTACCTATGACGACCTCGTCAGCGACGACCCGGTTCTGACGCTGCCGCATCCACGTGCGCATGAGCGTGCTTTCGTGCTGGTTCCGTGGGAGCAGGCAAACCCGCAGGCGCAGCTGATGGTGCGCACCGCATCCGGCTGGGCTAATAGGGCGGTTGCGGAGCTGGCGCGTGAGGTGAGTGCGGCTGACTCGCACGCCAACGTTAATGCTGTCAAACTGCTGCGGCCCATGAATTTTATGCCGGAGGAAGCCTGAACCCCCTCAGACGGGCTACCCTTAACTAAGGAGAGTCGCCGCCTAGAGATGAAAGTGAGGGTCTATGAAGCCTATCCCTCTGCGGATTATTCTGCTGTGCGCGGCGCTGGGAGTGATAGCTGCCGTTGCTGTGAACAGCATGCTTGTGAGCTCCGGCGGCGGTGAGATTGTGATGTCGCCGGTGGTGATCGTGGTGTGCCTGTGCATGGGCGGCGGCGCCCTGTGGCTGGGGTTTCAGGTGGCCCGCTGGCGCAATATTGAAACCCGCGCGAAAGCGAAAAACATGAACCCGGTGGCGGCTGCCCGGGTGCTGGCGTACGCGCAGGGCTCAATTCTCACGGGTGCCTCTCTCACCGGGTGGATGCTGGGGCTTCTCATCTATCAGCTTTCGCTGGTGAGTGCGCGCGGGGTGACGGGCGTTTTGTGGGTGACGGGCGCGAACCTTGTGGGCGCCGCAGCGCTTTTAGCGATGGGTATTTGGGCGCAGTACCTGTGCCGTATTCCGCCGGATGATCCGGACGGTAATTCGTCTTCGGGCGGGTCGAATTCGGGTAAGCTTGCCGCCGACGGGTACTCCCGGGTGAGCGATCAGCAGTAGAGGGTATGTATGGCGCAGCTTCCGCACTTTGAGAGCGATTCTTCCACGCACGAGGGCGAAGGAATGGTGACCGCGACCGAGGGCGAGTAGGCTGGTGCGTCTGACGATCTGCACCGCCGGGGTGGCCGCCTCCTCAGCGCCTTTGAGCCGCCAATAATGTGTGTTTAGGAATATCACTGGCACACCGTAAAAATCAGTGAATATACTTGATAGTGTGACCATGAACCATCTCAAACCCGCACGCTTGGGTATCGGTATTGTCAGTGCCGGCAAAGTTGGTGCGGTGCTCGGTGCTGCCCTGCGCTCGGCGGGGCACGCCATTGTCGGTGTGCGCGCCGAGTCTGATGCGTCGGCTGAGCGCGCCGAGAACCTGCTGCCGGGCATACCCGTGCTGCCTACTGAGCAGATTATTGAACGAAGCGAACTTGTGCTTCTGGCTGTTCCTGATGATGCGCTCCAACCTGTTATTGAGGGTATCGCCACGGGGGGCATGGTCAGCCCCGGGCAGCTGTTTGTGCACACCTCCGGGCGGCACGGTGCCGGAGTGTTTAAGCCACTCACTGAGCAGGGGACTATTGGTCTTGCCGTGCACCCAGCCATGACGTTCACGGGGCTTTCCCTCGATGTGCAGCGCCTCAACGGGGCCAGTTTTGCGGTGACCGGCCCGGCTCCTTTTATCCCTATCGCCCAGGCGCTCGTCGTTGAGATGGGCGGTGAACCCGTGCATATTGCCGAGGCTGACCGTGCCCTCTACCACGCCGCTTTAGCGCACGCCGCAAACCACCTGGTGACCATTATGGGGCAGTCCCAGCAGGCGCTGGCATCTATCGGTGTTGAAGACCCATCCCACTATTTGGGGCCGCTGGTGCGTGCCGCCCTTGATAATGCGCTCGCGGCGGGTGAAACTGCGCTCACCGGGCCTGTTATTCGGGGCGACTCGGGGACCGTTACCGAACATTTGCGGGCCCTGCGGGAGTACGCTGAACAAGAAAATACGCGAGATATAGCTGACTCTTACGCGGAATTGGTAAAATCGACCGCAAAAAGGGCGCATAATAGAGGTTTGTTAAACGATGAACAACTGGGGCGGGTTGAAAGCACCTTGACTGAGCATACCTCGTTCATGGATACCACCGACCCCGCCCCTCAGACAAGGAGTTCTCGTCATGACTGAGATAACGAAACCCCTGGTAGTGAAGACCATTGCAGAGTTTCGCGCCGCTATTGCTGAGGCGCTGGTTGCTGCGCAAGAGAAGCTGGATGCGCAGGCGCGGGCCGCGGCCGCCGAAAATGGTACTGTGGTTGAGTACACGGATGCGTCGCTGGGCTATGTGCCGACCATGGGTGCCCTCCACCACGGCCATGCTAATCTGATGCGCCGTGCCCGCGAACAGAACGAGGTGGTCGCCATCTCCGTATTCGTGAACCCACTCCAGTTTGGCCCGGACGAAGACTACGAGAAGTACCCGCGAACCCTGGAAGCTGATGTTGAGCTTGCTGCTCGTGTAGGCGTCGATATTGTGTTCGCCCCTGAGGTTGAAGAAATGTACCCGGATGGTGAGCCGCTGGTTCGTATTTCGAGCGGCGAGCTGGGGTCACGGTTTGAGGGCGCGACCCGCCCCGGCCACTTTGATGGTGTGCTGACTGTGGTTAATAAGTTCTTCAATATTATTGGTTCAGCGACCGGCGGCCACAGAGTGAACGCCTACTTTGGTCAGAAGGATGCGCAGCAGTTCTTGCTGGTTCAGCGTATGGTGCGCGATTTTAACCATGATGTGACCCTGCGGGCGGTCGCTATCGTGCGTGAGGATAATGGTTTGGCACTGTCCTCCCGGAATGAGTTCCTCTCGGATGATGAGCGTGAGGCGGCCCTGGTGATTTCCCGTACCTTGGCACTGCTGCGTGAGCACTCGCTCAACCGCGGGTTTGAGGGTATTGACCTTGACGGTGCCCGGGAACGCATTAACGCGACCCCCGGGGTGCGGCTGGATTATTTGGAGCTGGTGGATCCGAATAACTTTAACGCCCCCACCAGCGAGTCTGAGCGGGTGCTGGCCCTAGTTGCCGCATATGTTGGACAGACTCGCCTTATCGATAATATGGATTTACGGTAGTTCAGTTTTTACCGCATCAGCCCACACAGCCCGTGTGGGCGCTTCGCGGTTTAAGACGCAATATTTTCAGCAGAGATACAACAGGTAGGTATTCCCCTTGAGTAACGAGCAGAACGCCGCACCGGCGATCGCAGATATGTCAGACCAGATGCAGATTCGCCTTGAGAAGCGCGCTAAGCTGCTCGAATCCGGGCGCCAGGCGTACCCTGTGGGCCTGTTGGATGCTCAGGGCGGGCGTATCGCACCGGACCATATTGCGGATGTGCGCGCCGAGTACGACCCGAAATTAGAAGCCGGCGAGCTCACCGCAGGGGACGAGACCGACCACGTAATGAACGTTGCGGGCCGTGTGGTGTTCGTGCGCAATACCGGTAAGCTCTGCTTCGCGTCCCTGCAGGCGGGTACGAATGGTGACCGCATTCAGGCGATGCTCTCGCTCAATGAGGTTGGTGAACAGTCGCTTGCCGACTGGAAATCCCTGGTGGATTTGGGCGATCACGTGTATGTGACCGGTCGTGTGGTGGTCTCTCGCCGCGGCGAACTGTCGATTATGGTGCGTGAGTGGAGGATGGCCGCGAAGTCGATTCGCCCCATGCCCGTGCTGCACAAGGATTTGAACGAGGAAACTCGGGTGCGCCGCCGCTACCTGGACCTGATGGTTCGTCCCGAGGCACGTGAGCTGGTGAAGAAGCGCGCCCTGATTACCCGCACCGTGCGCCGCGTACTGGAAGATCACGGCTATATTGAGCTGGAAACCCCGGTGCTGCAGCTGGTGCACGGCGGCGCGACGGCTCGCCCGTTCCGCACCCACCTGAATGCCTTCGACCAGCCTATGACGATGCGCATCGCCACCGAACTTCCGCTCAAGCGTGCCGTGGTGGGCGGTATTGAGCGCGTCTACGAAATTGGTCGCGTATTCCGCAACGAGGGCGTGGATTCAACGCACAGCCCCGAATTTACAACCCTGGAATGCTACGAAGCCTACGCCGATCAGTACGTGATGGCCGAGCGTATGCAGGAGATTATCGTTGCGTGTGCACAGGAGCTTGGGGTTACCGCGATTGAGACTGAGGACGGCACGATCGACTTGGGCGGCGAGTGGGCGTGGCTGAGTGTCTACCCCGGACTGTCTGAGGCCGTGGGTGTTGAGATCACCCCGGATACTCCTGCTGAGACGCTGCGCGAGATCGCCGCCAAGCATGATGTTGAGGTGAATCCCGCCTGGGATGCAGAGAAGCTTGTGATTGAGCTTTTCGGCGAAATCGTGGAGCCGACCCTGCTGAACCCGACCTTCGTGTATAACTACCCGCCAAGCGCCCAGCCTTTGGCGCGGCCAAACCGCGATGGTTCCCGCACGATTGAGGCGTGGGATCTGATTATTGGCGGTATGGAGCGCGGTACCGCGTTCTCAGAGCTGATCGACCCTGTGATTCAGCGCGAGCGTTTGACCGAGCAGTCCCATAAGGCCGCTGCGGGCGATGACGAGGCGATGGAACTTGATGAGGACTTCTTACGCGCCCTAGAGCACGGTGCACCGCCGATGGGCGGTCTCGGGCTGGGTGTTGACCGTCTGATTATGCTTTTGGCCGGTGAACAGGACCCTGAACGCCCTGGAACCGTGGTGCGTCAGCCGGGTATTCGTGAAACTATTCTGTTCCCGCTCATGAAGCCCGAAGCTTAAATTATAACTTTAGGTTTAATATTTGATTGAGCTCACATTCAGGGCGGCATTAATCCTGGAATGAGCGTTCTTAAACCGCCCGCACGAAATTTTGAAGACGTGCGGGCGGCTTTTTCTTGTGTGTGCGGGTATTCTGGACTCTAGAAAGCCAGATGAAGGGAGAGGAAATATGGATATTTTGATTGCGTTGGTTCCCCCGATTTTCGCCGGGATTGCCCTGTATTTTATATTGCGGTGGATTAATCGTGCGGACCGTTCGGAGCGCGCAGCGCAGCGTGAGGCCGAAAAAGATGCCCAGCTTTGGTATGAGCAGGTAAAAAGTTCACGGGGGTCTGTTAACCCATTTACTGATGATAAACCGTAGTTGTATAAAATATTTCCCGCGAAAGTATTAAAATATATTTCGGAACCTTTATCTTTAGCGTTAAAGTCTGTTACTATGTATGTGCGATAGAAAATGTTTCATATAGAATTCTTTATATTTGAGTTTTCTCTAGCGCGTTCACATAACTACTAAGGAGATAACTACATGGCACAGAAAGTGCGCATCATTCTTGAAGACGATCTCGACGGCGGCCCCGCAGACGAGACCGTACGATTTGGCCTTGATGGTGGCCAGTATGAGATTGATTTGTCGAATGCTAATGCCGCTCGCTTGCGTGATGCTATCCGCCCGTTCGCGTCGAAGGCTCGCCGCGTACAGAACACTTCGGGGTCCGGCCGTGCAGGTCGTGGCTCGCGTGGCGCAGCAACTGCTGTGAAGCGCAACCCCGAGACCGCTGCTATCCGTAAGTGGGCTAAGGAAAACGGTCATGAGGTTTCCGACCGCGGCCGTATTCACCAGGAGATTCAGGATGCGTACTACGCAGCACTGAAAAAGGAACAGGCATAAGCTACGTTTCTTAAATAAAAGACGGGAAGGCTTTTGAGCCTTCCCGTCTTTTATTTATGTCATTTTTCTGTCAAAGTGAATCTTGCCAGGTTGATTTGTGTATTGTGGTGGGCGGAGCGATAGGGTGAGGCTCTAAAGTGTGGTGGTGAACCCCCGTAAATTTGGTGTGACGAGGTGGTCTCCAGGGTGCATATATTGGTCTGTCCACATCAACTGTGGAATGTACGGCACATGTTAGTTGTGTAGGTTAATCTCACGGTCATAATCGGTTGTTGTGAAGATGTCGAGAAAATATCCGCGATACCCCATCTCTATTTGGTATATTTCATGCATATTTTGATAGTTGCATTTTTGGAAAATTGTTTGAAGTGTTTTATTTCCTGCCCTTTGAAATGGATAGTACAGGGCGGGCTATTGGGTGGCGTAAGGAATAATTTCGGTGTGCCGAAAACATGCATATGGTTACCACTTAGAGAGAATTCATTCTATATTTTCCTGGTAAATAGTTGCAGTTTCTATAAAATAAATCAAGCCCTTGAGGTTTATTGTCGGGATTAAACGAAAGTTAAACTTTATTTAAGTCTCGTATATACATAAGGGTTACCGAAAGGTAAGCATTAGGTTTTCATAATCCCTCAGAATCCTCGTGCCACCGAGCTCGCTGCGGCAGATGATGCGCACGTGACCCCAGCTGCGGGCCGGTGCGACCTTCGTCTCGCTAGTTCTTTCGATGGCGAACAGTCCCCACGCGAGGGGTAATACCGCGTAGTCTTGTATCAAGTAGAAAATCCTAGGAGTACGCAATGTTTGAACGCTTTACCGACCGAGCTCGGCGCGTAGTGGTGCTTGCCCAAGAGGAAGCACGCATGCTCAACCACAATTACATCGGTACTGAGCACCTACTGCTCGGCCTAGTTCACGAGGGGGAGGGCATTGCGGCCCGAGCCTTGGAGTCGCTGGGTATTACGCTCAACAGCGTACGTGAACAGGTGCAAGACATTATTGGCCCGGGGGCAAACGCACCCAGCGGGCATATTCCCTTTACCCCGCGCGCGAAGAAAGTGCTGGAGCTTTCGATGCGCGAGGCTATTCAACTTAACCACGGTTACATCGGCACCGAACATATCCTGCTGGGTATGGTGCGCGCGAACGAGGGCGTGGCAAACCAGGTGCTGGCCAAACTCGGTGTGGAACCGGCTGCCGTGCGCCAAGCCGTAATGGACCTTATCTCTGGGTACCCCGGTAATGGCGACTCGAAAGAAACAGCCGGTGTTGGCGCGGGCAACTCCCGCGAGGGCACCCCGGCGGGCTCGACGATTCTCGACCAGTTCGGGCGTAACCTCACCGCCGCTGCACGCGAAGGTCAGCTTGACCCGGTGATTGGCCGTCACCACGAGATGGAGCGTGTGATGCAGGTGCTCTCACGCCGCACCAAGAACAACCCCGTGCTTATCGGTGAACCCGGTGTCGGTAAAACCGCCGTTGTTGAGGGCTTGGCGCAGGCCATCGTACACGGCGATGTTCCCGAAACTCTTAAAGATAAGCACCTGTACACCCTGGATTTGGGTTCGCTGGTTGCGGGCTCCCGGTACCGCGGTGACTTTGAGGAACGCCTCAAGAAGGTGCTCAAGGAGATTCGCACCCGTGGCGACATTATCCTGTTTATCGACGAGATTCACACCCTTGTCGGGGCCGGTGCCGCAGAGGGCGCTATCGATGCGGCTTCTATTCTGAAGCCGATGCTGGCTCGCGGTGAGCTGCAGACCATCGGTGCCACCACCTTGGATGAGTACCGCAAGCACATTGAGAAGGACGCCGCCTTGGAGCGCCGCTTCCAGCCGATTCAGGTGGACGAGCCTTCACAGGAGCTCGCTGTGCAGATTCTTAAGGGTGTGCGCGATAAGTACGAGGCTCACCACCGCGTGACTATCTCGGATGAAGCAATTGAAACTGCCGTAAACTTGGCGGCGCGCTATATCTCTGATCGTTTCCTGCCCGATAAGGCTGTTGACCTGATTGACGAGGCGGGCGCACGCCTGCGTATTAAGCGGATGACCGCCCCGCCCGAGATTAAGGTGCTGGAAGAGAAGGCAGGTAAGCTCAAGCGCGCGAAAGAAGACGCTATTCGGGAGCAGGACTACGAGAAAGCTGCCGGTCTGCGGGACGAGGAACAGAAGGTTCTTCAGGAGAAAGACCAGAAAGAGAAGGCATGGCGTGAAAACGGTGACGCCTTCGGTGAGGTGACCCCCGAGGTTATTTCAGAGGTTCTGGCGTCTTCAACCGGCGTTCCGGTGTACAAGATTACCGAAGAAGAGTCCTCGCGTCTGCTCAAGATGGAGGACGAGCTGCACAAGCGTGTGATCGGGCAGGAGCACGCTATTAAGGCGTTGGCCCGCTCGATTCGCCGTACCCGTGCCGGGCTGAAAGATCCGAACCGTCCGGGCGGCTCGTTCATTTTCGCTGGTCCGACCGGCGTCGGTAAGACCGAGCTTGCGAAGGCTTTGGCAGAGTTCCTCTTCGGCGATCAGGATGCACTGATTACTCTGGATATGTCGGAGTACCAGGAGAAGCACACCGTTTCACGCCTGTTCGGTGCCCCTCCCGGGTACGTGGGCTATGAAGAAGGCGGTCAGCTGACCGAGAAGGTACGCCGTAAGCCGTTCTCGGTGGTGCTGTTCGACGAGGTTGAGAAGGCGCACGCCGACCTGTTCAACTCGCTGCTGCAGATTCTTGAAGATGGCCGCCTGACCGATTCGCAGGGTCGTGTGGTGGACTTCAAGAACACCGTGATCATTATGACCACGAACCTTGGCTCACGCGATGTGAACCGCCGGGTTCCTGTGGGCTTCCAGGCAATGGACGATAACGCCGCTGACTACGAGCGTATGCAGGCCCGCGTCATGGAGAACCTCAAGGAGCACTTCCGCCCCGAGTTCCTGAACCGTGTGGACGATATTATTGTGTTCCCGCAGCTCTCCGAGACCGAGATTCTGCAGATTGTGGACCTGTTTGTTGGTCGTTTGGCAAAGCGTCTGGCGGATCAGGATATGTCGATCGAGCTGACGAATGCGGCGAAGGTTCTCATGGCTTCGAAGGGCTATGACCCGGCGATGGGCGCCCGTCCGCTGCGCCGCGAGATGCAGCGCAATATTGAGGACGCCTTGTCGGAGAAGATCCTCTTCGGCGAAATTAAGCCCGGTGAAAAGATTACCGTGGACGCTGAGGGTGAAGGGGATGACGCGAAGTTCACCTTCTCCTCCCAGCCGATGAAGGAATTATCCAGCGAGTACCTGAAGGATCTGGATTCGCAGTCGGTCGCTGAGGAAGAAGCGGTTGAAGAAGCCGAGCAGATCACCAATAACGCTGCCGAGTAGCTTTCAGCCTCGGTTAGTGATCAGGCTCAAATGAGCGCAGAGCACCCCCAGTCTCCCGTATGGGAGGAGCTGGGGGTGTTTCTTTATGGCCTGTGCCCTGCATGTTTGCCTGGAAGGGGCGCGCTGGTGTCGGGCGGGATGCGGCGGAGGGATAGTATGCTTAGTACATGCCCGCATCATCGAAAAAAACTCAGTCTTCATTGTCTCGTTCACGACCGGAACGGGGGCAGGACGCCTACCGTGCCGAGGTTCAGGCGCGGCTGGGGTTTTCCATTAAACGTGCCGAGCAGGCGATGATGGTGGCAAAATCTAAAGCTTTGCGGGAGTACGATCTGAGCGTCGCACAGTATGCCGCCATGCTTTCGCTCTACTATGCTCCCGGACAGTCAGCGGCGCAGCTGGCACGCGCTGCGGCGGTGACCCCGCAGACAATGGCTACTGTTCTTGCGCGTCTGGAGGCAAAAAAACTGATTACCCGCGTGCCTTCAGAAATCCATAGTCGCGTGAATGTGGTGACCCTAACCCCGGCGGGGGAGGAGCTGGGGCTGAAAGCTGATGAGAAGGCGCGTGCCGTTGAGGACCTTATGAGCAGTGAATTCACCCCGCAGGAGCAGGAACAATTACGCGATTTGCTGGGCCGACTCGTTGAGGTTCTTGAGGGGTAGATTCTGCCCCGTTGACGTGCGGGTGTTTATAGGCGCCCGCAAATAATCCGCTGCCTGAGGCCCGGGAATAACACTACCCTTAATAGCAGATGTCTGTTATAGTTCAGTGTGCGACTATAATTAAGGAGTATGATGATGAAGGCTGTCCAGATTACCAGCTACGACGGGCCCCTTGGCACCTTAGAATACGGTGAAACATCCGACCCAACCCCGGCTGCCGGACAGATCGCTATTAACGTTCACTACGCAGGCGCTAGCTACGTGGAAGCACTGTTTGCAGGCGGATTCGTACCGACTATCCCTGTGCCCTGGGTGCCGGGGCTTGAGGCATCCGGCACGGTTCGAGCCCATGGCGAAGGGGTCACGGAGCACGACGGCCTTGAGATTGGCACTCCTGTTGCCGCCTTTACGGTCACTGACAGCGGAGGGTACGGGCAGATCGCGGTCACTAACGCCCACCTGGTTGCGCCAATACCAGAGGGGCTAGATGCTGCCACCGCAGCCGCTGTACCCGCAAACACTACGGCTGCGCTCATAGCCCTGGAACGGCTGGCTCAGGTGCAGTCGGGGCAGAGCGTGCTGGTTCAGGCCGCCGCAGGTGGCCTTGGGTCTCAGCTTGGGCAGGTGGCACGGTATCTGGGTGCTTCCCGCGTGGTGGGCGTTGTTGGTTCTGAACAGAAGCGGCACGCGGCATTAGAACTGGGGTATGACGAAGTAATCTTACGCGATGATCTAGCAGAGCAAGAGCCCGACCAATTCGATATTATTGTCGACCCGGTGGGCGGCCCAACACGCGCTCGGTGCGTGGACCTGCTCCGTGTAGGTGGTCGCCTGCTTGTAGTAGGCGACGCTGCTCAGGCGGGGGATCAACTCATAAGCAGCAATGACCTGTGGCTCGGCGGTAAAAGCGTCATGGGATTCAACCTAGGGGCTTTAACGGCAGCACAGCCTGAGCTTGTGGGAACATACCTCCGGCGCGCGCTGCAGCTGGTCGCCGATGGGGAAGTGAAGGTGCAGGTGACGGACGTCGTGCCTATTACCCAGGCCCCCAGCGTCCTGGCGAGGCTGCGGGCCGGAAGCACCGTCGGTAAAACCGTCCTTAAACACGAAGCGCTATAGCGACGCGCTAATAGTGAGACCCTCCCTCCCGGCTGATTAAGGGCCGGGAGGGAAGGAAAGCCGGGTGATAGATGGGGCTTATTCAGTGGTTAGCCAGTCATTGAGTGTGGTGGGGTCGGTACGGTCTGCTGGGTCAGGGATTAACCCGCCTTTAGCGATAGCCGAACCAAGGTATGGCAGCTGCCACACCAGCTTGGGGTGTTTGCCGCCGATTTCACCGCGCGCCGCGAGGATACGCTTCACAAACTCGGCTGCCGTCCCTTCTTCGGCGCCGCGAATCGAAATAACGCCTGAATCGGGGATATTCATCTGCCCCTCAGCAATATCGCAGGCTAGCTGAGCCACCGGCGCAGCCGGTAATGGCGACATCTTCATAGTGGGCAGCACCGATACGGGCCCAAAAGTGACCTGCTTTACGAGGGTGGGCAGAATCTCGAACCACTGCGCGGAGTGAATAATCACAGTTTCCACCGGTGAGGCCTTATAAGTGTTTTCCTGCACGGCCTTGCCGCTGTAGTAGCCGTATCCGCGGCATACTGCCGCATCCTGCACACCGGCAATCGAAATGCACACAATGCGCTTCACCTGGTTCTCTGCCGCTGCCTGCGCAATATTGCTGGCGGTGAGCTTAAAGAGTTCCTCGGCCTTGCGACGATTCATGACCGTGTGGTTCAAGGCATCAATGACCACATCCACCCCGGCGAGAGCTGGGGTGAGGCTCTCAAGCACTGAGGCATCTACCCCGGTGGAGCGGCTCAACGGCACCACCTGGTGCCCTCGCTTCTCAAGTTCGGTGCAAATTTTCGTGCCAATGGTTCCGGTTGCCCCTGCAACTGCTATTTTCATGAGTATCCCTCTTGAGTGAATAGTTGGTATTTCAAATACGTATTTTCTATTCTTCCAAAAGTTGGAAGCGAAAACAATAAGTTTCTGAATAAAGTATCTAAAAAATTTATATACTAAATTGTTATAAAAGCATAAAATATGTCTAATACTTATGCGCTATAGTGAAACTAAATCATCTTTTTCACTCGCCAGACCGTCAGCAAGTAGTCCCTCATAGCAGCGTTGGATCTGCTCTTGAGAAGAGCCTAGCGTACGCAGCGACTTCACCACTGTTGACAAGTTTTTGGGTGCCACAATATCGGGGGAGAAGTTGGTAATAAGTTCCTTAGGGATGGGGTGGTGGGCTTCTCGAAGAACCGCCATCATTGCCCCGCGTAACTGCCGGTCTGTGCCATGCCAGCTTTGACCCTGAGGGGTGTACTCAGCCTCTGGTTTACCAGCAGCAACCCAGGCACATAAATGCCTAATTGGGCATATACTGCAGGTTGGAGATTTTGCGGTGCACACCAGTGCCCCAAGCTCCATTGTGGCGGCATTCCATAGGCAGCTAGCCTGCTCATCGGTGGGCATCAGCGCCTCGGCGAGGCGAGTTTCAGCCGCATTAAGCGACTTGTTCGGCAACCCTTTGCCGCTGATGGCACGCGCGTGTACCCTGCGAATATTTGTATCTATTACAGTTGCACGCCGCCCAAATGCGAAGGAAGTAATCGCTGCTGCAGTGTAAGAGCCAACCCCCGGTAAGGCCAGCAGCTGCTCATAAGTGCCGGGAACATCACCATGATGCTCTAACACAATAGCCTGCGCCGCCGCATGAAGGCGCTGCGCCCGACGCGGATACCCCAACCTGCCCCAAGCACGCACCGCCTCGGCGGACTCTTCAGCTGCTAAGTCTTTGGGGGTCGGCCAGCGGCGCATCCATTCTTCCCACACTGGAAGAACACGTTTAACCGGAGTCTGCTGAAGCATAAACTCGCTCACCATCACACCCCACGCGGAGCACTCTGCGCGGCGCCACGGCAGATCGCGAGCATTGGCGATAAACCAGTCACCCACCAGCTGGTGCAGCTGCTCTGTCTGTGCACAAGATACATGGGGTGCTGTAGAAACGGCCCTTGGGTGGGGAGTGCGTGGTGAAGAGGTCATTGAACTAGGGTAAAACACCCGCAATATATTCCAAAAATAATATATATGCATAATTCCCGTTAAGGAATAAAACGCTGTATTCTTATATGTATGTCAGAAGATATGGATTTGCCCCCTGAAGTATATCGCCGTCGACGCATTATTGCGGCAGTTGCGGCAATTATTATTTTGATACTTCTTATAGTAGGTATTACCTGGGCTGTTAATACCATTCAAAACCGTAATACGAATGAAGCAGTCCCCAGTGCTACAGCAACAGCAGAGGCATTCCAAAACTTCAGCGCCCGAGCGGATGTGACCGCCTCACCCACCGGCTCGGCAAGCGCCAACCCCTCACAAGCAGCCGACCCCAGTAAAAGCCCCGACCCGAGCGCATCCACCACCTCGGCTGCTGTAGCTGCCTGCTCCGCACAGAACCTTAAAGTGACCGTAGCTCCCTCCAAAAAGCAGTATGCTGCGGGGGAGGCACCTTCTTTTACCGTCACCTACACCAACACCTCTAAAACCCCCTGCGCCATCGGCGGAGATAAAGCAGAAAACGGCATAGAGCTGAACATTACCTCCGGTGCGGCACAAACCTACTCAAAGAACAAGTGCGCCCCTGCGCCGTTGAAAAAAGCTGAGCTTGAGCCGGGGAAAGAAGCCACCGGTGAGATAGCCTGGGACCGCAAATCCAATGCGTCAGGGTGCGAAAAAACGAAAGACGCCGAGAAGGGCACTTATTCGGTGGTTGCAAGCGTGAACGGTGTTGCCTCACAGGCGGTAAACTTTACCCTCGCCTGATAGTAACTATCGCGGCATCTGCGGTGCTGCCCTGCGGGAGGGGGCTATAAGCCCGCTCCCTCCCGGCCGGGGGAGGCCGGTAGTTTCCCGTACGTGAAGCCGCCTCCAACAATGCTTTGTGCAGGCTGGTGCGTGGCTTACAGGTACTTTTCGAGGGTGCTCTCAGCCATGCGGGAGAGCGACTCACGCAGGGTGCGGGCGCGGTTGCCGCCGACCCCCTCCACGGCCCGCAAATCCTCAAGGGTGGCCGCCATAAGCGCCTGTAAAGTGCCGAAACGTTCCACTAGGCGCGAAGAGATAATATGCGGGATGCTTTGAATACCATCCAGCAGACGGTATCCGCGCGGCTGAAGCGGAGTGTCTAGATCATACCCCTCAAAGCCGACCACCTGCGCAATAACCTTCAAATCGACAATGTTCATATCGTCCAGGTTCTCCAGAGCCTCAACAGCATCCCCAATGTTCCTCGGGTTGGGGTTGGGCAGGTAGTCGAAGAGAATAATCTCGCTGCCGGGCATGTCGGGACTGCGCAGTTCCTCAAGCTGAAGCGCCACCAGGCGGCCATGCACACCCAGCTCAAGCACATAGTGGCTAACCTCGGAAATAATACGACGCACCATCTCCATGCGCTGAAGGGTGGCGGCCACATCTCCCAGGGTCACGTGCGACTCAATTTCTAGAGTCGAGAGCGTCCCCAGCACTTTACGCAGACGCTTCTTGTAGCTTTCAAGAGTCTGGATGGCCTGGTTAGCGCGGCTCATGAGGTACTGGGTGTCCTGCACCGTGTAGCGGGTGCCATCCACATACACCGAAATCACAGACATAGAGGCGCTGACCGAAATCACCGGAAAACCAGTCTGGATAGCGATACGTTCGGCGGTGCGGTGGCGGGTACCGGATTCATTCGTCTCAATGAACGGATCAGGCATGAGCTGCACAGCGGCTTTGAGGAGCCGGGTGGCATCCCTATCGCAGATAATAGCGCCATCCATTTTGGCAAGTTCGCGCAAACGGGTGGCCGAGAATTCCGTATCAATATCGAACCCGCCGGAAGAGAGCGCGGCAACGGTGCGGTCTGAACCGAGCACAATGAGTGCGCCGGTACGTCCGCGCAGGATGCGCTCCAGCCCCTCCCGCAGTTCGGTACCGGGGGCGATGCGAGCGATCGTTTTGAGAAGGAGTTCGCTATAGTCTGTTTGCACGTGCTCCATTGTAGCCTGTTTATAGTGTTATTTCGCCTTTGAGGGTTGAGCGCAGGGGGCGCGTAGTTACACGGAAAAATGCATAAATAAAGAGTATTCGTTCTGTTTTAAGCGGTGGTTTGCCGCCAGCGTACGCCCTGACCGGGGTGCATCGTCGGTATGGTGCCTTATGGGCAGCTGCAGGTCTTAAACCGTCAGGGTCGCCCGTACAATAAAAACCATGGCTGCACGCACAAAAACCACTAAAGGAACCCCCGCCTACCGCTGTACCGAATGCGGCTGGACTACCGCCAAATGGGTGGGTCGATGCGGTGAGTGCCAAACCTGGGGGTCTGTTGAGGAATCCGCCGGGGGTACCGTGGCGCGCACCCGTACCGCATCCAGCGTGCAGAAACCGGCGCAGGTGATCGGCGAGGTAGACTCGACCGTCGCCGCCTATATGAGCACCGGCAACCCCGAATTCGACCGGGTACTTGGCGGGGGACTGGTGCCTGGTGCCGTGATTCTGATGGCTGGCGAACCCGGT
Source organism: Rothia aeria (assembly GCF_016726365.1). NCBI lineage: Bacteria > Bacillati > Actinomycetota > Actinomycetes > Micrococcales > Micrococcaceae > Rothia > Rothia aeria. Next base: position 1,234,461 of record NZ_CP068102.1, on the reverse strand, counting down.
GTGGGCAAATCTACCCTGCTGCTGGATGTTGCCGCCACCTTCGCGCGCGGATACACCCCGCGAACCCCCGCCGCTGAGCGTGCCCGCGCGAAAACCCGCGACGTGCTGTATGTGACCGGTGAGGAATCCGCCGCGCAGGTTAAGCTGCGTGCGGACCGCATCCACGCCGTTGCCGACACCCTGTACTTAACGAGCGAAACCGACCTGGGGACCGCGCTGGCGCATATTGAGCAGGTAGACCCGGCGTTGTTGGTGATCGACTCGGTGCAGACCCTTGCGTCCGCAGATGTTGAGGGCAGCGCCGGGGGTGTTACGCAGGTGAGGGAGGTTGCCGCATCGCTGATTGCCGCCGCGAAAGCACGCAATATGTGCACCCTGCTGGTGGGGCATGTGACCAAAGAAGGCACGATCGCCGGGCCGCGACTGCTGGAACACCTGGTCGATGTGGTGTGCCAGTTCGAGGGCGATAAACACTCCAATATTCGTATGCTGCGCGCTATCAAAAACCGGTACGGGCCCACCGACGAGGTCGGTTGCTTCGATATGCACGAGGACGGGATTGCGCCCGTGCTCGACCCGTCCGGCATGTTTGTTTCGCGCACGCCGCATCCGGTGGCGGGAACCTGCGTGACCGTGACGATGGAGGGGCGCCGCCCGCTCCTTGCCGAAGTTCAGGCGCTCTTGGATCAGGCGGTGGCACCCGCGCCCAGGCGCACGGTGGCGGGGTTGGATTCGGCGCGCATCCAGATGCTTTTGGCGGTTTTGCAGCGCCGTGCCGGGCTGAACGTGGGCAAACTCGACTGCTATGTTTCCACAGTGGGAGGCGCTAAAATCGCCGAGCCTGCCGCCGATCTGGCGTGCGTGATGGCGCTGGCATCGGCCGCGCAGAATAAGCCTCTGCCGCGTAAACTCGCGGTGTTTGGCGAGGTCGGCCTGGCCGGGGAGGTGCGTGCCGTGCCGGGTATTCGCCAGCGTATTGCCGAGGTTGGCAGGCTGGGGTTCACGCATGTGCTGGTGCCCGCATCCCCAACGGGCGTGGGGCAGGTGCCCGATGGGGTGACCGTGCGCGAGGTCGCCACCTTAGGCGAGGCGCTGAACCTGCTCTTCCCGCAGGATAAATAACTGCCGCACATCGTGACGTGAACCGCGAGCAGATAATATTTCGGCGAGCAGACAGCAATTCGTTGTCTGCTCGCCGAAATATTATCTGTTCGCGCAGACTAGGCAGTTAGCTCTGCACTTTCTCCTCCGCACGCACACGCACATGCTTGGGGAGGAAAAAGGCAGCAAAAGTTCCCAGCATCATTACTGCCGCACCGGTCAAAATGGCTGGGGAAGCTGCCTCCGTAAACCCTGTGGGCGTAAGGGTGCCGTCAAGGGCCGTAAAAATTGCGGTGAGAGTGGCAATCCCCAGCGCGATTCCTATTTGCCGCACGGTCATATTAGTTCCCGAGGCGGTTGCCCTGTCTTCAGGTGCCATGCCTTGCAGGGTTGCGGTGGCGATGGGAGCAAAAACCATGCCCATACCCACACCGGCAGCCATGAAGGGAGGCACAAAATGGATGTATTCAACACTGGGATCGAGGATTGCACCGCTCCAGAACAGCCCAATACTCATGAGTGCCATGCCGACCGCAATCACCGGGCGCGTGCCGATCCTGGATGTCAGCAGTCCTGTAAGCGGTGAAACAACGAGGGGCGCAAGAGTCCATGGCATGGTCATCAGCCCGGCTTCAAGTGGGCTTGCCCCTTGGACCACCTGCAAGAACTGAATCAAGATAAAAACAACCCCAAAGATACCGAAGAAAAAGAGGAACCCCACAATATTCGCCATACTAAAACTTCGGTTGCTAAAGAGACGCAGCGGAAGCAGCGGTGCGGCGGCGCGTGATTCCCACCAGATGAAAGAGACTAGGATGAGTACTCCACCGATTAGGGCGGTGAGGACTTCTAGGCTAGTCCATCCGGCATCATTGCCGCGCACGATGCCGTAAGTTATGCCGAACAGCCCTATCCCCACGAGGGCCAGCCCAGGAAAATCAAGCGGTTCGGGGCGACCGCGGGATTCCGGGATCGTGGTCCATACCAGGGGGATACAGAGCAACCCGAATGGTACGTTAATCCAGAAAATTGCGTGCCAGTTCATGCCTTCTACTACGGCACCACCGATAAGGGGGCCGAGTGCTACACCGAGTCCAGCGACTCCTCCCCAAATACCAATAGCAGTAGCACGTAGCCGCTCGGGTACGGAAGTGCTCAGCAATGCAAGGGAAAGAGGCATAACGGCAGAGCCGCCGATTCCTTGAAGAGTACGGGCCGTGATGAGGGCGCCGATATTATCGCTGATACCGCACCACGCAGAGGAGGCAGTAAATATAAAGACTCCAAGTAGGAAGACGCTGCGGCGTCCAAACCGGTCGGCCAGTGCCGAGGACATGAGAATGCAGGATGCAAAGGTCAGGGTGTAGGCGTTTACTGTCCAGGTGAGCTCTTCCAGTGTGGCTCCCAGATCTGCCCGAATGACTGGAAGAGCATTGGTGACGACGAGGTTATCGAGGGAAGCCATAAACATAGGAATGGACAGCGAGATGATGATGAGCCATGCGGGATGGGTGCGGGGTTTTTCTGCCTGTTGGGTCTGTTTCATGGGAAGGTCCGTTTCGTCTAGCTTTAAGTAATCAATTGATTACTTAAAGCTAGGTTATCGGGTGATAACATGTCAATATGGCTGAGAAAAAACCTGCACCTGGGCAACGACTCCCCGCCGCCGAGCGTCGTGAACAGATGCTAAACGCAGCCAGTATTGTTTTTGGTGAGCGCGGCTACACCGGAGCTACCACAGATGCCGTTGCCAAAGCGGCTGGAGTAAGCCAAGCGTATATTGTGCGCACCTTCGGCTCTAAAGAAAATCTTTTCGCAGAAACAGCCAGCCGTGCTGTTGATAAAACTATTGACGTGTTTCGCACAGTCGCTCAAGGCGTAGAAAGCCCTCAGGAACTCTTGAGGGAGATGGGGCATGCCTACGTAAAACTTGTAGCTGACCGGGGAATTCTGCTGACCATGATGCATCTCTTCACGATGGGGCATCATGAGCGGTTTGGTCAGCTCGCTCGCGACGAATTTATGCGTATATACCGAGTACTGCACCACGAAGTAGGGATGAGCCCTAAAGCAACCGAAAAGTTCTTGGCAAAAGGTATGCTCATCAACACAGTTTTAGGGATGCGATTAACCGATGTCATGAAGACCGACCCCGATATACAAGGATTCTTGGCATGCACATTCACGCAGGAGGAAGCCGAAAGCCTGGCGGAACTCGCCAAACACCACACACCGCTGCCTCCTGCGGCACGGGGACGCACATCATCCTAGCGATGCGCGCAGCCGCCGCCTGATTGTCTTCCGGTGAGGCTACTCGGGGTGCTTCTCAAGCTCCTGATCATGCAAGATAATGTTGATCGTGCGGCTCCGCAAATCTTCCTGCTCATCTTGGTTGCTATTAGCCTGCACGATTGGAATTTCGGAGGTGCGCGGTGCGTGCTCCGTGACGGCTTCACCCAGCTTCACCAGTGCTGCGGATGCCTGCTCGTGCCCCAGGCCGGTGGCTTCAAGCATATCCACCGTCATCAAGCGCAGCATGAGCACCAGCGACTCACCCTCAAATGAGGCCACACCCATCTGCCTCGGCTCCAAGGTGCCAGCGAGATCCACCAGACGTTCACGCGCAACCTGCATATAATGCGCCCGCTCCTGCTCGGTACCCGAATACATGCCCAACCCCACGCTCTGGGTGGCAAGCGCCAACGACTCCAAGGCCGCCGCTAACGACTCCAGGGCGGCTGGGCGCAGCTGCACGTGTGCAATCGTTGAGGCCATACGCCGGTTAAACACGCGGTCGTTACGGATCGCTAAATCAACGGCGTTGAGGGTCTGCGCCAGCCGGTCAAGTTCAGCCCGGCTCTTCTTACCCACCCACGAGAGCTGAGCCATGCCACGCGCCGTCACCAGGTCGTTGCGGCACGCATCGTAGAGCGGCTGCAGCTGGCGGGCGTCCCGTAAACTCTGGTACGCCTTCTCGTAGTTATACTCGCGGATCGCGCTTGCAGACAGAAAAAACACGTCAGAAAACGCGCCCATGAGCGCTTCGGCACGCTCCCGGGGGCTATTGCGGGGGTCCTTAGGCATGAGGAACATCATCAGAAACGCCGCCACGCCGCCCACCACGCCATCCAGGCTGCGGGTAAACGGCAGATCGGAGGTTGGCGGCAGCAAAATCACCAGGCACGACTGGGCGCTCATCTGAATCGTAAAAATAATGCCGTTATCAATAAAGCGGGCCAGAAGCACCGACAGGAACAGCGCCACCGCCGCCTGCCACGGCCCGCGACCCAACGCCATCAGCAGCAGTTCGCCCACCAGAATGCCGCACGTGACCCCCAGCGACACCTCCAAAATACGGCGGGAATGGGTGGACCCGCTCACATACCCCAGGGACACAATGGCGGCTGTCGCAGCGAAAATGGGTTCCTGATGTCCCAGCACATAGAACGAGAAAAAGTACGCACCAATCCCCGAGATCGTAATCTGCAGGGACTGAAAAAACCCCGTGCGCACACGGCGGGCACCCTCACTCAAATAGCTGCGGGTGTGCTTTCTCGCTGAGGTATACATGCCGGCCATATGTTTAGTGTACCGGCGTGCGGCCTGCTGTACAGGCCCACAAGGGGGTGGGTGTCTCATTCTGCACCCACCCTCGGCCGGGCTAACCTACCTGCGCAGGATACGCTTCAGCAGAGACCCCTGATACTCAGCCAGCTTACGCTCGGCAGCCTCAGCGCGCTCACGCAGCCCGGCTATCTCGCGGTCTTTCTCCTCAATCTCGCGGCGGCGGGCGTCCTCCCACGAGTGCATACGATCTGATAAGGCCCACTCATTTCCGGCCTCTAAAGAGGTGCGCCTCAGCAGCCGCCGCGCCGCACGGTTCACCCCGCGAAGCGGCTCGTTCAGCGCCTCCACCTGGTGCACCTTCGGCAGGTTCTGCGGCTCGCGTGCCTCGTCGTTGCCGCTAATACGCTCCCACACGTACTGGCGCCACTCGGCCAAAGCGCCCAGCACCTCGGCCCGGCGCGGTGCCTGCAGCTCGGTGAAGGTGGCCCCCAGCTCGGGGTCGTTCAGCTGCACCGCCGCATCCAGCAGCAGGGAAGGGATGGCGGTGCCGAGCATTTCCAGCGGGGTGATGAACTCACCCACACCGTAATGTTTCATCACACCGGTGAGCCGCATTTCGGTGAACGCATCCGGTACCAATGCCACCACGGGCACCCCCACTGCCAGGCCGAAAACTGCCGGGTGGTAGCGGCTGGTGAGCGTTAGCGCAGCCCCCCGGTGGATGCGCACGGCGGCGTCTGCGTGCGTGATTGGTACTAGGGTCGCGGGGGTGTGCATCTGTTCGGCGATGCGCGCATGCACCTCATAGTCCCCGCGCTCACCCGCAACGGCTGCCTGGGCGGGGTTGCCCATGTGGCTGAGGAACACGGTGCTCAGGCCGTGCTCCTGGTAGGTGTACTCCAGCAGCTCCGCGAGGTTCTGGGCCTGCTCGTCGTCAGCATCATTAATGGTGACGCACACGTACCGTTGGGGCAGCTCAGGCACAGTCACTGACTCGGGGTATTCCAGCGTAAGTTCGGGGGAGTGCGGGGCGTAGTCGGTTGCGTCGTCGGCGCCAGCTAAGGCCTCAATGCCGCGTTCGGTGCACCAGGCGTATGAGCCGCGCTCACGTACCGCCACCGCCACCGCGCTGCGGAGCATACGTTCAAGCACCTCGGCATCGGTGTTCGAAAGTACCGGCCCAAGCGACTGGCCCGAAATAAACAGCGGAATCTTACGGTATTCGGCGACGAGGGCGATAGCCGCCCGCTCGTACAGCAGCCACCCATACCGCGAGTTGAGGTTGCCGCCGCCGGAGATCACCACAGCATCTACCGCGCAGACCCCCTCAACGAAAGCCCGTATTTTCGTGGCATCCGGGGCGAACTCGGGCAGTGTGGGCATTACGCTGCTGCGCAGGTACTCTTCCAGTAACTCTAGGGTCTGCTCCCGCTGCGCCGGTGCCCACGGAAACAGCAGGTACGGCAGGTACTCGTACTCTTCACCCGCCGTCCCAGCGCCAATGAGCTGACGAGAATGCTCCTCATCGCGGGTTGCCAGGACGATGCGCGCCCCGCGTCCGGCAAAAAATGTGGCGGACGCTACCGTCATTGCTTCGTCGCCCACATGGTAGACCGGCTGGCCAATATCGCCAGCCACCAGAACCTTAGTCATTATGCACTTACCTTATTGTTGGTGTTTTTAACCGCGCTTAAAATATTTGGTGATGCGTTCGGCCCGTTCCCGCCACGATAAGGCCCGCTCGACCCGCAGCAGCCGCTCGTTCTGCTCCTGCTGGGCGGCCTCAATACGTTTCAGCTGTTCGCCCTGTTCCCGCTGGGTTGTCTCGATACGGCCTAGTGTTGCCAGCACGTCCCGGAGCAGGTTGTGGTTTTCAAGAATACGCCCGTCTAGTTCGTTCGCCAGGTGCGCCTGGTACAGGTAAGGGCCAGCCGAGGAGCCGGAGGCAATATCCTTACGGATCTCTTCGGCGCGCACCTTCGAATCGTAGTAGCGGTGCTCAGCTTCACGGCTCACACTATTGGCGGCGGCGCCAGTGGCTTCGGGGCGCTGGCACCAGTACGCCAGCGGTTCGTCAATCGTGATGATTTCGCCTTCTGCGGCGGCGCGCATATTAAATTCCCAGTCGCCTACCACGGCCAGATCGTCCCGGTAGCCACCAAGCCGGGTGTGCAGGTCGCGGCGGTAGATCACGCCAATGGGTACGGCACGGTTGGTGCGGTATAAAAACTGCAGCCCAACAATGGGCAGCCCCTCATGGAAGATACGTTCGTTGAGCACCTGGAACCCGTTGTCGGTTTCACGTTCGAACCGTTCAACAATGCGCACGGTGCACATATTCGCCCCGGTCGAATCGAGGGCGGCGACGGTGTGTTTAAGAAATTTGGGGGCCCACAAGTCGTCGTCATCGTGCACGGTCACGTAGGTTGATTCGCTTTCACGAACCCCCAGGTTGGAAGCGGCTTCCATGCCGATGCCGTCGGTGTGCAGGAGCGTGGTTTTATCGGCCACCGGGCTTGCGGTAACAATGCGTTCCGCCTCGGCCCTGTCACCACCGTCGTTGACCACGTACACGGCGTAGTCCTGGTAGGTTTGCTCCGCAATATTGGCTAGGGCGCGGGTCAGAAATTGTGGTCGGTTTTTGGTGCGCACAATAATGGCGACAGTGGGCGTCATTATTCTCCCATTCTCCCGGAAAGTGAGGCCGTAAGGCGCACATGCGCACGGCATGGTTGAGGCGTACCTAATTATTGTACGGGCTTTTTGCTACGCACAGTTTTAAAGCTGTTGGTTGGGCGGCAAATCCGCTGGTTTTCACTCGAAGAATAATCCGGTGACGCTCATCAGAGCCACCGCCAGCAGGAAACAGGCGGGAAAAGTAATCACCCAGGTGAGCAGGATTTGCCGCACCACGCGGGCGCTGACGGATGCGTGCCGCTGGTTCACCCCCGCTCCGAGTGCTGAGGCGACCGCCAGATGCGAGGAAGAGAACGGCAGCTGCAGCACGAACTGCCCTGCCGCGAGCACCGCTGCGGTTGTTCCCTGGGCGATAGCCCCGCGGAGCGGGTCAAGGCGCACCATACGGTGGGTGAAGGTATACCCGATTCGCCACCCGCCGGTCAGGGTACCCGCCGCGAGAATGGCAGCTACCAAGACGGCGCATACGATCATGAGAGTTGCCGGGGCTTTATCGAAACTGACTGCGGATGTGAACGGGGCGAGCACCCCGGAAAGCAGCAGAAGCAGCAGGTAGCGCTGGCCGACCTGCAGCCCGTGTAATAGCGAGATGCCAGCAGTTGAGACGGCGAGAACTTCGCGGGAGGTACTATTGACCCGGTGCGGTGCGGTGCGTAACGCCAGCCGGTAGAACGGGAATACGAGCACCCAGGAGAGCAGGAACGTCAGCGGCGGCAGCAGCAGTAGCGGGGCAAGGGCGGTGGTGAAGATGGTGTGCACAAACCCGTAGTTTTCGAACCCGTCGGTGTGGGCGTACCAGGCCACCCCGGCGAGCGCACCAATGAGCGCGTGGGTTGCGGAGGAGGGCATGCGCATCGCCCAAGTGATAGTGCCCCACGCCGCTGTGGTGGTTAGGGCGCACACGATACCAAGGAGGGTGGGTGTTCCTCCTGGGACAACAAGCCACGACGCCTCATATTCTTTTATCAGCATATACGCGAGGATGACCCCAGCACCGTTAAAAAGCGCACTCACCACCAGCGCCGCCACGGGTGTCATGGCACGGGTACGTACCGGCACCGCGATCGCATTCGAGGCATTATGCACACCGGTGACAAAGATCGCGGCACAAAACGCCGCCACGCACAGCAGATACAGCAGGGTAGGCACGAGCTAGGACTCCTGCACAATAATGCGCCCAATTTCGGCTGAGACGTCGCGCATAGCGTTCGCGGCGGCGCTGAGGCGCGTAATGAACTTGGTGTAGCGGCGGTACCGTTCCATAGGGTAGCGGGCGGCCAGCTGCGCGTCGTACTCTTCGGCGGTGCGCACCGCTTGGCGGGATATGCGCAGCATGTCCATCCAGTAGGTGTCCAGCCCCCTGACGTCAATAAGTTTAGGGATCACCGCTTCGGTGAGTACCGCCTGCCGCTGAATAATGTCGAGAATGGCGGTGCTGTGCGTGGCGAACCCGTCAATACGGTGTAGATAGAGGATGTGCGCGGCACTGGTGAGCTCCTCCACCGCACTGGTGAGTTTACGGGCGAGCGTGTACAGGTCTTCACGCGGTAAAGGGGTGGCGAACGAGCTGCGCACAGAGGTGAGGGTCATAAAAAATAGTTCGGTGCAGCTGGCCTCGTGGGCGAGCATCCGCTCGAATAGGTCAGGGTAGTCGCTGGTGGGGGTGCCGACCATTTCCGAAAGGAGCGCCGCCGCGCCCGCAACCTGCGCCGAAATCTGCGCCAGTGACTGCAATGAACTGTTTTCTTGCGGGAAGAGGCGTTGAAGCATATACCGATTCTATCTCTGTTGTGAACTTCGGTGGCTGGGTGTGGGTGCAAAAGAAGAGGCCAACGAATCCGCTGACCTCTTCGATACGTATGGGATGTCGGGTTGGGAGCGCCTCTCGGCGGAAGGCCGCTCGAAGCGGCAAATGATTTGGAGCCCGGGGCTACCTATTAGCAACCCGACATCTTGTAATCATTATCCCGCCCGTGCGGGGGCCTGTCAATGCCCAACACCGGTTTGCGGCGCATCGGGAAGTCTTACCTTTTTATGCTGCTAGCACCGAAAAATCAGCGTGCACGACCCGAAAAATATTAAAATCCTTCAAGTCCCCCATGTTGACGCCACAGCAGGGCCACAGCTTCTAAATCTTCAGCGATTTGCCCCAGCCTGCGCACTCGTTCGGGGATGCTTAACATGCGGTTCACGCCCTCGCGGCGCACCTCATGGCTGGGGGCGAGCGGCACATGCACTCCGGCGGCACGGGCTATGTCACCTGCGGCGTACTCGGCCTGTAAACCGAGCGCCACCACCCGCGCGAACGCGGCGAAACGCTCCAGGGCTATATCAACCTCACCTTCGTACACCCCCGCTAGGATACTGTCTGCTGTGGCCACTACCTCCCAGGCGCTGGGCGGGTCGGGCACGCCCGCGAGCACGTGTGAACGGTAGTCGTCCTCGAGCCCTTTGGCGAAGGCGCGGCTAACCGCTGGTGCGTCACGGTGCACCGCATCCCGTAGCGAGTACATGCGCCACAGCGCCCCCGGCAATGACTGGGCGGGGGCTGAGGCCCACATGAGCGCTAACGTTTCAAGGCCGTACTCGTCGGTGAAGTCCACGAGGCGTTGGGCCACCTGCGGGTCTGTGTTGGCGCGCCCACGGGCCAGTAAGACGCGCGCTGAGGCGTACGCCGCCTCATGCTGGGCGGCAGGGTTTTCACCACCGGCCTGGCGCTCAAAAATTTCGTGAGAAGCCAATACGGGCCGATGATAGCTGCGGGGTGTTGAAGGAACCATAGGTTCCTCAGTCTAACGCCGCAGCCACCGTGCGAACAGGGTCTTCGCTGACTGAAAACCTCACCCGGGGCCGTGTTTAGGGTTCGTCTGTGTGTAGTGTATAGTTGTACTGGAGCGCCTTTAGCTCAGTTGGTAGAGCTACGGACTTTTAATCCGCAGGTCGTGGGTTCGAGCCCCACAGGGCGCACTCTTCACCAGAGATAGTCTGGCAGGTCGCCCCTTTCGGTATGAAACTGATAGGGGCGACTTTTTTCTTGTTCTTTCCTCCAACATAGGAGGGAGTAGGCGGCTTCATGCTGGCAATAGCCGTTGCCCGCAGGCTCACCCAACACACAGTTGATAATGTCCTCGGTCTTTCTGTCATGTTCATAGACTTGCGCCATAGCGAGGAACCTTTGACAAAATGTGCATGCGAACACTACGGTTACAGAACAGATAAAACGTCGCGATAGGTACCAGAGCAGATCATCCGGTTGGGTGCACGAATGGAGAAGCCGCTCGGGCGGGCCTCAGGACTAATGGCTATTGCCAGTTCTGAGGCATCTTTTTATTTATGTGTTTAGTAATACAGCTAGTGCCAAACCTAGACGAGTTCTTTTTAGGGGGCGGCAAAAACTTTTTTGCTGTTTTTGTTGCGTTTTTCGCCTCCAAAAGCGGATTACTTATGAGACCCCCATCAGGGGTATTCACAACATTCTCCGAAAATCCCGCGGGTGGGGCAGACACACTCGCGCCTCCCCACCCGTCTAAAAACAGGTAGAAAGGAAAATTTTTGTGATGCTCAACCTCCACATACGGCAACCTTCACGCAGCGAGAAGAACTGCAAGTTCCTGTTACTGAAGTTTTCCGGCTTGAAGCAGATAGCCCCTACGGAAAACTTCAAAAACGCTTGGGAAAGGCACTGTTGCTTGAACGCATATTTTTCTCGCTCTTCTTGTAAGCGTGAGTGTTGAATTTTGTTCAGCTGCCCCCAACACACTACAAGCTACTAGATCTTTTGAAAGGCCGGAAAGGAACTCTAATGGAAAAATATTCCGCAGGCCGAACCACAGATACTGCTGGGGAAACTTCCTCGCACTCCCGAAAACTTTTTAGCGCAAAATATGGTGGGAAGGGCTAGAAACCAATGGAAATCTTAAATCTTGTGTGGTCAGACCCCAGGTTGATTTTGTGCGTTGGTATTATCGCCTTTTTATGGCGGCCCATCGGGAAGGAACTTCGCTGTTGTGCGGCTGTTGTGTGAATGCGTAGGGTGTATGTGTAGAGCGCAGATCTTGCCATTCAGGTTCTTTATAATGGCTTCAGCCCTACCCGACTACGACGCACCGGCAGGAGAGCCTTGTGAGCAGCATCAGAAACCCCGAAAAAGTGACTATTCTGGCCACTGGCGGCACGATCGATAAATTTTATTCAGTTGCGGGTACCCTCGATATTGGTGCACCGGCGGCCCAGGACCTTCTGGATCGGGTGATTACTGATATTAAGTTCGAGATCCGCCCGCTTATCGGTAAAGACAGCCTGGATATGACGGACGCAGACCGCGCGGAACTTGCCGCCGCCCTCAACGCGGTCCGTGGTGAGCAGGTGATCATTACCCACGGCACCGACACGATGAGCGAAACCGCCCGTTACCTTGCGGAGCATGCGGATGTGGGGCAGAAAACCGTGGTGCTTACCGGGGCTATGCAGCCAGCCGTTATGGCCCGTTCGGATGCCGGTTTTAACCTGGGTGCGGCACTGTCTGCCGTGAACCTGCTGCCGCCTGGCGTGTACATTAGTATGAGCGGACGTATTTTTCCCGCCGCGAGTGTGCGCAAAGACCGGGCCCGCGGAATTTTTGAGGGTTAAACCGCCGCACCGATGAGGCACCGGTAGGGAGGACCATGGCTGAGAACCCGCCAAGAATAACCCCGCCACAGGGAAACCCCGGGCGTACCTCACTTGATGAGGGGCTGTACGTGTTCCGGGTGGTACTGTTAGCTGGCCCGGCCCTAATCATGGCGTGGCAGGCCATCCGTTTGGCTGTGCCCATTATTGCTGCTATTCCGTTAGCGTACCTGGTGGGTCAAAGCTGGTGTGCGTGGGCGTACCATAAGGGGCGTTCGCCCAAGATCATTATGGTGGCGAACTATTTTAGTATTATTGCCGCTCTTGTCCCCATGGCTCCGGTGGGGGCTCTGCTGCTGTCTCCTTCCGCCACGCAGGTTGTTCTTAACTACCTGTGGAGTTCGCCGCTGCTGGTGCCTTTGACAGTGGTGTGGATTCTTATAGAGCTGCCTATTGAGACCGTCTTTTCGTTATTTTATGCCCGCCGCAGCGGGCGCAGGCTGAGCATTATGGCTGAAGCGTCGGCTGCGTAGATTCGGTTGTTCAGGGGACGTGAACTCGGGGCTGTGCCGCGCCTCAAAGGTTGCTGTGTGTGGCCGCAATAGTGCCACGTTAAGGATACTGCCCGTGGTAGGGTAATGAGCATACGACGGCCTAGCGCCGTGTGAGGATGCTATACGAAAGGGGCGAGGGTGAGCGAAAACCCGCATTCCCATAATGATGAGGTTCAGGACTCCTCAGCCTCCGCCCCTGTGCATTCTACTGAGTATTCCCACGATGAGCAGACCGATGCGACCGTGCCGTTAACCCCCGAGTATGCTGCTGAGCTTCGGGAACCTAACGTCCCGGCCGATGCGGACGCTGCCGAGGTGACGGTCCCATGGGGCACCCACCCAAGCGCCGACACCGCCGAGCGTAAGGGGGACGAGGAGCCGGGCAGTGAATCCGCTGAGCTGGATGCAACCCGCCCGATGCCTCCGCTGCTGGATGATCCGCAGTCTGGTGAACGTGACGAGCTGGAACCTACCCGTGTTCTTCCCGCCGATACGAGCCTTGAGGACGTTGAGGCTGAGGCAACCCGGGTGCTTCCTGCGGACGGTACCCAGCCCCCGACGGACGCCACGAGGCCGCTGCCGCCGCACGGGCACCCTGACAGCACGGTAAACGGTGAGCTGGAGGGGCCTGCCGTAACGGGGGATCAGAATCAGGCACCTACCCGCTATCAGGCGCCGGTGCGTCTGACGACCCCGCCACCGTTGCCGCAGCTGCCAGCGCCGATCCCGCCGCACCAGGCGCCGCCGCCACAGCAACCGTATGTGCAGCATCCAGGGCCGCCGCAGTATATTCCGATGGTGCCGGTCATACCGGTGGTGCCCGTTATGCCTGTGGCGCAGTACCCTGCGGCGCTGCCGAACGTGTCCCCGCAGGCGCTTGCCCGCGGGCAGCGGGGGTTACGGAACACCCTGTGTGTGCGCCTGCTGGTGCTGGCCGTGATCGCCCTGATTGAAACCTCAATTATTGCCCAGTACACGCGTGAGATGGCAATGGCCTTTGGGGTGCTTGCCGTGCTTTATGCCGTGGTGCAGGTATGGCCCCTGATACGCCCGCCCCGCAATAACTCTGATGCCTCCGTATATATTGCGTGGGGTGTTTTCTCAATGATTAGTTTTGTGGGGGTGGGGCTGCTGCTGGCGCCCATTACGCTGATGCTTTTAGTGCTTGACTGGAGGGGTATTTCGCTGGGAATGGACCCCATGCTGATACTGTGTGTCTTGGCCGTGCTGTGGCTTCTTGAGGTGATCCTGTTATCGGTAACCCTCTACCGTTTCGGGAGCCTGCGCATGATGCTCACCCAGCAGGCGCCGCTCATGGACTACCTTAATACACACGGGCGGTAGATGCGTGCTCGGGAATCTCTCAAGTTATATAGTATTGAACACAACATAGTGCATGAATCCGTATTTTCGGATGTCTCTTGTTCTGTAGCCGCACTCTGTTAGAGTGAAAAGGTAATCATCTATAGGATGTGAGACGTATTCTGTACTCTATAAGAACCACGTCGGGATCGGACAGATCCCACACACCGCGAAAAGCACCGAGAAACCGGGGCTAAGGAGAACAACACCGATGAGCGAACAGTACGGCCAGGGCTCTGGCTCCCAGCAGTATGGGAACCGGGGCCAGTATGGGCAGCAACCATCTCAGTATGGGAGCCAGCCCCAGTACCAGCAGCAACAGCAGCAGGGGAACCAGGGCGCAAATAGTGGGTACTCCCCGTACGCCGACCAGCCGACAGTGCCGCTAAGTTCCTTCATGTCGCAGGGGAACCAGGGGCAGCAGCCCCAGCCGGGTTCTGGCCAGCCCCAACAGCAGGGCCAGGGGTATAACGCGTACGCATCCGGTGCGGGCGCCAATAACACTAATAAGCCGTACCAGCAGTCTCAGCCTTCGTATGCGGGGAACCAGCAGCAGGGCTACCAGCAGTCTCAGCAGGGGTCTGGGCAGCAGCAGAACCAGCAGGGCCAGTTCGCAGCCTCAGCTTACAATGCTTCTCCCGGCGCTTCGGCTTCCCCGACGGCACCGCCGCCGTCAATGCCCGGCAGCGTGAAAATGGCACGCACGTTTGGGTTTGTTGCGGCTGCCCTGGTGCTGGTAGACATTATTTTGGGTGTTGTGCTCAATACGATGTCTGCTTCATCAATGTTCATTGTTTCGCTCCTTCTGAATATTGTGGCTTTGGGCGGCCTCGTTGCTATGGCCGTGATGCTCCGTACCGCTAACCCGCTGATTCGGATCGGGTTGAGCGTGCTCTCGGGTATTATCGCGGGCGGGAGCTTGGTGAGCCTCATCATGGCGTTCATGAAGATCGGTGAGGTCAGCAACGCCTCGAATGAGGGGTTGCTCCCTGATGGTTATATGGCCGTGGCATACGGCAGCCTGGGTGTTGCGGTGCTCATTGTTTTGGCGAACATCGCGGTAATTGCGATGCTGTGGGTTTCTGGTTCTAGCGAGTTCTTCGCCCAGGGCGCGGCACAGAAGGCCCAGGCCCAAAACGCTGCGCAAGCTCAGAACGCGGCACAGCCTCAGCCGGGTTACCCCAACCAGCCGGGTGCCCAGTACGGTCAGCAGGGCCAGGCTTCTTCGCCGCAGGGCGCGCAGGGGCAAAACCAAAATGCGGGTGCACAGAGCCAACAGAGTTCCGCTCAGCAGCAAGGTTTTGCTGCTCAGCAGGGCACCGCGCAGCAGCAGTATGGCCAGTCGGGTGCAGCGTCGTCGGCGCAGCAGTCTAACCAGGCTTCACAGCAGTACGGTCAGCAGCAGAACCGCTACCAGGCACCTTCTCAGGGGGCCCAGCAGTACGGTCAGCAGTCATCATCTTCCCAGTCTTCGCAGGGGCAGTACCAGCCGCAGGGTCAGGGTGCTCAGTCGTCCCAGTCTTCTTCGCAGAGCGGGTACGCTGGCGGTTATGGGCAGGGTTCCTCCGGGCAGTCTCAGAATGCTCAGAGTTCCTCTTCTCAAAACACCCAGTCGCAGGGGTACGCTTCCCAGGCGCAGTCCCAGCAGCAGTATGGCCAGCAGGGACAGTACTCGGGGTACCAGAAGCCGCAGACTTCTTACCAGCAGTATCAGGCTCAGCAGGCGCAGTCAGCTTCGTCCTCACCCGCCGCTTCAGCCCAGTCAGCTGCCGCTCAGGACGATCCGGACGCGACCGTCCCGCTGAGCCAGAAATCGTATGAGGCGTACACCTCTCCTCAGCAGTCGTCCTCTTCGTCCCAGCCGCAGGATAAGAACCCGTCCAAGCCGCAGGCTGCTGCCGAGTCGTCTTCCTCCTCATCGGCGCAGCAGAGCCAGGGTGAGGATCAGCCGTTGGATCCGGAGCCGGAGACTTCTCAGGTGCCGCTGCTCTCCCAGGGCTCCTCATCTTCGCAGAGCTCTGAGTCTTCCCAGAGTTCTTCGCAGTCGCAGCAGTCCCAGCCGCAGCAGCCACAGAAGGACTCAGTATCTGCTCTGGATGCTGACTCGGATGCGACCGTACCGCTGAGCCAGAGCTCCTATGACGCTTATAACTCCATTACCCAGCCGCACGCCGCTCCCCGGCAGTCAGCGGGTTCTTCGCAGGGACAGTACCAGCCGCAGGCTCAGAACCAGGGTTCGGCCCAGCCGTCGCAGAACGCTCAGAGCCAGAGTTCGCAGCCTCAAGCTGCTCAGGGGCAGTCTTCTCAAGGGCAGCCGCAGCAGCCTTCGCAGAGCGGCTATCCTGCCGGTTACCAGCAGCAGGGGTACGCTGCTGCACAGCCTCAGCAGAATATGCAGGGCTACCCGGCGGGTCAGCAGGGTGCGCAGCATCAGCAAGGCTATGCTTCGGCGGCACAGCCCCAGCAGCAGTATGGCCAGCAGGGGCAGTACCAAGGGTATCAGCAGCCGCAGCAGTACCAGCAGCAGGCCCAGGCGCAGGCTGGTTACTACCAGCAGCCGTACCAGTACCAGGCACGCCCTCAACAGGGTCAGTTCCAAGGGTACGGCTACCAGCAGCCGCAGAATCCGCAGCAGCCCGGTTCCCAACAGGAGCAGAAGAGCGGTGACACCAACCAGTCACAGCCCCAGCAGCCTGGGCAGACCTCTGCGCAGAACAACCAGTCGCAGGGTAAGCCTGAGAACGGCTAGTATGCGCGAAATAGCGTAGCGTCTTACTTTCCCCGCCCGTCGGATAACCGATGGGCGGGGAAATTTCGTGTTGTTAGGCAATAAAAGTATCGATAGTAGACATCGAATTGGTACCCTAACTAACAGTCAGGGTATACAGAAACCTTAAGGAGTGGAGCGGTGCCGAATACGCAACCGGCTCAGCAGCCGGTGAACCCCAGCGGTGGAGGTCTTGAACGAGTCTACGCTTTACTTCCCGCGCAGCGCCCGGCACCGCTGATCCCCGTGTACCTTGCTGCAGCACTCATCGCCTGCCAGGTGGTGATGTGGCAGGTGCTGGCCTGCAATATTCTTTTCACAGTGCAGTACCCCATTAATGCTCTCTCCGAGAGTCAGGCGAAGGCCATGGAGCAGATCCAGCAGTATTACCCGGCACTGGTGACCGGGCTGGGCATTATGTTTATCACGGGCATGCACATGTTTCTTCTGCTGAAGTACCTGCAGGGTCACCGCTGGGCTGCTCTGGTGCTTACGGTTCTTGAGCTGCTCGGTATGCTGTGTGCCCTGTCGATGGTGCTCATCGTGGGTGTGCTCATGTCTCAGCTTAACGGTGCCTCGTCTGAGCAGGTGGATTATTTGCTGGGGTCTTCGTCCCCGCTGTACCTGCCCGTGTACGCCGGGATGCCGTACCTGGTGATGAGCGTTATCGCGCTTGCGCTGCTGTGGAGCAGGGCCAGCCGCGCTTACACCGATGCCCGTAGTGCCTGGCGGCTGCGTCACCGGCTGCGTGAGCTGGAGGAACAGTGCGACCTTCTGATGCAGGCGCAGGCTGCTCAAGCTGAGATAGCTAAAGATACGTAAAGATTTAAAACTATTTCAAACAATAACGTTAATATTCATGTGTTTAGAATCTCTCTGGTGGTAAAGTAAAGAAGAACGTACCGCCCGTTGTGACTTTGTGCGGTATGCCCAACCAAGGAGAAAATACATGAGCGATCAATACGGGAACTTCCAGGGGGTGCCGCAGACCCCGGCACCCGCACCCTACCACAAACCACCGCACGGCAGACTGGATCAAGGCTACCCTGCAGCTGCGCAGAAGCCGCGTCCTGGTATTACCGTTATGCTGGCTCTTGCGGCCATACTGATCTTGGTTGCGCTGCGAATTGTGGACTTCTTCCTTGCTGCGTCTATAGATTCTCTTGACGCATCAAGCTGGCGCTCTCTTCTATTCACAATTTTTTACATAGCATGCGGTTGCCAGGTGTATCTGGGGAGGCGTTCGGGCTCTATTGTCCAGACAATATTATCGGCGCTTGCAATCGCCGTGAATTTAGCCTACCTGCCTGATGCGATAAAGGCTAAAGAAGCGATAGACATGCTCGCTCCCAAATATTCCGGCACGGTAAATATGGTTATTCTGCTGACGATTGTTTCTACGGTGTTCAGCGTTATTGCCATTGTTTTGCTGTGGCTTCCGGGTACCCTTCAGTACTATAAAGAGACTGCTTTGTACCGCCAGGCCCAAGCTGGGCAAGCAGCCCCGCAGTTTCCTGTGCAGCCGCAGCAGCCAATGCCTCCGCAGCAGGGGTATATCCAGCAGTACGGGCAGCAGCACCCGAACCAGCCGCTTCAGTATCCTCAGCAATAATCTCACTATACAGGTGTGTAATATGCTCACACGTGGGCGCCGCCCTCATGCACAGGGCGCCCACGTGTGGGGCTATGGCGGTGTGCACAAGCATAGGGTGATATGCAGGGGTGCAGCTGACATAATGAGAAGAGAATCCCCTGCTGCCGTTGTGCACGAGTGAAAAGGAAAACTTTTGGAACAGCACCCTCCCCAGCCATCGGAATATCAACAGTACGCGCCGCAGAATGTTTACGGGTACCAGCAGGTGGTGACCGAAAAACCGGAGCGCAATAAGACCGTTAATATTGGGCTGATGCTCCTGTACATCTACATAGGGATAACAGTTCTAAGCACCGCTCTTGAGGTAGTTATCTCGTTCGCCACCAACAGGTATGAGCATCTGGCTGAGCTTCAGAACTATGACAGTTATAGCAGCGGCGTCACCATTGATACTGGCACCTATACAGCTATGGTAATTACTATAACCATCATTATGCTGGTCGTTAAGGTCAGCCTGATGGTTCTGTTCACTCTCATGTACCGTGCTGGGCGCACATGGGCGCGCATATTGAGCGCTGTCCTTGCGATTCTTGCCGCATTGCAAAGCTTGTGGGGGTTAATCTCTATCCCATTTCTTGCCGCTGTTGACCCCGGCATTGTACCGGACTACATGCATTCTGCGGTGGTGGCGGCTAGGGACACTGCTATTTTCACTTTTGCTTTCAATGCTGTGGGCGGTGCCAACGCAGTCGCAATCGCCATTTTCCTGCTGAAGAAAGAAGCCTCTGAGTACACCGCACAGTACGCAGCATGGCGCACCTACCGCAGGAGCGCCACCGAGCGCGCTATCTACGGGTCGCAGCAGATGCGGTACTAGCAAGCGCCGAGTCTTCTGCCGGTAACCGGCGGAAGGAGCTTCGCAGCTTTTTCGGTGCTTAAGAGAAGCACTGCGGATGCTGGCTGCGCACATCTTGGCGGCAGGTACCTGCCTGGCCCAAGAGGCAGGGTTTGGTACGGTGGTAGGGAGAGAACCTGTAGCACGTTCATAAGGAGAGAGTCATGAGCCACGACTTTCCCAACCCGCAGAATCCTCACCCCCAGGCTCAGCACCACAGGGGCGCAGCGCCCCACGGTGCTGCCGATTTAAGTGCTCTAGGCCCGCACGGGACACCGGAACATTACGAGACGCATCAGGTTTATGAGCACCTGCCCACTGAGCCTTCGCGGCCTTCCGCCCAGGTGCGGCTGGGCATAAAACTCATCTATGCGCATGCTGTACTCATAGTGGTGCACGGCGTGGTGAGTTTCTACCGTGACACGATCCCCACCAGCACTACAGTGTACGCCCAGCACGGCGCCGCAGCCATGGACGTCACGATTGGGAAGATTGCCGTTTTGTACGCGGTCATCACCCTCGTGCTGGTGGCCACCAATATTCTGGTGGGAGTGTTCTACTCGCGGGGGTACACGTGGGCGCGTATTACTGCGGCGGTGCTGGCCATACTTGGTGCCATGAATAACCTCCTCCTTGGCCTGCTGACCCTCATTGGCGTGTTCGAGCTTTTTGCGGCGCTTTCGCGGGCGTCAGATTCGGCAGACCCCGGGTACATTGAAGCGTACCGTTACGCCACCATTTTTGTGGTGGCTTCGGCGGTACTGTACTTGGTGGGGCTGCTGCTGTGCATCATTATCGCCGTGTACATGTTCAAGCCGCAGGCGGCGGCATTTACTACGAACTGGGGCATGTGGCGTGCCTACCAGAAGAACCCCAGCATGTACGTTCAAATACCGCCAGCGCACTTCTAATACCTGGCGGGGCGGCAGCTAGGTGGGGTGTCTTCGACCCTGCTCTCACGGTGGCTGCGGTATCTGGTTTATGCATATGGGGCGTTATTTCCCCTTAGCGCGGCGGTATTTTTGGTAGGGTGGAGACGACAGTCACTACATTTACCCCGTGAAGGAATACACCATGAGCCAGTACCCGCCGCCTTCCGGTCAGCCTCAACAGCAGCTGCCGAGTTATGCTCAGCCCCCCGGGTCTTCCGGGTATTATGGGGCACCGATCGGGCAGCAGCAGTTTCACATGCCTGTGCCGGATGAACCGCCGCAGAGCAATAAGAAGGTGAACTTCGGTGTGCGCCTTATCTATATCTATGTCGGGTGTCTGGTAGTGGGCCTGATCGTGGATTTTCTGCCCGGCTACCAAAACGATGGTGACCGGGTGGGGGAAGTAATATCACGCGGGGCGCCGCTCGTCGTTAATATGCTGATAACTGCGGTGTCGATTACAGTGGCGATTGTGGTCGCCACGTTCTATAAGAAAGGGTATACGGCGGCGCGGATCACAGCCGGAGTGCTCGCTATTGTGCAGGGGCTTTTCCTGCTTATGCAGGTAGCATTGGCTACAGTGGCGATTCTTGTGGCGTGGACGCTCATCTCTGACGCAGATAAAGACAATGTATTTAGGGTAGCATCCGAGAACCCCCTGGCTGTTGCTGCCTTCATAGCAGCGGTACTGCTGATGCTGATAAAACTGGTGCTGTGCATCATGATTACCTGCAGCGTGTTCAAATCTGAGCCCAGCAAATTCACTGCCGACTGGGGCGCATGGCGTAACTACCAGAACAGTGTGGCGCTCACCCAGCAGGTTCAGGCATACGCTCCGCAGCAGCCCACCGCACCCGGGTTTTCTGCCCCTGCTGCGGCAGCGCCTAACCACTATGAGGCGTACAGCCAGCAGAACAGCCGTCATGAGAGTGACAAGAACGAGGGCCCTAAGCTCAACTAGTGCTTGTACGCCTGCGGGTTATCGCAGGTGAGGTGTACCGCCTCCACACCCGCAACCGCTGAGTGGCTGGAAAAGGCATCAAAAAGGTGGCCTATATCGCCGGTGAGCACCCACTGACGGCCCAGATGACCGCACAGTTTAAGAAGCCCATACACGTGGTGCTCCCAGCTGTGTATGGGTTGCTGAATTTCAAAAATATTCTTATCCCGCGCGGTGACAGTCAGGTTCAGCTCCGTGAGTTCTCGCCGTACCCTATTCAGCACGCGTTCGGCGGCCGCATCGGATGTGGCCGCTAGGAAGAACGTCAGCCGGGTAGTCGCTATCATCAGTGGCCTTACATCTGCGCGCGGCCCCCCACTGAGGAAATAACGAGAAAGTAATTCCCAATAGGGACCGCCGCAAGTACAGCAGCAGCGAAAACTATTCGCTCAGAGCCTTCTGCTCTTTCTTACGGCCACGTATGTACTCAATAGCCACCGGAACCACCGAGACCAGCACAATAATCACGGCCAGAAGCTCAATGTTCTTGTGCACAAACTCGATACCGCCCAGCAGCACCCCAGCGGTCCCGATCAAGCCGATCCACAGTACCGCACCCAGAATATTCCACAGATTAAACTTACGGCGCGGGTACGAAGAAATACCGGCCGCCAGCGACACGAACGTGCGCACAATCGGCACGAAACGCCCCAACACCAGCGCCACCCCGCCGCGCTTAGCGAAAAACTCCTCAGCCGCGTGCAGGTTCTTAGTGCTCAAAAACTTCGCGTCATCCTTGAACAGGTTACGTCCGTAACGGGCGCCCAACTGGTACCCCACCTCGCCGCCAGCGACGGCGGCAACAATCAGCACCGGGAACGCCAGCCACAGCGAAAGCCCCATACGGTCATGCAGCATGCCGAGAGCAAAAATAAGCGAATCACCCGGCAAAACCGGGAACAGCACGCCGGACTCAATAAACACGATGATCGCCGAGACCACCAGCACCCACGGGCCGGTGCTAATAAGAATATCCTCAAGATTAAAACCGAGAAGCGCCACGGGCATATGCGCAACCAGCGCAGAGGCGAGAAGAGACATCACAATCCTGAAACGTAAATAGGTCTATAAAAGTCAGTGTGCGCGGTGCGCAATAGCAACAGCCTAACCCCCGCACCTGAGGAACGGGTAACGGCACACTATGCGGAAGCTGTGTAACACTGTGCCCAATTCTACCTGTAGCGAGCAGGAAAACACATAACCAGTGTCCTGCCGCCACCGTGATACGCACCGCCTCAGACACAGCCAACCAGCTGACCCCCGAGCGGTAAAGACTGGTGGTGCTGGAAGCAGAACCCCGCACCAGCACCAGCCCATCAGCAAGATGCTGCCCTGCGCCCAGCAGACAGTACCGGGCACCAATACCACTACAATAGAAGCCTTTTCTGACATGATGGAAAGACAACCGTGAACCCGCACCCCAAGAAGGCACCGTGAACAGTAACCACCTTGCGAGCCCACAGGCGCAGCCTCTGCCCACGCGCGCCCGCACCCTCCTAGCTGCGCTCACCAACAACCCACACGCCGCCTTCCATACCGGGCAGTACCAGGCGATCGAAGCGCTCGTGGCACACCGCCGCCGCGTGCTCGTCGTCCAACGCACCGGGTGGGGAAAATCCGCCGTCTACTTCATCGCCGCCCTGCTGCTGCGAGAACAAGGGGCCGGGCCAGCACTCATTATCTCCCCGCTGCTCGCCCTCATGCGCGACCAAGTAGCCGCCGCAGAACGCGCCGGGGTGCGCGCCGCCATGCTTAACTCCTCCAACGTGACCGACTGGGACGACATCCACACCCGCCTAGAATCCGACCAGATCGATGTGCTCCTCATCAGCCCCGAAAGGCTCAACAACCCCGCCTTCCGCGACGAATGGCTGCCGCAACTCGCCCCCCGCCTCGGGCTGCTCGTAGTGGACGAGGCGCACTGCATCTCAGACTGGGGGCACGACTTCCGCCCCGACTACCGGCGCATCGGTCGGCTCATTGACGACCTGCCGCCGCGCATACCCGTGCTCGCCACCACCGCAACCGCCAATGAGCGCGTGGGCGCAGACATCGCAGAGCAGCTTGCCGCGCATCCGCCAACCGGTCGCACCCCAGACCCAGACAGCTCCGAACCGCAAAAAGTACTCACCCTACGCGGCCCCCTCACCCGCGACTCCCTCCGGCTGGGGGTGCTGCACCTGAAGGAGCCCGCAGAACGCATCGGTTGGCTCATCGCGCACCTGAATACCCTGCCCGGCTCCGGCATTATCTACACCCTCACCGTATCGGCGGCGCAAGACACCGCCCGCGCACTGGCTCACGCCGGGTACCGGGTTTTGCCCTACACCGGCGGTATGGACGCTGAAGAACGCATTACCGCCGAAGAAGCACTCAAAAACAACCAGGTGAAAGCCCTCGTGGCGACCAGCGCCCTCGGCATGGGGTTCGACAAACCCGATTTGGGGTTCGTGGTGCACCTGGGGGCGCCCTCCTCCGCGGTCAGCTACTACCAGCAGGTAGGGCGCGCCGGCCGCGGGGCCATTAACGCCGACGTGCTGCTGCTGCCCGGCCCCGAAGACACCGCCATCTGGGAATACTTCGCCACCGCCTCAATGCCGGACGAAGCCAACGCCCACGCCGTGCTCACCGCCCTCGCTGAAGAACCTGAGGGGCTCTCAATCCCCGCCCTGGAATCCCGCGTGCAGCTGCGCCGCACCACCCTGGAGCTGCTGCTTAAAGTGCTCAGTGTTGAAGGGGCCGTACACAAAAATAAGTCGCGGTGGGCCAGCACCGGTACGTCCTGGGCGTACGATGCAGCCCGCTACGAGGCGGTGGCACGCGCCCGAGTGGCCGAGCAGAAAGCCATGCTCGCCTACGAAAACACCACCACCTGCCGTATGGTGTTTCTCGCCCGTGAGCTTGACGATAACACCGCAGAACCCTGCGGCACCTGCGATACCTGCACCGAACCCTGGTATCCGCGCACCGTCCCGCAGGAGGCGCTCACCGCCGCCACCGGCTCCCTCACCGCAGCAGGGGTAGAGATCACTCCGCGTAAACAGTGGGCTTCTGGGCTGAGTAAGCTGGTGGGGGATACCGCACCCGCCGGAACCCGCATCCCCGCCGATGAGCAGGCAAACACAGGGTATGCGCTGGCCCGCCTGAGCGATCTGGGGTACGGGGCGCAGCTGCGTGAACTGTTCACAACCGACGCCCAGGGCACCCCGCATGATGCCCCCACACCCGCGCCCCTCGGTAAGGCGTGCGTGAATGTGCTCGCCGCCTGGGACTGGGGCGACACGGGCCGCCCCGTCGCTGTGCTGACCGTGCCCTCACCGGTGCGCCCGCAGCTTGTGCGTTCACTGGGGGAAGGACTGGCAGGTGTGGGGAAACTAGCCTACCTGGGAGAGGCCGTGCTCACCGATGCTCCACGGTTTTTCGGCGGCAATAGTGCGTTTCGGTGCGCGGATGCCCTGCGCTGTTACACGCTGCCAGACCGGGTGCGTGACTACCTGCATGAGCATCAGGTGCCGGTGCTGCTGGTGAGCGAGCTGGTGGATTCGCGCTGGACCTCCACGGTGCTTGCCCGCGAACTGCGGCGTGCGGGCGCGAGCGCGGTGTACCCGTTTGCGCTCGCCTACAACGGGTAAAGCCTATCGGATAGGGGAGTATGAGCTGTTATGGATGATGAAGAGTACGCGGTAGATGCCGGTGATTCCGCTGTTCTTAGCGATGCCCCGGCCCTGCCGGAGCATCAGCGGTGGATGCACCTGGCCCTGGATGAGGCCCGCGCCGCAGCCGGTGAGGGTGAGGTGCCGATTGGGGCGGTAGTTATTGACCCTGCCGGGCGTGTTATTGGTTCGGGGCATAATATGCGTGAGCGGCACCATGACCCCAGCGCGCATGCTGAGGTGCTTGCTATTCGTGCTGCCGCCCAGCAGCTGGGCACGTGGCGGCTGCAGGGGTGCACCCTGGTGGTGACTGTGGAGCCGTGCCTCATGTGTGCTGGGGCGGTGCTCATGGCGCGTATCCCCACCGTGGTTTTTGGGGCTTGGGAGACGAAGACGGGCGCGGTGGGGAGCCGGTATGATGTGCTGCGTGATGCTCGATGTGCGCCGCCGGTGCGGGTGTATGCGGGGGTGCTGCGGCAGGATTGTGCGCGTGTCATGAGTGGTTTCTTTGCCCGTAAACGTGACTAGTGCGCGGGGCGGCTGGGGGAGCGGGCCTCACGGTGGGGCTGCTGCGGTTCGTGTGTGGGCTTTGAAGCAGTTAGCCCCCACGGTAGCAGTCTAATAGTATAGAGGTAATAGTACTCACAGGAGGGGAGGGCTTAGCGTTGCAGCGTCCCGTTGCCGAGGCCGCGACTCGTCGCCCCGGCCGCACCAGCAAAACCCAGCTGAAGCTTTTTAACGCGGCCATGGAAATCATGGGACAGCGGGGGCCAGAGTTTGCAACCGTTGAAGAGGTTGCGCAGCTTGCTGGCGTTTCGAAGGGCACCGTCTACTACAATTTCGGGTCGAAGAAAACGATGATCGACCAGCTTTTGCAGTACGGAACCGACCTGCTACTGCGCCAGATGGAGGCCGCCGCTCAGATGCATAGCGACCCCCGTGAGGCGCTGAGGGCCAGCATCTACACGGCACTGAAATACCTTGAGGACCGACCGGGGTACGCCCGGCTGTGGATCGCTGAGGTGTGGAAGAGCATGAACGACTGGTCGGAGAGCATGATTGATAGCCGTCAGAGCCTGCTGGACTTCATCGAGGCCAGGGTGGCTGCCCTGAGCAAACGGTACATGATTGACAGGGCCCAGGATGTGCGTTCCACCTCGGTCGCTATTTTTGGTGCCGCCTATATGCTGTCAATGGACCGGGTGATTCACAGTTCGCCCCGCACCGCTGAAGACGCCACGCGCGCGGTCATGCAGGTGGTGGACGGGTACATCCGCCGGTAGCCAGAGAGCCGCCCACTCGCAGGCGCAGCAGGGACGAAAAACAGACCGCTATAGCGCGGCCAGCCCCATAGGCCCTGGCAGCTGTGGGGGTCTGAGGGGGTTTTGCGATGCCCCAGACGGTGCGTTAGAATAGCTTAAAGCTGGTGGTGTGTCCGAGCGGCCGAAGGTGCATCACTCGAAATGATGTTTGGTGTAAAAGCCAACGGGGGTTCAAATCCCTCCACCACCGCTTCTGAACCCGCCGGGTGTCTCGCACTTATGCGAACCCCGGCGGGTTTCTTGTACAGAGTGTCCTCCCGGGAAGTTTGGTGGGCACCGTGTTTCTACACATGCCTTTGTGGCAGCAGAAGACATGATTTTAATACCTGAAAAATTTGTTTGCATGGGTGAATCAAGGCTTATTGGAGAGAATGTAACAGTCTCTCCCCCCCGTCTCTGCGCCACACGATGTATGCGCCCTGAAGGGTCCCTCTTAGTTTGGTAAATTGATACGAGTGGCTTAGATGATGATGTGAAGTATGTTCCAAATAAATCTGGATACAGAACAATTTAAGCCTCTAAAAGAATGGCCTTAGAAAGATATAAGCAGGCCTTTGAACTTCTAAGACGTAAGCCCACAAAAACGGATTCAATAATGCTCAGTGATTATGATAAAAAATTATTATCAGGAATAATAAAAAATCAGGAAACATCTCTATTGGAGATTAAGGAGTATCTAATTAATCTGCAAAATAAGAATGTATCCCAAGATGAATTATATTCATTTCTAGAAGAACTTCGCTCCGATGCAAAAACAGAAAGCGAAGAAGACCGCATTTTAGAAATAATGGATTTAGTATGCGGATGGTGTTCTTGGGGTTTACAAATTTATCCGCAAAAATGATTGAGTTGAAAATTTGGAGGCTCTGGTTCGCAAAAATAACCCAGGAATACCTGGCGTATGCTCAAACTGGCATATTAATATACAATAGTTCTGGACTCAGATGCTATAAAATATTGACCACACACATACCTGGAGGCTTCTATGGATTTATCTCAAATAATTAAACACTATAGAAACTGTTTGTCCGCACTGCCTGACGCCCCTTTATATGGAAATATTCCTCAAGGGGCTGATAAAGTGAGTGGGCAATTAGACTCTTTTTTGACGTTGGAACATAAACAGTTTTTATTATTGTGCAACGGAGGGTCTTTTGGGGATATAGAGTTGTGGAGCGTGGAAGAAATATTGGATAAACAATACAGGGTGCCAAAAAATTTACAAGATTCTATGTATGAAGCGGGACAAGTTTTATATGAACCAATTTTTTTAAATAGAATCAATAACCAGGTAACATTTAATATTGATGGCGAAAAAAGCGTCCCTTTCTCTTCGTTCATTGAGGAATACGTGTTTGGGGAAAAATATAAATATATATTTGATGATGCTGATATAGATGATATGTGGTACTTCTTCCTGCAAGGCAACCCTATTTAGAATCTAATCGCTCAAGCCATAGTCCTCATCCCAAAAAGGCAGTGCGTGCGGAACACACGCACATGGTTTCCTGCTTTTCAGGCGGCTTCCCTCCCTCTATGGGCCTCTGAAACCGAAACAAAAGACGATTTCCGACATGCTGAATGGGCGAGCAGTAAGGCGAGGAGCGAGACGCCGTGTCATAAACCGACACAAACGACACATTGCTACGCGCACTTGGCACGCCCCTGCCTGCTGGCACAGTATAGGGTTGAGTACCTCTGTTCCTCGACCTTGGCGCATCATTCGGCTGCGCTAAGCCAACCAGGAGTCATGCATGGCTGAACATACTTTCGGATTCCGCACCCGCGCCCTGCACGCGGGCGGCACCCCGGACGCTGAACACGGCGCCCGCGCGGTTCCTATCTATCAGACCACCTCGTTCGTTTTCAAAGACACCGACGATGCGGCCAATCTCTTCTCACTGCAGAAGTACGGCAACGTCTACTCGCGCCTATCGAACCCGACCGTTGCCGCGCTGGAGGAGCGCATCGCATCCCTAGAGGGCGGTATTGGGGCGGTGGCGACCGCATCCGGCATGGCCGCCGAGTTCATCACCTTCGCCGCGCTCTGCCAGGCGGGCGACCATATTGTGGCATCTTCCCAGCTGTACGGCGGAACAGTCACCCAGCTGGATGTCTCCCTGCGCCGGTTCGGCATCGAAACAACCTTCGTGGAAGGCACCGACCCCGCAGATTACAAGGCGGCGCTGACCGAGAACACCAAGGCAATCTACACGGAGGTTGTCGCCAACCCCTCCGGCGAGATCGCAGACCTTGAAGGGCTCGCCGCTGTAGCCCATGAGGCGGGAGTCCCCCTCGTTGTGGATGCCACGATCTCAACCCCGTACCTGATTCGCCCGCTGGAACACGGGGCTGACATTGTGATTCACTCCGCCACCAAATTCCTGGGCGGGCACGGAACCACCCTCGGCGGCGTGGTTGTTGAGAGCGGACGGTTCAATTGGGCGAACGGCAACTTCCCGCTCATGACCGAGCCGGTGCCTTCGTACAATAACGTCTCGTGGTGGGGGAACTTCGGCGAATACGGGTTCCTCACAAAACTGCGCTCCGAGCAGCTGCGCGACTTCGGTCCCGCACTCTCACCGCAGTCGGCATTCAACCTGCTTCAGGGCGTCGAAACCCTGCCGCAGCGCATGGATGCGCACCTCGCCAACGCGAAAAAGGTCGTGGACTGGCTGGTTGAGGATGCGCGCATCGCCTACGTGAACTACGCAGGCTTGCCGGGGCATGCGCACCACGAACGCGCGAAAAAACTGTTGCCGCTGGGCGTTGGGTCTGTATTCTCCTTCGGGGTGAAGGGCACCGAGAAGGCGAGCGGCCGCGTGGTTGGCGGCGAGTTCATTAGCGCGCTCGTGCTGGCATCGCATCTGGCGAATATTGGCGACTCGCGCACCCTGGTGCTGCATCCGGGTTCGACCACGCATCAGCAGCTTTCCAGCGAGCAGCTTGCTGCTGCGGGCGTGGGCGAAGACCTGATCCGTATTTCGGTTGGGCTTGAGGATGTTGAAGACATTATCTGGGACCTTGACCAGGCACTCACCCACGCGACTGGCCTGAACCACGCGGGTGAGCGTGTGGGTGAATCCAGTGCCGATAAGCTCGTTGCGGCGCAAGAGGCTCTCGCCGCCGAAGAGGCTGACCCGCAGCAGGGCGCCGCCTGCGCACTGCCGAAGAGCACCGCAGCTTCGGGCGCCTCAGAGTCCAAGGATGCACCCGCGAAGGAGGGCAACTAATGACTGAGAAACGTACCTGGGTAGGCCCGAGCGCCCCCGAGCGGCTGAACATTCTGCGCAATACCCGCACTATCGCGATTGTGGGGATGAGCGATAAGATTTCGCGCGCCTCAAACTTTGTGGCAACTTACCTGCTGTCTTCGTCGCCGTATACGGTGTATTTTGTGAACCCGATTCTTGCGGCGAAAGGTAAGACCGTGCTGGGGCAGCCGGTGTACGCCTCGCTTCAGGATCTACCAGAAGTGCCCGATCTCGTCGAGATTTTCCGCCGCAATGAAGACCTCCCGGGTGTGGTTCAGGAGGCGGTTGATCTGGGCGCGAAGACCGTGTGGATGCAGCTGGGCTCGTGGAATGAGGAAGCTGCCGCTATCGGTGAGGCAGCTGGGCTGAACGTGGTTATGGACCGATGCGTGAAGATCGAGCACGCACGCTTCCATGGTGGACTTCACCTTGCGGGCTTCAATACTGGTGTGATTTCCTCGAAACGCCAAGTCACGGCGTAACTCGGCGACTGTCACAGGCCTAATCTTCACAGCGGCGGCTGTTTGGGAGTAATAAGCTTCCGAACGGCCGCCGCTCTCGTGTGATAAGGTGCGCATCTTCCTGCCCTACAGAAATGGGGGGCGGTATGTTCCGCATCTGGGGTGCTTGGCTGGTCATCATCACAACATCTTCACAGCATCATTACAAAAAGTTGTGATGATACTGGGATGACCGAACAGCCGCAAAAACCTTGAAATATCAGGGGTTTTGTCTTTTAAGAGGCAGCGAAAACAAGCGTCATAACAACATCTTCACAAAAAAGTTGTGATGATATTGAGAAGATATTGTGATGATGCTGTCCCTCTGCCAGCGGAAGAAGGCTGGATAGGTCAGGAGGGCAGAAAATAGGGCTGGTTGGGGTGTTTTAGTACGGTCGTATCGCTGCCGCAGCGGAGCCTATCCTTAGAAAATGGTGGGCATACGGGGTATGCTAATACGAGTACCTTGCGGCTAAAGGATTTCGCGGCGGTCGCAGGGTACTTCTGTGGCGGCGGGGCGTTTGGCACACATGAACACCCCGCCGTCTTTTAGTTTTCGGGGCTTAATATGACGGTGTGCCTCTTCACGGCGTAAAGGTTTACGGTTTACCGCCGGGGCTTTGAGCGGATCGGTGGCTAGTCGCCGCGTTGTTCCCGTTCACGGTGCAGCTGCTCGCGGTACGCCTGAATCTGGTCCTCTGTAATCACATCCAGCTGGTTTGTGAGCGGCGTGCCCGGCGCCCAGCCTTCGTTCTCAAGATGTTCGTGGTCGCGGCGGAATACATCCAGCAGGCGCGGGCGCTGAACCTTCAGCGTGGTAGGCATCGGCAGCCGCCAGTCGCGCCACCGCGCCACAATCCCCAACACCGTGCAGGTGAGCACAGACACTGCGACCGCCACGTTAGGGCGTTCCAGTATCTTGAAACAGATCGCGGTCTCGGCGGCACCCACGAACGCCACCGTGGCGTAGAGCGAGTTCCCGCCGAAGATCGCCGGGATGCGGTTGACCATAATGTCACGGATCACCCCGCCGCCAACCGCCGTGGTCACACCCAGCGCAATAGCCGGGAGCCAGTGCAGCCCCAGGGTAAGGGACTTGATGGTGCCGGTAGCCGCCCAGCAGCCCATGCCCAGAAAGTCCACGACCACTAGGGCGCGGGTGGCCCAGTTCGAGCTCAGATCCAGCACATACGCCAAAGCCGCCGAGGTGATGGCACCCACCCAGTACCAGCCGTCGGTGAGCGCTATCGGAAGCCCCGCGTTCAGCAGCACGTCACGGATCATGCCGCCGCCCATGCTGCAGACGACCGCCAGCAGCAAGAAGCCGACCATGTCAAACCGCAGGGCGCGCGCCACCGCGCCGCCGAGCAGGCCGTTGGCCACCACGGCTGCAATATCTACGACGCGGAACAGCGTCTCGGGCTCGATGGTGCTGAGCACGGTCTGACTCCTTTCGGGGTGAGGTACGGGGAATAATATAGGTCGCATAAGGACGGATACGGCCCGCAGTTTTAGGCGCAACGTCTGCTATCTTACCGCGTGTGCTGCCGCTACGATACCCGCAGGTTTGTGGCGTGCCGCATACACCAGAGCCG
Source organism: Rothia aeria (assembly GCF_016726365.1). Taxonomy (NCBI): domain Bacteria; kingdom Bacillati; phylum Actinomycetota; class Actinomycetes; order Micrococcales; family Micrococcaceae; genus Rothia; species Rothia aeria. Next base: position 1,203,060 of record NZ_CP068102.1, on the reverse strand, counting down.
TGCGAGACAATGGAAGAAAGTAAACGCAGGTTGAAAGTGCTGAGAGGAACGCAATGGCGGTTTCACGTGAGCAGGTTTTTGAGGTTCTTCAGCGGGTGCATCAGGCACTAGAGCATGGTCTGCCTGGCTGGTCGGTGCGCCCAAATATTACGGGAACCGGCGCGGTGGGACTGTATCTTGACGGCCCCGAGCTGCCGCTGATGGGCGTGAATCTGGCGGGCGAGCCCGTGGCACGGCATCTGTGCGGGACGGTTCAGAGTGCCGATCGTGGGCTTCCCGGCGAGCTGGATCAGGTGCGGTATCAGTACATTTTGGGCGTGAGCGTGACCGAGCGTGACGAGGAATATCCCGAATTGACCGACCTGCCCAAGACGGGGGAGCCCAGCTGGGTTGATGCTCTGCGGGTGTTGGAACGGCAAGTCATCGCAGAAGCCCGGGACGAGTTTTTCATCAGCCGCGGCGGGTATGTGCCTGGTCGTCGGGCTTTGGGGAAACGCCGGGTGGCGCTGCGGCGCGAGTTCTTCCCCGGCAAACCCTGGCTGGGCTTGGGCACGATTGACTGGTGCGCGGGTGTGCGGTCCACTCCTGTCTACGCCGGTGAGCTGGATGCGCTCGCCACCGCCGCGGTTCGCCTCGCCTCCACCTGGGATGCGGCGCTCCGGTCGGCCTAAAATGCACCTGACAAGAGGTTTTATACGTGACATGCTCACGTTATACATAAGATTCACGAATTAGGCATATTGCCCACAGAGGGCAGCGGGCGAGTCTTCCGCACTCAACGCCCACAGTTTTCACCTGTGTGGATAACCGATAACCCCTAAAGCGCTCTTAGTCCCTTCCCGTTCTGCGGCGTGTGCTAGTTTCTAAAACACATACTTCGCGAGGGTCACATATCCTACGCCCGCGCACTAAAAGGCTCTTCTCCCATTAGCTTGCGTCAAAGACGCCGGTTGGTTCGGGAGAAGAGCCTTTTAGACGAGATATCTGCGCTGTGAGGCCTGTGGGGGACCTGTGTGCTTAGCCCAGCGCTTCAGCCAGCTGGATACCCTGCGCCACGCCGCCCAAGGTTGCCGCAATGCGGATCAGGTCATTAACCTGCTCCTTGGAGGCGCCCTCCTCGCGGATGGTGTGCTCGTGGGCAGCCACGCAGTGCGAACAACCGTTCACGGCAGAAACTGCGAGCGCCAGCATCTCAAAGTCGAGCTTGTCGATACCGCCATTTTTACCGATGATCTGCATGCGCAGGTTTGCGCGCTGATCGTCGTAGGCGCCGTCGAGGAAGCCACGGGTGCGGTAGAAGATGTTGTTCATCCCCATGATGGTTGCCGCGCCGAGTGCCGCATCGAAGGCGGTGTCGCTCAGGTGCTCTTTCGCTTCTGCTGCGATCTCAACGATAACGGAATCAACCTTGGTTGCCGCCGCGGTGGCCAGGATTGCGCCCCAGAGCTGCTGCTCGGTGAGCGAGGTGATGCGCGGCAGCGAAGACAGGTTCAGGTTCATGTCCTTCGCGTAGGAAGGCAGCGCGTTACGCAGGTTCTCGATGCTCATTACTTCATCTCCTTGAAGGCGTCGATGGTTTCTGCACCCTTCTTCCAGTTGCAGGCGCACAGTTCGTCGGACTGGAGCGCATCCAGCTGGCGGAGCACTTCGTCGGTGTTGCGGCCGACGGAATCTGCGGTAATGGACACCGACTGGATGGTGTTGTGCGGGTCGATGATGAAGGTTGCGCGGTCTGCCACGCCGTCCTTGTTGAGGATGCCCAGGGCGCTGGTGAGCTCGCGCTTGAGGTCGGATGCCATGACGATGGGCAGATCTACGAGCTCTTCGTGGGAGCGGCGCCATGCGTAGTGGGTGTATTCGTTATCCACGGATACGCCGATAACCTGGCAGTCGCGTGCCTCGAATTCGTCGGCGAGCTTGCCGAATGCGGCGATTTCGGTGGGGCAGACGAAGGTGAAGTCCTTGGGCCAGAAGAATACGACGCGCCAGGTGTCTTCGTCCAGACCCTCGGAGGAAACGGTGGTGAAGTAATCTTCGGGCTTGTTTGCCTCAATCTCGGCGAGCTTGCCGGGAACAACGCCGGTCAGCTCGTAAGCGGGGAACTGGTCGCCAATGGATAGTACAGCCATTTATGCCCTTTCAGGTTGTGGTGTGAAGCTCCCGAACGATAGTGTGCGGTCTTTCGGAAACTGTATTTTTGGTGCCCTCGAAGGGGAAGTAACTCCATATTATTATGAGTAATTCATAATTACAAGGTGGCAAGGGCCTCTGAGTATGTGTTTTGTATCACTCTATGGTGTGTGTATACTCGTGCCATGAAAATTCCTGAACTCATCACCGAAAAATTCACCCTCAGGCCCCTGCGTGAAGCTGACCTCGACGAACTGGTGCAGATCTGCACCGACCCCGAAACCGTGCGCTGGACCACCGTCCCCCTGAACTACACGCGCGACGACGCGCAAACCTTCCTCACCTTCACCCAGCGCGCCGCAGCCGCCGGGCGTGAACTCACCTGGGCCATTGATGACAGCGGGGTGCTCGCAGGGGCTATCTCCCTGCGCCTGCCCGAAGGCTCCGCAAACGCGCCCGGAACATATGCAGACTTAGGGTTTTATACGGCTGCCCAGATGCGCGGGCGCGGCATTATGACCGATGCGGTACGCACCGTCCTCGGCTTCAGCTTCGACCCGCTCGGGCTGGGACTAGACACTATCGGATGGGCGGCACTGGTGGGAAACGCAGCATCCGAACGGGTGGCGGTAAAAGCCGGGTTTACGAATATTACCGACGAAACCAGCACCAGCGCGGCCCGCCCCGATAAGTACGGCAACCGGAAGGCTGTCGCCGTGCGGCAAGCAACCATGACCCGCGCCCAATTCGCCGAAATCTGGCGTGATTAGGCGTTGGGTGTACGTATCCTGGCCTCTCTCGCCGTTTCCGCCGCGTAAAAAGGCTCTTTATGTGAATAAAGCGGAGTTTCTAATGCTTTATTCACATAAAGAGCCTTCTTATCATTGTCTACTTTCAGCAGGGCGGCGTAGGAGCACCGCCCACAGCACAACCAACACCACGAGCGCCAATGCTGGAATTGAGGTCACAAACATAACCGGCTGCTCATCCGCCGCCCGCAGAAGCAGGGTATGCGCATCCATCCCCGGATACCTGCCGGTAAATGGGTAAAAATCGACACGCCGCCAGAAGCGCACCACGAGCTTTCCCCAGTCCAGAAGCGTATTAATCAGCATGAGAGAACTCAGCGCATAGCACAGATAACACAGGATGCGCCCCGCACGAGAACGCCACCGTGCCACCAGCGGCAAGAAATCGACCGCCGCGCACACCATAAAAATCGGCAGAATCACGGCGTGATGGAACCAGCTGATTGGTGAGATAAACACTGGCACAAGAATCGCCAACGAGATCTGCGATAGATAGAGGTTGTGCTGCTCCATCTTCCGCAGGGCGTACCCTATCACCGCAATTAGCGCGATTGCCGCGATCCCGTACAGCGCCTTCAGTACGGTACCATCCTGAAAGGTCATGCGCCCTAAAACGCCTTGAATCGCCATGCTATTGCTCGATATCGGGTTGCCCACGCGTGACGGGTCCCAGATGACGCTGCCCCAATAGGTGAGAGACTGCTGCGGAAGCACAGCAAACCCCGCCGCAATGGTTCCCGCAAACGAGACCCCCAGTGCAATAATGGATTTCCACTCTTTACGCACTAGAAAAAGAACTCCTATGGCGAGCGGAGTAAGTTTAATGCCCGCAGCAATACCGATAAAAACGCCGCGCGGAATCCTGGTACCCGGCCGCAGAAGATCGTAGAGAATAAGCACCAGCAGATACGGATTTATTTGACCGTACAAGAAATTATTGCGCCACGGCGCTGAAAGTAAGATAAGCGCGGCACACAAAACAATAAAGGAAAAAGGCGAAAGATATTTCTCAAAAAGCAGCCGAGAATTGCGCTTTGCCAGATAGTCACGCAGAACCTTGGCGCAATAGAAGGCAATAGGTACGAAAAATGCCAGATGAAGGCCAATTGCCACCCGCAGGGGCAAGAACGATGCGGGAATAAAGAGGAGCGAGGCAAACGGCGGGTACGTAAACGCAAGCCACAGGCCGCTGTCGCCGAAAATATATCTAAAGTTTTCTGCCCGCACAGTTTCACGAAGAATATCGAGATCATAGAGGTTACTGGGGTAATCAAGAAACCAGTTAACGCTTTTACCCCCGGCATAATAGACAAGATAATCATATGCCAGAAATTCGCGCAGGTTATAAACAATAACTCCAGCTAAGAAAAGAATGCAGGCACCGGTTATGCCCCAGCGATAGCGTGTCATCAAGGACCTCCATGAACTACGTGAATGATATGAGTGCGTAGACCATTATTCCACGTTACCGGGTATTTGGGGGCATACTGCGGGGTGCATCGGGAGCATAAAGAGCCTTTTTAGCATGGGGAGTGGAGGAGCGCTACCGGATCCCGAACCCCTTGAACGTGCCCTGCGGATCGCTGAAGGTGGCATCCACAAAGTCCACATGCCCAGCCGTATCACCCGAGTTGAGCGCATCCAGCAGGTGCTCGCAGGAGGCGCGGGTTCCCTGCGCGATAACCTTCACACGGCCATCGTCCAGGTTCTCGGCGTACCCGCTCAAACCCATCGGTTTGGCGGTGCCAGCGCACCACCAGCGGAACCCCACCCCCTGCACCCGCCCGCTCACGTACGCGGTGAGCTGCGCCTCGGCAGGTTCGGGAGCTGTTTTATCGGTGAAATAGCTGAAGAAGCCCATACGGACGCCCCTTTACCGGTCATTACTCGTGCTCATAGCCATTATCTAAAACTGCGGCCCGGATTGCACGAATCCGGGCCGCCGCCTGCCACACATACGGGGACTGTACTAGCGCAGCTTATTGCTGTTAGGCGCCGATGCGAGAGCCTGAGCGATCGGGGTGGGCCCGCCAATAAACGGGAGCGCCTTCCCAACCGTGGACGGGTCCTCAAGAACCGCCGCCAGCACCTGGGCAACGGTGGCCCGCGGAGTATTAGATTCGGCGCCGGGCGTGTGGGCGGGCTCAACCCCCAGGGTAATACCGCCTGCCTCCTCAAGGGTGAGCATCCCCGGCCCCAGGATCGTGTAATCCAGCCCTGAGCCGCGCAGGTGTTCATCGGCGATCGCCTTCGACTCGGCGTAGGCGTAAAAACTGTTATCAGGGTCGATGCCGTGCCCGGAACCCGCGCCCAGGTACGATACCATCACGTACCGTTTAATACCGGCCAGCCGTGCCGCGTCCATCGACCGGATCGCGGCGTCACGGTCAACCGCGTAGGTGCGTTCCGGCCCGCCGACGCCGCCCGCACCGGCGGACCACACCAGCACCTCGGTTCCCAGCTCAGTCAAAAGCTTCACCATCTCCTCGGTGCTCAATGCGGTAATGTCAGTGACCACCGGGTTCGCCCCGCGCGTGACAATATCCTCTGACTGCTCCGGCCTGCGAATAAGCGCATTGACCGTGTGCCCGCGCTCCACCAGCAGCGGCTCGGCCAGAAGCGCAACTTTCCCGTGCCCGCCAATAATCGTTACAACAGCCATCGTCTCCTCCGTATGTTGGTGAAAATAGCCTACATATTCAGGCTAGGTGCGCTGGGTAGTGATGTCTACACGCGCGTCTTCCGCGTAAAGAGAAAACGGGCGGGTGCGGCCTGCGCACATTGGAACAGCAGACTCGCTGCCGCGGGCGCGGCACGCCAGAAAGCACGTCTTCACCGGGAAGGCACAGCTGCGAGGATCACCATCGCCTACTCGTTCGTGAACGCAAACAGAGCTATGATGAAGTGCTAGGTTTTTATCGCTCGGCGGTACCGCACAGAAGATGAGGCAGGGGATTTATGGCTGAAGAAGCCGCGCCGAAGAAGCGCCCACACACACCATCCATCGAACACGCCGCCGAGAAACCGTGGGTTGCCATGTGGTCACTCGTGATCGGGTTCTTTATGATCCTGCTCGATACCACTATCGTCACCGTGGCGCTGCCCCATATGCAGAATGAGCTCAACGCCTCGCTCTCCGCCGTGATCTGGGTGACCAGTGCTTACCTGCTCGCCTATGCGGTGCCGCTGCTGATTACCGGCCGCCTGGGCGATAGGTTCGGGCAGAAGCAGATGTACCTGCTTGGTATGGTGGTTTTTACCCTCTCCTCGCTGTGGTGCGGGCTCTCGCCCAATGTGGAGATGCTGATTGTTGCGCGCGTGGTGCAGGGGATAGGCGCCTCCCTGATGACCCCGCAAACCATGTCGATTATTACGCTCATGTTCCCGCCGCATAAACGTGGGGTGGCGATGAGCGTGTGGGGTGCGGCGGCCGGTATCGCATCGCTCGTGGGCCCTATCGCTGGCGGTCTGCTCGTGGATGGCCCCGGCTGGACGTGGATCTTCTTCATCAATATCCCTATCGGCGTGATCGGCATCTATCTGGCGGTTCGGAATATCCCGCATTTTCCCTCCAAACAGCACAACTTCGACTGGCTGGGCGTGGTTCTTTCCGCTATCGGCCTGTTCCTGATGGTCTTTGGTATTCAGGAGGGTTCTACCTACGACTGGGGCATTATCACCGAGTCGCTGTGGGGAACCGGAATCCCGGTGAGCGTATGGGGCATGATTATCGCGGGCATCATCGTGTTCACCCTCTTTATCGTGTGGCAGGCTGTTAACCGTAAAGAGCCGCTGGTGCCGCTGGGACTGTTTAAAGACCGCAACTTTTCGGTGTCTAATATTGCTATCGCGGCGATGGGCGCGCACACCCTGACGCTGGCGTTCCCAACCACTATTTATTTCCAGCAGGTGCGCGGTATGAGCCCCACCCAGGCGGCACTCATGACCGCCCCGCTCGCCCTGTTCTCGGGTGCTCTCTCTCCGCTGGTTGGTAAACGTTTGGGCACGTCAAACCCCAAATGGTACGCCGTTTCGGGGTTTGCCCTGCTGGTGGTTGGATTTATTGTTCTGCGTGCTTTGATGACGGCGGATCAGTCCCTCGCGCTTCTGCTTGTACCCTTTGCAATTTTGGGTATTGGCAACTCCATGATTTGGGGTCCGCTGGCGGTGACCGCAACCCGCAACCTGCCGCCTCGTTTAGCGGGTGCCGGGTCGGGCGTGTATAACGAGACTCGCCAGGTTGCCAGTGTGCTTGGTTCGGCGGGTATTGCCACGTTCATGGGCGGCCTGATTACCGAGCAGGTTACACAGGCCATGCAGCGGATGCGTCCCGCAGGTGCCGGTGCAGGCGGAGGCGCTATGAGCGCCCCCGCCGTCAGTGGTGAAGGGATGTCCGGCGGTCAGGTTCCCGATTTCCTGCGTGAACCTATTGCCACCGCGATGAACGACTCACTGATTCTGGCGCTGGCTCTGGCCGCCGTGGGCATGGTCGCGTGCCTCTTCTTCGCCAAGCCGGTGGATAAAGGTGCGTGGGCATCCGGGCAGAACGTTTCGGATGCGCCCAGCAGCGAAAACACCAGTACCAAAAATAGCAGCGCCGAAAACCCCGGCGAGGTCTCCAGCGCGGAAGGCTCTAAAGCCACCGGCGAATCGGATCCAGAGCCCTCTGATAAAGGGGCAGAAACAGGCTCAAAACCCTAACGATACGCAACAAGACGAAAGTGGGAGCGGTTCCTCCATCAAGAAACCGCTCCCAATATGTAATGCGCTCGTTTCTTATCCAGTATGCTCTCGAAAGAGGGTGCATACCGCTTGGCGATGCGCTCCCTACGCTGCCGCCTGCTCTTCGGTGAACGCATCCGGGTTTACTCGCCCGGTGTCTACGAGTACCTGTGCGATAGCGCCGAGCGCCTCCTCATTCTGAAGCGAAGAAATATCGCCCAGCTTATGCCCCTGGTAGAGCTCGCCCAGCAGGCGGCGGGTAATCTTCCCTGAACGAGTCTTAGGAATATCGGCGACCGCGACCACATCCTTGGGTTTAGCGATAGGACCAATATGCTCGCGCACATGCTCGGTGAGTGCCGCCTTCAGCTCATCTTCGGTCAGTGCCCGGCCTTCGTCGGTGAGCGTCACATAGGCGACTGCCTGGTGGCCGGTTAGCTCGTCCTCCACGGGGCACACGCCAGCCTCCACCACGGCCGGGTGCGTCACGAGCGCAGACTCAATTTCGATGGTCGAAAGGCGGTGCCCGGAAATGTTGATCACATCGTCGATGCGCCCCAAAATATACACGTTGCCCTCATCATCGACCTTCGCGCCGTCACCGGCGAGGAACCAGCCGCGCGTACCGTAGTGCTTCCAATAGGAATTCAGGTAGCGTTGCGGGTCGCCCCAGACAGTGCGTGCCATGGAGGGGCCGATCTTATCGACCACAATGAAGCCCTGTTTGCCGGGCTCAACGAGGTCACCGTGCTCGTCCACCACGCGCACCGAGACGCCGGGGACTTCGCGGGTGGCGCATCCGGGAAGGGGAGTGCAGTGCGGGGTGCCTTCGGGGAAGGTCCCTTCGGGTGCGAAGGCGGGGTCGTGTGGTCGCGGGGAGCAGATGGTCGAGCCGGTTTCGGACTGCCACCACGTATCGATAAACGATGCGGTACCCCCGCCCACGTGCTTGCGCAGCCACTTCCACGCCTGAGGGTTAATGGACTCGCCCACAGACCCGAGCAGACGCACAGTTGAGAAGTCGTATTTTCCGGGTTCGGGGCCGTCAGGAAAAGCCCCCATGAGGGAACGAATCAGGGTGGGCGCGGTGTAATAGTTGGTGACGCCGTAGCGTTCGATAACCTCGAAATGACGGCCGTAATGCGGAGTATTGGGGGTACCCTCGAAAATAACCTCGGTCACCCCATTCACAAGCGGACCATAGATTTCATAGGTGTGTGCGGTCACCCACGCGAGATCGGCGGTACACCAGTGCACAGTCGATTCAACCTTCGCCGGGTCGTTCACGGCAGACAGTTCATCGGGGCGCAGCACCCCGTCGTCATCCACATAGTCCGGCAGCAGATCGTACAGCAGTGCGTGGGTGTATGCGGTTTGCACCAAATACCCCGCCATTGTGTGCACCAGGCCTTTGGGTTTGCCCGTGGTGCCGGAGGTATAGATGATAAACAGCGGGTCTTCGGCATCGTGCAGCTCGTACTCGTGGGTATCGGGCTGATCGTCCACCAGGTCGTGGTACCAAATATCGCGCCCGGCCGTCCAGGGAACCTGCGCGTGCGCCACGGGGTCTGCGGCGCTTGTACGGTCCACCACGATCACATGCTCGATATTGTTCTCACCCGAGCATGCTTCATCGGCGTTCACCTTCACGGGCACGACCTTGCCGCGGCGGTTCTGCCCGTCGGTGGTGATCAGAACCTTCGCGCCGGTGTCTTCCACCCGGAACTTCAGTGCCTCCGCCGAGAACCCGCCGAACACGAGCGAATGAATTGCGCCGATCCGCGCGCACGCAAGCGTGAAAATAATGGTTTCGGGAATAACCGGCAGGTAGATTACTACACGGTCGCCTTTACGCACGCCGAGTTTGAGCAGGCCGTTGGCGGCGCGGGCGATGCGTCGCTGCAGTTCGGCGTAGGTGATAGCTTCACGATCGCCGGGTTCACCCTCGAAATAGAGGGCCACTTTGTCGCCGCGGCCCGCCTCCACGTGGCGGTCCACGCAGTTGTAGGCGACGTTAAGTTTGCCGCCCTCGAACCACTTAATCTCGGGTACGGAGTATTCTTCGATGCCCTCAGCATCGGTTCCGATAACCTGCGGTTTCTGGAAGGTATGTGCGTTGTCCCAGGCCTTGCCCCAGCTTAGGCGCTCGGCTTGTTTTTCCCAGAACGCTACCCGTGCCTCATCAGATTCATGCGCGGGGTTGGGGGTAGGGGCTAGCGGGTTTGTGAACGAGAAGGGGCTGGGCAGTCCCACAGTATCTCCCATCGGTTGCTGGCGTTAGCACCTTCGGCGTTATGAGGGCGCATGATGCGCCACCGCAGGCGAGGTTGCTGCGACGTCGTCGAGCCAGGTCTCTCGGTCGCTCTAGATGGATTACCAATCTAGTAAACCCTGTAGCTGGCGCAGGTGCAAAGACACCCCGTCATATTGCGCGTGTGCACACCATGTTCGTAACATTCCGCAATATTTGTTTGATCCCGCACCCAGAGATTAGCTCTCGCGTCGCATACACCCCAGGCGTACAGCCGGCCGGGCGGAGAAACTCTAACCCGCAAATCTAATGAGCTTTAGACTTAAACCCGTTCTTAATCTTGCCCCGTAGGCTTGCATCTCTTGATAGGCTTCATCGTAAGTGCCTGAAGATTGAGCCAAAATAAAACACTCACGGAAGGGGCGTCTGATGGCTGTTAAGCGTATCGTTACTAATCTTGCCGCTGATAAACCTGAGTCAGCTGCTGCTTTTTACCGGGACATCCTGGGCCTGGAGCTGCTCATGGATCACGGATGGATACAGACTTACGGCAATGCGGAAACTACGACTGTGCAGGTCAGCATAGCTAGTGAAGGCGGATCAGGTACCCCGGTGCCTGATTTATCGGTTGAAGTAGATAATCTTGATGAAATCCTCGCCCGCATTCATACGGCAGGTATTACGCTTGAATACGGTGTTGCTGAAGAGCCCTGGGGCGTGCGGAGGTTTTTTGTTCGCGATCCGCTGGGGAACCTGGTGAATATTTTGCAGCATATGTAGCGGATATCATCAAAACTATCACCAGAAGATGGGTTATTAGACTGCTATAAGAGCTGCTGGAAGCGCAGGGGCAGGCATTATCCTACAGAGATAAATATTTGCAGCCTATAAAATTTGCGGGTAAATAATTGTTTTTTGAACTATAAAATAATGTAAAAACTCTTGTGTGGTGCAGGGAATTTAAGCTACGCTACACCACAGTAGGCTAGAAGAGCCTATGTCCAAGAAATTTGGGCTTATGATGATTGGATAATGCAATGTACACCAAAGCAACGTTCACTAAAATTACCTCTTTCCAGGCCGCTACTCATGGATGGTACTGGGGGAATCGTCGTGATATTTACGGAGCCCTCCGGTACGCTAATAAGTAGCATCTTTGCCTTTGGGTAGAACCGGAATAACATACATTTTATTTAGAAACTTCTGGAAATTCATGCACAGTTGTGTAATGCAATATATTCCACATATTGTTTGAGGGGCATAATGTATATTAAGCCAGAATTTAAAAAGATTTCCTCTTTTGCGCATATTACCCGTGGCTGGCTCTGGGGAAGTTACCGTGATGTTTACGGGGTATGGCATGGCCCCAGGACTAATTTCAACGGTGCCGGAGGCTCAAGCGAGTGGTAATAGAGGATAGGTTGAGGTGAAATTCTATGTACACCAAAGCGCAACTTACTAGGCTTGGCTCCTTCGAGGAAGCTACTCACGGCTGGTTCTGGGGAAGCTATCGAGATATTTTCGGTGCGCTCCGTGGACCTAACTCTGGGTTCGAAGGCGGCGGTGGCTTCACCGGCGGAGGCGTCAGTGGAGGCTCATGGTAGCTTCCCGCCAAGGCTTAAAGTGGGTGCCTCTTCTGAGGCACCCACTTTTCTATTGAGTTGCCAACCAATGTTTGCAGAGCCCGTGCCATTCACAGCCCACCTTTTCACGCATCGGGTATCTGCTATGACATTAATTGCTTCTGCTCATATGCGGGAATTACCGGCGCTGCTGGTGGTGGGCAGTTCGTGTAAACCTGCTATTTTAAGCAGAAATACTTTCAGGAAAAATTAAAATAATCGTGAGAATCCCTTGCAAACCATGCAATTTACGGGTTAGGGTAAATCTGTGTAGATAATATATGTAATTTGAGAATTTTAAAATATTTAAGAAAAGGGGAAGAATATGTATATTAAGGCACGTTTTATGAAGATGAACTCTTTTGCAGATTGCACTCACGGCCTTATATACGGGAAATACCGGGATGTTCTCTCCGGTGCCCGGCTTGTGACTCCCCCTGAAGTTGCTCTATAAATAGCGCCCTGCGCGCCAGGTGACTTGTTTATTATTCGCAGAAATCCGCATAAAAGTGGGATGCGGTAAAAACAATAATTAAACGAGCCCATATTTTTAATGTGGAAAGTGACGATAAGGAATCCTGTGGCAGAGCTATACACAACATCCGGTAACGTGCAGAAGATTTCTCACTTTCTTCGTAGCAGCTCGAATAATATAACTGTTCGCCCGTTACCCACTCATGAGGCTTCCGCATCAAACACCGACTCCACCGCAGGTAGCGAGCTGGTATCTTCCGTCTCGCGGCACCGCAGCGTGTACCGTTCAAAGCTGGGGCCGGTGGATCTTCTGAGCACATCAGTAAAACCCCTAGTGGATGCCCTTAATCCCGCTATTAATATGTCTCGGGTGGCCCTCGGGCTATGCCGTAACCCGCCGGGGTGGGTGCGCCGCGTCTCCTACTGGGAGAACATTATGGCGCTGCCCCCAGCCACCACCGTATGCGAAGACGAGCACGGGTCTGTGCAGAACACCTCGTACTTCGCAGATGCCCTCAGCCTGCAGGACAGCACCCTATCTTTTTCCGATGTGTCACAGCACGTATACACCGTTTTGAACTCGGTTCTGAGGCGGCTGGCTGAAGGGCGCACCCACGTATCTGCCGACCTGTCCGGCGGCGTGGACTCCACGGTCATATCCGTGCTCCTCGCAGCGCAGAATGTTCCCTTCACCGCGTTTCACGCCGGGACGGACGATAAAGACAACCGCGATACGCAGCTCGCCCAGAAAATAGCCGAACACTTCGCCATAGACCTCATTAAGCTTGACTCATTTACGAAAAGCACCGCAGGTTTCACCATCCCGGACGAGCTTCGCGGGTTTTCCGAGGCGCCCCGCGCATGGCACGCTAACCTTCCGCACCTTACCGCCCTTGTGCGCAGCGCGCGGGAACGCGGCTCCAGCATCCACTGCCTGGGAATTGGCGGGGACGAGCTGTTTGAGCCCATGCCTGTTCAGGCGCTGCTCTACTTCAAACAGGGTGAGAAAATGCGGGCTATTAAAGCCATTAGCTCCGTTGCGGCCGCCGCCCGCTGGCCGAAAGTATCGACATTACGTGCCGCTTTCTCCCCAGAAACGAAACAGCGTGAGCTGCAGCGGCGCCTGACCCGCCGGGGCCAGAACATCCCTGAAAACATCGATGCTTTCTCCTGGTTCCCGAACTTTACGCTGCCCTCCTGGCTATCCGAAGAAGCTACCGAGCAAGTCATTGAGCTCATGAGGGCGACCCCCATCCCGCCGGAGGAAGAAGAACTGGATAAATACCGGTTCCACATCTACGGGTCCCTGGAATTTCAGGGGGAAGTGCTTCGGGGCATGAACGAGTATTTCAGCGAAACCGGCCTGGAATTTGCCGCACCCTACCTTGAGGACGACATGATCCGCTCCTCCCTGGTGTACCCGGGTGTTCTGAGCGGGCACGGGATGAGCAAACCCGTCATCCTGGAAGCCATGAAAGGCACCCTGCCCGAGTTCTTCTACCGGGACATCTACAAAAGCGACTACAGCTTCGACCTGTACCAAGACTACGAACGCAGCAAAGAAAACTTCCTGAAAATGATCGGCGACAGTCTCCTGGCGGAGCTGAACCTTGTGGATATAGACACTGTCCGCACGATCGCAAACAGCCCCCTGGGCAGCTCAGAGACACTCTACGATTTTGAACGTATGACCCACATGGAGGTATGGCTACGTGAAAACTATGTATAAACGCTACGCGTCACTGCCCGAGAGGTTCTGCATCGCCGATGGCGTCAAAATTTCGGGCACCGAGTCCGGCATCGTGGTTTTTGTGCCCACCCGAAGCGCCTATTTTCAAGGAAACAGCACCACAGAGCACATCTTGGACCTCGTGGAGCAGGGGCGCCGCAACTCAGAAATCATTGACTCTTTCATTCGCCAGTACACACAATCCGACCCGGACGAGATTCGGGAGGACCTTGAAGGCACCCTGCGGGAACTGTGGACGATGGGTGTCCTAGAGAAAGGCGAGGACCATGGGTGATAACCCCACCACCGCAACAGACGCGCACACCGTCAGCAGTATCAAAGCGCGCCTGGCGGTGTGTGCGGCAAAGATTATTGCGCGCCTGCCGGTCACCGTTATTGTTCGCCTGCTGAAAATGTTCCGGCCCCTGCAGAAAAGCTCATCCATTCAGCAGGCGCTCGCGGTTGATGCGAAAGTGCGTGAAGTTTCCCCGCTGTGCCGTGGGGAGCGGGGGTGCCTGGCACGGTCCATCTCAACCTACCTTTTGCTTTCTCTCATGCGCCGGAAAGTGGTGTGGGCTTCCGGGTTCCGGGTGAAACCGTTCCTTGCGCACGCATGGGTCACCGTCGAGGGGGAACCCATTAATGAGCACCACGATGTGCAGGGGTTCGTGACTGTCGCATCCACCAACCCAGAAGCCCGCTAACGCCGTAACCATTCAGGCAAAAACAGGGTGAGGGCGGCGGCACCCAAGAAGTGAGGCGCATGAGACTATGGTGAAAGCTAAAAATAATGGGAAGTCATCCTGGGGGGTAGTTTTTTCGTATCTATCCCCCTTTAAAGGGCTGCTGACCGTTATCTGTTTAATGAGTCTCACAAGCTCAGCCGCGTCGCTTTTGCAGCCGTTAATAGTGAACGATCTTGTTGATTCCGCAGGATCCGCCCAGGGTATTGGTTACCTGCCGGTTCTCATTATTCTGGTGCTCATTATCGGGGCCATCCTCAACGGTGTTCAGCAGTACTTTATCCAGAAAGTCGCCGAATCGGTGGCCCGTGACGCACGCACGCAGCTTGTGCGGAAAATACTCCGCATCCCCCTGGACGCCTTAGAGAAATACACCAAAGGAGACGTCCTTTCCCGCGTCATTAATGACACGATGCTGCTGCGCCGCTGCCTCACGGAAGGGTTCGTGCAGTCGTTCGTGGGTGTTTTCACGCTCATTGGGGCGGTGATCGGGATGTTCTTCATCGACCCCCTGCTGCTCGCTATTTCCGCCGTCATATCCCTGCTGGCGGTCGTGTCCGTCACGATGGCAACCTCTAAGGTCGAAAAATCCAGCGCGCAAATGCAGCAGGCGGTGGGTGAGCTGAGCTCGGATGTGTCCAGCGTGTTGGAGGCCTCCTCACTCGTTCGGACGGAGAACGCGGCGGGGCACCAGTTTAAGCGGCTGCAGCAGAAAGTCGATAATGCGTGGCTTAAGGGGATCGGAGTGGCACGGCTTGTCGCCCTCATCACCCCCATCTCTGCGGTGGCCATGCAGATCACGTTCCTAGTGGTTCTTGGCGTTGGCGGGGTCAGGGTCGCGAACGGGATAATTACCGTCGGCAACCTGGTCTCGTTCGTCATGTTCCTGGTTATGATGATCATGCCGCTGGGGTACATTTTCGGCACCATGAGCAATATTGCCGAAGCCAGCGGAGGCATTACCCGCATCCAGGAGATCCTGGGCATCCCGGACGAGTACCCCGAACAGCTGGACACATACCACGAAAACCGTGATATCCGCTCCATCCTGCTGGATAACGTCAGCTTTAAATACGGTGCCGAACCTGAGGAAGGGGCCTCACCCTACCTGATTTCCGGGATGACGCTCAGCATCGCCCCGGGGGAGAAGATCGCCATCGTGGGACCCTCCGGTTCGGGCAAGAGCACCCTGCTGCGGCTCATCGCCCGGCTTTACGAAATCTCAGGCGGGAACCTCCTCTACTCCGGCACCGCAAGCTCAGACATTTCCATCCCGGCTGTGCGCGCCAAAATCGGCCTGGTGCAGCAGGAATCCCCCCTGATTCTGGGCACGCTCCTCGATAACGTCTACATCTCGGGGCGCGGCACCGATAGCGCTGCCGCGCACCGCATCCTCAAAGATTTGGGGCTGGAAAAAGTGCTAGAACGTTCAGGGCACGGCGTGGACCTGAACATTGGCGGCAGCGGCACGTCCTTATCCGGGGGTGAGAAGCAGCGGCTGGCCATAGCCCGCGTGATCCTGAAAAACCCGCAGGTGTACCTGCTGGACGAGTTCACCTCCCAGCTTGACGGCATTAGCGAAGAGCTGGTGGTGTCTGTGCTGAACAATAACGCCGCCCCCGAATCAACCATGATTATGGTTGCCCACCGCATGTCCACCGTCGTTAATGCGGACATGATTTACGTGATGGATCACGGCAGGATCGTCGCCCAAGGCACGCACGACATACTCATGGAGTTCTCACCCCTCTACCGGGAGCTTGTCTCTAATCAGCTCATCCATTAGCGGCGTGCGCAGGGCCTACGCGGGGGAGTGGGTGATAGTGGCACTGGCGGAAAGCCCCGCAATATTCTGCTCGGACGGGGCCGCACTGTTCACCGGCTCCAGCAGCAGGGTCGCATCCACCACGGTCACGGTTGTTCGCAGGCTAAACGACTCACCCACCTGGTCGTAGTACACGGGCACCTGGCTCAACAGCACCTGGTTAAACACCTGCATCCCCTCAGCTGAGGCCACCGCGTCCTCAGCGGTGACAATGTCGAGGGTGCCGCGCCACTCCGTCCCGTAGCTGTCTGATTCCCGGAATACCGCGGTGAAACCGGCCCCGTTGAACGCCGCAAGCCGCGGGTTGTTCGAGCGGGCACCACCGGCGCTTTGAGCGAGCGCAGCCACCTGCTGCTGTTCCCCGTCCTCCCACAGCAGGGGCGGGCGGGTCTGTATCTCGTCGGCGAACGTGAACGTGTACTTGATGCTGAAACGTGCCCCGGTGCGCAGGGTGGTGGTTCCCGTGTATTCGCCGGATGCTGTGTGCGGGGCGGCGAACCATAGCCCGGCACCCCCGTAGAGGCCGTTGCCGACGCTGCCGCCGGGGGTGAACGTGCCCCCGCCTGCGGCGAGCAGGCCCTCCCACTTGGTGGTGCGGGATGCGCGCGTGTCGGTGAGCTGCCCGTGGTACGAGTCGAGCCCGAAGAAGGTGCTGTTGGGGTTATCCATGGTGGTGTTAAACGCCTGAGTGAATACCCCGTAGTCGACGGCAACTACTTGGTCCGAGGCTGCGTAGGCTGGGGCCGTTGCGGATGCGGCGACGGCGGGGGCGGACCATGCGGCGCCAGCGAGTGCGCGGCGCCGCGTGAGGCCGCCCCTGAAGGGTACGTGGGTCACGTGGACTCCTGTATGTATTTGAGAGAGTGTGAATGTATGCGATGTGAGTGAATACGACCTATCCAGTGTAGTAGACAAGTGTGCCTGCGCGCTGTAATGGCGCTATTATGTGTAGGAAATATTTGAAAATTTGTGCACTTCAACCCCGGACATAGCGGATTTTTATGCATTTTCGTGCTGGTGCGCGTCGCAGCGCGCCGCGCGTACCGCGTGTCGGGGGTGGTTGTGGTGCGCCAATTAGCTGTATTTCATTCACTCAATTCACAAGCATCCTAGGAGCCACAGTGGCATTCATGAAATCTGCGCGCCTTTTTGCCGCGACCGTAGTTTTAATCGCAGCCGGTGCCGTCCCCGCCAGCGCAAGCACCATCAACACGTATGATACGGACGGTGACGGTATCCCGAACGCATGGGAGATCAGCGGCTATGACGCCGATGGCGACGGCACAGTTGACGTTGACTACCCGGGTATGGGGGCCAACCCGTACCGTAAAGATATTTTTGTTGAGATGGACTACATGCCCGGTGAGCTCGCCACCGAAGCCGACCTTGACCGCATTACCGAGGTGTTCGCCTCCCTGCCGCTACGTAACCCTGACGGTACGCGGGGTGTGAGTATCCACCTGGATGCCGGGCCCGCCCGCAGCGCGAAGTACAACCTGGGCGGCGGGAACGAGATTCCGCATCAGAAGCTTAACGGTATGGGGGACTGGGCGGCACTGAAAAACCGTCATTTCGCCTCGGCCCGTGACGCTGGTTTTCACTACATGATCTGGGGCGACTATTACGGCAATACGAGCTCTTCGGGGCTGGGTTTCACGGGCGCTCGCGGATTTATTGTGACCGTTGGGCACACCTACTGGCGGGGTGCCAGCAGCGATATTAGGGTGGGCACATTCATCCACGAGCTGGGGCATAACTTGGGGCTGCGGCACGGTGGGGCCGATGAGGAGAACTACAAGCCGAACTATCTGAGCATTATGAACTACGAGTACCAGCTCAGCGGCGTGCCGCGCGCCGGGGGTAAGAACTACTTCGGGTATTCAACGCACGAGCATATGCCGCTGGATGAGAAGAACCTGGATGAGCGGCGCGGGCTTGGGGCGAACGCCTACGGGTACTTGTGTAAGGGCAAACCTGCGCACCGTAACGTGGATTTTAACAAGAACGGCGTGATTGATGCGCAGCCGGTCGCCGCTGATGTGAACGGTAACCGGCGCATGAGCACGCTGCGGGCGAAGAGCGATATGAAGACTCTACGGTTTGCGGCCAGCGCGACGTCCCAGGGTGTGACGAGTACCCCGCGGACGGACCCCGATGAGGTTGAGGTGGACTATAACGAGGTAACCGCTGAATTCGCGCGGGAACGTGGCCTGCTGCCCTAACTGCTGTAGAGGATAGGCAGCTGAGTGGCGCCCCGGAAGGAATATCTTGGTCTGTACTTCACCAAGGTTTCCTTTCGGGGCGCCGCACGGCTAAGGCGCCTAGTTGCTGGGGTATTTTGCCTTCACCCAGCGCTCAAACACGCCAATGAGCGCATCTGTGAGCTTACCCAGCACCGCCAGCAGCACAATTGCCAGCAGCAGACGGTCGGTGCGCCCGTTGTTCTGCGAATCTGTGAGCAGGTACCCCAAGCCCATGGAGGCCCCCAATAGCTCGGCAGCCACCAGGAACAGCCAGGCCTGCGCTAACGCCAGGCGCAGACCCGACACCACAGACGGCAGCACGGCGGGCAGCTGGACGGTAGTGAAAAGCTTAACGCCCCGGTACCCGAAGGCGCGTGCAGCCTCTACAAGTTTAGGATCCACGTGTGCCAGTGCCGCCGAGACGGTGGTGTACACGGGGAAGAACGCGCCGATTGCCACAAGCGTTACTTTAGAGTTCTCGCCGATGCCGATCCACAGCAGCAGCAACGGAACCCAGGCGAGCGAGGGCACGGCGCGTAACGCCCCAATGGTGGGCGCTGCGGCGATGCGCGCGGGCCCCCACAGCCCGATAATCGCCCCCAGAAACAGCCCCAGCACCGCGCCGATGCTGAACCCGAGCACCACCCGCTGGGTGGAGATTACCAGGTGGGTTGCTAGCTCACCGCGCTGGGCCAGCTCGGTTCCGGCGGCTATGACGCGGGTGGGGGCGGGCAGCTGCACCGCGGTGAATACCCCGGCGGTGCTCAGCACATACCACAGCATGATGAGCGCTGCAGGCAGGATAAGCCCCACATAGTGTTTAGCACCCAGGGGCAGGGCGCGCCTTGGCCGGGGCTGGCCGCGGTGGGAGCTCGCCAATTGGGTGCGCCCGGCAGCGGTGCTGGCAGCTGCCGTGCGGGCTGCGGCGGTTTCTGCGGCTGCGGATTTCGTGTGTTTGGGGGTATCTGAAAGTTCCGGGGCGTTGGAAATTTTGTCGAGGGTTACACTCATGGCTAGCTCACCGTCTTCTTCACGTTCTCAACGGCGGCGCTGTCGGCTTTCTTGGCGTATGTGTCGTCCACGATGCTGCTCAGCGCCTTATCAATGTCTGACTGGTTGGGGACGTCCCCGGATTCGACGAGGATCGGGCCAACACCTTTGAGCACCTGCACCTGCTTGTCCCCTGGGATTGGGTCAATATTCAGGTGGGTTCGTTCCATCACGAGTTTGGCGGTTTCTAACTTAATACCGGACTCGTCGGCGAGAATCTGGGTTGCTTCAGCAGTGTTTTCCAGCGCCCATTTGCGTGCATACTCATACACGTTCACGATGGTTTGCGCCGCGTCCGGGTTGTCTGTGAGGAACTGCTCGGTGGCGTTGAGGAACCCGTACGTATTGAAGTCTAGGTTGCGGTAGAACAGTACGTCGTGGCTTTCGATTTCCGCGCTGGCCATAATCGGGTCGAGCCCGCTCCAGGCGTTGACCTGCCCGTTATCGAGGGCGGTCCGCCCATCGGCGTGCTGCAGGTTCTGGATGGTTACCTCTTTTGCCGCGATGCCTTCCTGCTTGAGCGCTTGGAGCAGCAGGAAGTACGGGTCGGTTCCTTTGGTGACCGCCACCGACTTACCCTTTAAATCTGATACTGCATGAATATTCGAGTTTTTGGTGGTGACCAGCGCCGACCATTCGGGCTGCGAGTACAGGTCAATCACCTTAATGGGTGAGCCGTTCGCGCGGGCCAGCAGCGCGGCAGAACCGGCAGTTGAGCCCACATCAATGTTTCCCGAACGCAGAGCCTCATTGGCTTTGTTTGACCCGGCTGATTTGACCCATTCCAGTTTTTTACCTTTTTCCTGAAGGGCCTTCTCTAACCACCCTTTCTTTTTAATAACAAGGGAGAGCGGGTTGTAGGTGGCGTAATCCACGGTCACAGTGTCTTTGCCTTTTGCGGATCCCGCGCCGGGGTTTCCTGCGCCTTCTCCGGCGCATCCGGCAAGAACGGTGGTGAGGGCGCTGAAGGCCAGCAAGCCCTTAAGAGCTTCAGCTCTGGTGATGGCTGTCATGGGTAATCCTTGGGTATCTGATGGGGTGAGAAAAACAGTAAGAAGATGAATAATTATTCACCAAGAGGGGGTGAAGGCGTGCGGCGGCCCTAGAGCACGCGGGAGTCAGCGCCCTGTTCTAGGCGGGAACCAAGGCGGTATCGGCTTTTTCCACGCCGAGCTCTGTCAGCAGCTCAGCCCGCAGGGCAGTTAGCTCTTTGCTGGCCCTATCACGCGGGTGGGCGTCGCTAATGGTGACTACACGTGTGATCGTTGCGGACGCATCGGGCGCGGGCTTACCAAGCACAATCACCCGGTCTGAGAGGTACAGCGCCTCTTCCACATCGTGGGTGACCAGCAGAACCGTGGTTGGGTCCTGTCTGTGAATATCCAGCAGCAGATCCTGCATTTTAATGCGGGTCAGCGCATCAAGCGCCCCAAACGGTTCGTCCAGCAGCAGCACCCCGGGTTCACGCGCCAGCGCCCTCGCCAAAGAAACCCTCTGAGCCATTCCGCCGGAGATTTCTTTGGGACGGTGCGTGGCGTAGTCGGCGAGCCCCACCAGGCGCAGCAGCTCGCGGATGCGCTCCTGCGCTCGTGTCTTTGGGGTGCCCTGCGGCAGCCCAAGCGCTACATTATCGGCGACGGTGCGCCAGGGCAGCAGGCGCGGCTCCTGAAAACCGATTGCCACCCGCTGATCAAGCCCGCTCACCGGGGTGTTGTCGATGCGCACCTGCCCGCCCGTAATGCGGTTCAGTCCGGCGGCGGCCCGCAACAACGTTGACTTGCCGCATCCTGATGCGCCAATGACCGAAATAATTTCTCCCGCGGCGGCGGTAAAACTTACTTCGCGAAGCACCTCGTGCGTGTTCTTGCCGGACTGTGGGAACGACTGGCTGACGGCGTCGAAAGTGATCGTCTGGGCGTTGGCGGGTAGCTGGGTGTGGTGATTCTGTGTCATGTTACTTCCATCGGTCCTGGCGTTAGCACCCGCTAGGGGTTGCTGCGACGTCGTCGAGCCAGGTCTCTCAGTCGCTCTGGATGGGTTACGCCTATAACCCTAGAGGAGGGCGCCATTGCAGCGAAAACACATGACGTACCGTGACTAACGGTGACTAAATATTGCATGATTCATGCGAAATATTACGGTGCGGAGTCACAAAAATTAATGTTCGTCATATACTGTTCACCCCATCTGCGAGGGGATACACTCAGAACGCAAGGATTATGAGTCCCGGCGTAAAGCTCTGGCTAGCCGGGCGGCAACCCTCTCCCGTAGCGGGGTGCCCCAGATGATGATCTGGCTTCAAGGAACACGAAGCAAGTACGGCGCGAATGCGCCACCTGCACAACTTGGAACACCAAGAAGGCCACCACCTATAAGGAGGCGGCGCGCGGGGTGCAGGAACACCCGAACATTCGCGAAAGGAACGTAGATGGCTGAGCAGAAGAAGCGCATCGCAGTTAACGCATTCGACATGACCTGTGTGGGTCACCAAAGCTTTGACCTCTGGCGCCACCCCCGCTCCCGCGCTACCGAGTACAACACCATCAAATACTGGACTGACCTGGCACAGATCCTTGAGAAGGGCTTCTTTGACGGCGTATTCTTAGCCGATGTTGTGGGCATCTACGATATTTACAAGAACTCCGCCGCACCTGCTATCGAAGGCGGCGCTCAGGTGCCCGTGAACGATCCGTTTATGCAGATCTCCGCAATGGCCGCCGTGACCGAGCACCTGGGCTTTGGCGTGACCTCAGCTGTCACCTACGAGCAGCCTTACACGCTTGCCCGCAAGTACGCTTCTCTTGACCACCTCACTAACGGGCGTGTGGGCTTTAACGTGGTGACCTCATACCTGCCTTCCGCCGCCGAATGTCAGGGCCTCGAAACCCAGATTGAGCACGACACCCGATACGAACTCGCCGAAGAGTTCCTGGACGTCTGTTACAAGCTCTGGGAAGGCTCCTGGGAAGACGGCGCGGTCGTCAAGGATCGCGAGAAGGGCATCTACGCCGACCCTGCTAAGGTGCACCCGATTCAGCACAAGGGCAAGTACTTCAGCGTGCCTGGCGCGGGGCTGACCGAGCCCAGCCCCCAGCGCACCCCGGTGATTTTCCAGGCGGGCGCATCCAGCCGCGGGCAGAAGTTCTCGGGCAAGCATGCCGAGGTTGTGTTTATCGGTGCGCTGCGCCCCGATCTGACCCGCATTATTACCGACCGCATTCGTGACCGCGCAGAAGAGAACGGCCGCGGCCGCGACGAAATCAAGGTTTTCGCGATGCTCTCCATTATTGTGGACGAGACCGAAGAGAAGGCGAAGGCAAAGTACGAAGAGTACCGCAAGTACGTGAACCTGGAATCTTCGCAGGCCATTATCGGCGGCTGGTCTGGCGTGGATCTTTCCCAGTTCGACGAGGACGAGGTTCTCAACTATGTGAAGACCGAGTCGATTCAGTCCTTCCTCACCCCCTTCACCCTGCAGGCCAAGGATAAGCAGTGGACGCGTAAGGATATTGCCGAGCACTGCACTATTGGCGGTATGGGCGAGGTTATTGTGGGCGACCCGCAGCAGGTGGCTGACGAACTCGAACGCTGGATTGATGAAGGCGGACTGGACGGTATTAACCTGGCATACCACGTTTCGCCCGGCTCCTTCGAGGACTTCATCGAGTTCGTGGTTCCTGAGCTGCAAAAGCGTGGACGCTACCGCACCTCCTACGAAGGTGAGACCCTGCGCGAAAGCCTGTTCGGTAAGGGACAGACTAAGGTTGCAGACTCCCACCCGGCCGCGAAGTACCGTGGCGCCTACGTGGGTAAGCCCTCCACGGCAGATACCCCGGCACGCGCTATCGCAAACTAAACCCGCTGCGCCTGTGCGCATGGTTGCAAAATGTCCCCTCCTAGGGCAATAAAAAGAGCCTTTATTTGAATAAAGCATTAAAAATGCCGCTTTATTCGAATAAAGGCTCTTTTTCACGCACGTTTAGAATGGGGTGCATGAGCGAAACAATCCTGTATGATCCTCAAACCCGCTGCTCCTGCACAAGCGGCGAGATATACGGTGCCTGCTGCGGGCGGTACCTGGGCGAGTTTGCCGCATCCGGAACCCTGAACGCGCCCACACCGCTGGCCCTGATGCGCTCGCGGTTTACCGCTTTCGCCCTGCACGATGCTCCCTACCTGCTGGCGAGCTGGCACCCGCATACGCGCCCCGCAGAGTTAACGCTGGATGAAACGCTGCGCTGGTACCGGCTGGATATTCTGGGCTCTTCGGGCGGTCCCTTCGATGCGGCGGGCACGGTCGAGTTTGCGGCGTACTACCGCTCGGTTCCCGGCACGCCCGCCAAAGAACATGTGAAAGGCACCATGCAGGAAAAGTCCCGCTTCGAGAAAGTCAACGGCACCTGGTACTACCTAGACGGCGAGGTCGGGTAGGTAAATTTTCTACATAAACTATATAAATCTGTGATACTGTAGTATGCGTATCATTCTATTTGAAAATTTCTGTGAAAGGGTTTTTATGTCTTGGTTTGGTAAGAAGCAACCTAACAGTAAAATTACGTGGGAGGGATTGACAGAATTTAGTGTTCCTGGAACAAATACTGGTTTAGATCTTCACCCGCACTTTTTAGCAGCACAAGTTGCTGAGAATCGGGGATGGCGATTTGATTATAATGGCAGTATATATGAGGAACAAGACAATGGGAGTCCACTTCTTGTTGCGGAAGATATTCATGAATTAGCTTCTTTCGGTGAGAAAAATAGTTGGTTTAAATATTCGGATCGCGGGAGCCGCTTTATACATTGGTCTCTTGTAAGTGAATCCTTGGAAGCGGCTAAATATCCTCTAAGTTGATGTGAGCTTTGAGGATTATTTACGAAGGTAGCTTACTATCCTTAACTTATATGTGAAAAAAGCTTTTTATATATGCTGTTATAGCGGTATGAGTTACAAAATTTACGCCAGTAATCTGTTCTAATGGAAATGCAGCTTGGTATTATTATCTTCGTAAACTATACTTTTAAAAGTTGATTATAAATCAATGTACTTATTTTATACATGTTGCAAGACCCAGCCATGACTCAAGCTCCGGTCCGCTGGCATCAATTCTAATGATGCGGCTCATGCAGAACCTTCCCTAGAAGCCGTTCAGCCTCGGACCGACTGCGTGCATCGCGTAAATCCAGGAGATCTAACGCGATGTGAAGGCTATAAATATGAGGCAATTCTTCAACTTCACGGAGTAGCACGTTCGCTTCTCGTACCGATAAACGCGGCTCTAACCTGTATTTGTAGACCACAGTTTCAAGATCCCACGTCTTAACATAGGCATCAGTAAAAGATGAATAAACCTCCGAAATGTCGTGGCTTACCCCCGTCATTTGCAGCGCAGATTCATGGCGTAATTTCTCAAGATTGCTAGGATCTGCACGGAAGTAATGAACTTTCATCCCGCTACGTTCTTGGTACCGCTCTAAAGCTTTAAGACCAGTATGGGCGAGGACCTGCGCTCGCTCTTTAGCGCGACGTCGAGCATCTGGAGAAATAGCGATCGTACGATCGTCGATATAAGCCGCAAGTTGGTTGAAAGAGTTCATAGAAATCTTGCGTCCGCTCAAAGAACGATGGTTCCGAGGACTATCCAACACCATCCAGCGACCAGCAAATTTTTCTCCGCTCAAAGACCCACGTTCAAGGCGCGCCCGAACGCTACGAGAACTAACCCCAGCATGTTTTGCGTAATCTGATACCGACTGCATGGCAAAATAATACCGAAATAGGATTATTTTTGCCATATATGTCGATCGTGAGAGGTAAAGCAACCACGGATTATTCTGTGTTTGCTATGTTTATGCCATGAGTGACGTTATCTCGCAGGAATCTTTCGACGAGCTCGCCCTCTATTTCAACGGGGGAGGGCACCTGCTTACCCCGGATGCGCGCCGCATTGCCGCCGAACGCGCCCGCATCCTCTGCGCTTGCGGGCTTGATACACTCCGACAGTACACGCGCCGCACCGGGATGACCGTGCACTACTATGTGGCACCCTACGATACGAGCGACTTGCTGCGAACGGGTGCGGATGCGCTCGCGCTCACCGGGGTTCGGCACGAGCTTTCAAGGATAAAAACCCCTCTAATAGACGCCTATATTCTGTCCGGTGACCTCACAAAATTTGCCCCGAGTTGGGGTTTGGAACCTGCTCCACCCACGCGGGCGAATGTGATTCTGCGTGAGGTTTCTGCCCTTCCGCGGGTGCTGCGCCTGCATGTGGCGGCAGATGCGCTGCACGCCTATGAGGCTGGCGCCGCTGGCGAGAGCGCCCGAAAAGCAGCCCAGCGCATCCTGAGCGAGCTGTGCAGTTCTTGAAAGCTGCTGTCGGTTTTTGGCGGGCACCACCGGGTAAATAGGGGGATTTACCGCGGAAATAATGATTACCCCGCGAACCTGCTTCGGCTCTGAGAAAAGTTTTGGAAATTATGATGAGGACCTATTGCATACTTCCCCGGTGGTTTGATACAGTTGAGGGGCTAGCCAGAGTCGCAATAAGTTTATTACAGGGACGAGAACTTATTGTGGGTGTTCTATTGAGGATGCAAAGAATGGATAGCATCGAGAGCTTCCGAAAGCTGATATTGGGCTCCTATTGTGTGATAGGAACAGTTTTACACTCTCACATATCCTAAGTTTCCATTTGATGTCGCACCACTTTGTGATGTGGTGGCCGTAGTATAGCGCTATTAATGCACAGAGCAAGTGTATTGTGGCGTGGTAGCTAGGTGATAGGCATCATCGTAGAGGAAATATACTTTGCTGACAAATATAGAGAGCTTAACTTTTTCTAGCGAACTCATTCTTCAAGTCTTTTAAAGATTAAGCGGCAATTATTTTCTGCTGCAATTTTTAATAGCGGAATATTTTGGGGAACTGCTGGCTAGGTCTCTATTCTCGACCACCCAAAATGGTCATTAAAAACTCTATAAGTTTCCTTTTGAGGGGGGTGCACCCCTGCAATAAAGGAGGTGGGTTCCAAGCTGTCACCTTTGGAACGTTGTCATCTTGGAACCCAGCCAAAGTTTGATGGAAAACATCAAACTATTGATTAACCACAATCATTCCTGAGGCTATTCAGGAATTCATAAGGAGGATAACCATGGCTAAGGATACCATGTTCATGGAAGAACTGACCGACCAGGAGCTGGAGCAGGTTAACGGCGGCTGTTACAGCAGCTGTGGATACTACGGTGGCAGCTATGGCGGTAGCTACGGTGGCAGCTACTGCGGCAGCGGCAGCAGCTACTACGGTGGCGGCTACTACTACGCTGCTGTTGGGTACGGCTACTCCTGCTAATAACAAAACATAGACAAGGGGAATACTGAGTGCTAATCAGGGAACTTCTTCCTGAGCTGGATGATGAACAGTTCCAGCAACTGGTGTCAGATGTGTCAGACGTTTCTTTACTCGACCGGTTAGACACCACCTCAGATTCCCCACCTGTTGGGCGGCCGTCAGCTCCAGTGCCTTCAGCACTGGGGCCGACGGCCGAACCTGCTATGTTTTACACGCTTTTTGCGTGGCTTTTTGAGAGTGAATATAAGCGCGTAGTACAGGCTGTTCGTGCCTCACACTATGTTGATAAAGAACACTTCCCAAACATTGTTGGTGGGCTCCTTGATGAGTTCACGGTGCGCCTGGCGAATTTCTATATTCGGCCGCTGGTCGCCCATATTAAGAAAGTTTCCTCTGAAGGGCTGCTGCAAGGGGACACCCCGGAAGAGCGGTACATAGACTACTGCCGCCGCTGGCCTAAAGATTTCATGGATGGTTTCTATACGAACTATCCTCTTCTGCGGCGGGTCCACAGCATTATTGTGCACCAATTCCACGCTATAGCGGCGGAGCTTTTTGAGCGAATCCAGGCCCAAGAAAGCGGCATTCGTGAGCTTTTAGGGGCGCAAAATGCTGAGCCCCTCACCCTTGAGTCCCTCACCATGGCGGGTGACTACCATAACGGTGGACGCACCGGCTGCCTGCTGGTGTTTAGCCAGGGGACGGTGGCTTATAAACCACGTAGCGTTGATGGCGAACGGGCGTTCTACAGGATCGTTCAGAAACTTGCGGAACAGGGCGCCCCCCGCATGCGTGCCGCCCGGGTCGTTCAGGGTGAAGACTACGGGTTCATGGAGTTTATTGAGAGAGAAGACGTAGACTTCACGGCCGAAAAATTCTTAGAGTCTTCGGGGCAGCTGTCAGCTCTTTTCTACGCTCTGCTGGGCAAAGACATGCACGAGGAGAACCTCATCCCAACGAGCGAGGGCGCTGTCCCTATTGACCTCGAAACAATACTGCACTGCTCACACCTTCTGAACGATGGTAAAGCAGACATACCCGACAACAGCGCTTTGTTACATAAAGAACGCGGTATTTGTACCAGCGCTTTACTGCCCACCCGGCTGGTACGTAAAGACCCCTCAAAAGGGTATGTTGATATTGGCTTTATCCGGGGTGAGCAGGGGGCAAACCCCTTCAAAGGTACGGTCATTGAGCAACCTTTCCGGGATGACGCTATTGTCCGGTCTGTCCGGTACTCTGACCTCGGCGGCCCCCAACAGGGCACCGATCCGGATACCCACACCCTTGAGAAACGGCGCGCCACGGAAGTTGCCCGTGCCCGCGGGTTTGTGCGCGGGTTTGAGCAAATGTACCGGTGGGTGTGTGAGCACCGTGACGCTATGCAGGAGCTGGTACGCAGCGAATGTGCTGCGCTGACTCTTCGGGCCGTGCTGCAGCCCACCATGCAATACGAGCAGCTGGTACGGATGCTCGGCAGCCCCGAGGCATTATCCTCTAAAAGTGTTTTTGCGACAGTGGCGCTACGTACCGCAGCCTTTGACGACGATCGTTCCCTGGAACTGGTCTTAGCAGAAGTAGAGTCACTGTGGCAGCTCGATATCCCGTTCTTTAAACATCGGGCCGATCGTACCGCGATCATGACACCCGACGGGCAAGAGGTGGGCTTGGGCATTAAAACCAGCGCTCTTGAGGAGACTCTTAACCACATTTCCCACATGGATGAAGACGACCTTGACGAGCAGCTGAACCAGATCTGGTCTGCTTTTATCTCCCCGTACCCCGCGAATACTCTAGCGGATGAACCGGCAGACATCCGACAGGGCCGTGGGGGAGAGCGGGAAGAGCGTGAACTCAGCACCGCGATCGCCGACCGGCTGGCGGCTACGGTTCATTCAGGCACCGCCCCGGAGGATCCGTGGACGTGGGTTAGCCCTGTCCCGAGCAGTCAGCAGCACCATCATGGTATTTGGAATACTGATGTTTTGCAGACGGATCTCTACGGCGGCTCAGTGGGTATTGCGTTGGCGTTAGCGCAAGCAGCACACGTGCTGGGGCACCAAGAATATGCTGAGACTGCTCAC
Organism: Rothia aeria; assembly: GCF_016726365.1. Lineage (NCBI taxonomy): Bacteria > Bacillati > Actinomycetota > Actinomycetes > Micrococcales > Micrococcaceae > Rothia > Rothia aeria. The sequence continues at coordinate 1,174,029 of NZ_CP068102.1, read as the reverse complement.
CGCGTATTCGACCCGCTAGCTGAGACTATTCTTTCGGGGGAAAAATCGCTTAAGCTGCCTGAGTATATACGCGACATGGCTTTTGCCGGTGAACCCGGTATCGCTTTCACTCTTGCCGGTGGCGCCCGCTACCTTGGTGACACGCGGCTAAAAGATGCCGCTCTTGAGCTGGGGAACCAAGTGGCTGCACGTATAGCGAAGGTGGAGCACCCAACCCCCGGCTATCTGAGCGGCCATGTGGGCGCGGCAACTCTTCTGCTGGGGCATGAACTGGCCACTGACCGTCAGGCGCCGCTGGCCGTGTTAGACCGGCACGCCCAGGACATTATTGCTGGCCGTATTGATGATGCGTGGTGGGCACAGAGCGGGTTTGCCACCGGCATGAGCTCGTCAATTTTCGCCCTCAGCCGGTGGAGCCAAGACATGCCCTCACCAGAGCGTGCCCGGCAGGCAGTCGCCACTTTGCTGAACCGCTTGGATGAGCTTGATAACGGGGAATACTGGCAGATGCGGGTACCTATTGGGGAGAGCGCCCACGACGGCACCTGGTGCCACGGTAGCGCGGGTGTCGCCTTAGCCTTAGCGGCTGTGCACTGTTGGCTCCCTGAACTTTCTAACCGCGCGAGCCTTGACCGTGCAGTCCGGCGTTCCCTGCAGGAGGGAACCAAGCGTAACTTCACCTCTTGTCATGGTGCCCTGGGAACCCTTGACGTCCTTGAATGGGTGGTCTCGCACGTTCCCGATGTGTCCAATGCAGAGGCTGTCCATGATGCCGTCAAGAACGGTTATAACGTTTCCCTGCTGCGTGAGACGCTGAACGATAAATCTGTTCGTTACTCTCTGACGCCTTCTCTGATGGTGGGCACCTCCGGGGTGCTGTTGTGGTTGACTCGCCGGGCAGGGGATACCCACCTATATACCCCCATAGTTCCTGACTCGGCCGAGGCTCACTAATAGGCAGTGCTCGGGGTTATTTTGGTGTAACGGATAACACCTCTCATTGAGGGTGGAATACTCTGATTTTCCCAGAAAATCTATTGCACCTACCCCGGGGATTTGTTATAGTTGAGTAGCTAACCAGAAACGCAATAGATTTATTACAGGGACGAAAATTTATTGCGGGTATTCTATTGAAGATGCAAAGAATAGGTAGCGTTGAGAGCTTCCGAAAACTGATATTGGGCCCCTAAATTTGATAGGGAAAGTTTTACACTCTCAAGCATCCTAAAGTTTCCACATGACGTAGCGCTACTCTACTGTGTGGCGGCCATGTTGTTGCGCCAAAATAGTGCAGACAGCATGTACGACGCAGTGTGTGGCGTGATCTGAAATTGGACTTTGCCTTACTGACGAACACATTTACAGATCTTTAGAATACCTATTTCCGCTGCACATTTCTTTAGCGATGAAATGTTGTCAGAGGTGACTGGTTAGTTTATACCTTAAAACCCCACTGGGGAATTAAAACTTTACAAGTTTCCTTTTTGATTGGGTTACCTAACACCCAGATGAAAAGGAGGTGGGTTCCAACGTGGCGCCTTGGAACGTTGTCATTGCGGAACCCAGCTAGAGTTTGATGGTAAAACATCAAACTGACACCGATAATACTATTCCTGAAATTGGTTCAGGAATACATAAGGAGGATAACCATGCCCAAGGATATCACGCTTCTGGAAGAGATCTCCGATCAGGAACTCGGTCAGGTTAACGGTGGCGGCTCCCACGGTGGCGGCTACTACAGCTCCGTTGGTGGCGGCAGCTACGGTGGCGGCTACTGCGGCGGCGGCTGCGGCGGCTACGGCTACGGCTTTGGCTTCTGGGGCGGCAGCTTCTCCTAAATCCAGAGGATAAGTAAATACGATAGATAAGGAGAATTCAGGTGTTAATCAGGGAACTTCTTCCTGAACTGGATGAGGAACAATTCCAACGCCTAGCATCTTACGTATCTAGCACTTCGTTACTAGAACGGATAGGCACCACCGCATCCGAAGCGCCTGACTCCGATTTTATTGTACGGTTGTCGGCTCCGGTGTCTTCGGCACTGGGGCCGACTGCTGAACCCTCCATGTTCCACGCGCTCATCGCCCAGCTGGCGGAGAATGAACGTGGAAACGTCGAACACGCCATCACCTCATCGGGCTACGCTGTAACGTCGCAGATCCACCGTTTAACCAACCAATTCTTGGATAACCTAACGGCGCGTTTAAACAATTTCTACCTCAGACCACTGGTTGCCCACATCAAAAAGGCCTCTGCGCAGGGGCTATTGCAGGCAGACACACCGGAAGGGCGCTACGAAGACTACTGCCGCCGCTGGCACGAAGAACTAAGCGATGACTTCCACGCAAGCTACCCACTTCTGAACCGTATCCACCAGGTGACGGTGCAGCAATTTCACGCGATGATCGCCGAGATTTTCGAGCGTGTCCGCACCCACGAAAACGATATCCGTGAGCTTTTGAATACCACGGATGCCGCACCACTTCAGCTTGAATCTTTCGGGCTGCCCCGAACTCGTTACGGCGGCGGGCGTGCTGGCTGCCTCCTTAAGTTCACGCAGGGCACAGTGGTCTACAAATCACGCAACGTTGAGGGCGAGCGAGCATTCTGGCAGATCGTTCAAGACCTTACTCAGCAGGGGGCACCCGCTATGCGTGCCGCCCGGGTAATCCAGGGTGAGGGTTACGGCTTCATGGAGTTTATTAAAGCTGAGGAGGTAGATTTCTCAGGCGAAGACTTCTTAGAAGCCTCCGGCCGGCTAGCGGGTTTGCTCTACGCATTGCAGGGCAAAGATATGCACGCCAAGAACCTGATCCCCCTGGCCACCGGGCCCGTGCCGATTGACCTTGAGACGGTGCTTCACCCCATATACATCCTCGCCGATGACACCCCTCAACCGCCTGAAGGCAGCGCCCACCTGCGAAAACTCCGTGGGATTTCCAATAGCGCGTTTCTGCCCACCCGTATTACGCGCCGCGACGCCTCCCTGGGGTACCGTGACGTCGGCTTCCTCCACGGGGAGCAGGGGAATGACCCGTTTAATGAGGTCATTGTTGAGCGTCCCTTCCGGGACGATGCTGCCGCCCGGATGAACCGCGAACCGGCCCCAGCCCCAGAGGAGAACCAAGAAGCGGCAAGCATGGTGGCACTCGTCGGCGACGAATCTAGTGTTGAGGTGCTGGAAGAGCGGCGTCTCTATGAAGCTGCCCGTGCCCGTGCCTTCGCCCGAGGGTTTACGCAGATGCACCAATGGATCTGTGAGCACCGCGAGGCGATGCTTGAGGCGGTTCGCGCGAACTTTACCGGGCTGATGCTTCGCGCCCTGCTGCAATCAACCAGGTTTTACACCCAAATCCTTAAGATGCTCAGCAGTCCCGAGGCGCTCGCATCCCAAGAAGTGTTCGCCACGGTAGGGCTGCGCGCCGCCACCCTAAGCCACAACCGCCCCCTGGATATGGTTGCGGCTGAAGCGGAAGCTCTCTGGCGGTTCGACGTACCCTTCTTCATGCACCAGACGGATGGCTCTGACATCGTATCGTTTGAGGGCAAACCGGTGGGGCTCAGCATTAAAGGCAGCGCCCTGGAAGAAACCCTGCGGCATATTGCCACCCTTGACGAGAATGACCTAGAGGAGCAGCTCCAACAGATCTGGGCCGCCTTCATCTCACCCTACCCGGCGAACACCCTGGCCAATAGCCCGGCAGAATTACTCTCCGCCGGGGAAGACGAACAGCACGAACGGGAGCTTTGCGCCGCGATCGCAGACCAGCTGACGGGCACTCTGCGCCTAGGAGGCAGTGAGCAAGACTCCCGGACGTGGCTCGCACCTAACCCCGGGCTCTGGCAGCAGCATATTGGTGCATGGCAAACCACGGTTCTTGGGATAGACCTGTACACCGGGTCGGTCGGGCCTGCGATGGCCCTAGCCCAGGCAGCACACACGCTAGGAAACGCGGAGTACGCTCAGGCTGCGCACCGTGTGTTAGACCCGATAGCGCAGGATGTCTTCGATAAGAGGCTCTTTAGCATTCCCCCGGAGACCTGCGACGGTGTCTCAGGCGGTGAGGCGGGTATCGCGCTCTCACTTGCCAGCGCCGCAGAGTACTTGGACGACCCCCGGCTGAAAGAAGCCGCCATTATGCTTGGCGACCGGGTTGCCGCCCGTATGGAGCAGGTGGAGCATCCGATGCCGGGGTACCTGGATAACCAGGTAGGCGCCGCCACACTACTTCTGGGGTATAACCTCGCCACCAACCGCGCCGCCCTGCTGGAGGTGCTCGAAAAGCACGCCCTGGATATTGTTGCTGGCCGGGTTGAGGAGAACTGGTGGAATGTGAGCGGGTTCGCCTACGGTGTGAGCGGGTCAATTTTTGCTCTGGCCCGCTGGGGACAGGAGATGCCCACACCTGGGCGCGCTCAACATGCCGTGAAGATTCTCCTGCAGCGGCTGAACAGTTTCAGGTGCGCGGAAGGCTGGCGGGCCCAGCTCTCCGAACGCAGCGGCACTGGCGACGCACACACCGGCGGCACATGGTGCTCTGGCTCTGCGGGTATCGCTCTTGCACTCGCAGCCGTACACGTGTGGATGCCGGAGTTCTCCCCGCGTACTGAGCTCGACCGGGCGGTGCAGTACGCGTTCCGTACCGGAACTAGGAGTAACTTGACGTTGTGCCACGGGGACTTAGGAACCCTGGAGGTGCTCAACTGGATTATTGCTCGCGTTCCCGATGTGCCCGACGCCGAGGATATCCGTGCAGCCGTCAAAAACGGGTACGGCCCCTCAGTTATTCGCGCGACACTTGACGATAAGTCTTCACGGTACTCACTGACCCCGTCACTGCTGGTGGGTACCTCCGGGGTGCTGTCGTGGCTGGCTCACCGTTTAGGGGGAGGGCGTTTATACACCCCCGTCATTCCTGACGTGAGTGAGGACCGGTAAAATATGGGGTTTCCAGCGGTTCTCCAAGCGGCTGCTACTGAGTGCGGGCTAGGTGTCGGCGCGTCCGTATTGCAGCATTACGGGCGGTATCAGACGATATCTGATCTGCGCCTCATTGCCGAACCCGGGCGTGAAGGCCTGAGCATGCTCCAAGTGCGCAACCTTCTCATGGCAGAAGGTATGGACGTCGGGGCGTACAAAGCTAACTCGCTGGAACAGTTGCGCGATATCGGCAAGCCAGCTATCCTGCACTGGAACAACTCCCACTATGTGGTGCTGGTACGCATCCGTAAAGACCGCGTACATATTATGGACCCCGCAACGGGGATGAAAGTTATCCCCCTTCAGGAAGCTGAAGGCTCTTTCTCCGGTAGCGTGCTGGTTCCCACCCCCCGGAAAGACTTTAAAAAGAAATCCCGAAAAGTCTTCCAAGACTGGCAGCTGAACACGTTCTTCACGAAAAAGATGTTCGCCCAGTACGCGGTTTTCGTGGTGCTGCTGGTGATTACCTACAGCGTTACGTTCGCCGTGCCGGTGGTGATCCAAAGCGTGGTGGACGCCCAACTCAGAGGCCATGAAGACGCCATCCTCGTCGCAACTATCGGCGTGGTTGTTGGCGTGGCGGGCTACTACCTGGTGTCCATCGCCCGTGCCGCGGCTTTGGCTAGTATCGTCTCGTCCATCGGGTACCAGCTGCTGGGCGGGATGTTCAAAAGGCTGCTGAAGCTGCCGCTGACCTACTTTGCGCTCCGCTCCCCGGGCGATATTCTGTACCGTCTTTCCAGCGTCAATACGCTGCGGAACTTTCTGTCCACGAACCTGACTGAGCTCGTGATTAATATCGGTACGATGATCGTGATTCTCGTCTTCATCGCCCAGCAGTCACGCGAAATCCTCATTATCACCTTCGTGGTACTCGCCGTGCTGATGCTGATCTGGTTCGTGACGGCACGCCCCACCTCCCAGGCGCTCGACGCCGAATATGCGCACGCCTCAGAAGCCCAGGTGGTCGAACTTGATGCCATTAACACCGTGGCATCCATGAAAATGACTGGTTCGGCAAGCTCCACATATGAGACGTGGCGTGAGGCGTACAAACAGTCGCTTGCCTCAATGCGCCGCCGCATGGTGCTGCAGCAGGGTGTGCTTGGTTCCGCAGCTTCCGTGGTGCAGCTGGGCGGGCCGCTGATTCTGCTGCTGGCTTCGCTTCCTCTGGTGAATCAGGGCGTGCTCACGCTCGGGCAGGCTATCGCCACCGAGGGTATTTCTGCCATGCTGTTCTCCTCTATTTCGTCAACGATGTTCGGCATTATGAACATTATTGCCGTGGACCGGGCGGTGGCGCGTATCGTTGATATTCAGCGTTACGACCCTGAGCAGGATGGCGGCACCATCACTAAGCTTGCCAGCAGCGATATTGAGCTTGAGAACGTGAACTTTACTTACCCCGGCGGAACGCAGCCCGTGCTTTCTGAGGTGTCTATTACGGTGCCAGAGGGGCATGACATAGCCCTTGTGGGCTCATCCGGGTCGGGCAAGAGCACGCTGGCTATGCTGCTATGTTCGCTGTACAGCCCGGTGTCCGGCACTATTCGGATGGGCGGGATCAATGTGCAGGATTATTCCTTGGATGCGCTTCGCTCCCACATTGGGTATGTTCCGCAGCAGCTGCAGACAAGGGGCGGCACCCTGTACGAGAATCTCACGGCGGGGCTTGATGATGGCCGAACCCGCGAGGAGATCGAAGCGGATGTGCTGAGCATGGGTATTCTGGATTTTGTGAAGGGTCTGCCCATGGGGTTTGACACGATCATGTCCAGTGATGGTGAGAACTTCTCAGGCGGGCAGCGTCAGCGCATCGCCATTGTGACGGCGCTGCTGCGGCGCCCGCGCATCCTGGTGCTGGATGAGGCAACGAGCGCGTTAGATACCACCACTGAGCGTCAGGTGACGGAGCTGATTGCACGGTATAAGTGCACGAAGGTTGTGGTGGCGCACCGTCTCTCCACTATTCGCAACGCCCAGCGGATTATTGTTTTGGAGGGCGGGCGCATTATCCAGAGCGGAAGCCATGATGAGCTGATCCGGGTCCCTGGCCGCTACCGGGATCTGTACTACCTGGAGGACCCTGAAAGCATCGCACAAGAGATCCGTGCCCATGAGGCACCGCAGGCTCAAGGGAAGCCGCAGGCCCAGGAACCCCAGGACGAGCAGCGGGAATACGAAGAAAGCCTGTATGACCATATGGCGTGGGTGGGGGTTGAATCTGCCCCGCGGTTTAGGTGCAGGACCTCATTCTGGAGCAGCGGCTCCAGGTACCGGGAGGCTACTGCGGCCAGGATGCATAAGGCCGCCGATAACTCCCGGTGGCTGGGGTAAGCCTGCCTTCCGGCGAAGAAATCGGTATGTGCAGGAATCTGCGGGGCATGTCAGTGAAACTTAACGATACAGCTGCCATGGCATGACGGGTAAAACATGACGGCACATGCTCTCTAAACTGTGGTGAACAACCTCTATGGGGGGGGGTATTTCTGTAGCTTGGTCGTGTCTTCATGCAGCTTAGTCGATACCCATCCTGCATAGGTTCGCCGCATGTTAGGCTGTGCATGAGGTGATGTGGTGAAGCTGAGATTATGCGAGGATCCTGCCTATCAGGAACCCGAGGTGAGTATCGTTTATGCCCAGAAGGATGTGCGGGTCAGCCGCATCGTCGATTTTGTGGAATCGGTGGAGCAGCGGATTAAATGCGAAAACGGAAGCACCGACATCATGGTGAACGCTTCAGATATTTTCTATTGTGAAAGCGTTAAGAAAACAACGTTTGTGCACGTAGCAGGAAATACGTATAGGACCGACCATAGGCTCTACGACCTTGCGGAGAAACTTCAAGATTGTGGATTTGTGCGGGTGAGTAAGTCATGCATTCTCAACATTAACGTTCTTGAGAGTGTTAAACCGCTTTTTAATAGCCGCATGGAAGCCATATTAACAACCGGCGATAAAGTCTATATAAATCGCACATACCTCAAAAACGTCAAACAAGCGTTGAAAGGATACGGTGCATGAGAAAACTTGCTGTTAATATTTGTGCGACCACGGGTATCTCCCTCATTTTACTGGCCGTCATCGGTCTGTTATCAGGTGGAACGTATCTTTACCTTGTGGGAGTCTTCCAAGTTCTCGCGACCAATATGATGATTCATGTGGGTATGCTGCTGGTTTCGCGCATGGCACTGAAATATCCCCTGCTGGAGGCGCTTGTCGATATAGCCCTTATCCTCGTCATGATCTGCGGCAGCGGGCTGGCGTTCGGCTGGTTTTCCAGCACCCCGCTCTGGATCCTGTGCATTCTGGGAATCGTGATGTATGGCGCCTCAACCGCCCTGAATATTTTGCATATGCGCCGGGAGGTTCAGGAAATAAATATGCTCATTGTTCGACGAAAATTTACTTAAAACCACTATCTCTGAAAACAAAATATTATTTTTGCGGTAATTTTTTGCGCCCTAAAACCACTATATTTTGTGGAGTATTTCGTATGCGTCTTGAAAAAATTAATGTTTTATACTGTGTGCTGGCCGTGTATTGTGTATGCTTTATTTTTCGTATATATGAGTATTTTGTGCTTCGTACCGATCAGAGTTTTTGGGGTGAAGCCTTCGTTCATAAGCTGATCGGTATAGGAATTTTAGGGTTGGTGATGCAGGCCTGCTCTCTTGGAGCCCGCAGCATTGGATTTACCCGTGAGCACATAATGCGCCCTATCCTTGCTGGGCTGGGTTTCGGCGCAGTAGTTTTTGCGATTGCCTATGTCGCTGAGATAGCGCTTTTACCGCCCACCGAATTTCGCTCCCTTGACGTTTATGTGAGCACTTACGCGGTCAGCAGCAATACGGGGCATCAGACAGCGCTCATATTCTTTGTGATCTGTCTGGCGGGGAACGTGATCAACGTGGTCATGGAAGAAGGAGTTTTTCGCGGGCTTTTTCAGAAACTTCTGGGATTCCGTTACTCGTTTATGGGTGCTGCAGCCATTTCTTCGGTGCTCTTTGGTCTGTGGCATGTGATCGCTCCCGTACGGAACTATACGGACGGAACCTCAAGCTTGGGCGGAGCGGTCATGAATGCTCTGATCCTGATGCTGACATCAGCCGTGGTCGGATTTAAATTTGCGCTGATGACGCGCCTGACGGGCAGCCTCTATATGGCGATGGCAAACCACTGTGCAAATAATGTGATCGTGAATCTTGTGCATGTAACGTCGGTTTCCGGGGAGGATACGCTGATGTTCGTGCGGATCTCCATAGCGCAAGGGCTATCATTTCTCGTGGTGGCAGTATGGTACCTGGTGGCTTCACGCCGCGGGAGTCTTCCTGCGGCAGGGATTGAGGGGGCGCCCGCGTCACATCCGCAGCCGTGAAATTTCTGACGTTTTCGAGCGCATATCTACCCCCCCATAGGTGTATAAAAGGCTCTTTTCGAATAAAGCGTAGTTTTCCGCCGCTTCTCTTCAAAAAGAGCCTTTTTACACCCGATATATACCCGGGATTTCAGTAAACGCTAGTGCGTGAAACCGTTAATAATACCCATGCCGAAGTAGATGACGAACACCGCCGACACCACGTACATGAGCCAGTGCACCTCGCGCCCGCGGCCCTGAACCAGACGGATGAAGGCGTAGGAGACGAACCCTGCACCAATACCGTTAGCGATCGAGTACGACAACGGCATGAAAATGATGGTCATGAACGCCGGGATACCCAGACCCCAATCTTGCCAGTCGATATGCACGGCCTGGCGCACCATCAGGAACCCAACAACCACCAGAGCGGGGGCGACGGCCTCAAAGGGAACAATCGTCACCAGCGGCGAGGCGATAATCGCCACCAGGAACAGCACGCCGGTGACGATATTCGCCAGACCCGTGCGGGCACCCTCACCAATACCAGTTGCCGACTCCACAAAAATCTGGTTCGCAGAGCCGGATGCGCCGCCGCCGACCACGGAACCGACCGCATCCACGAGCAGCACCTCGTTAATGTTCTCGACCTTGCCGTCCTTATCGATGGTGCCCGCTTCGGTTGCTAAGCCCACCGAAACACCCATGGCATCAAAGAAAACCGAGAGCAGAATAGCGAACACCAGCAAGGATGCACCCAGCACGCCGATAGCGCCGAACGCGCCGAATCGTGCAGACCCGATAAGCGAGAAATCGGGGGCTGAGAAGGAAAAATTATTGAGCGCGGGAACGTTGAGCGACCAGCCGGTCGGGTTCCCTTTGCTGCTGCCAATATGGAAAACAGCTTCTAGGATGATCGCCAGTACGGTAGATGCCACCACGCCAATGAGGATAGCGCCGCGCACATTGCGAATAAACAGGGCGATGGTGAGGAAAAGGCCGAAAATAAACACGAGAGTAGGCCAGCCAAGTAGGTGACCGCCCACCCCGAGCGAGACGGGAACGGTGGTTCCTGCGGCATCCGGCATGCGGCGGATAATCCCGGAATCAACCAGCCCGATAAAGGCGATAAAGAAGCCGATTCCCGCCACGATCGCGGTTTTGAGGCTCTCGGGGACCGCCTCGAATACGGCGGTGCGGAAGCCGGTGAGCACCAGCACGGTCATAATAAGACCAGCGATAATCACCAGGCCCATAATATCTGCCCACGTCAGCCCGGGAGTGGTTGCGATCGTGGAGGCCAGCAGTGCGTTCACACCCAGCCCCGCCGCCATCGCGAAAGGTTGCTTGGCTATAACACCCATCAGGATGGTCATTACGCCGGCGACGAGTGCGGTGACCGCGGCGACCTGCGGCACGCCAAGGGTATTTCCCGCCGAGTCTGCGCCGGTGCCGATCACCAGGGGGTTGAGGACGACGATATAACTCATAGCGAAGAACGCGGCGAGACCGCCACGAATCTCGGCTGAAATAGATGAGCCTCGTTCAGTGATTTTGAAGTAACGGTCCAGTGCGCCGCCCGATGCGTTGGGCTTGTGTGCCTGGGGAGCCGCGGTGTTCTCAGAAGACATTTCGTTGAATCCGTAGATACTCTCGTGGGACGTGGGCGCGGGTTTGCGCCACAATAAGAAAAGCGCCGAACCCCGGCGGGATTCAGCGCTGGTGTTACCACCCTATTCTAGGTGTTTTGTTTTTCTCCCGCATCCACCTGCCGAAAAGCCGCCGGGGCGCCTAAGCCCCCGTAACGGACTTTCCGGCAGATGGAATGCTGGGAAGCTGCCTTTACCCGTGGGTGAAACCGTTAATGAGTCCGGTGCTGAAGAACACCAGGAAAACAGCCGATACCACGTACATGAGCCAGTGCACCTCGCGCCCGCGACCCTGCACCAGGCGGATGAAGACGTAGGAGATGAACCCTGCACCAATACCGTCGGCAATGGAGTAGGCGAACGGCATGAAAATAATGGTCATAAACGCCGGGATACCCAGGCCCCAATCCTGCCAGTCGATATGCACGGCCTGGCGGATCATGAGGAACCCCACGAAAACCATGGCGGGGGCGACCGCCTCGAAGGGGACGATGGTCACCAGTGGAGAGAGGAAGACCGCGCCCACAAAGAGCGCGCCGGTGACCACGTTCGCCAGGCCCGTGCGGGCGCCAGCACCAATACCGGTTGCCGATTCCACAAAAATCTGGTTGGCCGAGCTGGAGGTGCCACCGCCCGCAACTGAGCCGAGCGCATCCACCAGCAGCACACGGTCGATGTTCTCAATTTTGCCGTCTTTATCAATGGTGCCAGCTTCGGTGGCTAGGCCCACGGTGGTGCCCATCGCGTCGAAGAACGCCGAGATGAGGATGGTGAAGATCAGCATCGTGGCGGCCATACCGCCGATGGTGCCGAACGCCCCAAACATATCTGCTGAGAACAGCAGCGAAACATCGGGTAGGGCGCTGCCGCCGCCCCATGCGGGTACGTTCAGTGACCAGCCGGTCGGGTTGTCTTTGCTGCTGCCAATGTGGAAAACGGCCTCTAGGATTATTGACAGCACGGTGGAGGCAAGCACACCGTATAGGATGGCCCCGCGTACTTTCCGAATAAATAGGGCAATGGTGAGGAACAGCCCGACAAGGAACACCACGGTGGGCCAGCCAAGCAGGTGCCCGCCCACGCCGAAGGTGACGGGGACGGTGGTGTGCGCGGCGTCTACGGTGCGGCGGATAATACCTGCGTTGACCAGCCCGATAAAGGCAATGAAGAAGCCGATACCCACCACAATTGCGGTTTTGAGGCTCTCGGGGACCGCCTCAAAGACGGCGGTGCGGAAGCCGGTCAGCACGAGGGCAGTCATGAGCACACCCGCCCACACGACCAGCCCCATAATTTGCGGCCAAGTGAGATTGGGGGTGCTGAGGATAGTGGTTGCCAGTAGTGCGTTCACGCCCAGCCCTGCCGCCATTGCGAAAGGCTGTTTCGCGTAGATACCCATGGCGATCGTCATGATTCCGGCGATAAGCGCGGTGACAGCGGCCACCTGCGGCACGCCGAGCGCGTGGCCGTTGGCGTCTTTCACGAGGCCGATAATGAGGGGGTTTAGCACCACGATATAGCTCATGGCGAAGAAGGTCGCTAAGCCGCCGCGAATCTCGGCGGAGATAGTTGAGCCTCGTTCTGTAATTTTGAAGTAACGGTCCAGGGCGCCCTGCGTTGTGTTGGTTTGGGGTGCCTGGGGAGCCGCGGTGTTCTCAGAAGACATTTCGTTGAATCCGTAGATACTCTCGTAGGGTGCGTGCCCACCGGTCGGGGGCGCGCATAAGAAAAGCGTCAGCCGTGCGGGGCGTGACGCTCTTGTTACCTCATTATTCTAGGGGGTAGCAGCGCGTGTGCGCTAGTTGCTTGATGAGGGGCGGTAGTACAGCCTGTGAGTGGGCGCGCGGTGGAGGTTTTGGGCTTTACCGCAGTGGGGTAGTGAGGGTGAGGCGGGGCCTGGGCTGGCTGGTAAGATGAGGAATACCTTAACTTCCGTATTGGTAGGGCTACTACCGAGAATTTGAGAGGTGAATTGTGAGCGAGTATCCTCCCGCTGAGTCTTTGCCTGTACGCCAGCGTGCCGTGGTTGCTACTGAACGCCCAGCCCGTTATGTGAAACAGCTAGGTTCGCATATGGGCCGTAAGATTGATACCGCCGAACTGCCGGGCGGTCTGCGGCTGACGTTTAACCGTGATGGTATTTTTCGTGGCTATGGCGATCTGCTGATTGATGAAGCTAATAACGCCCTCATTATGGAGGTGCGTGCTGAGGATGAGGAGAAGGCCACTAATATTGCGGGTGTGCTGGATCGCCACCTGGTGCGCTTTGGCGAACGTGACGAGCTGGTGGTTGAGTTCCGAAGGGTGTAGGCAGACGTTTTATATACTGCGGCACCTCCGTGGAAAAATGAGGGCGGATACCCCAGATATTTTCCCTAGTGCACTTCACATTCGCTATTTTCTTTGCGGTGCTCTACTGTGTGGTGGCTGAATATTGGCCCAAGATTAAGCTCTGGCAGGGTGTGGCTTTCGGCATTGTGCTTGATATTCTTTTCCACGTCATCATTATGCCCGCAATGGGAGTTGTGCCCGCCCCGTGGAACCAGCCTTTTGGGGAGCACTTCTCTGAGTTCTTTGGGCACATCCTCTGGTTGTGGTCGATTGAGCTGGTCCGCCGCGACCTGCGTAACCGCATCACCGGTGAACCCGATGCAGAGTACCCGGTGACTGCCCGCTAAATCACTGAGTGTATCGTAACCGGTATACGGCTGTGCCCCGCATGAGCGTCTCATGCGGGGCACAGCCGTATTGCCATATATAAGGAATAAAAATATATGAGCTATTGCTCGCTTTCCCTCTTTTTAGCCCATCCTAACCGCTGTGCCCGGTAGAATGAACGAGGACTAAAAAGAGAGCTCGCCGCCGCACCAGCCTGAACCGTGTACCGGGGCGAACTTTGAAAGGAAAAATACGTGTCTGAAGCTACCCGCCCCCTGCGCGTCGCTGTTATTGGCGCAGGCCCCGCTGGCATTTACGCCGCTGACCTCATCACCAAATCTGAGGAAGTACGCTCTGGAGCCGTTGAGGTTTCTATCGACATTTTTGATCGTTACCCCGCTCCCTTCGGGCTGATTCGTTACGGTGTGGCGCCCGATCACCCGCGTATTAAGGGCATTATTACCGCCCTGCACAAGGTGCTTGACCGCGGTGATATTCGATTCTTCGGCAATGTCGAATACGGTAAGGATTTGAACCTTGCCGACCTGCGCGAGCACTACGACGCCATTATCTTCGCGACCGGCGCTATTCATGACGCGCCCCTGCCCATTAAGGGCATCGACCTGGATGGTTCCTATGGTGCCGCCGATTTCGTCTCGTGGTATGACGGTCACCCCGATTACCCGCGCACCTGGCCGCTGAACGCGAAGGAAATCGCGGTGCTTGGTAACGGTAACGTGGCGTTGGATATTGCGCGTGTGCTCTCTAAGCACGCCGATGATCTGCTCGTCACCGAAATTCCCGAGAATGTGTACGAAGGGCTGAAATCTTCGCCCGTGACCGATGTGCACGTCTTTGGCCGCCGCGGCCCCGCGCAGATCAAGTTCACCCCCTTGGAGCTGCGCGAGCTTTCACACTCCCGCGATGTCGATATTGTGCTCTACGAAGAGGACTTCGAGTTCGACGAGGCTTCGGATGAGGCTATTCAGACGAATAACCAGGTGAAGACCATGATGAAGACCCTCACCACCTGGCTTACCGACCAGGAGGAGGGCGAGCAGACCGCATCGCGCCGCCTGCACCTGCACTTCCTGCAGTCCCCGCACGAGATTCTGGGTGAGGACGGCAAGGTTGTGGGCATCCGCATGGAACGCAATAAGCTTGACGGTAAGGGCGGTATCGAGGGCACCGGCGAGTTCGTGGACTACCCCGTGCAGGCTGTGTACCGCGCGATTGGTTATTTCGGATCTGAACTGCCCGAGGTCGGCTACGACGCTGATAAGGGCGTGATTACTAACGTTGAGGGCCGTGTGGTCGATGAAAACGGCGAGCACGTGCCCGGCCTGTACGCTACCGGGTGGATTAAGCGCGGACCGGTGGGTCTGATTGGCTCCACCAAGGGCGATGCGCTTGAAACCATCACGCACCTGTTGGAGGACCGCGAGAACCTGTACACCGCTGCCGAACCGGATGCTGAGACCTTCAGCGATTACCTGGACTCTAAGGGTATTCGCTACACCACCTGGGAAGGCTGGCACCGTCTGGACGATCACGAAAAGGCGCTCGGTGCGGCATCACAGGATGCAAAGGGTGAATCGCGTGAGCGTGTGAAAGTCGTTGACCGTGATGAAATGATTCGCATTTCACGTGGTGAATAGTTAACGGTAAACCATAACAATTCCCCCGCCCCTCAAATGCTGAGGATGTGGGGGAATTTTATGTTAAATATACGCTGCACATGCATAAAATATCGACTTATGGATACAAAAAACCCCGCATTTATCATAAAATGCGGGGTTCCGTTGCAGTTGGTTTTATATTGCCCACTGGGAAATGATGCTCGCAAGGAGAGCAGCATTCTAAGCGTGCACCTGGCAACTACGCCTAGGTTTTATGGTGAACTTACCATTCCTAAAAGTCCCGATATGCTCCTGAAGTTTTTAGTTACTTCGGTAGCCTCATCGGTAGCGTCCCGGCTGGGAGACGCGCGGCCCTTGGCGCGCCTTTTGAGGACGCAAACAGGGGGATTCTTCAATAGAATCGGTGTGTTCACTTATCGGTGATATATATGTGCGGTGACATTACCTCAAGGGGCGGAAGATCCCCTCTTTTTTGGTTCCCTGGAGAACCTCACATCCCATATCTTAGGCGCTTTTTTAGGCTGATTTCAAGCGAATTTAAGGGGGTTTTGAAGGGCTTTCATATAATCCCTAGTCAATCCGATGAGGTATATGAAATCTTTATAAAACTTTTTCTGAAGGCTATAAAGCTACTCTTGCACCTTCGAAGAGAATCCCAATAAACCCACAAAAATACCCATATGCACTCAATATATAGAAGATAAAAAGCATAAACATAAGATGCATAATTATTTCGACACTCACATCTCAGTGCCTGCCGGCCCCGTGTTTATATCTGTACGTCGCAGGGCGTCGCTGGCGGTCCTCCTGCTCTTGAAGGTGCCTGGGCGTGTGTAAAAAGCCGCTGCAGTGAATAATAAACCCACATGGGTTGTTGGAGGGGCCTTGTTGAGATGGGGCTGGGGGTATTGCCAGCGAAGAAAAGGCCTAGCTGGGTATACATTCATAAAAATATTAAAATTTTTCTACCGCATGGAAACCCTTTGTATAATGCTTTGACAAGGAAAAACACTAGTGATGTACAACCCATTAAGGGGGTTTGTGAGACCCCGGGCACGCGGGAATCTCAAAACCGGTTTGCGCACCCCTCAAATCTGTCATAGACTAATTGAGGTTCGAACAACGGGATGAGAAATGAACCCGTTCGCATCGACTAGGCCCCCATCGTCTAGCGGCCTAGGACGCCGCCCTTTCACGGCGGTAGCACGGGTTCAAATCCCGTTGGGGGTACTTGCAAACCTCATGTTTGCAAAGCCAAGTTGAAGAAGCAGATACCTGCCGAATCCAACAAGGCCCCGTAGCGCAGTTGGTTAGCGCGCCGCCCTGTCACGGCGGAGGTCGCGGGTTCAAGTCCCGTCGGGGTCGCACAGGCCGCGTATTCAGATGATTTATCATCACGAAGCACGCGGTCATTGCGTATCTAATACGCAAGGCTCTGTAGCTCAGTTGGTAGAGCGTGCGACTGAAAATCGTAAGGTCACCGGATCGACGCCGGTCGGAGCCACAATCCGCCCTCCAGGCTTCTACAGTGGGGGCGGATTTTTTCTTTAACCACGGGCTGCTCCCAGTCCACGCACCCTATAGTCTGATGCCCGCCCTCGTACATGGGCCCGTGCCCTTCACCCTCAGCTCACAAGGTTCTTTATCTGAACGACACGGCGAAAATACGCCTCATCCTAAGGCTCTTTTGCCCCGAAGAGGGGAGAACCGCGCCAGGCAGACGGGTAAACACGCCGATTCGTTTCAATTTCCCGGAATTTTCGTTAGGGTGGAAACGTTGTGTTAGTTAGACAACACTTATACACACGGCGGCAAAACCGGCGCATACGGAAGAGATCGAATGCCAGCATCCACTCCCCAAGACACCATACCGTCGAACTCCGCGCAGGCAGCATGCACTGCGGGAATCGAATTCTCCCAGGTCACCAAACGCTACGGCGCTAACACCGTGGTCAATAACCTGACTCTGAGCATCCCCGCCGGTGAAACCACTGTTTTCGTCGGTTCCTCAGGATGCGGTAAAACCACCACCCTGCGCATGATCAACCGCATGGTAGAGCCACAGGAAGGCACAATCACCATCGGCGGGCAAAATATCGCAGACCAAGACCCCTACAAGCTGCGCCGATCCATCGGGTACGTCATGCAAAGCGGCGGGCTGCTGCCGCATCGTACCGTGCTTGAGAACGTTATGACCGTGCCCCTGTTGAACGGCACCCCCAAACCGCAGGCGAAAGAACGCGCCCTTGACCTTCTGGGTACCGTGGGTTTGGATGCGTCCCTAGCGCAGCGCTACCCGGCCCAGCTTTCCGGCGGGCAGGCACAGCGCGTGGGAGTCGCGCGGGCGCTCGCGGCGGATGCCTCCATTTTGCTCATGGACGAGCCATTTTCTGCGGTCGATCCGATCGTGCGCACCGAACTGCAGGAAGAACTTTTGCGCCTGCAGGGCGAGCTGCATAAGACCATTGTTTTCGTAACCCACGATATTGATGAGGCCCTATTCCTCGGCGATAATATTGCGGTCTTCGCCCCCGGCGGCAAGCTTGCCCAGTACGGCGCTCCCGAAGAGATCCTGACGAATCCCGCCAATGATTTTGTGGAATCTTTCGTTAGCCAGTCTGTGGGTGCCTTGCTGCCTGCCGATGTGATGCGCCAGGTGCGGTATATTCGCCGCGAACGCTACCGCCGCACACGCGAAGCCGCAGCATCGGGCGAGGGCGCCGCATCGACCTCTGGGCGGGGATAGTATGAACCTGTTGCTGGCAGATTCGATGCACTGGGACTGGTTGGGAAATAACATCCAGCGCGTCCTTGATTTGACCCTCAATCACCTGTACCAGGGTATTATTCCGGTACTTGTGGGAACCGCCCTGTCGATTCCGGTGGCGCGGTATGCCAGCCGCCGCCGCGCACGGGAAGACGGCGCGAAAACTTACCGGAGTGGTGCGCACGCCCTGGTGCACGGTTTCGGGCTGCTCTACACAATCCCGTCGATCGCGCTTTTCGTGCTTATGCCGCTGATTCTGGGGACCAGCATTATTTCGCCGGTGAACGTGCTCGTGGCCCTTACGATCTACACGATGGCGCTGATGGTGCGTTCCGGGGTAGACGCTTTTAACGCGGTTCCCGAGCACGTGGTGGAGTCATCGCGCGCCCTGGGGTACACCCCGGCTCGTGCGTTTTTCACGGTGGAATTACCGCTCGCTTTGCCCGTGCTTTTTGCCGGTATCCGCGTGGCGACGGTGGCGAATATTGCGATGGTTTCCGTGGGCGCGGTTATTGGTGTTTCTTCGCTCGGCACGCTTTTTACCGACGGGCTGGCGCGTAGCATCCCCGCCGAACTTATCACGGGCGTGGTGCTCAGCGCCGCCTTAGCCTACCTCGCCGATGCGCTTCTTGCCTTCACGGCACGGCGCCTGACCGCCTGGAGGACCGCATGAATGTTATAGAACGTACCTTCGCTTTTCTGGGTGATGGCGCCAACTGGCAAGGGGCTCAGGGCATTCTTGCGCGCACTGTCGAGCACCTGGGCATAACCGTGTTTGCGGTTGCGATTGCCCTGGTGATTGCCGTGCCTTTGGGGCTGTGGGCTGGGCATACTCGCCGCGGCGGGCACGCTCTGCTGGGGTTTACCGCCGCTTTGCGCGCCCTGCCTGCTCTGGGTCTGCTGACCCTGCTGGCTCTCTGGTTTGGGGTTAACGCGATTCCGCCGCTCGTGGTGCTCGTGATTATCGCGGTGGCGCCCCTGCTGGCGCATACCCTCGAAGCCGTGACCGGGATTGACCCGGATGTGGTGGATGCGGCACGCGCCCAAGGCATGACCGAAGGGCAGATTCTTCGCCGGGTTGAGATTCCTCTGGGTCTTCCGGTGTTTATGGGTGGTCTGCGCAGCGCGGTGCTGCAGGTGATCGCGACCGCAACTATTGCCGCCTACATTAATGGGAATAACCTGGGCCGGTACCTTTTTGATGGGCTCGCGGTGCGGGACTATCCGCGTATGCTCGTGGCAACCCTGCTGGTAGCGATACTCGCCTTCGTGGTGGATGCGATCATGGCCCTAGCGCAGCGAGCCGTGACCCCCGTGCCCTTGCGGGGTGGAGGCGCATCCAAACCTCATGGGCAACCGAAACACGAGAGCGCACTGGATGCGGCAAACTCGCACACGGAAGGGGCGCACGCATGAACCTGGTACATCGCCGAAACACGAACGATCGTTCTTTTCTATCCGGAAAGAGCGCGAAAAGCAGCGGAACGGCCGAGACTGGAATGGCACGCGGTGTTACCAGGCGGCGGGCATTGGGTGTCGTTGGTGCCCTTGGGACGTTAGGAGCGTTGAGCGCCTGCGGGCTGAGCGGCGAAAACGTTTTCGGCGGTGAACACGACGGTATTATCGTGGGGTCAGCAGCGTTCGCAGAGTCGCAGATTCTCGCCGAAATATACTCCCAAGCGCTAAATAAAAACGGGTTTAAATCGAGCACCCAGCTGGGGATTGGCGCGCGTGAAGCCTACCTGGGGGCGCTCACCTCCGGGGCTATCGACGTGATCCCCGAATACTCGGGCAACCTGCTGCTGTATCTTGACGAGAACTCCACAGCGCAGACCAAACAAGAGATTCTGCAGGCGCTCGGTAGGGTGCTTCAGGACAACCTCAAGGCACTGGACGCCTCGCAGGCGGAAAATAAAGATACCTTAGTCGTCACCCAGCAGACCGCCCAAAAATACAATCTGCGCACTCTGGATGATATGGCGAAGGTCTGTACCGAACTGAAGATTGGGGCCGCTCCCGAATTTGCCGAACGCGCCTACGGAATTCCGGGACTCAAAGATAAGTACGGGTGCGTTCCGGCGGAATTCGTCTCGCTTGCGGACGGGGGAGGGGCACTCACCGTCAAAGCCCTGCAGGATAACACCGTGCAGGTTGTAGATTTGTACTCGACCACCCCGGCAATTACGCAGAACAATTTTGTGATGCTCGAAGACCCGAAAAACATGATTCCGGCGCAGCAGGTACTCCCCATCATCAACACCAAACGGGTTCCCGAGGATGCGCATGCGGTACTGAACCGCATCAGTGCGGTGCTGACGACCGACGATTTACGCTCGCTCAATGACGAGGTATCCGGCGATAAGAAACTGGACCCATCCACGGCAGCGACAAATTGGCTCAAAGATAAGGGGCTGTTGTAGCCTTTCTTCCTTTTCTGCGCTGGACTCTGAATGCCGCTAGGTTCTGGTGCTCAGCATATGCGGTTGTGGAGATGAACGGAGAGGAGTCTAAGCGACCGGGAGTTCCGTGAGGGAAAGGCCCACCCGCAGGTCACCGAGCGCATCCGTCAGGTATTCGATGCCAGCCTCTAAGGAATCCAGCACATCCTCGCCCGCGCTAGAGACTACCACCGACGTCACAATGCGCCAGCCCGCCTCACCCTTCGATGGCACGCTGAACCTGCCTGAATCAACAGTCTGTGCTCCCTCATGGATCCCGGCGAGCGCCACCCTGCCCCGCCCGGATGCGGGCACCACGCCCACCGTAAACCCGCCCGCATAGTAGGGGCGCGCAAACCCCAAATCTGGGTCAAGCGTGAGTCCATCAGCGGAGTCGTCACGAGTGAGGGAGCACAAGAAGGAGCGTACTGCATCCAAAATCTGCCGTTGGGATGCGCCGCCCGGCACCCGCGCCACGTCAATCCGCACGCTCAGAAGCAAGTCAAGGTCGGCACGTTGGAAGGTTTCGGAGGGCATGTAATCAAAACTCATGCTCCCACTTTAACTGCGTTTTAAACCGCGAGCAGGTCGTTTTTTGCCGAACAGGTGGAAAAAACACACCTGCTCGCGCATGTAACCATACCTGTAAATGCCCATGTAACCGAGCAATTAATCTGGCGAGCTAAGAAGAAACGATGGGCTCTTCCACGATCAAAGCCAGCGATTCGTAGGGACGCAGCGTAACCTCAACCTTGCCAGGATCGGAGCCAGAAACACTGGAAGCACCGCTACTTTCCGACGTCTCAGAAACACCGCTAACACAACCGAGCGGATTCTTGTAATTACACAAAAGCACCCGCGCAGACTGCGCTTCCGCTGGAACTCGTGAGCCTTCACTGCCAGCGACTGCGTCCAGAACCTCGCCCGGCATGAACTCGGCAGGAACACCCACCGCCGTCTCGTCCCCAAAGAAATTATTGAGCACCAACAGCCGCGTGCGCGTGCCTTTAGCGATATGTTCACGCAGGTACCCGAAGACCCGCTCATGGTCGAGCGTATAGGGCGCGTAACTGCCTTCAGAAATCACCGGGTACTGCCCGCGCAGGCGAATCAGCTCGCGATAGTACGGCAAAATAACGCCGTCACGTTCCTCATCCGCCACCGAAATACCTGCGCCGGTTGCCGCATCCACACTGGGCGCGGGCGCCAGCCAGGGGGCGGCGGTACCAAATCCAACCGTGCCGCGTTCCCCACCGGAACCAGACTCCCACTGCATGGGAACACGCGAATTATCCCGTGCCTTGGCGCGCACAACCTCAAGCGCCTCGACCTCCGAGAGACCCCGCGCACGCAGGGTCTTAAAAGCGTTATGAGCCTCAACGTCCACGTAGTCGTCAATCGAAGAATACACCGGGTCAATCATGCCGATCTCTTCGCCCTGATAAATATAGGGAGTGCCGCGCAGCAGGTGAATCACGGTCGCCAGCATGGTCGCAGATTCCGCCCGATACCGCTGAACGTCACCAAAACGGTTGAGCGCGCGCGGCTGATCATGATTATTCCAAAACAGCGCATTCCACCCGCCGCCCGCCTGCATACCCAGCGCCCAATCGTTGAGCAGCCCCTTCAGCTCAGCAAAGCGGAACGGCACCTTCGACCACTTCTCGCCGTCCTCATAATCCACCTTCAGATGGTGAAAACTAAACACCATGTCGAGCTCGCGGTTCTCGGGGTTGGAGTAGCCCACGCAGTTCTCGATGCTCGTCGAGGACATTTCACCCACGGTCACGGTATCCCCATACCGCCCGAACGATGCGCGGTTCAGCTCCCGCAGACACGTATGCACAATGGGCGTATCGGTATACAGGGTCTTATCGACAACCCCAGCGGGCGCATCCTCAAGCTCCTCGGACTTGCCGATCACGTTAATGACATCGAAGCGGAACCCGCGAACACCCTTGTCATACCAGAAATTGACGACCTTATAGAGTTCCTCACGCACGGCGGGGTTGTACCAGTTCAGATCAGCCTGTGTGACGTCGTAAAGGTGCAGATAGTACAGCGGTGCCCCCGATTCGTCCCGATAAACCTCACCCGCCGTATCGGTGAAAGGCTCCCAGGCTGAACCGCCGAATTTCGATTCCCAGTTCGTGGGCGGAACCACCGTGCCGTCAGGCTGAACCCGCCCCGGGCGAAGATAGAAATAATCCCAGTACTCGCGCTCGCCCGCCTGCGCCCGCCTAAACCACTCGTGCTCAGTCGAAACATGGTTGAGCACCATATCGAACATGACCCCGATGCCGTGCTCCCCGAAAGCGGCGATCATCTCCTCAACATCTTCCATCGTGCCCAGCTCGGGGTTAATGGCGTAGTAGTCGGAAATGTCGTAGCCGTTATCGTGCTGGGGCGAGGCGAAGAACGGGTTGAACCACACCATGCCCACCCCCAGCGATGCCACATAGGGCACTTTCTCGATAATGCCGCGAATATCACCGGTTGGCCGCCCGTGCGTGGAATAGAACGACTTCGGGTAGATCTGGTAGATCACGCTGTTACGGAATGACATGACGCCTCACGTTATTATCTGCATTAGAAGGCGGGGTGCTGAGCCTGGGCACCAATTTCGCCGGATTTAAGGGGCTGCGCGTTCACCCTGTGAAAACTCTGGTGCCCACGATTTTCCCCTACCAGCTTAGGGGGCATAATAGGTAAACATCTGAGAAATACGGGGTGGTACCCGAAAATGGGGAAATCTGCCGCAGATCCGGCATCGCCTCACCCGCACACCAGGGCACCTACCGCGCCCGGTGTGCAGATGCGCCCCACGCCCGCTCTGGCTGCAAACCAAAGCTACCCTTCGCTGAAGAGACGTGCAGTGCGGGCGTAAAATCTATTGATGCATCACAACGGAAGGTAGAGACAATGCCCGAATTACGCTCACGCACCTCAACTCACGGTCGCAATATGGCCGGTGCCCGTGCCCTGTGGCGCGCAACCGGCATGGGTGATGATGATTTCGGCAAACCGATTATTGCGATTGCCAACTCTTACACCCAGTTCGTGCCCGGTCACGTGCACCTGAAAAATATGGGCGACCTGGTGGCTGGCGCTATTCGTGAGGCTGGCGGCGTGGCGAAAGAATTCAACACCATCGCGGTTGATGACGGCATCGCGATGGGCCACGACGGCATGCTCTATTCCCTGCCCTCACGCGACCTCATTGCCGACTCGGTCGAATACATGGTGAACGCTCACCGTGCGGATGCGCTCGTATGTATCTCGAACTGCGACAAGATCACCCCCGGCATGCTCTTGGCGGCAATGCGCCTGAATATCCCCACAATTTTCGTGTCGGGCGGTCCCATGGAATCCGGCGAGGGCATTGAAGGCGTTGTGGAGCACCGCCTGGATCTGGTGGATGCGATGGTCATGGCGGTGGACGATTCCGTGAGCGATACCGCGCTCGCCCAGATCGAGAAGAACGCCTGCCCCACGTGTGGTTCCTGTGCGGGCATGTTTACCGCAAACTCCATGAACTGCCTGAACGAGGCGATCGGTCTGGCGCTGCCCGGCAACGGTACCACGCTTGCGACCCAGATCGCGCGTAAAGAGCTGTTTTTGCAGGCGGGTAAGCGCATCGTTGGCCTGGCGAAGCGCTACTACGAGCAGGATGACGAGTCTGTTCTGCCCCGTTCGATCGCCACCAAGGAAGCCTTTGAGAATGCTATGGCGCTGGATGTGGCGATGGGCGGTTCCACCAACACCGTGCTGCATATTCTGGCGATTGCCCACGAGGCGCAGGTCGATTTCACCCTGGACGATATCGACCGTATTTCGCGGCATGTGCCCTGTCTGGCGAAGGTTGCACCGAACTCTACGAAGTATCACATTGAGCATGTGCACCGGGCAGGCGGTATCCCTGCGCTGCTGGGTGAGCTGGACCGTGCCGGGTTGCTCAACAAGAACGTTCATTCTGTTCATGCGGATTCGCTGGACGAATGGCTTGCCGAATGGGATATCCGTTCCGGTACCGCGAGCGAGCAGGCTCGCGAACTGTACCTTGCCGCACCCGGCGGGGTGCGTACCACGCAGGCGTTCTCGACCGCGAACAAGTACGAATCACATGAGACGGACGCCGAAAACGGGTGCATTCGTGCTGTGGAACATGCCTACACGAAAGACGGCGGTCTGGCGGTTCTGCGCGGCAATATCGCCCAGAACGGTGCGATCATCAAATCCGCCGGTATTGATGAAGAACTTTTCCACTTCGTGGGTAAGGCATTTGTGGTTGAGTCGCAGGATGAAGCTGTGTTTGAGATTCTGTCGAAGCACGTGAAACCCGGCGATATTGTGGTGATTCAGTATGAGGGCCCGAAGGGCGGCCCCGGTATGCAGGAGATGCTGTACCCCACCTCGTACCTGAAAGGCCTGGGTCTGGGCAAAAGCTGCGCACTCATTACCGACGGGCGTTTCTCGGGCGGTACTTCGGGCATTTCGATTGGTCACGTTTCGCCGGAGGCTGCCGCCGGTGGCGCTATCGGCCTGCTGGAAACCGGCGACGAGATCGAGATCGACGTACACAACCGCATCCTGCGGGCGAATGTGCCGGATGAGGTTTTGGAGGCGCGGCGCAAGGCGAAGGGCGCCCTTCCGTGGAAGCCCACTAAGCCGCGTGAACGTCAAGTCTCGAATGCGCTGAAGGTTTACGGGATGCTGGCCGCCTCTGCCGATAAGGGCGGGGTACGTATCCTCCCGGAGGGGTACTAAGTCCCTTAGGCGTTGGATAGGATTACCACAGAATAAACAACGTAGAGGGGGAGTAATTTCTAGGTTCTAGAAATTACTCCCCCTCTACGTTGTTTATATTTTAGATTATATAAATAAGGGGAATAATCATAATAAGTATTTTTACCGCTTATATGCGTTGGGAGGGAGTTCTCCAGATTGAACAACCTGATGAGTATTACTATCCCAGGTGAAATAAGCAGTAGCTACGCCAGATGCTTGAGCACTTGACTCACCTTCTTTAGGGTATATATACCGCACCTCAATTTTATTCTTAGAAACGCGTGATATCTTGGGCATAGCGCCAATCTCTTTAGATGTTGCAGTCCCAACATATTCACCATGGTGGAAAAGTAAGATTGGAGTCGGTTGCATAACTGTGCAACAGGGGCCCTCAGAAATAGTAATCCAAGACAGTTCTGCACATGGAGAGTAGTTGTCTCCGTTTGTTGTGACTTCCTGCCAAACGGTTTTACGATTTTGCATGCTTATAGCCAGATCTACGGCTTCAGCTCTTGTTTTGGATGTGCAGCTAGTATTTGGGGTAGCTGATACGGTAGGTGATTGCTGTGTTGGCTCTACAGTAGACACAGTAGGGGTAGAAATGGTGCTAAGAGTAGGTTGTGGGGATGCGTAAACAGTAACAATTGATTGTTGTGGCGCAGGACTGTTTGTTGTTGCGTGTGTTGCGCTTGGCGAAGAAGAATTTGATTCTCCTGGCTGAGCACATGCAGATAAAGCGATAGTTACTGTTACCAGGAGTATAATTATTTTTCGAATTCCCATGGGCTATCTATAACTCCTTAAATCTTTGCCAATTAGTGTTTGTGATCAAAGAATGTATTTAGGTCTGTTTTGTTTATATTGTAAGTGAGGGAGCTTATGATAGATTTTTCTATATCTTGCACAATTGATATATCTCGTGAATCTATTCCAAGTATTACGGGTTGTGTTCCAAATTGTTGTATTGAAAGGGTTGCCTGCAAAGATTTCATAAGTATCATAATTCCTAATGAAAATAAAATTAGATGTAGTGCAGTATATCCTGTGGTTGAAATAAAAAGTTGTATAAGTATATAGAATGCAAGAGATATAAGGATTATGTATTTTATTCCAGGGGGATTTAGCTTAGAACTTGAGAAGGAATGCCCGTATATGAATACAGCTAAGAGAAAATAGATTATTGCTACGAAACATAGCGTAAGGGTGGTGGTTAGTGAAATCCCGTATGCTAGAGTTTGTAGTCCCGGAATGGTGGTTAGCACAGACAGTAGTAGAAAAAATGCTCCTTGAATAATAGAATTCCTGCGATATCGAAGCCCAGAAGAAACTAACGACAGAGTTTGTAGAGGAAGGGTCTGGTTCTGTTTTCTTATGCGGAATATACCAAAGAGGAAATTGGATCTTTGTATAGTAATAAATCTATTATCTATAGTGATGGTTCCACTTTGTGTTTTTGAGTTAAAAGTATATTGGGTGGACATGTGTCCTCCTGTTGAGAGTGATGCTTGTGTGTACCTTCTAGACTAACCATAACTAATATGAAGAGCAAGCATATGAGGGGTATTTATCAGAGGAATCGCCTTACATAACACGACGATCCCTAATTTGCAAGGTACATGATGGTGAGAAGCCAACCACCGATCACTTGCACAGGTAGAAACTAGTGTTTGCTCACCGTAGAGCTGGACTTAACGCAACACAGTTCGCACCTTTTTGGATAACGTTCTTCTCTGGAACCGGCTCAATATTAAGCCCATGCTCTTACGGCGCAAGGCGAAGGGCGCCCTTCCGTGGAAGCCCACTAAGCCGCGTGAACGTCAAGTCTCGAATGCGCTGAAGGTTTACGGGATGCTGGCCGCCTCTGCCGATAAGGGCGGGGTACGTATCCTCCCGGAGGGGTACTAAATAGCCTCTCCCGATTGGACATAAAAAGAGCCTTTATGTGAATAAAGCGGCGAAAAACTCGCTTTATTCGTATAAAGGCTCTTTTTAGCAGGGGGAGCGGAGTTACATCTCGAAGATGCGCACATCCAGCTCTGCGGCGAGCAGCGGCTCCCAGGTTTTCACGGCGGTCCCGAAATGCTCGGTCGCCATATGCGCTTCGAGTGCCTGCTGTGATTCCCAACGCTCAATAAAAGCGAAGACGCGCGGTTCGCCCGCAGGGGTCTCACCGGTGGCGGGGCCGAAATCGTAGCTGATATTGCCCGCATCCTTGCGTGATGCCTCCACCAAAGCGGGGGTAGAAGCCAAAAACTCTTCAACATGCTCAGGCTTAACGGAAACACCTGCGTAAACACCAATCATGGGGTTCTCCTTCATGTGATAGCACAAAGTGGTTGTCCCTCAACTGTACCCTGTTTACGACATTGAAGCTGTTACCCCCAGGCATAGATGAGGGAAAGACACTTCGGATGTTTTCTATGGGGAGTCCCTAGTATAGGTAACTCATATTAGTTCTAAACCTTCAGGCCATGGGTGGGGTAATTATCTGTGAACACCTCCAGGCCCGATTCGCTCACCGTAAAACCCTGCCCTGAACGTTTGCGTGCCCGAATCGGGCGACGATATAAAGGAATAAAGATACACGAATACCTGAGGGGAGAATCATGAGTTTAGGGGGTGTGGGCACATGGCTATTACACCAGCGAACATTAAGCGGTGCACATTAACGTGGGATGCGCCGGATTACAGTACGTCGTACCCCGCAGGGTACACAGAGCGCGGGGTGGCGGTGATCGCTGTTGCGGAAGAAGCCCAACAGGCGCAGGGGTTTTGTTACAGCTCAACCGCGACCTTAGTGTATGTGTCTAAAGAGAGCGGGGAACGTATCCCCCTGAATACTGAACCGATCTTGGGTGAGCACGCCCATTCCCTCATGGAACCTTGCGAAGTGGTGCACACCAAAATGCTGGGCCGTGCGGTGCTTGAGGCGTGGGAGCTGATCCCCCCGCCGCTGACGGAGAACCTGGTGACGGTTGCAGCGGAGAGGCGCTACCTGAAGCAGCTATTCCGTCAGTTTGACCACCTTAAATGCATCCTGGAATACCGTGCGTTTGAGAAGGTTCTTGACCCTTACGATAACCACTCCTTAGGGGAGGTTCATGTGCGGCTCGCGGGCACTGCGGCGGGTAAGCTCATGGAGGGCTTTATTGAGGTGGCCAGGGGCAATACGGAGCGTATGCTTACTGACGCGCTCACCGAGAAACCGGAAGAGCAGCTGGTGGAGTATAACGTTTTCACGGACTGTTCGTTCCGTTCCACCCATAATAAGAAGTACTCGCGCGGCGGCCGGATGGGTATTGCGGGCGTTAGTGAAGACGGCTTCTATTTTCATACTCATTATGACGCGGTGAACATTATGACCGGGGAACTTTCGGCGATGCTCACCGCGTTTCACGTATTTTATACGGGCGGACGCCGCCTGGTGATTAATACTGATTCACTGGGTGCGCTCACGTTTGTGCTGCGGCTGGCTCATAGCCGCTGGAGCTTCGAGAGGTGGGCCCGTGAGGGGATTCAGGATGAGCGGGTTATCACTGAGATGACGCGCCTGACTGAAGCGATCCGCTCACGCCGGGTGATTGTGAAGCACGTGCCGGGCCATACGGGTCATGGGCTGCAGGAGAGCAGCGATTCAGTGTCGAAAATGCACCGGCATTTTCCGGGTCAGGTGGTTGATAAGCGGCATATCCTGGAGTTTAACCAGCGGTGCGAGTCGATCATTACGGCCCTGTCTGGGTGCGATAAGGCTGTACGTCTGCCCAGTCCCGAATGGCTGTACGTGCGCCCTTCAACTATTCACATGGGTAACCGCTTGTGGCGTTAAGCTGACACGCCGTGCAGAACGGGAAATCGGTGTGGCGGGTCTGTGCTGCGGTGTGATTACAGCAGCGATGACCAGAGTCGGCAGATATTTTCGGTGACCTTAATGCGCTGAGGGCGTGAGGACCACGGGCCGTAACGCAGTTCCGTGCAGATACTTTCGTAGGTTCGCGCGACGTCGGCGAGCGCATCCACCATAGCGGCGTCTGCGATAAAGGTTGATACTTCGAGGTTGAGCGAGAATGAGCGGGGGTCCATATTTGATGAGCCGATAAACGCCATTTCGTCATCTACGTACATGAACTTGGAATGCAGTACTGTGGGGCTGGGGTATTGCAGAATGCGCACCCCGGATTGCAGCAGCGTCTCGTAGTAGGAGCGCTGCGCCATATTGGGGAGGAACTGGTCGCCTTTTTCGCAGACGATCACGGTGGTTTCGATGCCTGAGAATGCTGCGTTGGTGAGTGCCTGCAGCAGGGTTTCGTCGGGTACAAAGTAGGGTGAGCAGATGGTGATGCGTTTTTCTGCGTTGTAGATCATGTAGTTGATTAGGCGCAGGTTGTTTTCCGTCTCGAACCCGGGGCCGGAGGGAACTACTTGGGCGCGCATCGATCCTGGAACGTAGGGGATTTTCGCCTCAATTTCTTCGAGGATCAGCTGGTTTGTTTCGGAGTACCAGTCGGAGACGAATACCGCGTTGAGCTCTTCGACGATGGGACCGGTGCATGAGAAGGTGAGGTCTTTCCACTCCAGACTTTTACGCACGTTTTCTTTGAGGTCGTAGGAGCGGTGAATGGCGTTTTGCGAGCCTGAGAATGCCACTGCGCCGTCTATCACGAGGACTTTGCGGTGGTTGCGCAGGTCGGGGCGCTGCCATTGTAGTCGCCAGGGTTTGATGGGCAGCATCAGGCGCCATTCGATACCCGATTCGTTGAGCATTTTTGTCAGCTGCCGGTATGAGGGATATTTGCGCGAGCCGATATGGTCGATGAGCACACGCACCCGCACGCCACGTTTTTGGGCGGCGAAGAGGGCATCCCAGAGTACTTTGGAGGCTTCGTCGTAGGCGGTGATGTAGAACTCGAAGTGAACGTACCGCTGGGCTTTGTTGACTTCCTGCGCCATGATGCGCATGGCTTCATGGTTGTCGTTGTGCAGGGTGAAGGAGTTTCCGCCGACGAGGGGGAGCGAACCGAGCTTGTAGTTGAGTTGGCTGGCGACCAGGGTTGCTTCGTTGAGCCCGTCGGAGTCGGTGAGCTGTGGGGTGCCGCCGGTGGTCTCGCGGATCAGGTCGTTCATGGCGTGCTGCCGGGCTCGCCGGTATTGCGGAAGGTGTGAGGACCCGAAAATCAGGAAGGCTAGGAACCCGATGAACGGGATGAAGAAGATAGCCATGAGCCAGCCGAGTGCGACCACGGGCTTGCGGTTGTAGGGCAGCCAGAATAGGGACAGCACACGGATGCTCAGGTCTGCGAAGAACAGAATAATCCTGAGCCAATCGGGTAGGAAGTCGAGGTATCCGGTTGAAAAAAAGTTCACCTTACCTATTATGCCTAGCATCTTGTCTTCTGTGGGGGAGAGGCAGGACACGCTGCATCGCCCGCATAGTGCAGTTGTGCAAAAAATGCAGAAATGCAATAATTGCAGTTATGCAAAAATCTGAGCCGAGTCGCACCGAGACAAGCCTGCGTGAACGCCGCCGTGAACGCACCTGGGTGAACATTCACGAAACCGCCCTGCGCTTAGCCCGCCAGCACGGCATGCGCGGCAGTACCGTCGAAGACATCGCGGCGGAAGCCGGAATCTCGCCCCGCACCTTCTTCAACTACTTCGGAACTAAAGAGGATGCGGTGCTCGGCCTGCGCGCCCCCGCCATCACCGACGAGCTGCTCGCCAGCGACCGGGCGCACGAGAACGACAACCTCATCGTGCGTATCACCCATCTGCTGCTGTACATCGTGCGGCACAGCTTCAACTTTGCCAATCACGCGAAATTCCGGGAGCGCATCGACGAATTCCCCGAATTCAGGCACCGGCTGAAGGTGCACCATATCAACTGCGAACAGGTGCTCATCGACTACCTCAATACCGTCGATTGGGATGCCTTCAATGCCGCAGGAAGGCGCGGCCCTTTGATAACCCGCCCCGAAAATATGCCGCTGACAGAAACTGCCGAAGAACGCACCCGTGCCACAGTCCAGCTTGCATCCGCGGTGCTGCGGCAGCTGCACTTCGCCAAGGATATTGCCGACGACAACGAGGTCGAGCGGCGCATCCACAACACCGTCAAAACTTTTCAAGCCCTGCTGAAGGAAAACTAGGAATGACGTCGCACTCAGACAAACCCGCTGAAGCCGCCACGGCTGAAGCTAAAAAACATCAAATAGCGCTCATGTTCTCCGGCCTGGTCATCGTGATGCTCATGTCGGCACTGAACCAAACCATCCTCGCGCCCTCCCTGCCGACCATTGTGGGCGAACTGCATGGCGTGGAGCATATGAGCTGGGTGATTGCCACCTTCATCCTGCTCTCCACCATCACCATGCCGGTGTACGGCAAACTCTCCGACCAGTTCGGGCGTAAACCCTTCCTGATTTTTGCCATCCTCTCCTTCATGACGGGATCTATCATCGGTGCGCTCGCTCCCGATATGACCTGGCTGATCGTCGCCCGCGCGCTCCAGGGAGTCGGCGGTGGCGGCCTCATGATTCTCTCCCAATCCGTGGTCGCAGATGTGATCCCCGCCCGCGAACGCGGTAAATATATGGGTATTATCGGCGGTGTCTTCGCCTTCTCCTCGGTTGCTGGGCCGCTCATCGGCGGGTGGATCACCGAGGGTCCCGGCTGGCGTTGGGCATTCTGGCTTAACCTGCCGCTTGCCATACTGGCAATCTTTGCCGTCATTTTCCTGCTCCCGCACACCGCGCTCAAAGACCGCGAAAAGCGGCAGATCGACTACCTGGGCAGTATTATTCTCATGGCAGGAACCAGTGCGCTCGTGCTCGCCACCATCTGGGGCGGCAACCAGTACGCCTGGAACTCCCCGCAGATTATTGGGCTTCTCATCGCATCCGTCGTCGCGGTTCTGATCTTCATCCCGGTTGAAAACCGCGCCGCAGAGCCGATCATGCCCATGTACCTCTTCACCAACCGCAACTTCCTGCTCACCCTGGGCGCATCTCTCGCCCTCGGTGTTGCCATGTTCGGGGCCGTCGAGTACATCCCCACCTACCTGCAAATGTCCCTGGGCGTGAGCGCAACCGTGGCGGGTCTGCTCATGATTCCCCTCATGGGCGCCCTGCTCGTGGTCTCCATTATTACCGGGCGACTGGTCTCCGCACGCGGCAAATACAAGGCATACGTGGTCACCGGCACCGCACTCGTGGCGCTCGGGCTCTACCTCATCTCCACCATCACCCCGAGCACCCCCACCTGGATCTTCTGCAGCTACATGGCGGTCATGGGTGCGGGCCTAGGCATGTCGATGCAGTTCCTCACCCTCATCGTGCAAAACGCCTTCCCCGTCACCGTCGTAGGAACCGCCACCGCGGCAAACAACTTCTTCCGCCAGGTCGGCTCAACCGTGGGTGCATCGCTCGTGGGTGGTCTGTTTACCTCACGCCTGAGCAGCCTGCTCAGTGAACGCCTGCCCGCGCAAGCGGCAGCCTCGGCGGGGGAACACGGAACCTCCTCCCTGACTCCCGAGCTCGTCAGCCGGATTCCCGAGCCGATTCACGGCATTATCGTGAACGCCTACAATGACGCTCTGATCCCGCTTTTCCTCTACCTGGCACCGCTCGGGCTAATCTCTGCGCTTCTGCTTCTCTTCATCCGTGAGGACGCGCTCGCCACCACCATCGAAACGCACCCCACCACCGATGTGGCGCGTTCGGCAACCGGTGCTATCGCCGTGATTACGCCTGAAATGGCGGCGAAAGATGCCGAATGCCTGAAGAAAATGCAGGGTGAAGCGCACACCGTGATCGACCCGGAACTTGCTGATAGCACATCCGATGCACCGGCGAAAACCGAGCTTCGTACCGAGGGACAAAAGAATACGGATGATCCTTCGCGCGGCACCAAGCCCTAACGGCTTCTTAGGTAACCCTATACAGTTATTCCCCTCTCACGCTATGCTGGAGGGGAATAACTGTTAACCCCCTCACACGGGATGCGGGTCGCCTTCGTCGCTGAACGCCAGCCCGCATGCGCCATCCACAGGAGGACCTATGAAGATTCTGCTCCCTACCTCAATTACGCTCGACGAAGAGAAACTAGGGCTTGAACCCGGCGATATTGTGCGGCACTACAACCCCACGGAGCCTATCGCCGAGGAAGATACCGATGCCGAAGTTCTGATTGCCTGGGCGAATACTGCCGATCAGCTCGCGGATTCCGCCCGCCGTATGAAGAATGTGGGGCTTATCCAGGCACTTCTTGCGGGGCCAGATGCGGTACGCGCGGCGGGATTCACCCCTGATGCCGCCATCTGCGCAGGTGTGGGTCTGCACTCGAAGACCGTTGCGGAACATGCGCTCGCACTGACCCTGAACTTCGTGCGCTTCTTGCCGACACTGGCGCAGGCAACGGTCGAGCATCGTTGGGCTGAGGAGCTCGGCGGCGCGCAGGAACTTCACCCGAAAGACCAGGTCACAACCCTGCTTGATGCCAATGTGCTTGTGTGGGGATTCGGCTCGATTGGCCAAGAGACAGCGCGGCTCTTCAAGGCTTTCGGCGCGAACGTAACCGGCGTTGCGCAGAGTGCGGGGGAGCGATCCGGATTCCCGGTGATTGCGACCGAACAGATCGATGAATACCTGCCAACTACGGATATTCTCGTGATGGTGCTTCCCACCAGCAATTCGACCTTCAAAGCGCTCGATGCCCATAAGCTGCAGCTGCTGCCCAAGCGCGCCTACCTGATTAACGTCGGGCGCGGTACCACTGTCGATGAGGATGCACTCGTCGCCGCCCTAAACTCCGGCTCGATTGCGGGTGCGGCACTGGACGTGACGGCAACCGAACCGCTCCCCTCCGATTCTCCTCTCTGGGATGCGAAGAATATCGTGATTACCCCGCATGCCGCCGGTGGGCGCCCCGTAAACCCGGAGGAGCTGATCGCCCACAATATTCGTGCCCTCCGCACCGGTGCTGCTGCGAGCGAGTACCGTAACCGGTTCTGAGTTCACTGCTGGGAAGTACAGC
Source organism: Rothia aeria (assembly GCF_016726365.1). Lineage (NCBI taxonomy): Bacteria > Bacillati > Actinomycetota > Actinomycetes > Micrococcales > Micrococcaceae > Rothia > Rothia aeria. The sequence continues at coordinate 1,139,724 of NZ_CP068102.1, read as the reverse complement.
CCCGTAGACTCTGCCCTACACCGATGATGAAGAGTTTACGGGGCTTCCCATATCTTAGGTTCTCCTAAATTTCAAGGGGTATGCTGTTACAGTGTCGTGGTTTTTCCCTTTTTTAAGTGGGAATCGGTGGATTTTTGGGGTGTTTTGGACCTTAAGACACGCTTTATGACGGCCGAAAACCCGCAATATGCATTATTGTGTAAATTTTTCGTAACAATTTTTAACTCCGCTAGTTCTGTGGGGAAAATCGTTGCTGCATCACCCGAAGAAGCCTCCGAACACTGCGGTGGCGGTGTAAAACACAAATGTGGGTTTGGTGGATAGATAGAGGACTATATAAGATAAAGTAACTGTAATCCTAGTGACAACAGTCACGGGGTTATTTTGACATTGGAAGTCATTACACACATGCCTACGACACCGAATATTCGAGGAGGGGAGCCGTCCCATGTTTAGGTACGTCCTCCAACGCTCGCTCACATATCTCGTCATGGTGTTCATTACTACCACGATGGGCTATTTCGCGGCGGTTATTACCCTTCAGCCTGCGCTGCTTGAACAGGAAAAAATTCCCAGGCCGACCCCAGAACAGGTTCAACGTAACTTTGCCTCTTTAGGCCTTGACCCGAGCAAAAGCGCTTGGGACCGTTATATCGAGTGGTTGACCAATGTTGTGACCAAATTCGATTGGGGCCGCAGCCCCAACGGCGCGTATGTGAACGAAGAATTCGGCCAGCGCGTCTGGGTTTCTTTCCGCCTGATGATTGCCGCAACCATTTTGACGATTGTTATTGGTGTGGCACTTGGCGTATTCACGGCAGCTCGCCAGTACAAGCTCTCTGACCGTGTGATTACCAGCTACTCCTACCTGGTGTACATTATTCCCGCGCCTGTGGCGTACTTTTTGGTGCAGACCGCTGCGATTCAGATTAACCAGTCCGCAGGGGAGACCATTTTCTACGTAACTGGTATTTCCTCTCCCGGGGTGACGGGCTTCTGGAATACCACCATTGATTTGGCGGAACACTACGCGGTACCCACCTTCTGTATGACCGTGTTGGGCTGGTCAGCCTACCAGATCGCTCAGCGCCAGTACCTCTTGGATAACGTCAATGCCGACTTTGTCCGTACTGCACGCGCGAAGGGTTTGACCCGTAACCAGGCGATTACCCGCCATGCCCTGCGTGTGTCGTTTATTCCCGTCGCACAGTCCATCGCCTACCAGGTACCCGCGATTTTTGCCGGTGCTTTCTTCGCCGAGACAGTCTTTGCTTGGCCCGGTATTGGTAAATGGTCGATTGACGCCATTAGTCAGCAGGACGTGAACGCCGCAACCGCGACGTTGGCTTACGGTTCCGTTCTCTTCGCCATCGGCGCTATTATTGCCGATATTGCCACCAGTATCGTTGACCCCCGAGTGAGGATCTCATGAGCCAGGTAACTGAAACTCACGCCATTCCGGTGGTGAAAGGCGATGACTTTAAAGTCATCAATAAGAAGGTCATTATTCTGCGCCGTTTTATGCGGAACAAGCTGGCGGTGTTTGGCCTGGGGCTTTTCGTGTTGATGTTCCTGTTCGGAATGTTCGGTCAGTACTTCACCTCGTACACTCCCACCCAGATTGACTATCTGGCTTTGGGGGAGGAGCCCAGTACTACCCATTTCTTTGGCACCAACGCAGCTGGCAACGACCTCTACGCCCAAATGGTTGAGGGTGTTCGTGTTTCGCTCTTAATTGGTGTGGTTGTGGGCACTACCTCTATCGCTATTTCTGCAGTGTACGGCTGTATTATGGCGTACTTTGGCGGTTGGATTGATAAAGTCATGCTTTTCATTCTGGAAGTCATGATTATGGTTCCTTCGCTGCTGATTCTGGCAATTGCGATGAACAGTGGTATCGGTAAAGAGATCCAGAAAAATGTTCCCGCGTGGATCGTGCTCTCTGCTGTGCTCATTATCTTTAACTGGATGTCCCCGGCTCGTCTGATTCGTGCAATGGGCCAGTCTTTGATTGGGCGTGACTACGTCAAGGGCGCTCGTTATATGGGTGTTCATCCATTCAAAATTGTGATGCGCCACCTCATCCCGAATATTGGTTCGCTGCTGGTGCTCGAATTTACGCGTGGCATTATGTACGCTGTGCTGGCTGAGGTTGTTTACTCCTTCATTGGTATCGGTATCCGTTACCCCAACTACTCATTGGGTTCACTCATTTCTGAGGCATCTCAACAGATTAATACTCTGCCGCACATGTTCTGGTTCCCCATTATTTTCTTCTTCCTCATTGTGGCCCCGTTGGCGTTCATGAACGACGGTTTGCGTGATGCCTTCGACCCGACCTCCATGTCTGTCGGTTCGATTAAGAAAGAGAAGAAAAACAAGAAAGCTAAGAAGGTCGAAACCGTAAAACCGGCTGAGTCCCTCACCACAGCAGAACCCGATGCTTCGGAGTCTGAGGCCAAGAAAGAGGAGGTAAAGAACTCATGAGCATCTCTCCCGTTCTGAGTGTCAAAGACCTCAACGTCCGTTTCAATACCGAAAACGGCGTGGTGCACGCGGTACGCGGCGTGAATTTTGACTTGTATGCCGGTAAAACCCTCGGTATCGTGGGTGAATCCGGTTCGGGCAAGTCGGTCGCATCAATGGCGATTATGGGCCTGCACCCTACAACAGCTGATATTACCGGGTCTATTAAGTACAACGGCAACGAGCTGTTGGGGCTGAGCGATAAGGAAATGTGTGAGTACCGTGGCAAGCACATCTCCATGATTTTTCAGGACCCGCTCTCATCGCTCACCCCGGTGTATACCATTGGGCAGCAGATCGCCGAGGTCCTGAAGATCCACAATAAGGGCATGAGCAAGCAGGCGATTAAAGATCGCTCGATCGAGCTGATGCGTCTGGTGGGTATTCCTTCCCCGGCAGATCGTCTGCGTTCGTACCCGCACGAGTTTTCGGGCGGTATGCGCCAGCGCATTATGATTGCAATGGCTATTGCGAATGACCCGCGTGTTCTGATCGCCGATGAGCCCACCACTGCACTGGATGTGACCATTCAGGCGCAGGTGCTTGAGGTGATAGATAAGGCGCAGGACGAAACGGGCGCAGCAACCATTATGATTACCCACGACCTGGGTGTCGTTGCCGGTATGGCGGACGATATTCTGGTGATGTACGCGGGTAAACCGGTGGAAATCGCGAAGGCCGAGGACCTGTATAAGTACCCCAGCCACCCGTACACCATTGGCCTGCTGGGTGCGGTCCCACGTGTAGACCGTTCGCAGAAGATGTCGCTGGTGCCGATTGAGGGCACCCCGCCGAACCTGATTAACCCGGTGGAGCGTTGTTCGTTCCGCGACCGCTGCCCTGTGGCTAAAAGTGGGGGCCAGTGCTGTAAGGATGAGGCTGGCGAGCCCGAGCTGATGCCGCTTGACGGCGCGGGTGAGGGGCACCTATCATCGTGCAGCATATCCCAGGATCTGATCAGTAAGACAGCTGATGAGCTGTACTCGATCCCTGAGACCCCCGTGTCGAAGTTTGACGGTGTTCCGCGTGAAGAGCGTGTTCCGGTGCTTGAGGTACGCAACGTGAAGAAACACTTCCCGCTCATGAAGGGCTCACTTATTAAGAAACGTGTGGGCACCGTGAAAGCGGTTAACGGCGTTACCTTCGATATCCGTGAAGGCGAGTGCTTCTCTATTGTGGGCGAGTCGGGGTGCGGTAAGACTACCACCCTGCTGGAAATCATGGAGTTCAGCAAGAACACTGACGGCGAGATCCTGATTAACGGCACCTCCACGAAGGATAGTAAGTCGGCTAATGAGATCCTGAAACTGCGTAAGAACCAGCAGATGGTGTTCCAGGATCCCACCGGAGCACTGGATCCGCGTTTTACGGTGTACGAGGTGCTCGCTGAGCCCCTTGAAAACCAGGGGATGAAACGTGCGGATATTAAGAAGCGCGTGATTGAGCTGATGCGGACTGTGGGTCTACAGCCAGACCATGTGAACCGCTTCCCGAACCAGTTCTCTGGCGGTCAGCGTCAGCGTATCGGTATTGCCCGTGCGCTGGCGGTGAACCCCAAACTGGTGGTATTGGACGAGCCTGTTTCGGCGCTGGACGTCTCAGTGCAGGCAGGTGTTATTAACCTGCTGGAGAAGCTCCGTGCCGAGCTGGGGCTCAGCTACCTGATGGTGGCCCATGACCTTGCGGTGATCCGCCACGCCTCTGATCGTGTTGCGGTCATGTACCTGGGGCGCATTGTTGAGATTGGTAGCGTGGATGAGGTGTTCGATAACCCGGTTCACCCGTATACCAAGGCTTTGCTGTCGGCTATCCCTGTGCCAGACCCAGAGGTTGAGGCGAAGCGTGAGCGCACCATGCTGGAAGGCGATTTGCCGACTCCAGTGAACGCGCCGGTGGGCTGTGGATTCTCTAGCCGTTGCCCTGTCTTCAAGCTGTTGCCTGAGGATAAGCAGAAGGTGTGCCTTGAGAAACTGCCTGAGCTTGAGCCTATCGAAGGTCAGGACCACGCATATGCTTGCTACTTCCCCGAGGGCGTTTCTCAGGTATCTCCTGAGGACGTTGCTCAGGCGGCGTAGCTTTAGAGTCGGCTTTGTCGTAAGCCGCATGTGAGCCGAGGGGCGGCCACCATCTGGTGGTCGCCCCTCGGTGCGTTTTCAGCCTGAGAAGGGAGGAGACGCACAGAAATGATGGTGCTGTGACGATGATTGAGCGTTCCTTAGGCCCGCTGCGAGCACCACAAAGCAGCAATAATTACATCATAAATGCTGATAAAACAGGATTCTTGTGAATATATATGCGTAATGAATATTTTTTATCTACTAAAATGCAATCCTTGTTCCCTCAGAGCAAAAATGTGGTGTAAGATACTAGACTAAGACCAGGTACTGTAGTTCAGCACACAGAACGTGCATCTGGTTGATTCATCAGGCACTTGATGGTACGAGTGCATTAGTGAAAGTTGGGCGATAGCTATGGAGAAGCAGTATATCTTCAACCGCCGCACCCTGTTGAGCGGTGCTGTAGCAGTCACTACTATTGGCTTGCTGGCAGCCTGCGGTGGAGGTTCAAAGAAAGAAGATAAGGTTAAAGCACCCGGTAAGGGGGCTAAAGCCGAGGAACTGTATAACATCAATTCGCATCCGGTGTCCGACTTGAAACAGGGCGGAGAGCTCCGTATTCCGGTGACCGCTATTGGGCCAGATTTCAATATATGGAGTCAAAGCGGTAGCAGCTACTCTACCGCCAAGGTACTTAGCACCATGCGTACGGCTCGCCTTTATAAGGTCACTGCTGATGGTGCGTATACACTTGATAAGGACTATTGTGAGAAGTTCGAGGTTGGCAAGAAAGGCAACAAAGTAGCTGTTGCTATTAAGATGAACCCAAAGGCCAAATTTAATGATGGTACCCCCATCGATATTAAGGCATTGCGTGCCACCTGGAAGATCCACCAGGAACCCGGTGGTAAATACAATATCGTAACAGCGGGGCCTTACCCTCACATTGAAAGCATTGAGCCTGAGGGCAAGGATGGTGTCATTCAGGTTGTCTTCAAGAATCCCTACTACCCGATTGAAGATCTTTTTGCTTACATCGCACACCCTGCGTTAGAAGATCCGGAGGTCTTTAATAAAGGATTTGTTGATAAGCCACGCCCAGAGTACAGCTCGGGCCCGTTCACTGTAAAAGAAGATGGATGGAATTCCTCATCTAAAACTTTCACGGTGGTAGCAAACGAGAAATGGTGGGGTGAGAAGCCCCTTCTAGACCGTATTATTTTCCGTGCGCTTGAGGCAGGCGCTTCTCGCGCGGCATTTAAGAACGGTGAAATCGATGCCGTTGTTGCCTCTACTCCTACCGCATATGCTGAACTTAAGGATACTAATGGGGCGCAGATTCGTCGCGGACAGCGTTTGTTCTCTGGTGGTCTGAATCTGAATCCAAAGCATATTAAGGATGCGAAGGTCCGTAAAGCAATTTTCGTTGGCACTGACCGGCAGGCTCTGGCAAATGTTAACTTCCAGGGGCTTCCTTACGAAGAAGATGTTCCCGGTTCAATGGTTCTTATGCCGTTCTCTCCGTTGTATGAGGATAACTTCCCGAAACCTGAAGGCGGCGATCGTAAGGCTGCTGCCCAGAAGATCCTGGAGGAGGCTGGGTACACCAAAGGATCTGACGGTTTCTACGAAAAGGACGGTAAGAAGCTTGAGTACCGTGTAACTGTTTTCAGTGATGACCCCACCAGTAAAAATGTTGGGCAGAACTTCGTCGAAATCATGAAGAACATCGGACTGCACATTGAGCTGAACCCTGAGGCTGGTCTTAACTTCAACAAGGTGATTAGCAACAAGGAATATGATATTACGTTCTCGGGCTATAGCGTGGGTGCAGAACCTACGGCGGGAACCCAACAGTTCTACTATTCCAAGGATAACGATGGTGTAGGTACCCCCGAGATTGATAAGCTGATCGAAAAAATTCTAGTTGAGCCTGACCCTCAGAAGCGTGCCCAAAAGTGTAATGAGGTTGAGAAGAAGCATATGAGTGAAGTGTGCACTCTGGGCACTGTGTATAACGGACCTCTGTACACAATGTGTAAGGAAAAGCTGGCAAATTACGGCACTTTCCTTTATGACGAAAGCAATATCGACTGGGCAAAGGTTGGCTGGCTGAAGTAAACATCTAATAGCCCTATCTTATAGAGGGTGTGGTTTCCCGTTTTCTGGGAATATCACACCCTCTTGTGGTGTCTTGAACGTGTACTTTCTGCAGAAGTGTGTGCGGGAAGAAGGCGGTTCTTCGGTTGCCCGGAGGGCAGAAAAGTCAAAATATGCATACAATGAATATTGTAAATAAAGGAATATTACGTATAAATATTCATATACACTGTTAAATATCCCACAAAATCTGCTTTTTCTGCCACAACCATAAAATGCGGGTGTAAGGTACTGAGATATAACCTGAACTTATAGCTTAACTTTGGATAAGTCCAAACCCGTAAAGCGTATAAGCCGGGTGACGCACCGGAGCACTTGGTGCAGCAAATGAACTTGTAGACGTGAGGCAATAGCTATGCAGAAGCAGTACATCTTCAACCGCCGCACCTTGCTGGGCGCTGCAGCCGCAACGACTACCGTGGGCCTGTTAGCTGCCTGCGGCGGCTCGAAGAAAGAGGATAAGGTTAAAGCGCCCGGTAAAGACGCTAAGTCTGAGGAACTGTACAATATCAATTCGCATCCGGTGTCTGACTTGAAGCAGGGCGGTGAGGTGCGTATCCCCCTGGGATCCCTTGGGCCGGATTTCAATACCTATTCAACAAGCGGAGATTCCTACGACACGCAGATTGTGATGAGCTCAATCCGTGCAGCGGGACTGTGGAATATTACGCACCTAGGAAAATACGAGCTGAATAAGGATTTTGCCCTCTCCTTCAAACCTGTAGAAGAGGGTGGTAAAGACGTCGTTTACATTGAGCTGAATCCCAAGGCAAAGTTCAACGATGGCACCCCTATCGATTACAAAGCGTTGCAGTCCACCTGGAAGATACGCAAGAGTTCCGACGGTGACTACAATATCATCAGCTCAGGTATCTATGAGTATATTGAGAGCGTCGAAAACAACGGGGGTAACTTTAAGGTAAAGGTCACTATGGCCAAACCATACTACCCGTTAAACGAGATGTTCGATGCGATTTTCCACCCCGGCATGGAAGACCCGAAAGTTTTCAATGACGGGTTTGTGAATAACCCGCACCCTGAATTTGGGTGTGGTCCGTTTAAGCTGGCTGATAAAGGCTGGAACTCTACCGAGAACACCTTCACTATGGTGCCGAATGAGAAATGGTGGGGCGAGAAGCCCGTGCTTGACCGGGTGATCTTCCGGGGCTTGGAGGAAAGCGCGAAGGTTGCTGCCTTTAAGAACGGGGAAGTAGACGCGGTTGAGTCACGCACCTCCACATCATATGCCGAACTGAAAAATACTGCGAATGCTGAGTTGCGCAAAGGTCAGCTGCTGTATGCGGGTGGTCTGAATTTGAACCCCAAGCGGATTGAAGATGCAAAAGTGCGGAAAGCAATTTTCCTGGGTATTGATCGGAAGGCTCTTAGTAATATTGCCTTTCAGAATTTGCCGTACGAGGAAGACCCATCCGGCTCAATGTTGCACCTACCGTTCGAGGAGTATTACGAGGATAATTTCCCGAAGGCAGATGGGGACGCAAAATCTGCTGCCCAAAAGCTCTTAGAAGAAGCCGGATACACGAAGGACGGCGAGTACTATGCTAAGGGTGGTAAGCAGCTGCGGTATAAAATCACCGTGTTTGGCGATGACCCCAGTAAGAGCAGCATGGCGCGTAGTTTCGCTCAGACGATGAAGGAGATCGGCATTAACTTTGAGGTCGAAACTCGCGGTTCTGCGGAGTTCTCGAAAGTTACCGGCTCTAAAGAGTACGACATTATAGTATCGGGCTTTAGCCTCAGCGGCGCGGATGGCACCGCTGCCACCAAGCAGTTCTACTACTCTAAAGAGAACGACGGTGTGGGTAATGCCGAGATCGACGCAATGATCGAAAAGATGGCGGTCATTAAAGACGACGCGGAGCGGAACAAGATGTGCAACCAGATTGAGAAGAAGCACATGGCTGAGGTCTCGACCATCGGCACGGTGTTTAACGGCCCCGACCTGATGGTGTGCAAGAAAGAACTGGCGAACTACGGGCCTACCCTTTTCAAACCCATTGAATGGGAAAAGGTCGGTTGGCTCAAGTAACAAGCTGTGTATTGCTTTTCCTGTAGGGGCGGGCTCTTCACCCATAGAAGCAGTCCGCTCCTACAGGTTTAACCTTTAGGCAGCTAGCAGTTACTGAGGTGCAGCCCATTGGTGCGGATGCGGTTCCACATTGTTTCATTCCAAAATCACCGAAGCTACTCTCATTAGCTTCTGGCGGGAGGGGCCTCTCAGTGCCGTGTGAACAGCGGTGTGCGACCCATACGGTATATTAATATGCGCCTTGCTATGAACCTAAAGTAAACATTAAGAAAAAAGTTTCTTAAACAAACCAAAACACAGTAAAGCGTATTTTATGCCCTTAAGATATGCATGGTTGTGTGAATAAATCGGCAGCCTGTGTGCGCCACAGGTCACTTTACGGCTAAAATTGCCGCTATAATTAACTCCAAGAACTCTACTTCTTTGGGGCACCCCGCCCCACATCAGGCTATCTGTGTCCTCAATGATGACAGGCTCAAAGTAGCTAGCAGATGCCTTGCCCTATTTCGAACGCTAGGAGATTCGATGACGAACATGTCACTCAATCGGCGCACCCTGCTCACCGGCGCGGTTGCGCTGGGAACCGTCGGTTTGCTTGCCGCATGCGGTGGTAATAAAAAGAACGAGACTAACTCTGCGCTTGGTGCTGGGGACGATATCTCGAAGGCCGTATCATTTAACCCCAAAGACCGTTCGGAACTCAAAGAAGGCGGCGAGCTACGTCTTGCTTTCGAGGGAATCCCTAAAAATTTTAACCCCTTCAACACCAACGGCTATACTTCAGGCGCCATCGCTATCCAAGCCGCTATGAACTCAGCGTACGCTGGCGGGTACAAGTATGACTATACGGGTAAGCCCAGCTTAAACACTGATTACATTACGGAGTACAAGGCTGAAACTAAGAACGGCGTTCAAACCGTTACCTTCAAGATCAACCCCAAGGCAAAGTTCAACGATGGTACCCCCATTGACATTGAATCGGTGCGTGCAGCCCACAGGATCTTTACAGCCCCTGCTGGTGAATACCAGGTAACCGACGCTCCCATGTGGAAGCAGGTAAAGAGCGTTGAAGAGAACGGTGACAAGTTCTCGGTCAAGGTCACTATGGAAAAGCCCTACTATCCTATTGACGGGGGATTCGTTATTTCCACCTTTATTCACCCTGCGCTGGTGGATAAGAAGCTTTTTAATGACGGGCTCGTCGACAAGCCTCTCGATAAGTACTGGGCAGGGCCTTTTAAGGTTGAGAACTGGGATGTTTCTCAGAACTCCTTGATCTTGACACGGAACGATAAGTGGTGGGGGCAGAAGCCTCTGCTGGAGAAAATCTCTATTCGTTCTCTGGGTGAGGCAGCCTCTTTGGCAGCATTCAAGAACAGCGAAATTGACGTAATTTCTGCCAGCTCGCATAATGTCTACGCCGATGTATCAAAGATGTCAAATATTGATATCCGTAAGGGTACTGCGCTGGGTGTTTCAGACTATGAACTTAACCCGGATAAGATTCCGCTGCCCGTCCGCAAAGCAATTGTGGCGGGTATTAACCGTGAGCAGATTCAGAAGATCCGATTCGAAAAGATCGGGTGGAACGAGAAAGCCCCCGGGTCTATGTGCTTCCTGCCCCTGCAGGAAGGCTACAAGGACAGCTACCCCACGGAGATTGGTGAGGACGTGGCAAAGAAAATCCTGGAGGACGCTGGCTATAAGAAGGACGGCGATTTCTACGCTAAGGACGGCAAGAAAGCGTCGTACGAGCTGTTCACCTTTGGGGATGACCAAGACGTCAAGACGACCTCACAGTTCTTCTCGGATCAGATGAAGAAGATCGGTATTGAGCTGAAGATAGTGAATCGTGCCAATTCTGAGCTGACGAAGGTCTCAACCGAAAGGTCCTACGGTATTAAGTCTGCCGGGTACGGCATCACCACCAACCCGGTAGATTCCGCGTACTATTTCTACCGGTCCGAGATTAATAACGGACACGGTAAAGAACTCGATTCCCTTGCCGATAAGATGATGGCTACGGAAGATTATAAGAAACAGCTTGAGATAGCAACCGAGCTGGAGAAGCGTCACCTCGCTGAGGTCGCTATCTACATCCCTGTCTCTAACGGCCCCAACTACCAGGCGTGCAAGAAGGGGTTGGCAAACTACGGGCCTCGCCTGTTTGCTACTTCTGCATATGACCCGGATGTATGGATTAACGCTGGTTGGGAGAAGTAGCCTTTAGGCTAAGCACCTAAAACCGGCCAAGCGGGGTTCCACCATGTGTACATGGTGGGACCCCGCTTTATAGTGGGCCATTATATTCTAAGGAGGGCACTAGCGACCTTCTGGGATTTCTTGAACGATCTCCACCCACGAATAACACCTTGTAAACCAACCCCGTGCGGCACAAGCACTTCCGTATCCTGCGTTGTGTGAGGTGGGAACCTCGGCTGCGATATGATAAGGATTTACTGCACATTCGGTTATCGATTCTCTGGGTGCTTCACAAGGCCTAGTAAAAACAGAAAAAGCCCCCGGCCCTCCCCAACGGTAGGGGAAGGCGGGGGCTTTTATCGGGTCCGTAGGGCTACTTTGTAGTCACCCGAATAACTGTAGACTCAGGCGTTGCTGCGCCAGGCAAGCCCTCAACATCGGCGAACTTATTCGTATTCGTGATCAGTACCGGGGTGATGAGCGGATAGCCCGCCTCTTTAATGACGGCCGGGTCAAAGGTCAGCAGCTCTTGGCCAGCCTTCACGGAATCGCCCTTAGCAACTTTCACCTCAAAGCCTTTACCGTCAAGCTGAACGGTATCCAGGCCCACATGAACGAGCATCTCAACACCGTTCTCGAACTTCAGGCCCACGGCGTGGCCCGACGGCAGAGTGGCGCTCACCTTTGCATCAGCCGGAGCCACCACGGCGGTACCGGTCGGCTCAATGGCCACACCCTTACCCAGCTTACCTGAGGCAAATACCGGGTCAGGCACCTCTTCCAGCGCCACAGCCTTACCCTCCAGGGGGGCAGTCAGCTCATACACAGTGCCGGACTCAACCGCAGGCTTTGCCGGGGCTGCCTTTGCGGCAGCTGCTGCTGCGGTGTCAGTCTTTTTCGCGGTGTCTGACTCATCGGCGCCAGCGGCCTTAGGTTCACCCTCAGACCCGGTCTCGGCAGCGGCCTGCCCGTCTTTCTTTGAGCTCGACTCATACCCAAACAGCAGCACGCCGGTCATTGCACCGAAGAAAGCAATTGCCAAGCCCAGAGCATACAGGGCGGAAGGCTGCATCGCGGGGATCGACAGGAGCGAGGTGAAGGCGAAAGCGTGCGACTTGACCCCCAGCAGTGAGATGGTAGCACCGCCGACCACAGCCGGTACCAGAATGAGGGGGATAACCCGCTTGTAGCGCAGAACCACACCGTAGAGGGAAGGCTCGGAAATACCGCCGAGCAGACCGGACATAGAAGCACCCACCGCAGTCTGGCGAAGCTCCTTATTCCGTGAAGCCCGAATAGCAACACCGGTGACCGCGCCGAAGACGGCGAAGTTGTACGCGCCCATGGGGGACTGGATGAAGTCGGTGCCCAAGGTCTGCAGGTTATTAATCATCACGGCGTTCAGCGGCCAGTGCAGGCCCAGCGGCACCATGAACAGGTACAGACCCGCGATCAGCGCACCCACAGCCCCCGGAGCTACATCGTTAACATTCTTCAGGAAGTCAGAGATGCCCATAGCCACGCCAATACCGATGGGGCCCACCACGAAGGCAGTTACGGGCACCAGAATAATAACGGAAAGCATGGGGACGAAGACCATCTGCAGCATATTCGGGATGATCTTCTTCAGCAGACGCTCCAGAGGTGCCAAGAGGGCAACCGCCAGCAGGGGCGGGAACACCTGGCCGGTGTAATCATAGGCGTACAGTGGCAGGTGCAGGCCCATAATGGGCACATCAAGCATCTTAGTATGCTCGTCAGCAAGTTTGGTGAGGTTCTGGAAGGTACCGGTCATCAGCGCCGCCGGAATAGCAGCGCCAACCCACATATTCGCGCCCAAACGCTTTGCGGCGGTTGCGCCAAGCATAATGGGCATGAAGTTCAGTACCGACAGCGCGGCCGCCTTGATGATATACCAGAAAGCGAACTGCTTCATCCATTCGGCTTCGAGCGCCTTAATGGCGTCTTTATCAGAAAGGCGCGGCCCGTTCACAATATCGATGTTCACACTCTGACCGGTCAGGTCAGTGTACTGACCGAAGAAGCCGAACTGCTGCAGGAACACGATCAGGGTCAGAATCATGGAGGTGCCCAACAGCGCCCACAGCAGGGGACGGAAGGAATCGGAGAGCACATCGAAAACATTCGTCAGCCAGCCAGCCTTTTTACCGCCGGATGATTTAGCCTTGGAGTCATCATCCTCACCCAAGTTCTTCATACCCGGTAAGGTCAGCATCTCGTTATAGACCGCCTCAACGCGGTCACCAAGTACCACCTGAGTCTGACCAGACTGCTCAATAATCGACAGCACCCCGGGCAGGTTCTCAATCTTGGTGCGGTCCACCTTCTCATTCGAAGATGGGGTAACACGCAAACGTGTTGCGCAGTGCGTAAAATGGGCGATATTCTCGGGGCCGCCTAGGCCCTGAAGAATCTTCTCGCCAAGCTCGTGGTTCTTCACGGTTCATCCCTTGGATAATTAGCGATATTGTCTGTGCGGGCTGTTGTCAAAAGATGCAACCTGGAAAACAAAAAAGACCCGAGTCAGCTCCTTCACCGTGCGCAACACCCGTATAAGGGTGCCCGAATACACGGGTGCCACCAACGTAAAATACGCCCAGCAGCGGAGTAACTCAGGTCTTGCCTGCCAAACCAGTAACAACCCTGTGCTAAAGGCTGTTCAAAACAACCTTAAGTTTTATTCAGTACTGTAATCGGTTTTGCCTCAGAAAGCAAGAAGAACCAAAAACTACACACAGACCCACAGGCGCGGCAAAATCCAGACACGCCGTGCATCCGTGCACCCGCTAAGATGCACAAACACACGGCGTGCTCACCAAAGCCCCAGTTGCTACTTCTGCGGGAAGAACCGCAGAGGCGCCACCTCAAGGTCTGGGTAATGACGCTTCTGCCAGCGGCGCGAGCGGTGCGCATTCACCTCAATCAGCACCGCCCCTAAAACACCAGCACCCACCGACAGCCACAACAATAGCGCCGACGGAGCCTCAAACTGGTGGTACCGCACCAAAACCGGAACCAATAACGCCGCAAAGAATACGGCAAGCAGCGCCCCAAACAGCAGGATACGTGCCTTGTTAAACGGCCTAGCCACTGCCGCAAGGTTCCACAATCCCATAATCACCAGGGTGATAAAAGAAGCAGTCTGCACCTGCCGCATATCGGTTCCCGGGAACACCAGAAGCGCCGCCAAATTCACGGTCAGAAGCATCGCCACCACGATAATAGAGTTCGGAACCGTATAGTTCAGAACACGGTGCAAAAACCCCGGAACATAGCGGCGTGAATTCGGCAGCAGTGCCAGCGCGAAAGAGGATGCCCCAACAATCAGGAAATCCGCGGTCGAGTATTGGCGGGGTAAGAACGGGAAGATCAGGCCCATCAGACCGAAGACCACACCCAGCAGGATCGCAAAGCCCGTCTTGGTCAGGAACAGGTTCGCCACCATTTCAATGTTCGCAATCACCTGGCGGCCTTGCTCCAAGGCGGCGGGAAGTGAAGAGAACTTGCCGTCCAGAAGCACCAGGCGCGAGACGGCTTTCGTCGCGGGTGCCGCGTTACCCATCGCAATACCAAGGTTGGCGTGTTTGAGGGCAAGCGCATCGTTAATACCGTCGCCGGTCATTGCCACGACGTGCCCTTGCTCTTTGAGCGAGATCACCATGTTCTTCTTCTGCTCAGGCGAAACACGGCCAAAGATATTATGGGTTGCGGCAGCCTCGGCGAGTTCGGGACCGTCTTCCGGCAGGGTAGAGGCATCAATCGCGCCCGCAGAAATATCCATGCCGGCGGTCTTCGCAGCTGCCTGCACGGTGTACGGGTTGTCACCGGAGAACACTTTGAGGGTTACGCCCTGGCGCCCAAAATACTCCACAATCTCGGGGGCATCAGCGCGCACATTCTCACGGAAAATCACGAACAGCACAGGCGTGTGATCGGTCGGTATGCGCTGCACCGGGTTGCCGTCATCGTTACGCACCACTGCGGAGGCATGCGCCAAAACCATAGTGCGCAGCCCCAAAGACGCCAGCTCAGCGGCGCGCTCACGCTCAATAGTGCCCTGATCCAAAAGCGCCTCGGGGGCGCCCAGCAGCCACGCCCCTGATGAGGTGAACTCAACCGCGCTAAAACGTAGCGCCGAAGAAAACGGAACCACTCCGCTGGTCTTCTCAGCAGGCGCATTCGCAAAACCGCCGGTGAGCGCTTTTGCTGTAGGGTTCGCGTTCTCGTCGGCACCGAACCATGCCAGCGCCTCATCCCAGCCCTTCGGCAAGGACTCGCGCCACTGGTCGCCCTCCGGTGCCTCGGTCTGGGCCGGGGTGCTCAACGGGCGCACCGAATCGAAAATCACGCCGCCCTCAGTCAGGGTCCCAGTCTTATCGAAGCACACCGTATCCACGCGGGCGAGCACCTCAACAGCTGGCTGCTCCTGCACCAAAATATTGTGTTTACGTCCCAGCGCCACCGCCGCCGCCGCGAACGCCAGGGTGGTCATGAGCGCCAACCCCTGCGGAATCATTGACGCCACCGAAGAGACCACCGCGATAGCGACGTTCTCCCATAGCCCATCACGGTTCACAACTTCAAGGCCACCTGCGGCACGCACCTGGCCCCACAGCACGATCGGGATAATGACGGCAAGGCCGAAAGTAATCCACCGCACCACGCGGTCGAGCGCATCACGCAGCTCAGACTGGATGCGGGAGAACTGGCGCGCCTCATCAGAGATTTTGCTCGCCCGCGACTGAGCCCCCACAGCCTGCAGCAGCACGCGGCCGGTACCGGCCAACACACTGGATGCTGAGAGGACCATATCGCCAGGACGTTTAGCAATCGGGTCATTCTCGCCGGTGAGCAGAGACTCATCCAGCTCCATCGAATCAGAGGTCAGCACCACCGCATCTGCAGGCACCTGGTCTCCACGTTTGAGCACCACCACGTCGCCCTCAACCAGGGTCTCCATAGGGACCTCGGACAGCTTGCCGTCACGCACCACAGACACCGGGGCACGATCCAGCAGAGAAATCCGGTCAAGCTCAAGTTTTGCCTTGTACTCCTGCACAAAGCCAATAATGACGTTCGCTACCACCGCGAATAAGAACAGCAAATCTGCCCAACGTTGGTACAGAATCACGACCAGCCCGCACAGCCCCAGCACCAGGTTAAACACCGTAAACAGGTGCGCCCGCATAATACTCCACAGGGTGCGGGAAGACTTATTGTTCTGTGTGTTTACCTTCCCTGCTGCGACGGCACGTTCAACCTCGGCCGTGCTCAGCCCACAGGATGCAAGCTCCGCAGAGCCATTATGGGCATCCGCCGAGTACTCGGGAACAAAACCTGCGGTCGCAGAATCCGCTGTTGATGTACTCTGCGGCTTGGAACTCATGAACCAGTACTCTCCTTCAAAGGCCACGGGCCTCTACCGACCCGCTACTCAGGCGGCAAAGCTTATTTTTCAGTCTATCGGTTCAATGGGCATAAAAGGTAATCCCGCTCCCTGTGTGTTTCCTGAAAACACGCGGGAAGTGGGGGATATTCCTTATGCAGAATAGATAATGTGGGGTGGGCTCCTGCTACCTAAGCGGCAGAATCAACAAACGCCCCGTCACAGGATGCTTCAAAACCTCAATCGGATATCCATAAACCTCACTCAACCGCTGCGCCGTACACACCTGCTCAGGGGAACCAACACACACCACCCGGCCCTGCTGCAAAAGCACAATACGGTCAGAATATGCAGCGGCAACATCCAAATCATGCAGCACCGTCAACACCCCGGCCCCTTCCGACGCCAGGTCACGAGCACTTTTGAGAGTCTGCTCCTGATGCCTAATATCCAGTGCCGCCGTCGGCTCATCCAAAAGCAGCAGGGGAGTCTGCTGCGCAAACACGCGCGCCAGATGCGCCCGCCCGCTCTCACCGCCAGAAAGAGTCGTAATATCCCGCTCAGCGAACTGGGCCACCTCTGTGCGGATCATCATCTGCTCAATAACAGCTTCGTCCTCATCAATGCGGATGGTGCCGCGCCACGGAGTGCGGCCCATCGCCACCACCTCACGCACCGTATACGAAAACGCCACCTGAGTCTTCTGCAGCAGCACAGCTCGGCGACGCGCCAGATCCCGTGGAGAATACGAACTCGTCAAGGCGCCATCAAGCTGCACCACCCCAGAATCCTGTTTCACATCCCCAGCAATTACCGACAACAAGGTAGACTTACCCGCACCGTTCGGGCCAATTAGTGAGACCACCTCGTTCGCGTGCACCTCAAATGAAATATCCTCAAGGATGCGCCGAGACCCCACCGAGTACGAAATGTTTTCGACCCGCAGCATCACACACCGCCCTTACGCATCGACCGGCGGAGCAAGAAAAAGAACGTAGGCCCACCCACCAGTGCCGTGAAAATACCGATCGGCATATCGGAGAACGGGATAAGCGTGCGCGCCACCAAATCAGAGAGAGACACCAGCAGCGCCCCGCCCAGTGCAGAAGCCGGCAGCAGCACCCTATTCGACGGCCCCAACAGCAGCCGCAGCAGGTGCGGAATAATCAGGCCCACAAACGCAATAATGCCCGAATGCGCCACCGCCGCACCCGTCAAAAGAGCTGTTGCCGCGATAGCCAGCATTCTCAGACGCTCAACATTCACCCCCGAATGCTGTGCTGCGCGCTCGCCCAGCGCCAAAAGGTCAAGTTTCCCGGAGATCATGAAACAGGCCAGTAGCGCCGCGACCACAACAAACCACATATTCGATAATGATGTCCAGCTGGCTCGGTTCAGCGACCCCATCTGCCAGAATACGATCTCGTCACGGCTGGTGCTGTCAGCAACATAAACACAGAACGCGATAGCCGCGTTCGCAACCGCTGTTACCGCAATACCGGTTAGGATCATTGACACCACCTGCGAGCGTCCACCCGAGCGGGAGAGAACATACACCAATACTGTGGCGGTTAGCGCCCCAACGAAGGCGAAGGTCGATACCGCAAACGTGTCCCTCAACTGGGGGCCCAGCACAATAGCCAGGCAGGCACCCACAGCTGCACCTGAAGAAATACCAACCACTCCCGGCTCAGCCAGCGGGTTGCCAAACACCGCCTGCATAACAGCCCCCGAGCAGCCCAATGCAGCGCCCACGAACAGGGCTAAAAGCACGCGCGGGAAACGCACATTCCACAGGGTGCTGTCAGCGATCGCCCACTCCTGCTGTGGCGGGATGAAACCCCATTTGCGGGCGAACGAGGCAAGCACCTGGTCGGTGGGAATATTATATTGGCCCAGCCCGGCTGACACTATGGTGACAGCCACGAGGGTCACAACCAGTACCGAAAGCGTCACAACCGCGCGGGTACGTCGGGGGTTCGTGTATTTTGGGGCCCCAGCACCCACGGGTTTCTGCACCTTGGTGAGGTCCACTTCGTCGGCTGGCCGCTGCCGGGCTGTTTCTGAGGTAACCGCTAAGTCCTCTGCTACGTGTTCCACTACTGTCCTTCTGGGGCGTAGATGGCTTTCGCCAGCGATAGCAGGACTGCTGGGGTGTTCGGGCCAAACGAGAGGATCTGACCGTCATCCATATCTACAATGCGCCGGTTCTTACCTGCGGTGGTCTGCTCCACTCCCGGGCGGGACACCAGCCCGTCCACGCCGCCAGTGGATTTAAGGCCGCGGCTCATGACCAGAATAAGGTCTGGGTTCAGCTTTACCAGTGCCTCAGCGTTGGCCATTGTCATCTCTTTAATCCCGTTCTCGGCGGCAACACCTCGACCGCCTACGGCAGTGATCAGCTCATCTGCGCCGTAGCCGTCTCCAAGCACGAAGAACACTCCCGAGTTACCGCGCACATACAGAAAAGCCATCGACAGGCGCTGATCTCCCTGCGGCGCGACTTCCTTCAAAGTGGTGGTTGCGTAGTCAAGGTCTTTTTGGATGCGTTCAGCCACCGTATTCCCCGCCTCCTGCACGCCGAGGGCCTGCGCCACCAGCTTGAGCTGGGGAATAATGAGGTTCATTTTACGATTCGTGTCGGTCAGTACCACCGTAATACCGGAGCTTTCCAGTTTCTGCGCCGCATCACGTGAAGAAGCTGACGAGTCGAGGAACACCACGTCTGGTTTGGCGGAGAGAATAGCCTCAACGTTGAGATCGTGCCCGTTCTGAGTCATAACCGGAAGCTTCGAGAGCGACTGCTCCGTGTTAGAGACTGTACGCCCCACCAGTCGTCCGCCCAAGCCGAGAGCTATCACATCCTGTGTCAGAGTCCCGTACGTATCGAGGGCCAGGATGCGTTCCGCTGACTTAACAGTCACCTCTTTACCGGTGTAGTCCTTAAAAGTTACCGGCAGCTGCGGGGTGGGGGTGTCCACCATTGCCTGCACCTCGGGGGTGTTCTTTGCGCTTGAGGGGCCGGTCACTTCTTTCGGGTGAGCGGCCTTGCCGTCTTTAAGTTGTTGGGCTAGTTCAGCGAGGACAGCGCTGCTTTGTTCCTCACTAACTATCGTCTGTGATGAGGCGGCATTATTCGGGTTCTGGGTACCGATGCCGCACGCGGATAGGGTGAAAAGCAAAGCCGCCATCATGAGGGCAGCAATTTTCTGTGAGAAACAGCTGGGGGCTTTGATGCCGCTCACTAGTGAATGGATAAACATACGAGTTCACTCTCAAAAATATTGCGAATAGTGTGAATAATGATGCGAAATAAGTTGAGGGGTGCGGCGGGCTTCTTCACCTTCACCGCACCCCAAGCAGTGCACGCTACGCCCTAGTTATCGGATGTCTGAGCACGTGAACGACGCACATAGAACAGCGCACCCACCCCGGTGAGCAACGCTGAGACGCCACCGGCAACACTGCTCTGCACGCCGCTAGCACCCGTATGAGCCAGAGGCTTCTTATCGCACCCTTCACCCTCATACACGGTTTCGGTGATGGTCTTCTCGGTCGGCTGTGCTGCAGCGGGTGTGCTCAACTCACCGCTCTTTGAGAGCGAAGCGTTGAAGCTCAGCGGGGACATGTCCTGCCCAGCGGAGTAGAAACCGGCGAATGATTTAGCCCCCGCCTCCGTCAGTTTGGTTGATGCACCCTTGACGGAGACCGACCCGTTAGAGGTCTGCAAACCGCTCAGGTCAACATCCAGTAAGGCAACTTCCCCGTAGCTGTTGGATTTGCCTTCCATATTGTTGCTGGTCAGGGTCGCGTACAGGACGCCCTTAGAGCCGTTAATGTCAAGGCGCGGGTTGGCAATTGTGCTGTCGAGTATGCCATGGTGGCCGGTGAAATGGATCGAACCAGTAAACGATACTGAGCCCTTACCGTCTTTCACCGTTCCGGAGCCGCTTGACCAGTTGAACGTATTATGAGCAAAAGTGGTTCCGCTCAAATCCCAGTTACCGTTGGCGATACCGCCGCGCACATAGGAACGGAAAGAATCTTTCACACCCCAGCCCAGTTCAGCCGTGACGACCTTACCGTCTGAGGCGGACGCCACGTCTTTTGCTGCGGTCGTTGGGGCGACCGCAACCTTACGGGTTCGGGTGACGGGCACGCATACCGGCTGGGCCGGGTTGGTGGAGACGGTTGTGCCCGAGCCTGAGCCGCCGCTGCTTAGGGTACTACTGGAAGAAGCGTCGCCACTACTTGAGGAGTCGGAAGAAGATACCCCCGAACCGCCACTGGCTGTGCTATCGCTATTATCACCAGCACCGGGTAGCTGCGGGGTATTGCCGCCGCCCTGATTAGCTTTGGCGATGTCAGGCTGACTTACGTTAAGATCCGTCAGCTGCTCCCCAAGCTTCACCGACAGGTTCAACGGTGCCATGGCGCGCTTATCAGCGTCGCTGTACTGGCCCGCAAAGAGAGCATTCGAACCGGCAACAGTCACGGTTACGGCCGCGTTTGAGAGCTTAAAAACGTTGTTCTCGTAGGAGGCACCGCTCAGATCCACCTCGGCCATTATGAGGTCTTTGAACGTATTGTGTTCGCCCTTGAGGTTTAGTGCCTCGGCATCCACCACCAAATAGCCCTTGCCGTTGACAGCGACAAGACGGGTGTTGCTGAATGTGCTGTCGAGCTGCCCGTGATGCCCGGTGATATGCACCTCGCCAGCGAACGAGATCTGGCCGGTTTGGGTGGCCGGATCGAAGGCCCCGGATGCCTTGGTCCAGTTCAGCCCGCCAGCATTGGTTTTCTCCATACCGCTGACCTGGATGCTGCCGCGTGCGAGAGTTGACAGGTAACGCAGGAAGGAATCACGGATACCCCACTGCATGGAGCCGGACTCAACCACATGCCCTTTGGCGGTGTTCGTGCTGTTATTGGGCAGGGCCGGGGCTGCGGGTGCTGTGGGCGTTGGGGCTGCGGGTTTCTCTTCGGCCTTGGGGGCATCGGCAGCCGGTTGCTGGTCGGTTTTTGGCGCTTCCGGCTGAACGGTGTTCGTCTTAGGAGCCGGTGCCGGTGTGGTGGGCTTCTCGCTGGGTGATGGCTGGGCGGGAGTCTCTGTGGACCCCCGAGCGATACGCCCACTGAACGAGATAGCGTCTAGTTTCTGCCCTGCATCATAGAAACCAGCAAAAACAGGGGTAGCCTCTTCGGCGAGGATTACTTTGGTTTTGTCGCTGGCGGCAAGAGAAATGTTATTGCCGTCGTGTTTGAGGTCTGAAGCGTCGAAAGTGCCCAGTTTAATATTCTGGTATGACTTCAGCGGCTGCGGTGTTGTGCCTTCGTAGGGGCGGGACTGAACATTGGCGCGCACCTCACCCTTGCCGTCTTTGCTGATAATGATGCTGAAGTCGGTGATGATGGTTTCCAGCACGCCGTGGTGCCCGGTGTAGTGGATTTTGCTTCCGGTGTAGACGATCTCATAGCCGTCGTCGGTGACTCTGCTCTTGGAGGCGTCAAACTCGCCGAAAGTGTATTCACCCTTGGGGTTAGTGCCGACTCTGGCTAGCTTTTGGGTGCCTTGGGCGACTCCTCTCAGCAAGTAGTCGCGGAAGGAATCTCTGAGCCCCCATGTTGTTTCTGCTTGGCTGAAAGAATCTGCGGCGTTGTGCACCTGCGTTTGAGAGGCTACGGATGTGGTTGTGGTATCTGCGAATGCGACGGGTGTGGAGACGATACTGCCAAGGCCGACGACGGCACTGGCTAAGAACGCCCAGGAGCGCTTGGCACTGGGTGAGACAGACATGTGACTACTCTCTTTTCGAAAGGGTGATGTGATGTTCGCTTCCAGTCTAGACCTATTAGAGAAGATTTGTGTAACGTAATAGGTGTCTAGGGCGGCATGCGAGCTCTCTAAGGGTTACCTTAGCAGAAATTTTGGTAGGAGTATTGCCAAAACCAAGTTTTAGTGACAATATGTCATTAGCGAAACTTGATGACACGGTGTCAGTAAAAAATTTGGCGCCGCAAACCCTCAAACTCAACTAAGGAACCCGCTATGACTACTACCTGCGCACCCGAAACAACCAACGAACGTTTCTCTGCCCGCCTCAAAGCGGGCACCAAAAATGTGCACGACAATGCCGAGCACTCCACCTTCATGGAAGACCTCATGGGAGGTAAACTCGATACCGCCGCCTACCTGCGCCTGATCAACCAGTACACCTACATTTACGAGGCTCTGGAAGCGATCTCCGCAAACCTGCGTGAGGCAGGCAACCCCATCACCGACCCCTTCACCATTGAAGGGCTCGACCGCGCCGCGAGCATCCGCAACGACATCCGTGCACTAGGGCAGCAGGATATTGACGCGCCCCTGTCGGCAACTATCGAATATGTGGAACGAATTAACGCCACCGCCAACGTTCCTGAACGCTTCCTAGCGCACCACTACCTGCGCTACTTGGGGGACCTGTCGGGTGGTCAGGCAATCGCTGCACTGGTGGCGCGGCACTACGGCATTCCCGCCAAGGCGCTGAGCATGTACCGGTTCACTGAACTGCCCAAGCCCAAAATTTTCAAAGATGGTTACCGGGAACTGCTCGATAACGCGCCCCTGACCGAAGAGCAGCGGCAGGCCCTCATTGACGAAACCGTCGAAGGCTTCCGCATTAATGCATCACTCTTTGCGCAGCTGGGCCGCCTGTCTTAGCGGCAGCTAATAAAACAGCCTCCGCTGAGCCCATAAAATACCCGCCCTTCACGGGGCAGTTCGGGCTCGTGCGGCACCGCCGGTAGTGCGCTAGTTCGCGGGCGCGCCACCGGCGTATTTCATACCTGCAATGCTCCATCTTCTGCTCCACACCATTGCATAGCCCACCGGCAGATAGGTTATTAAAAACACGTCAGAATTACGGTTCCCCGCCGAAATATGACATAAAGACATGCTGCACATTGAAGGCTTGAGGGCCGTCCACAAGATAGGGTGTCGTGGTGTATAAAGTCAGTGCGGCTATAGCAGGGACCTGCGCCGGTTCTTCAAAACTTTGAGAAGCTCCTTCATGTGGTGTGAATCGAATGGCAACTCTTCACGTGCTTGTTCGGCTAGGTGTTCGGTGCCTGTAAGAACTTCTTCAAGCACATGCTCGGCAACCCTGGATGACACACCTATATTATGTGCAAATGTCAGAAACCTACGTCGCGATAAACCATCTTTTTTCCCGCTTAGAAGAAGCGCCATGCTTGTGTCCCCGTACGGGGCGGTTGAAGGGATATCGTAGATGGGGGATAGCTCATACTGCCCTTTACGATTCTCCACAATTGACAGGTTTTTGGCATGCAGATCGCCGTTTCCGGTAAGCCACGCATAGACAAACTGGCGGAAAACCTCGGGAGCTGCAATGCGGGGTGAAAACACCTGGGTCAGTAGGGCTTCAGAACATTGTTCTGCGGTTAAAAGGTATTTGTCGGAGGGGTAACGATTACTGAGTTGACATGCGTCTTCGGCTGCAAGACGATGCGCTATACCATGCTCATCAATATAACGGTCAAAACGGCGTATTAGAATTCCTGAGCGGCCCGTTGCATCATGTACAAGACGGTGAGAGACGACTTGAGGAGAAGCGTGAATGCGGCTTGCTGCTTTTAGAAAGAAAGACTCATTTTCAGCTACTTGAGGGTATTCTGGAGGAGAAATTTTAAGAAGGTAGAAATCCTCACTGCTACGTAGTGGAAGAGTAAGCATCTTTCCAGAGACCTTGTCTTGAACTCCCGGTATGGCCGCAGGGTCAATAATACTATGCCGATTTATTAGTATAGCGAATGAAAAGCTGGATTTTTTGAGTCAATCGGTAAAATATTGCCGATTTCAAGGTATGGGGTGACTGGCAGGGAGGCTAAAGCAGGTTTTCGGTAATATTCTGCCGTTTTTGCAGGGGCGTTGAGGAAAGTCTTTCTCCGGCACAGACTAAAGAAGCCCCTTGAGGCTCAAGGCAACGGTGCAGCCCGGCGCTATGAGCCCCAAGGGGCATGTTGCAGGTGCTCTAGCCCTGCGCCACCTCACCAAAGTGAGCTGCCATGGTGCCTTCGTGAGCGGCACGCAGCTCATCAAGGTTGATGGAGACTTCGTTTTGGAAGTCCAGCGCGTTCGAGAGCGCATCCACTACGCCGATGCGCGCGAACGGGAACTGCCGGGCGGTGCACATATCCTTGAAACGTACCTCCTCAGAGCGCGGTACGGAAACTACCACGCGGCCTAAGGATTCCGAGAACAGCAGGGTGAACAAATCGAGCCCGTCGCGTTCGGCAACTTCGCCCAGCCCGATGCGCGCCCCGGTGTTGAAACGCAGGCAGGCTTCCGCGAGTGCTGCGGCAAGACCACCGGCGGCAACGTCGTGTGCCGCATCGATCATGCCGTCACGCGACATATTCACGAGCATATCGCCAAGCTGACGTTCAACCGCCAGATCAACCTTCGGGGGCAGACCACCCAGGTGACCTTTGAAACGCGCCCATTCTGAGCCGTCCAGCTCATCACGCGTGGTACCCAGCAGGTAGATGGCCTGACCGTCGTGTTCCGGCGCCCAACCAGAGGGGGTGCGCCGGGTAACGTCGTCCATTACGCCCATCATCGCGACCACAGGGGTCGGATTAATGGCCTTACCGCCGGTCTGGTTGTACAGCGAAACATTGCCGCCGGTGACCGGAACACCCAGCTCCATGCAGCCGTCGGCAAGACCGCGCACGGCTTCGGCAAACTGCCACATGACGTCCGGATCTTCGGGGGAACCGAAATTCAAGCAGTCCGAAACCGCGACCGGGCGGGCACCCACGGTTGCCACATTACGGTAGGCCTCCGCCAGAGAAGCACGCGCACCCTCATACGGGTCAAGGTAGGTAAAACGTGGTGATGCGTCAGTCGCCAGCGCGACCCCCAGGTTGGTGTTCTCGTCCACACGCACCACGCCCGAATCGTCCGGCATAGAGAGGGCTGTGTTGCCCTGCACGTAGCGGTCGTACTGGTTGGTAATCCAGGACTTGGAGCACATATTCGGGGACGCCATGAAAGCCTTGATAGCCTCGCCCAGCTGTTCGCCGCGCGGGCGTGCATCGTCGGCAGCGGAGCCTGTGAAATGGTCTGCCTGGAGTGCATCCTGACCAGCCGGGCGCGCGTAGGGGCGCTCATAGGTGGGACCATCGTGCGCCACAGTACGCGGGTCTACATCAACGATCACCTGGCCGTCCCACTCAATGATCAGACGGCCGGTATCGGTCACTTCGCCCAAGAAGGAGTACTCCACGCCCCACTTCTTCATAATCGCCTCAAAACGCTCGACGTTCTCGGGCGAAACGACCGCCATCATGCGTTCCTGCGATTCCGACATCAGAATTTCGCCGGGGGTTAAGGTGGGGTCGCGCAAGAGTACTTTGGTAAGGTCTACGTGCATGCCGCCCTCGCCGTTGGAGGCGAGCTCACTGGTTGCACAGGAAATACCGGCAGCACCGAGATCCTGAATGCCTTCGACCACGGAACCCTTGAAGAGTTCCAGGCAGCATTCGATCAGAACCTTCTCGGCGAAGGGATCGCCTACCTGCACTGCGGGTCGCTTGGATGGCTTGGTATCGTCAAAGGACTCTGAAGCTAGTACGGATGCGCCGCCAATACCGTCGCCGCCGGTGCGTGCCCCGAAGAGTACTACCTGATTGCCCACGCCGGATGCGTTTGCCAGGCGAATATCTTCGTGGCGCATAATACCGACTGCCAGGGCATTGACGAGTGGGTTTGCCTGGTAGCAGGCGTCAAATTCGGTTTCGCCGCCAATATTGGGCAGACCTAGAGAGTTGCCGTAGCCGCCGATGCCCGCAACCACACCGCCGACCACGCGGGCGGTATCCGGGTGGTCGATAGCGCCAAAGCGCAGCGGGTCCATAACCGCGATCGGGCGTGCACCCATCGAAATAATATCGCGCACAATACCGCCCACTCCGGTTGCCGCACCCTGGTAAGGCTCAACATAGGAGGGATGGTTGTGTGACTCGATCTTGAAGGTTACCGCCCACCCGTCGCCGATATCGGTTACGCCAGCGTTCTCGCCGATGCCGACCATCAGGTCTTTTTTCATCTCATCGGTAACCTTGGCGCCGAATTGCTTCAGGTGCACTTTCGAGGATTTGTAGGAGCAATGCTCGGACCACATGACCGAGTACATGGCCAGCTCGGCCGCGGTCGGGCGGCGGCCCAGAATCTTCTTGATGTCTTCGAACTCGTTTTCCTTTAACCCCAGCTCTGCCCAGGGGAGTTCAGTATCGGGGGTTTCCGCCGCGTGCTCGACGGTATCGAGGTTAAACTGCTTCTCGCTCATCGCTTGTGTCTATCCTTGTCGTCGTGCGTTTAGCGGGCGTTGATCAGGTTGGAAAGAACGGAGGTGAAGACGCCCAAGCCGTCGGCACCGCCTCGTAGTGAAACATCACCGAATCCGGAGGATGAGGGACCAAAACCGGGCTCAACCGCGTGTTCTGGGTGGGGCATCAGACCGACGACATTTCCGCGTTCGTTGCTGATACCGGCAATATCGTGGCGTGAACCGTTCGGGTTGAAACCCACGTATCGGAACACGACGCGATTCTCGGCTTCGAGCGCCTCTAGGGTTTTGGCGTCCGCCACATATTGACCGTCCTGGTTCTTGAGCGGAACCACAATCTCTTGCCCAGGTTCGTAAGATCCGGTCCACGAGGTGGCGTTATTTTCAATGCGCAGGGTTTGGTCACGGCAAATGAACTTGCGGTGATCATTCTTAATCATGGATCCGGGGAGCAGATGCGACTCGGTAAGAATCTGAAAACCATTGCAGATACCCAGCACCGGCAGGGGAGCAGAGCCCGATGTCCCCGCCGCGTTTGCTGCTGCGATGACCGAATGCATGACGGGTGCTTTCGCGGCGATAGCGCCCGCACGCAGATAGTCGCCATAGGAGAAACCGCCGGGAATGATGACGGCATCAACGTTTTTAAGGTCTTCGTCGTCATGCCAAAGTTCGACGACGGTTCCGCCCGCTAACCGTACTGCACGCGCCGCATCACGGTCATCAAGGGTGCCGGGGAAAGTAATAACGCCGATGCGCGCATCAGCAAAGTCGGGGTTGGATGCCGAGACGCTGAAGTCACCAACAAGGGGAACTTCGTGTGCTGCGAGTGATTCTGCCATGCTCTTAGTCCTCCAGAACCGAGACATTCACAACGTCTTCGATGACGGGATTTGAGAGCAGCTCTTCTGCCGCTTGGCGTGCCTGCGCAAGATGCTCTTCGGTAGCTTCGCCTTCGACGGTCAGCTCAAAACGTTTGCCTTGGCGAACGTCAGTGAAGGAATTTAGACCGATACGGGGCAGCTCGTGAGCGATAGCTTTACCCTGCGGGTCAAGAATTTCGGGCTTGAGCATAACATCAACAACAATACGGGCCATGTGTGGGCACTCCTTGGGTGCGTGAGTTTTGGTTGAGCCGTCTTTAATGGTACCGCAAGCCTTGAAGTGCCGCCGTGAAAAAGCGCGCGACATAACTCTATTTCACGGGCTGGTACGGCACGAGAACACCGGCAAAACTGCTTTCACAACAATGCCTGGCAGGCACCGCCAACACACGGGGCCGGGATGCAGCTAGATGTAAACGTGTAATTACAAGAATGTATTTATGGTGGTCAGCAGACGTCGCCGCAGCGCCACTGAACGTTCCGACAGCTCGCGTTGATACTGCACATACTCGGCTTTACCCTCGGGGGTCTCTACCTTAATAGGCTCATAGCCCCAATCGAGAAGGTCGTACGGTGCGGCTCGCATATCGAGTTCACGCGCATCCCAGGCAAGCTCAAAACAGTCCATCACGAGTGCTGAATCGATGAGCGGGATCAGCTTATACGCCCACTTATAAATATCCATATTGGCGTGCAGGCAGGCGGGCTGCTCCATGGTGCGCTGTGTTTCACGGGTGGGCTGCAGCTCGTTCATGGGTGCCGCCTGAGGCATGAAAAACCGGAACGCATCGAAATGCGAGCAGCGGATGCGGTGCGACTCAACCACCCGGTCGGTGCCTTCAGCACCCAAACGCAAATCCAGGTAGTCGTGACGAATATTGTTCTGAACCGATTTATACGCCATCGCCCACTCGTGCATACCAAAGCACCCGAAGAATGCCTTCTTATCGGCTGTGTTACTCAAGATTTCGCGGGTGAACGTGAGAGCGGTACCGCGTTTGTCCACGAATTGAGGTATGTCCACGAGAATCGCGTCACCGCGTTCGGCATGGGTGTGTGCATCGTCGGGGGAGAGTCCGGCTAAGACGAGCTCGTCTTCGGTTGCCGCACGGTAGAATTTCCAGCTGACACGTTCGGCGGCCTCCAGCAGAATGACACCAGCCCCAGGATGCCAGCGTTTGAACTGACCGGGCTTGAGCGTGTAGTACGTAAACAGAAAATCCTCAACCGGATGCGCCTGCCCCTGCTCGCGCCGCCGCACAAACGGGTCAGCAAAACGACCCGCCCGGCGCTCATGCACCCTCGCATAAGTACGCCACTGCGGGCCATTAAGAACCTTCAATACCTCAGCCATCCTTCTAGATTAAACTATCCGCTAAATACGCTACAGACAATACAAAATTACTGGCTATAAAAGGCAACGCTCACCAAGTGTCGTGTATGGGGGTGTACTGCATCCAGAGGAATTTCGACTGAGAGTCTTCGGATGCCTGAGAGAACCTCGGAACAGGATAAAAATAGAGATGCTAAGAAAAACTTGAAGTTTTTCTTAGCATCTCTATAGATCGGTAGAACCCAGGTTAGCGCCCGGTCCCGCCGTAGACGGTGGCTTCTCCTTCGGTGTCTAACGCGAAGGCGGTGTGCACGGCACGCACCGCATCATCAAGCTTCGACAGCTCAGTAATCACCGAAATACGGATCTCGGAGGTGGAGATCATCTCGACGTTCACACCCGCGTTGCTGAGCGCCTCAAAGAACGTGAACGAAACACCCGGGTTGGTTTTCATGCCCGCACCCACGAGTGAAAGCTTGCCAACGGCCTCGTTGTAGATGACCTCTTCAAAACCAATCTCTGCCTGCGCCTTCTCAAGCGCCTGCAGGGCCAGCGGCCCGTGCGCCTGGTCCAAGGTGAACGAAATATCGGTCACGTTCGGGCGGTCCGTAGAAACGTTCTGCACAATCATGTCGATATTGATCTTCGCCTCGTTAATCAGGCCAAACACGCGCGCCGCCGAACCGGGCACATCCGGTACGCCAACAACGGTAATCTTGGCCTGCCCGCGGTCGTGGGCGACACCAGAAATCAAGGGCTGTTCCAAGGGGATCTCCTTCAGATGGGTGGGGGTGAGCTCCGCCGAGTTCTCCGGGATAACAATAGTTCCTTCAAGCTCAGAGAACGACGAACGTACATGCAGTTTCAGGTTAAACCGTCGCGCATACTCCACACTGCGCAGGTGCAGAATCTTCGCCCCGTTAGCAGCCATCTCCAGCATTTCTTCGCTAGTGACGGTGTTTAGTTTATGCGCTGTAGGGACAATACGCGGGTCGGCAGTGAACACGCCGTCCACATCCGAGTAAATTTCGCACACATCGGCGTTTAGTGCGGCCGCCAAGGCGACAGCGGTCGTATCTGAACCGCCGCGGCCTAAAGTGGTAATATCCCTGCTTTGACGGTTCATGCCCTGGAACCCTGCGACAATCGCAATGTTCCCGGCCTCAAGCGACTCGCGGATGCGGTCCGGCTTCACCTCAACCAGCCGCGCCGCACCGTGCACGCCGTCGGTGATCATGCCAGCCTGCGAGCCTGTGAACGATTTCGCCTGAACACCAATATCGTTGATTGCCATCGCCAGCGCCGCCATTGAGATGCGTTCCCCGGCGGTCAGGAGCATATCAAGCTCGCGTGAGGGGGTGACTGCGCTGGTTACTTCTGCGGCGAGGTCAAGCAGCTCATCGGTGGTGTCGCCCATTGCGGATACGACCACAACCACATCGTGCCCTGCCTTGCGGGTGTTCGCCACGCGGCGCGCCACACGCTTAATGCTTTCGGCATCAGCAACGGAGGAACCGCCAAACTTCTGGACGATCAGGCTCATTAAAACTCCCCGGGTGAGGTATGCAGTGTAAACGCCGGGGTGGTCCCGGCTCCTAATCCATAGTAGACGCGTGCGGGACGCCATGTGAATTATGTGGGTATGTGTATTAGAACATGAAATATGACGCAGTGTTACAGGCTGGGGGTCCATAAACACTCCTGTGCCTACCGTCACCTTTAAAAAAGTTTATACCGCAGCAGTGAACGCACCGTACGCCCCACCACTGGTAGTGGTTGTGTACGTGATGGCTGCGCTCGCCATGTTCTGCGCGTGGGTAGTAATGCCTAATATTTGGGGTCTGCTGGTGGGGCAGGCGGTGCACGGGGTGATGTACGCGCACATGATGGTCGCCATTGTCACAGCTGAGGGCGCTAAGAATAAGTCTGCTGAGCTGAGCAGCCACCTGGGGACCGGGCAGCTTCTCGTGGTGGCGATGTTCCTGATCTGTGCTGTGGCCGGGGTCCGGCGGATCCGCGCGGTTACGGTGGAGAAAGCCTCGGCATAAACACCTGCGTGCGCTGCTCATTCATAGAGACTCTTAATTTCACGGGGTGTCTTCACTGCAGCTTATGGGGCTGAGAGCAGGCTACTCCCACGGGTTAACATATTTAGTGCCCGGCAGAGGCGGCACCTGAGGGGTGGGGGTGCGCAGTGGCTCCTCCTGGATTTTGCGGATACGCTCCTCATAGTCCGCTGAGCGGTATGCGTCGGCACGTGTTGTTTCGACAGGAATTTCGGAGGTGCCACCCTCTGGTTTGGGGGCATGATTCTCGGCGGAGTCTTGCAGCACCTGCTCTATGAGAGCCTCATTAACGGTGGCCTGCTCGCCGTGCGATGGAGGGGCAGCCGACAGAGAATTATTGTTTTCTCCCTGCTGTTCATCAGCATCTTCAGGGTTTGAGGGGCCCGCCCCGTCCTGAGTATTGTCAAGGTCGTCGAACATGCTCCCGCTCCAGCGTTTACGCGGCGCCTTCGGCTCAGCAGCCGCACGCTCACGCTCCGCCTGCTCTTCTTCAACCACCTGCTCAAAATCTTCAGCAGCATTCGCCTGAGCGATACCCGCGCCCTCACTGATTACGCGGCGCCCCTCAAGCGCGCGCCCGAGCGTAATCTCATCCGCATATTCCAGGTCGCCGCCAACGGGCAGACCGGAAGCCAGCCGTGAGAGGCGAATGCCCAGCGGAACCAGCATCCGTGAAAGGTAGGTTGCGGTCGCTTCACCCTCAAGGTTGGGGTCCATCGCCAGAATAATCTCTTGAACACGCTCATCCGCCAGGCGCGAAACCAGCTCGCGAATACGCAGCTGCTCGGGGCCAAGCCCCGCCAGCGGGTTAATAGCCCCGCCCAGCACATGGTAGCGCCCGGTAAAGGAACGGGTGCGCTCAATTGCCACCACATCCTTGGACTCCTCAACCACGCAAATCACGGCCGGGTCACGCCGATCATCGCGACAGATAACGCACTGCTTCGTCTCCGAAACGTTGCCGCATGTTTCGCAAAAGCTCACGCTCGATTTGACTGTTGAAATCGCCGTGGTCAGGCGCGCCATGTCTGAGGCGTCAGAGTTGAGAATATAGAAGGCGATGCGCTGCGCCGACTTGGGGCCCACCCCCGGTAGGCGACCCAGTTCATCGATGAGGTTTTGGACTGCGCCCTCGTACATGTTTCTCCTCTTATGACGCGCGTGGCAGGGGCAAAAACGCGCCCCGTAAACCCGTACCCGTACAGCATAGGGGATATGCTGCTGCTGGTGCCCGCTTAACCGTCATTCTTCGCCGCAAGCTTTCCCTATCGTGCGGGAGCTGCCACCGCTTTCATCTGGTCAGTTTGCGGGCTTTGGCAAGCTGGGTGCATCTATAGCGGCGTTTCGTCGATTAGCTTACCGCCCAAGATTTTTTCAACCGCTTTGAGACCCACATGCACACTGGACTCTACCTGCTCATCATCCGCTGAGGTTTCAAAGTTTTCTTCCTCCTCAAAGGCGGTCGTAAATACGCTTTTAGATGCCGGGGCCGTCGAATGCTCAGGCTTGCTGGGCTGCCCGTTGGTGGTTTCATCCTCTGAAGGCTCGGAGGCCGCCCCGCCGGGGAGGGTCTCGGCACCTACAGGGGCCCAATCCTGCCCGGGCTCGGGGGTGGAAAAAGAACCGAATGCTTCTTCTTTTTCTTGTTCTTCTGCCCTGTTTTCCTGAGGTTCATCGGCTTTCTCGGCGTGCACACCAGCAGGGGTGGAGGAGGCGAAAGAATCACGCTCCCCGAACGGCTGCTGCGGCTCTTGCCCGGTATCCTCGGGCGGGGTTTCAGCCGGTTCCTGCGGCCCCTGTTCTTCAGAGGGGTCTGAGAGCGGGGGTACTGCGGCATCGCCTGCGCTGTGAGCGCCTGC
This sequence comes from Rothia aeria, assembly GCF_016726365.1. NCBI lineage: Bacteria > Bacillati > Actinomycetota > Actinomycetes > Micrococcales > Micrococcaceae > Rothia > Rothia aeria. Next base: position 1,106,828 of record NZ_CP068102.1, on the reverse strand, counting down.
ACCATGCACGTCAGGGTCGGGGGCTGGCGGAAAGTAAGGGTCTTCGGGGGGAACATCGTGTTCGTTGAGCACGGGGTATTCCGCCGGGGAATCAGCGTAAGCTGACTCGGTGAAACTCTGAGAGGCCCTTTGAGCAGCCTGCTGGGGAGTAGTTCCCTTAGCGGGGTTTTGAGTCTCTTCGCCCCGCATACTCGTGGAGGCTGCGGTGGTAGGGGTCTGCGTATGTGCTGCCCGGTTTGGCGCGGTATTGCCCGTATTCTTGGGGTGTCCCTCTGCCGCACCGGGCTCTTTAGGGTTCTCAGGCTCGGGGGCGGGGCTTGCCGGATCCTCCTGTGGGATGGGCGCCACCTGCCATGCCGATAGAGGGTCGTCTACGCTGGTTGCCGCCGGCTGGTCTTGTCCGTTGCCCTGCGGCTGCACGGGCTGGCCGTGGCGGCGCCAGGCATCTTCACCCCCGCGCGGGCCGTCAGCAATCGCAGAGGTATCAGTACTTGTGGGCGTCGCAGACGGCACAGCGCCTTGGCTGCTGGGCGCAGCAGGACTGTTCCCCGTTTGGTTGCCAGCCGGTTTTACATCGTCACGCGGCGTTTTCTTGGCGACCTCAGCCCGCACCCGTACTTTCACGCGAAGGAATTCACTCACGCGCTCACTGAGCTCAGTGACCGAAGCTTTGACGGCACGCAGAGTGGGCATATCGGCGCGCACATACAGCTCCCCATTGGTGTAGCGCACCGGTTCGAGGCGCAGCAGCTGTTCGGTTACGGAGCGGTCACTCACACGCCCCACGATCACACGCCAGTTGCCGCGAACCGATAGTAACGGGTCGGATACACCCTCACCGTTACGGGCGGTCTGACGCTGCTGGGGGGCACCCGTGGTACGGTGGGCGGTTCCTTGATCACCCTGCGCCTGCATAGGACGTGGGGGTTGTGGGGTATGCGTAGTCTGTTGCTGATGCTGCCCGTGGGATGGGGCGCTACCCGCCGTGTCCGCACCATCATGTGATGTGCCGGGCTGGGGCTGTTCATCGCTCGGGATGGGGCTGCTAAAGACCGGGCCGGTGTGAACCGGTGCCTGCGGAGTGGCGGGCTGAGGGCTCGTGCCAGATGGGCTGTTTGCTTGCTGTTCGGTGGAACCCGCGGTGCGTCCTGTGTTGTTCTGCCCGGGGGGCATAGCCCGGTTGGGTGAAGGGACAGCGCCCCGCTGTGCGGCGGGGGAGCTGCCGGTACCGCCTGCTGCTATGCGCTGTTCCAGGGATTCAAGACGTGCTATGAGGCTGGTGGTATCTTCTGCAGGAACCAGCAGCCGCGCGCATAGCAGTTCAAGCTGCAGCTGCGGGTTGGTGGCACCGGTCATAGAATTAAGCACCTCGTTAACGGTGCTCGCCGCGCCGGTTAGCTGAGCCGTGGCGAAGGCTTGCGCCTGCGTTTTGAGGCGTTCTATCTGGTCGGCGGGAACGCCCTGCAGAATCTGCGCGGCATTCTGCGGTACCGCCTGCACCACAATCAAATCACGCAGGCGTTCGAGCAGGTCTTCGACGAAACGTCGAGGGTCTTGCCCGGTCGCCACCACCCGCGAGACCGCCTCGAAGAGGGAGGGCGCATCCTGGGTGGAAAACGCATCAATCACGTTGTCGAGAAGCTGGGCGTGCGTGTACCCGAGCAGGGCGACCGCGCGGTCGTAGCTAATGCCGGATTCGGTGTTGGCACCGGCGATAAGCTGGTCAAGAATGGAGAGCGAGTCGCGTACGGAGCCGCCACCAGCACGGATGACGAGTTGAAGCACGCCGGATTCGACGGGCACGTTCTCTTCGCCGCAGAGCTTTTCGAGGTAGGGCAGAAGAACTTCGGGCGGTATCAGCCGGAACGGGTAGTGGTGGGTGCGTGAGCGGATGGTTCCGAGAACCTTATTTGGCTCTGTGGTGGCGAAGATGAATTTGATGTGCTCGGGCGGTTCTTCCACGATTTTGAGCAGGGCGTTGAATCCTTCGCGGGTGACCATGTGCGCTTCGTCAATGATGAAGATTTTGTAGCGGTCGCGCACGGGTGCCAGGGTTGCACGTTCACGCAGGTCACGGGCGTGGTCTACGCCGCCGTGGGATGCCGCATCCATTTCGATGACGTCGAGGGAGCCGCCGCCGTCGCGGGAGAGCTCGCGGCAGGAGTCGCATACACCACAGGGGGTAGGGGTTGGTCCTTGGGCGCAGTTGAGGCAGCGTGCCAGGATTCGTGCGGAGGTGGTTTTGCCGCATCCGCGCGGGCCTGAGAAGAGGTAGGCGTGATTGACGCGGTTATTGGTGAGCGCGGTAATGAGCGGTTCGGTGACGTGTTCTTGCCCGATGACTTCGGCGAAGGTCTCGGGGCGGTAACGGCGGTAGAGTGCTGTGCTCACGGGTGACCTTCTGGTTGACGATGCGGGGTTCTACACTATTTTAGTTCACGGATGCACGCATGGGGCCTGGTTTCGTTACCGGCGTGGGACTGAAGCCGCGAAGCGTGGGTGCGCTATGACGGTGTGTTTCTGCTGCGAATGTTTTTGGGCATAAAAAACCTCTTACGCACCCGTCATAGCTCGAATACCCTTGCTACCTTCCGGTCCTGGGGGAGTTTTCCAAGATAACGCCACGTAAGAGGCACGTACCAGTCTACCTGATTTTGCGGTGCTTGTGAATTTGGGTGTGTGGGGCTGGTGTGGAGGAGTTGAGGTTTTCGTTGTGGGTAGTGTATTCTATTATCCGTTCGCCTTTTTGTAAGGTGTTCAGCTGGAGGATTCGCCTAGCGGCCTATGGCGCACGCCTGGAACGCGTGTTGGGTTCACGCCCTCGGGGGTTCAAATCCCCCATCCTCCGCTCTTCCCCCGGTCTCGGTTTTCGAGGCCGGGGATTTTTCTTTCTGGTGCTTGGGCGCGGCAGCTGTAGGAACCGCAGCTTTTCCTTGTGAGTCTTTGTCGTGGGCCGGTGCGAGTTGCCATGCTTGTTGCGGGGCAGTTAGGGGGAGAACGAAAACGGACTGCTGTTCCGTGCCATTGGCGTAACGCACAGCGAACACACAGTATTTCCCCGTAAAATAGTGGGTATGATTTTCAAGAAAGTGGGTGCCCACCGGCCTTACCCCCAGCACGGTATGTCGAATGCCGACTGGGGGAGTATTCCGCCGCAGCAGGTGAGATTGGATTGGCTGACCACTACTCAGAAAACACTTGATCTTGAGACTCTGCTGGCGGAGGATTCCACCTATTTCGGTGACTTGTTCCCGCACGTGGTTAAATGGCAGCAGGAGCTCTACTTGGAGGATGGCCTGCATCGTGCTTTGCGCACTGCGTTGCACAGCCGGTCTGTTATGTACGCGCGTATCCTTGACTTGGATACGCTTGACCCCAGGCTGTTGCCGCAGGGTGCTAATGCGCAGAACGGCTAGGCGACTAGCTTCCCTATAGACTCAAAGAACCCCCGAGACCTTGCGGCGGGGGTTCTTTGCTATCTGCTGTCAGTAGGCCGGAAAACCTGCGAGGGGTTTACAGCTCACGGTTCGGCTAGGCTAGGCAATACTTAGGTGTATCGACTCACTGCTTGGCTCGTCGTCAGAGTGAGCGTTGGCGGGTGCCTGGGGTGCACCGTCTAGCTTGATGGGTCGGCCGTCTGTGTCGAATCGTGCACCCAAGCCCATCTGGATGAAGCGGATGGTGCTTTGGATCTGCCGTTCACGGGTGTCTTCGTCGGGGGCGTCTTCGGTGCGCCCTGCACTGGAGGAGAGCGAACCGTGTACGAGCATCGCTAGTTCCCTGATGTCGTTTTCGGGGATGTAGTGTTCGGCGATGGCCGCTGAGAGGATATTTGCCAGTACCATCTGCAGCTCCCGCACGTGCTTGCCGAGTTTCGCGTAGGATTCGGGGGAAAGCATGGAACGCATGGCCGGCCCGGGGGGTAGGTGGCGGCGTGCGAGGTCTTCAATCTGCAGCCGAATATAGACGGCAAGCTGGTCGATAGGGTTGTCGACGCCTTCGAGCCCTTCATCAAGTTCTTTAATGAACCTTTCGGTCTCGTCTAGGGCGTAGGCTACCAGCAGTTCGCCCATGTCGGCGAAATAGTTATAGACTGCGGTGCGGCCAATGCCAGCATTTTTGGCGACATCGGTCATGGTGAGGCCCGGCAGACCGCGCGAGTATAGGAGCTTGCCAAAAGATTCGAGGATGGCACGTTTGGTGTTTTCACGCTGGGCGGCGTTGGTGGCTGCAGAAATACGAGGCATAGTGACACTTTACCGCAATGCGTCAGTAAATAGCGAATGGGTGAAGGTTTTTAACCTAAAAAGTTTAAAAAACCAGCAACTTTAGGGTAAATAACGGGAGTATTACGTTCATCATCTGTGTCCTGTAAAGCTCGCGACACACCATGCGGGTGAGCCGCACAATGAAATCAGCAGCGGGCTTGCGGACAAACTATGAGGGGCTACAGGTACCCCAGGCGGGTAGCCATCGCCAGGTCATTGCGCACCAACTGGGTGATGGGGTAGTTCCGGTGCCCTTGCCCCGGCATAACGTGCAGGGCAGTGCGCGCACCAAGCCTCGCATAGAACTGGCCGCCTTCTTGCGCTGCAACCTGTGCCGACCACAGCCCACCGGATCGCGTGTCGTTCAGAAGCCTGGGGGAGCGGCCGTCCTTATCGCCCACATGCCAGCTCAATAATAGGCGACTGAGGGATATATTGGGGGCGCGGTGCTGGGTTGGGATGCCGTCCGCACCGCCGCCACCAATGAGGGTGGCGCCTCCTCCTACCATTGCGTCGGCGGCGTGTAATAGCAGCTCGTAGGCAATGAACTCTGCGCCACCGGAGTAACCGGCAAGCCACACGCGGGATCGGTCGTACCCGTATCTCTCATGCAGATCTGCAGCGAGGGCGCGGAATACCCGGCCGTTTGCGCGGGCACGCACCCACCAGTTCGTGGTTGCCTCACGCAGCACACCCTCATTAACGGTTCCCGGTGCCAGCACGGGCACCAGAAGCATGCGGTGCTGATACGCGATATCCGATAGTTCTTCTCGCAGGGTGGAGGTGCGCCGCAGCAGGCGGCTGCCGGAGCGCAGCAGATAGTCGCCATCAAAGAAGAAAAGCACACCGGGAGAGGAACCTGCGCCTTCCAGACGGTGCGCATTCCCCACCCGGTAGTGCAGGGTACGCCCGTGCGCAGTAAACGGCAGATATCCCACCAGTTCGGAGGAAGAAAGCAGAGCTGGCTCAAGCATACGGCCCGCACGGCGTGCGGCGCGCATAGCGGCACTTAGAGAGGATGGCAGACGGGGGATATGCGCGGTATTTGTGTGTTTGCGCGGTTCCCTCTTGCTCATACCCCTATTTTACCGGGTGAATTGGAGGCATCGGCCAGAGTGCACTCCACGTTCGTGCCCTGCGTTAGGGGCCGTATCAAACCGCTGAACTTTCGCGCGGATTCTGAGGTTTACCCCCTAAGATTGGTGTGTAACACCTGCGATGCCGGGTGAGAACCCGTCCACTCTTGCTGCTCGCGGGCCCTGTCGGAGAGCGAATAGAACCATTTAATGTGCTCACATACGCGCTCATAGGCGGACTCTTCATCACGAGTGGAAATCGCCTCATAGATTCCCCGGTGCTGATCTTGCAGAGTCTGCTTAACCGTAGCCCAGTCCCGCAGCAGCGGAACCGCCTCCTGCACGTAACTGATAGTGGCCATATGCAAAGAATCAATGACCGTATCGAGCACAATATTGCCGCTCAAGCGGGATAGCTCGTAGTGAAAACGTGTGTCGCAGAAATGGAACCGCTCATTGGAAATATCTGGCGAATCCATCTCCGCCAGGTGCTCGCGGGCGTTCTCTAAGGCGAGGTCACGCTCAGCAGAATCCGGGGCGTTCGCGGCGGCACGTGCAGCAGGCCCCTCCAGCAGTAAACGCGTGGAAACCACGTCTTTAACGGGCAGGTTGCGGGTGGCAATGTGCATGCGAAGCGCCCAACTGAGCGCATCTGAGGGCTCAGAAATAACGATAGCGCCGGATTTTGGGCCCGAACCGGTGCTGGAACGAATCAGCCCCAAAGCCCCCAAAATACGCAGGGCCTCACGCACCGATGGGCGTGAAATACCGTACTGTTCGGCTAGGGTGCGTTCGGATGGTAACCTATCGCCCACACGCAGCTCCCCCAGACGCAGCCTGCGTTCAAAGTTTTCGAGCAGGATGCTGTAACTACGCTCTTGCATGATCGTCCCTGAGCCTGTTGTGCGCGTCATGAGTATGTCCCATTTCGTGTGAAATCTGAAAGTGACTTTTAGCTTGTGCAACTCTCCAGGGTGCAAAACCCTGTGGGTGGGTGCCTGAGGGCGTGTACGCCGCCTGGGTGGGTTCGTCACAGAACCACGCCCAATGTTGTGCTCTGCAAGCCTACAGTATTTTTATGATGCCCGCACTGCCTTCCGGTAGTGCAGCGGCGGGGCGGCGCACCCTGTGGCGCCCCGCCCCGCCAGCTCTCGCTCGTTACGGAACCCTAAGGGCTAGGGAACGAGGAACGAGAGGATATTGGTCTGCAGGAAGACCAGCAGGCAGACGACCACGAGCATCGCAAACGACCAGGGAACCACGGCCTTGAGGATGTCGGATTCCTTGCCCTCCATATCCACAGAGGTGGCTGCAATAGCCAGTGACTGCGGCGAGATCATCTTGCCGACCACACCACCGGTGGTGTTTGCTGCAAGCATCAGCTCGGGGGTAGCACCGCTCACACCAGCATGCTGCAGATTCTCGGCAGCAGATACCTGTAGCTTGGAGAAGAGCGCGTTTGCGCTGGTATCCGAGCCGGTCACCGCAGTGCCGATCCAGCCCAGCACCGGTGCCAGTACTGCGTAGATGGTACCCAAGCCCGCCAAGAAAGTACCCATTGCGACGGTCTGACCCGAGAAGTTCATGACGTATGCCAGTGCCAGCACCGAGGCAATGGTCAGAATCGTCCAGCGCATACGGTAGATGACCGAACCGAACTCGGCGAAAACGGCTGGGAACTTGAAACCATACCGCCCCTTCTCGTTGAAGAAGAAGTAAACAACCGCAACGATCAGGCCCGAGATAATCAGCAGAGTACCGGGGTTTGAAAGCCAGGTGAAGGTGTAAGGGGCGTCCTTGACGGGTGTGCCGTCCTTGGTGACCAGACGGGAGCTGAGCGCGGGGATATTGATTTTAATAGCCACGGTCTTCAGCCATGCCTTCAAACCGGCATTGAGGTTCACGATGCCGAAGATAGCGACCACAATCAGGTAGGGCAGCAGAGCCATCCACACGCGCACTGCGGGCAGTGCCTCTTTCTCCTCAGACTGTGAAGGCAGGCCGTAGCGTTCACGCACGCCCTCAACACCGCGCGGCTTCCAGAAGCGCAGGAAGAGCACCGCAGCACCCATCGAAACGATACATGCCACCACGTCGGTGAGGTTGTAGGCGGGAGTTGCGGCGGTAATCCACTGCGCAACAGCGAAGGAAATACCGATAACGAAAGCCGGGAGCCACGCATCCTTAACACCCTTCATACCGTCAAGGATGAACAGCAGAATGACGGGGACGAACATCGCCAGGAACGGTGCCTGGTGACCGACGATAGTTGCAATAACGTGTGGGTCTTTGCCGCCAACATCGCCTGCAGTCACAATCGGGACGGCGACGGCGCCGAACGCCACGGGCGCGGTATTAGCAAGAAGCACGGTAATAGCGGCCTTGAGCGGCTTCACACCGAGAGCAAGAATCATGGTCGCGGTAATTGCCACGGGGGCACCGAAGCCAGCCAGAGCCTCAAGCAGGCCACCGAAGCAGAACGCAATGAGGATTGCCTGGATGCGCAAATCACCGCCGCCGAGACGGTCAAAGGTGCGGCGCAGATCTTCAAAACGCCCTGAGAGCACGGTGATCTGGTAGAACCAAATAGCCCCCAGAATCACCCAGCAGATCACCAAACCGTAGATAGCTCCACGCAGGGCGCTAAGACCGGCCAGATCGAACGGCATCGTGAAGCCGAAGGAGGCAACAAGAATGGATGCTGCTAGCGCGACAAGGGCCGACCAATGGGCGCGAGCTTTGACGACCAGAAGCATAATGAAGAACGTAAGCAGCGGTATGGTCGCCACAAGCGCGCTCAGTGCGAGGCTTCCTCCCACGGCATCGGTGACGGCAGTGAACTTATCCACTGGTAACTCCTTTGGTACAGGAATAGATGTGTGGTCAGACCATTACCCGGTAAGGTAGCCCGCTGCTGTTCTATAGACCGCAGGGGTATGTGGTCAGACCAATAAAGTGCTAGTTTGAAGGTTACATGATGCTGCTCACGTGGGGCAAGTAGGGTGGGGTGGTTGCAGGGTGTAAATGCTGGTAAAACTGCGCTATGAGAAGCATATGGAAAATATTTCACGATTCGGCACGCGGCTTAATGTGATTGCAAGGGGCGGGGGAAATACCCTCGTTAGTCTGGGGAGTGCCTGTTTCAAGACGCTGGCAGTCAGGAAGAAGCGGTAGGGGTTTAGGCCCCGCTGGTGCGTTTGGGGGAGAAAATCTTAAGTCCCACCCTCAGAGGTAGGGGTGGCATGACCTTAAAAAGGGTGTGGCAACCCTAAAAATAAGGTAAACCTTAAAAATAATTTGGTGAAAAAAATGTGCGGTATTTAAATTAAAGAAATGCCCGACCGATAGTGTTAAATGTACTGTAAGAAAGAAAAGTTTAACACCTAAATTTTTCCGCCCCGCCTGCCTCTGTGACCCGGCATATCAAGGAACGCTAACACCTAGCAGCTATGCTGCCGCGCTGGTGCGAAACCGCCGCTGCAACAGCAGGCGTCTTCCCACTTAAAGAGGCGGCGAGAAAAATTTAATTAACCAGGAAAGGAGCGGACAATAAACATGCGCATCGCACTTTTCTCAACATGCATTGTAGACGGCATGTATCCGCGCGTGGCACGTGCGACCGTTGAAATCCTTGAACGTCTGGGGCACGAGGTGGTATACCCTCCCGGGCAGACCTGCTGCTCCCAGATGCACGTGAACTCCGGCTACTTCGACGACGCCTACCCCATTGTCAAGAACCATGTTGATGCATTCTCCGCCTGGGACTGGGACGTAGCTGTGGCGCCGTCTGGCTCCTGTGTGGCTTCTCTGGGGCACCAGCAGCCCATGATCGCTCGCCGCAAAGGTGATGAGGCGCTTGCTGTCAAAGCCGAGCAAATTGCAGCCCGCACCTTTGAACTGTCCCAGCTGCTGATTGACGTTCTGGGCATTACCAACGCCGCCGAGCAGCTTGGTTCTTACTTCCCCGAGCACGTGACCTACCACAGCTCATGCCACGGTATGCGCCTGCTGCACCTGGGAACCCGTCAGCAGGATCTGGTGCGCACCGTTGAAGGCATTAAGTACACCGAAATTGAGGACCTCGACCAGTGCTGCGGCTTCGGCGGAACCTTTTCGTTCAAGAACGCCGATGTTTCCGGTGCGATGGTTGAAGACAAAGCAACCAACGTTGAGAAGACCGGCGCATCCGTATGCACCGGCGGCGACTGCTCCTGCCTGATGAATATTGGCGGCGCTCTCTCCCGTAAAGGCTCACCCGTAAAAACCATTCACTTTGCCGAAATCCTCGCCTCCACTAAAGCGAATCCGCTGAAGATTGACGGCAACGTAGAACTCGCCTTCGCATAGAAAGTAGGTTGATGATGACTTCCACCGCAATCCCCCTGGGTATGCCGAAGGTCGTGCACTACGGCGAAGGCAATATCTTTGAGAACGAACCGTTCCCCGAATACGCCAAGCGTGAGCTGAAGAATGACCAGCTGCGTAATAACCTGCGTTTCGTGACCCACGCTATTCGCAATAAGCGTGCCCGCGTCACCAGTGAGCTGCCCGACTGGCAGGAGCTGCGCACCACCGGCGAAATGGTGAAGAACTATGTGCTCTTCAACCTGCCCCAAATGCTGGAACAGTTCGAACGTAACTTTACCGCGCGCGGCGGCCATGTGCACTGGGCGCGCGATGCTCACGAGGCAAACCAGATCGCCCTTGAGCTGATTCGCGAACAGGGTGTGGACGAGATTATTAAGATCAAGTCCATGGCAACTGCCGAGACCGGTCTGAACGAGTTCTTGGAAGAGAACGGCATTAACGCCATTGAGACCGACCTTGCGGAAGAAATTGTGCAGCTCGGCGAAGATCGCCCCTCGCACATCCTGGTTCCGGCAATTCACCGTAACCGCCGTGAAATCCGCGATATCTTCCTCAAGAAGATTGAAGGCATTAACCCGGATATTACCGATGAACCCGCCGAGCTTGCGGAGGCATCGCGTAACCGTCTGCGCGAGAAATTCCTCTCGACTAAGGTCGCCGTTTCGGGTGTGAACTTCGGTATCGCTGACACCGGCACCATGACCATCGTAGAATCCGAAGGCAACGGCCGTATGTGTCTGACCCTGCCCGATACCCTCATCTCGTTCATGGGTATTGAGAAGCTGCTGCCCACCTTCCAGGACTACGAGGCATTCCTGCAGCTTCTGCCGCGTTCCTCCACCGGTGAGCGCATGAACCCCTACACCTCCATGTGGACGGGTGTAACCCCCGGTGACGGCCCGCAGAACCTGCACGTAATCCTCATCGATAACGGCCGTACCGCCGTGCTGGCCGATGAACTGGGACGCCAGGCGCTGCGCTGCATCCGCTGCTCCGCCTGCATGAACGTGTGCCCCGTGTACGAACGCGCCGGTGGTCACGCCTACGGCTCCACCTACCCCGGCCCGATCGGTGCGATTCTTTCGCCCCAGCTTTCCGGTATTGAGGCGGCGCACAATAACTCGCTGCCGTACGCATCTTCGCTGTGCGGTGCCTGCTACGAAGTGTGCCCCGTGAAGATTAACTTCCCCGAGGTGCTAGTGCACCTGCGCGGCAAAGACGTGGACGCCAAACACGCTGCGGGCGAATTCGCGGGCCGGAAGAAGCACGCACCCACCCAGATGGATGCCATGATGTACGGCGCTAAGAAGCTGTTCTCCTCGGGTAAGATGATGGCAGTCGCCGAGCGCGGCTTGCCCATGTCACGCCTGATTACCGGCAAGAAGCACAAGATCTCTAAACTGCCCGGTATTGTGGGCGGTTGGACCGAATACCGCGACATCCCCGAACCGCCCAAGGAATCGTTCCGCAACTGGTGGCGTAAAGAAAAGTCAGGCGCACCCGCCCGCGACAGCGCCCAGCGCGTGGATATTGCAGCCCTCATTGAAGCGAATAAGGGCAAGGCCGCTGAGGCTGCCGCTAACGCCAAGGCCGCGATGGACGCTCAGGCAGCGCATGACCCCAAGGAGAGTGCATAAATGTCATCAGCTAAAGAAGACATCCTCGCCCGCATCCGTACTTCCCTCGCGGATGCGCCCGTGGCGCCGGAACCCCAGCGTAACTACCGCCGGGTGAGCCACCTGAACCAGGAGCAGACCATTGAGATGCTCGTGGACCGCCTCATTGATTACAAGGCGAACGTGTTCGAAGCGACCGAAGCGAATATTGCGGATGTGATTGCTGAGCGGCTGGGGGAGACCTCGCACTATGTGGTTCCCGTGGGCCTGAACCGGCAGTGGCTGCCGGAAGACACCCCCACCCGCACCTGTTTCACCGACTCCGGCAGCACCCTGGAGCCGGGTGCCCTGACGGTGCACCAGCTGGATGCTGTGGATGCGGTGGTCACCTCCTCAACCGTTTCTTGCGCTGAGACCGGAACGATCTTCTTGAACTCCAACCAGGACGAGGGGCGGCGCGCAATCTCGCTGGTACCGGACCACCATATTTGTGTGGTGCCCCGTTCTACCGTGGTTGAGCTGGTGCCTGAGGCGATTGATCGCATCACCTATGAGCGCCCGGTGACCATGATTTCCGGCCCTTCGGCAACCAGTGATATTGAACTGATCCGCGTGGAAGGTGTGCACGGCCCGCGTACCCTGGACGTGATTATTCTCGACCAGTAAGCCCACAAGGGACACTCAGTAAAGTGCTTGTCATCCCCCTGCACCGTTCGGGTGCAGGGGGATGACTCGTACGCATATTTATACTATGCGAATGGTTATCGGCAGACCGTGTTCGCGCTGTGCATGGATAGCTAAAGTGAGTGGGAGAGACCTCGAAACAACAGCATAAAAATAAACTGTTATGAGTACAGAAGTGTCTCGAAAACCGCTACATTGACAGAAGAGTACCAACAAGAATATCCTGTTATGTTCCACAAAAACGTGGAACGTGCACCCCCGTACACCCGTAATCCGGTATGGGCGCGGGGGAAGCGCCAGCCACCTCCAGCAAGGACTGGGGTCCAGTAGAAAGACAGCACCAATGGCACAGTTGCAGCAGGTCATCCTCCGCCGTACCGGCATTTACCCTCTTAATAGCGTCCTCGCGTCCGACCCTGTTCCGCAACATGAGCTGCATCAGCGTGTGCGTGTGCTCGCCGAGCTGGGGATGGTCCTCTCCACCGAAAGCCAGAAAACCCTCATGCGCATGAGTGAGCATGAGTTGGCCGATCTTATTGCAGATTGGAAACACCTGCACGGCGGTGACCGGGGTGGGTGCGCCTTCCGTAAAGACTTCGATATTATCGAGCCCACCCTCACTGATACACAGAGGTACACGGAGCAGATGCTTCACTACGTTACCCGGTTTATGGGCCGCAGAGAAATGGCGAAACACTTGTGCCTGTACACCGTTGCCTGCCCCTGCTGCGACGCGATCTGGTGGTTTGCCAATAACCAACCCTACGGTGATATTCCCGATGCGCAGGTCATTACCGATTTCCGCCCATACGACTGGCAGCTGGCGTGCGAGCGTGGGGAACTGTCCCACAGTGAACGGGATCAGCGTGAGGTGGTGCTGCTGCGCGGTGAAGGGCGCATCGTGCCGCTAATATGCTCGCTCTTCACCGAAATTGCAACCCAGAACCAGGTGTACAGCGAATTTGACCGGGCCGATCTGCTTACCCTCGCTACCCACCTGGTGTTTTATGATGCACTGCCCACCCTAGAGGGACCGTTTGCATTCCGTGAGAACCTGGCGTTTCTGGCGGCCGCAATATCCACCGATTACGCCCACCAAGCGCGCACCCTCAATGAGGTGCTGCGCATTGCGGTGGCTCTTAGCAACATTAACCTGCTGGGGACTGAAGGAGATCTGGGCCTGAGCGAACCCAGCCGGTTTAAGCTACGCCGCCATCAGCGCACGTTCATAGCCCGGCTCATTAATACCCTCTGCGAGCGCGACTATGAGGCCGCCTGCTACGACACCGCCACGCACGCGGAGCGTTTTAAACGGCTGGCGCGCACTATCCACCCCGGGGAATACCCCTCCCTCGTGTACCTGAATGTGTGGGCTGATGCCCTCTACAACGGTGAAATGCGCAGTTATGAGTCTGAGGTGGATGCCGCCTACCGCAGCTGTGACGTGGATGAGGTAACGCGGGTGCTGTCCCGCCGCCCCGGGGTGTTTGCGCGTCAGCTCAACCGGGCCTTGCGGTACTTCAGCGGCGATCAGCAGCAGGTGGCTGACGCGTTCTGCCAGGTGGCGCCGCGTGTGGCTGCGCCTCTTCTGGTGCAGATGCACAATATGTACACGAATATAGCTGCTGGTTCGGGGCAGCACCGCCTCGTGATTGATAAGGCAGGGGTGGGGTCGGTGGTCCCCGCTGGCTCGTACACCCAAAGGCAGCTTGAGTTGGGTCTGCACGCCGTGAAGAGCGGTTTGTCGGGGCGGCTGAGTGGGGTTCGTGTGCATGTTCCCCACGATGTGGGTTCCTTAGCCATGCCTCTGGGTAACCGTAACGCCAGCGAGTCTCTGCTGGGGCTGAGCCGCTACAACCGTGTGCGGCTTGACCCCCAGGCGATGCAGGCGAAAAGTCCCGCTAAGAACAGTGTGATTCGGTTGTTCACCTACTGGAACTCACCCGCCGATGTTGACCTTTCGGTGCTGCTGTACGACGCGAAAGGTGCGCTGCTAGACCGCGTGTGGTATGGCAGTCAGCGGGCTAAAAAGTACTGCTACCATTCGGGGGACGTGACAAACGGAACCGGCGGCGCGTGGGAGTTTATTGACCTGAAAATTGCGCAGGCCCGTGAGGACCGGGTGCGGTACGCGGTGCCCACCGTGCAGCTTTACGCAGGGCACAGCGGGGAGAACACTCTTGCGGATGTGAACGACCTGTTCGCCGGGTTCATGCTTTTACCGCGTGTTGGCGTGGGTAAGAATGTGCATGAGGTGAGTCAGGTGCGCACCAAGTTCACGCTCACGTCGCGGGCGCGCGGTTCGCTGCCGCTGATTTTGGATCTGAAAGAGCGCACCATGACGATTACGGACGTGGGTATTCGTTCCGGGGCGAATGTTATAGAGTCTGGCCCCGTCGTGAAGGCCATGTTCGAGCTGTTCGCCCACTATGCACCGTTTACGGTGGCTGACTACCTGAACCTGACCGGTGCCACCGTGGTGGGGGAAGATGAGGAAGCCGATATTGTGCTTCAGCCGACGGTTGCCTCGCTCAGCCAGCTCTACCGGTATAAAGGGCTGTAACACAATAGCCCATGGGTCATACCGGGACTTCCCTGTATGGAGCGAAAGCTGCACATAGTGAGCGAGTTTCGGGGGTATTGAGTACACACAAGATCTGCTGATGACCGCGTGAAAGCGCCCCGTGTGCCGGTACTGTGACCGGCGCACGGGGCGCATTATTTTCACCCAGTTGGGTGCCTGCCATGGAACAAGCAGCAGGTAATATTAGGCGCGTGCGTCGAAGTGCTGCAGGCCGGAGTCTTCACGGCTACCGCCCTGGCCGTCGCCAACGTCGCGGTAATCGCTGATCCATTCGACCTTCTGCACCCACTTGACCATCTTGTAGCCGTGCATGGAATCTGCACGCAGGCGCAGGGGGCCGCCGTACACATCCGGCAGGGGCTTATCGTTCATGCCCCACGCCAGGATGGTTTCGTCCTCCATTGCCATGGAAATGTCCAAGCACTCGTAGTAGGGCTCGGTCGGGCGGCCATCGTAGGTGTGGCCCACGTGCCCGTAGGAGGTGACCATCACGTACCGGGCGTTCTCGTCTTTCTCCACGAGGGCAAGTACGTCGCGTAGGCGCACACCTTCCCACTTGGCGATGCCCGTCCACCCCTGCATGCAGGTGTGCATCGTAATGTTCACTTCTTTGCCGAGAGCCTTCAAGTCGTCGATACTCAGCGACTTCGGCTCCTTCACCAGCCCGCCTAGCTCTAGGCGGTAGTCCACGAATTCGTTCTCGCGCAGGCGGTTCCATTCGGTGCTTTCACGCTCTGTTGGCGGGCGGGTGTTCAC
Organism: Rothia aeria; assembly: GCF_016726365.1. Classification (NCBI taxonomy): domain Bacteria; kingdom Bacillati; phylum Actinomycetota; class Actinomycetes; order Micrococcales; family Micrococcaceae; genus Rothia; species Rothia aeria. The sequence goes on along the minus strand of NZ_CP068102.1, from coordinate 1,091,476 downwards.
CCAGTGGAACGGCGAAATATCGGCATCCGTGAAGGTCTTCTTCTTTACCTGCCGGGAGGTGATGCGGTCAAGGAATACGTTACGGACCGGCTGGGTCAGGCCCCAAATGAAGGTCTGGGTGAACCGCAGATCACGCAGCGACCAGTACGAGGCGCCTAGCCACAGGGCCACGGCTGCGACCACGCCAACGATCAGCATGGTGACTGCCTGGGCGAATTGGGCGGCGTCAATCTCGTTGTAGCTCTTATTCAGCATCATGTGCGCAATGTTGTATTGCGGGTGCACGATGAACACCAGTGCTACGTGCATGACTGTAAAGACGCAGTAGAACGCCATGCCCAAGAAGTGGATGGAGCGGGCGGTCTGGCGGTTGCGGAACAGCCTGACGTAGCCGGGGAAGCGGCCGCAGAACGCGGGGCTCATAATGGGCCCGGTGGCGATCATCAGCGGCGCCACAATGAACACCACGGTGAAGTACATGAGCTTCTGAAGGGCATCGTACGGCTGGAAGTGCTCAATGGAGGGCACTTGGAAGCCCGCGTAGATTGTGAGCGAGTGCCATGCCTCGGGGAAAATCTCCCAAGAGGTGGGTACGATACGCCGCCACTGCCCGGTTGCGAACAGCAGGGTCACATAGATCAGGCCGTTCACCACCCAAATAACCGTGGCTAGGGCGTGCCATGCGCGTCCCAAACCGATCTGAGCCTTACCGGGTAGCGAAATAAGAGGGGAGAGGCTTCGTTGATCGTCGCGAGCGGTGTATTCGCCGGGGACGGTCGAAACCTTGTCTTTTGTAAAACGGAGCCATTCGGAGCCCGGGGTGCAGTGATTATTCCAGTAAAAGCGCGGGTGGGAGGCGATAACTTCCCAGCCTGAGCGGATGAGGAACCCCATCATCAGAAAGTTAATGAAGTGCGTGATGCGCAGCCAGGCGGGAAAGTCCAGCTCAACACCACTCGAACTCACCATTAAAAGAGTGGTATGCATTTTTCTTCCTTCGATAAATGTACGTGTGTGCAGTGGTGTACAGGTGCGAGCGAGGGAACGGGACGGGGCTTGGTGTGCCCCGGAAATCTGTTTGTGTACCGCCTCCTTTCAGCCGGTGTTCTGCCTTGAACTTTATGTGGCCTGGGGAGGGTTCCTGCGCGGGGTGCGCGATGTTTAGGCGCACCCCCGAACTGGTTATGGTGCAGGTCACAAAACCCGTATCGAATAATAGTACGATGCGGTTTTTATTCCCCATGTGCCCTTACATCCATATACTAACTGACAGGTTGTCAGTTACGGAAGATAAGCGTCGTAACACGCCGTAAAATTTGCTTTTAAGACGCGAATTTTTAGAATTTTTATAGGGTTATAGAGACATTAAGGCAGATTTATTAAGGATATCCTTATTGTGTGAGATAAGGTATTTTTATATTTACTTCATAAACTATTGCAAGTGTAAGTTTTTAATATTCCTGTGGTTTCTTGTGGACTTGAAACTTTATTCAGAAAATATAAAGATATGCTTTATTCTATAGCAGTAAAAATGTATATATTATTATATTTCTTGCCCATAACCCACAGTCAGAGAAGACACCCGCACGCCCTAAGCCACAGGATATACGCCGCCTACAGCCCCGGGCAGGAGGAGCCTGCGTCAAGCCACACAAAACACCACAGGTTCGGCAGCAGTGACCGCCCCCGGCGTATCCAGGCGAGCTGAACCCTATAATGAACGAGACACCGCCCCGCCCACCCTCTAGGAACAATAAATGAGCAGCGAAAAAGACCTCCGAGCTTCTTTCAAAACCTTCATACAGGACCTGCCCCAGCTTGTTGCAGAAAAAGGCCTTGAACAGGTATACGACCTCTACAAAGCCAACGGTTATGACAGCTTAACCATAGGGGACAGCCCCCAAAGCCAAGTGGACCTTCTGGCAGGGGCCATGATCCACTGGCACAATAACGGGTTCTTCCGGCTGGCCGAGCTCTACGACGGGGTGCAGCTGGAACACAACGACGACTACTTCCTGGCGCTCATGAACCTTAACACCCCACTGCGGCAGGCACTGCTACGCCACGACCAGCAACTACGCGACGAACTGCTGTGGCAGCTGCTCACCGTAGAAGGCACCCCCGAGAACTCGCTCACGAATATAGATAAGTTCATGCCAGGAACCACCTGGCAGGAAGATTTGCTCACCGCCACCCACGAAGGGCTGATCCCCAAAGAACGCCTTCTAGATGCCTGCCTTGACGCATTAGCGCGGGACTTCGCCGCCTACCGTGCCGGATGGTTCTCCCGCATGTACACTGCCCTGACCCCCACCGCCGCAGAATCAGCCCAGCGGCAGGGTGCGCTCGTGAACCTGCTCGGCTCATCTGTGGGAGCGACCGTCACCCTGGCGGTCAAACAGCTCTTAGCGGTGCACCGGGCAGGGCTTCTTGACACGGATCGATTCATCCACGGATGCGCCCCGGCGCTTTTAACAACCAAAGCGAACGCATTAGCGGTACTAAAAATCCTGGAATCCGCATGCGCCACAGGCGGGGACGGGCCGGTCACCGAACTGGCCCTTACCGCGCTGGGACACACCCACCCGCAGGTGCAGGTGGCCGCCGCACAACTACTGGTACGGTGCAACGCAGCCGAAACACTGCACCAGCACGCGCAGAGCCTCAGCCCGGTGGCCCGGCAGGAGCTGGAAGAGGCCGGGCTGCTGACAAACACAGAAGAAGAAACCGCGCAGCATACGGCGGGTCTCGAAGAATCCTATCCGGTGCCTGCCTCACCCGCGCAGCCAGTAACCCCATTCAGCCAGCAAGACGCCTACGCGCGCACCCTGCACGCCATGCAAGAGGCTGTGCAGGGGCTGGAGAGCGAGCTGCTGTTCCACTGGCTCATGAGTGAAAACCGCGACACCTCAGTGCTGAAACCCCTCACCCGGCAGGCGGAAGAGAGGATACGCGAGCACCGTGCAGGGCATCAGATCGCATACCTCATCCTCAGCGCCCTAGAGCCGGAAAACTCAGCTGTACAAGAATATGAGCAGCACCTAGCGCATGAAAAAACACCCGTGAACCAGCGCATCCGGGAAATCGGTGAGCGCCTTCGCCAAAAACGCCCATACGCCCTGCTGGCCACCCCCACAGACACCCACGGGTGGGTAGACCCCACAATATTTATGCAGCGGCTAACCCACAATATTTCTACCGGCGCAGACATCCTGGAACAGGATTTTACGCAGGCAATGCTGCGCCTGAACCAGGGCGATCAGGCGACGCACCAGACGCTCATAAACGCCCTGGAAGAAATCAAGCGCACCGCCGATGCTGCGGGCCGATACGCACCATACTTTGCCCGTGCCCGTACCACACTCAAAGACGCGGGGAAGCCTCCTCACATTCTTGAGAACATCAAGGTGAGCTGGAGCTACCGTGAAAGCGACACGAAACGCCCCAGCGGCAAACCCGAAGTCGTGTGGTGGAGCCCCACCGTACACCTGCCCAAAGTACGCGAAGAGCACACACCGGAAGAAAAATATCTGCTCACCCTGCACTACGCAGTCATGAGCTGCGAACAGCTGGCCCTCACCTGCCCCTCCTCCACGGCACCCGTGGCAGTCGGCCTGCTAGAACAGTGGGTCTTCTTCGACGAAGAAGACCACTATATGCACAATATGGCGCGCCTTCTGAGGAGCCACCCGGGCACATGGGACTCTTTGAGTGCGCAGGCGCTTGCGGTACTGGCCAACTCAAAACACCAGGTAGACCGTGCCGGAGCCGCAGAGCTGCTGGCGGACACCCTCGGCGACCGGCTCTCCTATCAAGACGCCATTGCGGGGTTCGCGCAGGCGGCCCCGGCGCTAATGTTCACCCGGTGGGCGCATACCTTCGAGGACATGGCGGCGCTAACCCCGCGCATCACCCTGCGGTTTTTAGACGGGCTGCTGCCGCACTGTGAGCGCACCCAGCACGGGATGGGGAAGCTGCTGGGAGTATACACACAGGAATACTTACGCGTTCACGGCGCGAAGCATAGCGCGAATAAATCCCCGCAGCTAAGCCCCGAGATGATCGCATGGTTAAACGGTTTTAAGGGTTCCTCGCAGGCGGCGAAACACGCGCGCACAATCCTTAAAGCTGCTGACTCATAACCCCCGCCTTGCGGAATGAGGCGCAGCCGCGTGCCGTAGATTAGCCCGCCGACGGTTGTTGTGCGGCACCGGGGGACCCGTCCTTTGGTGCGGTGCTTTTAGCCTCCTGTGCTGGCGGCACCACCGGCAGCATACCTGTTGTCAGACGCACCTGCGCCGTTTTCCGGGCCTTTAATGCTGCGATCTGCTCCTTCTGCGACGGCTGCTGATCAGCCGATGCGCCCTGCCGCCGGAACGCCCTCTTAATGGCCGCCGCCCACAGCGGGAACAGCAGCACCGTAAACGCCCCACCGGCCACCAGCAGGGAAGCGGTCGCATCCTCAAGCAGCCCACTACCGGTAGCAATAGTTGTTACCGCCACAATAATGGGCAGGCCCGCCGCCGAATACAGGGCCAGCTCAATCTTCTCACTGGTAGAACGCAGCTCCGAACCGGTATCCGTGAAACGCTCAGCCACAAACACCGGCAGCCCGCGGGCCAGCAAAATACCCGCCACAACCAGCAGCAGCACCAGCGGGAAACGCGCCACCACCGACGGGTCAATTGCCATGCCGCTCACCACAAAAAAGAGCGGAATCAGAAACGAAAACCCCACCGTCTCAAGGCGGCGCGTCATCAAATGTAACGCCCCCACCGGCGTGAGCGAACGCAAAATAATGCCCGCCGCAAAGGCCCCGAGCACCGCATCCAGCCCAAAAAGCGCCGCGAACATGATGAGGGTGGCCAGCAGAAACATGGCCAGACGCAGGATCGTCTGGCTGGTCGTATTCGCCTCAGCCGCCATAATCTGCCGCAGCCCCGGCACCTTCTCAAACAGGCGGTGCGGAACAATGGCAGTCACCACCGCAACCGCCATAAACCCCAGCAGAATCAGAATCGCCAGCCCCGGTGAATGAGAAGATAACAGCAGCGACATCGCAAAAATAGGGAAAAGCTCGCCAACGGCACCGTGCACCAGCACCGCATTACCCACCCGGGTACCCGCCGCACCATGCGACTTAAGCATAGGCAGCAGCGTACCTAAAGCCGTGGAACTCAGCGCAATACCCACCGCAATATAGGTGTTAAAACCCTTAGTGAAACCGGTAATAAGCGCCGCCCCCAGCACCCCCAGCCCAAAACACACGCACCAGGTGGTGATAGCACTGCGGCCCTGCCGACCGCGCAACGATTTCACATCAATCTCAAACCCGGCAATGAGGAACAGCATCCCCAACCCCAGCTCTTTCAGCAGCGGAATACCGCCGTCACTGCCGGAAGCCAGACCCAGCACATTAGGGCCGATCAGCATCCCAAAAATAAGCAGAAACACAACATCCGGGATGCGTTTGCCAATCAGCCGCGATATAACCGGGGACACCAGCGCCACAAGAGAAACCCAGAAAATAGAAACATACTGGGCGGTACCCTCAACACTGGTGCTTTCGGCGGCGGCACCAGAAGCCACCAGCACCTGCGAAGCACCCGTGACGCCGTGCGCAGCAACACCGGCGGCGAGCGAACCGACCGAGCCAAGCAACCCAGTAACGCCGAACAGCACAGACATGAAACCTCACAAGAAATAGGGCAGGGGGCAATCAGCCAGCCTTAAGTGTGGCACAGCCCCGGCGAGCATGCATATTTACGGGTGCCCCACAGCAGCCTTGCGCATCCGCTGAGACGCGGATATGCCTCAGGATGCTGAGCTAATATATCCTGACTAGTATCTTTAACCTTTAACCCGACGCGCAGCACACACAGCGCACCGGGCTGGGCTGAGGCTCAGCATCTACGTTCTGATTCGACTACGCAGGCACACAGGAGGCAATATGCCCGCAGAAACCACCGCCAAACGCGAGGCTGGTGTAGATTTAGCTCGCGCATTCGCCCTGCTGCTGCTGGTGATGCCCGTGAGCGTAGCACTGAACCTGGTGCCGGAGAACCGGCTGCACTGGCTGGGCAGCGTGCCGCCCGCCGCGAATACGCTACTCGCTGCACTCCTTGGCATTAGCGCATACCTGTACGCCAGGAGGGTGACGTTTCCCCAATTTTTTGCCAGCACCGTGGTGCGCGCCATCGCATTCTTCGTGCTCGGGTGGCTGCTCGCCCAAGGACGCGCCTACCAGCCGATGGCAGCCCACGCCGAATTCCCGATCCTATACGACCTGCTCATCCCGTTCGCCGTGCTGACCCTGCTCACCACACTGTTCGTATACTCGCCGCTGTGGGTGCAGGCTGCGCTGACAGCACTCGCCAGCCCCGCCATTCCCTTCACCTACGAGCAGCTGGTAAACCGGGGCTGGGCCGCCGACGACTGGCTGAGCCGCACCATCCCCGCCCTGTTTAACGAGTACACCGGCACCGTGCTGCACAGCGGATTGAAGATGCTCTGGCAGGTGGGGCTGGGCATACTGCTGTGGCGCGCCTACGAGAAGCTGGGCCCTAAAATTGGGGTGCCCGTCGGCCTGCTGGGGCTGGGTGCGGCAGTGCTGTTCTGGGTGAACCCGAAGGCACAGTCGGGGGTGCTGGCGTGGCCTACAACATTGAGCATTGTGGGGGTGGCCGGGGTGCTGTACGTGTGCGCTGAGGCGGCTCGGGTGCTTGCCGGGCGCGGTGCGATACTTGAGCCGTTCGCACGGGTGGGGCGCATGAGTCTGAGCGCATCCATTGTGATACTTCTGGCGGCAGTGCATGGAGGCACCTACCTGGTGCAGCTAGTCGCCGGTGCTGAATACCGTGCCCCGCTGGAAGGCACATGGCTGACATACCTGTACTGGGTGGGGTTCCTAGCACTGGCCTGGGGTGCGGGTGCGCTTTTCACCTGGCTGTGGCAGAAGCTGCTGAGCAACAGCACGCTCTCACGCGGACCGATTGAATGTGTGCTCGCCCTCATGAGCGGGCGGGGGTAGGGTCCGAACTCGGCGGCTACAGCCCCGACGACCTCAGCCTCGTTCGCACAGACTGACCACACGCGCCCTCGACCCACAAGAGACCGAACGCCTCGATTCATCTGGATGGACGCCCATACAGCGAGGCCACTACGAGCACACCGTTACCCTCCGCCCAGGGCGATGACGAGCGTTGCTGCTGCCAGCAGGAGGCAGGTCGTCAACCTCGCCGAAAATAGGCGGCCCGAGATGTGTCGACGAATGCATAAATATCTCGAACACGGCCCATCTCAACGGCCCAATTTGCTGTAACTTTCAATATTTTTAGCGGTTCAAGGCCAGCGCAGCACAAAAGGGTTATTCACGAGGTGTAGGTGAAGATGTGTCCCGCGACAAATGGATCTGTCCAGATGCCGTAGAACCCATCCCAACACCCTTAGTGCCAAGGCTACGGAAGCCTGGCACCATCGACACCACATATTGTGAACGCTTCACCACACCGATAACCTAAAAGAAAGATAAATGATCGAAGCATCATCCCGAACACACCTTGAGGGACACGAGAAGTTGATGAACGCATTCACACGTGACGATTTTGTGGCGTCGTTCAATGCCACGCTCAAGAATGAGAGGGTCCATCGGATGGTGTACCTCACGAAGGATAAGGCGGTTAGGGATATTGCCTCGTGGATAGAGCTGAGATACAACCATGTCTGCCTTCACTCAGCCCTGGGATATCGCACCCCGAACGAAGTCGAACGCGATTTCCTGGACCTGAAGAAGGCAGCCTGAAGCACAAAACAAGCACCGTCCGAAAAACACCCAGCAGTCCATATTGTGGGTCACCAGTTCGGTGGGCCACCGGAAGAGATCAACATGGTCGCGATGCTGAAAGAGGTCAACCAGAATCCGCGCCACAACACAATGGAATCTTACAAGAAGTTCGAGCAGGAAGTGGCGGACAACCCAGACGGATTCAATAACCTGGTTATTGAATTCCAGTACCCAGACCCCGCTGACCCCACGAAGCTCACCAAAACCGAACGAGTCCCAGAAAAGTTCGAGGTAAAATGGACGACTGCCGCTGGAGAGGCGGACTCGAGGCCATTCGAGAATCTTCCGCCACAGAAACGGGTAGGGGTAAACTGATGTCAATTACGCAGGGTAACCAGGGCAATTCGGTTGTTTTGAAATTTGAGGGTTTGTTGCGTGACTGGTTAGTAGATGAAGGTGGAGTCCGGGTCGATATTGATTATCATGCGACCCACCGGACGGGCCGTGTGAAGGTGTGGCTGATGTGCGGAGAAGAGCGAAAGTCTGTTCATCTCCCTCGTGAGGTGAGTTTCGCGATGCATGATATTCGTGGTTCTCAGGTGGATCAGCATCGGGGTGCGTGGTTGTACTCGCATTTTTGGATGGAGGCTGCTGAGGGGGTGCTGCATCAGGACGCGGACTGGATGCGTGAACCGGTCATTAGTGCGAGTCCGATTGTTGGTGCGGATGCGGTTGTTGAGCTGGAGTACTATCCGCGGGATCCGGAGTGGATTCCGGAGTGGATGACAGCCAAGATAGCGGAGTATCACGAGGAGGAGGCCCGGGAGTGCCAGAAGACCGACACTGAGGCTGCCCAGGCTGAGGGCAATGGCGCTGGTGAGCCGAGTTCGGGTAGGGGCGGCCGCTCTGCTATTGAGTGAGCGGGAGAATTACGTGAGTGAGGCGCGGGAGCCCGATGCCGTAGCGTCCTCGGGTGATTACTACACGATGCTGGAGTCGGCGCCGGAGGTCGATCCCGCCAGCGGGGTTAGCCTGGCGGCGTGACGAATACGCTGGCACACACGGTGTCTCTCCGATAATCTGGTGCCTACCAGCCACCAACAGAGAGAAACCAGCCCGTGAAGTACTTTGCATACATAGTAGTGGGAAGGACTGGATATGACGGATTCGATGTCCCCCAAACTCCGCAGTCTTTCGCCGATGATACCGAGCAGCGCCTTACTGAGCCCGACTTTTTGGAGGGTTATAAACGTTATGCCCTCGTGGTGTGGGCGCTGCCTGAGGGTGTGGATCATGTGGATGATGTTCCACGTGACTCTGTTGCGCTCTCCAACTATATGCAGTGCGGCGGTTCCACGCAGGCGATGACGGTTGAGGTGCGTGTGACCCAGGAAGACGGGTCTTATGAGCATTATGTGGTTGCGCGCAAACCCGTGGCAGACCCGGATGCGTGGACCACTATCACGTATAACAATACGCCCTTACAGGTGCACCCTGAGGAGGTTTTCACCGGCGAGCAGGCGGCACCTGTTTTCCGCGCCTATATTGAGGACGGCGTGATTCCGCCGCGCGAGTTGCTGCGTACACTGGATATTTAGACTTTCGACTCGGCCCAGTGGGGACCCGGGCAGAAGGCACATACAGCAAACCCCCTGAAGATTACTCTCAGGGGGTTTAGGGTTGGTCGGGATGACAGGATTTGAACCTGCGACCTCGTCGTCCCGAACGACGCGCGCTACCAAGCTGCGCCACATCCCGGGGTTACTTCTCGGTACAGCACCGTAAGCAACTCAATAAGGATAGCCCATACCCTCGTCAAGCGCAAACAAAACAGCAACCCCAGGACGTGAGACAGCGTGAGGCTACTTCATGCCGCGAAACCGGTACACAAACGCCGCCATTGCGTCGCGGTGAATCGGCTCAACCGGGCGGAACGTCCCATCACCCCAGCCGCGCGTAATACCTTTCGACGCCAGCCACGTAATCTCCCGATAGAACGGGTCGGAGGGGCGGACATCCCTAAACGGTGACTGCTGCGGGGCGTTAAACTGTGGCGAGTTGGCGTAACGGTAGAAGAACGCCGCCATCGCCTCACGGCTCACCGGCTCGTGCGGGCGGAACGTCCCGTCACCCCAGCCGCGCGTAATACCTTTTGACGCCAGCCACGTAATCTCCCGATAGAACGGGTGTGACGGGTCCACATCCTTAAACGGAGACACCACCGGAGGCGTGAAATCGGGTGCCCCCGCCATACGGTAGAAGTAGGCGGCTATCGCTCCACGCTCAATATTCTCCCCCGGGCGGTAGGTGCCATCCGGCCAGCCCCTGGTGATGCGCTCAGCAGCCAGCCACTCAATCTCGGTGTAGAACGGGTGGGCCGGGCCCACATCCCTAAACCGGTGAGAAGCCGGTGGGGCGGGGGCGGGGTTTGACGGCCCAGCCGAGCCGCTCCTCGCCTCAAGAACCTGCGCCCGCTGAACCCGGGCGGAGGCCACCTGCGAGGTGTTCTGCGCCGCGGAAGTCGAGGGGTTATGCAGATGCAGCAGCAGCATCTTCGCGGAGGTGCCGCTGCGCAGGTGAGCCGTCACGGGCGCATCCGGTGAGTCCACGAACAGGGACGGGCCGGTGCCCTGCCCGCCGTCAAACCACAGGTTAGGGGTGTACGGGTTAAAACTCACCCAGTCGGTCTCGGAGACCGTCTGCCCCAGCAGCGGCAGGCTCGTGAGCACCCGGTACTGAAGAGGTTCAGAACCCTGCCGGGCCAGCCCCAGTGAAGAAGCGGCAACCGGTATGACTGCAACATTCGTATCGAACGTATTGGTGTCGATATCGCCCCACACACCATTGACCGGCAGCGCATCCACCTCACGGCTGGCACCCGCGCGGCGGGAGGAGAGCACCGCCACCGGGTAGTCCAGGCCTATCTGCCGTTTCACCTGAACCGAGTAATCCGCGTAGCCGTCGCTGTCCGTGTCAATCTCAACCTCAATACCGTAGGCCGGGGTGAGCGCATCCCAGTTGCCTCTTGTGGCCACGCCGAAAGAAATGACACCCCGGCCCTGGGAACTGCCTGAGGCACCCAACGCCGGAAGGTTAGACGAGGCACCCACGTACTGTACCGCCATTGCCCGCGCAGATGAGCTGCTGGGAGCCGGGCCAGACTCCTCATACCCCAGTTCGAAGGCGCCCAGCTGCGAAACGTACCCGTTACGTCGTACCGGTGTGCCCTCCGGCTTAATCCGGGCCGTCTGGGAGGTGCCAAACGTTAAGGAAGCTGAAGGGACCATGAGTTCCGACACCGGTTTTGGCGCGGCGTGCAGCGGCACCACCACGGTGGAGGAGCTGTCGGTGAGCGTCACATTGCCGCTGACTGAGCTAAGGTACTGGCGGTACCGGCCGCCCTGGTCCCGGGCCGTGCCCGCATCAAGAGTCTTCGCCAGTTTCTCGGGGTCAACCGTCACCGACACCCTAAACGTGGCCTTGGCGCCAGCGGCAACACTCACGCTTTCGGGGGTTTTGACCTGCACCCCGGCCGTGGTGGTGCGCGCATCAAAACCAACCCGGAACGTGCGCTGCTGCCCGCCTGCGTTCTCCACGGTCACCTCTTTCGTGACTGTTTTCGCCCCGGTCCCGGGGGCCACCTCAATCACCCCAAAAGATAGAGAGACCTGCTGGGGGTTCTGGGTGTTGTATGCGGTGGTTCGCTCATTGACGGCCGCCTGCGCATCCACCCGGCCAGCACCCACACGGTCCACACCCAGCCGTTCGCCCGAGATGGTGCGCACCTCCTGCGAGGCGGTGTTCATGATGCGCGCCTTCACCTGCTGCTGAGACAGAAACGGCTCTTTGCTCAGGATCTGCGCCGCAATACCGGCCACATGCGGGGTTGCCATGGAAGTACCACTCAGACGGAACGGCTGGTTGCCGCTACCCGCACCTGCTGAATAAATATTCGTTCCGGGGGCGGCAACATCGGGTTTCACGAACCCGTCAGAACCGTGCACCCCGCGGGCGGATGAGGCCGCCAACATATCCGGGCCCTTCGCGGTAAGAGCCGTATTACGCCAGGCCGCCCCCAGCTCAATCTCCAGGGTTCCCGCCTTCACCGCCGGGTATAGTGTCTGGGCTGTTGCACGGCTTATCAGCACCCCCGGTATGGTGGTGCTTCCCGCGATGGGGCGGTCATCATTCTCTGGGGCCACCATGAGCACGCCTTTACCGTTAGCGGCGGCAACATTCGCGAACCGGCGGGCGGAATCGCATGACGGATCGGAGCCGGAAGCCTCCCAGTGAAGCATCACCCAGCGGCCGCCGAAATTCGTGCCCGTGAACGGTGCGCAGCCGGTCTTATTCGACTCGGGGGCCGCCGTGACGGTGCCGCTCACGCGCGCATTATTGGAGGCAAACGTATACAACGTGGAGTAGCTGCCCGCATAGGCCCCGGCAACAGCGGAGGGCCCCTTCACCTCAAACCTGTCAGAGCGGGTGAGGGCACTCTCCGAATTCGCCACAGTTAACGCCGAGGGGTTGTTCGCGGGCGCACCCATAATCGAGTACACGTCCCCCTGACTCAGATTCGCCTGCGCGTTACCGGCGGCAACCACCGCCAGCACCCCCTTATCAATCAGGCGCTGCAGCATCGTGTTTTCGGGGTCATCCACCGTTGAGTAGTCGCTGCCGAGGGAAAGGTTCACAATGTTCGCACCATCCGAGAAGTCCCCGTCATTATTGGGGTCCAGGGCCCTATCTAGCGCCTGGCCGGTCATGGAGGAGCTGCCGCTGCACCCAAAGATACGCAGCGGCATCAGGCGCGCCTCGGGTGCGGAACCTGGCCCGATGTGCAGCCGCTGCACATCCGCAGATGAAAGCTTGGAATATTCGCCCCGGAACGTCTTGCCGTCCGCACCCACACCGTACCCTGCGGCGGTGCCCGCCACATGCGTGCCGTGCCCAGACTCGCTGCAATCCATGGGGTTACTATCGGGTGCGGGGGCGTTATACCCGTTATAGGCATCGCCGACCAGGTCGTAGCCGCCCACCACTTTCTGCGGGTCGTAGGAGCCTGCGGGCATCGTGGGGGAGGATTTTGCTTTATCGTAGGCCGCCTTGGTGCCTGGGCCGCCAAAATCGGCGTGCGTATAGTCCAGGCCGGTGTCAATCACCGCGATCGTCACGCCCTGTCCGGTCGCCCCCGTGCTGCGCCACGCCTCAAGCGCACCTGTGCCCACCACGGAGATTGCGTTCATACGCTCCTTCGGCACGATACGGGAGATACGCACCACATCCGGGTGCCCGGCGAGGCCCCTGATCGCCTGCGCATCACCGGTGAGCGCCACACCCCGCTGCAGGTTATGCGTAGTGTACAGCACCTGCGAATTAGAGGAAGCGGCTAATGACTGTGCGTTTGTCACCACCTGCGACTGCACGTGGTGTGCCGCAGCAACACTCTGCGCGGTGGGGGACGCCTGGCTCATCGGGCTCACCCGGCGCCCACCCCCATCAAGAGCTAACCCGTAGGCACCCTGGCCAGCCAGCTCCACATAAGCGGTGACGGTTCCGGTGGCCTCTTTCATGGAGGCGGTGACCACCTCACCCTGCCTAGCCCCCTCCACAGTGTCCTGAGTGGCGGGGCCCGCGGAGGCGGGGGCGGGCTGTGCCGGGGCCGCTAGGGTGGCTGGTGTGCCCAGCAGGGCGGTGCATACGCTGAGCGCGGCCACGCCCAACATGCGCGCACGGTGCGCGCCGTGTGGTTTGAACATCATGGTCCTTGTGAATAGGTATGAACTGGGTGAATGATTGGGGGCCAGCATGTTGTTGCGAAAATTCTACGGTGAATACCCCCGATAGAGAAGATTACTCCGCCCGCCTCCAAAATGCATCCGCGCGCCCGGTACCACCCGATAATGCATAAATATGTGAGCAGGGGGGGGGCAAGGGCAATGCACCACACACGCTCTTCGGTACGCCCCAGCTGGGAGACTATTGTTCGTTATTGAGTTCGTCCCATGAGGCGCGCATCGTCGCAAACCGCCCGCCAGTGGCCGTTAGCGCCTGCGGGGAGCCGTCCTCAACCACCTCGCCAGCATCAATCACCAGCACCCTGTCGGCGGCTAGCACCGTCGATAACCGGTGGGCAATAATAAACGCGGTACGCCCCGACAGCAACGTATTCAGCGCCCGCTGCACCGCCCGCTCACTCGGAATGTCCAAGGAGGCGGTGGCCTCATCAAGAATCACCACATTCGGGTCCGCCAAAAACACGCGCGCAAACGACACCAGCTGCCGTTGACCCGCCGACAGGTTCGTTCCGGCGCGGCCCAGCATCGTCTGGTACCCCTGCGGAAGGGCACTAATAAACCCGTGCGCGCCCACCGCCTGCGCCGCCGCAACAACCTGCTCATCGGTGGCGTTCGGGTTACCCAAACGAATGTTCCCGGCGATCGTGTCAGAAAACAGGAACACTTCCTGAGTGAGCATCACCACTTCCTGCCGTAGCTGAGCGTCTGAGAGCCTGCGAATATCAACGCCATCAAGCAGTACCCGCCCATCACTCACATCATAGAACCGCGACAGAAGCTTAGCGATCGTAGACTTGCCCGCGCCCGTAGCACCCACCAGCGCCACCCGCTGCCCCGCCGGTACGCTCAACGATGTGCGCTGCAGCGCCGGAGTGCCCTCCACATAGGCGAACTGGGCGTTTTGAAACTCGACCGCCCCGCGCGCGGCACCCTCAAGAACCTGCCGCTGCACGGGGTGCTCAGCCTCACGCACCTGCGGACGCTCCGCCAAAAAACCGGAAATCTTCTCTAGTGCCGAGAACGCCGACTGGAACAGGTTATAGAACTCGGAGAGCGTCATAATCGGCTCAAACACCCGGTTCGCATAAATAATGAGCGCCAGCAGGGTGCCCACCTGCATAGTCCCGCCCAGCACCGCATACCCGCCAATCACCAGCGCCGCCGCCACAAACACATTCCCGAAAAGCATGAGAGTGGGGGAGTAGATGCCGAACATCTTAATAGAGTCCATCACGCTCACCCGGTACCGTTCGGCCACGGCGGCGTACTCTGCACGCGCCGCCGCTTCCGCGCCGAACCCCTTGACCGCGCGAATACCGGTGAACGTCTCAACGAAGCGGGTGGTCAGCTGCGCAGACTCGTTCCGTAAAGACCGGAAAATACGCGAAATACCGCGCTGAAACCAGCGGGTCAGCAGGTAAATCGGTACGCCCGTAAGCAGCAGAAGAACCCCAATACGCCAGTCCAGCACAAAAATGGCCACCACCGAGAACAGCATGTTCAGCAGGGTAGTCACCAGCTGGCTTAAACCGCTGCCCAAGAACGTGGCGATCGTCTCAACGTCGTTCGTCAGACGCGATATGACCCTGCCCGAAGTGTACGACTCGTGAAAAGAGACGCTCAGCGCCTGCGAATGTTTAAACACTCGGGTGCGTAAATGCAGCAGCACCCCTAAGGAGACGCGCACCGTATACGCCACATTCGCCCATGTGGCGCCCGCATTTACCAGCACACTCACCGCAAACACCGCTAAAAGTGTCAGCAGCGGGCCGGTGTCGCCGTGCGTGACCGGGGCAATCGCCGTGTCGAGCACCCGCGCTATGAGCACCGGCTGGGCTGCTGCCGCAACAGCCGCCACCAGCACCGAGACGACCGAAGCCGCCAGCGCCCCCATGTACGGCCGGAGCATCTGCCGCAGCAGCGCGAAGGAGCGTTTCCGCGCCTGCTTCTGCTCCTTAGGGGTCAGGTCCGTGCGCTCGTGCGGGGCTTTAGCCCCGGTTAGTTTCATTGGGTGCCTCCGCCCTCCCCGGTGGGGGAGCCCTCACGATTCTGCGTGCTCTCAGCGGCGGCGGATACCTCACTCTCGGCAATCCCAAAGAGCATGTCCGCAATATGCGCCAGAGACGCGGGGGCCTCCGGTTCGGCGCTCATTAACGCACGGTATGCAGGGAGTTTCATCAGCTCGGTGTGCGTCCCGTCGGCAACGATTTTCCCGCCCTCAAGCAGCAGAACCCGGTCTGCTAAGGCCACCGTGGAGGGCCGGTGAGCCGTCAGCAGGGTGGTTGCCCCGCCCAAGTTCCCCTCACCGCCGCGCAGGTTCGTGATGATGCGCTCCTCCGTACCCACATCCAGCGCCGAGAACGGGTCATCCAGCAGAAGCACCGCCGGGCGTGCCGCCAGCGCACGCGCCAACGAAAGGCGCTGCCGCTGACCACCCGAAAGGCTCAGCCCCTCCTCGCCGATGACGGTATCCACGCCCTCAGGCAAATCCGCCACGAAATCGCAGGCGGCAAGTTCAAGAGCGCCCGTTAGGGTCTGCTCCAGCTCCTCATCGCTGTATTCACCGCGCACACCCATCAGCACATTCTGGCGCACCGTACCCGAGAACAGCACCGCCTCCTCAAACACGAAAGCGGTCTGTGCGCGCAGCACCGGCAGGGGCATGTCGGCAATATCTTCACGCCCCAAGAGGATGCGCCCGCTGGTGGGGGAGTAGAAACGCGGAACCAGCGTCAGCGCCGTGGACTTGCCGCTGCCGGTGGCACCCACCAGCGCAACCACCTCGCCCGCGAACGCCTTAAAACTCAGCCCCTCAAGCACCCCGCCCGGTGCGGGCGCATCGATGGCGTGTTCTTCGGGGCTGTGTTCTTGGGAGCTGGGCTCTTGTGCGGGGTCGTAGGTAAAGTGCACGTTATCGAACGTCACCGATAAAACACCGCCGGAAGGGATAGGAGCCTGCTCGGCTGCCTCGTCGGTGAGTACTACTTCTTCATGCCCGTTTTCGCTCATTACTTCAACATGCCTTTCCATAGCTACCCGGTAGTTCAAATACGAAGAAATCAGTGTGGTTGAACGCAGAACGTGCCCCAGCACCACGGTCAGCACCGCAAAATAGGCGGTGAGCGACCCTAACGAAACCTCCCCCGAGGCCACCTGCGGAACCCCCACCCACAGGGCGATGAGGGTGCTCACCCCAACAATAACCCGCTGATAAAACGCCACCAGCGCCACCAGCATAGACCGCCGGTAATCCAGGGAGTTCAGCTCCTCAACGGCTGCGGTGTACTTCTGAATTTCTTCCTGGGAACGCCCTAAAGCTTTAATGACGCGGATGCCGCGCACCGACTCCTCAATACGGGTTGATACATCCCCGGTGAGCTGCTGAAGCTCCTTAGTGTACGCATTGTATTTACGCACATAGCTCACCAGGGACACCAAAAGCACGGGTACGGTCACCACGAACACCACCGCCAGCTGCCACGAGGCACCGAACATGAATGAGCTGCCCACCAGGAACATGACCGCCACCGAGATCAGCTGCACCAGCGCGAAGGAGAGCCACCGGCGGATCGTCCCCAGGTCAGACATTGACCGGGTGAGCAGCTGCCCGGATGACCAACGGTCAATCATTGACAGGGGCGCGCGCAGCAACTTGTCGAAGAAGTTCATGCGCATCCGCATTTCCATCGTGGAGGTCGGATCCACAATCAGCCACCTGCGCCAGTAAGCCAAGGATGCCTGCCCCACACCGATGAGCAGCACCAACGACCCGCCAATCCAAATGCCTGTCTCGGTGGCGTTGCGGGTCAGCTCATCAACAATGAACTGAAGCATCTGCGGAACCGATATTTCAAGTACAGCAGCGCCGATCGCAACCACCAGACCCACCGCCCACCGGCCGCGTATGGGCTTCGTGTACGGTGCGAACTTTAGGGGTGCCCGCTCACCGGCCGCGTAGTCTACGGGCGCCGGGATGGGTTCGGGAGCGGTCTCAAGGAACGGGTTGCGCCGCCGGGAGGTGCTGGTGGCATGTGTGCGAGTCGTTGCCGGTTCCTCCTGATCGGTTGCGGGGTTGTTACCCCCTGCTGTTTATGAGCGGATGCGCCGCATCGGGCGCTATTGGTGATGTGAGCCTGAGGTTTCTATTATAGACAGCGGCCTCTTGCCGTCTGCCGCGGGCTTGCTCTGCTGTGGGGTGCCCGCCCGAGATCCCGGCCGACAGCTGGGTGTTTATTCGCTCTTGGCTGTGAGGGTGACCAGCACCGCCTCTGGGGGGCAAAAAAGCCGCACCGGCGCGAACCGTGAGGTACCCAACCCCGCCGTGACCTGCACCGGCACATCCTGCTGGTAGCTTACGCCCTTAGCGCGTGAAGGCGGTAAATCGCAGTTGCTCACCAGTGCCCGCCCACCCGGTAAACACACCTGCCCGCCGTGCGTGTGCCCGGCGAAAATTGCTTGCGCGCCGTCAGCGACGAACCGTTCAAGGGTGCGCATATAGGGGGCGTGCGCAACCCCGATACGCACCCGCGGGGTGGAGCCGGTATCAAACGCTTCAGGGGCGAACCCGGGGTGCTGATCGTAACGCAGGTGCGGGTCGTCAACCCCCGAAAACTCTAGGCGCAGCCCGCCGATGCTAATACTGTCATACCGGTTAATAAGTCCCGTCCAGCCGCGTGACTCAAAAGCATCATGCATTTTCCCAATAGGAAGCGGCACGCGTGAGCCTTCCTCAATTTCTTGGGGGGTGCGTGCCTGCCACAGGTACCGGGCCGGGTTCTTGAGCACAGGGGCGAAGTAGCAGTTCGACCCCGGCACGAATACGCCCGGGAAGTCCATGAGCGGGTCTAAAGCATCCAGCAGGGGCGGCAGCCCATTAATATGTGAGAGGTTATCACCGGTATTGATCACCAGATCGGGGCGTAACCCCGCCAGCGAATGCATGAACTCTCTTTTACGTGCCTGCCCCGGAATCATGTGCATATCCGAAATGTGCAGGATACGCAGATCTGCCGTCCCCGCTGGGAGAACCGGCAGCCGCTCGTGGCGTACCACAAAATTATTCAGCTCAATAAAGTGGCCGTACGCTGCTGCGGCGACCCCCAGAACAGCACCGGCGGCAACGGTCTTTTTCAGTACCGAACCGGTGCGTGCTGCAGGAGCCGCCGCTCGGAGCATACGGCGGGACGGGGCGGAATCACGCATTCCATCCAGCCTTTCGCTCATTCAGTTGTATGATTCACTCACCCGTAACCTTAGTTGGCGGTTGAGAGCACCTTCGCGCTGGGTTGGGTGAAGTTGTCGGTGTTGTACTTCGGTGCGACCGCCTTCATGTACGTCTGCCATTGCGCACCCGCGTAGGTTGCGCCGTCCACGTACTCACGTACCTGACCGTTAATTGCCAGCCCGTTCATGGAGCGGAAGCCCTTTGCCACGTTACCAACCCAGGAGGTGGTCACCAGGCCGCGGGTGTAACCGGCAATCCAGGTTTGTGACGAGTTATCGTTCGTACCGGTTTTCGCAGCGGACCCTTCGGGCAAACCAATCCCTCGGGTGGGGGCCGAGCCTCCCTGTTGGATCACGCCTTTAAGCACCCAGCTCACACCGTTAGCGATGTCCGGGTCAAGAACCTGTTCACACTTGGCCTGGTATTCCTTGAATACCTCGCCGTTGTTCTTGGTGACCTTGTTCATCGGGCGCGGCTCACAGTACTTCCCCTCGTTCGCAAAGACCGCGTAGGCTGAGGCCAATGTCAGCGGGGACACACCGTTTTTGGTACCGCCAATGTCAGTACCCAAATCGGGGATGCTGTGAAGCGGCTCTCCTGTGCCGTCGTACATGTGCAGGGTTTTAGACATTTCGTGCACATCGCACAAATCCAGCCGTGAGAGCATACCGTACAGGTATGAGTTCAGCGACTGCCGGATACCGTATGCCGCCGTGTTGTACCCCAGACCGCCGTTTACGGCGTTCTTGAAGGTCCACCCTTCCGGCTGGTTGCGGTAGTAGTATTTGCCGCCTGTCTCGTCGTAGCATTTGGCGTTCCACGCGAAACTGGTGGGGTACGACAACTGCGTACCATTGACCATGCCGTTGACGCCCTTGCCGTCCTTAATCCACTGGGCAAGGATCACCGGTTTGAACGTTGAACCGGGCTGGAAGCCATTGGTGCCGCCGTACTTGGCATCAACGTTGTAGTTGAACTGCGAGACCGAATGGTCATTGGCGTCCTTGGGGCTGCCCCATTCTGTGTTCTGCGCCATCGCCACCACATTACCGTTGGAAGGCTCGATGCTGGTCAGTGCGGTGTTAATGTCATTAGTGTTGGTTGCCCCAGGCTGAGTGGATTCAACTGCCTGCTTCGCAACCTTCTGTGCCTCCGTGTTCAGGGAGGTGTAAATCTTCAAACCACCGCGCTGCAGCATGGCATTGCGCTGAATATCGGTGGCACCGTAGGACTCATCCTGCAGGATATTATTCACCACGTAGTTGCAGAAGAAGGCGTACTCGCCAGCGTTGCTGCACCCCTTCTTCACCGGGTGAATGTCCAGGTTTACTTCGCTGGCCACTGCCTCGTCGTACTCTTGCTGAGAGATCTTCCCGTCACGCAGCATGGTGGAGAGCACCACGTTACGGCGTTCAACTGCGTTATCGGGGTGCTCGTCCGGCCGGTAGGTGTTGGGGGACTGCACCAGCCCGGCCAGCAGCGCTGACTGGGCAACGTTCAGGTCCTTCGCAGGAATACCCCAGTAGTACTGGGCTGCGGCCTCAACACCAAAGTTTGAGCCGCCCATGTTCACGATGTTCAGGTAGCCTTCAAGGATCTCGTCCTTGGACTTGTTCTGCTCCATCGAAACGGCCAGCTTCATTTCTTTGATCTTGGCGAAGTAGTTCTTGTTCCCGCCCAGGGTGGCGTTCGCGTCCTCACCGTTCTGCTCAGCAGCGTTAACGATCAGGTTGTTCACGTACTGCTGGGTGAGGGTGGAAGCACCCTGACGTTTGCCGGGATTCATCGCGTTATTGAAGAACGCACGTCCAATACCGACGGCAGAGACCGCGCCGTGGCTATAGAAATCACGGTCCTCAACCGAAATGATGGCGTTCCGCATATGCGGGGAGATCTGGTCGAGCTTCACCTGTGTACGGTTCTCTTCGTAGAAGGTGGCCAGCTCGGTCTTACCATCTGCGGCGTAGATCGTTGAGGGACGTGCCAGGGGGCCCTCTGAAATCTCATCCGGTAAGTCTTGGAACCAGCTCATGGATGCGTTCACCACTGAGCCAGCGCCTACGACGGGCGGCACAACAATGACCGCCACCAGAAAACCTGCAATGACGCTGTAAGCAATAAACTGCAAAAGGTCGCGGCCGCGACGTTTCTTAGGAGAAGCCATTCCCCCAGTTTAGCGGATATAACTGGGAACTGTAGCCGCCCACGTCAGCCCGCTTTTCATGCCCGGCATGCCGCCGAACAACCTCCTTAGGGTGTCTTAATATTTGGTGTTAAACATGAAGGTGCCCGCTGTATTCTGTCACGTACCCGTGAAATGACCGGTGATATTGTACAGTACGCCCCCGAAGGACTACCCTAGGTGTATGAAGAAATGGGAATACGCAACTGTGCCTCTGATGATCCATGCTACTAAGCAGATCCTCGACAGCTGGGGCGAAGATGGCTGGGAGCTTGTGACGGTACTCCCCGGTGCCTCCGCACCTTCCGGCCCGAACCCTGCAGGTAATATGGTCGCCCCCACGCAGGGCAACCCCATCGCCTACTTTAAGCGCGAAAAGGCGCAGTAGTATACGCACCGCCCGGTGACCGCCCCATCTAGGGGTCGCGGCACCGGGTTTAGCGTCTTTTGCTTGTGCGGCTGCGGACAACCCCGCGAAAATATACCGCTTAAGGGCATCCTTAAACCAATCGCCGATCCCTTACCCACGGAGAGAGCATCATGACCGAACCCCGTATAGAACAACGTATCCGAGACCTTGGCTACGAGCTGCCTGAGGTTGCTGCGCCTGTGGCCGCTTATGTTCCGGCTGTTGTCTCCGGCAGTTACGTGTACACTTCCGGGCAGCTGCCTTTTACGAAGGGGGAACTGCCGGCTATTGGTAAGGTATCTGCCAGCGGGCAAGCAGGCTTTGTGGCACCTGAGGACGCTAAAAAATACGCCGCCATTTGTGTGCTTAACGCCTTGGCTGCCGTAAAATCTGTGATTGGCGATCTTGACCGGGTGCGCCGCATTGTGAAGGTTGTCGGTTTTGTCTCTTCTGAACCGAACTTCACCGGTCAGCCCGGCGTTATTAACGGTGCATCCGAGCTGCTGGGCGAGATTTTCGGTGAGGCTGGGCAGCACGCCCGTTCGGCGGTCGGCGTACCCGTGCTCCCGCTCGATTCCCCCGTAGAAGTTGAGATTATCGTCGAATATGCGTAGCGAACTGTACACCGGCGCTATCCCCGTGGCGGGTTCCCCTCGCGTTTATTCCGGCAGGAAGAGCGCCCCCGCCCCGCGTACCGAACAGGTGCAGCGGCTGTACACTATCCCAGACTTTATGCGCACCGCCGCGGAGACGTGGGCGAACGAGCATTCCGGGGAGGCAGCCGGTACTGCCGAATCCACCGGGTGCGCCCTCAAGCATGCGGCCTCCGTCATTTTTGTGCGTGATGGCGACGACGGGCTGGAAACTATCCTTACCTACCGGCCCGGCTGCTCTCCTTTAGGGATTGTTGCTTTTCCCGGCGGTATGGTCACCGCAGAAGATGCACAGAATATCCCCTGGTGTGGCGCTGATGCGGAGCATTGGCAGCGCACCTTCGCGTTCGGTGACGCAACGATAGCCCATAAGGTGGTGGTCGCTGCGGTGCGTGAAACCTTTGAAGAAACCGGGCTGTTATTGGCTGGTGAGGACGAGGGGAGCGTAGCTGAGTACACCGCTGGCAGCGACCAGATGAACCACCGGGAGGCGATCTCGGACCGCGACGAAACCCTCAGCAAATACCTGGCGATGAGCGGACTAAAAATCCGGGCTGATCTGCTGCGCCCTGTGGTGCGCTGGCAGTCGCCGGACTTCTGCCACAAACGGTACGATGTCGCGTATTTCACCACCGCCGTGCCTGTCGGCCAGCAGGCAAGCCTGCTGAAGGATAAAGGTATTTGGGGTGACTGGGTGAACGTGCGGGAGCTGCTTGCAGGCCGGGCCACCAGCGACCTCGGCGACCGTATTAACCAGCCCGATACCGCCGGTAAAACCCTTGATGAGCTGGTCACCCCCGGGGTCATGTGTACCCTTGAATCCCTGGCGAAGGTCGGTACGAGCGTGGCCTGGTTGGCTAAGAAACGAACGGTTGAGGTGAAAAAACCCATCCTTGTTAAGAACGACGGACAGTGTATGCTCTCATTCACTGAGGTGGTGAAGGCTGCCCCACGCACCGGAAAGTTTGGTGCGGTGGCTGCACCAGCAACCTCAGCCATTCCTACAGTCACCCCTTCATAAAAACGTGGAAGGCCGGATTTCCGCACAGCGCGGAAAATCCGGCCTTTGTTGTAGGCAGATAATCACAGTGAAAGGAGGAACCTCATGATTCGCAAAATTCAGCATAACGCTTATGGCGATCCCAGCGTTCTAGAAATGGTTGAGACAGATGAGCCTACACCGGGCGAAGGTGAAGTCCGTGTGAGTGTCAAAGCGGTCAGCCTGAACCCCGTGGATCTGAAAACTTTTGAGGGGTATAAGCCGCTTCGTATCGCAGAGACGAGCAACCGTTTGCGTCACCCGTCCTGGTGGTTTGGCCGCGGTCCCGCACGTTTTCCGAAGGGCGTGGGGCGTGACTTTTCTGGTGTGATAGATGCCCTCGGTCCCGGTGTGAACAATATTGCTGTGGGCGATGCGGTACTGGGAACCCTGCGCAGCGCTCCCGGCTCCGGCGTGACGGAAGGCTCCCTGGCTGAGAAACTGGTGACTTCTGCCCAGAATATCGTTGCGAAACCTGAAAACCTGAACTTTGAGGTTGCCGCAGCCTTGGGCGTCGCCGGGGAGACCGCGTGCGGGGCGTTCCGTGCAATCGATCTGAAACCCGAGGATGTGCTGGTTATCAGTGCCGCATCCGGCGGTGTGGGAGCCGTGGCGGTTCAGCTTGCGGTGCATCGGGGAGCAACAGTTATCGGTATCGCATCGGAGAAAAACGCGGAGTTCGTACGCTCTCTGGGGGCTATTCCGGTTGCATACGGTGACGGTTTGAAAGAACGTATTCTCAAGGCAGCACCGACCCCGGTTACGAAAATACTTGACTGCTACAACGGTGACTACATCCCGTTAGGGGCAGAGCTCGGCCTGAAAAAGGACGCGATGGGCACACTGATTCCTACGCCGAAGGCAATGATAAAAGGCGCGCAGTTTACGGGGGCGCGGCATGCGCAGCCCGGTGACCTGAAAGAAGTCGCCGATCTGGTGGCATCGGGAGATATTGACGTGACCTTAGCGCATGTGTACCCGTTCAAACTTACTTCCATCCGTGACGGCTATAAGGAACTGGGCACGGGGCATGTGCGCGGTAAACTTGTGGTCACTATTCCCTAACAAAAGTCGAAAACTATGAAAATTTTAGTATCCGGTGCTACCGGAAACGTGGGCCGTTTGGTCGTGGAACAGGCACTTGCGCGTGGCCATGAGGTAGTTGCACTTGCCCGAAACCCGCAGAATCTTCAGCGTGAACACCCGAACCTCACCACGGGCGCTGTAGATATTCTTGATGCTCAGGCCCTCAAACCCTGGCTTCAAGGCGTAGATGCGGTCATTAGTACCGTAGGGATTGGCACCTCGAAAACGCCGACAACCCTTTACTCTGCCGGGACAAAGAATCTTCTGGACGCCATGCAAGAGCATGGGGTATCACGTTTGGTTGTGATCTCTTCGGAGGTCGCCGAACATTGGGCTCATCAAGGGCTCTTCAAGCTCTGGGTGGTATTGCCGCTGCTGCAGCACTTTTTGGGTGCAACCTACGATGATATGCGGCGTATGGACGTGGTTTTGTGGGAAAGCACCGCGCAGTGGACGGCGGTGCGTGCCCCTCGCATTCAGCCGATGAAACCCAAAGGCTCTTATCGGCTAGATGCCCACAAGCCGCTTCGACGCGGCTGGATGATTACCCCGGCAGATATGGCGACTGCGTTGCTCGATATTGCCGAACGTGAGGATCTGAACCGGCAGCACGTCTACGTTGCTAACTAGGGGATACCTCACGGAGAAAAGGGCACCTGTTATCGCATGCGTAAATGTGAGGGGGAGCGGGTATACAAAAACCGCATCCGAAACCGTCGAATAACACGACGTATCGGATGCGGTTTTGTGTGTGAAGACTTCAGATGTCCTCAGAGAATTTAGCGTGAACGCTGACGCAGACGCGGCAGGTCGAGAATGACGACCGCGCGTGCCTCCAAGCGAATCCAGCCGCGGGAGACGAACTCGGCCAGAGCCTTGTTCACGGTCTCACGGGACGCACCCACCAGCTGCGCAAGCTCTTCCTGAGTGAGCTCGTGGGCCACGAGGATGCCGTCGGTTGCGGGGCGACCGAAACGATCCGCCAGATCCAGCAGGGCCTTAGCGAGACGCCCGGGAACATCCGAGAACACCAGGTCTGCCAAGGCCTCATTTGAGTGGCGCAGACGGCGTGCCAGGGTCTTGATGACCTGGTCCGAGATGCTGGGGTCCTGCTGCTGGGCGCGTTTGAACGACTCGTGCTTAATAGCAGCCAGGCGGGTCTCAGAGACAGCCACGGCATTGGTAGAACGCGGGGAGGGATCAAAAAGTGCCATTTCGCCGAAGACATCGCCGGGGCCCATGATAGCGATCATGTTTTCACGCCCATCGGCGGCGGTGCGGCCAAGCTTAACCTTGCCGGAGAGTACGGCGTAGAGCTGGTCGCCGGGGTCTCCTTCGTAGAAGAGCACGGCGTTACGGGAAAGGTCGATTTCGGTAATATCGTCGGTGAGCAGCTTGAATGCGGCGTCATCGAGGGTCGCGAACAGCGGCGAGCGGCGCAGGATATCTAGATCCATTGTTTTGTTCTCCTTGAATATGGGTGGGGTGCGAGCACCCCCTTGTGTGAGCATTCCGGCTGGTGCACCTGCTCGAACCTATGAGCTGAGGGGCCCAAGAACCGGATGTGATATATTCAACTTACTGTTATTGAGATTACCTCAAAAATCTTATTTATGCATCTGAAAACGGTTGGCCGAAAGCAAAACTTCCCTGGGAATTTTTTAAAAAACTAAAGATTTTCACAGCTTAACCCTTTAGCATCAGTACATGAGTGCGGCGTTTTCCACGCCATCATTCATTATTTCTTTATATTTCAAGAGAGGAACGCTTGTGTTTGCTAACCTGAGCCCCCTCGACATTATTATTCCCATCATCCTCGTGCTGTATTTCCTTATGGGCTTACGAAGCGGGTTCTTTACCACGCTCGGAACGTTCTTAGGGTTGGCACTGGGTGTGTGCGCCGCCGCATGGCTGGTGCCGCTGGCGGTTGCCGCCGTCAGCCCGCAGTGGATGCTTCCCACCGCTATCGGGCTTCTTTTGCTATGCCTGGTGATTGGGCAGTGGCTGGGTGTCATTGCTGGCAGGAGTATCCGTAAAGTAACAGATGTCACACCTATAAAGGGTGTGGAGAGGTTCTTCGGCGGCGTGCTGAACGTAGCCGCCTGCGCCCTCGTACTCGTCGTCATCACCCTATCCATGCGCACGGTGCCCATCCCGTCAGTAAACACGGCGCTGGGCGAATCGAAAACCCTCACCTGGATGGTTGAAGCAACCCCATCTGCCGTGAAAGACCGCATCGACAGCGTCCGCAACGATGTACTCACCGCAGGCAGCATCCCCGAAGTCAAACAGCTGCTCTACCCCGAGACGAACGCACCCACCCAGCAGGTTCAATCCGATGCACTTGAGAACGCCTCATCCTCGGTAGTGCAGATCCTGGGTGCCGCTGAGCAGTGCGGATACACCTCCACCGGCTCCGGGTTCGTCGCTGGGCAGGACCTCGTAGTCACCAACTCGCATGTGCTTTCCGGAGTTACCTCACCCACCGTGCAAGACTCACGAGGACGCACCTACCCCGGCACCGTGGTCTACAACAACCCGGCGCAAGATCTAGCGTTCATTCGTGT
This sequence comes from Rothia aeria, assembly GCF_016726365.1. Taxonomy (NCBI): domain Bacteria; kingdom Bacillati; phylum Actinomycetota; class Actinomycetes; order Micrococcales; family Micrococcaceae; genus Rothia; species Rothia aeria. The sequence continues at coordinate 1,064,735 of NZ_CP068102.1, read as the reverse complement.
GCCGCGTTTGCCTATCCAACCGCTGCAGGTGGCCAACACTAACTCCGAATCCGGCGAAACCGTGACCTTCATGGGCTACCCGAAGGGCGGCCCGTTCGCCGCGAAACCCGCCACCGTACAGGGCGTGGGCAATATTCAGACCATCGACTCTGAAACCGGTAAAGCCAACCCCACCCGCCAGGTGTACCAGATCGCCGCAGACGTGCAGCACGGTAACTCCGGCGGCCCGATGCTCACCCAAGACGGCACCGTAGTGGGTGTGGTCTTCGCAAAAGCAACCGAAGGCCAGACCGGCTATGCGATAACCGCATCCACCCTGAAACAGGCGTTGGCTGCCAACGGCAATAACACCACGCCTGTCTCAACCGGCCAATGTAAAGCACGCTAGGGTGATCAGCACACCCTCATAACCCGCGTACAGCGGACTAAAACGGGGCGCCCGGTACCGAAAAGGTACCGGGCGCCCCGTTCGCTGGTGCGAGGCCCCGTTAAATATCGTCTTTAAGGTACTCGGCAATAAAATCAATAGCCATCACATACCCATAAGCACCCGCACCACTAATCACGGTGGTTGCCTGCGGGGACACATACGAGTGATGCCTGAACTCCTCACGCCGGTAAATATTCGACAGGTGCACCTCGACGACGGGCAGTTCGGCGGCCTCCAGCGCATCGTGAAGCGCCACCGACGTGTGCGTGTACGCTGCCGGGTTAATCACAATCGCAGCCCCACGGGTGCGGGCCCGCTGAATCTCATCCACCAGCTTCCCCTCATAGTTTGTTTGCATAAACTCCACATCAAACCCGTGCAGGGCGGCACGTTCACGCACCGACAACTCAATATCAACCAGGGTGGTGTGCCCGTAAATTTCGGGGCGGCGGTGCCCCAGCAGGTTCAGGTTAGGGCCATTCAGCACAAAAATAGTTGCAGACATGCTTTTAGTGTGGCACATTGAAGCGTCCCCGCGCAGGATGCACGCCCACCAAACCACCCCGCCACCACTATTTAGGTTCGTGAACCAGCCGCTTCGGCATCCCTAGCTGGGAAAAGCAGACAAAAAACGGTAGGCTCGCGCTATGAGCGCATCCGCACCGAAAAGCACCACCGACACAGCCCCAGATCTACAGCTCACCGAGGAAGAACGTGAGCTGCTAAGCATCCGCACCGTGCCCGAGTTTGAGGCGGCACAGGCGGCACGCCGCCGCGCGAAAGCACTCACCAAAGCCCCCGAAAGCCACCTTGCCACCGTGCGCCGCGCCCGCAAAATCAACCGTATCCTGGGTGAAACCTACCCCTACGCTGTGGCTGAACTCGACTTCACGAACGCCTTTGAACTGCTGATCGCCACGGTGCTCTCGGCACAAACCACCGATGTGCGCGTCAATCAGGTAACCCCGGCGCTCTTCGCCCGCTACCCGGATGCGCCCGCCCTCGCCGCCGCCACCGAAGAAGAGGTCGAACCCTATATTCAATCCCTCGGGTTCTACCGCGCCAAAACGAAATCTATTGTCAAACTCGCCCGCCAGCTCACAGACGACTACAACGGAGAAGTGCCCGGAACCCTCGATAAACTGGTGAAACTGGCAGGAGTCGGGCGCAAAACCGCAAACGTGGTACTCGGCAACGCTTTCGGGGTACCCGGGCTGACCGTCGATACCCATTTCGGCAGGCTCGCACGCCGCATGGGATTCACCACCGAAGACGACCCCGTCAAAGTCGAACACGACGTTGCCGAACTGATCGAACCGCGCGAATGGACCAACTTCTCACACCGCATGGTCTACCACGGGCGGCGCATCTGCCACGCCCGCAAACCCGCCTGCGGAGTCTGCCCCATCGCCGACCTGTGCCCATCCTGGGGTGAAGGCGAGACGGACGAAACCAAAGCGCGTAAACTCATGAAATATGAAATGGCACCCGGTCGTGAACGCCTGCACCTGCGCTTCCTCACCGGTGCCACACGCCGCCAACTGCACGCCGAAGGATACCCGCTGAGTGCTTAACACCCTGAACACCGCCGCCGAACAAGCCCGCGATGCACTCGCGAACCTTGCCGCAGGAAAACTCGATTTCAAGATAGACTCCCTCATGCGGTACGCGTCCAACAGTAAGCTCTCCAAAGAGGCGGCAGTGCTCGTTCTCTTCGGGGTACTCGATGATGAACCGAGCGCATCCGCAGACTTTGACGGATGCCCAGAGTGCGTGGGAGAGAACCTGGACGTTCTGCTTCTGGTGCGGGCGGATACTCTGCGCTCACACGCCGGTCAGCCTGCATTCCCGGGCGGCAAAATCGACCCCGAGGATTACGAACTGGCGCGCCAGCAGAGAGTTCCGGTGGGGCGCATCGCCGCCCTGCGTGAGGCCGTGGAAGAGACCGGGCTTGACCCTGCGGGTGTTGAAATTCTGGGGGAGCTGCCGACCCTGCCGCTTGCCGTGAGCGATTTCAGGGTGACCCCGGTGCTGGGGTGGTGGGCTTCACCCACGCGGGTTGGCGTGGTCGATACGAACGAGTCTGCCCTGATTGCGCGGGTGCCCGTGCGAGATTTGCTCAACCCCGCCAACCGGCATACGGCATATGTGAAGCGCGGGCGCATAACCCATAAAACCCCGGCGTTTGAGGTCGTGCACTCTAGCGGCGATGCGCGGGTCGAGTTCACCGTGTGGGGATTCACTGCGATCGTGCTCGATAAGATTTTTGATGCGCTCAGCTGGACGGTCCCGTGGGATGACTCGGTGCTTAAACCTGCGCCCGCCTTAAAATAAGCGGGCCGGGTACGCAGAAGGGCCTGCTCCCCAGAACCGCACAATGCGGGGAGCAGGCCCTAGCTTATGAGTATTCGCAGCCGGTATTAGTGGCTGGGAACCACCGGAGCGGGAACACCCGGGTCATCCGGGTAGTCCTTATGCGAACCGCTCGGGTCGCACCAGATCACCTTAATACGGCCGTGGCCGTTGGTGTCATTGGTGCCGAAAGTACGGTTATTGTGTGCCCAGAACTTCTTACCGTTGGAATCCCACATTTCGATTCCCGGTGCCAGGTAGCTGCCGCCGGCACCGCCAGCACCAGCGGATGCGAAAGCACCCGAGTACCGGAACTTGTTCGAGCTGCCCTCAATATCCTGTTCCTGATCCGGGGCAGTAACACGCACACCCTGACCAATGACGCTGCCGGAGCCGCCGCCGCCGTAGCCGCCGCCACCGCCGCCGGAGACCGCGTACACGTAGTAGTTGGCGTTGTCGTACCCATCGGCGTAGTGACCGTCGTAGGTCTGAACCGCACCCCAGGCACTCACACCGTCAGCACCGTTAACGGGCTCGGTGGGGTTGGAGGTGCTGTTGCCCTCTGCGCCTTCAAAAGCGGAAGCGAAGATATTGCCATCGTCTGAGTAGTTAATGTATGCACCCGTCGGTTGATCGAATTTGGCGTAGCTCAGGTATTCCTGGGTGACCCGGTCCTGATCTGCTGCGGGTGCTTCACCGCCAGCGCCACCGGTTCCGTTGCTGCCGCCTTCTGCGGTGCCGCTGCCCTTACCGCCGTAGACGGTCTGCTCGTAGTCGGGGTAGTTCTCCAGGGAGGTGCTCGCGTCGCCGCCGTCCATGCTGTCCACATGCTGCACTACTGTGACGGTCTGGCCCTCAACGCTCTGGGGGCTCTGCTGCACCTGCATACCGCCGCTGCCCTGCTCACCGATGGTGAGGGTGGCAGTCTTGTAGCTGCCTTCTTTGGTGCGGGGGTAGTCGTTGGTGTTGTGCTGCACGGTAACACCCGCGCCGCCGCCGCCGCCAGCAATAGCGATAACTTCCTTAATGGTGAACCCATCGCTTTCCATACGAACAATAGCGGATGCGCCACCACCGGAGCCACCGTACTGGATCTTTGCGGGCTTCAACTTATCAAGGATGAACTGCGCCTGGTTATTGCGAATACCTACCTGAGAGTCGGTGGGAAGAGCAGCTGAGGAACCGCCGTCACCAAATCCTTTACCGCCTTCAGCGGGGGTACCGTCGAAGTTTGCGGTACCAGCTGCGCCGGTCACGAAGGTAAGGGTTTCGCCGGGGGTCACATCAAGGTAGCCGGCTACCTCGGCGCCAGCGCCGCCGAAGCCGCCACCGTACTGGTCTTCGTGAGTGGAGCCACCGGCGGCACCGCGCACATAGAACTTGATCTGGTGCACGTCGGCGGGGACTGTCCAGTGGTCGTAGACCTTTTCGCGGGTGTTGCCGCGCGGGGGCTTAGCGTAGTGCTGCGAGTTAAACGTTTTATCTGCTACACAGGGCTCGACCGGCGATGTGGCGAACGCCGGGATGGAGCTAGAAGCCATGACCACGGGTGCCGCCCAAGCCGCGCCGGTAACAAGCGTGCGGCGTGAGAGTTTATTCTGCATGTTTATATCCTTGCGAAGTACTGATATACACACGCCGGTGCCCAGTACCGTGCCCGCCCCTAGCGGAAAAAGGGCGGGGTACGTGAACACAACGAGCGTATATTGAGTGTTGTGATGCGCAGTAGAACCGCGTATACGGTGAATATTCTACTCGTAAAGTCTTTCATCTTCCATATATTCATGCATGTACTGAATGCCTTGCTGTAACCCTGAATCTCAAGCTATAGCTCAAAATTTACCGCGCGGTTCCCACATCAATAAGTGAATAATTATTCTATAAATTATGTATTTTGATGCATTTTAATCATTTCGTAATAATTGGGTCATGCGATGCACCGCAGAAATATACGCTCACCCGGCACTCAGGCACTCAAGCACCCTGGAAAGAACTCTAAGGCACCTTCTGAAACTTAATTGAAGCGTTAAAAATGCCAAAATATTTTTAAGAGGCCCAAATCATAAAACGACACAGAAACTAAGTTTAACCTTATAAAATACTCACCTAAGACTCAGTATCTCTTCTCTTTAAGAAGACACTACTTCGCCTCCGCATAGTTCCTCGTAACCGTCACAGACACTGGAAAGTCCACCGGGACCCCGCCAAAGAGCAGCTGCGCAGCCTGCTGAGCAGACTCCCGCACGATCGCCTCAACACGTTTCGCCTCAACAGAGGGGCCGCACAATACAAGCTCATCGTGCAGAAAATACACAATCTTTGTGCGCATCGGGCTGCCGAAAACTGTTTCACTCAGCAGGCGCGAACGCACCCTGCCCATCCAGCACAAAGCCCACTCCGCCGCCGTACCCTGCACCACAAAATTACGGGTCATACGGCCCCACGCACGAGACGCAGAAACCGCCCGGGCCTCCGCAGCACCCGTTGAACGATCCGCCACCGTGCGCCGCCACGCATCGGAAGGGGCAGGGGAGGTGCGACCTAAAAACGTGGTGACCTGCCCGCCCTGCTCGCCAATACGCGCCGCCCGCTCCGTAAACTCCATAGCGCGCGGAAAAAGCTGCGCAATATGCGGCAGCAGCGCCCCAACCTCGCCGCTGCGGCCCCCATACATAATGGCCAGCAGCCCCACCTTCGCCTGCGCCCGCTCAGTCAGCGCCAGCCCGTGAGAACGGCTCAGCTCGGCAATGCCCTCGTACAAGTCGGTGCTGTGCCCCGCAACGCCACGTCCCGCCGCAGCCAACGCCTCATCCCGGCTGAGCGCCGCCAGAATACGCGGCTCAATCTGTGACCCATCGGCCACCGTAAACACTTGATGCTGCGGGGCTATTATTGCCGAACGGATCTCCGCAGGCAGCTGCAAAGCACCCCCGCCGGAAGCACCCCACCGTCCGGTTGCTGCACCGCCCACCTCAAGATGCGGGCGGAAACGCCCCTGGTGCACCCACGTATCAGCCCAATTCCAGCCGTTAGCAGTCCATATCCGGTACAGCTTCTTATACCGCAGCACCGGGTCGATCATGGCGTGCCTTTCCTGGGCCCGCGCCGGGTTCTGCTGCGCCCACGCCTTCAATTTCCATGAACGGGTGCTCTCAACCTGCGCGCCCGCACGCTGAAGCGCCCGCAGCAGATCCTGCGGGGAATCCGGGTTCAGCTGCGGAGCGAACAGCACACGCCGAATATGCTCAGCAAGCTCAACCATTTTCGCCGGATGCTCGCCCTCACCAGGGCGCGGCCCCAACAGCTGCTCCAGATTTTTATGGTGCTCCTGCGCATCGAACGGGATGCCCCAGTGCCCGATCTCCGCGGCAACAAGAGCACCGGCCGACTCCGCATGAGCCAACAGAGAAAGCCGGTCAGGGTGCGCGGCAGCGGCAATAGCGTGCAGCTGCGCCGCGAACTCGCCGAACGTCGCGGCAATAAGCGGGGTACGTGATGCTGGGGAACTCGCATCATCGGAACGCACGGCTGGGCTGGCAGAATCCGCTGAAGACTGCTGGGCAGCGGAAAAACTCAGATCATCAAAGAGCGCCTGCTGATCGCTCACCTGCCGAGCGGGCGGCAGGTACCCGCGCGGTGGTTCGTGGTGCGGTTCGTGCATCAGCTCAAGCACCGGCGAATAACGAACATACCCGCCGGGGTGGGTTGCGGCAGCACTGAGAATACGCTGCACCAGCCGCAAATCATGGCATAGATGCACCCGTACCTGCGCCTCTAACAGGAGGGGGCCAAGCACACGTGTATCGGCCCACACCCACCGCACCCGCGCACTCTTGCGCGCATCAGCGCGGGACTCAACCTCACGCACATAGGCGGGCAGGTTCTCGGCGCTCACCCTGTGCCCACGCACAATACGTGGGGCCGTACCGGGGGTGCTGGAGGTGACCGTTTCTTCCCCCGCACTGGCTGGCGCATCAGCAGAGTCGTTGGCGTGGGCCTCGGCGGCAGTCTCCACATGGAAAACACCCCAGTATGCGGTGGATGAGCCTCCCGCAGGGTTCTGAAAATGCACAGGTTCCCCGCTGTTTGCAGCATCGTTCACTGTGTTGCGCACAGAGGTGGCGCCGGGGTTCTGGGCGTCGGCGTTATCTGCGGGAACAACGAGAATGTACACACTCCTATTATCGGTGAGAGAACCCCGAATATGCGAAGGTGACGGTGAACGAACCTGCATGTCAGGGCGAATTCGATGACAACAATCTATGTCCAAACCCCGCCGCGGCAGATATTCTAAGAAGATAGAAAAGCGCTTTTCCGCTGAGACTGGATAAGGCGACAATCGGCACGAAGCACGATTAAGGCGGTGATTGGGCGATGACAACCCCACACAAACAAGAGACGACCGCGTTCATATCCTGGTTCCGGCGAGGTCATCCCTTCGGGGACGCTCAGGTAGTCAGCGTCGGCGGCAAGGGCGCCAACCTTATAACGATGCATCGCGCCGGTCTGAACGTGCCGCCAGGATTTTGCATGACAACCGACGCCTACAGGGCAGCCGTCGCACCGATTGCTGAAGATATTATTCACGAGGCAGCCGGTACGAACTCTCACGCTGCACGAGAGCTGATCCTGAAGCAGGAAGTCCCGCGTGCCGTGCGAGATGCCGTCGTAGGGGCTTATCGGGCGCTGGGATCGCCGGTTGTGGCGGTACGTTCATCAGCGACAACGGAAGACCTGGACAGCGCGAGTTTCGCGGGGCAGCAGGATACCTATCTCGGTGTGCAGGGAGAAGACTCTGTTGTCGATGCCCTAAGGCGATGCTGGGCATCCCTCTGGACGGATCGAGCGGTGGCATACCGCACAGAAGCCGGGTTCTCCCACGAATCGGCGGAACTTGCCGTGGTGGTGCAGGAAATGGTCGCTGCAGACGTGGCGGGCGTCTTATTTACGGCAGATCCTATCTCTGGCATGACAGACCGGATGCTCATCAGCGCCTCCTACGGTCTTGGCGAATCCGTCGTCGCCGCCCACGTCAACCCGGATACATTTACGCTGGACTCACAGGGGCACGCCGTCGAGACGATCATCGGGGATAAAGAAACGCGCATCGACCTCGACCACACCGGCGGGACTAAGAGAAGCCCGGTTCCACCGGATGATCGTACGGCTTCATGCCTGTCAGACTCCGATCTTCGACGACTTCACGCTCTCGGGCGGCAGGTATCCGCCTATTACAACGCACCCCAAGATATCGAGTGGGGTATATGCGGCGATGAGCTCTACCTCTTGCAGACTCGACCGATTACATCTTTATCGAATCCGTCGAAAACCGACTCGGGACACGGACCTGCACAGTCAAAGATTCTACAGATGATGCGTGATGACCTGATCGAGCATTATCCCGCTCCGTATCCCCTGGATATCATGCCCGTGCGCAAGGTACAGCAGGAAGTTCAGCAAGTTCTCGGTTCTCTCGGGGTGGATACACCACCCGTTGATCGTGTTATCCGCATCAGCGATGACGGGATTGCGAGCATACATGCAACGTGGCCACGTGTTTCGCCGCGCATCGTAACGCACTTGCCGCGCACGATTCGACAGGCTTTTTCGGCGGCGAATCCCGACTGGGATGCAGACTCGCTGGATTGGAAACATGAACTTGAAGCATTCCAGGCGGATAATCGGGCACTTGAGAGTATCACCAACTGTGATCTGATTGCGCGGAGCCACCGGGCGGTTGACGCGGCAGCTGAGCTTACGCGCGCTCGCTTCTCGCGCTACCTCATACCGCTAATGTTCAAACGTGCTGAGGCGGATATGATGATGAAAATTGCGCGGCTCGGCCCGAGCGTCACCACCGAGGATTTATTCGCGAACCTCGATTTTGTGACGGCACATATCGACCGTGAGATTTCGCGTCTCTGCGAGCGCGCCCGCGAACTCGGTCTCGATGACGTCCTTGTGGACACGGATAACGCGGTTGAATCTCTCTCGAAGCGTCCCAATGGGTCGACGTTTCTCGAAGAGGTTCAGCAGACGCTGTCGCGGATTGGGGCGCGCACACCGCGCATGTACCTGCCCTATTCAAGCAGGTCTTGGGGCGAGAACCCCGAGGCATTTTTCACGCTGATTGCCGCCGGTATTCGCGGCAGGCACACCATGGATGCGGAACGGGCCGATAAACGTCAGCTTGTGCGCAGCCGACTGCCACGGTTCCTGCATAAACGTTGGGATAAGACGGTCACCGCGCTGCGGGCTCTGCATGTCGCACGTGAAGGCTCTCTGTATCTCATCGAAGAATGGTTTGTTGAGGCTCGTAGGGTCATGGACGAGATCGCACATCGACTCGTTGAACGCGGCGTCTTGGCGAATCCCTCAGATGTAACCTATGCGCTGTTTGATGAGGTGGAATCTGCGCTGCTTGCAGAAGAACCATCCTCCGATCTTCAGCAGAGGATTTCGCGCCGAAAGCAGAAGCGCACAACCGCTGAGACTCTGTGGTGGGACCGGGGGAATCACCGGTCTGAGACGGACGGCATCAAAGGAGTTGGCGCGAGCCCAGGGGTGACGATGGGCACGGCACGGGTCATCCACGGGCCGGAAGAGTTCGGGCTGTTGGAACCGGGCGAAGTGCTCGTGTGCCGGTACACCGATCCCACCTGGACCCCGCTGTTCAATGTGGCTGCCGCCGTGGTGGCTGATACTGGAGGTCCGCTTTCTCACGCGGCTATCGTTGCGCGCGAGGTCGGGATTCCCGCTGTACTCGGCACTCAATCCGGTACGCAGGATATTGTGTCGGGTCAGACGATTCGGGTCGATGGGAACACAGGACTGGTTACACCGGTCGAAAGTGAGTGAGGGCAGATGAATCGTCGTCACTGGTGTCTGGCAGCCGTGCTCATTGGTTCTGCTTCGGCTACGCTGATGCAGAACTTTATCACGGTCAGTTTGCCGACGATTGCCTCCGAGCTCGCTGGTCACAGCACCGTGGGGTGGGTTGTGGGTGCCTACATGTTAGCGTCCACCGCTGTGCTTCTGAACAGTGGTCGCTGGGCCGACCGCCAAGGACCGCGAAAGGTTTATGTTGTGGGTACCCTGCTGTATGCGGCAGCTACAGTGTTGACTTCGCAGTCTCAGTCGATGGTGCAGCTCATTATGTTCAGGGTTATTCAGGGGCTTGGCGCTGGCATTATTGTGCCCGCGAGTATGGCGGCTGTGACCCGGTACTGGCGTGATAAACGTCTTGGTAGGATTATTGGTCTGCTGGGCTCAATGCAGGTTGTTGCGACACTGATCGGGGCACCTCTTGGGGGCTGGCTGACCTCAGTTCTCGGCTGGCGTGTGGCGTTCGCAAGCCCCGCTCTTCTATCTATCACGGCTCTTGCCCTCTCGTTGAGCCTCCCCGGAAGCCGGCTGCCGAGTGAACCCGCTGAAGCGCGAAGCCTCCTGTCTGTACTGGCTGAGCCGGTACTCGTGCGAGGACTGATCAGCACGGCGGGTTTGTCGAGCCTTGCCTTCGGTGCCGCCGTCTATCTGCCCATGTCAATGGCCCATACGCTGCAGATGGATGCCGCAACTTTAGGATGGCTGGTACTGCCTCTGGTGGCGGGAAGCGGAATCGGCTCCGCAATCGGCGGACTGCGCGCGCATCATGCACGCACAGAGGTAATCGGGTGGCTGACGGCGACTATCGGCGTCCTGACGTGCCTGGTGCCTCATATCTGGTCGCTGACTGTGGGAGGCGCACTCGTGGGAATTGGTGTCGGCATCGGTATGCCCGCGATCTTCGTGAGGCTCCAGGGTGCGATCGGCGGCGGAAATGAGGCCGTGACAAGCGGGTTTGTTCAATTCGCCAGGAACGCCGGTGGTGCTTTGGGGGTGCCCCTCTACGGAATCGGGTTGATGCTGCCCGTGGTTCTCTCCGTCTCTCTGCTGCTGACCTTCTCGTTCATGTCTGCCGCCGCGATTGGCGGACTTATCCTGTGCTGGGCGGGAATCATTGGTGTTTCTGCATGCAACCCGGTACATGAACCGTTACGTAAAGACAGGGTAACAGAGTAAGGCGATAAGAACCCTTTCTGGTGGTAAGGGCACTGTACCTTTATTTCTTTCGCAGCAGTACCTATAAACAGTAAAGAATACTAAAAGTATGATAAAAGAATTTATGACTACTTAAACTCACAATACACTGCTTCATAAAAAGTCATAGAAGAGCTTCATATGTGAATAATACGTATGAAACACTGTGAAAAAACGTGTGGAAAGCCGGGGGCACGGCCCAAAATGAAAAGTTATCCACAATATCGCAGAGCCCCGCCCCGCGTACGCGCAAAACCCGGTGAAATAGTGCCATGAACACCGCGCACCCCATGACAGCACCGAGTAACACCCCGGCACCGGCCCGGGCCGCTACCCACGCCGGTCACCCCGCGGCGGCCCCCACACCCCGCCCTCACAGCTTCGCCGCCCCTGCCGCACCAGGTGCGGTAGGTATCCACACAAGTAATGACCTATCGCCCCTCGCCCCGCTTCTGGTAAGCTCAGCCACCAGCGACCCCAGTACGGCCGCACCCGCTGGAACCATTACAGCCGCCCAGCCCACTACCCAAAACCCCGAAGAACCGGCGGCAGAATCCCGCAACATGCCCGCCATCATAGGCACCGCCGAAAACCCCACCGCCCGAGAGATAGCCCTACGGGCAATGCGTATCCTACTGGGCGAATCCTCAGAATACGGACGTGAAGCCTGCGAAAACGCGCTGCAGACCGCCATTGACGAGCGGGAAGAAAGCATTAGCGCCACCGTGACGCTCGCACCGGAACGCCCCGCCTCTTCCGAGACAGCGCAGGAACCAGCGCCGTCAGCCCACCCCGAAAACCCGGACGATACCCCCAGCAGCACCCTGCACGACACCGCCCTGCGCTACCTGCACCACGAGCTGCACGGCATGGGGGCACTCGAAAACCTGACTGGCATACCCCACCTGAGCGATATATACGTTAACGGCCCCGCCGACATTTGGGTGCAGGCCGCCGGGCAAACCCAGCCAACGGCACTCACCCTCGGAAACGAGGCGCGGGTGCGTTCCCTCGCCCAGCGGCTTATCCGCGCATCCGGCGGCAGGCTCGATGCGGCCCACCCCGCCGCCGATGTACAGGATACCCACGGGCGGCGCATCCACGCCGTTATACCTCCGCTGGTGCCCCGCACCCATCTGTCGGTGCGTGTGGCGGCTTCTCGCAGGCAAACCCTTGAAGACCTAGAGAAAACGGGTATGTTCGACGCCGGCACAGCCGCAGAACTGCGGAGCATTATTGCCGAGAAGAAAAGCTTCATCATTAGCGGCGGCACCGGAACCGGAAAAACCACCCTGCTCAACGCGATGCTTGCCCTCTGCCCGGCTAATGAGCGGCTTCTCACCCTCGAAGACACCCCCGAATTAGCACCCTCCCACCCGCACGTGGTGGCTATGATGACCCGTGCCGCAAACACTGAAGGAACCGGAGAAATCAACCTGGGGGAGCTGATTGTTCAGGCGCTGCGCATGGCCCCAGACCGTCTTATCGTGGGGGAGTGCCGCGGGGCAGAAATCACGCACCTGCTCACCGCCATGAACACCGGGCACACCGGTGCAGGTACCAGCCTGCACGCCAACTCGGCGCGTGCCGTACCCATGCGACTAGCCGCCCTTGGGGCGCTTGCCGGGCTGGACGCCCGCACTGTTGCTCTTCACGCGGCCACCGCATTCGACCGTATTATCCACTTGCAGAAAGACGGGCCCACCCGCCGGGTGGAGGGGATCTACGAGCTCGCGCTCGACCGTGAAGAGCTTACCGTCCGGCCTGTACCCTCCCACGCGGTACCAAAAATACAACTTTCAGAGTTTGAACTTCCGCAATACACCCCAGTCGGTATTCCTTCACCTGCCGGTGCAGACACTACCCCTCACCTGAAACTTGCCACCGCCGAAGACCTCGCTCCATCCGAGCCTGTTATGGAAAGGCGCCTCTATGTTGCCTAAACAGCCCACCCCAGAAGAACTTCGCCTCTGGCCTGATGCCCTGCGTGCCATTGCCGTTCAGCTTGATGCCGGGCTGAGCCAAGCCCAAGCTATCGCCGGTGCTCTCACCCGTATTGCCTCCGACCGCGCAGAGCACTCACCGGCCGCCCCCGCTCAGCTGTCCTGGTTTGCACGCCGCGGATACCGGCAGGCGACACAGGATATTGCCACTCTATTCACCGCCCTGGGGGCCAATGCCGAACTGGGGCTGCCTCTATCTCAAGCCTGTCAACAGTGGGTTCACACCCACACCGGCACCGCCCGCCAGCACAGTGTGCAGCGTGTTAACGAGCTGCTGGTATGTCTGCATTTGAGTGAGGCAACCGGGTCCGCACTGTCGGCCACCCTGCGCCGTGCCGCCGAGCACGCTGAAGAAAGCATTGATGCGTTGCTGGGGCGAGAAAGCGCGCTCGCCGCACCTCGGGCCACGGGCCGGATCCTCTCACTGCTGCCCTTTATTGGGTTGGGGCTGGGGGAGTTAATGGGCACTTCACCGGTGAGTGTGCTGACTGGTTCGATTGCCGGGGCGTGTGCCGGATTAGTGGGGGTTGGGCTTGCGCTTGCCGGAAGACGCTGGACGGCGGCCCTAGTGCACGCCGCAGAAACTGAGACCTTCTAAAACACCAAAGAACTGCCGGAAAACCGTGAAAGGAGTGAAACATGGATGATCTGCTGATAACCGCCAGCCTATTCGCCCTGTGTGCGGCCTGCGCCCTGTCGATTGCACGCCGTATTATCAACCGCAGAAATGTTCAACGTGAAACAAAAAAGAATAAGCATTCTTTATTTTCTGCTGGGGTTTCCCGCTCTCACACTACGGCGCATCTGGACTCGCAGAGTGTAAAAACCCGTCTGCCGTTACTCACTAAACGCACCGGGCAGACTGCCGCAAAAAGCGCAGGGCCCCGTATCGACACGGCTCTTGCTCTCGAAATACTCGCCGCTCAGCTCGACTCCGGGCTGGGACTACACCAGGCACTCACCGCCTTAGCCGATGCGCTGCCTGACACCCCTCCGCAGACTCAGCGAAAACGTAAACAGCGTTCTGATAATGCCGCACCATCGCAGCCTCAGGGAACGCCCGGGCGGCTGCGCAGCATATGCGCTGCCCTCACCCTGGGGGCAGACTGGGATACCGCGTGGGCACCGCACACTACCGACCCGCTCCTGGGTGAATTGGGGCGCATCCTCGCACCGGGTTACGCCTCCGGGGCACCCAGCGCCACCCTGCTCAGGCACCAAGCCGATGCGCACCGCACCGGCAACCGCCGTGCCGCCGAACGCGCCGCAGGGAAACTCTCCGTAGCTCTCGTGCTGCCGCTGGGGCTGTGCTCGCTACCGGCATTTATCTGCCTGAGCATCATACCGATTTTGGTGTCGCTGCTGCCTACCTTGGCAGGGTAAGACACCGCAACCTAATAAAAATCCATGAAAGGAAATAACCATGACCGCCGTATACCCCTCCCTTACCGCACTGGCAAACCAGGAATTTTTGGCGACCCACGACACCGGGTGCACCACCGAAATGTGCACACCCCTGTGCCGCCAAGCCTCCCAGTTCGCCCAGCTGCCAACCGGGATGATCGACACCGACCGTATTACCGCCGCATACACCGCCACCGGGGCTAACACCGCCGCCCACGCCCCGGTGGGCGACCCTGAAGAAGGTGCCAGCACTGCAGAATACGGTATTGTGATGCTCGCCGCCGTCGGTTTCGCGGGGCTGCTGGTGGCCATCCTCAAATCAGATGAGGTACGTGAAATGCTGCTGGGGGTAATCCGTAATGCCCTCTCCATTGGGTAGAACTATGCGCCGCCGCCCGGGTGTTCCCCCTTTAGCTGGTGCACCCGGGGCGGTGTGTGATTTCCTGCTCTACCCGGTGGGAATTGCACGCCTTGGCAGCCGTAATACATCAGTAAAGAGTGAATAATCATGCGTATATATTCGCCGTGGCGGGTGCGTGAACCCTCCTCAGCACCCGGCCCCTCAAAAATACGTTCCGCAGACCCCTCTGACGCTGAGCACGGGGCAGTAACCGCCGAATTCGCGGTGGTGCTGCCGGGGGTAACCCTCGTACTGGCCCTCTGTTTAGGTGCCGTCGCAACAGGGGCGGCACAGGTTCGGCTAGAGGACGCTGCGCGGGCTGCCGCACGCGCCGCCGCCCGGGGAGATACCGAAGCCAGCATCCACACGGCCGTCTCCCAAACGGACCGGGATGCCGCCGTGAGCATTGCCCGCGAAGGGAACACGGTGCGTGTGAGCGCCGAACGGAAAGCACCTGGGGTTATCGGCGCAACCACCGGCTGGACGCTCCGCGCGCAGGCAACCGCCAGCGTCGAAGGATCCGAGGGGCTGCAAGATACTGGGGAAGCCGCACACCATGAAGAATAAACATTCTGTACTACGTGCTAATGCTCCCACACCCCGCACCGCCTCGGCTGGGCGTGCCACAGAAGAAGGCAGCGGCACCGTGCTTGCCCTCACCATTATCGCCGGGGTGCTTATCCTCACGGTACTCACGCTCGGAGCGGCGGGCGCCTACGCCGCCCACCGGCGCGCCGCCACTGCGGCTGACCTGAGCGCTCTCGCCGCCGCCGACACGCTCAGGGGCCTAAGCGAAGGAGAACCGTGCGCGAATGCTGCGCGCATCGCCCAGGAAAACGGGGCGAACTTAGCCGCCTGCACCGAACCTTCCCGCCCCGACACGATGGATGTGCGCGTCAGTGTTCCCATTACCGGCCCCTTCGCGTTCCTGGGCGACGCAAAAGGCCAGGCGCGAGCGGGGGCACCCGATGACACCGGTGACGAGTAGCCATGTGCGGGCCATAACGGACCCTGCCGCAAAGTGTTCACGGCACCTCGGTGCTGTATCAATAATGGCGGCGCTAGGGTGAACCACCACCCCAAAACGGCACCTAGTAAAGGGCACGTCTGCCCTCACCGCGCCGGTGCCGCTACCCGGCCTCATCGAGTGAGTGCAGCATTGCCCGCAGCAGGTTTTGTGCGCCCGCCTTGGAGAGCGGTTCGTTGCGGTTGCCGCATTTGGGGGACTGCACGCAGGAGGGACAGCCACTCTCGCATCCGCAGGAATCAATAGCATCCAGAGTTGCGCCCAACCAGGTGCGAACCGCCTCAAACCCGCGCTGGGTAAAGCCTGCTCCGCCGGGTGCTGCATCGTACACGAAGATGGTGGGGCGTTCCGTATCGGCGTGGTACAGGGTGGAGAGTCCGCCTAAATCCCAGCGGTCGCAGGTTGCAATCAGTGGTAGTAGGCCGATGGCGGCGTGTTCTGCGGCGTGCAGGGTGCCGGGTGCATCAGGCTCAGCCACGCCGGCGGCAAACAGGTAGCTCGGGTCAAAGGTAAACCAGATAGCCTCGGTCATCAGGATGCTCGGCGGCATCTCCATCGGCTCATCGCCCAGGTACTCACTGCCGTACACCGAAAACCGTTGAAAGCCCATAACCTGATCGGTCACCTGAACCCGCCCGCGGTGCATCGTCAGACCAGCAGCACCGGGCTGGGCGCCGTCGAACCCGTACCGCACACCCGCCTTTTCCTGCAGAATCTTCACCTCGGTCGCCTCAATCGCCCGCGTGTAATAGTCGGGGTACACTCGCGAGAGCAGGATAACGCGCGCCGCTTCATCCAAGGACTCCACCAGGTATTGGGCGTTCTGGTGAATATAGATAGCTCCCGGGTGTCCCTGAGTCATTGCCTGCGCCGAATCCATCGTGCCGATTAGCGAACCATCCTCGGCATCAATCAGCTGATAGGGACCACCGCCGGTGGCACGCAGATCCACCAGATTCGTGGCCGACTCCGCGTGCGTCCAATACCAGCCGTCCGCCCTGCGGCGCAGATAATTCTGCTGCACCAGCCGGTTAAGCAGAGCCTCAGTATGCTCGCCGAACAGGGAAAGCTCCTCGGCACGTAGCGGAGACTCCGCCGCGGCAGCGCACAAATGCGGCGAAAGCACGTAAGGGTTCGTTGGGTCGAATACGGTAGCTTCCACGCTCTGCCCGAAAATCGCCTGCGGATGATGCACCAGGTACGTATCCAACGGATCGTCCCCGGCGATAAGCACGGCGAGCGCATCCTGACCCCCGCGACCGGCGCGCCCAATCCGCTGAATAAAGGATGCGCGGGTTCCGGGCCAGCCCGCCACGAGTACCGCATCCAGCCCGGAAATATCGATACCCAGCTCAAGCGCAGAGGTACTTGCCAGCCCGAGCAGTTCGCCGGTGCGCAGCCGATGCTCAAGCTCACGGCGTTCCTCGGGCATATACCCCGAACGGTACGCCGCCACCCGATGCGCCAGCCCCGCCTCCGTCTCATCAAGGTAGCGCTGCGCTCTCTGAGAGATCAGCTCGGCACCGCGCCGCGACCGGGTGAAGGCAAGCGTGCGGGTGCGTGAGAGTACCAGGTCGGTGAGCATCTGCGCGCCCTGTTCGATAGCGGAGATGCGCTGTGGTGCCTGCTTTTCTGCCTCGGAACGGGTGTCGAAGGCGCTCGCACCGGCGGCGAGTTTATCGGTCACCTGCGTATCGGGCAGGAACTCCGGTTCCCACAGGATGACGGTGGATTCTCCGCGGGGTGCGGTCGATGCGGTAATCGCGTCAACGTTCCCCTCGGGCACTCCAATGAGCTTGGCGAAAGACTCGGCAGGGTTCGCGCTCGTGGCGGATGCCCCATAAAACACCGGATTTACGCGGTAGAGCGCGCAGACTCGGCGTAGGCGGCGCAGCAGATTGGCGATATGCGCGCCGAACACGCCGCGGTAGCTGTGCACTTCGTCAAGCACCACATAGCGCAGCCCGCGCAGGAAGTTCGCCCATTGCCGGTGGTTGCCCAGAATTCCGTAGTTGAGCATATCCGGGGTGGTGAGCACAAAATTAGCGTGTTCGCGCACCCACCGCCGCTCCTGCGCCGGGGTGTCGCCGTCATAGGTGGCGGCGTTGAGCCCGGGAAGATGATAGGCGGTGATGGCGTTGAGCTGGTCGGCTGAGAGTGCCCGCGCCGGTGAAATATATAGAACGTTCGCTCTCTGATGAAAACCTGTGGAACCTGCATTAGTGGCCGTGGCGCTGAGCGGTTCACGGCGCGCCCCGCGGTAGAGGGCATCGAAAGCGGGCATGAGGTAACTCAGCGATTTTCCGGATGCGGTCCCGGTCGCCACAATCACATGCCGCGCCGTTGTACCCGACTCATCGTGCCCCTGCCCGGAAGCTCGCCCGAAGGAGAGCCGGTGCGCGTCTTCGGCGAGTGCAGCATCGAATGCACAATGCGCTGCCTGTGCCGCCTGCACCTGGTGGGTGTACGGTTCGTGCACGCCCAGCGACTCGAAAGCCTCAATCACGCGCGGGTGCAGCCAGTGCGGCCACGGCGAATACTGCCCTTCACGTGCGGGGATGCGGTGCACATGGGTGATTTGCGGGGGCAGCAAGCCGTCGCCGGGGAGCTTGGGCATAAGCCTGCTCAGCTGTTCGCGAAGGTTCTCGTCGGGGCGCGAGGCAGAGGGGAATCCGGGGTGCTCATCAGCCGGGGAGTCGCAGGAAGGTTCGGGGCGCATCACACCATTGTAAAACCTCGGGTACGGTAAACCGGCGTGGGCAATCGCAGGGCGCCCGGCATGTTCCACTCGCCCCGGCAGGCAGGTCTTCGCCGTGAGAAAACGGCGAAATCAGCCGGTGCAATGGGGCAGAAAAACGACGAGACATACCTCATGGTGAAGAAACCACATGCACCCCATCATCGCGGGCGCATCTCGCAGGAGAACAAGGATTATCGGCCACATTACGGGACGAGCGCTACCGCCACGGCACACACGATGTACCCAGAAAGCGTAAAATAGGAGGGTGGCTCAGAATCGAATTATCTTGTATTACCAGTTTGCCCCCATAACCGACCCCGTGGCGGTCATGCTCTGGCAGCGTGCCCTGTGCGAGAAGCTCGGTTTGCGCGGGCGCATCCTCATTTCCAAACACGGCATTAACGGCACGCTCGGCGGCGAAATCAGCGCGGTTAAGGCGTACACCAAAGAGACCCGCCAGTACCCCGGTTTCAAGAACATGGAGTTCAAATGGTCTGAGGGCGGTGCCGAAGATTTTCCCCGTCTGTCGGTCAAAGCGCGCGATGAAATCGTGGCGTTCGGCGCTCCCGACGAGCTCACAGTAGACGAAAACGGCGTGGTCGGCGGCGGCGTGCACCTCAAACCCGAAGAGGTGAACAAGCTTGTAGAAGAACGCGGCGATGAAGTCGTCTTCTTCGACGGACGCAACGCATTCGAGGCTAAAATCGGTAAGTTCAAGAACGCCGTGGTGCCCGATGTTCGCACCACCCACGACTTTATCCGCGAGATCGAATCCGGTAAGTATGACGATCTGAAAGATAAGCCTGTCGTCACCTACTGCACCGGCGGCATTCGATGCGAAATCCTCTCCGCCCTTATGAAGAACCGCGGATTTAAAGAGATCTACCAGATCGACGGCGGTATTGTGCGCTACGGCGAAAAGTACGGCGATAAGTCCCTGTGGGAGGGCTCGCTCTACGTGTTCGACAAGCGCATGCACATGGAGTTCACCCCGGATACCGTCACGATCGGCCAGTGTGAGCGCTGCTCGGCGCCGTCCAATAAGTTCGAGAACTGCTCGAATGAGAGCTGTCGCGAACTCGTGCTTCTGTGCCCCGAATGCGCCACCGATGATGCGAAACGCCGCTGCGTGCCCGAATGCGCGGTGGACCGCCAGAGCGCCCACGCGGGTATCTCATGAGCGAGTCCGTACAGGCGCCCGTGACTGTTTCACCCGCGCGCATTGAAAAACACGGCTCTTTGCTGGTGGCGGGAGTATCCCAGGTGTATAAGCTGGGGGACGATTTCACGCCGCTGTGGGATGAGCTGAATCAGAAGGCATCCCCGGCGATGCTCGATATTCTGGCGGTCACCCAGTACATTGGCGTGTGCACCCAACCCAGTACCGATGGTTTCGTGCGCTACACGGCCGGTATTTTGGTTGATGACCGCGCCTCGGCGCATAAACTTGGGCTGGGTCTGCTGGAACTTCCCGCGAGCACCTACGCGGTGGTTGAGGTTACCGGGCCGATTTCGCGGTCTATTCCGGCAGGTTTTGAGAGCTTTGAGCGTGAGTTCTTCCCGTCGCATCCGCAGTACCGCCCGTTAGGCGGCCTGGAGGTGTACGGTCGCGGCGATATGCAGGCGGCAGACTACACGATGGAACTGTGGGTTCCGCTGCTAGAGGTTCCTGCCTCAGCATAAAGCGCTCCGACTAGAACTCCTTAGTCTTCTCCCAAGCCTCTATTTCGCCGGGGACTACCTCGAACACGGGGTGCACCGCGGGCTTACCGGCCTGGGTGAATTTCGCGAGACGCTCGGTAAGAATAGGCTCCCAATCGGCATCTCGCCCGGCAACTTTGTGCGCCAGAAAGCTCAGCTCGTAGGCAAGCTGGCCCTCGGTCACGGCAATAGGCTCCAGGTTCTTACCCCGCTCAGCGGTAATCAGCGAACGGTTGAAGGAGTACCCGCGCAGCTGCGCCTCATCGGCGAGCCCGTGCAGATAAGCCCCAATAGCCTCTACCGGCTGAGAATGCGCACGAAACCGAATGAGCTGCGGATGATTCGTGTACCCTCGGGTGAGCCCGCGCAGCACTTTCTGCGCAAGCAAGCTCTCACGCCAGCACGCGATCAGGGCGCGACGGTCAAGAAGGGACGGGTGGGCAGACCAAATACGCATCCATCCACTATACAGCCGCAGACCTGCGCTCTTAGGTAAAACAGCAGCGGTCTGCCCAAAAATATTGAGGCAGAATGCACCTGTGGGGCGCTCGCATCTGAACAGGATGCGAGCGCCCCACATTAGTGTAGGTACCCTCTATGCTACGAGTTCCGCGCCATCCATTCTGGATCTTCGGGCGAGGTAGGCTCCGGATCGGGCTGCTTATTCGGATCTGAAGGGCAGAAAGAATACCTAATCATACCGTCTGTGGTTGATCCCACCACTACGGATGAGCCGCCTTCAGCGGTAATATAGGGATCGATTACGTCAGGGGAAACAAAGTTTCCGCCGCCACCGCCACCACCGGAGGCAACACCCACAAACGCGGTATCAGACTTGAGACTTTCGGATGCGACAGCCACCGCCGAACCTGACCCGCCTCCACCGTAGCCCGCGCCACCGCCGCCGGAAACAATGTACCCGGTAGCATTGCGGTCATCACTCGTGTTGCCTACGGTACTGAGCGCGTACCCATAGGCGACAACGCCGTCAGCCCCGTTGCCGTTGGGGCCTGAGCCACCAGATTTGCCCGCAGAGTTTCCGGTACGAATCTCTGTTCGCGCAGTAGAGTCAAAGATCAGCTCTTTATCTCCCGTGACGGTAGCTAGGGCACCGCCAGAGCCACCGATCGCGCTGCTGCCGTTCGATCCGGAGGGAATTAGAACCTCGGCGTCGTAGTGCTGGTGGTAACGTTCCTGCCCCGAGAATCCCAAGCCTTCTGGCACATAGTCATCACCTGCGGAACCGCCCCGACCAATATGCAGATTAGGGCTTTCATAGAAGGTTGGGTCGTCTGTTATCCATGTTCCTCCCTCCTGGGTAGCGTGTGTGAATCCGCGTGCGCCCGCGCCTCCACCGCCTCCGGCAACGGCGAGTACGGTTTCTTGGGAGGTTTGTGCATCGACCATGACGATTGCTGAAGAACCGCCGCCAGAGCCCGAATAGACCGTAACCTTATTGCTGTGGCTGTTCAGTTTACCCTGTACGTCTGACCCCAGTTCGGTGGGCAGTGCCGCAGACGAACCGCCATTACCGTACCCTTCGCCGCCTTTGGCGGGGCGGTCATAATATCCGACGCCGCTGGTACCCACATAGAATTTGATGCGCTGCCCGGGTGTTACCTTGACGGTTCCCTTAATGTAGCCGCCGCCGCCTCCAGTACCGCCGGTTCGGTTAGGTCCTGTGAACTCCGAGTATGGTGCAATAAGGGTACCGCCTACACCGCCGAGTAGATCAAAGCGCATATATGAGGCATAGTCGGGAACCACAATTTCTTCATAGCCTTTTTCACCGGCTGCACGATTTTCCGCCGCCATGCGCATATCCTTGGCAAAAATCTCGTAGCTTTTATCGGGGTCTAGGCAGGGGCCGTCGTCGGCAGATGATGATGCATACGCCGGAATAACGGCGGTGCTCAGCACAAGCGGCGCAGCCCATGCGGTTCCGGTCACCAGATCTCGGCGAGAAATGCCTCGTCTCATAGAAAATATCCTTGTGTTTGAAATTGTTGTGAGTGTTTACCGTGCACAATGATCCCCAAGGAACAATGCGCTGCACCGCCAGGTTAGGGCTGATGAGGCTTCACAATGCGGGCGCGATGTCATAGCCAGCGGGGCTATCGTGACAGAGGCAGATACGACGGTGGAGGTGAGGACGGCTGGTGCCGCCCACGCCGCACCGGCGACGAGTTTTCTGCGTGAGATACCCCGTGTCATGTGTGATGTAGTCCTTGGGTTGGTCTTGTGTTTGAGCTGAGAGCACCCGGCGCTTATGCGCCTCTCCCACGTAATGGGGGAGAGGCGCAATGGGGCTAGACTACTGTAGCTGAGTGAATACTTGAGTCTGCCGTACTGCCGCAGCAATGCGACCGGCGCTCCTTCATAAGTATGCCACATAAGCCCGATATTTAAGAATATATATGCATTTATAGTGCGGTGTGATGTTGACTTACTAAACTGTAAAGTCTAGCTTTATAAAGACCTTTTGGGGTGTTTAAGAGAAAATTAAGCCACTGGTCTTCGAATGCATTTTTATCCACCCAAGGTGGTGGGAAGGGGTAATAAATAAGCCGCACGGCACCGCGAACACCCAAGAGATAAACCCTAAAATAATCCCGGGTGTCCGCGCCGCCGTGCGACACGCTTATATATTTTTAGGCTAACCGGCCGATACGGGGACCGGATCAGCCGCTACTTGGAGACGCAGAATGCGTACTGGCCAATACCGTCACGGGACTCGCCGCGAACCGTGCCCTGCCCGCTTGAGCGCTGGAAGGTGGGGTTGATGACGTCGGCAGCGACAAAGCTGCCGCCACCGCCACCGCCACCGGCGACCACACCTGCACTCACTGAGTAGGCATCGCTTACGGTCTTCCCATCTCCCAACACGTTAATAGTCTGTGCGCCAATAGCTGCTGCTGCGCCTGAACCGCCGCCGCCGTAGCCGCCACCGCCACCGCCAGAAACAGCGTATGCGGTTACGTTGAACTTGTAAGGGCTTCCGCCGTCGGGCTGGTCGGTTTCTTTGGTACTGATCGAGTAGGAGTATGCCACCACACCGTCGGCACCACTAGCTTTCGCGCCTGAACCGCCCGCAACACCTGCTACGGTGCTGGTGCGGATATTTGACTCGGTGGTGCTGGAGAAGGAAAGGTCCTTAGCGGTGCTGTAGGTGGCTTTGCTGCCGCCTGCGCCGCCGTTTGCGCCGCTGCCGGGGTTACCGCCGCGTACAGTTACTATTGCGGAGGGGTATTCGCTGTACACCTCGGTGCCGTTACTGCCAGCCTGCGGGAAGTCGCTCGCATCGCCGCCATTACTGAGTACCGGGAAACCACCGTCAGTCTTCCAGCCAGCCAGCTTGGTGCCGTTCAGAGTCTCACGTGCTGCCTGGGTCATAGCGCGGGTGCCACCGCCGCCACCGCCGCCAGCGACGGCGAGCAGTTTTTCTTCCGAAGATCCCTTATCGCTAATAAGCACGGCGCTTGCGCCACCGCCTGAGCCCGAGTACACCACAATGTGGTTGTAGGTGGGGCTCTGCATTTCATCCAGGTCAGATACTTCTACGCCGGTTTCAAGAAGAGTGTTGGAGCTACCGCCGTTCCCGTAGCCTTCACCACCTGCGGCAGGCTTGTCGTAGAGGCCAAGGCCGCCAGCGCCCACATGGAACTTCACGGTCTGTCCGGGGGTGACCTTAATGGTTCCCTCAATATCTGCGCCTGCGCCGCCATCACCGACGTTGCGGTTAGCATGGTCGACGCCGCCGCCGTAACCGCCCTGGATCTTAAACCACATGTAGGTGGCACCTTCGGGGACAGTTATTTCTTCGTAGCCCTTTTTATTATTTGCACGACCTGGGGCAACTGTCTGGCGTGCTTCGAAGTCATTGAGGTTTTGGCAGGGGTTAACTGAAGATGCATACGCGGGTATAGCTGTAGATGTCAGCACTGCGGGGGCGGCCCAAGCGGCGCCTGCCACGAGCGACCTGCGGGAAATATTCCTGGTCATGGTCTGCATGTCCTTGAGTGTAGTAGTTCGAGTGTGAACGTGTCACTGCGTGGGTATTGGGCGCGTGGTAGCCACAAGAGGGTGAATACTGCGTGCGGGAAATCAATACCTACTGATGACAGTTGAAAGCTGAGCGAGTACTACGGCACCTGAGAAGGCACCTCCCCTCAGTGTGCCCGCAGGACTCATAAAACTCAAGTAAATATTGACGATTGGGTAGATTTTTTCTTGA
The DNA here is from genome assembly GCF_016726365.1 of Rothia aeria. Lineage (NCBI taxonomy): Bacteria > Bacillati > Actinomycetota > Actinomycetes > Micrococcales > Micrococcaceae > Rothia > Rothia aeria. The sequence continues at coordinate 1,040,365 of NZ_CP068102.1, read as the reverse complement.
AAATATGATAAACAACCTATCCAGGTTGCATATACTCTACTTTTTGGTTGTACTTATTCCACCCCTTGATACGTTTTAATGTTTTACCGGTGTAGTAAACCGGTGACAGGTGGCTATTTTATGATGCGCATCGCATAAAAAACAGGTTTTTCGTGATGGAAAACACCTTAAAAATAGTGTCTTGGGAGCCATGAAAAGACAAAAAACGAACCCTCTCATTTGAAAGTTAAACATTCAAACGAGAAAGTCCGTTGCTCCAACTATAGGTTTATATAAAGCTTTACCAGAAGCTCTATAGTCCGCTGTATTTCAGGGGAATCAAGGGGTGGGTGAACCCCAAGTAAGCAGCTGCATTATTGCTGCTGTGCATCTGTTGCTAGGTGTGATGCTCCTGCTGTGAGGTGGGGTGGAGAATATGCACCGCTCCACTATTGACCGCGCCACCGCTAAATGCATAAATATAGGCTGTTCCAATCATGCAATCAGCTGCAAAAACACTAGCCAACACCGTCCGCCGGCAGTGTGAACATCGGTACTGATGGCGTAGAACACGTCATTGGTGTATACCCGTATTTCATGCCATTGGCAGGGCATGAAATACGGGTAGGATTGAGAGCTTCACCTGTGTGCGGCTGGAAGCCGCAGCTAGGGGTGCGCAGAGAGGCCTATAACCTGGTTTTATGACATAAGTTCATCATTAGACCTAGGCGGGGAAACAGAAACCATATTCCAGGTACCCCGGCTCAAGATCAGTAGATGCTGTAAAGTAGGTTCCACCTATGTCTGGAGAAATATAAGAATCGCCGCCACCGCCGCCACCCATCGTGACCCCCATGCCAATGGCGTACACTTCGCCGCTGTGCTCATCATACTTTTGCATTCCAAGTGCGAGAACACCACCTGAACTGCCACCGCCCCAGCCAGCTCCACCACCGGGTGAAACCGCATACCCAGAGACGGCATGCACATATTCTGAAGCATTAGCGTCATCACCATAAAACTTATGGGTGCTGTAGGCATACCCATACGCTGCCACGCCGTCCGCTCCGTGAGCACGCAGACCGTCGCCTCCAATGCCCCCGGTGGTGCTCATGGTGCGGATGGTGACAGGTGTCTGTTCGACGCTCTTGAAAACAAACGGGTCAATAGTGGGGAGTTCGGCGGGTTCTGAGCCTTTACCCCCTATTCCACCGTATCCTCTTTTGCCTCCATGTACGAATAGTTGTTTCCCCTCGTAGAATCCGTAGTAATTACGGTAGCCGTAAAAGTTTCCGTCAACGGACCAACCATCTCCACCGTAGTGTAGTGGATGAATTGAGTCTCCTCCCATCCCCATGTAGGGGGAACCGTAATTCTCCCATGAGGCATCCCTCTTATGATCAGATGTATTTCTGGAATCATCTGCGGTACCTCGGAGACCGGCGCCTCCGCCGCCGCCAGCAACAACAAGAACTGTTTCTTGTGCAGGATCAGCAGGATCAACCCTCACAATTGCTGATGACCCGCCGCCTGATCCGCCGTATATCACTACGTTGTCTGCTTTAAGGTCTGTCAGGATCTTCTGTTCTTCGGCAGGTATAACCGATGAGGGAGAAAGCTTAGAAGAACCGCCTTTACCGTATCCGGCACCCCCTTCTGCCGGTCGGGTACCGAAAGCCTCGCCAGAGGAACCCAAATAAATTTTAAAGATCTGACCGGGGGTCACCTCAAGAGCCCCCGAGACCTTTGCTCCATGTCCGCCGATAGCATACGATTCCAGGTACCCGCCTGCGCCTCCAACAAGCTCGAAGTACAGACTGGCTGCCCCATCAGGTACAACAATCTCGTGATAGTTTGTTTCTGCGGCGGTAATCCTACTGCTTTTAGGGCAGATGAGACGTGTCGATGATGCCGCATAGGCGGGTACTGCTGTGGAAGCTAACACTGCAGGTGCCGCCCAGGCGGTACCAACCACGACTCTCCGGCGTGAAATCTCTTGGGTCATCGTATGAAATTTTCCTTGTGTTTAGGTGAATGTGAGTGAGCGTCCCGCCCAAGGCGCACAACACGCTGTGCGCAGCATATACAGCAGGTCATGCGGCCCGCCACGCAGCGGAATGCAAAAATATTCTTGCCCGTATGATAAGTCGGTCACGTAAGAAACGCCTTGAAGAGACCTGTTTATTATTCCACAGCAGAGGCAGTATTGAATATTTTCTAAAACTCAAGTGAACCGTGAAAGATACCCCTATATGCTGGCGCTTAAACCTGCCCTCTGAAAGCCATTGGCGCCCAAGAGAAAACCACCACTAAACCTACCTATTTGGGGATAAAAATTATCTGGGCCCCACACGCTACACCCACAATTAGCGTATGGGGCCCAGATAAGTCTGTGTGCTGATCGCTCGTAAACCTTGGTTAAGGCCAGGGATACATTTTCCCGTCATGGTCGATCTGGTTGTTGCGTGACGGGCAGAACGAGTACTGTGCCGTACCGTCCGTGAACTCTTCACGGTTCTTGCCTCGGCTGTACCCAACCATCTCAACATGTGCGTCAAGCACATTGCTGTTCACATAGTTGCCGCCCGCGCCGCCAGCACCAGAAACAGCACCGGCGCTCACCGCGTACGTTTGCGGTTTGGAGTTATTCGCAAGCTGGTCGGTGGTTTGTGCACCAACCACCACGGCCGCACCCGAACCGCCGCCGCCATAGCCGCCGCCACCGCCACCAGAGACAATGTACGCCGCCACGTTATAGTCGTAGGTTTGTGCGTTTTCCGGCAGGGTAGCGGCAATATTCGTGACATACCCGTAGGCGGCCACACCGTCACCGCCGTGCCCGAAGTCGCCGGTGCCACCAGCGGCCCCTGCGACACCACGTGAGCGGATCTGCGACTGCGGTGTGTTTGTGAACGAGAGCCCGCGGGCGCTTCTGAACGTGGGGTTGCTGCCGCCGCGTGCGCCTCGGCCGATGTTCCTGCCTGCGGTAGCTCCTGAGGGGGCAATAATTCGGCCGGCGCCGTACTGGGCGTATACCTCTTCAGCGTTTTTGCTGGGTTTGCTGGCCTTTGATTCACCGCCGTCGCCGCCGTTACCCAGGTAGGGCGGGCTGTAGCGCGGAGCCCATTTGGGAACATCGGGGTCGAACTGCCGCCAGGTGGGCATTTTCGCCCCATCGGGCAGGTTCGTGCGGGAAGTGGCGATAATGCCGCGTGCCCCGCCTCCGCCGCCTCCGCCGGCAACGGCAATGAGGGTTTCCGCGTCACCATCAAGCAGCACCAGCGCCGATGAGCCGCCGCCCGAGCCTGAGTAGATGATCAGGCGGTTGTAGTCTGCGCTGGTCATGCGCTCCTTATCGGAGTCTTCGTACACGTACTCCGGCATGAGCGCCGATGAGCCGCCGCGGGTGTAGCCGTCACCGCCGTCGGCGGGCTCATAGTAGTGGCCGATACCGCCAGCCGCCAAGTAGAAACGGTACTTCTGCCCGGGGGTGACTGCGATAACTCCGCTTACTTCTGCGCCGTAGCCGCCTGAGCCGCCGGAGTAGTCGTCCATATCAACCCCGCCGCCTTGGCCGCCTTCAATGTAGAACCGCATGTACGAGACACCGTCGGGGATGGTGATGTCTTCAACTGCGCGCTCGCGCGGGGCGCGTTCTGGGGCGACTTCGTGCATGTACTGGCGCAGACCGTAGGCGGAATCTTCACCGGGTTCGAGGTCAAAATGCAGACAGGGAGCGAGGTCCATGATGGAGGCGGAGTACGCCGGGATCGCGGTAGAAGCTACCACCGCGGGGGCAGCCCAAGCGGCCCCTTTAACAAGATTTCTGCGAGAAAATCCCCGGGTCATGGCATGTGTCCTTGAATATGAGCGTGAGTGATATGAAGGGTGTGAAAACTCAACACATTATTGCTGGCGCATATCTATACGCAACGTCGATAGTGTTAATAGGCGCGTGCTCTTCGGCGGGCGTCTGAGTATTCACCCGTCATTCTGCCATACGAAGGTGCAGAACTACTATTTGGTGACATTCAACTAGACATTTATTTTTATTTCAATATTTATGCGCAAATCCTTGAAAATCAACCGCGCAAAGTTGTATAAAAATAAGTAGTGTGATGAATATTTCGCGGAATATTTTTACTGTGGACACAAACCTTCATAAATACTTGACTTGTAAAGTAATTGGGTTTAGGGTAGGTGGGCATAACCGAGAATTAGACATCCTGTGATAACAGCACACGGAACACACGGAAGGCAGCGAACAATGAATGCTCACAAAACAACTCCCACCCTCGAACACCTCCAACCGGCGCCCGGCACCAGCAAGAAGCTCGGCTTCCTCTCCTTTGGGCACTGGGCCGAAATTCCCGGCTCGCGTGTGAACAGCGCCTCCGACTCGCTGCACCAGGCTATCGATTTGGCGGTAGGTGCCGAAGAGATTGGTTTGGACGGCGCGTTCTTCCGCGTGCACCATTTTGACCAGCAGCAGGCCACCCCGTACCCGCTTCTGTCGGCGATCGCCGCTAAAACCAGCCGCATTGAGCTGGGCACCGGCGTGATCGATATGCGCTACGAAAACCCGCTGTATATGGCCGAACTCGCCGCAATGTCCGACCTGATTTCCGCCGGGCGCTTGCAGCTGGGGGTCTCACGCGGCTCGCCCGAATCCGTTATCCGCGGTTTCGAGAGCTTCGGCTATTACCCCGCCGAAGGTGAAGATGAGAGTGCGATGGCACGCCGTCACCTCGACCTCTTCATGAAAGCAATTCAAGGTGAGGGCATGGCACCCTCTGTGCGAGTACAGGGCAAGTACGCCCCCGTGCAGCCGCAGTCGCCCGGCCTGAGTGAGCGCATCTGGTGGGGTGCGGGGACCGACAACACCGCCGTATGGACAGCGCAGCAGGGCCTGAACCTCATGTCTTCAACGCTGATGCTCGAAGATAAAGGCATGCCCTTCGACCAGCAGCAGGCCGAACAGATTCGCCTCTACCGCGAGGCATGGGTCAAAGCGGGGCATACCCGCGTGCCGCGCGTGTCGGTCTCGCGTTCGGTGATCCCCATTATTGATGCCGAGTCGGCGCGTTATTTTGGCCGCCGCGCGGAGGAAGATTCGCAGGATTACACCGGTATTATCGACAACACCTTCTCCCGGTTTGGGCGCAGCTACATTGGCGACCCCAACCTAATCGCCGAAGAACTAGCACGTGACGCGGCCGTTCAGGCAGCAGACACCGTGCTGCTGACCGTGCCGAACCAGCTGGGCGTGGACTTCAACCTGCGGCTGCTCGAATCCATTGTGAAGGACATTAAACCCGCGCTGACGGTGAAGGCGTAACGCGGCTGAACGGTTGAACCCCCTGCCTGTGTGGGCCCCCGGCCTGCCCCGGCAGGGCACGGCTGGATAGTAAAGGATGGCTAGATAACGCCTTTGCGGTGGAGCTTACGCTCCACCGCATCGGGGCGATAACGCACATCCGCCCAAGTGAGATGCACAAAATCCCAGCCTTCGCCACGAATCGCCTCTTCGCGGGCTTTCTGGGCCGGGGTATCTTGCGGTGAAACATCCTGCGGCGGGGCGTGCCCCGGTGCGCCAACAACCTCAACCACCACACCGTGCTCAACGAGTGCCGCACCCACCCGGAACGTCTGCAACGGGGTAGAAATCTGGTACTGCTGCACCGGCTCCAACCCGAGGTTCAGAAGCGCCACCCGTGCCAGCGTCTCGGCAGGTGAAGCGGATAAGGAGCTCATAGCAGCCGCCACACGGTGCGCATTCTTAGACCCCCGGCTTCTGCGCACCGCCATGAGGCTATCGTGCAGCTCAGTATGCGTGAGCTCGGGGAAGGAACGCAGGGCGCTTTCGGCAATCACCATGGCCTCCGCGAAATTCGTATCGCGCACGCTCCCAATGGTCGCGGCCACGGGGTCAACCACCCGCAAACCGCCGGGTCCGGTCAGTATGGTGGCGCGGTGGCTGGGCTCATCCTGCCGGTACTGCAGGCCACTATTGGTTGCCCCGCCGCTTCCTAGTACCTGGAGCTTATCGGGGACGCTCAGCGTTTGTATACCGTGAATAATGGCTGCGCTGCGGTGACTAAAGACGGGGTCACGCAGCACGCGGGCGTGCGCAATAATACGCGCCAAATGCTTATCAGCAGGGTTCAGCTCAGCCCACTCGGGGGCGCTCATGTACTGCCCCTGGGCGAGCCGAACCGTATCGCCGCCGCGCTGCCCACCGTGAAAAAACTGGGGGTCAGGCCCTTCACTAAGACCAGTTTTTATATTTTTTATTTTATTAGATAGTATTTCATGCTTTTCCATACTGTTTATAAAAGCATTATGGCCTAAGGTTCGCTTCCCGGCGTACCCTAGCCTGTGGATAATAGCGGTTTAAACGGAAATATCCACAAGCTGAGCATAAAAACCCCGTCACGGCGCGTCACATAATCCGCCCGCACAAGACACCCGACCCAGACACACCAGCCCCGGGGCAACTAATAGAAACCCAAGAGAAAAGCACCCCATCTGCGCCCGCAGCATTTTATAGAATGGGGAGCATGGCTGATGAACTGTACTCCCGCATCCCCGACACCCCCATAAGCGACGATACCGCCCGGCTTGAACGCATCCGGGGTGCCCTTGAGAAGCTTAACTACAGTTACGACGGGGTGCGTGAACTGCTGGGGGAGCGCGCCTTTGAAGCGATGGCGCGCGACCAGGTTGTGCCCGGCACCTGGCGGGTACAGAACATCCTTGATGATGCGCACACCACCGACCCCGACCGCCGCCTGGCGCGCATAATCGGGTTTTTCCTGTTCGCACGCACCCTAACCCGCACGGAACTTGCCGATGCGCTCGGCGGCGAACCCGCGCTGAACGACCTTATCGCGGCACACCTCGTGGAACCGACGGAGTCAGAAAATACCCACACCCCCGAGAATCCCGGCGAAGAACCGCATTACCGCGCCGTGTTTGACCTGCGCCCGCATTCGGCTGATGACGGCACCGAGCTGTGGGTGGCCTCCGATTTGGGGGCGCATCAGCGACCCGGGGTGCTGCGCAAGGACCACGTGCTGGGTATCGGGCAGGCATCCCTAACCCTGGCGCAGATTACCGAGCGCACCCCCGTGGCGCGTGCCCTCGACGTGGGAACCGGGTGCGGTATTCAGACCTTCCATCTGCTCGCCCACGCAGACCACGTAACAGCCACCGATATTTCGCCGCGCGCCCTCGCCTTCGCCCGATTTAACCTGCTGCTGAACGCCCCCGCCCTGAAACTCGACCCGCAGAACCTTGAAGCACGCGTCAGCCTCCGACAAGGCTCTTTGCTGGAACCCGTGGCGGGGGAGCAGTTCGACCTTGTGGTCTCAAACCCGCCGTTCGTCATTACCCCGCGCCGCGCAAACGAAAGCAGCGACGACCAGTTCACGTACCGCGACGGCGGGCTGCCCGGTGATGATATTGTCAGCACGCTTATTCGGCGCATCCCCGAGGTGCTGGTACCCGGCGGGCGCGCCCAGATGCTCGGCAACTGGGAAATTCACCGCGACAACACAGGCGAAGCGCAGCCCTGGGATGCGCGCCTGCGCACCTGGTTCGCCGAATCCGCCACCGGCACCCCGAGCGAAGCGTGGGTAATTCAGCGCGAAGTGCTCACCCCCGAATCCTATGCGGAAACCTGGCTCAAAGACGCGAGTGAAAACCGCGACCGTGACCACTACGAGAGCACCTACCGTGCCTATCTCGACGACTTTAAAAACCGGAACGTTCATTCTATTGGGTTCGGGATGCTCTGGCTCCGCCGCCCGGCACACACCACCGAAACCGTACCCCTGAACCGGTTCGAAGACATCACCTACCCCATAGCCCAGCCCATCGCGCAAAGCATCACCGAGGCCGTGGCACGCTTCGACCGCCTCACCGCCCTGACCGATCAGGCGCTCACCGAAACCCACCTGGTGGTCGCCGAAGACGTGACCGAAGAACGTCACGGTCGCCCCGGCGCCGAGCATCCGAACGTGATCCTGCTGCGCGCCGGATCCGGGCTGTGCCGCACAATCCTGCTCTCAACCGAAACCGCCGGATTCGTCTCCGCATGTGACGGCGAGCTGAGTATCGGGCAGATTCTGGGGGCGCTCGCCATGCTCCTGGGCTGGGAAGACTACACACCGGATGCGCACGCCGCCTTCGGCACCGAGAACGAGCATCCGCGCGACACCCTGCTGGTCGCTGTCCGGGAACTCATCGAAAAAAGCTTCCTACACTTCGCAGACGAAAACGGCTAACCCCACCTGCCCCATGCTAAAAAGGCTCTTTATTCCAATAAAGCGTTAAAAACACCGCTTTATTGGAATAAAGAGCCTTTTTATGCCCCGCCCGGCACACCCCCTACACTAAAAGAATGAGCATACAAGAGCACAACCAGATGATGAGCACCGAATCCTGCTGGGAAACAATACGGGAAAACACGCTCGGGCGCCTCGTCATCACCGACGGCCAGTTCGTAGACGTACTACCAGCCTTCTACGGGGTCACCGGCGACGAAATCTACCTGCGCACCACCCGCGGCGACAAACTCTCCTCCGTGGTGGTCAGCCGCCGCGTAGCATTCGAAATCGACGAACCCCTGCCGGAAGGCATACGCACCGTCATCGTCCAAGGGGTGGCGCACTGGCTGCCCAACGAAATGACCCCGGATGTGGTGCACACTCTAGGGTTGCGTCATTTTAGCGACGGCAATAAGATGCAGTGGGTGCGCATTGAGCCGCGCAAAGTATACGGCCGCGAATACCGGCTGGTTGAAACCGACAGCGGGCAGTAGACACAGCCCACACCACGGGCACCAGCCCGCAGGGCGAACCCGGCGCGCTGCCCCACCGCACCCTAACTTGCGCCCGCCACATTAATGGCTTTACATAGAGGGAACACCCGGCGCGTTGCGCCGCCAATGGGAGTTTCGGGCGCACTATGCGCTATTGTTGAATCGCATCTAGACTGAAAACCACCCCACACGAGGAGAGCCGTGCCCACCAAGGCAAAGAACGGAAAAGCCCTACTGATCGTTGAGTCCCCATCGAAGGTGAAGACCATCAGCGGTTACTTAGGCGGCGAATTTCTGGTGGATTCGTCCATGGGACATATCCGCGACCTGCCGCAGCCTTCCGAACTGCCCGAAAACCTGAAAAAAGGCCCGGTCGGCAAGTTCGCGGTCAATATCGACGACGATTTTGACCCCTACTATGTGGTCAACCCCGACAAGAAGAAAAAAGTCGCCGAACTCAAACGCAAACTCAAAGACGTTGATGCCCTCTACCTCGCAACCGATGGTGACCGCGAAGGTGAGGCAATCGCCTGGCACCTCAAAGAGGTTCTGAAACCCAAGGTTCCCGTCTACCGCATGACCTTTCCCGAAATCACCCGCGAAGCCATTGAACGCGCCTTCGGGGAACTGCGCGATATTGACCTGCACCTGGTCGATGCCCAAGAAACCCGCCGTATCCTTGACCGTATCTACGGTTACGAAATCTCACCCGTGCTCTGGCGCAAGGTCGGCCGCGGGCTATCTGCGGGCCGTGTACAGTCCGTAGCAACCCGCCTCGTTGTTGAACGCGAACGCGAACGCATGGCCTTCGTCGCCGCCAACTACTGGGATCTGACCGGGCATTTCATCACCACCAGCAACGAGGGCTTTGACGCCAAACTCGTGGCGGTTGACGGCACCCGAGTTGCCACCGGCAAAGACTTCGCCGACGACGGCACCCTCACCTCCACTAAGGTCACCCACCTCTCAGAGGCGGATGCGCGTACCCTCGCCGAAGCCCTCACCGCCGCCCCCTTCGCGGTGCGCTCGGTCGAAACCAAACCCTATAAACGCCGCCCCGCCGCGCCGTTCACCACCTCAACCCTGCAGCAGGAGGCGGCACGTAAGCTGCGCTTCTCATCGCGCGTAACCATGCAGGTTGCCCAGCGCCTCTACGAGAGCGGCTACATTACCTACATGCGTACCGACTCGGTGGCACTCTCAGACCAGGCCGTGAAGGCGGCACGCCGCCAAGCATCCGAACTCTACGGCACCGAATACGTGCCCTCCGCGCCGCGCACCTACGCCTCCAAGAGCAAAAACGCGCAGGAAGCGCACGAAGCAATCCGCCCCGCAGGCGACGCCTTCCGCACCCCCGACGCCGTGCGCGGCGCGCTCTCCAACGACGAATACCGGCTGTACGAGCTGATCTGGAAACGTACCGTCGCCTCGCAGATGGCAGACGCCACCGGTTCGACCGCATCCGTGCGGTTGGGAGCAACCGCATCCAACGGGCGCGACGCCGAGTTCGCAGCATCCGGCACCGTCATTACCTTCCGAGGCTTCCTCGCCGCCTATGAGGAAGGGGTGGACGCAACCCGCCTGGCAGAACGCGACGCCAAGAACGCCGAGAAACGCCTGCCCGCGCTCGCACAGGGTGACCCGCTCACCGCCAAGAAACTTGAAGCCGCCGGGCATGAGACCCTGCCCCCGCCCCGCTACACTGAGGCTTCGCTCGTGAAAACTCTTGACGAGCTGGGCATTGGACGCCCCTCCACCTACGCCGCCGTGATTTCAACGATTATGGACCGCGGCTATGTGCAGGTGCGTTCCGGTTCGCTCGTGCCTTCGTGGACCGCGTTCTCGGTGGTGCGGCTGCTTGAAAACAGTTTCGGCCCTTACGTGAACTACGAGTTCACCGCGCAGATGGAAGAAGACCTTGACCGTATTGCCCGCGGCGAGGAGTCGCGTGTGGAGTGGCTGGGTGCCTTCTACTTTGGTGGCGGGGCGCAGAAAAAGCGCGGGCTCAAGCCGATTGTGGATAATCTGGGCGATATTGATGCTCGCGATATTAACTCGATCCGCATTGCTGACGGCATTGTGTTGCGCGTGGGTAAATTCGGCCCTTACCTTGAGGCTGAAGGCACCGTCAATACCGAAACCGGTGAAGTTTCTGACCCCGTGCGCGCTAATGTTCCCACCGATTTGGCGCCTGATGAGCTGACCGCTGAGAAGGCGAAAGAGCTGCTTGAGCAGGGCAAATCCGATGGGCGCGTGCTCGGCACCGACCCGGCCTCCGGGAACCAGATTATCGCCCGCGACGGGCGCTACGGCCCGTACGTTACCGAAGTTATCGAAGAGATGACGGAGGAGCAGATTCAGGCGTACCTGGATGCGCAGCCCACCGAATACTACAAGAACGGCAAACCCAAGCCGAAGAAGAAGCCTAAGCCCGCTAAACCGCGCACTGCATCGCTTTTCAAATCTATGGATTTGGCGACCGTAACTCTAGAGGATGCGCTCAAGCTCTTGAGCCTGCCGCGCGTGCTCGGTACTGATGCGGAAGGCAACGAAATTACCGTGCAGAATGGGCGGTTTGGGCCGTACCTGAAGAAGGGTACCGACTCGCGGTCGATTGGGTCTGAGGAAGAGATCTTCACGATCACCCTTGAACAGGCGCTCGATATTTATGCACAGCCTAAACAGCGCGGACGTGCCGCCGCTAAGCCCCCGCTCGCCGAACTCGGGGTAGACCCGAACAGCGAAAAGAATATCGTGGTCAAAGACGGGCGGTTCGGGCCGTACATTACCGACGGCGTTACCAACATTACGGTGCCGCGTTCGGAAACCATCGAATCGCTCACCCATGAGCGCGCCGTCGAACTGCTGGCCGAGAAGCGCGCTAAGGGGCCTGCGAAGCGTAAGACCGCGGCGAAAAAGACAACCGCCAAGAAGAGCACCGCGAAAAAGACAACCGCTAAAAAGTCCACTACTGCAAAGAAGACTGCGGCTAAGAAGGACTAGTCCGTCTGACGCTGGATGAGTGCGCAGTGTGCCAGACTTAACGGAGTTGTATATTATCTCGGCACCTGCCGGGGGATAGGAGCGCGCTGTGCGCCTTGGAGTTCTTGACGTGGGGTCGAACACCGTTCACCTGCTGCTTATTGACGGGCACCCGGGTGCCCGCCCCGAACCATACGCTTCGCATAAGATTCCGCTGCAGCTGGTGCAGTATTTGACGCCGTCAGGTGATATTTCTGACGAGGGCCGCGCCGCGCTGACCGAGTTCGTGAAGTCTGCCCGCGATTTCGCCATTGAAAACAACGCCGAGGACCTGCTCGCCTTCGCGACCTCCGCTATTCGTGAGGCCGGTAATGGTGCCGAGGTTCTGCAGCATGTGCGGCGGAAAACCGGGGTGAGCCTGAGCGGGATTTCAGGCGACCAGGAGGCGGCTATCACCTATTTCGCGGTGCGCCGCTGGCAAGGGTGGGGTGCGGGGCGCATCCTGAATTTTGATATTGGGGGCGGCTCGTTCGAGTTTTCCACGGGCACGGATGCCTTACCGGATGCGGCAATGTCGGTGCCGCTGGGCGCTGGCCGCCTGACCCGCGAGTTTTTTGAGGAGCAGCCGCCCGCACCGAAGCAGACGAAGCGGCTGCGCGGGTATGTGCGTGAGCAGATTGAGCCGGTGGCGCAGCAGCTGCTGGCATTCGGTGAGCCGAACATGGTGGTGGGCACCTCGAAGACGTTCCGGTCGTTGGCGCGTATCTGCGGGGCAGCACCGTATTCTGCGGGGCCGCATGTGAAGCGTGAGATGCATGTGACGGATTTGCGCCTGTGGACTCGCCGCATGGAGGCCATGGCCCCCGCCGAGCGCGCTGATTTGCCCGGTGTTTCCCGGATGCGCGCCGACCAGGTTCTTGCGGGTGCGATGGTGGCTGAGGCCGCGATGGAGATGTTCGGCGTGGAAACGATGCGTGTTTGCCCCTGGGCGCTGCGTGAGGGCCTTATTTTGAGGCGCCTGGAGCACCTGGCGGAGGGCACCAGCACCCCGCTGGACCCGAAGACCCTGGTGGGGGAGTAGCGGCGCACTGCGGGCCACGAAGCGAAGGCTACTGCGCAGCCGGGCTAATGAGCCGCTCCACGAGGGCTACCATAAGGTCCTTTTCTTTCGGGCTGCTCATGGCGACCATTAGGGTCATTGCCGCTAGGGCGTTGTTTGAGACGAGCGGTGTGCCATCGGCCGAAAACAGCAGGTTATTCTGGGCCAGAAACTCAATGAACAAGGCCGCGGCGCTGCGTTTATTCCCATCAACCAGCGGGTGGTCTTTGACCATGAGGTACAGTAAGTTCGCTGCTTTCTGCTCGGTGGTTGGGTAGAGGTCTTCGCCCGCGAAGCTCTGGTAGATGGTTGCGACAACCGACTTGAGTTTATCCCCGTTTTCGATCCCGAACAGCCTATCTTGCGGGAATTCGCTGCGGGCGCGGGCAATGATCGCCTGCGCTTCGGCATGAGTGAGCTGCCACACCGGCGCGTTCCCGGTGGATTCGCTGGCAGAGAGCGTGCCTTCGTCGTAGTCGCGCAGGGCTTGCAGGCTCGGTAGATAGGCTGCGAGTACTTCACCGGTACCGGCCACAAGATGGTTATCTGCCCGTGCCATGACTTCTACGATCTGCCCGAGCTGTTCAAGCCGCTGTTGGTTAATGCTGTACCCCTGCACCAGGTATTCGCGCAGGCGCTTGGTGGCCCAGATGCGGAACTGCGTGGCCGTGGCTGATTTGACCCGGTAGCCCACGGAGATAATGGCATCAAGGTTGTAGTGGCGCACTGATCGCCGAACCTGCCTGGTCCCCTCTTGACGAACTACCGAGAAATCCTCGGTAGTTGCCTCTTCTAGGAGCTCACCCTCAGCATAGATATTCTTCAGGTGGAGCCCAACATTGTCTGAACTGGTATTGAATAATACCGACATCTGCCGCTGGCTGAGCCACACAGTTTCGCCTTCTATCTGAACATCAATAGCGGGCTGATCAGTATTTGGCTGGTAAATAATGATGGAGTTATTAAATTCGTTCATGTGGCACTAATTGTAGTTAAAGTGGATTTATATTTAATTATTGCATGAATTCAGCCGGAATTGAATACGCATAATCTGCCCGTACCTCAATGACCGCCAGGATAGAAACAGTTACGGCTGTGCAGTAGCATGTAAAAAGGCTCTGTGCTGACTTGTGAACTGGACTATATCTATATTGAGGAGTTTCTGTGCCTATCTATACACCTGAAGAATACCTGGCCGTGATCGAGCGTATTAAGACTAAAATTGCTCAGAAGAATATCAGCATGGGGCCTACCATTTCGGAGACGGAAATTGCTGCTTTTGAGAGTGCCTGCAACACCCGCCTGCCGCAGGCGTACCGGCTGTTTCTGCTGGAGGTTGGTGACGGCTGGAACGACCCTGCGGCGGAGAGCATTAGCGCCAGTCCCATTCACCGGCTCGCAGAGATTGAGCACAAAGACCTTTCCCTCCCCATGACGCTCACGGACGGCTGGGTTTGGGAGGATGAGGAGGACGAAGAGCAGCTTAGCGACGAGTCCTTTGAACGTAAGCTGGGGAACCAGGGTATTGAGCTCATGGATGAGGGGTGTGGCATGACCTATGAGCTGATTACCGCCGGGCCGTGCGCCGGTGAGGTGTGGAGCTTCTCGGATGTGGGTGTTAGCCCCTGCTGTGAGCGCCAGGACTTCCTGGGCTGGTTTGAGCTCTGGATAGACAGCGACGGTGACCCTGACTATTTCAAGGATTATGTCTACGAAGAAGACGAATAGCATATGCCGCAAGGTTTTACTGGGCCCTGTGTGAGGGGGCAGGTTTTGATGCGGTTGGGGCGCCTGGTAGAGGCGCTAAGTACGCCGCTGAACCTGAAAACTTTGGCGGGTAAGTAAGGAGGAGCAGCTGCATAAGCTGCCGGTACTTTCGTTCAATAAAGTTTAGAACTGTAGAGTTTTGGGATATTTGTCGGTTATAAACTATCCTAGAACACCATGATAGGTTGGTTAGTCTTCTATACTTTCTATTGTGCTGTTTTCTAATTTATACTGTGGTAACTTCCTCCCGCCATTTGTGGAGTTCTTCGTTTAGAGCTTGCAGCTTTTTCGAAAGTTCTTCCTTCTCTTTGAGATCTTTCACCTCAAAAAGTTTATTATTTATTTTTTCTATTTCTTGGAATTTACCTTCAAGGTATTCTTTCTGTTCCAAGGTGAGAAATTTGCATTTTAGAGGTATACCTTCTGGGTTTAGATAAATAGGATGACCTTTATCATTATCTACCGTAAAATTATTATTAATTGAACCAAAAAGTGTTTTCTGATAATAATTTTTTTGATAGAAATTAGGGGTGTATTTTGTGAAACAGGAAGAGCTACCGTTTTCATTATTTTCGCCAAAAGAAACGTCACTATAGAAAATAGACCCGATGAATACAGTCCTGCCTTTGTAGGTGGAGCCGTTGAAGATAGCCTTACTCTGGTAGGTAGAGTTGCGGAAGTAAGCCTCGCCCTTGTAGGTAGAGCCGCTGAAGTCAGCCCAACTCGTGTAGGTGGAGCCGCTGAAATTAATAGGTTTTGCGTAGTAAGAGTTCGTAAGGTCTATTGGGTAGAAGAAGGTGCTTCCCGAGAAATCGTATTCAAAGTCTGACCACGCCCCCGGTGTGTTTTTGTCTGAGTCTTGTAGACGGTCGTGAATTTCTTTAATAATTCCTAGACGAACGTCTGTTTCAGAATCTAATGTTGCTTTGTCTGCATAGAATTTTTCTTTTTTATCTTTATATATTCCTTTAGGCGTGGGGTTAGATAACTCATTATAATGAGAAGCGAGAGTGAATGGGGAGCGTATATAAGCGCAGAGGTTATTGATAATAACCTGTCCTTCTTTGAGCCTGTCCTCATATTTGTCTATAGACTCGTCTTCAAGCCATTCATCCACGAGTCCAACGAGTGTGTACACGCCGCCCATACGAATAGGAGCTTTCTCATCACCTAGCTGTTCTACCGCTTTGGTGTACCGTTCTCTGCGTCCTGCCCTCACCTGTCGCAGATGGTCTCTGTCATTTTTCTCTTTTTCCTGATCGGTCTTGAGTTTTTCGTTATTGTTTTTGCGAAAAGTTTCGATAAGACCCATCACCGCGATAGCCCCACCGGTGATATAGAGAAAAGCTAACCGGAGGTTGCTCTGAGCTAGTAAGACAGGGGCGCTCTTATCGTTGGCTGGTTCTCTAGGGGTTTCAAAAACTCGTTGCGGGATAGATAGAGCACACGCTAGCCCGGCACTAGTAATCAGCAGAATAGCAATAGGCAGCCACCACCGTTTTATCCATAACCATATTTTATGCGACCGCCTAGGCTGTTCTGCTTCCTGCTGTTTTTTATCGCTCATAGGTAAGTAGACTCCTTACGGTGAGTGTGCGCAAGTACCACCCTACCGCATCTTCAGCTCGCCTTTCAGGTTTTCCTGAATTTTGGCTCAAGGTTTACCTGCAAATCTTTGCTGAGCAGGCAGATAACAGCCCGGCCCTGCGCATATTCAGAGGTCGTTGCGGGTTAAATCCTGTGGTCGAAACAAACCTGCCACGTCAGAGCAGGGTCAAACTCATAGGGGTAAACAGCACCGTAGAATCTTAGTGCTCTTATACGGCAGGAGGTGGAGACCGCGAATCCTTTGGGGCGGCTAGTTATTAGTTATCTTCCTCTTCGGGCGCTGTATCCTCCGCTTTTACCGTGGTGGCTTCCTCCCGCCATTCATAGAGCTTTTCGTTAAGAGCTTGCAGCTTTTTCGAGAGTTCTGCTTTCTCTTTGGGATCTTTTACCTCACGAATTTTATTCTTCGTTTCGTCTATTTCTTGGAACTTATCTGTAAGGTATTCTTTCTGCTCTGCGGTGAGAAAAGCACAGCCAAGAGGTAAGCCGTCAAGGTTGCGGTAAATGGGGTAGCCCCTGCCGTTTTCGACGGAGAAGTCATTATCAGGTGAACCAAAAAGTGTATTTTGATGGCTATTCTCATTATAAAACTGAGGGGTGCATTCTGTGAAGCGAGAAAAGTTACTGTTGTATCTATCTTTGCCATAATAAACGTCACCGCAGAAAATAGACCCACTGAAGTTGGCCTTATCTTCGTAGGTGGAGCCGCTGAAATAAACCTCATTCTGGTAGATGGAGTCGGTGAAACCAGCCCGACCCTGGTAAGTGGAGTTGCGGAAGTCAGCCCAGCCTCGGTAGGTGGAGCCGCTGAAATGAGCCCACTGGTAGGTAGAGTTGTTGAAGTAAACCTCACCCTGGTAGGTGGAGTCGGTGAAACCAGCCCGACCCTGGTAAGCGGAGTTGCGGAAGTCAGCCCAGCCTCGGTAGGTGGAGTCACTAAAGTCAGCCTTGTCCTGGTAGATAGAGTCGCTGAAGTCAGCCTCACTCTGGTAGGTGGAGTAGCTGAAGTAAACCTCATTCTGGTAGGTCGAGCCGCTGAAGTCAGCCTTACCCTTGTAGGTAGAGTCGCTGAAGTAAACCTCACTTTGGCAGGTAGAATTACTGAAGTCAGCCCAGCTTTGGTAGGTGGAGCTCATGAAGGTAGCTCCGTTCTGGTACGTGGAGGCGCTGAAGTCAGCCCAGCTTTGGTAGGTGGAGCAATTGAAGCCAACCCAACCTGTGTAGGTGGAGCCGTCGAAGGTAGCCCAACTCTTGTAGATGGAGCTACCGAAGTCAGCCTCGTCCTTGTAGACAGAGCCGTCGAAGCGAACCTCGTCTTGGTAAGTGGAGCCACTGAAATTAACGGGTTTTTTGTAATAGGAGTTTGTGAGGTCTATAGGGTAGAAGAAGGTGCTTCCCGAGAAATCGTATTCAAAGCCTGACCATGTTCCCGGTGTGTTTTTGTCAGGGCTTTGTAGGCGATCGTGAATTTCTTGAATAATGCTCAGGCGAATATCTGCCTCAGATGTGAACTCTGCTTTATCAGTGTAGAATTTCTGCTGATTATCTTTATAAAACCCCTCAGGTGTGGGGCTGGCCTGAGATAACTCATCATAATGAGAAGCAAGAATAAACGGGGAGCGAATATAGGCGCAGAGATTATTAACAATAACCTGCCCTTCTCTGACTTTTTCAGGCTCAGACAGATTTTCTTCTTCAAGCCATTCGTCCGCGAGCCCAATGAGCGTATACACACCACCCATACGAACGGGGGCACTCACATTACCAAGCTGTTCTACCGCTTTGGTGTACCGTTCTCGGCGTTCTGCTTTACGTTCTTTGAAAGCATTTTCGTCGAATTGCCGGATTTGTTCTTTGAGAACTTCCGCTTGGTGCTCTTGGTTTTTAAGGGCGGCTTTAATGTCTGCATTCGCTTTAGCGCGGTCGTTAGTATTCTTGCGGTAGGTTTCAAGTAGGACAAGCGCTGCCCCACCAGCCAGCAGCCACGGAAAAGCCTTCTCAAACCGTGCCATAAACTTGGTGTGCCGATATACCTCCGGGCTAGCAGATAATCTAGACTCTATAGTTTTGCGTTCTTCTGGCATTGGCGTTCTGCTCCTTAAAGTGATGGTGCGTGTTCCTTTTTACCCTACCGCATCTTCAGCTTAACCGGGCGGCTAGTTATCTTGCTCTCCGGATGTTGTGCCCTCCGCTTTTACCGTGGTAACTTTCTCACGCCAAACACGGATCTCACCGTTAAGAGATAGCGGAGTGTTGACAAATATGGCGTTCCCCTCGGTATCTTTTACCTCACGAAATTTATTCTTCGTTTTTCCTATTTCATGGAACTTATCTTCAAGGTATTCTTTCTGTTCTGCGGTGAGAAAAGCACAGCCAAGAGGTAAGCCTTCAAAGGCACGGTAAATGGGGTAGCCCCTGCCGTTTTCGACCGTGAAATCATTGTTATGCGAGCCAAAGAGCGTGTTTTTATGGTTTGTCTCGTCATAAAACTGAGGGGTGCAGTCTGTGAAGCGAGAAAAGCTACTGTTGTCTCCGTCTTGGCCAAAATATATTTCACTACAGAAAATAGACCCGCTAAAGTTAGCCTCGCCCCAGTAGATGGATCGGCTTAAATTGGCCCCTTCCTGGTAGATAGAGTTACCGAAGCCAGTCCTGCCCCGGTAGGTAGAGCCGCTGAAATCGGCCCCACCCCAGTAGACGGAGTCATTAAAGGCAGCTTCGCCCCGGTAAGCGGAATCGCGAAAGACAGCCCAGCCTTGATAAACGGAGCCGCCGAAAACAATCTTGCCCCAGTAGGTAGAGTTGCTGAAATCAGCCCCGCGCCGGTAGGTAGAGCCACAGAAATCAGCCTCTTCCCGATAGGTAGAGCCATTGAAAACAACCCAGCCCCGGTAGACGGAGCCACGAAAGAAAACTTCACCTTGATAAGTGGATCCGCTGAAGTTAGCCCCATCCTGGTAGGTGGAGCTGCTAAAGACAGCCTTGTCCTGGTACGTGGAACCGGTGAAGTTAGCCTGACTCTGGTATGTAGAACTGAGGAAATCAGCCCCACGCCAGTAGATAGAGCCGCTGAAATCTGCCCCGCCCTGGTAAGTGGAACCGCCGAAGCGAACCTCGTCCTGGTAGGCGGAACCACTAAAATTAACAGGCTTTGCGTAGTAAGAGCGTGTGAAATCTATGGGGTAGAAGAAGGTGCTTCCCGAGAAGTCATATTCAAAATCAGACCATGCCCCCGGCGTGTTTATTTCAGGGCTTTGTAGGCGATCGTGAATTTCTTTAATAATGCTCAGGCGAATATCTGCCTCAGATTCCAGCGCTGCCTTGTCAATGTAGAATTCTTGTTCTCTATTTTTGTAAAGACCTTCAGCTGTTGGGCTTTCCTGAGCCAGCTCATCGTAGTGAAAGGCGAGAGCGAAGGAGGAACGGATATAGGCACAGAGGCTATTGATAATAACCTGTCCTTCTCTGACTTTTTCTGTGTAATCCAGGTTTTCGTCTAGTAGCCACTCATCCACGAGCCCAACAAGCGTGTATACGCCACCTATACGGACAGGGGCTTCTTTGCTTCCGAGTTGTTCCATCGCTTTGGTGTACCGTTCTCGGCGTTCTACATTATGTTTTTCTGGCATTGCTTATCGGGTCCTCTGCGCTGTGGTGACTTTTTCACGCCATTCATTGAATTCTTTGTCAAGAGGTTGCCGCTTTTCTATGAGCCCTTTTTTCTCTTCATCATTTTTCACGGCAAGGATTTTATCGCTGGTTTCTTCCATCCTGCGGAGAATACTCTTCAGGTATTCCCCCTGATCGGGTGCCAGGAAAGCACAGTTGAGGGGTAATCCCTCAGGCGTGAGGTAAATGGGGTGGCCCCTACCGTTTTCGACCGTGAAATTATTCTTATGCGAACCAAAAAGTGCGTTTTGATGGTTTGTCTCGTCGTAGAACGCGGGGGCGTACTGCGTGAAACGGGAGGAGCAGCTGCCGTCTATATCTTCACTAAAATAGATTTTGTCGTCAAAAATAGACCCGTTAAAGGCTGCTACACCCTCATAAGTGGATCCGCTGAGATTAACCCAGCCCTGGTGCATAGACTCGCTGTAGTCAGCATTTCCCTGGTAGGTGGACTTACTGAAATCAGCCCAGCTCCCATAGGTGGAGTCAACAAAGTTAGCCCACCTCTGGTAGGTGGATCCGCTGAAGGTGGCCCATTCCCGGTATTCTGAGCCGCAGAAGTCAGCCCCAGCCCGGTAGGCTGATCTGCGGAAGTCAGCTGCACCCCGGTAAGTGGAGTAGCTGAAGTCAGTGAGGGCTTGGTAGGCGGAGCCACTGAAATCAGCCTCTTGGTAGGTGGAGAAGTAGAAGTGAGCCTCATCCTGGTACCTGGAGCCGCTGAAATTAGCCTTGCCCTGGTAGGCGGCACGGCTGAAGATAGCCCGGCCCCTATAGACGGAATCACTGAAATCAACTGTACCCGTGTAGCTGGAACCACGATGATACGCCTCACCGGCGTAGGTGGAGGCGCGGAAATCAGCCCTACCCTGATAGGTGGAATAGCTGAAATCGGTATCATCCCCATAGTCTGAATTGCTGAAATCAGCGTCACTTTTGTATGTGGAGGGAGAAATGAAATCGCTAAAAACAGCTTTTTGCATGTAGGTGGAGCGGCTAAAGTCAGCCCGACCCTGATAGGCGGACTCCCGGAAGTCAGCTTCACCCTGATACGTGGAATAGCTGAAATCAGTATCACCCCCGTAGTCTGAGTAGCTGAAATCAGCGTCACCGCAATAGTGGGAGCCGCTAAAATTAGCCCAGTCTTTATACACGGCATTATCGAATGCGGCAGGTTTTGCGTAGTAAGAATTTGTCAGATCTATGGGGTAGAAGAAGGTGCTTCCCGAGAAGTCGTATTCAAAATCTGACCATGCCCCCGGCGTGTTAATCTCAGGGCCTTGTAGGCGGTGGCGAATTTCTTGAATAATGCTCAGGCGAATGTTTGCCTCAGATTCTAGCGCTGCTTTGTCAGCGTAGAATTCTTGTTCTCTATTTTTGTAAAGGCCTTCGGCTGTTGGGCTTTCCTGAGTCAGCTCATCGTAGTGGAAGGCGAGAGCGAAGGAGGAACGGATATAGGCGCAGAAGTTGTTAATAATAACCTGTCCTTCTCTAACTCTTTCTAAGTATTCCAGGTTTTCGTCTAGTAGCCACTCATCCGCGAGGCCAATAAGCGTATACACACCATCCATACGGACAGGGGCTTTCTCATTGCCCAGTTGTTCTACTGCTTTTACGTACCGTTCTCGGCGTTCTGTATTATGTTTTTCTGGCATCGCTTATCGGGTCCTCTGTGCTGTGGTGACTTTTTCACGCCATTCATGGATTTCTTGGGTGAGAGACCGCAGCTTTTCTGAGAGTTCTTTCGTCTTGTCTGGGGTGTGCGGGGTATGAATTTTATTGCTGATTTCTTCCATCCTGCGGAGAATACTCTTCAGGTATTCCCTCTGATCGGGTGCCAGGAAAGCACAGCCGAGGGGTAAGCCTTTAAGGTTGCGGTAAATGGGATAACCTCTGCCGTTTTCGGCTGTGAAATTATTGTCGTGTGAGCCAAAGAGCGTGTTTTGGTGGTTTGTTTCGTCGTAGAATTCAGGGGCGCATTGTGTGAAACGGGAAGAGCTGCCGCTGTTTGTGCTCTGGCCACAATAAATTTCGTTGCGAAAGATAGACCCGCTAAAAGCAGTTTCGTCCTCATAGGTGGAGTTGCTGAGGCCAACCTGACCCTGGTAGATGGAGCCACTGAAATTAGCTTTACCCCGGTAAGCGGAGTTGCTGAACCCTATCCCGCCGACGTAAATGGAATTGCTGAAATCAACCTCACCCTGGTAAATGGAGTTGCTGAACCCGCCCCCATTCCAATAGGCAGAATCACTGAAACTAACCACTTCCTGGTAAGTGGAGTCGAAGAAGCTAACCATATCCAGGTAGGTGGAGTCGGTAAAACTAGCCTCATCCTGATAGGTAGAATCGTAGAAATCAGCCCAGTTCTGGTAGATGGAGCGGTCAAAATAAACAAAATCTTGGTAAGTGGATTTATTAAAACAAACCTCACCCCTGTAAGTTGAGTCACTGAAGTAAACCACATTTTGATAGGTGGAGCTATTGAAATCAGCCCGACCTTGATAGATTGAGCCGCGGAAGTCAGCCCAGTTCCGGTAGGTAGAATCGTTAAAATCAGCCCGACTTTGGTAGATAGAGTTACTGAAGTCAACCCAATCCTGGTAGGTAGAGCCGCTGAAATTAACGGGTTTTGTGTAGTAGGAGTTTGTGAGGTCTACGGGGTAGAAGAAGGTGCTACCTGAGAAGTCATATTCAAAATCAGACCACGCCCCTGGAGTGTTTTCATCTGGGCCTTGTAGGCGGTGGCGAATTTCTTTAATAATGTTCAGACGAATATCTGCTTCAGATTTTATGGTCGCTTTGTCTATATAGAATTCTTGTTCTCTATTTTTGTAGAGACCTTCGGCTGTTGGGCTGTCTTGAGTTAGCTCATCATAGTGGGAAACAAGGGCAAACGGGGAGCGAATATAGGTACACAGGTTATTAATAATAACCTGTCCTTCTCTAACTCTTTCTAAGTATGCCAGGCTTTCGTCTAGTAGCCACTCATCCGCGAGACCAACGAGCGTATATACGCCACCTATACGAACGGGGGCACTCGCATTACCAAGCTGTTCTACCGCTTTGGTGTACCGTCCTCGACGCTCTGCCATACGTTGTCTGAAAACGCTTTCAAGGCATTGCTGGGTCTGTTCTGCAAGAATTTTTATCTGGTTTTCATGGCTTTCAAGAATATCTTTAATAACTACATAAATCTTGGCGTGATCATTGCCGTTTTTTCGATAGTCGTCAAGTAGGGAAAGCGCTTCTCCACCTGCTGAGAACCATGGAACCTCCTCCTCAGCCCGTTTCAACTTGGTCTGCTGAGGTGTTCCTGTATTATTCGGCGAGTTGGGCGGTAATGCGGTAACTTTTTCACGCCAGTCGTGGAGTTCTTGGGTGAGAGACCGCAGCTTTTCTGAGAGCTCTTTCTCCACTTCATGATTCTTCGCGGCAAGGAACTCATCATTCGTTTCTTCTAGCCTGTGGAGGGTATTCCCCAGGTAATCCTTCTGGGCGGTTGATAGGAAGCGGCAGTCAAGGGGTAATTCGTCAGGGGTAAGGAGAATGGGGCAGCCCTCGCTGTTTTCGGCGGAGAAGTCATTATTGGGTGCGCCAAAAAGTGTGTTTTGCTGGTTTGCCTCGTCATAGAACGCAGGGGCGCATCGTGTGAAACGGGAAGAACCGCCGCTGCCTGTATCTTTACCAAAATCGATTGTGTCCTGAAAGATAGACCCGCTAAAAGTAGCCTCATCCTCGTAGATGGAACCGCGGAAGTTGACCCTACCCCAATAGATGGAGCAGCTAAGATCAACCCCCTCCTGGTAAGTGGAGCCGGTAAAACTAGCCTCATCCTGATAGGTAGAATCGTAGAAATCAGCCCAACTTCGATAAGCAGACTCGCTGAAGTTGGCATCACCCCAATAGGTGGATTCGTGAAAGTCTACCCAGTCTTGATAAACAGACTTGCTGAGATCAACCTCAGCCTGGTAGATGGACTCGTGGAAATCGGCCCCGCCCCGATAGGTGGAGCCGCTAAAATCAGCCCGACCCCGGTAGGTGGAGTCGCTGAAACCAACCCAGGCCCGGTAGGTGGATCCACTGAAATTAGCCGAACTCCAGTAAACGGATTCACTGAAATGAACGGGTTTCGTGTAGTAAGAGCGTGTGAGGTCTACGGGGTAGAAGAAAATGCTACCTGAGAAGTCGTATTCAAAACCTGACCACGCCCCTGGGGTATTTTCGTCTGGGCCCTGTAGGCGGGCGTGAATCTCTTTAATAATGCTCAGGCGCACATCTGCTTCTGCTTGAAGCTCTGCCTTATGAATATAGAATTCTTGTTCTCTATTTTTGTAGAGACCTTCAGCTGCTGGGCTGTCCTGAGTCAGTTCATCATACTCAGAGGCGAGGGTGAAAGGGGAGCAGATGTAGGCGCAGAGCTTATTAATAATCAACTGCCCCTCTTTAATTTTTTCGTCTTCAGATAGGTTTTCTTCGTGAAGCCACTCATCCACAAGCGTAACAAGTGCGTGTACGCCGCTCACGCGCGCAGAGGCGTCCTTGCTGCGAAGCTGTTTTACCGCTTGAAGATACCGTTCCTAACGCTCTGCCTTATGTTTCTCAAACGTGGTTTGGTGAGATACCTCTGAATTGTTCTCTACATTTTCGGGTGTATGCGGCATTGCTTTTAACGGTTCCTCACAGGTGAGTGGAGCGGCGTTTATTTCCTCCCCATCCTACAGCAGATACCCCGTATATGTAGGGGAAAGCGTCATCTGCTAGTTGCCACCAGGCAGAGCAGTAGCTTCTTTCCTCCACGCTCGTATATCTTGGCTTAGGCTCTCCATTTTCTCCCGAAGGTCTTGCCGCTCCTGCGGCACCTGCGAGTCATGAAGATGGGTCCACGTCTCGTGTATCTTTCGGAACTTTGCCGCGAGATAGTCTGCCTGTTCTGTAGACAAAAAGCTGCATCCCAGCGGAAGACCGTCAGCGCCGAGAGCTATAGAGTAGCCGCTGTTCGCAACCACAAAATTATTGCTAGACGAGCCAAATAACGTTGCCCGCGCATTCTTTTCAGCAACAAAACAGGGCGCACTCTGAACAAACCGCGAAGGATACGATTCCCCGAAAAAGTCGGTACCAAAATTCAGGGCACCGCAGAAAACAGACCCGTACAGGGAAACCTCGCCAGCAAAGACAGAATCATTCACAAAAACTGAGCCTTGGTACAGAGAGCCGTCGAACCCGGCCTCGCCCCGATAAGTAGAGCTATAGAATAAAGCCTCATCGTAGTAGAGAGACTGGTCGAAGAAGACCGATCCACCGTAAACAGAATCGTGGAAGGAAACCTCACCATAGTAAACAGACCAGTTGAAACGCGCCGAATCATGGTACGTAGATCCGCTCCACTGGGCTTCACCACAATAGGTTGAGTTGTTGAAGAAAACCCAATCGTAGTACGTAGAATCGCAAAAATAGGCGCTTCGTTCATAGGTGGAACCGTTGAATTCGGCACTGGTGTAGTATGTGCACCTGCTGAAATCAACGGAATTCTGGTACCAGGAATCCTTCATATCAACCGGGTAGAAGAAAACACTATTCGAGAAATCGTACTCAAACCCAGACCACGAGCCTTCTACATAACTCCTTCTGTCGTCCTGAGGAAAATGGCGCAACCGGCGGTGAATTTCCTGCAAAGCCTGCTGACGAACCTTTGCTTCTGCCAGAAGCTCCGCTTTGTGCATATAGAAATCTTGGTGGTTGTCCCCGTATACGCCGTGCTGGCTGGGCTTATTCTGCGAGAGTTCATCGTACCGAAATGCCAGCTCAAAAGGGTCGCGGATGTAGGCGCAGAGAACATCAACGATGCGCTGGCCCTCCGTGTGCTTTTCTTCTGCGGATAAGGATTCATTGGCAAGGTATTCATCCGCCAGCCCCACGAGTGCGTGCACCGCGCCCAGCCGTGTGTATGAGTGGGCAGAGTCAAGCAGCTCGACGGCTTTTAGATAGCGATCCTGCCGTGAAGCATTCAATGTGCTCTTGTTGCTGGCGGTCATGGCGGGTGACTCCTTGCCTGGTGGTTGGAGGCGTGCCCCTTCACCCTACCGCAGCCGATCAGCAATACCAGGGATTTCTTGGTGCAGAATGTGAAAACTAGGCGTGTACCCGTAAACGTGGTTGAGCACCCGGCGGAACCAACAAACACCGGGTGCTCAACTTTTCTCTATGGGATTATGGAGGACTCTACCCAATCCTCCGTGCGGTGTACACGTAGTATCCAATGCACGCCGCGAATTCCAGGGGAACACCAATCAGCGCCCACAACGCATCTGGCGAATTAGCCCCTGACATTATCAAGTTCACCCACAGGGGAGAGACCGCCACACACAGCACCGCGCCCACACCATTTACGGTGCGAACCAGGGCGCCGCCGCGGCGGAAGTTGAAACAAATATTGGCGGTCACATGCGCCAGTGCATACGCCAGCATGAACTGCCCAATCGGGTGGAACATCACGTGTGCCCACTGCGAATAAAGGTCTCCACCCAGCACCGCTGCAAACGTAAATACGTACGGTAATGCCAACCCAATCACGCGCGCCGTGTACAGGACTGACAGTATCTTGGGGGAGGTGGTACGGTGACCCGCCGAAACCTTGGAAGCGCTGAACGAGGCTCGCAGGTTCGCCGGGCCGTCGCTGATACGGCCACCACCGATCTGGGCTGTTCTTACCTGTGTTGCGCTATTGCTCATTGCGTGCTTCCTCAGTTAGTCGAATTTCCAGCATACTCTAAGGTTTTTTGAAAACTGTCATACTTTCGGATTATTTATCAAATCTTTATATTGCTATGACGCGGAACAACACGAAAAAGCGAATAGGTTGCTGTGTGGGATAAGCCAAAAATGGGCCTTCTTTTTCTACCCGGTAAGCGCCAAGAAGCCCCAACTGTCTAATAATGACGCCAAAAACTGGGGGTTAACCCTCAAAACTTTGAACGTGTTTTGACGGGAAGGCCCTCCAAGAGGGCAGAAAGAGGTGTCCAATATATGAACAATATGCTGGGTTATATGACGATATGTTACAAACCAACCCTTCACGGGTGCGTTACATCAAAGAAGGCGGAATCTGCACCAGCAGACCCTGTGGGTGGGTTGGCTGCCTGGCAGAACTCCGCCTCCTGCGATGGGCGCAGAACGACCTCTACTCTTCCTCTTCGTCCTGCCAGAACTGTGTATGCTCCGGGGCTGCGGCTGTCTTTGGAAAATTCTTAAACGTCAAATAGAACAGGAACCCGCTGGTAATCAGCTCGGCAAACGGCACGGTGATCGTCCACCACCCCACAAAGGTTTCCCGCAGGTTCTGCGACCACGGCATGAACTGGAGCACAATGCTCATAAACACCACGGAGAGCACAACACCAGCCAGGTAGCGGCCCAACAGGGCAATAAATGCTGGCTGCTTTCCGCTGTTAAACCACAGCACACTCAGTATCTCAAACAGCACATACAGGAGAAGGAAAAGCCCCACCGGGGAGAGCAGATCGGGGAACGCGTCAATAGTGATAGCGCGGCGCTCAACCAATAAAAAGAAAAGTGCCAAAGGAATAACCGTGTAGAGAGTTCTGCCCACCGCCAGGTATTTCACCAGGTTTTGGGTTTTACGTTTTTTAGCTGCTGCTTTTTCCGCCGCCGTTTGAACGCCCGGCACCCTCACAATCGGAATCATATTAGTGGGTGCGGGCAGGGTTGACGGTGTGCTCTCGCTTGGATTTTGCGGCTCCATCGCAACTGGCCTCTCTACTTGTCGGGTATAAGTAAGTATACCGTTGCCAATGGGGGAAAAGCGCTAGCTGAAGGAACGCTGAGGTTTATCCGCAGCTTGCCCAATGCTGCATCCCAAGGAATATGCGAGTGCACATAAAACCGAAGTAAAGATTTTCTATGCAGATAAAACTTCATTTTATAGGGGTGACTATGGATATATATAGAATTTTTATGCTTCAAATATTTATGAGATGGGCAGAATGAAACCGGTCATTCGTCACTGTTTTTATCCGATAACACATACTCACAGAGCATTAGAAAAGGCTGCACCGTCACCCCGTGGCACCATCCGGGCCGCCCCAACCGTCAGGGCACGATCAGCTCAATAGGCGCAGAAACCTAACTATGCGTCCTATTAAGGACAGCCAGCCAAACCGGTACCGTACCCAGGAACGGCTGGTACCCTGGGGCACACCCGAATCCGCTTCCACATAATAGGGAAAGCCATGAACGTAGAGTACCCGAGTGAAAACGACTGCTCACGGCTACTGACTGCCGCTGCACGCGCACGGCTGCAGCTGCAGCATATGGCGGAATCACCCCTGCAATCTGCCATTATTGAGAGTTTTTTCCCCGAGGTTATGGAGCACACACAGATTAAACGGGTAGTAGCCAGCGGATATATAGACTACTATCGCATTTTTGTAGACCGTCCTGTTTTCTCTGATCCCCCCAGCCTGCTAAAAGCCATGAGAAAAGTGGCCCACTGCCTGGGGTCCGCCCTGACAGTCTTAGACGGTATGCGCGCTGTCCCACCGTTTGGTGGGTCATCCCAGCGGGACAGTATTGCGCGGGCATGCGAGAAACAAACACACCGTGCGCAGCAGCTAACAGAGGACGCGCGGGCGCTTCAGCATCGAGTGGCGGGGGCGAGAACCACCGCAGCTGCCCTCGGGCGCGCAGGCACCCCGACTGCTACAGTGCCGCCGACATTCATTACGTACGCTGCGGCAGCCCAAGAGCTCGCCCACCGCGCCCTCACCCTCAGCGAGTGGGCAGACAGAAGGCTGGATGAGGAAAAATACGGCAATGGCGCATCCGGCCAGACGGAGCAGCTGTGGCACCTTTGTCTTCAAGCTGATATGTACTCCGATGCCGCCGCGCGCCTTATAAAACCAGCGCTACAGTACGTAGAGGAGATGGAAAAACATCTGACTGCAGAAACATATTTCAGCTGGTATGAGTACGCGCAAAAAGTGGTACGGACAATACGCACAAACCTGACGCACCGTAACATTCCGATCATGGACAGGGTGTTAGAAAAACTTAATGCATTAGAGGCATCCTTATCTTTGAAAGGTGCCAATGCGGTGCCCGCAGCCGTACTTGTTCAGGAAGCAATCCTCCTAAGCGACGATGTATGCTACTGCATACTTCCCGATGACCCGTCCGACGCCCTCATTGACTATATCTTGGATTCTTGCGCTGAGGACGATTCTGACTCTTTACAAGCCAAAGAGCGAATCACCTACAGGGCGAACGATTGGTTGCCCCTGCCGCCACGATATCAAGGGCGTTTAGAGTGGCTTCGTCAAACCGCCTTTGACCGGCCTGTACTGCCTATTCTATTTCAAAATGTTTGTGAATACCGGCTAGCGGACCAACAGATACGTGAAAGCCTTCACGCTGCCTACCCGCAGATACACGCCAGCGGTCCAGACTCCCCGCAGGCCGTGCAGGCCCTCACCGAGGCAATACAAGCCCATATTTTCTGTCCGCTAGAGGCCCTCCGCCATGAGCACCTCCGGTTTATGCGCAAGTACAGCTAATCCTCACCAATAAGCTCACGCGCCCAACGGGCGAACTCTTCCACCGCCTCCTCAGAGACCTGGTGCGGCAGGTGCGCATACTCCGCAGCCGGGCCGGGGCTGGCCGGGGCCACAAAAGCCGTGGGGTGAAGCACCTGCCGGTGTTCCTGGAGCTCATCAAGTTCATCAAACTCCAGCGCGCGGGCACCCAGCGGAAGTTTCCCACTAAACCGGACAGGGGACTGGGCAGCACCCCGGCCGGTAAAAACATTCCGGGACGACGGGTTAAAGACGCAGCCCGTAAAAGAGACAGAAGCATTCCCCCAGCCAACACTGGTGAAGAGCACACCATCGAAGAAACCCGAGGCATCAAAAATAACGGAGCCGGTGCTCTCGCCATACATTGAGTTACTAAAAGACACCTCTGCCGCATATATGGAGCCAGAATAATTGACCGTACCGCCAGTAAAAGAACAGCCCGAAAAATGCGCGGCACCATAATATTCACACCCGGTAAAACTGGTTCCC
This sequence comes from Rothia aeria, assembly GCF_016726365.1. Taxonomy (NCBI): domain Bacteria; kingdom Bacillati; phylum Actinomycetota; class Actinomycetes; order Micrococcales; family Micrococcaceae; genus Rothia; species Rothia aeria. The sequence goes on along the minus strand of NZ_CP068102.1, from coordinate 1,010,361 downwards.
TGAGCAAAAGCGGAGCCTGAAAAATCCGCATCAGCCCAGCAGACAGAATAGCTGAAATCGGCTGCAGCCGCGTAGGAGCACCCATCGTGACGAACCGTATCAGCGTACCGGCCAAACCTAAAATATGCGGCGCCCTCAAAAACGGACCCGCTGAATATGGCCGGGCAGTCATACCCGGCACCGCCGAACTCGGCACCCGCACAATACACACTATTACTGAAATCAGCCACCGTACCGCTGTAGGTGGACTCATCATACAGGGCCAGCCCCTTATAGGTGCACCCCCTGAACAAGGCATCACCACCGTAGTAGGTGTCTGTAAACTCAGCCAGCGCCCCGAACGTGCACCGGTCAAACCGCGCCCCGCCCTTAAACGACGAAAAACCAAAAGAGGCGTCACCATAATATGCTGCACCAGAAAAATCGGTGCACTGAGCAAAATACGCATGGCTAAAGCAGGCTTCTTCCAGGAAAATACAGTCCCTAAAAGCCATTTCTCCCATGCAATATGACGCCTTCAACAGCACCGGGTAGAAAAATACGGCACCCGAAAAATCATAATCCAGCCCCGACCACCGGCTGCCCTCCGCCTCCTGCAGATCGGGGGTGCCCCCGGTGCACGGGGGAGTGCCGTAGTCTGACTCCTGCACGAATCGGTCATGGATAGCCTCAAGGATGCACCCGCGTACCAGCGCCTCAACCGCCAGGGCGGATTTCTCCGCCTGAAACTGCTCACGCTGCGTGCGGGACAGGCCTTCCGGGGCGTCACCGAGCAGACGCATATAGTACTGCGCCAACTCTGTGCGGCTTGAGGCGCTACCCGCCGGGAAAGGGGAGCGGATATAGGCGCAGAGCTCATGAATAATTGCTTGCGCCTCACGGGCAGGCTGGTTTGGGTTGGGGTGCTTGCTGGTGATCTGGTCTGCGGCTGGGGTGGTGAGCCATTCATCAGCCAACTCTATGAGGGCCAGTGCCCCAGCCAGCCGGGTATCGGCATCAGCACTACTGAGCTGGCCGGTCGCCGCGATGCGCCTCTGCCCGCGCCCCACACCCACACTCTGCACGCCCGAGGGCTGGGCTGATTCGGGATACTGAGCTGATTCGGGATACTGGGCTGCGGGTCTCATACGGTGCCTCTCTCAACAGGTCGGGCAACCCGGCAACGGGGAGCAAACATTTAGCATATGCGTGCACAAACAGCAGGCGCTCGCCCATCACCGGCACAACAGACACACACCCACATATTCACATGCGGGCGCATACACGCGGTGCACCTGAGGCTACACCGCTACCGGCTGCGCCTCCTCCTTCGGGGAGTTAAGGCCGCGCACCCACCGCGTGAACCCTTTATCCTCCGGGCCCACATTCGCTAGATGCTCCAGCTCAGAGACAGTCAGCACCCGCGCATTCTCGGGGTAGCCGTCCACCAGTTTAATGCTGTACTCGCTCTCGTCAGCGGTCGTAAAATCATTCGCCCGATCCGGGTTAAACACGCACCCGGCAAACGAAGGGGCCTGCTCCGAGAACCGTGCGCCCGCCACCGTCACATCCCCAAAATATGCGGCGCTGCTAAAATCCGGGTACTTCTTATACACGCACCCGCCCAAATTCGCCTTACCGCAGTAAATCGACTCATAAAAATTCGTGTAATTCGCGTAGGTGGAGCCGCTGAACGAAACAAACCCACGGTGCAGGCACTCGTTAAAGTAGGTGTACCCCTGGTAGTCGCACGCCTCAAACACGGCCGAGCCCTCATAGGTGGACTCGCTAAAATCGGCGTCGCCCCGGTAGCAGCAGCGGCTCAGGTTCACATTACCCCGGTAGGTATTTCCCGAAAGGTACGCACCCATCAGGTAGGTGCACCCGCTCAGGTTTGTCTGCCCGCCGTATACGCTATCACCCAGCACAACCGCCTTGTGGTAGGTGGAGCCGCTGAAATCGGTGTCCCGGTTAAATGTTGAACCGCCAAAATCGGCGCGCTCACGGTAGGTGGAGCTGGCAAAGTTCACGTTCTTGAAATACATGCACCCCGTCAGGCGGGCCTTACCGTGCCACACCGACTGCGAAAAATCGGTGGCACCCTCATAGATAGAGCCCGCCAAATCGGCGTTCTCACGGTACACGCACCCGCTGAAATCCGCGATATTACCCCGGTACTGGCACTCGCGCAGGCTCACATCCGCCGCATACACGCACCCGCTCAGAAGCGCCTGGTCACGGTACACGCACCCGCTCAAATCGGCGTGCAGGCCGTAAGTGGAGCCGCTCAGGCGCACCCGCCTCTCATAGGAGGCATTGGCGAACGTGACGCTGCCACGGTAGGTTGAGCCGAAGAAATCGACGTCCCCATCGTACTGAGAATCCTCAAACCGTGCTTCACCCCCGTAGGTTGAACCGGCGAAGCTCACATACCCGCGGTAGATGGAGTCGCTAAAACGCACCTGCTCACCGTACTTAGAGCCGCTAAACACAGCATCGGCGGCATACAGGGACGCCCCGAAATCTGCGTCAAAACGGTACGTGCACCCACGGAACGACACCTTCTCACCCCACGCCGACTCGCTAAAATCCACGGGGTAGAAGAACGTGGCACCCGAAAAATTGTAGGAAAGACGCGACCAGGCGCCGGTGAGCATATCGGCCTCAGCCGGAACCCGATGGGAACCGCCCGCACCGTCCCGCAGCTGCCAGCGCACCCTGTCATGAATCTCAGAGAGGATACGTTCACGCACCTGAATCTCGGCCTCAAGCTCGGCCTGCTCCGCACGGAACCGACGCATCTGCTCCAGGTCTTCGGGGGCATCCCCCAGCAGGCGTTTCTGCTCAGCCGCCAGGGGGAACGGGGAACGCACATAGGAGCACAGCATGTCAATGACGGTCTGCGCTTTGCGGCGGCGCTGGGTTTTCGTCAGGTGCACCGCCTGCAGCCACTCATCGGCCAGCTCAATAAGCGCCAGTACGGCGCTCATGCGGGTAATGGGCTGAACATCCCCAAGCTGGCTTGCCGCCGCTGCGTACCTATCGTGCCGCAGCGCATCCTCAAGAAGGCGAGAGTCGCCAAGCGACGAGCTGGGTGTATTCATGGTTTACTCCTGCGTAAAAAGATGCGTGGCTGGGTGTAGGCTTTCAGCATACCCGAGGCGTGCCGGGCAACGCACACACTAATAACGAAAATAGATGAGTATAATGCGCAGCGAATATCTGCAGAAAACAAATAATAGACAGCCGGTGCGGTGACCAGAACAAAGCTTTTACTATTTAATACGGGGGCGGTTTCTGGCTGTTGACATGCCGTATTTTTAGGGTTGTTCAAGTGGGCGGGTGTAGTCTGCACGGTGACTGGTGCGGGCGCGCCGTTGGCCTATCGGCGAGCATATTATGCGCTTTTTACCCCGATATTATCACGGTACGGCGGGTGTGCTCGTGGGGTGCGGTGGCGGCAGAACAGCTGCCGCGGGCCGGTGACGGGTGCGGTGGCAGAGCCATCACCGAATACGTTTATTAAAAGTTATGGGGAAAATATTCAAAAATATGAGGGGTAAAATGTATTTTTTATCAATGGTGAGAATACTAAAATAATGTTTTATGATATGTGCCACTGGCGGCCGGGGTGAATGTAACACTCATGTAAAGATTGTGGTATAGGACACTGGTATTACGGGTGTTTACGCGTGTAGGGGCGGCAGCGGGCAAGCATGGGTGCAGTAAAAAGCCGTTAGTGAAGTACTGCATATGAAATATGGGATCAATGGTTGGGGTTTTAGAGGCTCATTCTCTATCGAAGAGTTAACCGCCCAAAAGGCATAACTGTATACCCGGTATCAATAATGTAATGGATATTTCCCAATATCACAGGCATATTCCCAAGTCACCGTATTGATAACCTGGGTCGGGCGGTCGAGAGCACAGCTATATTCCTCTGATCTTTTCAAACCCGGGATGCTGGTAGCGCGGGTCTTGCATGGCGAAAACCCAGGCGTGCAGCTGCTTCTTGAGAACCCGCACCCGCTGGCGGGCAGCCTCAAGCACCTCCGGGTCATCAACCGCCGGGTGGGTGAACGCCTGAACCTGCTGCCGGAAATAGTCGAGCCTGCGAACTTCCCAGAGGGCAAGCACCCGCGACCCCGCCGGGGGAGAGGTCACCGGCTGCGGGAAAGCATACTGCTCACCCGGGGTAAAGATACACTCCGTGAACCCCGGAATCCTGCCGCTAAAATCGGCGGCACTAAAATCCGTCGAGGCTAAAAACGCGGACTCATCAAATATGACCTTCTTGCGAAACACCGTCCCGGTCAGCGTCACAGGCCCTGTAAACACCGAGCTGGTGCAGTACGACTTTTTACCGCACTTCGAGCCGCCAAAATTAACCGGGCCGTGGAACGCCGACCCCGACACCGACAGCCCGCGCCGGTACACGCAGCCTCCAAAATCAGCGCCACCGTAATAGGCGGAGCACGTAAAATCCGGGTGATAGCAGAACACCGAACCCGCATAGTTCACGTCCCCGTAGTACACGCTGGCATCGAACCGCGCCTGCTCACCCGGGCACTCAGTAGCCGCAGCCCGCCCGTAGTAGGTGCAGCCGCTCATATCGGCGTCCCGCTCATACACGCACTCCCGCATGAACGCCGCCCCCTCATAGGTGCAGTGATCCAGCGCCGCCCGGCCACCGTACCGGGACCCCTGAAACATAGCATCCCGGCGGTAGAGGCAGTCGCTAAACACCGCATCAGCACGGTACGTGTTATCGGCAAAACTGGCCCACCCACGGTAGATGCTGCCACTATAATCAACCGTATTCTTATGCGTTGAGCCGTGAAGCCACGCCTCATCAGCATAGGTGCAAAAACGCCGGTTAACCGGCCCCTTATAGTGCCCCTGGGAGAAATCCGCCACACGGTTAAACATGCACCGCTCAAAACTCACTTCACCCCGCCAGGCGCACCCGGCAAAGCGTGCCTTCCGGCGGAAAAACCCGCCCGAAAAATCGGCGGAACCATAAAACACACACCCCTCAAAAACCGCCCTCCGGCCCCAGTACGCCCCCGAAAAATCAACCGGGTAGAAGAACACCGCACCGCTGAAATCATAGGTGAGCGCCGACCACGAACCCGGCGCACCCCCGTGCTGCTGCGGCGTTTTCCCACCCGATACCGGTGCCACCGTATCGGGGGTGCGCAGGCGCGCAGCAATGGCCCTCAGAATACCGCCCCGCAGGTGCGCCTCGGCTCGGAAAGCCTCCAAAGAGGCCTGCAAGCGGCGCTTCTTCTGTGCAGACCATGAACGCCGCACCGTACCGTGGGTGAGGCGCTGATACCGTTTAGCCAACCGAAACGGGGAACGAATATACATGCAGAGCGCATTAATGGCGGCCTGCGCCTGCCGGAGGCGCTGCTTTCTCGGCACCGAAGCATCAGCCAGCCACTCATCGGCCACCCCAATGAGTACTTCTGCAGCCTCCCGCCGCGCCGCAACCTGCGCATCCTGTAAGGCAGCGGCGGCGGCCGTGAACCTAGTGAGGCGGTCAGCCTCCACGGAAGCGGGCAACACCATAATGGAGCTAAGCCGCCTCAGTAAACACGCCCGCAGAATCTGCCTCAGCCTCATCCGGGGCGCTGGCTATCTCATAGCGAACCCAGCGGATCAGCTCAGAGCGGGGCTGCTCAAACTCCCGCGCATTGGTCTCACGCCCCGCCCCGGCAGCCTGCAGCCGCTCAGCAAGCACCTGCCTCTCGGCGGCGGTCAGGGCCCGCGCCCCCTGCGGGACCCCGTCCGCTAAAGGAAGCGGCTGCTTGCTCTTCGCTGAAACCTCAAACACGTTCTCTGCGGCAGCGTTAAAAACACCGCCAGTGAACGCCGGAACCCGTGCGAAAGATGCACCCGAAAAATCGGCGGCCCCCAGCAGGCGAGCCTCCTCAAAATCGGTTTTCTTCTTAAACTTCACTCCCGAAAAGTCGGCCCCGCCGAACCATACGCTGTTATCCAGCCACGCCTGCCCCGCAAATACGCACCCGCCAAAATGCGCCGCACCCCAGTAGACGGTGAACGCCAGGTTAGCGGTGCGGCGGAACGCCGAATCCCCCAGGTACGCGGCACTGTGGTAGATAGAATCCTCAAACCTCGCCCCCCGAGAATAGGTGCAGTGCTCCAGGTTCGCGGTGCCGTAGAAAGTGCTCTGCCAAAAATCGGCGTCCCCACGGTACACGGAATCAGCCAGGTACGTGTACCCGTAATAGGTGCAGTCGCTCAGGTACGCGGCGCCCTCCCACGTGCAGGCGCTCAAATTAACGTTCCCCTCATACACGCAGCCCACCAGGCGCGCATCAGCACCCCAGACGCATTCGCTCAAGCCAGCCCCCGCACGGTACACCGAATCGCTCAGAAACGCCTCACCGTGGTACACAGAACGGTCAAACAGGGCATCGGCCCCATAAATGGAGCGGGTAAAACGCGCCTGGTCGCGGTACGTGCACCCCCGAAAATTCGCGCCCGCACCCCAATACGACTGGGTGAAATCCACGGGGTAGAAAAAGACAGCCCCCGAAAAATCAAACCTCAGGTGCGACCACAACCCGGCGGTAACCTTCTCCGGGTCCGGGGCCGTGTTCGTGGCGGGCTGCCCGCCATCAGACGGCTCCCAGCGCACCCGGTCGTGAATCTCAGTCAGGATGCGCCCACGCACCTGCGCCTCAGCCGCCAGCTCGGTTTTCTCAGCCCGGAACCGGCGCGCCTGCTGCGGGGGCAAACCCTGCGGCTGATCGCCCATAAGCCGCTCATAGTCGTGGGCGAGCTGGAACGGGGAACAAATATAGGCGCACAGGGTGGTGATAATCGTCTGCGCCTTGCGGCGCCCGTACTCCTGAGGGTCGGTCTCATCGGTGAGCCAGTCATCAGCCAGCTCCACGAGGGCGAGCGCCCCACCCAGCCGGATAATCGCCTCAGGGCTGCCCAAAAGAGCGAGGGCAGCTGTGTACCGGTCATGCCGCTGCTGGTGGCTCACAGAAGGGTGCGCAGTTGCTCCGGGGCGAGGACTCGACGGGGAAGGCGTAACAGGGTGCATGATGGGGTGTTCTTCCGGTGAAAGGTCTGTGTCTTGTTATGGTTCGTGCAGTTCTTGAGACGGTATCGATAAATCTATGTAGGTTGATTGCTTTAGTGTACCCCGGTTTGCTGTGCCGCATCAGTCTGCTGTGAGCCCGTGTGCCCACCTGGCGAATGCCTCATGCGCCTGCTCCAGTCGCCGCGCCGCCCGCCGGTGCGCGGCCGAACCGACCGGTTTATCCGCGAGCTGTTCGCGCCGTTGCGTCACCTTCTGCCGCAGTTTAGCGAGCCGGGCCAGCTGGCCCGGGGTGAGCAGATGCGACCCCACCGGGAGGCCGCCTTCTAACACAATGGGGTGCCCCTGCTCGGGGGTGCGGGTGAACTCCTGCACGCTGTGGGGCGAGAAAACGCACCCGCGCAGCGATGGGGCGCAGTTCACAAAAACTGCGTCGGTAAAAATGGCGTCCGCCAGGTACGCGGCGCCGCTAAAATCAGCCGCACCCTCAAAGACTGACCCCGAAAAGACGGTGCGGCCACCCCACGAGCCGCCGCCAAGCCACGCATCCGCGAGGAACACACACCCGCGCAGGCTAGCGGGACCGTAGTATGCTGAAGAGCTCAGGTCGGCATCCCCAGCAAATGTGCACCTGGTGGCGGTAAACGCGCCGCGGTAGGCGCTGTACATCATCACCACGGTACCGGCGAAAGAACAGCCGGTAAAGACGGTATCTGCCCCGTAGCGGCACCCCAAGAAGTAGGCGCCAGCACGGAAAGTACATCCCGAGAAGTTGGCGGCCCCACCCCATGTGCAGCCGCCAAAATACGCCGCGTCCTGGTAGAGGGACTCGCTGAAATCCGCCAGAGCGCGGTAGGTGGAATGGGCGAAGTTAGCGGTACCCGCAAAGGTGGAACACGAGAAAAGAGCGTCACGCATAAAAATACAGTCGCTGAAATCTACCTCATGCTCCCAGCGTGAACCGGTGAAATTCACGGTGCACACAAAAACCGCGCCCGAAAAATTGAACGCAAAACCCGACCACGCGCCCGCCAGGGAAGCGCCCTCAGCGGAAGCTACCGGGTGCTGCACCCGGCGGTGAATCTCCTCCACAATAGCCTGCTGGATGCGCCCCTGCGCCCCGGCACTCTCACCAGCAGGCCCATTGTCGGCTGCAGTATTGAGCGGGGAACGAAGATACGCGCACAACCGGTTAATCACCCCCTGAACGTGCCCGCGGCGCACGCCCACCGGCAGGGACGCTTCACCCAGCCACTCATCCGCAAGCTCCACCAGCGCATACACTGCACCCAAACGCCCCGCCAAATCACCGCCCGTCAGCGCCGCGTACGCTGCATCCCGCCGAGCTTCACGGCCCCTGCCCAAAGCCATACGCATCCCTTTGCCTCCCGCACCAGCTGCTATGACGCCATCACATCGTGCGCCGCCCACGCACCCCAAAACCACCGCCTAGCATAACGGAAACCAACCGCCAGCCACCAACAGCCCCGCAACTCCCGAACGCTACGCCCCCGCAAGCACCCGGGCACGGTGCGCCTCCCACAGCCTCTTCACACCCCACGCCACCCCAACAGCTACCGCGAGCGGCACATACGCACCCCAGCTTTGCCCCGTAAAACCAACCACCAGCGCCACAGAACTCAACGGAGCATCCATCGACAACGCCAAAAACACTGCGGCACCCAGCACCCCCGCCGCGCTCAACAACCCCGTCACCCCCAACGGAAACCCCGAAACCCACGGGCAAACACACACCAGCGTCCCAGCCACCACAAACCCGCCCGAGGCGCCCAACGCCACCCCCGGGGTGAGCGTGCCGCCATACGACCCATGCCGCAAAGCAGCCACCACCAGCACCCCCTTAGCCACAAACAACCCCAGCGTGTACAACAAGGCGGGCACTGTGAACGACCCCACCAGCTCAGCCCGGTTAAACGTCTGCTGCACCAGCGCCCGGCCATTACCCATCACCTCCGGCAGCACCATTGACACCACACCCACCGCCGCAAACACCAGCGGAACCCGCCACAGCACACCCCGGTTTGTGGCCCTACCCCGCTGCGCCCACCCCAGAAGCCGCCGAAACCACAAGGCGCCAGGGGCCAACACCACACCCAGCAGCACCGCCAACGCAAGCGACTCCCAGCATGTTTGCACCAGCACCACCGGGTACGTAGCCTGATCAGAAATCGTCAGATGCGCCGTCGCAGTAGCCACCCCAACAGTGAACGCACCCACCAGAACATTCTTCACCGACAGGCCCAGCCCCAGCGCCTCAAACAAAAACACCACACCCGCAACCGGAACCTGATAATCCGCCGCCAAACCAGCCGCCGCCGCAGAAGCCACCAGCGTGCGCCGCGTACCCTCCGGCAGGCGCCCCCAATCCGCAATACGCCCCGCAAACAGCGCACCCAGCTCACGCGGGGCAACCTCCTTACCCACCGGCGAGCCCGCACCCACCGCCACAATCTGCACCAGCGCATGAACACCCTGCCGCACAAACCCCGGGCGGCGCTCAGCCAACGACTGCGCCCGCACCATAGACTCCACCGAAGCCAACGGCCCGCCACCCCACCGCCGAGACTGCAGCACATACCAGGTAACAGCAACACAAAAACCCACCACAACCAGCGCCACCACGCGCCGAGGAGTAGAAGAATAATACGTAATAATCGGGTGCAGCGTCTCATCATGGCCGAACGCCACAACCTCAATAACCCCCAACACCCAATGCAGCACAATAGCCCCGCACCCCGTGGCCACACCAACCAGCACAACCCACGCCAGAAGAACCGTATAACGCCGAAATGCTCTCATCATTCTCTTGCCGCCGCGCCTCATAACCACGTTGTGCACAAACGCCCGCAGGTCCCCGCGCACCATAGCGCTCAACAACCCGCCGGTTGGGGCAACCCGCGCCCCCACAGCCCGGCACACAGCACCTCGTGCGCACAAGCTTCTTCGGATGCTCACGGCGTCGATTCGGGGCGTAAACCCAAGAACCACGTACACGCGGGCTCCCTACCCCCATTTTACTCTCGCGCAAGCCCACCACCCCTCCCCAGTAGGGCGCAGGTGGCTCATAATAGCCGGGCTGTATGCTAGATAACAAACCCTGTGGCGCGGGCGGCATGCGCCCCGCGACACGAACGAAGCAGACAGTAAGGATCGAAGATGACCGAACATATAGCGTTCCTCGGCACCGGCTCCATGAACGGTTCCATCGCAGCCGGGCTCATCGCGGGCGGGTACCCCGCAGAAGCTATCCGCGCCACCGTGCGCAGTAAAAACTCCATAGACCGCCTGCGCCATCAGTTAGGGCCTAACGGGCGAGATGCCGTCGTGATCGGGTGCGAGCTCAATCCCGAAGCCAACCGTGAGGCGGTCAGCGGCGCATCCGTAGTGCTTCTGGGGGTTAAACCCTATGGAATCGTCGAGCTGGCGCGCGAAATTTCGCCCGCTCTCGCCCCGGATGCGCTCGTCATTTCGGTGGCGGCAGGAGTCACCCTCGATACGCTGCAGAAGGCTCTTCCTGCGGGGCAGCCGGTTATCCGCTGCATGCCCAATACGCCCTCAAGCGTGGGTAAAGGCGTGCTGGCGATCTCAGTGAGTGAGGCCGTGACCGAGAAGCAGCTTGCGCTCGCCGAGAAGATCCTAGAAACCGTGGGTCTGGTAGTGCAGGTGCGAGAAGACCAGATGGATGCGGTCACCGCCGTTTCGGGATCCGGCCCCGCCTACGGGTTCCTGCTGGCGGAGACTATGGCGAGTGCCGGTGTGAAGCTCGGTCTGGATGAAGAGACCGCACAGAGGCTCGCATCCGCAACGATTGCGGGTGCCGGGTACCTGCTGGATAGTAACCCGGATGCCGCCGCTCTGCGCAAAGCGGTCACCAGCCCGAACGGAACCACTGAGCGCGCCATCAATACCTTTATTGACAAGGGACTTTTCGATCTCACCGAGGATGCAATGCGCGCCTGCGCCGCCCGCTCCGCAGAGCTGAGCGAACAGTACACGGCTGACTAGCCCCCGCCTCCTGCTTATTCCTCCCCGCGCTTTCCCTGCGTCACCTGCCGGTGTTCACCCCACCCCCTCATAAAAAGAGCCTTTATTTGAATAAAGCTTTAAAAATCCCGCTTTATTCAAATAAAGGCTCTTTTTGTAAATGGGGCGGGGAAGTACGAGGACGCGATAACTATATAAGGCCAAAGTTGCGAAGCGATTGTTCCAACACTTTCGGGTTTCCGCCATTTACATGCTCCCATCGCAGCCTGATAAGCCGCCACCCGGCACGCATTAACGCGTTTTCCCGCTCTTTCTCGCGGTCAATCGCCCAGCCATCAGGATTCATCACCCGGCTTGTTTGCTTCACGCGCCCGTCGAACTCAACAATCACCCGCTGAGCTTCAAACGCGAAGTCACCTAAAAATTGACCCATCTCCGTCGTAATCGGGTATTGCTCAGTGGGGGATAACCCATACTCGTAGAGCCGCAACCGTGTGAGGGTTTCTCCCGGAGAATCAGATTTATCGCTCATTAACCGTGCCACCTCGCGCGCCTTTGCAGCACCTTTTCGCGGAGAACTGAGAAGCGCATCCTGAACCTCAGAATAGTCCAAACGCGCGCCTTCCTGCTGACGGCTCAGAGCGCCATCTGCAATAACAACCGCATCATCAAGCGGAAGCGTGCGCGCGCATCCAACAACCGTCTCTAGCCGGTTCACAGCGAATACCTTGGATAACACATGTGCGTGAGGGGCTTCCTTCGTGTATCGGTCTTCGTGTACGCGAATATCCGGATGCTGAATGCCGCCGCCAGAGCGCATATGCACTTCGCGAGGGTAATGCAAAACCGGAATGCCGTAGGCGCAGGCTGCGCTTTGGTGACTGAATACGGCAGACTTCAGGCGGCGTGAGAAGGCGGTGATACGTGCTGCATGCTGCTCTGCCGGATTAAGGGCACTCCAATCTTGGGCATATATGTACTGGTTTTGAGCCAAGGGAATGAGTACACCAGACGCATACATTTACTTAACTTTTCTGGCGCTGATTCCCGTATCGGTAAGTTCGGCAAAACTTTTAATGAGCGGATATACCCGCTCCAGAGGCTTCATGAGAGACATAATGGCAGTACATCATGAACGAGGCCCCTGCCAGACTGCCTATGCTACTTTCTGTGGATAAAATAGCGTACCAGGACACTCTGCATAGTTATCCACAGGCCCCTCCCTGTATAAAAAGGCTCTTTATTTGAATAAAGCGGGGTTTTTAACGCTTTATTCAAATAAAGAGCCTTTTTATGACGGAGAAGAGGGGGAGGGAAGCGGTAGGGCAAAAACGGCAAGGAGCGAGAGAGGCGCGAGGGAAACCGCAGAACCTACGGGCGGGCAGCAAAACGCTCGATCAGCTCCACCTGCCCCGAGACGATAAGAATATCCCGAGAGTGAATGCGCGTGGAGGGGTCTGCGTAGGTGAATTCCTCCCCGGGGGATTTAATGCCCACCACAGACACCCCGTATTTAGCGCGGATATCCGACTCCGCTAGGGTGAACCCGTGAGTTTCCTTCGGCGGGCGCATCTTAGCGATGGCGAAATCGTCGTCGAACTCAATGTAGTCCAATAGCCGCCCAGACACCAGGTGTGCGGCGCGGCGGCCCGCATCCGCCTCCGGGTAGACCACATGGTGCGCACCGATACGCTCCAGGATTTTGCCGTGTGAAGGGGTGATTGCTTTCGCCCAGATACGTTCAACCCCCAGGTCAACGAGGTTCGCGGTGATAAGCACGGACGCCTCAATCGAGGTGCCGACGCCCACAACCGCGGACCCGAAGTCGTTTGCGCCCAGCTGCCTGAGCGTATCAATGTCGGCGGCATCGGCGGCTACCACGTGGGTGAGCAGGCCCGACCATTTCTGCACCAGCTCGGGGTCTTTTTCAACGGCGAGCACCTCCTGGTTCTGGGCGTGCAGCTGCGCGGCGGTTGAGGCACCAAACCGGCCCAAACCGATCACGAGCACGGGCGCATTGTGTGTATTAGCCAATGATGGGCCTTTCTTCGGGGAACTTGTAAAGGCGGCGGCGGGAGCGCAACGCCAAGGCGGTGGCGGCGGTGATGGTGCCAATACGCCCAATGAACATGAGCGCGCTGAGCGTGTAAATACCGGCGGGTGACAGCTCGGCAGAGAGGCCGTCTGAGAGTCCGCACGTGGCGTAGGCTGAGATCACCTCAAACAGCACCCTGCTCAGGGGCTGGTCGGTGAGCATCAGAATAACACCGGCCCCGGCAACCACGATACCGGCGCTCATCATGGTCACCGAGATGGCGATGCGCAGCACCGTGTCAGGGATAGTGCGGTTGAACGCCACCACAAACTGGTCGCCGCGCGCTTCCGCCATAATCGCCAGCATAATCACTGCAATGGTGGTGACTTTAATACCGCCAGCTGTTGAGGCTGAGCCACCACCAATAAACATGAGCACGTCGGTAATGAGGCTGGTCACGGGGCGGATATCGTTCATATCAACCAGGTTGAAACCGCCTGAACGGGTCATGACGGAAGCAAAGAGCGCGCTGAGTATTTTATCCCCCGGGTTGTTCCCTCCGATAGTGCGTGGGTTATTCCATTCGGCCGCACCCCACGCGGCAGCGCCCAGTACGAAAAGCACGCTGGTGGTGACGAGTGTGAGCTTCGCGGTGAGCGTCCACCGGCTGGGTTTAAGCGGGTGCTGCTGCAACGCCATGAGCACCGGGAACCCCATAGCCCCCAGAAATACGGCGATACACACGGGGATAATCACAAAAAAGTCGTGGCCGTACGGCACTATCCCGTCGGAATGCGGCGTAAACCCGGCGTTATTAAACGCCGAGATCGCGTAGAAAATACCGTACCACAGGCTGGTGAGCGGGTCTTCGCCCAGCATCAGAAAACGCGGGGTCAGCAGTAACGCTATGAACGCCTCAATACTGGCGGAGGTGTAGGCGACGGTGCGTACCACGCTACCGACCTCACCTAGCCGCCCAATATTGAGTTCTTCTTGGGCGATGAGCTTGGACCGCAGCCCCATTTTCCGCCCGGTTGCCAGGGCCAGCAGCGAGGTGAGGGTAAGGGTTCCCAAGCCACCAATCTGGCAGGCGCACAGGATAATGACCTGCCCAAACATCGACCACTGTTCGGCAGTTGAGACGGTGGTGAGGCCGGTGACGGTCACGGCGCTGGTGGCGGTGAAAAATGCGTGATGCAGCGGTGCCATTTGCCCGTCATTTGAGGCGATCGGCAGTAAGAGCATGAGCGTGAAGAACACGATAACCAGCAGGAAGGTGCTGATGGCGGTTCGTGCGGGGGAGGAGAGCACTTTCGCGTCGATAAAATCGCGCAGGTTCTCGTAGGTGCGGGCATCAAGCAGTCGCGGCTGGTGCGTGCTTGCCCCCGGTGCGGACGCCTCAACGGTGAGTGCCCCGCGCCGGGCGGTGCCGGTGTGGGTGCTGCGCGCATCTGTGGTTTTTCGGCCCGGCAGCAGACTATCGAACAGACCGTGTTTTGGGGGCGCGGGGGTGGTACGGGAACTGGGTGCGCCGGTGAACGGGGTGATGTCGCTGCTGTTCTGCTTGGGCAGGCGCCACCTGCGTAGGGTGTGCTGGCGTTTGAAGAACTCACGGGAGGTGCGCAGGGCCTCGCGTTTACGGTGGCGTTTGCGCCAGTGTGCGCGGATGCGCCGGGCGAGGCGTCCCATGGGTTCCTCCCTTCATGGTGTGGGTGGGTGCCGGTGTTAGGTGCGGGGTTTGGTCCGTGTAGTTTATGTGGTTGGTGCAGGCCCCTGAACGTGATGGTACGGCCTCCTCTAGTGTATCCCCGATGGTGGTATTCGGTGGTGGTGTGGGGCGGTTTTTTCGCCCGCAACCTTCAACATGCAGTAAAACACATATTCTGTTTCAAGAATTTAATGGGCCGGGGTTGATAATGTCCAGTTAAGTGTGTGGTTTGGCGGCTATTGGGAACTGGCAAACTAGCGTATATATGACATAATCGATATATGCATGCAGATGTTTTTTCAGTGATTGCGGATTCGACCCGCCGCCGCATCGTGCGGCTGCTCGCCGAACAGACCCACACTGTTGGTGCGGTTGTCGAGAAACTGGGCATGAGTCAGCCAACTATTTCTAAGCACCTGAAAGTGCTGCGTGAGGCCGGTGTGGTGTCGGCCGTGGTTGAGGGGCAGCGCCGACTGTATTCGCTGAACCCCGAGGTTTTCACTGAGATTACAGACTGGGTGGATGAGATTTTGGAGGCTGCCCGCGCCTCAGCGGCAGCTCACGCCCCTGTTGCGCTTCCCGGTGGGGAGAGCTTTTCCCCCGCGTTCCCGGGCAGTTCCGTGGTGGTGGGCGGATTTACCGGTGCGCACCAGCATGAGGTGGTTGAATCCAGCGAGAAACTCGACATTCCAGCCGAACTGCACATCCCATCCGACGCTGAGGAAGACAATGATGAGGAACCCAGCGCGGAAGATAATGACGATACTGCCGCAGGCGGAAGTGAAGAGCTTCAGCGCCGCGTTGTGTCGTTGAGCTCGAATAACCCCAATACCCTGGCTGAGGACGAGCCCGCTGTGGAAGAAGGTGCTGACTCGCACCCCGATCCGGCTGTGGGTGTTGTGCTCAGCGCGAAAGCCCCCGAAGAGCCTGCCGAAACGGCAGAATCTGAGGGCCTGGATGAGGAGTTGGCCGGGAGCGAACAGAACGCCAGTGCCACATTTGCTGGCACCGGTGAAGTGAGCGAAGGCGTGGTGCCGATGCGCCCCTTCACCCCCTCCGCCTTTGCCTCTGACGAGGTGTCGCAATCTGATGAGGATAAAACACCTGTTGAAACTGCTGCGAAGGATTCCGCGAACGAGACCCAGTCGGTGGCTCCTGTGGGGCAGGGTGAAGACGATGAGGCAACTGAGTCCTCTGCTGGCGTGAGCCCCTGGAGTTCGGCAGGTGACGCCTCAGTCAAGCCTGCTGTATCGAATGAGCCTGCCCGCGGTAAGCATGAGGCTATTGACACCGACCCCGCCAATGAGCAGCCTGCCAAGAGTGAGCCTGTAAACGTTGAGTCTCAGGATGCCGTATCGGCGGCAGCTGACATGACCTCCACCACCGAGGATGCGCCCACGAAGAAGACGCACCACCACGCGGGTGAGGACACGGCTGCCAGCGCCACCGAGTCTCGGAGTGAGCAGAAGACCGCCGGACTATCCGAGGCAAAGACCTGGCAGGATGCTTCCGATAGCCCGCGTACCGAGGCATCAACGGCGGAAGCAGACCGGGATGCCTCATCCGTGGAAGCCGCCGCCGTGTCTAAGACCGTGAAGAGCGATGAAGCAGCCCTGATGGCTGCCCCCGCTGACGGCCCGGACGCTGATGAGGATGTTGCAGCTCATGCGGATGATGCTGAACCCAAGAAGACTTACGCGGAGGGGAAGGGTGCCGACCCCGAAGCGTCTGAGGACACCGAGGCAGCCGACACCGACGGCGCCTCAGTAACCGATACAGCCGATGCGGGTGCTGAACCCGAAACGGCCCAGACCGTAGAGCCCAAGGAGGCTCCCGAACCCACTGAGGAGCCGGTGTTCCGGCCGATCCCTCAGCCTGCACCGTATGAGCAGGTGACCGTTAAGGAGGAACCTCGTGGCCTTCTGGCGCGTGTCTTTGGTCGCCGACGATAGCGTGCCGCACCGGCGGCACGCTGAGAGATAGCGAATGGGGCGGGGCGTGCGCCCGTGTTCGCTTGATCATCAACTCATACACCTACCCTGATAAACCCTAATTTCCCGAAAGACGGAATCTACGTTGGCTATTCACCGTAAAATCCTCCGCTGGCTCGAGAACGAGCTCACTGAGGGCAACCTGCAGCTTGGCCAGGACTTGCCCGACGATCAGCGTATTGCCCGCGCGATTGGCTTGGGAAGAAGCCGTACCCGCGAGGGCTTGAAGACCCTCGAAGACATGGATCTGGTGCGCCTATACTCCGGTAAGGGCAAAGAGATCATCGCTCACCTGAATGAGGAGCCGGCGATGGCGGCAGCCGAGCCTCTGCGCCTGCACATGGCTGTTTCGCGCTACCCGAAACGTGACCTGGTGCAGACCCATATGCTTCTTGAAGGCTGGAGTGTTGCCAATATTGACCCCGGCGTCGCTGATTTCGGTGAAGTGGATGAGCTGCTGGAGGAGATGCAGGAGGGTGGGCACCCTATCCGGGAGTTCCTTGACCTGTACCTGGACTTTCACCTGGAGCTGAGCCGCCTCGCCAATAACGAGCTGATCGCTGGGCTGCTGATCGCTATCCGTCAGCCAACCTTCGATGCTCTGCTGTCGCTGGCGGGGCGTGTGCCGCTGTGGAGCAGCACCATGGAGCGCCTGAACGCTGAGAACCGCGCGGTTCTTGAAGCCGTGAAGGACGCCGATTCCGCGACCGCCCGCAACCTGATGATGAACCAGATGCGCGGCCTGTTCGATGAGGCCGGGGTGGATTTGGACGAGTCGGCGGTGGCGCTTACGGGTATGCCCGGAACCTCGGATCTGCGCATGTTTGAGCCGGTTGATATTGAGGACGATTTCGGCCCGTTCCCGGAGGAAGGCCCCAGTTTCGGGTGGGGCTTCGGTGCGGAGCGGTTCGGCAACGCCCCCGGCGGCGCGCCGGTGCCTTCGTCCGGCTCTCAACAGGCTCGCCGTGATACTTCGCAGCAGTCTCAGCAGCACTATGACGGGCAGCAGGGGCAACAAGAGCAGCAGTCTAATCTGCCGTTGAGCTTTGGTACAGCCTCCGGTCGTGCGGCGGCGGCGTTTACCCGCCCGTCTGAGGGTGCCCCCGCTGCTCAGACCGGTAACAATGGTGCTTCGCAGCCCCCCGAGAACACATCCGGGCAACCGTATGAGGCTGATAATGCTGCCTCTGCACAGGCGCCTGACCAGTCAATGCAGCACGGCCCTGTGCCGGGTGGTGAGGAGCAGGGCGCAGCTCAGCCTACACCCGCCCAGGAGGTGCTGATTCAGGCCACCTCCGCGCTTCCGCTTCCGATTCAGCCGTTGCCAGTCGATCCTGATGCGTCTCAGCCGCTGCGTTTGACCGATGATGAGCCGCTGATTCAGGCCACGGCCGCTATTCCGCTGGATATGCGGGTGATTCCTGCTCAGGGTCTGCCCGAGAAGAAGCCTCAGCCCGCGGCGTCGGGTGAGGACGCCTCGAAGGGGGCTGCTAAGCCCGGCGAGACGCCCGCAAAAGCTGAAGGTGAACAGGCCGATAAGGTATCTGAGGATTCCCAGAAGCAGGGGTCTGCGACGAAGGACGCGGGCAAGAAAGACGCCGAGGACGTTCAAGCTCAAAAGGCTAAGGGCGGGGCGCAGCCCGCAGCCGGTGATGCTCCGGCTCAGCCTACCCCCGGTGAGGACAAACACACCGAGGGGCAGAGCGGTAAGGACCAGCAGGCCCAAGATCAACAGTCTCAGGAGCAAGACCAGGCTAAGCAGCCCCAGAGTAAGCAGACTGGCGGCAAGCCGGGCGGCTCACCAGCGGGTTCCGGGCAGAAGGCCGATGCCGCTAAGGACGAGCAGAAGAGCTCGGCTGAGGCTGCCCAGTCGCAGCCTGCACAGGGTGAGCAGAAGGGGCAGGGTAAACAGTCTGCCGATTCCTTGCCGCAGGGTCAGAAGAACCAGTCTGACGGTGCGCAGCAGGCTGATAGTTCCGCGCCGCTAAAGGATGGTGACGCGCCCAAGGATGCAAAGGCTTCGGCGGCCCAAAAATCCGCTCAGCCCGATGCCCAGAAACCTGATGCTCAGACGTCTGAGACTCAAAAGGCCGAAGCGAAGTCTCCCAAGCAGGGTGCTCAGGACGATCAGCAGAAGGCCCAGGACGCTCAGAAGCAGAGCGGTTCCGTCCCCTCTAAGGGCAAGGACGGGCAGAACGGTCAGCAGGCAACCGACAAGTCGGGCGGTTCGTCTGCTGCGCAGCAGAACTCTAAAGGGCCTGGTGCTGCGCAGAAAACACCGCAGCCGGATGCTTCAGGGGTGAACGGCTCCGCCGGTAAGGATGCTGCTTCCCTCAAGAGCAGCGAGCAGAAGGCCGAGAAGGCAGGCGAGAAGGCCCAGGGAACTTCAGCGCAGGAAAGCTCAGCACAGGAGACCCCGGAACAGGGGGCATCAACGCCTGCAGCAAACGGATCTGTGAAGAATGCAGGTTCTGCCCCGAACTCTGACTCAGCCGCACCTGTTCAGGGTCCGGCACAGCAGAAAGAGCCAGCGCAGAAAGATTCGGTGCAGAATAAGCAGGACGCTAAAGCTGCACCCCAGAAGCCTGCCGGACAGGAACCTGACGCGCAGGGACCTAATAGTGCCGCACCAAAAACTGATAATGGTGCGGGCGACAACCGTGCGGATACTGCCGCCCAGAACGGTGTGAAGCACAACCCCGGCCCGCGCGATGAACAGGGCAGTGCTGAAAAAACCGGTGCTGCGCAAACTGATGCCGCTCAGGCTAATACTGCGCAGGGCAGCTCTTCACCGCAGGGCTCCGCCCAACAGGGCGGTCAGGCCCAAGAGCCGCAGTCCGCTCAGCCTGCTCAGGCCGGGAATCCTGACGGGAAGCCGCAGGAGTCTGCCTCGGGTAATGCCCAGCCTGCCCCCTCACCTGCTGAAGACCCGAACGGTCACGCTGGTTCCGCAGGCACGGCTAATACCCAAGGGCCCGCTGCGAACGAGCAGACCGGGCCGCACCCTGTAGCGGGTCAGGGCACAGCGCAGGAGCAGCCTCAGCAGGAGGTGCTGGGAGCTGTGCAGTCGCTTGATGGGCAGCAGGCGCGCCCCATTTCGTCGCTGGAGAATCCGCAGGCTATACCCGCCGCACCGGATAACGGTAACGGGCAGGCTCAGCCGGATGTGCCGCAGCAGGTGCAAAACCATGCCCCCGTTCAGGAGGCACAGGGCCAGGAAACCGCACCGGACGCGCACAACCCGCAGAATCACTGGGATAGTGCTGCCCCGCGCACCGGTTCCACACCCGCCCAGCAGCCCCATAGTGGGCCTCACACCGGGCAGTTTGGGGTAAGCGGGCCTGCCTCGGCTGGTATCCCTATTCAGGGGCGTACCGGTCCGAAGCCCAAGCTTCCCGAAAACCCTGTGGAACGTAAGGATGCTGAGCAGCGCCGAGTGGCTGAGGAAAACTTGGCGCGCGCCGCTGAGGAGCGGGTGAAGGTGATTCGTGCCCATTCGCCCTCAGGGGTGGGCCGCCGTCACGGCCAGATCATTACGCCGGTGCGTGCTGCTGTGGCGTCTCCCTTTAGCCGCCCGGCCACTGGGCTGCAGTACCCGAGCGCGGTATCGTCACAACCGCAACCGCAGCCGCAGCCGCAGCCTCAACCCCAGCCTGGCCCCGCAGCTCCGGCTGCTGCCGACACCGGTAATGCTGAGGCCCCGAACGGCGCTGTGAACAGCACGCCAGCTGATGCTCTTGGCGTTGAGCACGCTCCGGAGGCTCTGGCGGAGCGGCCGCTGCCGCCGGTTGAGGTGCTGGCGACCACTCCGATTCGTATCGTTCCCGCGAATACGAGCGGAACCCCTATGGTGGTCAAGGATGAGCGGTCCACGGATGAGCGTGCGCCTGAGGAGCACGCCAGCGCTGAACGTAAGCAGGGCTGGCTTAGCCGCATGACCCGCTATTTGGGGTTGAGCTCGCGCGAGCAGGAGCAGGCTCTTCAGCAGCAGAATAACCCGCAGGATTCGGCGCATCAGCAGAACACTGCGAACCACAATCAGCATGTGTCTGCCTCCCCGCAGGGGGCTGCGGCAGATAACTCTGAAGGCGGCGCCTCAGATGCCGCTAACCCTGCTGATGCGGGCCAGCACAGCCAGCAGTAGCTGGCGCAGGCAATAACGCAAACACGCGGGCGTACCCTCAGACTGGGTGCGCCCGCGCAGCGCGTTAATGCCCGGGCATACCGGCATATTCTGGGGGGGGAGGTGCGGGCGTGCGGGAAAATCTTCTTGCGTGTGCGCAGGGGGTACCGCCTCTGCGGGGTCTTTGGGGGATGGCTCCTCTTCTTTGGGTGCGTCGGAATGGTGCAATGCGGTGTTTCCTAGTACTCTAGGAAGGTAGCGTTCTCAAAACGCTGGGGCACTGCTGTGCCTAAAATGCCTTTTAGAGCGTTTATACCGGTATAAACACCCCGGGTAGCTACCGCACCGAATGGGTGCGGCCGGGTCTAGCAAAGTGAGGAAATCCTATGGGTTCCGTTATTAAGAAGCGCCGCAAGCGCATGTCCAAGAAGAAGCACCGTAAACTGCTTCGTAAGACTCGCCACCAGCGCCGCAATAAGAAGTAAACAGTAGCTTCTGTGCCCCGTGCCCGGTAAGGGTTGCGGGGCATTGTGCGTTAATGAGGGCTGACGTGGGCTATTAGCGGCGGCTGTTGAACGCTAGTAGACTGGGAGCCATGCCCCCAGCTACACCTGAACCACCCGTTATTGAGCTTTTGACCCGCCCCGGCTGCCACCTGTGCGATGCTGCACGGCACACGGTGGCGCAGGTATGCGCCGAATTTGGGGTGCCCTACACCGAGCTGAACATTGAGCTGTACCCGCAGCTGCTGCAGCGGCACGCCACCGAAATCCCGGTGCTGCGCATTGACGGGCAGGCGAAGGATTTTTGGCGTATTAACCCTAAACGGATGCGTAAGCTCATTGCCGCACGCATGCCTTAGTATCGGCCGCCCCCGCTTCTGGCGAATTAGGGGCTATATGCGGCGCCCCTCGTTTTGGGGTAGCGTAGAAAATTTGAGAGACTGAGAGAATGACTACATCGGCTAAGGTCACGGTTCACCTGATGCGCCACGGCGAGGTGCATAACCCCGACCGCATCGTCTACGGGCGGCTACCCAACTACCACCTTTCGGAGAAGGGGCAGCAGATGGTGCGCATGAGCGCCCAGGAGTTTGCCCGGCGTCGGGGTGAAGGCGCGAACATTGTGCACCTGGTATGCTCCCCGCTGACCCGCACCCGCGAATCGGCCGAGCCGATCACTGAGCTTCTGGGGCTTCAAGCGCACCCCGATGCGCGCGTGGTTGAGGCCGATAACTATTTTGAGGGCCTGCACGTGAACCGGCAGGAGCTTCTGAACAACCCGCGCCACTGGACGAAACTGTACAACCCGCTGCGCCCATCCTGGGGCGAGCCGTACATTGTGCAGGTGCGCCGCATGGCTCAGGCCATTAAGGATGCCGCCCGCACCGCGTACCAGCAGGGCGGGGACGGGGCCGAGGCCATCATTGTTTCGCACCAGCTGCCCATCTGGGTGACTCGCCTGGCGCTTGAAGGTAAGCTATTGCAGCACGATCCGCGTGCGCGCGAATGCAACCTGGCGTCGATTACTTCGCTCACTTTCGATAACCTGTTATCGGGGAACCCGCCGCAGGTGAGCGGCTACACGGAGCCCGCATCGCCCCTGTATTCGGGAGTGATTCAGCTGCCCGGCAGCTAAGACGCGGGTGTCTGCCGTTCAGCACCCCCTTCGCACACACCACCGGAAGGAACGCATGACTCCCACCCATAACCACACCCGCCGCACCGCCCTGCGTGCGGGTATTGCGCTGTGCGCGTCAGCGGCCGGGGCGGGCCTGCTCGCTGCGTGCTCTGAAGACACCTCCCTGTCAAAGCAGGCGAATTCGGGTGATAATAAAGGCTACATTGCCGGGGACGGGTCGGTGACCGAGTACCAGGAGGCTGAGCGCGGCGAGCCCGTTGCGTTCACCGGTGAACTATTCGACGGCACCAGCGTGAACGCTGAGTCGTTGCGCGGCAAACCTACGCTCTTGAACTTCTGGTACGCTGGGTGCTCTCCCTGCCGTGCCGAGGCCAAAGACCTGCAGAAGCTCTACACCGACTATAAGGACAAGCTGGGGTTCTACGGTGTGAACGTGCGGGATGAGAAAAGCACCGCCGAGGCGTTTGAGCGTAGCTTTGAGATCACCTACCCCTCGTTTAAGGACGCCTCGGGTAAGGTACTGCTGTCATTGAGTAAGTATGTGCCCGCTCAGGCGGTACCGACCACCGTAATCCTGGATTCGCACGGTAGGGTGGCGGCACGCATCCTGGGTCAGGCGAACCCGTCGGTGCTGAAAACCCTGATTGAGACCGCTGTGAAGGGTGCCTAGCGTGCCTGCTGGAACCGGTATGATGCTCACCCCCACCGCTGCGGCTGCCACGGCGGGCGCTGCGCCGTTGGCGAGTATCAGCTCAACCGTGCTGGATGGTTCCCTGTGGCTCTCCATCCCGTTGGCGGCGCTGGCGGGGCTGGTGTCGTTCGCTTCACCGTGTGTGCTGCCGCTGGTGCCCGGCTACCTGGGGTATGTGGCGGGTCTTGCAGGCTCGCAGCCGCAGGCACCCGAAGGCTCCGCGGCCGCATTGTTCCAGGGGAAGAAAACGGCGGCGGCACATAACCCCACACTCCAAAAAACCGCAGAAAACACCAAAAACCCGCCCGAGGCAACATCGGGGGTGGCTGTGGCGGCCGCCCCCACCGACCCAAAACCCCCAGGTTCGCAGCCCGGTAAGGGGCGCCTTCACACGCAGCAGACCCGCCGCCACACCCGCCGGATGCTCGCCGGGGTGGCCCTGTTCGTACTCGGGTTCTCCGCAGTTTTCGTCACCCTATCGGTGCTGCTGGCCCAGGTGGGTGCCGCCCCCTGGCTGAAAGGGCAGGCGTGGGTGAATATTCTGCTGGGTGCACTCGTGATCCTCATGGGCGTTGTGTTCATGGGGCGGCTGAGCATCCTGCAGGTCGATAAACGGTTCCACACCCGCCCCGGCACGGGCCTGTGGGGTGCACCGGTGCTGGGAGTCACCTTCGGGCTGGGGTGGGCGCCGTGCATTGGACCCACCTTCGCCGCAGTGCAAACCCTCGTGTTCACTGGCGGGGCCGCAACCTTCAAGGCTGTGGTGCTCACCTTCGCCTACTGCCTGGGTTTGGGTGTGCCGTTCCTACTGGTCGCCTATTTCGCGGCGCGCGGGGTGAATACCACCGGGTGGGCGAGCACGCATAAACGCGGGATTCAGCGTGCGGGCGGGGCGATGCTCATCCTGATCGGCATCCTTATTTTGACGGGCGCCTGGAACCACCTCATGGCCTGGGTTCAGGCGGCGCTACCGGTTTACGAACTACCAATCTGACGGGGTACATATGGCACGCACACACACTGACGCCCCGGCGCTGGGAATCACCGGGATGCTCCGCTGGGGCTGGACGCAACTAACGAAAATGAACACCGCCTTGCTGCTGCTTCTGCTGCTGGCGGTTGCGGCAGTTCCCGGGTCGATGTTTCCGCAGCGCATTCAAGACCCCGCGAAGGTGACGGACTACATTAAAACCCACCCCGGCTGGGGCGAGTTCGCCGATAAGATACAGCTGTTTGATGTTTTCTCCTCCGGGTGGTTCTCGGCCATCTACCTGCTGCTGTTTATTTCCCTGATCGGGTGCGTTACCCCGCGCGCTATTAAACATGCCAAAGACTGGCGTAAACCGCCTGCGCGCACCCCCAAGAACCTTTCCCGCATGCCCGTGCACCGCACGATCGATATTGACGCGGATGCGCTCACCCCCCAGGCCGCGATAGAGGACGCCGCGGCGATCCTTCGTAAACGCCGCTACCGGGTGCAGATCCGGGATGAAGGAGGCGGGCAGTACTCGGTGGGGGCCGAACGCGGCTACCTGCGTGAGGTGGGGAACATCCTGTTCCATGTGGCGATGATTGGCATCCTGGTTGGGGTGGCGGTCGGCTCGCTTTTTGGGTACCGTGGCCAAAAGATCCTGGTGGAGGGGGAGACGTTCGTGAACTCCCTGATCGGCTACGACTCGTTCACCCCCGGCACGAACTATAACCCCGACTGGCTGAGCCCGTACGCCGTGACGCTCAATAACTTTCAGGTGCGCTACGACAGGCAGCGCGACAGCCACACCTACGGGCAGGATCTGGACTATAACGCCCAGCTGACCGTGCAGAACCCCGGCAGCAGCCCCGAGCAGAAAACCCTCAAAGTGAACGAGCCGGTTGATGTGGGCGGCACCAGTGTGTTCCTCTCCGGCAACGGGTACGCCCCCATTGTGAAGGTGACTGACGGTGAGGGGAAAGTGGCGTATGAAGGCCCCGTGGTGGCTCTGCCAACTGACGGGAAGTACACCTCGTCGGTGGTGCTGAAGGTGCCCGATGCCCGCCCGGCCCAGCTGGGGTTTATGGGCATGTTCCTGCCCACCGGCAGCTATGAGCGTGGGGCGGGCATCCCGCATTCGGTGGATTCAGCCCCGGCGAACCCTATGCTGGTGTTGCAGTCCTATTCGGGGGATTTGGGTTTGAACTCAGGCCAGCCGCAGAACGTGTATGTGCTGGACACCTCTAAGCTGACCGCGTTGAACAGCATGGCGAACCAGAACGGTATTGTGCTGGATGCGCAGCACCGCACCGCCACCCTGCCGGAAGGCAACGGCACCATTGAGTTCATGGGGTATAAGCGGTACGTGGGGATGGAGGTGCGTCACGACCCGGGGCAGAATATTGTGCTGTACTCGTTTGTGGTGGCTTTCGTGGGGCTGATTGTGTCCCTGTTTGTGGCGCGCCGCCGCGTGTGGGTGCGTGCCAGCACCGATGAGGGGGTGCTCACCGTAGAGTACGGTCTGCTTGCGCGCGGGGAGGACCCGCGTCTTGCCGCCGAGGCTGAGCGTATTACGGATGCTTTCGCCGCCCGGTGGGGGCTGGAATTTGCTGAGGAGCCCTCATCCGAGGAGCCGACTGAGAAAACCGAGGGGAAGTAGCCCATGCTGAACGAGACATTAGCGCGCTACAGTGAGCTATTCATGTATATTGCCGCGCTGATTTACACCGTGGTGTTCGTGGCGTTCACCTGGGATGTGGTGAAGAATTCGCGGGTAACCCGCCGCCTGGAGGGTGCCGCGGCGCCTCGTGAGGCGGAGTTAGAGGAGGAACAGGCGGCTGAGCCTGTTACCGCGGGCGCGGCCAGCTCCGTTGCGGGTGCGGAGAAAACCGGCGGGAAAACCGCCGCGAAGTCGTCGGTTAAGATGAGTGCGAAAGCCACCCGTGTTGAGCGCACCGGCGGCGCTGAGACCGGCACGGGCGAGCGGGGCGCCGGGTACCGGGGCGCGGCGGCACGCGCGCTTGAGGGCCATGTGGCGGACTCATCAATGCTGTACACGGGCCAGAGCCGCCCGGCGGCGCGCATCGCCGTGATCGTTATGCTGATGGGGGCGTTGGTGCACGCGGCGGCGGTTATTATGCGCGGCGTGGCTGCGCAGCGTGTGCCCTGGGGGAACATGTACGAGTTCTGCACCACGGGCGCGCTGGTGGTGGTGGCCGTGTACCTGGTGGCGCTGATTTTCCGTGACCTGCGGTTCGTGGGCACGCTCGTGTCTGGGCTGGCGCTGATTATGATGTGCGCCGCCACCATTAGTTTCGCCACCCCCGTGGGGCACCTGAAACCGGCGTTGCAGAGCTACTGGCTGGTGATTCACGTGTCGATTGCGGTGCTTGCCTCCGGGGTGTTTACGATTACGTTCGCGATGGCGGTGCTGCAGCTGGTGCAGACCCGCCGCGAGCAGCGCATCCTGAACGGTAAATCGGGCGGGTGGGCGTTTATGCGCCTGGTTCCGAGCGCCCAGGCTCTTGAGAATTTTGCGTTCCGCCTGAACGCTTTGGCGTTTGTGATGTGGACGTTCACGCTTGCCGCTGGCGCTATTTGGGCGAGCCAGGCGTGGGGCCGCTACTGGGGCTGGGACACTAAAGAGGTGTGGACTTTCGTGATCTGGGTGGTGTACGCGGCGTATCTGCATGCGCGTGCAACCCGTGGCTGGGCTGGCCCGCGTTCGGCGTGGCTGTCTATTATCGGCTATTTGTGCATTATTTTTAATTTCACGGTGGTGAACATTTTCTTCTCGGGCCTGCACTCGTATTCGGGGCTGTAAACCCGCCCCGTAGAACTGCCTGCGTCCCTGTGCCTGTGCGCGCCGCAGCGGCCTAAAGCTAACACGCAGCCACAAACGGTTCAGCCATAAACATGTGCTGGTGCAGCCAGCCCAGGGAACGTGACGATAGGGGGCCGCCCACAGTATGTAGACGCTTTCCCGCCAGGGAAGCGAGGGCAAGCGCACACAGTGGGGGAGTGCCTGAGGTTACCCGGGGAGCTGCCCAGTGGTTGATGGTGTCTGCCAGGCCGGGGCTATTTCTCGCCGTCAGTGTCGTCTGTGGCGTCGTCGCGGGATTCTTGCCGCTGCCTGTCTCGTTTTTGCCGTTCTGCTTTGGCTTTGAGCCAGCGCAGGTACTCTTCATCGTCGTCGGGGGCTTTCGGCGCGGGAGGCACAGCACCCCGCCTGCCTTTCAAACCCCGGCCCGTGTCCGCAGCGGGCGGCTGCTCGGCTGCACTTTTTTCGCTGCGGGCCCTGCCGAAGAACAACCAGAAAACCGGCCCCACAACGGGGAAGAAGATGATGACAATAATCCACAGCCACTTGGGGAGGGTGCGCGCATCGGCGGCCGGTGTGCGGGCGGCATCCAGCAGGGTGTACAGGCTCAACCCAATCACCAGCGCGAACGCGCCGATTATCATCATCGCTCGTGTCATGCTCTAAGTCTGCCACAGGAATCTTGGGGGCGCATCCATGCTGCGGCTAGACTGGTGGGTATGAACTTCTTCAAGTACACCCTGGTGCGTTTCGGCTTGCTCGTGTTCTTCTTCTACCTGTATGAGCTGCTGGGGGCTGGGATTCTCGTCTCGGGGGGTTGCGCGATTGTTTCGGCTTTTGCGGTGGCGTATATTTTCTTTCCGCGTCTGCACGCGGCCGCCAGCCAGGATACGGCCCGGTTTTTTAAGCGCACCCCCAAGGTGAAAAATAAGGAAGAAGAGGAAAACCGCGCCATTGAGGATGAGCTGGTGGAGTCGCAGAAAAAAGAATCTGGGGAAGACTTCTAAACAGCTCCCGGCCTCTGCATACGTGACGGGCCGGGCCCGCCGCGTCCTTGCCAGCAGGTAGTGTGTACCCGCTGCTGCGCCCAGTCCACAGCACACGCAGAAGGCCAGGTCTCTTATTCTGCTTAGAGAACCTAGCCTTCTGCGGACGGTGCGCCAGCCTACCCCTGTGCCAGGTATTCCAAGAACTGGTGGGTCAGCTGCGCATCGTGCGCCAGGGCGGTCCCGTTAAGCCGTGTGACGGGTGCGAGCAGCCGCACCGAGGATGAGAGCCACACCCCGTCAGATTCAAAGAGGTCCTGCGGGTACAGCGGGCCGTAGCCCAGCTCCCAGCCGTCGCGCCTGGCCGCCTCAAAAATAGCGCCCTGTGTGGTGCCGGGCAGTATCCCGTGGTTCGGTTCGGGGGTGTACAGCATTTTCTTCCCGTGCTCAATGCGCGCCATGAGCACCGATGAGGTTGCCCCTTCCAGAATGCGGCGGTTGTCGGTCATAAAAATCGCGTCGTCCGCGCCGTGGGAGTGAACGTACCGCAGCACCGCCATATTCACCGCGTATGAGAGGGTTTTCGCGCCCGCCAGCAGCCACGGGTATGCGGTGTTGTCGGCGGGGTCGTGCCCGCGCGGCAGCAGCATGGCCTTCACCCCGTTCTGCCGCTGGTTCACGGTAGTTTCGGGTACCGGGGACGCGATTAGCAGCGTGTACGGCCCGGCGGGCATTCCCGCAGAGGCATGCGGCAGCCCGCGCGAGATAATGATTTTGACGATATGCTCTTCGCCGATTTCCGTGTGGGCGCCGGGCACGGCCTGGTCGAGGAGGCTCGCCAGCGCCTCCCGCAGCTGGTGCAGGTCGGGTTTGGGCAGGTCGAGCATACGCGCGGAAGATTCAAACCGGGTGAGGTGCATATCAAGTTTTCGCACCCGCCGATTGACGGCGAGCATGGTCTCAAAAACGCCGTCACCACGGGTAAATCCTTGGTCTTCCACGCCGATAAGCGGCTGGGCGGGGTCTACAGCAACGCCTTGCGGGTTCTCTGAATTTAGGAGTATCACGGAACTAGTCATGTTTCCAGTGTAGTGGCTCACGTGCCTTCACAGCAGTGTACGCCGAGCGGGCCCAGCTCCCAGGTGGCGTTTTCGGCGATAAAGTATATGTCTGCTTCGGCGATGTCCTCGAAGGTTTCGGGGTTGTCGTTGTCCCCCTCGATGTCGAGCCCGATTTTGCCGTCCCGTTCGAGAACATGAACTCCGCTGCATATGCTGATGAACGGGCCTTGCACCCGGTAGTCCGAAATATCTTCCAGGGTTACGGTGACGTACCGCCAGACGTCGTCGGTAGCGGCCTTCTCCCAGCCGCCGTCTACATGGTTCCGGTCCACCGCGCAGAATCGCAGACGAACAGCTGTTCCCTTTGCATAGGTTATGGTGATCGAATCCAGCCAGCAGTCGTAGAAGTGGTTGAACCGTTTGATGATCTCTGCACTTGTGAGGTTTTCGTTAGTGCTCACGGTCAGCCTCCTTAAAATCTTAGGATTTATCAGGATACCAGCAGCTAGGGTGATTACGAGGAGAAGCGGATTTTCGCTCGAAAAGGTGATATTTTCTCATCTTCTCGGCAAAACCCGCTTCTCACGCATCAGCGTGTTAACACGTGCAATGTAAGGAGAGGGCTAGTGCCCGCCCGCGCCGCCGTCTGCCGCGTAGTCGGAGTCTTTGCGTGGGGTTGAGAAGAGGGTGATCCCGGTCAGTACCGCAAACCCCAGAATTGAGAACGCCATCGGCAGGTAGGCGCCCTCACCGCCCAGCGACACTAAGGGCGCCGCAACCCCGCCCAGAAGCGCCTGAATCGTGCCCATCACAGCGGATGCGCTGCCCGCCATGTGGCGTGCCTCGTTCAGTGCCAGCGCCGAGGCGTTACCGAACACCAGGCCCACCGAGCAGGTGAGGCAGAACAGCAGAACCAGGGTGGGCCACAGCGAAATCCCAATGAGGAACGAACCGGTGAGCAGCACCGAAACAACCAGCAGGGCGCTCACACCAACATTCACGATGGTGCGCTGGGCGACCTTCCCCACCAGCGCAGTCGCCAGCGAGCTCATGGCCACAATGCCCAGGGAGTTCACACCGAACGCGAGAGTGTACTGCCCGGCGTCAAGCCCCAGGATTTTCTGCAGCACAAAGGTTGAGCCCGAAATATACGAGAAGAGCGCCCCGAACGCGAAGCACATGGTCAGTGAGAACCCCATGTACCGGCGGATCCTGAATACTTTAGGGATTTCGGAGTACACGCTCAGCGCGGTGCCTTGGTAGCGTTTTTCGGCGGGCAGGGTTTCACGCAGAATAAAGATGACGGCGAGCATAAGGGCACCGGTAATAACAGTCAGCACGTTAAACACTGAACGCCACGTACCCCATGAGAGCACCCACCCGCCGAAGAGCGGCGCCAGCACGGGGGCGAACCCGTTAATCATCATCATGATGCCCATGAGCTTGGCGGTGGCCAGCCCCTTCGTGGTGTCGGCGACGATGGAGCGGGCCAGTACCGCGCCAACTGAGCCGCTGAAGCCCATCAGAAAACGTGCCGCAATGAACACCTCAATGGTGGGGGAGAAGGCGCATAGCGCCGTGGCGGCGAAGCACACGGCTGAGCCGATCAGCAGCGGGGAGCGGCGGCCGGTTTTATCGGAGAGCGGGCCGATTATAAGCTGCCCGAGCGCCATGCCAACCATGAAGGCGCTGAGGGTCATGGAGGCGGCGGCCTCGGTGGTGTGCAGCTCCTCGGCAATGGTCGGCAGAGAGGCGATATACATGTCGATGCCCAGCGGGGCGATGGCGGTGAGCGCCGCCAGGGTGACAATAGTTGCCGGGGAAAGCCCGAATGAGGGCTTCGCGTGGTTGGGGTGCTGAGTATTGGTCTGTGACGTAGACACTGGTGTACTGTATGCTTTCTAAATTTTGGGGATGCGTAACGGCGCCGGGGCCTGCCTGCTGCTTCGTGGGGCGGGCGGGTGCACCCGGCTAGAAACGCACTCATCCAGTCTAGCGGCGGTCACTCATGCACCGTAAGCCAGTGGATGCGTGACCTGCACCTCTTCCGGCGTGGGGGGTAGAGGGCGGAACCAGCCTAAGCCGGTTCGCTACCCGGTGCGGTACACCCAGTTGGGCCCCTCAGCCCAGCCGGGGCTGGTGATGTAGTACGAGCCGTAATCCTCGAATAGTTGTTCTTCTTGCGCGGCCCACATGTTCCAGTAGGGCCGGTAGGTTTCCCCGTCGCGCGCCATCGCCCGCTCATACCGCACCCCGGTATCGGCCTGCACCAGCACACCGTAGTTGAACGCCCCGCAGAGCGCACCCACCCCTTCGCACACGATCACCGGCGCGGCATCCGGGGGCACAGTGACTGGTGAGGCCGGGCGGTTCTGCTCCCAATCCCAGGGGGTGTAGCTGCCGGGCGTGTGCTCGGCCAGGCTGGCGCTGAGCCGCACCCACTGCTCCACTCCGGCCTCCAGACCGTCCCAGCCGGGGTACATGTTCTCAAGGGATAGCTCCAGCACCGTCAGCGGCCCGCCCTGCGCCGGGTGCTGCCGCAGGGTGGCGGCAAGGCGCCGCGCGAGAGTGGTTTTACCGCTGCCGCTGCGCCCGTCCACAGCAATAATGTACGGGCGCGGGCCGCTGACGATGCGGGGCAGCAAATCATCCGTGAGGCCCCGGAACTGGTCGCTCACGCGGCGTCGCCCTCGGCGGCAAGACCCGCGATTAGTGCCCGCGCCGCGGTGTCGATAAGCTCGGTCGTGTATTCGAAGTCGCGCATCTGCCCATACCAGGGGTCGTAGATGCCCAGTTCGTTCAGGTTTTTACCCGCCATGGCGGGGTCGAAGGAGCGCATCATACGGATTTTGGCTTTGTCGTCCTCGGTGCGCGCAAGCTGTTTCAGGTGCAGGTAGTGCGGGGTGTCCATCGCCAGAATCAGGTCGTAGCGGTCAAAGTCTTCAGCAACGAATCTGGATGCGCGGTGCCCGCTGGGGTCGATGCCGCGCGCGGTGAGTATGCGGCCGGCGCGGGTGTCGATGGGGTTGCCGATTTCGTAGTCCGTGATAGCGGAGGACGCGACCTCAACCTCAAGCCCCGCCTGGCGCGCGTGCTCACGAATCAGGTACTCGCCCACGGGGGAGCGGCAAATATTTCCGGTGCAGACAGTCATGATGCGGTACATAGTTTTAAGTGTATGCCAGCGGCACCGGAAAGGCAGCGGTATGAGGGCTGCCTGCCGAAGCGTCGTTTCTATTCAGAAGAGTTTTTTGCATTCAGAAGAGCTTATCGCTTCTGAATGCAAAAAAATCTTCTAGATAGGCAGGCAAGTTTTGGCTTTTACACCTCAAAACGGGTTTTAGCCTCGCGCAAGTACGCCTCCCACAGAGCATAAAGTTTGTCGATGTTCTCTTGACGAGTGTACGTTGAAGGGTCATAGTCGGTCGGGGGCATGTATCGCACGAATGGGGTCACGTCCTCGGGGTAGCCAAAATCGGCGTGAAGAATTTCTACCTCGCCCAGCGGGTCGTCAAAGTTCTTGCGGTGCTCATACACATGTTTGAGCAGCAGGTACAGCCAGAGTGCGTGGCGGGGGTCGGTGCTTCCGGGGTCGGGGTCGGTGAGTTCAGGGGAGTCTTCGTGTTGCGCGAGTTCGGCCAGAATCCCATCAATCCGGTAGGTGTGGTCGGGTTTGCACTGGTAGAGCTCGTATTCCAGGTCGCTGGAGTCTTCCTTCAGCCGGTCGGAGGCATACCGCAGAATGTCTGCGCGGCTGATGTATCCCTGCGCGAGTCCCCAGCGTAAACCCTGCCAGGTGAGGGCACTCTTTCTGATACCTTCATAGCCTATGTAATACGTGCCCAGCATCATAGCGTTCACCTCCCATCTTTGTAGCCCCACGAATAACGCAGCATCTGGCGTATTACCTAACCCGAGAGGGTGGGCGATACCCCTAAAGGTGCATTATTTGAGTGAGTCCTGTGACGTACCCGAAGAATCCTGCCCTGGCGCGGAATTATCCTTCAGCTTGGGCCAGAAAATGTAGGTGAATATGGCGCAGATGGTTGCAACAGCCGCGCCTGCCGCGAACCCCCGCCCGGCGCCAAAACCACCGAACAGGAGAGTGCCAATCGGCAGGGCGAACATGAACACGATAACGGAAGTGTAGTAGCGGGTCATGGTGATTCTTTCTTGGTGTGTGCAAGGGGGTGTTGTATGATCGGCGTTACCTCAGATGGTACTAGACATCCCGCCGCGCCGATAGCCTTAGCCGCCACTTCGGTACCATCGCATATTAGCGCTCGCCCAATATCCGCCTGTACCCTAGCTCCGAACGCACAAGCCCCAAGTGTAATAGCCAAGGTACGTTAATTGAGGAGATCCGTCTCTGATGGTTTAGTGGATATGTTGCAAGGGAGAAGTAATAGAAATAGGTAAGTATTTTATTTATAGAAATACTCGGGAATATGTGTCATATGTTACAATTGGAAAGAGGTGGTTTTTATGGCTGTAACAATATATATTATAATATCTATTATATTTTTGGTGATAGTAATGGCAGGTGTGGCGCGTTCTTATGTGGAGGAAGAAGATGCTCCTCAAAGGTATAGGTCACGTTGGTTTCCAAAATACTTATGGCTTATTATATCACTGTTCTTAATTCCTATTAATATAGGAACTGCTGTGTTGGTATTCGATGGGAGTGGTAGGCAGAATATATTTGCACTAATCATTTTGATGATAATTACTTGTCCAATTGTCTACACTTATCTATCGGAAGAATTTAGTTATTTTGAAGTTTACGATACATATATCATAGTTAATGATTTAGGGTATCCTAAAAAGATTATATATTATCAAGACGTGGATGGTTGGAAGTATTTAGGATATTCAAGTAGTAGCCGTTCAGAACAAATTCAGTTTTGTGGATCAAATGGTGAGTACTTATATAATTTCTATATGTATTCAGATGATAAATATGTTTCTAAGCTGCTGTCTCCAATTATTTATCGCATAGAGAAAGGTGAGTTTCCCTCTTGGGATATTCAGGAAGAAATATATGGTAGCCTTTGTGCAGATCACCCTGAGTATGCTGCTTGTGAGACAGATGCTGAGATTGCCATTGAGTATCTAAAGCGACATCCTGCAGTATCAGGTCTTACAGGAGAGGGCACATGTGTATCGCACGATGAGGCCGAAGGCGAGAAGCAGTAATATTTTAGGTATTATAGCTCTGCCCACGCAAAAGGATTATCCGGATCAAAAAGCATTGCGCCCTCAGGGATGATGAACTTAACGCCGTTATGTTCTTGTTCCCTAGTCTCAATTTTGTAGGGGCTTTTTGCCGCTGTCTTAAAGCTATAGTCCGCTGGGGCAGCCTTGTGAGAGAACTTCGCTTTATAGTTTTTATCCGGGGTATTTGCGAATTCTGGCTTACTGTGAAAAATGGTTATAGAAAAATTAGTGGGTCCGTTGAATTGTGCCCCAGAGAAGCGTGTTTTCTCGGCAAATTTTGTTTTGAAAAAGTTAGCGCTGCTGGAGAATTTTACTTCGAAGAAACTAGCGTGTCCGCTGAATTTTGAGCCGGAGAAGTCTGCTTCCTTGGTGAAGACCGTCATAAAGAAGTTAGCTTCTTTACCGAATTTTGCTTTGGAGAAGGTCGCGTTTCTCATAAAGAGCGCCCTGGAGAAGAGAAGGGGGCCATTGAATTTCGCTTTGTAAAAGGTTCCGTCTCCGGTGAAAGTCGCCTTGAAGAATTCGGTACCTTCGGTGAAATTTGCCCGGGAGAAGTTTGCGTCCCCGGTGAATTTCACTTCAGAGAAGTCTGCTCCCTGAAGGAACGCCCCATCATAGAAAACAGCCTCCCCGTCGAAGGATGCCTTACAGAAATCAACGCGCTTGGTGAATTTTACGCCGTAGAAATCGGCATCCTGAATGAAAGCCGCCTTGGAGAAGTCAGCCTCTGCCGCAAATGCCGCCATGAAGAAGTCAGCTTTCTCCGTGAATGTCGCTTGAGTGAAATCTAATGAAGCACCAAAATGGCTGTCACTAAAATCTACAGGGTAGAAGAAATATGCGTTTGAGAAGTTGTAATCAAAAACCGACCAGGTGCCTGGTTCTTCGGCATCGAGTAAGTGCTCGCACATCTCTTTAATAATGTTTTGGCGTATCTGGCGTTCTTCTTCTAACACGGCTTTATCTCGGGTAAAAGCTCGCTTGTCTGCATCAAATTTTTCTGTATCCCCACGGAAGTCGTTCTGCAGGTCTTTTGTGTATTCCCCATCTAGCTGTTCGGCGCGTTCTGCAAGGGGAAACGGGGAGCGGATATAGGCGCAAAGACTGTTAATAATGACCTGGCCTTCTTTGCGGCGTTCCTTATCGGTGAGAAGGGCACCATCTGCGAGCCATTCGTCAATCAGGCCAATAAGCGCATAAACACCACCGAAGCGGGTTGTGGCGTTTTCCCTGTTGGAAAGCTGCTCGATTGCTGCGATGTACCGGCTGCGCCGCTCAGCATGTACCTGCCGTATATGGTTCTGCTCGTTTTTGGCCTTGTCTGCCTCGATTTTTTCGCGCTCTTTTGCGATGGTTTCATTGAACTGACGGGCTTGTTCGCTGAGTGCTTTAGCCCTGTCCGTCGTATTTTTATGGCGTGTTTCCACGAGCCCCAGAACGGCAATAGTGCCGCCAGTAACGTAGAGGATGTGGAGGCGAAGATTCGTATCGGCCTCACCAGTTATACCTGCAATGTAGAGCAGCCAAGGTACAAGGAATGCTAGAGCTCCGCCTACAGCGGCGATCCCCACTAGAATCCGTACAAAGTGCTCACTGACAAAATTCTCAAAGGAACTAACAGGGGCAGAAGAGCCGACTCCCGTATTGTTTCTTGATGCTTCCGCCATACTTGGGATGCTCCTTTACACAGGCAACCAGGTTTCTTTGTTTGCAAGTATAGAGGCTCTAAAGCGTCATTTTGCGTCTAGGAAAATTTTAGTTGCCGCCGTTGTTGCCCTACTCGGAAGATTCGTCGGGGTCAAAAAGTTCTGTGCCCTTGGGGATTATGAATTTAGCTCCGTTATGCTCTTGTTCTTCGGTTTCGATTTTGTAGGGGCTAGCAGGCGAAACTTCGAAGTTATAATCTTCTGGGTTAGCCTTACATGAAAACCTCGCTTTGTAGGTTTTATCGCCTAGCGCGCGTTCAAATATTGGTTTTTCTTCAAAGGTTGCTCCGGAGAAGTTAGCGCTGGTGAATTCCGCCCCGGAGAAGTGAGCGTCCCCGGTGAATTCCGCCCAGGAGAAGCTAGCACTATCGGCGAAAATTGCGCTGGAGAAATGAGTGCTCCCGGTGAATTCCGCCCCGGAGAAGCTAGCACTATCGGTGAAAATTGCGCTGGAGAAATGAGTGCTCCCGGTGAATTCCGCCCAGGAGAAGTCA
Organism: Rothia aeria; assembly: GCF_016726365.1. Classification (NCBI taxonomy): domain Bacteria; kingdom Bacillati; phylum Actinomycetota; class Actinomycetes; order Micrococcales; family Micrococcaceae; genus Rothia; species Rothia aeria. Next base: position 973,855 of record NZ_CP068102.1, on the reverse strand, counting down.
GCGTGCCCAGTGAATTTCGCCCAGGAGAAGTCGGCGTTCTGGGTGAAGGTCACCCCATGAAAGTATGAGAAAGCGTCAAAGTGGCTAAACATAAAATTGGTAGAGTAGAAGAAAAGGGTGTTTGAGAAATCATAGTCAAAATTTGACCAAGGGCCTGGTGCGCCGAAGCCTTGTAATCGTTCGCGTATCGCTTTGATAATACTTTGTCGTACCTGACGTTCTTCTTCTAATGTAGCTTTATCTTGAGAAAAACCCCGCTTGTCTGCATCAAATTTTTCTGTATCGCTACCGAAATCCTTCTTCAGATCTTTAGCGTAGGGCCTATCTAGTTGTTCAGCGCGTTCTGCAAGTAAAAAAGGGGAACGGATGTAAGCACAAAGATTGTTGATAATGACTTGCCCCTCTTTGCGGCGTTTCTCAGGACTAGGGGTAGTTTTTTCGTCTGATAACCATTCATCCACCAACCCTACGAGAGTGTAGACACCGCCAAGACGGATAGAAGCTTTATCACTGGACAGTTGCTCAACTGCTGTTGTGTACCGGCTGCGCCGCTCGGCGTGTACCTGTCGTAAATGGTCTTGGTCGTTTTTGGCCTTCTCAAGACTATTCTTGCGGTGATTTTCACCTAAGGTAATAACACCTAAGACTCCACCGGTGGTGTAGATAAGCATCTGGCGCAACGCTGCGCCGTCACCGTCCTTACCGAAATCAGCATTAATAGCTAGTGGAAAGAGGAAAGCCCAAGCCCCACCAAGAACGGCAAGTACGCCAATCCAGACGTAGAACGATCTTACTTTTTTGAGCCCAAACCATCTAAATATCAGGCAAAGAACAGCAATTATTGTAATAATTCCCAGAATAAAAGCAGGCACACACTGAATGTCCACTGTAATCAACTCTTCCAATAGTCTAAACCAAACACTCACCCTCCATCATAGGGCGAGGATGACCCTATGTATCGGATTTTCCGTTGTTAACCTCACACACTGCGTGGGGTGGGGCAGAAGAACCCCTAGTGATCGCGCGGATTATCACCCGCAAATCCCTTAGTTTTCCTGTCTTTTCGCCCCAGAATCATCAGCATCTCACTCCTTGCCATCCACCCCTAACTCCCACCCACTACAAAAAGTTGAGTCTTTTTCGCTTAACTCTGTTGACATTCATCTATCCATGTGTAAAACTTGAGTACATGAGGCTCAAGGGGGTCACTCGCTGGGCAGCAATCCAAGCACACTTTCTACCGTGCATGCGCTCGGCCTAAAACCTCTCACGCCCCGAAAATCTAACCAAGGAACCCGCCTCGCCAAGAAGCGGGGCATAACACTAAGGAGTACAAAAACATGGCACGTGCAGTCGGTATTGACCTCGGCACCACCAACTCGGTCGTATCCACCCTCGAAGGTGGCGACCCCGTAGTTATTGCAAACGCTGAAGGTGCCCGCACCACCCCCTCCGTCGTCGCATTCTCCAAGGACGGCGACGTTCTGGTCGGTAGCGTGGCAAAGCGCCAGGCGGTCACCAACGTTGACCGCACCATCTCGTCCGTCAAGCGCCACATGGGCACCGACTGGACGACGGAAATCGACGGCAAGAAATACACCCCGCAGGAAATTTCTGCACGTATTCTGCAGAAGCTCAAGGGCGACGCCGAATCCTACCTGAACGACAAGGTGACCGATGCGGTTATCACCGTCCCCGCATACTTCAACGACGCTGAGCGCCAGGCCACCAAGGAAGCTGGCGAAATCGCAGGTCTGAACGTTCTGCGTATCGTGAACGAGCCGACCGCAGCAGCACTGGCTTACGGCCTGGACAAGGGTAAAGAAGACGAACTGATTCTGGTCTTCGACCTTGGCGGCGGTACCTTCGACGTCTCCCTGCTTGAAGTTGGTAAGGACGAAGACGGCTTCTCCACCATTCAGGTGCGCGCAACCAGCGGCGACAACCGCCTGGGCGGCGACGACTGGGATCAGCGCGTTGTGGACTGGCTGCTTGAGCAGGTCAAGTCCAAGACCGGTGCAGACCTCTCCAAAGACAAGATCGCTCTGCAGCGTCTGCAAGAGGCAGCTGAGCAGGCTAAGAAGGAGCTCTCCAGCGCATCCAGCACCAACATTTCGCTGCAGTACCTCTCGGTAACCCCCGAAGGCCCCATTCACCTGGACGAGAAGCTCACTCGCGCAAAGTTTGAGGACCTCACCAGCGACCTGCTGGCACGCACCAAGAAGCCCTTCCAGGACGTTATTGCGGAAGCAGGCATTAAGGTGTCTGACATTTCCGAGGTTGTGCTCGTGGGTGGTTCCACCCGTATGCCCGCCGTGGCTGAGCTGGTGAAGGAACTCACCGGCCGCGAACCCAACAAGGGTGTTAACCCCGATGAGGTTGTGGCAATGGGTGCAGCCCTGCAGGCTGGTGTGCTCAAGGGCGACCGCAAGGACGTTCTGCTGATCGACGTGACCCCGCTGTCCCTCGGTATCGAAACCAAGGGTGGCGTGATGACCAAGCTGATCGAGCGCAACACCGCTATCCCGACCAAGCGTTCTGAGACCTTCACCACCGCTGAAGACAACCAGCCTTCCGTGTCGATTCAGGTGTTCCAGGGTGAGCGCGAATTCACCCGCGACAACAAGAACCTGGGTACCTTCGAGCTGACCGGTATCGCCCCCGCACCGCGCGGCGTACCCCAGATTGAGGTCACCTTCGATATTGACGCCAACGGCATTGTGCACGTCTCCGCGAAGGACAAGGGCACCGGTGCTGAGCAGTCCATGACCATCACCGGCGGCACCTCCCTCTCGAAGGACGACATTGACCGCATGGTCAAGGATGCCGAGGCTCACGCAGAGCAGGATAAGGCACGCCGCGAGGCAGCCGACACCCGCAACGCCGCCGAGTCCGTGGCATACTCCGTCGATAAGCTGCTGAAGGAGAACGGCGAGAAGCTGCCCGAAGACGTCAAGACTGAGGTTCAGGGCGATGTCGATGCTCTCAAGAAGGCTCTTGAAGGCGATGACGACGATGCCGTGAAGTCCGCGCTGGAGAAGCTGCAGGCATCCCAGACCAAGCTGGGTGAGGCCCTGTACGCTTCCGCACAGGCAGAGGCTAACGCAGACTCCGCTTCTTCCTCCAAGGATGATGAGGACGTTGTAGACGCCGAAGTTATCGACGAGGACGAAGACGAGAAGAAGTAATCATGGCTGAACACGAAAACACTGCGGGCGACCCGCTGGAGGAGGCATTCAACGCCCCCGCCGCCGAAGGTCACCCCGAGGCCGAGGAAGCCCCTGCCGCAACCGATCAGGCTGCGGCGGGGGAAACCCCCGAACCGAGCGAGGAAGCACCCTCAGAGGATGCGAAACTCGCGGCAGAACGCCTGGACAGCCTGCTTCGCCTGCAGGCGGAGTTCACGAACTTCAAGAACCGTGCCGCCCGCGAGAAAGAGCAGCTTCGGGAGTTTGTAGCGAGCGATATTGTGAGCCTGCTTCTGCCGGTGCTCGACGATATTGACGCCGCACGCAAGCACGGCGACCTGAAGGAAGGCCCCTTCGCTGCGATCGCCACCAAGCTTGAGGAATCCCTCAAAAAAGAAGGCGTGGAACGCTTCGGCGAGGTGGGCGAGCCCTTCGACCCGAATATTCACGAAGCGGTCATGCAACAGCCGACCAGCGAGGTAGAACCAGACCACATTTCGATGGTTCTGCGCTACGGGTACCGCGTGAAAGAGCGCGTGGTACGCACCGCCCAAGTTGCGGTGGCTGCCGCCGAATAAACACTCCGTAGAGCACACAACGGGCGGGTTCTTGAGAAATTGAGAACCCGCCCGTTTGCCGCATATTTCCGCGGATTTTCTGGGATTTCTCTTCCAAAATTGAGTCTAGTAGACTAAACTTTATATAGGATTAAAAACTAAGGTTGTGCCCCTTTGGACGGGGCGTTACAAGAACCCCGGACGACGGGAAAGGAGAACTACATGGCAAGCGAAAACTGGCTGTCAGAAGACTTTTATAAAACCCTCGGCGTGAAAGAAGACGCCTCCGACTCCGATATTAAAAAGGCCTACCGCAAACTCTCGCGCAAATACCACCCCGACCTGAACCCCGGGAACGAGACAGCCGAGAAGAAATTCAAGGAAGTCTCCGAAGCCTACGACGTGCTCTCGGATAAGAAACAGCGCGAAGAATACGACCAGATCCGCAAATACGGCGCCGCAGGGTTCGGCGGCAGCGGTTTCGGAGGCGGCGCATCCGGGTTTGGTGGCGCTGGCGGCGGCTTCGGCGGCCAAAACGTGCACTTCACCACCGGCGGCGGTGGCGAAGGCATCAACATTGAAGACCTGCTCGGCGGGCTCTTCGGTGGTGGTGCTGGCGGCGCTGGCGGTTCACGCCGTACCGCAGGGTTCACGAGCGCCGACTTCAGCGATGCCGGGTTTGGCGGCGGTGGCTTCGGCGGTGGTGGGCGCAAACGCGCCCCGCAGGATAATAACCTTTCCACCAGCACCCGCATTACCTTGCCGCAGTCGTATACAGGCACCACCGCGACCGTGTTCCTGCCGGACGGCACGAGCACTGAGGCGCGCATCCCGGCGGGCGTGAAGGACGGGCAGAAAGTGCGTGTGCGCGGCAAGGGGCGCCCCGGAACCGGCGGTGACCTGATCGTGACCGTGCGCGTCTCGGATGACCCGCACTACAGCCGCGAAGGAAACAACCTGGTGCTGCGCGCCCCCGTCACCCTGGATGAGGCAGTCAACGGCGGTGTGCTGGAGGTGCCCGTACCCGGCGGTAAAACCGTCAAACTGCGGCTGACCCCCGGCAGTGTGGGCCGTAAACTGCGTGCGAAAGGACGCGGGTTCACAACCAAGTCGGGCACCGGCGACCTGCTGGTGATCCCCGAGGTGCACCTGCCGCAGAACCTGAGCGATGAGGCGAAGGAAGCCTTCGAGAAATTCATTGCCCTGGCGCCGCAGGAGAACCCCCGTGAGGACCTTTTGAAGAAAGTTAGGTAGCTTATGAGTGCCCATAATAAGCAGTCGTCGGCATCTGCCTACAGTGCCGACCGGCCGGTTTTTGTGATTTCGGTAGCGGCGGAGCTGGCGGGCATGCACCCGCAGACGCTCCGCCAATACGACCGCCTGGGGCTGGTGCAGCCTTCGCGTGCGCCGGGCAAGGCCAGGCGCTATTCGCAGCGCGACGTTGATTTACTTCAGCGTATTCAGCAGCTCTCGCAGGAAGGCGTTTCGCTTGAGGGAATCCGCCGGATTATTGAGCTTGAAGAGATGGTGGAGGAACACCAGGAGCACATCGCCCGCCTGCAGGCCCAGCTTGAGGATGCGCACGCCAAACTGGGCCTGGCGGAACGAGTGTTCGCAGCCAGCACCCGCGGGGATGTGGTGAACATCCAGAGGGGGCAGCGCCCGGCGCCGCGCAAACGCTCCTCGGCGGTGGTGCTGTACCGGCAGAAATAGGGCTGACCGCCCCAATACCTGCCGCTTTAAAACGGCAGCTGCGAGTATTTACTTACGCCTATACGTCAGGTCGTGGGCGCGCCTTCCTGCCTCCCGGGCCTTCCTCTCAAAGCTGGTCAGGATGCGCCCCTCCCAGCGTGGTGCCCACCCGCCCACGGGGTCGTCCTCGGTAGCGCCTTCACCGGCGTGCAGATTCTCGAAATCGGGGTGCGCCTCCATAACATCGCGCATCACGTGGGCGTATTCTTCCCAGTCGGTGGCGAGGCGCCAAATTCCGCCGGGTTTGAGCACGCGCGCGACCTTATCGGCAAAAGCGGGGGAGACTAGGCGGCGTTTGTGGTGGCGTGACTTGTGCCAAGGGTCGGGGAAGAAAACCCAGAGCTCATCAACCGAGTTTTCGTCCAGCATGTTATCGAGCAGTTCGGGGGCGTTGGCCTGAGCGACGCGCACATTCTCAACCCCGGCCTGCCCCATCTTAAGCAGCAGATCCGCAATGCCGGGGGTATAGACCTCAACGGCAAGGAAGTTTGCCTCGGGTATTTCGGAGGCGCGGTGCACGATTGCTTCACCCAGCCCGGAACCGATCTCGACCACCTGGTAGGCTTCGCGCCCGTAGATTGTAACCGGGTCGAAGGTGGCTTCGGGGGCTACAGAGGTATCTGCCCGCAGCCGGGGTATGTCGAGCACATGGGTGGGGGAGTAGGTGTCCCATGCTTTTTGTCGGCGCGAGGTCAGGCGGTCGCCGCGGCGCACGAAGGAGTAAGGCTGGCGGAAGAACTCGGGTGGAACCTGCTTCTTACCGGGATCCTGCGAAGTTTCGGGTTCTAACGATGCGCCTGCGGAGGTGTTCTGCTCTTGAGATGACATACCTATCAGGATAACGTAGCGGCGCGCGGCGGCGGGTACTGTTAAAAATTCTGGGGACTAAAAGTTTCGGGGGCAGTTTCTTCATGCGAATGAAGAAACTGCCCCCGTTTGGCCTTTATGACCGCGAATTCGCCGTGCAGGTTACTTTTTCTTGCCGGAGAACAGCAGTGCCAGACCCGCGCCGAGCATCACGATATTGTTGGCCAGCTGCTGCCCGTCCTGGGTGGGGCGGAAGGCTTTATCGTGCATGTCCGGGTTGCGGAAGTACATGGTCATGAGGTTTGCGCTGAAAGCGGTTAGCCCGGCACCCGCCAGGCGGCTGGGGATGAAAGGGGTCAGCAGGGTGGCGCCGAGTGCGGTTTCTGAGTATGAAATAAGTTTGCCGAAGGTTTTCGGCTCCAGCTTGGCGACGGCGGGCACACCGGATGCGGCCATCTGCTGTAAGAATGCATAGGCGTTCTCGTCTGCGCCGAGTTTCTTAACGCCTGCATCAAGAATGAGCGCGCCAGCGGTCAGGCGCAGTGCGGTGTTTGATAGTTTACCCATGAGTGTGTGTTCTCCTGATGTCTGTGATGGTGTGAGTGATGCGGTGTTTCCGCACCGGGTATTGCAATTGTAGCGGCAAAGAACAGAAAAATTTGTTGATTTGTAAAGTTTCTACATATTTTTGCCGTAAGCATTATTCTTCAGTGCTATAGCAGGGGAGAGGGTGCGTTGGGAGGGGTGTTATCGGCATGTTGCAGCCCCCTCCCGGAAACCTCAGGAACAGTCAGTTTATGCCGAGAGCGACGAGAGGTGAAAAAGATCCAGCGGTGCAGGTGAAAATGAAGGGGCAGTCAGTGTATTGCTGCTGGCAGTACCGTGTGTGGGTACTGGGGCTGCCTCTGGGGTACTCATTAGGTTGAAGTTGCCCCAAGAAAGTGTATTATTATTCTGATGAACGAATGAATATTTTTAAGTGTGCCGCAGGTTAGCGTATCATGTGAACCTTCCACTTGAATGTCTAATGTATCTCAATGTGTGGAATTACCTCAGGGTCCCCTTGCTTTTCGCGGCACTAAAGGCTGTCTGTGAAATCCTTGCCATGACTTGCGACACCCCGCATCGTACCGTGTATGATATAAGACATAGATTTATAACACTCAACTTAAAAATAACTACTACATGCCGAATTAGTTATGTAGAATATATATTCAAAACATTTGGTAGTTTCCTACACATCATGGGTTGTAACACCAAAGTTTGCCCCGAAAGTCGGGGCTGTCCCACGCCGAACCGGGATCCAACCACGAAAGAGGAACTGTGATGCAGCAACCTCACGAAAACGCCGCACCGGCGGCAGAGAGTACGGGCCAAGCTGAAGAACTGCACCGCGGGCTGAGCAACCGGCATATTCAGCTCATCGCCATTGGTGGTGCCATTGGTACCGGCCTATTCATGGGCTCGGGCAAGGCAATCTCCAAAGCCGGGCCCTCTATCCTACTGGTTTACATTGTTATTGGCGCCGCCATTTTCCTTGTGCTGCGCGCGATGGGCGAGATCCTTCTCTCGAACCTCAAGTACAAATCATTCTCCGACTTCACCGCCGACCTCGTGGGGCGACCAGCAGGGTTCTTCCTCGGCTGGTCGTACTGGTTTATGTGGGTGGTTACGGCGGTGGCGGATATTATCGCTATCGTAGATTACAGCCAATTGTGGTGGCCTAATTTACCTAAAGCAGTACCTGCACTTATCGTCATTATCGCGCTGCTGGCACTGAACCTGCCCTCGGTGAAGAACTTCGGTGAGATCGAGTTCTGGTTCGCCATGATTAAGATCGTCGCTATCTGTGCACTCATACTGGTTGGTATCGTGATGGTAACCACCAGCTTTACCGCGCCCAACGGTTCTCATGCACAGATCGCTAACCTGTGGGAGCACGGCGGGTTCTTCCCCAACGGAGTCTTCGGCTTCCTCGGCGCCTTCCAGATCGCTATCTTCGCGTTCATGGGCTCGGAGCTAGTGGGCACCACCGCCGCAGAAACCCAGAACCCCACCGTAACCCTGCCCAAAGCCATTAACTCGGTTCCGGTACGTATCATTATCTTCTACGTGGGTGCACTTCTGGTGATCCTCATGGTGAACCCCTGGAACGAGATTGATCCTGCGAAAAGCCCCTTCGTGACCATGTTCAGCCTAGCTGGGATCGGCATCGCCGCCCACATAGTGAACGCTGTGGTGCTCACCTCGGCAACCTCATCGGCGAACTCGGGTATTTTCTCCACCTCACGCATGGTGTACGGCCTGGCGCAGGAAGGCGACGCCCCCAAGTCACTGGGTGTTCTCTCAGCCCAAGGCGTGCCCCGCAACGCACTATTCCTCACCTCCACGCTGCTGCTCTCAAGTATCGTGCTGCTCTACGCGGGCGACTCCATTATTGGGGCGTTCACGCTGGTGACCACTATGGCGGCTGTGCTCGTGATCTTCGTATGGTCCATGATCCTCATTAGCTACCTGTGCTACCGCCGTAAGCGCCCCCAGCTGCACACCCAAAGTGTGTACCGCATGCCCGGCGGCGTGGTGATGTGCTGGGTTGTGCTGGCGTTCTTCGCATTCTCCGTCTGCATTCTGGCAACCGCCGAAGATACCCGCGCAGGGCTTATGCTGATGCCCATCTGGTTCGGCGGGCTCGCGATCGGTTGGTTCGTGAAGAACCGGCTGCACCCGGAGGTCCCCGAGACCAGTATCACCCAGTCCAACCCGATCGTGGATCTGAAACAGACTTCAGACGGCAAGAAATAGGGTTATAGCGCTCAAGCGCTCATAATGGCGGGGCTCGCGTACCTATCAAGGGATGCTCTGGCCCCGCCATTAGTGTGCTCTGCAGCCGCCGCTCACCCCCGGTGCACCGCAGAAACACGCCGAACACGCCGCCTCAAGTGGCAGAGAACCCCGCGACGGTGCGAAACTAAAAGAATGAGCGCACAACGCCCCCATCCGAAACCCGCAAACAGCAGCAACCGTGACGGTGATGCCGCACCCCGGCCCGCACCTCACAACCCGGCGGGCGGTCAGGGGACAACACCGGCACCAGCACCGGGGAACCGCAGCCACCCACACAGCCCCCAGCCCCGCAACGGCACCCCGAACACATCCGGGGCAGGGGAAGAAGCGGAAAGTATCGCCGCAGAACTGCACCTCGCCCCGGCGAACGTTAACGCCGTTATTGCCCTGCTCGACTCCGGTGCCAGCGTGCCCTTCATCGCCCGCTACCGTAAAGAAGCCACCAGCGGCATGAGCGACACGAACCTGCGGGCCCTTCACACGCGCCTCACCCAGCTGCGCGCACTCAACCAGCGGCGAGAAGCCATCCGCACCGCCCTCACCGAACGCTACACCGAAGGGGCTATCGACCCGCTCACCTACGAGCAGCTGCTCGCTGGGCTTCGCACATCCCGCACCAAAACCGAGCTGGAAAACCTCTACGCCCCCTACCGCAGTCAGCGCATCACCAAAGCCCAGCAGGCACGCGCCGCCGGGCTGGACGCGCTCGTTGAAGACCTGCTGGAGGTGCCCCTCGCCGGTGTGTACGATATTGCCGCTGCCTACGTGAACGACACCGGGGAAGGCGAAGAATACGCCGTTACCACAGTTGAAGAGGCGCTTGAAGGGGCACGCGCCATTCTGATCGACCGCGCCGCCACAGACCCCGCACTCACCGGGCGGCTCTACGACAAGCTAGTCGCCACCGGCACCATCTCAACCCGGCTCATCGCCGGTAAAGACAGTGAAGGCGCAAAATTCGCCGACTATTTCGACTTCTCAGACCGCATCCGCAGCATCCGCTCCCACCGTGTGCTTGCGCTGCTGCGCGCACGCCAGGCGGGAATCGTGAAACTCAGTATTGACGCAGCCACACCCCCGCCGCCGCTCAGCCACCTCAAAGGCGAACAGCGTGAAGCCGCCCGTGCAGCCGCCGAAAACTACAAGAACGCACGTTCGGTATATGAGCGGGAAGTAGCCGCAGCCCTGCGTATCCCCGTGCAGGTGCTCAACACCGTCGACAGTGAAGACCGCGTGCTCGGCTGGCTCGCCGCCACTGTACGCGCCGCCTGGCGCAAACGCCTGCACCCACGCCTGGCCGAGCGCATCCGTGAAAACCTCTTTGAAACCGCAGAACGTGAAGCCATCGACGTATTCACCTCAAACCTGCGCGACATTCTGCTTGCCGCACCCGCCGGGCAGCGCACCACCCTGGGCCTAGACCCCGGCCTGAAACACGGCGTTAAATGCGCCGTCATCAACGGCACCGGGAAAGTGCTTGACGCCTTTACCATCTACCCGCACGCACCCCGCCACGACTGGGATGCTGCGCTCACCCGGCTTAAAAACGCCGTGCGCACCCACGGGGTTGAGCTTATTGCCATCGGTAACGGTACCGCCTCACGCGAGACGGACAAACTCGCCGCTGAGCTGCTGGCCCGCCTGCGTGCTGGCGGGTACGAGAAAGCACAAAAAATCACTGTCTCTGAGGCGGGCGCATCCGTCTACTCGGCCTCCGCAACCGCCAGCGAAGAACTCCCCGAACTGGATGTGACCCTACGCGGCGCCGTCTCTATCGCCCGGCGTTTACAAGACCCGCTCGCTGAACTTGTCAAAATCGACCCGCAATCCATCGGCGTGGGCCAATACCAGCATGATGTGAGCGTTACCGCCCTGCGCCGGGGGCTTGATGCGACCGTCGAAGACTGCGTGAACGCCGTGGGTGTGAACCTCAATAGCGCCTCAGCCCCGCTGCTGGCTCGCGTAGCCGGGCTGAACCGAACCGTCGCCGAAAATATTGTTGCCTACCGCAACGAGAACGGCCCCTTTACTTCCCGAACCGAGTTGCTTAAGGTGCCCCGGCTGGGTCCTAAAGCCTATGAGCAGGCGGCCGGGTTCGTGCGTATCACAGGCGGGGTGGAGCCTCTGGACGCCTCCGCCGTGCACCCCGAATCGTACCCCATTGCGCGGCGTATTATTGCGGATGCCCTCGCCCGCAACGGCGCCGTGTGGGCCGCCGGGGCGCTCACCGTGCCGGGAACATCAGAGAACGAGAAAGCGCTGATGGGGATGCGCCCTGCCGACTACATCACTGATACAGCGGGCGACTACACGGTGCGTGATATTTTTGCGGAGCTGCTGCGCCCCGGCCGTGACCCCCGCCCGGAATTCCGCACCGCACAGTTCTCAGAAGCCATCTCACGTATCGAAGACCTCGCCCCGGGCATGGTACTTGAGGGTGTGGTCTCTAACGTGGCGGCGTTCGGCGCGTTTGTCGATATTGGGGTGCACCAAGACGGGCTGGTGCATATTTCGCAGATGAGCCGCCGCCGCGTGCACAACACCCATGATGTGGTGCGCAGCGGCGACATTGTGCAGGTTCGCGTGGTTGAGGTGGATGCGCCCCGTAAACGCATCTCGCTCTCGCTGCTGGTGGACGATACCCCAGATACCGAACCCGGCAGGCAAAAACAGAAAAAGAATAAGCGTTCTCGATAGGGTGGGTTTTGCCGTAGGGGTACGGGCTGTCTCCAGAGCAGAAGGTTCCCTTGCTGTGAGAGGCCATGTACCCTCTCAGCGCAAAGGAACCTTCTACATGGGGGTGCGATCATTGGGGCTGCTAACCCCAGCTGCTAAAACTCAGGGTTCTGCGGGTCGGGGCCTATGCGACCATCCTTCCGCGTAAGCCCATCAATCGCCGCAATGTCTGCCGCATCCAGGGTGACATTAGCGGCTGTAAAGTTCTCGGCAATGCGCGCAGGAGTAACCGACTTCGGGATCGCCACGATCCCCTTCGCCAGATGCCAGGCGAGCACAGCCTGCGCCGGAGAGATACCGTGCTTACCCGCAATCTCAACGATCACCGGGTCCTTCAGAATCTCGCCACCCTGACCAAGCGGCGACCAAGCTTCAGTCACAATACCAAGCTCTTCGTGCACCTTACGCAGCTCTTCCTGCGAGAAATATGGGTGCAGCTCAATCTGGTGAATCGCCGGGGTCACGCCAGTGTCGGCGATAATTTCGCGTAGCTGAGCCTGCGGAAAGTTAGAGACACCAATCGAACGCACCTTACCCTGTTTTTTCAGTTCGATGAGCGCCCGCCACGACTCCAGATAGGTGCCCTGCTGCGGCATAGCCCAGTGAATCAGATACAGATCCACATAATCGGTGCCGAGCCGCTCTAGCGATGCATCAAGCGCGGCAATAGCCTTCTCAAAACCCTGATCCGAGTTCCACAGCTTGGTGGTGAGAAAAATATCCTCACGCGGCACGGAGCTGGTCACAATACCGCGCCCCACCCCAACCTCGTTCCCATAGATGGACGCAGTGTCGATGTGACGGTACCCCGTTTCGAGAGCCGTGCCCACAGCATCGGCGGCACCATTATCTTCAATCTGCCACACACCATACCCAAGCTGAGGGATGCTGTTGCCGTCGTTGAACGTGATGTTTTTGACCATTACTTCTCCTGAAATTTAATGGGGACTGACGCTTTCAACGGTACTCCCGGATGCGCTCGCACGCTAGAGCAGTGGGCGAATCCAGTCCAGCGCGAAACTGGGAATCCCCTCCCAGGAGCGTAAAAAGAGCCTTGATGTGAATAAAGCGTGAAAAATCCCGCTTTATTCGTATAAAGAGCCTTTTTAGTGAGAGGAAATTAGGAACCGGTCGGGGAGAACAGCTGTCGCACCTGCTCAGCGCTGACCTTCGTTGAAGCAAACGAGCCGTCATTGACGACCGCCTCAAACAGGGCGGCCTTTGACTCTTTCAAATCCATGACCTTCTCCTCAATGGTGCCCTGCGCCACCAGCCGGTGCACGTGCACGTCACGCTCCTGCCCAATACGGTGGATACGGTCCACCGCCTGCTGCTCCGCCGCCGGGTTCCACCACGGGTCCATAATGAAGCAGTGATCTGCCTCCGTCAGGTTCAACCCAAACCCGCCAGCTTTAAGCGAAATCAGGAATACCGGTGCCACACCGTCAGCAAAATCCTTCAAAACCTGCGGGCGGTTGCGGGTTGCCCCATCCAGGTACAGGTGCTCTATGCCTTCAGCCTCAAGCCGCCGCGAGATAGTGCGCAAATACCCCGTGAACTGGCTGAACACCAGCACCCGGTGCCCTCCCGTCAGCAGGTCGGGCAGCTGCCCCAGCAGGTACTCCAGTTTGGCCGAGCCCACCCCCTCATACTCCACCGGGTCGATCAGTGCAGCATCCAACGCCAGCCGCCGCAGCAGCGTGAGCGACTGAAAAATAGTGAACCGGTTTTTATCCATGTCCTCCAGCAGGCCCAGCACCTTCTGCCGCTCACGCTGAAGCCGCGTATCGTAAATACGCCGGTGCGTGGGATTCAACGGAATATCAATGCGTACGTCGTTCTTCTGCGGCAGCTCAGCAGCCACCACCTCCTTGGTGCGCCGCAGCATGAGCGGGCCCACCCGGCGGCGCAGGCGCGGCACCGCATCGGTGTCCTCCCCAGACTCGGCCGGGCGTGCGTACAGGTCACGGAACGCCCGGGCGGACGGGAACAGCCCGTCAGCCACAATCGCCAGGATCGCCCAGAGCTCCATGAGGTTGTTCTCCATGGGGGTGCCGGTGATCGCCAGCTTAAAATCGGCTGGAAGTGCCCGCGCCGCCTTCCACGCGCGGGTGGCTGCGTTCTTCACAAACTGCGCCTCATCCAAAACCAGCGCGCCCCACCCGGCGGGCGGCACGCTGGCGGTTTCTTCGGTGGCAGCCTGCCCGCTGCGTTCCTGCAAGAGCTGCCCGTACTCGGTGTAGCCCGCCTCATCAATCCGAAAGAGGGCGTAACTGGTGACCACCAGGTGCGCGCCAGCAACCATTTCAGCGATGCTTTTCCCGCTTTTCGCGGTGGACGCGCTCACCACTGCAACCTTCGCGTCGGGAACGAACCGTGCTGCCTCATTCGCCCAGTTACCCACCACGGAGGTGGGTGCGACCACCAGGAACGGTGCGAACGGCGGCTGCTCGCCATCCTGCGACCGGCCTGCCGTGGCCTGTTCGGCGTGCTCCTGCATGGCGTGGGCTAAAAGCGCGAGGGTCTGCACGGTCTTGCCAAGGCCCATCTCGTCCGCCAGGATGCCGCCGAGGCGGTGCTGCCGCAAAAACGCGAGCCACCGGAACCCCTCCAGCTGGTAGGGACGCAGGGTCGCCTCCAGCCCGGCGGGTGCCTGAAGGTTCAGCGCCGAGAAGGCGTATTCCCGCACCGCCCCGGGTGTAGAATGCTCATTCTTTTTCTGGCTGTTCTGCGCTGTTTTTTCGGGGTTTTCCGTCCCTGAGAGGTCTTCTGGTGTATCCGTTTGGGCCTCGTCTAAAAGGCTGAGCAGGTTACGCACCTGCGCATCCCAGGAAGCCACCGTATTCACATGCGACGCCAGGGACTCAAGCTCATCCCACAACCCCACCTGGCGGCGGTTAATGCGCAGCTCAGTGCCGGAATCGTTGAGGGTGCGTGCCTCAGCAATGAGCGCCCGCAGCGCCGTGAACTCCGGGCGGTTCAGCGAAAAATAGGTGCCGTTACCCAGAAGAATCCTGTCTTGGGCGCGATCGAGCGCCTCAAAAACCTGCGAGAACGGAACATTCCAGTCATTCACGCGGATAGCGATACCCAGCCCGAACCAGTCCCGTGAATTCCCCTCGGTCACATTCACCTCAATGAGTGCGTCGGTGGCCTCTGTAAACTCGGGCACAGTGCCCAGCAGCCGCACCCGAACCCCGGAAATCCGCCGCAGGGCGGGCAGCACGCGGGTGAGAACATCGCGGGTTTCCCAGCCCTCGGTACGTCCGCGCGTCAGCTCAATAGTGCCGGGCAGCGAGCGCACCTTACGCAGCACCCGCGCCTCAAACCGGGCGTCACGAATGTCCCCGCCGGGTTCACCCGCATAGCCAAACACCGGCAGGCGCGTGTACTGTTCACCGGTGCCCGTTTCGCTGTCGGGCGCATCTTCGGCGGTGGGGGCACCGAGCGGGTTCAGCGGGTATTCCCAGTACCAGTCGGTGGTTGCATCGTGTGCCACCTGCTCATTAAAGGCCATCTCAAACACCAGGTGAGGCGAACGCACCTGCGGCAGGTTCAGCGCAGGGTCCGGGGTCAGCGCCGGTACTGTACGCGCTAGGGCGGGCAGGTATTCGCGGTGAAAATCTTCACGGGAAGCCCCGGGGACCTCAATAGCGCCGGTGGTGATGAACGAGTCGGTGGCGGCATCCAGCGGCTCAGTGAGGGGGATGAAGGCCAGCTGCAGTCCGTCTGGAATCTGCGGTATGTCGTCGTGGTGCTCCGCAGGTGCGGCACCGGCAAGCTCGGGGATCAGCTCACCCGGGGTGGGGCTGCCTGCCTGTGATTGTTCCGCCGCCGCAGGCTGCTCCGCCCCGGCGGCTGCGAATTCGGCGCGGCACACGCGGTCGAGTGCGCCCTCGCGGGTTGTTTTCCACCGCACCTGGGCTGCTGCCTGCTCGTACACCTGCTGCGCCAGCCCGCCAAGGGCGAAGAACCCAATGCAGCAGGTGCCCGCCCCGGCCCCGTTGTAGCCGCTGTTCGGGGTGCCCAGGGGGTGAGAGTTCGCCGCATCCACCCACACCTGCCGGACGCGCCCGTCCTGGCGGGTTTCCCAGCCGAGCGTCGGCTCAAGACGCAGCCCGCCCTCCGCCGGGTCGCTCAAGGAGGTGCCGGGGAGCGTTGTGGCACGCATTTTTACGGTGGCTGGCGGCAGCACCGTCAAGTTTATTTCGCGCCCTTCAAGCAGGATCGGCAGCCCGATGCGCTGGGCGCGTGCGAGCACATCCCACAGCAGGGCGCTGCCGGATGCGCTGAGTGAGACCCAGTCTCGGTGCGAGGTGTACATGGACTGCCAGGGCCGTACCACCGAGTAGAGCTCAGCAAACCACCGTTCGTGTTCGGGGTATATTTCGTGGCGCAGCACCGGCCCGCCTACGGATGAGGCGAATGTTTCCCAGCTGAGGCCGCCCTTGACCCAGCGCCCCGTGTTGGAGCGCATGAGGGGGCGGGCGAGCAGGTTAATGCGGGCGGCGGTTTCTGTGCTTGATGGGCCGAAAGACCGGGCGGGTGCCACACTGAAAGATAGATCTAATGCCCCGGATACCCGGGCGGAGTCAATACCGGTGGGGGTGCCGCCCGCGGCGAGCACATGGGAGAGGTCGCGCCTCCAGGCGGGGATGCGTGAGGGCGCACTCTGCGGGGTGTCGTCAGGGTGAGGGCTGCCGGGGCGCTGTGCCGCCCGATGGGTGCGGGTGCTGTGCTGTGGGGTGCGGCTTTCACCCTTGACGTCGGTTATTTTTGGGTCAGTCTCACCCATTGTGGCTGCGGTGCTCACCTCAAGCCCGAGCCCTTGCAGGTCTCGCACAAGGTCTTTAACCTGCTCGGGCACCTGCGGCCCGTTATCTTCGGATTCTATCCCCAGGGCGATACGGGATTGTTCCGCCCGGTCAATGGCGGTGAGCATGAGCGCGGCGGCGTGCTTACAGTTGAGGTCTACCGGGCAGGTGCAGTGCGAGACGAAGTGATTATTGGTGGGGCCTTTGGGTCGGGAGAAGCGAACATATACTTCGTAGGGGGAGGGGGTGTTGCCGTTGACGAGGCCGTGCAGCTCGTTGGCGGCCGCGTCGTACCGGTAGCGTACAACCATGCCCTTGGCGGCGTAGGTGCGGGCGCGTTGGAAGGTTCGTCCGCCGACTTGTTCGAGTATCTTGTCTTCGGTGATGGGGATGCTGGGGAAGGGATTCGGCTCGATCACCGTTCCATTATCTCAAGGGTGTCAAAGCCTTGAGGCTGTTTTCGTCACTGCTGCTTTTCGGGCGGCTGCTTGTGCTGATCTGCCCTGAGTCGCCTGAGCTGTTCTTCCCGTATTTTCTTGTCTTCACGCACGGAGGTAATGATTTTTAGAAGCGCAGCAATAACCCCTAGGGGGATACCAATGCCCAGGCACCGGTAGCTAAGGTCAGTAGTTGCTCGCACCAGCGGGCTTGTCCCTCCGGCGTCAATACTGCGCCACTCAAAAGCATGGTATTCCACCAGCGACCCCCAGCCCCCAAGGACAAATAGAATAACGCCAGCACCTAGGAATATAAGGGCTGCTATTCCGATAATACGTAGGGTGAGCTTCATATATAGCACCCAGCTTTCTGCCGAATCTTTACTGAAATAAAGGTAGAAATAGTCCCTTAAAATCCCAGCCTATAAGGTGCTGCCCCGTCCGTCCACTATGAAATTTGGAATTCTTAACTGGCGAGAAGACAGTGAAAGTATTGCATACGGGTGAAATACTTAAAAAGTAAAGTAGGAGAGATAGGTGGCTGTCAGCTTGGGGTGCTGTGCAACCACAAGAATAGTGCACGCGACCAGTGACCGCCCGTTGGTGCGAAGAGCGGTCCGCACGGGCTATCCCATGCGCTTGCTACTCAATATCCTCAATATTCATATTGGCTGACATGATGCCTTCTTGTGTCTCTTTAAATAGCTCACCAGTGTCACTTACAATATAGGATTCTCCCCGTGAATATATTAGATTATAAAGCCCCTCGTAAAACTTACCTCCAACATAATAAATATCGCCGGAATCGGGGATCTCATAGATTCTTCCCAGCTCATCAATTAAAATATCTCGACCCTCTTTAAAACCAAAATTTCTTATCTTTTTATCAATGAGATGTGGGCAGAAGTAGTCCGAGCTATTTTCCTCTAACGAGTAATCTATTAATTCTTGGGTTGTTTCCCCAAAAGTATAAACCTCATTGTCAAACATAAACATTTCATATTCAACCGGAATGTACATATCCTTGGCTACTGAGATATACCATATCTCCCGCAAAAATTTCTTCACCAGATCAGGCAGCTCTTCCAGGTGAGGCGGTAATTTTTCAAGCAGCACATCTCGTTCAAAATACCAGCCGGAAGATGTCATCTTTTTGAAAAAATCAGAACTTATCTCATACGGTTGCTTCATTCCAATACCTCAAGTCTCCTAATATTACCTATTTACTTTTAGTCTTTCCGGGGTACGGGTGCCCACCCCATATCCACAGCTGTTTCTGCAAACGTGTGGGGTGATAGAGCTACCAGCCCCTACTCATCATACGGACAGAAAACGGGGGAGAAGGGCCTCCTCTTGGCGTATAGCAAAAGAAACAGAACACTTTGTATGTAATGTAAATCACTATAGCTTCCTTGGGGTGGTCGTTTACAGCCGCGCGGAATCTGCTGTAAGCTGTACTCAGCTTCAAGAGTTTCGACTGATAAGCTCCGACTATGGTCGAACGCCAACCCCATGTTCACGGGTGGCTCGGATGACGAAGCGGTTTGTATTCACCGCCCCGCACACGCGGGTCGGCAACCGGTACAGGCAAGAGCAACGCGAAAGGAACGCGCATCGGCGCATGGTTGTCAATGTACAACAGCTCTGCAGCATCTAATCACCTCACCCCCACCCGCACCTACCAGGAAAAACTGCGCGCCGCCGCAGTGCCAGCACGCGGAGGGTACACCGCGGTGAGCATCCAAGACTACACGCGTATCTCATCCCAACGCGATGAATTCCTCAACTTTCTGCTGCTGCCCAACCCCGAAGGCATCCCCGCCGTTGAATATGCTGGTTTGCGCGTAGCATAGAGCGTATGAAAACCTCAGGCATACTCCTCGATTCGGATGTGCTCGCCGAAATACGCAAAGCCACCCCAGACCCCAGGGTCGTCGCTTTTCTGCGCCGCCGCGCCTGGAGGCACATGTACATTTCCGTGCTGAGCGTGGGCGAACTTAAAGGCCTCTACCCCTACCCGGAGACCGACCGGTGGATTGCTGAGCTCCTGGAACGATTCGCGGATCACGTGATTACTATTGACGCGAAAGTCAGCCTGGAATGGGCCGGACGTAACGCCCCAATCGGCTACCACAGTGTGGGCAGAGCCGACGCCGCGCCGCTGCCAACTGCCGCCTTAGAGGGCCTGATCTGTGCCAGTGCCCGAGCCTATAACCTTGAAATTGTCTCTTCTAAAGCCGAGGTGTACCGCAGGTGGGAAGCGGTTGCCACCAACCCCTGGACCGAGGAATAGAGCGGCGAAAACACATACCGTGCGGGGGCCGGCCCAGGCCAGATATAGGGGCGTAATGGGGCTTGACTAAGATTCATGGCATGATTGAAGGATAATGAAAAGCTTCTCCCCCTTCTCACGGTACTCGGTCCCCATGCCCCTGTGGATGCAGGGCGCGGTTGAAATGCTCATCACCGCCCTCATCTCATTCGGTGCGGTATTCGTGCTGCTGCTGGCCGTCTGGCTTAATAACGGTTTCGACAGCGTCGATATTGCGGCGCTTTCCCGCCTGTCGGTGCACCTGTGGCTGCTCATCCACGGGGTTCCGCTGCATCTTTCCCAAGCATTCGGGCCCGCCGCGCCGCACGGGCTCATGACGTTCATACCATTGGGGCTCAGTATCGCCCCGGTGCTGCTGTGCTTCAGGGCGGGGCGGCGGCTGGCCCGCGCCTCCTACGAGGGGGAGTTCTTTATCCCGGTGGGGGCGGGGGCAGCCACCTACAGCCTGCTCTCTGCGGGCGCCTTCGCTTACGCCAGCGCCGAACACAACCCACTCAGCCTGCTCGCGGCGGCTCTCATACCGCTGGGATTCGTGCTGACGGGGCTTATCTGGGGCGGCTACTATGAGGCGCGGTCACTGGCCCGCATGGTCGGGGTTGATACAGCTGAACAAATCTCCCGCATGAGCCAGTATTCCCGCTGGGCTGGATCCTACGCGTGGGCGGTGGTGCGGGCATCCGCGGTTGCCGTTGTCGCCTTCGTAGCAGGCGGGGCGCTGCTGCTGTTCGCCTCAATTATGGTGAACTGGGCGCGGATTGTGAGCATCTACCAGAGCCTGCACGCCGGGGCGGTGGGGGATTTCGCGGTCACCATGCTGCAGCTGGGGTATATCCCCAATATGGTCATGCACTCCATGGCTTGGTCCACCGGTTCCGGGCTGTCATTCGGGGCGGGAACGAACGTGGGGCTGGCGCATTCAACCGTACAGGCGCTGCCCCTGTTCCCCTCGGTCGGAGCCATACCCCAGAACCTTGGGCTCATCGGGTACGGGGCGCTTATTGTGCCGGTGGGGGCAGGATTTTTGGCCGGGCTGTGGTTCTTGCGCGAAGGTGAAGACCACTTTGACGAGTGGGTGGCCCTCAAAATCCGGGTGCGCGCTCTTTCCCTGCCAGTATCCGCGATAGGGCTGGGGGTGCTCGTTGGGGTGTTCACCGGCTTCGTATCGTTCATACTGGGCTGGCTGTCCAGCGGGTCGCTAGGGGCCGGGCCGTTCACCGAGATCGGGCCGCACCCCGCTAAATTCGCAATGTACACCATGATCCTGGTTGGTGCCGGTACCGCAGCGGGGAACATGATATCGCGCCTATTTGTCTCTGACAGCAGCCGGGAGCTCTCACGCTTTGCCGACGAGAAACCAGCGGTAAGCGAGCGCGTCAACGCCTACTTCGGGTTTGGGGCGCATAAAACCCGCGATGTAGCCCGGCAGGATTCCGCAACGGATAGCCACGAGCCGCGCGCCGACAACCCGCGCCCGAAAACCCGGCGCAGCTGGGCTCTTTTCGGGGACGAATCTGATACCGCTTCCCGCCCCTCTGCCAACGATGAACCTGCTACCGGTGGGCAGCCGGCAGGCAAAGCGGCCAGCACCGATGAAGAGGTCCCCGAGCAGGAGAGTAAGGCCGCTGCGACGGTTGAGGACGCCGTCGCCGAGCCCAGCGCCGAACCCAAGAAAAAACTGTTTGAGGTTGATTATTCGGCTCATGATGCTGCAGAAACAACCGAGGTCATAGAGCCGGTGCGGGACGAAGAGGCCGGTGAATCCGGTGACCAAAACCACCCGCATAGTTCACCGATGGCCGCAATGAACCGCATCTTGGGCCGCCATAAAGACAAGGGTCACCACAAGAGCTAGGCGGGCTCATGGTGCCATTGGTTCTCCGCTCCGGGGGATACCCCGGAAGGAGGCTACGGGGATTGAGTGCCCAGCTGGGTGGCCTGCCGGTAATAGGTGTCCTGGCAGGTCTGCTGGTCGCTAACGGTCAATGACTGGTGCAGACAGTCCCGGTACTCCCAGTACGCGGGGGAGATCAGCATTACCAGGCACATGATGAGCAGGAAAAACTCGGTCAGAATCCCGAAGCTGGCCAGAACATAGAACACAATGGGGGAGCGTGTGAGCGCGGTGCGCACAATCACCACAATATTGAGCGCCAAACCCGCCAGCAGCACCACGGGCGCCAAAAGGAAAAACGGCATGGGGTAGGTCAGGCACACCAGCCCCAGGAAGGTGGAGACAACGGCTAAACCCTGGGCTCGGGCGATGCGCATTACGGTGCGGCGGCGTTCTTCGGGGTCTGGCGGCTGAGGCGCCCCCAGACGGTTCGGGTGTTGAGGGGCCGTGGGCTGCTTAGTTGGCTGGGGCGGGTTCTGCATACCCTTAAGGGTACTGCTTCTTCCGGTGGTGTTTTCGCTGGGCGCGTATCCTACATGCCCCTGTGGCGGTGCGCTAAACTATTGCTGTGCGAATTGTGATAATGGTCTCCGGGTCCGGTACTAACCTGCAAGCTATTCTCGACGCCGTGAAGGCGGGCGAGCTGAATGCAGAGATCGCCGCCGTAGGCGCTGATAAGCCCTGTACTGGTCTTGATCGAGCCGCCGCAGCCGGGGTTGAAACCTTTCTGATCGAACCGGCAGACTATGCTGACCGTGAGCAATGGAACCGCGCTCTCGAAGAGAAAATCGCCTCCTACACCCCCGATTACGTTGTATTCGCCGGGTTCATGCGTATTGTGGATGCGCAGCTGGTCGCCCGCTTCGAGAACCGGATTATTAACACTCACCCCGCGTTGCTGCCCGCATTCCCCGGGGCGCACGGTGTGCGGGATGCGCTCGCCCACGGCGTTAAAATCACCGGGCTGACGGTTCATTTCGTGGATTCCGGGGTTGATACCGGCACGATTATCGCCCAGGCTGCGGTGCCCGTCGAGGCTGGTGACACCGAAGAAAGCCTGCATGAGCGCATCAAGGTGCAGGAACGCTGGCTCTTGGTGCGGACCCTCGCAGAATTCGCCGCACTTCCTAACCCCCAAAACCCCTAGAACTTCCTGCCCGCACGGCGCCGCATCCCGGCGTATGCGGGCAGTATTAATACCCCGCCACGGGGTACCACCCATTCACCGAGCAAGAAGCAACGGAGTAATTAGTGTCTATGAAGAAGCTCGATCGTCTGCCCCTGCGCCGCGCCCTCATTTCCGTGTACGACAAGACTAATCTGGCGGAGTTCGCCCGCGGTCTGCACGAGGCGGGCGTGAAGCTGGTGTCTACCGGTTCGACCGCATCCACGATCGCCGCCGCCGGTGTGCCCGTCACCGAAGTCACCGAGGTTACCAACTTCCCCGAGTGCCTGGAGGGCCGCGTGAAGACCCTGCACCCGCGCATCCACGCCGGTATTTTGGCCGACCGCCGCAAGCAGGAGCATATCGACACCCTTAACGAGCTCGACGTTGAGCCCTTCGACCTGGTGGTCGTGAACCTGTACCCCTTCGCAGAGACCGTGGCATCCGGCGCCGACCAAGACGCTATTATCGAGAAAATCGATATCGGCGGCCCCTCAATGGTGCGCGCCGCCGCGAAGAATCACGATGCGGTCGCCATCGTCGTAGACCCCAAAGACTACGAGCGTACCGTAACCGCCGCTCAAAACGGCGGGTTCTCCCTGGAGGAGCGCCGCCGCCTGGCTGCTGGCGCCTTCGCCCATACTGCCGCCTACGATACCGCCGTCGCTACCTGGACCGCCGCGCAGTTCCAGCAGGATGAAGACGCTAACTTCTGGCCCCCGTACGCCGGTTTGGGCTTTGAACGCAGCGAGACCCTGCGCTATGGCGAGAATCCGCATCAGCGTGCGGCTCTGTATGTAGACCCCGCAGCAGCCCCCGGTATCGCCCAGGCTGAGCAGATCCACGGCAAGGCGATGAGCTACAACAACTATGTGGATGCCGACGCAGCCCTGCGCGCAGCCTACGATTTTGACGAGCCCGCCGTCGCCATCATCAAGCACAACAACCCCTGCGGTATTGCAGTTGCAAGCCCTGATGCCGCAGACCCGATTGCCGATGCGCACGCTAAGGCTCACGCCTGCGATCCGCTGTCCGCCTATGGCGGCGTGATTGCCGCGAACCGCCCGGTCACCAAGGATATGGCGCAGGCCGTTAAAGATATTTTCACCGAGGTTATCGTGGCACCCGGATACGAACCGGAAGCCCTCGAAATCCTGGAAACCAAGAAAAACCTGCGCCTGCTGGTACTTCCCGACGGGTTCGGGCGTGAGACTATCGAGTACCGCTCGATTTCCGGCGGCGCGCTCTTCCAGGAAGCCGACCGACTTAACGCCGAGGGTGATAACCCGCAGAATTGGCGGCTGGTCGCCGGTGAACCTGCCGACGAGACCACTCTGCGAGATCTTGAATTCGCGTGGCGCGCCCTGCGTGCCCCCAAATCGAATGCGATTATGCTCGCCCATAATGGTGCCGCCGTGGGTATCGGCATGGGGCAGGTTAACCGCGTGGATTCGTGCAAACTCTCGGTTGAGCGCGCCAATACACTCGGCGGAGAAGGCCAGGAGCGTGCCCGCGGTGCGGTTGCCGCATCCGACGCTTTCTTCCCCTTCGCAGACGGCCTGCAGGTTCTTCTCGACGCCGGTATCCGCGCGGTCGTGCACCCCGGCGGCTCGATCCGTGATGACGAAGTGATTCAGGCCGCGAAGGATGCGGGCGTCACCATGTACCTGACCGGAACCCGCCACTTCTTCCACTAATCTTTGACGTTTCCCGCGCCATACTGGGGTAAAAACCGGGTCAAGCCGCAACAATAACGAAGCGCACTTTATGTGAGTCATATCATATAAAGTGCGCTTTGTGGCGATAACCCACAATGCGCCCTCAGATTCGATAGGATTAAGACGTGCCTAAAGTCAGCGAAGAATACAAAAAGAATCGGCGCTCGCAGATTATTGACGTAGCTCGCGAGTGTTTCATTAAGCATGGCTACCAGAAAACTTCGATGAACGAGATTATCGCCGCCACGGGGCTCTCGGCGGGCGCAATCTATAACCACTTCGGATCTAAAAACGACATTATGCTTGAGGCGGCACGCCTGGATTTAGCCCCCTTCACGCGGGTACGCGCCGATAAGCCCTGGGACTATGTGCTGGGGTGTCTGCGGCTGCTGGATGCCACCAAAACCCGCAGGTTCCTGCTGGCCACCTGGGGTGAGGCTGTCTCATCCCCCGATATTTCCGCCGTCGTCACGGAACAGCTCACCGACCTGCGCGATATGGCACTTGACCGCTACCGTGAATGGGGTTCACGCGAACTAGACTTCACCGAAGAAGAACTCGACGGGTGGCTTGATGTTATTGGCGCGGCGGTGCTGTCCGTACTGACGGGGTATGTGGTGCAAACCCAGCTTCTGGGGAAAGAAAAACGCGACGCATATCTTGAATACGCCTCCGCTATTCTCACCCAGTCATAAACATATGTACCCGGTGCAGGCGCGAAACCAATGCCCACACCGTGAATACACCCGCAATATTATCTGCTGATGCGCCCGCTATCCGGTACTATGAGAGGCACATCATAAATATCTAGACAGTGGTGCACAGCACCGCACCCCTAGGAGAAAAAGCATGACCGAACGCGCAACCGTGACCCTTGAGGTCCCCCTCGCCGAGCTTGACCCCGAGGTCGCCGAAGCACTCGATTTGGAGCGTAAGCGCCAGCAGAACACCCTGGAAATGATCGCCTCCGAGAACTTCGTGCCGCGTGCCGTACTCCAGGGGCAGGGGTCGGTGCTGACCAATAAGTACGCGGAAGGCTACCCGGGCCGCCGCTACTACGGCGGTTGCGAATTCGTCGATATTGTTGAAGACCTGGCTATTAAGCGGGTCAAGGAACTTTTCGGTGCCGAGCACGCCAACGTGCAGCCCCACTCCGGCGCCCAGGCGAATAACGCCGTCATGCACGCCCTGCTGAACCCCGGTGAGAAGATTATGGGCCTTTCACTGGCGCACGGCGGGCACCTCTCGCACGGTATGAAACTGAACGTCTCGGGTAAGCTCTATGAAGTTGTCGCCTATGAGGTGGGCGACGACGGTCGGGTTGATATGGAGCAGGTGCGGCAGCTTGCGCTCGCTGAGCGCCCCAAGGTTATTATTGCCGGGTGGTCGGCATACCCCCGCCAGCTGGATTTCGCGAAATTCCGTGAGATCGCCGATGAGGTCGGCGCCTACCTGTGGGTTGATATGGCTCATTTCGCCGGTCTGGTGGCGGCGGGCCTGCACCCCAACCCGGTGCCGCACGCCCACGTGGTTTCCTCGACCGTGCACAAGACCCTAGGCGGCCCCCGCTCCGGGTTTATCCTGTGCACCGAAGAGCTTAAGAAAAAGATCGACTCGGCGGTATTCCCCGGGCAGCAGGGCGGCCCGCTCATGCACGTGATTGCCGCGAAAGCGACCGCCTTCAAGATCGCCGCAACTGAAGAGTTCAAAGACCGCCAGAAGCGCACAATTGAGGGGGCGCGCATCCTGGCTGAGCGCCTGACCCGCCAGGATATGCGCGATGCGGGCGTTTCCATCGCCACCGACGGCACCGACGTTCACCTGGTGCTGGTCGATCTGCGCCACCACGAGCTCACCGGTAAAGAGGCGGAAGACCTGCTGCACGATGCAGGTATTACCGTTAACCGCAACGCGGTGCCGAACGATCCCCGCCCGCCGCTGGTGACCTCCGGGCTGCGTATCGGCACCTCAGCCCTGGCAACCCGCGGTTTTGACGCGGCAGGCTTTACCGAGGTCGCCGATATTATTGCCTCAGTGCTGCTGCCGCAGCACGATATTGCGGCCCTGCGTCAGCGCGTGAGCGTACTGTGCGAAAAGTACCCGCTCTACGTGGGAAGCGAAAACTGGTAGACCTCTTAAAGACCCCGCCACGGCAACTCGCCGGGTGGGGTCTTTGAGCACGCACACACAACCAGCTCGCCCCGGAGTCACCCGGGACGGAACAAATAACCAAGGCACCGGCCTGCAGGCTGGTGTATAACACCGAGGAAGGAACTCATCATGCCACAGATTCTCGACGGCAAAGCCACCGCCGCGGCCATTAAGAATGAGCTGACTGAGCGCGTTGAGGCGCTTAAAGCTCGCGGCATCACCCCCGGTCTGGGAACAGTACTCGTGGGGGACGACCCCGCCTCCCACTCCTATGTGGGCGCCAAGCACCGCGACTGCGCCGAGATCGGTATTAACTCGATCCGCGTGGATTTGCCCGCAGACATCACCCAGGAACAGCTTGAGGCCGAGATTGATAAGCTCAATCACGACCCCGCCTGCACCAGCTACATTGTGCAGCTTCCCCTGCCTAAGCACCTGGACACTAACCGTATTTTGGAGAAGATCGCGCCCGAGAAAGACGCAGACGGGCTGCACCCCACCAACCTCGGCAAGCTGGTGCTGAACGTCTCAGAGCCTCTGGACTCGCCCCTGCCGTGCACCCCCAACGGCGTGATTGAGCTGGTGAAGCGCCACGGCATCGACTGGAACGGTAAGAACGTGGTGGTGCTTGGACGCGGTATTACCGTGGGCCGCCCGCTGGGGCTGCTGCTGACCCGCCGCGAAATCAACGCCACCGCAACCCTGGCGCACACCGGTACCCAGAACCTTGACGAGGTGCTGCGCCAGGCGGATGTTATTGTCGCCGCCGTGGGTGTGCCGCATGTGCTCAAAGCGGACCAGGTGAAGGACGGTGCAATCCTGCTGGATGTAGGCGTCTCCCGCGCCGAAGACCCCGAAACCGGTAAGAAGAAACTCTTCGGTGACGTTTCCCCCGAGGCAGCCGCGAAGGCGTCCTGGGTGTCCCCGAACCCCGGTGGCGTGGGCCCCATGACCCGCGCGGAGCTGCTCGTTAACGTTGTGGAGACCGCAGAACGTCAGGCAGGCTAACTGCCTCGCCGCATCACTCAACAGTTGTTCCTGCGTAATACTCCCACGGCCGGGGTACACAGCCCCCGGTAACGGGTGTTACGCAGGAACAACGTGTGTGAGGGCTCTGCCGCCTACAAGCTGCGGCTGCGAAGAAGCTAAAGAATCATCTCGTAAAAATACGCTGCGGACTCATAGAGGGTCACGCTGTACTCTACCGGTTCGCCTTCACCGGTGTAGCCGGTGAGCGTCACCTGCAGCGCAGCGGCACCCACCGTGGGGAAGCCATTAAAATCTGCGGCATCCTGCTCCGAGAACAGGGACGCCTCAATGCGCATCCGCCCGTGCTCCACCGTGTACTCCGAGCCTTCCTCCTGCGGGGAACCTCCCGCAAACGCCTGCGACACCGTCGGATCCAGCACCGTGCTGGCGGCATCAGGCACCAGGTAGACCCGCTCAAAGCCGATCGGGGTGCCATTGGCCAGCCGTAACCGCCGCGCATACAGCACCTGTGAACCGACCGGCACCAGCAGATTAGAAGAAATCCTCTCATCAGCCTCAACCCAGCGGGTAGCGATCATGCGCGTAGACGACTCCATGCCGCGGCGGCTCATATCTTCAGCGTACGAGCAGATACGCGGGATAAAGCTGGCCTGTGAATGGTCCGCCACATACGTGCCGGAACCCTGCTGGTTGTAGATCAGGCCCTTATCAAGCAGGTATTTGAGGGCATTACGCACCGTCTGACGGCTCACCCCAAACTGCAGCTGCAACGCCCGCTCAGTGGGCAGCTTATCGCCGGGGCTGCCGGGGATAATGTAGCGCTGCTCCAGCAGACGAATCACCTGCTCATACTTCGGCCCGGGCACGGGCGGCAGTGCCTGAGCCAGCAGGCCCGCCTCGTCGGGGTGTACAGGGTGCTCAGCCTCATCCACCGGGTGTGTGGTTTCGCTGTCGTGGGGGTCTCTGCCTGCGCCGAGGGTTTCGTTGGCGTCAAAGCTGCTGCCGGAAGGGTTAATCGGGATCATAAAACATAGTCTACCCTCCCGGGCAAATATTTACCCGTACAGCATCACGACAAAAATTGCTGCCCGAACCGGATGCACCGGTGCATTCCTGGCATAATGAATACTATGCTCACACACGACGCTCACCCCGATGCTGCCTCACAGGCATCTGAACGTAAAGCCATGATCGGTGCGGGGGCGGGTATGCTCATCCTTGTGGTGCTGTTGGGTGCCGCCATCGCAGCCGCCGATTCCGTGCTCGGCTGGGTACTTGCCGGGCTGATTCTTGGGTGGCTGGGGCTGGCATGCTACCTGGTGGTGGGGGTTCTCTCCGCGGTACGGGCGAATCGTGCCAGCTATAAGGCGCTGGCACACGCTCGCGCTGAGGAGCAGGATGGGATGCTCGCCGATAAACTGTCACATAGTTTTC
Organism: Rothia aeria; assembly: GCF_016726365.1. Classification (NCBI taxonomy): domain Bacteria; kingdom Bacillati; phylum Actinomycetota; class Actinomycetes; order Micrococcales; family Micrococcaceae; genus Rothia; species Rothia aeria. The sequence continues at coordinate 945,039 of NZ_CP068102.1, read as the reverse complement.
AGATTGTACTGGTACAGTCCCGAGAAATCAGCAAATACCTGAACGAAGACGGGGAACAGTCCCGCGCCATGATTGAGCGTGCGCTGGATACTATTAACACCACAGCATCCAACGGGATGGGAATGGTCAACGACGAAATGAGGGGTGAAGAATGAGTCGCGCCGCTAAAACTCTGCGCGTCGCCAGCGTAAACGTCAACGGTATTCGTGCCGCCTACCGGAAAGATATGGCCACATGGCTCGCTGGCCGCGACGTTGATATTCTCTGCCTGCAGGAGGTTCGTGCCCCCGATACGATCGTGCGCGAACTTCTCAACGAAGACGACTGGCATATTCTGCACGCCGAAGCCGCCGCCAAAGGACGCGCCGGGGTGCTGGTGGCAACCCGCAAACACCCCAACGCGAACGGTGAGCTTCTGAAGAACCAGCCTGTCGCCACCCGCTCCACGATCGGCGACGACTATTTCGCGGACGCTGGCCGCTGGGTTGAGGCGGACTACACCCTGCCCACCGGCGAAACCCTCACCGTCGTAAGCGCCTACGTGCACTCCGGCGAGGTTGGAACACCCCGCCAGGATGACAAATACCGCTTTCTCGACCGTATGCTCGTGCGCCTGCCCGAACTCGCTCAGCACTCAGATCACGTGCTCATCGTGGGAGACCTCAACGTGGGGCACACCGAGCTCGACATTAAAAACTGGAAAGCAAACCAGAAACGCGCCGGGTTCCTGCCCGAAGAACGCGCATACTTCGATAAATTCTTCGGCGACATCGGCTATGAGGACGTGGCGCGTAAACTCGCAGGTGAAGTGCCCGGGCCCTACACCTGGTGGTCCTACCGCGGCAAAGCCTTCGATAATGACGCCGGGTGGCGCATCGACTACCATATGGCTACCCCAGCGCTCGCCGCGAAAGCCGTGGAAGCGACGGTTGATCGTGCCGCCTCCTACGATGAGCGGTTCAGCGATCACGCGCCGCTGGTGGTAGACTACCAGCTCTAACCCTGTACCCGAACCCCGCATTTTCACCCCAGAAAGCTACAAGGATGACCATGGAAAACCTGCCTGAGGGCGCCACGCCTCATACAACCAATATCCCCAACGCGTCTGCAGGACGCACCCGCGTGTTTTCGGGGGCGCAGCCCTCAGCGGATTCCCTGCACTTGGGCAACTATATTGGTGCGGTCGGTAACTGGGTGAAAATGCAGGAAGACCCGAAGAACGAATGCCTGTTCTTCATCCCCGATATGCACGCGATTACGGTTCCGCAGGACCCAGCGGCGCTGCGTGAGCGCACCCGCGTGACCGCCGCGCAGTACATTGCTGCTGGCATCGACCCCGCGCGGTCCCCGTTCTTTGTGCAGTCCCATGTGCCTGAGCACGCCCAGCTGGCGTGGGTGCTGAACTGCATTACCGGCTACGGTGAGGCATCCCGCATGACCCAGTTCAAAGACAAAGCGCAGAAACAGGGGACCGACAACGCCTCGGTGGGGCTGTTCACCTACCCGGTGCTCATGGCTGCGGATATTCTGCTGTACCAGGCGGATGCGGTGCCTGTGGGTGAGGATCAGCGCCAGCACCTTGAGCTCACTCGTAACCTGGCGCAGCGGTTTAACTCGCGGTTTGGGGAGACGTTTGTGGTGCCCGAACCGGCGATTCTGAAAGAGACCGCAAAGATTTACGATTTGCAGGAGCCCACCTCAAAAATGTCGAAGTCGGCAACAACGGAGAAGGGCCTCATTAAAATACTGGATGACGCTAAAACCACCACGAAGAAAATCAAATCCGCCGTCACTGATGATGGTTCCGTGATCGCCTACGATCGTGAGACGAAACCCGGTGTGTCGAACCTGCTGTCGATCTACTCTGCACTGACCGGTGAGAGCATTGACGCGATTATTGCCCGGTACGAGGGGAAAATGTACGGCCATCTGAAAGTCGATCTGGCTGAGGTGGCAGTTGAGAAGCTATCGCCTATGCGTGAACGCACCCTTGAACTTGTGGCAGACCCCGCTGAGCTGGATCGTCTGCTGGCTATTGGGGCGCAGAAGGCGCGTGAGATAGCGACCGTTACCCTTGAGAATGTTTATGACCGCGTGGGATTCCTGCCCGCGCTACGCGGCTAACCACGCAACCGGTTAATACGTCAGAAACCGAAGGAGCCCGACCGTGACCGCCGAATACACCGCCAGCTTGAGGCGTCCCTCACCGACGCTGAAAGAGGGGCAGCGCTACCTGAGCCTTATTGCGCATGTGCCCGACCCCTTGGCATCCCGCCTGCTGGGGTGGAAGCGTGAGCAGGACATCGCCGTGGGGCTCAGCGCACACGTGACCGTGTATGTGGGGCAGCTCAGCGAGCAGGTTGAGGCCGGGTTGCGGTCGGTAAAGTTTGCGCAAGCCCTGGGTGATACCGGCACGGTCAGACTGCAGGTGGGTGGGGTGAGTACTTTCCGCCCGGTGACTGAGGTGGATTACCTGTCGATTGACTACGGCGCGGATGCGCTGCACCAGCTTCATCAGGTGTGCGTGCGGGAGCTGGGGGAGTGTGCCACGCCGTTCCCGTACGTGCCGCATATTACGCTGGGCCAGAACTTGTGCCCCGGGCAGGTGGCTGAAGCAAAAACTGTTTTTGATGCGCTTCCTGCTGCTGAGCGTTCTTTCGCGGTGGATGCGTTGCACGCCTACACCTATGACGGGGCGGAGTGGGAACTGCTGGGAAGTATTGACCTGGCCATAGAATAACGGCTTCTTAGAACGTGGCGTAAAGAGCGGAAATATATTAGTCAGGCACGGGCGCATGCGCCCGTGCCTTTTTGGTGCCTTACCCTACAGCCATTTATGAGAGAGGTGGACCACTGTATAACCGTTTAGAAGAATGGTTCTCATTTATGTTATGGTGGTTCACATGCGCAACACACGTACAAAATTTTTAACATCCCTTAGTTGTTTCGGGGCGCTGTTTACCCTGGTAGTTAGCGGATGCTCCTCAGGTGCTAGCTCCACTAGTACCAGTGCCTCCAGCTCGGAAAGCTCATCGGCAAGCGCCAGTGCCTCCGCAGCCCCCATCGTCGAAAGCAAAGGCCCCTCCAGTCGTGTAGCTATCACCTATGACGGCGGCGTACTCGTATACGACGCTAAAGATATGAAGCTGCTGCAGGACATTAAAAAAGACGGGTTCCTGCGTCTTACCCCCGCCGGGGATAACCGTCACCTCGTGGTTGCTGATGGCAACAGTTACGCGTTCTTAGACACGGGGGCATGGTCGGTGCCGCACGGGGACCACTCGCACTACTACACGACTACCCCCACCCTCAGCTCCCTGTCGTTGGCTGCGGATCATACCGGGCATGTGATCACCGATAATGGTAAGAGCGCCGCTTTTGCCGATGGCACCGGCACCTTCGAGGTGTATAGTCCCTCCGACTTGACCGTGAATAAACGCACCGCCTCCGAGCTGAAAACCCAGCAGGTGAAACTGCCCGCACCGCATCACGGGTTCGCCATTCCGCTGCCGGATGGGCATTACCTAGTGTCGGTAGGGGATGAGAAGACCCGCACCGGTGCGGCTGTGGTAGACGCTCAGGGCAAGACTATTACTGAGAATAAAGAATGCCCGGGTGTTCATGGCGAGGCTATTGCCAAAGACGGTGTGATTACCGTTGGGTGCACCGATGGGGCGCTTATTTACCGGGATGGCACGTTCACTAAGGTGAACAACCCTGAAAACCCGTACTCGCGTTCCGGGAACCAGGCAGGCTCGGCCGACTCGCAGTATGTTTTGGCGGACTATAAGACCGATAAAGAAGCCAAACTGGAACGCCCCGAGAAGTTTGCCATTATCGACACTGTGGCGAAAAAACGCACCGTATACTCCCTGCCGCAGGGGGTAAGCTACACGTTCCGGTCATTGGGGCGCGGGCCTCAGGGGGAGGCGCTGCTGCTAACTACCGACGGTAAACTGCGTATTTTTGACCCGGCCACCGGCTCTGAACTCGGGTCGGTACAGCTCATGGATGCCTGGAGCGAATCTGAAACGTGGCAGGATCCGCGCCCGGCCCTGTGGGTGGATGGTAAGACCGCCTATGTGAGCGACCCGGCAACGAAAAAGCTGCACGCGGTGAATATTGCAGATGCTAAGGCCCCCAAAACCCTGGTGAGCGTTGAGCTGCCGCAGACTCCAAATGAGCTAAGCGGTACATCATCCTCGAAACCGGCCCCGACTCAGGACCACGGGCACGGTGAAAGCCATGAGGGCGATCATGGCCATTAGCCGCGAAGGCACTGACTGAACACAATAAGCTGAAGGCTCCCGCATCGGTTGATATGACCGATACGGGAGCCTTATGCATGTGCCGCTGGCAAAAGCGCGCGGGCACCCCGCACTGCTTTTCGGGGGGGGGTACCTGGGCGTGTTTTACTGAGTACGCTTTAGCCGGGCATACTTTCCCCGCGCACTTTTGCCGGTGAGATTTTAGAGCAGCTCGGTGAGTCCGCGCTCCTTGAGCTCGCTCACCGCCTCCTTGACTTTCTGCGCCTGCGAACGCGGGGCGACCAGCAGTGCGTCATCGGTGTCTACCACCACAATATCGTCCAGCCCAATCACCGAGATTTTACGGTCCGTTGTTGAGACGACAATACCGCTGCAGCCCTGGTTAAGAACATTCTGGTTATCGCCAAGGATGGTGAGATCCTCACCGGTTTTCTCCTGGTTAAGGCGCGCCACGGCGTCGAAATCTCCCACATCATCCCAGCTGAATGAGCCGGGTACCATGGCAACATCGCCTGCTGCGGCTGCGGGTTCTGCCACCGCGTAGTCAATAGCGGTTTTCGGCAGGGTGCCCCACACTCGTTCCATAATGTCTTCGCGCTCCGGGCTGTCCCAGGCGTTAGCAATCTGCATAATACCCGCATGTAGTTCGGGCTCGTTGGCTGCAAGGTGTTTGAGCATTAACTCGGCGGGGGCTACGAACATGCCCGCGTTCCAGGCGTATTCGCCGGAGTCCAGGTACTTCTGGGCGGTTGCCGCATCAGGCTTCTCAACGAAAGAATCCACGGCGAGGGCGTGGGGTGCCTGCTCAATCCCCAACGACTCCCGGGCGTGAATATACCCAAAAGCGCTTGAGGGGTGGGTGGGGGTGATGCCAATGGTGACAATTTTGCCGGTCGCGGCGGTCTCTACCGCTTCAATGACGACCCGTTGGAACTCGTCGACGGGGCTGATCACGTGATCAGCGGCGAAGGAGCCAATGATCGCATCAGGTTCGCGGCGGTGCAGGATAGCGCAGGCTAACCCAATGGCGGCGGCGGAATCGCGCGGGGAGGGTTCAAGAACCAGATCGGCGGCGCGGAGCTCGGGAATCTGCTGAGTGACAGCGTTTGCGTGGGCGACCCCAGTGACCACCATGAGCGAGCCATTGCTCAAATCAATGAGTCGGTCATATGTTTCCCTTAAGAGGGAACTACCCGAATCCGTTAAATCGAGCAGAAATTTTGGGGCGTGTGCTCTGGAAAGAGGCCAGAGACGGGAACCGACGCCCCCGGCTGGAATGAACGGTCGAAAACGCGAAAGTGTAGTATTCATCAATTACAGAATATCGCGGGATGCGTCATGTTCTCGTTTCTTAAACCTTTTTGCCAGCTGCTGATAGTAGATTTTTATCACATAAGGTTAAGGTTAGTTCCGCATGAACTCGCCGCAGAACAGGATATCGCTAAAGAGATATGACCTAATTAACCTGTCTAATATAGTCGACATTGTGTCAATAAGCCCTGCGCGAACCTGGTATCTTGTAAGCAACAATATGATTTCACGGTTGTCGCTGGGAGCGCTTCCCGCTGAGGTTTCACACAGACCCCGATGCTCTCCAGCGGTCTACAGGAGGTTATTCAGTGCCGAATATGTCTAAGGGCACCCTATACCGCGGCCGCTATGGAATGTGGTCGTGGGTGGCCCACCGCGTAACGGGTATCGCCATTTTCTTCTTCCTACTGGTTCATGTGCTCGACACCGCCGTGGTGCGTATCTCCCCTGAGGCATACAACAGCGTGCTGAGCCTATACAAGAACCCCATCATGGGTTTGGGGGAGATGGCCCTCGTTGCGGCTATTGTCTACCACGCGTTCAACGGTATCCGCATTATCCTCATTGACTTCTGGGGCCCGGCCACCAACTCGAAGGTTGAGCACATTCAGAAGCCAAACAAGGATGGGATTATTGAGACCTCCGAGAAAGCAACCTACAACCACATTAAAATCCTGTGGGTTGTGCTGGTGCTGTGGGTCATTTTTGTTGCCGGTTTTGCAGTACGCCACCTGCCGAACGTTTTCGCCCACATTGGAGGTCACTAAGCCATGGCTACCCCGCTAAAATCCCGCGTTGCCATCCCGCGCATCCGCGATAACAAGATTGATGGCGTCAAGTACAACCGCTCCTCCTCTAAACGCAATAACTTTGAGATGTTCGCCTGGTTGGGGATGCGCCTCTCAGGTGTTCTGCTGGTGGTGCTGATCTTCGGCCACCTGTTTGTAAACCTCATGGTGGGGGAAGGTATCCACGCCATTGATTTCGGGTTCGTGGGCGGTAAATGGGCCAACCCGTTCTGGCAGGTCTGGGACCTGCTGCTGCTGTGGCTGGCGATGCTGCACGGCGCCAACGGTATCCGCGTGGTGATTGATGATTACGCCGAAAAAGACCGGGTGCGCGTGTGGCTGAAGATTATTCTGTTCCTCGCCTCGGCGTTCGTGCTTCTGGTGGGAACCCTCACGATCTTCACCTTCGACCCCTGCCCCTCGGGCGCGGCATCCCACCTGCTGCCCAGCTTCTGCGCCGCCCGCTAACGACGGCCAGCACACGTACAGAGTTTTCGATACAAGAAAGAACATCATGCAGGTACATAAGTACGATGTAGTGATCGTCGGCGCCGGTGGTGCCGGGATGCGCGCCGCCATCGAAGCGGGCCAGCGAGTTCGCACCGCCGTGCTGACCAAACTATACCCCACCCGCTCCCACACCGGCGCCGCCCAGGGCGGTATGTGCGCCGCACTGGCTAACGTCGAGGAAGACAACTGGGAGTGGCATACGTTTGACACCGTCAAAGGCGGTGACTACCTCGTCGATCAGGACGCGGCAGAGATTATGGCGAAAGAAGCTATCGATGCTGTGCTCGACCTTGAAAAAATGGGTCTTCCCTTCAACCGCACCCCCGAGGGGCGTATCGACCAGCGCCGGTTCGGCGGTCACACCCGCGACCACGGTAAAGCAGCGGTACGCCGCGCATGCTACGCCGCCGACCGCACCGGCCACATGATCCTGCAGACCCTCTACCAGAACTGCGTGCGCCACAATGTGGAGTTTTACAACGAGTACTATGTGCTCGATTTGGTGATGGTCAAAGATGAAGAAGGCCGCCCCCGCCCCGCCGGGGTTGTCTCCTACGACCTGGCAACCGGTGAAGTGCACGTCTTCCAGGCAAAATCTGTGGTGTTCGCCTCCGGCGGCTGCGGCAAGATCTTCAAGACCACCTCGAACGCGCACACCCTCACCGGTGACGGTATGGCAATCGCCCTGCGTAGCGGCCTGCCGTTGGAGGACATGGAATTCGTGCAGTTCCACCCCACCGGGCTGGCCGGGCTGGGTATTCTGGTGACGGAAGGCGCCCGCGGTGAGGGCGGCATCCTGCGTAACTCTGACGGTGAGCGTTTCATGGAACGCTATGCACCCACCATTAAAGACCTGGCTCCCCGCGATATTGTGGCTCGTGCAATGGCGAATGAGGTGCGTGAAGGCCGCGGCTGTGGACCCAACAAAGACTATGTGCTGTTGGACCTGACCCACCTGGAACCCTCCCACATTGACGAGAAGCTGCCGGACATCACCGAGTTTGCCCGCACCTACTTGGCGGTTGAGCCGCACCACCAGCCGATCCCGGTGTTCCCCACCGCGCACTACGCAATGGGCGGTATTCCCACGAATAACGAGACCGAGGTGTACTTCAACAGCGAAGAAACCGTACAGGGTCTGTACGCTGCCGGTGAGGTGGCCTGCGTGTCGGTGCACGGCGCGAACCGTCTAGGCACCAACTCGCTGCTGGATATTAACGTGTTCGGTAAACGTGCGGGCCGTAAAGCGGCAGAATACGCCGCATCCGCAGAGTTTTTGCCGGTTCCCGATGATGCTGCTGACCGCGTGCTGGGTCTGCTGGATACCCTGCGTGAAAACAAAGGTACCGAGAAGGTCGGCGCTATCCGTGCAGACCTGCAGAAGACCATGGACGCCGACATGCAGGTGTTCCGCACCGAAGAGACCATCCGCCGCGCCCTGAAAGTCATTAGTGAGCTGGAGGAGCGCTACGAGAACATCTCCATCCAGGACAAGGGCAAACGCTTTAACCTTGATCTGCTGGAGGCTGTGGAACTGGGCTTCCTGCTGCAGCTGGCGAAAGTCATGTCGGTAGGGGCCCTGCACCGCCAGGAATCCCGCGGCGGCCACTACCGCGAGGACTTCCCCAAGCGTGACGACATGAATTTCATGAAGCACTCCATGGTCTACCTTGACCCCGAGTCTGAGTTTGAGGGCGTGAAGGGCCTGCGCTTCGACACTAAGCCCGTCATTTACACCCGCTACGAGCCCAAGGAGCGTAAGTACTAAAATGGCTGAAAACGAACTTCCTGAACCGGAATCCGTCAAGCTTTTTGAAGGTATGACCGGCGGCGACGGCGGCGCTATCCCCACCTACGACGTGACTATTCGGGTGCGACGCTACAACCCCGAGGTCTCCGACGAGGCGTACTGGGACGACTTTAGGCTGCAGATGTACCGCACCGACCGTGTGCTGGATGCGCTGCACAAAATCAAGTGGGAACTGGACGGATCCGTCTCATTCCGGCGCTCCTGCGCGCACGGCATCTGCGGTTCGGACGCAATGCGCATTAACGGGCGTAACCGTCTGGCGTGCAAGACCCTGCTGAAAGACCTCGACATGACCAAGCCGATCACGGTCGAGCCGATTAAGGGCCTGCCCTGCGAGAAGGACCTGATCGTGGACATGGAGCCTTTCTTCCAGGCATACCGCGAGATCATGCCGTTCTTCATTAATGACAGTAACGAGCCGGAACGTGAGCGTCTGCAGACCATTGAGGATCGCGCACGGTTTGACGACACCACGAAGTGCATCCTGTGCGCCGCGTGTACCTCTTCGTGCCCCGTGTTCTGGACGGATGGTCAGTACTTCGGTCCTTCCGCGATTGTGAACGCGCACCGGTTCATCTTCGATTCCCGTGATGACGCCGGAGACCTGCGCCTTGAAATCCTCAATGACAAAGAGGGCGTGTGGCGCTGCCGCACCACCTTCAACTGCACCGAGGCATGCCCGCGCGGTATTCAGATTACTAAGGCCATTGCTGAGGTGAAGCAGGCCATTCTGGCACGCTCCCTATAGGCGCCCTCACCCAGTCCGATGCGCGGCACCGGGTGGGAAGAAACAGCCCCGCTGCGGGGTGAAAGTTCTTCCTACCGGTGCCGCGAGGTGTTTAATAGTAAGTATGGTTTTCGCTAATTCACGTTACGATCTTTCAACCCCGGTGTTTGACGAGTGGGTTGCGCGCATGATGCCCACCCTGACCGAATTCCGTCGGCAGGTGCACCGCAACCCGGAGCTTTCGTTCCGTGAAGTGAAAACAACCGAGCGTATTATGAATCACCTGCGTGGTGCGGGCATGAGCCCTGTGGCGTGTGAAGGAACCGGCTGCTATGTGGATATTGGCAACGGCCCGTTCGCCTTAGCGCTGCGAGCCGATATTGATGCCCTGCCCATTGAGGAACAGACGGGCTTGGAGTATGCCTCAGCCGTGCCGGGAGTGATGCACGCCTGCGGGCACGATATTCACCAAACGATTATGCTCGGGGTGGCGCTTGCTCTGCACGAACTGAACGAGCGCACCCCGCTGGGCCGCAGCGTGCGCATCCTATTTCAGCCTGCCGAGGAGCAGCTGCCGGGTGGTGCGGTGCAGATGATCGACCAGGGCCTGCTGCGGGGTGTGCCGCGTGCTTTTGCACTGCACTGTGATCCGAAAGTTGATTTGGGGCAGATCGGCACACGTATCGGGGCGATCACCAGTGCCTCGGATACGATCAAAATTCATTTGAGCGGCCACGGCGGGCACACTTCACGGCCGCATCTGACGGAGGATTTGATCTACGCGATGAGTCAGATCGCGGTGCAGGTGCCCGCAGTGCTGACCCGCCGCACCGATGTGCGTTCGGGGGTTCTGGTCGCCTGGGGGCAGGTGAACGCCGGGGTGGCCCCAAACGCCATCCCCGCCGAAGGGTATTTGGCGGGAACTATGCGCTGCCTAGACGTTGAGGTGTGGCGCCACGCCGGGCAGCTGCTGGATGAGGTGATTGAGCAGGTCGCGGTGCCTTTCGGGGTGAACGCCCGGGTGGAGCATATTCGCGGGGTGCCGCCGGTGGTGAACACCGACACTGAGACGACCATGATTGAGAACGCCGCCCGGGCTGAGCTGGGGGAGGACTCAATCGTGCTGGTGGAGCAGTCTATGGGCGGAGAGGACTTCGCCTGGATGCTGCAGGAAGTTCCGGGCTCAATGTTCCGGTTGGGTACCCGCGCCCCCGAAGACCCGACATATGACCTGCATCAGGGGGATTACAACCCCGATGAACGCGCTATCGGCGTGGGCGTGCGGGTGATGGCTGCGACCGCTTTGCGTGCGGTGCGTTTTGAGCTGGCAAAAGCCGCGAAGGCCGCAAACCCGGTACGGGATGAGGCCCGGTAGAGTATATCCACTTGTCCTAGTGGGCGGGCGTTTTAACGGTGAGGATGCCCCACTGGATTCTCTCACGGAACCAAGAACATATCAGAAAATAATTGCGGTTAATTATATTTTATGATGAGCTTTACCTTGCGCCGAAAAATAAATTATTTAAAAATATTTAATGAATTTAATTTTACTCAAGAGATTATTATATATACTCGGGGAGCGGCGGGGAAAACACTCATCTTTACTTAAGTCCTGAACACATTAAACTAATTGCTGACATTGATACATGTTTATCAATAATTCATTATAATTAAAACTGGTATTGTAAAATACCCTGGTGCTATGAAGGTTATCCGTTAGAGGGTAGGCTTCTGCACATGCACCGGTCAGGAACCCACAAGTGACCTGCACAGATATATGTTGAGCTCCGGATAGGGCGGCATGTTCGTCTTATGGACTCTCATATGAAGGGGTAATGGGTGCAGAGAATATTACTGAATAAGCATGGGATGTGTCAGGGCTACCCGAGTTTTTATTAAGAGGGTGAATTGACCAGTTAGCTTTTTGCTATTTTCCCGCGTGATAAAGGTGAACTATTTAAGGCTCGTGATAGTGACAGCACGGTAATAGCAGAACGTATCATAAGTGCCGCAGGTGCTGGGTCTGTAATGTGCGGGAGTACGATGAATGAGCATGGGTGCGGCAGAAGATGCTGGCCTCCATGTAGCAAGAGATTCTCAAAACCCTGCCAAACGGCACATGCCCCAAGGATATGATGATCTTGAGATCAGACACTCGGCCCGTAAGGAGCTAAAGTGTTTACACGCTCAACTGCTTGAGTAGGCAAAGCTGCGAAGCGCCCTTTTCTCAGCTCTAGTCTAAAGACAATGAAAACTTACCGGTTTTGAGAATAGCTTCAGGCAGTTGCCCGACCGTCATTATGCTGAATAACAATCGTGAGGCGGTTTTTGTTCGTTTCATAGTGATGAACGCGCTGTCAAATTTGCTTCGGTGTGCATGGAGGCGGGTACTCCAGGTATGGTTTAGGTATTCCATTTATTGTATAAAATCCCACCCGGGGCGTGCCTCATAAACGGCATGTGCCGCACCATTGAGCGGTTTTGCCCGCAGAAATACGGCGGTTCACCCGCATTTCTGCGGCCCTGATATACCGGGTAGGCGATAGAATGGGATGCAGACACACCAGACACACTCAGCTCTCGCCGTGTCCGCCGGGAGCGCCGACAAGAACTAGTGGAGGGGACCACAGTGGGAATCTTTGGAATCGGCAAGAAAAAATGGGAAGCACAGGTGCGCGCAGCTGAAGAAGCAGCCGCGGCGGAGGCGGAAGAGCGAAGCCTGAGCGAAAAAGTGATGGAACAGCAGCAGTGGGAGGAATCCCTCCGGAAATTTGTGCGCACCGAAAGCCAGCGGTCCCAGGGTCAGCGTGTTGTCGAAGAAAACGCACGCCACACCGCTGCATCTGAAGACTTCTTCGAAGAACACGACCAGGACTCCACCGACAGCGCGAACCTGGTGCACCCCGGCGCTGAGGAACAGGAACTAGAAGCCACAACCAGTGAATCCAGCACCCAAACGCAGGAACCCGAAGACGACTACGACACTGATGACGCGCCCGCCCAGGATCCCTACGATGATGAGGGATACGACGCCTCAGCTGAGTACGAAGACGACTATGATGACGAAGACGATGACTACGATGATGAGGACGAAGACGAAGAGACCCGTCAGGCGCGCGTAAAAGACTATATGACCCGTCTCGGGCTAACTAACGATGATAACGACCCCGAGCAGAAGATTGAGCTGGTCACCGACGAGACGGTGCTGCTGCACCTGCCCGACACCCCGGAAGAAGACGCCCACACCACCGTAACGGAACCTGAGACGTACGCGGGGGCGCTGCCGGTTATCTCGGCTCAAGATACGGGGGCGTCGGTGCAAGAAACAACCGATACCGGGCAGGTTGCTGAGGCGGACGATAGTGAGAACAACCCCGAAGACATCGAGCACTATGTGCCTGCAGGGCAGGAATCAGTAGCTGGTACAGGCGCAGCACACCAGAGCCCCAGCATCGCCGATGAAGTTGCCTTTAATGCATCGGATAGCCCCGCCGAGGCCCCTGAGGGAGCCGTGGACAATCATCGTTCGGCGCGCCCGGAGAATGAGGTTGAGCGGTTCGAGGAAGTCCCCATGATCGAGTTTGCCCCGATTCAGAACTCCCTCAAGAAGCCCAGTGAGAACCCCGTAGCGAGTGCTGAGGAAGAATCGTGGGAACCGCATCATGATGATGCTGAACCTCACGAAGAAGACACCCGAACCCCGGAAGATTCAGCCGCTGAGGCTGCTGGTGCAGACCCGTTAAGCAGCACCCCCACCCCTGAGCCTGCTGCCGTGGCCGCAACAACGGGCGCGTCTGCGGCTGTAGCAGACTCTGCGGGTCTTAGCGGCACCAGTGACGACACGCATCACGCACCGGAGCCGATATTTGATGCTCCTGATGCTGAAGTGTTGACTCCTGACAACCCGCTCTACACGCTTATTGAGACCATGCGCGAGCACGGTCATGGGCAGCTCACCTTTGACCTGCACCAGGTTAATGACGATATGAACTACCGCCTGTACTACCAGGGGGATGAGATTGAAAAGGGCGTCGTAGTGCCCGGAACCATCTGGTTCGATTCTGTAGCGGCGCTTTATGTTGCGGCACAGGACTCGGGTACGGTGTGGACCCGCGCCCTCGTGGCGGCCAGCCCCAGCCTGGGCGGGCGTGTGGCGGTGCAGGCCTCGTACATGAGCGCTGCGGATTCCACGAACTGGGATAAGAACTATATTTTCCCGGCAACGGAGCAGGATAACGACGCTGCGGACACTATAGCGGAGGCAGCACCCGCCACGGCCTTTGCGGAGGGCACCGAACCCGGTGCCGCCCCTGAATCGACGCACGACTACGACGCTGACCCGCTGATGCGCGCCAACGCCGAAAGTGAGCGGGACGAAGCACCCGGCGAGAAGACGCAGGATGGCTTTGAAACCGCCGATGAGGCAGAGCCTACGCATGATGCGGTGTCGGACGAAACGGCAGACGCTGCGCCTCTGGCGGGCCTTGATGAGACTCAGGCGCCGGAAGAGCAGGAGACCGCGCTCCGTGAAAACACCCAGGATGAGCCTCTGCCGTTGGGTGGACACCCCCTCAACCTGGTCAAGGCAGATGAGGGCAGCGATGAGTCTGATGAGGCTATGGAGCTGCTGAGCGAGGCTTCCGAGCGTGATGAAATGCCTCAGCCTGCAGTCGAAGATGCTGTGCTCTCCACCGAAGAGCCTGCGGACTCCTTCACCGAGGACCTCTCCGGTGAGGATGTTTCCCGTCAAGACACGCAACAGGACAGCGCCGAGCTGGATGACACCGAGCTGGATGACACCGAGCTGGATAATGCCAAACTGGACGGCACCGAGGAAGACAGTATTGCAGCCACCACCGATACCGACACGTCTGGGGACCGCAACCAGCCGGGTCAGGCGGGCCACGTCAGCCTTACCGCACAGAGTCTAGCTCCGCACACTGACACCACTGCTGAAGCTGAGAACACCTCTGAAGCCGCAGACTCCGGGGCCGAAGAGGAAGACATTGATGGGATGGCCGCTGCGCTCGCGGCGATTGTGGCCAGCGCCGAAAGTAAACTTCAGAAGCCGCAAACTCAAGCACCTCTCGCTGAGGATTCTGCGAAGGACAGCACCCCCGCCCCAACGGTGCACGAGACGGTTGCCGCCCTCAATGAAGGTGCTGCGGCCCCTGACCTGGGCGAGGACGAGCCGGTACAGGCCCCTGACGACGGTGCGGCAGTTAACGACGATACCGGCCCTCTGCCCGCAGTCTCTTCCGACGCCTCTTGGCAGCAGGACGAGCTTGAGGACACCGCGGCAGGGGAGAAGGATAAGGAAAACACTGCCGCTGGTTCCAGCAAGATTGTGAACGTCACCTCTGCTGTTGCGGCAAATGATGCTTCAGCTGAGGCCGCCGCCGGGTTCTTACGCCCCGCCGATGCGCACACGACGAATCTTGTCGATGCTGCCGCTTTCACCCGCGCAGCGGATACCGGTGATGCTGGTACCGAAGCGGACCATACTGTTGATCCTGAAGCACAGGCCCCCATGACGGGCGCTGCGGACTTGGATACTGTGACTGCCGCAGCCAGCGAGGGCACGGCCCATCGCGGCCCTGAACTTCCCGAGCATGTGGATGATGAGGAGCTGGTACCTGCGGTTGAGAAGGAGTCTTTACTGGCTCCCGTGCAGCAGACTGCTGCTGAGACGGAGACAGAGCAAAAGCCTGAATCCACGTGCTCGGATCCCGATACGCCCACGGTCTGCGCTGATCCGGATACCCCCACCGTACAGCCTGCCGCAGATGTGAGTGTGCTCTCCGATACGAAGCTCGCCGAGGGGAACCTGACTCTCACCGAGGCGCAGGTGGCGCATCGTCTGGCTCCCGTGGTTGAGGCCTTGTTCGGTGAGGGCGGCACGGCTACGGATGCCACTACGGTGCTGATTCGTGTGCGTGCCCTTGGCTCGTACTATGACGCCCTGACGCATGTGCGCCGTAACGGGTTCTGGGAGCAGGTGCGCACCTTCGACTTGGTGCCTGAGGAGACCCTGGATATTCCGCGGCTGAAGACCGATTCGTATAGTGAGGGTGAGGGGTCGCCACTGGCGATTAGTCTCACGTTCACCCCGGGGGTTCCGGTACAGGCGGCGTTCGATTATTCGAGTGAACAGGCGTTTGTGCGGTATCCGCGCCAGCTTGAGGCGGAGCGTTATGTGGAGGAGCTGCGCATGTTCCCGCGCCTTGGCGCTAGGATTCCTGCGCATATGGCGGCTGCGCTGGCGCACTGGAACCTGTAACACCCACTGAAATCTATAGGAGAATCTGCCTGTGAATGAAGATAAAGCGTCCGAGAAGGACGTAGCTGAGGTTGCCGCACGTGCGGGGAGAGCCTTCGAGCGTTTAGTGCACACGATGGCGACCCTGCGCGCGCCCGGCGGGTGTCCCTGGGATACCGAGCAGACTCATCAGTCCCTCATCCGGTTCCTGATTGAGGAATCCTATGAGGTTGTGGAGGCTGTCGAAGCACCCGAAGGCACAAACCTGCAGCTTTTACGTGAAGAGCTGGGCGATGTTCTGCTTCAGGTTCTCTTCCACGCCGATATTGCGGCAGCAGAACCGGGCGGCTTTACGATTGAGCAGGTGATTGAGGGCCTGGACACAAAACTTCACGATCGGCACCCGAATGTTTTCGGTGATTCTTCGGGCGAGTCCCGGATGACCGCCGCCGAGCAGCAGGTTTTCTGGGATGAGCTTAAGAAGAAGGAGAAATCCGATCGGGGTCCGCTTGACGGCATTCCTCCTCATCTGCCTGCGCTGGCCTTAGCGGCGAAGGCGATTGCTAAGGCTCGCAAGGCCGATATTGTGTTGCCGCCCGAGCCTACCTCCTTAGACGACGATCTTCCGTTTACCTATAGTGAAGAAGATTTTGGTGAGCTGCTTTTCTCCCTGGTGTGCCGCGCACGGCAGAATGGGCTGGATGCGGAACGCGCCCTGCGTACCTACACCCGTAAGTTCATTGAATACAATTCGTAGACTGTGGTAGAGCGAACGACCCGTCTGCGCCGCGTAAGCGGCAGCGGCGGGTTGTTCTGTGCTGCCATGAGCACTTTCTGCAACGTACCCCCCACTAAAGGTGTTGGATACCTTCATGAATCGCAAAAATTCCTGTTGTAACCGGTGTGTTTATGTGGGAGTTTTGCTAAAATTTTAGTTGTATACGACTTGAGCAGGCCGCGCCTATCCCGGGCGTTGACGCCGAGTGAGCCGTCCACATCCTTTACATTTTCAAGGAGCATTTTCATGGCTGTTATTACCGCTGTTCACGCCCGACAGATTCTAGATTCCCGCGGCAACCCGACCGTTGAGGTTGAGGTTCTGCTCGAAGACGGCGCTTTCGCACGCGCTGCTGTGCCTTCGGGCGCATCCACCGGTGAGTGGGAAGCGGTTGAGCGCCGCGATGGCGACAAGTCCGTATACTTGGGCAAGGGTGTTCTGGGTGCTGTCAAGTCTGTCATTGAAGAGATTTCGGAAGAAATTATCGGTATCGACGCCGCCGATCAGCGCACCGTCGATCAGGCCATGATTGCTCTGGATGCCACCAATAACAAGGGGAAGCTGGGCGCTAACGCAATTCTGGGCGTTTCTCTGGCCGTTGCTAAGGCTGCCGCAGAGTCCGCAGACCTTCCCCTCTACAAGTACCTGGGCGGCCCCAACGCCCACGTGCTTCCCGTTCCCATGATGAACATCCTCAACGGTGGTTCTCACGCAGACTCCAACGTTGATATTCAGGAGTTCATGATTGCTCCCATCGGTTTCGAGAACTACTCGGATGCGCTGCGCGCCGGTGTCGAGGTCTACCACTCGCTCAAGTCCGTGCTGCACGACCGTGGCCTTTCCACCGGTCTGGGCGATGAGGGTGGTTTCGCACCGAACCTTGAGTCCAACGCTGCGGCTCTTGACCTCATTATTGAGGCAATCGAGAAGGCTGGCTACAAGCCCGGCGAGCAGGTTGCTCTCGCACTGGATGTGGCATCCTCCGAATTCTACAACGACGGCGCCTACGAGTTTGAAGGTAAGAAGAAGTCCGCCGAAGAGATGAGCGCATACTATGCTGATCTTGTGGCGAAGTACCCGCTGGTTTCCATTGAGGACCCGCTGGATGAGAACGACTGGGCAGGCTACAAGACCCTGACTGAGCAGATCGGTGAGAAGGTTCAGATCGTCGGTGATGACCTGTTCGTGACCAACCCCGAGCGCCTTGAGAAGGGCATTAACGAGGGTGCGGCAAACGCTCTGCTGGTGAAGGTTAACCAGATTGGTTCGCTCACCGAGACCCTGGACGCTATGGAGTTGGCACAGCGCAGCGAATACCGCTGCATGGTTTCCCACCGTTCCGGTGAGACTGAGGACGTCACCATTGCCGACCTCGCTGTGGCAACTAACGCGGGTCAGATCAAGACCGGTGCACCCGCACGTTCCGAGCGTGTGGCCAAGTACAACCAGCTGCTGCGCATTGAGGAAGAGCTGGGCGATGCCGCTGTTTATGCTGGCAAGTCCGCATTCCCCCGTTTCAAGAAAGCATAAGTGCTCGGTAGCTTATAGGCTCATGTAGTAAGAGGGTGGCTATTCCCCGTGCGGGGGTGGCCACCCTCCGCCGTTGCCTGCACGGTTACTGCACGTAGCGGCGGGTACAGGATGCGGTGCCCGCCGGTAGAATAGAATGGTTACGGTCAGCGCGGTGAAGGGAGAGAGCAATGTCAGAACGGGACCGACAGAAGGATTCAGCTGCCTCGGCTTCTCGGGGCACACGACGCCCCGCTGGGGCACGTCAACACGCGGCGAAAAACCGGCCGTCCCGTTCCGCCCATACACCCGGCACCCCAAAAAACCGTGGACTGCGTAAACGCACCAAGTCGTCTCAGGCGAAGGGAGCAGGAACCTCCCGGAATAAGCAGGAGCAGCAGGACACGCAGCGGTCTCCCAGCACGGTAGGCACCCTCACCAGCGCCGTCATTGGGGCGGGCCGTTCTCCTCGGCGCGGTAAGGAAAGCCCGCAGTTAGCGCGCCAGAGGCGTATGATTCGTGAAGGCAGCAGTGATCAAGACCCGGATGAGCTGACGCCGATTGCTGCGCGCGGTTTTTCGGGTCAGTTCCTGGTGGGGGCGATTATTGTGGTTGCCCTGCTGGTGGGAACCTACCCGACGCTTAATAACTATTTCACGCAGCTGCGGGAGATCGAATCAACCCGTGAACACATCTCGCAGCTGCAGCGGGAGAACGCCCAGCTGAAGGTTGAGAAAACCTGGTGGGATGACGAGAACTATGTGCGTCAGCAGGCCCGCAGCAGGCTGTTCTACGTGAATGAGGGAGACACCCCATATGCGGTGACCGGCATTGACTCGAATAACACGCAGGTGGACGACACCTCTGCCTCGGCGAAAAACGCCCCCGATGATTCGTGGACAAATAAGATGTGGAACTCGGTGGAGAACCCGCAGGGTGCACAGAAGAAGCGGCAGTAGATTTTTAGTATTGAGGATAAATGAGCACTAAAGAAGACCTGATGAACCGTGTCCCTGAAGGGGTTGGGGTGACGGTTCAGACCCTCGTCCCCACTGAGCAGGATGTGCGGGTGCTATCGGCCCAGCTGGGCCGTAAAGTGCGGGATGTGGTTGAGGTTCCGGCACGGTGCGTGTGCGGTAACCCGCTGGTGGCAGCCACCGCCCCGCGATTAGCAAACGGCACCCCATTCCCGACCGTGTTCTACCTGGCCCACCCGGTCATTACTGCGGCGGCCTCTCGGCTGGAGGCTGGCGGTCTCATGTACGAGATGACCGATGAATTGGCGCAGAACCCGCAGCTGGCGCAGCAGTACCGTGCCGCGCATGAGAATTATCTGGCCGAGCGTGAGCGTATCCGCATTATTAGCGGCACTGACGAGGTTCCGGAGATTGATGGGATTTCGGCGGGGGGTATGCCTACCCGCGTCAAGTGTCTGCACGCCGTCATCGGCCACACTCTTTCGGTGGGGCGCGGGGTGAACCCGATGGGGGATAGGGCTTTGGATGCGATCTCCCCGTGGTGGACCCCCGATACGTGTGCCTGCGACCCCGCGTGGCGGCACGCTGATTAGCCGCCAGCTGCTGTGCATACCACCTGCAACGCTCAAACCCGGCAAAACCTAGATTGGAGCCTGAGATGCGCATTGGCGCTATAGACTGTGGCACGAACTCGATCCGCCTGCTGATCGCGGACGCAGCCGTCGAAACTGATGAAAACGGCAAGGAAACCACCCGCCTGAAGGATGTGGTGCGGCAGATGCGCATCGTGCGGCTGGGCCAAGGGGTGGACGCCACCGGCTGGTTGGCGCAGGAGGCGCTGGACCGCACTTTTGAGGCTGCCAGAGAGTACGCTCAGTTGCTTAAGGAGCACGGTGCAGACCGGGTGCGGTTCGTGGCGACCAGTGCCACCCGTGATGCCGGTAACCGTAAGGTTTTTATGGAGGGTATTCAGCAGATCTTGGGTATTGAGCCCGAGGTGATTAGCGGCACTGAGGAGGCCTCACTCTCATTCGCGGGTGCGATGCGTGCCGTTGGTGCGGGGGATAAGAACACGCTGGTGTTTGACCTAGGCGGTGGCTCTACCGAATTCGTGCTTGGCGGCGGCAGGGGAGCTGAGGCTAAGGTGATTTCCTCCCGAAGCGTGAACGTGGGGTGTGTGCGCCTGACCGAGCGGCATATGGTGTCCGCGCCAGTCACCGATGAGCAGGTGCGGCGGGTTGAGGCCGATACGGACGCCGCCATCGAAACCGTTGTAAGCTCTGTGCCGTTGAGCACCGCCACCCGCGCTGTGGCGGTGGCCGGTACCGCGACCACTCTCGCGGCTGCGGCATTGGGCTTAGAGACCTACGATTCCGAGGCGATTAACGGCACCTCATTGTCTCTTGAGACTGTTCAGTGTACCGCCCAGATGCTCCGTAGCATGACCCGCCAGGAGCGCGCCGAGCTGGGGTATATGCACCCCGGGCGGGTGGATGTGATCGGCGCTGGGGTGACTATTTATGCGAGGATCCTCACGCGTCTGAATGAGATTACTGACGGTGTGATTAATTCCGTAACAGTAAGTGAACATGACATCCTTGACGGCATTGCGCTTTCACAGTTATAGAGTGCAGAATACTTTACAAGGAGATCTAATTATTTAGGGAGGGACAATGGCGACTCACTGGAATAAGCGGCACGATGCGCAGCGGCTGGGCGCGGCACAACACGCCGAGACTCCCGCCTCAAAGGCACCGCTCCGGTTAGCGCACAGAGCTTTCGCCGTTGTCGCCTCCCTCACCCTAAGCGTTGGGGTGGCTGCCTCCGGCGGGTTTAACCCGGCTTTGGCGGCCCCCACACCGGGTTCCTCTGCAACCGCGTCCCCAACCCCTTCGAAATCGGCCCCAACCGCGCCTGAGGCCTCCGCACCGGCGGCCATAAACAGCACCAGCGCGGGGGATGATGTGCGCCAGCGCGAGTACTGGATTAACGATTACAAGTTCCCTGAGCTCTGGAATCAAAGCACCGGGCGCGGAGTGACTGTGGCAGTGATCGACACCGGCGTGGACGGCACACACCCTGACCTGGAAGGGAACGTCCTGAAAGGCCATGACGCCTCCGGCGTTGGCAGTTCAGACGGCTGGACAGGTTTGGGAACCGAGCCGATGCACGGTACCGAGGTTGCCTCCCTGATTGCCGGGCACGGGCACAACACCACAGGTGTGGCCCCTATCGCCGGGCAGCCGGGTAAACCCGCCGGCATCATTGGTGTGGCCCCGGAGGCAAAAATCCTGCCAGTATCCCTGAGCATGGGCACCGGCGGCGGTAAAAGCATTGATGAGCAGCTGCCGGAGGCGGTACGCTACGCCGTGGATAACGGGGCGCAGATCATTAACCTGTCGATCGGCTCTAATAAGGCGAGCTGGCCACGCAGCTGGGATGACGCGTTCAAGTACGCTGAGGAGAAAGGCGTGCTGGTGGTGGCTTCTGCCGGTAACCGCGGCAGCGGCATCACCCAGGTGGGGGCGCCAGCTACTATTCCGGGTGTGCTCACTGTTGGTAGTGTTGATAGCTCCCGGCGGGAATCATGGTCTTCTTCCTCTCAGGGGATTTCAATCGCTGTTGCCGCGCCCGGGGTGAATATGATCGCTGCCGCCCCGAACAATAAGTACATGCTGTGGTCGGGGTCGTCGGCTTCTGCGCCGCTGGTGTCGGGTTTGGCTGCGCTCATTAAAGCGAAATACCCTGAGCTGTCGGCCGCCCAGATTATTCAGCGTATTATTACCAGCGCCGATGATGCCGGGCCTGCTGGCCGTGACCCGTTGTACGGGTTCGGCATTATTAACCCTACGGCGGCGCTCGCAGAGGGTACGTCGTCGAATGCTGCGGAGAACCCCCTGGGGTCGATTAGTAACTGGATTGCGATCCACCGCAAGCAGGAGGTGAGCGCTCCGGAGCCGACGAGCTCCGAACCGGTGCACGAGGATGGGGAGAATATTCCCCAGGCTAAGGTGCCTGAACCGAGTGTTCCTCCTGAAGATTCGGGTGTTGTTCCGCCGCTGATTGTGGGTGGGCTGGCGCTGTGGTTATTGGCGATTACCAGCTTCACGGTGCACCGTCTGCATAAGATGCACCGGCATGTGCGTCGGCCGCATGTGCGGGATGAGAACTAAAAGTCGTCATAATTTTTTCGATTTGCCGTTTATTACAGGTTCATAAAGTGTGTGTTCACCTTATCAACCGCGTAGAATGATAGGTAAGTACAGAGCGCAAAATACGTACACCCGCAGGTTCTGTATTGTGATCCTGCGCTGTTAGGTGCATGTGTTTTTGGCTTGTCTCGTGCGATGCGCTATGCGGCGTGGCGTACGGGGTCTTTTCGTAGCCAGACCGCCTGCGCGCGGCGGCAGAATATAACCTAGGAAGTAGCATAATATGGCATTCACTAAGTTGGCTCAGGATCGTCCGCGTATCCTCATTGTCGGTGGCGGCTACGTCGGCTTCACCGTGGCGAAGAAGATTCAGAAAGCGGTCAAAGCCACCGGCGGGGTAGTGACCATCGTTGAGCCTAACCCCTACATGACCTACCAGCCGTTCCTGCCCGAGGTCGCTGCAGGTTCAATGGAGGGTCGTAACGCAACTGTTCCCCTGCGTCAGCATCTGCGTGATACTGAGATCATTCCCGGCCTTGTGGTTTCTGTGAACCATGCGGCGCGAACCGCTGTAGTTGAGCCCATTGATAGTGGTGAACCGTTCGAGCTGCAGTATGACGAGATTATTCTTGGTGCTGGTTCCGTCACTCGTGCTTTCCCGATTCCCGGCTTGGCTGAGGTCGCTATCGGTATGAAGACCGTTGAAGAGGCCGTTTCGGTGCGTAACTGGGTGCTGGAGCGTATTGAGGTTGCCTCCGTTCTTGAGGACGCGGATGCCCGCCGCCGCGCCCTGACGTTCGTTATTGTCGGTGGTGGTTTCGCCGGTGTTGAGACCATTTCTGAGCTTGAGGATATGGCGCGTGAAGCGGTCAACCGTAATGACCGCCTGACCCCCTCAGACCTGCGCTTTGTGATGATTGAGGCAGCCCCGCGCATTATGCCCGAGGTACCTGAAGACCGCGCTGAGAAGGTTGTGGCCGAGCTGAGGGCCCGCGGCATTGAGATTCTGCTCAATACCTCCCTCTCGGATGCTACTGGCGGTAACCTGCAGCTGATTAATATGGCTGATAAGTCTCCCGCTGGTGAGATCGATACCGATACTTTGATTTGGACCGCTGGTGTTGCTGCTTCCCCGATGCTGAAGAACACCGACTTCCCGATTGATGAGCGCGGCCGTGTGCGTGTGAACGCAGACCTGCGTGTTGCCGGGGACGCTGGTGTGGTTGAGGGCGCTTGGGCTGCTGGC
This sequence comes from Rothia aeria, assembly GCF_016726365.1. Lineage (NCBI taxonomy): Bacteria > Bacillati > Actinomycetota > Actinomycetes > Micrococcales > Micrococcaceae > Rothia > Rothia aeria. The sequence continues at coordinate 921,704 of NZ_CP068102.1, read as the reverse complement.
GATAACGCCGCCGTACCTGATCTCTCCGGCGGCGGTGTGGGCGGTTTCTGCGTGCCGAACGCGCAGCATGCCTCCCGCCAGGCGCTGGTGCTGGCTAAGAACATTCTGGCGGCACGGCGCGGTGAGCCGCTGACTGACTACTACCACGAGACGATCGGTGTGGTGGCTGGTCTGGGCCTGTGGAAGGGCGTGGCGAACTTTAAGGGTAAGACCTTCGCCGGCCCGTTGGCGTGGATTATGCACCGCGGCTACCACGGCTCTGCGATCCCCACGACTGAGCGTACTGTGCGTGTTATGACTACTTGGGCACTCAACCAGCTCTTTGGCCGTGATACCACTACGATCCGCCGCCAGCGCACCCCGCGCCTGGCGTTCCAGGAGGCAACCGGTACCGCCCCGGCAAAGACGAAGGCCCACCTCTAATACGGTTTTCGGCGCCTAGGATTTGATACTGGCCCTCACTTCGTGCGAAAGTAGTGAGGGCCGGTTCAGGCCCCTATAGCCCAATTGGCAGAGGCAGCAGACTTAAAATCTGCCCAGTGTGGGTTCGAGTCCCACTGGGGGCACTGCTACTATGCAGCACATAAGCCCCACACGTACCGCGGTTTACCGTAACGTGTGGGGCTTTGCTGTACCCGGTCGGGGCCTGACCTGAGCCGTCTTTATGAATCAGTTTCTGCCCGGTCAAGATATACTGGGATGCTTGTCGTATCACCAGGCCTCTTGTATACGCTTTGGAGGCATAGCAGCGCCCTGCCAGCGGTGAGCGGCAGGGCGCTTTTAGGTAATAAAAGTGGTTTGTGAAGGTTGGTGGGTGTGCCTTGGCGCACCCGGCTTAAAGGGGGCTAGCTCTTCTTGGTGCCGCGGTGGGGCAGGAGCGCATCAATGGAGTATTTGCCGCCGCCGACGAGGATAAACATAATGGCCGCCATGCCCAGTACAAAGACGTACTCAAAACCGGCTCCGGTTTTCGGGTCGATGATGAAGGGGGCATTGACGTGAACAAAGATGTAGGCGCCCGCCATGGCGATGGTGATGGCTGCTGCTGCGATGCGTGTTCCGATACCCAGCAGCAGCATAATACCGCCGATGAGTTCGGCACCAATAGTGAAGTAGGCCGATAGTTCAGGGGCTGGAATACCCATTTTGGCGAAGATTGCTCCTTGCGCGGTGGGCCCATTGAGGAAGGCTTTTTGGAAGCCGTGCATGATGAATGTGAAGCCTAGTGCTAGGCGGAAAATAAGAAGACCGAGTGATGCAGTGCTGTCTTTAGTCATGAGAGTACCTTGCCAGAAATTTACTTTCCTTATCAAGTAAATATGAAAGAAAGGCCTCTGAATACAGATTATTCACAGCTAAATCACAGGTTTAGCGTGATGTGTATCTCAAAAATGGTGCGTGTATGAAGAAGCATGACATTTCATGAATAGTCACTCATGAGAGGCCGGTTCATACACGCACCAAAGAAGCAGCCGGTACTTTAGTGTTTCGTTGTCACCTCACAGGCCACACCATCACCATCTCGATCCAGCGCCGCCCGGTATCCCGGCTGTCCACGCCGAATAGGAGCTGCCCCGGCAGCCTGCGCCTCCGCACAGGTCTTGTAATACGTTCCTGCAGAATCGGGTTCCTGTGTAGGCGCTTGCACCCGAGCCTGCGGCGTACCCCGCGTGGGCTCAGTAATAGGGGAGGCCACGGGAGTGTGCTCAATGGTGCCTGAGTTTTCCGAGCTCACACAGTCATTGAGCATCCGTACCATTGCTTCCTTTTCGGCTGCCTTAACCCACAGCCCATACTTCGCCTTAATGCGCACCTGCTTCTCCACATAGATGCACCGGTACGCCTTATTAGCTGGCAGCCAGGTAGCCGCGTCCGCATCGCTCTTCTGCTGGTTGGCCGCCCCATCTACAGCGAGCAGATTATCGGGGTCATTTGCGAGTTCAATGCGCTGCTGCTTCGACAGCTCTTGCGCGCCTGTCTGCCACGCGTCAGACAGGGCTACTACGTGATCGATCTGCACCGCGCGGGAGGTGTCTTTTCCGCGTCTAAAGTGGATGCTTACCCCCGTATACGGATCCTCCAGGGTGCCGCTGAGCACTGTGCAGGCGCGTGTGCCTGGTTTAACCGTCACCTCGTACAGATCACGGCGCAGAATATCGTTGCGGGTATCGCATCCGTTACGGTCGGTGTCTGTCCAGGCATGCCCGAACTGATCCCGCGAATACCCGGTTTTGGGTGCGCGGCCCTTGACCGGTAGGGACTGCAGGGTTGTTAAGGCGCTGGCTGCATCTGATACATTCGCAGCTGGCAGTGCGGTTACGGGGTTGGTTTCCTGCTCGGGAGAGATTCCGGTATCGTGCGTCTGTTCTTCGGCGTCCTCTTCCTGGGTTTCAAAGGCCGCGGCTGGGCTGACATAGGGGGTGCTGCTGGGTGAAGATAACTGGTTGTGGGTACTTGCTGCAGTGGGTGAAGCGCTTGATGCTGTGGGTCCCTCCACTGTGACAGTTTCGGTGGAACACCCGCTTAGTATCAGTGCACATAGTACAGCGAATGAAGATATGGCTATAGTGGCCGGTTTTTGTGTGCGGCGAAAGCGCGCAGGCATAAGTTTTCCTTGAGTGAGTGAGCTATTGAGTGAGAGTGAGCTGGATGCCGTTCGCACCTGCGTGAGTTATCGGGTGATACAACAACGTATCGGTGCTAAAACATCCACATATATTATATAAAACCGACCCCGGCCCCACCGGCGAATTCGGTCACATGCGGAAGCTATTTTGCGTGTATCTGAACACGCATGAGTACCGTAGTGGGGAGTGCGTATAAAGCAGCGGTGCACAAATGACGAAACGGGATGTTTTTAGCGGGCTAAAGTTCTGATGGTAGCTTTCTTCATCGGCGAGAAACGGGTTATATGTATGTTTTACGCGGGGGTCCAGGGGCGGGGTGAGACTCCCTGCGGGCACGTAAGAAACAGGGCAAAAGCACCGGGTTTTGGTATCGCCGCTATTAGCCGTTGGTGGTGGTGATGTGAGAGCCTTAAACTTATCCACCCTTCATGGAACGGAAGAACTAGTATGCCCGAAATCTTTGCTGCCTCCTCGTCCGCGAACCCCAGAGTCACCCCGCGTCTAATTGCTGTTGATATGGACGGCACTTTCCTGACGGACGCTAAAACCTTCGACACCGACCGGTTTGAACGTATTCTGCCTCGCTTGCAGGCACACGGTATCTATTTTGTGGTGGCCAGCGGTAACACATACACCAAACTCATCGACTATATGAAAGGGTTTGAGAACCGGGGCATTATCTATATTGCTGAGAATGGCGCCTACCTTGCCGATGATTCGGGAGAGCTGGCCGTTCACCCTTTCAAAGAGGCAGATGTACCGCATGTGTATGAGGTGCTGGATACCCTGCCGCAGATTGGTGTGATTCTCTGTACAACTGAGGGTATTTTTATACCGCGCAACCGGCAGGGCGCTGTCACCAGTATTGTGCAGGACTATTTCGCTGCTCAAGGTCAGCCGGTTCCGCAGGGGCTTGACCCCTATTCTTTTGTTCTCATGTTCTACCCGAGTGCTGAGCGCATCACCGACTACTCTCAAGTGCGTGGGGAACTTATTAAAATCTCGGTGCAGACTGTTCGGGCTGATACCTACAGTGTGCTTGAGACTCTTCAGCGTGAGCTGCCGCCTCAGGTTATCCCTCTGGCCAGTGGCTTTGGCGCTATTGACCTAGTGCGTGAGGGAGTGAATAAGGCCGGTGGTCTGCGTGATCTATGCGAGCGTCTGAACGTACATCCGCAGGAAGTTCTAGCCTTTGGTGATGGCGATAATGACCGTGAGATGCTGGCTTTTGCCGGCACAGGGGTGGCGATGGGTCACGCGTCGCAGGCGCTGCGGGCGGTAGCAGATGAGGTTATCGGCTCGCATAATGACGGTGCTGTGCTGACCTACTGCGAAGAGCTGCTCGATGTTTTAGATGTGCAGAGTCTGCCTCAGGCTCCCAGCTCATGAGCATAATTCTTGGGGGGTGATCCCGCCGCCTCTTAGGAGAGGCAAGCTCTTATTACTCTCTTTGAATTCGCCCAGAACGTACTATCTGGTAACTTCGGGGAAGCTATTGGTAGGTTCTTTAGGTAAAATAGAAAAAATCTATATTTACCGGAGGGAAGAACATGGCGGGTAACCCGTTCATTAACTCAATTATTAAGAAAAACCGGCAGGGCGGTGACCCCCGCTTTGGCCGTTTTGGTGCCGGTGGGCAAGCTGCGCAGCAGAACCAGTACCCGCAGGGCCAGTACCAGCAGAACCCGTACGGGGCGCAGTATTCTAGCGAACCCCAGCAGTACCAGGGTGGCTACCCGCAGGGGTACGGCCAGCCTGAATACCAGAACCAGCCGGGATACGATCAGCAGTACGCTCAGCAGCCGGGCTACAGCCCGGTTATTGAGGGCGAACGCCTGACCATGAATGATGTCATCATGAAGACCGGGCTGAGCCTGGCCGTCGTGGTGCTTGGTGCAGCGGTGGGCTGGTATATGCCCATTCTCCTGGTTGTGGGCCTTATCGGTGGTCTGGTTCTTGGGCTGGTTAACGGTTTCAAGCGTAAGGTGTCGCCGGTTTTGGTGCTGGCATACGCTTTAGCTGAGGGTCTGCTCCTTGGCGGTCTTTCCGGCCTGCTCAATGCGCGGTACCCGGGTATCGCTCTTCAGGCTGTGATTGCCACCGTCGTGGTGTTTGGCACGCTTCTGGCACTGTTTGCAAACGGCAAGATTCGGGCCACCCCTAAACTCACCAAGATCTTCTTGGGCGCTTCGCTGGGGTACCTGGCGTTCTTCGTTGTCTCGTGGGGTGTCTCGCTCTTTACACACACCTCCCTCATGAACACCAGCGTTGCTGGCCTGCCGCTGGGGCTCATCGTGGGCGTGTTTGGCGTGGCTCTGGCATCGTACTCGCTGGTGCTTGATTTCACTAACACCACTGAGGCTGTTGAGGCGGGCCTGCCCGAGCGTGAGTCGTGGCGTTTGGCTTTCGGCCTGACCGCCTCCCTGGTGTGGCTGTACATTGAGATCCTGCGTATCCTCATGTACCTGGCAAGCATCTTTAGCGATAACTAAATAAGATGTTCAACCGGCGGTGCTTACCCCAAGCGCCGCCGGTTTTTCGTCTAAAGAACCCTGGTGGGGTACGGTTTATGGGGAGGGCACACCGTTCCATGATGTGCCCCGCTTGCGCTTTCGTGTAGCGAAATAATTGAGGAGAGCCGATGGGCCAAACACCCGATACGAACGATACAGCACCTACGAAAAATACTACGGTTCCTTTTGCCCTCGAGACCGCCGCCGCCTGGTCGTGGCGGCTGCTGGTGGTTGCCGGGGCAGGATGGGTTCTCTGGCAGGGGCTGGCGAAAGTATCCCTGCTCGTTATTTCGCTCATGGTTGCGGCTTTGCTGGCGGCCCTGCTAAGCCCCGCCGTGTACGCCCTGCGTAAACGCGGCGTACGCGCAGGTGCGGCTACCGCCATCGCCGAAATCGGCATGATTGTGGGTCTGCTGGCGCTGGTGGCGCTTACCGGGCAGCAGCTTGCCCAGGGGTTCGTCTCGTTATGGAGCAAAGCCCTCGAAGGGTACAACGAGCTGGTGCACTGGCTCGATAATATGGGGTACTCGCTTGGGGCGGAGCAGCTGAACCAGCTGCTGGAGCAGGGCAGGAAACTAGCCTCTGAGAACCCCAGCTCCATTGTCCGCGGGGTCTCTGAAGTGGGCAGCACCGCCGCCGAAGTGGCGACTGGAACTCTTATCACCCTGTTCACCCTCGTGTTTTTCCTCATGGAGGGCGAACGCATCTGGCTGTTTATTGTGGGACTTCTCCCGCGGCGGGCACGCGACGCTGTTAACGGTGCAGGGCGCGCTGGGTGGAAGTCCCTGGGCGCGTATGTGCGGGTGCAGATTCTTGTGGCCGCTATTGATGCGGTAGGTATCGGCATTGGTGCCGCAATCTTGGGCGTGCCGCTGGCCATACCATTGGGTGTGCTCGTGTTCCTGGGGTCGTTCATCCCCGTGATTGGTGCTTTACTCTCTGGAGCGGTGGCGGTTCTTCTGGCGCTGGTGGCCCTGGGACCGGTGCAGGCGCTCATTATGATCGGCATTGTGCTGCTGGTGCAGCAGCTTGAGTCGCACATCCTGCAGCCGCTGATTATGGGCAAGGCGGTGTCTTTGCACCCGCTGGCCGTGATCTTCGCGGTGGCCGGTGGGTCCATGATTTTCGGGGCTACGGGTGCGCTGTTCGCGGTTCCTGTGCTCGCTGTGGTCAATTCCGTGGTGCGGTACTTGGCCTCTCGCGGCTGGGAGAACGATCCGCAGCTACGTACCGAAGAGTTCCTTTTCCCGCACGAAGTGCGCCGTCGTGAAGCTGCCAAACGCCGCCGCGGTGCGGTTGAGGACGCTGCTGAGCGCGTTCGGGGGCGGGCACGCACAGCTGCTGGCCGTGACGAAGAACCCGCCGAGGAGCCTGCACTTGCAGAGCCTGCCTCCGCAGAAAATACTGATTCGCCCCAGGGTAAGAAACCCTCCCGGAAGCAGGGCAATAAGTAGCCGCTATTGTCGTGGTGTGGTGAGGCTTGTTCCAGTACTAAGCTGGGATGGGCCTCACCGTTTTATGCGGCGCAGGGCACGGTTTTATGTTCTCCGAATACGGTATGCATCCACTAAAATAGTCAATAGATGTGCCCACCTGCGAATGGAACGGACTGAACGTGAACGCACCCCTTGATGACCTGCCTGTAACCCTATCTGAGATTGAGTCAGCAGCTGAACTGCTCACGGGGGTTATTGAGCGCACACCGGTGGCGCATTCGCGGGCTTTAAGCCTCAAACTCGGTTCTGAGGTGTTCTTCAAATGCGAGAACCTGCAGCGTTCCGGCTCGTTTAAAGCACGCGGCGCGTATGTTCGCATGGCTAAACTTAGCGAGGCTGAGAAAGCACACGGTGTGGTGGCTGCATCGGCGGGAAATCACGCTCAGGGGGTGGCGATGGCGGCCGCTAAACTGGGCATTAAAGCGCGCATTTACATGCCGCTGGGCGCTGCCCTCCCCAAAATTACTGCCACCCGCGACCACGGCGCGGAGGTTGAGCTGCACGGCACCACCGTGGATGAGGCACTGGCCGAGGCAAAACGCTACGCCGAGGCAACCGGCGCGGTGTTCGTGCACCCCTTCGATAATGAGGATATTATCGCCGGGCAGGGCACCATTGGGCTTGAGATCCTGGAGCAGGTGCCCGACGTAGACACCATCATTGTGGGCGTGGGCGGCGGCGGCCTGCTGGCAGGGCTCTCCACGGCGGTACGCGCTAAAGAAGCCCAACTGGGTAAGAAAATCCGTATTATTGGTGTTCAGGCTGAGCACGCGGCCGCATACCCGCTATCGCTGGCAGCAGATGCGCTGGTGCCATTGAAGAAGGTCTCTACCATCGCTGACGGTATTGCGGTGGGGCGCCCCGGCCAGCTGCCGTTCTCCATCATTAAAGAGCTGGTGGATGATGTGGCGACGGTGAGTGAGGACGACATCGCCCGTGCCCTCATCTTCCTCATGGAACGCAATAAGCTGGTGGTGGAGCCTGCCGGGTCGGTACCGGTGGCGGCACTGATGAACGGCAAACTCAAGGAAGAATACGGCGAGCTGGGCACTGTAGTGTGCGTGCTCTCGGGCGGTAATATCGATCCGATGCTCATGCTGAAAGTGATTCAGCGCGGCCTTTCGGCGGCAGGCCGGTACATGACAATTAAGATGATGCTCTCCGACCGTCCGGGCGAGCTGGCAACAATCTCACGCATTATCTCTGAGAACGATGCGAATGTCACCGGTGTGGACCACACGCGAGTGGGCGGATCCTTATCAATGGGTGACGTTTCAATCACGATCGATATGGAAACCAACGGCACTGAGCACTGCAACCGCGTCATTTCGGCCCTTGAGGAGGAGGGCTTCCGCCCGATTATCGTCTACTAAAGACCCGGGCGTGGGCTGCCCCCACACTATACCAACCGGTACCGTTGTGACCCTGTCGGTGCTGCAACGGGGCGGGGCTTGCATCCTGCCCGGGTGCCGCCGTACTAGAGCAGGTCAAGAACTTTCACACTGTCCGTATCGCGTACAGTGAGGTCCTCCACCGGGACTTCCTTAAGGTAGAGCTTGTTCCCGCCCCGAATCTCGTACTGATACATTCTGCGGTTGAGCGCATCAAAGACATACCCCAGATAGTGCCCTACCACATGATCCCGGGTGTCTTCGATGAAGTCTGTAATGAACAGGTGCTGTTTCTCCACCCCGATACGTGCGGCCATTTTAGCGAATTCCGCAGGAAAATCCTCCGGAAACAGCCGGGTGAGGTCCATAATATCCTGCAGAAAAATCTCGAGGGGAATATCATCAAAAGCTACAGGTTCCATAGTTTTCCTTAAGAGGGGATATTGCAAGTGATACGCCCGAAACGGCCAGGGGAGCGGGCACTTGAAGGTGGGCTATAACGGTTACATAAAAACCCGGACTAAACGAGTAGCCCGGGTTTTCGTCTGAAACCTTTTTGCGCCCAGAGCTTAGCCCTGGAACGGGGTGACCGAAATAATTTTAGCCACCAGATCGTTGCCGTTGGGTGCCTGGTAGGTGACCTCTTCACCCTGCTTGTGCCCCAGGATAGCCGCGCCCATGGGGGACTTTTCACTGAACACCTTCAGGTCACTGCCTTCTGGCAGGGTGCTTTCAACCTCGCGGGAGCCTAGCAGGAACTTCATGGGACGCCCAGCAATCTCTGCCTCGATCACCATACCGAGCGCAACCACCCCGTCGTCGCTGGGGGCCTCACCCACGTTAGCGTTCTCTAGCAGGTGGGTGAGCTGCTTAATGCGGGCCTCATTCTTGCCCTGCTCGTCGCGTGCGGCATGGTAGCCGCCATTCTCACGCAAATCTCCTTCGTCGCGTGCGGCGGCGATGCGCTCCACGATCTCCTGACGGTAAGGGCCTGAGAGGTGGTCAAGTTCTTCTTTTAGGCGGTCGTAGGCATCCTGCGTCAGCCATGCACCATTGTTCTCGGTTGCTGCCATTGTTTTCCTTCGGTTGTGCGCCGGGCACGCCGGTGCGGGTGTGGGGCATACAGCCCCCTTTCGACTCTAGCCATTCTAAGACAGATGTGAGTCAGAGCTAAACCGGGGCACTTTCCCCACCCCTAAATCCTGCAAGAAATGATGTGCTGGTTGGGATAGCTAGGGGAGTCAGAAAGTACGCTGGCGGCTACTTCTTACGGCACGAATCCACGGTCACGGTGGTCGCCTCAGAAAGGATACGTAAACTCACGCTGTGCCGGCTCACCCGCTCATTACCCTGTTCGGCAGTATTCGGCGGAATCTCAACTTCAGTCCAGCCCACCGGAACACGCGAAGAGTTCAAAGCTTTGACCGAACAGATGGCCGCATCGTGCGGGTTTTTTGAGAGTTCAAACTCGCCGGATGCCTCATCGTGACTCACCAGCGTGAACCCCATGTCGCGGGCGCTGGGGCGTGCGGCGGCATCCGTCTGAACCCAAAACACGAAAGCCCCCGCCAGCAGGGTCACCACAGCAGCTAGGGCCACCCACAGGCGGGTGGGAACTGTGCGGCGGGGCCTGGGGGAGCGGCCGTAACGGTCAGCCAGGTTTGGTGATGCCGGTGCGCCCGTAGCGGAAATTTTCGGGGTTTCCTCAACGGCGGGATGATGACGGTGAGCGTCTGCGGTCATAAATACCTCCCAGCCGGTGCATTAACAGTCATTGACGGGTTTCCTGTAACAACGGTTACAGCCGTTCATAAAGCGTCACGAGTACTAGGCACACGACGCGAATCTTCGGTACTATGTCACAACGAAGCGGTTATGTGCCTCTTCCATTTTAGTCCCTGAGCGGATACCACACAGACGGCACTAGATACTTGAAGGAACACACACGTGAGCGACGCTGTAGCAAGACTAAAAGCCCAGCTCCCCGAGCACCCCTCGGTGGATGAACTGACCCCTCTCGCAGATGATTACACAGGCCTGCGTATCCTCGCAGTTCACGCCCACCCTGACGATGAGTCGTCTAAAGGTTCTGCCTCAGCAGCCGCATACACCGATAGGGGCGCCCGCTACATGGTCGCCACCATGACCGGCGGTGAACGTGGAGACATCCTGAATGAAGAGATTAAACACAGCCCCCGCGACCACCGTGACCTTCCAGGGATGCGCCGCAGCGAAATGGCTGCCGCCGCGAAGGCGATCGGTATTGAGCACCGTTGGATGGGGTTTGTGGATTCTGGCCTGCCCGAGGGTGACCCTATGCCTCCGCTACCTTTTGGGTGCTTTGGGGTGCAGCCCCTTGAACGTGCGGCGGCACCGCTGGTGCGCCTGGTGCGCGAGTACCGCCCGCATGTGATGATCAGTTACGACGAGATCGGCGGGTACCCGCACCCCGACCATATTATGAGCCACAAAGTCGCTGTTGAGGCATACGAGAAAGCCGGTGACCCCGAAGCATACGTGGGGGAGGGGCAGCCGTGGGCGCCCCTGAAACTCTACTACGACCGTGCGTTTAATCCTGAACGGTTGGTTGCGGGACACGAATTTCTCATGGCTCGTGACGGGCAGAGCGTATTTTCGGGGTGGATAGAAAACCTGGTTGATCAGGTCAGTACAGAAGGAATCCGTCACGAAAGCACCACGCGTATCCCCAGCTCCGCCTATTTCGACCGGCGCGACCAAGCGATGCTGGCCCACGCCTCACAAATCGACCCGAACGGCGCATTTTTTGCGATTCCTACAGAGGACGTGAAGAAGGTATGGCCGTGGGAAGACTACACGCTGATCGCCTCACGGGTGCCGGTGGACCTGCCGGAGTGCTGCCTCGCCGACGGGCTGGATTATAAGGCGGCTGGCTAAAAGAGCCAGCGGAGGCACCCGCCCCAATCACGCCGCCCAGTACGAGCCACCGGGGTATTGAACTTCAGGTGATGCGCCGTTCGCCGCGCCGTCTGCCACCGGCTAACCCGAACCCTATTTTGGGGTTATTCCCAGGTGCCATATGTGCAGGATAGCTTGTGCCGCGCAATTGAGCGCGTAGAATGAAAGCTTAGACTTTATCCGCGCCGCACGGCTGAAGGTAACGCAGGAGAACCATGAGCCTTTTCGTTCTGAACGCTCTATTCGACGTCACACATGCCGTTCTGCAAGCTGCCCCCGAGGTAACTCCAGCTTCGAACCCTGACGGCAGTCCCGCCGGTTCCCCCGGTATCGGCGGATTTTTTGCGACCGCACTTTTGAGCCTGCTCGTGGTTGCCCTCGGCGTTGATATGACCCGCCGCACCCGCCGCCTCAGGTACCGTGCCCAGTACGCCGCCGCCCGGGAAGCGGAGCTAGCTGCCGCATCAGAACACGAGGGGGAAACACCCAACGAACCAGCTAAAGCTGGGGAGGATACCGCAACGGTAACCAAGGATGAGGTGGCCCGTGAGCGCCACTAATACCGCCATGATCCCGGTCATCACCGTACACGGTATAGCCGCCGAACCGGGCGTGACACCCGCCCCGAGCGTTTATGAACGTTCCCTCATTGACTCTTTAGCAGCACAGTCGCTGCCCGAGCACATTGGGGTGCTGGTGGACGGCAACCGCCGGTGGGCGGCCCAACGCGGACTGAGTACCCGTGAAGGACACGCCGCAGGGGCAGAACGCATTATTGATTTTTTGGGGTGGTGCACCGAGCTGAACATCCCGCGAGTAACCCTTTACATGCTCTCCACCGAGAACCTCAAACGCCCCGCCGGGGAACTGAGCGGCTTAATCAGCGTGATTGACGAGTTCCTTAACCGGCTGGTGGCCAGCCGCGTAGGCCCCGTGAACGCGGTAGGAAACATCGCCATGCTACCGCAGAGCCTGCGCGCCACCTTAGAACAGGCTATAACAGCCACCTCAACGCTGCCCGGGGTGCAGGTAAATATTGCGGTTGGTTACGGTGGGCGCCAAGAGATCGCCGATGCGGTGCGTGAGCTGCTGCGTGACGCCGCCGCCGCAGGAACCTCCGTGCAGGAGCTGGCCGCCTCCCTGAACGTCACCGACATTAACCAGCGGCTGTATACGCGCGGAATGCCCGACCCCGACCTGCTGATCCGCACCTCGGGGGAGCAGCGCCTCTCGGGGTTTATGACCTGGCAGAGCGCATACTCAGAACTGTACTTCTGCCGTGCCCTGTGGCCCGATTTCACGCGCGTGGACTTTCTGCGGGCGCTGCGCGACTACGCGGGCCGTAACCGCCGGTTCGGATCCTAAGTCAGCTGCTGCCTGACTCCGTCAGGGGCTGTTCCGTACCGTTGCCAAGCATCAGGTACCGTTAATGGTTAGTGAGGTCATACCAGGGTAAGGCGGGCGCATGTACCAGGAAATCACCACCCTACTGCACGGCGGCGGCTGGTTAACCGTCTCCGCTGTGCTGCTGATACTGTACTGCCTGCACACCCTCATACAGGGGATACGGCTGTGGCGCGTGGACGTGCGTGAGCACCGCCTGCCGCGCAGTATCGTGTACTCAATGGTTCTGAGCACCTACACCGCCCTTCCCCTCGTGCTCCTCATGAAAGGGGATGCAGGTGCTATCGGCCGGGTATTCCTGGGTGGGGCGGTACTGTGGGTTTTCTACCTGCTGATGCGCGTCCTCTCGTTTGGGGCTCTCGGGCGCGGAGATGTGCGGCTCGCTCTTGCACTTGGTGGGGCGCTCGCCTATTTTTCGATGGTGAACCTGGTGTGGGCTTCGCTTGTTACCTTCATTGTGGGTGGGATGTTCTCCTTGGCGCTGGTTCTGTTCGGTATGGCCCGCAGCGGCACGCGTGTAGCGTTCGGGCCGTTCATGCTTTTAGGGGCGCTCACCGGGTGGGTGTGGCCCGCCTACACCCTGTTCTAGGCGGCGCAGTAACCGCCGTACTATCGAGTTAAGAAGGAGGGGCATTAAGTGCCAACCCCCGAATACATCCTCACTCTGCGGGAGAAAATCGGTCATGACTACCTGTGGCTTTCGGGCGCTACGGCTGTTATCCGCCGCGACTCTGACCACCGTGTGCTGCTGGTGCGCCGCAGCGACAACGGCGCGTGGACACCCGTGACGGGTATCGTGGACCCCGGCGAGAACCCCGCACTGACATGCCTTCGGGAGGCGCATGAAGAGGCGGGGGTGAAGATTGAGGTGCTTGCGCTCGCGCAGCTCAAAGCCGACCCCGCCATGCGGTTCGGTAACGGGGACCGGTGCCAGTTTCTGGATCACACGTTTTTGTGCCGCTGGGTTGCTGGTGATGCGCGCGTCAATGATGACGAATCCACCCAGGTGCGCTGGGCGGATATGACGGACCCGACCGAGCGGGCCATGCTCTCAGAAAGGATGCTTGACCGTATTGATGCAGCCTTAGGCTATGACGGCCACTGCAGGTTTGGGTACGAATCGGTGTCTCCGAAGGGGTAAACGGCACCATCTTAGTGCTACACGGGTGATTCGGTGCGGAACAACACCACTGAAAACTTTCAGGTAATAGTTTCAAAAATCCTTCATTAAAGATTTAAAGTTTGGTAGGTTGGGAATGCAAGCACACACCACATCTGAAGGACACTCATGCGCCTCGAATCGTTCAAAAACGCTAAGAGTTCCCTGCCCAGCCGCCGTTTAGCCTGCGCCTTAGCCCTCACCGGGGTGGCGTCGTTGCCGCTGACCCCAGTGCTGGCCGAACCCGAACCCCTCAACGGCCCTGGGGACGACACTCAGAGCTTCTTACCGAAGCTAAACCTTTCCCTGACCGAGAACGTCAACCCGTACATTCCGTGCACCATCTACGTGGAAGGCACCGGGTTTTACGGGGTGCAGCTTGGTCAGCGGGTGAGCGTCTATGTGGGTCTCACCGAAGACACCAGCAAACCCGAGTATTTTCCCGAAACCATTGATGACACCCACCTAGGTTTTGTGCACGTACCCGCCGAACGCATAGAGGATGGGGCGTTTAAAACGGAGCTTGTCACCGGGCAGCTCTGGTACGGGCAGTATCGTGCAGGGCTAGAGTACGCGGTGAAGACCATGATTAGCTACGCCGAAAGCACTGAGGAAGGGCATCGCACCTCCGAAACCACCAAATACGATACGCAGACCCCCATTACCGTGCTGACGGAGAGCCCTCGGCTTGACTTCGATAAGAACCCCAGCGCCGCTGGCGGGAGCATCACGGTACACGGTACCGGATTTGAAAGCCGGTACATTCCTGCCGGTGCGAGGTTGCGGCTATTTATTAACCGCGCTGGGCTGGGTGAGCCCGGGCATTTAGCCCCCGACCCAGTTTCCCTCATTACCGTGGGCCCCGAGAAGATCAATAACGGTGCTTTTGAAGTGAACATACCGTATGTTTCCGGCCTGGATACCACCAAAAAATACACCCTTGGGGTGCAGATTATGAGCAAAACGGGCACTCTCGCCAACGACGCACTCACCACGGCTGAAACGTTCATGTTCACTGCATAAATAATGAAAAGCATCTCACGAGATGTAAATTATGATTCGCCGTTTGAGAGGGGAATAAAACTTCTACTTAAAGTGAGGAGCTGGTTAAGAGGATGAAAAATAGCGGCGGTAGCGCAACTGGTTGTACATCTGTTTCCTCAACGGAAGAAGCGTAAAACCAATGAACGCCTCCAATAAGCAGATATGGGCCGGGCGTTCTCGCCCGCTCACGCTAAACCTTAACGGCATGCTATACCTGTGTTACCGGGTAGCCGTGCTATCTCTGCCGATTATCGTGTTTGCCTTTCTCCTAGTTATAGGCGGGCTGCTGGGGGACCAAGGGCAGCACATTTATTTCACCCCGGGCAGGGTAGAGATGCGTGAGGGTAAATTGGCCGCAGGATTAGTAGTGCTGGGCCTGCTCATCATGTGGTTGGTAGTAACCTGCGCACTAATACCGGCCGTTATCCATGAGCTGGGGCACGCCCTGGCGTTACGGTACGTCGCAGGTGTGCGCCATATTCGCATCGAATCGACCCCTTTGCGGTTCTCTCTTCTCACACCGCACGAGGATCTCACCCCTAAATCCTCTCTGATGGTCGCTGTAGCTGGCCCAGTAGCCGCTTTTATTGGGGGCACGGTGTGGCAGCTGATGGGGCACAGCTTCATAGCGTTTTGGTGGTATATGCACCTCATAATGCTTCTGCCTTTATTCGGCGATGGTAAAGAACTTGTCAAAGCAATAACCGCTATACGTGCTCCCGGGGCATAGCTGGGTTAGTTGTGCGCACCTGCTTATGTATAAACGTAAATCCCCGCCCAACCCATAATTGGGCAGGCGGGGATTTACACTGTGTTATCGAACTCCTGCAGTTACAGGAGAATACTTGGGATACGCTGCTTGAGGTTAGAAATCACCCAGCATCTTGGTGACATCCAGAGCTTCGTCGAGCTGAGCCTCGGTTACCTCACCGCGTTCAACGTAGCCTAAAGCTACCACGGCATCGCGCACGGTGACCTTGTTCGCCACGGAATACTTGGCGATCTTCGCGGCGGCCTCGTACCCAATGAGCTTATTCAGCGGGGTCACGGTCGAGGGCGATGCTTCCGCTAGGAAGCGGCAACGCTCCACATTGGCGCTCAGGCCGTCGATCATCTTCTCTGCCGCCACGCGAGAAACGTTTGCGAGCAAACGGATGGACTGGAGCAGGTTAGCTGCCATCACCGGAATACCCACGTTCAGCTCGAAGGCTCCGTTGGTGGAGGACAGCGCGATGGTCGCATCATTACCAATCACCTGTGCCGCAACCATAATGGCAGCCTCACAAATCACCGGGTTTACCTTGCCGGGCATGATGGACGAGCCAGGCTGCAGATCGGGGATGTGCAGCTCGCCTAAACCAGTGTTCGGGCCTGAACCCATCCAACGAATATCGTTGCTGATCTTCATCAGACCGTAGGCGAGGGTACGCAGCTGACCGGAAACCTCAACCAGACCGTCGCGGTTTGCCTGCGCCTCGAAATGGTTACGCGCCTCAGTCAGGGGCAGACCGGTTTCTTCAGCAAGCAGCTCAATCACACGTGCCGAAAAGCCTGCCGGGGTATTGATACCGGTACCCACAGCGGTGCCGCCCAGGGGAACCTCAGCCACGCGGGGCAGGGAAGCGTTCACACGTTCGATGCCGTAACGCACGGTAGCGGCGTAGCCAGAGAATTCTTGGCCTAAGGTAATGGGGGTAGCATCCATCAGGTGGGTGCGTCCGGACTTGACAACGTCCTTGAACTCGGCGGACTTCTTTTCCAGCGATGCAGCGAGAACCTCAAGGGAAGGGATCAGCTCTTTGACCAGTGCCTCGGTCACGGCAACGTGCACGGAGGTGGGGAAAACATCGTTGGAAGACTGGGAGGCGTTCACATGGTCATTGGGGTGAACCTCAATACCTTGTGATTCCAGGGAACGGGTTGCCAATGTTGCCAGAACCTCATTAGTGTTCATATTCGATGAGGTACCCGAACCGGTCTGGAAGACGTCAATGGGGAAATGCTCGTCGTACTCACCGGTTGCTACCAGATCCGCCGCTTCGCGGATAGCCTGGGCGCGCTCAGCGTCGAGCACCTGAAGTTCCTCATTGGCGGTCGCGGCGGCCTTCTTCACGAGGGCAAGAGCGCGAATATGGGCTGATTCGAGGGTCTGCCCCGAAATCGGGAAGTTATCGACCGCGCGCTGGGTCTGTGCACGGTAGAGTGCGTTGGCGGGCACGCGAACTTCGCCCATGGTGTCATGTTCAATGCGGTATTCAATATTTTCAGCCATACCTCTAGGATAGGCGCAAAAATCATGCTGCCACTGCGATTTTGAAGATATTACATCCAGAAAATAGGGCGAAATTTTCCGCCTCAACCTTCAGAATGTAACGCCCCGCACCCTAAACGTTGGAACGCAATAGGGAGCGGGGCAAAGCCACAGAAAAATATGTGCTTATGTGGGGTTGTACACGGATGCTTGGGGTGCGGTACGCACCCGATCGCGGGCACCCGGCAATAGGCTCACAACCCCCAGGGGGAAGCCTCGCCCCACGTTTCAGCGAAGACGATACGCGGCTGCTGTTTAACGCTCACCGGCAGGGAAGCGGTGGTCGGTGACTGCCCCTCGCCGGTGGGGGTATTGGGCAGCGTCAAGTCCTGGGAACTAAACACCAGTTCCGCTTTACCGTCACGCAGGTGATAGAACACCCCAATTACGGCAACCTCGCCGCTGAGCACCGCATCCGAGACAATATGGGACTGCTCAGTAATACGCATGGCTGTTTGCCGGGTGTGCTCACGCACCATATCGTTCACGTGCGCGTGCGGCGGCAGGGAGGGGGCAATCACCGACGGCAGAATACGCTCCACCAGGTTGCGAATAAACCCCGGCGGCATATCACCTGTCTGGGCTGCGTTGCGGGCTGCCGTGACCGCACCGCACGAATCATGGCCCAGCACCATAATGATGGGGGTTTTGAACTCCTCCACCGCGTACTCAATGGAACCGAGCACACCGTTCTCGATCACCTGCCCGGCTGTGCGCACCACGAAGGCATCCCCCAGGCCCAGGTCGAAAATGATCTCAGCCGCTAGACGAGAATCTCCGCACCCAAAAATGCACGCAAACGGGAACTGCCCGCCTGAGAGCAGAGTCCGCCTGCTGGAATCCTGGTTAGGGTGCTCACTGATGCCCTCCACGAAGCGCTGGTTACCATCTTTAAGACGTTTCCACGCCTGCGCCGGGCTTGGCTGAACCTGATCCTTGAGAGAACCCACCTTGCACCGTCCCCTTTCACAGTCATCCGCGGTTATTGCGGGGCCCGAACGGGACCCCGTTGAGAAACTACCTCTAGTGTATGCGCTCAGGCATCTTTTCGACGTACCACATGCCCGTGTCATCTCTCTGTTCTGCGAAAGAGGCGCCAGTCATCCGCTTCCTACTACCACGCTCTCATACAACAGCGCGCTTGAACACATAGGGTCTTTACCGAATGGTGCTACCCGTGCCGCTGGGGTCAGCCGTAGCGGTGGGGTTCTTCAAATAGGCGCTAGCCGCATCTGCCAGCTGGGAAAACTCCGCGGGGTCGGCGGCTCCGCTGAGGATAATCGTGGTGCTCTGCCCTCCCGCAGAAGGCACGTGAGCCACATATGAGTACACACGCTCATTATTTTTCTTTGAGGTAGCCGCCCGTACCTCCCACTCCACCCCGGCTATCTGCTCGGTGCCCTGTTTTGTGGCGTTATCAGTCTGCTGAGCCACCCACGTGGGGTTTGTATCTTTCGCCTGGGTTAGCTCAATAAAGTGGTTCTTCCCGGTAACCTGGCCGCTTTTAAAAAACCCAATATTATCCGGTGTATTACCATTCCACCGGGCATAGTTATAGTGCCAGCCTTCCAGCTGCGGCACAGCCACCGGAAACCCTGCCTGACGGCTCGACTCAAACGCAACCTGCGCCACATTTACCTGCGGGCGGTACGGGGTTTTATCCGGGCGTGGCATAAGCCATAGCACCGGAATAAGGATCAGAATCATCGCAACCATCGAAATAATCATGTTGCGCGCCGGGGCGTTAATACGCTTCGACTGTTTAACGGTAATCTGCGGTGTCACCGTCTGCTCACCGTCCGGACGCTCGGCTGCAGTAAGGTCCTGCGGTAGCTCGGCAGCGGAAGAGCTGGAGGATGCATCACCCAGCTTCCTCGTACCGGCGGGTGGGTTCTCGTCCTGGGGGTTGTGTGCGTTATTCTGAGAATTTTCCACAGTGTCTATTCTCTCACACCGCTGCTGGAGCACCCGAACCCAAACGGCCACTCTATACCCCCCCAACACGCGCCGGACGCACCCCGTGCCGCACCATTCACGTGAGCTGCGCATCCTTGCAAACCGCTAATAACCCAGCAGAAAAACCGCTCAAAAGAACCACACAGTAAACAGCCCGCGTTATGCTAGATAACGTAGAGACCGCCAAACTATACGGCCACCCGGCCGGCTGGCCCAATCAACCCTCGAAGGTGAGTAATGACTGAGAACAACAATAACCACGGTAGCCGTAACCTCGCACTGGAGCTCGTGCGCGCCACCGAAGCCGCCGCCATCGCCGCAGGCCCCTGGGTGGGGGCAGGAGATAAGAACGCCGCAGACGGCGCCGCAGTGGACGCAATGCGCTACCGCCTCTCCTCCGTGAACTTCAACGGCACCGTCGTCATTGGCGAAGGTGAAAAAGACAAGGCCCCCATGCTGTTTAACGGTGAAGTCGTTGGTGACGGCACCGGCCCCAACCTCGACATTGCGGTAGATCCCATCGACGGCACCCGCCTGACCGCACTCGGCATGAATAACGCCCTCTCCGTGATTGCGGTGGCCGATGGCGGCTCAATGTTTGACCCCTCCGCCGTGTTCTACATGGAGAAGCTCGTAACCGGCCCCGAGGCCGCAGACTTCGTAGACCTGCGCCTGCCCGTGAAACAGAACCTGCACCTGGTCGCCAAGGCTAAAGGCAAAAAGATCAACGAACTGACCGTGTGCGTGCTTGACCGCCCCCGCCACGCCAAGCTGATCGAAGAAATCCGCGCCTGCGGTGCCCGTACCCGCATTATCCTTGACGGTGACGTCGCCGGCGCTATCGCCGCCTGCCGCGAAGGAACCGGTGTTGATGTGATGCTCGGCACCGGCGGCACCCCCGAAGGTATTGTTGCTGCCTGCGCTATTAAAGCCACCGGGGGCGTTATCCAGGGCCGCCTGGCACCCACCGATGACGCCGAGCGTGAGAAGGCGCTCGCCGCTGGGCACGACCTTGACCGGATCCTCACCACTGATGATTTGGTCACCAGCGATAACTGTTTCTTCGCCGCAACCGGTATTACCGACGGCAAGCTGCTGCGCGGTGTACGGTACGGCAAGAACATTGTGACCACCCAGTCGCTGGTCATGCGCTCCTCCTCTGGCACTGTGCGCACTGTTGAGGCGGAGCACCGTCTGCAGCGTATGCAGGAAATTCTCGCGCACACCCACTAATAGCTCCCGCCCTGTTTCACAGGGTGTAAGACAATGCGGGGGAAGGCAGCTTCATCTGCCTTCCCCCGCGTTGTCTTGGCCGCAATCGGCTACTTCTGCAAAACCTACGAGACTCTGACAATGAGATGGGAGGGAGGCAGGATACACAGAACCCGCTCAAGGCGGGGAGCATCCCGCTTAATATCCTGGCCCCGGCACAAACGAATTATTTACGGGCGTGAGATCGGTACGTGCGTGTCATGACCGTCGAATAGTTTCACCACACTATTCCATAGGCTGCGCCCTTGATACCCCAGTACCAGGTCATCAAGAATCCCGTATATGTTTTCCTGATCGTTAAGGTAAAAAGTCATGGGGCCTGAGGGCATGATTGCCACAGGAACCAGCCCGCTCACGTGAAGTCGTTCCTCGTACCAGCTGATGTGCGCGCGGGTATTTAAAATATTAGTTTTTGCAGACTTACCCAGAACGTCGCGGAGGCAGAAGCTTATTTCATACGGAACATCCCCTCTGGCGGGGATAGACCCGTTCCGGTACTCAAGAACCCTATCACCCACAACACCCATGAGCTCAACCACGCGGTCATTAATGGCGATACCAAATTTCTGGTAGAGGGCCTTAATCTCATTAAGCTCATAGTCCGAGACGGCGTACCGATGCGAGTACCCGGAGCTGTCCAGCACTTCTCTAACCCTGGCCGGTAAAAATATCATAATGTGCCCGTATGTCCTTATTTCTGTGCGTATACAGCAATACGGTGGGGTGCTCAGAGTGCTGCAGCTCAACAACCCCGCACCGTGAAGATATTCACGTGGCTAACTCCGCCCGCAAACACCTATACGACTGAATATAAAAGTGTGTACGGCGCAGTCCCGGCTGTTTGGGGCAAGGCCATAGCGGCGCCAAACAGCCGAAACCCAGGTGGTACGGTGGGCCGTTAAAACTTTTACGTAACGGTTTTATCGTTTCAAGAGTTTCTTCAAACGTGCGGGGGCGTCCTTCACGAGTTCTTTTGCCTGAGCGAGCGCCTGCTGTGCCTTCGGCCGCGCCCGGTATGCGGCGTCGTACACCTTGTAGCCCGCAGCGTTCACCGGAACATCCCATGTGCCCGGGTAGGTGACTGACTCACCACCAAAAGATTTTTTAAACTTCGTAAACCCGGCCCACTCGTGGTTAGGCTCATCCTCCGGGGCAATGCCGAACAAATCCACGTACTTCAGACCTTTAGCCTTCGCGTCTAAAATCAGGTTCGTCACCACCGGAATGCCTGCTGAAAGCTTACGGTGCTCAAATGAGGCCGCCGCGTGGGCGTAGGTGCGGGTATCGTCTGAGTCGTAGACGAAAGCTGCGGCAATCGGCTCCACCGTGCCGTCCTCATGCGTGAGACGGGCAATATACAGGGAGGCAGCCTTAGCGGGCATGAGCACCCGTGCCACCTGCGACAGGTATTCGTCTCGCTGGCGGTTAAAACCGTTCCGGTCGGCAGTTGCCTCCAAGAACTGATACAGCACCGTCATATCCTCAGGATCCTCAGACACCTCAATGCTCACGCCTTTCTTGTGAATATTGCGGTGCAGGTTGCGGTTATTCGATTTCATCCCCTTGAGGATTTCATCGTCACTTCCCGAAAGGTCAATGATCTGCGTGTGTGCGGGCTGAACCTGGCGGGGTGAAAGCACCGCCTGGCGTGAGGTCAAAAATGCCGCCGCATCACGTTCACCCCAGATCGCCGGGTTGGTGGGCTCGATTCGCACGAACAGGCACTTGTGTGCCTTCGCCTCAGCCTTCAGCGAGGTGAGGGCGGCGTCAAATGTCTGTGCATCTTCGGCCACCGGCCCGTACGGGCTGTATAGGTACCTGCCGGTTTTACCGCCCTCAACGGTGGCGATATACGACCAACCCTCGCCGCTACGGCGGATGACGGTGTGCCCGTTTGACTCTTGAAAACGCGCCCAGATCTCTGACTGAAGAATATTGCTCATGGGCACCATTCTATAGGGTTCACTCTGCGGCCGATGTGTGCTGGGTCAGTGCTCAACCCACCGAAACCGCAGGTTTTTACGGGAAAGAGTATAAATAAACACGCAGTTGCCGTGTACCCCGTGCACTAGGCGTTCATAGGGTGCGCAGCAACTGCGTAATCATAAACAAAAAACCGAATGGGTTTTCTGCGTACTGTGTTTTTACGGGACGTAAGCCTGCGGTTCGCCGGGGGTGGGCTGCTTAGGCTGGGTCGGCTCCGAGCTGCGGATGGTGGATGCATCATCCTGCTGCTCCGCACGGCGCTCCTCTAGCTTGGCCCGCAACGCAGCGCCCTTATCGACCGCGCTCTGACGCAGGTTCTTTGAGAAATCCAGCAGATCGGAATGCACCTGCTGTGCGAAATCATCGGTGCCGCACCCTAAAATACGCAGAGCCAAAAGACCTGCATTGCGCGCCCCATCAATCGAAACGGTTGCCACCGGAACCCCGGCGGGCATCTGCGCAATTGACAGGAGGGAATCCATACCTTCCAGGTTCTTTAACCGCACCGGCACACCAATCACCGGCAGAGCGGTCACCGAGGCAAGCATCCCCGGCAAATGTGCTGCACCGCCAGCGCCAGCAATAATCACGCGAATACCGCGGGTGTGCGCCTGCTGGCCGTAAGCGATCATGTCTTCAGGCATGCGGTGTGCCGAAACCACATCGGCTTCATAGGGGATGCCGAATTCTTCAAGTACCGTCGCGGCTGCTTCCATAACGGACCAGTCGGAATCGGAGCCCATCACAATACCCACTACGGGGCTGTCAGAATCGTACGGGGAGGTCGTCATTCTCTTTCTCCTTCCACAAGGGACACATCTAAACCTATAGCGGCCTGCCATCACGCAGAATAGAGGCAGCATTCGCGGCAATATGACGCAGCTGCTCAAGTTCATGCGCACCGCCGGTAACGTTTACGTGACCAATCTTACGCCCCGGCCGGGGTTCTTTGCCGTAGAAATGTATTTTTGCGCGTGGCTCCGCACTAAAAGCCAGCGGATACACACCGAAAATGTCATCATGTTCCCCGCCCAGATAATTCTTCATCACACTCACTTCAGCAAGGGCAGATGCATCACCCAGCGGTAGGTCAAGCACCGCACGCAGGTGCTGCTCAAACTGGCTGGTGACTGCACCGTCTTGGGTCCAATGCCCCGTATTGTGGGGGCGCATCGCCAGCTCATTAATATAGAACCCGGATGCAGAGCCGGGAACTTCGAACAGTTCGACAGCCATTACCCCGGTCACGCCCAGCTCTGTGGCGATGTGCACCGCCGCCTCAGATGCGGCTGCGGCCACCTGCGCTTCAAGGTTCGGGGCGGGGGAAATCACCTCATCGCACACCGAATGTATTTGGATTGTTTCAGCCACAGGCCAGGGGATAACCTGCCCGCTCTCACGGCGGGCCACCAGTGCCGACAGCTCGCGGGTAAACGGTACTTTCTCCTCCGCCAGAAGTGAGGAAAAATCGGTGCGTGATTCCAACTGGTCGAACCAGCTGGCGGCGCGTTCACGAGCGTCCCCAGCAGATTCGAGCACCAGCACACCTTTGCCGTCATAGCCTCCGCGCGGGGTTTTGAGTACCACCGGCCAGCCGGTCGCATCCCCGAACTCAAGTAGTTCGGTGAGTGTACTCACTTTAGCCCATCGGGGGTTCGGCAGCCCCAGCCGTTCGATCGCCGCGCGCATGAGCAGCTTATCTTGGGCGTACTGCAGGGCTTCCGGGCGTGGCTGCACATTCACGCCCTCTGCAATAAGGGTGTGCAATAGTTCGGTGGGAACGTGCTCATGGTCGAACGTAATCACGTCTTTACCGGCCGCGAACTCACGCAGGGTGTCAAGGTTTTTGTAATCGCCTACTACGGCGGTACGCACCGCAGCTACGGCACCCACCTGAGGGGTTTCGGCGAGGATATGCAGATTCAATCCGAGATTTGTTGCCGCCGGTGCCATCATGCGGGCTAACTGTCCGCCACCGATCACGCCAACTACTGGTCCAGTTACAGGGTAAGTCACATCACCTAAGTCTAGCGGTTAGCCAATAACAACGGTAGTAAGCTGCACATAGGCTCCCATAAAACTGGGAGTTGACTTGTAAAGGGGCAGCTGAGAAGGCATATTCGTATGTGGTGTACTACCATTTCAAGGTAGGTAGAAATACATGCGGCCCAGTGAACTATCCTCACCGGGGGCAAAACAAGAAGGTAAACATGAGTTCACTTCCCAGCCGAATCAAAGCGATTTGGAACACGTACGGCATTGAGATTGCCAAATTTTGCACTGTTGGCGGCGCCGCATTCGTGGTGAACTCTGTGGTGGTGTGGACGCTGATGGTGACCATCATGCACGACTCCCACACTAAAGCCAAGGTGATTGCCAGTGTCGTAGCCACTATTTTCTCGTGGTTAATGAACCGGCTGTGGACGTTCCGTGAGAACCGCTCCGAGAACTGGAAGCGTGAGGCAATCGAGTTTGCGTTCGTAAATATTCTGGGAATCCTTGTTGAAGCCGGGTGTGTGGCTTTCAGCACCTACATTTTGGGGTTGCGAACTGCGCAGGCCTCGTTCATTTCGGGCACGATTATTGGCACTATTTTGGGTACTATTCTGAGGTATTTTCTCTACCGGTTCTGGGTGTACGGCAAACACCGCAAACAGGTTGCTGAGGGTGGGGCTACCGAGCATGAAGAGCTTGGCCATATGCTGGAAGAAGCAACCGAGATTATGACCCACGACTCTGAAGCAGAAGCTGTTATAGCGCAGGAGTCAGCTGCTGAGGCTGAAGTCTCGAACGGCAATAAAAATTAATGTATGACGGAATATGAAGGTGGCGGTCTATGATGTGTGGGCCGCAATCTTTATTTAACGCTGTACAGTGCAGCTTCGTAGGTGCTACCGCGTGGCTTCGTCAACGCAGCAGTGTAGCTAATCTACTGCTGCTTAACCTGTAACAGTTATTTCCCCTGGCGGCGGGTATCTACAGCCCGTTCACTTGCAAGAATCGGTGCTATCTCTGCTGGGGTAAAACCTGCTGTGGGGTCGGTGATGAGTACTGCATAGCCAGCTACGAGAGCCCCGAGTACCTCGCAGACAATGGCGAGAGCATTTTCGGGTGTGCCAAAACTATGCTGAGAGTTAAGCAGGACTGCAAGGGCTGGTTCTCCGCTGTCAAGCCGCACCTGATGGGAGTCAAAGCTGCGGGCCTGCTTGAGTATTTCTGCGAGCACATCCGCATTGGTGACTCCGGCGAGCACCTCTGTGGTGGGGTGGGGCGGCATGCCCATGAACTGATCCGCTTCGCTGCGTACCAGGGCGCAGAAATCCAGGATTTCGCCGTCGTAAACATTAAAGACAGCTTCGGAATCACCCGTATAACGCATGGCCAGCGGCCCCCGGTCAATGAGCAGCAGAAAATCCGGGGAACGAGTAAAGCGTGCTGCGGTGGCAGCGTCTAACGCTACGCCAACCTGCGGTTCATTACTGTTCAGCAGCGCACCTGCCCTTAATGCCGCCAAGCAGAGAGCAACACAGCGCCAGTGCACATCGGATTCTATGTGCAGGGTGCTGCCTTCTTCGACCTCGCACTCATTGAGGAGCAGGTTTGCGCTTTTATCAACCCAGTTCATGAGCACCCGCCCCGAAAGCTCGATCCGTTCCCCGCTGCGCGAATGCCAGATAATGGCTGGTGTTTGTACTGCAGCGAGAGCATGAAAAACCTGGTTGAGAGAGCGTGCGGTTGAAAGTTTGGGGAGTAGATTTTCTGCCATTCCTCAACCATACCTTAGGCTCTTATTTGTACCCAGAGTACGAATATTTATTTGTTTTGTAAACATTTTTCGTATCTTTTGCATGTATTTGTCGGTATAAAAGATTTATTTGCGACTATTCGATATATGTGGAATGAATTTATCAGCTGTAACCGCTTACTTGAGTTCCATGAGATGTTTACACCTTTTGCAACATTAAGTCCAGTTTGACGAATAGGGCGTGTCGCCCGTCTAATGAATAGGTGGGGTTACTTCCGCCGATAGCGCAACCCTCCCGCAAAGCGCTATTTCTTCGGCATTCAATCCCACAGACCAAAGGCCAGTCACCCCAGTGTGTTGGAGACTGGCCCCGCAGACTCATTCACATGATGAGAACACGGAAGGGACGACCATGGGTTCATGCATCAGCCCCGAGATGTAAAACACTCGGGCTGGTGCCAGCGGCGACTGCCCGGGCTGAACCCAGCTCTACACTATGCAAACAATCCACGCAGTGCAATCACTGGAAGAACAGGCCAATGTGTTCCTTGCTGCCGCCGAGCTGAGCCTCGGCGCCGATATCGCGCCCGCTGCAGAATGCAGGGCAGCAACAGGGCTGCTGGCTTGCCCCGACGGTGGCACCGTCGACATTTGGGAGGCCGCAGCCGATATTTACGGCACCGGCGGCGAAGAAGGTGAACTTGCCTGGCAGGCTGAAGCACTTTGTGCCCAAACGGACCCCGAAGCCTTTTTTCCTGAGAAGGGCGGCTCCACACGTGACGCTAAACGCGTGTGCGGGGTCTGCCCTGTGCGCGAAGAGTGTCTAAAATATGCTATGGACAATGATGAGCGTTTCGGAATCTGGGGAGGACTCTCAGAACGCGAACGCCGGAGGCTGCGCAAGCAGGCAAGCTAAGGCTAGGAAGGTTACCCACCATGCAAACCGCACGACTGTGCTCTCGACAAACATGCAAAAGAGAAGCAACGGTTACGCTCACCTACTCCTACGCCGATTCAACGGCCGTCATAGGGCCGCTCTCGGAACATCGCGAGCCTCACGCCTATGATTTGTGTGATCTGCACGCTGAACAGCTGACCGCCCCACAGGGGTGGCAGGTGGTGCGCGTGCCGAGCCGTCCGCGCCCTTATAGCGGCGCATAGGTGCCACGCTGCGTGGGGGTTATCATACCGCTCATACTACGAACCTTCTGCAGCAGTACAGCAGAAGGTTCTTAGTATGTGAGAAACTGTGACATAGCAAATCTTTACAACGCACTCACTCAATTTATTCACCCGGAACGAGAACACCTACATGTCAGAGGATCGCCAGAACGTCGATACGGCCGCCGAGCCTGATGAGAAAGGCTGGGAGGCGCTACGCCCCGCCGTTAAATACCCCGTGGCTGAGGGCGCTTTAGACGAGGCTCCTGCCGCAGATTCGCCGCAGGAGGACGTGCAGGACACCCAGCCTGAGACGCAGACGGGGGCGTTTGCGCGCATCCGGGCCGAGGCTCCAGGTACGGCGGCTGAACCAGATGTGGCCACCGGGGCTGTACCCATTGCTCCCGCACGGAGCAAATTGGGGGAGCGGGGCGTAGGGCAGCGTGTGCGCACGTACACGAGTGTCTCGACCGGGTTCATCCCGTTGGTGCGTGAGGTTCATAATGCCCCCAAGAGTCCTACCCTGAGCGCGTTGAGCCGGGATGCGCGCCAAAAAGAGCAGGAGGAAGCGCTGGCGGCCGCCCAGTCGGTTGAAGAAGCTGAGGCTACTGAAGCGGCGAAAGAAAAGCCCCGCCAGAAGGAATACCGCACTGAGACGACCACCAGCAATAAGGTGGTGCGCGTCGCTGCGGACCCCGATGAGGTTGATATTCCCAAGGAATATATTGACGTTCCCAAACCGGGTAAAGCCGAAGCAGTCAAGGTTGCCCCTAAGGCTGAGCTGATAGTGCTCGATAAGCCGCCTCTTCTTCGTCTGCGGTCAACTATTATTACCCTCGCGGTGCCGATTCTGGTGATAATGATCGCGGTCCGTGCGGTGGCTTCTGACGCATTCCTGTGGCTTGAATACCACCGCCCCGGGTTCCCGGCAGATGCCTACGGGTTTGATACCGCTGAACGGATGCGGTTGGGCTCTTACGGACTTAACTATGTGACGAACTTCGCACCCCGCTCATATTTGGAGAGTATCACCACCGGAGCGGAGCATAAATCTGCGTTTTTGCCCGATGAAGTGGGGCATATGCATGATGTAAAACTGGTCATCCTGTACTCCACCGCCGCGGCGGTACTGATGCTCATCCTAGCGTTCATCTCAAGCGCAACCCTGCGGGAGCGCGCCCCCGGTGTTATCCGCCGCAGCCTTTTCACCGGTGCGTGGCTGACGGTGGGGATTCTGGGCGTACTTGCTGCCGTTGGTATTTTCAGCTGGGATTGGCTGTTTACAACCTTCCACACCACGTTCTTCCCGCAGGGTAACTGGCAGTTCCATTTGAACGACACACTGATCCGCTTGTACCCGCCGCAGTTCTGGGTAGATGCGGCCATTGCCGTTGCGGCCCTGAGTATGCTGATTGTGCTCCTGCTGATGGGCTACACCTGGCCCACTCGCTACCGTAAACAGGTGGCCCTGCGCCGCAGTGCCGAACGGTTCGCGGCACTTCAAAAAGCTGATGCTCAGGTGCAGGAGGCAAAGCAGGTGAGCGCCTCCCAGCAGGCTTCCCGTTCCAACGGATAGGCCCATAATCCTTCGAGGAAGTATGCGGCGCCGACCTCAGCTATATGACGGGGTCGGCGCCGCACTTATATGCTTAACATCCGCAGGAATTACCTAGGGCTAGGAAAGCATGGAAAAGAATCCTAAGGCTGACTCCCTAGCTCAGTGCCCCTCCACCGAGGATAGTGCTCCAGTGCGCTCACACGGAAGTTTCTTCTCATAAGCAAGGTAGGTTGCGGCAATACGGCAGGTACGAAAAAGCGGGGGTGGAAAACCACTATTGGTTTTCCACCCCCGCTTCATATGACGTGCATTAAACGGTATCTCACGCGGTTCGGTGACGAACAGAACAGGCTTTGACAGCGAACTGCTGGTGCCCTAAATCCAGAAAGAGAACCACATATGGTGCAGCCACTCGTTATAAGGGATAGTCTGCCCCGTCCATAGCGGCCAGAAGTAGGCACTCATCAGCAGTACCGCCACCAGGTACACGCCCGTAAAGTACAGGCCCACCCGTTTGCGTCGCACTGAGCTGCCCGAATGGCCCAGCACCAGCCCCAGCACACCGGCAAGTATCAGAATCAAAAACGGCTCGAACGAGAGAGCATAGAAGTAGAACATGGTGCGGTTCGGGTAGAGGAACCACGGGAAGTAACCCACGGCAAAAACGAAGAGCAAAGATGTAAACCGCCAGTCACGGCGCACAATGGTGACGATCAAGGCCACCAGGATCGCCGCAATAAAAGCCCACCAGATCAGCGGGTTGCCGATATTGAGGATCGCCTCAGAGCAGGAAGAGGCGGTGCACCCCTTCGACCCCATCTTTGGCGACTCATAGTAGTACGAGGTAGGCCGCCCCAGCAGAAGCCACTTCCACGCGGGAGACGCATACGAATGGGGGCTATCTAGCTTGGAATGGAAATTAAACGCCGAAACATGGTACTCCCAGAGCGAACGCAGATCGGTCGGCAGCCACTGAACCCCCTGCCCGGGATTATCCTGCGCCCAATGCCGGTAGAAAGCGTTCGATGACTTAAACCAGCCCGCCCACGTGGACAGGTACACAATAAGCCCCACACCAATCATCTGAACGAACGCGGGCAGGCCCTCACGGAGCACACCCACAACCGCCCAGTTCTTCAACCCCAGAATACGGCGTGCGTTCACATCCCAGAACACGGTCAGCAACCCGAAAGCAGCGATAAAGAACAGCGAATTCCATTTCACGCCCACAGCCGCACCGGCGCACACGCCAGCGGCCAGCCTCCACAGATGCCACCCCGAACCAGGACCAAACACAAGCTGAGGCAGCGTGCCGCCGTTCTGCTGGGCCAGAGCCGCCACTTTACGTGCCAGCACCCGCCGCGATTGCTGCCGATCTAAGAGCAGGCACACAAAAGTCGCTAAAATCCAGAACATCTGGAAAATATCCAGCAGTGCCAGACGGGACTCCACAAACATGAGCCCATCCACGGATGCGAGGATCGCGGCGATAGTAGCCACCGTCATAGAACGGAACAGCAACCAGGCCGCATACGCCACCAAGGCCACCGACAACGTACCAATCAGCGCCGCGCTAAAACGCCACCCAAACGGGTTATTATCCCCAAAAATCGCCATCCCGGCGGCGATCATCCACTTACCCAGCGGAGGGTGAACCACATACTCGGGGGAATCCGTCAGAAGACCTGAAGGGCTCCCCGCCACGAAGGTTCCGTTCGCCTCCTTCGTCCAGTTCAGCTCATACCCGTAATGCAGGTACGAGTAGGCGTCCTTCGCGTAGTACGTCTCATCAAAAACAATCGCGTTCGGGTGTGCCAAATAAACAAAACGCAGTATGCCTGCGAGCACCACCATCAGGGCGGGTACAACCCATGCCCAGCGGGGCGCAGACACGCGGGCCACACCCAAGCGGGCGAGCATACTCAACTCATTAAAACGCTCGGACATTGATGAACGGCCCGAGCCTACGGGGGAAAGAATACCGGTTTGTAACGTCACCTAAACATCGTAGAGGCTAATCCCCCCAGAAAGCCATATTTCGGGCAGGTTAGGGGATTATTCCGCAAGAAATTTTATTCCGCCCAGCCCCGAACCATGGCCTACACTGGGAAGGTGAGCCGCATGAAACCACACAATAAAAACAACACCCCTATGCCCGAGGCTGAAACACCAGACCAAGCACCTGCTGAACACACCGGGCCGCACGCAGCAGCACATGGAACTGGCGGCGGTGTCCTCATCCTCGGCGGGACCCCCATCGGCAACCTCTCAGACGCCAGCGACCGGTTACGGCAGGCACTCGCTACCGCCGACGTAATCGCCGTCGAAGACACTCGAAAGCTCCGCACCCTCGCCTCCGGGCTGGGGGTGCGCACCACGGGGCGGGTTATTGTGAACCACGACCATAATGAGGAATACCGCAGCACCCAGCTCGTGCAGGCGGTCAGCGACGGGAACACGGTTCTGCTGCTCTCAGACGCCGGTATGCCAACCATCTCAGACCCCGGCTATGTTGCAGCATGCGCCGTTGCCGACGCAGGCCTGCCGGTGACCGTGATCCCCGGCCCCTCTGCGGCCTTGACCGCGCTCGCGCTCTCGGGACTGCCCACCGGGCGGTTCACTTTTGAGGGGTTCCTGGCCCGTAAAGGCTCGGAACGTACCCGAAGGCTAAACTCCCTGGCGGCGGAAGAGCGCACCATGATTTTCTACGAATCGCCGCATCGTGTAGCCGCCACGCTCACAGATTTTGCCCGGGTTTTCGGGGGCGAACGGCGTGCCGTCGTATGCCGCGAACTCACCAAACTGCACGAAGAAACCCTGCGCGGCACCCTGAACGAACTCGCTGGCTGGGCGCGCGCAACCCAGGTGCGCGGAGAGATCGTGATTGTGGTCGCTGGCGCCGAGCCTGCCGAAACTCCACAGGCGCAAGATATCGTGGGCCTCGTCCTGGAACGGGTGGACGCAGGCGAACGCCTCAAAAACGCGTGCGCCGCTGTCGCCGCTGAAACGGGTGCCTCCAAACAAGAGCTCTACGCAGCTGCCATTGCTGCCCGAAACGTCAACCCCTAAAACACACTTCAACACAGCCCGCAGGAGAATACCGTGTGCCAGAGCCGCCCCGAGCAAACCGAACTCACCCAGGAATATCTAGATTCCCTTGCCACCCTGGCACACTCTACGGTGCCGAACGAACAAGAGCTGAGGGCGAGCGCCCTTCCACACGGTTGGCAGGTTGAAGAAGGGCAGACCCCCGCACCCTACCGCGCCGAGCTTTACCGGGACGAGACCGGGGGAGGGATAGCGCAGGAACCTTCGGGCGAAGGAACCCGACGCCGTTCCACAAAGGGCGATAACGGGCGGTCCCGTAACCTTGTGTTCCCACCTGCGCCCGAGCCTCTGCCGTATGCCATCGTCGATAACCACACCCATATGGATCTGCTCGATGGCGAAGTAGAAATTACTGCACGGGACGCCCTCGATACCGGGGAAAAACTCGGCATAGGTGCTATCGTGCAGGTCGGCTGCGATATTCCCTCCTCGCTGTATGCGGTTGCCGCCGCCCGCGCCGACCGGCGGGTTCTGGCGGCGATTGCTATTCACCCCAATACCGCTCCCGAACTGGATTCCGCCGGTACCCTTGATGAGGCGCTGGAGACCTTGGATGCACTTGCCGCCGAGCCGCGCGTGCGAGCTATCGGCGAGACTGGGCTCGACTACTTCCGCACCGGAGAAGAGGGCATTGAAGCCCAGCAGCGTAGCTTTCGTGAGCATATTCGCCTGGCGAAGAAGCACGGGTTGGCGCTTCAGATTCACGACCGGCAGGCGCACGATGATGTGGTGAGCCTCCTTCTCGAAGAAGGAGCACCCGAACACACCGTGTTTCACTGCTACTCGGGTGGGGCTGAGCTGGCGCGTATCTGTAATGAGCAGGGCTGGTATATGAGCTTCGCCGGAACCGTGACCTTTAAGAATTCGAAGGATATTCAGGAGTCGTTGCGTATGGCGCGTCCCGAACTGATCCTTGCCGAGACGGACGCACCTTTTTTGACCCCGCACCCGTTTAGGGGCCGCCCGAATGCCTCGTACATGACGAACTATACGGTGCGGTTCATGGCGGCGCACCGTGAGCAGAATCTAGAGGACCTGTGCCAAATGATCCGCGCGAACTCAGCGCGTGTGTACGGCAGCTGGGGAATTGAGGGGTTCTAGATAATGGTAACGATCAGTACACACGACTAAGTAGCTTTTGTGCCACCTTTACCGAAGCCTGTACGAGCTATCACATGTATATGCTACTATAGTAGACGCTGTAGCTCACCTTAAGGCTTTACCTCAAATTTTCTGGAGCACATTTTGCCTTTGTGTGATGCGGCATCCCGATAAATAGCTTTCTGTCCCGTGACGTATCAATAGCATACTAATGTGAGAGAACTAGGGCAAAGCTGTGTCAATCATTTCTTTTTCAAAAAAAATAAAACATTATATATGGCTTAATTATGTCAAAGATGGCGCAGGGGTAGATAAGATACGCAGTTGGTATTCGCAGAAAAGCCCATACTCTTATGATATTGAAAAATATACTCACCGTATTAAAAATACTGCAATGCCTAACTCTAGTACATTTATGGTTAA
The DNA here is from genome assembly GCF_016726365.1 of Rothia aeria. Lineage (NCBI taxonomy): Bacteria > Bacillati > Actinomycetota > Actinomycetes > Micrococcales > Micrococcaceae > Rothia > Rothia aeria. Next base: position 888,512 of record NZ_CP068102.1, on the reverse strand, counting down.
TCATCTATTCTATGATTCTCAACTTCCGGAAGACAATCTTCAAAACGCCCCTAATCAGATATTTATTGTCTGGTTGGGGGATAACCAGATAACTCCGGCTCGTCAGAAATCTATCGACCTTATTCGTTCCGTTAATTCTGAAAGTAAAGTTATTCTGATAACCTCGGATAATCTTGCGGATTATGTGCTTCCCGAACATCCTTTACACCCTTCCTACGAAAAACTAAGTTATATTCAACGCTCTGACTACCTGCGTGCCTATCTGATGCACCATCACGGTGGTGTGTATATGGATATAAAACCCATGGATAAGCCCTGGTTGCCTCTTCTTGAGGAACTTAATGCTACCCCAGATATGTGGGTTATTGCGCCGCACGAAATAGGGTCTTGGAATTCGTCATCAGCAAGCGGGGTATTGGGGAAAGATCAACGTAACTATTATAAATCGGTCGTGAATATGTCTGCTTTTGGGTGTAAACCGTATAGTAGGTTTACCGATGAATGGATTGCTGAAGTAAACCGCAGGATGGACTATTTTTCATCCTTGTTGGAGAGTTACGGAGATCCTCAAGCTTTTGGGTATATGCCGGAGTACCCTATTCCATGGCTTGAGTTGGCGGGAAGGATCACAAGCCCCTTAAGCCTTAAATATATTGACCGTATAAAAATTGTTAAAGATATGCAATTTGGGACATACCCTGGTGGGTATCGGTAAATCATTGCCGTTTCAAGTATAAAGAGGAAAAATGAAAAAATATGTTGTTGCTCTTAAAGGCGAAAATCGTCTTGAGCAGTTCTTCAATGCCCCGGGGAGTGCAGGTTTCTATATATTTTGGGGAGTAGATGGGCGTGCTTTGCCTACTCCTGGTCAAAGCCCTGAATTTGATGCTGCCTATTTTGAGAAAAGAAAAGGCCGTCTGGCCCGTCCTGGAGAAGTAGGATGCGCCTTGAGCCATACATACGTGTGGCGTGATTTTCTAGAAAGCGGGGAAGAATGGGCACTTGTTGCTGAAGATGATGCGTTGATCCACCCCTCCATTGATGAAATTGTCTCTCGGGTTATTGAAAAATCCCGCAGCATTGGTGTGGTGAATTTTGCGGATGGTTGGTCCACCCAGATGGGTCGTATGAACCCCCGCACCCCTTACCCCCGGTTGTCGCTGTTGTCTCCGTTTATTTGGGGCCGTCACCGTTTAGGATACTGCGCTAATGACTGGACCGCCTGCACAGGACTGTATCTGATCTCTCGGTCGGCGGCACAGAAAATTATTGAGCAGATTGATGCGCGCGGCTCACAGTACTGGCTAGCAGATGATTGGCCTCTTTTCGCCGCTGATTTTGGGGTGGATATTAAGGTGATGCAACCAGGGCTGTGCGACTGGACAGGAAATAGTCTTATTGAGGAAGATGGGACACACTTTGTGTACCGTAAAGCAAATCAGGCAAAAGGCCAGCCGCTCCTTAATAAGCTGCGGATTTACGCTGCCCCCAAAGCTCGTTTAAAGAATGCCCAAAACATCGTCACATCGACTCTCTGGCAGGTACGGAAGAAGCGCAGAGTTCTCAAGTAACTACCCGCACCAGTGAGCGGCGTCCTTCGACCTAATCCTGCAACCTTCCGTAGAATAGGTAGGGTGAGAGAAAATCTGAACGATAAACCCCTGCTGGGCCCCCAAGAAATCCGTGACCTTGCCGCGCAGCTGGGCATTCGCCCCACGAAAACCCTGGGGCAGAACTTCGTGATTGACCCAAACACTATTCGACGCATTGTTGCCGCAGCGGATATTACTGATGATGAGACTGTGCTTGAAGTCGGTCCCGGGCTTGGCTCTCTCACCCTGGGGTTGGCAGATGCCGCGCGGCAGGTTGTTGCGGTTGAAATCGACCCGCCGTTGGCCCGGCAGCTACCGCATACTATCGCAAAATTCCGCCCTGACAAGGCACAAAATGTTCATGTGGTGCTCATGGACGCCCTCAAGGTGACTGAGCTTCCCCACATGCCGGATGCGCTGGTCGCCAACCTGCCCTATAACGTGGCGGTTCCGGTGCTTCTGCACCTTTTCGCGCAGTTCCCGAGCATCCGCCACGCCCTCGTGATGGTGCAGGACGAGGTCGCTGATCGTCTGGCGGCAAAACCCGGATCTAAGAATTACGGGGTTCCTTCGGTGAAGGCAAGCTGGTACGCTGAGGTCTTTAAAGCGGGGGTTATCGGTAAAAACGTATTCTGGCCCGCCCCGAAGATTAACTCCGGGCTTGTGGGATTCAGGATGCGCCCGCAGCCGCTCGCCGATATTGACCGCGACGAAGTCTTTACCGTGATTGACGCGGCTTTCGCCCAACGGCGGAAAACTCTGCGGGCCGCGCTTGCCTCATGGGCTGGTTCCGGCGCTCGTGCCGAAGCAATCCTGACCGAGGCGGGTATTACCCCCACTGAGCGTGGTGAAAAGTTAGATATTCACGGGTATATTCGGATCGCCCAGGCGGCGCATCGGGTGCCAGCTCTAGCGGCCGATGAAAACTAAGATTAAGAAACCGGGGACGGAAAAAGAATGCATGTTCTAGAAACTCAGGCAAAAGCGCCCGGAAAAGTAAATCTCTACCTCGCCGTGGGTAAACCCCGCGAGGACGGTTACCATCCGCTGGCCACACTCTTTTCTTCGGTCAATATCTACGAAACCGTCACCGCCCGCGACGCTCAGGAGCAGGGAATTACCCTGAGCCTGAATATTGTGCCCGACTCCCTGGTCGATCAGCAGCACCGCGCCGGAGAATTTGACCCCGCCGAGGTGCCGTTGAACGAGAAGAATCTGGCGTATCGTGCAGCCGTCGCTATGGTGCAGGCACACAGGCTCACCGTGAACGATCTCAACCTGCACCTGCATATCGATAAGGCCGTTCCCGTGGCCGGGGGCATGGCGGGCGGCTCGGCAGATGCCGCCGCCGCGCTTCTTGCGGTCGACCAGTATCTTTACGAGAAACGGCTGACCGAACGCACCCTCGGACTTGAAGAGCTGCTTGCCTTAGCTGCGCCGTTGGGGGCCGATGTTCCCTTCGTAGTGCGTGCCGCGTTCCCGCTGGGCGGGTTAGCCGTGGGGGAGGGCACCGGAACCGAGCTGAGCATCGTAGAGCTGCCTGAAGATATGATTCCGCTCGACATTGTGCTGGTCGCTGCCTCAGAGGGGCTCTCGACCCCGCAGGTATTTAGTGAGCTTGATGAGGGACGCGCCGCCGGGCGTTACCCCGAAGCCGGTGAGCTGCAGGTTCCCTCCGGGCTGTTGCACGCGCTGACCCAAACAGAAACTCCCATTGCACGTATCCACGAAATTGGCAGGCAGCTTCGCAACGATTTGCAAGGGCCAGCCGTGACTCTAGCACCCAGTCTTGAAACTATTTTGACCATGGATAATGAGAGCATAGTTGAGGCGTTTGTCTCTGGCTCAGGGCCTACCGTGGCTATTCTCGTTGAGGACGCACCCGCAGCCGATGAGCTCGCCGCAGCACTTCGCCGCCGCGGCCGCCATGCTGTTGCCACCCAAACTCCGGCAATGCTCTAATGTTCACTTTCGTGGCATAAACTCCGGGTTGCGAAAAGAGCCTTTATATGAATAAAGCGTAATTTTCGCTACTTTATTCAGATAAAGGCTCTTTAACACCCCTACAGGGCTGAGGCAACAGTGGATACAGGCGCAGTATCCAGTCGCAGCGGTTTCGGAATACGTTTGAGAACGCGGTACTGAAGAATACCTTCCAACGCTCCAAGGTTGCCGCCCGCCAGATACGCCGCTCGAAAACGAGTCGCAGGGTTTATGAGTTTAGGAACCTGCCGCAGAATCTCCAGGATAGATGCTTTCGTGCTGGGGCCGCGCATCCCATACTGTCGATAGTGCACCCACAACAGCACCTTGTATTTTTGGTAGGCGCGCTGCTGGTGAAAAATGCGTTTGGGTTTATCCCGCAGAATATAATGCAACAGCGGTCCGTGTGTGAACGCCGCTGGTATGCCCGCAAGCTGCACGCGCCAGGCAAAATCGGTCTCTTCAGAACTCTTATACGAAGAATCCATGCCCCCGGCATCAAGATATACGCGACGAGGAATTGAAAAATTCCCCCCAGCAACCGTCGGCAAAAAGCCGGCATAGGGGGTGAGCTCATCGTCGTAGAAAATCCTGGTGCGTGTGTTCAGAACCTTCTGGTCATCGCCGGGTTCAAGACCGTAGGCCCTCAGGACTTCACGAGTATTGGCCCGATCATGAAGCAGAGACCCGCTTGCTATGACAGGGGAATATAGGTTTTGTACGTACAGATGCGAAGCCACCCAGTCGGGTTCTACGAGATCATCGCCATCGCAGAAGATAAGAACATCGCCCATGGCCTGTACCGCCCCCATATTGCGGGCGTGACTGGCTCCGGCGCGCTGGGATGCATCTACCACCCGCAGGGGATAGGAAGCATTGTAGCTTTCGACCACGGCGCGAGTGTCATCGGTACTGCCGTTATCGCACACGAGTACCTCAAAACTGGGGTTACCTGTTTGAACGGCGAGGGCATCAAGCTGCTGCATAATATAGCTGGCACCGTTATACACAGGGATAATAACGGATGCCGCGACGGACTTGGGATGAGTCACGACCGTTCTCCTTCCACCTGTTCGGTCACTGGGTATGAATTTCCTTCGGCGTTAAGATCACGAATGCGCCGCGCCGGAACGCCCGCATACACGCCATGAGGCGCACAATCGTGCACCACCACAGCACCGGCGGCAATCACGTATCCTTTGCCGATCGTAACCCCGGCGGTAATGACAGCGTTTTGCCCCACCCACGTACCGTTTTTGATGTGTACAGGACGAGTAATATTTGCGCCCGCGCGCTGAGCAGCGGAACCAATCTCATGGGTGTCGGCAAAAATGGTGACGCGCGGACCCAGAAAAACATTATCTCCCAGAGTCGTATGCGCACCCACCAAAGTTTCTTTATTGACAAAACAATTCGTGCCCATCATGACCTTAGGCATAATGGTGGAACTAGGATCGCAATATGTTCCGGCACCAAAAATAATGCCATTCTTGGTGAGTTCACGCCGTTTTTGAGCATTCGTGCGTTCTCGCTGCATAAGATGCAGGCGGTATTTCAAATCTTTGAGTTTCTGAATCATGAGAATTCGTGTGAGTGAGTGTGACTAACGCGGCTCTACCACCGTGGCAAGCCGGTCTGAAGCTATTGTAGCCTACTTGGCTCTGGTGCGCTGGGATGTATCTACCACCTGCAGGGGCTGGGGGCGTGTAGCTTCCGGACATGGCACCGGCGTCAACTGTACAGTTGCTATCAATAGTGGCGTCTGCAATCTATAGAAACGCTCTGACTCAACCAAGCGCTCTTTCTACTGGCGATAGGTGTCTCCACATTGGCTCTAGCGCATTGATAAGGAGACCTATTCCGTGGGTCGCAGCGCCTGAGAGTTATCTGTGGGCCTATATGGGCTTGGTCGCCCACGTGGACGGCATAGTGAACGAAAACATCATGACTCAGCCAGTAGTCTGAAGAGAAGAAAGAGACTAGGGAAGAGCGTCATGTAGATAGCTGTTGGTATACTAGATGCTCTAGACTCGCTCAAAATTATTCTGTGTGCTCTATAAGTTTTAGAGGTTTCTTCCTCAGGATTCCCTGCTCAAGTGTTGCACGTTGTTGGAGAATTTATGACTTCTGCGGATATTATCCTTGCCGTTCCATCAGGGCCCGGGTGGGCGCCCATCCATGAGATGGCGCGCCTGATGGCATCGTACTTGGACGCGCGCATCGTCACCCCTGACCCGAGCGCATCGCTCAAACCTGCCACCAAAATCTTGGCGCGAGTGCCGCGTATTCGTGGCAAAGGACGTACCGCGATCGTTATTGCCAGCGATCCCGGACAGCTTTACGCCATCGCGCAGCCGCGCCTAGTCGCCCGGCGTTATGCGGAAATCTACGGATGGGTTATCGATAGCTTCTGGGACGACCGCATACCCGCTATCGCCACCAACAGCACCTATAACACCGTTTTTGTGGCGGATCGCGATGACGTGCACGATTGGCGCAGTGTTGGGGTTAAAAACGTGCGAGTGCTCCCCTGGGGCGCAGACGTGTGGAGCAGATTTGAAGAGCATCTGGCGCATCCAAAAACCACTGATTTGCTTCGGGTGGGGCGCCAACCAGCCGCCTATGAAGACGATGAACGCACCGCAGAATGTGCCCGGCAGACGGGAATAACTTTTGCGGGCCGCCCTCCGTTCGGTGCCACCGACCGCGAATCTGTCGAGTCTTTACAACGAGCACTTGCGGATGCCAAATTTTTGCTAGCTTTTAGCACTTTGGTGAGCCCGGCATCGTACACGCATCCAAATAAGGAGTACATCACTGGACGCTGGACGGATGCGCTCGCCCACGGGGTAACCGTAGTGGGGCAGGTACCTAAAACCGAGAGCACACGCGAGATACTGTGGGATGGAGCGACCGTCGATATTGACCCGCAGGATGCGCGCGCCGGGCTGGATGCGGTGGCTCAGCTTGTGAACGAATGGACGCCCGAGCAGAGCCGAAACCAGGTGCGTATGGCGCTGCAAAGACTGGACTGGCGGCACCGCTTCGCCGAACTATTTCAGGTTGCGGGACTGAACAGTCCCCAGCTGGATGCGGACCTCATGGCCATTGCAGCAGCACTTGCGGATATCTCCCCCAACTCATAGAAGAACCTTTCCATGAGCTTTATTCAGGGTATGTACAGAAGAATAACCTCCAATAGGATAGGACAGTAACTACTATATTGAGACGGCACAGGAGCACTCGCCATACTCTTGAAAGTATTCGCTGTCCCTTACAAACCCGACAATAGTCTGCTTGACGGTACATTGGCACAGATGAGCGTGCTTTGTTGAACTCTCGCTGTGCTTTGAGCGATTTTTCTACCCACGTTCCCACTGGGCGGATTAGCAGGGAAGAAAGGGCCGGGCTCGAGCTGCGCATCGTGGGTCTGCCTGAAGACATGATTCCTCTCGGCATCGTGCTGGTCGCCGCCTCAGAAAGGCCCTCGACCTCACAGGTTTTTGGTGAACTAGATGAAGGTCGTGCCGCTGGGCGTTATCCTGAAGATGATACACTTATAATGCCTTCGGGCTTATTACACACACTCACTCAAAATGAGGCTCCTATTGCACATCTGCACAAGATTGGCTGGTAGCTGTGTGACGATCTGCAAGCACCAGCTGTGACTCTGTCTCCAGATCTTCAGATCCTTTTAACAAGGGATACTGAGAATATTGTTGAAATATTGTCTCTGGTTCAGGGCCTACTATGGCTATCCTTGTTGAGGACGCACCCACAGCTGATGAGCTCGCCGCAGCACTTCGCCGCCGCGGACGTTTTGCTATAGCAACTCAGACCCCAGCGGAGATTGCAGAGGAGCTTCCCTATAGTACATAAGGATATAGGTCACTATGAAAATGCTGTCAGTACTAGCAGAGCCGTTCACCCGGTACCAAGGGGAAATCTATCTTACAGATAGGACATTACAAAGTTTGGCGGAAACGACCAAACATATGGAGCTGTTAGTGACCTCCTCACAAGGGGTACAAGAATATGACAGCCCTACGCTTCCTCGTAACCTGGATAAGGTAAGTGATTACCTTCCAAGCAACTCTATTTACCTTGAATTACCTACTTCCGGTTTAATAGAAAAATTATCTCCTGATATTATTAGCACTTTAGGAACTCCGAGTGTAAAACCAATTGAAGCTCAGAATATTCCTGTATGCTACAGTATCGAATTTACCTCAAAAACTCGTTTAGACGCATATTATTCACAGCCAAATATCAGTCTTATTAATAAAGCTCGAATTTATGTTGGGGAGAAGCGGCAAAATAAAAAATTTAAACAGCTTATTTATAACGCATCAGGAATAGAGATTAATGGTGACGGTGCATATAAAGAATATGGTTCCATTAACCCGCGTACTATTCGATATTACGATCACCGTATATATCAACATGATCTAGATAGCGTTCAGATATCTATGCAACCTAAGAACGGTGCAGGGATTACAGTAGCGTTCTCAGGGCGATGGACTGCTATTAAAGGGACTGATCTTTTTCTGGAGATCGCAGCACAGACACACGCTCTGAACCCTGATATACAATTCGTTATTATGGGCGACGGCGAATACCGTGATCTGGTACAAGAATACCAGTACCCAAACCTGCTGAATTTAGGATTTATAAAATTTGACCCTGAGTGGAAAAAATATGTACGTGATTATGTAGATATAATGCTCTTGCCGCACCGCCAGGGTGACCCATCCTGCACATACTTTGAAAGCTTAGGGATGGGGGTCCCGGTTGCAGGATTCTCCAACGATACTCTCACTCCTTTGGTAAAACGGGGAGTGGGCTGGGAATTTTCACGTTTTGACGTATCCGCCGCTGCTCAGAAAATAGTTGAGTTAAACCGTGATTACGCCCAAGTTACCCAACGAGCTTTACAAGCACATAAATTTATGTCAGATAAAAGTTTCGAAAAAACTAACCGCATGCGTGCAGAGCACATGATGAATGTGGCTCGAGGGTAAATATATTTTGTATGACAGATAATTCATATATATAGGCGTCAGCTCATGGCCATATAGAAGTATGAAAGTGACGAAAATGTTGCTGAACTTAATCCAAGATACAAGGAATGCTTTTGCTGGGCGCTACCTTTTAGTGCCACTGTTCAGGAGCTCATAGAGTCACCATTGAGTGTATTCGTGGACACCTTCCTTAGTCTGGCAAAAAGCCCTTGATGTAAATAAAGTGTTGGAAAACTTGCTTTATTCGTATAAAGAGCCTTTATAGTCAGGGGAGCGGGCTATCCGAGGAGTTCCGAGAGCTCCAGCCAGCGCATCTCAAGCTCGTCGATCTCATCCTGAAGCGCCTGCTGTTTTTGCCCCAGGTCGGCAAGCCCGGCGTAATCGGCAGGGTCGTGCATGCTCATCTGCTCAGAGAGCTTACTCTGCTCCTCGCCCAATTTTCCGAGGCGACGCTCGATTGCGGCGGATTCCTTCTGTGCTGCGCGTGCCTGAGCCCCCGATATTTTCGGTGTGCTCTTGGGGTCAGGGTTCGTTGGTTCAGCCTGACCGCCAGAAACCGAAGAATCATTCTTTTTTATTGGGACAGATGCACCGCCCGTAATACCGGCGGCAGAACCGCCCTGACCCGCTGCAGAAAGCGCCAAATACTCGTCTACTCCACCGGGCAGATGCCGGAAGGAGCCGTCGATCACCGCATACTGCTGATCGGTCACACGCTCCATGAGGTAACGGTCGTGAGAAACCACCAGCAGGGTGCCGGGCCAGGTATCGAGCAGGTCTTCCATTGCCGCCAGCATATCGGTATCAAGGTCGTTGGAAGGTTCGTCCAGAATCAGTACATTCGGCTCGTCCAAGAGAATGAGCATGAGCTGCAGTCGTCGCTTCTGCCCACCCGACAGATCCTTCACCGGGGTAGAAAGCTGTGCGCTCGTAAAACCTAGCCGTTCCAACATCTGCGACGGTGACATCTCTTTACCGTCGGCAATATAGCTGCGCTTCTTGCGGCCGATCACATCAGACACGCGGTCGTTCTCAACCTCTTTCAGCTCATCCAGCTGCTGGGTGAGAGTGGCAACCTTGACGGTCTTACCGCGTTTCACACGCCCCTCGGTCGGTTCCAAAGAGCCGGTGACCAAGGCAAGCAAGGTTGATTTTCCGGCACCATTCACGCCCAAAATACCGGTGCGCTCACCCGGCGCAATCCGCCAAGTTACGCGACGCAGCACCTCACGTTTGCCGTCGGGCAGCGAAGAATCCTCAAAGGTGACCGAGACGTTCTCAAGATCCACCACGTCCTTACCCAAACGGGAAACCGCCATCTGCTTGAGTTCCACGGTATTACGTACCGGCGGGACATCGGCAATCAGCGCATTCGCCGCATCAATACGGAACTTCGGCTTCGAGGTGCGCGCCGGGGCACCGCGACGCAGCCACGCCAGCTCTTTGCGCATCAGGTTCTGGCGCTTTGCCTCCGCGGCGGCCGCCTGCCGATCGCGCTCCACACGCTGCAGAACGTAAGCCGCATACCCGCCTTCAAAAGGTTCCACGATATTATCGTGAACCTCCCAGGTGTCGGTACTGACTTCATCGAGAAACCAGCGGTCGTGAGTGACCACCAGCAGACCGCCCGCGTTCTTGCTCCAGCGGCTTTTCAGATGATGCGCAAGCCAGGTAATTGCCTGCACGTCCAGGTGGTTGGTGGGCTCATCCAGCATGAGCACATCCCATTCCTGTATCAGCAGAGCAGCCAGCGCCACGCGGCGACGCTGCCCACCCGAGAGCGAAGAAACCGGCGCATCCCAGGGCAGATCAGACACCAAACCCGCAATAACATCACGAATACGCGGCTGCGAGGCCCACTCATACTCCGGAGTATCGCCCACCAGGGCATAACCGACCGTGTGAGAATCGTCGAGAACATCGGACTGATCCAGATACCCGATGCGCGTGCCGCCGCGCGCCGTCACGCGCCCGGAGTCCGGCTCAAGACGCCCCGCCAGAATCTTCATGAGCGTGGATTTACCGTCGCCGTTACGGCCCACAATGCCGATACGGTCGCCCTCATTAATGCCGACGGTCACCCCCTCGAAAATAGTGCGGGTAGGGAACTGAAGGTGCAGCGCTTCGCCGCCAAGTAAATGTGCCACGTATCCAGGGTACCGCCACCAGCGGCTGAACGTATCCACCCCTGCACATAAGAGCACACACCAGCCTGCTATCTCTAGGACCGGTGGGGGCTGATACGTCCCGTGTTGGGATGCGACGAGTAAAGGTATTTTTGCTACACTTATGAGTGCCCCTGTCCCAGGCCGTAAACACGGTAACAGCGGGGGAAGATTCCGCCATGGTGTAATGGCAGCACACCGGCCTTTGGAGCCGTTTGTCTAGGTTCGAATCCTAGTGGCGGAGCGCAAAGCTAACACGTCGATTCAGCAGCGGCGCGTGGGCGGCAAACACCCCGTAAAGGAGTTAAATTAGGTGAACGCAGAGCTTGAGGGTTCCGAACATAAGGTACCGTCCGCGGTGATCGTCCTAGCAGCGGGTGCTGGTACCCGCATGAAATCCGCAACTCCCAAGGTGATGCACAGCATTGGTGGGCGCTCCATGGTGGAGCACGCCGTTGCTGCCGCCCGAGACCTCACCCCCGAACGTCTCGCTGTTGTGGTACGCCACCAGCGCGATAAAGTCGCTGAGCATGTACTCGCCTTCGACGAGCACGTCACCATCGTAGACCAAGACGACATCCCCGGAACCGGGCGGGCTGTTGAAGTGGGGCTGCTCGCACTCGATCAGCAGAGCCTTGTGGAGGGCACCGTGCTCGTCACCTACGGGGACGTGCCCCTGCTGCGGCCCGAAACCCTCCGCGAACTCATCACATTCCATGAAACCGACTCTAACGCCGTCACCGTACTCACCACCCATGTGGATGACCCCGGTGCCTATGGTCGTATTGTGCGCAACCAAGCTGGTGAGGTAACCTCCATCGTCGAAGCGAAAGACGCCACTGACGAAGAGCTCGCCATCGACGAAATTAACTCCGGTATTTACGCTTTTGACGCCACCGTACTGCGTCAAGCCCTCGCGGAAGTAACCACCAATAACGCCCAAGGTGAGAAGTACATTACCGATGTGCTCGCTATTGCCCGTTCCAAAGGGTACCGCACCTCGGCGCTCGCTATTGAGGACCGCTGGGAAGTTGAAGGCGCCAACGACCGGGTACAGCTCGCTCAGCTGGGCCGGAAACTCAATACGCGCATCCTTGAAGCACATATGCGTAACGGGGTGAGCATCATAGACCCGCAGAGCACCTGGATAGATGTGACCGTCACCCTTGAGAACGACGTGACCATCCTACCCGGGACCCAGCTGCACGGCGCCACTAACGTAGCCACCGGTGCGGTTATCGGCCCCGACACCACCCTCACCGACGTCACCGTGAAAGAAAACGCCACCGTCACTCGTGCGCACGGGCAGGGAGCCATAATTGGTACAGGAGCCACGGTAGGCCCGTTCGCATACCTACGCCCCGGCACCGTACTCGGTGAGGACTCGAAACTTGGCACGTTCTGTGAAGCGAAAAACTCCCAGATTGGTGACGGGGCGAAAGTACCGCACCTAACCTATGTGGGGGATGCAGAAATCGGCGACGGAGCGAACATCGGCGCCGGGTCTGTTTTCGCAAATTACAACGGGGTCACCAAGAACCGCACTGTTATTGGTGCGCACGCCCGTATGGGGTCCGGCGGTATCTACGTTGCCCCCGTGACCGTAGGCGATGGAGCCTACTCCGGTGCAGGCGCGCTTATCCGCAAGGACGTTCCAGCAGGTGCGCTCGCAATCTCTGAATTTTCCCAGCGCAATATCGAGGGCTGGGTGCTTAAAAACCGTGAGGGAACCGAACCGGCAGCGGCCGCGCAAGCCGCCAACGGGGCAGGGGATCACTGACAAGAAAGCGAAAAACCATGAGTCACGAGATTACCAATCCGGGTGTGCGTAAACTTGCGGTGGTTTCCGGGCGTGCGCACCCCAAACTCGCGGAAGAAATCGCCGCAGAGCTAGGACACCCGCTGCTACCAACCTCCGCGTACACATTTGCTAACGGCGAGACGTACGTACGGTTTGAAGAGTCGGTGCGCGGTGCCGACGCCTTCGTCATCCAATCCCACCCGGCCCCCATTAACGAGTGGCTCATGGAGCAGATCATTATGATTGATGCGCTCAAACGCGCCTCAGCCCGCTCCGTTACCGTGGTGTCACCCTTCTACCCGTATGCTCGCCAGGACAAGAAGCACCGGGGGCGTGAGCCGATCTCGGCCCGACTGATCGCTGACCTGTACAAGACCGCTGGTGCTGACCGCCTCATGTGTGTGGACCTGCATACCTCCCAAATTCAGGGGTTCTTCGACGGGCCGCTGGATCACCTATTCGCCATTCCTGTGCTCGCTGAGTACATTAAGAGCCGCGTGGAAAACCCCGAGAATGTGACCGTTGTTTCCCCCGACACCGGTCGTGTTCGGGTAGCCGAGCACTGGGCCACCCTGCTCGGTGGCGCGCCGCTGGCATTCGTGCACAAAACCCGTGACATTAACGTGCCTAACCAGGCGGTTTCAAAGACCGTGGTGGGTGAGATTGAGGGGCGCTCCTGCGTACTGATTGACGACATGATCGACACCGGCGGAACCATCGCCGGGGCGGTCAACGTGCTTAAAGAAAAAGGCGCTAAAGAGGTCATTATCGCCGCGACCCACCCGGTATTCTCCGGGCCCGCCGTTGAACGGCTATCTGGGTGCGGCGCATCCGAAGTGGTAGTCACGAACACCCTGCCCGTGCCGGACGATAAACGGTTTGAGAACCTCACCGTACTGTCTATCGCCCCGCTTGTGGCGCGAGCCATCCGGGAGGTCTTCGACGAAGGGTCAGTGACCAATATTTTCAACGACCACGCCTAAGATCCAGGCTGTGAAAAAGCCGCTGGCCCTGAAAGATCGAGGCTAGCGGCTTTATCCAAAAGGGACGTCCCGTGCACCACCGGAATAGGGGTACACGGGACGTCCTTATTGCTGTATTAAAAGCCTTGGGTTACACGCGGGCCCGTACCAGCCACGGCAGAATCACCTGAAGCGACTGCTCCACCTCATCCACCGCAACGCGGCAGGCTGTGCGTCCCCGCCGGTACGGGTCAGCGATGCTGTCGGTATCGTGCGCCGCCTCAGTGTAGCCGTAAATAAACGAGATCGGCTCGGCACGGCGGCTGGCTTTCTCCCGGATACGCGCCACCTGCTTCATCAGGTGCACCTTCGTGTGGTACTGCGGCCATTCCCGCAGAATCCAGTCCGCGTGATCCTGCTCAGCCACCAGCAGCAAGGTGGCCCGCTCAATCATGTCAGCGGTAAGCTGCTTGGCCCGGAATTGTGAAGGGTTATACCCGCGCCCTTCAAGTTCGTTGCCAATGTACTTATAAATAGGGGAGCCAGCCAGAGCTGCTGTCCCTGCACTGGTAAACACCCAGTTATCCTCCAGCCCGTATTGTGAAGCGAGAGACTGCGCGATCACTTCGGCGCTGGCGCTGCGTGCTACATTGCCGGTGCACACGAACACGGCCTCAAGAGGGCCAGCGCCCTGTGCCGGTGCCGAGACCCGGTTCTTCGCCTCACCCACGGACTCAGGGGATAAGCTGAACGACGCGGTGGTCACCTTACGGGGCTCCTGCTGGTCGGCGTCCTTCTCCTGAATGGGGGGCACCGGGGTAGCATCAGCAGGCTCAGACTCAGCCTCAGCGGTGGTTTTGGTTTTTTCGGTTGCCGCTTTCTGCGCCGCTCGTTGAGCTTCCAGAGCCTCCCGAACGTGGATAGGGGCCAGCTCAACGGTTTCTTCTCCCGCGAGCATGTCGTACTCACGCTCTTGTGATGAGAGCTGAGGCACTCCGGTCTGCTGCTGATGGGCTGCCGCAGGCTGAGCATGCTGGCCTGGGAAATCCTGCCGGGCAGCGGAACTGTCAGCGGTTTCGGGCACATCTAAACCGTAGACGCCACGCACCAGCGCTGGATCGGGTGTATCGGTATCGTCCTTCTGACCTGCGTGTCGATTATTGGGACTGGAGGTCGCAGATGCGGTGGGGGAGGGGACGCCACGGGCGGGAGCGTCCAGGTTCTCCCCGGCTTCCTGAGGAACGTCCATCCCGTATACCCCCTGCACCAGGGTGACTTTTTCCGGGGTCTCCCCGTCTGAGGCTGCTGTGGGAGTCTCAGGCGCTTTGGAGGGTATCTGTGAGGTGTAATGATTAGTCGCCATCTCAGAAGTCATCACGTGCGGGGCCCGATGAGGTGCAGCCTCCTGACCAGCGGCTTTGGCTTTAGACGCTGTATCGTCGGGAAGATCAACAGAGTCGGTATCTGTTGGGGGAACATCCAACCCGTACGCACTAGGCACCAGAACCACCCGCTTATCGGGTTCACCATCTTCGGTGGATGGTTCGGAGGATACTATGGCGCCCAGTACGGGGGCATCGTCACCAGCAGCCGGTGCCTGATGCTGGGAATCACCCTGAGTTTTCTGAGCATTATCCTTCGAAGAAGTCTTGCGTGGGGGCTGGGGTTCGTCTGAGCTATGGTGCTGATTCTCGGACACAACATGGGCTGGGGCATCTGCAGGCTCATCCTGCGGGGCAGGCTCTTGGGCGGCGGTGGTGTTATGGTCAGCTGCGGTGGGTACGGGGGCGGTATCACCCGTAGGTTTAACAGTCACCACCTCAATGAGGTCGGTACCAGCGGCGGTGCTTTGCTCCAGCAGGGTCTGCACATCCTCCCCGACCCTTTTCTTCGGGTTCTTCGGATCCTGCGGAGGACGATCAGGCGACGTCTCCTGGTGGAAACTTGAATCACGGATCGCTGCCAGGCGCGACACGCCGCTTTTAATAGTTGGGTCCTGCTCGTTCGCCGAGGGCTCTTGCCCCTGCCGCTTCTGGGTAGACTCAGTCGGCCCATTAGACAGATACCTGTCTTTGAGCGATTTAATGTTGAAAATTCCCATGTTTGAGCCTTCCTGACCTTCCCGCGCCGGAAGTAGTGACCTTTAAGCTGATGTGTCCATCCTTTATTCTACCCACTTTACAGGGTAAACCGTGATAGTTTCGCGTACACCTTTGATGAAGAGCAACCTCACGTTTACCGTCGAAGGGCCGGGGCAAGACTCAGATACCAGCCTCCGCCTGTAACGGGGGCCTGCGTGGTAGAATCTTACACTGTCTACTATCTGTAGTTACCCGGTGCGGTATCTGTTGCGCCGTATTTTGAAAGCACATTCATGAAAATCCTCTCAGCTCTACGAACTGAACTTGGGCAACTCAGTTACTCGTTTAAGGCCCGCATCTCGGCAGAATTCTGTGGAATGTTCGCTGCAGGAGCACCCCTCAGAAGCCTTGACCGACCCCAGAACTATCTGAGGGGAGCGTCGTCATGAAAGAGGCTTACCATAAACTGAGAGTCTTCTTCCCCGGTAAGAAATTTAACCTACTGATCCTTAACCTGGTGGGTCTTTTTACAGTTTCTCTTTTCGAGATGCTGGGGGTAGCTGCAGTGCTGCCGATTGTGAACCTCGCTATGGGCGCCCCCATTGAGGGTTACCTGAAGCAAGTTGCAGAGCTTTTTGGTAATCCCGACCGCACCGCCCTCATTATTATCTTCGGTGTGGTGCTTGTGCTGGCGTTCATCCTTAAAGGAGCATTCTCGCTCATTATTAAACGCTGGAGCCTGGGGTTTGTCGCAACACAGCAGAGTACCACTTCGGTTAATCTACTGAACCGGTATATGCGTGAACCTTATCTTGCCCACCGTAAACGGGGAACTGCAAATATATTAGTTTCTGTTAATGATTATGCGCATCAGGCTTACGCCGCTTTTGTTAATGGGGTCATCAATTTCATTGGTGAACTGCTCTCTATAACAGTGCTTATGGTGATGCTTATCGCCATTATGCCCATTCCTGCGCTACTCGCTTTTTCGTACTTTGGGCTGGTCTCGTACGGTCTGCAGCATGTACTTCGCAAGAAAAACCGAGAACAAGGCGTGATTGTGGTGGAAGCAACCCGAGGCGCAGCCAGCGCTACCATTGACGCTGTCGACGGGTTTCGGGAAATTCGCATGCATAACGTCACCGACCGGTACCTGTATCGCTACCAGACCAAACGCATGGATGCGGTGAACGCTAGCATGCGCAGCACCTTTTTGCAGGACTTCCCCAAGTACTCCCTTGAGATTATTTTCATTATCGGCATTGCCGGACTACTCGCTTTTATGAGTATCACTTCGGGTGCCCAGAGCGCCCCCTACCTTCTTCTCTTCTGCGGTGCATGTATCCGTATTCTGCCCAGCTACGTTCGAATGGTCGCATCTTTGGGTAATGTTCGGGCGGGGGAGAAAGCCAGCAATGAACTTTTGCGGGAGATCTCTGAACTGGATGAACAAGGACGTAAACTACAGATGCCACCTGCTCCTGTGGCCCCTAAGAACCCCGAGTACATTAATAAGACTATTGCGCCTGTGCGCATCCAGCTGGAGAACCTCACGTTCAGCTACCCAGACAGTGATTCGCCGGTGCTAAAAAATATTAACCTGGATATCCCCATGGGCACCTCCATGGCATTCGTCGGTGGCTCCGGCTCCGGGAAAACAACCCTCATAGACTTAATCCTGGGCCTCTTCGCCCCGTCAAGCGGGCGGGTTCTGCGCAACGGTGAGCCGGTGCAGGACGATCTGCCGGGGTGGTTTCAGAGTATCGGATATGTGCCGCAGGATGTTTTTATTGCGGACTCAACGGTTCTTGAGGCGGTCGCATTTGGCCTTGAACCACACGAGATTGATGAGGAACGGGTGCGTTACTGCCTAGAGATTGCAGAGCTCACCGAAGTGGTGGAATCCCTGGACGAGGGGATTATGACCATGATCGGGCACAACGCGGTGCGACTCTCAGGAGGGCAGCGCCAGCGTTTAGGTATTGCCCGCGCCCTTTACCGCAACCCCAGTGTGCTCATTATGGACGAGGCAACCAGCGCCCTTGATAATGAGACCGAGCACAAGATCACCAAGGCGATTGAGAAGATCTCGAAAGATATTACGGTGATTATTGTGGCGCATCGCCTCTCAACTGTACGCCACGTGGACCAGCTGGTGTACCTATCGCACGGTGAGATCGTAAGCTGCGGCACCTTTACCGAGGTGCAGCAAAAGAACGAAGAATTCGCGAACCTGGTGCGGCTGGGGCAACTGCCTGAATAATCCCAGGGAGCACCACAGGATTAGTTTAAATTACTACACACATACATATCAGTATCTACCTCTCAGCACTCCAACCGGGGCGGTGTACGCCCCAGCAGAAAGCGGGTTTTCGTGTCTCGCACGATGAAAGTATCAGCTGTTATTCCCCACTACGGCGACCCTGCGCCCACGCTCACCCTCATTGAGGCTTTGCGCGCCCAGCAGGGTATTGCCCCAGATGAATTGGAGATTATCGTCTCAGATGATCAGTCTCCTGTGCCTTTCCCCGATACCAAGGGTGTGCGCGTGGTGCGCCGTGAAACTAACGGCGGGTTCGGCAGCGCCGTAAATTCTGGTGTTGCCGTGGCTACCGGGAAATGGTTGTTTATTCTCAATAGCGACCTGTCTATTACGGATACGTTCGTGGCCGATATGCTCTCACATATTGAGCACCGCACCCCGGCCCTGGCCAGCCCCCAGGTGGTGGGGCATGACGGTAAGCAACAGTGGGTTGCCCGCAAATTCCCCACCACCGCCCATATCGCTTGGGAATGGTTCACACCGCTGGCCCGCTTTAAACCCTCCGGCTGGTGGCACAGGGGAGTGGGGCATGATGTTGCCGCCTGCACGTCTCAAAACACTGTGGAAACCGACTGGGTGATAGGTGCCGCCATGGTGGTTCCCCGCGACATTTACAACCGGGTTGGCGGCATGGATGAACGCTTCTATATGAACAGCGAAGAGGTGGATTTCCAACGCCGGCTAGCTGAGGCTGGTGTGCCTCGCCTCCTCGTACCCCAGGTTCGGGTAGAGCATGAAGGCGGAGGCTCATCGCCCTCGGCACGCCGCCGCCAGTGGCTCACCACCGCACGGTTCACCTATGCCGATAAGTGGGGGGATAAAGCCACGCTCGGACGCACTCTTAAAGCCACCAGCTACGCTAACTTTCTGGTTAACACTGTGCGGGCTGCCCGGAATAAAGAGGTGAATGCGCAACGCACACTGCGTGAAGAGCTTGCATACGTCAAACGCGGCGAAAACGGCGAGAATTAGAGCTTTTGCGGTACGTTTCATGAAAGAAAGTATGTAGCGACACATCAACCATAAGGTGTGTTGTTCTGAGCTCTCTAGTACACTGTAAGTGCATAGGGCATACTGCGATGACCTAGCATTCACACATTCTTACGACTCCCCGGAGCCGTTATCTCTGCTCAAGCCACGCCAAAGAACCGGCGTACGGTCACAGACATGCTGTGTGGCCACACGCTGGATAGAACACGAATAAACCATATGACTAACCCTAAGCTTCTGCTCCTATCACCAGCTTTCCACGGGTACTGGAAGGCTATTGAATCCTCCTTGGAAATCAGCGGTTACCAGGTGCGCACCCACATCTATGACGCCCCTGGCGGTGTGGGCGCACGTATCCTCAACAAGCTTGCTCATGAGTTGCCTGAGCGGTTCCGCCCTGAATCTCTAGCCGCACAGGCTACAGATAAAGCGATCGCTGTGTTTAATGATTACCGGCCTGATATTGTGCTTGTGATCAAAGGCGACAAACTGGGCAGCCGCTGGTGGCAGGTTCTGGAAGAATCCGGGGTACGCTACGGCACATGGCTTTACGACGAGTTACGCCGTATGGAATATACCGACGACGATCTGCACCGGTTAGGTGCCTTGGCAAGTTACAGCCCGTTAGATGCTGAACATCTGCGGTCTAAAGGGTTTGACGTGCTAGATATGCCTAACGCTTACGACTCTCACTGCCAGGTGACTCCCACCCCAGAAAATGCTATTAGTTTTGTGGGGGCCCGCTACCCTGGGCGGGAACAAACCCTGCGGGAACTGTATGCTGCTGGTCTTCCCGTGCGCGCGTACGGGCGGGCCTGGTCCCGCCATCCGTGGGACATGGCCCGTACCTACCAGTTCAAAGACCCCGGTGTGCCTTCAGCTGGCGATATTGAGCGGTCTGTCGCCTACGGGGTAATGGCATCTTCACCAGCCACCTTGAATATTCATGGGGATCAGGACGGTTTCACCATGCGTACTTTTGAAGCCCCCGGTGTGGGAGCATTACAGATTATCGACCGTCCCGACGTGTCACGCTACTATGAAGTCGGTAAAGAAGTTCTCGTATATGAGAGTGTTGAAGAGCTTATCGATATTTGCACCCGCGTTTTCCGCGACCCGCGGTGGGCGCACGCTATCCGCGAAGCCGGACACCGGCGCACCCTCGCCGAGCACACCTTCGATCAGCGCGTAAAAATTCTGGAGCAGCTATGGGCCTAAACTATCCGCTAGACATTGATGCCTGGGCGGCGTGGCAAAAGAAACAGAACGCCCTGCGCTGGGCTAAAACTGAGGCTGCAGGGTTTTTCCGCAGAAACCGCGGTAATACTCAGCAGGGCCCAGCCAGCGGGCGCCTATACGTTCGAGGCTCCGTGCCGCGCGTATTGATTGTGCTCGACTCGTTCTCACCCACCAGCTGCAGCGCCCTGCTGGAGCCCCTCAAATACCTGAGCATTATCGGGCTGGCCATCTGGTGCCCGAATACTAACGGCACACCTGCCGCACTCGCCGAATACTTAACGGATGAGTGGGAAGAGCGCAGCCTATCCGCCACCGAACTAACCAAAACCCTGCCTGGGGTGCGCATTGTGCTGTCTTTGGGACACTACCTTCAGCTGGGGC
This sequence comes from Rothia aeria, assembly GCF_016726365.1. Classification (NCBI taxonomy): domain Bacteria; kingdom Bacillati; phylum Actinomycetota; class Actinomycetes; order Micrococcales; family Micrococcaceae; genus Rothia; species Rothia aeria. The sequence continues at coordinate 867,974 of NZ_CP068102.1, read as the reverse complement.
GTGCCGCCTACCAGTATGCGCATACTGTTGGTGCAGAATACTGGGTGGTTCAGCACGGGCTGCTCGTGCCTGCTGCGCCGCCCCTGCCTGTGGGATGCACCCTGCTCGCGTTTAGCGACGCAGACGCCGAATTCTGGATGTCCGGACGTCGCGATGTGCGGGCCTTCACCGTCGGTTCCCAGCTGCTCTATAACGCAAACCAGAAAAGCCTTGGTGTACCCGTCGAATCCTCTGGCGCCCCCATTTTCCTGGGGCAGATGCACGGGGCAGAGTTACCGCGCTCATCATACGTTAACGTCTCCTACAGATTCATTAAAAAACACAACGCCATCTACCGGCCGCACCCCAGCGAAACCGATAAGCTCTCAACCCTCACTCATGCGCTGTGGGAGCGCCAGGGCATCCCCATTGACCGTTCCGGGGTGCCCCTGAACGAGCTGCCCAATCCGGTAGTATCGATCTTCTCAACCGGCGTGCTTGAAGCCGCGATTCGCGGTATTCCTGCCTGGGTGTACCACCCGAACCCGCCCGGCTGGCTCGAAGAATTCTGGAACCGTTACGGCATGGGCCGCTGGGGTGAAGACCGCACCCCCGCACCACCGCAACCTGATATTGAGCCAGCTCGCCGCATCGCCGAGCTCATTATTGAACACAGTCTGGAGGCGTAATGCGTATTCTGTGCGTTATTCCCGTGCGCGGCGGATCCAAAGGCATACCGCGTAAAAACCTGCGTGAGATCGCCGGAAAACCGCTGGTCGCGTGGACTATTCTGCAGGCGCTTGCCGCCCGTGACGAGCTGGCGGGGGAGCATGAGCTTCGGGTTGTGGTATCGACTGATGACCAAGAACTCGCCGCTATCGCCCGCCAATACGGTGCCGAGGTTCCGTTTATGCGCCCCGCACATCTTGCTGAAGATACCACCGCCACCGAACCGGTGATCGAGCACGCCATCGACTTCTACACCGGGGAGGGCTGGGCACCGGAGGCGGTCATGCTGCTGCAGGCCACCAGCCCGGTGCGTCTGCCGGGCACTCTCGCGCGGGCGGTACGTCAGTTCGTTGAGAACGGCAAAGACTCAATGGTGGGGGTGATCCCCATGGGGCCGTTCGTGTGGAGATGGTACCCGGATGCTGAACCCACCGCCGAATTTGAGGTGATGGCTCGCCCACGCAGGCAGGAGCTCACGAAAGAAACCTACCGTTACCGGGAGAACGGCTCCATGTATATCACTAAAACCCGTGTGTATACCGAGCATCACAACCGCTTGGCGGGGTATCCTGGAGGTAGCATTGATCTGTTTATTCTCGATGAGATTGAAGGCGTCGATATTGATGCCCCCATCGATTTCTCAGTTGCCGAGCATCAGCTGGCGCAGATTCTAGAATCTTAAAATCTAGCTCACTCAACTCACTCAAACACAACACATCGCAATTTAATAGGAACTACATACCGTGATTATCGAACGCAATATCGCGCCCTATGTGGTCTTCGCTGAAGACCCGATTCTGACTGCGCTTCACAAAATTTCTGCCAACGGTCAGCGCATTATCTTTCTCGTCAACGAATCCGGCATCTTGCGCGGTTCGCTCTCGGATGGGGACTTCAGACGCTGGCTGATCGCCAACCCCACCGCATCCCTAGAGACCAGCGCATTGGCGGCGGCGAATACGAACCCGCAGACCGCCCCCGCCGATAGCGACCCCGAATCTTTGCGCAGCTATTTCGCGCGCGGCATCGAGCATATTCCGCTCATTGACGAACGCGGTCATCTGGTGGCGTTAGCAATGGACGAGCAGAACGTGCTGCGTATTGGAAAGCACACCATCAGCGAGGATGCGCCCGCCTTTATCATCGCCGAGATCGGTAATAACCACCAGGGGAGCGTGGACTTCGCGAAAGAGCTGGTGGACCTCGCGGTGGAATCCGGTGCGGACGCCGTGAAATTCCAGCTGCGCGATCTGGATGCGCTCTACCGCCAGCGCGGCGGCGCCACTGCGGGCGAAGACTTGGGTGTGCAGTACACCCTGGATCTGCTCTCACGGTTCTCGCTGAGTGTTGAGCAGATGTACGAGGTATTCGACCATGTTAAGGAGCATGGTCTGGATATTTTGTGCACTCCCTGGGATGCGCCTTCCGTGCAGGCGCTCGTCGATTACGGTATTGCTGGCATGAAGATCGCTTCCGCAGACCTGACGAACCATGAACTGCTGCGTGATGTTGCATCGCGCGGGCTGCCCATGCTGGTATCCACCGGTATGAGCCGCGAAGAAGAAATCCTGGACTCGGTGAACCTGCTGCGCAAGGCGGGCGCATCCTACGCCCTGCTGCAATGCCAATCCACCTACCCGGCACCCTTCAAAGACGTGAATCTAGCGTATATGGACCGTCTCGCCGAGATCGGCCAATGCCTGGTTGGCTATTCCGGGCATGAACGCGGCTACCATGTGCCCGTGGCCGCTGTTGCGCGCGGTGCGAAGATTATCGAGAAGCATTTCACGACCGATAAAACCCTGGAAGGCAACGATCACACTGTATCGCTGCTGCCCGAAGAGTTCGCGGCGATGGTGCGGCAGATTCGTGACATTGAGGAATCCATCGGCACGGCCGCGCCCCGTGAAGTTTCCACCGGTGAACTGATGAACCGCGTGAACCTGGCCAAGTCGCTGGTTGCGACCCGCAGCATTGCCAAAGGTGAGGTAATCACCGAGGCGGATGTGACCGTCAAGTCACCCGGACGTGGCTTGCAGCCGAACTACCTGCCGCAGCTGCTTGGGCGTACCATCCAACGCGACGTTGAAGAAGGGTCGTTCTTTTTTGAGGGCGATCTGAAGGACGACCTCGTAACTCGCCGCGATTTCACCTTTGAACGCCCCTGGGGTCTGCCGGTACGCTACCACGACTACAAACCTCTGATCGAAGAGGCAACACCGGATTTCCTCGAATTCCACTTCTCTTACAAAGACCTTGATATCAACATTGACGAGGTCTTTGAGAAGAAACTGCCCATGGGCTTCACGACCCACCTGCCCGACCTCTTCGCCGGGGACTTCCTGGTCGATCTGGCCTCCCGCGACCTCGAAGTCTGGGAACGCTCCATCGCCGAGGTGCAGCGCACCATCGACATTACCCGCGATTTGACCCGCTATTTCACGGTGGACGAAGAGCCCGTCATGGTTGTTACGATGGGCGGCTTCACCAAAGATAAGCACATCCCGGCGAGCGCCCGTGCCGCAAAGTACGAGCGCATCGGCGAAGCCCTGGGACGGTTGGATACCGCCGGGGTGCGCCTAGCGGCACAGACTTTGCCGCCCTACCCGTGGCTGATGGGCGGGCAGCAGTACCATAACCTCTTCCTTGATCCGCAGGATACCGCCGAATTTGCGCGCGCCTACGACAGCGCTCTCTGCCTGGACATTTCACACACCATGCTCGCATGCAACTTCCTCAAAATTCCGCTGTCGGAAGCGGTAGCACAGCTGGCGCCGCACTCCATCCACCTGCACCTGGTCGACGGTATCGGCGTAGACGGCGAAGGCGTGCAGGTAGGCGAAGGCGATGTCGATTGGGCTGCGCTGGGCAAGCAGCTGCGCGAGCTGGCGCCGAAAGCATCGTTCATCCCCGAAATCTGGCAGGGGCATATCAATAACGGCGAAGGTTTCTTCACCGCCCTAGACCGCCTCGAAAAGTGGTTGTAGGCCGGTTATGAAGAAGATAAGAACAATTCGGCGCACCCAAGAGCATAACGAAATACTTGATAATAGCTTTATCACCCCCGGACGGTTCCGCGAACTTGATGGGCTGCGCGGAATCGCTGCATTGTCCGTTGTGGCCTACCATTTCGGGTACCCCGCCGTGCAGAACTACCCGCGCATCGCCCCCGCCCCGTACTCTATTCCGCTCGGAGAGCTAGGGGTGCAGCTTTTCTTCATCATCTCGGGGTACGTGATTTTACTGAGCGCTATTAAAAGCGGCTCGGCCCTAAAGTTTGGTATTTCGCGTTTCGCCCGCCTGTACCCAACCTACTGGCTGGCGCTTGCGGTTGCCGCAGCTGTGTACTTTTTCTACGGCAATCCCAGCCGGAATATTACGGTAATTCAGACGCTGATTAATGCGACGATGATACAGCGTTTTATGCTGGTTGATAATGTCGATCAGGTGTATTGGACGCTCGCTATCGAGTTGCAATTCTATCTGCTCATGGGGTTCTATCTGGCTTTGCGGCGCGGAAGAATATATCGCCGTGAGATCACGATCGGTATTTTTTGTTGGACAACCCTAGGGTTGCTTATCTGCTGCGTTTTTCACCCGGAGACGGCCCTGAGCGGTGCCCCCAAAATGCTGGTGTGGGGTGTAGTTGCCGAGCACGCGGCCCTGTTTAGCCTGGGCATGGTGTTCTTTATGTACAGCCATGACCGCAAGTTTACCTGGCTCATGCCGTACTGCGCCGTGATTGCTTCTATCAATGCTTTCCTCATGCACGATAGCGCCCACGGGGTGGGAGTCGCCATCATATGTGCGGTGTTTTTCGCCGTTATTTATGCGCGCCATGTGCCGTTTTTGGCGCGCGGACCTCTGCACGCGCTCGGCACAATATCGTATCCCCTGTATCTGGGCCACGCGATGCTTGGCTATATGCTGATCGATATGTTCTACCCTTGGGCGGGGGCTTGGGGTTCGCGCATTGTGGCTCTCGCACTGGTCCTACTCTGGGCGTGGTGTGTACATACTACAGTCGAGACACGAGTTTCTGCCGCTTTGCGCAACGTTCTAACACGAAAGCTGATGGGCCCATGAGCGCAGCAACCTCGACCGCACTCTGGGTCGTTCCAGTCCCCAACTTCGGGGGAGTGGCGCGGCACACTCTCGATATGGCGCGTGCCGGTATTCCAGGTTATGAGCTGGTGGTGCTCGCCCCTGCGGGGGTGCTCACCGAGCGGCTTAAAGAACTGGGCGTGCGCGTTATAGAAGCTGAGTTCGGTCCACATGCCGGGTTTAAACGCTCATTCACCTCGCTACTACGCGCGATTGAGGACGAAACCCCCGCAATCGTGCACAGTCACCTTGCCTACGCGGATGTTCTTGCCGCAGCAGTGGTGAACTCGCTCAAAATACGGCGAGCATTAAACCGTTCGTTGGTCATCCCTAAACTATTCACGACAGAACACGGCATTGCTGGTGACGACTCCGTGTATCACGGCACCTCGTGGCGCTCTAAACTCATGGAGCAGGTACACCGGGTACGCTTATGGGGTACAGATACAGCAATCGCGGTCTCGGCCTCCACTGCGGAGCAAATGCGCCGCAAATGGGGTGCCCGAACCGTCGAACTCGTATACAATGGTGTGGATATTGATGCGGTTCGCGCGCAGGTTGACGCCTACCGTGTACCCGCTGAACCGGATGCGCCACGCATCCTATCCCTCTCGCGGCTCTCACCCGAGAAAGGGATCGACGTGCTCATTGACGCCTTCGCAAGGCTGCATGAACACTACCCGAAGGCCCGCCTAGAAATCGCCGGTGACGGTGAGCTATCCGCAGCTTTGAAGGAACAGGCACAACGCCTCAGTCTGGGGGACTCAGTCACGTTCAGCGGTTTTATAGACCCTCATCGAGCGATGGGGCGCAGCGATATGGTGGTGCAGCTCTCCGTATGGGAGAACTGCTCTTACACTCTGCTGGACGCCAAATCTGCTGGGCTAAAAGTTGTGGCAACCGCTGTGGGAGGCAACCCCGAGGTCGTCTCTGCTAGGGAACTGGTAGAGCGCTCATCCCCGAACCTGACCGAGCAGGTGTTTAACCGGATGCACGCCCTGCTCTTGGAAGGACCCAGCGAACAGTTTACCTGGCCTAATAATGCAACAATGGCACAACAGACAGCCGCCCTATACACGAACAAGCTACCGCGAGGAGGTACCCGGTGAGCGTCACAAGCTCTAAAGTCGCTAACGGCCAACCCGCATCTGCCGCCGAGCGGATCCAGAACCATCTGGGCCAGGGGACCGAATATCTGCGGCAGGGGGCGGGGAAGATACGTCTTCCCGAGTTTATTATGTTTTTCCTCATGATCTTCGGAGAAGCTGTGCCGGGTGTAGGGCTTCCCTATCACCAAGTTGTCATTATTGTGATTGTGCTATACGCCCTCATTAAACAACCGGTGTACGAGCTGGGAAAATTTCAGAATCTGGCGTTTGCTACCTTTGCGGCGCTGGGGTATTTGGCGTTTGTGTCCCTCACACATGAGTCTAGTTCTGGTGCTTTTGACTGGCAGCGCCGCTTGCTGCGTCTACTATTAGCGACTCTTTTGATCTGGATTATTGCTTCCGGTCGTATCCATATACGTTCGGCGATTGCTGGGTATGTCACTGCCCTATTAGTAAACGTTCCTCTCTATTATGCGGGGCTCACCCCTGATAACTACAAGGGTTATTTGACTGGTCATTTGCTTGATAAGAACGTCTCCGGTCTTGCGTACTGTATTTTTGGTCTTCTTGCCCTCGCTCTCGCGCGCCGCCGGGCCGAGATCATCCTAACGATTATTGTTTTTGCTGCTTTTTTGTGGCTGACAGGCTCTCGCACGTCAATGGCCGCCTTCGCGATGGGGATTATTTGGATTGTACTGGCTAAACGCCTTCCCGCGTGGGGGCGCCTTATCCTCGGCTTGCTCATCTACCTGGCCCTTGGCATTCTCACCGAGGATTATTCACAGTCATCACAGTTTGGGAACCGCGCTGGCAGTGACTGGTTCCGAACCCAAATCGATGCGGCATCTCAAGTAAAAGTAGAAAATACCGGTATTTTCGGCCGCGGTTTAGGCGAGGCCTACGTGTATCTTCAGCATGATAATAAAGTCTGGCTGTTCCATAACTCTTACTGGTCTGCACTGGTGGAAGGCGGCTGGCCCTGGATGCTACTCGTAGTTGGCATCTCCGTTTTTTGTCTGGTGCGTCCTTTCAGTAATGCTTCACAGTGGAGCCGTGATGAGGTCTATATTCAGGGTGCAGGCATTGCTTTGTTGGTTTGCGCCCAACGCCTGGGTGAGGTGTTCTACACCTGGATGTGGGCTGTCTGCGTGGGGTACGCGATCCGGGCCATCATTATTTCACGGGCGGTAGGTACCATTCATGAGCATCCGGGGGATAAAGACGGGATTGACGGGCGTATTCCTCTCACAAAGAAAACGCTTCTTACCTCACCGGCAGCGGGTGCACCAGAGGTTACTCGGTAAAATCAAACAGAAGGGTTCAAGGTCATGGCGCAGGAATTGTATATTGCAACCAATAATGGTGATATGGGCGGCGGCGAGGTCATGCTGCTCAATATTGCACGTGCCGCCCGTTCCCTTGGCTACCGAGTCACTGTTATTGGCCCGGCGCATCCGCCGCAGCTGGTTGAGGCTGCCGCCGATGAGGGGTTTGCCCGTGTAGTGCTTCCCGCTCGCACCCGTTCCCAGTACATGATGCAGCTTCGCGCCTGGCACTCCGCCCATAAGAAAGTACTACTGTGGTGCAACGGGCTGGTGCCCGCTGCCGCTACCGGCGGGCGTAAGAACCGGATTGTGCACCTGCACCAGATTCCAGAGGGACTCAACGCAAAACTGGTCCCCTTTGCGCGTCGTAAGGCGAGCGCGACCCTGGTGCCCAGCAACTTTATGGCCCGGCAGATAAATGGTGCACAGGTTTTGAGCAACTGGGTTTCTGAGGTACCTACAGACCTTAAACATGACAATACTGATGTCATACGTGTGGGATTTATTGGACGGCTGAGCCCCATTAAAGGTATAGTTCCGCTGTGTAAGGCTATTGCTACTCTCACCCAGGGAGGCGGTGCGTACCGCCTGGTGGTAGCAGGGGAACCCGTTTTCACCTCTGAGGTGGAGCAGGAACAGGTTGAACGTTCCCTTAGCCGTATTGCAGAGCACACCGAGCGTTTGGGGTGGGCCACCCCTGAGGCGTTGTTTAACAACGTCGATATGCTGGTAGTTCCCTCACTAGTTGCCGAGTCTTTTGGGCTTGTTGCTGCTGAAGCAATGAGCGCCCGTGTGCCTCTTATTGTCTCCGATTCGGGGGCATTACCCGAGATCGTGGGTGAAAACTACCCGTATATCGTCCCCAAAGGTGACGAGGCCGAGCTGGCGCGTACGATCAGCATCGTCGCGGAACAGCTGAGCTCAGACTCTGAGAAGCTCACCAGCACCGTATCTGACGCTTTCTGGCGTTGGCAGGAACTGTACTCTCCTGAGGCCGGTAAAGAACGCGTGCGTGAAATCCTGGAACAGCATATTTCACCCGCATAATATCCCTCTACGGCGGCGCGAGCCGACCGGAACACAACAGAATCACATCATAAAAGCATATCGTCATGACTCACCTTACACATCACGAAGCTCACTCACACAACGCCGACCACTACTACAAAGCGGCCGTCGTTATCCCCTCCAGAGGCGGTGCACACCTGCTGCACTACCCGCTGGAGGCCTTACGCGCCCAAACAGAAAAAGACTTTCAGGTAATCGTTGTGCTCGATGGCGACATCGACAATAGCGAGGCTGTCCTGAAAAAATATGCTGCCGAGGGCGGGCTGAACCTAAGCACCATTATTTTCCCCGAAAACCGGGGGAGGGTAGCAGCCCTGAACGCCGGGCACCGGGCCGCCAACGCCAAGGTACTTATCCGCTGCGATGATGACCTGCAGCCGGACGAACATTACGTAGCGAACCACCTTCGCCTGCACCAAGAGTACGACGGGGTTATCGGCACCCTTAACAACGTATTTCCCGAGACCCCCTACTCGCTGGTTTATGGCAACTACCGGGATAAAAAGTTCAAGCAGGGAGCGCTCAGCGTACCCCCACACGAACGTTGGCATTACTGGAACGGTAACTCGTCCGTATCAGCCGAGTTCTTCCACAAAGTAGGGGGATTCGACCCCGCCTACCGCCTCTACGGCTGGGAAGACGTCGATATGGGGAAAATGATCGCCGACGCTGCGGGAAAAATTCTTATCTCTTCCGAGGTAGAGGCAAAACACCACGCTGAAGCAACCACCACCTCCGTACGCGCTCTGCGTGCCCTGCACTCTGGGGCGGCACGCTCCATTTTCGTGCGAAAACACGGCGAACAGGCACACACCGCCCCAAACCCGGGCGGGGTGTGGGGTGCAGCGGTCAAAACACTCGCATTATTCACCACCGAACGAACCATTAAAACAGTGGGGGACGCCAGCGATAGAATCCTGCTCAAACTCCCGGTAAAGCTCGCCGAGAAAATTGTGGCGCTACAGGTTGAAGCAGCCTCCTACGCGGGTGTGAAATACCCGCGCCGCGCCCAGAAAGTATTCTAGGAACCACATCATGTTCGCACACGCACATCATCTGCTCAGCGGAGCACAGAAAACCGCTAAAAAATGCCTGCCGTTCTGGCGGGTGCAAGCTACTGAAGAAATCGCTATCGCGCACGACTACCTCACTCAAAGAGGAGGGGCCGAGCGGGTGGTACTTGCCATGCACAAGGCTTTCCCCGAGGCGACGATATACACCACCCTTTACGACCCCGAAGGCACTTTCCCCGAGTTTAAAGATGCAAAAATTGTCACCAGCGGCATTAACCGCATTGGGCTGTTCCGCCATAAACATCGTTTCGCGCTGCCGCTGTTGCCATTCGCATCGTCCCTGTTGAAGGTACCCGCCCGGAAGGCGATTATCTCAACCACCGGCTGGGCGCACGGGTTCAGGTACGCCGGGCAGAGCTTCGTCTACTGCCACTCCCCGGCGCGCTGGCTGTACCTGAGCGACCAGTATTTGGGGAAGAAAAAAGACGGTGTTGCGGGGATTGCTTTGCGCACGCTCAGGCCCGCGCTGACCCGGTGGGATCAGCGGGCCGCCGCAAAATCCGAGAACTATGTGGGCAACTCCACCATCATTAGGGAGCGGATCCAGAACGTCTACGGTAAAGAGGATGTACCGATTTTTTTCCCGCCGCATTCGGTAGATATGGATTCCCCGGCCGAGCCGATTCCTGGTTTGGAGAAGTTCATGGCTGACGGCGACTATTTCCTGATCGTCTCACGCCTGTTGCCGTATAAGAACATAGAACACGCGGTGGAGGCCTTCACACGCATGGGAAAGAAACTACTGATTATCGGCCGGGGGCCGGAGAAAGATAGCCTTCTAAAACATGCCGGGCCGACGGTGCGTATCGCCTCAGATCTGCCGGATGCGCAGCTATGTTACGCCTACCGCAACTGTGTGGCGCTGCTGGCGATTTCACACGAGGATTTCGGGATTACCCCCCTGGAGGCAGGTGCAAGCGGTAAACCTGTGATTGCGTTCCGTGCCGGCGGTTTCCTTGACACCGTCGTGGAAGGGCGTACCGGTGTGTTTATTGATGAGCCAACCCCTGAGTTGATCGAGTCTGCCGTGTCCTCATTTGACCCGGCACAGTGGGACCCCCAGCAGATTCGCGCCCATGTTGAAAAGTTCTCTGAAGAGAGGTTTATCGCCCAGCTGCACGAGTATGTGGCCCAGCTGGGATAACGCTAACGCTGCACGATTTGGCTGTATTCACCGCAGTATTACGGGAAGGGCAGGTGGGGGAAGTTTCCCGGAACATGCCGCCTGTTTACAGCTCTTCCAGGTACTCGCGGGACACCAAATCGGCCACAAAATCCTGCACCTGCTCGGCGATAGCCGCAGGGTCCTGTTCCGCAAGCTCCGCGATCTCTTCAATAGCCTCCGGGAGAGTCAGCGGAATCTCAAACACGCCCCAAATAATGGATGCTGACCCCTCTAAGACCGCGATGCTGCTGGTGCGCAAATCAGCAAGATAGCTGGCGGTGGGGCTGTACTTGGCGAATTCGTCGGTGTGCACATAGGCGATATGTTCGGGGATGCGGTAACGCAGCTGAGCCATTATTTGCCGCCTTTCGGAAATTTAATGCCGAAACGGCTGAAGAACTGCCGCCATATTTCGCTCCGGCTGGGTTTATGCCCCAGCGTCATTGCCAGGTGGTCTTCGTTTACCAGCGCAATATTCCTGATAACTCGTGCCTTCTCGGCAATACCGCGTGCTGAGCGTACCCGTGCAAACCACAGCAGGTAGGGGGGAACTTTCGTCGAGACAGCCTTCCACAGCAGGTAGTCGCGGTGCCCCCTGTAGGCCGCTAGATGGCCCATTGCCGCCGCGTAAGCAATGCCGGAGTGCAGCTCTAAGGCCCTATCGTGTACCCGTTCCCATTCGCTGTAGCTCATGATTTCGTTAAGGTATTTGAGGTCGCTGCTGTATTTCGCGGCGGCTCGTGCACGGTGCAGCACCACAATAACTCGCGCATCCAGCACAGACGGTACGGTACAGGGCCGGTGCGCTATATCGCGTGTGGTTCGGGCCAGCCACAGCTGCTCAAAAACCCGTTCATGGTTCTCGCCCAGGCCGGGGAAGAACCGGTGTATGTCGGTCAGCCCCCACGCATCGTGGTGAAGGGTCATGGCGTGTTCAAATACTGAGCCGGTTTCAAAGTGCGCTTGGATACTCCACCCCTGAGCTATAAGCGCCTGCACGAACCGGTCCACATGTGAGGGGCGTACCAGCAAATCCACGTCGGTGCTGTGCCGCTCGGGACGGTACACCTCTGGGCCGAATGCGTACCCTTTAACGTGCAGAATATCTATGCCGTTGGCGTTGGCGACGCGCTGAAAGTAGGCGTGCGCCAGCATAATACGTGCTTTGAGCGGCGCTGAGGCGGCCTGCCGTTCAGTTTTTTCCACGGGGTGTCTTCCAGTTAGTTTTTGAAGCGTGTGCTGTAGCTACAGTATAGGGCGGGGACAAGGCGCAATGTCTTATCCCCGCCCCGGTTTACTGCTGCGGGCGGTAAACCTATTTCTTGGCTTTCTTCCGAGACTTCATTTTTTTCTTCGTGCCGTCTTTTGAGTAGCCGTAGTAGGTTGCGTACCCCACGTAGCTGTTGGCGTAGCCGAAGCCGTAGTAGGAGTTACCCAGGCCCTTACGCGGCGCGCGGTTCAGCACCAGACCGAAGAGGTTAGCATTCACCTTGTTCAGGTTATTGGTTGCCTCGGTCATCTGCTCGCGGTGGCTCTTACCGATCGAACCAACCATAATCACGCCATCTACCGCGTAGGAGAGCAGTGAGGCATCGGTGACGGGCAGCAGCGGTGGGGCATCCAGAACCACCACGAACTCTTCGGATAGTTCCCTGACCAGCTGGCGCATCTTATCGGAGCCCAGCAGTTCTGAGGGGTTCGGGGGGATACGTCCGGCGGTGAGCACGAACAGGTTGGATTCCTCCAACTGGTACACGGCCTCAGCAATATCGACCTGACCGGCCAGCACCTGGGTGAGACCGACCTTCGCATCAACGTTGAGTTTCTTCGCCAGGGTGGGGCGGCGCAGGTCGGCATCAATGAGGATGACAGCCTGACCAGACTCAGCCATGGAACGCGCCAGCGACAGCGACACGGTGGACTTACCTTCGCTGGGAACCGCGGAGGTGACCAGGAACGAACGTGGCGGCTCGTCAATATTGACGAAACGCAGGTTGGTGCGCAGCTGACGAATTGACTCTTGAGCGATATGGTCGTTGGAGGAGCCGGTAACAATGTTTTCTTCAGTGAGGTCATCACTGGTGGGCAGCACACCAAGGATGCTGCTGCCGGTGGCTTTCACGGCGTCATCACGGGTACGGATACGCTGGTCCACGGAGCGGCGCAGGAAGATCACAACGTACACAAGAACGAGCCCGGCGACTGCACCGATGAGGGTGTTACGGGTGTAGTTGGGGGATACCAGCGGAGGGTTAATACTTGCGTTATCGAGAGGGATCACGCGGATATTATTCGCGGCGTTACCGCTAACAGCGGTGTTCGCGCTAGCACTAGCACCTGCAGTGTTGCCGTTCTCAGCATTGGGGGTGGCGTTATTCCCCCCATTGCTGTTGGCGGCGTTGCCGCTACCGCCGTTATTGCCTTCAATATTTTTAATGTATTCAGCGGTGGCGTGTAGCGCCGAGTTCGCCAGAACCTGCGCCTGCTCCGGTGTGGAGGCGTGGGCGCTGACTTTAATCAGCGAGCTGTTTTCGTCAGTGGACGCGGTAACGCTGCCGCGGATACCGCTGACGGTCATCCCCATATTGGGGTTTTTCTCTTGAATGATTTTCGCCACAGCCTCGGAGGAGACGATAGCGGAGTAGGAACGGGCGCGGTCTTTCGCAGCCGATGAGCCCGAGAGCACGTCAATGGTGCCGCCACTGCCAATGGTGACGTACCCGGATGCGCTGGCCGCATACACCTTGGGCTGGGTGAGGGAATAGCCGACGCCTAAGAGAGCACCAATAATGATGCCGAGGATAAGCAACACGAGGTTTGCCCTCGTGGTGCGCACAAAGTCCAGTATGGTCATGGTCTGTGATTACTCCAGAATGCGTATGTGATGTATTTGAGCTGAGTGTAGTCGACCCGTGCCCGGGCACAGTTGAGCGAAGACGCCACCTTACCGTAGCAGGTTGAGAAGGTATTCGCCGTAACCGCTCTTAACGAGGGGGCTTGCAATCTTGCTGAGTTCCTGATCGCTGAGCCAGCCTGCGCGCCACGCAATTTCTTCGGGGCATCCAATGGAAAGACCCTGACGTTTTTGCACGGTGCGGATGAAGTTCGTGGCATCCGCGAGTGAATCGAAGGTGCCGGTGTCGAGCCACGCAGTGCCGCGCGGAAGAACCTCCACTTTCAGTTTACCCTGTTTTAGGTATACACGGTTAAGGTCGGTGATTTCCAGTTCACCACGCGGTGAAGGTTCAAGTTCTTGTGCATAGTTAACCACATCCCGGTCGTAGAAATACAGGCCGGGGATCACATAGTCGCTCTTGGGTTTTTCGGGCTTTTCCTCAATGGAGAGGGCGTTGTTGTTCTCATCGAATTCGACCACACCGTAGGCGCGCGGGTCAGCCACCTGGTAGGCGAAGACAGTTGCGCCGTCCTTCTGTTCGTATTTGGCCAACTGGGTGCCGAGCCCGTGCCCATAGAAAATATTGTCGCCAAGCACGAGGGCAACGGGGCTATTACCAATAAAATCTGCACCAAGAATAAATGCTTGAGCCAGCCCGTCAGGGGAGGGCTGCACCTTGTATTCGAAGTGAACCCCGAATCTTGAGCCGTCCCCGAGCAGCCTTTGGAACTGCTCCTGGTCGGCAGGGGTGGTGATAATGAGGATATCCCGGATACCCGCCAACATGAGTGTTGAGAGCGGGTAATAGATCATCGGCTTGTCATAGACCGGGGTGAGCTGTTTGCTAATGCCCTGAGTGATGGGGTGAAGGCGGCTGCCGGTGCCGCCAGCTAGAATGATTCCTTTCATAGTTTCTATATTGTGTCACGATTCTCGCCGTTTGTATGCATAAAAATACGGGTGTCGGGCGCTAAAATCTAACGTATGGCTCACATTCTTGTTACCGGCGGCGCCGGTTTTATTGGCTCAAACTTTGTTCATCACCTGTTGGAGCGCACTCAGCACACTGTCACAGTTCTCGACAAAATGACGTACGCCGCGAACGCGGCTTCCCTTGCGGGGCTTGATGAATCCCGCTTTAAACTAGTGGTTGGCGATATTGCAGACCGTGAACTCACCGACGAACTCGTAGCGCAGGCGGACGCAGTCATCCATTACGCCGCAGAGTCCCATAACGATAACTCCCTGGCGAACCCAGAACCTTTTATTCACACCAACCTAATTGGCACATTTACCCTGCTGGAGGCGGTGCGCAAGCACGGAACCCGCTACCACCACATCTCAACCGATGAAGTTTTCGGCGATTTGGCGCTGGATGACCCCGCAAAGTTCACCGAAACTACGCCCTACAACCCCTCCTCCCCGTACTCCTCCACCAAGGCAGGCTCCGATCTGCTGGTGCGCGCCTGGGTGCGTTCTTTCGGGATTGAGGCGACCATCTCGAACTGCTCGAATAACTACGGACCGTATCAGCACATCGAAAAATTTATTCCCCGGCAGATTACGAATATCCTCTCGGGGCTGACCCCTAAGCTCTACGGCGAGGGTCTGAACGTGCGCGACTGGATTCACGCATCCGATCATTCTTCGGCGGTGCTGCGCATCCTTGAATCCGGAAAAATTGGTGAGACCTACCTCATCGGTGCAGACGGTGAGGAGAATAACATTACCGTGCTGCGCACTATTCTTCGCCTCATGGACAAAGACGAGAACGACTTTGAGCACGTGATAGACCGGCCCGGGCACGATATGCGGTATGCCATTGACGGCACCCGTCTGCGCGAAGAACTCGGGTGGGAACCTCAGTTCACCAACTTTGAAGCGGGTCTTGCCGATACCATCACGTGGTACACCGATAACCGCTCCTGGTGGGAACCGCTCAAGGCAGAAGTTGAGGCTAAATACGCGAAGGTGGGGCAGTAAATGACGAAAGAACTGAACGTGAGGGCGACCGATATACCGGGGCTGCTCGTCATCGATCTGCCCGTGCACGGCGATAATCGCGGCTGGTTTAAGGAAAACTGGCAGCGTGAGAAAATGCGTGCCGCCGGTCTGCCCGATTTTGACCCGGTGCAGAATAATATTTCTTTTAACACCTCGGTAGGCACCACACGCGGTATTCATGCCGAACCCTGGGACAAATACGTTTCGGTGGCAAGCGGCCGAATTTTCGGTGCCTGGGTAGACTTGCGTGCGGGGGAGAGCTTCGGACGGGTCGTGACCGTCGAACTCGGCCCCGACACCGCTATCTTCGTTCCGCGCGGGGTTGGCAACGCCTTCCAAACCCTGGAGGAAAACACCGCCTACACCTACCTGGTGAACGATCATTGGTCAGCGGATGCTCTGACCGCCTACAGCTTCCTGAACCTCGCGGACGAAAGCGCCGCCATCGACTGGCCTATCGACCTGGCGCAGGCTGAGCTTTCAGAGAAGGACCGCAAACACCCGCGCTTACATGAGATCACCCCGCTTACCCCCGACCCTCTTCTGATCGTGGGTGCAAGTGGGCAGCTCGGGCGTGAACTCGTTCGCCAGCTGACTGCGAAGAACATCCCTTTCGAGGCGGTAGACCGTGACCGGCTCGACCTTGGAACCCCCGAAAAATGGCGAAACGCCTTCCGCTGGCGGTCATACCGCGCGGTCATTAATGCCGCCGCCTACACCGCAGTGGATAACGCCGAAACCCCCGAGGGGCGCCGCGAAGCCTGGGCCGCCAACGCCCACGGAGTCGCCGCCCTAGCGAGCGTCTGCGAAGAAGCGAATCTTCCTCTCGTGCACGTTTCCACCGACTATGTCTTCGATGGAACTCTGCCGGTAGGGCAAGAATACTCGGTGGAGCATCCCATCTCCCCGCTGAGCGTATATGGCGCCTCCAAGGCGGCGGGGGAGAGCGCCGCGACCGCGTGGCGCAAACACTACCTGCTGCGCACCAGCTGGGTGGTTGGCGAGGGTAAAAATTTTGTGGCAACTATGGCATCGCTGGCCGAACGCGGCGTGGATCCTGTCGTCGTGGCGGATCAGTGGGGGCGCCCCACCTTCACCCAAGACTTGGCGGGGGCGGCACTACATCTGCTGTTTACCGGCGCACCCTACGGCACCTACCATGTGTCAAACAGCGGCGAGGTTATCACTTGGGCAGATCTTGCCCGAGCCGTATACACCGGCACCGGTCACGATGCCGCCCGAGTAAGCGACACCACAACTGCGGAATACTTCGCCAACGCCCAGGTCTTCGCCCCGCGCCCCGCCAACTCTGCCCTGGATCTTTCAAAACTTATTGCTGCCGGATTCACCCCACGCGATCACCGCGATGCGCTCGCCGAGTACTTAAAGGTTCTTTAACTGGCATGTGCTGAAGACTTGTTGTGAGCGGTGTACTTAATTAATACCGTTCATGTGCCCCGGCGAGTTTGGAATAGTAAAGGGGCAAAAAACACTCACATACTCACATATACTTTGGGGAATAGCATAAGGGCCTTAGGTGTCTTTTGAGATGGCTTGGATTCCTTTCAATGAAAAAGATTTTTGCACTTACGGCTCTCTGCGTTGCTTCCCCTTTGTCTTATACGGAATATGTCGATGAAAGTCTGCATATTTCGTAGGAAAGGTAGACAGCATGACAACTGAACATGCGGAGGTAAATAAGGAGACCGATGTCGTACGGCGAGATGCATCTGTTGACATCCTCAAAGGTGTTGCAATTATTGCGGTTGTCTTTGGGCATGTGTACCGCGGGATGTGGAGCGCTGGCCTTGGTAGCTCTGAGTTGCTGCCCGGGAAGCAGATTATCGACAATAGTGTGTACTTTTGGCATCTGGTGATCTTTGCGTTTTTGAGCGGAATATTTGTTTCTCGCGGGATTGCGCGGGAGGGAACTAAAAAGTATTTTAAAAGCCGAGCCACATTATTTCTTTGGTTGTATATAGTCTGGCAGATAATTCAGGTAGGCATTAAATTTTTTGCCTCTGCCAATGTAAATACAAAGGTTTCTCTCGTGGATGCCTTCGCCTTTTGGAAGCCTGAGGGGCAGCTATGGTTCTTCCCCTGGATTATTATTGCTCTCGCGGTTTCTATTCTCCTAGGTGTCTGGCGTAGGTCGCGTCTGTCTTGGCTGGGTTTGTTGTTGCTGGCCCTGCTGAGCGTTGCCAGCTGGGGGTATGACGGAGGATACGTTGGAACTCAAGGATTGTCGCTTATCTTCTTCTATGCTCTTGGGATATATCTGGGGTACGAGCGTTTCTCAGCTCTCTTGATGAGTGTCTCTGTCTGGGTCCATGGCGTCATTGCCTTTATTGGTCTCTCGCTGTATGTCGTTGGCTTATTTACTCTTCCTGCCATTACCCCAACGGTTCAGTCTGCCCACCCCAGAAGTTTTATGATAATCGCCTCTGGGATTTTGATGACGAGCCTATCCTCTGTCTCTCTGATATCCCTGGGGTATCTCCTGTCTAAAATTTCTGTGGGTAAAATTTTTGCCTTTATCGGGCGATACTCTCTCGAGATATTCATTGCGCACATTGTTTTTGTATCGATCGTTCGCATGGTAATGACTAAGGGCGGCGTATTCTCGATCCCGATATACCTTGTTGCGGGGGTGGTTATCGGTGTCATACTACCGATTCTTTTAGGAAAGTTCGTCAGCCGATGCGGAATTCCTCTTTTCTCCATACCTCGGTTTTCTAAGGGCGCTAGTTAAGGGTGAAGATGGTGCGCACCGGGGCATGTTCTGCCAACTCTGCCCTGGATTTTTCAAAACTTATCGCTGCCGGATTCACCCCTCGCGATCACCGCGATGCGCTCGCCGAGTATCTGTCACACATAACATATCCTGCGCTATAAATAGCAAACATGGATATTTATCACATTTACAATCCGTAATTTCTCAGGAACTATGAAAACAAAATATAGTGAACACTCTTTAAAGAGTTTTGGTAGTATTGTAAAAATTGCTATTTCTGTAGTATTTTTTGTCACCGTTTATTTTTTGACTGCTAAATCTGCCTTGTATCAAGATTTTCAGGTGTATTACTCTGCTGGTTCCAGCGTAAATCCTTTTATCTCATACGACTATTCGTTGTATGACCAAGACTTAACGGTGGGCACCGTTCGTACATACGGGTTGGTGGAATACGTATTCTCTCATTCAGGGCTGCATCTACCATTTACCTATCCCCCCTTTGCGGCATTACTCTTTTTACCTATCTCAGCATTTCCCTATAGTATTGCTGCGTTTATTCACGCATGTGTGTATGGGGCGTGTGCCATAGCTGTGGCTTACCTGGCAGCTTGCATGCTCTCGAAACATGAATGGTTTACCCGTCGTATTAATATTATGACGCCATGGTGGGTTATGATGATTGCAGCTATTTTTGTAGTGACTTCTGCCTGGCGCGGTGGGACAAACTATGGCCAGATTAATCCCATAATTTTTCTCTTAGTTTTGTGGGATTTTGTGAGACCTGCGCATCGGATACCTCGCGGGTTTTTCGTGGGCATTGCAGCAGGAATAAAACTCACCCCGCTTGCTCTGATGCTGGTATTCCTGGCGCGGCGAGAGTGGACGTCCATTCTAACAACGACGCTCACCTTCCTTGGGACAGTTGTTCTTGGGTTTATTCTTCTGCCTTCACAATCCGTACAGTTCTGGACGAGTGCAATTCAAGATACTTCAAGGGTTGGTCGTGTTCGCGAACTGGGGAATATATCATTCCAAGGGATTATTTCTACCGTGGTTCCTGAAGGGGTATTGCTTAAAGCATTATATATTCTTGCGGCAGTAGCATTTATTGTTCTGATTTATGTATTTATTAGATTGTCAGACAAAATGTATGATGCGTATGTTTCGAACTATATTACTGCCTGTGCGGCCCTGCTTGTATCTGCGTTTATATCACCTATTTCGTGGAGTCACCATAGTGTATATATACCGCTTATCATTATCTGTTTTATTGTTTTCGGATTTTCATTGGTTCAAAAAACTTTTGGGAAGCTAGGAGGAGGTATTGCGATAAGCTTGATCCTGTTAGCAGGATTTACTTTGCTCTTTACCCCGATTGAAATGTCAAAGTTTATTAGTAGAGTCTGGATTCGTCTTAAGATGTTCCCCTTTACAGATATTCTCCGAAATTCCTCCACCCTAGATGAGTCGTTTAAAATCGCGGTTGAATCAACCCCAGTCATGTTTGTCACCTATATCCCGTATATTGCGATGGTCCTTATCTACTGTGTATGGGTATTAGCCTTAGCGCGAAGGAATAAAGATAAGAAAGGACAATCAGGGAATCTAACGTCGCGTTCTTCCCATTTGGGAAACGATAAGCTTGCGAAAGACAGCATGGGTGTGTAAGCGGAAGCCTGCCTCTCAGGGGCGGGTATTGCCAGATAACGATCAGTACGTATAATGGTGTGTGGCCAAGGCGAGGGCAGACTCTGCCGTTATCGACGAGGTGGCGCATGGAATCCCATGATTCGCGCCATTATTCTCTTGGCGCATTACCCATTATGTATAGAGTGGAGATTACCATGTCAGAAATTAAGATTACCGCTGAGCCCCGCCCCGATTTTGGGAAGGGCTACGCACGCCGCATCCGCGCAGCAGGCAACATTCCCGCCGTTATCTACGGCAACGGCAAAGAGCCTAAGCACGTGATCCTGCCGGGCCACGAGACCACCCTGGCTGTGCGCAACAAGGATGCCGTTCTGGTGATTGAGGTTGACGGCGAGCAGTTCAAGACTCGCGTGCAGGATATTCAGCGTCACCCGATCCGCCCCGAGCTGCAGCACATCGACCTGCTGTTTGTGGACTAATCCAATAGGCGGCAGATAACCGTATTGGGCGCGACCCGCACACGAACCTACCGGGCTCGGTGCGGGTCGCACCGTATCTGCCGGAACATTTCACACCCACAAGGGGGCTGATTTGTCACTACTCACACGATTCTTGAAGGGGCGGGCTGATATGTCTGATGCGTGGCTCATCGTTGGTTTGGGAAACCCCGGCCCGCAGTACGCTAAAACACGCCACAATATTGGGCAGATGGTGCTTGACGAGCTGGCGCGTGAGGTAGGCGGAACCTTCAAAAAACATCCTAAAGCATCCGCTGTCGTGGCTACGGGCCGTCTTGGTATGGGCGGGCCCAAGGTTGTGCTCATGAAATCGCTCGGGTACATGAACGTTTCGGGCGGTCCTGTCTCAGCGGTCGCAAAGTTCTACGGGATTGAGCCCGACCATGTGGTGGTGGTGCATGACGAGCTGGACATCCCCTTTGACACCATCAAACTTAAACGCGGTGGAGGAGAAGGCGGGCACAACGGCCTGCGTGACATTACTAAAGCGTTCGGCACTAAAGAGTACTACCGTGTGCGTGCTGGTATTGGCCGCCCGCCCGGTCGCATGAACACCGCAGATTTTGTGCTCAAACCGTTCTCCACGGCCGAGGCGAAAAACCTGCCTTTCCTGATCTCTAATGCGGCGGATGCGGTGCGTATGCTCGTTGAGAAAGGCCTAGTTGCGGCTCAGCAGCACTACCACTCCGCCTAGCTGCCGGGTACTGCGGCGGTGCTTTGGGGCGCGTGGTTGCTCACACCTAACTATCCTTCACCCCGGGTGGAGGAATAAGCTAGAAAAGTATGACGTTATGCCCCTGCCGGGTGCTTGCGCGCTGTGCGCCACACCCGGTTTTGGGCGTCCTAGACGCTTAGCATCCTTAAACTGGGCGTGCCCCACACGAGAGAAGAAGGTTACCGTGGCAGAATACTCGACCCCAGCGAACACGCCGTTGAATGACCAGCTGGTGCGCGATCTGCGCGCCGATTTCCCTATCCTCGGTACGCAGGTGAACGGGCACCCGCTGGTGTATCTGGATTCGGGGGCCACCAGCCAGAAACCCCTGCAGGTGCTTGATGCCGAACGTGACTTCTACCTGCACGCGAACTCTGCGGTACACCGGGGGGCGCACACTCTCGCAGTTGAAGCCACCGACTTGTTCGAGGATGCGCGAGCTACCGTTGCTCGTTTTGTGGGCGCCACTGACAAGGAACTCGTGTGGACCTCTAACGCTACTGAGGCATTGAACCTTATCGCTTACGCTATCGGGAACGCCTCTCAAGGGATTGGCGGGGAAAAAGCCGAACAGTTCGCCCTGGGTGAGGGTGATGAGATTGTCACCACCGAGGTGGAGCACCACGCCAACCTGATTCCCTGGCAGATCCTAGCCCAGCGCACCGGCGCAACCTTGCGCCACATTCCGGTGACCTCCGACGGTCAACTCGACTACGAGGCTGCTGAACAGATCGTGGGGCAGAACACCCGTATCTTAGCGTTCACGCATGTCTCTAATGTGACTGGTGCGATCACGGACGTGCCGTATATGGTGGCGCTCGCGCGGAAAGCGGGCGCACTCACTGTTCTTGACGCCTGCCAGTCAGTACCGCATATGCCCGTTGATTTTCCGGGTCTTGGGGTGGATTTCGCCGCATTTTCGGGGCATAAGATGCTCGCACCCACCGGTATCGGCGCACTCTATGGCCGTGCCGAGCTGCTGGATGCGTTACCGCCATTCCTTACCGGCGGTTCCATGATCACCCGTGTGGGGCTGGAAGATGCCGAGTACATGCCCGCTCCCATTAAGTTTGAGGCGGGCACCCAGCGGGTTTCGCAGACTGTGGCTTTTGCTGCCGCCGTGCGTTACCTTGAGCATGTGGGGATGGCCAATGTGCAGGCGTGGGAGCATGAGCTGGGGCAGCGCCTTGCTGCGGGTGTGCAGCAGATTGAGGGGGTGCGCCTGCTCGGGCCCGCCGACCCTGCCCGCCGCGCCGGGCTTGTGTCTTTGGCGATTGATGGGGTGCATCCGCACGATGTGGGTCAGCTTCTGGACACCTGGGGTATTGCGGTGCGAGTGGGGCACCATTGCGCCCAGCCGCTGCATAAGCTGTCGGGGGTGACCGCCTCCACCCGTGCCTCCGCCTACCTGTATAACACCACTGACGATATTGAGGCGTTCCTGGCTGCTTTGGCGAAGGTGCGCCCCTATTTTGGCCTGTAACCGCGCCGAACGCGCACCGTATCTACCTCTACACACTGCCGCAGAAATGGATGGATTATGTCTTTAGAATCGTTGTACCAAGAAATTATCCTGGAGCACTCCAAACAGCGTTCGGGTGAGCACCTCGTGGAGGTCCCTAACGGGCGTTGCAGCGCCGATAACCATCAGTACAACCCCACCTGTGGGGACGAGATTAACCTGCGCCTGGTGCTTGCCCAGGAGCCTCAAGACGGCGAGCAGGTGATCGAGTCAGTCTCATGGGAAGGTGATGGCTGCTCTATCTCAATGGCTGCGGCGTCGGTGCTTTCAGAGATGGCGCCGGGCATGACTGTGGGGGAACTGCAGCACCACGTGGATGCGTTCCGCCAGATGCTGCGTTCACGCGGTCAGATCACCCTGGATGAAGAAGAGTACGGCGATATGGCGGCATTCTCGGGGGTCTCAAAATTCATGGCCCGCGTCAAATGCGCAATGCTCTCCTGGGTTGCCGCCGAAGAAGCAGCCCGGGAGGCTGCAGGAAAACACGCGTAGTACGTTCTGGCGATGCCAACTGGTCAGCGGGGAATTTCTACCCCGCTGTATCAGTGGTGTATCTCTTGGGCACATACCAAACTGTTGCTTATGCTTTGGCGGTTTCATACCCGGACGATAGGAGCAGTACGGCAATCGAAGGTGCCTACTCGTTGAATAAATTCCACGCGTGGGGTGAGGGATCGTCGTAGAACATAAAATGATCTAATTCTTCCACCTCTATATTTTGGCAAAATAAACTGGTGTACATAATTTCAAAAAACTCTTTATAGGTGATTTTACTGTTGGGGGTTGGAAAAATACTTCCGCTATAAAAATTTAGTAAATCTTCCAACTGCGTCTCACTGCAGTTCGTAGTACAGTACAGAAAACTTAGCCGTATCTTATGCTGGTTTTCTGGTGAATAGTGCAATAGCTCAGGCCGTAGCAGGTCTTCGAGAATGATATTTCTGTCTTTCTCCGTGGATATATCCAAGTCAGCATACTGAGTTGTGGGTGTACCCGCGCATTCTAGAATTTCCCCGTCAAGTATAGTGAGTATATTAAGCGCGTAGAAGGTATTTATACGATTCTTTTTCATTGTAGAAGTCCTAGGTGCATAAACTGCTCATGGGTAAATGGTGATTATCCGAGAAAACTTTTAAGGTGCCGCTTTTTTTGGGGGGGGGTAGTTTAAGGATTTTTGGAAAATTCTCACGCATATAGTATGCCGATTGCATATCGAAGTTATTCACACTATCCCCTTCATTATTACCATAATTCTTAGTTTTTATGAGGCGAGTCGGCAAAAGATTACCCTAACTTCCTGCTGCTTGTGCTGTGACTGCTGACTAACAGAGGCCAATGAAGAGCGGGTATCCTCCCGGGGTGATTGGCGCGACCTTCACGATAAGCCTGCCGCGGAACTGAGCGGTGCTAGAATTAGGCTGGTGCCTGCAGATCACGGCTTTTCCCTCCCTAAATGCCCCTTGTTTTCATCCAAGAAACAGGGAACGGACAAGCGCTAGAGGTGCCACCAAAAATTTCATTATTCAGTCACCCACGAGAGAACCCCATGACCATCGGATACGCCGCCGGCGCCTACGACCTTTTCCACGTCGGCCACCTGAACATCCTGCGCCAAGCAAAAGCGAACTGCGACCACCTCATCGCCGGGGTGGTTCACGACGACGTGCTGGAACAAACCAAAGGCCGCCGACCCGTCATCCCGATTGAAGAACGCGCCGAAATCGTCAGCCACATTAGCTACGTGGACGAGGTGCATATTGAGACTAACCCGGATAAACTACATACCTGGTCTCAGAAGCCCTTTGACGTGTTCTTCAAAGGCGACGACTGGAAAGGCACCGAAAAAGGCATAGCCTTAGAAAACCGCTTCGCCGAAGTGGGGGTGCGTGTACACTACTTCCCGTACACCGAGCACACCTCAAGCACCAAGCTTCGTAAAGTTGTAGACCTGTTGGAGGCAGAACACGACGCAATCGAAGCTCTCGGGCGCATTATGCGCCTGCTGGATGATGAACAGCAGCACGGGGCCAGCATCAAAAGGGGTCTCATCGCTCAGGAGAACGACTAGCCGTCCAAAGCTCTCACCTGCTGGGGGAGGGCTTCTCTAAAAACTAAGCGGCAGGTGCACCACGCAAGGGGTGCACCTGCCGCTTTACGGTGCTACACGGGGTAAGCCGATGTGGGGCGGTAACCGCCCGAACACCGTCGTAGAACTAGCGTTACTGCTGTGCGGTCCACTTCTCAGCCGAGGTGCCCAGCACCTTCAGTACGCGGCCAACCTGCGGCTCAGCGGAGGCAGCAATCTTCTTGCCCACCAGCGGGATCGAGCAGGAAACCTCGCCGTTCACATCCACACGGGTCTGCTCGCCCTGGGATACCAGTGCCTGCGAAGCCTTAGCGTTCACCGGCATGCCGTTCACCTTCACCTCGGTATCCACGGTACGGGAACCATCAGCGGCGGGGGCGCTTACGCGGTCAACCTGAGTCATATTAACGCCATTGGACACAAATTTACGGGCAATATCGGGCACACGGTCCGAGGGGATGGTGCGCACAGTAGTTGCGGTGAACTCACCGGAAGCGTCGCCCTCAAGGGAGAAGCTTTCAAACTCAACGCCGACCTCAGAGCACACGAATCGCGCAAAGTCCTCGCTCGCGTAAGCGGTAGCGATCTGCTCAACGGTCACGTTAACTACGGTGGATTCCTGAACTGACATAGTTTTCCTTTCCAACAGTGCGCGGGTTATCCCAAGACGCACAAACCATATACAAGGCTACCGCGCCTCGGAAGTCAAAAGAGACCGGCGGCGGTAAAAATAGCTGAGAATATCCTGTGAGCTTCGTAGGCTATAAATTTAGAATACTGCTTATTTTGGGCACGGCAAACCAGGGCGGTGTGAACTTAAAAACACAATCCTAAGCATTAGGAGTTAAAGAGCTAATCCGAGCCATTTCACGTTTACCCAAAAAATGCGCCCGGGCAGCATTTTTAAAACGAGTCACATAACCCTCGGTGCGGTGCGAACGACCCGTAAGAAGGTCATGAAGAGCCTCAGAAAGCTGCTCAGCTGAGACCTCAGGGGCAGCAACATACGGTTCAGCAGAACGGAACAGAGAAGGATTAGCCAACGCCAAATTAAGCTTATCGAACAGCTCCGCGCGGCTATTGACCACCACCGCGTGGCCACGTTTTTCCATCAGATCAGCAAAGGGAACCTGGTGGTTATCGACCACCTCATCAAACTCCGCGCGGCGTGGTACCACCAGCGGAATAGCACCGGTACGGCGTGCATCCTGAATCGAACCGGGGCCGCCCTGAACAACCACCACAGAGGCCGTAGCATAGTAGCCCATGAGATCCCCAGCAGGCATGAGCCTTACATTCTCGCCACGCTCAATAGGTGCGGTATGGCCGTGCTGCACCAGGCAGCTAAGATGCGGGTTCTCCTTAAGATACGCATCAACCCAACGCAGAAGCCTATCAAACCTGTGGTAATCAGTACCTAAAGAGATGACAAGGTCATATGTTTTAGTGGGAATATTAACCGGATCTGTATTAGGTGTGAGAACGGGCACGCCAGAATTAGCGTCGCTGACGCTAACATCCGGGAAATTGTGAATAGACATAGCCTATTCCTCTCTATGCTTTTATCGGTGAGGGTACTCAGCAAGCACATCCGGAAAATGCGCCGGTTTAGCCGAGGCGGAAAATAAAACCGGGTGAGGCAAGTACCCCACAGCTACGGTATATGTGTAGCGTCCTTTAAATATACCCCTAAAAAGGAACGAGGACGCGGATTAGCGGCGGCTCAACGTGTGAGACGCGCCAACCCCCTAAAAGATCGGGTGAATCACCCGTGAATCGGGGAAATTCTTCTGCTGCTCATCGCTTTGAACATTGAAATCATCCGCGAGCACGTACAGCATTTTTCCCGTCATCGTCGGCAGGGTGGGGCGGTCGTAGCACTCAATGTAGAGGGTCTTAGCCCGGAAGAGCTTAGCCGCCACAAAGAACGGAACCGCCACCCCCGCCCCGGCAGAGACCACCACATCGGGCCTCTCCCGGGGGAAAATCTTGAACGCCAAAAACAGGTTACGGATGGCATTCTTCACGTTGCGGGTGGTGGGGTAGTAGGCCCAGTACACCTTCTCCTCCGCCAGCGCAGACTCAACATCGGGCTGCTTAAAACTTACCCACACACGCTCATAGTTCTGCCACGCATCAAACGTGGCCGTCAGATGCTTCAGATGCCCACCGCTGCTGGAAACAAGCAGCAGCTTCGAGGGCTTCTTACGCAGTCGCTCCATCAACCTTCTCCTTCTCAGGGTCGGTGTCCATAAAGATCGCGATACTCACGGTGTTTTCCAGGGTCCGCAGGTGCGAGAACAGCTCACGAACCTGTGCCCGGGAGCTCAGCTCACCCACCGGCACTAAGCACACGCGGCATGCTTCGGATAAACGCAGCAAAGTAGACAGGGGCGCCTCATCGGCCAAGTTAATGACCATCGGAATCTCATTACTCTCAATAACCTGCTCGGGCGAGTAATGCTCAAGCACCTTGCTCAAAGCCGGGTAGTCCGTAAAGTACGCCTTACCGCTGGGGATAGTACGGTATAGCTGCCGGTGCAGCTGATCCGCCAACGCAGGAGAATCCGAGACAATCACAATGCCCGAAATATTAGAAGCCCGCAGGTTGCCGTCAGGCGAGCCGATACGGCGCATCAGCAGCAGCGTATCCTCATCAGAGGACCGCGGGCGCACCGTCTGCACCGGAATCCCCAGATCCTTCAAACGATCTGAGTACCCCACAGTACGCATCATACGGTCGTACACGTACGCGATGAGTACGCCCAGCAGCAGACCCGTACCCACACCCGCCAAGGCAGTCTTCCTGTGCCCCAGCCCGGTGGCTTTCTTCGGCGGCTGAGCCTCAGTCAGCACACGCCCGCCGACCGTGGAGGTCAGCTGGATCTGGTTACGACGCTCCCGCATCTGCGAAATTTTCGCAGAGTTCGCGTTTCCGTTATTATTCTTATCCTCATCTTCAAGCTGCTTAATCTGAGCGTCAAGCTTCTTCACGCTATCGGTGATGGTTTCCTTCAGGTTATTCTGACGAACCTCCAGGTAGGCCTTGGCGATAGCATTCGCGTACTGCGCGGAACGCTTAGCGTTGGAATCGCTCACCTCAATGTCAAGCACCGCAGTCTGCGAGGTGGGAACCACCTTAGTTGAGTTCATCAGCTTGTCGGTAAGCTTGGAGTCATTATCAACGCCCTCAGAGCGCAGATTATCTGCGGCCTTATCAGCCACCTCACGCGACCCAGCCGCGCGGGACTCGGTAGAGATATCCACCTTCAGAGAATTTGCGTTACCACCAGCAGCGGGATCGGTCACCAGCGGGTTCACCAGCACGCTCGACTTAGCGGTGTACTTAGGCGGAGCGAGGAAGCTAAACGCCACCGCTATGAGAGTGCAGACCACAATGGTGATAATCACAATCATCTTGTGGCGCCACACCCGGTGTAGCTGCTCCCGCAGGGACACCGCGGGGGCGTCCGTAGTTGCGGACAGTTTACTCATAGTGTTCTCTCCCTGTATCGATAGTTGATGTGCCAGCGCGGAACGCGTCCCAGCGCCCTTACCCCCGCCCTTGCGGGAGGCCAGGAACCGTTCAATGCCCAGCTGGGTTCGAAAATAGTACAGAAGCGCGACGTATGAAGGGGCCAACAATATCACATAGAGGACAAGCCCCAACAGGCCCTGGCCCACAATCGTTAGCACCACAAATGAGCATCCCAGCGGCACCAAAGCCCCTAGGGTGAGGGCAGGTGCCATCTCCGTCAGGCTGGTGCGGATGCCCACCAGGCGAAACACCTGGTAGCTCGCCAAGAAAGTATCAATCAGAAGCGCTGAAGCCCACGCCGTCACCGCGCCGTACAGGCCCCAGAGCGGAACCAACGCAACGTTGAGAATGATCGCCACCGCCAGTGAAGACAGCTTATTGAGCAGCTGCCAACGGCTTTTACCGCTCATCAGCAGAATAGACTGCACACCGCCAGCGCTCATTGAGAGCATCGCTGCGGGACAGATAACCCACAGGATGCCGGCCCCCTCTTCGAAGCCCTTCCCGAAGAACCCCAGCAGGGTGGGGCCAAACGCCGCCAATGTCAGGTAAAACGGCCAGGAAATGGCGGTGAGTACGCGGGTGGTAGCCAGGAAGATCTGCCGCGCCCGATCAATGTTCTGGGTGGCCAGCGCTGCGCTAATGGACGGCCCGGTAACGATGCGGCCCGTGTGCTCAACCATCGTACCCACGCGTACACACCGGTTCACCGCGCCGTATACACCACCGGCGGCAGGCCCCAGAACGGTGGTGACGGTGAGTACGTCAATCCATTCGAGGATGGTCTCAACAATGGTTGCCACTCCGCGCGCAGAACTGAACGTCCAAAATGAGTGGGCGCTCTCCTGCGGGGTGGTTGCGGCAGCCTCAGACTGCGGACGATCTTTACTGCGCGGCATATAGGATTCAACTACCCACAGAGTCAGCAGCGCCGTAGCCGCCACCGGAAGGGTCCACGCAAACACCAGATCCAGCAGGTGCCCTGAGGCGAATACCACCAGCGCGATTGCACCGAAGCGTAGGGTCGGCAACAGAACGTTCTGCATGACGGTAAACGTGACCACATGGTTCAGCCCGCGCAGCGCCCCAAAATACACCGACATTACGGCCGCGACGATCACGAACAGAGCACTCATCCGAAGCGCCACTGCATACTCGTGCGGCATCGGTACCGCCACCGAGTAGATGCACGCCACGGCGGTGATGCCCAGCGACAGCGCCAGAGGCGGCAGCACCGCGTAACGGATCAGTCGGGGAATAGCGGAGTACCTGCCCAGTGCGTTCTGCGCCGAGATAGTACGCACCAGCCCCGTGTCGGCACCGAAAACAGCCGTTGAGGTAGCAATAGCAAACAGCGCCATG
Source organism: Rothia aeria (assembly GCF_016726365.1). Taxonomy (NCBI): domain Bacteria; kingdom Bacillati; phylum Actinomycetota; class Actinomycetes; order Micrococcales; family Micrococcaceae; genus Rothia; species Rothia aeria. The sequence goes on along the minus strand of NZ_CP068102.1, from coordinate 838,397 downwards.
AGGCGAAAAAACTCGCCTGCCCCAGCCGGACCAATACCGTTTGACACCACCAGGGTCGTCCCAAACGCGATCGCGGCGCCATACATGACGCACAGCGAGGACAGAGAGCCGCTGCGGGCCAAGGACTTGGGCTTAGTCGCCGTCACAGTCCCTCCCCGTAATAATTCGAGCGCACACACAGCGCTGAACTCAGCAGCAGCACGCTCAGCTGAGTAATATCAAAACTATAGAAAATGAGCACTACAAAGCAGCTAACCGGAACAGCATGAAGCCAGTACCCGGAGGCAGTGCTCACCCGAAGGCCTGAGAACACTGCGCTTGATAAGAAAACAAGGAACAGGCCCAGGCCCACAAAGCCAAAGCAGAACATGAGTGTCCACAGGTAGCCCTGGGTGCCCATCGAAACCCCCACGCTGGGTTCCATACGGGGGGTGCCGTAGCCTACGATGGGGGATTGCAGGGTGGCCTCCCACGTGGATTTATACAGTGCGGCACGTCCACCGGTGGAGTCGGAATAGTTCTGGCGGCCCAGAATTTCGGCGACAGTACCGGTAGCAAAAAGCCCAATGACACCCACAGCAACCACGCCTACGCCGAATGCCACGGCACGCCAGTTACGAGCAAATAGCTGCCGCAGCAGAACATAGGCAACAACAATTCCTAAACCAATGAACATGCCTCGGTTACTGGTCTTCACCGCTGGGACGGTTGAGAGCAGCAAAGCAACCACGAGCCCTACCTGGGCCCACCGGTTCCGCAGACGCAGCAGGTACGCCAGCATGATTGGGGTCAGCAGCGTGTACGCCAGGCCCCAGCTATTTGCGTAGGGAAACGGTGCGGAAGGGCGGTTATATGCTTCGGGGGCACCCCACGGGCGCTGCACCTCCGCAAGTGGGGGAAGCATGTAATCACGCGCCAGAGGGTTCTGCAGAATTGAGGCGGGCATGATGAAACTCATGGGGGTTTGCAGCCTAAAATTAGGAAAAAGCACCCCACCCCAGCCGAGGATCACAAGAGTGACCCAGAGGGTCACCAACCCGCCCAGCAAACGATCCGGAGTGATCGCGGCGCGCGCATTGAAGTAGTAAAGCGTAAAAACACCCGCGCAAAAAACACCCGAGAACCGGAACCCCCACGCAATAAGGTCTGTGGGCTCTACCAGCGACACCGCACAGACAACCACCCAGAACGTGAGAGCACCCCACACCCACAGGGCAGGGTAGATACGTACCGACCCGCGCACCAGCATATAGCCGAGCATCACAAAGGCAAGGATAATCGGGGCAATCTGCAGCAGCCCAAGTGCCCAGATGATTGGGAACCCATACAGCAGGGTGAGCAGCGGCCACGCTGGCAGAGCCGGGGCGTTCTGATTATTGGGTAGGCCACGCCCGGCGGACATCGTCTCAATGTCCGCCTTTTTCAGAATCGTCAGGGCGGCCGTAACTGTGTTGGGCACGGTCTAAAGGCCCCTGCCTGTTTTCTGCACCGCATCCAGCAGGGTCTGCGGTTTTACAACACCAAGAGCCACCGGGTATGCGGCCCAGGCGCGCAGCTGCGTCTTATCGCGGTGCAGGGAAGAACGGGCAAACGCAAATGCCTCTTTCTTATGGCCCAGCGCTGCGTGCGCGAACGCCACCTGCCCGGCCACGCGCGCCACACCCTTGGGGTAACGCTCAAATTCAGGGAACTTACGCAGCAGGTAGGTGAGGCCATCAGCAATGTACTGCCACTGACCGGCAAAAAAGGACGGCCGATCCCACAGCACCCTAACCAGCGGTTGGGGTACGGAAAGAATATCGCCGTGCTTGGTAGCGCGCAGCAGCAGGTCATAGTCTTCCCCGTAAGAGGCAGGCAGCTGCTCATCCACCAGACCGACGGGGCCATCCACCAAGTCAGAGCGGGAGTACAGCATTGCGGAGGGGTGAACCTCGGTGATCCGTGAGCGCAGGAAGTCATCGAAAGTAGCGCGTTCGGGGGCTAGGCGCACGATGTTCCGCCCGTCCGAGCGCACCGTAATACCAGATGAGATACCCACCGCATCCGGGTTAGCTCGCCACAATGCCACCTGTTCGGTGAGTTTGCCCGGCATCCAGGTGTCGTCATCGTCACAGAATCCCAGGATTATTCCTGTGGCCTCCAGAATGCCGCTATTGCGTGCGCCAGCTAGCCCACCGGTACGTGTGTTTTCAATAATACGTAGTGACCGATTCTCGCTGATTTCAATATCGGAGAGCGGGTCAGGGGTGACACGGTCGTAGACGATCACCACCTCAACGGGGCCCGGGTACTGCTGATCGAGAATTGCGGTGACTGCGGTGCGTAAGCTTTGCATGCGTTTTCCATTGGTGGCAATCACAACGCTGACGGAGGGGATGCGGGATTCAAATTGAAGCATAGTGACTCCTACTGGGCGGGTGTGGTTGGGGTTGAGAGAGTAACGTACTTGCGGCGCATTGAGAGCAGCACGGTTGCGGCGTTCGCGGCGAAAAGCAGGGCGTAGATGACCACGAAAAGCGGCCCGAAGCCCCACACGATAAAAATCCAGCAGAGGGTACCCGCGTCCATGTGCAGGTTAATGAAAGAACGCATTGTGCCACCGGTTGAAGGGGCAGCAGTTTTACGGTTGTTCCGCAGCTGTTCGGCAAGGATCTGGCTCATGAAATGCCCTGCGGTCAGCACGGTGAACGCCATGGGCAGCCACCATAGGCTCCAGCCGGAGGGGAAACCATCGGCAGCTCCGGTCAGGGAAAAATGCTGGGGGTAACGAATGAACCCTACCAAGGCGGCAAGGTGGATGCAGGGTACACGGATTGAATCAACCACATGGTCAAGCCATTCCCCGGCGGGGGAGGACGCCCCGGTTACGCGGGCGACCTGCCCATCGGCGGAATCCAGGCCGTACCCAAGGGCAAAGAGCAGCGCCACCGCTAGTGCTGTTAGCGCTGTGGGAGGAGCCAGTAGGAGAGTGAGAATACCCGCAGCCGAGCATACGGCACTAATAGCCGTCACACCGTTCGGCGTAATACCCATTGCAACGGCCGCGGCTGCAAAGTAACGAGCAACGCGGCGATTAACCCAGCGGGTGTAGGCGGGTACGCCGTGCCCCGGCTTCTGGGCGCGCTCAAGCGCGGTGAGGGTTTCAGCGAAACCCGGCCTGGTTGCAGGGCGAGCCGGCGTAGACATGTGTAAGTGTTCCTCTATATCGGTGTGACATTGTAGCTATGGGCGGTCACACGGCACGCCCTTATGTGCGCATCAACGGTACGCTAATACGCACATAATAAAAGCACAGTGCGGCCGGGGAAGGCACAAACTACTAATCCAACTATATAGATAAAGGACGCATGGAACAAAGAAAAGAGGCTTAGATAACCGGAATCACATCAATGATAGGGTGAGTGTAAAAATATTAGTCTTGTGGTTATTGATACATGCCTGAGGAAGTGCCTTACCCTTACCCCCGTCTGACGGCAAGAGAGTGTGTTGTCAAAAAACTTCACTATACAACGAATGGCTTATAGATATTCCACAAAAGGAACTCTATAAGCCATTCATTAATGGGGGTATAACCTGCCTGCAACCGTGTTATAACACCTAGCAGTTAGCGTTATTTGGCCAGTCATGTTCGGCAATTTTCCACTTGCCGTCCACCTGCACCAGCGTGTAAATATTCAGAGACCGTTTAGGCGTATTGTCGGAAGGAAGCTCCTTGCCGTCTTTATCAACTGTTTTCACGTTGGAAGAGTCCACGCACACTTCCAAGAGGCGTGCAGGCTGACCCTTGTAGGTGGTTTCGGTCATGCGCGGGTTACCCACCACAGTACTCGTGCCTTCGGTGTGCGTGCCGGTCATTGCATGCTCGGCAGCTGAGGAGGTGTACTCACCAGCGGCAGCACCAGTAGACATCTCTTCAATGGCTTTAATGGTGTCGTCATCAAGGGCCTGGCGGGCCTGTTCCTTCTTGCCGTTCTCATCGTTGCTGCCCTCTTCATCGCCCTGCTGCCGCTGCGGCTCAGGGGCAGGTTTTACCTTCGCGAGGGTATTTTCGTAGGAGGAACGCAGGTTATCGAGTTCTTTCACCTCAGGGGAATCAGCCGCAACGGTGGGGGCATCCTTAATCTTCTCAGCGCCTGCATAGTTCTCGTCTGGCTTGGGTCCGTTATCTTCCGGCTCTGCCGACGGGGTAGGCTCCGCCGACGTAGTAGTAGCGGACTCGGTAGGAGACTGCGAAGGGCTCTGAGAGGTTGAAGTGGCTGACGATGAGCTGGAGGAGGTACTGGCACTGGCTGAGGACGAAGAGCTCTGCGCCTCATTGTTGTTATTGTCTGTGTTGGAGCACGCCGCCAACGCAAGCAAAAGTGAACCAGATACAAGCACGCTGGTGAGCGCACGGCGAGCGGATAGATTTGTGGTGGGCATAGTAAACCTTACATCGGTGACTGGGATAACGCCCTGACGGGGCGCCTAGTGAGTGAATACAGTATGAAATTATGCGGCGGATGCCCCCAGCCTAACACAGCTGCATGGGTGCCGCCGACGGTAAAAACCACCCCGCCCGCCAAAGCGACGGGCGGGGCGATCTTACCGGCGCACAGTGGCGCGTGAACCCTGATTAGACGCGGGCTTCAGGGCTACCAGCCGAGTAGTTATCCGAGGCGTCAACCGCACGCACAGAGTAACGTGCGCCATCCTGGTGTGCTACCGAGTAGTTGGTGCCCGTCACGGTCGCAATGACGCGGCCGTTACGGATCACCTGGTAGCGTGCACCCTGCTCGGCACCCGACCAGCTGAGCTTGTCGTTATTGCCCGAACGCTGTGCCCTCAAGCCCGAAGGGGCTGCGGGAGGAGTCACATCGCGCGGTGCGTAACGTGCGAAGCCGACGGTACGCTGCTCGCCTTTCTCGCCCAGGGAGCGGTTAATATCGCCGCCAACCCACAGGTTGCCGCGGGAATCCACGAAGGACTCCCACACGCCGAAGCCGCGGGCACCCTTCAGAATGGGGTTGAACTCGCCCAGCATCTTGCCGCTCTCCCGGTCGAAAGCAGCTACGAGGCGGATATTGTGCACCTGAGAGTAATCCTGCCAGTAGCCGTAGTAGCTCTGCGAGCCCTCAAAGATGGAGTCGCCGCAGTGGCAGGCACCGTAGACCACATCACCGTTCAGGTGCAGATCCTGGAAGTCGCCGCCTTCACGGGTAATTGCGCTGCTCTTACGGGCGTAACCGTTCTTGCTGTACTGGGCGATCATGTGCTCAGTACCGCCGGTCCACACATCAGCACCGGTATCCTGAACATCGAACTGGAAACCCCACATGTAGCGGGCACCGGGCTGTGCCTCCAGAGACGGCTTCCACTCCCAGTTAATGGGGGTTGCGTCAGCACCGTTCAGGGCTGCAAGCCGGAAAGCGCTGGAACCGCTCACCTCGGAGAAGTAACCAGCCGCGTGCACCGTCGAGTTATCGGCGGCGGCGTTAATGCCGTTCACAGTGCCGTTGAACTTAGGACGCCACTTCCAGTCGACGGAGCCGTCGCTGAGCTTAATGCGGGCACCGCCACGAGCGTAGGCGGCGTTCTTAGACGTATTACCCTTCACGTGGGTGAAGTTACCGCCGATGTACAGGTAACCGTCCTGCACCTGCAAGGTCTTCACCTGTGCTGCGGCGGAGCTGCGACGTTCGATCTGGATATCCCAGGTCTTGTCAATCTCGCCGGTGGTCGCATTCAGGATCACGAAGTGGTTAGCGGGCTGCCCGTTCACCTGGGTGAATTCGCCACCCACGGCCAGGCGGTTGCCCGGCAGAGCCTCAATAGCCTTAATCTGGCCGTTGAACTTGGGTGCAAACGAACGTACCAGCTCGCCGCTATCAACGTTATAACCAGCAAGGTACTGCTGGTTTACACGCTCACCATTGGCAGACTCAACATATGCGAAGTCGCCGCCGGTGAAGACGGTGTCACCCACCTGAGTAATAGCCTGCACGTAGGTGTTCATCTCGCCCACCTTACCGGATGCGGTCTGCTCGCTGGTGCGCCAACGTACCGGCATGGAGTAGCTGTTCGGCAGGGCGCGACGGTTACTTGCTGCCGCACCAACCTGGCCGAAGTTCAAATCACGCTGGGTCAGTTTAGGGCGCAGATACACCTGGGTGAAGGGGATCGCATTACCGTAGCTGCCGTTCTTCTGGTAAATGTACGAGCTGGAGCTCTCATTACCGCGGGTCACATCAGCACCATAGGCGAAACCAATACGCCACCCCTGGTCGCGGTTAGCGAAGAAACGTACCGCCGAGGTGCCGTATCCGGGGGCCATCTGGCTCGGCTGATCCCGAGGGGTGTATGAGTTGTTGCCGCCCGCACCCGAGAAGGTGAAAGGGCCCCAGTGCTGGGCGTAGCTCATGGCCCACGACCACTGTGCGGTCTGCAGGCGCGGGGTACGAACCTCCTGCCACTGCGTGCCGCTGGGATCGTAGGCACGGCGCAGACGCATACCATCGGGAAGATCCTGCGGTTTCGTGCCGTTCAGCAGAGCATCCACAGTATTTGAGGAAAGCTGAACCGGTTTAAACGCCGCAGAACCGGTGGGATTCTTGTGCAGCTGGTCAGCGTTACCAACACCACCGTAGGATTCGGTCCAGCCCTCACGGCCGCGACCGACCATTACCCAGCCGCCGCCATCAGTTTCCTGGTCGCAGTAGAACTGCTGGGGTGCACTCATCTGCGGGGTGTACAGCCAGTAGGCACCCGACTTCGCGTTGGGATTCACCTGTTTAACCTCGTAGCAACTAGCTGCCGCTTTATCGCTACTGGTACCGTCGTGGGAGGTGTCGGCAGCTGAAGCCGCCGGGAAGGAAGACATCGTCAAAACGGTGCTTAGGGCTAGGGCTATAGAAGCCCAGCGGGTTTTGTGTGAAGTGGTTCTCATTGGTTTTTTCATATGTTCTTTCCAAAACCGGCCCCCAACGGTGGGTGCCAAAGATTGTGGTGAATACTGAGGTACCACTCGATAAAACCACTATCGTATGAGATAAGGGAGGTAAAACCTTGGGGTTTCACCCCCGGAAGCTATATGAAAAGTGATATATCGGTGTTAGTGAAAGGTTACCACGAAAAGGTTTTAATATTCGGGGGTATAGGCCGAAAAATACTGTTATATCCGCGACTTTTTATGTGCTTACCTGAAAAGCACACCGCATCCAGCATAAACCTGGGAATATGTCTAAAAGTTGCTGAGTGCCGCTGCGCACACCCCTTAACCCACGTCAAATACCGCTTAGTCGCCCCGTGCTGGTACTAAAATAATGGGAGGCCCTATAGCCGGGCCCTCTGCACGCGCCAGTACGTAGATACTCATCACATCAAGGTAGAAGGAGCCACAGTGAAACTAACCGGCCTGAGCAGGACGCTCTTGGGGTACCCCTCCTACCGGAACGTAGTTGCCGCCGCGCAGCTGCCCGCTACCGAACGCAGCGCCCAGACCCTCATCGGGGCGGTTCCAGGGCTGCACGCCCCGCTCATCGCAGACATTGCCGCCGCAATCCGTAACTCCACCCGCCGCGAGGGAGCCGGCAAAGAGCCCCTGACTCTCGTTATTACCCCCACCGAGCGGCAAGCCGAAGATACTGCCCACGCCCTCGGCGCCTATCTGCCCGATAACGACATCGCGCTCCTGCCCGCCTGGGAAACTCTGCCCCATGAGCGGCTCTCACCCCGCAGCGACACCGTCGGCCGCCGTCTCGGCGTACTGCGCGCCATCACACAGGCAGGGGAACGCACCCCGCTCGTGCTTGTTGCACCTGTACGCGCCGTGATCCAACCCATCGTGGCAGGCATCGAAAAACTGGTGCCCGTCACCCTCACCAGGGGTGAAGAATACTCCTTCAAAGAAGTCATTAAAGGCCTCACCAACGCCGCCTACTCGCGCGTAGACCTTGTGGCTAAACGCGGTGAATACGCGGTACGCGGCGGCATCATTGACGTCTTCTCACCCACCGCAACCAATCCGGTGCGCCTGGAATTCTTCGGTGACGAACTTGATGAGATCCGCTACTTCTCAGCCGCCGATCAGCGCACGCTCACCGGCGAAGGCTCCCAGCCCGACCGCCTCACCCTGCCGCCCTGCCGGGAACTGCTCATCACCCCCGAGGTCATGAGCCGTGCCGCCCGCCTCGTCGGGGACTACCCGACCGCCTCCGCCATGCTCGAAAAAATTGCTGGAGGCATCTACGTTGAAGGCATGGAATCCCTCACCCCACTACTGGTTGAGCGCATGAACACGCTCATCTCTCTCCTCCCGAGCGGTTCACTGGCGTTGAGTGTAGAACCTGAACGAATCGCCGCCCGGGCAGAAGACCTCGTAGCAACCAACGAAGAATTTCTCACCGCCGCATGGGACACCGCCGCTGAAGAGAACTCAGCAGCCCCCATCGACCTTGGGCAGCTGCGCATGAGTGAGGCAGGGTTCCACACCATCACCGCCACCCGCACAGAAGCACTCGATGCGGGCATCGGCTGGTGGGAAATCACCGAACTGATCGCCAACGCCGAGCTTGCCGCACCCGTACCGGATGACCCTGCGGAAACCGATACTGCAACCGAAAAAACGAGCGCTCATTGTGCGCTCGCAGACGCCGTAGCGGATGGGGTAGACACCCTGGTGGTGCGCGCATCTGCGGCTGCATCGTTTACCGGCTCGGTGCAGCGGATGCTTGAAGAAGTAGGGGCACTGGTCAAAGACGGCTGGCGGGTGCTGGCGCTCACCAACGGGCGGGGCTCCACCGATCGGCTTATTGAGCTCTTTAACGATAGTGAAGTGCCAGCATCACGCCGCGATACCCTGGATAAGGGAATTGAACCCGGCATTATTGAGGTGTGTGAGGCCCCTGCGTCTGCCGGGTTCCTGCTGTCTCAGGAACAGTTGGCGGTCTTTACTGAAGGTGAAATCCTGGGCAGGCGCGGCACCTACGCCCCGCGCGGAGTAACTGGTTCAAAACTCAAAGCCCGCAGGCGCCGCAACGCGGTAGACCCACTCTCACTCACCCCGGGCGACTACGTGGTGCATGAACGGCACGGCATTGGACGGTTCATTGAGATGACCTCACGGCCAGTGGCGGGGGTAAAACCCGCCGCCGGGCAGAACGTGCCCATGCGCGAATACCTGGTGCTGGAATATGCCCCCTCCAAACGTGGAGGAGCCCCCGACAGGCTGTTCGTGCCCTCCGAACAGCTGGATATGATCTCACACTATGTGGGCAGTGAAAAACCCACCCTGTCGAAGATGGGCGGCAGCGACTGGGCGAAAACAAAAAGCCGCGCGCGCAAGGCCGTCAAAGAAATCGCAGCCGACCTGATTAAACTGTACTCGGCACGGCAGGCCTCGCGCGGGCACGCCTTCACCGAAGACACCCCGTGGCAGCGGGAACTGGAAGAATCATTCCCCTACAACGAAACCCCCGACCAGCTGAACGCCATCTACGAAGTAAAAGCCGACATGGAGAAAGAACTCCCCATGGACCGGCTAATCTCCGGCGACGTTGGGTTCGGTAAGACCGAGGTGGCGGTGCGTGCCGCTTTTAAAGCGGTACAGGACGGTAAACAGGTGGCGGTGCTGGTTCCCACCACACTCCTGGCACAACAGCACTACGAGACATTCACCGAACGGTTCTCTGGTTTCCCGATCAAAATTAAAGTGCTCTCACGTTTCCAGAAACCGAAGGAATCACGCCAGATCACCGAAGAAATAGCCTCCGGCGCGGTGGATGTGGTGATTGGTACCCACCGTATCCTCTCGGAGAGCATCAGCTTTAAGGACCTGGGCCTGGTCATTATTGATGAAGAACAGCGTTTCGGGGTGGAGCATAAAGAGAAACTGAAACAGATGCGCACGAATGTGGATGTGCTGGCAATGAGCGCCACCCCCATTCCGCGGACCCTAGAGATGTCGCTGACGGGTATTCGGGAGACCTCGACTCTGGCAACGGCCCCGGAGGAGCGGCACCCGGTACTCACCTTTGTGGGGGGCCGCACCGACGCGCAGATTACCGCCGCTATCCGCCGGGAACTGATGCGTGAGGGGCAGGTGTTCTTCGTCCACAACCGGGTGGCAAACATTGATAATGTGGCTGCCGAACTCGCCAAACTAGTGCCGGAGGCGCGCATCGCCACCGCTCACGGGCGCATGAGTGAGGCCCGGCTGGAGCAGATTATTGTAGATTTTTGGGAACGCCGCTTCGATGTGCTGGTATGCACCACAATCGTCGAGACAGGCCTGGATATTTCGAACGCAAACACCCTCATTGTTGATAACGCCCAGAATTACGGGCTGAGCCAGCTGCACCAGCTGCGTGGGCGTGTGGGGCGAGGGCGTGAACGCGCCTACGCCTATTTCCTGTACCCGCCGGGTAAGCCGTTGGGGGAGGTCGCGCTGGAGCGCCTGAAAGCGGTGGCAACCCATAACGAGCTAGGCGCGGGTTTGCAGCTGGCCATGAAAGACCTTGAAATTCGCGGTGCGGGGAACCTTCTTGGCGGGGAGCAGTCTGGACATATCGCCGGTGTGGGGTTTGACTTGTACCTGCGCCTCGTGGGGGAAGCCGTGGCAGACTTCAGGGGAGAGAAAGACGAGCGTGACGTTGAAGTGAAGGTGGACCTTCCGGTAAACGCACACATCCCGCACTCCTATATTGATGCTGAGCGGCTACGGCTGCAGGCATACCGGCAGATTGCTGCTGCCGACACCGAGCAGAAAATGGCTGAAGCCCGCGAAGAGCTCACCGACCGTTACGGTGAGCTGCCCGAGCCGGTGCAGAACCTCTTAGCCGTGACGGCGCTGCGCCAGCGTGCGCGTGCGGCAGGTATTCGGGAGATCGTGGTGATGGGCCCGAAGGTGCGCGTAGTAACCGACGAGCAGCTGCCGGATTCGCGGCAGATGCGGCTGGGGCGCGTGTACCCGGGATCCTCGCACACCCAGCCGAAAGGACTGCAGACGTGGCTGACCCTGCTGCCGCGCCCAAAGAGCAGCCCAGTTGGCGGCATAGAACTGGTAGACGCGGCGATGCTTGAATGGTGTCAGCAGCTGATCGACACGATTTTCGCGGACGTACCGGGTGCATCACGCTCCGCACCGGAGTAGGGTAAAAGAAACGGGCTGTGCTGGCAGCGCCCACCCGCGTGGCGGTGCGCAGACATAGCTGACAATGCGTAGAAAGAGGTAGTGATGATTCCGTTATCTCGCCGGGTACTCACCCCGCGCACCCCCGGCGGCTGGGCACTGTTTATGGGGCGTATCGCTGCCGCTGTGCTGCTGGTACTGGTGACGTTGGGTGCGTGCGTGTGGGCTTTCTTCGGGCAGGACGCCTTCATGGCGTACCTGGCAGTAGCGGTTTTTGCTTTAATTGCCGCCGGGTGCGGTACCTACGCGGCGGTATTCTTCCTCGCCCACCGCACCAAGGTGCGGAAAGGAGAATACGGCATGAGCGGCCCAGTACAGTTCCGGCGGGGTAGGTAGTTGGGTCAGCTCTCCCGCTAAAGAATATGTTTGAGATAACAATAAAGGGCGGGCAGCTGTGGGAACCCCCAGCAGCTGCCCGCCCCATAAGACCCTCAGAGGCTACGCATAGTAATGCGAGAGCCTGGCGGTGTAAAAGGAGCTAGTCCTGAACCTTGTTCACGTCTTTAATGACGCGGGTGGTCTTTGACGGCAACACGTGAAAAACAAGCCCGAAAAACAGCCCGTAGCACACTAGTGCACCGGCATACCAGAACCAGCCGTCATGTTCGCTAAGAATACCCAAGCCATCCGGGTAGGTGCCCAGCAGGTAGAGACCCAGCAGCAAGAACACGAAACACCCGATGAAAAGGACCGCGTTTTCAAGATGTTTACCCTGCCCCGAATAGGTATGCACAGTTTTTTTCTCAGACATTATCTTCCTTATAGTTGGCGGTTAGCACCGACCGCTGGTGTGTGCTTAAGGATTTCCTGCCTCCAAGTATAGTTCGGTGCACCGACAAATGCACGGCCATATCGGTGCTGCCCTTGTGAATGTGGGAAGTTACGGCACATTGTGTGAGCTTTTCCGCTTGAGTCTGCCAGGGATATAGCTCACAATGAAAGTGTGACTTCATCAGTAAATTACGCATCGCAGCGAATCGTGATACTCGGCGCGGGACCAGGTGGCTACGAGGCCGCCCAAGTCGCGGCATCTTCCGGAGCAGACGTAACCCTCATTGAGCGGAATTCCATCGGTGGCTCCGCAGTCCTTACCGACGTCGTACCCTCAAAAACTCTCATTGCCACCGCAGATATGATGACCCGCTTCTCAGACGCCGGGCGTCTAGGCATTGAAAACACCAAAGGCAAAGCCCCCATTCTGCAAGTGGACATGAAACGGCTCAACGCCCGAGTCCTTGAGCTGGCCCAGCAGCAATCCGCCGATATTAAACGGGCACTCTCGGCGGCGGGTGTAAAAATTGTGCAGGGCACCGGGAAGCTCCTTGACAGGCACACCGTTGAAGTGACCGACGAGGCGGGCCTGACCTACAACCTGCACGCCGACTTCATCCTCCTCTCTGTCGGTACGCACCCGCGCGAAATGGCGACTGGGCGTCCCGACGGGGAACGTATCCTCACCTGGACGCAGCTATATAACCTGCAAGAAGTCCCGAAAGAACTCATCGTTATTGGCTCTGGTGTGACCGGTGCCGAATTCGCCTCCGCCTACGAAGGGCTGGGGTCGCAGGTCACCCTCATCTCATCCCGTGATAGGGTGCTGCCCGGCGAGGATGAAGACGCCGCCCGTGTGCTGGAGGACGTTTTCGAGCGGCGCGGGGTGCAGGTGATGCCGCGCTCGCGCGCAAGCGCTGTGGAACGCAGCGAGGATGGGGTGGTTGTCACCCTCTCGGACGGGCGTAAAGTGGCCGGAACCCACTGCCTTGTCGCTATCGGGTCTATCCCCAACACGGAAGGGCTTGGGCTAGATGCCGCCGGTGTTGAAGTGAGCGACTCCGGGCATGTGGTGGTTGATGGGGTGTCCCGCACCTGCGTCAACAATATTTACGCTGCGGGGGACTGCACAGGCGTGTACCCGCTCGCCTCGGTTGCTGCGATGCAGGGGCGCATCGCTATGGCGCACATTCTGGGGGATGCGGTCAAGCCGCTGCGCACCGACCGGGTGGCGGGCAATATTTTCACCACCCCCGAAATTGCCACCGTGGGTGTGAGCGAGAAAGACATTGAGGAGGGCCTGTACCGGGGTGACACGGTGATGCTTTCTCTCACTACCAATCCGCGCGCTAAGATGATGGCGGTCAGTGACGGGTTCGTGAAGGTTTTCGCGCGTAAACACTCAGGCACTGTTATCGGTGGGGTAGTGGTGGGCCCGCGTGCCTCCGAACTGATTTTCCCGATCTCGCTGGCTGTGGAAAAGAAACTAACGGTGGACGATCTGGCTGAGACATTCACCGTGTACCCCTCCCTATCCGGGTCGGTGTCTGAGGCGGCACGTAAACTGCACACCCGTGGTTAGCTCTGTAACAGCTGCGACCGTTTAACGGTTTAGGGGCACGGCTCTCATGCAAGAGCCGTGCCCCTAAACTGTGGGGAGAGCCGTTATTTCTTGGAACCCACCGCGTTCATATCAACGTCGCGGGTCTCGTGGGTGAGCAGAATGAAGACGACGCTCAACGCCGAAGCTACTGCCAGGTAAACCCCAACGGCGCCCACGCCGCCGAGCTGGTTCAGCCATACCGCCACGAACGGGGTAAGCGCCGCACCCAGAATAGATGCCATATTGTAGGCAATCCCGCTGGCAGTGTACCGCACGTTGGTGGGGTACAGCTCAGGCAGGTAAGCGCTCATCGAACCGAACGAGAGGCCCATTAGGCACATGCCGATAAACATGAACACGGTGACCGCAGTAGTATTAGCTGATGCCCCGGTGCCCACCACAGAAGGGGCGATCATGAGTGTGAACATGCACCCGAAAAGCGCCATGCCGATCGTGGTCCACAGCTGCTGCTGGCGGCGTCCGAACCTATCAGCCAACCAGCCCGAGAGCGGAATGAAAAGGGCGAAACCGGTAATGGAGATCAGCTGAATAACCAGGAAATCACGGTACGCGATCCCCAGGCCGCCGTTTTCGACCTTGCCGATACCGTATGAGAGGATCCAGGCGGTCATCAGGTAGAACAGCACATAGCAGGCCACCATAATGAAGGTGCCTTGGATCATGGGCCACCAGGCCACCTTGAACGCCTCAACCAGGGGCGCCTTCACTTTCTCATCGTTCTCCACGGCCTTAGCGAACACGGGGGTCTCTTCAAGCTTGAACCGCACATACAGGCCCACTGCGACCATCACGATGGAGAGCAAGAACGGGATACGCCAGCCCCACACCAAAAAGGGGTGGTTCAGGTTTTTGCCGTCCACAGTGGAGTTGAACGTGATCCAGCTGGTCAGCAGCAGCATGAACCCATTGGCGAAAACAAAGCCGATAGGTGCACCCAGCTGGGGCCACATGGCGGCGCGGGCTCGTTTGCCTTCCTCCGCGTACTCGCTGGCGAGCAGGGCAGCACCCGACCATTCACCGCCCAGCCCAAGGCCCTGGCAGAAGCGCATAATCGTCAGCATTGTTGGCGCCCACAACCCGATCTGGTGGTAGGTGGGGAGCAGCCCAATGAGGAAGGTTGCCAGACCCATCGTCAGCAGTGCGCCCACGAGAGTTGCTTTACGGCCGATCTTATCGCCGAAATGCCCGAAAACAACCGACCCGAGAGGCCGGGCGATGAAGGCAACACCGAAAGTGGCGAATGAGGCCAAAAGCTCGGTAGTGGGGTCTTTCGAGGCGAAAAACAGTGCCGGGAACACCGCGACTGCGGCGGTCGCATAAATATAAAAATCGTAGAACTCGATAGTGGTGCCCACCAGGGACGCCAAAATAACGCGACTGCGTGGTGTAGCGTTAGCTAACGAGGTGGTATCCGGTGTCCTTTTGACGGGTTCGCCGGAGGCAGCGTGTGCTTGCGCGCTCAAAGCTGTACTCCTTAGTACTGTGAACGAGCCACACCCGATACTGCGGGTGTGTGATAAACTCAACTTTTTACTGTACGCCTGTGGTGGTTACCTTGGCTAGGCGCGACCAGTATTCGGACCATCACACCGGCCTGCTGGTGGCGGTGGTACTGCCCACAGCACATAAATAGCCGGTGCGGCCGCCCCAGGGGGGCAGCCGCACCGGCTGAGAAAATGTGGTTATTGCCCGAGGCAGCCGTTACTTAATGGTTGCCAGCACCTGACCGGCAGTGACCGTGTCCCCAGCCTTCAAGGAGAGGCCCGATACCTTACCCGCCTTATGCGCGGTAATCGGCTGCTCCATCTTCATGGCCTCAAGCACCAGCACCAAATCACCCTCAGCGACAGTATCCCCATCAGCCACGGCAACCTTCACGATCGTGCCCTGCATGGGGCTGCTCAGGTCATTACCGCCAGCTGCGCCACCTGCACGCGAGGAACGGGATTTACGCGGCTTCGTGGAAGTCTTCGCAGCAGACTTACCGGATGCGGCCCCCAGATCGGGCAGCACAACCTCCAGCCGTTTGCCGTTCACCTCTACCACCACGCTCTGGCGCTGTGCCTCATCATCCACATTGCCGGGGGCGCCCTCATAGGGTTCAATGGTGTTCTTAAAGTCGGTCTCAATCCAGCGGGTATGAACCGTGAAATCACCGCCCGGGGCGGGGGCGTAAGCGGGGTCATCCAACACTACGCGGTGGAACGGAACCACTGTGGGCATCCCCTCAATCTGCAGTTCCTGCAGAGCGCGGCGGGCACGCTCAATCGCCTGTTCACGGTCTGCGCCGGTGACAATCAGCTTAGCGAGCATCGAATCGAAGTTGCCGCCAATCACATCCCCCTCGACAAATCCCGAATCCCAGCGCACACCGGGGCCGGAGGGCACCCGCAGCTTCTCTATAGTGCCGGGGGCGGGCATGAACGAGCGGCCCGCGTCCTCACCGTTAATACGGAACTCAATCGAATGTCCGCGCAGCTGCGGGCTGTCGGGGCTGATCTGCTCACCGCGGGCAATACGGAACTGCTCACGCACCAGATCAATACCGGCGACCTCCTCGGAGACCGGGTGCTCAACCTGCAGACGCGTATTCACCTCCAGGAACGAGATGGTGCCGTCCGGGGCGAGCAAAAACTCGCAGGTGCCCGCGCCCTGGTAGCCAGCTTCGGTGAGGATCGCGCGGGATGCCTCATACAACCGTTGTGTCTGCTCCTCACTCAAGAACGGGGCGGGAGCCTCCTCAATGAGTTTCTGGTTGCGGCGCTGAAGCGAACAATCGCGGGTAGAAACCACCTGGACGTTTCCGTGGGCATCCGCCAAACACTGGGTCTCAACGTGGCGCGGGGAATCCAAGAAACGTTCAATAAAGCACTCGCCGCGGCCATAGGCAGCAACCGCCTCACGTACCGCCGACTCATACAGCTCGATCACGTCGTTACGATCACGCACCACCTTAATGCCGCGCCCGCCGCCGCCGAAAGCTGCTTTAATGGCGATGGGCAGGCCGAACTCGTCCGCGAATTTCAGCACCTCATCAGCGGATTCCACCGGATCTTTTGTGCCGGGCACTAGCGGCGCCCCTACTTTCTGCGCAATATGGCGTGCGGCTACTTTATCGCCGAGCTGCGTGATTGATTCGGGGGAAGGGCCAATCCAGGTTAGCCCCGCATCAATAACCATCTGGGCGAACTGCGCATTTTCAGAGAGAAAACCGTACCCCGGGTGCACCGCATCCGCGCCGGCACGGATCGCAATCTCAAGAACTTTCTCCATGACCAGGTACGAGGTGCCCGCTGTAGCGCCGTTAAGGGCGTACGCCTCATCGGCAAGTTTCACATGCTGGGCGTCACGATCAGGCTCGGCGTAGATGGCGACGGTCTCTATGCCCTCGTCGCGGGCGGCACGGATCACTCGCACCGCAATCTCTCCGCGGTTGGCAATCAGGACTTTGCTGACCGGGCCCGTGTGGCGATTTGGTACCGCCGTAAATTTCTTCTTATCGTCTGCCGGATTAGTGGTCATGGGGGTGAGCTTCTCCTTATTTATCCTGCCGAAAGCATAGCGAGAAACGGCTGGGATAGCGAATATATTGTGCGCCTTGACGCGAAAAACGTTAGAAAATCATGGAGTGAAAGGAACACGGGCACAGGTGCCTACCCCGCAGGTTCGGCCCAGAGGGCGCTCAGCGGTACCCCAAGCCGAGAGAGCATGTCTTTGAGCGCGTTCACTGACAGGCCGATCACCGCATGCGGTTCACCGTAGACACCGCGAATAAACGCCGCCCCGTAGCCGTCTAAAGTGAATGAGCCTGCTACCTGTAACGGCTCACCGGTAGCCACATAGTCCTCAATCTCCTGCTCGCTCATCTGCGCAAAATGTACTCGTGCGCTGCGAAGCTCAGATTCGTGGGGGATCATACACGCCTCACACGGGTCGGCGTCTTCAGGGGCGGGCCGCAGATCCACTAGATAATGCCCGGTGTGTAAAGTTCCCATTTTGCCGCTCATCGCCGTAATCCGTTCACGCGCCTTCTGCGGGGTGTACGGTTTACCGTAGGCGGTGCCCTCGAACTCGAACACTGAATCGCACCCCAACACCAGTGCATCCACAACGCCTTCGTCTTCTAACTCGTGCGCAACAGCCCGCGCTTTTGCTTGGGCCAGCAGCTGCGCAGCCTGCGCCGGGGTGTGCTGGTCCCCATCGGTTTTTGTGGCGCGGACAAGAACCGCGTCCTCATCGACATGGGAGACGCGTACCTCAAAGACAATACCGGAGTCTTCTAGAAGCTTTTTGCGGGCCGGAGAAGCCGAAGCCAAAACCAGGCGTGGGGTGCATGCCTTAGCAGCGGAAGCATCGAGTGGTGCGGAAGTCATACCCACCATTCTAGCCGTCTGCTCCGTACCGCCCTAAAACGGGTTACCGCATGCGTGCTGGGTTCGGCTGGGAGGCAACGAACAATGCCGCTAAAACTAAGGGGTGGGCTCACACACATTTTCAGTTTGACCCCGTAGGATGGAGACAGACACAGACTTTGAAAGGCCCCAATATGTCATCATTATCTGAACCTATTGGCCGCCTCTACCTGCGGCCTATGCACCCGCGAACTCCGGGGGATAAAGCGCGCGCGGCATCAGCCGTGGAGCTTTTTTCAGACCTAGTTTTTGCCACCGCAATCCTGTTCGCCGGTTCACAAATACACCATGTGCTTGGGCAGGGTAACTTCGGCCATGGTGCGGTCAGCTATCTGCTGGTTATGTTCTTCATCTGGTGGACGTGGGTGAATTTCGCGTGGCTGTCCTCATCGTTTGAGGTTGACGACTGGCTCTACCGTTCCCTAGCCGCCATCCAGATGCTCGGTGTGCTGGTGGTCGCCGGGGGAGTGGAGCAGACCTTTGGGGGCACCGTCAATGTGGCCCTCATCGGCTATATCACCATACGCGCGGCACAGATTGGCCAGTGGGCGCGGGCCTCCCGGTGCGGCGGGCCGGCCGGCCGTGCGGCGCTTATCTACGCAGTGGGTATTGCCGTGCTGGCGGTGCTGTGGGTTGTGTGCGCACTGTGGGTTCCATTCTTAGCGCTTCCCCTGGTTGTTGGGGAACTGGCTGTGCCCATTATTGCCGAACGTATTGGGCACACCCCCTGGCATGCGCCGCATATTACCGAACGGTACGGGCTGCTGACCCTCATCGTATTGGGTGGCTCGCTCAGGGCCGCAGCTATCGCGGTCTCCCGTGCTCTGGGTGATCATGTGCCGGCACTCTTCGGGGTCGCGGTTCTATCGGTGCTGGTGGCCGGGGGTATGTGGTGGATCTATTTCTGGGCACCCCACCGGGATGTGATAAACCCCAAACGCTACCTTTCCCCGCTCAAATACGGGTACCTGCACTATTTCATATTCACTGCGGCGGGTGCTTTTGCTGCGGCCGTTGAGGTAATTATTGACCTATTGGCGCACGATAACTACCTGATGGAACATCAGGCGGGTCTGACCCTGTCTATTCCTGTGGGGGTTTTTGTGGTGGCGGCCTGGCTTGCGGTGCTTCGGGAACACGCGCCGCTTCCAGTGAGTATTTCCCTGCCTGTGGCCGGTGTGCTCATTGTGCTTGAGGGGTTTCTGCCGTTCCCGTTCATCTTTATTGCCCTGACCGTGGTGATGCTTGTGACTCTGCTGGTGCTCTACCAGCCGGTTCCCTCGCGCGCCACCGAAGACCATAAAAGTGTTGAGGACACCGCCGACGTCAGCTGATGCGGCGGCCATTAATGTGTGAGATAAACATTCATCCCGCCCCGTAACTACACGGGGCGGGACGAGTTATCTAGGGGGCTTTTTAGGCTCCGGTTGGCTGCTGTGAAGCAGCGGAAGGAACCGGTTCGGTGTGGACGGCGTCCACCAGCGCTTGGTCGACGAACCCGTCAGCGCCGCGCGGGGCGTTATAAAGCTGCTCGTTCAGAATGCCCTCACGTTTAGAGACAATCGCGGGAACCAGGGCCTGCCCGGCCACGTTCAGAGCGGTACGTCCCATATCAATAATCGGGTCAATCGCCAGCAGCAGGCCCACCCCGTCAAGGGGAAGACCCACAGTCGAAAGGGTCAGAGTGAGCATCACGATAGCGCCCGTCGTACCTGCCGTAGCGGCAGAACCCAACACCGACACCAGAATAATCAGCAGATACTGCGAAATATCCAGGTGCACTCCGTAGAATTGCGCCACAAAAATAGCCGCCAGCGCGGGGTAGACGGAGGCACATCCATCCATTTTGGTGGTAGAACCCAGCGGCACCGCGAAGGATGCGTATGCACGCGGCACGCCGAGGTTACGTTCGGTAACGGCCTCAGTCATGGGCATAGTGCCCATCGAAGACCGCGATACAAAACCAAGCTGCACTGCGGGCCATACGCCCGAGAAATACTGTTTCACAGAGAGCCCGTTGAACTTCACGATCAGGGGATACACCACCAGGAACACGAGGAGCAGACCCGCATACAGTGCCGCGATGAACTTCACCAGCGAGCCCATGGATGTCCAGCCGTAGGCATAGACGGCATGCCCGATCAGCCCGATCGTGCCCAGCGGAGCGAGGCGAATAATCCACCACAGCACCTTCTGAATAATGGCGAGCGCGCTCTTGACGATATCGATAAAAGGCTTAGCCGCATCGCCCACCTTCAGAGCCGCAATACCGATAGCCCCCGAAATCACGAGCATTTGGAGCACGTTAAAGGAAACCGAAGAAGTTATACCGGAGCCGGTGGTTTTCGTGGTGACCTCAAGCCCTAAGAAATTGGAGGGAATAATCCCGGTCAGAAATGCTGTCCATGACCCCCGGGTGCTGGTACTGCCCGAGGCGCTAACCTCTGCACCCACACCAGGCTGAACGAGCAGCCCCAGTACGATACCGATGGAGACCGCAAAAAATGCTGTAATAGCAAACCAGATAAGAGTCTTAACCGCTAAGCGCGCCGCATTCGTCACCTGCGAGAGATTCGAGATTGAGGCAACGACGGCGGTAAACACCAGCGGGATCACCGCAGCCTTAAGGAGAGTCACATAGGATGTGCCGATGGCGTCCAGAGTTGCCATGAGCCAGTTGGGGTTATTTTTCGCGTCGCCGCCAAGAGCTGTGGCGGCAAACCCTAACCCAATACCAATAAGGAGGGAAGCAATAATCTGGTTGCCAAAAGAGGCCGCCCAGGAGGGAAATCTAAATGTTCGTGTGTTAGCCATGGCGCTTACTGTAGACCTGTTGGGCGGGGCGGTCGAATTTAGATGACGAAGTATTGCGGTGATAAAGCTTCGAGTGGTCCTTCAGGCTCCCATTCTGCCTTGGTATGATGGGGTGTGCCCCCGTAAATCCGCGACTGTAGGGTGTATAGCCCTGAAGGAGACACCTCATGAGCAGTACCTCAGGTAACGAGAGTGCCGCCTCAAAACTAGCGAATACGGCTGGTGAGGCTGCTGCTAATATCCCCAGAACAGGTGTTAGCGGTAAACGGTGGCTGGCTATTCTGGGGGCGGGTGCCCTGATTGTCAGCGGCAGTGTGTTTGCCTATAACTCATTGCATAAAGAAGAAGAGGCGTTTACCGCTGACGGCGGTGAAGAGTTTGCGCAGGTTTGCCAAGACGCAAAAACTGGGCGTCGGGTTGAAGACTCCGAATGTGAGAAGGCAGGTGAAGCCGCTAACTCCAGTGACTCCTCATCCAGCTCGAATAGTAATAACAGCAGCCACAATAACAGCGGGTCAAACTCAAACTCTGGTACGCACAATAACCAGTCCCATGTCACCAACGCGTTCCTGTGGTACTACATTGGCAGTCAGGCTGGCCGGAACGCGAGTATTCCTGCAGTAGGGTCGTCGCTGACGGGCGGCAGCACCTCCCGCCCGTCGTCCGGCACGGTCTATAGCGGTGTATCTTCTAAGGGCGGCGGGTTTGAGTCGTCTTACCGCAGCGCCAAGAAGACCAGCACGGTCGCTGGCGGTAAGGTCACGTCCACCACTAGCGGCGGTAAGAGCAGCAGCGCAAAGTCTGGGTCGAACCCCGGTTCGCGTGTGGGCAGTAATAAGTCGGGCAGTAACTCCGGCGGCTCCAAGTCAGGAAGCAATTCCGGGTCCAAATCAGGTGGCTCTAAAGGCGGCTTTGGCGGAGGCTCCAAATCGGGCGGAGGTACCTCCGGCGGCTAGGACCCGGCCCCTGAGCAAACTCACCATTATCCCTTCATGAGCGAACGGACACCATGCGACGCGAAGAATTCCCTGCCCACCGCCCGGGGTGGGAACAGACGATTGATGAGGAAGGCCTCACCTACAGCATCGATTTCCCAGGCGACACCCATTACTGGAACGAGTACGCCGCCTACGTGTTCACCCCCGACGAGATGGACAGCATCAGGGTCCAGTCGGAACAGATACATAAGATGTGCCTGAACGCCGTAGAATACATGGCCTCCGGGGCATTCGGCACCCTGGGGCTACCCGAGCCTGCGTTTCAGCTGGCTATTGAGTCGTGGAACCAGCAGGACCCCGATTTTTACGGCAGGTTCGATTTCACGTACTCCGGTATCCCCGGGGACCCCCTGAAACTGCTCGAATACAATGCAGACACCCCCACCGGCATTATTGAGGCGGCTATCTGCCAGAAAACCTGGTATCAGCAGCAGCGTCTTGACGCGCAGGGCTACGGGCACTGGGGCGAGATAGGGGAGGCGTTTACCGAACGGTGGCGGCAGATCTTCGCGGCTGAGACCACCCCGCAGCTTCACCTTGCGCACGTGAACGAGAGTATTGACCCCTACCAGGAGGACTACAATAACGTGTGGCTTATCGCCCACGCCGCCCAGCTGGCCGGGGTTAAGACCAAGCTCATTCCCATTGACGAGATCATTTTTAATGAGGACACCAAATCGTGGTCTGACGCGGACGGTAAGCCCATTAATAACCTCTTTAAGCTGTACCCGTGGGAGGACCTGGTGACGGATTCGGAGTCCGGGTATGATAAGCTGCTCTTCGCCTACCACGGCTCGATCCGCCGCTGGGTTGAGCCAGCCTGGAAAATGTTCCTCTCAAATAAGCTGCTGCTGGCCGCCCTGTGGGAGATGTACCCCAACCACCCCAACCTGGTGCCCGCCTACGCCGGACGCTCAGGCGGGCTGACGAACTGGGTGCGTAAACCCATTTTTGGGCGTGAAGGCGACGGCATTGAAGTGCATGCCCCGGATCACGGCATTTTCTCCCGCGATGAGGAGGATGAGCATTTCATTCATGCCCCCGAGAGCGAGTTCGTGTACCAGCAGTACATTCCCGCGCCCCTGTATTCTGGCCTCATGCAGCCCACCAACCACCCGATGCTGGGTGTGTGGATGGTGAACGGGCGGGCCGTGGGCATGGGCATCCGCGAATCGGACGGGCCGGTCACCGACTACTACTGCCGTTTCGCCCCGCACCTCGTCAAAGAGTAGAGCAACGGTACGGGGCTGATGGTACAGGGCGCACCTCAAAGCTGCATATGCTGTGCGGTGCGCCCTGTGCTGTTTCGCTGGGTTTAGTCGTCTTCGTCGTCCTCTTCGTCATCGGCCATGACCTCGTCGCTGAGCGCGCGGCGGAGCGTATCGAGCCCCACCGAGCCGAGCATGAGCGCCCGTGTGTGGAACTCCCGCAGCGTATCGCCCTGAGCCAGCGCCGCCTGCCGCAGCTGCAGCCAGATACGCTCACCCACCTTATAGCTGGGCGCCTGACCGGGCCAGCCCAGGTAGCGGATGAACTCGAACCGGATAGTGCCTTCGGAGCCTTCCAGGTTCTGCACCAAAAACTCGTACCCCAGTTCGGGGGTCCACACGGTTCCCGGTTCAACACCCAGACGCGGTGCCCACTCATCGGGTACCGGCAGTTCACAGTGCACACCGATATCGAACACCACGCGGGCTGCGCGCATCCGCTGGGCGTCCAGCATCCCCATCCGGTCCCCGGGGTCCTGTAAGAAACCCAGCTCGTCCATGAGCCGCTCGGCGTATAGGGCCCAGCCTTCACCGTGGCCTGAGGTCCACATCATGCTTGCCCGCCACTTGTTCATAGTGTTCGCCATCGCCGTAGCCACTGAAATCTGCAGGTGGTGCCCCGGCACGCCCTCATGGTACACGGTGGATGTTTCACGCCAGGTGGCGAAGGTGTCATCCCCCTCCGGCACGGACCACCACATGCGGCCCGGGCGAGAAAAATCGGGGGAGGGCCCGGTGTAATAGATGCCGCCCTCGTGGGTGGGGGCGATTCGGCACTCAATGTTCAGCATCGGGCCGCCAATATCGAAATGGGTGCCCGCCAGCGCCTCAACGGCGGTATCAGCGTGGGTCTGCATCCACTCCTGCAGCGCCTCGGTGCCGTGCAGGGCCCGCACCGGGTCCATATCCAGCAGCTCTTTGGCACGTTCTATGCTGGCGCCCGGTTCGATCTCTGAGGCAACAGTGTGCTGTTCAGTAATAATCCGCTCCAGCTCCTGCACGCCCCAGGCGTATGTCTCATCCAGGTCGATACTAGCCCCCAGCGATTCACGCGAGTACAGGGTGTAGAGTTCCCGGCCCACCGCATCTTTGCTGGGGGCTTCGGGCAGCAGGGTGTCGCGCAGATATGTGATGAGGGCACGGTAACCATCCTTAGCGGCCTGGGCGCCTTCGCGGGCTTGCTCCGTGATAGCGGGTGCTGCGGCGGTGATCTCCGCGCCCAAAGCATCAAAGAACCCGCCGTCGGCAATGTACGCTTCGGCCTGCTCGATCACGATCTGCACCTGGCGGCGTGGGGAAACTTTGCCCTCCGCACGTGCCGCCTCAAGAGTCTGAATAAACCCGTCGATAGCGCCCGGAACGTTCGCTAAACGCCCGGCAATGTGCGCCCAGTCCCGCTCGTTCTCACGGCTCATAAGGTCGAATGAGGTACGGATCTGTTGGGGTGCACTGAAGAGATTATTCAGCTGCCATCGCCCCAACCCTGCACGACGCATTTGACGGGTAAGCGTGAGCCGCTCCTGCATGGCATCTAGAGTCACCAGGTCTGTGTCATCAATGGGGATGACCTTATCCAGCTTTTTCAGGGTTTTTTTGACGAGCTTCGCATATGCTTCTTCACCAGCGGGGGAATAGTCACCAAAGAGTGTTTCAACACCTGTACGGCCGTGCTCGGTGGCAAGAACTGGGTCTAAATCAAGGGATGCTTCATAGAATTCATTAGCGATGCGATCAACGTCGGTCTGCGCTCGCTTAATGCGATAGATAGCCGGAAGTTCGTCGTAGATAGTCATGGTCTAATCCTATCCCAGAATGTGTTTTCTGTCGCATTTAGCAGGCGTTGCATTTGGCAGTACTCAGGGCCGTACTCACCCGCCAGCGCCGAGTCTTACCCTCTAGAATATCCACTGGATACCCCGAAATACTCTGACATATGTCATGTACTGCTGCTGAAAATGGCCCGCACATCGGTACGAGGTTCATCTGGGAAGAGTCATTTAAGAAAGAACCGGGGCAAGCTCGAATCTGCTTACCGTACTGCCGCCAGAGCGCGTGCAACGATACAGGCTGAAGGGACGTTGCTGTTACATAGGCCGTGCCCGACGCCATGACCCCGGCCCCGGTTTAAGGGAGGCACCCAGCCACTGGCGGCGGTTAAGCAGGCGGGAAGCCGTAGCCAAAATCGGGTTCTGCTCCTGGGCGGATGCGCCCGCCTGCATTGCATACACCAAGGCGGTCAGCGCGGCGACTTCCTCATCTGTGGGGTTACCCTTTACGACCCGCAGCAGCGGTGCAGGGCTCTGCTGTGCAGCATCCTCAGCTTGCTGGTGCACAACCGGTGCCGCCGTACCGGCTGCCTCAGGCCCACCCGGTAGCCCCTGCTCGGTACTGCCCGCCGCCGCAGTTTCGGGTTCGGTGTTGGGGTTGGAAAGGGATGCGCCCTCCTCCTTTTTCTTACCGAACGAGAAGTAGCTCAACGGGTTATAGGCCGCCATGGGCCCTCCTTCATACAAGTCGTCACTTAATACCCGGCTTAGAAGGCACGGATCATCTCAAGCCGTACCAGTGCACAACACCTACAGCGGAATATTCCCGTGTTTCTTCGCGGGGGTGGCTGCGCGTTTATCGTGCAGCGCCCGCAGGGATGAAATAATGCGCACGCGCGTCTCGTGCGGGGCGATTACCTCATCCACGTACCCCAGCTCCGCAGCCTGGTACGGGTTCAGCACCTCAGCCTCATACTGCTCAATCAGTTCGGCGCGGTGCGCATCAACATCTTGGCCCGCCTCCGCTGCGGCCGCTAAATCTCGACGGTACAGAATGTTCACCGCGCCTTGGCCGCCCAGCACACCGATCTGGGCGGTGGGCCAGGCCAGGTTAATGTCGGCACCGAGCTTTTTAGAGCCCATCACAATGTACGCCCCACCGTACGCTTTACGGGTAATAACGGTCACCAGCGGCACGGTTGCTTCAGCATAGGCGTATAACAGTTTGGCGCCGCGGCGAATAATGCCGTTGAACTCCTGATCGGTGCCCGGCAGGAACCCAGGCACATCCACAAACGTCAGAATCGGCACGTTAAAGGCGTCGCAGTGACGCACAAACCGTGCCACCTTTTCGGAGGCGGCAATATCAAGGCACCCGGCAAACTGCATGGGCTGGTTTGCCACGATTCCCACGGTGCGCCCCTCAACGCGGGCGTACCCGATCATGGCGTTCGGGGCGTACAGTGCCTGCATCTCAAGGAAATGCCCGTTATCCACCACCGACTCGATAACAGCCCGCATATCGTAGGGCTGGTTTGCGGAGTCGGGGATGAGGGTATCTAAATCAAGGTCGTCCACGGTGACTGCCGGCTCTTGGTCGTGATCCAGCGGCAGCGCCTCAGATAGGTTATTTGACGGCAAAAACTCCAGTAGTTCCCGCACAAAGTCGAAGGCATCTTCCTCATCTTCGGCCAGGTAGGTGCTGGTACCGGTCACCGCATTATGCTGGCGGGCACCACCAAGAGTTTCCATATCCACCTGCTCACCGGTGACAGCTTTAATGACGTCCGGGCCGGTAATGAACATGTGCGATGACTTATCGACCATCACAATATAGTCGGTCAGGGCGGGGGAGTAAGCGGCACCGCCGGCACAAGGACCCATAATCACCGAGATCTGCGGAATCACCCCGGAGGAACGCACATTCATGCGGAAAATATCGGCAAACATTGCCAGCGACGCCACACCCTCCTGGATGCGTGCGCCGCCGCCGTCATTAATACCGATGACGGGGCACCCGTTCTTCAACGCGAACTTCTGCACCTTCACGATCTTCTCGCCGTTCACCTGCGAGAGGGAACCGCCGTACACCGTAAAATCCTGCGAGTACACGGCAACAAGCCGCCCATCAATAGTGCCGTAGCCCGAAACCAGGCCATCCCCCAGCGGCTTCTTCTTATCCATGCCGAAGGCGGTGGTGCGGTGCCGCGCCATTGCGTCAAACTCCACAAAAGATCCCTCGTCCAGAAGCATGTCAATACGCTCACGCGCCGTCTGCTTCCCGCGCGCATGCTGTTTTTCGACGGCTGCCTCACCGCCGGGGTTAATGGTCTGCTCGCGCCGGGCAAAGAAATCGGCGAGTTTACCGGATGTGGTGCTCAGGTCAAATTCCTGCTGAGTCTGCTCAGACATGTGTTCCTCAATTCGGGCGGCGCGCAGAGAGGTCTTCTGCGGTTCTGGGTGTGCGCACAGGCGCAGCAGGCTCACCCAAGCTACGGCGAACCTTACCTTACAACTATAGTGTGAACGAGTATCCGGTGCCAGATAGGTTCCGGCGCGGCGTCATATTCGGGTGTGGTCTCCACGCCCCATTAGCTGATTGGCAGTGTACTAATGGTGCGGCACCCGCAGGAGGGAAAACGTATCGCCTTACCCGCGGCAGCTCACCCTACCTACCACCGGACGCCGCACCAAGCGAAGCGGTTAGCGGATGCTGCCAATCACCGGGTTCCACTCCTGCACTGTGTACGAGAGCACCGCCCCGCCAGTGTTCATAGGATCTTCTTGCACCAGAGCCTCGGCAGCATCAGCGGAGTCTGCGTTCACAATCAGAAGCGCCCCAGCGGCGGAACCGTCCTGCATGAGCGGGCCGGAGACAACCAGCGGCCCCGACTCGGCCTGCTCGGCCAGGTACTGCCGGTGTGCCGGGCGGTGCGCATCCTGCTGCTCGGGCGCGGCATAAACATAGGTGATTGCGTAATAAGCCATTCATCGGCTCCTTCCGGACGGGTATCGGGGTGGGAGTTACCTCCCGTTCCCCTTAAATCTACCGCACCCGCACCGTTCCACACCGGCTGCACATCTATATAATCGGCCCCCAAGGAATAAAAATTACAGTGAATACACAGCCAACAGCAGGTACATTCGGGAAGAAACCGGGGTGCATCCGTATTACCCTATAGTAGGAGGGCTGCCCGTGCTCAACACCATCACACAATGGGGCGGTCTAAGGGACGCAGCACCGGTAGCACCCGCCTGCCCTTGGGCGTAACCGGCGGCGAAAGAACGAATCCTAGGGTGAGAATAATGGGTAATAACACCATGAACCAAGAACGCGTACACAACGCGGCCGCACAGCACGGGTACCGTACCGTGCGCGTGTTGGAGCACACCGGATCAACGAATGATGACGCACGCCAAGTGCTCACTGACCCAAACCCCAGCGTACGGGAGCAGCTGGGGGAGCTCTCCGTCTTTGCCACGGACGATCAGCGCGCCGGGCACGGTCGGCTAGACCGAGCCTGGGTAACCCCTCCAGGTACCGCGCTTGCGGCCACCGTTGTGGTGCGCCCCCACGCCGGGATAGGGCAGGGGATGGCCCCCGAAAACTACCACTGGCTCACCCTCATAATGGGGCTAAGCGTGCGCGAGGTGCTGCGTGAACTCGGCGTAGACTGCGACCTGAAGTGGCCAAATGACCTCATCGCCGGAGGCAAAAAATGCTGCGGGGTGCTCGCCCAGCTCATCCTTGAGCCCGCGGGGACGAACCCGGCCGGTACCGCAGCAACATCAATGAGCGTGCTGGTGGGCGCCGGAATAAACCTGAACATGCTCGAAGAGCAGCTGCCCACCGAAACCGCAACAAGCACTCGCGTGCTGCTGGGGCACACAGTAGACACCGAACAGGTACTCACCCACCTGCTGGAGGTTTTCGCCCGTCGTTACCGTGCCTTCTGCAGTGCAGGCGGAGACCCCGAAAGCCCCGGTGGCGGCGAGCCGTCACTGCTGCAGCAAGCCCGCGAGCACACTCTCACCCTGGGGGCGCACGTGGCCATGCACCTGCCGGATGGACGGGTCATTACCGGTACGGCGGAAGATATTGACGATCAGGGGCGCATTCTGGTGCGTTCAGACGGGGCTCTGACCGCCTACTCGGTGGGCGATATAGAACATCTACGCGCCGCCGACGGATCATACCTGGCGACCCGACCACCACAGGCCTAGCCCTTTACCACCGCCCCGTTACGCTTTCGAGAACATCACCGCCCGAGAGGACAACCCATGAAATTCAGGGGAAAACTACTACCGGCAGAACGAACGATCGTCATCACCCGAACCCACCCCATTAAGCTGCTTCCCGTGCTGGGGTACGCTATGCTCGCAGCCTGCGCCTGGAGCTTCGGCTCGGCCGCACGTTCATCGAACCTGCTGGCGTGGCTGGGCGTTATTCTCAGCTTCATAAGCATTATTGTGGCGGTGCGTAAGCTGCTGTACTGGCTGGGTCGGCGGTACATTGTCACCACCCACCGGCTTATGATGACCAACGGACTGCTGAGCATGCGCGCCACCCAAGGCATGCGGCTCGACCAGATGGGCCGCCGCTGGAAGAGGCAGGGGCAAATGGGCAAATGGCTGGGATACGGGTCGGTGCAGGTTGAACTGCTGGGCACCAGCATCCCGCTGACCTACGTCCCCGAGCCCGACAAGTTTTTGCGCATTATGGAGCATTCAGTGCGCACCTACTATCCGCTGCGAGCAGGGTATATGCGCCACGGCTAAACGGGCGTTATCTTCCGGGTAGTTGAAGGCGCCCGCCGTTCAGGGGGCGGGTGCAGGCCCGCAAGCAACAAGAAAATATCCATCGTTCTGCGGGTCTATTAAGGCGGTTGCCGCATAAACCGAGTATCCTATAGTGTGAAATAAGGCACGTGACACCGGTTTTACTGGGTGTCAACCACCAGTACATCGCCGAAAGGAGGGGATGCAATGGTCGATAGGAGCGCTAGCACCAGCTCTCTGCCCGTAACCCACGGACCAGAAACACAGATGCTTAACCTGAAAATTCTGCAGAACCTATCACAGAGCAATATTTACCGGGACGAAAAATCCAAAGAAGGCGTGCGTTCCCTCGAAAAAACTCTTCTGGGTGAAGGCCCTCGATACACCCACCGGCAGGCCGCCTTAGCCGCCGGCATGGACCCGCAGAAAGCCCGAAAAATCTGGCGTAATATGGGGTTCTCAGACACCCCCGCAGAAGAACACTACTTCTCAGACCGCGATGTGCAGCTGCTGCGTACCATTGTTGAACTAGAACGTGAAGGCGAAGTTACTTTTGAAAGCGCCCAGTCGATCGTGCGCTCAGTAGGGCAGCTGACCGACCGGATTGTGGCCTGGCAGATCGAAAGCCTTGTCGACGATATTGTCGCCCGCGAAGGCGTCAGCGACGCGCAGGCACGCCGCACCCTGCTCTTTAAACTGCCTAAGCTGATGCCCGCCCTCGAAGAGCTCGCCATGTACGGGTATCGTCGTCAGATGTACTCTGGTGTGCTGCGTCTGGCCCTGCGGGAAAACCGTGACCCCGGTGAATCACACAAACTGCCGCTCATGCGCGGGGTGGGGTTCGTCGATATGGTCTCGTACACTTCGTTAGTGCGCTCGCTTGATAAAGGCGAGTTGTCGCGTCTTATTAACCATTTTGAGCAGAGCTGCCTGGATGTGATTGTGCCCCGCCGCGGGCGCATTATTAAAACCCTGGGGGACGAGGCGTTTTTCCTCACAGAGTCCCCCGAATCGGCTGCCGAGATCAGTTGCGAACTGGTGCGCTCATTTGACCGTGACCCACAGATCCCCGGGGTGCGTGTGGGGTTTATTTGGGGTGAGGTGCTGGCCAGCCGTGGCGATGTGTACGGTTCGAGTGTGAACCTTGCCTCACGGCTCGTGTCTATCGCGGAACCTGGCACGGCCCTGACAGATTCGGTAACCGCTGACGTATTACGCGAATCAGAGACTTATTTCAGGCTTACGGAACAGGGCACCAAAAATGTACGAAGTTTTGGAAATATTGGTACCGTAAGTGTTAGTCTCGGTAGCAATAATACGATGGAGAGTACACAGTAATGAGCACTAATCTTCACATGCGCACAGGCAGCGCTACTCATCGCGGCGTGTACCGGGAGAATAACGAAGATTCCATGATTGTGGCCGGGACGCTGTGCGTGGTGGCCGATGGTATGGGCGGGCATGAGGCAGGTGAAGTCGCTTCGCGCCTGTGTGTGCGGCAGCTGGCGTACTCTTCTTTTTTTACCTTGCCCGGGGGCATGAGCCCCGAAGAGCAAGAAGACTATGAGCGCCGCGTTCACGATGAGAACAAGGGCAAATCTAACCGCCGTAAAACCAGTGAACTGAACAATGAGATTTTGCGTACCTTAGAGCGGCTACGCAGCCTGATTGGTGAGGCAAATGACCAGATTAAGGGTGCACTCTCTAAGGCTGGGGGCACCACGGTTACAGGCGCCTGGCTCACACGTATCGGGTCTCAGCAGCTTTGGGTGATCTTTAACGTGGGGGATTCCCGTACCTACCGGCTGGTGCGTGAGCAGGAGGGGTTCCACCACTCCGAGATGGAAATGCTGCCCGGTAACGCTGGCAGCGCCTCGCTGGAGCAGGTGACTGCCGACCATTCGGAGGTGCAGTACCTGGTGGATGAGGGGCAGATTACGCAGCTTGAGGCACTAACCCACCCGCGTCGTAATGTGATTACCCGAGCGTTGGGTACAGGCAACTATTGGGAGCCTGACTTCTGGGTTTTCCCGGCGCATGAGGGCGACCGCGTGATGCTGTGCTCGGATGGGTTATCGGGTGAGCTCTCGCATGAGTATATGGCGCGGGTGCTCACGTCGGTGCGGCACCCTCAGGATGCTGCGGATGTGCTGCAGTATGAGGCACTACGTTCGGGCGGGCGGGACAATATTACGGTAATCGTGGCTGACGCGATCGTCCCGGATGAAGACTGATAAACTACGCTATCGCACGGCGCCGGTGGGTTTGTGGTTCGGTGAGCACAACCTGCCAGCGCTTACACACTCAACGCTTATAGCCTGAGAATGTTGTCGCATGACCGCGGGCCTCTCACAGGCTGAATCCAGCGGCTAGACTTGTTGGTGTGACTGAAAAAAACTCTTCCATTAGCCCAGAACCCGCGTCCGCTGAGGTGTCTCTCACCCCCGAAATCCGTGATGAGTATGCGCAGCTTATTGATGATGTGCGCGATGCCCGCCGCGCCTACTACACGGATGATGCCCCCACGATTTCTGATGCCGCGTACGATGCCCTCTACCGTCGTCTTGAAGAAGTTGAGGCGCTCTACCCCGAACTGGTGGCGAATGACTCTCCCACCCAGGAAGTGGGCGGGGAGGCATCCTCAGCGTTTGCACCGGTGACTCACCGCGCCCGCATGTACTCGCTGGAGGATGTGTTCTCAGACGAGGAACTGCGTGCCTGGCTCACGAAGGCGCAGGAAAACTCGCAAGCTATTTCGGGCAAGAACCCCACCTGGCTGACCGAGCTGAAAATTGATGGGCTTGCGGTGAACCTGCTGTACCGCAATGGTGCCCTAGTACGCGCAGCAACTCGCGGGGACGGCACCACGGGCGAGGACGTGACGCACAATGTGCGAACCATCGCCACCATCCCGCAGCGGCTTTCCGGGCAGAACCACCCCGAGGAGATCGAGATACGCGGAGAAGTGTTCATCTCGTCCGCCGATTTTAAAGCGCTGAACGAAAAGATTGTGGCTGAGGGCAAGAACCCGTTTGCGAACCCGCGTAATGCGGCGGCGGGCTCTTTGCGGCAGAAAGACGCGGCGGTTACCGCCCAGCGACCGCTGAGCATGTATGTGCACGGCATCGGGTCCTCCCAAGGGCTGGGGATTGAGACCCAGTCTGAGGTGTATGAGCTGCTTGCTTCGTGGGGGCTTCCGGTGAGCCCGTACACCGAGACCTTTACGGCAGTGGAGGATATTTTTGCCTATATTGAACGGTATGGGCAGCAGCGTCACTCACTGGTGCACGAGATTGACGGTATCGTCATTAAGATTAATGATTTCGCTACCCAGCGGCAGCTGGGGTACACCTCGCGTGTGCCGCGTTGGGCGGTGGCGTATAAATATCCGCCGGAAGAGGTAAATACTAAGCTGCTGGATATCCGGGTGGATGTGGGACGCACCGGCCGGGTTACCCCTTACGGTGTGATGGAACCTGTGCTCGTGTCAGGCTCAACCGTCGAGCACGCCACCTTACACAACCAGGATGTGGTGAAGGCTAAGGGGGTGCTCATTGGTGATACCGTGGTGCTGCGCAAAGCTGGCGATGTTATCCCCGAGATTGTGGGCCCGGTAGTGGCCTTACGCGACGGCAGCGAACGAGAGTTCGTGATGCCCACGCTCTGCCCTTCCTGCGGTTCACCTCTTGCCCCGGGTAAAGAGGGAGATGTGGATTTGCGGTGCACCAACCTGCAGTCTTGCCCGGCGCAGCTGACCGAGCGTATCTACTATGCTGCCTCCCGCGCGGCTTTTGATATTGAGGCGCTGGGGTTTGAGGCAGCTAAAGCACTCACCGCTCCCGCAGAGCCGGCAGAGCCGCCGCTGCGCAGTGAGGCGTTCCTCTTCGACCTGACCGAAGAGGACCTGCGTGAGGTCAAGATTGAGCGGGAGAAAAAAGTGAAGGGGGTAGGAACCGGCAAAACTGAGCTGGTGCCTTACTTCTGGAGTAAAGGGACCGCAAAAAGGCCCTCCGCACCGACGAAGAACACCCGCAACCTGTTTGTTGAGCTTCAGAAAGCTAAGCAGCAGCCGCTGTGGCGTGTGCTTGTTGCCCTGTCGATCCGGCATGTGGGCCCCACTGCGGCACGCGCGCTTGCCACCGAGTTTGGGTCAATGGATGCGATCCGTGCGGCCGACCGCGACCGTCTAGCGGCCGTAGATGGTGTGGGCAGTACGATCGCCGACTCGATTATTAACTGGTTCGCGGTGGACTGGCACGCCGAAGTAGTGAACCGTTGGGCACAGGCCGGGGTGCGCATGCAGGACGAACGTGATGAGTCCATCGAACGTACCCTTGAGGGTGTGACTGTGGTGGTTACCGGAACGCTGAACGATTTCACGCGCGATAGCGCCAAGGAGGCAATTATTGTTCGCGGCGGCCGCGCTTCAGGCTCTGTATCGAAGAAAACTCATTTTGTAGTCGCCGGAGCCTCGGCAGGTTCCAAGCTTGATAAGGCGGAATCGCTGGGGATTACTGTGCTTGATGAGGATGGGTTTAAGAAACTGCTAACGCAGGGCCCGAGTGCTTTTGACTCGGATACTGAACAATCGTAACGGCGGCGGTTAAGACAGACGCCTCTTTATCGCAGTTGAGCCGTCGGGTACCTGCGCAGTGGATAGCTTGTGAGCTGTCATTGTGCGGGTCCCGGCGGCTTTATGCTGGTGCTAAAACGTCCCAATTAAATTGGTACGGTCCCCGAACGGTAAAACAGGGCAAAAATCCCCTTAAACTTAGGTAACCCATACCGTATTTTGCACTTAAAAACGTTAAAAACATGCTCAGGGCGAAGGGTTAAAAAATTTTTAAAAATTTTTTTGGCGGCTATATAAGAGGATAGGTGGGGTGCCCAGCAACGATTTAAAAGAAGAATCTTTCTATAGCACTTCCCTGCCATAGCAGTTCAAAACCCGGGGGCAGGGGAGAGGTAAATGTCTAATTGAAACGAGTAAATAAGAACCTGGGAGTTTGCTGAAAGAATCTGAAATGTTCGCTGAAAGCGCTCAGATCATCGTTCTGAGGTTGGCATCTTAAGGTTTCTCCGTTATCTTTGTTTATCAGAAAGATTCTTTTCGGGATACGTTCCCGAACTGATGCCAGGTTCTACCGCACACCCCCATCGGGGAAATGCGTCCGACCCACAGGCCCATACGGGCATCCGGGCGCATGGAAACGATGGAACGCCATTCACGGGTAGGACCGCACAATGAGTAACCGACGTTAATCAAGGGTGAATGGCAACGCGTTAGAACTCCGGGGACGGAGTGAGCGTGGGTGGCCCTCTTGGAGCATTATGAAGAACACTTCCACCGTACGCCGTACCGCTGCCGCTCTTGCCGTTGGCGGTGCAGTCGCAGCAACCATGTCTGTTCCCGCAGCAAACGCAGCAGATTCCGCTACCTGGGACGCACTGGCACAGTGCGAGTCCGGTGGTAACTGGTCCATCAACACCGGTAACGGCTTCTACGGCGGTCTGCAGTTCACCCAGCAGTCCTGGAACGGTGTCGGCATGGCCGGCTCCCCCAACGGCGCTTCCCGTGAGCAGCAGATTCAGGCAGCAGAGCGTCTGCTCGCTGTCCAGGGTTGGGGCGCATGGCCCGCATGCTCGGCTAAGCTGGGCCTCTACGGCAAGGCTGGCGCATCCGCTACTGCACAGAACTACGAAGCACCCGCAGCTCAGAGCCAGGTAAACACCCAGGCACAGGCACAGGAGAGCTACACCGCTCCCGCTGCGCAGGCTCCGGCAACTCAGGCACCTGCTCAGCAGGCTCCCGCAGCACCCGCTGCTGCTGAGGCACCGGCTGCACAGGCTCCTGCCGCTCAGGCACCCGCAGCAACCTACACCGCTCCCGCAGCACCCGCTGCAGCAGCAGGTACCTACACCGTTCAGGCTGGCGACACCCTCTCGGGTATCGCAGCAGCATACGGTGTGCAGGGTGGCTACAACGCAATTGCTGCCGCTAACCCCGGCACCATTGTGAACGTAGACCTGATCTACCCCGGCCAGGTGCTGAACATCCCCGCATAAGGCAGGGACACTCAATAAGCTTCAGGGGCTAAGCCCCAAGCATTAATTGGCTCTCATCTTCCCCTGTGGAAGGTGGGGGCCAATTTTTCTGCTGTAAACCCTCGTATAATGTGCCCGATTAAACACCTGCACCCTGCCGGGCTACACTACACTAGAGAAGAGAATAAACCCCAACCCCTATTTGGAGAACTATGTCTGCCATCACCTTTGAGCAGGTTAAGCACCTGGCTGAGCTGGCACGCATCGAAATGACCCACGACGAGCTCACGGCTATGGCTACGGAGCTCGATATTATCGTTAGTTCGGTGGAAAACCTCTCAGAGATCGTTACCTCTGACACCCCGGCAACCAGCCACCCCATCCCTCTGACAAACGTTTTCCGTGAAGACGTAGTGGGGGAAACCCTCACCCAAGAAGAGGCGCTCTCGGGCGCACCCGATGCGCAGGACGGCAAGTTCCGCGTGCCCGCAATCCTCGACGAAGACTAAGGGAAAATAAGTGAACGAACTGATTCAACTTACTGCCGCTGAAGCCGCCCAGAAGGTAGCCTCGGGCGAGGTCAGCGCGGTAGAGCTCACGCAGGCACACCTGGACCGTATTGAAGCAACCGACGGTAAGGCATTGAGTGATAACCGCGCGGACGGCAAAAGCGGCCTGAACGCTTTTCTGCACATTAACGCTGAGCAGGCGCTTGCCGAAGCAGCCGCCGTGGATGCGGACCGTTCCGCCGGTGAAACCCTCCCGCCGCTGGCTGGTGTGCCGATCGGCGTGAAAGACCTGATCGTGACCAAAGGACAGCCCACCACCGCAGCATCCCGTATGCTGGAAGGCTGGATGAGCCCCTACGACGGCACCGTAACCCGCAAGGTGCGCCAGGCGCGTATGCCAATTTTGGGTAAAACTAACCTAGATGAGTTCGCGATGGGCTCATCCAACGAGCACTCCGCGTTTGGTGTAGTGCGTAACCCTTGGGACCTCACCCGTGCCCCGGGCGGTTCTGGGGGCGGCTCAGCAGCTGCTGTGGCTTCTTTCCAGGCACCCCTGGCGCTTGGTACTGACACGGGCGGTTCTATCCGTCAGCCAGCCTCCTTCACCGGCTCTGTAGGCATGAAACCGACGTACGGTTCGGTTTCTCGCTATGGTGTAATCGCCATGGCCTCGTCTCTAGACCAGGTGGGCCCCTGCGCCCGCACCGTACTCGACACCGCGATGCTTCACGAGGTTATCGCTGGGCATGACCCCATGGATTCCACGTCCTTGAACGAGCCTGTGGGAGCTTACGCTGATGCGGCACGTGCCGGGGCGAACCCCACCTCCCTCAAAGGGCTGCGTGTGGGCGTTATTAAAGAGCTGGGCGGCGGATCCGGTGAAGGGTTCCAGGACCGTGTGATTGGCAGCTTTACCGATTCGTTGCGGCTTCTGGAGGAGGCTGGCGCCGAAATCGTTGAGGTCTCCCTGCCCTCGGTGCGTGAGGCAATCAGCGCCTACTACCTGATCATGTCATCCGAAGTGTCTTCAAACTTGGCGAAGTACGACGGTGTGCGCTACGGCCTGCGTGTGGTGCCCGAAGACGGTCCCGTCACCATTGAGCGCGTCATGGCGGCAACCCGTGAAGCCGGGTTCGGCGATGAGACCAAACGCCGCATTATTCTGGGAACCTACGCCCTATCAGCCGGTAACTACGATGCCTACTATGGGGCGGCTCTGCGGGTGCGCACCCTCATCCAGCGTGATTACGCTGCCGCATTCGAAAAGTGCGATGTGCTGGTGTCCCCGACCTCCCCCTCTACCGCGTTCCGGTTGGGGGAGAAAACGAAATCCGACGACCCCATGGCAATGTACCTGGGTGATATTGCCACCGTCCCCGTGAACCTTGCGGGTGTTCCCGCTATTTCCCTACCCGCCGGACTTGACCACCAGGACGGGCTGCCCGTGGGTATACAGTTCACCGCTGCGGCTCGGCAGGATGCGCGCCTGTACGGAGTGGCTGCGGGCCTTGAGACGCTTCTGACCGAGAAGTGGGGCGCCCCGCTCTACACTCGTGTTCCCGACACCGAAACCCTGATCCGCGACTTTGACTTTGGGGGTACCAAGTAATGAGCGAAGAAATCCTCAGCTTCGAAGAAGCAATCGAAAAGTATGACCCGGTGCTCGGGTTCGAGGTGCACGTTGAGCTGAACACCAAAACCAAAATGTTCGACGCCGCCCCGAATGAGTTTGGCGATGAACCCAACACGAATATTTCCCCCGTCTCGCTGGGGCTGCCGGGTGTGTTGCCGGTGGTGAATAAGGCAGCGGTCGAGTCAGGCATTAAACTGGGCCTGGCTCTGGGATGCGATATTGCGCCGCTGTCATATTTTGCCCGGAAGAATTACTTCTACCCGGACACCCCGAAGAACTTCCAAACCTCCCAGCATCGTGACCCCATTGCTGAGAACGGCAAGCTAGATGTTGAGCTGGAAGACGGCACCGTGTTCACCGTCGAGATTGAGCGCGCCCACATGGAGGAAGACGCCGGTAAGCTCACCCACGTGGGCGGTGCCGACGGGCGTATCCAGGGCGCGGCGTTCTCGCTGGTGGACTACAACCGTGCCGGTGTGCCGCTGATTGAGATTGTGACCCGCCCGATTGTGGGCGCGGGCGAGCGCGCCCCCGAGCTGGCACGCGCCTATGTTGCGGCGATCCGTGACATTGTGAAAAGCCTAGGCATTTCGGACGCTCGCATGGAACGCGGTAACGTGCGATGCGACGCGAACGTGTCTCTCATGCCTAAGGGAGCTGAGAAATTCGGTATCCGCTCGGAGACGAAGAACGTGAACTCCCTGCGCTCGGTAGAGCGTGCGGTGCGGTACGAGATTCGCCGCCACGCCGCTATTTTGGAGCGTGGCGAGAAGGTGCTGCAGGAGACCCGCCACTGGCATGAGGATACCCGCGAAACCTCATCGGGCCGCCCCAAGTCGGATGCCGACGACTACCGGTATTTCCCGGAGCCCGACCTGGTTCCGATCGTGACGAATACCGAGTGGATTGAGAAGCTACGCGCAAGCCTGCCCGAGCCTCCCGCGGAGCGCCGCCGCCGCTTGAAGAACGAGTGGGGGTACTCGGATGAAGAGTTCCGTGACGTGGTCAACGCTGGCGCTCTTGACGTTATTGAGCAGACTATTGCCGCCGGGGCGAGTGCATCCGCTGCCCGCAAGTGGTGGATGGGCGAGATTGCCCGCCAAGCCAAGCAGGCCGAGGTTGAGCTGACCGCGCTGGGTATTGAACCTGTAACCGTGGTGGAGCTTGAGACCCTGATCGCCGAGGGCAAGATTAACGACAAGATTGCCCGTAAGGTGCTGGAGCATGTGCTCGCTGGCGAAGGTAAGCCTGCCGAGATCGTTGAGGCTCGCGGTCTTGCCGTGGTTTCTGACGACGGTGCGCTCACCGCCGCCGTTGAGGAGGCTTTGGCGGCCATGCCGGATGTTGCCGATAAGATTCGTGCCGGTAAGGTTCAGGCGGCCGGTGCGATCGTTGGCCAGGTGATGAAAGCTACCCGAGGCCAGGCGGATGCGGCTCGCGTGCGTGAGCTTATTCTGCAGGCCTGCGGCGTGGAAGGCTAAAACCGATCCAACCCAGATAAGGCTCTCTGTTTGAGGGCTAAAAAGGCTCTTTATGTGAATCAAGCGTTTGAAACTCCGCTGTATTCACATAAAGAGCCTTTTTACGTTGCAGCATGGGGCAATAGCAGATATGCGGTGCGTTTACCCCTATACGGTAAAGTAGTGATGAACAACATAGTGGGTGCAGGGAGAGGAACACCAATGAAGGTTATGCGCAGCCTAAGACCCAGAGCCCTTGTCATGCTTACAGCGTTGACCCTTATCTTGTCGGCCAGTTCGGTTCTTGAGAGCGTCATCATCAAATACTTGACTGATGCGGTCACATCTTATGACCGCGTCCTCTTTGCGTGGATGCTTGCGGCTGTGCCCACATATCTTGTTGTTGACGCGTTTCTCCATTATGTACGCCAGTACCGTGCCGCTCTTGCTGGGGTGCAGATTCAGAATAATCTGCGTGCAGAGCTGTTCCGCCGCATCGGGCTTTCTCCCGTAGCGCGGCTGACGGGCAGGAGCTCCGAATACTATTTTTCGCAGTTCACGAGTCAGCTTGAAAGCATTAAAACCAACTATATTGACGTTATTTTCTGGGGCGGGTACCTCACCGCGCAGCTTATCTTCGCCATTGTGGCTGCTTTTATTCTGAACCCGTTCATGGCGTGCGCCGTTCTTGCGCTGAGCCTGCCGGTGGGGTTGATGCCGGTGTTGACTCGAAAACGTATTGGTGCCGTGACAAAAGCTTATGCCTCTCAGACCGACGTGTTGAATGAGATCAGCGGTGATGCGCTCCGCAGCGCTTTGGGGTGGAAGATCCTGGGCGCATACTCATTCGTGGCTAAACGCTTTTCTGAAGAATTGAGTGAATGGTACGTGGCGGCGCGGAGCTATCAGCGCACACAGGAGCGTGTAGACGCCGTCAATAGTATGTTCACGAAACTTCTGTATTTGGGGACGTGGCTTGCCGGTGGGGCGTTGGTGCTCTCGGGGCTATCGAGCGTGGGCGAGGTGGT
Organism: Rothia aeria; assembly: GCF_016726365.1. Classification (NCBI taxonomy): domain Bacteria; kingdom Bacillati; phylum Actinomycetota; class Actinomycetes; order Micrococcales; family Micrococcaceae; genus Rothia; species Rothia aeria. The sequence continues at coordinate 798,123 of NZ_CP068102.1, read as the reverse complement.
CGCTTTTGTCCAGCTGACCGGTATGATTTGCATGCCGCTGTTTATGTCTACAGGTTTGCTGACCCAGTATTATGCAGGTCGTGAGATTATCCGCAAGATTAATGCGGAAGTACCCGCTGTGGAAGATGACCGACCGGGCGAGCCTCTCACACTGGACGCATTTACCTATCGTGACGTCAAGCCGTTGGGCGAAAAGTCGGCGGGGTATGGTGTGAGTTTCATATTTGAGACTGGTAAAAAGTATCTGGTGATTGGCGCATCCGGCTCGGGCAAATCTACGCTTTTCAAACCTCTTTTTGGAAATCACCCCGAATATAGCGGAACTATTGAGGTGCACGAATCGGCGCAAGTGCGCGATCTGCGTGAGATTGCCGAACAGGATATGCACGCTTCCTTGGGTCTGCTTGCGCAGGACAGCCATCTGCTGCACGATAGCCTGCGCGAAAATATTCGCCTGTACGATCCGTCGGTGCCGGATGTGCAGATTCTCAGGGCTTGTGAGCGTGCAGGTCTGGGCGAGTGGGCTTCCGTGAGGGGTCTTGATTATATGCTGAGCGACGATTTGAGGTCGCTTTCCGGCGGGGAGAAACAGCGTATCTTGCTTGCGCGTATGCTCCTGCACGAACGCTCTTTCTACATTGTGGATGAGCTCACCACTGGGCTGGACCACGCTACGGCGGGACGGGTTGAGCGTGCTCTTTTCGAGAGCATGGAAGGGTTTGTTTACATTACGCACCGTACGGTTCCCGAGGTTTTGGCGGCGGTCGATGAGGTGCTTGTCATGGAAGACGGCGAGCTTGTAGCCTCCGGAACCTGGGATGATGTGCACGCGGCCGCCCTAGAACGCGGGCTTGTGGGGCATCCCTAGTGCTAGCCAATTGCTAAAAAGGCTCTTTATTCGAATAAAGCGTATTATTTGCCGCTTTATTCGAATAAAGAGCCTTTTTTTGTGCCCCGAGGAAGAGGACACATCGGAAGGGTATACCCGCTTATTTGGTAATCCCTAGGTGTGTGAGGATGAAGGCGTAATCCCACGCGATCTCACGCCAGCGGGCTGGAGCATGCAGATTCCGAGCGCGCGAGGTACCAAATCTGCGTGCGGAAGGGTATACCCGCTTATTCGGTAATCCCCAAGTTTGTCAGGATAAAGGCGTAATCCCACGCGATCTCACGCCAGCGGGTATACCGCCCGGAGCCCCCTCCATGTCCGCCGGTCATGTCGATCTTCAACAGTGGGGTGGGGGATGATGGGTCGATGGTTTCGCGCAGTTTTGCAATCCATTTGGCGGGCTCCACATAGAACACGCGTGTATCGTGCAAGCTGGTTACTGCCGCGATGGCGGGGTAGCGCACGGGGCGAATGTTCTCGTAGGGGGTGTAGGACTTCATGTACTCGTACACTTCCTTATCTTCAATGGGGTTGCCCCATTCTTCCCATTCCAAAGCAGAAAGCGGCAGGTCAGGGTCAAGGATGGTGGTGAGTGCATCCACGAAGGGAACCTGGGCTATTGAGACCGCATATTTCTCAGGAGCCAGGTTCAGCACGGCACCCATGAGCAGCCCGCCCGCGGAACCACCGTAGCAGGCGATACGCGCAGGATCCGCCCACGGCTTGGTCGCTAGGTAATCGGTGACATCCACAAAATCAGTGAATGAGTTCTTCTTGTGAAGCTTCTTGCCGTTGAGGTACCAGGTGCGCCCCATCTCGCCGCCACCGCGAATATGCGCAATCACGTACACCACTCCGCGGTCCAGAATCGACAGTGTGGGGATGGAGAACATGGGGTCCATCGAAATTTCGTAGGATCCGTAAGCGTACTGAAGCACCGGATGCGGCTGCGTCAGGTCAAGATCGGCGCGGTGAATCACCGAGATAGGGATGAGGGTTCCATCGGCGGCGGGTGCCCAGTCACGGTAGGCGCGATAATCCTCACGCTGATAACCGCCAAGCACCGGGGTCTCGCGGCGCAGAAGCAGGGTCTGTGACATGGGGAAGTAATCGTATACACGGCGTGGAGTTAGGAATGAGGTGTAGGCGATACGGATAACCGGGGAATAGTTCTCGGCACGCAGCACGCCAGCGGTGTACAGTTCCTCATCGAACCCGGCAGGCTCCATGAACGTGATGCCTGCGGGCTTCTTGCGGCGCCACTGCACGGGCAACTGCTCCCGCGGGGCAAGGAACAGGCGTGTGGTCGTATCCGCGCGGGCGGTCACCACCAGGTGGGTCGCAGAGAGCGTGAACCCTTCAAGACGAACATTTTCGCTGTGACGAATCACCGGAACCCAACGCTTCGAATACTCCTCTAAAGATTCGCCGTCCTGCGGCATATCGGCGAGCACCAGCTCCGAGTTCAGTGCCTTATAGTCGTGCTGAATCAACAGATGGGTTTCACCGGCAATCGTGATCGGCTCCGCCTGGTACTCAATGCGCGCATCCCTCGGAATAATCACGCGCGGCGTGCTCTTCGGCTCGGCAATAGGCACCAGGCTAACCTCGGTAAACTCGGAGTTGCCGCTGGAGAGTACAATGGATGAACGGTCGGCGCTCATCGCAGAGCCCAGCCACATGGTGGGGTCAGTTTCCTCATAGATCAGGTGGTCTTCGGTACCCGCCCCAATATCGTGCACATACACACGGTAGGGCCGCCACGAATCGTCCGGCACAGTGTACACAAGCTGCTGCGCATGGTTAATGAAGAACGACCCACCGCTAATATTCGGGATGGTATCAGGCAGGAACTCGCCCGTTTCCAGGTTAAGGAAACGCTGCTCGTAACGTTCGTCGCCTTTCTCATCAACCGAAATGCTCAGGAGCTTACCGTTACGTGAAGGCTGGAACACGCCGAGTGCGAAGAACTCCATGTCTTTGGCGTACTCGTTACAGTCAAGCACCACCGATTCGCCTTCCAGCGGCTCGCCGGGCTTAATAACCGGGGGAGTGTAGCGCACCACCTCGTCGCCCTCATGCAGGGCAGGGTAACGGTAGAAAATCGGGTACTGACCGCCGGGAACCATGCGGCTGTAATACCACCAATCACCGATGCGATTCGGAACCGTCAAATCCGTCAGCAGGGTGCGGGACTTAATCTCCTCAAAGATGCGCTCGCGTAGCGGCTGCTGATCCGCTGTGACGGCGGCGGTGTAGTCTGCCTCCGCGTTCAGGTAGTCGAGGACTTCCTGATTTTCTTTATCGCGCATCCACTCGTAATGGTCGATAAAAGTATCACCGTGATACTCACGAATATGCTCAACCTTTTTAGGGACGGGGACGAGGGGAACTTCTTCTGCCGGTGTGGTGTTCGATGCGTCGCTCATGGGGCTCTTTTCTCGTAATAGTCCTGGATAAATATGCTTGCTATCTAGTGTAAGCGAGGCAGCGCACATATCGCCCTAGAAATCTCCGAATTGAGGTAGCCCGCATGTCGGGCTGTCTCAGCCTGTGTGGCTGATTTCCTTGAGATTAGGGGAGCATATATTTATCCCAGTATCCTGCGGCAGGTTCGATCTGTTCGACAATATCTACCCATAATCCTGAAGGGTCCGAAAACCCAAAACGGCGCTGCCCATACGGCTCATCGGTTAGAGGATAGGTTATGTCGAGTCCTTGAGTTTTGAGATCGTTATAGGTGGCGGTGGCGTCTTGAACTTCAAGCTCAAGACACATCCCAATTCCAGTGAAAGTTTCTGAGCCGGGAGGCGCAGAAGGATGATCGGGCGTCATGAACGCGATAGATGTGGCTCCGTCTTGAGAAGCAAGAAGAGTAAACCACGAGCTGTCAAAGATAATCTGGAAGTCAAAATAAGACGTCCAGAAGTCTCGGGAAGAGTCTTTCATGGGGGTAACGATGAGGGGGTAGCGGTCGATGAAATTCATGTATTCCTCCTACATATACGGGTAATTAGGATCCAAAAAGTTTCACATACTCTGAGTATGTTAAAAATATCTGGCATACTTTGGGTATGTCAAAATACAAGGGGAGAACTGTGGAAGGACAGCGTGCCGCCCAGCGTGAAGCTACTGTCTCAGCGCTTGTAACCGAGGCTTGCCAAAGGTTTGCTCGTGATGGCTATACCAGCGTGCGGATAGACGATATCGTCTCTTCGCTTGGTATCACTAAAGGGGCTCTATATCATCATTTCAAAAATAAGAAAGACCTATTCCGTGCTGTTGTCTGTGAGGTGCAGCAGGATGTAGGGCGTCAGATTGAAGATGCAGCTCGGTCGTGCGCCACCCCTTGGGAAGAGTTAGTAGAGGGCAGCAAAACTTTTATTCTTGCATCAATAGAACCAAATGTGCGGCGGATCATGCTAGTAGATGCGCCTGCCGTTCTGGGGTGGCATGAATGGCGGGCGCTCGATGAATCGTCTTCAATGGTGCTCTTGGCTGACATCCTCAAGACCCTTATGGAACAGGAAATTATTGCAAAGCAGCCGGTGGAGCCTCTTTCACATCTGCTTTCTGGCGCGATGAATGAGGCAGCGCTGTGGCTGGCCGAAACCGACTCCCCAGATGCTTTAGAAGACACGATGAAAACCTTAACGAGGCTTCTTGAATCGCTACGGATTTCAGCTTGAAAGTGTCCTGCGTGATCGTTCTGCTAGATTGCGTCAGTTGATCTGAAAGAGCAGATTTGTGCAGCAGTATGATGGTGCGATTCACTATTCAGTCTGCCGCAGCAGGCGAGCCCCGTGGAGCCAATGCCTGCGCTGGACATAGAAATCTGCAGCGGCTTATCTGTCGATGCCATTCTGGGGATGTGTGCAGTGCCCCTTGATAGACAGCTCAACTTTCGTTTCACTATGCTGAAAGGTGATGCTGAACTTTCAGCGTCTTTCACAGCTCATACAAGGAGGAAAAATGGCACAGATTGCTCTCGTCACCGGCGCAAGCCGCGGTATTGGTAAAGCCACCGCGGTTCGACTAGCGCAGCTGGGGTATCACGTGATTGCACAGCACCGCGCGGAGAACCCGGACTTCAGCGAGGTAGAGGCTGCCGCATCCGAGCACGGAGTAAAAGTAACACCTGTACAAGCTGATTTCTCAGACCCGCAGTCCGTTTCTGCCCTCTTAACTCACGTGAAGGATGTGCTGGGTGGGGATACCCTCGACGTCGCTGTGCTCAACGCAGGTGTTGGCACGCAGGGAACCTTCCAGGAACTCAACGGAGAGGCTCTGCGTAATCTGCTGCAGATCAATACGGTTGCCCCCTACGAACTTGCTGCCGGGCTGGTGCCGCTTATGAGCGCACCGGGCGGGCGTTATATTTTCACCGGGTCGGTGCTGACTCGCTACGCGTTCCCTGCCATGACGGGCTACGGCATGAGTAAGATTGCACTGGAGTACCTGGTGCGTAATATGGCGGTTGAGCTTGGACCTCAGGGGATTACGGTGAACCTTGTGGCGCCTGGCGTGGTCGATACCGATATTAACGCCGCCTGGCTGCGCGATAATGCGGAGGCAGCCGAATTCGTGAAATCCGGCAATGCGATGAAGAAGGTTACCCAGCCTGAGGATGTCGCAGAAGTAATTGGTCTGCTGACTCAGAACGCATCGCAAACAATTACCGGGCAGATTATTGACGTCTCGATGGGCGATAAGCTCTAAATCCTGACGCCCGCGAGCAGGTAGGATTTGACCGAGCAGGTAGAAAAATCCTACCTGCTCGTACCAAAAACCACCTGCTCGCGGCAAAACTTTATGGTGTGAGAAGCACACATCTTGAGGAGTCACACATGTACGACTTTAAACGCGAGGGTTTTCCCGGTTTTCCTCTAGGGCAGAAGATTGAATTCTACGGGCAGAAACTCCCGGAGCCGAGGATGGTAGTTACCGATCTGCCGGGCACAGACAGGAGCATCCGTACACTTCATAGTCGTCTCGCTCTTGAAGGCTCAGAACATAGTAGTATCGCATGCCAACTTGGAGAAGACGACCTTGTTTCTCTGATTGAAATTTCATGGGCTGATGGCGATGAATTCTCTTTTGAGGGGCTGCCTCTGGCTGGGCTTTCTGCCGAAGAACTCGTGGCTCAGCTGAGAGAACGGGGCATAGCGGCAGAGGTTGGTTCCGTGACGGTGGAACTGCCGGAATTTAATATTTCTTTCTTCTTTTTCGAGGATGTTCCCCGCACGATCTCCTGGCAGACGCCTGAGGCTTTCTAGCATCTCTCAGTACTTTTGCGTATCCAGCTGTGCGCGGTGTCTATACCCTCCCGAGCAGGTAGGATTTGACCGAGCAGGTAGAAAAATCCTACCTGCTCGTACTAAAAACCACCTGCTCGCGGGTTATGACGGGTTTTATTCGCCAGTTTCCAGAACTCGTTTGAGGCCTGCCAGTACAAACGACCAGCCGCGAGGTGAGGCCACATTCTGCGCCGTAACGGGAGAGTCTTCTAGGCGGTCGTGGGTGACCGTGAGTTTCGTGGCGCCATCCGTCCACGGCTCAAGCTGCCAGGTAACGCGGCTTGCCGGTTCGTGTGCCGCATCGGGAAGATAAAGCGAGCGCCACTCTACGACGAGAAGCCGCGGTGGGTCAGACTCCAGAATCGCGCCGTCTCCCCAAACTTCCTTCCCATCTGGGGAAAGGTAGCGCAGGCGACCCGGCTCGTCCTCGGTGACTTCAACTCGTGAGCCAAAGAAATACTGGGAGGTGAATTCGGGCTGGGTGATCGCCTCCCACACGCGCTGCGGCGGGGTGTTTTGAATAATTACCGAGCTGATAATCCTCTGGGGACGTGGGGGAGTGTTTGGGTTATCGGCGGTGCTCATGATTCTTCCTCCTCTAAATTCTTCTGCAGGTCAAGAAGTGCTGAACTTTGGTGGGCGGTGTATTTATCGATCCAACGGTCGTGGATGCGGCGAATCGGCACAGCGTTGAGGTAGTGGAGCTTTTGGCGGCCTGAGCGCTGTGTGATCACAAGGTTTGCTTCTTCGAGGATGCGCAGATGCTTGGCCACTCCGAAGCGAGTCATTCCCAGACCTTCTTCAAGCTGTCCCTGGGTGAGGCCGCCGGTGGTGTAGAGCTTATCGAGCAATTTTCTGCGGGTGGGGTCTGCGAGAGCTTTGAAAACTGCGTCATCATCCATAACACGAGAATACGTGACTATATAGTCACCTGTCAAGGGTGGGGTTATTTCGGGTACGCACAAGCAGCAGATTTTTGGTCGAGAAGGTGAGAAAATCACCTTCTCGACCAAAAATCCGCTGCTCGCGGGAGACATAATGCCTCAGAGTAGGTTCGTGCGTGCACCCGAGCGGATGCGTCGCGCAGCGGCATGCACTAGGACAAGCCCCGCGAGTGCCCAAAGTACGCAGACTAGCACCTCAGTCACAACTGTTGAATCCACCATTTCAGAAGAGCCGCTCACCAAAGCAATCGTTCGTCCGCCTGGAACCAATGTACACAATGCCGCCAGCCACGCCGGGTATGCATCTACCGGCACGATCACGCCCGCACTGATAGGCAGAAGCGCTCCTAAGATAGTTCCTCCCAGATATGGGTCGGAGAGATACAGTCCCAGCCCAGCGGCAAAAACACCCAGACATACGCCTGCCATGAGAGCCAGGGGTAAGAGCGTCACAGAACGCACAAGCATGGACAGGCTGCCTTCAAGGGAACCACCGAAACCGGCATAGGCAGCTGCAACACCCAGGTTCGTGATGCCAGTGATCAGAGCTAAAAGCACGGGCATTGCAGAGACTCCCAGCCAATAAGCCGCATCAAACCGTCGGGCCGTGCACACCTGCTCGAACACTCCTAGCCAGCGGTCGGTCGCCGCGCGTGCCACAACGCCAACCGCCACGCCGAGTGCCACGCTTGCCAGGGCAGAGGTGCATGCGATCCGCACAGGATCAGGTGCGGAAAGATCACGTCCTAGTAGAACGCTGAACAGCACGCTCAGCCCCGGCACGATCACGAGGGTACTGAGCGCCGTGCCAACTGTGGCGAAGGTGATGGATGAAGACCACCCAACCTTGGCGGTACTGTTCAGACGATAGAGAAAGTTCGTTCGTTTAAACACCGCAGCCTCCTAGATTGCACCCAGAGTGCCATGCACCGTTGCCGCACGCAGCGCTCGCCTGCCTAACAGATACCCCGTGAGCATCCAGAAGGCTGTGACCACACAGGTTTGCAGTACCACGCCCAGAAAATCACCGAATGAGTTCACAGGCATCTGCCCGAGCAGAACCTTCACGGGTGCCTGAATCGGAATCAGCGTGCCGAGCGCATCAAGCCAGACAGGCGCGGAACTCTCGGTAAAAAGCACCCCGGAAGCCACGAAAACCGGCACGAGCAGCAGCTCCTCATAGGCGATAGCGTTCGGGGTCGCCACAAAGAACCCTGCAATCACGAAGGTCACTGCCAGACACGAAACCCACAGCAGCGGAAGACCCACCAGATAGCGTGCACCCACCTGAGTAAAGTCCGTAAAATCTACCGAGAAGGTGCACAGCGCCCAGAAAACCCAGGCCAATGGAAGGGCGGCAAGCCCAAAAATGGAGGCAGTCGAGACCACCGCTGCGAGCGCACGCAGCGGGTTCACGGCACCATTGAGCAGATACACGAACGTTCCCCGGTAGCGCTCAAAGTTGAGGATCCCGGCGGCAACAATGCACATGTTCCAGGTACCGATAATGCCCGCGCGAGTCCAGGCGAGGGTCGCATCCACTGGCCAGGCACCGGCGGCGAGCGCCTGCAGGGCCGTTGCTCCGAAGGTGCTCAGCAGCAGTAACTGCAGGAAGTAGGGAACCGTGAGGAATTGGCGTAGGGAAAAGGACATTAGGCGAAGCTGCCGGTTCATCGTTTCAGTCCTTCCGCCATGGCTAGATATGCCTCTTCGAGGGTGGCTGGGCGAGTATACAGCGGTGTGAGCATCTGAACCTCACGCTCAGTGAGAATACGGGTCAGTAGAGCCTCTGCGTGTTCGGTGCTGAAGGGGCGCGGCCCTTCTGAAGCAGAACGTTCATTCCAGTACACGGTGATCTCCCACTCGCTGCCGCGCGGGGTCAGTAACACTGTTCCCGCATCGCCCAAAGACCGGGTAAGTTCTTGAAGCACCGGCCCGGCATTCGCGCCCACACGCCCAACGGTGGTAGCGGAGATCCCGGCGTGCGTGGCAACATCTGCCACCGTGCCCGAAACCGCTACACGACCGGCACCGATGACTGTCACTCGATGCGCTAACTCCTCAATCTCGCCCAGCAGATGGCTCGTGAGTAAAATAGCGGTGCCGTCATCAGCGAGGGAGCGAATTAGCTGGCGTATCGTCAGCGAAATATCTGGGTCAAGCCCGCTCGTCGGCTCATCCAAAAGCAGCAGTTTCGGCTCGCCCAGCAGCGCCCGTCCGATGTGCAGACGTTGTTTCATGCCGCGGGAAAACTCCTGTACCTTCTTCGCGGCGACATCGGCAAGATCAACCCGTTCCAAAGCGCTCGCCACCTGAGTGTGGCGTTTGCGCGCGCTAACCCCGGCAAGGTCAGCGAAGAAGAGAAGATTATCGCGGGCGGATGCTCGCGGATAGAACCCGGTATCCCCGCCGAGCGCAAGCCCTAGGGATGCGCGCGCACGCTGGGGGTGCGCAATTGCATCCACCCCGTCGATGCGAACAGTACCGCTCGTGGGGGTCAGCAGTGTTGCGCACATCTGCACAATTGTTGTTTTTCCCGCCCCGTTGGGACCGAGCAGAGCATGAATTTCGCCGGAGCTTATACTAAGCGAAACATTATCGACAGCGGTGAAAGCGTGTTCACCTTTGCCAAAGGTGCGGCATAACTGCGCCGCGTCAAGAATTGTAGACATTGTGATAAAACCTTGCGGTGCTTAGTCACCCGAAGCCTCTTGAGCATGGTGTTCGCACGCCTGCAATACGTGGGACGGGTGAGATGAATAGTCGTGAGAGAGGCACTACGTAGTGTCTGAATAATCCCAAGTCACCGGCTGCAGGTGCGGAAGGTATAACAATAAAACCCTCAGAACTTTGGTGTCCCAAGCGCTCACTATGCGCTTCTGAAATGTATCAAACCAAAGCAGGGTTATTTCTGAAATTTTTAGAGCCCACCATCTGGGTGGGCATTCCGCGAGCCGGTGCGACTTTAGCGGGAGGTCATACCTCATCACTCCTAGATTCAAGGTTTCCATCAGTGTAGCATGGCTCACGATTGCCTACACTGATGGTAATTTAGCGACGGCTAACGGCAGAGCGCATGGCTTGAGCGGTTCAGGTATAACATAGGCACGGTCACACGCGCATAAGTACCGGTGTTGCTCTCAAACACAGGCTGGCTCGGAAAGCAATTCACAAAACGTCATCTTTGCAACAATGCGCCGAAAACATGCACCCCGCTTGACCGCGCGCGCCTCCTGTGAAACTCTAGATGCAGGTCATGAGAGCCAGTGATAAGCCCCAGCTAGCTGGTCGGCAACCCTCCTCCGCGGTGGGGTGCCCTGGGTGAGGACCAGGCGTTACACACAAGTGCAGCGCAAGCGCGGGACCGATGTGCCCGATACCCGGTACATCGTTTTTTCGTTTGCAGAGAAGAAAACACAAGAACTCTGTACCGAAATCGGCATGCGGCCCCATAGTTACAAACCTAGGAGCCTCGCATGAGCAACAACACCGTCCCGACTCCCGCCAACCCTGCCGGTTGGAAATTTGAGACCCGCCAGATTCACGCGGGGCAGGCACCGGATGCCGCAACGGGAGCACGGGCGTTACCCATCTACCAAACCACCTCGTTCGTTTTTGAGAACGCGGAGCAGGCCGCTAACCGTTTTGCTCTCGCCGAGCTCGGGCCTATTTACACCCGCCTGAACAACCCCACCCAAGAGGTGATCGAGAACCGCATCGCATCGCTTGAAGGGGGAGTGGGAGCGCTGCTGGTGGCTTCGGGACAGTCTGCCATCACCTACGCAATTCTGAACATCGCTGGGGCGGGCGACCACATTGTTGCCTCCCCCTCCATCTACGGTGGCACCTATAACCTCCTCAAATACACGCTTGCCGACCTCGGCGTTGAAACCACGTTTATTGAGAACCCGGACGATTTGCAGCAGTGGCGTGAGGCGGTGCGCCCCAACACCAAGCTCTTCTTCGGCGAAACCGTCCCCAACCCCCGCAACGATGTGCTCGACATTGAGCTCATCGCCCAGATTGCGCACGAGGCAGGTGTGCCGCTGATCGTCGATAACACCGTACCTACCCCATACCTGGTGCGCCCCATCGAATTCGGCGCGGACGTGGTGGTGCACTCCGCCACGAAATACCTGGGCGGGCACGGCACCTCCATTGGCGGCGTTATCGTAGACTCCGGGAATTTCGACTACGGGGCAGACCCTAAAAAATTCCCCAAATTCAACGAACCAGCACCTAGCTACCACGGCCTAGTCTACGCACGTGATTTGGGTAAAGACTCCGCGTTCGGTGCGAACCTCTCCTATATCCTCAAGGCGCGAGTTTCTCTTCTGCGCGATACCGGGGCCGCGATTTCTCCGACTAACGCCTTCAATATTGGTATTGGGCTGGAGACCCTTTCCCTGCGCATCGAACGCCATATCGAGAACGCCACCAAGGTCGCAAACTGGCTGGAGGAACACCCGCTGGTTGATCGAGTAATTTGGGCCGGTCTGCCTTCCTCACCCTGGTACGAGCGAGCCCAGAAATACCTGCCGAAGGGGCCGGGTGCCGTCGTGGGATTCACCCTTAAAGACGCCGACCTGGAACAGACCCGCACCTTTGTGGACGCCCTGCAGCTGCACTCCAATGTGGCGAATATCGGTGATGTGCGCTCGCTCGTTATTCACCCCGCGTCCACCACCCACTCACAGCTTTCCGAGGAAGAACTAGAGGCAATCGGTGTGAGTAAAAACTTTGTGCGCCTCGCCGTAGGGATCGAGAATATTGACGATATTATTGCAGACCTAGAATTGGGCTTTGCAACCCTGCAACAGTAGATACGGCGCAAGCCCCGCCCCGTGAACCAGCCGGGGCGGGGCGAACCCCGCTGCACCCACCGGCGCCCCGCCCGCAACGCTAAGGAGAACCATGACCGGCACCCCCGAGACCGCCCAGGGTATCCTGCGCCACCACAGCATTGGTGATTTGCGCCTAGAGAACGGCATCACCCTGCCGGAGGTGCGCATCAGCTACGAAACCTGGGGCACCCTCAACGAAGACGGCGACAACGCCATCCTGATCCTGCACGCCCTTACCGGGGACACTCACGTCTCCCGCGGGAGCGCCCCCGAAGGCACCCCCGCCGATGTGGCCGCCGAAATTGAACGTGACGGCTGGTGGGAAGGCATCGTTGGCCCCGGCGCCGTGGTAGACACCAACAAATACTATGTGGTCGCCCCCAATATCCTCGGCGGATGCTACGGCTCAACCGGGCCTGCCAGCCTCATCCCTGCCGGGTACCCCGGTGAAGGGCAACCGTGGGGCGGAGCGTTCCCACAGGTGAGCATCCGCGACTCGGTGCACGCCGAGGCGCGACTAGCTCAAACCCTGGGAATCACCAGTTTCCGTTACGTGATTGGCGGCTCACTCGGCGGGGCCCGCGCCCTCGAATGGGCAGCCACCTACCCGCACCTGGTGCGCGGATGCGCAGTGATCGCCTCCGGGCCAGCCGCCACCGCCGAACAGATCGCGTGGGCGCACACCCAGAACGTGGCTATCCGATCCGACGCTAATTTCGCCTCAGGCGACTACTACGACGGGCCCGCGCCCACGGCAGGGCTGGCGCTTGCGCGGCGTATCGCCCACACCACCTACCGCAGCCCCGCAGAACTGGAGCATCGTTTTGGGCGCAGCGAAAACCCCCATGAAACTGTTACCGGCGGCACGCTCGGGGCCCCACGCGGCCGGTACGCCGTCGAAAGCTACCTAGACCACCACGGGGATAAGCTCATAGAACGTTTCGACGCGAACAGCTACCTTGCCGTGAATGAGGCGCTTATCTCCCACGATGCTGCGCGCGGGCGCGGGTGCCTCACCCACGCGCTGGCGTTCAGCAACTGCGAGTGGACCATTGCCGCTGTAGACTCCGACCGGCTGTTTTTCCCGCATGAGGCGCAGCTGCTGGCCGATTCCCTCCCCGTACCCGCTGAGGTTCAAATCATTGAATCCGAGCACGGGCACGACGGGTTCCTGATTGAGGCGGCGCAGGTAGAACGTATTCTCGCGCACGCCTTGGGAGAGAAACCGCAGAGCACCCCACCCAACCTGAGCACTATAGGCGATAAAGAGCCGCTACCTGCAGCCAGCTCGCTCGCCCTCTAGCTACCCCGTAAACGGCACGCATCGGCCGACACCTCAAGGCGCTGCACCCGATTACGCAAAGTAAGTCGCAGAACCTCACCTTCGTGGGGCCAGAATTTTTGCCGCACCCGCTTGACCCTCACGCAACGTCAGGGCCTACAGTGAAACCATGGACGCAGAAAAACCCCAAGAATACAGCGTGGGCGAGGTCGCAAAAATGCACGGTATCACCGTGCGAACCCTGCACCATTGGGAGCAGAAGGGCCTGATCACCCCCGAGCATGACCCCGTCAACGGATACCGCTACTACCATGATCGAGACGTCGAGAAGGTCACCGCGATCCTTGGGTACCGCGCCATCGGCATGAGCCTTGACACCGTGCGCACCATCATGAATGAAGGCGCTCGCAATAGCGTGGAGCATCTACTCACCCAGCGTGAAATGCTGCACAAGAAAATACGGTGCTACAAGCACATGCTGCAAACACTGGATCAACTGCTGGAGGATGCAATGGCACCGACCAATGAACGGCTGACGGCCGCCGAAAGGGCCGAAATTATGGGGGAGGCGTTTAACCCCGAGCATGAGCGTGAGGCGCAGCAGCGCTACGGGCACACCGACGACTGGGCGGAGTACCGGCGCCGCACCGACTCCATGAGCCGCGCCGACTGGGCAGCCGCCAAACAGAACCTTGACGATGTTGAGCACGCACTTGTTGAGGCGTTCACCCAAGGGGTGAAGCCCGGCAGTGCAGAGGCGAACGCGCTGGCTGACCGGCACCGGGCCTCCCTGTTTTACTTCGACGTCACCCCCGCAAAACATGTGATTCTGGCGCGCGGCTATGTTGAGGATGCGCGTTTCGCTGAGCACTACGAGAAACTGGCTGAAGGGCTGGCCCAGTGGCTGCGGGACATTATTACCGAGAACGCCCGCGCTTATGGGGTGAACCCTGAAACCGTTACCTGGGGGTAGTACCTGGGGAAGCTGCAGCACCCATATGCGTTCAGCAGAGCCTCAGCGCTCACCCACAAAGTATTGTGCGCAGAAAGTGACTTTTCGGCACGGAAGACAGCATGTGCTTTCGGCTGGAAAGTCACTTTTTGTGCGCCCAATGGTGTAAACCCGCAGGAGGCGACATCGGTAATATGGGGTGTATGAGCGAAAATACGTACATTGTCGAATATTCCCGGCCCGAGGATGAACGCGCCGGAACCCACCTGGTGCTTCTGCTGCACGGGTACGGTTCGCATGAGAAAGACCTGCTGTCGCTGGCTGAACATCTGCCGCAGGAGGGCATCACCTACGCGGGGATGCGCGCCCCGCAGCCGGTAGGCACCCAGTTTTCGGCGGACGCAACCGGCGCGCACATTCCCGACGAGGCCATAGGTTACCAGTGGTACCCGCTGGATCAGCAGCTCAACGCGGATGTGCGGACCATAGAACAGGCCAGCGACTACGTGCTGGAATGGGTTGAGCAGCACGAATCACACTATGCTTCAGTCTCTCTGGTGGGGTTCTCGCAAGGCATGGCGGTGGCGACTTCTATGGTGCGGCATCGCCCAGGAAAATTTGCTGCACTGGTGGGGCTCTCCGGGTATGCGGTCGAATCAGACTCTCCTTACTTCAAGGACGACGAGCTCAAAGCCACCGAGCTGCCCGTTTTCTTCGGCAGGGACCAGGAAGACCCTATTATTCCTCAGCCTTTCGTGGATTACACCTACGAGTGGATTCGCGCGTACACTGACGGCATCAAAGTTCTGTATGCGGGTGCCGGGCACGGGGTAAGCGCCCTGGAAATTCGCCATGTGGGCGAGTTCATCGACGTGAAGGTGCTGGGAAACGCGCCGCGCATCCGTGCCGAGAAGGTTGCGGATGCCGCAGATAATGCTGGGGTGTCAGAGCAAGAGTCTGCTGACTAAAAGAACCTGAATAACGCATCTTGGGTTGTATAACGCACCGCCGGAAGGTGCGTTATACAACCCAAGATGCTTTAAGGGGAGAGAGGGCGGGACCCTAGTCCCGAGCCACCTGCACGCTCACCCCGTTGAAACTCACCGTATCGCCCGGATGCAGCTGTTTGCCCCGCGCCTCCTCAATCTGCCCATTGACCTTCACCAGCCCATGCTGGATCACCTCGCGCGCCTGCGCACCGTCTTCGACCAGATTAGCCAGCTTCAAAAACTGTCCCAGACGAATCATCTCGTCACGAATATAGATTTTCTCCATGTCACCAGTGTATCGGCGCCCAGAAACTACACGGCAAGACGGGTACGCAATGATACCCTAGTATCTTGTACTTGTGACCGTATATCCCGGCGCTTACCGCGCGCGGAAGAACACTGAACTCACGCACGCCACAGCCGGTGGCGGGGCATAAAGGAGTAAACATGGCAGAAAAGTCCACTCTCGACAACGTTATTGCGCTTGCTAAGCGCCGCGGCTTCGTCTTCCAGGCGGGTGAAATCTACGGCGGTTCCCGCTCCGCATGGGATTACGGTCCCCTTGGCGTGGAACTGAAAGAGAACATCCGCCAGCAGTGGTGGCAGCGTTTCGTGCGTTCACGCGCAGACATGGTTGGGCTGGACTCTTCGGTAATCCTGCCGCGCCCGGTGTGGGAAGCATCCGGGCACGTGGCAACCTTTATGGACCCGCTGGTGGAATGCCTCTCGTGCCACAGGCGCCAGCGCCAAGACCACCTGATTGAGGCATTCGAAGCTAAAAAGGGGCGAGCACCCGAAAATATGGGTGAGGTTGTCTGCCCGAACTGCGGCACCCGCGGCGAATGGACCGAACCGCAGAACTTCTCAGGCCTGTTGAAAACCTACCTGGGGCCTGTCGATAACGAAGAAGGGCTGCACTTTCTGCGCCCCGAAACCGCGCAGGGCATCTTCGTGAACTTCAACAACGTGGTAACTGCGGCCCGTAAACGCCCGCCCTTCGGTATCGGGCAGATCGGTAAGGCGTTCCGTAACGAGATCACCCCCGGCAACTTCATCTTCCGCACCCGCGAATTCGAGCAGATGGAGATCGAATACTTCGTGCACCCCGACGAAGCAGATAAGCACTTTGACGCATGGGTTGAAGACTGCTGGAACTGGTTTGTTGACTTGGGCATTAACCCCGAGAACATGCGCCAGTTCGATGTTCCTGAGGACGACCGCGCGCACTACTCGGCGGGCACCATTGACATTGAGTACCGTTTTGGTTTCCAAGGCGGCGAATGGGGCGAACTCATGGGTGTGGCAAACCGCACCGACTACGACCTGGGCGTGCACAATGAGCACTCGAACGCGAAGCTCGAATACTTTGATCAGGCCAGCGGCGAACGCTACGTACCCTACGTCATCGAGCCTTCCTTCGGCCTGACACGCTCCATGATGGCGTTCCTCGTCGATGCCTACGTTGAGGATGAAGCCCCGAACACTAAGGGCGGCGTCGATAAGCGCGTGGTTCTTAAACTCGACCCGCGTCTGGCGCCCGTGAAGGCCGCCGTTCTGCCCCTATCGAAGAAACCCGAACTCTCCGGGCCCGCCCACAAGCTGGCAGAGGAACTGCGTGGCGTCTGGAATATCGACTACGATGAGGCGGGGGCTATCGGCCGCCGCTACCGCCGCCAAGACGAAATCGGCACCCCGTTCTGCATTACCGTAGACTTCGATACTTTAGAGGACCAGGCGGTCACCATCCGCGAGCGTGACACCATGAGTCAGGAGCGCGTGGCACTTGATCAGGTGAAGGCATACTTGGCGGCGCGTCTGGTTGCCTAAGCCTTTTTTTACCATGTACATGGGCGGGGTTCTCTGCAATGGAGAACCCCGCCGGTATTTTCACGCAGTCACTAGGATCTGGTGCAGAACCTAGCCGATACGTACAATAGTGAGAACCCTATCCTCGCGGTAAAACCCGCGTATTCTGCGGAAGAAAGGCACCCCATGAACACCTACGAATTTCGTCCCTGGCGCGAAGGCGACGATTTGGAACTTCTGCAGGTGTGGGGGGATCCGCGAAGCGAGCAGGAGGCGCAGCAGCGCGCATCGTTCGGAGAGGCCTCGGATGCCCCTTTTAGCCGAACCCTTGTGGTCACCGACTCTGGTGTGCCGATCGCCGCTGGCGTGGTGACCGCCTCACTTTTGCACCCACAACGCCTGTGGACCTATCTTGAGGTTGCCGAAGGGCACCGCCGCGCCGGGTTAGGTACCGAGCTTTTAGACCGGCTGCGTGAGATCGCCGCCGAAAACGCGCAGGTTCCGAACGTCCGCGTGAAGCTGGCCCCATTTAGCACCGGCGAAGAATTTGCCCAGGCGAAGGGCATGAAAATGATTCAGCGCTCGCGTCTGGTTCATATTGATGCGGGCGCGATTCCGCCGGTTTCTCTGCGTGAGGATGAGAACGGCAAACCCACTCAGGCGATTGAGGATTTGGCGACCGGCTCGGTTGAGCTGACCTCGAAGCTCTGGGAGTTCTACCGCAATTCGCATGATTGGGATGTTCCTGCCGAGGTCGGGTTAGGGACCGTAAACCGGTATTTCCTCTCGGATGAGGCACGCGCCTTCGGGGCGCTGGTACTGCGCGATAACATTCAGCAGGCTGAGAAAGAGGGGAAGAAAGGCGAAATCATTGCCTTTGCGGTGAGTTATCACCCCTTTGAGACCGACCCTGCCGCCGCGCTGGTCGATGAGAATACCGCGACTGAGATTTTGCTCGGATATGACATGCAGAACGAAGGCGCGGTCGAGGCCATTATGCAGCTTCTTTCGCTGTTGACGGCGCAGTACCCGGTGGTGGTTGAGGTAGACGACTCGATGACCGCTCTCGTAGAGGTGACCGACGTTCTTCTGCGTGCTGGAACCGCGAGCGTGGAAGGCGACCCAACCTATATTTACGCCAGCGATTATCCGGGTGCCGCCTCCTAAAGAACAAGGCGCCCAGAAGAGGCCCCAGAAAACCCGCACCGTGAGGGCGTGACAACTTTGCCCAACGCTGACCGGTGCGCCTGTCGTGAACCGGGGTAGGTGCATCCGTGCCGATTTGCGTGTGTATGCCACAATATAGAGGTGAATTCTGAAGCCTCCCACCTGAAATTACCGCCGCTGAAACTCGGTAAACTGACTGTTGAAACGCCTGTGGTGCTCGCCCCGATGGCGGGTGTGACGAATAAGGCGTTCCGTCGTCTGTGCCGCGAGTACGGCGGCGGATTATATGTGACTGAGATGGTGACGGCGCGCGCCCTCGTGGAACGCAAACCCGAGTCGATGCGCATTATCGAACACGACGCGGACGAGCAGATCCGCTCCATCCAGATCTACGGGGTAGACGCGGTTAACGTGGGTAAGGCTATTCGGCTGGTCGTAGAGGAAGACCGTGCGGATCATATCGACCTGAACTTTGGGTGCCCGGCGCCGAAAGTCACAAAACGCGGCGGCGGTGCGGCGCTTCCATGGAAAACCGATCTCTTCACCGCGATTGTGCACACGGCGGTCAAAGAGGCTTCGCGTAACGATATTCCCCTGACCATCAAGATGCGTAAAGGCATCGATGATGACCACATCACGTTCCTTGAATCCGCTAAGATCGCCCGGGATGCGGGTGTCGCCGCCATAGCCCTGCACGGGCGTACCGCTGCCCAACACTATTCGGGAACAGCGGATTGGGACTCCATCGCGCAGCTTCGCGAGGCGATTCCGGACGTTCCCATCTTGGGCAACGGCGATATTTTCGCCGCCGAAGATGCCGTGCGCATGGTTGAACAGACCGGTGTGGACGGCGTGGTGATTGGGCGCGGCTGCCAAGGGCGCCCGTGGCTTTTTGGCGATCTGCAGAATGCTTTTGAGGGTAGTTCCGAGCGTATCCGACCTACTCTGAGTGAGGTTGCCGCAATGATTTACCGGCATGCCGAGCTGCTTGTTGAGACCTTTGCGGATGAGTACAAGGGACTGCGTGAGATCCGTAAACATGTTGCCTGGTATTTCAAGGGTTACCCGGTGGGCGGCGAGCTGCGTGCCAAAATGGCAACCGTACCCGATTTAGAGACTTTCCGTGAACTACTGGGGCAGCTTGATCACAGTATCGGGTATCCGGGGGCCGCGGTTGAAGGTTCCCGCGGCCGGGCCGGGAGCCCGAAGAAGCCTCATTTGCCGGATGGGTGGCTTAACTCCCGTATTTTAGGGGATGCTGAAAGGCTTGGACTCGTGGAGGCAGAACTGGATATCTCGGGCGGATAATTGGGCGAGGTTTATCGTAGCCTGATAAAAACATTGCGTCTGGGCAAAATAGTGCTTATATAGGTAGTAGAAAGACACCAACCGCACCGGAAGCAGGAACGGAGGAGTGATGACTCGCCTCGCCGAGGAAGGACAGGAACGCTGGGAATGGAACCTGCCCGCAGGGTACACCCCCGACGACTCAGAACGCTGGGTGCCCGAAATACACCCCTTCCAGGACCGCACCCCCTTTGAACGCGATCGTGCCCGTGTGCTTCATTCCTCCGCGCTGCGGCGGCTAGGCGCTAAAACCCAGGTCATGAACCCGGATACGGACGATTTCGTGCGTACCCGGCTCACACACTCCCTTGAAGTCGCCCAGGTCGGGCGCGAAGTGGGCCGGATGCTCGGCTGCGACCCAGACGTAGTTGATACTGCCTGCCTCTCTCACGACCTGGGGCATCCGCCCTTTGGACATAACGGCGAACGTGCCCTAAACAAGATCGCCGCCCATATGGGCGGGTTCGAGGGCAACGCCCAAACCCTGAGGCTGCTCAGCCGCCTTGAACCGAAAGTGATCGCCGAACATGACGTATCTGCGGGGCTGAACCTGACCCGCGCATCCCTGGACGCAACCTGCAAATATCCGTGGACGCGCACAGACGCACCACGTCGCGCAGACGGCACCCAAACCCACAAATTCGGTGTTTACGAGGATGACCTGCCGGTCTTCGAATGGTTCCGTGAGGGCGCACACGACGCCGGGGTAGAGCCTCAGCGCAAATGCCTGGAAGCGCAGGTTATGGACCTAGCCGACGATATTTCATACTCGGTGCACGACGTTGAAGATGCAGTCTTCGGCGGGCACGTGCAGTTAGAACAGCTGCGCGAAGCAAAGCACCGGCAGGCCGTCTTCGACATGACCCGCCAATGGTATCTTCCAGCCGCTACTGACGAACAACTGGATGCGGCACTCAGCCGGTTGGAGACCCTGAACCGGTGGGTTCCGTGCATGACCGGTTCGCGCGCTTCCCTAGCACAGTTCAAGGGGCTCACCAGTAAACTTATCGGTCGCTTCGCCTGGAGCGCCGTGGAAGCAACCCGCGAACGTTACGGGCGAGACACCCCGCTAACCCGCTATAGCGCCGAACTGATCGTACCGGAAGACACCCGAGACGAAATCGCCGTCATGAAGGGAATCGCAACCGCATTCGTTATGACGGTGCGCGACGCCCAACCCCACTACGAACACCAGCACGAAATACTGGGCATCCTCGTCGAAGCGCTCTACGAAGATTCCCAGCGCGCAAACCCGCAATACATCGACAGCATCTTCAGAACGGACTACGCGCAGCTGGGGGCTCATGACGACGACGCGCGCCTGCGCCTCGTCATTGATCAGGTGGCATCCCTAACCGACAGGTCGGCGGTTGCGCTCTACAAACGCATTAACGGGACCCCCTGGATGCTGGGGGAGAAGCCCCTATGGTAGCGCCGCCTTTCACACGGCAAAGACAAGACAGAGACCCCGTGCATAGACGGGCATGAAATACCTTCTAAAACTGCTATTACAGCACGGTGCAGCAGAAATGAGACGATGGCTGGACTAATCCGCAAAGAAGACATTGATGAAGTACGCGCCCGTACCGACATCCGCGAAATCATTGAGGGATATGTAACCCTCAAAGGTGCAGGTATCGGCGCGTACAAAGGGCTGTGCCCATTCCACGACGAACGCACGCCCTCCTTCAATGTGCGCCCGCAAATGGGAACCTACCACTGCTTCGGATGCGGAGAATCCGGTGACGTCTACTCCTTCGTCATGGCGATGGAACACACCGGGTTTACCGAAACCGTTGAACGCTTAGCGGCGCGTATCGGCTACACCCTGCACTATGAAGGCGGAAACCCGCGAGACAGGTATGAAGCAAGCCTGCGTCGTCGACTTCTCGACGCGCACAAAATCGCCGCAGAATTCTTTGAACGCAGCCTCTACTCAGCGAACGCGGGGGAAGCACAACGCTTTCTCGGCGCTCGCGGATTCGACCCAGCCGCCACCAAAACCTTCGGAGTCGGATACGCCCCCCGCGGCTGGGACAACCTGCTCAAACATCTGCGTTCCCAAGGCTTTACCGACGAGGAACTGCGCGCTACCGGTATGTTTTCTGAAGGAAACCGCGGCCTCTACGACCGTTTTCGTGGGCGCCTCATCTGGCCCATCCGCACCGTAGCAGGCGAAACCATCGGATTCGGGGCACGCCGTCTTTTCGACGACGACCAAGGCCCCAAATATCTCAACACCCCCGAAACGCTGCTGTACAAAAAATCGCAGGTGCTCTACGGCATCGACCTTGCCAAACGTGAGATGACCAAAACCAAACAAGTCGTCATCGTCGAAGGCTATACCGATGTTATGGCGGCACACCTAGCAGGCATTAAAACCGCCGTAGCAACCTGCGGCACCGCCTTCGGTGCGGGGCACATCAAAGTGGTACGCCGCATGATCACCGATGACGGCTCCGGCGGAGAAATTATCTTTACCTTCGATGGCGACGCCGCGGGGCAGAAAGCCGCGCTCGCAGCGTTTGAGGAGGATCAGCGTTTTGTGGCACAAACATACGTGGCGGTCGCCCAAGAAGGCATGGACCCGTGCGATCTTCGCCTGCACAGGGGCGATGCGGCGGTACGATCCCTCATCGCCTCTCGCCGTCCGCTCTTCGAATTCGTCATCGACACAACCCTCAAACGCTTCGACCTGACGACCCTAGAGGGGCGTGTGCTGGCGATGCGCGCCATCGCGCCCATTATCGCCGGAATCAGGGACCGCGACCTGCGCCCGGCCTATATGCGTAAAGCCTCCGGACAGCTCGGTATGGAACTTGAGGAAATACAGCGTGCGGTCGCCTACGCCCAGCGTAACCCCAGCGGCAGGCGTTCCAACTACAATCAACGCAGAAACGACTCTCCCTACCAGAACGGCGAGACGCAGGCCCGACACCAGCCTGGGCCCACCGGTGCCGCCCACGCCCAGCAGTCGGCGCAGAACGCACCCACAACAGAACCTCAGCAGGAAGCTCCCCAGCCCGAGTTCTTCACCCCCAACCCCGCAGACCCCATTGCCCGCCTTGAACGCACCTGCCTGGAAATAGCGCTGCAGCACCCCAACCTCATGAGTGTGCCGCAATGGCAAGAATTTGCGCGTGTAAGCTTCCGCTACCGCACCCACCAAGAAATTGCCCGAGGTATTATCCACGCAGCCTCTCAGATAGCCCCGGCCCCCGGAGTCGCATGGCTCAACTATGTGCGTGCTGGATCCGCCGAGGAAGTCCACCACAGTATTGCCGAGCTGAGCGTAGCCCAGCTCCCTGTTGCCACTGCTGAGAAACTGCCGTACTACATTGAAGGAGTGCTGAACAGCCTCTTTGAGCACCAGATCTCACGCCAAAAATCTGACCTTATGATGCGCCTTGAACAGCTCAGCTCCACTCCTGACTCTGAAGAATACGGGCGCATCCAACGAGAACTGCTCGACTTAGAAGTGCGCCGCCGCACCATGACGCGCCACTAAAAGCAGAAAGTGTGATATATCACAAGATGGGGATTTGCGAACCCCACAAACCGCCGGTATAGTTATTATTCGTTGCAAACAACACAAAAAACAACATAATCCCCCGTAGCTCAATTGGCAGAGCATTCGACTGTTAATCGAAGGGTTACTGGTTCGAGTCCAGTCGGGGGAGCATTTAAAAGCCTCAGAGTAAAGCTCCGAGGCTTTTTTGTATGGTGACTGGACTTGAACCAGTAACCCACTTCGCTCTGCGGAGGCGCTGGGGCGCCTCCTATCGGGCTTCGTCTATTTCGAGTCCAGTCGGGGAGTATCTCTAAAGATTTCTTAGGCTCCATCTGTAGGGTGTCCTGGCTGTGTCGTCTTGAGGGCTCTTGCCGCAGCCGCCTTTGCTCAACAGTGAATACAGGCGCGCTATCCTCCTCCCGGTAAGCCCGCCCGCACCCGCGCCCACCAGTGAAAACCCGCAGAAACACTCGGAACCAAAGGTTCAAATTCAAAACTACGCGATTCAGTGGATAATAGAGATAGAATAGTACTTTACGGAGTGAAGTAAACTCCACGCATCAAAGTCTTGAGAGGTGGGCATGGCCACTAACACTAATCCCAAAGGCATTCGCGCCAGCCTAGTGGGGATTAAGAACGGCGTCATGAGCGTCATTGACGCTGGTAAAGTCTTCTCAACCTTGGGTATCAACCAGGTCAAAGACGAAATCCAGATTGCTAAACACGAGCTCAAAACCAAAGGCATCGCCGTTGGTAAAGGCGCGGCATTCCTAGCCATCGCAGCGTTCTTCGCGGCCCTATTCATTATCGCCATCGTCGGCGCTATTATCCTGGGTCTCGGCGAAATCATGAGGCCCTGGCTCGCCGCGCTCGTAGTAGCACTCATCTTCGCTATCGTAATCCTCATCACCGGCCTCATCGGGTACAAGAAAGTCAAAGCACAAATGCCGTTCGCCCCCGAATCGGCAGTCTTCGGGCTGCTCTTCGACCTGGGTGTACTGCGTGAAGGCAGCGCTATGACCGCGTCCCGGCTGAAAAAAGAACAAGCAGAACGCGCCGCCCGCAAACAGGCAGAGCGCGAAGCTGCTGCTGAGCAAGCTCGCCAAGAGGCCGAAGAACGCAAAGCACGCGGAGAATCCGAACCGCAGCCACTCACTGAAGAGCAGCTTAGGCAGCGCACCAAAGAACGCCGCGAGCACCTGGCCGCTCTGCGCGATGACATGCAGAAATACAGTGAAGGCGTACAGGCAAACGCGCAGGGCATCATTGGCTCTGCCAAAGCTAAAGCGCAGCAGGCCCCCACAGAGGCCGTCAATGTTGGTCGCGGCTTGGCTGAGAACATCACCCAGCCCAACGTCGTCAAAGCACGCTGGAAATCATTCGCCGCACTCGGCGCTGCACTACCCGCGGCCCTGGTGTTCCTCCGCAGGTTCCTGCGCCGCTAAACACCACCCCCGCCGTACGGCGATGCGAAACACCGCGACTTGGCCCGCCACCTTCCGAAGGTGGCGGGCCAAGTCGCATCACCCCAACGCCCCCACCCATCACCAATACGCCGCAAACTCACTGATTCTCAGAGAACTCTAAGGCTACCTACCTTCTTGTTAGGCTCAAGTAACGCACCCAAACCGATAAAATAGTTGAATTGGAAAAATCACCTCACACCCTGTGCCCCGTATCACCCTACGAGGCTCATAATGACCAAGGAGTAGAACCGCGATGAAGCAGGCCCACACCATCCTCATCGGCGCCGAAACCTACCCGCCAGACATTAATGGGGCCGCCCAGTTCGGTCATCGCCTTGCCACCGCAATGCTTGGGCGCGGGCACGAAGTGCATGTGGTTGCGGCCAGCCCCATGCGTGGACCCAGCTACCGCACCACTGTTGAGGGCGGTATTGTCGAGCACCGGCTGCGCTCACACTTACCCCCTACCCATGACACCAACCGCATCTGCATCCCCTGGGAAATCCACTTCGAAGTGGGGCATATTCTTGACGAAGTGAAACCAGACGTTGTGCACGTACAATGCCACTACATTATTGGGCGGGCCCTCATCACCCAAGCCCATAAACGCGGTATCCGGGTGATCGCCACCAACCACTTCATGCCGGCGAATCTCGATCCTTTCCTGCCGGTCCCCACGCCTATTAAACGCGTCATCTCAAAAGCCACCTGGATCGATATGCGCCGCTGTTTCTCACGGGCCGCAGTCGTCACCACCCCCACCCAGATCGGGGCTGACGCCATGAGGGACCTTGGCGGCTTCACCCGTCCTGTCATGCCTGTCTCCAACGGTATTGAAATCGGGGACTACGAACTTGCCGAAGGGGCCACCATTGATAAGGCCCCCGGTGAACTTCGCATCACCTTCGTGGGGCGCCTTGCCCAAGAAAAAAATATTGATGTGCTCATTGAGGCGCTCTCTCTACTGCCGGAGCACCTGAACCACGTGATTCTTGATATAGCAGGTGGGGGAGAGCTGCGGGAAGAACTAGAGAAAAAAGCCCATGACTGTGGGGTAAGCGAACGGGTCGTATTCCGCGGCTACGTGCCTGATGAAGACCTACCCGGGGTGTACCAGCGGGCCGATATTTTCTGCCAGCCCGGCACCGCCGAACTGCAGTCTCTCGTCTCCCTGGAAGCAATGAGTGCCTCAAAACCTGTGGTGCTTGCGAACGCTCTCGCGCTACCGCACCTTGTGGAAGACGGAGTGAACGGTTACCTCTTCGAGCCGAACAATGCCCGCGACCTCGCCCACAAACTCGCGGCGATCCTTTCACTTCCCGCCGCTGAACGTGAGCAGATGGGGCGTGAAAGCCGCCGCATCGTCGACTTCCACCGGGCTGATAACACGTGGCGCACCTTCGAAGAACTATACGTAAGCGATGCCCCCTACGACCGCTTCCGCCACAGCTGACGCCCCTATTTTCCTAAACCCGGTTCGTCAGGTACTCTGGTTAAGGTTCGTGTAGCACATAAGCCGCACAAGCCGTGGGGGGTTAGCTCAGCCGGTTAGAGCAGAGGACTCATAATCCTTTGGTCGTGGGTTCAAGTCCCACACTCCCTACATACCCCCGCTCGGTATGACTCTGTCTAGTAGTCGCCGAGCGGGTTTTAGTATGTTCATAGTGGTGTAGCTCAGTGCGGCAGAAATAAAAATAAGCCGGGTCAATCTTCGTTAAACATGACTGAATACATGCCCCTTGGACGCAGTTTTAAGGTACTGTAAAGGGTAGTCTTCTGGCGGTCTAGTTTTAGCACCGCAGAAGGTTTGAATGCATGGCGCAACTGATGCGTCTACCCCCTTGAGACAAGGACCGATGATGAGCGATAACCTTCCGCAGCAGCCCGGGCACAACGGGTATGATCAGCAGGACCACACACAGCCCTACGGTATATCCCAGCAGCAGGGGCAACAAAATACTCCCTATCAGCAGAATCAGTACCAGCAAAACCCTCAACAGGGAATGCAGCAAGGTTACGGGCAGCAGGGCCAGCAGAACGTACCCTATCAGCAGAACCAGTACCAGCAAAACCCTCAACAGGGCTATGGTCAGCAACAGCAGCAGTACATGCCCCCACAGAACCAGCAGGATCAGTACCAGCAGAATCAGCAGAGCCAGGCTCCGGCCGCCCCTAATCATTTTGCGTTGGCGTTTAAGGGGGTGTGGGGGGCTTTCCTAGATATTTTTAAGAGCAACCCCACCGGCGCGCACGACCGTATGCAGCAGCACCCCCTGTGGGGCTGGCTTATTGCCTGCACATTACAGTCGGTTGTGGGTGCCCTGTTCGTTATGGCGTTTTTGAACACCTATGCCGGGCAAATTTTCCGTGTCGTGTTTGTTGTTACAAAAGATACAGCGAAGTACACTTCGGGCGCGTACACCGCCGCTGAGGGGTTCCTATTATTTCTTATTTTCCTGATTGTGATTTTTGGCGTGCTCGTGCTACGCGGGGTGGGGCTGATGCTTACCGCACGCATCGGCAAGTCGCAGATGGGGTTTAACTCCGCGATGGATATTGTGGGTACTGCTGTGCTACCGCAGATTCCCGCTTTCCTAGTTCTGTTCTTCCTCTCATTCTTGCTGCCACATGCAAGTACTATGACCGATACGTACGCCGCGTCGCAGCGCCCCATCTTGGTGATGATGATAGTCTTCGCGGTATTTAGCGTAATCGTTGGTGAATCCCTGCTGTACCTGGGACAGGCGAAAGTTGCCAACACCGAAAAATCGGTGTTCTTCATGTACGTGGTGTTGAGCACCGCATTCGTGCTTGCTGGGATTCTGGTGCTGTACTTCGGCTTCAGCGTATTGGCCCCGAACCCCTCCTCCTCCGCCCACTAGTGGAACATCTCTGATGAACATGACACGTGACGGCGCTCAGGCGACGCGCACCCCCATGCGTGCGTGTTACCTGGGCGTCCTACTGGTTTTGGTGGCGCTCGTACTTTCAGCGTGCGGCGCCAGGGTTGAGACGGATCTGGGGCTGGAGAACGCCGAGAAAGGCTCCCGAACGATGTCCATCTCCTTCAATATGAAGGACAATAAGGACTACGTGAAGGGCGACATTAACTCGATTGATTCGTCGATTAAGAAGCACTTACCTTCTGAACTGTCTTATGAGGGTATACAGACCGACGGTGATAAGGCGCGTGCCACCTTCAAACTCTCGTTTACAAGTATCAGCGAATACCGCACAAAAGTTGAGAACCTTCTGAAGCTTTCAGGATCCTCCACAACCCCCACTATCAGCATCTCAGACAGCACCACGGGGCTGGTCCAGGGTGTACAGGTGTCGGAGAACTTCAGCTCCAAAGAACTGCTGGGATGGGTTCCCGAGAGCTTGGTAGTCGATGGTGTTATCGAGTCGAAGCGCAAAAGTAGTGTGCTTGGAACAGAAGATAAAACCACCGTCAAAATGGGCGATAGGGAGCTGAAAAACTCCTCCTCATCGACCCCGATCTCAGTGAAAGATATTAAAGATAACGGGTTCGGCTTTGTTCTGGTGGATGCGCAGGTGCAGCAGAATGGCTCGTACACTGCAAAAATATTTTTTGTTGCAAAAGATATTATGGAGCCTGATAAAGCTAAGGCTGTAGACTCTTACCTGCAGTCGGCCACCCCCGAGGGCGGACAGGTATCTAAGGGTGTGGATGAGGCGAGCATTAAGAGCTACTACACCGTCTCTTCCAAAGCCAGCACCTCCGCTGGGAAAGAAGAACTGGGGCGTACCCTCACCTTTGAAGCCAGCAACTTAGAAGACATGAACTCGAAGCTGCAGAAAATCTTCGGGAATAAAAACACCGAACTGAAGCACGAGCAGGAAGTGAACGATACCTCCGGCAAGCTCATGGTGAAAAATCATGTCAGTGGCCAGGTGGACTGCTCGATTGTGTGCTCACCGGAAGGTAACGGAGCCCTTTTCAAGCTCTCCGGCAGTAACGGTGTATACACCGAGCAGGGCGGCTCCTCAAATAGCGGATCGTCTAAGAACATCGTGCAGAATGTGGACCTTAGCTCCACGCAGGAAATTAAGGTTCAGGATGCCAGGACTTCTGTATCTTTGGGCATGGACGGCTCTGTTGAGGCTCGTTTCGAGTACTCAGTGAAGAACTCCGATGCGGCTTTAGCATCAGAGGCCCTTAAAAAGAAGTTCTCTCCCGGCGATGATATTGGAACCTTAGAGGAAGGGAACGACGGCGACAATACCGTCTATTCCACTGTCATTAAGGGAAAAGACTCGGCTGATTTTAACAATCGTTTAGAAGGCTATCTGCCCGGGTCGACATTCACTATCACTCACCCCGGCGGTTATAACCCCTTCGGCACCTCATACACGGTGGAACCAGCGTTTAATCTCAAATCACGAGTGGGGGATGGCTACTCAGGCAGCTACAGTTTCTCATTCAACGCACCGTTTATGAGCACGGTGGATCAGAAAAAGTTTGAGACGCAGAACTCTCTGCCTGAGGGGGCAAAAACTGAGGCTGAAGGGCGTAACCTGACGGTCAGCAACGAGCACGGAACATTCACTCTGAGGATTCCGGCCGCTGGCCTAACAATGAGCGATATGGTGATTGACGGCGTCATCGTGCTTCTGGTGCTGCTGATCGTCATGATCCTGTTGCTGTTCCGCAGGCGCATCAGCTCCTCACTCCGTAACTCCCGTGAACAGCGGGCAGCCCTCGCAGCCGCCCAGCAGGCGCAGGGGTACGGTCACGGCGGCAACCCTGAAGCATATTTTATGAGCCGCTCTGGCGGAGGCCACCAGACCCAGGGGTATAACCCAGCCCAGCCTGCCTACTCGGAGGAAGGGACCTACCAGCAGGATCAGTATCCCCCGCAGAAGTCGGGGTATGGCGAACCGCCAACTGTTCCTATTAACGATATGGGCTCAAACGGTGCCTGGGACGATGAGACCCACCCGATGCCCCAGTATGCACCGCAGGAAGGCATAGGAGAACCCACAGCGCCTATGTCTTACCAGCAGGTAACGTATGAGGAACCTACTCAGGCGATTTCCGGGAACGGTGCAGTTCAGCATGAGCCTCCGACTCGACCGGTCTCTGAACCGCCCCGTTCGGGCAGCTCTTCACAGCGCGAACAGGACTACCTGAAATAACCTGGGTGCCTCTGCGCGCGAATAAGCCGCTGGCTTACACCGCTTCTGCGGTGGAGCCAGCGGCTTTGCTGTACGCCCACTACACGCTAACCTGCGGTAAAGCTCCCATCAACAGGCAACAGGATGCTGGGCCGTTCGCGCCCCAGCAGGGTGAGCGGGTTAATATATTCGGCATTTTTGCCGCTTCCGTCTTCTTTATCCCCGCCGCGTCGCACGCCCCAGTGCAGGCACGGCCCCTGCTCACAGTGGTGTATATCGGGGTCTAATGTTGCGATAGTCTGCCCGGCGGATACTTGTGTCCCTTCGGGAAGAGGGTCTTTTACTGGTTCAAAGCTAGACCTTAAGCCTCCTGGATGTTCCAGCACGATCACGGTGCGATCGACAACTTTGCCGGAGAAGACGACGGTTCCAGCAGCGGGGGCCTGCACCTGCGCATTGTCGCTGTCGGTAGCTAAATCAACGCCGCGGTGTCCCGCGCTCCACCGCTGGGCTGGTTTACTGAACGGTTTGAGCACGCGCACTTTGCCGGAGGCGGGTGACCGCCATTTACTGCGAGATGCCGATACCTGCTGCACAGTGATGGCCTGGGTGGGTTCGGCGGCAGAGACGATAATGGGCGGGGTGAACAATATAAACGCAACACATGCAGCTATTGTTGGTAAGGTCTTCGACGCATGCGCGGTAGGGGAGAGAGGCATTATGTTTTCTCCTTAAGCGATTTTCTTGGGTCGGGGATAATACGTAGTTCTTTTGAGGAAACCAGAAAATTCTCAGTCTTGGGGCGTCGTCTGCCAGAACTGTGGATAAAGACGGGGCGCAGTCACCTAATGGTGCTATCCACAGATGCGCAGCGACAGTTCTTTTGTAAGTACGATCATGTGGCAGTGTTGTCTGTATCTGAGTCAACGAGGCGAGGGAAACGTATTAGCTGCCTGGAGCATGGTGACTGTCCAGTAGGGACAGAAACAAACTGCCTCATAAGTGGAACTGCCACTGGGGTGAGGTATTGAGGGCAGGGGCGCGGGCACGGTGAGAGAGCCGAAGCAGAAAAACCTGCGTCAATAGGGTACAATTTCGTATTGCAGTGTGCGCTTTTGCGTACTCTGACTACGCGCGGCGTGAGCGTCCGGTATCACAAGCCGGACGATAAGGAACCTTCGGTCCGCCCCATAAACTAGGCGGTGAGGGTCTGAGGCCCGGGGCTACCCCTGGCTTAAGCGCCGCTAGGAGAAACCGATAACTACTATGCGCGCGTGCGGCTAGCCCGAGACGGGAGGTCGGCGCGGCACCCAGAAAAAGGAGACGACATGCCCGTCGTAACTATGCGTGAGATGCTGGATTCCGGCGTTCACTTCGGCCACCAGACCCGTCGCTGGAACCCCAAGATGAAGCGTTTCATCCTCACCGAGCGCAACGGCATCTACATTATTGACCTGCAGCAGTCCCTCGAATTTATCGACAAGGCTTTTGAGGCTGTGAAGGCAACCGTCGCACACGGCGGTAATATCCTGTTCGTGGGCACCAAGAAGCAGGCCCAGGAAGCTATCGCTGAGCAGGCTACCCGCGTGAACATGCCGTACGTGAACCACCGCTGGCTCGGTGGTATGCTCACCAACTTCTCCACCATCGCTAAGAGCATTGAGCGCATGAAAGAGCTGGAGCAGATCGACTTCGACGACGTCGCGGGTTCACGCTACACCAAGAAGGAACTGCTGCTGATGCGTCGCGAGTTTGAGAAGCTCGAAAAGACCCTGGGCGGTATCCGTAACCTGACCAAGGTTCCCTCCCTGGTGTGGGTTGTTGACACCAAGAAGGAGCACCTGGCGGTTAACGAGGCTCAGAAGCTGGGCATCCCCGTGGTGGCTATTCTCGACACCAACTGCGACCCCGACGAGGTGGCATTCCCCATCCCCGGCAACGACGACGCAATTCGCTCCGTGAACCTGCTCACCCGCGTGGTGGCGGATGCGGTGGCAGCTGGTCTGCTTGAGCGTAACGCTAAGAAGAGCGGCAAGGCGGAGACCACCGAGGAGCCCATGGCTGCTTGGGAGCGTGAGCTTCTGGAGCAGCACGAGGCCGCTAAGACCGAGGAATCCGCAGAAGAAGCTAAGTAAGCTTTAGCTCACCCGGTAACGGGGAGCTCACGGACGGTACCCACCCGCTCAGGGCGGGTGCCGTCTGCTCATAACTCATGGGCGTTATTGCGCCCACATCTTATAAAGGATAAAGAGGAGTTCACATGGCGAACTACACCGCAGCCGACATTAAGGCACTGCGTGAGAAGACCGGCGCAGGTATGCTCGACGTTAAGAAAGCCTTGGACGAGGCAAACGGCGACCAGCAGAAGGCCGCGGAGATCATCCGTGTTAAGGGCCTGAAGGGCATCACCAAACGTGAAGGCCGTGCGACCGCTGAGGGTCTGGTTGCTGCCCGCGTGGAGAATGGCGTTGGCTACATGGTTGAGGTTAACTCCGAGACTGACTTCGTGGCGAAGTCCGACCCGTTCATTGCGTTCGGTCAGAATGTGCTGGAGGCTGCTATTGCAGCTAACGCGTCCACCCTGGAAGAGCTGCAGGCTGCATCTTACGAGGGGAAGACCGTTGAGGAGCTGACCACTGACGCAGGTGCGCTGCTGGGTGAGAAGATTGTGGTGCGCCGCGTGGCCCGCGTGGAAGGCGAGAACGTGGCAGTGTACCTGCACAAAACCTCCAAGGACCTGCCCGCACAGGTCGGTGTTCTGCTGGCTGTATCCGGTGCTAACACCGAGGAAATCGCACACGATGTTGCTGTGCACATTGCCGCTATGAGCCCCAAGTACCTGGATTCGGCGTCCATCCCTGCTGACCAGGTTGAGACTGAGAAGCGTGTGGCCCGTGAGACCGCGATCGCTGAGGGCAAGCCCGAGCAGATTCTGGACAAGATTGTTGAGGGCCGTCTGAAGGGCTTCTACAAGGAGAACACTCTGCTGGATCAGGACTTTGCTAAGGATCCCAAGAAGTCCGTTGCCCAGGTGCTCTCTGAGGCAGGCGCAACCGCAACCGGTTTCGCACGTTTCCGTGTGGGCGCATAAAAATACGCAGCCACTAATTTTAGTGCTCCCCTAACCCGGTGAAACCTGGCGGCGGGGGCGAGAAAACGAGGGGAGGTCGTCACACGGCGGCCTCCCTTTAACGTATCCTTGATAAAGACTGATGGGGCATACCCCGACCACTACTAACTAACCGTTGGAGGGTTCTATGAAAGAATCGATCGCACACCCCCTGTACGAGGACAGCAACCGGCATCGACGCCGTGTTTTACTCAAACTTTCCGGCGAAGTTTTTGGTGGCGGTGAAGTGGGTATTTCCACCGAGGTGGTGCGCAATATTGCTCGGCAGATCGCGGCAACCGTGGGTGAGGTAGAGACCTCCATCGTGATCGGTGGCGGCAACTTTTTCCGTGGCGCCGAACTTTCCCAAGCAGGGATGGACCGTTCCCGTGCCGACTACATGGGCATGTTGGGTACCGTCATGAACTCTTTGGCACTTCAGGATTTTCTGGAGCAGGAGGGTATTGATACCCGTGTGCAGTCTGCTATCACTATGCCGCAGGTTGCCGAAACTTACATTCCACGCCGCGCGATTCGTCACATGCAGAAGGATCGCGTGGTTATTTTTGGTGCTGGTGCGGGCTTGCCGTACTTCTCAACTGACACCGTAGCCGCCCAGCGCGCCCTGGAAATCCACGCGGATGAGGTGCTGGTCGCTAAGAACGGTGTGGACGGGATTTACACCGCCGACCCGAATAAAGACCCAAATGCTGAACGTCTGTACAACCTCACCTACGATGAGGCGATGCAGCGTAATATCCGGGTGCTGGATCAGACCGCGTTTTCCTTGTGCCGCGATAATAACGTGACGATGCGCGTGTTCGGCATGCAGGGTGAAGATAACGTGACTCGCGCCATTAAGGGTGAGAAAATGGGCACTCTGGTGACTCGCTAGGTGCCGCGCTATTATACAGCGGCGTCTTGCCCCATCGCACCGACACACAGGCGCAAAGAGTCGCCGCGAAGGCCGTGGGGCGACTAAACTATAACTACAGGCATTGCTCAAGTACCCGGGCACCATCGTAGAGCCCGCCCGTACCGCTGGAAGCCGCCACGAAAATAATGTTCAGATTCGGCTCGCGCCGACTTCACCCCCAGAAGGAGATCCGAAGTGATCGAAGAAACCCTTGCCGAAGCCGGCGAGAAGATGGACAAGACTGTTGAAGCTGCTAAGGCTGAGTTCGCTAAGGTGCGTACGGGCCGCGTAAACCCGGGCCTGTTCAGCTCGCTCACCGCCGATTATTACGGGGCACCCACCCCGCTGCAGCAGCTTGTTTCGTTCAATGTTGAGGACGCCCGCACCGTGAAAATTGTGCCGTTTGACGTGACCGCCCTCGCCGCTATCGAGAAGGCGCTACGTGACTCGGATTTGGGTGTTAACCCCAGCAACGATGGGGCGGCTATCCGCGTGGTGATGCCAGAAATGACCGCTGAGCGCCGTAAAGAATACACGAAACTGGTGAACCATAAGGCCGAAGAGGCCCGCATTTCGGTGCGTAATATCCGCCGTCACGCCAAGACCACCATCGATAAGTACGTCAAGGACGGTGAAATCGGTGAAGACGACGGGGCACGTGCCGAGAAGGAACTGGACGCCCTCACCAAGAAACATGTTGATACCATTGACGAGCTGTACAAGCACAAGGAATCCGAACTGCTAGAGGTTTAGCGGGAGCCGGTACCAACGATGACAGCAGAACCCGAAAGCACCGGGGAATCCCCCTCACTACCGCAGGTAAAGCCCACGTCAAAGGCTGGGCGGGACCTGCCCGCCGCCATTGGTGTGGGGGTGGCTTTCGGGGTGCTTCTTCTCTTGGGGCTGTTCTTCCCGCCCGTGATGGTTTTTACTGCCGCGCTAACCGCTGGGGTGGGTGCATGGGAAGTCGCTCATGTTTTGAACGATAAGCGCGGGCACGGCATCCCCGCCGTCGCGACCGGGGTGCTGACGGTGATGACCGTTGTCGCCTCATATATTCATGGGGTGCTTGGGCTGGTTATATGTACTGCGGTATCGGCAGTTATTCTGCTGGTGTGGACCCTGCTTCTGAGTGGACGTAGGCGCACCGCAAACATCCCGGCGGCCACCTTCGGGGTTCTTGGGACCCTACTGTGGGTGCCGGTGCTGATGAGCATCCCCATTGTCTACTTGGGGAGTGTTGAGCGTGGCTGGCTGGGAATCCTGATGATCCTCCTTATGGCCATTAGCAACGACACGTTCGGCTATATTGCCGGGGTAAACTGGGGGAGGCACCCCATGGCCCCGAAAATTTCACCCAAGAAAAGCTGGGAAGGGCTGGCTGGCTCTATTATCGGGTCGGCCCTGGTAGCCATTGTCACCCTCATTATTGTGGGACAGCCGTGGTGGTACGGGCTGCTCGTAGCCCCTGTGATGGTGGTCGCATCCACGGCTGGGGATTTGATGGAGTCGGTGGTAAAACGTCGGCTGGGTGTGAAAGACATGTCGAACATCCTGCCCGGTCACGGCGGCATGATGGACCGTTTGGACTCAATTCTTTTCGCGGCTGCCGCCGGGTGCCTGATTTTTGGGACCGTGATGCCGCTGTAACGAATACCGTACACTAGATGTTTAGCCGCGCTGCAGGTTATTGAACGCCAGTACACGAAGGAGCGTCCTTTTGGCAAGGAAAAAAATTAGGCCCGCCCGTGACGGGGGCTTCTCCCGTACCGCTGAGACCGTTGCCGGGTACCGCCGTGTGGAGGTAGACCGCCTATTTACCCGCCTTGCCAACGACTACGAGCACCTCAGCAGCGGAGCAGAAGTGCCTTCAGACATATACACGTCACGTTCCATCCGGCAGGTGATTTTTCAGGCTGAGCCCGGCGGATACAATCCCGTGGAAGTGGACCGTGCCTTGGAGCAGGTGGGGGAGAGGTTCGCCAAACTGGAACGCAGCCGCTATATTCAGCGGTATGGACTGACCGAATGGGAGCGTTCTTTACGGTCCACTGGTGAGTTGCTGGCGGGGCGTTTAGAGCGTCCTCGGGGTGAGAAATTCCGCCGCCCTACTAAACGCAAAACGGTTGGCTACTTCATTAGTGACGTAGATGAACTGTGTGACCGGGTGCTTGCCCAGCTTAACAGTGAGGAGCCGCTGGATGCTGGTGTAGTGCAGCGCGCCTCGTTCCGGCCTGCCACCGGGTCTGTCTGCTATGACGAAACTCAGGTGGACGCGTTTTTGGACCGCTGCATTGAGCTGCTGCAGGACTTAGCCTAAGGCGGCGTGCTTTCTCTCTGAGGCGCCAACGTTACGGGTCCGTGCGTAGCCGCTGACTTTCCGCAGGCGATACTGGGGTTCGCAGCTGTTGACGGGCGGGAGTAGTCCGCTTCTGGTTCTAGCCTCGGATAGGGGATACTTATAACTATGAAATTTGGTTCCTCCGCCCGCTTAGATGCCACGTCCCCCACCCTTACTAATACGTTGAAAAGCCTTGTGCGCACACCCTCACGTGTCACTCTTCTAGGTTCTACCGGTTCTATCGGCACCCAGGCAATACAGGTTATTGAGCATCTTGCGCGTCTTGCAGGCACCACCGTCGATGCTGAGGATGCACCGCTGAAGGTTGCAGCTCTCAGTGCCGGTTCACGCTCCCTCGAATTATTAGCACAGCAGGCGGTGCTGGTACGGGCCGAGCTTGTTGCCACCAGCGGCACGGCGCAGGATGCACAACGGTTGCGAGAATACCTTGATGCGGCTGCCCGCAGCACGGGCATTAGCGGGTACAGTCCGCGCATCGTCTGGGGAGAACGTGCCAGCGTTGAGGCGGCGGCGCATCCGGCGGATGTGGTGCTCAATGGCATTACCGGATCTATCGGTTTAGAACCCACACTGACCGCCCTCAAAGCGGGGTACCGGGTTGCCCTTGCGAATAAAGAATCTCTGATTGCGGGTGGTCCGCTTGTGCGTGCCGCCGTCGATGCCTCACCGTTAGAAACCCCGATGGTTCCGGTGGATTCGGAGCATTCGGCTCTTGCCCAGGCTCTAACCAGCGGTACCGACGCCGAGATAGACCGGCTGATTCTCACGGCCTCAGGCGGGCCCTTTCGCGGGTACACGCGTGAGATGCTTCACGATGTTACCCCACGGCAGGCGCTGGCGCATCCTACCTGGGATATGGGGCTGGTGGTCACAACCAATTCGGCAACGATGGTGAATAAGGCCCTTGAGGTATTAGAGGCACACCATCTTTTTGGGGTTGATCTTGACCGCATTGATGTTGCGGTACACCCGCAGTCGATTGTGCATTCAATGGTTCAGTTCGTAGACGGCGCGACTATCGCCCAGGCGTCCCCGCCGACCATGCTTCTGCCTATTGCTTTGGGACTGACGTGGCCGCATCGTATTCCGCAGGTAGCGGCCCCTTGTGATTGGACTCAGGCGCAAACATGGACTTTTGAACCGCTTGATGCGACGGCTTTCCCTGCTGTGCAGATGATTAAAGAGGCGGGCAAGCGGGGCGGAACTTTTCCCACCGTTTTTAACGCCGCTAATGAGGAAGCGGTTAGTGCTTTCCACGCCGGTAAAATTCGGTTTACCGATATTGTGGATTCCGTGGCGCGTGTTTTGGAGGCACACACCGCCAGCGGCGAAGCCGTGACAGACACCGAGATGACCCTAGACGCAGTGCTTAACGCCGAAACCTGGGCGCGGACACAAGCCCGTGAATTACTGATTCTGTAGGCGGGATTGTAAAAGCACATGCTGTAGACCCAATAGTGGGGTCAGTCAACTTTGGCTCGGCTCCTGTGCTAGATTCCCCCGCTCCTGCGCCTGGACCGAGCCCGGTAGAGCCAAGCAGCGCCGGGGCAGATGCTTCGGCTCAGCCTATTGATTCAACTTACACCCCCTCACCGGAGAAGTCTTCGAGCGCCCCGAACCCGGAGCCTTCTGCGGCGACAGTGGCACCGGATCCGAGGAACCCATAGCGGTATCGTACAAGGAAGGGTGCACGGTGAAGCGCGCAGGGCAATTCCCCGTTTATTAGTTGTTCAGCAGAGGAGAGGGAAATATCGGTTATGGGTGGGTATGGTGAGGAGCCGCGTCATGCGTTGGAGCCGTATTTTTGTGAGCGGTCTGTGGGGCCTGTGTCTGAGGAGTCGCGGGGCCGGTGGGGGACGTGGGATTGGGAGCCGGGAGAGCTGGGGCGGTATTTATTACGGCCGATATTGGCGATGGTGTTTGTGGTGGGTCCTGCAATGTATGGTGCTATATATTTGGGGCTTCATGAACCTACTGCGCCTCCGGTGTTGTTTTATGTGTTGGCGGTGTTGGCGCCGGTAATTTTTACGGGGTTAACGGTGGTGCGGTATGTGCGTCGTCGGGGGAGGATGCATGGTTTGTGGGAAGGAAATCTGTTTCTGATAGGGATGCTTATTCCTAATTTGGCAGGTCCCCCGTATAAGTTGTTGACCACGGTGTGTGCTGCTTCGTCTTTGGTGGCGACGTTTTGGGCGTCGGTGGTGGTGACGTTTTGGGCGCAGTATCGGGGGTTGGATCCGAATTATTATTTACGGTATGTTCCTCCGGCGCCGGTGGCGAGGAAGGAGGGGGTGCGGGGGTATGTGCAGTATGTGCGGGGTGAGGCGTTTTTTATTTTTGTGTGCCTCGCAGGGTTCCCTGCGTTCTTTTTCTTGGCAATAGGTATTTTTGTTCATGATAATGATCGGGCTATCTCTGAGTTTATTATTGCTATGGAAAGTTTTGCTGTGGCAATATTCCTGTGTTTGATTCTTCGGGGTATTTTTAAGGTGCATTCGCGGTGGCGTCGTTTAGGAGTAATAGCGGTAGTAATTTTTTTGGTTTTTCATCCGGCAGGGTTTAATCCGTTGCTTACATTGTTTTATGCTATTGCGGGGGATGTTTCAGGTGGTATGTTCTTTCCTTCTGTTTCTCGGGGGAAGAACGCTGAAGAGGTTGAGGGTGCTTAGCTTGAGAGATTCGGTGCTGCCTTCAGCAGGTTCACAGATAACAGGAGTATCCTAGAGGCTTTGCGGTATCCCGCACACACAAGCAGTCCGCTCTGAAGGAGAGACGTGGAGATTCTGTACTACGCCGCTGGCGTGATTATTATGGCGTTTGCCATCGCGGTATCCATTGCTCTGCACGAGGTGGGGCACTTGGTGCCCGCTAAACTCTTCGGCGTGCACGTACCCCAGTATATGATCGGCTTCGGAAAAACCATTTTCTCGTTCCGCCGGGGCGAGACCGAGTACGGGTTTAAAGCCATCCCGCTCGGTGGGTACATCTCTATGATTGGCATGTACCCGCCCGCCGTCCAAGAAAAAACTGATGCTTCAGCCGAAGAGGATGCTTCGACTGAACGTGAGAAGGTCACAGCGTCCGCGGCCGCAGGTACCGTGGCGGGGCAGGCAGTATCTGAAACCGCTGAACTCACCGGTGATACTGCAGAACCAGCCGAAAAATACGCTGTACCCCAGCGGCAGGTGCGTTCCGGGAACACCAGCCTGCTGGCATCGCTCTCTGCTGCTGCCCGTGAGGCGGATGCCGAACGTATCCAGCCTGGCGATGAGAACCGTCTCTTCTATAAGCTGCCGGTGTATAAGCGCATTATCATTATGCTCGGCGGGCCGTTCATGAACCTGCTGATTGGGGTTGTGTGCACCGCAATCCTAATTTGTGGGTTTGGGCTGCCCACCGCCACGAATAAGGTCAGCTCTGTGTCGGAGTGTGTGCCGACGGTCAGTATGAACACAGATTCCATCACCTATGAGGAGTGCAGCGCTTCTTCTCAGCCGTCCCCCGCGAAAACTGCCGGGCTGCGTGCAGGGGACACGGTGCTGGCGGTGAACGGTACTGAAACCAGCAGCTGGACGGCGGTCTCAAGCGCTATCCGCGCGGCAGGGACCACCCCCAGTGAGATAAAGATCATGCGGGACGGGCGTGAACAGACCCTCACCATCACCCCGGTGCAGCTGGTGCGGCCCGTGGTTGATGAACAGACCGGCCAGTACGCCCGCAATGAGGACGGGTCCTTTAAAACAGTCAGCGGCGGGTTTGTGGGTATTTCTCCCACCTCCGAGCTGAAGCCTGGTAACCTATCCGATGTGCCGCCGAACGTGGGGCATACCCTGGCTCGTATTGCCGGGTCCATGTGGTCGTTGCCGCAACGGGTCTGGGATCTTGGGGTAACTCTCGTTACCAATGGTGACCGCGACGCGAACTCGCCGGTTTCTGTAGTGGGGGTGAGCCGTATTGCGGGGGAGGTCGCCTCTACCGATCAGATTGACCGCACCTCTAAGGAAGCAACTCTTGTCTCCCTGGTGGCCAGCATGAACTTGATGCTTTTCGCGTTCAACCTTATTCCGTTGCTGCCCCTGGATGGCGGGCACGTGTTTGGGGCACTATGGGAGGCTACTCGCCGTGCCTTCGCCAAACTTACCCGCCGTGAAGACCCGGGTCCCTTCGATCCCATTAAGCTCATGCCGCTTACCTACGTGGTGGCTGGAGCATTCATCCTCATGTCCGTTATCCTTATTGCCGCAGATATTATTAAACCGATTAGGTTGTTCTAAATGTGCGGCTCGTGAGAGCCGCAACCTACGGTTTGGACGCCCCATCCTTAACGCCCTGTGATTTATCACGCGGTTAGGGTATCCGTATTAGTGAATCGCCGCGCGGCGGTGGCACAATAAGAAGCTGAACGGCGCACCCAGCGCCACCTCAACCCTTTGGAGGAATACCTTGTCGGTTAGCCTCGGCATGCCCGTACTTAAGCCCGCACCCCAGGTTCTTGCGCCGCGCCGCAAAACCCGCCAGTTCAAGGTTGGTACTGTAGGCATCGGTTCCGAATCGCCCGTCTCGGTGCAATCCATGACCACCACCAAGACCCACGATATTGGTTCTACCCTGCAGCAGATTGCCGAGCTCACCGCCGCCGGGTGCGATATTGTGCGTGTTGCGTGCCCCACCGATAAGGACGCTGAGGCGCTGCCGATTATCGCCAAGCAGTCCAATATACCGGTGATTGCCGATATCCACTTCCAGCCGAAATACGTGTACGCCGCCATTAAAGCCGGCTGCGGTGCGGTGCGAGTGAACCCCGGTAACATTCGTAAGTTTGACGACCAAGTAAAAGAGATCGCCGAGATGGCATCCGACCACGGCACCTCTATACGTATTGGTGTGAACGCCGGTTCACTCGATAAACGGCTGCTTGAGAAGTACGGTAAAGCAACCCCTGAAGCACTGGTTGAATCAGCCGTCTGGGAGGCTTCCCTGTTTGAAGAGCACGGCTTCCGGGACTTTAAAATCTCCGTTAAACACAACGACCCGGTGATTATGGTCGAGGCGTACCGACAGCTTGCCGCCAGCGGCGACTGGCCCCTGCACCTGGGAGTGACCGAAGCTGGCCCCGCATTCCAAGGCACCATTAAAAGCTCCGTCGCGTTCGGCACCCTGCTCTCACAGGGGATTGGTGACACTATCCGTGTATCTCTTTCCGCCCCGCCGGTTGAAGAGGTAAAAGTTGGTACAAAAATCCTTGAATCGCTGAACCTGCGCGAACGTAAACTAGATATTGTTTCGTGCCCCTCGTGCGGGCGCGCCCAGGTGAACGTGTGGGAACTGGCCGAGAACGTGACCAAGGGCCTGGAAGGCATGAAAGTTCCGCTGCGTGTGGCCGTGATGGGGTGCGTGGTGAACGGCCCCGGTGAGGCGCGTGAGGCCGACCTTGGGGTGGCATCCGGCAACGGTAAAGGCCAAATTTTTGTGAAGGGTGAGGTCATTAAGACTGTGCCTGAGGACCAGATCGTAGAAACCCTCATTGAGGAGGCGAACCGTATCGCCGCCGAAATGGAGGCACGCGGTGAATATGTCCCCGAGGGAGCCGCCCCCGCCGTCACCGTCAAATAGTTTTCAGCGCCCCGCACCCGTGTGCGGGGCGTTTCGCCCACTCGCCGCCCAGCACCTTACAACCTTTGGACGTCACAGTGTTACCTAAGCTCTTCACCGCCGCAAGCGCATCGCAGTCGGTGCCCCGCCGCGCTATCCCGCTGGATGTGAGGCACGCGGATGCGCTGGAAGAGGCATTGTATTCGAGTATTGTGGGTAACCTGTATGCCGTTGATTTTTACGAGCAGGTCGGTCTGCCCATGGCCGGGTCGGTGGGTGATAAAGTACCGTCTGGTTACGCTGGTTTTGTGGGTATACCGGC
Source organism: Rothia aeria (assembly GCF_016726365.1). NCBI lineage: Bacteria > Bacillati > Actinomycetota > Actinomycetes > Micrococcales > Micrococcaceae > Rothia > Rothia aeria. The sequence continues at coordinate 756,189 of NZ_CP068102.1, read as the reverse complement.
TGAGGGAGACGAAAGAGACGGTGCGCAGCAGCCGAATTTGAGCAGCATTATCCTGTTGGGGAACAATACGGTTCCTGTGGTTGTGGCTAATAGTGATTACGCTGTATTGGCAAAATGTATCCACCGCAGCAAGCGCCGCCTTGACTCTATTTTTGGGCCTGCGGATATGGTGAACCCGCTGTGGCACACCCTTGAGAGCCGTATGCCCGCGCCGTCTTCGTACCGCCCGATTCAGCCTCTGCTGTACCTGTCGCCTGAGGTCGATCTCACTGAGCATATTGATGCGACACTACCGCGTATCCCTACGCACCTGCCTCCGCTTGCTACCACCGACCTGTATGACCAGCAGGTGGGGCATTACGTGCGGTTTGCTAATAGCGCCGACTATAATGCGTTGCTGCCCGCAGCGGCCGCCATGTTCCGTGAGGAGGTGGGCCTTGACCCGCTGGAGCGGTATGGACAAGGGTACCGTAACCGTGTGCATACCCTCAGCGCGCAGCAGCGAACCGTGGTCGCTACTAATGTTGAGGGGGCGGTAGTGTATAAGGCAGACGCAGGCCTTACCAGCCTGGACACTGCCCAAATACAAGGGTTGTGGGTGCACCCGGATTACCGGGGTTTGGGGCTGGCGGCTTCACTGACCGCCGCGGCGTGCGCCCTGCTACGCCGCCGCTACCGGCATCTGAGCCTGTACGTGAACGACTATAATGCCCGCGCCCGTGCCCTGTACGCACGCCTGGGGTGGGAGCCGGTGGGTGAATACGCCACCGTCATCTTCGCGCGTTAACCCTGCGAACAGATAGACTAGAAAGATGGCACAGCCTGTGCCTGGTTTTTGTGTGCCCGCACCGTTTACGCGCCTTTGTGCGCGAACAAGACTATTTCAACCGATTGCAGGAGGCTTCCCGTGGTACTTCGACTGTCCAACCTCTTCGTGCGAACTTTGCGCGAAGACCCTGTAGACGCTGAGGTGGCCAGTCACAAGCTGCTGGTGCGCGCAGGTTATATTCGCCGTGCCGCCCCTGGCGTGTACACGTGGCTGCCTCTGGGGCTGCGGGTCCTGCGCAAGGTCGAGAATGTGGTGCGTGAGGAAATGAACGCGATTGGAGCCCAAGAAGTTCTCTTCCCGGCGCTGCTGCCGCGAGAACCCTATGAGGCAACCAACCGGTGGGAAGAATACGGCGATAATCTCTTCCGCCTGCAGGACCGCAAAGGCGCCGATATGCTGCTGGCGCCCACCCACGAGGAAATGTTCACCCTGCTGGTGAAAGACCTGTATTCCTCCTACAAGGATCTGCCGCTGTATATTTACCAGATCCAGAATAAGTACCGTGACGAGGCGCGACCCCGCGCCGGTCTGCTGCGTGGGCGCGAATTCATCATGAAGGATTCCTACTCTTTTACTGTGGACGACGAAGGCTTGACTGAAGCCTACGAGGCCCACCGTGCCGCTTACCAGCGTATTTTTAACCGCTTGGGATTAGACACCGTCATTGTGACCGCACAATCGGGTGCTATGGGTGGTTCCCGTAGCGAAGAATTCCTGCATCCGACCCCTGTAGGTGAAGACACCTTCGTGCGTTCCGCCGGTGGCTACGCCGCAAACGTGGAGGCAGTCACCACTGTTGTGCCCGCAGACATTGATTTCACGGATACGCCCGCAGCTATCGTGCTCGATACCCCCGAATCTCCCACGATTGAAACCCTCGTAGCCCAGATGAACGACCTGCACCCGCAGGTGACCGGTGGTGAACTCACCGCAGAGCAAACGCTCAAATGTTTTGTGGGCGCAGTCATTACCCCTGCCGGGGAGCGTAAGCTCTTTGCTGTGGGTGTGCCCGGTGACCGCGAAGTCGATCTGGGGCGCGTCGAGGTTAACGTTGGTGCACTCCTGGGTATCGGCGGCGAGATCGAGGTTGAGGCTGCCTCCGAGGAGGACCTAAAGAAATTCCCGCAGCTCGTCAAGGGCTATATTGGCCCGGGTCTTACTCTTGATCAGCCTATGCTGGGTGAGAATACCGAAGAGCGCCACACCGCTACTGGTATTCCGTTCTTCGTTGATCCGCGCGTGGTTCGCGGCACCTCGTGGGTGACCGGCGCTAACGAGCACGGCAAACACGTGGCAAATCTCGTGTACGGGCGGGACTTTAGTGCAGACGGTGTTTTGGAGGCGTGTGAAGTACGCGAAGGCGACCCGGCACCGGATGGTTCCGGACCGCTTATTGCTGCACGTGGTATTGAGATGGGGCATATCTTCCAGCTTGGCCGTAAATACGCCGAGGCGCTGGGCCTGAAAGTACTCGATCAGAACGGTAAACTCCAGACCGTGACGATGGGGTCTTACGGTATTGGTGTAACCCGCGCGCTTGCCGCAATTGCTGAGGGCAATCATGACGAGAAGGGTCTGATCTGGCCGCGTAACTTGGCACCCGCCGATGTGCACATCGTCATCACGAATAAAGACACTCAATCCCACGAGTACGCAGAAACCTTGAGCACGGAGCTTGAAGGCGCCGGGGTGCAGGTGCTGTTGGACGACCGTCTGAAAACCAGCCCGGGCGTGAAATTCGGCGATGCAGAGCTTCTGGGCGTACCCACCATCCTAGTGATTGGCCGCGGGTTCAAAGACGGTACTTTGGAGCTCAAAGACCGGCGAAGCGGCGAAGCACGCGATATTGCCGTATCGGATGCGGTACGCGAGGTCCTGGCTGAAACTCGCCCTTAACTGTTCTGGGTGTGGGATAGCAGGAAAGAAGGGATATCTATGGCGTACAAACCTAAACGTTCGGGCGGTAAGAAAGGCGGTGCCTCCAACGCTCGTGCCCGGCGTGCCGCCTCACGAGCCGCAAGCGGCGTCTCACGCGCACCCGCCGAGAAGGCTCCGCAGGCTCCAGTGGGTACCCGCCCTCTTCATGCCGATGAGGTGCGGGCTGCGATCGAACCAACCCTAGCGGAGTTCTCCCTTGTGGTGGAGAGCATTAAAATTACCGGCCCGGCACAGAACTGCACCGTTGAAATTACCGTGGATTACACGGAAGACCGCGCTGATTCGCTTTCTTTGGATACGATCGCCGAGATTTCGGGGGTATTCTCTGCGGCCCTAGACCGTGCTGATGCGAACGATGAGTTCTTCCCGTATTTACTGGAGGTCTCCTCGCCGGGGGCAACGCGTGAACTGTCTGAACGCCGCCACTGGGTGCGAGCCCGAACCCGACTCGTGGCCATTACCGAGACTGATGGCTCCGAGTATGTGGGGCGCCTTGATGAAGTTACGGATGATGGCCCAGTTCTGCGGCGGAAGAAGCAGACTAAGAAGGGGCAGAAACCTTCGTACCATGAGCCGCAGACCCTGCCGTGGGAGCGTATCGCCAGTGCTCATCTTCAGATTGATTTCAATTCCACAGCCGATTCGGTAGAATAGGAGTCAAAGTGGGCTCTTCACCGTTGTTGCCTATTTTTAGGTGGTGAAGGGCATACCGTCCGGTAGCCGGGGCGCCCAGAGCGTCCCGGCGCTGTGCTACAGGGAAAGGCTGATGAGCGTGGACAATAATATGACGATTGACCTAAGCGTTCTGAGCACGCTTGAGAAGGAACGCGGGATCGCTCTGGAAGAACTGTTTGCGCTCGTCGAGAATGCGCTACTGCTGGCGTACATGAAGCAGCCGGGCGCTATTAAAGGTTCCCGTGCAGAGATTGACCGTAAGAGCGGTCAGTTCGTCATTTTAGCCCCCGAACTTGACGACGATAACCAGAAGATCGCCGAGTTTGATGATACCCCCAATAACTTTGGCCGTATCGCCGCCGCGACTGTGCGTCAGGTGCTGGCGCAGCGCCTGCGAGACGCCGAGGACGCCAGCGTGCTGGGGGAGTTCCGTGACCGTGAGGGCACCCTCGTCTCTGGTGTGGTGCAGCAGGGCAATAATCCGCGTATGGTGCAGGTCGATCTGGGAACCGTTGAGGCGGTGCTGCCAGCTAATGAGCAGGTGCCGGGAGAGAAATACCCGCATGGCGCGCGCATCCGCGCATATTTGGTGGAGGCACGCCGAGGCCAGAAAGGCCCCTCAATTGTGCTTTCCCGCTCCCACCCGAACCTAGTGCTGCGTTTATTTGAGCATGAGGTTCCCGAGATTTCTGACGGGCTGGTGAAGATCGCCTCGATTGCCCGTGAAGCGGGGCATCGTTCGAAGATCGCGGTGCACGCCACCGACCCGTCTATTAACGCAAAAGGTGCCTGTATTGGTGATATGGGTGCGCGTGTTCGTGCTGTTGCCGCGGAGCTGAATGACGAGAAAATCGACATTGTCGATTATTCCTCAGACCCCGCCGAGTTTATTGCCGCAGCGCTTTCCCCCGCGAAGGTGACTGAGGTCATTATTTTGGATGCGCGTGAGTATTCGGCCCGAGCCGTTGTACCCGATGACCAGCTGTCGTTGGCTATTGGTCGTGAGGGGCAGAACGCCCGGCTTGCCGCTAAACTCACCGGGTGGCGTATCGATATTCTCTCGGAATCGAAGTATGCGCAGCTAAAGGCTGAAGAGGAAGTGGCGGAGCGGGTTTCTCGCGCTTTGCACGCTGACAACGAGTAATATTCGTTCATAGCCGCAATGGCGGCTCTGAAAATACCGGCATACCGTATAGAATATAAATGTGCGTTTGTGATCGCGTGCCTTAGTGCGCCCTCAAACGAGGGTAATTGATGTTGGGACGATAAAGGGGGAAACTTATGAGCCTACCCCTGAGGACCTGCATCGGTTGCCGTGACCGCGATACCCAGCGGAACATGCTCAGGATCGTACGATCCTGCGGCGGTGACGGGCCTACCTCCCAGCGTATTCTTGTGGATGCGCGAAGAGATATGCCTGGGCGCGGAGCGTGGCTACACCCCAGCGTGCAGTGCCTGCAGCAGGCAGTACGCAGGAATGCTTTCGCCCGCGCCTTCAAAACTGTCTGTGGCGCTTCGCAGGTGCAGGCTTTTGCCGAGCAGCTTCAACAGCGTCTGGAGGCGGAGGAGAGAACCGCAGGCCCCATGTAAGTCAAACAAGTTTGACGGCTTCTTAACACTGTATGAAAGCGAGTCAGAAAACTGATGGATATCTAATGAGTGCCGCAGAATGAGTACTTACCTGTGCTCAGAAAACGGCTGTCTAATGCCACCGTGCGCCGTAGTGCGCACACCCATACATCACTAGAGCCCGCGCCGTCCTGGCGCGAGCCAGGACAGGAGAAAATTGGCTAAGCCTCGTGTACACGAGCTCGCTAAAGAGTTTGGCGTCACCTCTAAAGAAGTTATCGCCAAACTCGGCGAGATGAATGAATTTGTTAAGGGTCCTTCCTCGACCCTAAACCCCATGGTTGTCAAAAAGCTGCGTGAGGCGTTTCCCGCTGCAAAACCTGCAGCTGAAGCAGCTCAGAAACCTGCCGCATCCCAGAAAGCAGCCTCCGGTGCCTCTGCCGCGCCGAAATCTGCAGCAAAGCCTGCGGCGCCGAAACCTGGGCCTAAATCTGCCGCTCAGAAACAGAGCGGTACAAAGGCCGCTCCGTCGGCGGGGAAGGCTGCTGCTGCGCCGAAGCCTGCAGCTCCTAAGCCCGGTCCGAAACCCGGCCCGCGCCCGGGTAATAACCCGTTCTCATCGCAGCAGGGCATGAAACGCCCCGATGCGCAGTCCGCAGCACCGAAACCCGGCGCCCCCAAGCCTGCCGCGCCAAAGCCTGCGGCTCCTAAGCCCGGTCCGAAACCCGGCCCGCGCCCGGGTAATAACCCGTTCTCATCGCAGCAGGGCATGAAACGCCCCGAGCGTGGTGAGCAGCGTTCCGGCGGGCCGCGCCCGCCGCGTGGTGGACAGCGTGGTGCTGGTTCCGGCGGCCCCCGCCCCGCAGCGGGCTCACGCCCCGGTGGCGGCCCCCGTTCAGGCTCAGGCGGCGGTTCACGCCCCACCCCGTCAATGATGCCGAAGGTATCCAATGTTGGGCCCGGATCGCCTTCAGGCGGCGGTAACTCCGGTGGCGGCGGTGGCTCCCGTCGCGGCGGCGGTGGCTTTAACCGTGGCCCGGGCCGCCCCGGCCCCGGCGGTCGCGGTAACGCCCAGGGCGCTTTCGGACGCGGCGGTTCCAAACGTAAAAACCGCAAGTCGAAGGCGGCACGCCGCAGCGAGCAGGAGCAGCTTAACGCACCAGCACCCGGCGGCGTGGTCGTGCCTCGCGGCGACGGCTCAACCGAAATCCGTATGCGCCGCGGCGCCTCCATCATGGACTTTGCCGAGAAGATTGGCGCGAACCCCGCAGCCCTGATTACGGTGCTCTTCCACTTGGGTGAGATGGCAACTCAAACCCAATCCCTGGACGAGGACACGTTTGAGCTGCTGGGTGCCGAGCTGGGGTACGTTATTAAGATCGTTTCCCCCGAAGACGAAGAGCGTGAACTGCTGGAGTCCTTCGACATTGACCTTGAGGCCGAAGCGGCTGCTGAAGGCGATAAAGAGCTTGAGGTGCGCCCGCCGGTTGTGACCGTGATGGGTCACGTTGACCACGGTAAAACCCGCCTGCTGGATGCCATCCGTAACACCAACGTCATTGAGGGCGAGGCCGGCGGCATTACCCAGCACATCGGTGCGTACCAGGTACACACCACCGTTGAGGGAGAAGACCGTGCTATTACCTTCATCGATACCCCCGGTCACGAGGCGTTTACCGCTATGCGTGCCCGCGGTGCGAAGGTTACCGACGTCGCTATTCTTGTGGTCGCAGCGGATGACGGCGTGATGCCGCAGACCGTTGAGGCCCTGAACCATGCCCAAGCGGCTAACGTGCCGATCGTGGTTGCGGTTAACAAGATCGATAAGGAAGGTGCCTCGCCCGATAAGGTCAAGGGCCAGCTGACCGAGTACGGTCTGGTACCCGAAGACTACGGCGGAGACACCATGTTCGTGAATGTTTCTGCCCGCAACGGCACCAATATTGACGAACTGCTGGAGGCTGTGACCCTCACCGCCGACGTCCTAGAACTGCGTGCTAACCCGAATAAGGAAGCTCGCGGCGTTGCCATTGAAGCGAACCTGGACAAGGGCCGCGGTGCGGTCTCCACCGTCCTGGTGCAGTCCGGTACCCTGCATGTGGGTGATGCGATTGTTGCCGGCGTGGCACACGGTCGCGTGCGTGCAATGTTCGATGAAAACGGCCAGGCAGTGAAAGAAGCCGGCCCGTCCCGTCCCGTGCAGGTTCTGGGCCTTTCGACGGTGCCCCGTGCGGGTGATACCTTCCTCTCGACCGAGGAAGAACGCACTGCACGCCAGATCGCTGAGAAGCGTGAGGCAGCGGACCGTAACGCACAGCTTGCGAAGCGTCGTAAGCGCGTAACCCTTGAATCCTTCGATGCCGCCGTGGCTGAGGGCAAGATGGACACTCTGAACCTGATTATTAAGGGTGACGTCTCCGGTGCTGTTGAGGCCCTGGAAGAGTCGCTCATGAAGATCGACGTGGGCGGCGACGAGGTTCAGCTGCGTGTGATCCACCGCGGTGTGGGTGCTATTACCCAGAACGACGTGAACCTGGCAACCGTGGACAACGCGGTGATCATTGGCTTCAACGTTCGCCCCGCAGAGCGCGTCTCGGAGCTTGCCGACCGCGAGGGCGTCGAGATGAAGTTCTACTCGGTCATCTACCGTGCGATTGAGGAAATCGAGCAGGCCGTTAAGGGTATGCTCAAGCCCGAGTATGAAGAAGTTGAGCTTGGTTCAGCTGAGATCCGCGAAGTGTTCCGCTCCTCCAAGTGGGGCAATATTGCCGGTTCGCTGGTCAAGAACGGTATTATCAAGCGTAACTCCAAGGCACGCCTGGTACGTGACGGGTCCGTGGTGGCTGAAGACCTCACCATTGAGTCGCTACGCCGCTTCAAGGACGACGCCACCGAGGTTCGTGAAGGCTACGAGTGCGGTATTGGGCTCGGTTCCTTCAACGACATTAAGGAAGGCGACGTTATTGAAACGTGGGAGATGCGCGAGAAGAAGCGCGTCTAAGGCACTAAGGCCGTCTGCTTCCCAGCCGCAGTAGGGAAGCGGGCACCTCACATACCGTGCGGGCCGGTCCTTATGAACGGGAGTTTATAAGGACCGGCCCGCGCCGCTGTGAGGCCAGTGTCAGCGATGCACCAGCGGCATCGTACCTTGCGAGCAGAAAATATACGGAAGAACTATCGCGTCGCCCCCGCGCCGCGTATCACCTACAGAGGAGAACAGCATGGCTGATGCAGCCCGCGCGGCTCGCCTAGCCGACCGCATTAAAGTGATTGTGGCACAGGCGTTAGAGCGTCGTGTCAAAGACCCCAGGCTCGGGTTCGTGACCGTCACAGACGCCCGCGTCACCAACGATCTGCAGCACGCAACCGTGTACTACACGGTGTACGGTTCCGAACAGGAGCAGGCTTCGACAAAGGCTGCCTTGGAATCCGCCAAAGGTATCCTGCGGTCGGAGGTGGGGAAGAACATTACCGCCCGCCTGACCCCAACCCTCACCTTTGTGCCTGATGAAGTCCCCGTAAACGCCTACCACCTGGAGGATTTGCTCCGTAAGACCCGTGAACGCGACGCTCAGCTGGCCGCCGCCGCCACGGGCGCGCAGTATGCGGGGGAGGCCGACCCCTATAAGAAATCCGCCGACGATAACGAGTTCGGCGAAGACACCACCGGTGAGGACACCGAATAAGTGGCTAAAACGAAAGGGGACGGACCCAGCGGGCTGGTAGTGATCGATAAGCCCGAGGGGATAACCAGCCACGATGTGGTGTCGAAACTCCGCTGGATTGCGGGCACCCGTCGCGTTGGTCATGCGGGCACCCTTGACCCGGCGGCCACCGGGGTGCTGATTCTGGGGCTGAATAAGGCGACGAAACTGCTGACCTACCTGGTAGGGCAGGATAAGACGTATCAGGCCACGATTCAGCTGGGCATTAGCACAGAAACGGACGACGCGCAGGGCCGACAGACCGGAACTTGCCCGGAGGCTGTGGAGGCACTGACTGAGCAGCGCATTCTTGAGGCGGTCGCAAGCTTAACCGGCGATATTATGCAGGTGCCTTCTGCGGTATCTGCCATCAAGGTTAATGGGGTCCGCTCTTACACTCGGGTGCGCAGCGGTGAACAGGTAGAACTAGCTGCCCGCCCGGTGCGGGTGAATGAGTTCACGGTGCATTCCATACAACGCACTATGACCAGTTGGTGTGTTCTCGTTTCTCAGCAGGAACTTGCCGAGGCGGGGATCGACGCGGCTGGAACACACGGCGAGCTGTCAGATCCCACTACTGCGATCACCTCGGTGCCGGTGATCAACTGTGAGGTGACGGTATCCTGCTCCTCAGGCACCTATATTCGTGCCTTGGCGCGGGATCTGGGTCAGATGCTGGGCACCGGCGGGCACCTCATACGTTTACGCCGCACCCGGGTGGGAGGAACCACCCTTGCAGACGCCGCTGCTTTGCCGGAACTGCTGGAACGCCGGGAGGCGGCGGGGCAACCGTTGACGGATATGCCGCTGCTGAGTTTAGAGGAGGCTGCGCGCCGTCTCTTTAAGGTTCGTGAGCTATCGGCGCAGCAGGCCACAGATGTGTCTTTTGGCCGCCGCATTAGCCCGAACGGGGACGGGACGGTGACTCTGCGGCAGGCCCACGCAAGTACCGGTGACGGAGGGGAAAAGCAACACGCTACTACCGAGGGCGTGTACGCGGCTTTTGCGCCGGATGGCACGCTGGTGGCGTTGCTGGAGAACTTAAAACAGCGCGGTAGCGTGGTGGCTGCACCGACCCTGGTGTTCGAGGCTGGGACTGATTTTTCCGGAACATTGGAGAAGAGCTCATGATTGCTGGGCTGGACTGGTGGTTTTGGGTAACTGCCGTACTGGGCTCCCTCTCAGCGGCTGCAGCACTGGTGCAGTATGTGCGCGGGTACGCCCCGGATGATTATTCGCAGGGCCCGGTGCTGCTGCTTGAGGCGTACCTGGTGGTGTACCTGATAGGGTCGATTATTATGCAGGCGGTTGGCCCGGGACCTCGCGGTGACTGGCTGGAGTACTACGGGTATTTGCTGACGGCTATGGTGATCCCGGCGGGTGCGTTTTTCTACTCGTTGAGTGAACGCACCCGGTGGGCTACGCTTCTGTTGGCGGTTCCCGGCCCGGTGCTGATTGTGATGGTGCATCGGATGAATATGTTGTGGTACTACTACTGAGCCGGCCGCAGTGACCTTCTGCCGCACACACTTTTGGAAGGAAACATGGGTAATAATCTTCAATCCGCCTCCGGTGGGCGGCCTCAAAACCGCAGCATGGGCTCCTACCACGCCTCGGGCCCGGGGAAGCTGATCGCCGTTTTGTACGGTGTTTTTACGTTGTCGGCTGGGGCGCGGGCGGGGTACCAGCTGGTGCGTAAATTTGATGAGGCTCCGCTGGCAATCCTGCTGTCTTTGCTGTCGGCTGTTATTTATGCTGTGGCTGCGGTTGCTTTGGCACGGCGCGGGGAGCGGGCGCGGCGAGTTGCCCTTGTGACTATTTCAGCTGAACTTGCGGGTGTGCTGGGGGTGGGGGCGTTGTCTCTGGCTGCCCCGCACCTGTTCCCGCTGGCCTCAGTGTGGTCGCATTTTGGGCAGGGGTACGGGTTTATTCCGCTGGTTTTGCCCGTTGTGGGCCTGTGGTGGCTGTTCCACTCCAGGCGTGCCTAGGCGCTGGGTAGCCGTGGCGCAAATTATTGAATTGTACACATTATGTGAGGAGAGAATATATGAATGACAAGACCTCAAAAAACGAGGCTGCGAGTCAGGGCGACCGTGAGGAATCTGCGGGTTTCCCCGCCAGTGAAGCGGGTACTGCGGGTCGGCCTGAAAAAGAGCCCCAGGCCCTGAAACCGGCCCGAACCACACCAGAGAACGGTGAGACGGTAAAGCAGCCTGCACCGAAGAAACCCGAGCAGAAAACGAAACTGGAGCAGAAGCCGCAGACCCTTGAGGATGCGGCAAAACCCCAAAACCGTGGGCTGTTCCGTTCGGTGGTGGGGCTGTACGGCGTGGCGATTATTGCCTACGCGGCGTGGCAGGTGGTGGCGGGTACGCAGGCTGCCCCGGACTCCGCTGCGGTTGCGGTGAACCCGTCAATTGAGTCGAACTATGCGTTTCTTGCCGCCGTGTATGCGGGGGTGGGCATCGCGTTCTTGTTTATCGCCTGGAAGTTTAAGTGGGCGAATATGCTGGTACTGGCGTGCCTGGTGGTGTTCCTTGGCGGTGTGGGGCGCATTATTTCGTGGGCTTCGCACGGTACCCCGCACTGGTCGCTTATTGTGCTGATGGTGACGGATTTGGTGATCCCGCCGTGTCTTCTGGTGTGGTACGCCTGGATTAATAAGTCGAATACGATCCGTCAGCAGATGCTCAGCGCCTCCCGCGTTTAATCGGGGCTTTGGACGGGCTCGCCGTACCGGGGTGCACCCCGTTTTAGGATTCAGCATCTATGCCCGCGCTGGTCTAGGATGTATAGGTACAGTATTTTTTATGCAGGAGAGCACGTGACCCTCTATACCGAGCTGAGCGATATTCCGGCGGATTTTGGGCCGTCGGTGGTGACTATCGGCAACTTTGATGGTGTGCATATTGGTCACACCCGCGTGATTTCGCGCGTTGTCGAGTTGGCTGAGGAGCACGGGCTGGCCTCTGTCGCGGTCTCATTCGACCCGCACCCAATGCAGGTTCACCACCCTGAGCTAATGCACCAGGAGATTATGGGGCAGGGTTCACGCCGCTATTTTATGTGTCAGCTGGGCCTGCAGAATTATGTGCTGCTTCACTACGACCTGGAGTTTGCGAAGCAGAGCCCCGAAGAGTTTGTGAAGAGCGTTTTTGTGGATACCCTGCACGCCCGTTACGTGGTGATTGGCGATGATGTGCGTTTCGGGCACCGCAACTCTGGTGACCTTAACACCATGCGTGAGTTGGGCGAACAGTACGGGTTTGAGGTTGTGGTGGTTGACGATCTCATGGCTGATGACGGCACCAGGTGCTCTTCTACGCGTATCCGCGAACTGCTGAATACGGGGGATATGGAGGGTGCCGCCAGATTGTTGGGCCGCCCTCACCTCATGTACGGGGAGGTGGTGCACGGGTTGGCTCGCGGGCGTGAGCTGGGGTTCCCCACCGCAAACCTGGAGCTGGAGGCGCGCGGTTTTATTCCGGTGGATGGAGTGTACGCCGGGTGGCTGACAGACGAGTCGGGAACACGCCACCCGGCGGCTATTTCGGTGGGAACGAACCCAACGTTTGACGGTCTTGAGAACCGGCAGGTTGAGGCGCATGTGATTGACCGGCCGCAGGAGCGTGTCGAGGACTTTGACCTGTACGGTCAGCATGTGGTGGTGGAGTTTGTGAAGCATCTGCGCCCGATGGTGGCGTACCACGGGGTGGAGGCCCTGGTGGAGCAGATTAACCAGGATGTGGTGCAGACTCGGGAGGTGCTGGCCGCCGCGTAGTCCCTGCGAACCGGGCGTACCGTGTTGAGGGACGCGCCCGGTACCCGTCTGCACCGCCAAAGGTGTGGGCATCTATGCGTGCAGCTTTTTGGGTTACATTACTCAGGTTTTAAGCGAGAATGGAACCATGGAAAAAATGAATGTTGAGTCCTTTAACCTGGACCACCGCGCTGTCGCTGCTCCCTATGTGCGCATTGCGGACCGTAAGATGCTGCCGGGCGGGGACACTCTCATTAAGTATGATGTCCGTTTCACTCAGCCAAATACTGCGCATCTTGACATGCCTGCTGTGCACTCTATTGAGCATTTGAGCGCCGAGCTGATGCGCAACCACACCGATAAGCTCATTGACTTCTCTCCCATGGGCTGCCAGACCGGCTTCTACGCTCTCACTCTAGGTATTGAGCCGCAAGAATTTATGCCCATCCTTGAAGCAACGATGCGCGATATTCTAGAGGCTACCGAAGTTCCCGCCGCAAACGAGGTGCAGTGCGGCTGGGGGGCACACCATTCTCTGGGTGCTGCTCAAGAGGCCGCCCGCGGTTTCCTAGCCGCCCGCAGCGAATGGGAGCAGGTGATGGCGTGAGCGATTCTCCTTTTGCAGCGGCGCAGATGAATCCTGACGAGGTTTACACTGCCATGCTTGCTGACCTCGAAAACCTTAACGATCTGATGCTGAACTTCTCCAACGCCGTCATTATTCAGGTGGCTATGGACGAAGAAATCGCGCCGCTTCTTAACGCCACCGCCTGGGCGCAGGAACCTATTGATGAGGGCGCGGCGGTCTTTCATCCGCGCACCCTGACCGTTAACCAGCGTGAGGTGCCTCTGCTGCTGGTGCGTTCCAAGATTGGGCTGGTGAACGCCGCATCCGCCGTGACCGAGGCATTGAGCTACGCCACCGACTGTTCTGGCGTGATAAGTGCAGGCACCGCTGGCGGGCTTGCTGCCACAACGAACGTGGGGGATGTGATAGTCGGTACAGAGTACACCTACACCGATGCTGATGCGAGCGCTTTCGGGTATGTACGTGGGCAAATCCCCGGCATGCCCGAAACCTATGGCGGCCCGGATTCCGACGTGGATGATGCGGTTGCCGCCGCCGTCGAAGCTCTTGATGCTGAGCAGGCAGAAGGCGGCTGGCAGGTGTGCCGGGGGCTGATGCTTGCCGGACATTCATTCGTGACCGCCCATAATGTCAAAGACACCCGTGAGGCGTTCCCCGCCGCGTTAAGCACCGATATGGAAACCACAGCTATCGCCCAGGTGTGCCATAACTATGAGGTGCCGTTTGTGGCGGTGCGGTGCGTCTCTGATTTGTGCGGCCCCGCCGCGGGGCAAGATTTCCACCTTGGTGTGGAGGTGGCTGCTGCCCGCTCAGCCCAATACGCCTTGCGGGTTGCCGCGCACCTGTGGTTCCTGCGCGGATACACGGATGACACCGAAGACACAGAACAGGAATCTAAGGCGTAATACGGGCTGCAGCTGCGGCTATGCCGGTGCTGCGCGGCGCTCACTTGCTCTCTGCGGACCCTGCCTAGTGGCGGTTCGCAGCGGGGTGAGGATGCATTTGTGGCGCACATGCAGTATGGTTATTAGGCAAGAGATTTTTCGGACCCCAGGAGAAACCCCATGAAGGTTTGCCCCACCCTCGCATCTGTCACCGGTCTGCTCGGTGGCTACAAGGTGGCTTCCACCACAGGTAACCGTCCCCTCGGCGGTGCTGTGCTGGGTGTGTGCGGCATTATTGCCTTTATGAACTGGAAGCGTAAGGCCGGGGCGCCCCGCGCTACCTTCCTGACCGGTCTGTACCTGGGTGCTTTCGGTGCATCTCATCCGCTCGCCAAGAAGATTGGCGCGTGGCCTTCGGTTTACACAGTGACCGGAATAACCGCTCTCGCTTCGATCCTTATTGGTCGTAAGCGTAAGAAATAAGTCTTAGAAAAGACGGCGGGTTGGCTTCGTTGCCAGCCCGCCGTTTTTGCTTGCGTCCCTCACGCACCGGGGGTTGCGGGCATCACGGTATACGGCGGGTGCGGCAGCCTCCGGCGTTGGCTTATCCCCTGCGGGGAAACGGGCCTAGCCTATCCAATCCGCTTAGCCCACCGTCCCGCCGGGCCCCGCGTAGCAGGCGCCTGGCACCCCAACCCAGTGAGGACAGTATGAAAAACACGGACTCAACGGACCGTAACCCCACACCGGTAGATACCGCTAAGGTGCAGCCGGGCACCCCGCACCTTCAGCGTGTCCTGACGCTGCGTCACATTATGTTCATTGCCCTTGGTTCGGCGATTGGTACGGGCCTTTTCTACGGTTCAGCATCTGCTATCCAGTTGGCTGGGCCTTCGGTGCTGGTCGCCTACATGGTTGGCGGCGCAGCGGTGTTCATGGTGATGCGCGCTATGGGAGAGTTAGCGCTTGCCAACCCGGTTTCGGGGGCGTTTTCGGAGTACGCTACCCGTTACTTGGGGCGCTGGGCGGGTTTTGTGACCGGCTGGAGTTACGCCCTGGAGATGGCGCTGGTCGCTATTGCGGATGTGACGGCGTTCGCCGTCTATATGCAGTTCTGGTTCCCTAATAGCCCCGCCTGGGTGTGGATTGTGTCGGTGCTTCTGATTCTGCTCGCCATTAATCTCACGAAAGTAAAAGCGTTCGGGGAGGCAGAGTTCTGGTTCACCCTAGTGAAAGTTTCGGCTATTATCGCCATGATTATTGGTGGCGTGATTCTGCTGTTTGTTGGGGTTCAGGCGCACGATTCTGTCGCACCGTCGGTTACCAACCTGTGGTCGCTGGATGGCGGTTTCATGCCGAACCAGTTCACCGGCTTCTTGGCCTGCTTTACCGTGGTGATGTTTTCTTTTGGCGGTATTGAGACTATTGGTATTGCGGCGGGTGAGACGAAAAACCCGCGTGTTTCCATCCCTAAGGCAATCCGCACCGTGCCGGCCCGCATCATGATTTTCTATGTGCTTACCCTGGGTGTGATTATGTCCCTGTACCCCTGGTATTCGGTCAGTAAAGAGAACTCGCCGTTCGTGCAGATTTTTAGTTCTTTGGGTATACCTGCGGCAGCTGGCATTTTGAATATTGTGGTGATTACCGCCGCTGTTTCGGCCATGAACGCAGATGTGTACGGTGCCGGGCGTATGCTGTACGGTTTGGCGCAGCGCGGGCTGGCCCCCGCATCGTTCCGTAGGGTGAGCCGTAACGGCGCGCCGTGGATGACCACTTTGCTCATGATCGTGGTCATGGCGGTGGGTGTGATTGTGAACGTGCTCTTTAAGGATGCTTTTGAGGTGGTTGCCTCGCTGGCCACCTTCGCCACGGTGCTGGTGTGGGTGATGATTCTGCTGGCGCACATCGCCTATAAGCGCGGCGGGTATGACACCGAGAAGCAGCCTGTGCGCCTGCCCCTGTGGGTCAGCTACCTCACGTTGGTGTTCATGGCGTTCGTGGTGGTGCTTCTGGGGCTCTTTGAGAGCACCCGTTTGGCGCTGGTGGTTGGGGGTGTCTGGTGCGTGTTCCTGCTGGGGTACTACCTCCTGGTCTTGCGGGGTAAGCAGCCCGGCGTTACCGTCAAATAGCGGGTATATTCCCCAAAAACACGGCTTGTGCAGTAGAATAGTAAGGATGCGTGTCTGCGGTCCGCGGTTGACACGCTGAGGGCTTTTGCCCAAACCCCGCGCAACAACACTATTGTGCGGGAGGTACGCGGCACTAACTCCAGGAGTTAACTTTCATGGCACTAGATCCGGCAATCAAGCAGGAAATCATCAAGGAATACGCAACCCACGAGGGCGACACTGGTTCGCCTGAGGTGCAGATTGCTGTTCTGTCTCGTCGTATCTCCGACCTGACCGAGCACCTGAAATTCCACAAGCATGACCACCACTCACGTCGTGGTCTGATGATGCTCGTTGGTCGTCGTCGCAACTTGTTGGGTTACCTCAAGAGCATCGACATCGAGCGTTACCGTTCGCTCATTGAGCGTCTGGGCCTGCGTCGATAAAGGGCTTATAGTGCGGGCGTGTCAGTCTCTCCACAGAGGCGGGCACGCCCGTAACTGCAACCTGGGGAGGGGCATGGGGTGGCAAGCAGCAACACTTGGCCGACCCCGGTTGTCTCATGATGCAATGAGCCGCAGGGGAGTGCCCCGCAAATGTGCCACGCATCGAACACAGTGAAATATTAACCTGAGGGAGCGCCCCGCGCGTTTAGGTGCGGTCCTCGGTAGCGAATTACGGGCCCCCGCCCGGGAGCGGGTGCGGCCGTGGTTTCCTATCGAAGGCCGATAGTTAGAACGCACGGTGTGCCGACCTCACCAACACAGAAAGAAGGAACCGTGGAAGGTCCCGAAATCCAATTTTCCGAGGTCGAAATCGACAACGGTGTGTACGGTAAACGTCATGTGCGTTTTGAAACTGGCCGCCTCGCCAAGCAGGCGGCGGGCTCCGTGCTTGTCACCATTGACGACGAAACCACCCTGCTCTCTGCAACCGCTGTGGGGAAGTCACCGCGTGAAGGCTTTGACTTCTTCCCGCTGACTGTGGATGTTGAAGAGCGCATGTATGCTGCCGGTAAGATTCCCGGCTCGTTCTTCCGCCGTGAAGGGCGCCCCGCAACTGAGGCCGTGCTCGCTGCACGTCTGATTGACCGCCCGCTGCGCCCCGCCTTTACCAAGGGTATCCGCAATGAGGTGCAGGTTGTCGTAACCGTTCTGACCGTTGAACCGGACGAAATCTACAACACCTTCGCCATTAACGCTGCTTCCGCCTCAACCTCGCTTTCGGGCGCACCGTTTACCGGGCCTATCGGCGGTGTGCGTATGGCTCTTATTGACGGGCAGTGGGTGTGCTTCCCCAAGTACTCTCAGCTGGAAAACGCCGTATTCGATATGGCTGTGGCCGGTCGCATCGTGACCAAGGCCGACGGCAGCGAAGACGTTGCGATCATGATGGTAGAGGCAGAGGCAACCGATAACTCCTGGAAGCTCATTAAGGAAGACGGCCATACTGCCCCCACCGAAGAGATCGTAGCCGAAGGTTTGGAGGCTGCGAAGCCCTTTATTGCTGCTCTGTGCAAGGCTCAGGCTGACCTTGTGGAGCGCGCCGGTAAACCCGCCCTGGAGCTTCCCTACTTCGGCGGACACGGTGAAGACGTTGATACCGCCGTGAAAGACTTCGCGGGCAAGCGCCTCGTGGAGGTTTACTCCATCGCGGGTAAGCAGGAGCGTGAAGCCGCTGCCGCGGAGCTTGAATCCGAGCTGATGGAAGCCCTCACCGGGGAAGGCAAAGAGTTTGAGGAGCGCGCTAACGAGGTTTCAGTAGCGTTTGCGGCTCTCACCAAACACACCGTGCGCCAGCGCATCCTCACCGAACAGGTGCGCATTGACGGTCGCGGGCTCACCGATATTCGCCAGCTGACCGCCGAAGTTGAGGTGCTGCCGCGCGTGCACGGTTCGGCAATTTTCGAGCGCGGCGAAACCCAGATTATGGGCGTGACCACCTTGAATATGCTCAAGCTGGAGCAGCAGCTCGATTCACTGCACCCGGTCAAGTCCAAGCGGTACATTCACCACTACAACTTCCCGCCGTACTCCACTGGTGAGACCGGCCGTGTTGGTTCGCCCAAGCGCCGCGAAATCGGCCATGGTGCGCTCGCAGAACGCGCACTGACCCCGGTGCTGCCCTCGCGTGAGGAATTCCCCTACGCGATCCGCCAGGTCTCTGAGGCCTTGGGCTCGAACGGCTCCACGTCGATGGGGTCGGTCTGCGCTTCAACCCTGTCGCTGCTCAATGCCGGTGTGCCCCTGCGCGCACCTGTTGCGGGTATCGCAATGGGCCTTGTCTCTGACGAGGTTGATGGCGAAACCCGTTACGCCGCGCTGACCGATATTCTGGGTGCTGAAGATGCCCTGGGCGATATGGACTTCAAGGTCGCCGGTACCAGCGAGTTCGTGACCGCTATTCAGCTGGACACCAAGCTTGATGGTATTCCTGCATCGGTGTTGGCAGGTGCACTGACCCAGGCACGCGAGGCTCGCCTGCATATCCTGGAGGTGCTCACCGCAGCTATTGATGCACCCGATGAGATGAGTGAGTTCGCGCCGCGCATCATTTCGGTGAAGGTTCCGGTCGCTAAGATTGGTGAGGTGATCGGCCCGAAGGGTAAGACCATTAACCAGATTCAGGAAGATACCGGTGCCGATATTTCCATTGAGGACGACGGTACTGTGTTTATTGGCGCGACCGATGGGCCCTCTGCTGAGGCTGCCCGCACGGCGATTAACGCCATCGCGAACCCGCAGGTTCCCGAGATGGGTGAGCGCTACCTGGGCACCGTGGTGAAGCTGACTGATTTTGGTGCGTTCATCTCTCTCACCCCCGGCAAGGACGGGCTGATGCACATTTCTGAGATGCGTAAGCTCAACGGCGGTAAGCGCGTGGTAGACACCGAGGATGTGCTGTCGGTGGGGCAGAAGGTGCAGGTTGAGATCACTAAGATTGACGACCGCGGCAAGCTTTCGCTCTCCCCAGTGGTTGATGACGCCCAGTAGTATGCCCGCTGCGGCACTCTAACTGGCGAGGATGCGTCTTCCGCACGGCGCCCCGGGTTCGGGGCCCGGTGGGAGGCGCATCCTTCGCGTATATTTGTGTGTGGTTCATATTGTTCGTGAGGTAAGGACTGACTTTTTCATGGCTATTAGCCTTCCTGTGGTGCCCGGTGAAATCGCTGAGGAGCTTGATTATGAGCGTGGCCGCCTGATTTTTGCTGGTGCTGATTCGAATGAGGTGCGCCGTTCCATCCTGCCCGGCGGGGTGCGTGTCATCACCGAACGTATGCCGGGCACTCGGGGCGTTTCGATCGGTTTCTGGGCGGGGGTTGGTTCTCGGGACGAGGCCCCGGGCATGTTGGGGTCTACCCATTTTTTGGAGCACCTGCTTTTTAAAGGCACGGCTTCGCGCACGGCGCTGGATATTGCACAGGCGTTTGATGAGGTGGGCGGCGAGTCAAACGCCCTCACCGCGAAGGAACACACCTGCTACTATGCGCGCGTACTTGACGACGACGTGCCAATGGCGATTGATGTGCTGGCGGATATGGTCAGTAACGCCCTGCTGGATCCTGAGCATTTGGAGCAGGAGCGCGGGGTGATTCTGGAAGAGCTGGCGATGGATCAGGACGACCCGACCGATGTTGCCTTCGAGAATTTTGTGGAACAGCTGATGGGTGATAACCCGCTGGGCCGCCCGATTGGTGGCACTCCGCAGGAGATTATGCAGGTTCCGAGGGAGGCGGTGTGGGAGCATTACAAGCAGTATTACACGCCGGATCGACTGGTTGTTTCAGCGGCTGGGTCGCTGGAGCACTCGCGTATTGTGAACCTGGTACTGGATGCGCTCACCCGCTCCGGCTGGAACCTTCGCGAGGGTGTGGCTCCGGCGCCGCGCCGTGTGCGCACCGAAAGCGGTATCGTTCCGTTCTCTGAGCTGCGTGAAGTCCAGAAGGGCTTCGAGCAGACCAATATTGTGATGGGCTGCCCGAGTATTATTGCGGGGGATGAGCGACGCTACGCGATGAGCGTGTTGTCGAGTGCTTTTGGGGCGGGTATGTCTTCACGGCTTTTCCAGGAGATCCGCGAGAAACGCGGGCTGGCGTACAGCACGTTCGCGTTCTCAGGTGCCTACTCCGATGCGGGGTATTTCGGCATGTACGCCGGGTGCCTGCCCGCTAAAACCGAGCAGGTGTGTGAGCTCTTGCAGTATGAGTTTGATAAGTTGGTGTTCGCAGGAATTACCGCAGAAGAACTCAGCAAAGTACGCGGGCAGCTGGCTGGTTCAACTGTTCTGGGCAGTGAGGACTCGGGCTCCCGCATGTCCCGTCTGGGGCACGCGGAACTGGAGTCGGGCCGGTTTACGAGCACTGATGAGTTACTTCAGAAGATCCGCGCGGTCACCCTTGAGGATGTGCACGGCCTCGCCAGGTATCTGGGGCAGCAGCAGATGATCACCACAATTGTGCGCTGACAGATTTTGCTGTTCCGGTTGGTTGAAGGACGCCTATAATTTTTTGGTAGCGAGAGTTTGGTGGGAGCAGCTGGTGTCATGATTGAGCCTCACTCCATAGAGTACAGCCCCTCAAATGAGGACGGGTTGGCGTACGTTTATTTCTCGTATGGGCAGCACGAGTACTTCACACTTGCACGTACTCCTGAGGAGGAACCCGTCATCTACTTAGAGCGTAATGACCAGTCGCTCGCTCTTGAGAGCAATAACGTGTCCTACACGCTCAGCGGCAACACGGTGGTGTTCACCATGGGGGAGGATATTCAGCAGGCGCTGCAGGTTGGGTCTGTCCTGGAGGTGCTGGTGAATCTTGACGACCGGCACCTGCCGGAATTCCGTAGGGCGCTGGCCGCTATTTTCCCGGTGGCGCGCTCGTCGCAGGGCGCCGAGCATCCCGACCGATAGCCGATAGCGGGTCAGCCTCACCTGCTGGAAAGACCGGATGTCAGCAGGCTATGGTGTGGCTAAGAAATCCAAAAGCTGCCGGTGCAGTGTCTCGGCGGGGTACTCGTCCGAGATGAGGCGCCGTAAGGCGGCAAGGATGCGTTCCTGCGGCTTTCGACTAAAGAACAGCTCGTACTGTGCGCGGGCAATGCGGGCAGCAAGATCAACTTGAGAGTATGCGGGACTGCTTAATTCACCAAGCGTGTCTGCGAGAATGCTGTACTTCTGCAGGAGCTGCTCGCTGTCGCTGAACACATCATTCTCGTGGGTACGGTACACCTGGTGCCACCCCAGCCGGGGGAGAGCAACCGGCTCCACTACGGTCTCTGAGCCTATTTCCTGAAGGAAAGAACGCAGATCATCCACGGGCCAGGTGACGTGTTCAAGAAGACGTACACCAAGGTCTGTGAAGAACGCCAGATCTTTACCCCGATCCGCCAGCTCGCGGCAGAGGTCCCGTAGTTTAAGCAGACACGCATGCCGATCAAGGTAATCTTGAAGATCACCTGTGAGGTCTTCAACCGAATAATCTTTTCCCACAAGCCCCTCAACCGCACAGGTAACACGCCTGCGCGGGTCTGGCTCAAAATACGAGCTGTAGTGGGCATTGACGATTTTCCACAGGATGCGAAGATCATATCCTGTCAGGGTCGTATCTTTTGGAGCGGCAGTAGATATGTGGCGGGAAGTTACCGCCTCATCGAAAGCTTCCAGAAGTATGGAATATTTGCCCATGAGCCATTCGCTTTCCAGAAACTTTGGGTTTGTGCGGAGCTTGGCAGGATCGCGTGGGGCTGCCATATCTTCGGGCTCTAGACCCCGCATAAAAGCCTTAACATCCCAACCGTGCTGTGGAGACCGCGCAAGCAGACGAAGACAGAGACTTATGTAGAAACTAAAGTCTTCTTCATGCTC
This sequence comes from Rothia aeria, assembly GCF_016726365.1. Lineage (NCBI taxonomy): Bacteria > Bacillati > Actinomycetota > Actinomycetes > Micrococcales > Micrococcaceae > Rothia > Rothia aeria. The sequence goes on along the minus strand of NZ_CP068102.1, from coordinate 734,268 downwards.
TACAAGTTCTTGAAGGAGAGACTCCAATATATCGTGTGATGTTTCCTGCTGTGGCTCCATAGAATCCTTCTGATATTGGGTGTAGGGGTGGTGCTTTGCAGAGAGTATCGTGTGCAGTTTTCACGAGTTTCTCATGCGAAGATTCCTCCCTGCTTCACTTTACCCTTGTGCTAAAGTTGAGGGAATTCGCGAAAGGAACCCCCGCTATGTTCACTATCGTTGTCCCTCCCGACTACGCCGAAGAACTACAGCAAATCTGCACTCTAGATGCATCACAACGTGAGAAACTCATCAGCCTTTTAGCATTGGCGTGGCTTGACTGGAAACGGCAGCACCTTTCAGCGCTTGAGGTGGCTGAGGATATTGTGCGTATAGTGCGTGAGCAAGAAATCTTCTCCCACCCCGAACGTCTCCAGCAGTGGGCAGAGCACATGGACGAGATGTACCTTGAGGAGCTCGACGCCGATAAACCGTACGATATTGTACAACCGCTTTTCTACCGTGCCCGGTTTGCCGCCTCTTTATCGTATGCTCAAGACGCTCTTACGGAGGATAAAAGCCTGGATTATCTGCTCTACGAATACTCCTTCTCACAGGAGACCGGCACCGATCACCTGATGCTTCATGCACTTCACACCGTGCGCGGCTAGGCACCCTATTTTCACCGCCCCACACTACACACAACACCCACCGCGTATACTGGGGCCTCATGAACCTGTTGCCAGAAGCTAACCTGCTGTACCAGGAAATCAACGACGCCACAACGAACGCTGAGATGCGCGCCAAAGGGTACACGCCGGTGTACACCGCTACCGCAGCAGCACGCATTATGCTGGTGGGGCAAGCACCCGGCAGGATTGCGCAACAAACCCACAAACCCTGGAATGACGCCAGCGGGCGGCTGCTGAGGCAATGGCTGGGTGTTACTGATAACGAGTTCTACAACCCGGACCTTTTCGCGCTTACCCCCATGGACTTCTACTATCCGGGTAAAGGCAAACATGGGGACAAACCGCCGCGCAAAGAATTTGCCCCCACCTGGCACCCGCGGCTGCGTGAGCTCATGCCGCAGGTGCGGCTCACCATTCTCGTCGGCTCGTACGCGCAGCGCTACTACCTTGGTACCGGCGCTAAGAAAAACCTGGCCGAAACCGTCGCCGACTATGAACAGTACCTCCCCGCCCAGCTGCCGCTGGTGCACCCCTCGCCACTGACCATTGGCTGGCGCAAACGCAACCTGTGGTTCGAAGACGAAGTGATTCCCGCCGCGAAAGAGCTGGTGCGCAGCATCATTGACCAGTAGCGGCGGCGTTGCCTGCCATCACCTGCCGGTGAAGCCCCATACTACGGTGGGCGGTGCGGCCCCTGATACATCCGATCAGTAAAGCCGAACCGCCCACACCTTTAAGCTTGTCCTTTAAGACTGTGCTTTTGCTACCGCCTCAGTTATCACGCGCGCATAGATAACCTGCCCCGACAAATCCGGATGCACCCCGTCGGAGGTCATGAGCGTCGGATTTTTCTGCAGCTCCTCACGGATTGTGCTGTTCCAGTCGGCCAGCACCACACGCGAAGAGTTCTTCTGGGCAAACTCGCGAATGATACTGTTCGAGTTTTCAATCCACGTCAGATTACTAGGGCCGAACCCTGTCACCACCACCAGTTTGCTGTCCTGCGGCAGGGTCTCAAGAATCTGCTCCAGCTGCCCCGGGGCGAACGTTGAGTTAGCGGCCACAGAAATTACCACGGTCTTGCGCAGCTGACCGTTGGAGGCCATTGACTTCACTATCGGGATCACTTTATCAATGGTGCGGCCTTCTTCAGCGTCCACCTGAGCATCGGGCATCGTATCGTATAGGTCGGGTTGGGTTGCCACCACAATCGAATCACCAATAATGGTGACCTGTGAAGAATCAACCTTCGGCTGCGAATCCCCGGAAGGTCCGGGGGAGGGCGCCGCGGAAGGATCCTGCGACTGCTGCGGGTCGGCCGCGGCGCTGGCGGAGGCAGACGCACGGGCCTCCTTCTTCGCCTGCAGCCGCTCCTGGGCGGCCTTCTTACCGTTCTCCACAGCGGTTTGTGCACTGGTCATCTGCGGTGCACTGTGCACCGCCATTGCGGTGCTGGCAAAGCACGCTCCGATCACGGCCACAGTAATAGAGAGCGGTACAAGTTTCATCCGGTCGGTGCGTAGCCACTGCCACACCATGCGTGCACACCCGCGGAACCCATAGCGGCGTACCGGTGTCTCAACAAAACGGTACGACAGCTCTGCCACCGCTAACGTCAACGCCAGCACCAGCAGATTAATCAGGGGAGAACGATCGGGCCCATACAAGTAATGAGCAATGACCGCCAGCGGCCAATGCCACAGGTACAGCCCGTACGAACGCTGGCCAATCCACAGAAGCGGCGGGAAAGACAGCACCTTACGCAGCAGCTCAGAGGCGCCCGCCACCATATCGGGCAGCATCCCCTGAATCACACCGATCGTCAGCAAAGAAGCGCCAAACAGCCCCCAAGGGATGAAGAACTTCGCCGACTCGTGAGCGAGCACAGCATAGGGGATGAGCGCAAATAGGCACACCCAGCTGATGAGCACCCGCGCAAACGTGACCATGCCGTAAGGGCGGGACACCGTGTAGAGCACGTGCTTATCCGTGGGCGGGTACAGCGACCAGGGCACCGCAAACGCCAGCAGAACGCCGCTGAGCAGACCGTACATGTGGGTGTCAGTGCCGTAGTACACGCGACTCAATGGCGCTTCGCCAGCAGCCAGCACCGTGCTGATTGTCAGCGAAAAAACCACTAGGACCCCCACAGCAATGGCGAATAAGCGCCACCTGCGCTGAAGGATAAGGGCCATAGCCACCAGTAATAGCGGCCAGATTACATAGAATTGTTCTTCAACCGCCAGCGACCAGAAGTTTGTGAACAGCTGCGGGGAAGTCTGCGTAAAGTAGTCGTTGCCTGAAAGGATAGAGAGCCAATTAGAGGAGAATGTGGCCGCGCCCAGCACCTGACGGTCAAGGGCCACCCGAATATCGCCCTGCATAATCTGGGTAATGGGGCCCATGAGAAGAATTACTAGTGCAATAGCCGGGAGCAGACGTCTGGCACGGCGTTTCCAGAACTCCAGCAGGTTAATACGCCCGGTGGTGGCTCCCTCACGCAGCAGCAGGGCCGTGATCAAATACCCGGAGATGACGAAAAAAATGTCTACACCAATCATGCCCCCGGGGACTACCGTGGGCCATAGGTGATACACGATTACCAGAGACACTGCGATGGCGCGTAAACCATCTAGCCCAGGTAGTATGAACTTTTGATTCCCCTCTTCGGGGGCAATAGCGGAGGCGAAAAGCTGCTTCATTGACGGTGACTACTCCGGGTCAGGTGATGGCGCAATAAATTACTGCTTAATTATAGGGTCGGTTCGTGCGGTTCTTTGCGCTTCCCCCAAGTTTAGGCCAGCTTTAACGGCTAATATTAAAAATATTAAGGGTACGGGTGCAGTATTTCCTGGGTAACGCCCATAAATACTGTGAGAGAAGGAACAAGGCAGGTAGACAGTGGTACAACATACCGGTGAGATGACGACTAATAAAATATGGCGCGTGGCGGTGCTCGGTGCGAAAGGACGCATGGGCTCTGAGGCCGTGCGGGCGGTTAATACTGCCGCCGATATGGACCTTGTGGCAGCGCTGGGCAGCGCAGACCCGCTCACGAAACTACTTGATGTTAAAGCCGACGTCATCATCGACCTCACCGTGCCCACCGCAACTGAAGCAAATGTGCGTTTCGCTGTGGAACACGGAATACACGCAGTGGTGGGAACCACCGGGTGGGATGAAGAACGGCTCAGCTCACTGAAGCAGCTTCTGGGCGAGCACCCCGGTGTGGGCGTGCTCATCGCCCCTAACTTCGCTATCGGCTCGATTCTCGCCACCGAATTTGCGGCCAAAGCCGCCCGGTATTTTGAATCGGCTGAAATCATTGAAATCCACCACCCAAATAAAGTGGATGCGCCCTCCGGCACCGCCGCACACACCGCCCGGAAAGTGGCTGCCGCTCGAGAAGCAGCCGGGGTAGGGGCGTCCCCCGACGCGACTGAAACTGACCCGCTAGGATCACGCGGGGCAAAAATTGATGGTATTAGTGTGCACGCGGTGCGGCTGCGGGGCATGGTCGCTCACCAGGAAATCCTGTTGGGAGACACCGGGCAGCTTTTGACGATCCGGCATGACTCGTTTGACCGTGCCTCCTTCATGCCCGGGGTGCTGCTGGGTGTGCGAGAGGTTGCCTCCCACCCGGGGCTGAGCGTGGGCCTGGATAACTACCTGGAGCTTTCATGAGCACCCCTGTGCCCTCTTCCGGCACGGATTCCTCTCGCCGCTCACTTTTTTTATCGTTGCGGCTCTGGAGTGCGCTCGCCTGCATCCTCTTAGCGGCTACAGTGCTGTTGCTGCCCGTGCCGTTTGGTGCCCGCGCTTTCATACTGGGAGTGTTGCTCTTTAGCGGTGTATTCTTGGTTGTCGATGCTGGCGGTAAAGGGAAAACCTTCGCGGCTCTCACCGTAGCGCTACTGGGGTTGTATCTGCTCTTTACCGCACAGCGTGGGGTGATGCTGATCGTCTCAGGCAATATTGCGGGAACTGTTCTGGGGGTTGGGCTGCTGCTGTTGCCAGCGGTGGGGGCGTGGGCGTTGGTGCGTGAAATTATTTTTGGTGCACGCATCCAGAAGCTCGCCGATGAGCTGGCTGCTGCCGGTAAACTCCCTGAAGACACCCTGCCGCGCAGCCCCTCGGGGCGGGTGGACAAGTCCGCTGCCGCACAGGAGTTCGAGAAATTTGCGCTTGCCGTTGAAGACGCCCCTGACGACTGTGTCAGCTGGTTTAATCTCTCCTGCATGTACGATGCGTGCGGCGAGCGCAAACGCGCCCGGGCCGCCATGCGTAACGCGGTGAGTCTGCACCGGGGGCGGCCCGCCAAGCCTATGGTTTAGCCCGCCTGCCGTAACGGATAAGAAAAGTGGGCGTGACGCGCGACAAATAAAGCTGGGAGTAGTAGGGTAGTTAGTATGTCTGATAGCGCAGTGAACACCGAAACCTCCAACCGTCCCGTGAACAGTGCTGGCGGGCTGAAAACCCCGCATAACCAGGGTACGTTCGCCACACCGATTTTTGGCCGTCTGCTGACCGCCATGGTTACCCCATTTGCCGCCGACGGCTCCGTGGACGAGGCGCAGACCGTGAAGTTAGCCGAGTACCTTGTCGACAATGGGCATGACGGGCTAGTGGTGTGCGGCACCACCGGCGAGTACTCGACCATGACTGATGATGAAAATGAACGCGTGTTCCAGATCGTCAAAGATGCCGTGGGGCACCGGGCTAAGATCGTCGCGGGTGTTGGCTCGAATGACACTGCGCACACCATTGAGCTGGCTCGCCGTGCCGATAAGGTGGGCGTGGACGGGCTGCTGGTAGTTACCCCCTACTACAATAAGCCCACCCAGGCGGGCGTGTTTGCGCACTATCAGGCGGTGGCGAAAACCTCTGACACGCCTATTATGGTGTACGATATTCCCGGGCGCTCCGCCATTCCGATTGAGCCGGATACCTACCGCCGCATGGCAGAAATTGATAGTATTGTAGCGGTCAAAGACGCGAAAGCTGACTTTGGCGCCGCGTCCGAGGTTATGGCAACTACAGACTTGCAGTACTACAGCGGTGATGATGGTTTAACTCTGCCCTGGATGTCGGTGGGGGCCGTCGGGCTGGTATCTGTTACAGCGCACGTTGCCCCGCAGCTATTCCGTGAACTTATTGATGCGGTCGTAGCCCAGGATCTGGTGACTGCCCAGCGTGTTCACCTCCTGCTGACCCCGATCGTGCGTGCGACAATGAGCCGTGCCCCCGGGTGCGTCTCCGCTAAGCAGATTTTGTCGTGGCAGGGTGTTCTTGGCACCCCTGTGGTGCGCCTGCCGCATGTGCTTTCTGAACCTGCCGTGGTGGAAGCGATGCGTTCGGATTTGCGTGACTCGGTCATTGCGCACAGCATTCAGAATTCTTAGCTGATTCTGTCTCCTTCACGGGCCCGCGTGAGTACCCTGCACTATTGGGGTGCGAACGCCGGGTCCGTTTCGATGCATTCAGGTGTGTCCAAGATAGCGGGCCGCCAGCACAGGTTAGAGAGGCAGCAAAGCAACTATGAGTACAGACAATAGAAAACAGTAAAAACCTATAAAGGAGAATAGATTGAGCGTATTCGAGGCGGATCTGCCCGCCCCTCCGCCGTTGCAGAAAGACACCCTGCGAGTGGTGCCGCTTGGCGGTCTGGGCGAGGTCGGCCGCAATATGACCGTGTACGAAATTAACGGCAAACTGCTGATTGTGGACTGCGGTGTGCTTTTCCCCGAAGAGTCACAGCCCGGTGTTGATCTGATCCTGCCCGATTTGAGTTACGTGGTGGGGCGCATTGACGACGTGGTGGCCATGGTGCTCACTCACGGGCATGAAGACCATATCGGTGCAGTACCTTACCTGCTGAAAAAACGCCCGGATATTCCCCTCATCGGCTCGGAGCTGACCCTGGCCCTTGTGGAGGCGAAACTTGCCGAGCACCGCATTAAGCCGTACACGCTGGCGGTGAAAGAACACCAGGTGGAGCGTTTCGGCCCGTATGAGTGCGAATTTATTGCGGTGAATCACTCTATCCCGGATGCCCTTGCGGTCTTTATTCGCACCGGTGCTGGCACCGTGCTGCACACCGGCGACTTTAAGATGGATCAGTTGCCGCTGGATGGGCGTATCACCGATCTGCGCCACTTCGCTAAGTTGGGTGAAGAAGGCATTGACCTGTTCCTGCCTGATTCCACCAATGCCGAGGTGCCCGGGTTCACCCCGACCGAGAAGAATATTGGCCCCGTTATTTCCAACGTGTTCCGGGACGCAACCGGGCGTATTATTGTGGCATCGTTCTCGTCTCATGTGCACCGTGTGCAGCAGGTTCTGGATGCTGCTGCCGAGCGCGGCCGCAAGGTGGTGCTGGTGGGCCGCTCGATGGTTCGTAATATGACGATCGCCGAGAAGCTTGGTTATTTGAAGGTTCCCGAGGGTATCCTGGTGGACCTGAAAAAGGTAGACGAGTACCGTCCCGACGAGATTGTGATGATGTGTACCGGCTCGCAGGGTGAGCCTATGGCTGCCCTGTCCCGTATGGCAAATGGTGACCATAAGGTGCAGGTTGAGCCAGGGGATACGATTGTGCTCGCTTCCTCCCTCATCCCGGGGAACGAGACCAGTGTGTACCGTATTATTAACGCCTTGCTGAAGCTGGGGGCGAACGTGGTGCATAAGGGTAACGCGAAGGTGCACGTTTCGGGGCATGCTGCCGCGGGGGAGCTGCTGTACTGCTACAACATCCTCAAACCCAAGAATGTGATGCCGGTACACGGGGAGGTACGCCACCTGATCGCTAACGGCGAGCTGGCGCAGGAGACCGGCGTTCCTGCGGAGAACGTGCTGCTGTGCGAATCCGGCACTGTGGTCGATATGAAGGATGGGGTGGCCCGCATTGTGGGCGAGGTGCCCTGCGAGTACCTGTACGTGGATGGCCGTTCCGTGGGCGCAGTCACCGAGGACGATCTGAAAGACCGCCGTGTGCTTGGTGAGGAAGGTTTTGTTTCGGTGGTGAGCGTTATTGACCGTGCCGCGAAGCGTGTGGTGACTGGCCCGGATGTTCACGCGCGCGGTATTGCTGAGGACGACTCGGTGTTTGACGAAATTACCCCGAAGATCACCGCCGCCCTTGAGGATGCGCTTCACCGCGCACCGCAGAAGGTTCACACCACCCAGCAGCTGCAGCAGATTGTGCGCCGTACCTTGGGCGCCTGGGTTTCGCGCCGGTTGCGCCGCAAGCCAATGATTGTGCCCGTTGTGGTGGAGCACAAGAGCGGCCCGGAAGCCGCTAAGTAGCCGGTGTATGCGCCGTGATGGGGGTCAACCGCTGTGTTCGGTTGGCCCCGTTACGCTTTCAAGGTTCTTTATGCGGTTGTTCCGCATGGTACAGCGGTTTTTCGGCCGGTTAATCTATGAATGAGAGAGAAGGTTGTTACTCTAGTAAGTATGGCTTCACGGACTTCTAAAGGTCGCTCGACCTCAGCCAAAAAGAAAACTTCGGGTTCTTCACGTTCCCGGAGCTCATCGGCGCGCCAGAATCAGGTTCCCGCCAATGCTTTCACCCGTTTCGTCTCTACGGTGTGGTTGAGTATTGCGCACGCCCTTGGCGGTATTGTGCGTTCTATCGGAACCGCACGTACCGATTCTGACCCGCAGCTGCGGCGTGATGGCGGCGCTCTTTTTATCGCCCTTTTTGGCCTGATAACTGCTGGGGTGGAGTGGTACAGCTGGAGGGTCATGACCGGTCCGGCTATTATTCACTGGCCGCTATCGGCCTGGCACGTGATGCTGGGCGGTATTTTTGGGCAGGGGGCGCTGCTGGTTCCAGTGCTGTGTTTTGTGCTGGCGTGGTGCGTGTTCCGTGACCCTGAGCGGGTTCAGCGCAATAACCGGGTTACTTTCGGGCTGTTTGTTCTCTTGGTGACAGCCTCACTTTTCTTCGCCCATATTGCCGGGTACCCCAGTTTCGCTGACGGCTTCGAGAAAGTCTGGTCAGGCGGTGGGGTGATTGGCGCAACCGTGGGGGTTTTGCTCTCGCGCGTGGTGGGCCAGGTGCCGTTCCTTGAGTGGCTGCTGCTGTTTGTGCTGTTTGTGGTGGGGCTGATGGTACTGACCGGTACGACGGTGCGTCAGCTGATACCGCGTATCGTGTACCTGGTGCGGTTGGTGCTGGGGGAGAAATCTCCCGGGCCTGCGTGGGAATCTGCCCGCGCTGAGGGCTCTGGAACCGCCGAGACCCGTACTGTTGATTTGGGGGCTGCGGAGCATGACCGCAGTTACCTGTATGGGGATGAGCCTACCGCACCCCAGAAGAAGCAGGGTTTCTTGACCCGGATGCTGGGCGCATTAGGGGTTATTCGCAACGAGAATGATACGGATGCTTCGCTTGACGAGTATGCGGGCGATGAGGCGTTTGTGAGCCCCGTTGTTTCGTCCGACCGTGCTGGTGAGGCGCACGATTCGGATGCTACTGCCGTGCACCCGGTGCAGCAGACCACGAAAAAACAGCGCGGTAACGGTAATGGTCGGCTTAGCCGCCTGCCCGGTTACCCGCATGGGGGTGAGCAGCCCTCAGCAGACCCGTTCGATGTGGAGGCCTCAAACGCCCCCGCCACGCGCCTGAACCAGGTGCAGCAGGCGGCCGTGGAGCATGGGCGAGTGAACCCGAATGAGGCCACCCTCTTTGATGTGGAGGCGTACGAGCAGCCGCAGAAGCCAGCGGCCCAGACGAAGCCCCAACCTTCCGTGCAGGAGCGGCCTAGTCAGGGGCGTGCACCTGAAGGCGCGGTCCCTGCCGCCGCAGCGAGCGCACCCGTGAAGCCTGCATCCGGCGGGACAGGCGTATCCCGCCCGCTGCAGAATAACACTCGTGTGGCGCAGACTGAGCAGGCCCGCCCGGCGCAGACTGTGGAATCTTCGCGAGGTAACTACACCTTGCCGTCTGAGCAGATGCTGATCGCAGGCCCGCCCGCGAAGGAATCCTCCGAAGTGAACGAGCAGGTGGTTCAGGCGCTCACGAGCGTGTTGGAGCAGTTCAAGGTGGATGCGCAGGTTACTGGGTTCTCGCGCGGGCCGACCGTGACCCGTTATGAGATTGAGCTGAGCCCCGGCACGAAAGTTGAGCGTGTGACGGCGTTGAGCAAGAACATCGCCTATGCGGTGGCGTCTGAAGAGGTGCGTATCCTCTCACCCATCCCCGGTAAATCGGCGATCGGTATTGAGATTCCCAATACCGACCGTGAGACGGTTGCGTTAGGTGATGTGCTCCGCTGCCCGCAGGCGCATTCGAACCCGCATCCGATGGTGATGGGCGTGGGTAAGGACGTTGAGGGCGGTTTCGTGCTGGCGAATTTGGCGAAGATGCCGCATATGCTGGTGGCGGGTGCAACCGGTGCCGGTAAGTCTTCGTTTGTGAACTCAATGATCACCTCTATTTTGATGCGTTCCACCCCGGACCAGGTGCGCCTGGTGATGGTGGACCCTAAACGTGTGGAGCTGACCGCCTATGAGGGTATCCCGCACCTGATTACCCCCATTATTACGAACCCAAAGAAGGCTGCTGAGGCCCTGCAGTGGGTGGTTCGTGAGATGGACGCCCGCTACGATGACCTGGCGCATTACGGGTTTAAACATGTGGATGATTTCAATAAGGCGGTGCGTGAGGGCAAGGTTCAGCCTGAGCCCGGCAGTAAACGTACCATCCACGAGTACCCGTACCTGCTGGTGATTGTGGACGAGCTCGCCGATTTGATGATGGTCGCCCCGCGCGATGTTGAAGAGGCAATCGTGCGTATTACCCAGCTGGCTCGCGCCGCCGGTATTCACCTGGTGCTGGCCACCCAGCGGCCTTCAGTGGATGTGGTGACGGGCCTAATTAAGGCGAACGTCCCTTCACGTATGGCGTTTGCGACCTCTTCGGTGACGGATTCGCGTGTGGTGCTGGATCAGCCCGGTGCGGAGAAGCTGATCGGCCAGGGCGACGCCCTGTTCTTGCCGATGGGTGCCTCAAAGCCGCTGCGTGTGCAGGGTGCTTGGGTGTCTGAGTCAGAGATTCACGAGGTGGTTGAGCACGTGAAGCAGCAGGCCCCGACCGTGTACCGTGAGGACGTGGTCTCTGCCGCATCGAAACGTCAGATTGATGAGGAGATCGGTGACGACCTGGACGATCTGCTGCGCGCAGCGGAGCTGGTGATTAGCACCCAGTTCGGTTCTACCTCTATGCTGCAGCGTAAACTGCGGATGGGATTTGCGAAGGCGGGGCGCATTATGGACCTGCTGGAATCCCAGGGCGTGGTGGGTCCCTCAGAGGGTTCGAAGGCGCGTGACGTACTGGTGCGTCCGGACGACCTGCAGCTGACGTTGGCGCGTATCCGTGGCGAGGATGTTCCAGAACCGGCCGCCGAGCCGGAGGCCAGCCCCGACCCGTACGCCAATGCGGTGGATGCCGGTGAGCCGGCTGCTGACTATTTCGACGGTGAGGATGAACAATCTGAGGACGCCTGGCAGCTGACCGGGCGGTAGGGGTCCGGCGGGCGTTGAGCCGTTGTCTTGCTGTAAAAACTATAGAGTATGCGCCGTGCGCACCGTAACCAGCAGGTTTACGGTGCGCACGGTTTCTTGTGTGCGGTTTTTCGCGCAGTTCCTGTGGGGCGGGTGCATTCTATAATGGAGGGACTTGCCCGGTATGGGGCCGGGAACACGACGAGTACGGAGCGATAGAGCATGAGCGAACAGGCCGGTGGCGCCGCACCTACCGCATCTAACTGGAATTTGCCGAATGCGTTGACGGTGGTTCGTATTGTGATGGTGCCGTTTTTCGTAGTGGCTCTTATTGCGGGAGGCGTCTATGGCGCCGATAGTTTAGGTGCGCGGTGGGCGGCGCTGGCACTTTTTGTTGCCGCAATGATTACGGACTGGGCGGATGGCTACTTGGCACGTTCGCGTCAGCTCATTACCAGTTTCGGGAAGATCGCGGACCCTATCGCCGATAAGCTACTCACCGGTGCGGCTTTTATAACGCTTTCATGGCTGGGGGAGCTGTGGTGGTGGGTGACTGCGGTGATTCTGGTTCGTGAGTGGGGTATTACCGTGATGCGCCTGTTCGTGATTAAGTACGGCGTGATGGCTGCGAGTAAGGGCGGTAAGGTGAAGACTGTGCTGCAGACCGTGGCGCTAGTGGTGATGCTTGTGCCGCTGGGGCTGTGGGGCACGGCGTGGTTAATCCCCGGGTGGGCGCTGATGGCGGCGGTCACTGCGATTACCGTGTGGACCGGGCTGGTGTATGTTCGTGATGCGCGTGAGCTGCGTAAAAACTGGTTAGCTCAGCAAAATAAGGACTAAAAGGGGCAGCACGGGCTGCTGCGGTATCAGGGGTGCAGTCAGCAGAACATAGGCAGAGAAAGGTGCATGATGGGTGAGGGTATTCGCATGGTGGGGCCAACTGAAGTTGAGGAGGCTGCCCGTTCTCTGCATGATGCTTTGGCAGGGACTGGGCGAACAGTTGCCACCGCTGAGTCCCTAACAGGTGGGGACGTAGGCGGGGCTATCTGCACTATTGCGGGGGCTTCCGAGTATTATTTGGGCGGTGTTATTTCGTATGCGAGCGCAGTCAAAGCAGCTGTGCTTGGGGTGGATAGGGGGCTGTTAGAGCGGTGCGGTTCGGTGGATGCTGAGGTCGCCGTGCAGATGGCTGCCGGTACGGCTCGAGTGTGCGGGGCCGATTACGGGGTGTCAACAACCGGGGTGGCGGGTCCTGAGCCTCATGATGGTAAACCGGTGGGGACGGTATTTATTGGTGTGTTCGGCCCCGCCGGGTCGGCGGCGCATGAACGGCATTATACGGGGGATCGAGCGCAGATTCGGGCTCAGGCCACCTATGATGCGATCCTGCTTCTGCAGGCGGTGGCATCGGCCTAGCTGCGGTATTCGGGTAGCTATTTCTGGTGTTCGTGGGGTAGGATAAGGCGGAGTGTAAACTTTCTAAGTAAAGCTTTAGGGGGCTCTCAGCTGCTATTCAGCTCAGTGGGAATAACCGCACAGTTTTATGAGTTTGAATAGTTACAAGCCAAATGAGAGAGGTTCTCTAGCCTTGAAGCGAAAAATAGGTTAGGCTTAATCGAGTACATACCCGCGTGTCGGGTGCAACTACGCAATAGGAGAACAAGGCATGACCAAGCAGCGCGTTTCAATCAATGGTATTACCAGGTGGAAGGAAGTAGACGCCACACCTAAGAAAGCGGCTCCCGCCGTTGAGGAGGCGAAGGTGGTTCCCCTCCGTCAGGCTATCGGCGAGGTTTTGCGCGATATCCGTCAGCGCCAGGGCCGTACCCTGCGTGAGGTGTCCCAGCGTGCACGTGTTTCTCTTGGCTACCTCAGTGAGGTAGAGCGCGGTCAGAAGGAGGCGTCATCCGAGCTTCTAGCGTGGATTTGCCAGGCTTTGGAGACCCCTATGTACCAGATGCTCCGTGAGGTCGCTGACCGCATGGCTATTCTTGAGGGCGTTCATGTTCCCGATACTGTTCCCGCCGAGCTGGCCGAGCAGTACAGGAATGATTACGCAATGGCTTCCCTCTAAACGAGGCTCTTGTGGGCGGGTCGTACACCGGTGGGTGTGCGGCCCGCCCGCTTTGTGTCCGTTTTGCAGGTGGGGTGCGCGAGCAGGTGTGGGTTTTGGGCACTGCGTGCTGGTTATAAGCGTCATAGTCTGTCATGTAGACGGTGGGATGAGGAGATCCGCGTGAAGCTGAGTGAATTTTGGCTGTGTATGGAGCATGAATTCGGTCGGGGGTACGCCCGGGTGCTTGCCGCAGACCTGGTGCTGGGGCAGTTGGGGCAGCTGACCGCCTTGGAGGCTCTGGAAAAAGGCGTTGATCCGCGCCGTGTGTGGCTGGCGATTTGCGATACGCAAGACATTCCCTTAGAGCGCAGGCTGGGGCCGGATATTAAGCCAAGTAGTTAGAGGCGAGGCGGCGTTTTGGCGGCATTGTGGGGTGGGCTGAATGTAGCGCAATATAGGGGTACTGTACTCCTTATCGAAAGCCTGTGCTATTTTCTAGAAATTTTGTTCGATACATGGTAGGCTTATCCACGAAGAAATTTTTGCAGACCTTTTGACGGACTTATCCACAAAATCCGCAAACCGGTCTTAAACCGTCAGGGGCGGCCCCTACAGTGGTGCACGAAGGGGATAACCAGCATCCCCATAAGTGTTAGAACCACGCAGAGAAAACGAGGTAACAACCGTGGCAAAGAACAACAAAGCTGAGAGCGTATCCCGCGTTCCCGAGGAGGGCCGCGCCAAGGCTATCGAAGCCGTCATGGCGAAAATCGATAAGAACTACGGTAAGGGTGCCGTGATGCGCCTAGGGGATAAAGAAACCACTAAGACTGAAGTAATCCCCACCGGCGCCATCGCTCTAGATGCGGCTCTGGGCATCGGTGGTTTGCCGCGCGGGCGTGTTATTGAGGTGTACGGCCCTGAATCCTCCGGTAAAACCACTGTGGCACTTCACGCTGTAGCGAACGCACAGAAAGCTGGCGGGGTGGCTGCATTTATTGACGCCGAGCACGCACTTGACCCGGTGTACGCAGCTAAATTGGGTGTTGATACTGATGCCTTGCTGGTCTCCCAGCCGGATACCGGTGAGCAGGCGCTTGAGATTATGGATATGCTGGTTGGCTCCGGCGCCATCGACATTATTGTGGTGGACTCTGTTGCAGCATTGGTCCCGCGCGCCGAGATTGAAGGCGATATGGGTGACTCGCATGTAGGTCTGCAGGCACGCCTCATGAGTCAGGCGCTGCGCAAGATTACCGGGCGCCTGTCAGCAACCGGCACCACCGCCATCTTCATTAACCAGCTCCGTGAAAAAATCGGCGTGTTCTTTGGGTCCCCCGAGACCACCACCGGCGGTAAAGCCTTGAAGTTCTATGCTTCAGTACGTATTGATATTCGCCGTATCGAGACCCTCAAAGATGGCGCAAACCCGATTGGTAACCGCACGCGTGCCAAGATTGTGAAGAATAAGATGGCCCCGCCCTTCAAACAGGCTGAGTTCGACATTCTCTACGGTGAAGGTATCTCGGTTGAAGGCGGCATTCTTGACTTGGCGGTGGAACACGATATTGTGAAGAAATCCGGTGCCTGGTTCACCTATGAAGGGGAGCAGCTGGGGCAGGGACGTGAGAACGTGCGTAAACTGCTCAAGGACAACCCCGAACTCACCGAAGAACTGCAGTACAAGGTACTGGTGAAACTGGGAGTTATCGAGCCTGAGGAAGAGGAAACCGCTGAGGAGGCCGGTGCCGCCCCCGAGGTTGATCCCTTGGACGAAATCGCTGAGGAAATCTAATAAGTATGCCGAGCGTGTGCCGCGTAACCCGCATCAGGGTACGCGGCACACACCGCATAAGTGCTGTAAAGACATCATGGTATTCAGCAGGAACTAAACATTACAGGGTGTGGGAAAGGAAACGAATGAGCGACTGGTTAGCGGACGCCTGGGGCGAGAACCCTCTGCTGGCCTCCGACCGTGCACAAAAGCAGCGGCCGCAGCAGCATTCAAAACCCACCCCGCCTGCCCAATGGTGGGGGAATGCTGAGGTGAAAAACACTCCGGAGCCTCCCTCAGACACTCCGGGTCTCCGCCAGAACGATAACGAAAAGCAGCGGGAAGAGAAACCGAACAGCCAGAGGGCTCACCAGAGCACAGACTTTCCTGAGTGGCACCCGGCCGCCCTTGGGATTGACGAAGATGCACTGGGTATAGGTTCGGGCATCGGCCCAAGCACATTATCTGCTGACGCAATACCTCCGCATACTACCCCAGCAGAAGAGACAGCACCGGGGGTGGGAACAGACAATACCTCACGCCCTGCGGCGCGTTCTGCGGGCAGGACGCACAAGGCAGAAAATACCAGTCAGCCAGCACGCACGGCCCGCCGTTATAATCCCGACAGGAAAAAAGGGTTCCGTCGCCCCCGCAATAACAACTCTCCGTTCGCCCCAGCGATCGGGGCTCAACGCTCGTCAGAACAGGAAAATTCACGCACCCACAACCCGCAGCAAAAAGCTGGAACCCGGCGTCTTTTCCGTGAAGGGAGCGCCTTAAACGATGCACTCACCCCCGAAGAGGAGACACTCATTCGGGGTATCGCGGCGGAAGAAAACCAGAAAATCCCTGGGACTCGTGGGCGCGCCGCGAGCACTCAAGCACGTCGAGAAGAAACAGACCCATATACGCGGGCGAAAACCATTGTCTATAACCAGCTGGCGTATTCGGCGAAATCCCGCGCGCAGCTGCACAAAAAACTGGAATCTAAAGGGTTTGAGGCTGAGCTGATCGAACCACTCCTCGACAAATTTGAGGCGGCGCACCTGATTGATGACGCCGAGTACGCGCGTTCCTTCGTAACCCAGCGAGGCACAGGCAAAAAGCTTTCCCGAAGCGCCCTGCGCCGTGAGCTCAAAGAGCGAGGAATTACCGGCGACCTTGCCGAAGAGGCACTTGCTGCACGCACCGATGAGGACGAACGCCGTGACGCCGCCGAATTAGTGCGCAAAAAACTGCGGCCCGCCATGAACTTCTCAGACCGTACCGAGAAGGAGAAAATCATGCGTCGCCTGGTAGGAATGCTAGCCCGCCGCGGGTATTCTTCGTCGGTGGCTTTCTCGGTGGTGAAAGAAGAAATCGAGAGGTACTGCAGCGAGTGGGAAGAAGACAGCTGAGCTGTCTCACAAGAGCCGTGACCGATACGAGATCATCTATGCAGCCGTTACAAGAACTTCGTGCCAGGCGTATGATCGCCCAGCTCCTCGCCCCAAGCGCAGCGCATCGCGATATAGGGGTAGACGCTGACACTCTGCGGCAAGAGACGAACGCTGCGGTATATGCCTTAGACCATCTCTACGCTGTTCAGGGGCAAAACTATAACGCCGGTGTGCGCGCCATTGCGCTACGAGCTGGGTGCAGTACTGACACAGTTCTTGAAGGCATTCACGACTACAGCATTGTGCGTTCGTGGCCCATGCGCGGGACACTCCACTTTTTGACTCTCAATAGTGCAGATTCGCTGTATGCTGCTGTCGCCGGCCGAGGCGCGAAGCCTCAGCCCGCCTATATGCGTCAATGTAACTTTACGCTCAAAGACTTCGAACGGTGGCGTGAGCACCTTCATGACGCTTTACAAACCAGGGGACATCTTGAGCCGCTCACCCGCACTGATCTCTACACCATTCTGTGCGAATACGGCTATAGCGGGCCAAGATCGCGGCGCAGCCACCTCATTCGACTCTACGGCGGTGAGGGCACGGTTCTCCAGGGGCCGCTTCGGGAAAAAGAAGAAAGCTTCGTGCACCGTGACTCCATACCTGTGCCCCGCACAAAATACGAGCGAAAACAGGCACTGGCTGAACTGGGTACACGTTATATATGCGGTCACGGGCCAGTGACCGCGGAGGATCTGCGCTGGTGGGCTGGGATTACAATAACCGATGCCCGGTATGCATTTAAACATGCTCGCCGTACCCAGACTATTGTGCTGGGTGGACAAGAATATGCGGTAGGTTCCTGGCAAGAAGGCGTTACCCGTTCGGAGCTCAGAGATGCGCTCAACCGCGAGCTTAGTCTCCCGGCCTTCGACGAGTATCTGCTGGGGTACGCCGATAAGAGTTTTGCATTGCGTGAGGAACTGCGTCCGCAGGTTCTCACCTGGAACGGAATGAGCTGGGATTTTACGCTTGCCGCCGGTGAGGCAACCGGGCGAGCCAGCACATAAGTGCCATCAGCCTCAGAGGTCCAGCAGCATCTTCTGCCTATTTGACATTCCCCAGGCGTTTGGCCAGATCAACCAGCGCCGTATCCTTCGAATCTCCGGTGCGTAGGAGCAGCATCATCAGCTCGGCACTTTGCCGCCGGATACGCCCCAGCAGATGGGCGCGCTCGCCGTGAGAGTACAGCTCCATGAGGGTGCAGGCTGTCACGGCGGCGCATACCGCCAGATCTTCCGCTAGGTGCGTATCCAATGGGGTGTCCCCAAAGAGCGCCGCGAAGAGGCGGGGTACGGTACGTTCCCGGTTCACCTCATAATTCGGGTACCCCGGTGAGGACGGGAACCCCAGCATCGCCTCCACAAAGGGGAACCCCCGGTGGTGGATGCACGCCCCTTCCGCGTCGAAAGCCCGCACCGTATCTCGCGCCGAACCAAACAGCACATTGTGAGGGGAAAAATCTCCCGAAGAGAACATGTACACCTGCCCGCGGTTCAGCGTGAACTGCTCAGGCACCGGGGGGCGTTTCGTAAAAAACGGCTGAACCACGCGGCGAAACCGGTAGGCCATTTCGATGAGCGTCTGCTGCTGTTCACCCAGTTCCTCAAGCTCAACGTCTTCGGGAACCTGCAACCCGTCAGCCTCGGGGTATAGCGACGCTAACCCGTTCTCAGCGAGCGCGGGGGAGGGCATAGCACCGGGGTGCTGAGCTTTCCGGTCTGCCTTCGCCAGTGCTTTACGGTACCGTTCAACGGCGCGGGGCATGACTCCCGCTTCCGCTAGTGCGTTCCACACGGACAGGTATGAGTCTACTGCGAACGCGAGATATCCGGGTGGGGTTTGGGCTGTGCTTGGCAGGAGCGCATCACCCACGGCACGGGCGTCGGCAAACGCCACGTCTTCGAGGGCCACGCACCGCAGGGCATTGTCGGCGCCGTAGAGGTGGGGGAACACCCCGGGGGCCAGCTCCCCAAGAGCCACCAGCCCGTGACGTTCCCGCAGGTACCCGAAACCACCCGAGTTTTTCGCCGAATCCTGCCGCCGGTACCATTTTAGAATCATAGTGGAGGGGGCATCACCCGCTGCCTCGTACCGCACCCGCAGCACCACCGAACGCATACCGGTACCCAAAATGGTCACGGCAAGCGGCTCCCTGCCTGTGAAGACTGCCAGGGAACAGGCCCAGAGGATGGCTTGTGCGGCGTCCTCGCGGAAGGTACCGGAATCGGCGGGGGCGTGGTTTTTTGCGGGGGAGTAGGTGTCGATGGCTGATTCGATCAGCCCGGTCACTATACTTTCTATAGAGTCGGGGGCCATTGAGTCACCGGTTGAAGAATTACTAAGGGGTACCTGCATAGAGCCATTATCCCCCATCCGTTACCCTAAAGGCGTGAGCATGACCATCAGCGAAACCACAGAATCCCCTCAAACCAGCCTACGCACCTACGAAGTGCGCACATTTGGCTGTCAGATGAATGTGCACGATTCCGAGCGGATGGCGGGCCTTCTGGAGGCGAGCGGGTATGTGCGTGCCGCTGAAGGTGAAGAGCCTGACCTCGTGGTGTTTAACACTTGCGCGGTGCGCGAGAACGCATCGAACCGTCTCTACGGGCATTTGGGGCAGTTGGCCTCTGTGAAGCGACGCCACGAAGGCATGCAGATTGCTGTGGGTGGGTGCCTGGCTCAAAAAGACCAGAACACCATTATCGAAAAAGCCCCCTGGGTGGATGTCGTGTTCGGCACCCACAATATTGGCTCGCTCCCCACGCTCCTTGAACGCGCCCGCCACAATCATGAGGCGCAGGCGGAACTGCTTGAATCGCTTGAGGTGTTCCCCTCGACCCTGCCCACGAAACGCGATCATGTGTACTCGGGCTGGGTGTCAATCTCTGTAGGATGCAACAACACCTGTACCTTCTGCATCGTGCCGTCACTGCGCGGTAAAGAGAAAGATCGTCGACCCGGTGATATCCTTGCCGAAGTTCAAGCGCTCGTCGATGACGGCGCGATCGAAGTAACTCTGCTGGGGCAGAACGTGAACTCCTACGGCGTGGAATTTGGGGACCGTCAGGCATTCTCTAAACTATTGCGCGCCTGCGGTGATATTGAGGGGCTGGAACGAGTACGGTTCACCTCACCGCATCCGGCTATGTTCACCGACGATGTGATAGAAGCGATGGCAGAGACCCCGAACGTCATGCCTGTTCTGCATATGCCGCTTCAATCGGGATCGGATAAGGTGCTCAAAGACATGCGCCGCTCATACCGATCCAAGAAATTCTTGGGCATTTTAGAGAAGGTGCGCGAGCGCATTCCGCACGCTGTCATTACCACCGATATTATCGTGGGGTTCCCCGGTGAGAGTGAAGAAGACTTCCAGGATACGCTGAACGTAGTGGAGCAGGCGCGGTTCTCATCAGCGTTTACCTTCCAGTACTCGATTCGCCCCGGCACCCCGGCGGCAACTATGGAAAACCAGATTCCAAAAGATGTTGTGCAGGAGCGCTACGAACGCCTAGTGGCTCTGCAGGACCGTATTGCGGGCGAAGAGAACCGTAAACAGTTGGGCAAGACTGTCGAGCTGATGGTTGTCGCCGAGTCTGGACGTAAAGCGCAGCAGACGCATCGTCTGGCGGGCCGCGGACCGGATCAGCGCCTCGTACATTTTTCGGTGCCCGCTGGATGCGAAAAGCCTCGCCCTGGAGACATGGTGACCGTTCCTATCACTGAAGCAGGGTCATTCCATCTGATTTCAGATCCCACCGCTGAGCAGTATCAGCTTCGCCGCACTCGCGCCGGGGACGCCTGGGACCGTTCGCAGGCCGAATCCTGCGGTGCCGGAACTACCCAAGTTTCGGGCGGCCCGGTGGGGCTTGGTATGCCCACTATCGGCCCGAAGTAAGGCGGCTCAGCCCCCACATTGTGGGAGTGTCGTTCCTGATCCGGTGGCCGAACTGCCGGTAGTATATAAGTACATCCTTTCTGTTCACGAGGTGGAGCCTAATCTGCTCCACCTTGTGTTTTATATCACTCATAATGGTTTCTCGGTGGGGAAGAAACTTTCCCAGCCCCACCTTAAAGAACTTGCCTAGCGGCAGCACATTCTCGCAATAGCCAATGAACCCGCCGGTAGAATGGTGCCCATGACCTCACCAGCACCGGCTAAAACCCCGTCTCGTCCCATTCTCGCTGTCGTTGGCCCCACCGGCACCGGAAAAAGCGCTCTGGCCGTTGCGCTCGCCAAAAAACTGGGGGGTGAATGCATTAACGCCGATTCCATGCAGTTCTATAGGGGTATGAACATCGGTACCGCAAAAATTACTCCCGCCGAAACCCAAGGTGTTGCGCATTATCTGATCGATATTATGGACCTCACCGAAGAGGCGTCCGTTGCCGAGTTTCAGGCACACGCTCGTGAAGTTATTACCGACATTACCAGCCGTGGAAAATACCCCATCCTGGTGGGGGGATCGGGGCTTTATGTGCGTGCTGCCCTCGATAAACTTGAACTGCCCGGTACCGACCCTGCGGTGCGTGCCCGCCTTGAAGAAGAAAGCAGGGCCCACGGCATCGGGGCGCTTCGGGCACGCCTGGCGGACGTAGACCCGGACTCGGCCGCCAAACTGAACGATGAACGGCGCATTATTCGGGCACTTGAGGTGTATGAGGTAACGGGGCGCCCCTTCTCTGCGTTTATGCCCACCCGCGAGTACGTGAGCGACACTTTGCAGATCGGGCTGAACATGGACCGTGCTCGTCTGCACGAACGGCTCCACGACCGTGTGGTGGCTATGGAAAAGGCGGGGCTCTTGGCGGAAGTTGAGCAGCTTGTTGATCGGGGGCTACGTCAGGGTAAAACAGCCTCCCGCGCCATCGGGTACGCCCAGTTTTTACGCGCCTTTGAAGCCCAAACATCCGGGGCAGATCAACGATACACGGTGGCGCAGGCGATCGAAGACACAACTGTTGCTACCCGCCAGTTTGCCCGCCGCCAGCTCACCTGGTTCCGGGCCGACCCGCGCGTGCACTGGTTCGACGCCGAATCCCCGACCCTCCTTGAGGATACGCTCACGCTCATACAGGGCTATATTGCAGGTTCTGCTAACCTAGCCTAAACCACTACTCAACCTGTAGGGTTTGTTACAGAAGCCCGTCGGCACATTAGAATTTAGGAAGCAGCTCAACTCAATAAACCCTAAGAAGACTTATGACCACACTGGAAGCCCACTCGCCGCCCACCCTGCGTGACGCATTACTGAGCCGTGAGAACTCCCTAAATTTCATACGATTAATGCTGGCGGTTGCGGTGATTATCTCGCACGCCCCATACCTGGTTCTTGGGGTGGAGGTAACCAGCGCAATACCTGTGCTGAACCTCAGCCACCTGTTGGGTGACTATGCGGTGAACATGTTTTTCTGCATCTCTGGTTTTCTGATCGCCCATAGCGCCCAGCGCGGCACCTTCGGTGGCTACCTGAAACGGCGTATACTCCGTATTTTCCCGGCCTACTGGGCCTCAATCCTGTTTGTTGTATGCATTGGTGCACCACTGGCGAACTATACCGCGCACTCAGGTAGCCCGTGGACAGCACAGGGGGCTTTGGAGTATGTGGGCCACAACTTCGACTTATTCTTCCTGCAGTATTCGCTTTTTGACGGACCCTCCCATTTGCCCTACGAAAACTCCTGGAATGGCTCGGCATGGACACTCAGCTACGAGTTCTTGGGGTACTTGGTGCTCATCCCAATCTTTTACCTGCCCGCGTTGAAACGAAATTCTCACAGGGTGGTACCCATGGTGTACCTGTTGAGCCTGCTGCCGTTTTTTATTTTTACTGCCGCTGGGGCGACAAACAATACGTTTTGGGAGGTGGCACGCCTGTACCCCATGTTTTTTGCGGGCGCACTCCTGTACGTTTGGGGGAATAAAATCAGGCTCCACCCGCAGGCAGCCTTAGCGTGTTTCTTGGTTCCTTTTGCCCTGCAGTTCGTAGCCCCTAGCGTGGTGTTACAGCTTATCCAGCCCGCCTACGCGTACGGTATCTTGGCGTTGGGGGCGCTTATCCGTGTCCCGCTGTGCCGCCGGAATGACATCTCTTACGGCATGTATATCTACGCGTGGCCGGTGCAGGTGATCCTTCTCATGCTTGGCAGCGAGCCGCTGGGGTGGGTGCTCAATGCGCTGCTGACCATTGTCGTGACCGTGCCTATTGCCTGGTTCTCGTGGCGGTATATCGAAAAACCGGCTATGGCGTTGAAACACTGGCAGCTTATCCCCACTAAGCCCGTTGACCGCCAGACGGAAGCGGGCGGCACCGAGGCACACCCCGTGCTGGTGCAGGTAAGCACACCCCAGAAGCGGTAGAATTCTCACAGAGACACCGCACAACTACGAAGGGGCAACGAACGCATGAGCGAGAACGCATCAGCCTGGGCAGATCTTACCGGGCGCACCCTCACCAAAGGGCAGGGCACCGGTAACGATTTTATTTTCATCACTGACCCCAAAGCCGAGGCGGTGCTTGACGCCGATCTGGTGGCGCGTGTGTGCGACCGTCATTTCGGGCTGGGCGCCGATGGGTTTATTCGCGCTGCGCATACCGAAACGTTCTCTACGGGGCAGAAAATCCTGGAAAAACACCCCGAGGCCACCTGGTTCATGGATTACCGCAACGCCGATGGCACGATCTCAGAAATGTGCGGGAACGGTGTGCGCGCCTTCGTTGAGTATCTGCGCACCGAGGGGCTGATCAGCCTTGAAGTGGGAGAACACGTGAGTATTGGCACCCGCGCCGGGGTAAAAACTGTGGCCCGCACCGACACCGGGTATGCCGTAGATATGGGCCCCTGGAGCTTTATCCACGGTGATGCCGCGCGTGAGGGCGGTGAAGACTCGCAGGTTTCCGCACGCGGGCTTAAGACCCCGCGCCCGGCTTTATCCATCTCTATGGGCAACCCGCACACCGTGGTCATGCTCGGCAGCGACGGGAAACTCGACGGCTTAGACCTAGGCGTCGCCCCAGTGGTCACCCCCGCCCCGGAGAACGGCACGAATGTGGAGTTCGTGGTGCCTCTCGAACTGGAGCATGACTCCGGCGATATTGGGGTCTTAGGGGAGCAGTCTGAGGTGGGAGCTATTCGTCTGCGTGTGCACGAACGTGGTGTGGGGGAGACCCTCTCCTGCGGCACAGGCGCGTGCGCAGCTGCCGCAGCCACCCGCTTCTGGGGAGGGGAGGACGCACCCGACGAGTGGCTCGTACATGTTCCTGGAGGCACCCTCGCGGTGACCTTCGTCTTAGGCCCCGACGACCTAGAGCACGTGGTCCTCGCTGGGGGCGCACAGATGGTGTATACGGCGCAGCTGAGCTAGCCGTACCCCACGCCCCGTGCGCCTGTATGCGCCGGGGACGGAAGCGGGTTAGGAGCGAAGAACCTCCAGCACACGGAACCCTTTAGAAGTAGCGTACCTGCTTACCGTGAACTCTCCCTCGAACCGCTCTAAGAAGTGCGCATCCAGCCATTTCTGCAAAGAGTCAGACCCCAAATTCTTTTGAACCACCAGATAGGCTGCACCACCGGGAGCGAGTCGCGGAAGCCACGTGAGCAGAATATTGTGCAGAACCTCTTTACCCACGCGAATTGGAGGATTGGACCAGATAGTATCGAAACGTAACGTGGGATCTACCTCATCGGGGGTGCTCACCGAGACGTTCTGCAGCCCCAAAGCTCGGGCATTCTGTTCGGTGAGCGAGAGCGAACGGGAATTCACATCTACCGCATGAACCTCAGCCTGCGGGGCGAGCATCGCTAAAGATAGCGCGATGGGCCCCCAGCCACACCCAATATCGAGCATATATTTCCCGTGCGGGGCAGGTGCCTGCCCCAAAAGGACAGCGGTGCCTTTGTCTATTCCCGAAGGACTAAAAATACCGTTAGCGGTCGTTACAGAAACTTCACGACCCGCCAGCTCAACTTGAACCGTGCGCGGCTTGAACTCGGTTTCAGGGGACGAGGAAAAATAATGCTGTTCGCTCATGCCTACCAGTGTACGGGACGTATTACGCCCACGCCCCGCAGCAGCCCGCTCCTACCAGCCACCGATTCCAGCGCACTGACTGTGCTGCGGGCATGAGGTAACGGAACACCGCGACAGCCCCGCATCCGCCCGGTAGAATAGGAACCACCTATGAATTCAATGCAAAACACTGAGAACACCACAAATAACCCCGGCGAAAAACTGCCCAGTGATGAGCAGCTACGCCAAACCGTAGAACGAGTCCTCGGCCGTGCAGACGCAGCGGCCCAGACCACTATCTACCCCGAAAGCACCGGCAGTCCCGCACAACGCCGCGTGCTCGACACCCGTGCCCGAGAAATTTCCGATAATCAGCGGGAACACTCAGACTTTGACGGCGAACAGGAAGACCTCGCCGAACGCCGCGCACTACGCCGAGTCGCCGGGCTCTCCACCGAACTCGACGACGTGACCGAAGTCGAA
This sequence comes from Rothia aeria, assembly GCF_016726365.1. Taxonomy (NCBI): domain Bacteria; kingdom Bacillati; phylum Actinomycetota; class Actinomycetes; order Micrococcales; family Micrococcaceae; genus Rothia; species Rothia aeria. The sequence continues at coordinate 709,322 of NZ_CP068102.1, read as the reverse complement.
TACCGTCAGCTGCGTCTAGAGCGCGTGGTTCTCGCCGGGCTGTGGACCGAAGGAACCGTCGAAGACGCCGAGAACTCCCTGCGAGAACTCGCCGCGCTCGCCGAAACCGCAGGATCTGAAGTGCTGGACGGGCTAGTTCAGCGCCGCCTCAAACCAGACCCCGGAACTTTTCTTGGGTCCGGAAAAGCCCTCGAACTCAAAGACATTGTGCAGGCGACCGGTGCCGATACCGTGATCGTCGATTCTGAATTAGCGCCCTCACAACGACGAGCCCTCGAAGATATCGTCAAAGTCAAAGTGATCGATCGTACCGCCCTGATTCTGGATATCTTCGCTCAACACGCGAAGTCTCGTGAAGGCAAAGCACAGGTCGAACTTGCCCAACTTGAATACATGCTCCCGCGTCTGCGCGGCTGGGGCGCGTCCCTGTCACGCCAGGCAGGTGGGCGTGCCGCATCCGGTGAAGGCATTGGTTCACGCGGACCCGGTGAAACCAAAATCGAGATGGACCGCCGCCGTCTGCGTGCTCGCATGGCAAAACTCAAGCGCGAAATAGCCGCTATGGCGCCCGCCCGTGAAACAAAACGTCTGAACCGTAAACGCAACAGGGTACCCTCGGTCGCTATCGCGGGGTATACAAACGCCGGTAAGTCGTCGTTGCTGAATCGCCTGACTGATGCCGGTGTCCTGGTGGAGAACGCACTCTTCGCAACTCTGGATCCGACCGTGCGCAAGGCACAGACTCCGGACGGCATCGGCTATACACTTTCGGACACTGTAGGATTCGTGCGCTCGCTGCCCACCCAGCTCGTGGAAGCATTCCGTTCCACGCTCGAAGAGGTAGCCGATGCAGACGTGATTTTGCATGTGGTAGACGCATCTCACCCAGACCCTGAGGGGCAGATTCGCGCCGTGCGTGAGGTTATCGCAGATTTAGATGCTCGCCGTATACCCGAGATTATTGTGCTCAATAAAGCGGATGCGGCTGATCCTTTTATCCTCGAACGCATGCGCCAGCGTGAACCAAACCACATCATTGTCTCGGCGCGCACAGGGGAGGGCATTGACGAACTCAAACAGAAGATTGCGGATACGATTCCGCGCCCTTCCATCCTGGTGAAGCTTCTCGTCCCTTATGATCATGGGGAGGTCATCTCCCGCCTGCACTCGTGGGATGCCGAGATTAAACGCACCGAGTTTGTCTCCGATGGCACTTTTATCACCGCACTGGTACGTGAGGATGTCGCCGCTGAGCTTTCAGAATACGTTATTAGCGGGGAACTGCTAGAGGTGCTTGAGTCGGAGCTTGCGGATGCTGCCGCAACACCGGTGGCCGCTTCGGGCAGCTAGGGGTTAAAGTGCAAGAGAGCGTGAGCGCCCCCACCGGTGCTGAACCCGAGACCCTACCGGGGGCCCAGCCTGTGCTTCGTCTGCTTGACGAGGTGATTGAGGCAACGGGTGGTCAGCGACGTGAGGGGCAGCGGCTTATGGCGGCCCATGTTGCTCAAGCTTTCGAGCTTGAGCGGCATCTGCTGGTGCAGGCTGGCACAGGAACCGGTAAATCTTTGGGGTATCTCATCCCCGCACTCCACAAGGTTGGCGACAGTAACAAACCTATTATTGTGGCGACCGCAACCCTCGCTTTGCAATCGCAGATCGTGAACCGCGATATTCCTCGTCTGCTTGCGGCACTTGAACCGCGCCCCGAGTCGCAGGCCCAGGTGGCGATTCTTAAAGGCCGCAATAATTACCTGTGCCTGCATAAGCTAGAAGGTGGGTACCCTGAAGAGGAGCCCGAGGCTCTCTTCGAAGCCCCTGGATCTTCTGGGGCGTCGTCTCGCCTGAGCGAGGAGGTGCAGCGTTTGCGTGCCTGGGCGGGATGCACCGAGACTGGTGATCGTGATGAAGTGCGCCCCGGTGTCTCAGATAGGGCCTGGGCGCAGGTGTCTGTGAGTGCCTCAGAATGCTTGGGACGGCGCTGCCCAATGGTTGAGGAGTGCTTCAGCGAAATGGCGCGTACCCGCGCCAACGAATCGGATATTGTTATCACCAACCACGCGCTGCTGGCCATTAATTCGTTTGAAGGGCTGGGCGTGCTGCCTGAGCATGACATTGTCATTATTGATGAGGCGCATGAGCTTGCCGATCGGGTGACTGGCGCAGTCACCGGTTCCCTGTCGGCGGCGATGGTGCGCCGTGCCGCTCAGGGTATTCGTAAGAACTCAAAAGCTAGCCCGGCCGCTTTGGAGAACGCGGCTTCATCCCTTGAAGAAGCGTTTCTGGGGGTTCCGGAAGGTTTGCTGAAGGGCCTTGACGGGCGCCTACTCACTGCTGTGTCGGCTGTGAATGACGCCGCCCGAGGTGCACTGTCGGACTCTAAAACGGATTCGAAAGAGGTGGACGCTGGCCTGCAAATGGCACGTTCGCGTGTTTCTGAGGTGCATGAGGAAAGCGGGCGTATCCTTGAAGCTTTCGAGAACCGGGAGGTTCTGTGGGTTTCTCGCCCCCGGGTGTTTGAGAACGGCCGTTACCATGATGCGAATGATACGGACCCAGCAACTTTGCATATTGCGCCTTTGAGTATTGGTTCTCGTCTGCGGGAGGGCTTGTTTGAGGATCGCACGGTGATTCTTACGAGTGCCACACTTGCGGTGGGCGAGTCGTTTGACGCTGCTGCCGGTGCGCTTGGGCTGATGGGTACGGGTGCTCCGCGCTGGGAGGGGATTGATGTTGGATCTCCTTTCGACTACCCCAAGCAGGGGGTCATGTATGTTGCTGCGGATCTGCCTAAACCTGGTTTTGGGGTGAGCACCCCGCAGCTTCAGCGGCTTCTCGAATTGTGTGAAGCAGCTAATGGCGGCGCGTTGGGTTTGTTTTCGTCGAAGAGAGGGGCCGAGCAGGCCGCAGAGTATGTGCGTCAGCACAGCGACTTGACGGTGCTTCTGCAGGGGGAGTCGTCCCTGCGGGCGCTTGTTGACGAGTTCACGGAGGATATGGATGCGTGCCTGTTCGGCACGATGAGCCTCTGGCAGGGTGTTGACGTTCCCGGAGATTCGTGCCGGTTGGTGGTGATGGACCGGATCCCGTTCCCACGCCCAAACGATCCGTTGGTGCAGGCCCGTACTGAGGCTGTTCAGGCGAACCGAGGTAATGGTTTTATGGCGGTTTCGGCGTATCATGCTGCGATTCGTATGGCGCAGGGGGCTGGGCGCCTGATTCGTTCTGTGACGGATAGGGGCGTGGTTGCTGTGCTTGATTCGCGTTTAGCGACTCAAAGCTATGGCGGGTATATTATGCGTTCGATGCCGCCCCTATGGGCTACCCAGAAGAGGGAAGTGGTGCTGGGGGCACTGACTCGCCTGTCGCAAAGTATCCGTAACGGATAGCAGATGCATTTGTTTCGGGTTGAGCTGTGGGGCTGGTGTCCGGTAGCCGCGGTACATACTGGGGGATACTAGGGTGGGGCGGCAGTTCCAAAGAACTGTCGCCCCACCCTAGTGTTTTATTTCACGCGTATTTGAGGTTACTGATTAGTGCAGATGTTCTTAAACCGTCAGGGTGGGGGCGCATCCTGTAGCCATGAGGACAACACGCAGGATGAAATTACAGGCTCCGCAGCACCGAGACGACCTTACCCATAACAGTTGCTTTATCTCCCATAATCGGCTCGTACTGGGAGTTGCGGGGCATCAGCCACGTGTGCCCGTCTACCTGACGGAAAACTTTCACGGTGGCTTCTTCATCCAGCAGGGCCGCCACGATGTCCCCGTTATCGGCGGTGTGCTGTTCGCGAACCACCACCCAATCGCCGTCACAGATGGCGGCGTCGATCATCGAATCTCCTTTGACGCGCAGCATAAAGAGCTTGCCGCTGCCAACCAGCTGTTTGGGGAGGGAAAGCACATCCTCAACGGATTGCTCTGCCGTGATGGGCCCGCCTGCCGCTATGCGGCCTACCAGGGGGATAGGCACCATATCCTCGTCGCTGACTTCAAAGGTAGGCAGTTCCGGAACTTTGGGCGCTTGGGTATTGGCACGTTGTTCGGAGTTTCCTGAGGCGTCCAGCACCTCAATTGCTCGCGGCAGTTTAGGGTCACGGCGAATATAGCCCATTTTCTCAAGTCGCCCCAGCTGGTGCGTCACCGACGAGAGGGATGCAAGGCCCACCATATCGCCGATTTGGCGCATTGATGGGGGATATCCTTTCTGCTCAATCTCGGTGCGAATAGCGTCCAAAATTTTCTGTTGGCGCGGAGTTAGGGCCGGGCGTGGGGTCTCGGGTGCCATGGGTGCCTTCTTTCCTAGACTGCGGCGCCTGCTGAAGCGACTGGTATGTGCGGCGTAGCGCCAATGGAACGATCGTTGATCCTATTTTAGAACAAACTTCCTCAAAAACCAAACATTTATTCTAGATTTCCCGTGAAACTTCGAAGAAATTTTTAGTACACATCTACTAGAATTTGGAATAGAGATTCGATATACTCGGTTCTACCTAAGGAACACATCTTCGAAAGCAGAGGTTTGCTCATGATTGCTCATACATCCAGTGCATGTGTGCAGAGTCTTGCTGATAGCCCGCGTCCGAAGAAACGGGATGATTCGTTACTCGTCCCATCACCACATCAACACCTTTATGACAACCAGCCAGTGAAAGGACTCGTTATGGATACCCAGGCAAGCCCCGCTATTCCTTCCGGTCTAACGGTTATTCACCCCGCCCGACGTAAATCATCGGCGGCCGTGCGACGGCTGGCTCGGGAACGCCAACAGGCTGAACGGGCACGTTCCACGCACCGCGGCGGTTCGGCTGAGAACCCGGCTCAACAGATCTCAGTGACTCAATCACCGCGTGACACTCGAGTACCTCAGCAGCAGTCTGGCGGGCGTATCTTTTCGCCCATTAAATATATTCACAGTCGTTTGGGCCGCAGGGGTATGCTCCTGCTGGGGCTGCCGTTGCTCACACTTGCGGCCCTCATTGTGCTTGGCGCCATCACCCTATTAGCGCCCCAGGGCGCACAGGCTGGAACATCACAACAGACTACGGCAGTTACTAAGGTGGTTACTGTCAAAGCAGAGCAAACCCTATGGGATATTGCTCATGAGGCGGACCCTGAGACAGACCCTCGGGACACGATTGTGCGCATCATTAAACTGAATGATTTACAGAACACCAAGCTTCAGGCTGGTCAACGGCTGGAGGTTCCTGCACGGTAAATAGTGGCTATGCGAAACATATTTTGTGGGTCGGGTGTGCAATAGCACCGTCTCAAAAGACCCTGTACCCTAGAAGTTGTGGGTTCAGTGCCTATGGTACAAAGCGATGAATCGGAGGAATGATGGCGCAGGAACAACCGGTCGTTGCGATCCTGGGGGAGCCTGGCACGTTCGGGGAACTAGCACAGGCTCTTGGACGCGCAGGGGCGCAGGTTCTTGTCACTAAAACCTCTAATGAATTGTTGGACGCTGATGGCATGATTATTCCTGGCCATACAAGCTCTATTGAGACTTATCGCACGGTGCAGTCTTTCGATGCTGAACGTGTGGTGGGGCGTCGTGTGGCTGGGGGACGTCCAGTGCTTTTTGCGGGGGCAGCTTTTGGCATGTTGTTCGAGACAATGGACGATACGACTTCAGCCGGTGCCGTCGAAGTTAAAGGTATGGGGGAGTGGCCCGGGCATGCCTGTAAGCTCGCTGCTGCTGGTGCCCCTCTCGGTGTACAACAGCTGGTGCCCGCACAAGAAAGTTCCCTGCTTCATAATCTGCCTGGAGCGCTGCGGTACAAGGCTGAAGACGGCGTGCTGCGGTGGGAGTTTGAGCAAAATATTGACTATATGAGAGCTCCTGCGGTGAGCTGGACACAGACTACGCCGCCGTACATTGCGGCGGTTGAGAATGGCCCGCTAACAGCAGTGCAGTTTTGTCCTATTGCATCGGGAGAGCCCGGTGAGGAGTTCATGCGCCGGTGGGTTGCCTCATTACCTGTGACGGGGCGGATGTCAGTAGTGGTTGAGAACAACGTTGAGGAGAATTAGTCGTCCATGAACCCAATGTATTCCGGTCTGATACTCATGACTGTGGGAGCCTTCTTCGCGGGTGGGGGAATATCGTTTCGTAAGCAGAAATTACCGTTAGTTGCGCAGGTTATTATGTGGCTTATCGCTCTGGCGCTTTTTGGGTACGGGGCGTATGTAGCTTTTACTTTTGGGTCATAAGGGGCTGCTTATGCACTCTCAGCATTTGGGGAAGCTTCAGCTGCTTCCCGCTGTTGATATTTCTGAAGGGCGGGCTGTACGTCCGGTGGGCGGGCAGCTGTTGGGCACTTCGCAGAGCATTGATCCCGTGGCGGCCGCCATTACCTGGGGTGAGGCCGGTGCTGAGTGGATTCACCTGGTAGATCTTGATTTGGCTTTTGGCCGCGGCACTAATACTTCTGTGCTGGAACAGGTCATAGATGAGGTGCGGGATAGAACCTCCAACCGTATAAAGATTCAGGTAAGCGGCGGCATTAAAGATCACCGCAGCATTGAGTTGGCTCTTAGTTTGAGACCAGATCGTATTAATGTCACCTCAGCGGCACTGGCACAGCCCAGTTGGCTTGAACAAGTTCTTGAGGAACATGGCGAACTACTGGCCCTTGGGGTTGATGTCCGTGATGGTGTGGTGGTTGCCCGCGGCACCGATTGGCGGGGAGACGCATTGGATGCGAGTATCATGTGGCTTGAGCGTGCGGGAGCTCAACGGTATGTTGTTACTGATGTGAGCCGTGACGGGGCGTTATCTGGGCCAGGCCTTGAGCCGCTGCAACACGTGTTGGCGCTGACCGGGAAACCGGTGATAGCTTCTGGCGGGGTGGCAAGCCTTAATGATATTCGTGTGCTGCGTGGTATGACAGCCCAGGGGCTGGAGGCCTTGGTGCTGGGCAAAGCCCTTTACACAGGACGCTTTACCCTTGAGCAGGCGCTACAGGTGGCACACGGTACTGCGGAAGGTGTTAGTGTGCAGGAACAACTGGCGTGGAAACCGCCAACAGAACAGGCAGAAAGCAGCGGCGAATGAGCGACGGAGGGAATCACCAACACCACGGTCCCCTGAGTCTTCACGGCAGGCTCCCGGCCCATATTGCTGCACAGCTACGTAGCGCCGGTCGTAAGACGGACACTGGAGGCCAGCCATGGAAAGGTCGCAACCTTGGCGATGGCACCTCACAGACCCACCAGTTTTATGGGGATAACGGGCTGACAGAACCTGCCCTTGGTGCAGCATTGAAAGCATTTGCAGCGGGTGAGGCGAATGAAACAGCAGTAGTGGATGCTCTTCGTGAGGCCCGGGTATTTGTTCCTGTGGTAGCACAGCTATCTCAGGTACATCTTACAGCTGAGGGGCTGGTCTCAGACAAAGAAACAGATATGGCGCTGGTGAGTATTCAATCACCAGATGGCCGTAGGGCATTGCCTGTTTTTACCTGTGTGGACTATTTGACGCAGTGGCACGCCCAGGCGCGTCCTGTGGCTGCCTCGATGCGTAAAACATCGTTGAGCGCGGTGGAAGATAATAATCAGCTGATCGTGGTGAACCCGGGGCAAGACCCCACATTTGTGGTGCGTCGACCGGCGATTTGGGCTATTGCTAAAGAACAACCGTGGGTGCCGTCATACAACCACGAGGCGGTCTCCCAGGACGTGCGTCAACTTATTCGCCTGATGCCTCAGGTTGAGGATGTGCAGTTAGCGGCAGCGGCGGGGGCTGACTCTCGTTCTGCTAAGGGGCGTATTCTGGCAGGGGGCGGTCATGGGCCAGAACTTGAGATAACGCTGGTGCTGAAACCAGGTATGACCCGGGAACAACTGGACACTACTATCACTGATTTTCAGCAGCGGCTTGCCGCTAGCGAGGTTATCTCGGAGCTAGTGGATTCGGTGCAGATAAAACTTTCACAGGCTTCATAGATAGTGGCTGCTGTGTTGGTTAAGGCGAGCGGCGTTACATCATTACCAGTGTTTAGTGTTTCAGAATTCTTGGCGTGTGGCACATTCTTCCGTGGCGTTAGTTCGGAAACACATGTTGTTAGGCTTCTGCAGCAACAATGTGACCGCTCATGTGGGACTGGTGTACCCATGTACTACTTCGATTATGCAGGGTACAGTATTGAGTTCATCTGCGGTGAAGATACTTATCGTCCCAAAGGCGAGCAGATTGAGGTGTATGCTCCGGAGCTGGTGCTAGATGCGGCTTTGTGCTCCATCCTAACGGTTGAAAAATTTAACCTCAGCCCTTTAAAAAATGCAGCCATTGAGGAGTATTCGGATGGGGACGAGTATGTGATTTTTCTGAGAAATGGGCTGAACCTGTATTACCTCTCTAACGGTGAGCAAAGTTTTTTCTTAGCAAAAATAATAAGCCAGCACGAGCCATCCCGTATTCTGGTGAGAAAAACAATGGCCTCTGCCCGGTAGCACTGCCGGGTGAGATTTACGTATAGTGGTGCTCCACAGCTCACAAGGGTGAATATATTTATTATCTAATTAAATAATTAATGAGTGGAACAAAGGAGTTTGGTACGTATAGGCTGCACTTGCTAATCCATTAAATCTGGAGTCATCCTGATAAAGCAATCATATAAATTTTTACCGATTAGATAGATATTTTGTAATTTTACTTCTTCAGGCATCGGTACACCAAAATCATCAATATAATCCTCTTCATCCCACTCATTTTCATGATCCCAGTAGAAAATTTGCCCAATTCTTTCCCCTTGGGTGCATAGACATATTAAGTCACCGAACTCATTACTTGATATTGGTAGAAAGTTATCCGGTATTCTATTTTTATATATTTTAAGTCTTTCGCTCATCGGGGAGAGTTGTCCACCACCCTTAACAGGTGCTATAAAAAATCCTAACCCGCCGCCACCCCATGCAATATTACCTCCAACAGGAGGAATAGCATCATCCGGGTAACAATATTCAGGAAGGTTGCTGTATGGCGTTAATTTATATTCTTTTATAAATCCCGTTTCCGCACCATATAATTCAAGGTAATCTAAATAGTCAGCAAATTCTTCTCTAGTAATGTCTAAAAATTCAGACATTGTTTCTCGAAGGGTAGGGGCTAGCGGTTCAGATGTAAACCTTGCGACTCCACCCATTTCTTCAACTAAATTTTTAATCCTCATTTTAGTATCTCTTTCGATGATTATACTCAAAGATAAATACTGTAACACCGGGGTGAAGCATCTGTATACCAGTAATGCTTCAAAGGCGATCTTTGATCTGATTACGTTTACCGTATAATATTTCAAAATTATAGCTCAGCGTCGCCTCTATGTAAAGATATTAATTTTCAATCTACCGTGAAGAAATAATTTTACATCTTTAATTCTGGAATTTATGTAGACATCAATAATTCCCCCTCCTCTAAATATTTAATTCAAATATTAAAATATTTCTTCTCATAAGAAATACTTATGCCATTTGCCATAATAATAAAAGAAGAAGATTCTAAATCGGTATTATTAAATCTTAGGAAAAAATGATTTTCTTGTTCCATGGGCAGATAGGTATATTCTTTACTGCTAATAATTTCTGCAGCAGTAGTGTTATTGTCGATATCTATAGTCCATGTTAAACTTCCGGATAAATATTTAGTGTTGTATAGGTCAATATTATAATTGAGATAGTAACTTGGATCGTAGCTGGCAATAATATTTAATTTGGTAAAATCAAATGAAGTGACTTGAAAATCCAGCCAGTCAAAATTTGTTTTTATATGATTATTAAATGTTGCTATTTCATGCTCTATAGATTTTTTCATTCTTTAAATCCCTACTGTGCAGTCACCGTTTCGCATGCATAGACCCATTCTTGCATATCGTCTACTTTTGAACGAAGTCATTCCCTAAAAGTTTTGTTGTTGCTACAGCCTGAAACCTTCAGAAGTCCATATGTGGTATCAGCAGTGATATTGCGAGCTGACTACTAACCCCGTTCTGCAGGCTGCAACTTGCTGTTTAGGCCAAATATTTAATATAACCTTCTGGGTATTTACCCTCCCATGTATAGGGGAAATAACCTTTTAGGTAACATTTCGCCAGTGAATCAATAAAATAGTCAACTTTATCAAAGGCATAATGTTTTATAAGTATTTCTGCATCACGCATTACCTCGTCTATAAAATAAGTATAAATATTATTTTCTGCACCTAAACCAGTAAGCTTTTTATCTATCGAAGCAAGTGTTTTGTCAAGAGACAGACCTATCTTGTCCTTATTACCTGAAGAAAAATATATTTTATTAATATTTTTCATATATTTATCTTTTAAATTCCCATAATATTTCTTGTCAGGTAGACGCTCTGAGAGTTTAATACCTTCAACGGGTTTTTCTAGATCAAGAGTCAGGAAAATATTTTCAATATACTCTATGCCATTTTCCTTTACGGCAACCTCTTCTTCAAGGGGAAGGTTTTTAATACACTGTGAAAAATATGTGAGAAGCTGGGCTTGATTATCCAGCAAGCTGTTCATTTCTACAATCAGGCCTGATCGCCAGTTGGGGACTAGTGATACGAATAAATCAATTATTTCTCTTTTTTGTAATACGCTGATATTTGAGTCTGTAATACTTTTAAAGATTAGGTTCTGTGCCTTTCCTACCTCATTTACTCTGATGTATTTCTTAATTATCTCTAATTTATTCATTTTACTATCCTCTGATTTGATATGTCGGAACTATTTATTAAATTTTAACAGGAAGTGCAGAGCTCTGGTGTTGCCCGTTAAGTCTATCCAGCTGCAGTAGCTGGCGGTACAGGGTGTACTATCGTTGCACATTCTATGAATAGTCTGGTGACGTTTTGAACGATAGGCCGTTTGAGCTACATATTATCCGTAATATATCACTCATAATTTATTGAGAATCAATCCAGTGATTTTTAATTAACCAATGTTTTAAATCATCCATGAAATAAGGGTTTATATCCCTTAGGGATGGAAATCTTTTTTCATATTTTTTCATGGCTTTTGGAAAAAAATTATAAAACTCTTGGCCTATTATTTTACGCTGTGCAGGAACGTTGTTTATATAGGGTTTGTAATCTATTTCTTGTGTGACAATGTCTATATATATAAAATTATCACTTGAATAGTATCTGGCACCGGATTTCCATCCGCTCCAACTGTCTAAACATCTCACGCAAATCCCTATATTTACGGGAAAATTACTAAATTTATTGATTATCTTTTCTATTCCCTCTAGTTCTTCCCTGAGCTGTGAAACATGAGTCCAAGAAGGAGAGTCTGAAGTTGTCTTAAATTCCACGATAAATAATCTTTTATGGATTGCACTTGTTGCTGAAGAGATACTTGTGCGGGGCAACCGCTCGTGTGGAATGCCCCGCGCTTAGAGATATAGGTAACGCAGCGACTGCTGGTTCTGGGTTGAGGTGTTATAACATGCTGCGCAGACTTAGCAGACCGGTCCAGTGAACTTTTCTCCAGGGCCCTGGCCAGGTTCGTCAGGGATAGGGGACGCTTCACGGAATGCCAACTGTAATGTGCGTAGCCCGTCGCGTAGAGGTGCGGCGTGCTGTGAGCCTATTTCGGGTGCAGCGGCTGTAATAAAGCCTGCAAGTGCTGTGATGAGTTTCCGAGCCTCGTCAAGATCTTTGAGGTCCTCAGCGTTCTGTTCGGCACCTAATCCGCATTTGATAGCGGCGGCGCTCATCAGGTGAACGGCTGCGGCGCCAATAATTTCGATGGCTGGAACATCCGCGATGTCGCGCATTTGGGCGTTGAGGGCTTCAAGCTGTTCGGCGTCCAAATCTGTGTGTCCGTGTACCGGTTTGCCGTGCTCCGCCTCGAATGTAAACTTCTGTGTTTCGTTAGTCATGCCTCTAAGAATCTCATAGTTCACAGGGTTTATAAAAGAAATATAGGTCTCTACAGCTCCGCGCTGTGATGGCAGGTGATGCGGGGCAGAACTGGTACTTAGGGGAATCAGGGTGTTGCGCACGAAAGCAGCCAGCGGTTCCCTTGTATTAGGCGGCAGCATGGGGTAAACTCTTGTACTGTTTGCAAGTGGATTGTACTCCCACCCGCATTCACCGGTTCGTACAGTCACCGTAGCGTGGCTAAAGGGACAAAAGTCACTAAGACTACGGTGGTCGGGTTTTAGAACGACCAACCGGTCGTAAGTGTAGCCTCCGCTTGTGACATGCGGGGGCTTTTTAGTTCCCGTCAACGGATATATTCACGGGGAAACCCACTATGTACAGGAGTTAGTCATTAGCGAACCGCGCATTAATGATCGAATCCGTGTTCCGGAGGTCCGACTTGTTGGCCCCGGCGGTGAACAGGTAGGCGTCGTGCCTTTGGCCGATGCCCTGCGCCTTGCAGAGGACGCTGAACTTGACTTGGTCGAGGTAGCGCCGAACGCAAAACCGCCAGTATGCAAGCTGATGGACTACGGCAAATACAAGTACGAAGCGGCTGTTAAAGCCCGTGAGTCCCGCAAGAAGCAGGTTAAAGCCGTTCTGAAGGAAATCCGTTTCCGGCTGAAGATTGATACCCATGACTACGAAACCAAAGTGGGGCACGCACGTCGTTTCCTTTCTGGCGGTGACAAAGTCAAGGCAATGATTCAGTTCCGCGGTCGTGAACAGCAGCGCCCCGAGATGGGTGTGCGTCTACTGGAACGCTTGGCCGAAGAGCTGGCTGAGGTGAGTACTGTTGAGTCTCGCCCCCGCCAAGACGGCCGTAACATGGTGATGGTGCTGGCTCCGCTACGCGGTAAGGCAGAAGTACGCCGTGGACAGGGCGGCGGTGGACGCAAGGGTCGTGAACGTATTGATACGACCAAGGCAGAGCCTGTAACGAACTCGCTGGCGGACGCAATGCCCGCCGAGTTGAAAGCGCAGGCTTCCGCAGAATAGAATTCGGTGGGAACACCCCGCTGGCGCATACATGCGGCGGGGCTATAGTCCTGCGGGTTCTGAGGTATGAATCCTCACTATTTCCGTACCGTGGGGAAAGTGTCCCTTTCCTCAGTAAAACTACCCTGTGCGTATGTGCGGGGGTGATTGTAAGGAGAACGGCAGCTATGCCGAAGCAGAAGACCCACTCTGGTGCTAAGAAGCGCTTCAAGCTCACCGGCAGCGGCAAGGTTAAGCGCCAGCAGGCGAACCGCCGCCACTACCTGGAGCACAAGTCCTCCCGTCTGACCCGTCGTCTGGCATCCGACCAGATCGTGACCGGTGGTCAGGCAAAGGTTGTCAAGAAGATGCTGGGTAAGTAGGCTACCGCTTACTTCTCGCTAGAGGCGGGTGCATTCCCGCACCGACGATGAAAGACTCGCTCCTACAGGCTGGTTCTGAGGCCTTGTAGGACATAAGACGAAGGAGACACACGTGGCACGTGTGAAGCGCGCGGTTAACGCGCACAAGAAGCGCCGTACTATTCTCGACCGAGCATCCGGCTACCGCGGTCAGCGTTCGCGCCTGTACCGTAAGGCTAAGGAACAGGTCACCCACTCGCTCGTTTACAGCTACGACCACCGTCGTAAGAAGAAGGGCGATTTCCGCCGTCTGTGGATTCAGCGCATTAACGCTGCATCCCGTGCGCAGGGTTTGACCTACAACCGTTTCATTCAGGGGCTCAAAGCTGCTGGTGTTGAGGTTGACCGTCGTATGCTCGCTGAGCTGGCCGTAAACGATACCGCAGCGTTTAACGCCCTGGTTGAGATTGCCAAAAACAACCTGCCTGAGGACACCTCCGCGCCGAAGGCTGCATAAAAACAGTTGTTACCCCCCCGTCATGTGCGGGGTAATTAAGAGCTTGAACGGCTGCCGCATATTGTATGCGGCAGCCGTTTTGCTGTACTGTGCCTTCCCGAAAGCATCGCGGAAGTGACGGGCATTGGGAGGGCTTTGCCTGTACTCTTGAAGAGTGAGTTTTCTTGAACGAATCAGTTCCCCAGTGATTATGTCGAACCCTCAGGCCGATCGTGTGCGTGATATTGCGAAGCTACGCACCCGTGCTGGCCGTAAACGGGGACAGTTTTTGGTTGAGGGCCCGCAGGCTGTTCGTGAAGCGCTGCATGCGCACCTGCGCCGCCCGGTGCTGGATGCAGTATACGTGACGGAAGAGGCGTTCGACCGCCACCCCGACATTGCCGAGCTATTAGAAGAGGTGCACGGCACACCCACACCCGAGCAGGGGCGCCGTGTTTTTATGCGTGTGGTGACGGACGACGTACTGCAAGCGATGGCCGATGCTCTCACTCCTCAAGGTATTATTGCGGTGTCGTTTAAACTGGATGCCCCTGCCGGACGACTGTGGGGTGAGGGGGCGCTGAACCCGCGTCTTATTGCGGTGCTTTCACGTGTACAAGATCCGGGAAACGCTGGTACGATCCTGCGGGTGGCTGATGCCGCGGGGGCTGATTTGGTGGTGGCGTCAAAGGGCACAGTGGATTTATATAACCCGAAGACAGTGCGGGCAACAGCCGGTTCGCTATTCCATGTGCCGCTGATTCAGGGTGTTGATCTTGAAGATTTTGCGGAGGACGCCAAATCTCAGGGAATGACGGTTTTGGCCGCTGACGGGTACGGTACGGTGGATCTGCAACAACTGGTGGAGTACTCTCTGGCACGCCCCGCTAATATCGAGACGCCCGTTCCGGCCGGGGTGAAAGGCTCATTCAACTTATCGAAACCAACTGTGTGGTTGTTTGGGAATGAGGCACAGGGGCTTAACAGCGAGGAAAAAGCGGCGTCGTCAATGCGCGTGGCGGTTCCTGTCTATGGGGCGGCTGAATCTTTGAACGTGGGCACAGCGGCGGCCGTGTGCCTGTACGCCTCGGCGATGGCGCAGAACCGCCCCTAGTGAGCGGCATGTATTTAAGTTTTGTTCTGACTGACCGATAGATGGAGAGCTATGTCTGCCAATTCTAGTCATTCCGGTTCCGGCGCGATTATTGCGGCGCTCGTGGCAAACCTGGGCATTGCGGTGCTGAAATTTGTGGCGTTTATTCTAACTCGTTCTTCTTCAATGCTCGCCGAAGCCATTCACTCGGTGGCAGATTCAGGGAACCAGCTTCTTCTGCTAGTGGGCGGGAAAGTATCCCAGCGTGCCGCTGACGAAGAGCACCCATTCGGGTATGGCCGTAACCGCTATATTTACGCGTTTATTGTGTCGATTATTATCTTTGCCCTAGGTGGGCTGTTTGCCCTGTATGAGGGGTACGAGAAATGGCACGACCCGCATGGCATTACCGAGTGGCAATGGGTTCCGGTGGCTGTGCTGGTGGGCGCCATTCTTCTTGAAGGCAACTCATTCCGTGTAGCGGTCAAAGAATCCCGCGAACTGAAGGGAACACAAGGGTGGTTCCGGTTTTTGCGCACCTCAAAAAACCCAGAGCTTCCAGTGCTTTTGTTGGAGGATGCAGGCGCCCTTTTGGGCCTGATTCTGGCGCTCCTTGGGGTGAGCATGACCCTGCTGACTGGTAACGGGCTGTGGGATGCTGCCGGTACTCTGGCGATCGGGGTGCTGCTGGTGGTTATTGCCGTGTTTTTGGCTTCCGAAATGAAGTCGCTGATCCTGGGGGAGGCAGCAACTCCCGAGGATCTGGCGAAGATCCGCGCGGCTATTGAGAACGGTGATTCTGACCGACTAATCCATATTAAGACCGTTCATTTGGGGCCCGAGGAAATTTTGGTGGCGGCTAAGATCCGCATCCACGATGCTGATACTGGTATTACTGTGGCAAACGAGATTGACGAGGCGGAGGCACGGATCCGTGAGGCTGTTCCGGCGGCCCGGGTAATTTATTTGGAACCGGATGTTTATCGTCCTGCGGAGGCATAGAAGCATGATGACGCATTACCCTGTGCAGGTGGTGGGCGCGGCAATTTTCGATTCGCTTCAGTCTCCTACCCGGCTGTTGGTTGCCAGGCGGTCAGCGCCTGAAGCATTAGCCGGGTTGTGGGAATTCCCCGGCGGGAAGGTTGAGCCGGGGGAGTCCTGCGAAAAAGCGCTCGCCCGTGAGCTTGCGGAAGAGCTGGGCGTGCAGGTTCAGCTGGGGCAGGAACTTACGGGGCCGCACCCCCAGGGCTGGGTGCTGAACAATAATGCGGCGATGAGGGTTTTCTTTGCAGAACTCACGTTGGGTGAGCCTCACCCTTTGCAGGACCATAGCGAGCTGCGGTGGCTTCCGCTGGGGTCTGACCATAATGTCTCAGCAGTGCTGAGTTTGGAGTGGATTCCTGCAGATTATCCGATTGTGGAGGCTTTATTGGCGGCGGTACATGCCGTTGGTTAGGTTTTTTATTCCAGCGAGCTGGTGTGTTCTGTCAAATTGTTACGTCGGTTAGCTGTTTTTCCTGCGAAACTGCGGTCAGCAAGCTTGCCCTCGACTGGGGAACGGAAACGTAACAGTATTCAAAAATACATCTTTCTATAGGTAACTTTCCTTTATTTTAAGGGGTCTATTAAAGGTAGTATGAATTATTATGCTGACGGAATGTAGCTAAAAGACAGTCACAGCCGAATCTGTCACCGGAGGCAAAAAAGTGTGTGTAGTGACACATCTCAGCTTGGGAGTCGTGGCACATGGATACTTTAGAGTGTTAATTAGAGAAGGAAACTCTAACGTTATGGTGATAAAGCTATGAACTTTTGGGCCGCATTTACAGGCAACTTCCTTATCGGGCTGCGCGAAGGCTTAGAGGCTGCACTTGTGGTCGGTATCCTCATCGCGTATATCCATAAAACTCAACGAACCCACCTCCTTCCCAAAGTCTGGGCGGGAGTAGCCTTTGCGGTCGTGGTATCACTAGGATTTGGGGCACTTCTCACCTACGGCCCTAAAACCCTCACCTTCGAAGCTCAGGAAGCAATTGGCGGTTCGCTCTCAATCATCGCGGTCGGTTTCGTCACCTGGATGATTTTCTGGATGGCAGAGAACGCCCGCGCGCTTTCCACGGAACTGCACACTAAGCTCGACGCGGTGCAGGGCAGCACCTGGGCGGTCGTTCTTCTCGCAGCCCTCTCCGTTGGGCGTGAAGGGCTGGAAACCACCCTATTTATCTGGTCGGCAACACAAGCCGCAACCGCAGAGCAGGACTCTGCCGATTCCGCACTGCCCGTTTATGGGGCGCTTACTGGAATCATCGTTGCAGTACTCCTCGCGTGGGCTATGATGCGCGGCATTATGAAAATTAACCTCGCCAAATTCTTCACCTGGACTGGTGCGTTCCTCATTATTATCGCCGCAGGTGTACTTTCCTACGGGCTGCATGACCTGCAGGAAGCAAATATTCTCCCCGGGATCAACAACATTGTTTTTGAATCCTACAAATACATTGACCCCGGCAGTTTCCTCGGCACTATGCTAAAAGCGGTCTTTAACCTTTCAAGCACTACCACCTGGATTGAAGCCATTGCCTGGGTGCTGTACGTCGGTATTATCATGACCCTTTTCTTCCGGGTGCAATTGCGCCACCGTCGCGTGCGCCAAAGCAGTGCGCCTAAGAATGTTGCCGCTGCGGCGAACAGTACCCCTGAAAATGGCGGTACTACTACAACACAGCCGCTATCTAACGGTACCCCCTAGATTTTCCCCTGTCCCCAAACAAAGGAAAACACACTATGCGAAAGTCACTTGTTTCCGCAGGCGCCCTGCTGTCGGTTAGCGCCATCCTGCTGACTGGTTGCACCGACAACCCGAAGAATAATGCTAGTTCCTCGAACTCCTCAGGCGGCACCTCAAACGACGGTAATATTTCTGTTACCTCAACTGATACCGCCTGCAAACTATCAACCACCGAAACCAAGGCCGGTAAGGTTACCTTTAAGGTCAAGAACGAAGGTACCAAGGTTACTGAGTTCTATGTGCTTGGTTCTGACGGATTGCGCATTATCTCAGAGGTCGAGAACATCGGCCCCAACCTCACCCGTGAGCTGGTGGTTGATCTGCCCGAGGGGTCCTACAAGACCGCCTGCAAACCGGGTATGGTCGGTGACGGCATTCAGGGAGACTTTAAGGTCACCAAGAACGAGAACGCTAAACCCGTGGCTGAGGACATACAGAAGCTACGCGATACCGCCTCCACCCAGTACGCCTCGTATGTGAAAGACCAAGTTGAGTCTCTGCAAACCAAGACCGAAGAGTTCGCAAAGCTCTACGCAGAGGGCAAGACCGAAGAAGCTAAAGCCAAGTACGCTCTCGCCCGCATTCACTACGAACGTATCGAACCTGTAGCGGAAAAGTACGGCACCTCCCTTGACCAGAACCTGGACGCCCGCGAGGCTGACCTGCAGGAAGGCAAGATCAGCGAGTGGAGCGGCTGGCACAAGATCGAGAAGGATCTGTGGCAGCCCAAGGCCGATAAGAATGACGGTAAGGAGTACACCCCCCTCACGCAGGATGAGCGGAAGAAAGTCGCAGACCAGCTGGTCAAGGACACCAAAGAACTGTACGACCATGTGCACTCCGAGAAGTTCGCGCAAGAGCTGAAGGTTGATGACATCACCAACGGCGCGAAAGAACTGCTGGACGAGATCGTACACACCAAGACCACCGGTGAGGAAGAAAACTGGTCGCACACCGACCTCTACGATTTCCAAGGCAATATTGACGGCGCTAAGGTTGCCTACGAAAACGTACGCCCCATCCTTGAGAAGAAGAATGGCAAGCTCTCCAAGAATATTGAGAGCAAGTTCGCGGCTGTGCAGACTCTGCTCGATAAGCATAAGAGCGGTGACGACTTCAAATCCTACAAGGAGCTCAGCGAAACTGAGGTACGTGAGCTTTCTGACGCGGTGGGTGCACTCGCTGAGCCGCTCTCCGAGCTGACGGCTGCTGTTGTTGACGAAACCGGCAATGACACGTCCACCGAGAATGAATCAGCGGGTGCTTCTGCATCGGCTTCAGCCTCGGCGGGGGCATCACATAGTGCGGGTGCCTCAGGTTCAGCTTCTGCTGGGGCATCAGGTTCAGCCTCGGCTACCGGTAGCTCTGGCGCATCAGCAGGGTCCTCGGCATCAGCAGGGTCTACCTCAGACGATTCGAGCGCCAGCGCGGCAGGCTCAGCCCAGTAACTACAACGGGTACGCAGTTTAGACAGAGCCAGCACTGACGACCCCAGCGGGGTGCAGAAAATCCCACACCACACCCCGCTGGGGTAAGCCGATAACACCGCATCAACACACACGCATGGCCCGTATTCCATAACTGAAACCCATTAGGGAGAAACCACATGCGCGAAGAAAATTACCCGGTGCCCCCAACAGATCAGGACACCACACCGCACGGAACTAACCGTCGTGCCCTCCTAACCGGTACCGCACTGACTGCTGTTGGTATTGCCGCAGCAGGTACACTCGCCAGCTGCGCTACCGAGCAGAAGCAGAACGACAGTAAAGATAATAAGAGTCAGGAGGTGAAAGATACCCACTCTTTCTTTGGGGAGCACCAGAGCGGCATTTCCACCGAAGTGCAGGATCGTATGTACTTTGTGGCTCTCACCCTCAAAACAACCGATAAAGAAGAAATCAAGAAACTTTTTAAAGACTGGACTGCCGCTTCCCAAAAGCTCATGGCTGGTGAAGTTGTGGGGGATGTCTCCACTTATGAGGCCCCGCCGAAGGACACGGGAGAAGCCTACGATCTTTCTGCCGCGCATCTGACTCTCACCTTTGGGCTCGGCCGGTCGTTCTTTGTCGATAAGGATAATAAGGACCGTTTTGGGTTTAAAGATAAGCTGCCTGCTGCGCTCGTCAATATCCCTAAAATGTCCGGTGATGCCCTTGACGATAAACGCAGCGGCGGGGACCTGTGCATTCAGGCGTGTGCCGATGACCCACAGGTGGCCTTCCACGCCATCCGTAATTTAATCCGTATTGCTGCGGGCCGGGCCGTGGTGCACTGGAGCCAGCTAGGGTTTGGGCGCACCGCATCGACTTCTACGAGTCAGGTGACGGCACGTAACCTTTTCGGTTTCAAAGACGGTACGAACAACCTCAAAATCCAAGAGCCGGAGCTGCTGAAGAAACATGTGTGGGCTTCCTCCGAGAACTCTGAGGGAAACCCCGACTGGATGAACGGCGGCACCTACCTCGCAGCACGCCGCATCCGCATGATTATTGAAACGTGGGACCGGTCCCGCCTGCATGAGCAAGAAGATATTATTGGGCGCACTAAAGTATCAGGCGCGCCGCTCTCAGGCGGAGAGGAATTTACCACCCCAGATTTCAATATGAAGGGTAAAAACGGCCCTATCATTCCCGATGATTCGCATATGCGGCTCATGCACCCGAACCAAAATAATGGTGTTCAGATGCTACGCCGCGGGTTTAACTACACGGATGGCTCCGACGGACTTGGACACCTGGATGCTGGGCTGTTCTTTATAGCGTTCGTCTGTGACCCGCGCACCCACTTCATCCCGCTTCTAGATACCATGACCCAGTCCGATGCGCTCAGTGAGTATCTTAAACACACCGGCAGCGCCGTTTTTGCGGTACCTCCCGGTATTAAAGACGAGAACGATTTTATCGCTTCTGGGTTGTTCTAAACCGCTGAGTATGCTTCTGATGGGCGCCCGGTACCAAGACGGTATCCGGGCGCTTAGGGGTCAGCGGTGTTTCGATAACCGTGGTCTGAACTATTGGGTTCTTCAGGACTTTATCGGGCATGGGAAAGGGGAGGAACTTCGTACTAAGGCATTTTAAAACAGTGATGTGGTATGCCTTGGCGGCGCGGTTTATTGTGATGTTCGGCTGAAAACCTTCGGCGGTGCGCGTCTAATTTGACTGCCACACCGCCAACGGTACTATTGAGTTAAAAATCACATACATATGGGAGACAATGATGACTGCTCAACCCCCCTCGTACGACCCGCAGAATTTTAGGAGCGACGCCGTTCCTTCTGATACGCAAGCCATTTATATTCAAGAAGGCGGAGACTCTGCAAGCAACCTTTTTAATCTGCCTTCTAAACATCCTAAAATTCTTCGTCTACAAGAAATTATGATTGTGTCGGCGATTATCTGTTTTATTCATGGGCTCATCTCGGCATTTGCGCCGGGTAACGCTAAACCTCTTGAGGGACTGCCTGAATTCGGGGTTGCTGGCGGCATTGGGTTGCTTGTTGTTTCGGCTGCCGTTTATCTCACCGTCTATTTCATGGTGCAAAACGGTAACCGGCTGGGCCTGACAATTGGGCTTATCTTCGCAATTTTGGGCGGGCTGATCGCTATTATGTCCCTTCTAGGTAACATTCTTGATACTCAACGCTACGGTTTTGTGCCGCTCTACGCTGGCTGGTTTATTGCCAATGTTCTGTGGATTCGCGCCGCTTTCGACCCGGCAGTGAAAGCTGCTCTCAAGTAGGTTTCCGTAACTTTTCGGCTGCACCGCGAAAGTAGCCTGCAAAACCGGCCGCACCCCGCCAACTGGGATGCGGCCGGTTCCTATATGTACTCTTCGTGCTGCAAAGCAGAAACGTGAGAGGGGCAAACGGTGAAAGAGCCCTCCAACTGCACTAAAATAGTAAGGATGGGCAGGCCCCTCAAACTTGTAGGGTGCGCCCCTAACCTCAGGAAGAACGCAGAGAAGAGTAGCAATGACCGATCCCGTGCAGGAGACCGAGAACGTGCCTGAATCGGCGCATACCCTCGCCAGCATCGCACAGATTCTCAATGAAAACCCCGAAAGTGGGCTTGAGATTGTGCGCGCCGCCTTTGACGCTGAGCGCGAGCGCGCACTGACCGCCCTCCGCGAACGTGCCAAAGATTTTGAATCGCTTAAAACGGTGCGCCTAGGCTTTTTCGGTGATAAGGGGAGCATGAGCTTGGCAAACAAGCAAATGCGTGACCTTCAGAATCAGCACAAGGGACCCGTGGGGAAACTGCTGGGGCAGGCACGTGCGGCGCTCACCGAGGCTATTGAGGCGCGTACTGCTGAACTGGAGGCCGAGCGCGAGGCGCGCATCCTAGAGGAAGAAGCAGTTGATGTGACAGCGGCTTCAGCGCGGCGTTCGCTGGGTGGGCGGCATCCTGTGGCGCTCATGCAGGAAAAACTCACCGATATCTTCGTAGGTATGGGCTGGGAAGTCGCTGATGGGCCGGAGCTGGAATCTGAGTGGTACAACTTTGATGCCCTGAATATTAAGCCTGACCACCCGGCACGCGATATGCAAGACACCTTCTATATCGAGCCACGAGAGGCACATTTGGTACTGCGCACCCACACCTCCCCGGTGCAGATGCGCGCCATGCTTACCCGTGAGCTGCCGTTATACGTTGTGTGCCCCGGTCAGGTGTACCGTACAGATGAGCTGGACGCCACACACACACCCGTATTCCATCAGATTGAGGGGCTTGCGGTTGATAAAGGCCTGACGATGGCTGATATGAAAGGCACTCTGGAGTATATGGCCCGCGCCATGTTTGGTGAGGAAGCTAGGATTCGTTTGCGCCCGAACTTCTTTCCCTTCACCGAGCCTTCCGCTGAGCTAGATTTGTGGCACCCGAACGCCAAGGGTGGCCCGCAATGGATTGAATGGGGCGGTTGCGGCATGGTAAACCCCAATGTGTTGCGTGCGGCCGGGATCGACCCCGAAATATATTCGGGGTTCGCCTTCGGCATGGGTATTGAACGTACCCTTATGTTCCGTAATAACGTCCCCGATATGCATGACATGATTGAGGGCGACATTCGTTTCTCTGAGCAGTTCGGGATGGAGATTTAAAACAATGCGAGTACCCCTATCATGGTTGCGTGAGTTCGCGCCTGTTCCTGAGGACGCGACGGCTGAAGACGTACTGGACACCCTCGTGAAGGTTGGGCTGGAAGAGGAGGCTGTGCACCGTCCGGCCGATGAGATCTCTGGCCCTATTGTGGTCGGTCAGGTGCTCTCGATAGAACCTGAGACGCATTCTAACGGTAAGACTGTGAACTGGTGCCAGGTGCGTGTTGTTCCTGAGGGGCAGCAGCAGACTCTCACCGGTAAAGGTATCGAAGAATCCGGTGTGCAGGGCATTATCTGTGGCGCCCACAACTTCAAGGTCGGCGACAAAGTTGTGGTGACCCTCCCCGGTGCCGTCCTACCCGGAAATTTCGCTATTACCGCCCGTAAAACCTATGGGCACAAGTCTGCTGGTATGATTGCCTCCACCCGCGAGCTGGGTATTGGTGAGGACCACGGGGGTATTTTGGTGCTCTCCACCCTGGGACTCGATCCGGAACTTGGGTCAGATGCGCTGGAGCTTTTGGGTCTGTATGACGAAGCAGCCGAGGTTAATGTGACTCCTGATCGCGGATATGCGTTTTCGATTCGCGGTATTGCCCGTGAATACGCGCATGCGACCGGAACTTCTTTCAACGATTTTGTTCTGGAATACGGCGCTCGCGCCCCCAAAGCGAACTCCGAAGGCATTCCGGTACGCCTGGAAGATTCTGCACCAATTCACGAGAACCCTGCAACCATACGCTTCGTCATGCGCCGGGTTAATGGTGTGGATGCGACCGCGCCGGTACCCACGTGGATGGCTTCGCGTTTGCGTTTAGCGGGCGTGCGTTCTATCTCGCTGCCGGTAGATATTTCCAATTACGTGATGCTTGAGACCGGTCAGCCGTTGCACTTCTATGATGCCGATAAGGTACAGGGAGAAATCGTGGTGCGCCGAGCAGTCGCAGGGGAGAAGCTGACGACTTTGGACGGCGTTGAACGCGATCTGCATCCAGAGGACATCGTGATTACCGATGATTCCGGCGTTATCGGTCTTGCTGGTGTCATGGGCGGTGCTTCTACCGAGGTTACGGCTGAGACGAAGAATATTCTGATTGAAGCGGCGCGTTTCGATGAAGTATCTATTGCGCGTACTGCCCGCCGCCATAAGCTGATTTCTGAGGCTTCGAAGCGGTTTGAGCGTGGGGTAGACCCACAGATTCAGCAGGCGGCAGCGCAGCGGGCGGTCGAGCTACTGACTCAGCTGGCCGGTGGTACAGCTGATGCTGGGGTGACCGATGCGGCTCTGCCGTATCACCCCGTAGTAATTGATCTGCCTTCCGGGTACACCGCTGGCCGTATCGGTGTGGACTACTCACAGGAGCAGATTGTTGCGTGCCTGAGTGAGATCGGGTGCGACGTTGAAAAAACTGGGAACGGTTATTCTGTGACGGTTCCTTCGTGGCGTACCGACCTGCTGGCGAAAGAGGACTTGACGGAGGAGATCGCCCGGATCGACGGGTACGATAAGATTCCTTCGTCTTTGCCGGTGGCACCAGCCGGGCGCGGGTACACCCCCGAGCAGTCGATGCGCCGCCGTGTTGTGGACGCACTTGCCGCGTCCGGTATGACTGAAGTTTTTGCGTACCCGTTTGTTTCAGCGGATGAAAACGCCCGCTGGGTTGCACCTGTGGCGGGGGAGCAGGTCGCTTCGGTGCGTCTGGTAAACCCGATTTCTTCAGCGCAGGGGTGGATGCGCCGCTCGCTGCTGCCGGGGCTGGTAGGGGTGCTGAAGCGTAATCTTTCGCGTGGGTTTAAGAACCTGGCGATTTTCGAGGCTGGACGTGTGTTTATTCCGCGCCCCCAGCACGGCTCGGCATTGAAACCGCCCTTGGGGCAGCGCCCCAGTGATGAAGTGTTGGCTGAGCTAAACGCCGGTATTCCCGAACAACCAATTCATATGGGTGGCTTGTTCACCGGCGCTGAACACGACCCGATGCCAGGCACGCAGGCACGCCCCTATGATTGGCGCGATGCATTGGATGCGGTGCGTCTGATTGCTGATGCTGTGGGCGTGGAACTGGTGATCGTGCAGGGCACACACCAGGCGTTCCATCCAGGGCGTACTGCGCGCCTGTGCACCGTTGAAGGCGAGACGGTCGGGTTTGCTGGTGAGCTTCATCCTAAGCTTTTGCAGACTGAGAACTTACCTGAACGTACCTGTGCGTTCGAGCTGGATTTCACTGCCCTATTGGATGTGAAAGCCCCTGCGCCGCAGGCAGCCCCGATATACGGCTTCCCCGCCGCCACCCAGGACGTTGCTCTGCTGGTGGATGCGTCGGTACCTGTCGCCGAGGTTTCTCGTGCGCTGCGTGAGGGCGCTGGCGAGCTTTTGGAGGATATTAGGGTGTTTGACGATTACCGCGGTGCGGGTATTGAGCCGGGGAAGAAGTCCTTAGCATTTGCGCTTCGGTTCCGCGCTCCTGACCGCACCCTAACGGCTGAAGAGGCAAGTGCGTCCCGTGAGGCGGCGGTAGCTGTTGCGACGGAACGTTTCGGTGCTGTAGCGCGCGTATAGGACTGATTTCGGTGCTGCTGACGGGGCGGGGGAGCGGTTGCTCGCCCGCCCCATTGTCTGGTGCAGGGTCGTTACAACGTATATTTGTTGTTAGATATGCATAATTTATACCTTTGATGGAATTAAAGTTTTGGGCCGCGTCGGCTTTCTCAAATGCGTTGTAGACCGGTACCCTAGACCGTAGAGAAAATACTAGGAGACACATTCATGGCTGAACGAGAATACGAGCACGAAGAATACGACGAAGTAGACGGCGAATACATCGAAGATATCGACGGCGGCGAAGAAGTCGTTGACGAAGATTTTTTTGATGAGGATGATGAAGTCGAGGAAGTAGACTCGGAATTCTTCGAGATGCACGGGGATGAGGAATACGAGGAATATTCAGAGAACCGCGCTAGCGTGAGCTGGGGCGCGGTGCTGAGTGTTGTTGCGGCTCTTATCCTGGCTGTTGCTCTGTGCGTTGTGGGTGGTCGGGCGTTGTTTGCGGCGCAGCAGGATACCGGTATTACCGGTAAAACGTGGGTGATAGAGGGTTCTTTTGTCGATGTTACCCCCGACCTGGAAACGAAAGATAATGTGGCCCGTTATAAGGGCACTTTGCCGGTTGATGAGCGTATTGATGGGAAAACATATCGTTCGAATCTGAAAGACCGTCAGAAAGTAAGCCGGGGTGAGGAGATTGAATTCCGTGGCTCTCAGACCGGTATGGTTTCCTCTGACTTCCCGCGTGAAGTGAGCGCGTTGTTGGTCGAAACTGGAGATAACCAGCTTGAGGTAATTCGCACTGGTGAAAAGGGCAGCCTGCATGAAGTAGATGAGGGTACCGTGGGCCGACAGAAACTGATTGGGTGGGCCAGCTTTATTGGTGCTTTGCTTGTTCTCATTGGTGGCGGTTATGTGGGTGTTATTTTGACTCGACGCGCTCGACAGCAAGCTCTTGAAAGTGAATATGAGGGTGAAGAAGATCTTGAACTCGATTAACCTTTAGAGTTGGCTCATATTGAGTTTTAGAGGCGGGTATCTGCGGCTGTTGAATGCCGCTGATATCCGTCTCTTTTCGTTACCCCTATCAATAATGGTGGTGAATAACACATAAATTTTGTTAGTGTGGATTGACAAGGAGAAAATAGAAAATATTTGAGTTTTTCACCCTAAATCTTTTTAAATTATTCTTCGCATAATACCTATTTTGAGCGAATATTTATGTGTGCGTGTATTATCTTTATGGAGGAGATTTTGCCGCCCGGTAACCTTCCGGTGTTCCGACGGCTGTACCTCCACGATAATGACCGAAGGAAGAAGAAGAGACATGCCTTTCCCCTCGACCAAAATCGCGCGTCAGGCTCGCATCGTTGAGCTGCTGCAAACCCGACGCGTACGTTCTCAGGCCGAATTGGCGCAGTACCTCATTGATGATGGTATGAAAGTCACCCAAGCTACTCTATCCCGTGACCTTGTTGAGATCGGTGCCGAGCGCATCCGTGATGAAGGCTCCGGGCTAATTTACGCAGTTCCGAATTACCCTGCCCGGCGCGGTGGGGGAGAAACCCCGGATGCGCGTATGATTTCTCTGTTCAAAGAACTGCTGATTACAGCTGAAGGATCTGGTAATACAACTATCCTTCGTACACCACCGGGGGCGGCACAGTTTTTGGCTTCCTCCATTGATCAGAGCGGTTTAGAAGCTATTTTAGGGACCATCGCTGGGGACGATACCGTTATGGTGGTAACACGTGACCCCTCGGGCGGTCAGGAACTTGCTGAAAGCTTCCTTGCCTGGTCGGCAGGTCAGTAGCTTTAAGAGTTTCAGGTAGAGAGCTAGTAGTATCAGCGGAGCCGCCGAACAATGGGTGTTCGGCGGCTCCGGTGCACTTTGAGGGACTGGCTCTTCTTATGAACAGTCTAATTAGCAAGTAGCTTCTGCATGCTTGGCAGATCAAAGAACTGTGCCACCTGGGCAGGGGTTTGTGTGCCGAGGTGAGGGTCAGCACCTGCTTTTAGCAGCGCCTGTGCGATGGGCTCATTATCGCGGAATACGGCGCATACAAGCGCGGTTTGTCCCCTGTCGTTGAGGCGGTTCAGATCAGCTCCGGCATCAATGAGGATGCGTACCATGTCTTCGTGTTCGTGGTAGGCGGCGAGAATAAGTAGGGTATCGCCGTTAGAGTTGGTGAGATTCACGGGTATACCTTGGTCAAGGAGTGAGGTGAGCGCTAGGGGCTTATTGTCGCGCACAAGGTCAAAGATTGAGTTGAGAAAATCAAGGTCTTGACTGGTGAGGTGTGTATCTTGAGAAGGTTGGGGTATTTGTGTGTTCATGGTTTCTCTTCCCTAATAGGGCGATTTATCGGTGTGGTACGGGGGAGTCTGCGCTCAAAGTACTTATTGTGAATTACTAAAAATATTGAAAAATGATTTTATCATAATAAGAAGAACGGGGAGGTGTCTCGGGGCCAGCCGCAGCCTCCCAAACGAGCCATGTAAAGGACTAAAATAGTGAGAACGTGCTGCACTATCTTATGCACCCCCATCAGGCGCATCTCATGACCCCTGCCCGCAAGGACATTACATGCCAACTAGCGAACCCCAACACCAACAACACTTCGCTGCACCCGCCGAGACGCGGAAAGACTCACACACGCACCTTCCCACAGTCGTGCCACAGCCACGCAATAATATCGCTGCCCTTTTAGCCGACAAAGCCCACAATAACGACACGGCACTCATTGTCCCCAGCGCTGCCGGTGGGGTAACCCATATTAGCTACCGTGAACTAGCTCAGGCAGCCGCCCGCGTACAAGACTACCTGCAGGGTATTGGTGTACGTGAAGGCGACCGCGTCGCACTTTCACTTCCCAACGTTCCCCTTATGCCCGCTATCTACTATGGTGTCCTTGCCGCAGGCGCTATCTGTGTACCGCTGAATCCGTTACTGAGCGCGGCCGAGCTGGAACACCACATTCAAGACAGCACAGCAAAAGTCCTCTTCGCCTGGGAGGGCACAAGGCTAGCCGAAGAAGCCCCACGTATTCCCCACATTGAGCGAGGCACTCTGCGCCTTGAAATACTTCGCGCGGTCACAGGCCAAGGCCCAGAAACCTGTTTCGCTCCTTTTCATATGAGCCCACCTGATAGCACCCAAGCGGTACTCACTCCATTACCGGTCTGTGGGGCAGATCCCGCGCTTATCCTCTACACCTCAGGAACCACCGGAAAGCCTAAAGGTGCCACTTTAACTCACGCAAATATCCTCAGTAACGCACATAGCTGCGCGGAGGTTTTCGAGTTCACTAACGCAGACATCATCTTTGGTGGGCTGCCGCTTTTTCATGCCTTCGGACAAACCGTGTCCATGAACGCCACATTTAGTGCAGGAGCCGCCGTTGCCCTTTTGCCTCGGTTCACTCCCACTGACGCGCTGTATCTCATTGAGCAGGCCCACGTGAGCGTACTCGCGGCGGTACCCAGCATGTACCTAGCGCTCGCCGATGTTCTTGAGTCTAATCCCGAAAGCTCAGCGTGCTTGAGGGGGCGTATCCGTTTCGGTATATCCGGTGGGTCACCTCTGCCGGAACCGGCGCATCGGAGATTTGAGAAACTGATCTCCTGCCCCATCTATGAGGGGTACGGACTGAGCGAAACGTCGCCGGTGGTCTGCTTTAATCGGTCGCAGTTTGGCCTGATAATCGGGTCGGTGGGGCGTGTGCTGCCCGGGGTGCGGATACAGGTACGCAAGCAGGACGGAACCCCAGCGCCCACCGGAGAGGCCGGGCAGCTCTGGATCTCGGGAGAAAACGTGATGGCAGGGTACTGGGAAAACCCAGAAGCCACAGAACAGGCTTTCGACGGTTCGTGGTTCGCCTCCGGCGATATTGCCAGTATCGACGCAGATAACAATATTTATATTCTTGACCGTATTAAAGATATGGTGCTGCGCAACGGTTACTCAGTGTACCCGCGAGAAATTGAAGATGTGCTCTACGCGCACCCTCAAGTGCGTACCGCCGCCGTGGTGGGAGTCCCCGACGAGCGGGTGGGAGAAGAAATCCTAGCGGTCATTCTTCCGCGTGAGGCCACAAATACCTCTCATCTGGAACATGAGTTAGACAGCTTGGCCCGCACCCACTTAGCAGCGTATAAGCACCCACGCCGCTACCTTTTTGTGAACGAGTTACCGTTAGGGCCAACCGGTAAAATACTCAAACGTGAGTTGCGGGCCGCCTTGGGACTCACCGAATAAAAGCGAGGTGCCGCTAAAACAGAGTAGAATTCTGTAGGCTACATTAGCACCATGCCCCCCGACTAAATGGGGTTGCACAGACACCTTGGATGCACAGCATCCGCCACCGGAAAGCGAGATATATGAGCGTCACCGAGCCTGCCCCCATGCAGCAGATCGTACCTGATGCGTGCACAACCATTGAGAATTATCCGCACGAGGGTATCCTTTTCTACGATGTGACCACGCTTTTTGCCAATGCCGAGGTATTCAAACAATGCATTGATGAGTTGGCCCGCCGGTTTGAAGGTACCTATGATGTGGTGGCCGGTGTTGAGGCGCGTGGTTTTTTGTTAGCATCAGCGCTTGCCTACGCCACGGGTAAAGGGATTATGACGGTGCGTAAGGCAGGTAAACTGCCGCGCGAGACATTCCGCGAAGAGTACTCCCTAGAGTATGGTACGGCGGCCGTTGAGATTCACTGCAATGATTTCCCAACGGGTACTCGGGTGCTTTTATTGGATGATATTTTAGCCACCGGAGGTACCCTGGTAGCTGCAGCGAAGCTGGTGGAGCGGGCACAGCTGCAGGTGGCTGGTATTGGTGTGCTCCTTGAGCTTGATGGCTTGGGCGGTCGTACCGCGCTTGAGTCGTACCATGTTGAGAGCCTTAGCGCGGTCACTGAGTAATTCTTCACTCACATTTTTGGGTTTTAGCTTAGGGTAAGTTTCCCACTCCTGTGTGAACCCTGTAAAATAGTTCACCGTATTTTCGATACCGCCCGGCGGTTCTCGCCCGGGCGGTATTACTGTTCTAAGGAGCCGCATTTGTCCGCAGATGACCAGCAGTACGCGAATGTAGAAGAGGCGGAACGCCGCAGGGAGCGGGTTTTCGCGGAGCAGCTCAACCTTGAGCGTGACTATGTTTCACGCCTGTATTCTCGTCTTGATACTTTGCGGCAAGAGACTGAGCAGAAGCTCGCGCAGGTGCGGAAAAACCAGGCAGTGGGTGGGCACCAGAACCGGTCGGAACGGGACTCATTTGCGGCCCACTATGAGGACCGTCTAGCGCAGCTTAACGCGGTAGATGCGCGGTTGGCGTTTGGTCGTTTAGATATGAGCCGCGGGGGCGAGGATGTGACCCG
The DNA here is from genome assembly GCF_016726365.1 of Rothia aeria. Taxonomy (NCBI): domain Bacteria; kingdom Bacillati; phylum Actinomycetota; class Actinomycetes; order Micrococcales; family Micrococcaceae; genus Rothia; species Rothia aeria. The sequence goes on along the minus strand of NZ_CP068102.1, from coordinate 678,650 downwards.
CTATATTGGGCGGCTGGGGATTACTGATGAGCAGCAGAACCGCCTGTTAATGGATTGGCGTGCCCCGGAAGCGGGAACTTTTTACCAGGCAACAGCGTTCACACCAATGGGGGTGCGTCGTCGTCGCCATCTCATGCTTGAAGGCCGCACCGTGGTGAACCTTGAAGATGAAGTATTTGACCCAGCCATGCTGCAGGATTCAGGTGAGTTACATGGCGAGGGTGCACTGCTGGCTGCGCTCAATCAGAAGCGTACGGGGCGCATGAATGATATTGTGGCGACTATTCAGGCTGAGCAGGATGCGATTATCCGCTCGGACCTGGCGGGCGTGCGCGTGGTGCAGGGCGGGCCGGGAACAGGTAAAACGGCAGTTGCTCTGCATCGTGCCGCATACCTGCTATACACGAATCGTGAGCGTCTCGCTAAGGCAGGCGTGCTGGTAGTGGGCCCCTCGAATTCGTTTATGTGGTATATCGAACGTGTGCTGCCTTCCTTGGGGGAGACAGGCGTGGTGATGGCATCGTTGGCGACCTTGTACCCGGGCTTACAGGCTGTGGCCGAGAAGAGCCGTAAAGCTGCTGCTTTAAAAGGTGAGCTGCGTATGGTGAAAGTGATTGAGCGTGCGGTTGCTGATCGGCAGAAGGTGCCGCAAGAGGCGCAGCAGCTTAACGTTGAGGGTACTGATGTTGAGCTGACTCCTGAGATGGTGCGTTCTGCCCGTGCTCGGGCTAGGGCCACAGGTAAGCCGCATAATGAGGCACGTGAGACATTCGTAAAAATACTGCTTCGTGAGCTGACCACTGCATTGGATGAGCAGTTGAATAAGGCGGCGGGCAGGGTAGTGGAACGCCCATATTTGCAGGATGATGTGCGCGGCAGTTTGGATGTGCGCCGTGCCCTTAATCTGGCGTGGATGCCGCTTTCTCCCGAAACGTTGGTGCGTTCTCTTTTTTCGAAACAGCACTATCTGATATCTGCGACACCTGATTTTACGGAACAGGAGCGGGCCCTTCTAGCACGTGAGGCTGATGCTCCTTTCACCGAGGCGGATGTGCCGCTGCTGGATGAAGCAGCCGAACTGCTGGGCGATTTTTCGAAGGTGACAGGCGCAGCGGCGGCGGCTCGCGCGGCGGCTGAGCATCAGGCGAACCTGGAGAACGCCGCTAAGGCACTGGAGAATGTGCATCAGTCTCTTGCCGATGTCGGGGCTGACGGAGTGGTCACTGCGGAGCAGATTGCAGCGATGAATGAGACTGTGCGTGAGCGCATGACAGCTGCGGCTGCGGCCCAATCTGATCGTACGTGGGCGTATGGGCATATTGTGGTGGATGAGGCTCAGGAACTTTCACCCATGCAGTGGCGTCTGCTAATGCGCCGGTGCCCCATGAAGTCTTTGACGGTAGTGGGGGATATTGCTCAGGCTTCTTCAGCAGCCGCGGCTTCTTCCTGGGAACAGGCACTTGAGCCATTTGTGGGGGAGCGTTTTACGCTTGATGAGCTGACGATTAACTACCGCACCCCGGCACAGATTTCTGATGCTGCTGTTGCTGTGGCCCGATCGGCTGGTTATGAGGTGTCAGCCCCGCGTGCAGTGCGTCAGGGTGACTGGGGGCCGCAGGTTCACCATGTTCCTGCGGAGCGTGTGGTGGCTGAGACGGTGTCTGTTGTGAACCGCGAGGTTGAGCACAGCGGCGGGGCACTGATTGGGGTTATCTGCCCACCAGATGAGTATATTGCGGTGGCACAGGCTGTGGGGCGGGCACACGCCGGGCGTACCGGTACCGCGCAGGACGCTCTTGAGAATCAGGTTCTAGTGCTCACCCCGTGGGAGGCAAAGGGGCTTGAATTTGATGTTGTGGTTATTGTTGAGCCGCAGCGTCTTATTGATGATGCGCTCGGGGCTGTGGGGGATTTATATGTGTCGATGACTCGGCCCACTCAGCGTTTGCATCTGGTAGGTGATCGTATGCCTGAGGGGCTTGAATAGAACCCGCTTGGGTCTGAACTGCTTAAAAGTCTGCGCGTAGCAGCAGCTGTGAGGCTGGGTAAGCGGGATGTTGAGAAAGCGCGTGCTCGGTTGCTACCTGCTAGGCTTAACCCTGTGTAAATCCTCTTGTGTTGCATCCGCTACCTGCGGCACGCAACCTCGACCCGTATGAAACGGAGAACCATGTCTGCCGACATCCTCAATGCGCAGCATAATGACGATACTTTTGAGAACATTTGGCAGGAGCTCAAGTGGCGCGGTCTTGTGCACGTGAGCACTGATGAGGAGGCGCTGGAGAAAGCGCTGAGCAGCGAGACTGTAACGTTCTATACCGGTTACGATCCTACCGCCGCGTCTTTGCATCTGGGGCACCTCGTGCAGCTATTGGTGATGCGTCGTTTGCAGCTTGCCGGGCATAAGCCGATTGGTTTGGTGGGTGGTTTTACGGGATTGATTGGTGATCCTCGTCAGACGTCAGAGCGTGTGCTTAATTCCCGTGAAGTTGTTGCTGGGTGGGTTGATTCGTTGCGTTCCCAGATTGAGCGGTTTCTCTCGTTTGAGGGAGAGAACGGCGCCCGGATGGTGAATAACTTGGACTGGGGCGGGCAGCTTTCCGCTATTGATTTCTTGCGTGATGTTGGTAAGCATTTCCGTGTGGGAACTATGGTGAAGAAGGAAATCGTTGCTAAACGCCTGAACTCAGAAGAGGGTATTTCTTACACCGAGTTTTCATACCAGATTTTGCAGGGGCTGGATTACCTTGAGCTTAATCGTCAGTACGGGTGTGCCCTGCAAACCGGTGGCTCTGATCAGTGGGGTAATCTCACCAGCGGTACTGAGCTGATTCGTAAGGTTGAGGGTAAAACCGTTCACGCTATTGGAACTCCACTGATTACCAATTCCGATGGCACGAAGTTTGGTAAGAGCGAAGGCAACGCAATTTGGCTGAATCCTCAGATGTGCTCACCCTATGCCTTCTACCAGTTCTGGCTTAATACCGCTGATGCTGATGTGGTGGACCGTTTGAAGGTCTTTACTTTCTTGACTCGTGCCGAGATTGGCGAATACGAGCATAAGGTTGAAACGGAAGCGTATAAACGTGAGGCTCAGAAACGACTCGCCTATGAGGTGACAGCTCTTGTGCATGGTGTTGAGGCTACACATCAGGCTATTGCGGCTTCGGAAGCTCTTTTTGGTAAAGGTGATTTTGCGGCTTTGGATGAAAGCACTCTTCAAGCGGTGATGAGTGAACTGCCTTCAGTTGAGCTCTCTTCAGATCAGCTGGATTTGATTACGGTGCTTACGGAGCTTGGTTTTGCTTCTTCCAAATCTGAAGCACGCCGCATTTTGAAAGAAGGCGGCGCCTCGGTTAACGGGGCGAAGGTTCAGGGGGAGGGGGCCGTGATTACAGCTGAGCAGTTGCTTCACGGTAAGTACGCGATTGTGCGTCGTGGTAAGAAAAACCAGGGTGCTATTACGGTCGTATAGAGATTTTGACTGTAGACATTGAAGGGGGTTTACTGCACAGCTTGTGCAGTAAACCCCCTTCTTTTTACTGCCGCGGGTAAAACGTGGGTGAAGACGCCATAGGCGCGAATGCGCTGCCATACCGGTAATTACCCTTAGGGAAGGGCCCTGCCGCACCCAGATACCAGAGTGCTGAAAAATTTTTGTGAGAATTTTTAACGGTCCAACAGGCCAGCAGTTCCGCGTGTTTTCAAGGAACTCTGAGGTGTGCGGGCCTCCGTATAGCTTGTTTACCCCCCAATACAGGCATATTTGTGTTGCAGAACACTCTAATCCGGGTTGCGTGTTGTGTGGGGGGTGTGTATAGTTGTATGAGTCGCCGCGGCGAGGGGCCCTGAAGGGGTGCTGTTGATGTTGTGGTTGGCTCTGAATGATGACTGTCTGGGGGGCTTCTGCGTGCCTGTTGTGGGTGTGTGGTGGTGTCCTGGGGTGGTGTGTTGTTTGAGAACTCAATAGTGTGCTTTTTTGGTTTCGAGCAAATTGTTTTTGTTTGGAAATGTGATACCAATTATTTTATTTATTTTTTGATTGATGACCGTTTGTGGTTTCAATTGTGTCAGCGTGGATCGTGCACCCCCGTGTACGGTTTGTGTTGGTGTTTGAGATCGGGTTGTCAGGCTTTTTGTTTTGTAACGGAGAGTTTGATCCTGGCTCAGGACGAACGCTGGCGGCGTGCTTAACACATGCAAGTCGAACGATGAAGCGGTGCTTGCACCGTGGATTAGTGGCGAACGGGTGAGTAATACGTGAGTGACCTACCTTTGACTCTGGGATAAGCCTGGGAAACTGGGTCTAATACCGGATACGACCAATCTCTGCATGGGGTGTTGGTGGAAAGCGTTATGGAGTGGTTTTAGATGGGCTCACGGCCTATCAGCTTGTTGGTGAGGTAATGGCTTACCAAGGCGACGACGGGTAGCCGGCCTGAGAGGGTGACCGGCCACACTGGGACTGAGACACGGCCCAGACTCCTACGGGAGGCAGCAGTGGGGAATATTGCACAATGGGCGCAAGCCTGATGCAGCGACGCCGCGTGAGGGATGACGGCCTTCGGGTTGTAAACCTCTGTTAGCATCGAAGAAGCGAAAGTGACGGTAGGTGCAGAGAAAGCGCCGGCTAACTACGTGCCAGCAGCCGCGGTAATACGTAGGGCGCGAGCGTTGTCCGGAATTATTGGGCGTAAAGAGCTTGTAGGCGGTTGGTCGCGTCTGCTGTGAAAGGCCGGGGCTTAACTCCGGTTTTGCAGTGGGTACGGGCTAACTAGAGTGCAGTAGGGGAGACTGGAATTCCTGGTGTAGCGGTGGAATGCACAGATATCAGGAGGAACACCGATGGCGAAGGCAGGTCTCTGGGCTGTAACTGACGCTGAGAAGCGAAAGCATGGGGAGCGAACAGGATTAGATACCCTGGTAGTCCATGCCGTAAACGTTGGGCACTAGGTGTGGGGGACATTCCACGTTTTCCGCGCCGTAGCTAACGCATTAAGTGCCCCGCCTGGGGAGTACGGCCGCAAGGCTAAAACTCAAAGGAATTGACGGGGGCCCGCACAAGCGGCGGAGCATGCGGATTAATTCGATGCAACGCGAAGAACCTTACCAAGGCTTGACATGCATTAGATCGCGTCAGAGATGGCGTTTCCCTTCGGGGCTGGTGTACAGGTGGTGCATGGTTGTCGTCAGCTCGTGTCGTGAGATGTTGGGTTAAGTCCCGCAACGAGCGCAACCCTCGTTCTATGTTGCCAGCGGTTCGGCCGGGGACTCATAGGAGACTGCCGGGGTCAACTCGGAGGAAGGTGGGGATGACGTCAAATCATCATGCCCCTTATGTCTTGGGCTTCACGCATGCTACAATGGCCGGTACAGAGGGTTGCGATACTGTGAGGTGGAGCTAATCCCTTAAAGCCGGTCTCAGTTCGGATTGGGGTCTGCAACTCGACCCCATGAAGTCGGAGTCGCTAGTAATCGCAGATCAGCAACGCTGCGGTGAATACGTTCCCGGGCCTTGTACACACCGCCCGTCAAGTCACGAAAGTTGGTAACACCCGAAGCCGGTGGCCTAACCCTTGTGGGGGGAGCCGTCGAAGGTGGGATTGGCGATTGGGACTAAGTCGTAACAAGGTAGCCGTACCGGAAGGTGCGGCTGGATCACCTCCTTTCTAAGGAGCTCAACTATATTGGTTGGCCATGCCATCTGCGAGTGTCGGATGGGTGGTTTGCTCATGGGTGGAATGTCATGTTTCCTGGTTTGTGGTGGGGCCATTGAGGTGCGCTGTTGGGTTTTCGGGCTGCACGCTGTGTGGTCTGTGTGACTGGCTGGTGCTGGTGCTGGGGGTTTTCTCTGGTGCTGGTGGTGGTGTGGTTTGTTGTTTGAGAACTGTATAGTGGACGCGAGCATCTTCTGGAAGCTGTGCTGTGCACCCGCCTGTTTTGTGTGTGGGTGTGTGGTGAGTTTTCTGTGATTTTTTCTTTGATTGTTTGTAAGTTGTTAAGGGCACACGGTGGATGCCTTGGCACTAGAAGCCGATGAAGGACGTGTGAATCTGCGATAAGCCTCGGGGAGCCGATAACTGGGCGTTGATCCGAGGATGTCCGAATGGGGAAACCTTGCTCATTGTTATGGTGAGTGACCGCTGGTTGAATGTATAGGCCAGTTGGGGGGAACGCGGGGAAGTGAAACATCTCAGTACCCGCAGGAAGAGAAAATAATAATGATTCTGTTAGTAGTGGCGAGCGAAAGCGGAAGAGACTAAACCTGTGGTGTGTGATACCGGTCGGGGGTTGCATCATGGGGGTTGTGGGAGGCGTCGTGGCAGTTCTGACCGGCTGTTGGCGTGATGTTCAGGATGGTAGGTGAATGGTCTGGGAAGGCCGACCGGAGTGGGTGAGAGTCCCGTAGCTGAAATTGTTCTGACCGCGTGGCGTTTGTCCCGAGTAGCACGGGGCTCGTGGAATCTCGTGTGAATCTGCCAGGACCACCTGGTAAGTCTAAATACTTTCTAGTGACCGATAGTGGATCAGTACCGTGAGGGAATGGTGAAAAGTACCCCGGGAGGGGAGTGAAAGAGTACCTGAAACCGTGTGCTTACAAGCCGTTATAGCCCCCGTTGTGTGGGGTGGTGGCGTGCCTTTTGAAGAATGAGCCTGCGAGTTAGTGTTTTGTCGCGAGGTTAACCCGTGTGGGGTAGTCGTAGCGAAAGCGAGTCTGAATAGGGCGTTGTAGTGGCAGGATCTAGACCCGAAGCGGAGTGATCTATCCATGGCCAGGTTGAAGCACGTGTAAGAGCGTGTGGAGGACCGAACCCACCTAGGTTGAAAACTGGGGGGATGAGCTGTGGATAGGGGTGAAAGGCCAATCAAACTCTGTGATAGCTGGTTCTCCCCGAAATGCATTTAGGTGCAGCGTTGCATGTTTCTTGCCGGAGGTAGAGCGACTGGATGGCTGATGGGCCCGCGAGGGTTACTGACGTTAGCTAAACTCCGAATGCCGGTAAGTGAGAGTGTAGCAGTGAGACAGTGGGGGATAAGCTTCATTGTCGAGAGGGAAACAGCCCAGACCATCAACTAAGGCCCCTAAGCGTGTGCTAAGTGGGAAAGGATGTGGAGTTGCTGAGACAACCAGGAGGTTGGCTTAGAAGCAGCCATCCTTGAAAGAGTGCGTAATAGCTCACTGGTCAAGTGATTCTGCGCCGATAATGTAGCGGGGCTCAAGTACACCGCCGAAGTTATGGCAATCAGTCCTTGTGGCTGGTTGGGTAGGGGAGCGTCCTGCATGAGGTGAAGCTGCCACGGGAGTGTGTGGTGGATTGTGTGGGAGTGAGAATGCAGGCATGAGTAGCGAATCACGGGTGAGAAACCCGTGCGCCGGATGATCAAGGGTTCCAGGGTCAAGTTAATCTGCCCTGGGTTAGTCGGGGCCTAAGGCGAGGCCGACAGGCGTAGTCGATGGATAACGGGTTGATATTCCCGTACCAGTGAAGAACCGTCCATACTGATATTGTGATGCTAACCATGCCGAACACAGTGTGCTGCTCTTTTGGGTGGTGTGTTGTGGGGTGTGTGGGACCCAGGCTTTGGAGGTAAGCGTGTTAACAGGTGTGACGCAGGAAGGTAGCCAAGCCACGCGGTGGTTGTCGTGGTCTAAGCGTGTAGGATGGTTGGTTGTTAAATGCGCCAGCTGTGTGTCTGAGACGTGATGGGACCCCGTTGTTGGGGGATTTGGTGATCCTATGCTGTCGAGAAAAGCATCGGCGTGAGGTTTGAGCTGCCCGTACCCGAAACCGACACAGGTGATCAGGTAGAGAATACTAAGGCGATCGAGAGAATCATGGTTAAGGAACTCGGCAAAATGCCCCCGTAACTTCGGGAGAAGGGGGGCCCTGAGCGTGATCTGCCCGTGCGGTGGGGAGCGTGTAGGGGTCGCAGAGACCAGGGGGAAGCGACTGTTTATCAAAAACACAGGTCCGTGCGAAGTCGTAAGACGAGGTATACGGACTGACTCCTGCCCGGTGCTGGAAGGTTAAGAGGAGTGGTTAGCCCTTTTGGGGGCGAAGCTGCGAATTTAAGCCCCAGTAAACGGCGGTGGTAACTATAACCATCCTAAGGTAGCGAAATTCCTTGTCGGGTAAGTTCCGACCTGCACGAATGGAGTAACGACTTCCCTACTGTCTCAACCATGAACTCGGTGAAATTGCAGTACGAGTAAAGATGCTCGTTTCGCGCAGCAGGACGGAAAGACCCCGTGACCTTTACTATAGTTTGGTATTGGTGTTTGGGTTGGCTTGTGTAGGATAGGTGGGAGACTGTGAAGCCGCTACGCTAGTGGTGGTGGAGTCGTTGTTGAAATACCACTCTGGTCAATCTGAGCGTCTAACTTCGGGCCATGATCTGGTTCAGGGACAGTGCCTGATGGGTAGTTTAACTGGGGCGGTTGCCTCCTAAAGTGTAACGGAGGCGCCCAAAGGTTCCCTCAGCCTGGTTGGCAATCAGGTGTTGAGTGTAAGTGCACAAGGGAGCTTGACTGTGAGAGTGGCGGCTCGAGCAGGTGCGAAAGCAGGGACTAGTGATCCGGCAGTGGCGTGTGGAAGCGCTGTCGCTCAACGGATAAAAGGTACCTCGGGGATAACAGGCTGATCTTGCCCAAGAGTCCATATCGACGGCATGGTTTGGCACCTCGATGTCGGCTCGTCGCATCCTGGGGCTGGAGTCGGTCCCAAGGGTTGGGCTGTTCGCCCATTAAAGCGGTACGCGAGCTGGGTTCAGAACGTCGTGAGACAGTTCGGTCCCTATCCGCTGCGTGCGTTGGAGAATTGAGAAAGGCTGTCCTTAGTACGAGAGGACCGGGACGGACGAACCTCTGGTATGTCAGTTGTACCGCCAGGTGCATGGCTGATTGGCTACGTTCGGGAGGGATAACCGCTGAAAGCATCTAAGCGGGAAGCTTGTTTCGTGATGAGTTCTCCTGGCACCTTTTGGGTGTGTGAGGTTCCCTGTAGATGACGGGGTTGATAGGCCGGGTATGGAAGCGCTGTAAGGTGTGGAGTTGACTGGTACTAATAGACCGAAGGCTTACAATATAGTCATTTTTGTGTGTTTGTGTTCACTGTACAGTTTTGAGGCAACAAACCATTCTTTACGGGGGTAATCCCCGTGAAGGTGTTGTTGTGTGGTTTTGCGGTGGTGATAGCCGGGGGGAAACGCTCAGTCTCCTTTTCGAACCTGGTTGCTAAGCCCTGTGGTGTTGATGGTACTGCATCTTGGTGGGTGTGGGAGAGTAGATGGCTGCCGCAATTTTTTTTGTGAGTGGGGGTCCCCTGTGTGGGGGCCCTCTCTTTTTTTGTGCCCCTAAGGGGGGTGCGTGTGTGGGGTTTTGGTTTTAGTGGGGGTGTGCTGCGTGTGTGGGGGTGTTTGGGGGTCTACACAAAAAAAGCCAGAGCATTTTTGTTGTTCAGTGCTTGAACCATACTATGCACTAGGCAGCCCGAGTAGGTTGTTGACGGGGTATATCTCGAAGAAGTATTCACCTTATGGGACCTCAGGTGCACATTCACCCAGTCTGTAATAGACTATAACGGAGTAATAGTGCGCCTATAACCCTGAAATGGCGTATCCCGCCCCAAGGAGCTTCATGTCTGAGAAACCCCGCCGCACATCCAACGCATCTGGCGATAATCGTCCCATGTACAAAGGTAACCGTACTGAAAAATCACGCGGTAAAAAAGGTGGCTACAAAGGTAAAGGGTTTAAAGACAACCGCCGGGATGGTAAGGGATACGATCGTAATGGAGCCTCCGGCCGCGGCGATAAAAAATTCAACCGAAATCACCAATCAAGCCAGCGTTCCAGCACTCGCAGGCAGCACAGTTCAGAAGACATGCCTCAAGAAGATGTGCGCACTATTGGAGGGCGCGCAGGGTACCGGCCCTCAAAAGCGAAAGCCCCTGAAATTGATAATGATGTTACTGGGCGGGAACTAGATGGGGCCACCAACCGCCAGCTGCGAGCCCTAGAACCTCGTAACGCCGAAACTGTGGCAAAGCACCTTGTTATGGCCGGGCGCTACCTCGATATTGACCCTCAGTTCGCCCTTGAGCACGCTATTGCAGCCTCACGGAGCGCTGGGCGCATCGCCGCAGTACGCGAAGCCGTGGGTGTTACTGCATATGTGGCCGAAGAGTACGAGACCGCGCTGCGGGAGCTGCGCACCCACCGGCGAATCAGCGGATCCAATGAGCATCTTGCACTGCTGGTCGACTGCGAACGCGCTCTGAATAGGCTCCCTAAAGCACTTGAAATGCTTAACGAAGCACAACGCGAAGACCTACCAACAGCGGTACGGGTGGAATTGGCAATCGTCGAATCGGGCATCTACATCGATCAAGGCAAAAAATCTCAGGCCATTGCTGTATTACGTATCCCTCAGCTTGACCCTAAACGTGCCTATCACTATAGCCCCCGCCTATTCACTGCTTATGCGGCTGCCCTCGCTAATGCAGGGAAAAAACAGGAAGCACAGCGGTGGGAACGACTGGCCCACATGGCTGAAGCAGCTCTGGGACAAGGCGACTATGCCGAACCCGAAATTTTCGACATCTATGGGGAATCGGATCTTCTGGAACCCGAAGAAAACCCCGCAACTGACGAACAACCAGATAGTGTAGAAACCGCTGATCTTTCCGAACAAGAGGAAGCGAAAACTACCTCAGAAAATACCGGTGTAAAAGAAACAGAGGCTAGTACTGATGAGCTGCATGGGGAGAATGCCCCAAATGTTGCGGACGAGGAGTCCGAAGAAGACAGCATCATTGACGTTGCGGAATCTGCGGAGAACAAGGTAAAGACCAACCAGGATACCCTCAACTCTGTGCGAGCACAGCAACAAACGGAACCTCAGTAAGAAACCGGCTCTTCAACTAACCCTGCAAAATAGCTGTAGAACCTATCCCCAACCCGCCTACAGTACTCCGGAGGGAAACCCCTGAAAGGTGCACCATGAGTGAAACCCTGCTCAGCGGCTACGACGCGCTGCTATCTGACCTAGACGGCGTGGTGTACGCTGGTCCTTTCGCCATACCCGGCGCCACCGAAGCGCTCAACCGTGCCGAAGACAGCGGTACCCCCGTGGTATTCGTGACTAATAATGCATCCCGTTCTGTGGACTCAGTCGCTGAACACCTACGCGAATTAGGCGTGAAAACCCGTGCCGACCGTGTGGTCAGCTCCGCTCAAGCTAGTGCAGCTCTTCTCGCGCAGCAGCTACCCGCAGGGGCGAATGTGCTCGTGACAGGCACAGACGCCCTCGCCAACTGTGTGCGGGAGGCCGGGCTCACCCCCGTACGGTCACAGCACGAAAACCCGGTAGCGGTTGTTCAAGGATTCAACCCACGCCTCATCTGGGAAGATCTGGCAGAGGCATCCTACACTCTTGTCGACGAACAGGTGCTATGGGTGGCGACTAATACCGATAAAACCATCCCCAAAGAACGCGGCCAAGCGCCCGGAAACGGGACTCTCGTCGCTGCTGTAGCGACCGCTACAGGACGTACTCCACAGGTGGCGGGTAAGCCTGAGGCAGCAATTTTTGAAACAGCGGCCGCATCGGTTAAAGCTCAGAAACCAGTGGTGGTCGGCGACCGGCTTGATACCGATATTCTGGGCGCGAACCGCGCCGGTATGCACGGGGCGATAGTACTCACCGGGGTACAAACCTACGCCGATGTGATTGCAGCTGTACCTGACCAGCGGCCAGTCTACATCCTGCGCACCCTTGACGACTTCTTTGCTCCCTACCCGAATATTGAGGTGGTGTTTGAAGGGTACGAGACCGCAGCCTACGGCCCCCGCTGGCAGGCAAATGTTCGTGGAGAACACATTCAGCTCACGGCCCCTGAAGGATTCAGCACGACTGCTGCGCATAAAAACTTTGCTGGAAGCGACGATGAAGCAGAAGCCTGGCGTGTAGCATGTGCCGCGTGGTGGGCTGCCCATCCCGATCGGGGAGGGATGCCCGAAGTACACGGGTTACCCAATGCGAGCGGTTCCGAGGGAGCCTCATGAGCGAAAAAAGCACCGGTGCTGAACTAACCCTAGAAAACGGCCCTGAAACACTGTTGAGTGATGAGGAACGCGCGGAGTATGAAGCCTTCGAAGAGAAGCTGGCCGCAGCACTCGCCCTAGATCCTTTGGAACGCATTAACGCCTATGGGAAACTCGTGGAAAAACTCACCGCTGAACTCGAAAGCTGAGCAGCGTGCGGTTAGACAAGTACCTCGCCCACAACGGGCTAGCAACCTCCCGCACACTTGCTGCAAAACTTATTGCTGCCGGTGCTGTGAGCCTCAACGGTAAACCTGTTCGTAAAGCATCCCTGGACGTGACACCAGGCGATAACGTGCAGGTGCATCGTAGCGAACTCACTGAATATGTAAGCCGGGCGGGGCACAAACTGGCGGGGGCCCTGAATGCATTCCCGCAGGTGCAGGTGAGCGGTAAACGCTGCTTAGATGCAGGGGCCTCAACCGGTGGATTCACTGATGTACTCTTACGCGCCGGCGCTGCTCACGTTGCCGCAGTAGATGTGGGCCATAATCAGCTGGTGCAGCAGCTGCGGGATGACGCACGGGTAAGCGTCTATGAAGGGCTGAACGTGCGCTACCTGAAGCCTGCTGATATTGGCGGGCAGGTTGATGTGACAGTTGGAGACCTGTCGTTTATTTCCCTCACTCTCGTCATGCGCCCCTTAGCGGAGGCAACAGTACCCGGCGGAGACCTGCTGCTAATGGTGAAACCCCAATTTGAGGTAGGAAAACACCGTATCGGTAAGGGCGGGGTAGTAGTCGACGCGCAGGCCCGTGCGGAGGCTGTGCAGGTTGTGCAGAACTCGGCGCGCGAGTGCGGTTTAACGGTGCGTGCCACCTCCCCGAGCCCGTTACCCGGGCAGGATGGAAATAAAGAATACTTTCTGTGGTGCACCAAACCGATGCGCTAAAAACAACAACTCTTATCGAAAAAATTTTCTAGAATTTGTATTCGTATTATTATTTTTTCGGGTAGACTTAGGAAAGATACCGCGCAGGGCAAAATATCTGAAAGGGATGTACATGGCAGAGGCAGAAAGCCGTAAAATCCTGGTGTTCGCCCACACCGGACGTAAAGAGGCACGTGAGGCTGCCCGCCAAGCGTGCACACAGCTGTATCGTGCGGGGCTCACCCCGGTCATGAACCGTTCAGATCTTGAGACCCTTACCGAAAACTGGGCGGATCCCGTGCCCGTGCAAGTGGTACACGAAAGCGTACCGCTCATTGATATTGAGCTGGGGGTAGTGCTTGGGGGTGACGGGTCGATTCTGCGTGCGGCAGAGATGGTACGCCGCACCACTATTCCGCTGGTCGGGGTGAATCTCGGACACGTGGGATTCCTCGCAGAATCTGAAGAAAGCGACCTAGGGGAGACCGTTGAGCGTATCGTAAGCGGAGAGTACACCGTTGAAGAGCGCATGGCGATCGAGGTTGAAGTCTGGCATGAGAGCAAACGGGTGCACACCGACTGGGCGTTAAACGAGGTCAGCGTCGAAAAAGGCAACCGCGAAAAAATGATCGAAGTCATCATTGAAGTGGACCGAAAACCCCTGAGCACCTTCGGATGTGACGGGGTGGTAATGGGCACCCCCACCGGTTCCACCGCGTACGCATTCTCGGGGGGCGGACCTGTTGTCTGGCCGGAGGTAGAAGCAATACTCATGGTGCCGCTTTCAGCACACGCCCTATTCGCCAGGCCACTCGTCGCGGCCCCCACCTCAATGGTTGCAGTCGAGATGATGCCTGGTAACGGCGCATCCGGGGTGCTGTGGTGCGATGGGCGCCGTACCGTGGATTTACGCCCCGGCTCGCGGATTGAGGTACGCAAATCAGAGAAACCGGTGCTGCTGGCCCGTATTCACCCGGCTCCGTTCTCTGAACGGATTGTCCGTAAATTTGAGCTGCCTATCCGCGGCTGGCGTGGCCCCCAGCATCAAAGCTAAACCCCTCGCTATTTTTACTGTTGCACCCAGCGCCGGAATACCACGGTGAATCCCAGAACCTGAGTAGATGAGGACCTTGCGTGATTGAAGAAATCCATATTCGTGACTTGGGCGTTATCACCGATGCGCGCCTGCCCCTACAGCCCGGGCTGTCAGTACTTACAGGTGAGACAGGGGCCGGTAAAACGATGGTTGTGACCGCTCTTGGGATGCTTCTCGGCGCCCGAAGCGACGCCTCTAGTGTGCGCAGCGGCGCTAAGAGTGCCCTCGCAGAGGCTGTGGTGCGCCTTCCCCATAACCACCCGGCCCTTACTCTCGCGCAGGATGCCGGTGGGTCGGTAGAAGAACTTGACGGTGAGCAAAGCGAGCTGCTGCTGGCGCGCACCGTGAACGCTTCGGGGCGTTCCCGTGCCCATATTGGTGGGTGCTCCGCCCCTATCGGCACCCTTGCAGATATTGGGCACACCCTTGTTGCGGTGCACGGACAATCCGACCAGCTGCGCCTCAAATCCGCTGCCGCTCAACGGCACGCCCTCGACTCGTATGCAGGCGAGGCCCTCACACGTCTGCTGGGGGAGTACCGCACCACCTATGACCGTTACCGCGCTGCCGCTGCCGAGCTTAAAGAAGTACGCGAAAACTCTCGCGCCCGCGCCTTGGAGGCACAAACTCTGCGCGGGGCGCTCGAGGAAATCGATAGTGTGGACCCGCAGGAGGGTGAAGATACCGCGCTTAAAGCTGAAAGTCTTAAGCTCATGAATGTTGAGGCGCTGCGTATCGCCGCCGCCACGGCTTCGGGGGCGCTGGCAGGCAGCGAATACACTGAAGGGGACGAGACGAACGTGCTGGGTCTGCTTGATACTGCCCGAGGGGCCCTGCAGCACCAAGCCGAGGCCGACGAAGAATTGGCCTCACTCGCTCACCGTTTGAACGAAGTGCTGATCCTTAGCACCGACATTTCATCTGATCTCGCCTCTTACACGGCCTCCCTCGACGGAGAAAGCCCTGAACGGCTTGCACACGTGCAGAACCGCCTGGCGCAGCTGAAAAACCTCACCCGAAAATACGGTGCAGATATTACCGAGGTACTTGACTGGGCGCAGGCATCCCGCGCCCGCCTGAATACTCTTATCGACGACCCCACCCGTCAAGAAAACTTAGAAGCCGAGCTGGTCACTTTACGCCAGAAGCTTGGGGAACAGTCGCAGACGCTTCTGGAAGCCCGCCGGGGCGCCGCCCGAACACTGGCCGAGGCTGTCAGCGAAGAACTTACTGCACTCGCCATGCCCAACGCCTCCCTCATCGTGGAAGTTTCCGAGGCAGAGAAGTTCTCACCCTACGGTAAGGACACCGTCACCTTCATGCTTGCCCCGCACAAAAATGCAGCCCCGCGTCCGCTGGGTAAAGGTGCCTCCGGTGGTGAGCTTTCCCGCGTGATGCTGGCCCTTGAGGTGGTGCTGGCTGAGGTGGACCCTGTACCCACCTTCATCTTTGATGAGGTGGACTCCGGGGTGGGCGGTAAAGCGGCCATTGAAATCGGCAGGCGCCTTGCGATGCTCGCCCAACACGTGCAGGTGCTGGTGGTAACCCACCTGCCGCAGGTGGCTGCGTTCGCTGACCAGCATATTCTGGTGCTCAAAAACGATGATGCTTCGCTCTCAAAAGTGCAGGTGCTCACCGATGAGCAGAGGGTAGTTGAACTTGCCCGGATGCTCGCCGGACACGACCAATCGGAGGCGGCTCAAGAGCACGCCCGCGAACTATTGCACGCTGGTGGTCAGCTGTAAAGAAGAACCATGCACCCATAGTAGGTTCGGCAGGCGGCGTTTGACCACCCAGTATTTTGGCGGTTGTGTGGGTATTCTTGGCGGGTTATTACACTGCGCCCTATTGGATAAGAAAGAAGAAAATGGTAAGCTTGAATTCCGTGGTGAATGAAAATATGAGCGCATCCGGCGCGTCTTCCAACGGCAAAGTAACCCGTCAAATCTTCGTAACCGGCGGTGTTGCGTCTTCTCTAGGCAAAGGCCTTTCAGCATCTTCTCTGGGGCAGCTTCTGCGCTCACGCGGTCTTTCTGTGACTATGCAGAAGTTCGACCCCTACCTAAACGTTGACCCCGGAACCATGAACCCGTTCCAGCACGGTGAGGTATTCGTGACTGATGATGGGGCGGAAACCGACCTCGACATCGGGCACTACGAGCGTTTCCTGGACGAGAACCTTGACCAGTCCGCGAACGTGACTACCGGTCAGGTGTACTCGTCGGTGATCGCCAAAGAACGCCGCGGCGAATACTTGGGTGATACGGTGCAGGTGATTCCACACATCACCAACGAGATTAAGGCGCGTATGCGTTACGCTGCCGAGATTGATAACGCCCCGGACATTATTATTACCGAAATCGGCGGTACCGTTGGTGATATTGAGTCCCTGCCATTTATGGAAGCCGCGCGGCAGGTGCGCCGCGATGTGGGGCGTCAGAACGTGTTTTTCCTGCACGTCTCCCTGGTGCCGTTTATTGGTCCATCTGGCGAGCTTAAAACCAAGCCCACCCAGCATTCAGTCGCCTCTCTGCGGGGTTTGGGGATTCAACCCGACGGGCTGATTCTCCGCTGCGAGCGTGACGTGCCAGCCTCACACCGGGCGAAGATCGGTAACGCCTGCGACGTGGATGTGGACGCCGTCATTTCGTGCCCCGACGCGCCGAGCATCTACGATATCCCCAAAACTCTGCACGGGCAGAAGCTGGACGACTATATCCTTGATTACTTTGGGCTTGAGGCCCCCGACCCCGATTTCACCCAGTGGGATCGTGTGTTAGGCGCCGTGCACAACCCTAATACTGATGTGAAGGTCGCGCTCGTTGGCAAATATATTGACCTGCCCGATGCCTACCTTTCCGTCTCTGAGGCCCTGCGCGCTGGCGGCTTCGCCAATAATGTGAAGGTCAAGATTAACTGGGTGGCGGCAGATTTGTGCTCCACCGATGAGGACGCCGAAAAGCACTTGGGTGACATGGACGCTATCCTGGTGCCCGGTGGGTTTGGCATCCGCGGCCTTGACGGCAAGATCGGTGCGCTCAAATACGCTCGTGAGCATAAAATTCCCACGCTAGGAATCTGCCTGGGGCTGCAATCTATGGTGATCGAGTATGCGCGTAATGTGCTTGGGCTATCTGAGGCCTCCTCGACTGAGTTTGACCCGGACACCACCGAGCCGGTGATCGCCACCATTGAGGAGCAGAAACAGTTCGTGCACGGTGCTGGGGATCTTGGCGGTACCATGCGTCTGGGCCTGTACCCTGCGAACCTGGTTCCCGGCTCTCAGGTTGCTAAGGCGTACGGTGCTACTGAGGTCGCTGAGCGGCACCGCCACCGCTATGAGGTAAACAATGAGTACCGTGGACGGCTTGAAGACGCGGGGCTGAGGATCTCGGGCACCTCACCCGACTCCTCACTGGTGGAGTATGTGGAACTGCCCGCCGAGACGCACCCCTACTATGTGGCGACTCAGGCGCACCCCGAATACCGTTCCCGCCCGACCCGCCCGCACCCGCTCTTTGCGGGCCTTATTGAGGCGGCACTGGCACAACGCGATATGTAACGGCTAAGGCAGCAACACCACGAGGCGGGGCCTGTTACATACTTTGGTGAAGGCTCCGCCTCGTGCCGGTCTGGTGCGGATAACTGTGATGGGCGTGTGATGCAGGGATGTTCAGTGTCATTCGCTAAAACCTCCGGCTGTCTGTGCCCTGACGCTGCACCGGGTACCCGCCTGGAATCCACGTTAGAATGGGGGATATGAGCACCAAACCGGCGGCATCATCGCTTAACCCAGAATACGCAGATATTGTTGACACTCCCTCTTTGCGGGAAGTTACCTCCCGCGAACATAAATACTGCGGGCATGTGCTCGATGTGACCGTTGAAAAATACTTGCTGAGTCCCCACGGGCCGGAACTGACCCGCGACGTTGTGGGTATGCCGGGTGCTGTTGCCGTGGCCACCCTTGATGAACACGACCGTATTCTGCTGCTTAACCAGTACCGCCACCCGGTGCGCATGAACCTGTGGGAGGTACCCGCTGGGCTTCTCGACATTGAGGGGGAAGACCCACTGGCGGCGGCCCAACGTGAGCTTGCAGAGGAAGCCGACTTAGAAGCTAAGACCTGGCACACTCTTATCGACTACTACACCACCCCGGGTGGGGCCGACGAGGCGGGCCGAATCTACCTGGCGCGGGGTCTGCGCCGCATTCCAGAAGGGCAACGCATCCCGCGCGGGGAAGAAGAAGCCGAGATCACCTAC
Source organism: Rothia aeria (assembly GCF_016726365.1). Lineage (NCBI taxonomy): Bacteria > Bacillati > Actinomycetota > Actinomycetes > Micrococcales > Micrococcaceae > Rothia > Rothia aeria. The sequence continues at coordinate 660,312 of NZ_CP068102.1, read as the reverse complement.
CGGTGGGTTCCTCTTGACGCTGCCGTACAGCTGGTGCTGGCAGGGCACATCCATAACGGGTTAGCGAACCAGGCGATTATGGCGGCTTACGTTGCATCCCAGGTGGGGTTTGCCAACCTGCGCTCGGCCACCGATAGCTGGGATTTTCACCCTTATCTGGGCGGGCGGCGCACCCGGTACCGGAATGTTCACTAAAACTGTGCGATGGTGTCTCCTGTGACTGGGCGCTCTTCCCGCAGCCACACCCGGCCCACCCCACTGCAGGCTGGTGTAGAACAGTACCTTACCTATTTACGTGTTGAAAAAGGCAGCAGCGACAATACGATACTTTCATACACGCGCGATTTGCGCCGCTACAGTGCGTACCTTGCCACGCGCGGTATTATCGCTCCCGAGCGCATCCGCACCGCTGATGTGCGTGCGTTTATGCGGGAACTCGCTAACCCCACCGTTCCACTGCCCGAGCCGCAGACAGCGCAAGACCGTAAAGCCGCTGAGCAGGACGCTCATGATGCCCTTGCCGCAACGATTTATGCGGGTGATAAAGCATCTGCTGCGCCCCCGCCGCACAATTCGCTCAGTGCACCAGCGGGGCAAATTCTGCCAGTTCCGCTGGGTCCTAACTCTATTGCCCGCACTATGGCAGCGGTGCGGGGCGCGCACGCTTTCTGGCATAGTTCCCGCACCACTGACACCGACCCGGCGGCGGCGGTGAAGCCTCCCAAAAACGTCAAACGGTTACCTAAGGCTGTCACTGTTGAGCAGATGCAGCGGCTTCTTGCGGTTCCGTCCCTGGAGACCCCTACCGGTTTGCGGGACCGGGCGATCTTGGAATTTTTGTATGCCACGGGTGCGCGCGTCAGTGAGATGCTAGCCGCTGATATAGACGATGTGCACCTGGGGGAGAGCACCACCGATGAGCACGGTGAAACTGTTACTCTACCCGGGTATGTGCGGCTATTCGGTAAAGGGGGGAAAGAGCGGCTGGTTCCGGTGGGGTCGTATGCGCAGCGGGCCCTTCAGAACTATCTGGTGCGTGCCCGCCCCGTATTTGCCGCACATGGTAAAGGTACCGCCGCGCTATTCCTCAATGGGCGCGGTAGCCGCCTGGGTCGGCAGGGTGCGTGGCTGATTCTTAAAAGCGCCGCCGAGCAGGCGGGGCTAACCCAGGATTTTTCGCCTCACTCAATGCGGCATTCTTTTGCTACACACCTGCTGCAGGGCGGGGCCGATATTCGGGTGGTGCAGGAACTTTTGGGCCACGCTTCTATTGCCACCACCCAGGTGTATACCAGGGTGAGCCCCGAGGGGATGATGGAGGTGTACCGGATGGCGCATCCGCGAGCCAACTACCCCACACGGTAGGAAATGTATGCGTGCGCCTTGGTGCACTGTACCCATCCGCTGCGCCGGTTCGCGCGCAAGGCTACCGAAAGATTCTGCGGTGCGCAAAATCATGTGTAATATTTATTCTTCGTGTTACAAAAATGTAAAAAATGTGTTTCTCCGTGTAAAACCCACCAAACCCACTAGGGTGGCCCGGTAGTATCGTGACTATCGCCGAATCGGCCGCGCCCAACCGCAACTATCCCAGAGCGTGGCCGTTCATGAGATTAAAGGCTATCTCAGGCGGTGCAGACGCACAGTATCGTGCGTGCTCCGAACGGAAGGGATACATGTTATGAGCACGGCATCAGCCCACAACTCATCACCCAAAAAAACGGTAGAAAAGAAGCCGTTCTATAAAGACCCCACCCACATGCTGTACCTCTCGGTGATTGCTGCCGTCATTATCGGCTGCGTGCTGGGGCTGACCGCGCCGGGCTTCGCTAAAGGTCTGGCGCCCATCGGTACCGGGTTTATCGCGCTCATTAAAATGATGATCGCCCCCGTCATTTTCTGCACCATCGTCCTCGGGGTCGGCTCCATCGCAAAAGCTGCGACCGTGGGGAAAGTGGGCGGTATGGCACTGCTGTATTTTGTGCTCATGAGCACCTTTGCGCTCGGTATTGGTCTAGTGGTTGGCAATATTATTGAGCCCGGCAGCGCCCTGCACTACGACCCTGCCACCACTAAATACACCCTCCCCAACAACAGCAGCGGGAGCCATGGCGGGGGAGATACCGTGAGCTTTCTGCTGGGCATTATCCCCACCTCCCTGCTTTCTGCACTGACAAACGACAACATTCTGCAGACCCTGTTTGTGGCTCTGCTGATGGGTTTTGCGCTGCAGAAAATGGGCCCGGTCGGCCAGCCCATCCTAAAATTCCTCACCTACTGCCAAGCGCTGGTGTTCCGCCTGCTCATGATGATTATGTGGCTGGCACCGCTGGGGGCGTTGGGTGCTATTGCAGCGGTTGTTGGGTCCACCGGGCTGCAGGCAATCTCGTCCATGTTCGTGCTCATGGCCGCTTTCTATATCACCTGCATCCTATTTGTCGTGGTGGTGCTGGGCAGCATCCTTAAACTGTTCGCAGGGGTGAACATTTTTAGCCTGCTGAAATATTTGGCGCGGGAATACCTGCTAATCTTCTCCACTTCCTCTTCCGAGGCGGCTTTGCCGCGGCTGATCGCTAAAATGGAGCACCTTGGCGTCTCAAAACCCGTAGTGGGTGTGGTTGTGCCCACCGGGTACTCCTTTAACCTGGACGGTACCGCTATCTACCTGACCATGAGTGCACTATTCGTGGCTGAGGCGATGGGCACCCCACTGGCGTTGGGTGAGCAGCTTTCTCTGTTGGTTTTCATGATTATTGCTTCAAAGGGCGCCGCTGGGGTCTCGGGTGCGGGTATCGCTACCCTGGCTGGTGGTCTGCAGTCGCACCGCCCTGACCTTGTGAACGGTGTGGGGCTGATTGTGGGTATTGACCGTTTCATGTCTGAGGCGCGCGCCGTTACGAACTTTACCGGCAACGCTGTGGCAACTGTGCTCATGGGTAAAGCCGTTAAAGAGATCGACATGGACAGGGTGCGTTCCGTCCTAAAAGGCGAACTTCCCTTTGATGAGAACACCATGGGGGATGCCTTACACGGCGACCAGTACGTGGATGATGCGGTGGCTCAGAAATCGCCAACCAAACAGATTCCCGTTGTGCCGCCCGAGAACATAAAACCGCGCACGCATATCGACTCTGGGCAGTAGCAGAGAGTTTGAACGCATCCGTTCAACCTCAACCGCCCCGTACCCCTGAGTTCCACCTCACGTTTAGGCTCTGGGATACGGGGCAAATACTGTAACCTTATAATCAACAGTAAATTTCGCACACGAAGGTGACATAGTTGACTGAAGCACCGGAACAAGAACTCGGGCCCACCGGCCGCCCCCTCCGCGAATACCCCGACCCCGCGCCCATACAACAGCACGGTCCCGCGCGCATCATCTCGATGGTGAACCAGAAGGGTGGGGTGGGCAAGACCACCTCAACCATTAATCTTGGCGCGGCCCTTGCTGAATGCGGGCGTAAAGTTTTACTCGTGGATTTTGACCCGCAGGGCGCGCTCTCTGCGGGATTCGGTGCGAACCCGCACGAGCTGGACTTGACCGTCTATAACGTCATGATGGACCGCAAGGTAGACATTAAAGACGTCATCCAAGGCACCGGTGTTGAGAACGTAGACCTGCTCCCGGCGAATATTGACTTGTCCGCAGCTGAGGTGCTGCTGGTGAACGAGGTGGCTCGTGAGCAGGTGCTGGCCTCTGCGCTCCGTAAAGTTCGCGACGAGTACGACGTAATCCTCATTGACTGCCAGCCTTCCCTGGGACTGCTTACTGTGAACGCTCTCACCGCCTCCGACGGCGTGATTATTCCCCTCATCTGCGAGTTTTTCGCCCTGCGTGCTGTCGCGTTGCTGAACGACTCAATCCAGAAAGTGCAGGATAGGCTCAACCCCGACCTGGACATTGTTGGCGTACTTGCCACCATGTTTGATGCACGCACCACCCACTCCAAAGAGGTACTGGCACGCATTATCGACGCATTCGGCGATAAGGTGTTCGACACCGTCATTAAACGCACCGTTAAATTCCCGGATGCGACCGTCTCATTTGAGCCGATCCTGAACTACGCCACCAACCACCCAGGCGCACAGGCGTACCGGCAGGTGGCGCGTGAGCTGATCTATAAGGGCGGCGCACCCTAGCCCTGGATGTGTTTCCCCAATACGTACGCGGATGCTGTAGCACGGTGCGGGACTGCACCGGGTACGGCGTCCGCGTTTTCACCGGGGTACCGGCGGACCGCTGTTGAGGCTGGGGCCGCCTGCCGCAGTGCCGTGTTGTTTAGCCTCCGCTGGACCCGGTAAAATATGTGACGTTAGGTTTGCCCCTGTAGTTACAGGTGGCGTGCACCTGCCCTAAGTATTTTGAAGCATCCAAGAATGGAGCATAGGTCACCCATGACCGAAACCGTCGCTGCCGAGAGGGTACCGACACCGACTGGGCCAAACAGCCCTACACCCCCGGTGCCAGGTGCCGGGTTCACTCTCACACTCACTAATTTTGAGGGCCCCTTTGATCTGCTGTTGACCCTCATATCGCGCCGTAAACTCGATATTACAGATATCGCGCTCGCTGAAGTTACCGACGAGTTCATCGCCTACCTGCATGCCCTCTACGAGCATGGCACCGCCGAGGCGCTGGATGAGGCGAGTGACTTTATGGTAACTGCCGCAACACTGCTTGAGTTAAAGGCTGCTCGTCTGCTGCCGCACCATAATGATCCGCTGCAACAGGATGTTGCACTTGTAGAGGCCCGTGACTTGCTGTTTGCACGGCTCCTGCAGTACCGCGCCTACCGTGAAGTTGCCGCTATTTTTGCTGCACGCTGGCAGGCGGAAAATCAGCGGTTTGCCCGCACCGTGGCCCTAGAGCCGGTTTTTGCGAAGGCACTTCCGGAGCTTGTGTTTGAGGAAGGGCCCGAGGAATTCGCACGTATCGCTGCGGCGGCGTTCGCACCTAAAACTCGTCCCGCTGAACCGGAGCCAGAGGTAATTGTTGAAGAACTCAACGAACACCTGCACGTTTCCACCACCACTATAGCCGCTGAGGAACGCACTATTTTAGATGCGCTCCTAGCGGGTGCACCTGCGGTACGGTCGGTGCGGTTCAGCGAGCTTGTGCGCGGGGCCGGTGAGCTTGAGACGGCAGTAGTGCGTTTTTTGGCATTACTGGAACTCTATAAAGAGGGGGCGGTGACCCTCAACCAGGACGCGCCTCTGGGAGAGATTTCGGTGAGCACAACCGCATTGTCCCGCGATTTTGTGCCCCACGACCCGGCCGACTCTACAATGGCAGGCAGCGAGACCGTACCCGCCGTAGCGGCGCCTGAGCTGCAGGCACACCCTGGGAAAGGGGAAGCATGAACACTAGCGCCACCGGCGGTAACCGTTTTGAGGACGAATTTACCGAATCAGACCTGAATATTGTGAACCTTGGGTATTGGGACCCCGGATCCGATACGGAAATAGCGCCGGACATCGAGCAAGAAGGCACAGCGAGCGGTGCTGACGCACCAGAACCCAACAACACTGTGGAGACACCGCCCCAGAGCAAAGGGCTTACAGTATCTAGCCTCCCCGATAAGGACGCAAACAAGACCCCGTCAGGGCAGCGAGCGCCCCGGCGCCCCAGCGGCCGAACCATGGGTGCTGCTGCTGTTGATGCTGAGGACGAGTTTTCCCGCGTGGAGCGTATACCGGGCGGGGTGAAAGCAGCGATTGAGGCTGTCTTAGCGGTCGCTGACGCCCCGGTGAGTGTGCGTGAGCTATCGGCTGCGCTGATCGTGAATGAGCGGGCGGTGGAGGCTGCCTTAGACGAACTGTACCGTGAATATAACGGGGACGAATCAGACTACGGTGATGATGGGCCTTCTCGGGAGCCGAGAGGTTTTGAACTGCGCCGGGTAGGGGGCGGCTGGCGTTTGTACTCTCGTGCCGATTTTGCGCCCTGGGTGGCCCGGTTTGTGACCCGCAGCCAGAGCGCCACATTGAGCAAATCGGCGTTTGAGACGTTGGCTGTGATCGCGTATCAGCAGCCGGTTACCCGGGCTCGTGTTGCAGCGGTGCGCGGCGTGAATGCTGATGCCGCGGTGCGGCAGCTGGTGCACCGCCAGTTGGTGCGTGAGGCTGGTAAGGAAGAAGGTACAGGGGCGGCCCTGTATGAGACGACTGAGCTTCTGCTGGCGAAACTGGGGTTGGACTCGTTGGATGAGCTGCCGGAGCTTGCCCCGTTTTTGCCGGATGATACGGAGGCGGCACTTTTGGCAGATGATGCGTAGATACTTATAACGGGCTCCGCAGATGGGTAATGCGTGTAATACTTCAGGCCCAGGGGAGTGCTGCTGAACGTGCGGGCAGTGAGCTCGGGATATAACAGATAAATTGTAGAAAATACTGACAGGATATTAGGAAAACTGATGGCATACGGAAAGAATAATTCCCGCCCCGGACATACGGGCGGTTCCAAGGGCGCGGGCCCGCAAGGCGGTGGCCGCAAGGCTAAGGGGGGCGCCCCCAAAAACTCGAAGTATGGCGCCTCACAGGCTGGCGCTTCCAGGGGCAAAGGCAAGGGGAAAGGTAAGTACTCTGAGCTACCTAAGCGTGAACGCCGGGCACCGGGCCGCCCGTACCGTTCGGGGGAGGCGTTTGCGCATGAGCGCGGCGAGTACCGGGCCAACAAATGGGCGGGGCCGCATCGCCCACGACGTCCGCGTGCTGCGCCGGTGGATCATTTCGATTTTTATGACGAGAACGGTGTGCGTCTGCAGAAGCTAATGGCCCAGGCCGGGGTGGCATCACGCCGTGTGTGTGAGCAGATGATCACCGAAGGGCGGGTCACTGTTAATGGTGAGGCCGTGACCGAGCTAGGGGTGCGTGTGAACCCTGCGGATGTTGTGGTTCAGGTGGATGGTATGACCGTGCAGACGAACGATAAGCTCGTGTACATGGCATTTAATAAGCCTGCCGGGGTTGTTTCAACAATGGAAGACCCCGATGGCCGCCCCTGCATTAAAGATTTTTTGCGGTCTTCAATGACGGAGCGGGTGTTCCATGTGGGTCGTTTGGATGTTGAGACTGAGGGGCTGCTGCTGCTGACGAATGATGGTGAGCTGGCGAATCGGCTGACGCACCCCTCCTACGAGGTGCCTAAAACATACCTGGTGCAGGTGCGTGGCCCGGTTGAGTCGGGCGTGGGTGCGCAGCTGAAAAAGGGTGTGCGTCTTGAGGATGGCGTGTCTCGTGTTGATTCGTTTAAGCTGGTGGATTCGGCCCCGGGGCATGTGCTGATTGAGGTGAGTATCCATTCGGGGAAGAACCGTATTGTGCGCCGCCTGTTTGAGGCTGTGGGGTACCCGGTGGAGAAGCTGGTGCGTGTTGAGATGGGCCCGGTACGTATTGGGTCGCAGAAGCAGGGTACGGTGCGTAACCTGTCGAAGGTTGAGATCGGGCATCTACTGGCAAGCGTGGACATGTAATGGGTTCTCAGGATATTTCCCCGGTGCTTACCGGCCCGGTGCTGGTGATCGGCACGGGCTTGTTGGGGGCATCTATCGGGTTGGGCTTGCGTGCCGCAGGAGTGCCGGTGTACTTGCAGGATATTTCGCCTACCGTGGAGGCGGTCGCTGAGGATATTGGTGCGGGTACCCGTTGGTCCTCTCTTGGGGAAGCTAAACGTGCCTCATGCGCGCCGCAGCTGGTGCTGGTGGCGGCCCCGCCGGACGTGGCTGGTGACCTGTGCGTGCAGGCACTCAATACATATGCGCCGCACGGGGATTACCCGGGGGCCACCGTCACTGATATTGCTTCGGTGAAGTCTTTGCCGCTGCGGCAGGTGCTTGAGTCGGGGGCTGATGCTTCACGTTATGTGGGGTCGCACCCGATGGCGGGGCGGGAGAAGTCCGGTCCGGTTGCTGCACGCGGAGAGCTGTTTCAGGCCCGACCCTGGATTATTTGTGAGCATGAGGCTGCCCGCGCTGAGTGCGTGAAACTGGTGCGGGCTTTAGCGGTTGAGCTGGGGGCTATTGTGACCGCCTTGAGTGCGTCTGAGCATGATGAGACGGTGGCGCTCATCTCGCATGTGCCGCAGGCGGTGAGTTCTTTACTTGCCACCCGCCTGCAGCACACACCGTTATATGCGCTGTCGCTGGCGGGGCAGGGCCTGCGTGATACGGTGCGTATCGCGGGGAGTGACCCGCGCCTGTGGGTGCAGATTTTCGCGGCGAATGCGGAGCCTATGGTGCGTACACTCTATGGTATACGTCAGGATCTGGACCGTCTGATTGCTACACTTGAGAACCCTACCGCCCCCGGCGCTCGCCTGGATTTGGCGCAGCTAATGAGTGAGGGGAACGCGGGGGTGGCTCGCATCCCCGGTAAACATGGTACGGTGCCGACCGCATTTGCCACGCTCACGGTGTTGGTGGATGATACCCCTGGGTCTTTGGCGCGGCTGCTGGCCGATATTGGTGAGCTGGGTGTGAATGTGGAAGATCTGCGTCTGGAACATTCAACCGGGGCAGATGTAGGCATGGCCGAGTTGTCGGTGAGCCCCGCTAAACATGATGAGCTGGTGACCGGACTGACCGAACGGGGCTGGAAGGTCGTCACCTAGTGGGTGGGGTGTCCCAATGTTTGCGGGGAGGAATAAACGCCCCAATCCCGTATGCTAAAAGCAGGTAAGTACCTGCGCATCACCATATGAAAGCGAATAAGCATGCATGAGAAACCTAAGTTAACGATTGCTATTGATGGCCCTTCCGGGTCTGGAAAGTCTTCAGTCTCAAAAGAGGTGGCGCGTCATTTTGGGTTGGCGTATCTTGACACCGGCGCCATGTACCGTGCGGCAACCTGGTATGTGCTGGAGCGGGGGATTGACCTGGCTGACGCTGAGGCTATCTCCCAGGCGGTGGTTGAGATGCCGTTGGTGTTTGGCACCAATATTAAGGAAGAAGAGATCCTGATTGGCTCTACCGATGTGCGTGAGCAGATCCGCTCTGAGCGGGTTTCGGCGGCGGTCTCAGCTGTGGCGTCCGTCCCGGCGGTACGTGAGCACCTGATCGGGTTGCAGAGATGGGCCATTGGGCACGCCGTGAATGGTATTGTCGCCGAGGGGCGTGATATTACCACTGTGGTGGCCCCGGACGCGGATGCGCGTATCTTGCTGACTGCTTCGGAAGAGGTGCGTATGGCCCGCCGCGGCCTGGAAAATACTGAGAAGTCGGGTTCTGCGGGCGATTTGACGCAGCAGATCTCTGAGCGTGACGCCAAAGACTCGAAGGTTAATAATTTTATGCAGGCCGCAGCTGGTGTTGAGCTGATTGATAGCTCCGAACTGGACTTTAACGCCACCGTTTCGGCTGTGATTAATGCGGTAAACGCGCAGGTGAAAGCAAAACGCGGGGGATAACCCACGCAGCAGTACGTAATGTGCGAACAGCCTGGCTCCCAGGCTCCTAGTGGGACCCTTATGGGAAGTGGTTCGGGTGTTTGCAGTGTAGAAAGGGGACGCGCATGGCTGAGAACGATGCTATCCGCGATGACTACGAAGACAAATATTTAGGCGGCGGTGAGGATGATGTCACCGAGCGTCTAGCTGATATTGACGATGAGACCGCCGAGGCACGTGCACAGGCTCTTCTGGAGGGGCTTGAGGACTATGATCTTGATGAGGAAGATCGTGCGCTCTTGGGTGCCTGGGGTTTTGAGCTTGACGAGGAAGAAGAACAGCTTGCTGACCCGGTGGTAGCGATCGTGGGGCGCCCCAATGTGGGGAAGTCCACGATTATTAACCGTATTTTGGGTCGGCGTGAGGCCGTGGTGGAGGATAAGCCGGGGGTGACCCGCGACCGTGTCTCCTATAAAGCTGAATGGTTGGACAAACGTTTCACCCTTGTTGATACTGGCGGCTGGGAATCTGATGCACGCGGTATTGACGCCCAGGTGGCGGATCAGGCGGAAATCGCGGTTGAGCAGGCCGACGTTGTTATTCTTGTGGTGGACGCGCGCGTGGGTATTACCGCCTCGGATGAGCAGATTGTGCGCATGCTCCGGCGCGTGAAGAAACCCATTATCCTGATGGCCAATAAGATTGATGACGCTCACCTGGAACCGGAGATTTATAACCTGTGGTCGCTGGGAATGGGGCAGCCTTTCCCGGTTTCGGGTTTGCACGGTCGTGGCCTTGCGGATGCCCTTGACGAACTTCTAGAGGTCATGCCCGAGCACTCCCAGTATGCGCAGCCGGATGCGCTGGGTGGGCCGCGCCGTGTGGCGCTGATTGGTCGCCCCAACGTGGGTAAATCCTCGCTGCTGAATAAGTTGGCTGGTTCTGAACGTGCGGTTGTGAATGACCTTGCGGGTACTACGCGTGACCCTATTGATGAGGTTATTGAGCTGGGCGGTTACCCGTGGCGGTTTATTGATACGGCGGGTATTCGCCGCCGCCAGCATATGGCGAAGGGGGCAGAGTTTTATTCTTCGCTTCGCACTCAGACAGCTCTGGAACGCTCCGAGGTCGCGGTTGTACTTCTGGACGTGTCTGAGCCGCTGAGTGAGCAGGACGTGCGTATTATTCAGACCGCTATCGATTCCGGTCGTGCAATGGTGCTGGCTTTCAACAAGTGGGACACCCTTGATGAGGAACGCCGCGAGATGCTCGAACGTGAAATTGACCGCGACCTGGCGCACGTGAAGTGGGCTCCGCGCGTGAATATTTCGGCGAAAACCGGCTGGCATAAAGATAAACTGGTGCCCGCCCTGGAACGCTCGCTGGAGTCCTGGGATTCGCGTATCCCAACGGGGCGGCTGAACGCTTTCTTAGGGGAGCTGGCTGCGGCGCATCCTCATCCTTTGCGTGGTGGTAAGCAGCCGCGTATTCTTTTCGGCACGCAGGTGTCGTCGCGCCCGCCGAAGTTTGTGCTTTTCACAACCGGGTTCTTAGACCCGGGGTATCGGCGTTTTATTACGCGCCGCCTGCGTGAAACTTTCGAGTTCACGGGCACGCCGATCGAAATTTCGATGCGCGTGCGTGAACGCCGCTCCTTGGGGGAACGTCAGGGCGGTAAGACGAAGAAGAAGGGGAAGAGCACCCGCAAACGGTAGTCCCCTGCCCCGTGGCGTACTGGGTGCCTTGTGGTGGTCTCGAAGAAGCCGCTGCGAGGCGCCCGTGCTGGCATGGTGACCCCTTATGTGAGCAGCTGAGAACGGTAGCGCAAAAATTTCTGTTCCTTAGTCTGTGCCAAGTTGCACGGGGTAAAAACCTGGGGTATAGTTTATCGAGTGTTCAGGGGAGGGTTCCCCGGAATCATCGGGTTGTGGCGCAGCTTGGTAGCGCACTTGACTGGGGGTCAAGGGGTCGCAGGTTCAAATCCTGTCAACCCGACGCAGAAAACGCTCTAATCGGTAGAACTATCGGTTGGGGCGTTTTGTTGTATCTGGTATTGTGCATCATAAGTTACTGGTTTTGGCGGTTGACACAATGTACGTGACCGCAGGCTAGCTATGACCGGAAGGCAGCGGTGCAGAATGCAGAAACTGTATAAGTTACTCGCCATGGTTGATGATGCCCTGATCGCCCCGGGTGCAACGAATACTGAACGCTTACTGGGTTACGGAGCCGGTGTTTGCGGTGCTATTTTTGCGGGAACAACCGGTGCGCTGCAGGGCATTTCAGGCTTCGGGATTGTCCTGCTGATTGTGGGCGGCTTCGACCTTTTCGGGGGAGCAGTTGTGAACGCAACCCCAGCGTGTTCACGGCGTTTCCACACGGGGAAACGATCCCGCGGGTCTGCTTTGGGGTTTATTGCCAGGCATATTCATACGCTGGTGTTAGCGGCCGTGCTGCCCACTGTAATGCCGTGGGCAACAGCCATTGTCGCCTATGCGGGTGTTCTACTGGCCGCAGCGCTTATCGTCTCTGTCCGCAGTCAGTACCGACCGCCGGTAGCGTTTGGGCTTGCCGTCGTCCTCATCGCTATCTGCCTCGCGATACAGCCGCTAAGCCCCGCCGCAGTATGGGTAATCCCCGTCTTGGTTATTAAGCTGCTGCTCTCACATCTTTTACCGCACCCAACCAACGAGCTATAAGCACAAGGCGCAGAAGAGCCCTAGCAATAACAGAAAATTTCACTCTAATAACAGGCAGCGACTTTAGCAGCCTCACGTGAGCGAATGCCGCTTATGCCTTCATCGTTGTCTCGCCGGCGGCACCGCGTAATGGTGAGTTAGCTGCCGCCGCTGGTAATAACAGCATCGCGGCCAATCCACTCAGCATCGAGGGCGGCACGGTACATAAAATGGCCCACATCGGCGCGGCTCACCTTTAGTACCGCGGAATTCATGGAAATATTCTCTCCCACACGGTAAGTGTCGGTGGCTGGGCCGTTTGTTAGAGCGGTAGGGTACACGATGGTGTAGTCCAAGTCGCTGGCGCGGAGCAGCTTTTCTGCCTCAGCCTTATTCGCATAAATATTGCGCAGTATTGTCTTATACACCGCTTTCTGGCTGAAGGTGGCCGAATCGTAGGTGTGCGCAACACCGAAAGACGATAACCACACCAGGCGGTGAACACCGGTGGCAGATGCCGCCTGCAGAATCGCCAAGATGGCGTCCGTAAAAAGGTTCTCCGCCCGCAGGGCTTTACCACGGCCTAGAGCGGAGATGATGACGTCCTGCCCGTCCATGGCTTTCGTTAGGTCCTCAGCTGAGGTGGCATCACCGCGAACAACCTTCACCTGCTGCCCGAACTGTTCCAGCGTTTCGGGGTGCCGGGCTAAGGCGGTGACGGTATCCCCATGTTCCAGGGCTTGCTGAAGCACTTGTTGTCCAGTGGGGCCGCTGGCTCCAAGTAAAAGGATATTCATCATTATTCCTCCCAGGCGGTATAGGCGCGCTCTGACAACATCTGCGAGTTTACTTAACAATGGTAGTAAAGTTCATGTAGAAGATAAATGTTTTAGGCGCACGGAATCTGCCCCCAAGTAATAGCCCTAAAGGCCGTTGATCTGTCTGGATATCCAACATGTTGAGGCGGTTAGCCAAATAATAACGCGGAGCGCAGTGAAATCTTCAGGTTGTGATGCAACTATGATGTTTCAGTCTTTAGGTGGGGATATTTGCGAACAAGTTGTCATGAAGTGGTACATTCATAAGTGGGACGGGGAACACATAAGCCACCGTAACCATCTGGCAGGCAGGTTTAGCGTTTTCTCCGTTTGAAAACACATCAATATGCTGCCGCCAAACCCACAGAAACGCAATACTACCGGTAAGGCGCTCGCTGAGGGAACGACGGCACAGCCCGCATAGAACCACTGCGGGCGCACTGCCGGAAGGACACACCCTCATGTGGCAACAGGTATACGACCCGTTACATTCCACCGTGCTATCAGCCCTCGTTGCGGCCATACCCATTATTTTCTTCCTACTGGGTCTTACCGTACTTAAACTTAGCGGCATTAAAGCGGCAGTCATTGCCCTGGTTCTAGCTCTGGGCATCGGAATCCTCGTCTTCGGGCTGCCAGCAGGTGCCGGGGCGGGTTCGATCCTTTACGGTTTCTTAGCTGGCATGTGGCCTATTGGGTGGATTGTGCTCATGGCCGTGTGGCTCTACCGCATTAGCGTGCGCGCCGGGAACTTCGACATCGTCCGTTCCTCCATCTCAGCTATCTCAACAGACCAGCGCATCCAGATGCTGCTGATTGCGTTTTGCTTCGGTGGGTTCTTGGAAGGGGCCGCCGGGTTCGGTATTCCCATCGCCATCTGCGCCGCGCTGCTGGTGAGCCTGGGGTTCAACCCGCTCAAAGCCTCCATGCTGGCGTTGGTTGCAAACGTCGCTTCCGGGGCGTACGGGGCCATCGGTATTCCTGTCAGCACCGGTGCCGAGAAAGGCAGTATTCCCCTTGCTGAACTATCAGCAGATATGATCCCTGTGTTGCAGATTTTTGCGCTTCTTACCCCTGTGCTCCTTGTGGTGATCCAAGACGGGCTGCGCGGTTTACGCGAAACAGGTCTGGTAGCGCTCATTGTCGGTGCCGTGTACTCCGGCGGACAGTCGCTACTGCTACAGGTGCTGGGCAACCCCGAACTGGTCGATGTGATCCCGCCGCTGCTGGCGCTTGTGGCGCTCGCACTAATAATGCGTGTGTGGCAGCCCAAAAATACTTACCGTGAACCTACCGCTCCCACACTCGAAGAGGTACAAGAGCAGGGGGCAGTGAAGCACACCGCCGGGGAGATCCTAAACGCCTGGAGCCCGTTCGTATACCTCTCCGTCGTTATTCTCTTGTGGTCCACCGTCCTCAAGCCGGTATTTGCTAAAGCCACCAAACCGGGGGAGAGCGACGGGCTGCTAGGATTCACCAATATCCCTGTTAATATTCCCGGTGTGCACAAGGCAATAGCGCAGGCAGCCCCTATCGTTCATGAACCCACCCCTGTGAAGGCTGTGTTTACCTGGAACATTTTGGGGGCATCCGGCACCGCGATTCTGGTGGCCGTCGTTATTACCGTGCTGTTCTCCAAGATCAGTTGGAAGGCCGCGTTCGAAGAACTCGGCGGCACCTGGAAACAGCTGCAAACTCCCATCATTATGATTTGCCTGGTCATGTCCTTAGCGAATGTGATGAACTACGCCGGAATGATCTCTTCCATCGCGCTGGCGGTGGCGGCCGCAGGTGCCGTGTTCCCGCTCCTATCACCCATTATTGGCTGGATTGGTGTGTTCGTGACCGGCTCCGTGGTGAACAACAACATCCTCTTCGCCGGTCTGCAATCAACCACCGCACACCAGATCGGTGTGAACCCCACTCTGTTGGTGGCTGCCAACACCTCTGGTGGTGTGATGGCAAAAATTGTTTCGCCCCAGTCAATTGCTATCGCTGCGGCCGCAGTGAACAGCGCCGGGCAGGAATCGAAGATTACCTCCATGTCCATTAAATACAGTGCAGGGCTGCTGATCGTTCTGTGCGTGTGGGTGTACCTACTCTCACTGGTGATGACGCACTAATCACCTCGGGCAGTTTCAACTCACATACCACCATAGCAGCCACTACAACCGGCGGGTTCCGCAACGGAAATAACCGAGCGGAACCCGCCAGTTTCATGTGTCTACACCGCAAGTCAGTGCCGCCTCATATGAGTCACTCCCCGCACTCATGGTACTTTTGAAAAGAAAAGGTTGTGTGTACCCTTATTAGTCTCACATGTCCACGTCTCACTACAGCAATGGGTACAGAGCGGGAATAACACCGGTACACACCACTGTTATATACACACAAATACAGATAAAACGCACGATGCCGCCCACACACCTGCCACACCAGTAGCAGGAACCGTGGCGGCATCACATCGTGAAATACCGAGCGGGAGCACACACAGCACCGCCGGGAAGGACTAAAAACTTATGTGGCAACAGGTCTATGACCCACTCCACTCGACTGTGCTTTCGGCACTGGTCGCAGCGGCGCCCATCATCCTTTTCTTACTGAGCCTTACCGTTTTCAAACTCACCGGCATTAAGTCTGCGCTCCTCTCGTTGGCGGCTGCGTTGGGTATCGGTATCTTCGTGTTTGGCCTGCCTGTCAGTGCTGGGGCGGGTTCGATCCTTTACGGTTTCTTAGCTGGCATGTGGCCTATTGGGTGGATTGTGCTCATGGCCGTGTGGCTGTACCGCATTAGCGTGCGCGCTGGGAATTTCGATATTGTGCGCTCATCGGTGTCGGCAATATCCACCGATCAGCGCATCCAGATGCTGCTGATAGCGTTCTGTTTTGGCGGGTTCTTGGAAGGGGCCGCGGGGTTCGGTATTCCCATTGCTATTGCGGCGGCGCTGCTGGTGAACCTGGGCTTCAACCCGCTCAAAGCCTCCATGTTCGCACTTATCGCTAACGCCGCCTCAGGGGCTTATGGCGCTATTGGTATCCCGGTCACTACTGCCGCCAACTACGGAAACATTGATCTAGCAGGTCTATCCATAGATATTGTTCCGGTACTGCAGATTTTCTCAATGCTTATCCCCGTGCTCATGGTCGCCATTCAAGACGGGGTGCGTGGTGTGCGTGAAGTTGGGCCTGTTGCCTTGCTTATTGGTGCAGTGTTCTCTGGTGGGCAGTCAGCGATTCTGTTCTTCCTTGGCAGTCCCGAGCTGGTGGATATTATTCCGCCGCTGCTGGCGCTTGTGGTGCTTGCGTTAATGATGCGCGTGTGGCAGCCCAAAAATATTTACCGTGAGCCTACCGCTCCCACCCTTGAAGAGGTACAAGAGCAGGGAGCAGTCAAGCACACTGCTGGGGAGATCCTAAATGCTTGGAGTCCCTTCGTGTACTTATCGGTTGCCATCCTGCTGTGGTCTACCGCCCTCAAACCGGTATTTGCTAAAGCTGTTAAACCGGGGGAGAGCGACGGGCTATTGGGGTTCTCCACCATTCTGTTTAACATCCCCGGCGTGCATGGGGTAATTGAGCAGGCTGCCCCTATCGTCACTAAGCCCACCCCTGTGAAGGCTGTGTTTACCTGGAATATTTTGGGGGCCTCCGGCACCGCGATTCTAGTGGCGGTGCTGGTGACCGTGTTGTTCTCTAAAATTAGTTGGAAGGCTGCGTTTGAGGAACTTGGCGGCACCTGGAAACAGTTATGGCTTCCTATCCTCATGATCTGCTTGGTGATGGCCCTGGCGAATGTGATGAACTACGCTGGGATGATTTCCTCTATCGCACTTGCGGCCTCAGCTGCGGGCGCGTTCTTCCCGCTTATTTCGCCAGTAATCGGCTGGATTGGTGTGTTCGTGACCGGATCAGTAACAAACAATAACGTGCTGTTCGCCGGTTTGCAGTCTGCGACCGCGCATCAGATTAATGTGAATCCCACTCTGCTGGTGGCCTCGAACACTGCGGGCGGTGTGATGGGTAAGATCGTTTCGCCTCAGTCGATTGCTATTGCTGCGGCTGCTGTGAATAGTGCTGGGCAGGAATCGAAGATTACCTCCATGTCTATTAAATACAGTGCTATTCTGCTGGTTTTGGTATGCGTGTGGGTGTACCTACTCTCACTGGTGATGGCCCGCTAAAGAGCTCCTTGCTCTTCGTCCAATACCTGTTGTCCGGCTCATCGGTACAGCGAGAAACCGAACAGGCACGTGGTGAGGCGAAGTATGTGCGTTATAAGTTACGGGCATGTATCTTCACTGGTCTGAGGGAGTAAAATTGTTCCTGTTTACCGATTGACACTACAGCAAGGAGAAGAACTTTATGCCAGCTATGCTGACCGTAGTCACCGTGTTCGCGTTTGTGGCAATTGCCATTCACGTGTATATCTGGATTCTTGAATCGTTTCTGTGGACCAAGCCAAAAGGCCGTGAAGTGTTCAATATGAGCGAGGAGTTCGCGGAGTCTACAAAAGATATGGCGGCAAACCAGGGGCTGTATAACCTGATGCTGGCTTGGGTTGCTGCCACCGGCCTGCTCGCTTTCTGGTTTGGTGGGCTCCCGCAGGTGGGTATCGCCCTCATGTTTGCTGGTTTGGGGTCGATGGCTGTAGCTGGTATTTACCTGTTTCTCACCTCAAAAGACAAGCGTAAGCCCGCGCTCATCCAATTTACCCCGCCGCTGCTGGCGCTGATTTTCCTGCTGGTGGTGATCTAGCCTCAGAGGTTTTTAATAGGATGCGCCCGCACCCGCGTATTGTAATACGCTGGTGCGGGCGCATCTTACTGTTTGCGTCATTCTATTGTGCGGTGTTTTCTGAGAAAAGTGTGAGGCGCCCGGTAGGGAGAGGTAACATAACCCCAAATATGAGGGGGCTAAAGTGCCTTGGGGGAGGGCAGGAGCCTGCCGTTTTCGTCGAAAAGCCCCATGACGCCCCTGCGATGAGAATCCAGCAGGTGCGCATCCACCATACCGATAGCGCACATGAGCGCGTAACAGCTGGTGGGCCCTAAAAATTTTCCGCCCAGTTTCTTAAAAGCCTTCGCCATAGCAGCGGACACGTCGTCCTGGGCGGGGACCTCGCTAAGTTCACGCGGGGTAATGGTGCGTTCGGGGAGGAAAGACCAAATGAAGGCTGGCAGCCCGGGCTCAACCCACTGACCATTTGGCAGATAAAAGCCAGCCAGCGAGGTGTCCCCAGCAGCCGCACGGTCACGCAGCTCGATGGTTAATAGCGCGTTAGAAATAGTAGCCTGTATTTTCAGGCGGTTGCGGATAATGCGCTCATCCTGCAACAGTCGTTCCACATCGTCGTTAGTGAACTTTACCAGAGCGTCCGGGACAAAATTTGCGAACAGTTCACGGAACGCCGGGCGCTTCACAAGAACCGTGTACCACGAGAGACCCGACTGGAAGCCTTCAAGGCAGACCCGTTCAAGCATTCCGCGTTCATCGGTAACGGGCACACCCCACTCGGTATCGTAGTAGTCACGTTCCAGATCGTTACGAACCCACGCGGGGTACTTCTCACGGGGCGCGTGATCCCCGGTGCCTATAGCCATGACTCTCCCCATCATCGAAAGTATCTATTGGAACAGCGCGTAGCTCTCAAATATACCAGTCTTTATCGGAAAAATATGGTGGAAAATTGGTGAGCACAACACTAAAACAACCGCCCGCTACGTATATCTTTAGGCTCTTCACGATCCAATAACCAACGTTTACGGTCAAGGCCTCCAGCGTATCCGGTGAGCTTCCCACCCGCACCGAGCACCCGGTGGCAAGGAATAATGATCGCGATTTTATTGTGACCAACTGCCTGCCCAACAGCCTGGGCGGGCGCACCAGGGCCAACCATCCGCGAGATTTCACCGTAGGTAACCGTATACCCGTACGGAACTGTTTTGAGATAGTCCCACACAGCCAGCTGAAAATCGGTGCCGTCGGGATCCAGCGGTACCTCAAAATCTGTGCGCCGACCCCTAAAATATTCGTCAAGTTCCCGCTCCGTTTGAGCGAGGATACGCGCCGGGGCCACATAGATGTGTTCGCCACGGCGTTCGGCATCGGCACCTATTGCCTGAGCCACCTCGTCGGCCTCAGCGACTAGACCAGCGGGGTCGGTAATACGTTCGCCCAGCTCATGGGGGAGCGGAAAATGGGCTTGCTCTTCATACCAAATGCCGGTCAGGGCGTTATCACTGGCTGCCATATACAGACGTCCCACTGGGCTGTTGATAATACTATGCCAACGCGGCGGGTACTGCCTCTGAAAGGCCCTCGGTTTGACGCTCATGGTCGCTCCCTGATCGTGAGGTTACTGCGAACCCGCCCATAACAGGGGAGAGCGCTATGGCGTGCCCGCATCATAATTAACCATCATATCGGTTAGCAGAAGATCTGGTTGAGGCGATTGCATAACCGATAGCGGGGGAATAAGGGGCAAACAGGTGATAAAAC
This sequence comes from Rothia aeria, assembly GCF_016726365.1. Taxonomy (NCBI): domain Bacteria; kingdom Bacillati; phylum Actinomycetota; class Actinomycetes; order Micrococcales; family Micrococcaceae; genus Rothia; species Rothia aeria. The sequence goes on along the minus strand of NZ_CP068102.1, from coordinate 640,936 downwards.
ATGCGGGCTGTGTAGCGTTTCTTACCGTTATGTTTCCTGCGGTTAGCGTATCGGTATTCTCAATCAAGCGATACCTTGAACGTATCGACCCTGCCCCACGACAGGCAAAACCTGGGAGTATGATTTGAAAATCTTCAGGGGCCAACTGGCAGAGTTCAGAGGGTGCGGTATGCGGCTAAAATATTGTCTAATCACAGACAAACGCCGGGCGGCATCACCGCGCCCGTGCGCGGTAAATTTCAGCAAGGACGCCCTATGACTACGAATATGAATACTCAACAGCCCGACGACGAACTACAGCACTGGCGTTCCTCAGTGCAGGACTACATTAGCCGCAAAGATGACATTAACCTGTATATCGCTGCGCAGAACCTGAACCGACTAGCCCCCGCCGATCCGCTCGGGCTGTTCGGTCTTGCCAAGGCCCAGCGGCACAGAGGGGAGCTTGAGCCCGCCTACTTTAATATCACCCAGGCGCGCCAGCGCTCCGCAGAACCTGTTGAGGGGATGCTGTTGCTGGAGGCACAGCTCTCCCAGCAGCTCAACCAACATGCTGTCGCCGCAGACCGGTACGCTGAGCTCATTGCTCTTAATCCTCTTGAACCTGGTTACGTCACAGCCCGCGCCGAAGCACTCAGACTCAGCGGCCACACCGAAGAAGCCGATAAAGAACTCCGCAAAGGTCGCGATTTCTTTCAATACGACCAGACCCTACACGACTCAGGAGTTGAAGCCGCCGTAGCAACCGCAGAAAAAGACGCTATTAATATTAACCAGAAGCCCGCATACCTTACCGCCGAGGCTGCGAAAAACGCCCTAGAAATACTGCGTAAACCCGAGCCGCTTGAAAGCGTCAGAACTGCCTCAGCCCACCTGCGGGAACGCTACGAGAACCTTCAAACCGCCGCAGAATATGCGCTCAAGAGGCACTTCGTTTGGCGCGAATGGTGGCAGATGATCATTATCGGCCTGTTCCTGCTCTTCCTCATTCCTTTCGAATATGGTGTGCTGCATGGGGCAGTGGCAGGTATCCTGGAAACCCCGACCTTTACAGAGATCTTCGGAACGGTATTTGCAGTACTCGTGCTGCTGGGTATCCCGCTACTGCTGGGGTTTATTTTCTTCTTCCCTAAAGGCTATAAGATTAGCCGCTCAAAAGCCCGTAAGGCGGGGGTTCTTTTGTCACGTTAAAGCCCTCACAATATGTACTCATAGCATGGGATAACGGGTAGGATGTCATCAGAAGAAGCCGCTTGTTCCTAGGGGCGCTGTAATGCCTAATTTTCTGGTACTGCATAATGTTCCCGCATGTCTATCTTAGTAAAGCAAGAGCCCGCCATATATACTGAGGCTAGTAGTGACCTGCAATAAGCATCTTATGTATATTTGAATATAGGATGATGCCTGAAAAGACCAGCCACCACTGAGAGGGAATACATGGGGATCGCTATAGGAATAGATCTGGGGACGACGAACTCTGCGATAGCTGTTGTACGGCCTGATGGAAGACCAGAGATCCTTAAGAACCGTGAGGGGGCTGTTACTACCCCCTCTGTTGTCCTCTTTCAAGACTTTGGAGGTGGCGATGAGCCGTTGGTGGGAGAACAAGCTAAAAGGCAGGCGGGCATAAATCCTACTGACGTTGTGCAGCATGTGAAACGTTATATGGGGGATGCTTCGTGGAGGTTCGATTCAGAATCTGGCGCTCAGTATAGCCCTGAAGAAGTGTCCGCAATCGTTCTCAAACGGCTCAAAGAAGATGCTGAACTAGCCCTTGGGGCAAGCGTTACTGACGCCGTCATTACAGTTCCAGCATATTTTGACGACTCACGCCGCATCGCCACAAAACACGCCGGTCAGATCGCTGGGTTGAATGTTTTACGGGTGCTGAACGAGCCAACAGCTGCGGCGCTATCGTATGGAGTTGAAAATAACTCTGGGGGGCATGTGCTTGTCTACGATTTAGGTGGCGGAACTTTCGACGTCACTATTTTGCGTATTGCCGGGGCAGAGTTTGAAGTGGTTGCTACAGATGGCGATCGTAACTTGGGCGGGTTTGATTTTGACAATGCTCTGATGAACTACCTAAATGATGAGTTGAAAAAACAGGGTGCTCCTGACAGCTTTGAAGATGTTTCATTAATGGTGCAGCTGCGTGAACAGGCAGAAGATGTGAAAAAATCTCTCTCTACAGTTCCGGCCACGAATGCATATGTAACCATTCACGGCAGGAGCTACCGAGTGCCTGTGAACCGTGGAATATTTGATGCGCAGATTGCTGGGTTATTGCGTCGTACGGAAGAAATTTTGGAGGACGTCCTGCAAGAGGCACAGCTTACTTGGGCGCATATTGACAAGGTTCTTCTGGTGGGCGGTTCCACCCGTATGCCTGCTGTGCGGCAGATGCTTGAAAAGGTAACGGGTAAAACCCCAGAGTTAGGGGTTAACCCTGATGAAGCTGTGGCTCTTGGTGCTGCTATACAGGCGGCTCTGGAGTCTGAGCCTGAGGAAGAAACCATTGGGTTTATCGGTGGGCGTACAGCAGTTGAAGGGCTGTTGGGTGGTCCGGTACGGGTGAAAGACGTAACCTCGCAGGCATTGGGGGCAATAGTATTTGAGCATAATACGGATGAGAAGATTAATATAATTATTATTCCCCGTAATTCCGAAGTTCCAGCAAAGCATAGTCGAAAAGTTTGCACACGTTATGATTACCAAGAAAGTATTTTGGTTACAGTCACCCAGGGAGATGATGAAGATCCTGAATTTGTGACAATTGTGGGTAAAGGTGTTCTTGACATGCCAATAAAATATCCCAAGGGTGCACCGTTAGAATATATTTATAAGTACGATGTGGATCAGATTATCAATGTTGAAGTTATTGATTTAACTGCCAATATATCCTTAGGAACTTTTCAGATTGATCGTGTTGCTAACCTTACCCAGGAGCAGGTGGAAAAAGCGAATTATAAGATTGGAAGTATGATGATTATGTAGGTTGATGTATACAAAAATATACTTTCTATTGTGTTATAGATATTTTTAGTTCGATCTAAAATAGTTATTACGCTTAGATATAAGCTGTTTATCATGAACTATGGTTCTGCTGTCTGTGTAGATCCTATGTTCAGCTTATAGAGACGCTGCAATTAGCGGAAAAGGAGCATGTATGGGAATCGCAGTTGGAATTGACCTTGGCACCACGAACTCTGCGGTGTCAGTGGTACGTCCCACTGGTAAACCGGAAGTCTTGAAGAATAAAGAGGGTGATTCCATCACCCCATCGGTTGTTCTATTCCAATCATTTGGAGGGCCAGATGAGCCACTGGTGGGGGAGCAGGCTAAACGGCAAGCGGCGGCTTTCCCTGACGATATTGTGCAACACGTAAAACGGTATATGGGGGATCCGTCGTGGCGGTTTGACTCCTCATCTGGGGCACAGTATTCCGCTGAAGAAGTGTCGGCTATTATCCTCAAGAGGCTGAAAGAGGATGCCGAAATTGCGCTTGGCGAAGAAGTCACTGATGCTGTGATTACAGTTCCTGCTTATTTTGATGATGCCCGCCGAACCGCTACGAAACAGGCTGGTCAGATTGCCGGGTTAAATGTTTTGAGGGTTCTGAATGAGCCTACTGCGGCTGCGCTTTCCTATGGTATAGATGCGGATGCCAATGGTACGGTGCTGGTGTACGATCTAGGCGGCGGTACGTTTGACGTAACGATTCTAAAAATTGCTGGTACCGAATTTGAAGTGATCGCGACTGATGGTGATCGTAACCTAGGCGGATTTGACTTTGATAACGCCCTGATGAGCTACCTGAATGAGGAACTAAAAAAACAGGGCGCACCGGATGCTCTGGAAGATATTGCGCTCATGGCGTCTCTACGCGAAAAGGCAGAGTTTGCCAAGAAAGCACTATCCACTGTTCCTAAGACGAATGTACAGTTTTCAGCGAATGACCAGCACTACCGGGTGCCTTTGACTCGTGAAGAGTTTAATGAGGTTACTCAGTCGCTTATGGTACGCACCCAGGAATTGGTAGCTGATGTCTTAGAGGCTTCTAAGCTCACGTGGGATGACATTGACAAGGTTCTTCTCGTTGGTGGTTCGACCCGTATGCCAGCGGTGCGTGAACTTGTTGAGCAGATGTCAGGGAAGAGCCCTGAACTGGATGTTAACCCGGATGAAGCAGTAGCTCTTGGTGCAGCCATTCAGGCTACTCTGGAAGGGGATATTGAAGTCAGCACTGAACAGGTGGGCTCTAAAGCCACTGTTGAAAGTTTCCTAGGTGGTCCTGTGCATATTAGCGATGTTACGTCGCAGGCACTGGGTGTGATTCTCATAGAGGCTGACGGGGTGACCGAGTTCAACCAGGTCATGATTGAACGTAACACGAAAGTACCCGCAAAGACCGAACTGAAGACAAAGACTGCTTATGATCGGCAGACCGCAGTGCACGTAAAAGTGACCCAAGGGGATGAGCGGGATCCGCAAAATGTCACTATTGTTGGTGAGGGTCAATTGGAAATCCCTGTTTACCCTAAAGGTTCTCCGTTGCGCGTGAGCTATGAGTATGATGTCGATCAGACTGTTGTTGTTGAAGTGTACGACCTGACTGCTAATAAATCACTGGGGACCATTAAGATCGAGCGTGTCGCAAACCTGGGAGAAGGTGAGCTCGGGGAAATGGAGCAGAAGATCGGCGGTATGCAGATTAACTAGATAGAATCTGCAAAACATTAGGTGCCCGAGGTTTATCTTGCAGGAGCAGATTTTAGCTAGCGGGAGCACCTCGGGCACACATTCTATAATATCTTGGTTGTATTTTAGGTAGCTGTAATGAAAATATGTTTTTATTTCGGATTGCTACACTAAAGTAGCGGAGGAGAGATATGGATTTTAACGACTACTATGACATCCTTGAAATTGATGATTCGGCAGCGGAATCTGAGATTAAGGTAGCAATCCGTAAAACTCGTTCTCGTTACCGTAACCTAACGGGATCTCCTAATAAGGATCAAGCACGCAAAGCAGAACATATGATTGACGTGCTTGCTGAGGCAGAGAAGGTTCTCTATGATCCTGCTGCCCGAGCTGACTACGACCAGAAACTTGCTATTTATCGCACAAAGAAAATCCTAAACAATGATGAGAGGGAAGAGTCTTCCCTATCTGAAGAAGAAATTCGCCGTGAATATGAATTGCGGCTTGAGAAAGAGTGGCAGCGTCGGGAACGGAAACTCCGTGATGAATACAAGAAACGTAAAGAAGAACGGCACGATGACTCCATAATAGAGGAGGACATTAGTGACGACGAATTCCTAGACCGTTATGAAGAGCGTTTAGAACGGGCACGCCAAGAACGAGCTGCACGTGAGGAGCGTGAACGTCAGGAGCGTTTGGAGCGCGAGAGACAAGCTCGTGCAGAGCGGGAACGCCTCCACAAACTTGCACAGGAGAAACGTGCCAAGGAAGAAGCTGCGCGCTGGGAGAAACAGGTTACCAGCTATTTAGAGGATCAAAATCGTGATTATAAAGCTCTTCACTACGCCGCTCAGCAACTTACCTCATATAACTCTCGCAGTGCTATAGGGTGGCAGGCTCTGGCAATGGCCCAGTATGACCGTGGGGAATTTCCAGCGGCTGCTACATCAATCCGGCAAGCAAAACAGCTTTCGTCAACGCCCAGTGATGATCTGCTTTCCCTAGAAGCACTAATAGCCATTAAAAACGGAAACTATACCCAGGCGCTCGCGAATTATCGTCATCTTATTCAAGAGTATCCTGATAATCAAAAGTATATTGCCCAGTATATTCAAGCCCTTACCGTCAGTGGAGATCCACAGCATGCTGTTTCTGAAAGTGAGCGGGCTTTAGCTGTCCACCCTAATAGTTCAGAGATAAAGAAGCAATATGCTGTATCTCTTATGAGAGAAGCGCAGAGCTATTCTGTGCCATATGATGGATTATTGTATGTTGCTTCGCGGCAGCAGTTAAGAAACGCCCGTAAGGCTTTTGCAAAGGTACCCAAGCCTCATATGCTGCCTGAAGATATAAGGCCCATATATCATCAAGTGGCGGATCATATGAAGATTGCTACCAAGCGGCGGTGGACTGGAAATTTTCGGCTGATGTTCCTGTATTTTTTATTTTTGGGTGGGGCAATGGTGTTTATGCCGCTGATGACACTTATGGCTTTAGTAGATTCGATATCAAAATTTTATAGTGATATTTATGGATTTCTGGCTGATATAATCATCGCATTTATTGGAATGGGTATCTCAGTACCTGTGTGGTGGTTATTCTTTTACTGCTTCTATCAGCCAATGTGGCGTCACAATCGACGATGGCTATCAAGTATAGGAGTTGCTGTGCCGAGGTAATTTGCGTATAGAGAGCTAGCAGCTCTCTATACCCGCCATTGACCTTTAGTATGTATCCGTAGAAATGTATTTATAGTTATAATTTGAGGGAAATAATGTCAGACAATATACCTGAAACCTTGTATACCTCCCAGCCTGCCCTCCATGCTCGAGAGGGAGAACAAAATACTGAGGATAAAGCGGCAAACACCGATTATCCTCACACTGCGGATGGCTCTACCGCAACCGCTCAGCCTGTCCCCCAAGAGAACATCCATAGCCAGAGTGTGACTGTTTCAGCGTTCGTTACTCCAGGATTTGAAGAACGTGTGCTTGGAGAACTAGAAGAGTTACGTAACCGTTTTACCCATAAGATTGCTGAGGACCGTGCGAAGAATCAGCTGATTGTTTCGGTCCAACAGAGTTTACGTGAGCGTGATGAGACAGCTAGGGGAGAAGCATACCGCTCTATATTCAAGGAGATCCTCGTCGCCTTGGACCGATTGATCTCTCAAGAACCCTCAGCAGCTCTTACAGAATCAGTGCGGGAAGAAATCCTTGACATTCTCGCGCTGCGTGGACTGGAACGCATTGAGGCAAAAGGCCTCTACAACCCCGCAATTCATGAAGTTGCTGGTGTGGTACCTGCTGATGAGACGCATCCAGCGGGGAGTATCGTATCTGAGGTGAAGGAAGGTTTTATGCTTGCTGACCGAGTGCTCCGCCCTGCTTTGGTAACTGTGGCGCGTGCTGCTCAAGTTTCTAACGGCGTTCAACCTGAGACTACTTATACCGAACCTTCAGAGAACACCATCGAAGCATCCGGAACATTGCAGCCACATAACCCAACAGCTGTTCCCCAGGCAGAGCCTAACGAAACGCATCTGTCATAACTTTTCCTGATATTGTCTCAGGGGTGCCTAGGCCCTAGCCTAGACACCCCTGATATACGGTAGGCCGCAAATTTAAAGTTTATGCGGTGGGCACGTCCTCATCCACCCAGTCGAGGGTGCGCGCCACAGCCTTCTTCCAAAGGCGGTACTGGCGGTCTACCTCGGACTGCTCCATGGCAGGCAGCCACCGCTTATCCTCAGCCCAGTTCTCGACAACGTCTTTCTCGCCGTCCCAGAAACCGACCGCAATACCGGCTGCGTAGGCGGCCCCCAACGCAGTAGTCTCAATAACCTTCGGACGGATCACCGGGACCCCCAGAATATCCGCCTGGAACTGCATCAGGAACTCGTTCGCGGTCATACCGCCATCCACACGCAGCTCGGAAAGCTTCACACCGGAATCGGCGTTCATCGCGTCCAACACCTCGCGGGTCTGGAAAGCAGTCGCCTCCAGTGCCGCGCGCACAATGTGCGCCTTGTTTACGTAGCGGGTCAAACCTACGATCACGCCGCGCGCATCGGAACGCCAATGCGGTGCAAACAGGCCCGAGAACGCAGGAACCACATAGCAGCCACCCGAATCCTCAACAGAGGTCGCCAGCGCCTCAGACTCAGAGGCGTTGGTGAGCATGCCCAGGTTATCGCGGAGCCACTGAATCAGCGAACCACTCATCGCAACCGAGCCCTCTAGGGCATAAACGGGGTCGGTGTCACCAATCTTGTACGCCACAGTCGTCAGAAGACCGTTATCTGAGAACACGGGCTCATTCCCGGTGTTCATCAGCATGAAGTTACCGGTACCGTAGGTGTTCTTCGCCATGCCCTTCTCAAAGCAAGCCTGCCCGAAGGTTGCCGCCTGCTGATCGCCCAGGATACCGGCAATGGGTGTGCCGCGCATCAGGCCGGTCGGGCGCCCATAACCGTAGATCTCAGAAGAGGACTTAATCTCGGGGAGCATGCTCATGGGAATACCCATATCGGCAGCGATCTGCGGATCCCACTCAAGAGTACGAATGTTCATGAGCAGAGTGCGGGATGCGTTCGTCACGTCAGTCACGTGCACGCCGCCATCAACACCGCCGGTCAGGTTCCACACCACCCAGCTGTCGGTGTTGCCAAAAAGCAGATCACCGCGTTCGGCACGCTCACGAGCGCCGGGAACATTATCGAGAATCCACTTAATCTTGGGTCCTGAGAAGTAGGTTGAAAGATTCAGGCCCACAACATCGTGGTACTTGCCCACACCGTCATCGCCAGCGAGCTCATCAACAACTTCTTGGGTGCGGGTGTCCTGCCAGACAATTGCGTTATAAACCGGCTCACCAGTGTTCTTATCCCACACCACCGTGGTCTCACGCTGATTGGTGATGCCCACTGCGGCAATCTCGTGATGGTTTACCTCACCGTTTGCCATCGCCATTGCAACGGCTTTACGCACGTTATCCCAAATCTCAACGGGGTTGTGCTCAACCCAACCTGCCTTGGGGAAAATCTGCTCGTGCTCAAGCTGACCCACAGAAACGATCTTGCCCGCCTTATCGAAAAGGATAGCCCGGGAGCTGGTGGTGCCCTGGTCGATAGACATAATGTACTTGCGCTCAACATTCAGGGTGGCGCTGTGTAGGGGGTTAGTCATAGTGATTTCCTCACTGTTGTGGGAGACAGGCGGCCTGAAACACGCCAAACCTGTTATCTGACACGGAATAAAACTTTTAGGAGTAGAAACGGCAGAGGATACGCCGCCCGTCTCTTACATAACGGTGCCGGGCGGCGTATCACACCTCACCAATTAGAGCGCCAACAGCGCCGGAACAATCAGGCCAGCGAGCACACCACCGATGGTGGGGCCAAGCACCGGCACCCAGGAGTACGACCAGTTAGAGCCGCCCTTGCCGCGGATCGGAAGCACAAAGTGAGCGAAACGCGGGGCCAAGTCACGTGCCGGGTTAATGGCATACCCGGTTGCACCACCAAGGCTCATACCAATCACAACCACCACTAGGGCCACACCCAGCGGGCCAATCTGTGCAGGGGTCTTGCCCGAAGCAATAATCCACCCTACCAGCACGAACGTACCGAGGATCTCCGTCACCAGGTTCCAGCCGTACGACTTAATAGCGGGGCCGGTCGCGAAGATACCTAGGCGGTCGCCTTTCTCCTCATCAAAGTGTTTTTTGTACGCGAGGAAAGCCGCCACAGCACCGCAGAACCCGCCGAGCATCTGCCCGGCAATATAGATCGCAATATTAGCAGCCGAAGCGGGTACATTCTCGGCAAGGTCACGCCCGGCTGAGGCCAGCCCGAGAGTCACAGCAGGGTTGAGATGGGCGCCCGAAGGGAAAGACAGGTACACGGCGGTGAACACCGCAAGACCCCAGCCGAAGGTAATAACAACCCAGCCAGCGTTCTTAGCGTATGACTTGGGCAGGTTGACTGCGGCGCACACACCAGCACCGAGCAGAATCAGGATGAATGTCCCGAAAAATTCAGAGACAAACAGGCCTAACGTGTTGGCCTTACCGGCGGTATCCGCAAGGGCGCTACCGCCATCTGCGAGAAGCGTGCCGACGGCGGCAGCTAGAGGAATTGACATAATCGTCCTTTCAGCACTGCATTGTGAACTTCACATAACTATACGGGCAGCTAAAAACCTGCGGCAGTTAGCTGTGGTGCACATTGAGCGTGCGGCGGGGGGCCACAGGCTCAACGGCCTCAATCTTAGCGGATGCTTCGGCGTCGGTCGAGGCTGTCTCTGCCTGACGAATAGCCGCTACACGGGCCGCGTAGAGATCGAATTCTTTTTGGGCTTGTTCCGGCGACCAACCGAGTTCGGATCGCATAATCTCAAGGATCTCGGGGGCCGCAGCCAACCCGCGATCACGCTGTTCAAGGTCAAGACGCACGCGGCGAACCAGTACATCTTCCAGGTGCAGGGCACCTTCGTAGCGAACAGCGAATACAACGTCGGCGCGTAGGAACTGCGGTGCGTGTTTAAGAGGCGCACCAAGGTCCGGATCAGCATCAATAAGCGCACCAAGATCCTCAATCTGCGCGCCGTAGCGTTCCAGCAGATGGGTAATACGGTCTTCATCCCAACCATAGCGTTGTGCGTAACGGCCACGGCCGGCCTCAATAGCGCGATACCCATCAGCACCCACCAGTGCGATCGTCTCCGTCACCGATGGACGTTCCTGTGCACGATCACCGAGTGCAAAATCAACCGCATCCGCCGCCATTACACGGTAGGTAGTCAGCTTGCCGCCAGCAATAGCGCTCATACCGGGGGCAACCTCCGTAACAGTATGCTCACGAGACACCTTAGTGGACTGGGCACCATCACCCTTAACCTTCGGCTGCAAGAGAGGACGCAGCCCCGAATAGGTGCCGATGATGTCATCATGGGTCAACGGGTCAGCAATCAGCTTGTTCGCCTGCTCCAGCACGTAATCAATATCCTGCCGAGTTGCCACAGGGCGCTCGCGATCCTCGGTATACGGGGTATCGGTCGTACCAATAATCCAGTAACGCTGCCACGGGATAATGAAAAGTACCGATTTTTCGGTCTTTGTGAAAATACCGCTAGTAGCCTGAATACGATCACGCGGCACGACAATGTGAATACCCTTAGACGCGAGTACCTCAAGGCCGGCATCCGGGTTCGCCAGAGATTCAGACTCTTCGGTCCAGACTCCGGTGGCATTAATAATGTGTTTCGCTTTGACCGTGAGCTCCTGCCCGCTTTCCAGATCGGCCAGCCGCGCACCCACCACCTTGCCGGAGGTGTCTTTATCGATACCTACTACCTGGGTACGTGAAGCAGCCAGGGCACCATAACCGCTGGCGGTGCGAACAACATCAACAACTAGGCGGGCATCATCTACGCGTGCATCATAGAACTGAATAGCGCCGGTAAATGCAGAATCTTTGATATCGGGGAAAACCGTTTTAGTGCCCTTCTTCGTGAAGTGACGCTGCGAAGGAACTCCCTTTTTGCCGCGCGAACCGATGTACGCGAGGGCATCGTACATGCCAATGCCGATAGCGGAATAGGAGCGCTCAATAACGGGAGTCTTCAATGGCCACAAAAAGGGCTGCGCGTGCACGAGGTGAGGGGCAATTTTCTCGAGCAGCAGACCGCGTTCCTTGAGGGCCTCAGCTACGAGTTTGAAATCTAGGTTGTAGAGGTAGCGTAGGCCGCCGTGAATAAGTTTTGAGGACCAGGCGCTGGTACCTGCTGCCCAGTCTCCCGCTTCCACAATCCCTGTACGCAGGCCGCGAGTCGCCGCGTCGAGGGCGATACCGGCACCGGTAATACCGCCGCCAATGACAAGAACGTCGAGTTCGGGTCCTTCCGCCATATCAGCCAGTGCGCGTGCACGAGAGGAAGCGGTGAGGTGAGAAAGTTTATTGAACTGCTGAGAGCCCATTTGTGTTCTAATCCTTTTCTTCAGGGGCGTCTTTGTCGTCTGTGGTTGGGGAGGGAATAGGCCCACCTGTGCCGGGTGGGAACCGGCGCCAAAGCCAGCAAACTGTGTGCTTACACCGTTTTGAGGTTGCACTCAGTAAAACCTGGTGGTGAAATATTTACCAAGTATTATGAACGGATTTTCATGCGGGGGAGGGTGCATGTGAACGGACGAATCAATCAAGCCTATGAGGCCGCACAACTGTATTACGTACAAGATATGACTATGGACGGTATCGCTAATCGGCTTGGGGTTTCCCGCGCTACCGTCTCACGACTTCTCAAAAGCGCTCGTGAAACTGGCATGGTGCAGATTCGTCTGGATGATTCTTTCCGGGTTCGCAGCGAACTTGAGCGGCGCATTAGCGAACGATATAAGACCCGTGTAAGCCTAGTAAACACTCGGGCGGATGCTACACCTATCGCGGTGATGGGACAGGTGGCCCGTACTGCCGCCCAGCTTCTGGACTCTTTGATTGACGACGGAACAAGTGTTGGGGTGGCATGGGGTGCGACCGTCACTGAGGTGTCTCGGCATCTGCCGCGCCGCCCCCTCAATGGGGTAAAAATAGTGCAGCTCAACGGAGCGGGAAACGCCCACCACACCGGAATACCGTACCTGGACACCCTGCTGGGACGACTTGTTACAGCCTATGACGCATATATAGTGCATTTCCCCGTTCCTGCGTTTTTTGACTATGCCGACACGAAAGACGCTATGTGGCGGGAAAGGAGCGTGCAGGCAACTCTGCGGGCCCAACGCAAGGTTGACGTGGCGCTCTTTGGTATTGGTGCTTTCGGTGGGGCAATCCCATCGCATGTGTACTCTGGCGGGTATTTCGATGCTGCCGCGCAGCGTACACTGCGTGAGCAGGGGGTGGTGGGGGATATATGTACTATCCTGTTGCGAGAAGACGGCTCGTGGAAGGACCTGGAGATGAACCGCCGGGCCTCTGGCCCCACCCCGACAGAGCTAACTCATATTCCGCGTAGGTTGTGTGTGGCCTCTGGGGTGCATCGGGCAGCTGTGCTGCGGGCAGCATTGCGCACGGGGGCCATCACTGACCTGGTGCTGGATGAGCAGTTGGGGCGGGCCCTTATTGAGAAGTAAGAGCGAGGGCTTTTCGGTGTGGAGGGCAGCTGTTAAGAGTCGAACGCTTCACTCACCGCATACCGCATGGCTTCACGTACCATGGCAAGGGCGGGGGTTGTGACCGCATCGGCGCGTACCGCGGTAAAAATACTGCGGTAGGGGGCTCCCGGCAGATCCACTACCCGTAACCCTTCAGAGTTGGAGAGTGAAGCGAGAATAAAGCCGGGCACAATACTGGCGGCAAAACCAGCACGTACCAAGTTCACATTAGTGATCATGTCGTTGGCGCTGTATCGGATCTCGGGTTCGAACCCGGCGGCTCGGCATTGGTTGACGGCCCACCGGCGGGAGGTATTTTCTTCCCTTTCAAGAACCCACGGGATGTGTCGTGCCTCGTGTAGGGAGCGGATGGGGGAGTCCGCTGGAACGATGAGGCTCAGAGGGTCTTCAACCAGCAGCTCGGAGTGAAGTTCGGGGTATTCAGGGATGTAATGGTGTGGGTAGGATTCGGCGATTACCATGTCGTATTCGCGGCTTCTGGTCATTGAGATGCCGGTTTCCGGATCGATCTGAAGAACCTGCAGCACTAGACGCGGGGCGTGGTCGTGAAGGTAGGCGAGGGTGCGTGGCAATAAGGCGAATGATGCGGACTGGAAAATTGCTAGACGTACAGTTCCGGCTGGCTCTCCGGCGAGGGTAGCTACGCTGGTTTGCATGCGGTCTACTTCCCGCAGAATACGTCGGGCTGTTTCGATGACTACTAGCCCGGCGCTGGTAAGCTGCACACGCCTGCCTACGCGTTGGAGCAGGGCGGTTCCTGCTTCTTTTTCGAGGTTAGTGATCTGCTGGGAGACAGCTGATGGGGTGAGATTAAGTGCATGCGCGGCAGAGATGATGGTGCCTCGCTCGTGGATTTCAAGGAGCATCTGCATGCGGCGGATGTCGTACATGGCTGTCCTTCTGCTGGGTGAGATGGGGCTGCGACGTCTCTAGGATTTCAAGATTAGTATATAGAGATTAGCCTCACATCTACTCTAGGGTGATGAACCCCACTATTTTGGGGTATTTGGGGGAGTAAAGTAAGCGGCTGAAACCTCCTGCACTCCTGAAATGTGGCGGATTTTCGGGAGAAAACGATGCCACAGCAATTATTTAGAAATTTTAAACAATATATGGCACAAACATTTATTTTTTCTAATGAGGTATTTCCCACCCTTTTGTGGTGAAATAGAGACATCATTAAGCTTCGTGCGCATCGCGCGCACCGTAGTTAGTTAGGAGTCAAGGATGACGCATCCTTTCGCATCTGAGCACTACCAGAACATGGCGAACGAGGCTCGTAAGCTCGTCCGTCAGTGGGTCACTGAGGCGCAGAACGAGAAATCAACCTTTGCCGCTGAGCAACTCGCTGGCGTGCTCAAGGATCCGAATGGCCTGCCTTTTACTGTCGGTTTTGTCGACGGCGTGATCCGCCCCGAAGACGATAATGTCTCGGGTCGTAACCTCTCCCATATTGCATCTCTTGTTCCTTCCTTCCTGCCGTGGTATATGAAGTCCGCTGTTGGTATCGGCGGTAAGATGGCGGGTAAGCTCGCCTGGCCGACCGTTCCCGTAGCACGCCGAGTGCTCCGCGAGATGGTTGGGCACCTGATCGTTGATGCCTCCGACGAGAAGCTAGGTGGCGCAATTGCAGAGCTCACTAAGACTGGCAACCGTCTAAACGTGAACCTTCTGGGTGAGGCTGTGCTGGGTGATAACGAAGCAGAGCACCGCCTTTCCGAGACCAAGCGACTGTTGGCACGTGACGACGTTGATTATGTCTCCATTAAGGTATCGGCTGTCTCCGGCCCGCACCAGCACTGGGCGTTTGACGAAGTTGTTAATGAATCAGTCCGCCGCCTGACCCCGCTGTACGAACTGGCTGCCTCCACCAGCCCCACCAAGTTCATTAACCTGGACATGGAGGAGTACAAGGATCTGGACATGACCATTGACGTGTTCACCAAGATCCTGGATCAGCCGCAGCTGAAGAACCTCGAAGCGGGTATCGTGCTGCAGGCGTACCTGCCTGATACTCTTGCCGCTATGATCCGCTTGCAGGAGTGGGCTGCACGCCGCGTTGAGAACGGTGGCGCAGGTATTAAGGTTCGCCTCGTTAAGGGCGCCAACCTCTCCATGGAGATTGTTGAAGGTGTGATGCACGGTTGGCCCGTCACCACCTGGGACACCAAGCAGGCAGCGGATACTAACTACAAGCGTATCCTTGATTACGCCCTGCGCCCCGAACATGCCAAGAACATCCGCTTGGGTGTTGCTGGCCATAACCTCTTCGATGTGGCGTTTGCACTGCTGCTGGCTGAGGACCGCGGCGTTGCCGACCGTGTCGAATTTGAGATGCTGATCGGTATGGCCGAGCAGCAAGCAAAGGTTATTCAGAAGCGTGTGGGCCACCTGCTCCTGTACACCCCCGTGGTAAACCCCAAGGAATTCGATGTTGCTATCGCCTACCTGATCCGTCGTCTGGAAGAAAACGCATCAAGCGAGAACTTCATGTCGGGCATCTTTGACCTGGCAACTGACGAGGCTATCTTCAAGCGTGAGGAAGAACGCTTCCTGCGCTCACTGAACTCCGTCACTGACGAGATTCCCTCCGCTAAGCGTACCCAGGACCGTTCCCACGAGAACGCTGAGAACGTCTTCGTCCCTGCGGGTCGCTTCGAGAACACCCCCGATACCGACCCCTCACTGGCAGGTAACCGTGCATGGGGTCGTGCGATCCTTGAGCGTTCCAAGAGCACCCAGTTGGGTATTGATATCCTCAAGGAGAATGAGCTGACCTCTGTTGCTGAGGCGGAGGCACTTATTGAGGAAACCGAGCAGGCTGGCAAGGCTTGGGGTCGTCTCTCCGGTGCTGAGCGGGCTAAGATTCTGCGCCACGTGGGTAAGGGTATTGCTCTGCACCGTGCAGACCTGCTGGAGGTTATGGCTGCCGAAGCTGGCAAGACTCTTGAGCAGGGTGATACCGAGGTATCTGAGGCTATCGACTTTGCGTACTACTATGCAATGCTGGCTGAGGACCTCGATAAGATGGACGGTGCTCGGGCTAAGTCTGTAGACCTGACCCTGGTCGTTCCGCCGTGGAACTTCCCGACTGCTATTCCCGCCGGTGGTGTGCTTGCCGGTTTAGCCGCAGGTTCTGCTGTTATCTTCAAGCCCGCAACCATTACCGCCCGCACCGGTGCTCTGATTGCAGATATTATGTGGGACGCTGGCGTGCCGAAGGAAGTTCTGAAGCTTGTCAAGGTTGTTGACCGTGAGGCAGGTAAGGTACTCATTTCCCACCCCGAGGTGGATCGTCTGATTCTTACCGGCGGCTACGAGACCGCTGAGCTGTTCCGCTCCTGGCGCGATGACCTGCCGCTGTTCGGTGAAACCTCAGGTAAGAACTCCATTATTGTTACCCCGAACGCTGACATCGACTTGGCTGTGAAGGACGTCGTATACTCGGCGTTCGGTCACGCGGGTCAGAAGTGCTCTGCCGGTTCAACTGTTATCCTGGTTGGTTCCGTGGCTCAGTCTGAGCGGTTCCGTCGTCAGCTGCTTGACTCCGTGAACTCCCTGCACGTGGCGCACCCGCAGGACATTGAGTCTCAGATGGGCCCGGTGGCGCAGAAGCCTGAGGAGAAGCTACTCCGCGGTCTGACCACCCTTGGTCCGGGTGAGCGTTGGCTGATTCAGCCTAAGGAACTGGACGAGACCGGCCGCCTGTGGAGCCCCGGCGTTCGTGAAGGCGTCAAGCCTGGCTCTGAGTACCATATGACTGAGTACTTCGGTCCGATTCTGGGTATTATGACTGCTGACACCCTTGAAGAGGCTATTGAGCTGCAGAATGCTCCCGACTACGGCCTGACTGCTGGTCTGCACTCGCTTGATGCTGATGACCTTGAGCTGTGGCTCTCCAAGGTGCAGGCGGGTAACGTGTACGTGAACCGTGGTATCACCGGTGCAATTGTTCGCCGCCAGCCCTTCGGTGGCTGGAAGAAGTCTACCGTCGGTTCCGGTACCAAAGCTGGTGGCCCCAACTACCTGGTCGCACTTACCGACTGGGAGCCGGATCACGCAACCGCTACTACCGTTCCGCAGTCTGTGGCGGTACGCGAGGTACTGGCCACCGCTGAGGGCGCTAGCCTGTGCGGCGCAAAGGACTTCGAGTTCATTAAGCGCTCGGCATCCTCCGACGCTCACGCTTGGGAGACTGAGTTTGGTTACGGCCACGATCCCTCGAAGCTGGGTGTTGAGCGTAATATTCTGCGCTATCTACCCACCCAGGTGCTGGTGCGTGCCGATGAGTCGGCACCTGCGGCAGAGGTCGTACGTGTTGTACTGGCTGGTTTGGCAGCCGGTGCCCCGATCGCTCTGTCAACTGCACGGGATCTGCCGGTCGCCGTCCGCGGTGTGCTGGAGAACAAGGGCGTGAAGTACTCGATCGAGTCTGATGAGGCATGGCGTAACTGGCTCAAGTCCAACGCTAAGACCCCGGTTCGTGCCCTGGCTGGCACCCCTCTGGAAGGTACTCGTATCCGCTACATTGGTAGCGATGTAAAGTCCGTGTACACCGCTCTGGGTGGCCGCCCGGACGTGGCTGTGTACTTCCAGCCGGTGACCGAAGCCGGGCGTATCGAGATGCTGCCGTTCCTGCGTGAGCAGGCCGTCTCGATTACCGCACACCGTTTCGGTAACCCGAACCCCTTCTCTGAGAAGGTCATTGCTTCTCGCTAGAAGCTGTAAGTAACTCATAGGATGCGCCTTGTCTCCTTCGTGGAGGTGGGGCGCATCCGCCTTTAAAACAGCCTCGTCATACTGGTAATCAACGTGCTCTCGGTTACGTTATATGCGATAATCTAAGGTATACCGTGCGCGTTCCCCACGGCGCGAACGTGGCTCGCGTGGCTCACGCGGCCTGCAAGGAACACAGTGAAAGGAAACCACCGTTATGAGCAATGTTCCCGCAGAACTTTTGTACACCTCCGACCACGAGTGGGTTTCGGCTCTCACCGATGAGGGCACCGTTCGTATTGGCATTACCGACCACGCACAGGATGCTCTGGGCGACGTTGTGTATGTTGATCTTCCCTCGGAAGGCGATACTGTCGAAGCTAACGATTCTTTCGGCGAGATTGAATCCACTAAGTCCGTTTCGGATGTGCTTGCCCCGGTTGCTGGCGAGGTTGTGGCCGTTAACGAGGCTGTGAACGACGATTCGTCCTTGGTTAACAGCGACCCTTACGGGGAGGGCTGGCTCGTTGAGCTGCGCCCTGCAAATGCTGATGATCTCTCTGGTTTGCTCTCTGCTGAGGCATACAAAGCAGAGTTGGACTAGGGTGAGTACGATGTTTTAAGCCCTCGATTCAAAAATGAGAGCTTAATCTCGGTCGCAGCGAATGTGTAGAGGTGTTGGTGAGTTTCGAACTTGCCAGCACCTCCATTTTTCGAACAGGGTAGGTTCCCCTTAGTTCGGCGTTATTTCACGGGTAAAACGGCGTATTGGCTTCAACCCCGGCTTCATATTCGGGCGCTGAGGGGGCTAATTGGTATTCTTTCTCCCAGCGCTTAATAAAGTACTTTCTCTGTAAAAAATCATAAAATTTACCCAGAATCTTCGGGAGAAATGGCATTCTCTCGCTTAAAGCTATAAGATTGAACAGCAGGTTAAGTGTTTATCATTTCGTGATAATTCACGAGGGCCTGCTCTCACACTCAAACACAGGCGCTAAATAGCTGGCTACCGTGCAAGCCTCCCGGTCATGTACGTGTCAGGCGCTGGGGTACCTTGAGCGTACCCCAGCGTGTATTTAGCGAAAATCTATAAACCCGAAAGTTGTTCTCATGAGCTCACTCATTGATGAAAACCTCGCAAGGGCCGAGGCTCTCGTAGAAAGCGTCGGGCGTGGCGAAAACAGCCGCGACCCCCGCGACATTAAAAGCCGTACCATCGGTCAGGTTCTTAGTCAGCTAGACCTGGACTTCCCCGGCATTAGCGCTTCGAAGATTCGCTTCCTCGAAGAACGCGGACTGGTGTACCCCAAGCGTACTGACACTGGGTACCGCAAGTACTCCCAGACCGATATTGAACGCCTGCGGTACATCCTCACCATGCAGCGTGACTACTATATGCCGTTGAAGGTCATCCGCCAGCACCTTGACGACCTTGAAGCCGGACGCGCTATTAACGCAATCCCTGCGCCGGTCTCTGACGAGGTGCTGGACCAAGTACTCGGATCCTCCGACAACGCAAGCCGCAAGTACACCCTGCGCGAGCTGGCAGAGTACTCAGGGGCCTCAACAGAACTTATTGATGACCTGGTTGAATACGGCCTGATCGAGGCTAAGGACGGCGAATACACCGAG
Source organism: Rothia aeria (assembly GCF_016726365.1). NCBI lineage: Bacteria > Bacillati > Actinomycetota > Actinomycetes > Micrococcales > Micrococcaceae > Rothia > Rothia aeria. The sequence goes on along the minus strand of NZ_CP068102.1, from coordinate 621,714 downwards.
TATGATGTGCTGACCGCCCGCACCAGTGCTGAACTGACTCAGCACGGTATTCAGCCCCGTCACCTGCGTTCCTTCAAGTCTGCTGCAGAACGCGAGATTTCTCTGGTAGAAATCGCGGTAGCTCCACTGGCTTCCCGCCGCGATCCTTCATCGCAGTCTCAGGCTCAGGAGCGTGCGGATAAGATCCGCAAGCTGTGCCTGCAGCTGCATGCAACTCTGGTCGAATCGGCAATGCCCAGTTACGAATAATTCGGCATTATCGAAAACACTCTGTTATTCCGGCACCGGGACCGGGACGGGGCGTTTTCCCCAGAATCCGAGACACAATCAATAACCCCGCCGATGGGTTTATAGTGGATTCACTCACTCAGCATGAGGATGCGCGCCTCGCCCACTGGGCGAGGCGCGCATCCTCATTTAAGTCATAAAATTTTTTGCTGAAATACGTTCTTATTTAGGTGCGTTGTCCCGTGCAAACGTATCCTTCAGCCGGTACGATAGCTAAGTAGGATTCTCATGGTGCATGTCCTAACCGGACGGCCCCACCTCGTACCCTCACCGTGGGGAGAACGTAAGAGAACACAAAGAATAGGAAGTAACCTCAGTGGCGCAGCAATCCAGCCGTGGGCAGAACGCGAAAGGCACCGCATCCGCTGCGGATGCAGCAGACTCTACCCTTTCGCACCCGATGGATCAGCCGCTTGAAGGGTTCGGCTCTCTTTTTCCCACAACGCCACCTCCGCGCGGAGAACAGGGGGTGCTTTTCGCAGACCCTCTGTCCCTGGTAGATGAGAACCTGGGGTATCGTGGGTCGGTAGCCCGCAAAGCGGCGGGTATAAGCTACCGCCAGCTGGATTATTGGGCGCGTACCGAGCTAGTGGTCCCCACAGTTCGTTCAGCCTCCGGGTCTGGTACCCAACGTCTCTATAGTTTTAGGGACGTGCTGGTGCTTAAGATCGTAAAGCACCTGCTTGATACTGGTGTTTCCCTCCAGCAGATCCGTACCTCCATAGAGCACTTACGCACCCGAGGCGTGGAAGACCTGGCGGGAGTGACCCTTATGAGTGATGGCACAACAGTATATGAGTGCACATCCCCGAGCGAAGTGATTGACCTGGTACAGGCGGGGCAGGGTGTGTTCGGTATCGCCATTGGCCGTGTCTGGCGTGAGATTGAGCAGAACCTTAACGGCGAGCCGGGAGAAGACACCCTCGGCGGGGCGCATGAGCACGTAGACCAGTTGGCGGCTAGACGTGCCCGCAAGGTCGGGAACTAAGTCCCGGCCCTGCCTTGCAGGCTGCCCTAACCCACGATACAAGAGGCGGCAGGGAGGCAGTCCCTGAGAAAGAAGCCTACGCACTAGCAGGTACCCATAGTATTTTTGAATCGTGGGTTTCAAGCGTACCCTGCAAAAAGCCTCACCATTCGGTGAGGGTGCAGTTATTTCGCTAGAATAAGTTGTAAGCACTCATTCATTGGAATACTCAACGGAAATATACTCTCAATGCCTAGAATCGTCAGTATCAGTAGCCTCAAAGGCGGCGTAGGCAAAACTTCCATAACACTCGGTTTGGCATCTGCCGCGCTACATGGTGGGCTCAAGACTCTCGTAATAGACCTTGACCCACACGCAGACGCCAGCACAGGGTTGGACGTTGCCCCTACCACCCCCGATATTGCCTCCATCATGGATGGAGACGAAGAGGACGCGTTCACGGCCTCAGTCGGCCCATCTGGGTGGAACCGTCACGCCGGTGCCACTACGCTCTTAACCAGCCACCCCGCCACTACCGGCGAGATACAGGTGGCGCGCGGCTCTGCCCGGTCAATCCTCTTCGATACCCGGCAGCATGTCTCCTACAGTGAGCGGGTGCGGAAACTTATCCGCGCGACTGACGCTACCTACGATCTGGTGCTCATTGACTGTCCTCCTTTTATGGGAACCCTCACCTCGGTGGGGTGGGCTGCCAGCCAGCGGATACTTTCTATCGCGGAACCTTCCCTTTTTTCGGTTGCCGGAACCGAACGCACGCTACGCGGCATCGCCCGTTTTAAGGACAATAACGAACAAGATATTGAGGGGGCTGCGGTCATCATTAATAGGATGCGCCCTAATGACCCTGAGCACCTGTACCGCCGCGAAGAAATGCGTACCCTCTTCGGTGGTCTCGTGGTTGAGCCAACCCTGTGGGAAAGCTCAGCGGTACAACGAGCCCAAGGCGCGGCTTTTCCTATCCATTACTGGCCCGATGAGGAAGCCGTGGACCCGGCAACCCGTTTCACCCGCCTGCTCACGGGGCTTGTCGCCGCCCTGTAGCCGTTGGATATGAAAGAGCCGCAGAAAGTAAAGGACTTCTTCATGCCGCAGAACAGCAACTCGCCGCAGCGCCCAAACGAACATACTCTACACTCAAACCAGGATGATCTGGGGCCCACTATAGTGTGTGCACCGTTCGCCGGGTACCTGACTCTGCTCGTGGGTCAGGGCGAGCATGTGGACGCGGGACAGAAGCTCGCCATCGTCGAAGCCCTTAAAGTGGAAACTCTGGTAACGGCTCGGACGCACGGTCGGGTTGGGCGTATTACCCACACCGATGGCTCATACGTAACTGGTGGGCAGCTGCTACTGACTATAGTGCCGGAATAAAACCTAAGTCCCCGTGTTATAGCTACCGTTAGAATGATACGAAGGGCACCTGAGGCCCAAGAAACTGGCAAACCCGAGAACCGGCAGGCCCGGGACCACCACATGATAAAGGTAGGAGCGCATGAGCATTAAAGACCTCGAAGTCATTGACGGGGTGGCACAGTACGACCTTGTAGTGATCGGCTCTGGGTCGGGCAATAGCATTATTGGACCCGAGTGGGATGATAAGACAGTCGCCATTATTGACGGCGGTATATTTGGCGGCACCTGCCTAAACGTGGGGTGTATCCCCACAAAAATGTTTGTGTATCCGGCCACCGTGGCAGTTAAAACGCAAGAAGTTGCTGAGCTTGGCGTTGAAGCATCCGTGCAAAACATTTCGTGGCAGAACATGCGCGACCGCATTTTCCCACACCGAATCGATAAGATTTCTGAGGCTGGCCGCCAATGGCGTGCTAACCTGCCGAACGTTGACTTCTACCCAGAGTATGCGCACTTTACCGGCCGGCACACCCTGCAGACTGCATCGGGCCGGAAGATCCACGGTAAGCAGGTGGTTATCGCCGCCGGTTCACGCGCCACGCGCCCCGACGTGCCCGGAATTAACCTGCCGCAGGTGCTCACAAATGATACCGTGATGCGAATGGAACACCTACCGCAGCGTATGGTGGTGCTTGGCGGCGGGGTAGTGGCCGCAGAGTTCGCACATGTTTTCTCAGCGCTGGGCGTTGAGGTAACCCAGGCGAACCGGTCAGCCCGCCTGCTGCGCGGCGTGGATGAGGAGGTTGTGAACCGTTTCGCCCAAGCCGCATCTCAACAGTGGAATCTGCTGCTGGAGCACTCTCTCATCGAGATCCGTCAAAATGATGACGACTCAGTAACCGTGGTTCTTGAGAACGACGGCGAACTAGTTGATGTGGTTGCCGATAAGGTGCTGGTGGCTACCGGGCGGCGTCCAAATAGTGATAGCCTGCATGCTGAGAAGTTCTTTGATGTAGATGCCCGCGGCCTTATTGGTGTGGACGAGTATCAGCGGGTACTGTACAACGGCGCCCCCGTTGAAGGCGTTTTTGCGCTGGGGGATATCTCCTCCCCATATCAGCTTAAACATGTTGCTAACCACGAGGCGCGCATCGTGCAGCATAACCTGTCCCACCCGAATGAGCTACGCGCCAGCGACCACCGCTTTGTGCCCGCGGCTGTGTTCAGCCACCCGCAGCTGGCGTATGTGGGCCTCACCGAGGAGCAAGCGCGTGCCGCCGGTGAACGTGAAGGCTTTGAGGTGACCGTTAAAAGCCAGGAGTTTGGGGATACCGCCTATGGCTGGGCGATGGAGGATAAAGTGGGGCTGTGCAAGCTGATCGCCCGTAAAGATACCGGTCAGCTGCTGGGGGCGGCGCTGGTGGGCGAGGAGTCATCCGTGCTCATTCAGCCGCTCATTCAAGCGATGAGCTTCGGGCTGGGGGTGCGCGAGATGGCCCGCGGCCAGTACTGGATTCACCCCGCACTGACTGAAGTTGTTGAGAACGCTCTGCTGGGGCTTGAAATCAACGCATAGCTATAGCTGCAAAATATGCCGCAGGGCAAGTTTTCCCGGTTTGAGGAGACTCGGTGGGAAAGCCTGCCCTGCGGCATACATCTTCTGGGAAACATATACCTGGCAGCCGTCAGCGCACATTGCGTACATGCGGCACCCGACCGTTCCGGCCCAAGGCCGAACTTATTGCTCGTGGGAGCGAGAAGTGTCATCCTCTGCTGCTTCGATCACAGCGGTATCCTTGGGGCCGTCAGAGGTCACAGCAGTCGTCTCAACCTGCTCGGTACTTTCGGTTTTCTGCGCTCGCGCAGCCTGATACCCCTGCAGCCTCTCACTGGCCTGCTCCCTGAGCTCCTCAATGCGTTCGCTGGCCTGCTCCGCGTATTCGTGCAGTTTCTCGGACGCCTGCTCTTTTATCTCCTGCAGCCGCTCTAGACGCACACCCATATCGCTGGAGACCCGGCTGTACATATCGTCCACATATGCGGAGAAATCTTTCAGAATCTTTGAGCGTTTAAGCTTCTGCGATGGCGTCAGGTAACCGTCGGCTTCCGTCAGGTCTTTGTTCATGATGCGAAATTCACGCACTGCCTCTGCCCGAGACACCAGCAGGTTTGCCTCGTCAATAAACATCTGCACTGCCTCACGCACCTTCGGGTGCACCGCTGCCTCGGGGATGCTCATGGCACGCGGTAAGCCCAGGTGTTCCAGCTGCTCCGGCAGCGTATCCGGGTCAAGCGTCACCAGCGCGGCAATAAATGGTTTCTGATCTCCCACCAACATTGCCTGAGATACCAAGGGGGAGGTACGGATGTGATCTTCCGCCACGGACGGTACCACATTTTTACCGCCCGCAGTCACAATAATTTCTTTCTTACGGCCCACAATCGTCAGGTTGCCGCGTTCATCAAAGCGGGCCAGGTCCCCGGTTTTAAACCAGCCGTCTTCAGTAAATGCGGTGGCGTCTTCCTGAGGGTTCTTATAGTATCCATCGATCACACCCACGCCGCGCACCTGCAGTTCGCCGTCTTCGGCAATACGCCCCTGCGCTCCCGGTAAGAGCGGGCCGATGGCCCCGATCTGGAACTCGCTAATACGCCCCGCTGCAATCGGCGCGCAAGTCTCCGTGAGACCGTACCCTTCAACCACCCGGATACCTACAGCGTGGAAGAAGTGGCCTAGAGTATCGGATAACGGGCCACCACCCGAGACGGCGTACTTTAGCTGCCCGCCCATCGCCGCTCGCAGCTTCGCATACACGAGCCTATCGTAGAACGTGTACTGGGCCGCCAACGCGAGGGGAACCCGACCGGAAATTTTAGCGCGCGACCACTCAACAGCAACCTTCACTGAGCGGTCAAATAGGGCTTTGTTGAGCGTTCCGCCTTTAGCTGCTTTAGCCTTCGCCCCCTCATAGATTTTCTCAAACACGCGGGGCACTACCAGCAGCATAGTCGGTTTAAAACTGTCCAGATCGGCAGCGAGGTTTTTAATATTGGGGGAATGCCCAATCTGTACGCCCGCGTCCATCGCCAATATCTGAATCAGCCTGGCGAGCACATGCGCCAACGGCAGAAAAATAATAGAGGAATTATGGGGATTCGCAATCTCTGGTTCCGCCAGTTTGGTGTTTACGCTCAGGTTCAGGAAATGCCCGTGTGTTAGCGGGCACCCCTTCGGCCTGCCGGTGGTACCTGAGGTGTACACAATAGTTGCCAGGGAGCTGCAGGTGGCGGTGTCACGTGCCGTATACACTGCTTCTTCCGGCACGTTGAGCCCGGCCGTAATGAGCGCATCCAGGGCCCCGTTATTAATAACCCAGGTGTTTTCAAGGTGCAACGGCTCAATGCTGTTCGCCTGTTCGATAACACCAGCCAGCTTATCGTCCTCAACGAAAACTGCTTTCGCTTCGGAGTGAGAAAGAGCCCACGCCGCCTGGGCGGGCGCGCTCGTCTCATACACGGGAACAGAGACGGCTCCCGCATACCAGATAGCGAAGTCAATGAGAGTCCATTCGAACCGGGTGCGGCTCATAATGCCGATACGATCTCCGGGAACAATACCGGAGGCGATCAGCCCTTTAGCCACCGCCACCACCATGGCCCGAAATTCGCGGGCCCGCACCGGCTGCCAATTCCCCGGTGACATCTGCCAGCGATACAACAACGGGTTGGTAGTGTCAGCGCAACGGCGTTCTAAGATGCTGGTGATATTCAGCTGCGGGTCGCACATTACCTCTGCTGGAACAGAGAAAACCTTCATGAGTTACGCCTTCCACGCCCTAGCTTAAGGACTGTACAAATTTGTGTGTGAATTCTTTAACAAGCTCGGCATCGTAATCAAGGGTCGCCACATGGTAGCTACGGGTGAGCCATTTAAATTCTACCGATGCCGAGACATGTTGCAGAAAATAGCGGTGTGACGCGTCAGTAACGGTGTGGTCTGATACGGAGCGCAAGTACAGTACAGGTGCATGCAGTTTCGGCAGTAGCTCGCGGGTTTCTACCCCCAGCAGGTGCAGCTGCCGGATAGACGCGGTGGGAGTGCGTGCATATGCCCCTTCATCTACACCCGGCACGGCAATATCGGACCCTATTGAGCGCATTACCGGCAGCACTGGTGCCACCCGGTGGGCAATGCGCATGAGCGGGTTGACATCAACAAAGAACGGGTTAATAAGCACTGTGCCAGCAACCGGGCGGCGTGCCGCAAGGTGCGCGGCAAGGCATCCACCCATAGACATACCGATAACAATTACTCGATATCCCGCACCAGTGAGCCGCTCGTACGCCTGCTCAACACTATCTATCCAATCGGTGTAGTGGGTGACTGCCATATCACGCCAGTGAGTTCCGTGGCCGGGTAAGCGGGGTAACTCCACCGGGTACCCTTTCTCTGCTAAATACGCTGCTAACGGGTGCAGACTGTGCGGAGAGCCTGTGAACCCGTGCACGATGAGGATACCTAAGTCACCCGCATACTTTTTGGGGTCTGCGGGGGACGACAGCGGTTCGTGGTTAAAGTCCGGCTGCTGCGCAGGCACCCCACCTGTCTGTTGCCTCTCGTGTACTTTGCGGCGTATCCGACGCACCGGCTCTAACGAGTTCTCAAAAATATTCATACATCCCCCAGGAAGCTGTGTAACCCCACACTTAATATCTAGCACTATTATTGCTTTCAAGGTGAGATAAAAACTCACGCTATTGAGCTGTGAGCGTGATTTCGTGCGATTCACAGGTAACTGGCAGGTGAAAATGGGCTGTATAACACCCAATGGACCCCCTGGTACCCGGCTACAATCTACTAGGAAGGCACTCGCCCCTCCGATGACGCACACCGGTGTGAATTAATCGAACCGTGCCGCGTTCAATAACCGGAAACACTCCAGGAGAAAACTGTGGTCACACACCCCGCCACAACACCCGTATATGCGGTACTTAAAGCAATAAGCGACCCCACTGTCCGGCGGATCTGGCCGCATGAAGTCATAGGTGCTGAAAACATGCCCAATGGTCCAGCCATTATTGCCAGTAACCACTTAGCCTTCTGCGATTCGGTGTTTATTCCGCTTGCGGTTAAACCCACCGTAAATTTCTTAGCGAAAAGCGACTATTTCACTACCCCCGGCTTTAAAGGGCGTGCAATGGCAGCTTTCTTCCGCAGCGTGGGCCAGCTTCCTATGGATCGTTCGGGTGGGGAGAAAAGCAGGGCTTCTTTAGAAGCGGGTCTAAAGGTACTTCGTGCAGGGGGAGTGCTCGGCATCTACCCTGAAGGAACCCGCAGTCCTGACGGACGCTACTACCGCCCTAAAATTGGGGTGGCGCGTCTTGCATTGGAATCTGGTGCGCCCGTGGTACCTGTGGGTCAGCTGGGCACCGACCTAATACAGCCAGCCGGGACGAACAGGCCACGTTTTCGGCATAATGGGAAACCCATTACGGTACGCACTATTATTGGTAAACCGTTGGAGTTCGCGCATTTGCAGGATAAAGCTAATGACCACGCCACGCTCAGGGCTGTGACCGATCAGATTGCTGAGGCTATTCGCGCCCTCTCGGGGCAGCAGTACGTGCCTGTGCCCGCCGACAAAGTTAAACGGCTTATGGCGGCTCATGGGTGGAGCGCCCAAACCGCAGTAGCTAGTCTTCTCACACACTAACAGCCACATTTCGGTTGTACGGGCCGCTTTGTGGCGTGTGATTTCACGCAGCGAGATAAAAACATGACCGCTCCGTACCGTCTTGCCCATAGCGGGAGTACAATAACGTAGTACTGCCTCATGGTTTTAGCTATGGGGTACCGCAACCGCAGACAACCCAACCTGAGTGATAGAGCGAGACAACATACATGAGCAACACGATTCGCCCGCAACAGCCCAGCGACCATGGGCTGGATATTTGGCGCACCCTTAATGCTGACCAGCAGCCTACCTGGGCGGATCATCCCGACTACGCGCCCACAGTGGCAGAACTCGAAAAGCTGCCCCCGCTGGTCTTTGCGGGGGAAGTAGACTCGATGCGCCATCAACTTGCTGAAGTCGCTGAAGGTCGTGCTTTTCTGCTTCAGGGCGGAGACTGCGCCGAAACGTTCGCGGGAGCCACCGCCGATAAAATTTCAGGCCGTGTTCGCACCATCCTACAGATGGCAGCGGTGCTGACCTATGGGGCCTCTATGCCTGTGGTTAAGATGGGCCGCATTGCCGGGCAGTTCTCTAAACCCCGCTCCTCGGATGTGGAAACCCGTGACGGTGTTACCCTGCCTTCGTTCCGTGGAGAAACCGTTAACGGTCATGAGTTCACAGCAGAGGCGCGCACTCACGACCCCAAGCGGATGCTGCGCGGGTACCACACCTCCTCGGCAACCCTGAACCTGGTGCGGGCTTTCACGAAGGGCGGTTTTGCCGATCTGCGTTCCGTACACCAGTGGAACCGCGGGTTTACCGAAAACCCTGCGCATGCCCGCTATGAAGAAACTGCGCGTGAAATAGGCCGTGCCCTCAAATTTATGGAAGCCTGCGGGGTGGACTTTAACGCGTTGACCACCACCGACCTGTACGTGGGCCACGAGGCACTGGTGCTTGATTTTGAACGTGCCCTCACACGCATCGATTCGCGTACCCACCAACCGTATGACACGTCCGCACACTTTTTGTGGATTGGCGAACGCACCCGAGGAATTAACGACGCCCACGTAGACTTCCTCTCTAAGGTGCGTAACCCCATCGGTGTTAAGCTGGGCCCCAGCACCACCACCGATGACGCACTAGCTCTTATCGACAAGCTCGACCCTGAACGGGAGCCCGGTCGTCTTACTTTTATCACCCGCATGGGGGCAAAGAACATTCGTGAAAAACTTCCCGCTCTCGTTGAGGGGGTTAATGCATCCGGGGCGAAGGTCGTGTGGGTTACCGACCCCATGCACGGCAACACTATATCGGTTCCATCGGGGATTAAAACCCGCCGGTTTGACGATATCCTGGATGAGGTGCGCGGCTTCTTTGAGGTGCATGAGTCCCTGGGCTCTTTCCCCGGTGGCATCCACGTTGAAATGACTGGGGATGACGTCACCGAGTGTTTGGGCGGCTCAGACCCCGTGGATGAGGCAGCACTGGCTAACCGCTACGAATCGCTGTGCGACCCGCGACTGAACCATTCACAGTCTCTGGAGATCGCATTCTTGGTATCTGAGTACCTGAAGAGCCAGTACGTGCGCCAACTGGGTAATACTATGCGTTAAGCACACCCACATAACGTATGATGAGGCCGATGAGCCGTCCTAAAGAGGGCAGCCCATCGGCCTTGAACGTATGAGGTGTGGGGGATTAGAGCCCACCAAACATTTGTGACAGGTTAGCCCACCACGTGCTCTGTAATACCGACTGGGCCAGCAGCCACCCCACGAACCCTGCCAAAACTAGGGCCACCAAGAGTACGACCACTCCCGTCACTACTGTAAATGGTGACGGTGGCGGACCTAGCCGTTCAGCCGGGAGCCTCCTGTTACGGGGGAAAGGACGCGGGCCGGGCCGCGCTTGCGGATGCGATGCTGGCCTGCGCTGTGGGGAACGGTTAGGGCCCGGTGGGGTGCGTGGAAGTCCAAAGACATTATTCGGGGAACGCTGAGCAAGCTCTGGGCGCAGCGCGCCATAATGCATCCGCGCCGAGGAACCGTCCAAGGACCGCTGGCCGCCCAGAGGGATATCGCCACGCGCTAAAGCAGGGTTTACCGGCCGGGTTTCAGGGCCGATACCGATCGAGAGCGGAACGTATTCTTCCATGGGCAGCACAGGTTTTGCAGGCTGGGCCCGCCGGTTAGTGCCCACCAGCAGATCCTCAGCACGGCCAATACCACTGATGGGGCTGTTGTGCACCATCTGGGCCAACCCCGTAGTCTCAGCGATGTGTTCCACAGCCTCCCATAGCGGAACTTCAGGTTCCTCCACGAGGGGAGTGCGCCAGGCAAGCTCTTCCTCGCTCATGTGGGCCGTCACATCCCGCAGATCGGTTAGAACTTCAAGCGCGTTCTCTGGACGGTCTTCAGGCTGCTGACGGGTACACCAGCTAATGAGCCCCGCAAGCCCTGGATCTAGGCCGGGAGCAGCCTCCGCGACGGGCGGGATTTCGACGTTTGCATTGTAACGGTGAACCTCGCTGCTGTTGGCGATGCCATCAAACGGCAGATGCCCGGCGAACATGAGGTACATCATCACGCCCAAGGCAAAAATATCGGCGGGTGCACCCGTCTGCTGGCCTTTGACCAGTTCCGGTGCGGCGTATGCGGGGGTGCCCATAATCTCACCGGTGAGTGCCTGGTCGTCGCGGCGCGTCAACCCGAAGTCTGCCAGTTTCACCGTTTCGGTCACATCCAACAAAATATTGCCGGGTTTAATATCGCTGTGTACCAGCCGTCGCGCATGAGCCTCAGACAGTCCCTCCACTACCGGCAGTAGAATTTGCAGGGCTTCCCCCACAGATAGGGCACCGCGCTCCCGCAGCAGCTGGCCTAGAGTACACCCGTGCACGTACTCCATGACAATGTATCGTAGCTTCTGCCCGCGTACCGTCTGTTCACCTGAGGAAAGCACGCCGATCACATGTCCGCCGCCCATCTGCCGTAGCGATGACTCTTCACTGTAAAACTTGCGCTGATTCTCTGGCGAAGCAGCCAGTTCAGGTTTCAGAATTTTAATAGCCACCGGGGAATCGTTGAGCCATGTGTCGGTCGCATAATACACTTCGGCCATACCGCCGCCAGCAATGAGCGGGCCAGCCAAGTAGTGTTCATCGAAGATGATGCCGTTTAACCAGTCACGCCCCCGCGTCGCAGAACTCGCGGGGGAAGAAGATGGTGTTGAAGATGGGGGAGGATTCATTATCTACGATTCTAGGGGATATGTGGTGTCCATGCTGCATGGACAACTCTCACTGAGCAAAGATACAGCGGATTCATAGGTAAAGAGGGTAAAACCGGCCAAGTAATAGAGCCCGGACCACACACCATAACAGAACCGGCAATAATGGCGGCGCATAAGTAGGCAAAATTGGGTAGATTCTGGCACTCTTAAAAGGTGAGTAGCGAAAAAACTGTACAGACCTTTGCCCTTGTAGGTGACTGGGTCACTATTCCCGATATTGCCGAGGCACTTGATTTGAAAGTTACTCGAGTGCACAACCTTATCTCAGATGGCACTCTTGTAGCCCTGCGCGAACCAGACACGAATGTGCGTAAAGTACCCGCGCTTTTTCTCAACGGCGATCATGTGCTCGAATCTCTCAAAGGCACCTTAGTAGTGCTCAAAGACGCTGGTTTTAGCGACGAGGAAGCCATCACCTGGCTCTACACTGCGGATGATTCTCTGCCGGGACGTCCCATTGATGCGCTCATTAACGGGCAGAAGACGGAAATCCGCCGCCGCGCACAGGCCTTAGCCTGGTAAAACCCAAGTCCGATAAAACCGCGCGCCGTTGAGTACTTGGGCGCTTTTCTCAAACTAGTGACGGTGGAGGGGCCACCCGCATGATGGAGTGGTCCCCTCCACCTTTTACAGTTACGCGGCTCGATGCAGCGCTTTTGCTGCAATAGCTTCTAAGGCTTCCCGTACCTGCTCCGGTACCGGTAAAGCAGCCAGCGCCGTATCAATGGCAGCAGACTTGCGGGCAATGAGTTCCTCAAGCTGCGCCACTGCACCACAAGAAAGCATGAGACCACGCACCCGCTGAACATCGTGAACATCTAGGTTCGGGTTCCCCAAGCATGTCTCAAGCAGGGACCGTCCCGCCTGATCCGCATTCTTTTCCGTAAGTGCCACCAGTACGGTGCGTTTTCCTTCCCGAATATCATCCCCGGCAGGTTTTCCAGTGGTTTCAGGCTCACCGAACACCCCCAGCTGATCATCACGCAGCTGAAAGCCTTCACCCAGGGGTAAGCCGAAGCTGTGGTACGCATTAAGAATGGGGTGGTGCTGGTTCTGCTGTGCATCAAGGGCTAGAGCGCCGCCAAGAGTCAGCGGGTGCTCGCATGAATATTTGGCTGACTTATAACGGATCACGTTCTGGGCACGCTGTAGTGCCGCATCATAATCTTCGGAATCGATGACTTCCGAGAGCACATCCAGGTATTGCCCGGCCATGACTTCGGTGCGCATCGTATCGAAAACAGTTCGTGCGGTGCGGTCTGGTAGGGAGCCCACCCCCGTGCGCGCAAACATTGTCTCCGACCACGATAGGCACAGATCTCCGGCGATAATACCCCCCGTAAGACCATAGTTAAAAGTATCGCCGCGCCAGGCACTACTTTTATGCTGGTTCTCAAAACGCTTGTGCACAGCGGGTGCTCCACGCCGAGTATCGGAACGGTCAATAATATCGTCGTGGATGAGCGCAGCGGATTGAAACAGTTCAATGGCCACCCCTATACGCACCACCGACAGGGGCTTTGGGTCCTCAAGAATACTCACCCCACCTGCGCCGCGCCATCCCCAGTAGCTCAGTAGCGCACGCAGCCTTTTACCACCTGTGGAGAGCGCTTCAATGGCTGCTAACAGGCTGAGTGCATCTGGTGAAATATTGGAGAGCATCTCGCGCTGTTGGGTAAAAAAACGCGCCATTTCGGCCTCAACCTCTTGCAGATATGCCTGCTGTTCGGCCTGAATTTGCGTTTCAAACGCGCTCTGCGTAGCCATTGTTGCTCCCGTCGATATATATCTGGCGGTGGTCGATACCCATCTAGCTTATGCTATCTCCCATAATTCGCGGTATTTTCGCGTGGGGCTAGCCAACTCGATTTTTTATAGAACAAGAATACTATATAGAATATATATGCTATTATGGGGTGGTGGGAGGCTGAAGATACATCAAAGCTGAGGCACAATAGTCATCCAGGGCCTCCCTCTATCAAGGGGGTGGAATGTCTGAGAACGTAAAAAACATCTTTAATACATCTCGCTTCCAGCGGGGGAATACCGCTGATGACCGAAGCGAGAAGCCCCGCATCATGATGCATCTTGATATGGACGCATTTTTTGTCAACGTAGAGCTGCTGAATAAACCAGAATTACACGGAACTCCTATTATTGTGGCGCATGAGGGCCCGCGCTCAGTGGTATGTTCTGCTTCCTATGAGGCTCGAGACTCGGGTGTTCATTCGGGTATGCCGCTGGCACGTGCTAAACGCCTGAGCCCACAGGCAACTATTCTGCCTCTGCGGGGTGATTACGGCTTTTACTCTCGTGCGGTCATGCGAATACTGCGGGATGAAAGCCCGCTTGTGGAACAAGTAAGTGTTGATGAGGCATTCATTGATCTCACCGGTGCCACTGCCATCGGCGGATCCCCGGTTGCGATAGCACAGCGGGTGCGAGAACGTATTGCAGACGAGCTGTCTCTACCCTGCTCGGCGGGGATATCTATTAATAAGTTTCTTGCCAAAATGGCCTCAACTGGCAGTAAACCCAATGGGCTGTGGGTGGTGCCACCCCACAGGGTGCAGGAGTTCCTGGATCCTATGCCGGTTAATAAACTGTGGGGTGTGGGGGCGCGAAGCGCCACTTTGCTGAACGAATACGGAATCTACACGGTGGCACAGCTGCGTGAATTTGACGCCCAGTGGCTGTGCGGGCGTTTTGGTAATGCGGCAGGGAACCATCTCTATGCTCTTGCTCGTGGTATTGATCATCGTCCGGTGGTCACTGAACGTGTTGAGAAAAGTATGGGAGCTGAACATACCTTTGCTGCCGATACTCGCTGCGTCGCAGATATTGAGCGAGCGGTGCAGGGTATTGCTTTACGGTTGGGGCGGCGGCTGCGCGCAGCAGGGAAAACCGCCGGTGCGCTGACCATTAAATATCGTTATGAAGGTTTTGAGACACACACTAAATCTATACCCCTAACTGAGCCTGTAGATTCTGGGATGCAGATATATCGTATTGCTTGCGCCGCCCTGAGGGCGATGGGGCTTTTGATCAAAAGTTGTGATGGTCAAAAGGAACAAGCGTCACGGGCTTTACGGTTGATAGGGGTACGCGCCGAGCGGCTGCAACAATGCGCCTCTGGTGTGCAGCAGACGCTTTTTGCCTTGGACCCACAGGAAGGTGACGGTGCAGAGAAAGCTGACTGGGGTCGTGTGGAGCGTGCCCTTGACGGCATCCATACGCGATTTAGTGCAGAGGCGGTGCGCCCGGCCTCTCTGATGGGGTATACGGCGGGGCGAACACATATGCACAGGGTGCAGCATCGTCAGGGGTAAGGCAGGATGAGAGGCGTAGAAGTGCGAGCTTTTAAAGAATATACGGCTTAGAAATCCCCTGAGTGTTAAGCGTTGAGGCAGGTTCATGGGCCGCTGGGTACTCTGATGCATCCGCGGCAACGCAGGGATGTGGTGAGTGCGGCTTTTATTCTCAGTACATACACAGAGATTTAGCTCAAGAAAGAGTACCTATTGGGGGCCTAAAAGGGGTACTATGATGAACGTACGCTAGGCTACATGTGATGGTCTTGCCCCGGGGTGGATATGTGCCGACGGCAGGGCTTTTGGGCACGGTTTTAAGGAGAATGCTATGGCACTTTCGGAGCGCGAACAGAAAGTCCTTGATCAGCTTGAGGAGTTAATGCACGCCGAAGACCCGCAGTTTGCAAGTTCGATGTCTTCGACGGGCAATACCGCGCCCGTATTTAGCGCCCGCCACATGGTGCTGGGTATCCTGTGCGTGCTTGCTGGGCTGGGCATTATTATTGGGGCGGTTGCCTCAAAGATTATTCTGCTTGGTATTGTCGGCTTTATAGTTGCCGCCGGGGGCGTGTATTTTGCGACCACCAGTAAGAAAACCCCTATTGATTCGTTCTTAGGTGGTAAGGCTAAAGGTGCCTCCGCTGAGAAGGCGCAGCAACAGCGCAAACAATCGAAGCTCATGGAGCGCCTGGAAGAGCGCTGGGATGAGCGCGAACAGGGGCGTTAGTATATTTTTCTTCTTGTGATACGTCAGTGCTGGCGTGAGGTACCACCGTGGTAATAGGCTGGTACGTTTAAACCGTGTTCTACCTCAGACTTGGTGGTGGGGCGGGGCTTCCATAAGGGAGGCCCCGCCCCACTGTCCGTTAAAGGTCGCTGTACTTGCAGCTACTGTACATGCCACACCGGGGTGGTGGTACTAAGAGCCGGTATTTATCCCAAGCTAGCGTTAGCTTCTGATTATGGGTGTTTTCCCCACCGTAAGCGGTACTCACGCTGAAACTGAGGATGTTTCCTCCACTTTTCCCTCCACAATCCTCCACCGCCCCACAATAACCCGTGTAGCGGCGGGATTGTGTCTGCTGCCGCCAATAACTCTAAAACTGCCTGCGTGGAACGGGCAATGATGTGGTTTTTCAAAATATGTTGGCTATTCGTGCGTCGAATCAGCGGGTGGCGAACTCCTCAATAACGGTCCTATCTGGGGTGAAGCTGCGGGATTCAAGGGCTTGACGTGCAGGTTTATTAAAATTTGCGGGAAAATTTGGGTGCTTAAAAAGGGTTAAGTGGTGGAAAGTGGGGTAAAGTGGAGGGTAGCAGATTGTTCAAGTGCGCTGTGAGGGGGTGGGTACGTGTTTTTAGGGACGTATTCGCCTCGGTTAGACACCAAAGGGCGCATCATTCTTCCCGCGAAATTTCGTGAGGAACTTTCTGCTGGTCTAGTGCTCACCCGCGGACAGGAACGTTGCTTGTACGTGTTCTCTGCGGAAGAGTTTGAGCGTATTCACGAGCAGATGCGTTCAGCGCCACTGTCTTCACGGCAGGCTCGGGACTACATGCGTGTGTTCCTGTCGGGCGCATCTGATGAGGTGCCCGATAAGCAGGGGCGGGTCACCATCCCGGCGGCGTTGCGTGAGTACGCTCGGTTAGACCGCGAGCTTGTCGTCATCGGCGCGGGTTCCCGAGCCGAAATCTGGGACGCTCAGGCTTGGGACGAGTACCTTGCTCGTACCGAAGCTGAATTTGCACAACTGGATGAGGAGCCTTTCCCCTTCCTGTAAACCACCCCATCTGTTAGCGCATTCGCTGCGGGAGCAGATCCTAGTACGTGACCCTCAAGGAGCGAATATGAGCGCTAAGGAAAGCACCCACGCCGGTGCTCAGGGAGCGGTAGCTCCCGCACACACCCTTACGCTTACTGAAACTCCCGATGCGGGGCTTTCGAAGAAAGAAGCGAAAGAACGCCACGTACCGGTTATGCTTACCAGGTGCCTTGACCTGCTAGCCCCGGCCCTCGAACGTGAAGGGGCAGTGGTCATTGATGGGACGTTAGGAATGGGCGGGCACACCGAGGCAATGCTTGAACGTTTCCCCGAACTGCAGGTGATCGGTATCGACCGAGACCCGCAGGCGCACACTATTGCGGGGCAGCGGCTGGAGCGGTTCGGCGAGCGGTTCATCCCCGTGCACGCTGTGTACGACCAGATTGAATACGCCATGGATGTCGCCGGGGTGAATGCCGTCGATGGCGTCCTATTCGACTTGGGTGTCTCCTCTATGCAGCTGGATGAGCGTTCACGCGGGTTTGCTTATTCTTACGACGCTCCGCTCGATATGCGGATGAATAGTGAAGATGAGCTGACAGCACGCACCGTAGTGAACGAGTATCCGCTGGAGCGGCTGCAGAGAATTATCCGCACGTGGGGCGAAGAGAAGTTCGCCGCGCGGATTGCCGAACGGATCGTTGCTCAGCGGGCCGTTCAGCCGTTTGAGACCACCGGTGAGCTGGTAGCCGCTATCCAAAAGGCGGTGCCAGCAGCGGCACAACGCAAGGGCGGGCACCCTGCGAAACGCACTTTCCAGGCGCTACGCATTGAGGTGAACCACGAACTGGAGGCACTGGAACGCGCTGTGCCGGTCGCAATCGACTCGCTCTCCCTGGGCGGGCGGTTCGTGGCCATGAGCTACCACAGTTTAGAAGACAAGATCGTCAAGCGGGGCCTGAGTGCTGCCGCCACCTCTAAGGCGCCCAAAGGGTTCCCCGTGGAGCTTGACGAACATAAGCCAACGATGAAAGTTATCACGCGTGGCGCAGAGCCACCGACTGAGGCTGAAATCGCAGAGAATTCACGCGCCGCAAGCGCAAAATTGCGGGCTGGCGAGAAGATTAGGGTTACATAAATGAGCGTAACAACGAAGACCACCATGACGGGGGAGCGTAGGAACACGCCCAAACCCCCGGGTCGTAAAACACGCCCGGAAGGGACAGCTGCTGCGCCGGGCCGAGCAGGCTCCTCACACCCCGGGTCGGCTCGTCGTGCCTCCACAACTTCGACAAGCACCCGCCGCACCGCACAGAAGGAAAAAGTTGGTGCATCATCTCGGGCTGCTACCGCTGGCAGCACCACCCGAACCAGCACCCCCAGCCGGGCTCGAACAACCGAAACAGCCCGGTCTCAGGGCGCTGGTGCCATGCGCACCTCCCGGGGGGCGACCCTGCTAGACGCTCCTGCCCGTTTCTTGGCGTACACGCGCGGGGTAGCGGGAGTATTTGAGAAGCCCTCAACCGCGCAGTTCGAAGCGAATACCACCTCGGCGCGGCCTAAACCTGCTCGGGGCGGTACAGCTGGGCGCGCTGAAGTGCGTGAAGCCTCCGGTGCAAAAAAACGTGCGCCGCTGGCCCGTTCTTTACGTAAACCCACCCGCCGGGGAGGCATCATGAGCCTTCTGATGTGGGCGGTGTTTTTGGTGATCCCGCTATTTCTCATCTTTAACCTACTGATGAATATCCTAGTGGCTCAGCGTCAGTACGAACTGGTAGACATGCACGCCCAGGAGCTGGCTCTCACCCAGCAGAACGAGGCTCTGCATCAGGAGCTGGGGTACAACGAAGCTCCGCAGGATCTAGCGATCCGTGCTTCTCTGCTGAATATGTTCCCCAGCACCACCCCGGCAACTTTGGACGTGCAGAACGGTACGATTCAGGGCACCCCAACCCCAGCTGCTTCGCCCACCTCAGCTAATGGGACCCGCGGGAATCTGGTGCCAGCACCCGCGACCCGCGATAATGACCCCTCCGGGCAGAAGGCTGCGGATGCCCAGAAGCAGGCGCAGGAGAAAACCGCGAAGCAGAACCGTGAGCGGGAAGAGAAAGAGAAGCAGGAAAAGGAGAAGGCAAGTGCTGCCGCCTCGCCTTCACCCTCTGCATCTCCGCAGGGTTCACAGAGCCCGCAGCAGGCTCAGCCATCACAGGCTGCGCCTAGCGCCTCCGCGAATCGCTAATACAGTTCACACCCCGGGTAGGGGCGGTGGCGCCGATTGGTGTCACCTAATCTACTCGGGGTAGTGTTCTGTTCGGGGCAAGTTATAAGCTGCCCCGGCAGGTGCCAGAAGAGCCCGGCGATATAGGAACAACAATCCAGGAAATAGCGCAGGAATGTACCGGAAGGAACACTGTGGCCCACAAGAAAAAAGCGGTATCCTCACAGAGCGAGCGTAAACTCAGCCGACGTGGATTCATGATAGGCGCCAGCAGCACGGGGCTACTTGGCCTGCTGAGTTTACGTCTACTGTACGTTCAGGGGCTTGACCCGCAAAACCTGGCTGCAACCTCCCGGGATTCTCGAACCCGAACCCAGAAAGTTCCCGCAGTCCGCGGGCAGATTACCGATGTGAACGGGCATGTACTGGCCCGTAGTGTGCAAAGGTACAATATCATCGCGGACCAGACGATCGTGGCGGAATTTAAACGTTACGACCACTCCCAAGAGCGTGTGACAGTCACCCCCACCGAGCTGGTGTACGAGGTCACCGATATTTTGCGCACCGTGGACCCGACCATCACCGATGACTTCGTGAAGTCAAAACTTGAGGGAGACTCCCGGTATTCGGTCATTAAAACCAACGTAACCCCCGAAATTTACAATCGTATCGACGCATTAGGGGCGCCGTTCCTCTTCGGGGAAGTAATCAGCGAACGCCTGTACCCCGACGGGCCGGTGGGTGGTTCTGTGGTAGGTCGCTACCGCATCGTTGATGAAGCAGTTGAGGGTAAAGAAAACGAAACCGTTGAACGCAACCTCTCGGTAGGGATTGAGCGCACCTTCGAGAAGGAACTCGCTGGGGTGAACGGCAAACGCGTGTACGAGATCGGGGCCGACGGCGTGCGTATTCCTGTGACCCAGGAGCAGGTGAGCGAATCAGTGAACGGTAAAACCGTGCGTCTGACCCTCAACCGGGATATCCAGTACTACGCCCAGCAGGTTATGAAAGCCCGTGTAGACGAACTCAAAGCAGAATGGGGATGCGCCATTGTGATGGATGTACGCGACGGCTCAATCCTGGCACTTGCTGATTCAACAACGATGGACCCGGGCGCCGAAAAAGTTGAGAACACACAAGATATGGTGCCACGTGCCATTTCTCAGATTATTGAGCCCGGATCGACGGAGAAAATCCTCACCGCATCAGCGCTCATTGAGAAAGGCATTACCACCCCCACCGATACATATGATGTGCCCGCCACCCTCACCGTTAACGGGCAAACCTTCAAAGATGCTTTTGAGCACCCCGCGCAACGCCGCACGTTCTCGGGTATTATTACCGATTCGATGAACACCGGAACTGTGCTGGTTGGCCAGAAGATGCCCAAAGAAGAGCGCTATGAGTGGCTGAAAAAATACGGTATGGGCGAGTTCACAGGTATTGATATTGCCGGGGAGCAGCAGGGCCTAGTCTCCGATTGGAAAACCTGGGACGGACGCCAGGAATTCACGGTGTTTTTCGGCCAGGGCCTTGCACAGACCCCGCTTCAGACCGCTATGGTTTTTCAAGCCGTAGGTAACCTGGGGGTTAAAGTGAAGCCACGGATTGTGGATGCGATTATCGACCCCGACGGCACCGAGCATAAGGTTCCCGTAGAGGGCGCCCAGCGTGTGGTGAGTGAAAAAACCGCCCGAGACTGCCTGACCCTCATGGAGAATGTGGTGACTAAGGGGCAAGCGAAACTTGCCCAGGTCAACGGGTACCGTGTCGGGGGTAAAACCGGTACCGCAGAGGCGCCCAGCGAAAAAGGCGGCTATGAGGGATACACCACATCTTTCATTGGTGTAGCACCCATTGAGAACCCCCGGTTTATGGTGAGTATCACCCTGCAGCGCCCCAAAGGTGAGGTGGGAACTATCGGCGGCACCGGGCAATTCTCCCAAATCATGGAGCGAGTTCTGCACACCTACAATATTCCGCACTCCACCACCGAGCCACATATTATCCCCATTTTTGCGGATGGTAAGAACAGCGGCTAGTCTCGTGAGGGTGCCGAGCACCCGTTGGCTCATTACAATGAGAAGGTACCAATCGCCCCAGCCCAGCTGTGGCACATCACAAGACGATAAATAGGGCGCCCCATGCGCGAAGGAAGAAGGACAATGAACGGCGAACAGCCCGGTGAGAAACTCTCAGACGAAGCTATGCCCGGCGAAGAGCTGTTCGGCAAAGATGCCCAGAACTTACGGCCCCGCCTAACCACAGGCTACCCGCTAGATACGCTCATTCAGAAGCTGCAAAACCTTGAGGCACAGCCGCACCTAGCCCTATCCGGTTCCCGAAACGTGACCGGTATCAGTATGGACTCACGCTCCGTACGCGAGGGGGATCTATATGTAGCGCTGCCAGGTGCTAAAACACACGGAGCTAGTTTCGCTGCAGCTGCTGTAGCCGCAGGCGCAGCGGGTATTCTTACTGACGCTCAGGGGCAGCGCATTATTGCTGAGGCGCACCTTGATTTAGCAGATACTGCGCTTATTATTGGCACAGATTTACGCCGGGTGCTGGGTTCCTTGGCGGCTTTCATCTACGGTTCAAACGACTACCCGCAACTGCAGCGGTTCGCGGTGACCGGAACAAACGGGAAAACTACCACCACCTATATGCTTGAATCCGTTTTCCGTGCCGCTCTGGGCGTCAAAACCGGGTTGGTCGGTACCATCCAAATCCTTATTGACGGTGTGTCGATTCCCTCCGCGATGACCACCCCCGAATCTGTGCATGTGCACGCCCTGCTGTCTCTCATGGGCCAGCGTGGAGTACGTTGTGCAGCTATGGAAGTCTCTTCCCACGCCATTGATTATCGCCGCGTTGACGGGGTGCGTTATGCAATGAGTGGTTTCACAAACCTCACCCAAGACCACCTAGACCTACACGGTGGGATGGAAGAATACTTTGACTCAAAAGCACAGCTGTTCACCCCTGAACGTACTGAACGGGCCGTGATCACCGCAGACGATCCATGGGGGCAGCGGATGCTTGTTCGCGCACAACAGCAGCTGGGTGCGCAAAACACAATTCGGTTGCTGACCAATCACGGTGCCGGGTTAGAAGCGGTACCGGCAGATTTTGGTGTCAACGATTGGGCTGTCACTGAGGTGATGGCTCAAGGGTTAGGGCATACCTTCGTACTTGCTAACGGGGCTGGGGAGCGTGTTCAGGCTCGTACCGGACTTCCCGCAGATTTTAACGTTTCCAATGCGGCCCTGGCGGCGCTTATGGCCTGGCTCAGCACAAGCGAAGAAGAGAGAGAGCCGTTGGCGGCTGCGCTCGCCAGTGGGGAGGCACTCACCCCGGTAGTTCCTGGTCGAATGCAGCTTATTGGGCACAGCCCCCACACTATTGTTGATTTTGCGCATAATCCTGACGGGCTAATCCGTGCGTTAGAGGCGATGGACCGCCCCGGTGAGGGCCGAGTCATTATCGTGTTCGGTGCTACCGGTGAACGTGATCAAGGCAAGCGCCCCATCATGGGTGAGATCGCTGCCCGCTACGCAGATATTGTTATTGTGACCGATGACGATCCGCATGGGGAAGACCCGGCCCCCATTCGCGAGGCTGTTGCTGCCGGTGCGCAGCAAGCTATCGCCGCTGGGGCGCGGGCTCATGAAGTACATAATATTGCCCCGCGTGCTAGGGCTATTGCGCAGGCCATCGATATGGCCACCCCTGACGATGCCGTGCTCATTGCGGGCCGCGGCCATGAAACAGCCCAAGATGTAGCTGGGGTAGACGTGCAGCTGGATGACCGTATTGAAGTGGCCCGCGCCATGGTTACTCGCGGATTTGAGATTCTGCCAGATTATCGGCGTATGCTGGAAGAAAACGCTGAGGATAAGAAATAATGATTAAACTAAGTGCCGCCGAGATTATCCAGGCGACCGGAGGTGCCGCGCTCGGGCTTCAAGACCCCGAGACGGTCTTCTGTACCTTCGCCACTACTGATTCACGGGAAGTAGTCCCCGGTACCCTTTTTATTGCGAAACCGGGAGAAAGTACCGACGGGCACCGTTTTGTTGCCGCGGCTTTTAACTCTGGTGCTTCCTTAGCCCTTGTGGAGCGGCCCGTTACCGCTGAGCCTTCAGGTGAGCTGTATCCTGCCGTGCAGGTGGATGATGCGGTACTGGCGATGGGGCGCTTGGCGGCATACGCTATCGAGAAGATGCGTAGTCTTGGTCCCGTGGAAGTCATTGGGATTACTGGTTCCGCAGGGAAAACCACCACCAAAGACTTGCTGGCAGCTATTTTTGGTGCCGAGGGTGCTACGGTGGCTCCCGTGGGCTCCTATAACGGTGAGGTTGGGGTGCCGCTGACGGTATTCCGTGCGGATGAAACCACCCGGTACTTGGTTATTGAAATGGGTGCCGACCATGTAGGCAATATTGAGTACCTGGCGAATATCGTACAGCCGGACTACGGGGTTATCTTAAAGGTCGGTACCGCCCATGCGGGCGAGTTCGGCGGGGTAGACAATATTGAACGCACCAAAGGTGAACTGGCCGAAGGCATCCGCGCCGGTGGGGCGCTCGCCCTCAACGCTGACGATGAGCGTGTGCTGCGCATGGCAGCGCGTGCGTGTGTTCCCGTCACCTATTTCGGGGTGGGGGATAAGCCACAGTACGAGCGGTATGTGGCGGCCCTGAACTTGAGCACGAATGATGCGGGGTGCCCGGAATTCACTCTGCGGCTGCCCAACGGGCAGGAACACCTGGTGTCGTCACAATTAATTGGTGAGCATCATGTGCATAACCTGCTGGCGGCCGCAACTATTGCGTATAACGCTGGCATCGCGGGGGACAGGATAGCTCACGCGCTCAATACCAGCGGTGCTGTGTCTAAATGGCGTATGGCCCGCACCGACCGCTCTGATGGGGTGAGCATCATTAACGATGCGTACAACGCGAACCCGGAGTCAATGTCGGCTGCGCTACGAACTCTGGCGCAGCTGGGCCGCGGCAGCGAGCCGCGCCGCACCTGGGCCGTGCTGGGGGCGATGCTGGAACTGGGAGAAAGCAGCGTCGAAGAGCACGACCATATTGGGCGGCTTGCAGTGCGGCTCAATATTTCTAAGCTAATCGCCGTGGGAGACACTGCCAAACCAATCTACAATGCCGCGCACCTGGAAGGTTCCTGGGGTAATGAGGCCACCTGGGTACAGACCCCGCAGCAGGCATTGTCGGTGCTACGCGCTGAGCTGCGCCCCGGCGACATTGTGCTGTTTAAATCCTCCAACGGCGCCAAACTTGGGCAGTTGGGAGATGAGGTGGCATTCAGCAGTGACCGGTTTGGGTCCGGCTCTGAGCCTGCTCCTACCTGGTTGAGCGCTGGCGACTTTGTTGAAGTGACCGATTTGACGGGTTCTGTCGCCCCCACGGCGAGTGAGCCTGCAACCACCTCCAGCCCGGTGGCCACTACGGCCTCCGCTTCCACCACATTCACCGGCCAGGAAGGCACACGCTAGAGAATGATTACTGTGCTCATTGCGGGAGTTCTGGGTTTTGTCCTGTCATTTGGGGCGATCCCCCTGTTCATCCGCCAGATGCAGAAGCTGAAGCTGGGTCAGCTTATCCGTGACGAAGGCCCTGCTGCGCACCAGCATAAAGCGGGAACCCCCACCATGGCGGGGCTTGTCTTCATCCCCGCCGCCGTGCTCGCCTATTTCATAGCTCTGCTGCTGAGCGCCTGGTTCTACGGCACCTCCCCAGCACCCAGTGCAACAGCATGGCTGACTCTGGGGTTTACGGTAGGGATGCTCGCTGTGGGAGCGGCAGACGACATTATGAAATTCCGCAATAAGGGCAATGAGGGGCTGACGGAGATTCAGAAAACGGTCGGGCTGCTGGCCGTAACCCTGCCGTTCTCTTACTTGGCGTTCCAGTTCCCAAACTCCGCAGGGGTTACGCCCGCGTCCACAGCGGTTTCTTTTGTACGTGATTTGCCGCTGGATCTTATGGCCCCAGGGGCTATTGTGGGTACCCTACTGGTGATGGCGTGGATTAACCTGATCGCTCTCTCCGGCACTAATGCTGTGAATTTCACTGACGGCCTGGACGGCCTGGCTGGCGGGGTGATGATGACGATATTCACCGGCTATCTGGCAATGACTGTGTGGCAGTATTCGCACCGGTGTGTCTCGGCTGCTGGGGTCGGGTGCTACGACGTACGTGATGCTGGTGCCCTGGCCATGATCGCTGCAGCTTTTGTGGGGTCGCTGGGCGGGTTCCTGCTGTGGAACGTGTCGAAGGCACAGATCTTTATGGGTGATTCCGGATCACTGGCCTTAGGCGGGGCTCTTGTAGCGTTCGCTATTTTCACCCGCACCGAGCTGCTGCTACCCATTATTGCGTTGGTGCCTGTGCTAGAGGTTTTCTCGGTAATAGTGCAGAAGTTCGTTTTTAAATTTAGCCGTAAAGGCTCGGTGTCCCGCGGTGAGAAAGTTCCGCATGCACACCGTTTCTTCCGTATGACACCGTTCCACCATCACATGGAGAAGACCGGCGTGAATGGTATGTATTCTATTGATAAGAAGGGTATCGCACCCGGTACCGTCAGCAGCGGCGAGGTAAACTCGGTGTTCCGGCTGTGGGTGGTGAACGCTTTGTGCGTACTCATCGCCTTAGCCCTATTCTTTGGTGATTGGTTCTCGCAGAATACCGGGGTGATTAACTAGTGACGGAGCGGAACATGAAAACTGCTGAGCAGCTGGCCCGTATTGAGGCGAATAAGGACGCGGTAGCAACCAACCCCGTATTGAATAATCCGCGTCTTGCTGAGCTGACCAGTTGGGATGCTCCTTGGGCCGGACTTCGCGTGGTCGTGGTCGGTCTGGGGGTCTCTGGTGATGCCGCAGCTGATGTGCTGGCTCAGAAAGGTGCGCACGTAGTTGCTATTGACGCTAAAGACACCGCAGAGAAACGGGAGCGTATCCGCCTTTATGATCAGGCATACGGTCATGTGAGCGGCCTTTTCGGGCAGGAGCACATGAGCTCTTTACCCCTGGTTGATGGGCAGGAGCCGGACGTAGTGGTGGTGTCCCCAGGGATCCGCCCTGATAGCGATATTATGTTGGACGCCTATGAGCGCGGCGTTCAAGTGTGGAGCGAGGTTGAGTTGGCGTGGCGCTTAAACACGCGTGCTGGCCGTCGCAGCACCCAATGGCTGTGCCTGACCGGCACAAACGGGAAGACCACAACTGTTGGTATGGTCGATTCAATCCTCAAAGCAGCCGGGCGGCATAGCGCTCAGGTGGGGAATGTGGGCCTGCCTATTGTGTATGCTGTGGCTGATGATGAAGAGTACGAATTCTTCGCTGTGGAGCTTTCAAGTTTTCAGCTGCACTGGACCTATTCGCTTTCGCCCTTGGCTTCTGTGGTGTTGAACGTTGCTGATGATCACGTGGACTGGCACGGTAGTTTTGAGGCGTATAAGGCCGCGAAGGCACGTATCTACGAGAATACGCAGGTGGCCTGCATCTTCAACGAAGACCACGCTGATACGCGTCGCATGGTTGAAGAAGCTGACGTGGTTGAGGGTGCCCGTGCGGTGAGCATCAGCAGCACCGAGATCCCGAGAGTTTCCATGCTTGGTCTGGCTGAGGATATCCTCGTGGATCGGGCGTTTTTGAAGGACCGTTACCATCAGGCCCTTGAGCTGGGGGTGCTAACTGATTTAGCGCAGGCTCCCGGTCAGGTTCCCGCGCAGCACACGGTTGAAAATGCGTTGGCGGCGGCGGCGCTGACTCGCGCGGCGGGTATAGCCCCGGAGCATGTGCGTGAGGGGTTGCGTACGTATTCCCCAGGGGCGCATCGTAACCAGTTGGTGGCCTCAGCTGGCGGAGTGCAGTGGGTGAATGACTCAAAGGCCACGAACCCGCACGCTGCAAACGCCTCCATGAGCGCCTACCCGTCGCTGGTGTGGATAGCGGGGGGCCTGTCGAAGGGTGTCACCTATGATGAGCTGGTGAAGAAGCATGCTGAACGCCTGCGTGCGGTGCTTATTATTGGTACTGACTCTGCGGCGTTGATGTCTGCCTTGGCCACCCACGCGGGGCAGGTTCCTGTGTATAACCTCACTGCGAGTGTGGCGAACCCAACGGATGGGGTGGCTGCGATGGAAGCTGCGGTTATTAAGGCTCGCGAGGTGGCTGAACCTGGCGATGTGGTGCTCATGGCCCCTGCGGCGGCTTCCATGGATCAGTTTAAGAATTATGCAGAGCGCGGTAACGCTTTTGTTGAGGCTGTGCAACGAGCCGTTGGTGAGGGTATTTCAACCACCTAAGAGCAGGTGCGGTGTTGAGCTAGACCACAAGACGCTAAGCTAATAACTGGACGGGAGTAACGGAATAAACGGGGAGATTAGTGTGAGCGGTGCATCTGGCAAGACGCAAAACACGGCGGCAGACCATCGTAAGACGCGGCGTGTGTGGCGTGATGGCGTGCTGGCCAGGCGCTATGCTTCCGCCTATGCGCGTATTTCCCGCGCTGAACTGTCATATGTGTCCCGCCTGATCCTGCTGGTGAGTGTGAGCCTGACGTTCTTCGGGTGCATTATGGTGCTGTCCGCTTCGTCGGTGCGCATGATTTCGCAGGGTATGTCCCCGTTTAACCAGGGGGAACGACAGCTGCAGTACGCCGTCGGGGGTCTTGCCCTCATGCTGGTGGTGGGGTTCCTGCCGGTGGGGTGGTATCGGCGTCGGTGGGTGCTGAACACGGCCGTGGTGTTGGGTATCCTGCTGCAGGTTGCGGTGCTTGTGGTGGGTGTTGAGGTTGGCGGTAACCGTAACTGGATTGTGCTTGGCCCGGTGCAGCTTCAGCCTTCCGAACTATCGAAACCGATTCTTATCCTGTGGATGGCCCTCATGTTGGCTAGGCAGGGGGACGTTTCGAAGAACAGCTGGCGGGCTCTTCTCCCCGCGCTTTTTGGCTTTTTGCCGCTGGTGGGCACTATCATGTTGGGCCGAGACTTGGGTACCGCTATCGTCTACGGTGTCATCTTTATGGGGATGCTGTGGCTGGCGGGTACCCGTAACCGCACCATGTGGGTATTGGTGGGGTTCGCATTGGTACTTGCAATTTTTGCGGTTGTCATGAGTGAGAACCGTATCCAGCGTGTGTTTGGTGCTGCCGGCGTATGTGATGGGGCCACCTGTGACCAGTCGAATGCGGGTAAGGTTGCCTTGGCAACCGGTGGTTTATGGGGTGTTGGACTCGGGCAGTCCCGCCAGAAATACAACTACTTGCCGGAAGCACATAACGACTATATTTTTGCGATTATCGGCGAGGAGCTGGGTCTAGTAGGCACCCTCGCTGTGGTGCTTTTGTATTTGGGTCTTATCTACTGTTCTGTCACTATTATGGTGCGCACTTCGGACCGTTTTGTGCGCTTGGCGGCGGGCGGTATTACGGTGTGGATTACGGCGCAGGCGCTTATTAATATGGGCATGGTCACGGGTGTGCTCCCGGTGATTGGTGTGCCTCTGCCGTTTATTTCTTATGGTGGTTCGTCTCTTCTTGCATCAATGTTTGCGGCGGGGTTATTGTTCGCATTTTCGCGGCAGGCGCCGGTGTACCCGTTGCGGAGGGACCCGAACCGTAACCTTTCTCCGCGTGAGATTCGCCGTGAGAATGAGGATTGGCAGCGCCGCCTGGTTTTAGGGCAGGCAGTTGCTGAGGAGAACCGGCGTATGGTGCAGGCAGGCGGCGCATTGGGGCTTGATGTGTGGCATTGGCGCAGCCAGCTGCGGGATGCGATACATGGTTTGCTCGTATGGTTGGGCCTATCCAGTGAGCAGCGGGCGCGTGCGCATCAGCGTCGGGTCCAGCAGCGGGAGCTAGCTGTCCGTGAGGCACAGAAACAGCAGGCCGCGGAGCGTGAACGTGAGCTTCTTGAGAGGCAGCGGCTTCAACAGGCGCAAAAACAGCAGGCTCAGCGGGCAGAACGTACAGCGACCCGACGGCCCAGTGCGGCAACTTCGGGGCAACAACGGCCCACAGCCCAGGCCCGCCCAGCTAAGCAGTCTCAGGCAGCTGACAGGAGTCGGGGAGAACGGCAGCGGCCTGAGTCAAAACGCCCCGCTGCAACTGTTTCGGGAGGCGGTGCGGCTCGCCCTCGCACTGCTTCTGAGCAGCGGCCGGGTGCTGCACGGACCAAGACCCAAGGCACAGCGAAGCAAGGGGCGCCTCGTCGTCAGGATGCGCAGCGTACTGTTGCACGCGGCTCGCAGGTTCAGGGGCGTAACCGTACTCAGGGCAAAACTCAGTCCCAGGCGGCGCGTACGCGCCGTCCGCAGCGCACTGGTTCGCTCCCGGAGGGCCTGCGTCCGTTGCATGGGGGCGCTCCGAAGAATGCGGCGTCAAAGCCCCGTCATGGTTCCGGGGAAACCCCACGGGGGTCAGGCTCAGCTGCGGCGGGCCAGCGGCGCACCGTAAGGCAGGGCAGCAGCCCCCAAAAGCATGGCGGGTCACCCGGCGGGTCGAAAAATACTGGCCAAAGTGCACAGGGCAATCGTTCCAATCCTCGGCGCTAGAGAAAGCAGCGTTGGTGCTTTCACACCCGGTTCTATGTACGTTGAGAGCCGACAGTAAGGAGCAGCGTCGCGTTAAAATATAGGTCTGTTTTGCCGGATGAGGAGGGTGTATTGCATGTTGTACGGGGACGGTTTGTGCCGTGTCTGATGCCGTAGAATGGGGAAGAACCGATTTTTAGGGAGATTTTTATGTCTAAGGCACCTTCTGTGGTTTTTGCTGGGGGCGGCACGGCAGGGCACATTAACCCGATGCTTGCTATCGCCCGCGAGATCCGTAAGATAGAGCCAACTGCGAAGATTACGATGCTTGGTACGGCTGATAAATTGGAGGCCCAGCTGGTTCCGGCAGCTGGTTTCGATATTGAGTTCATCCCCAAGGCTCCGTTACCGCGTTCGTTGAATAAAGAGGCTTTTGCGTTCCCCGGAAGATTCTTGGGTGGTATTCGTAAGGCGCACGAGGTTTTTAAACAAGTGGATGCGGATGTCGTGGTGGGCGTGGGCGGGTATGTGTGCCCTCCAGCTTATATGTGTGCGGCTAAGGAGCGTATCCCGATTATTATTCATGAGGCGAATGCAGCCCCGGGGTGGGCTAATAAGCTGGGCGGGCGCTTCGCGGAGTTTGTGGGGGTGGCGTTTCCTAATACGCCGTTCCGCGGCGCTGAGCTGGTGGGGATGCCCATGAGTGATGAGATCGCGAACTTAGACCGTAAGACGCAGCGTTCTGAGGCGATGCGCAGGTTGGGGCTGGATGAGTCGCTGCCGACGGTGATAGTGACTGGTGGTTCCCTGGGGGCACTAACGCTCAATAAAGCGGTGGAGGCTAATATTGATGCTCTCGCCGACTGGGGGTTTCAGGTGTTGCACATTACGGGTAAGGGCAAAGCTATCCTGGATGAGCAGGGTAATCCGCGCACCGCGAAGAATTATCACCAGATGGAGTTTTGCACCAGCATGCAGGATGTGTACGCCGCTGCTGATCTTTTGGTGGTGCGTTCGGGTGCGGCGACCGTGAGTGAGGTTGCTGCCGTGGGGGTTCCTGCTGTTTTTGTGCCGTTGCCGCATGGTAATGGTGAGCAGAGTTTAAATATTCGCCCTCTTCTTGAGGAAGGAGCAGCTCGCCTGGTGGAGGACCAGGATGCCACCGCTGAGTGGTTTGCGAGCGAGATTCCGGCTTTAATGGCGGATTCGGCGTTATTAGAGCGGATGGCGCAGAAGGCGTATAAGTTGGGTATCCGCGATGCTGCGCGGGTTATGGCTGAACGGACATTGAAAGCGGTTAAACACAGTGACTGAGTTAATGAACCTTGATCTGGTGCTTCCTGCACCGTTGAATCCGCCGTTTCCTGAACGGGCACGGGTTGCTGATTTAGGGCGTGTGCATTTTGTGGGTGTTGGCGGCGCGGGGATGAGCGCTATCGCATTGCTAATGGCTCAGCTGGGTGTTCCGGTCAGTGGGTCGGACCGTGCCGAGTCGGCTAACCTTCAGTCGTTGCGACAGGCTGGGGTGCGTGTATCGGTTCCGCAGGATGCCGTGAATATTCATGACGTGGATACTGTGGTTATTTCGACTGCTATCCATGAGGATAACCCTGAACTGGTGAAGGCCCGTGAGCTGGGGCTGCCGGTTTTGCATCGTTCTGAGGCGCTTGCCGCAGTGATGGGGGACTCTCAGGTGGTCGCGGTTGCTGGTACGCACGGTAAGAGCACCACCAGTTCCATGATTTCGGTCATGTTTGATGGGCTGAATGCGAAACCGTCGTTTGCGGTGGGTACTGTGATCGCCGGGTTTGGCACGAATGCACGGCTGGGCGCCACAGGCCCCGGATCGTGGTTCGTAGCTGAAGCTGACGAGTCTGACGGCTCATTTGTACGCTACCGCCCGAAGGTTGCGGTGGTGACGAATATTGAACCGGACCATATTGATTTTTATGGCACTGCTGAGCGGGTGTATGAGGCGTTTAACCGGTTTGTGGCCTCAATGGTTCCTGATGGGGTGCTGATTACGTGCGCGGATGATGCTGGCGCTGTTTCGCTGGCTCAGCGCAGTCGGGCGGCTGGCCTTCAGGTGCTCACATATGGTGAATCTGAAGATGCCGATGTGCGTTTATCGCAGATTACAAGTCATGGTTCACAGTCGTCATCGGTGTTAAGCTGGTCGTTTGATCTTGCGGGGCAGCACTATTCGGGTGAGCAGGAGCTCAATCTGCAGGTTCCCGGTGTCCATAATCAGCTTAATGCTGCGGCGTCGTTTGCGACGGCGCTGGTTGCTGGGGCACGCCCTGCGGATGCTGCCAGTGCACTGGGTGGTTTTGTGGGTGCGGATCGTCGGTTCACACTGCGGGGAGAAATAGCCGGGATTAAGGTTTTTGACGACTACGCCCACCACCCTACAGAGGTGTTGTGCGCTTTGCAGACGGGGCGTACTGTTGCGGGTGGACATAATCTGTATGTTGTATTCCAGCCGCACCTATTTTCACGCACTAAGGAGTTTGCTCAGGAGTTCGCGCAGGCGCTGTCCTTGGCGGACAGGGCATATGTGCTTGATATTTACCCGGCGCGTGAGGAACCCATTGAAGGTGTAACGAGCGAGTTAATTACCGGTGCCGGGTTCTCTGAGGTGCACTACGCCTCTGATGCTACGGTAGCTATTGATGACATTGTGACGTGCGCTAGCGCGGGGGATATTGTGATGACGGTGGGAGCGGGCGATGTTACCGCACTCGGGGAGCGTTTCTTGGAGGCTCTCACCTCGCGTCATGGTGCCTCTGATGAAGGTGATGCTGGTACCGAGTAGAACGGATAGAGTGTAGCGGAAGGCTGGTATGGGCGAAGAAGAACAGAAACGGAAGGGACCGCCGGAGCATCGTAATGCCCCGGCGGGGGCTCCGCGTGTGCCTGTCCACCGCCGACTAAAAAAGAAATCGGCGGCAGACGGTTCGTCCCCTGCAGCACCTGCCGAGCAGAAACAACAGGCGAATAATCCCCGCCCTGCCTCTGCTGCATCCGCAGATTCTGTTGCTCAAAAGCGGAAGGTATCTGAGCCTGCTGCACCGGAAAGTTCAGCGGCTCAGCAACCAGCCGCACGACGGGCTGAGCCCATGCCAAAGCCCCGTAACCCTAGGGCTCGTGTTTTACCTCCTCATGTCATCGCTACGGAGGTGCAAGAGGGCGCCGCACAAAGGGAAGCTGAGACACCTGCAGAGGCGCCAGTAGGCAATGTAGCCTCTGGACGACAAAAGCCGTCTAGGGAGGCTTCACAGTCGTCTCAGAAGCATGAACCAAGTGATGCTCTCCCGTCCTTACCTGACGCCGCAGATGAATCCACCGGGAAACGGGAGCCTGCCGTCTCTCAACCCGAGGAGAAAAGCTCGGGACAGAGTCGTTTTGGTCGTTGGCGGGCAAACCGGGAGCAGCAGCGCGAGGCTGAGATTGCGCGTGAGAATGAGCGGGTGCGGGAACATAACAGGCGTGAGCAGATACGTCGCGATCCCGCTCTGGATGGTTTACGTGCTGAAGATAAGGTTGAGCCGGAGCGTGCTCCGCTCTCGCGTATGCGTAAGCTGGCTTATACCGCTTTGGCTCTGGTGCTGGTGGTGGCACTCTATATTGGCGTGGTATTTTTCTCTCCGTTGTTGGCGGTTGAGAAGATTACGGTGCGGGGTGCCTCTTTGATGGACAGCGCACAGGTTGAACAGAAGCTGAGCTCGCTGCGGGGGGTTCCATTATCACGGGTGAGCGAGGACCGGGTGCGTGAGCTGGTTGGCTCTGACGGGGCTTTGCGCGGGGTCCAGATGGAGATTCGCCCCCCGCATGAGCTGGTGGTGACGGTAAAGGAGCGTGTGCCGATCGCTGCGGTGAAACGTGGCGAGAAATATGCGCTGGTGGATAATGAGGGGCAGACCCTGCGCGAGGTTGATTCAGCACAGCAAGCCGGTGTTCCTATAGTTCAGGTTGAAGATGAAAATCTGTCGCAGAGCGCCGCGTTCCGCATTATCTCGAATGTGTTGGTGACCTTACCAACGTCGCTGTTAGCGGAGGTCTCTGAAGTAAAAGCTGACTCCACCTCAAGCATAACTCTCATCTTGAAGGATAAGGTTACAGTGCTATGGGGTACCTCACAGGAGAATGAAGTTAAAGCTAAGGTTTTAACTAAGCTGCTGGAAGCTACTCGGTCTGAAGATTCGCAGTCGAGCGGGGCGCAGGGACAGGGGAAGAAAATTTCTGTGTATGATGTTTCTTCACCGCTTCTGCCGGTGACTCGGTAGGTGCTATCTTCAAGTTGGGGTTTAGACAGATGTAATTTTTTGGCTAAATCCCCACAAATTTGGGTGTCAGTACACCCCGCAACTAGGAACCTGGTGAATCTGTTGGTATCCTTGCAAATAAAGCCAATTTGAGAGCGAGTATGTCTAAGGTTAAACTCGAACTTTGGACTTTTCTCAATAAATCAACGAAACAATTGAGGGATAAATGGACGCTGGAACTCCCCAGAACTACTTGGCAGTCATCAAGGTCGTCGGTATCGGCGGCGGTGGTGTCAACGCAGTCAACCGAATGATTGAGGTTGGTCTGCGCGGCGTTGAGTTCATTGCAATCAACACCGATGCCCAGGCGCTATTGATGTCTGATGCGGATGTTAAGCTTGACGTTGGTCGTGAGCTGACCCGCGGTCTTGGTGCTGGTGCTAACCCCGAGGTTGGCCGCCAGGCTGCAGAGGATCATGCGCAGGAGATTGAGGAAGTCCTCAAGGGTGCAGACATGGTCTTTGTGACTGCCGGTGAGGGCGGTGGTACCGGTACCGGTGGCGCTCCCGTGGTGGCACGTATCGCTCGCTCGCTTGGTGCTCTTACCATTGGCGTGGTGACCCGTCCGTTTACCTTCGAGGGCCGCCGCCGTTCAAACCAAGCAGAGACCGGTATTTCCGCTCTGCGCGATGAGGTTGATACCCTCATTGTTATTCCGAACGACCGACTGCTGTCTATCTCTGACCGTAACGTGTCCATGCTTGATGCCTTTAAGTCAGCAGACCAGGTGCTTCTGTCCGGTGTGCAGGGTATTACCGACCTGATTACCACTCCGGGTCTGATTAACCTTGACTTTGCGGACGTGAAGTCTGTGATGCAGGGTGCTGGCTCCGCGCTTATGGGCATTGGCTCCGCTGCTGGGGAGGACCGCGCAGTCAAGGCTGCCGAGCTCGCTATTGCCTCTCCTCTTCTGGAAGCTTCCATTGACGGTGCACACGGTGTTCTGCTCTCCATTCAGGGCGGGTCCGACCTCGGCCTATTCGAGATTAACGAGGCCGCACGTTTGGTTCAGGAAGTGGCCCACCCGGATGCGAACATTATCTTCGGTGCTGTGATTGACGACGCGTTGGGTGATGAAGCTCGTGTGACCGTGATTGCTGCTGGCTTTGATGCCGTGAACCCCGAGACAAATTCAAATGCATCCGCTGCCGCCGCAGTGCAGGCTCAGGCCCAGCGCACTCAGCAGACTTTCGGCGGTCAGAACGCACCTACGGCTGCTCCTGCTCAGCCTGATTACGGGTTCAACGCTCCCGCAGCTCCGGCATACCAGCAGAATGATGTTCCCGCATCAGCCGGGTTCGATGTTGATCTGCCTCCGGTGGTGGAAGAGCCTCCGGCTCGTCGCGATACCCTAGACGTTCCTGACTTTTTGAAGTAGAGCGTGTAGAACCGCATTTTGAATGTGGGAGTCGGTGCGCGGTACGTGACAGTGCCGTGCCCGGCTCCTTCCTTTGTGCCTTTATAACTTCTAAGGGGTGCTGGTTATGTTCCACCCCGTCAATATG
The DNA here is from genome assembly GCF_016726365.1 of Rothia aeria. Taxonomy (NCBI): domain Bacteria; kingdom Bacillati; phylum Actinomycetota; class Actinomycetes; order Micrococcales; family Micrococcaceae; genus Rothia; species Rothia aeria. The sequence continues at coordinate 586,427 of NZ_CP068102.1, read as the reverse complement.
TACTAAAGATATATCGCAAAATCATGGATAATACCGAACATATTTACCATACTAGTGCACCGCTATTGTTCTCATATCAGCTTTTTCGCTCTGGAGCGCATGAGGTAAATATTGCTTTTACCAGTGTGGCTGCGGGCAATGTAGGACTGCATGTTGATACGGGCGAACCGCAGGCGCAGACGCTACGCCATAGGTTACGTTTAGAGGGGATGCTGAGCACAGGTTTACCCTTTCTGTACCTGAACCAAGTGCACGGTACCACTGTGGTATGCGCTGAAGACTATGAGCCAGCACAGTATGCTCCGCAAGATTCAGCCGACGGATTTAGCGATACACACGCACAGCACCTGTTGGAGCAGGCGCCCGTAGCGGATGCGGCATATAGTACGAACGGTCGGCCGTTGGCGATTATGGTTGCTGATTGTATCCCTGTGGTGCTGGTGGGACAGCGTCAAGATGGTGAGCTGGTGCTGGCCGTGGCCCATGCCGGTCGTAAAGGGCTGCTGGATGGAGTGCTGCAACGCACTGTTGTGGCTATGCATGAGGCTGGAGCTGAGAATATATGTGCATGGCTGGGGCCGAGCATCTGCGGGAGCTGCTACGAGGTTCCCGAGCAGATGCGCACTGCCTCAGCTGAGCGTATTCCACAGGTTGCTGCGCAGACCCGCACAGGAACCCCAGCTCTTGATTTACCTGCGGGTGCTATTGCGATACTAGAAGATATGGGGGTTGAGGTATCCACCGAGCTTGCGGCGTGCACCTATGAGACCGGTGAGCTGTATTCTCACAGAGCGTTCACTCACGGGTCTCGACCCGCAGGGCGTATTGCAGGGCTAGTGTGGCTTAGCGCCGCATCGGAGGAGAAGGAAGAGACCACAAACTAGCTGTCTCTCAAGAGTATCTTTGCAGGCTGCTAGAGGTATAGGTACCTTCTGCAGGATATCTTCGGCCTATCTATTTCGGGTCATTGGGGAGGAAATAATGAGTACTAATTCTCTAACATATACTGCCGATCGTGCGGATCAGCTTGCCCGCGGTTACCAGCGGGTGGTTGAACGTATTCGGGCAGCTGAGCAAGATACTAGCGGTGCCCGCTCCGCCCAGAGTGAAACGGTGCAATTGGTGACCGTGACAAAGTTCTTCCCGGCCTCCGACGTGATGGCCCTCTACGATGCTGGTGTGCGGCTTTTTGGGGAGAATCGCGATCAGGAGGCTGCACCAAAGGCGGCGCTGGTGAGCGAATCCGTCCCGTTCCATGACCCGGCTCGTTGGGCTTTTATTGGCCAGCTGCAGACCAATAAGGCGAAATCTGTGGTGCGGTACGCCCAGCAGGTGCAGTCAGTGGACCGCCCGTCGTTGGCGGATGCCTTAGCGAAAGCCTATGCGCGGCAGGTAGAGCGCTTTGAGACTGAGCAGGCTCCTGCCCCCGCAGCATATAAGGCTGGGAAACTGGAATGTCTTATTCAGGTGTCTCTGGCGCAGGGACAGGCTACGGCGGGTCACGCCTCAACCGGTGCCCGCGGCGGGGCTGACCCTGAGCAGGTGTTGGCATTGGCCGAACATATTGAAAACTATGAACAGCTACACTGTGCGGGAGTGATGGCCGTTGCGCCTTTAGGATCTGAGCCAGATATGGTATTTGAGAAACTATGGAATATTTCTCAGATACTTCGAGAGTCTTTTCCCCAGGCCACCCAGATTTCGGCGGGAATGAGCGGGGATTTAGAAGCGGCTATCCGCTGGGGGTCGACATGCGTTCGAGTGGGGTCTGACATTATGGGGCCGCGCCCAAGCGCATAGTCCTGGTGATGCGTTCGTTACCAGCTGAGGGGCTTCCCGTACCAACTATTCAGGAACCATGGTTTTTGAAGGTGTCTGAAGCCTGCAGCGAGGTGTTGTAGCGCGCATCACTGGAAAAAACCAAGGTCTGGGCGCAATTTATGCGTAAGATACGCAAATCTATAAGGTTTAGCGGCACATCCACTGATAGAATAGTGAACAGCAACGCACCCGCGTGACGGAGTGCTCACCCGGCATCCGCCTCCTGGATGTGTTTTAAACGGGATTATTTCCATCTGACTGACTGCGAAGCGAGATTTATAGTATGGCTAAACAGGGCGGCGGTATAGCCCGAATTACCTCGTTCTTTGGTGTTGCAGAGTATGAAGGTGCTCATGAACATCAGGGGAATAGCGAGGCTGAGGGAGCTGCTACTTCCGCCCAGCCTGAAGAGTCGTCGGCACGTCTGAACGCTCTGCCCACCCCGTTAGATGGAGGGCATAAACGTCGCTACGCGCGTCAGGAGTCTTCCGCGGCCGCGGATCGGGGGTATGATAATTCCGCAGATAACCACTGGGAGGATGATACGGTGCAGGACAACGCAGAGGTCGAGTACACGCAGGATCAGTACGGCTACGAAGACGGCGAGCTGGCCGAGGAGTATCCCGAGGACTACGGTGCTGACGATTACCCCAGTGAGGAAGAAGAGGACGAATTGCGCCGCATCACTACTATTCACCCCCGATCCTATAATGACGCCAAGATTATTGGTGAGGCATTCCGTGAGGATATCCCCGTCATTATGAACGTTGATGATATGCCGGATGCGGACGCGAAACGCTTGGTGGATTTTGCCTCGGGGTTGGTGTTCGCGCTTAACGGCCGTATTGAGCGGGTGACTGCCAAAGTCTTCCTGCTCACTCCTTCTGACCTGGAGGTTCTCGGTATTACCAGTAGTGATGATATGCCGCAGGCCTTTGACGATGAGGGACTAGTTCCCTTCGACCAGGGTTAGAGGATCTTGCCCGATGGGTTATCTTTTTGCGGTGCTGACAATCGCCCTGTACGTGTTGTACATTGGGCTTCTGCTGCGCATGATGTTTGATTGGGTGCGTATTTTTTCCCCCACGTGGCGCCCACGCGGGCCAGTGTTGGTCGTGGCTTCTGCGGTGTACGGGGTGACTGACTGGCCAATGAACCTTCTGAGGAAGGTGGTGCCTCCGCTTCGGCTGGGGAACGTGGCCCTTGATATGGGTTTTTTGATTCTTATTATTGCGGTGAGTTTTTTGTTGAATGGGCTACAGTATCTGACGGCTATTACGTCGTAGGGGATACCAGTCCGATAGGGATCTTGAAATTTTGGACTTAAAACTCCTAAATCTTAAGGTGATATGCCTCTCTTTGACGGGTCAGTAAAAACCCTGGAATAGCGTCAAGTTTTGCTTTAGGTGTAAATGGTTTTCGCTTATCGGCCCGTTAAAGGCGATTTTGCCACCCAAAGGGGGGTAGAATAATTACGGTATACCGATTTCGTGCGGCCCATCCGTGCGGATTCATTGTTTAACTTCCGAGGAGAAACCCCAGTGGCTATTACCCCCGAAGACCTGATTAACAAGAGTTTCAAGGTCGTTAACGTTGGACCCAGCTACAGCATGAATGAGGTCGACGATTTTCTTGACGAACTGGTAGGCGAGCTGCGTCGTCTGAATGCTGAGAATAATTCACTCAGGCGCAAGCTTGAAGATTGTGAGTCGCGTAAGGGCGGCGCATCGACCTCCGAGACCACTGCAGCAGCGGCTGCCCCCGCCGGCGGTGGTTCTCAGGATGCTGCTGGCCTGCTGGCCATGGCTCAGAAGGTTCACGATGATTACGTGAGCCAAGGTGAGCGCACGAAGGCTGAACTGATCGCTGAGGCCGAGAAGAAAGCTAACCAGCTGGTAGTTGAGGCCGAGATTAAGCGTGAGAAAGCTCTGTCGGCTCTGAAGGAGGAGCAGGCAAATCTTAAGAGCAGCGTTGAGTCGCTACGTGGCTTTGAGTCCCGCTACCGTACTCAGCTCCAGGAGCACCTGAACAGGCAGCTAGACGATCTGCGTCACCTGAAGAGCATCGAGGCTGAAGCGAGGTACTAAAAGAAGAGGTACTGGTTACGGTACCTATGGTACCCGCGCCTCTTACTGTGACGCGTGGCGGCCGCCTGTGTTCCCTAACCGCCTTATGGCGGGCGAGTTTATGAATTGGGGATGCGGGCGGTCGGTTATATTCTGGTCAATGTTTTAAGCGGTTGAGCATTCTTTGTGCCGCACAATAGTGAATATTTTTTCGCCTGCTTCTATATGTAACCTTTATGTATACCTTAATCGTTGCTTAATGATACGTTCGAACGTTTTTAATGCACGATAATAAGAGAAAAGACTATTCTTAATAACCGTATTATATGCATTGCGAGAATGCTGCTGGTGCCAGACCTTATTAATAGCTCGCAGGTCTGTAAAGAATTAATAGGGGAGTAGCTATCTGCAGTTAGTATCTATATTGCTGCTGCCCGGACCCCTGAACTCTATAGGTTACTGGTGCAGTAGTTAAGATGCGATAAGCTAGAGGGTGCGGGGCCACCCCCGTCAGTTACTGAACGAGGAGCCGCATGAAGGACGAGCACACACACGCCGCAACCACCTCCAAAGAACAAGCCGCAGAATCCGGCAGCGGATCTACCGGCAGCCCGCGACCGCACGTCATATCCCGCCGCGTTTTTAGTACACGTAGTGCTTGGACGCTGGCCCTTCTTCTAGCAGCTACCGTTTTTATTATCGACCAGGGGACCAAATATTTAGTGGTAACCCGCATGGAGATAGGGGAGCGTACCCCCGTTATTGAGGGGCTGCTGTGGTGGTACTCAATCCGTAATTCCGGTGCGGCATTCTCGTTCGGTGAAGGGGCCACCTGGGTGTTCACCCTTATTATGGCTGTCGCAGCGGTAGTGGTGGTGTATACGCTTCGTAAAACCCGGGCTCTGGGGTGGGTACTGGCACTGGGAGGCCTGCTCGGTGGGGTCCTGGGAAATCTTTTTGACCGTCTTTTCCGTGAGCCTGGTTTTGGAACCGGGCATGTAGTGGATTTTATCTCAGTACCAAACTTCGCCATTTTCAATATCGCTGACTCCGCGATATGCGTATGCATGGCATTGATCGTGCTTTTGAACTTTAGGGGGATGACCCTCGCCGGAACTCGTGCCGAAAGCCCTCAGCGCACCACACCGGAACACCACACCGATGACACCCCCAGCGACCTGGAGGAAACGGCATGAGCGGTACAGGGCATATGCGAGAGAACGAAGAAGGCATTCACGCTGAATTTGAAGTGAGCGAACCCATCGCTGGAATGCGCCTAGATGCGGCGCTTGCGGGGGTCTTTGATGTTCCCCGCACCCGAGCCTCCGCATGGATCCGAGATGGGCATGTGCGTCTCACCCGGGCTCACCAGCCAGTTAAAATCGGCAAATCTCATAAACTGTCGGTGGGGGAACTGGTGAGCGTAAACGCCCCCGCACCGCGTGATTTGGCGGATATTCGCCCCGAAAAAGTAGACGGCTTCTCCATCGTCTACTGCGACGACGACATTGTGGTAGTTGATAAACCCGCCGGGGTGGCGGCGCACCCTTCGCCGGGATGGCACGGGCCAACCGTACCGTCGGCCCTGCTGGGAGAAGGAATTAGCGTAACAACCTCCGGTGCCGCCGAGCGGCAGGGCATCGTGCACCGGCTGGACGTGGGAACCAGCGGACTTATGGTACTCGCCCGCAGCGAGCGCGCCTACACCGAGCTTAAACGTGCCTTTAAAGAACGCACAGTGGAGAAGGTGTACCACACGCTAGTGCAGGGGCTACCCGACCCGCTGCGAGGAACTATCGACGCCCCGATTGGACGGCACCCAGGCAGTGAATGGCGGTTTGCGGTGGTAGAGGACGGGCGAGAATCCATCACCCACTACGAAACGCAAGAGGCATTCGGGCCGGCCACCCTGGTTGAGGTGCACCTTGAAACCGGACGCACCCACCAGATCCGTGTGCATTTTTCAGCGCTCCACCACCCCTGCTGCGGGGATCTCACCTACGGGGCAGACCCCACACTGAGCGCAGAGCTGGGGCTAACCCGCCAGTGGCTGCATGCCCACCGGCTGGGTTTTACGCACCCCGCCAGCGGTGAGAGAATGAGCTTTGAGAGCCCCTACCCGCGTGATTTGACCTACGCGTTAGAAGCGCTCCGTGAGGGGAATATTCGGCGAGGATAAGGTGACGAGTGCGGAACAGCCTCTGCGCCGCACGAACAACCAGTGACGTACTAGATAGCGAACGAACGGAGAGACCGTGGCGAAAAAAGGCTTCGCACACCTGCATGTGCACACCGAATACTCCATGCTGGATGGTGCCGCGCGACTGAGTGACCTCTTTACGCACACCCGTGAGCTCGGTATGGACTCCATCGCCACCAGTGATCATGGTTTCTTATTCGGCGCCTTCGACTTCTGGCGGCAGGCAAAAGCTAATGACGTGAAACCCATTATCGGGGTGGAAGCGTACCTGACTCCCGGAACGCATCGTAGTGACCGTTCCCGTGTGCGGTGGGGAGACGGTTCCCGCGATGATGTTTCTGGTGGTGGCGCATACACACACATGACCATGTGGGCGGAAACCACCGAGGGTATGCACAACCTATTCCGGGCTTCCTCTATCGCCTCCTTGGAAGGGCAGCTGTATAAGCCGCGCATGGACCGTGAGGTGCTGCAAACTTACTCCAAAGGTTTGATTGCCACCACCGGGTGCCCTTCAGGTGAGATTCAGACGCGTCTACGCCTGGGACAGTATCAGGAGGCGGTTGCTGCCGCCGCAGAATTCCGCGATATTTTCGGTAAGGGTAACTTCTATTGTGAAGTGATGGATCACGGCCTGTCTATTGAGAAAAATGTGGCTGCTGATCTGATGCGCCTCGCTAAAGAACTTGACCTGCCGTTTGTGGCAACTAACGATCTGCACTACACCAAACACGAAGACTACAATGCGCACGCGGCGCTGCTGTGCGTACAGTCAGGCTCAACCCTGGAAGACCCCAATCGCTTCAAATTTGATGCGGATAACTTTTACCTGCGTTCACCTGAGGAGATGTACTCCATCTTTGGCGATATTCCCGGGGCATGCGAGAACACCCTCGAAATCGCTGAGCGGTGCAACGTCGAGTTCAACACCAAAGCGAACTATATGCCGAACTTCCCGGTGCCTGAGGGAGAGAGCGAAGAATCATGGTTCGTGAAAGAAGTTGAGGCGGGGCTGCATTACCGGTTCCCCAACGGCATCCCTGATGAGGTACGTAAACAGGCGAATTATGAGGTTGAGGTTATTACCTCAATGGGCTTCCCCGGCTACTTCTTGGTGGTGGCGGACTTCATTAACTGGGCGAAACGCAATAATATTCGTGTGGGCCCGGGGCGTGGCTCCGGTGCGGGGTCGATGGTTGCGTACGCTATGCGCATCACCGAGCTGAACCCGCTGCGGCACGAACTGATTTTTGAGCGGTTCCTGAACCCTGACCGCGTCTCAATGCCTGACTTCGACGTGGACTTTGACGATCGCCGCCGCCCCGAGGTGATCCACTATGTGACTGAGAAGTACGGTGAAGATAAGGTCGCGCAGATCGTCACCTTCGGCACCATTAAAGCGAAGCAGGCGCTCAAAGACGCCTCCCGAGTGATGGGGTACCCTTACTCGGTGGGGGAGCGGCTCACCAAGGCAATGCCGCCGGATGTGATGGGAAAGAACATTGCCCTAGCGAACGTCTACAACAAAGACGATAAACGCTACGCCGAAGCAGGAGATTTGCGTGAGCTCATCGAAACCGACGACGTTTCGGGCAAGGTTTTTAAAACCGCTCAGGGCCTTGAAGGCCTAAAACGCCAGTGGGGCGTGCACGCTGCCGGTGTGATTATGTCCTCGGAGGTACTCACCGAAGTCATCCCTGTGATGCGCCGTGAAGCAGATGGGCAGGTGATCACCCAGTTTGATTACCCCACCTGTGAGGGGCTGGGCCTGATTAAGATGGACTTTCTGGGGCTGCGTAACCTCACCATCATCTCGGACGCTATTGAAAACATTAAAGCTAACCGTAATTTTGACCTCGACTTAGAGACGCTTGAGCTGAGCGATAAAGCATCCTACGAGCTGCTGGCGCGCGGTGATACGCTGGGCGTGTTCCAGCTCGATGGCGGACCGATGCGCTCGCTTCTGAAGCTTATGGAGCCTGAAGAGTTTGAGCATATTTCCGCTGTGCTTGCTCTCTACCGTCCCGGGCCGATGGGGGCGAACTCGCATACGAACTATGCGCTGCGCAAGAACGGTAAGCAGGAGATTACGGCGATCCATCCCGAACTGGAGGAGCCTCTTTCCGATATTTTGGGTACCACGTACGGTTTGATCGTGTACCAGGAACAGGTGATGGCGATCGCCCAGAAGGTGGCGAATTACACCCTTGGTGAGGCAGATCTTTTGCGCCGCGCAATGGGTAAGAAGAAAAAGGCTGAGCTGGATAAACAGTACGCCACGTTCCACGATGGCATGATTTCGAACGGATACTCTGAGGGCGCGGTAAAAGCCCTGTGGGATATTCTGCTGCCGTTTTCCGATTACGCGTTTAATAAGGCTCATACGGCTGCTTACGGGCTGGTTTCATACTGGACCGCATACTTGAAAGCGCACTACCCGCAGGAGTACATGGCTGCGCTGCTGACCAGTGTGGGCGATAACAAAGATAAGCTTGCCATGTACCTGAACGAGTGCCACCGTATGGGTATTACCGTGCTGCCGCCTGATGTGAATGAATCGGAGCTAACGTTCGCCCCGGTGGGTGACGATATCCGCTTCGGCATGGGCGCAGTCCGTAACGTGGGCGCGAACGTGGTGGATGGTATGATTACCGCCCGCAATGAGAAGGGCCGGTATGAGTCGTTCAGCGATTTCCTGCAAAAAGTGCCGTTGAGCGTGTGCAATAAGCGCACCATTGATTCGCTCATTAAAGCGGGTGCGTTTGACGATCTGGGGCATACCCGCCGTTCTCTTGCGCTCATGCATGAGGAGGCAATTGATGCGGCTGTCTCGGTGAAACGTAAGGAAGCCGCCGGGCAGTTTGACCTGTTCGGTTCCCTCGGGATGGGGGAGGAACTGGGCGAGGATCTGTCGGTATCGGTACCTGATGTTCCCGAGTGGGAACGGCGCGATAAGCTCAACTTTGAGCGTGACATGCTGGGGCTGTACGTCTCGGATCACCCGTTGCGCGGGCTGGAACGCGCCCTTTCCGATGCGTCCAGCACCTCGATTCACGACATTATGGAGGAAGAATCCCACATTAAAGACGGCGAGTTCGTCACAATCGCCGGGATGCTCACGGGCGTGTCACGGCGTATCGCTAAGTCAAGCGGTAACCAGTACGCCACTGCCGAGCTGGAAGACCCCTCGGGGGTGACGATCACCGTCATGTTCTTTGCCCGCACCTATGAGACGGTGGGTGGGGTACTCGCTGATGATTTGATCTGCTCAGTGCGTGGACGTGTACAACGTCGAGACGACGGCAGTGTGAATATTAGTGCCCAGGAGCTGACGATCCTGGAGCTTACCGAGGATGGGCGTACCGGCCCGGTGACGATCGCTATCCCCGAGTATCGTGCCACCGAATCGAACCTGGTGCACCTGCGGGATGTGCTGCTTGATCATCGGGGTTCGACGGATGTGCGCCTGGCCCTGCGCGGTCGGGAGAAAGAACAATTGGTGCTGTTGGAGGCTAAGCTGCGGGTGGAACCAAACCCCAGTTTATTCGGTGAGATTAAGACGATTTTCGGCCCCGGGTGCATCCGCCGCTAGGCTGTTGAGCCTTCATGAGGCAGCTGACGTGAGATGAGGTCGGCAGGGGCTTGGCTCTGCTCAAGCGGATGCGTTCAGGGCATATATACAGCAAACTATGCGGTTAGGGTCCCCTGTAGCGGGGTACACTGGGAATAAGTATGCTCACAGTGGGCGGTTATACCCCGTCCGACCGAGGAGGCTCCCTGTGTATTGCCCCTACTGCAAACACACCGATTCCCGAGTGGTTGACTCCCGCACCACCGATGACGGTGCCGCAATCCGCCGCCGCCGTCAGTGCACCGACTGCGGGCGCCGGTTTACCACGGTCGAAACAACCAGTATTTCTGTTATTAAACGCTCCGGGGTTACCGAGCCGTTCGACCGCGCTAAAATCGCTTCGGGTGTGCGTAAAGCCTGCCAGGGCAGGCCGGTCGGTGAGGATGACCTGGCGAAGCTCGCCCAGGAGGTAGAGGAACGTATCCGCGCCAAGGGGCTTGCCGAAATTAACGCGCATGAGGTGGGGCTGACTATTCTAGAGCCGCTATCGAAGCTGGATGCGGTGGCGTACCTGCGGTTCGCCAGTGTGTATCAGGCGTTTGAAAACCTTGAAGATTTTGAGGGGGCCATTGCTTTGCTCCGTAAAGATGCTGTGGGGGATGCGCTGCCCGAGGCTGAAGCACCTGCACCGAAACCCCGCAAGGCCAAGACGGAGACGGCCAGCACCAAAAAACCTAAAGAGGTTCCTCTGCAGGATACCCTGTTATAGGGCCACCCTACACCACGTATACTAATGTGCCCTACCGGTTGGAACTTGAACACCGGTAGGGCACACCTCTTTCTTATTGGCAGGTTTTCTCGGCGGGCTCTTTACGCCTCCCCGCGGCGTTGACGTTCGGGCAGCATACCGCCAGCCCACAGTGCCGCCCCCACAATACCGGCATTATTGCGCAGGGTTGCCATGACCATGGGGGTGCGAATCTCGTCCTCAAAATAAGGCATGAACTTTTCGGGGTTCTTCGAGATACCACCGCCGATAATGAAAAGGTCGGGGGAGAACAGTGCCTCAACATGCTGGAAGTACCGGCGCAGACGTTTACTTGCGTACTTCTTCCAGGAAAGTTCATGGACTTCGCGTGCCCGGGCGGACGCGCGGGATTCTGCATCGTGCCCGTCAATTTCAAGGTGCCCAAGTTCGGTGTTCGGCACCAGCACACCGTTATTAATGAGGGCGGAACCAATACCGGTCCCCAGGGTGATAACGGCGATGAGCCCCATCTTGTCTCGCCCCTGCCCGTAGGTGGCTTCGGCAAGACCTGCAGCATCGGCATCATTAATGCCGTAGACAGCTCTTGAATCCAGGGCGTCACTGATGAGCTGCTCAAGGTTAGTGTTAATCCAGGTCGGATCAACATTCGCGGCGGAGAACACCACACCGTTCTTCACCACAGCGGGGAAATCAACGCCAATAGCCGAGTGAGGTTCAGGCGCTAAATCGCGGGATTGAAGCTCATCAACAATCTGACGCGCCACCTGGGCAATGGCCTGCGGGGTTGCCGGTTGCGGGGTGGGGATGCGGAAACGCTCAGACACCAGGTTGCCGGTGCGCAGATCAACGATCCCGCCTTTCATCCCGGTGCCGCCAATATCAATACCGATCATTAGGTCTTTCGGCGTGGGCGCCGGGATATCGACATACTCTACTGACTCTTCGGCTGCGGAATTTGCCGCTGTACTCTTGCTCATGGGTTTCTCTTTCCTTGTTGTGTCTGCGTTATGAAGGGAATGCTGAATTAAGGCAGGGTGAGAACATCCACGCCGTCTGATGTGACAACCATGGTGTGCTCAAACTGGGCGGTACGTTTACGGTCACGGGTGACCACGGTCCAATTGTCGTCCCACAAATCCCACTCAATGGTGCCTAGGGTCAGCATGGGCTCAATAGTGAAGATCATGCCTTCTTTAATCTCGGTGTCGTAGGCGGGCGCCGCATCGTAGTGGGGAATAATAAGGCCTGAATGGAATTCGCGGCCTACACCGTGCCCGGTGTAGTCACGCACCACACCGTACCCAAAACGCGCCGCATATTTTTCAATCACGCGGCCAATAACGTTAATCTGACGGCCCGGTTTAACTGCTTTCATCGCACGGTTAAGGGCCTCTTCGGTGCGTTCAACCAACAGGCGGGACTCCTCATCAACGTTGCCCACCAGCAAAGTCTTATTGGTATCGCCGTGCATTCCGTCAAGGTAGGCGGTGACGTCAAGATTCAGAATGTCGCCGTCCTCAAGCACCGTAGAATCGGGAATGCCGTGGCAGATCACCTCATTCAGCGAGGTACACACCGACTTCGGGTAGCCGCGGTAGTCCACGGTGGAGGGGTAGGCGCCGTGATCACAAATATACTCATGAACCAGCACATCAATCTGGTCGGTTGTTGTCCCCGGGACGGCAATCTTCGCCGCTTCCACAATGGCACCGGCGGCGACCTTACCGGCTGCACGCACCCTCTCAACCTCTTCAGGGGTGTACATATTTGAATCGTTGCCCTCATTGGCGGTGGGTTTCCCCACGTACTCGGGACGAACAATGTCTGCCGGTACTTTACGCATGGGGGTGATGGTGCCGGGGGCCAAGCACCCTACGGGTGCGGTACCCGGTTCTGCGGGAAGATTATGAGAAGTAGCCATACCTAATATTTTAGCGGCGCCCACCCGCACTGGGACCGGGCAGACACCCAAATCCTGAACCTTTTGCCAACTGGTGTATTATTTTCCGCGCTGTTTTCAGCGGTGCGGGGGTAAACACATGCGAAGCGAGCACGGATAAGATACCGTGAAAGGTACATACCGTACATATAGATACACTCATGTAGTGTGAGACTAAGGAGAGACTGTGAGCCTGAAAAATGATATGACCCCCGGCCCCCACGAGACCGAATACTGGTACAACACCTCCACTGGGGAGGTTGAAGAAGGGCAGCAGAGCAAGATCACTCACCTGTGGGGCCCTTATAAGACCCGTGAAGAGGCGGAACACGCTATGGAAACCGCCCAGAAACGCAACGAAGAATGGGATAACCAGTGGAAGGACTAGACCCCACCAGCGGTAGGGGTGTCCCTCAATGATGCGTTAAATATTTCCGGCTGGCCCATACACATGATGCGTACGGAACCAGCCGGAAAAAACATGCTGGCTGTGGGCTGGCCTTAGTTGAATGTGTGCTCATCGGCCGGGAATGAGCCAGCCCGTACCTCAGAGCGGTAAGCGCGAGCTGCATCCTCCAGCAGCTGCCCCACTTGGGCGAACTGCTTCACGAAAGTAGGCATCCGCCCTTGACGCACGCCCATGGCGTCCTGCCACACCAGCACCTGCCCGTCAGCAGTATTACCCGCACCAATGCCGATGGTGGGTACCGCACCCACTGCCTGGTTAACACGTTCAGCAGTTTCTGCGGTTACCATCTCCATGAGGATGCAGAAAGCGCCAGCAGCGGCGAGTGCCCGGGCGTCTTCAACTACCCGGTCGGCGGTACCGTGACGGCCCTGAACCCTGAAACCGCCCAGGGCGTGCTCAGCCTGCGGGGTGAACCCCACGTGCGCAACTACCGGGATGCCAGCGGTTACGAGGGCTTGCACCCAGTCGGCCATGCGCGCATCGGCCTCAATTTTTACGGCGTGCGCCCCGCCTTCTTTCATGAGGCGCGCCGCAGAAGCAACCGCCTGCTGCGGCGACTGCTCGTAGGTGCCAAACGGCAGATCGGCGACCACCATTGCCCGTTTCGCCCCGCGTGATACTGCGGCCACCATCGGGATTATCTCATCAAGGGTGATGGCTAGGGTGGAGTCGTAACCAAGCATCACATTCGCGGCCGAGTCACCAATAAGAAGCATCTCAATGCCTGCGCGGTCAAAAACCTGCGCTGTGGAAAAGTCGTAGCAGGTGAGCATTGAGAACTTCTCACCCTCAGCCTTAGCCCGCTCCAGGTGGATGGTGCGGATTTTTTTCACCGTATCAAGGCTAAAGGGCGTTTGGGCCATGCCGGGTGTCTCGGCAGTGTTCGTTACAGTGGACGTTGCATAGGGTGCGTTTTCGTTCTCACTCATGCCTATAGTTTATCCTGCCTAACCCCTGGCACCGGTACCTGCGTTAGCGTTTAGTGAACGCCGCGCGTGCCGCCTCTAGGGCACTGGTAGAACGCTGGTATCGTTCTGCCAGCGGTTTCTTGCGTGTCGATAGAGGCTGAGTAGCTCTCTGGTACAGCCACTGAGCGCGTTCCAAGCGGTTTGCTGAGGCAGGTTTTGTCTTCTGCTTATCTTGCACGGGTTGCGTTTTGGTGCTTATGCGCGCGCATGCGATATACTGCTCGGCCAGCGCCACATGTGCACCTATTAGGTTTTCCTGGGTTTTTGTGCGCGCCTTTGAACCGATGAGTTTCTGCTCCTGGGCCAGCAGGGAGGCGGTGTCCTCCAGAACGCGGAACATATAGTCTAGCGGCGCGAAATCTTCGGTTTCTAAACGGTCGCGCAGGGTGCGGCGAAGCGCCGCCCGCTGTTGTTCGGCAACCGAAAAATTATGGGAAACTTCCTCAGATAAGAAAGCATCCAGCAGGGTATTTGCCGCCGTCTCACATTCGCGCACGGCCAGAGGCAAACGCCCCAAAACTTCCAGAGATTCAAAGAGAGAATCGAGAAGATCATTCGCCTCATCCACCCAAGAGCGTAGCTCTTTGAGCTTCTTCCGGGTCTTGGGGGTATTCACCGGCTGGTCGGTTGTGGAGGATGCTTCTGCCAATTCTGTGTGCTCATTGCTGGCACGTTTCAGCAGCTTTTCAGCACGGTTATTCATGGCTTGCAGATCGTTAAGTGGCAGGCCCCGGTACGCCAGCAGGGCACGTTCTATGAGCGCAGCAGCTTGGGTGCGGCGGTTGTGGGCCGCGGCAATAGCTGCGCCTAGGGTATCTACCTCATCCTTCACTACGGAACCTTTAGGTGTGGGCCCACGCTTTGAGGGTGCTTTTGACGTATCCTCATGTTTTTGCGTCTTGTGCGTGCGCTGTTTTCTTCTCGCCCAGAGGTAGCGGAAGATAATCCATGCGCCGTAGGGAGCAAAAAGTATGGCTAGTGCGGTGAGGATAATCCCTACCTTCCGGGATTCGTTCCCGGAGGATTGTGAGGAAGTACCTGGTTTTACACCGATATCGGCTTCAGCCGATGCTTTAGCGGAGGCCTCTTGATCCCTCTGATAACGGGCGAGCTGGGGAGGCTCTTCCCTGCCGGGGGAGCCAAAAAGAGTTGAAGCATTTATTCCTGCCTGCTCGATGGCGTCACTATTTCTATGATGCCGTGCCCAATCGGCGGCAGATTTATCGATCTCCGCATACTTGTACAGGTATTGCGCATCCTCATCACTGAGCCACGAGGGGTCTTTAGCCACCAGAGAGATCTGATAGTTATCGGCGGTTGCTATCAGTAGTACTGCATGATCGGGGGCGTTATTACGCTGCAGAAAATCACGCCCCCACCGTATGCGTTCCGCCTGCAACTCTTCATCACTGCGTTGCTGGCCGGACTGTTGTTTGGGGCTGCCGCCGTCAGTATTATCGATCACCACAATATACAGGTGACCGTTGTACTTGGTGGCAATTTTTTGCGTCATACTCTCAAGATATTTAAGGTCATTGTCGGTGAGAATAAGACCGGTGCGGTCAATAACTGCGTGCTGAGAATCCAGTGGGGCGGAGAAAACCTCTGTCGCCTGTGCAACACCGGGGGACAATACACCAGCGGCTACAGTACAGGTGGCACCTAAAAGCACTGTGAGCACAGCAGAAAAGAGCAGACGCAATAACTTTAACCCTGTTCTTACCACGGGTACCTCACTATCAGGCTGCGGTTACAAAACCTACGAATACGAGACATAGCTATGGCCACCCGCATACTAGTCTTCCGGTTTGTTGCGCCTGCGACGACGCATCCACACGTAGCCAATAACCCCTGCCGCAGCTACAGCGCCGAGAACCGCAAGAATCACTGCACTGTTTGGTGAATCTTGTGAAGAACTTCTCTGCGCCGCCTCAGCACTGGGGTTGGGGCTCCACTTACCGCCCGCGCCCGGGCCCTCCCCGAAACCCGGGTTATACGCGGGGCCGAACGCGTGCGGGGAGGGCCGTGCCGCAATAATGCGGTCGTACAGGCCGTCTTTCTGAAGTGCAGCTTCGAGGCTGGTAAGAGTTGCATCCCACTTTCCCTCATGTACAGTGCTCTCAATGGAGGGCACCCCGTCTGCCGGGTGCTCGGAGTATAGTTTTTGAGCTTCATCATTCTGCAAAGGACCGTGTGGAGAATGGTAGAGGCTCGCTTGATGGGTGTCCGTTTCTACCACCAGCAGCGCATCATAGGCGTCAAGATGATTCTTCTGAGTAAACTGATACGCCCACAGCATCCGTTTCTTATCTTCCGGGGTTTGACCCGCAGGCTTCGGGGCGGCATTGGGGGATGCACTCGAGGGAGCCGAGGGAACCTCTGTAGGGGAAGCATCCGGCACCGCAGTTTTTACAAACACAATATAAAAACGGAACGGGCGTTTTGAATGAATATTTGTCAGCTTTTGTGAGGCCTCCTGTACCTGCTGCTGGCTCAGCACGTCCGCCTTATCAACAATAGGGTGCGAGGGGTCAAACCGGTGCTCGAAAACGCTTTCAGCATGGGCGGCAGGTGCTGCGGGAGAGGGGAGGAACAGTGGGGCGCCTGATCCACCCAGCCCAAGAGCCACAGCTAAGGCAATTTGAGTGATTCGCTGTGACCACCGGGAACGGCACACGCTGCCCGCGCCCGCACGCGTACATGTGAGCGGGGCGTCCTGCGGATTGCGGTGGGAAGAATAGTGAGCAATAACTCTGTTCAATAAGCTACTCATTAAGACTGTATTTCTCCCAGTTTTCTATGGCCAATTTGTCGATATTCGGAATATTAGTGCGTGATTGGTCGGGCTTGTTGCTATCTTCCAGTGTGTTACTTTTTGGTGTGCCAGCAAAAATACGGGATAAGCCGCGATATACCTTAATAATAAAATTGCCGAACCCTATAATAGCGGCGCATATAAACGCGATAAAAAGACCAATAATTAAAAATACTAATACGGTATCTAAAAATCCGTTACTTTCTTTAGGAGCAGCTTTTGTCTTGGCGTCCAGCGATTCTTTTCTGATGCCTTCTAAGGCGGCTCTTATAATACCCCCGAAATCGTTGTAGTTTGATTTCTCTTTAACGTAGTCATTATTAATCTTATGTAATGAGTTATCGCTGATGAAGCCGCTGTCATTAGTGGTTACCAAGCATTTTCGCGGATCATCACGTGTCCCATCTCCCTGGCAGACAAGCACCGCAGTGCGTGCGGGGGCGTTATTAACGCGTAAGAACTCTTTGCCCCACTCCTGTAAATCTGATGGGTTTTCTGGTTTGGTCAGCAGCACAACATACAGCTGGGCGTCGTTGTTTTTATTAAAACTTATAAGTTCGGGCCATAATTTCGGGTCGGTGAGTGAGTACGATGTGAGACTAAAGACTGGGTCTTCAGGATTAAGCTCTGTTTTCATAACAGACTGGCCCGCTGCTGTGGGCGAAGGTGTAGGTGATGGGGTAGGCGTGGCTGTTTGCGGAGCGGGCTGAATATTATATTTATCTGGGTACCCTGTGCTATTGTCAAAAGCTTTAGCCATAGCCTGTGCTATACCCGTAAAATCACGTTTTTCAAGGAGCGGGTTTATTATTTTATTTCTTATTTCAGAGCCCTCAGTGGCACCCAGATAATGCATATTAAGAGAGTGGAAACTGGCTTCTGGGGTGGCGTTTTTATCACCAGTACCCTGCGGGTCCAGCTCTATGAGAAGCAGCGCAGTTTTATCATCGGGGCCTGCACCATTCTGCCGCAAAAATTTATGCCCCCAGTTGTCAGCCCATTCCGGGGCGGCCCTGTCAATCACCACAACCTGCAACGAGACCCCGCGTCGCGCGGAGACATCCGCAAGAGGAACACTCATCTGTTGGATTTGTTCCGTACTGAGCACACCTGTTTTATCAACGACTGGATGCGCGGGATCCAGCCGTGAGTCAAAAGTGCGGGTGCCTACTACAGCAGAAGAAGCAGACGGAAGAACAACACTGGTCACCACGGTATGCCCAACACCTAGTACAGCAGCGAGCGCCATTGCCAGAAAGGTGCGGTGCGTCCTGCGGAATGTGCGGCGGATGCGCTCAGTGCACGTGTGGGTAGGGAAAGTATTCACTAGCGCTTGTTCCTCACAAAAGTTCGGAGAATAAATACTTTAAATAAGTATAAAGTACGTTGATTCTGCGTTGGTTGCGAGGGTTACCCCCCCCGCGTGCTGTCTGCAAAGTAGTGCTGGGTCTGCGGTGCAGCTCTGGCGGGCGGCACCCTCCCGCTATTCCTAGAAGAAATGAGTGCGTGGCTATGCGGCGAAACCTTCTCGTGTGGCCTCGGAGAGCACATACTCCAGCTCTTGCAGGATCGTATGGTTCTTATACCCCAAATGAGGCAGCAGCTCCCGGCACCAGTCAAAGTGATCCCAAATATCCGTATTTGCTTTATCCCAGAAGAGCTGGTGCATGAACCGGATGGCCGCTGATTTGCGAAGAGGAGCATATGTTAGGTTGTGTGAATCTAGATATTTCCAGATAAGCACCCGGGCGTTCTCAAGGGCTTGAGGTGATACGTTTCCTGCGTGCCAGTACCCTTCGGCAGCCTCAAGATGTGCCCTGAGTTTTTCGGGGATTTTATGCTCGATTCGGGGGATAAAACGGAAGCAGAACTCAATGTAGATTCTGTATGCTTCCTGCTCCGTAAAGTTCCCTTCTAGGCCATCAATAATATCTAAGATACGCTGCTCGTCAGCCACGGGTTCCCTCTTTTTCCTCGTTTAGTGCGGGAGCTTAGTAGTGTATGGGTATGAGGATTTAGCGCATTTTCCAGACTGAGTTTTCCTAGAGCTCCGCGCACGTTCCGCATATTCTACAGGCCCTATTGTATGCGCATCAGAGAAGAAACCCGGGGCGGACAGTTGCGCACGAATTGAGGTGGCGGGAATTAGAAACGTGAACTGGTGGCTGTGGCTGCCTGCGCAACGATGGGAACCTGCACACCGCAGAGGCAACACGGGCGCACAGAATTTACATAAACGAAACCTGTACCCTGGGCGTTCCGCCGCAGAACCCGATAGGCTAGAGGAGAGACAAAACCGTGACAGCGCACGCGTGTGCGCCCGGTACCGCTCACCGCCGACTCAACGACCGCCCGGATCGAGGGAGAAACATATGGACCGTCAGCAGGAATTCGTGATGCGCACCATTGAGGAGCGTGACATCCGCTTTATTCGCCTCTGGTTCACCGATGTGGTTGGCACCCTCAAATCTGTGGCGCTCGCCCCCGCCGAGGTTGAAAGCGCCTTTGAGGAAGGGCTGGGGTTTGATGGCTCGTCCATTGAGGGCCTCTCCCGGGTGTACGAGTCAGACATGCTGCTGCAGCCTGACCCCTCAACATTCCAGATCCTGCCGTGGCGCGGCGCCGAATCCCACACCTCCCGCATGTTCTGCGACATCCTCACCCCAGATGGGGAAGCGAGCGCATCCGACACCCGCGGCGTTCTTAAACGCACCCTGAACCGTGCCGCCGAAATGGGGTTCACCTGCTACACCTCACCCGAGATCGAGTTCTACCTCCTTAAATCCACGGAGCTGGGGGCTGACGGGTTCCCCGTCCCGGTGGACTACGAGTCGTATTTCGACCACACACCCGGCGGGATTGTGCAGGATTTCCGCCGTAATGCGGTGACCATGCTGGAAGAGGTCGGCATTTCGGTGGAGTTCAGCCACCACGAAACCGGCCCCGGGCAGAACGAGATCGACCTGCGTCACGCCGACGCCCTGCAAACCGCCGATAATGTAATGACATTCCGCACCGTCATTAAAGAGGTGGCGTTTACCCGAAACATGTACGCCACATTCATGCCCAAGCCTTTCACCAAATATGCTGGCAGTGGGATGCACACCCATTTCTCCCTGTTTGAGGGGGACACCAACGCATTCTTCGAGGCGGGTGCCGAATACCGGCTCTCAAAAACGGGGCGGCATTTTATTGCCGGGGTACTCAAGCATGCCCCCGAATTCACGGCGGTCACCAACCAGTTCATTAACTCGTATAAGCGCCTGTGGGGCGGCGGGGAAGCACCCAGCTACGTTTCGTGGGGGCACAATAACCGGTCTGCGCTGGTGCGGGTTCCGCTGTATAAACCAAACAAGATGCAGTCGGCCCGCATTGAATACCGCGGCCTTGACTCGGCCTCTAACCCGTACCTGGCGTATGCGGTGATTCTTTCTGCCGGGCTGAAAGGCATTGAAAACGAGTATGAGCTGATGCCAGCGGTGACCGAAGATTTGGCGGCAATGACAACCGCTGAACGCCGCGCCATGGGGTACCACCCGCTGCCAGCGTCGCTGCGGGAAGCCATTAACCTGACCGAGGACTCCGAGTTCATGGCTGAGGTGCTGGGGGAGCAGGTGTTTGAGCATTTCCTGCGGAATAAGCGGGCCGACTGGGAAGACTACCGGGCACAGGTGACCCCGTACGAGCTTAAACACAACCTGGGCATCCTCTAACGCTGCTTGCGGGCAGGCTATGAGGGATGCGTCGGGTACTACGTACCGGGAAGGTGAGTATGAATCAAGCGGAACCAGAGCATACACCCCAGAACGGGCGGGAAACGCACCCCAGAGGCACCGCATCTGGCACCGAGAGCCACCTCACCGGTGCTGCCCATGCGGTGGGAGCGGCAGATGCAGCCGACGCTGATTTATCTAAACCCGCTGATACCGAGCAGGCTGAGGAGCAGCGCCGCACCCGCACACGGTTGCGGGCGCAAATGGTCAGTGCGGGTTTCTATGACTCCGGCAAAAGCGAACGCTGGCTAGAGGCCCCTGAGCTTGCCTCCGTGGACCGGGTAAACCTGTTCGCGGGGCTGCGGTACGCGCCTTCACCGGATACCGCCCTACCAGCGTTAGTGCGGCTGATTGAGAAACACCCGCCGGTTGCTGAACGGGCTAACTGCGGCGAAAAACAGATGGGTCTGTTCCGGCTGCTGGGCGCATCCCAGGCGGTGGGAGATTTTCTGTACCGCCACCCGCAGACGATCGACCCGCTCTTTGACACTGATACGGTGCGCGGCGAGACGGAGCTGGTGGCGACTGAACACCCGAAAACGGTACTAGATACCCCCGAAACAGACACGCCGAATAAAACACCGGAACGGGCGCAGAAGAGCCCCCTTCCCCAGAGCGCCCCGCTTAATACCCCGTACCGGTCCCGTCTGCTACACGCCGTCGGTGCCGACCCGGACGCTGAACGCCCGCGCGCCCGTGCAGAGCTCACCGGCAAAGACGGGTACGTGGCTTTACGGGTGGCCTACCGTGCGGAGCTGGCAAAAATAGCGCTGATTGATGTGTGCTCACCCGACCCGGTGGAGCTCATGCCCACCATTGGACGGCACCTTGCTGACCTTGCCGCCGCCGCCCTAGAGGGGGCGCTCGCTATCGCCCGCACCGAAGTCGCTGAAGGCGCTGGCGGGGGGCTGTGCGCCGCCCCCGCGCGTGGCGCATCCGTGGATGCCCTGGATCTGGCAATTATTGGCATGGGCAAGTGCGGGGCACGTGAACTGAACTATATTTCTGACGTGGACGTGGTGTACGTGATCGCCCCCGCACCCGCCAGTGACCTGCCCGAGGGGGTGGAGCCGCTCACCGAGCAGGAGTGCGCGCAGATCGGCACGGAACTGGTGCACACCCTCACGAAAGTAATCATGGCCCCAGCCCCGGAGCCGCCCCTGTGGGAGGTGGACGCGAACCTGCGCCCCGAAGGTAAGGACGGGCCGCTGGTGCGCACCGTCGAATCCTACGTGAGCTACTACAAGCGGTGGGCGGAGAACTGGGAGTTCCAGGCGCTGCTGAAAGCCCGCCCGGTTGCAGGTTCGGCGCACCTGGGGCGGCGTTTCGCCCACGCGATCGACCCGTTCGTGTGGGACTCAGCGGCGCGGGAGTCCTTCGTTGAGTCGGTGCAGGCGATGCGCGCCCGCGTGACCGACAATATCCCCTCAGCGCAGGTGGAACAGCAGATAAAGCTCGGCCCCGGCGGGCTGCGTGATATTGAGTTCACGGTTCAGCTGCTGCAGCTGGTGCACGGGCGCACCGACCCCACGGTACGCACCAAATCCACCATCGAATCTTTAGAAGCGCTGACCGGTTCAAGCTACATTAGCCGCGCCGACGCGCAGACATTCGCACTCTACTACAAGAAACTGCGCCTGCTGGAGCACCGCATCCAGCTGTCCCAGCTGCGCCGCACCCACCTGATGCCCGCCAAAGAGCACGAGAGGCGCGCCTTGGCCCGTTCGCTTGTTTCCCCGGAGAGGCTGGGTACTCTCTCGGCGGAGCAAATGTATAAGGCGTGGCAGAAACTCAAACGGAACGTGCGTTCCCTCCACGAGCGTGTCTTCTTCCGCCCGCTGCTGGCGGCGGTCTCAACCTTGAGCCGTGACGAAGTGGTGCTCACAGAATCAGCTGCCCAAGACCGCCTGGCTGCGCTCGGGTACCGCGACCCACGCGGAGCTATGCGGCATATTCAGGCGCTCACCAGCGGGGTGAGCCGCCGCGCCGAAATTCAGCGGCACCTGATGCCCGTGCTCCTGGGGTGGTTTGCTGACGGGGTGGACGCGGACGCCGGGCTGCTGGGGTTCCGCATTGTTTCTGAGTCGCTGGGAACCACCAGCTGGTACCTGCGCATGCTGCGCGATTCACCTGCCGCTGCGGAGCGGTTGTGCCACATACTTTCAAGCTCCCGGTACATCACCGACCTGTTGGAGGATGCGCCCACCTCCATCACCTGGCTCGATAAGGTTGCCGACCTGCAGCCGCTGGGTGCGGCCGCGCTCAAAGCCGAGATAGCCTCGCTGCTGTCGCGGCATGACGACTCCGCGGAGGCGATGCGCGCCGTACGGTACCTGCGCCGCCGCGAAATTCTGCGCATCGCCATGGGGGACGCCCTGAACCTGCTGGGCGTGCAGCAGGTGTGCACCGGGCTTGCGACCGTGGACGAGTGCACCATCGGCGCGGCGCTCGCCCTAGCCGAGCGTGAGGAAATAACGGCGAAAGAACGTGAAGAAGCCGCCGGGATTAGGGAAATCCCCGAGGAGGAACCGGAGAACCCGCTGCTGACTGAGATCACGGTGATCGCCATGGGCCGCCTGGGTGGCGCCGAGAACGGCTTCGGTTCCGACGCGGACGTGATGTTTGTGCACCGCCCCGTGGAAGGAGCCGGTGAAGAGGAAGCCCAGTCGCAGGCGAACCGTATTGTAAACAGGCTGATGCAGCTGATTAAACAGCCGGTACGCCCGGCAATCCGGGCCGAACGCCCGCTTGAGGTAGACGCAGATTTGCGCCCGGAAGGTAAGCAGGGGGCGATGGTGCGCTCGCTGGATTCGTACCGCGCCTACTATGAGCGCTGGGCGGAGACTTGGGAGTTTCAGGCGCTTCTGCGGGCGCGCCCGATTGCTGGTTCTGAGGAGCTGGGGCGTGCGTTTATTGAGCTGATTGACCCGTACCGGTACCCGCGTGAGTTCACGGCTGAGCAGGCGCAGCAGGTGCGGCGCATGAAGGCGCGCGTGGAGCATGAGCGCATGCCGCACGGGGCAGACCGCACCCGGCAGCTGAAACTGGGGCGCGGCGGGCTCTCTGACGTGGAGTGGCTGGTTCAGCTGATTCAGCTGCAGCACGCCCATGAGGTGCAGGGGCTGCGCACCACCTCAACCCTGGAGGCGCTGAACGCCGCCGTGGAAGCAAACCTGGTGGCTGCCGAAGACGCCGAAGTACTGCGGGACGCTTGGCTGCTGGCGACCAAGATTCGCGGCGGCAATGTGCTGCGTGGCGTGCGCCAGTCTGATTTGCTGCCCACCCTGCGCGATGCCCTGGAGGCGGTCGCCCGCTGGAGCGGCTACTCCCCAGGCAGCGCCCGCCAACTGGAAGAAGACTATTTACGAGTTACCCGAAATGCCAGGAAAGTTTACGAAAGGCTTTTCTTTGAAGGGTAAGAACAGAACCTAAGAAGAAAATGAGGAGAGAAATGTTTGGACGTAACCGAGAAACTGAGAAGCAGTTAGCAGAGATTGTTAGAACTTTAAAAGACATGAATGATAATATCAGAGGTGCTTCGGGATACCAAGATACCTATTTAGAGCTAATAGATTGTGAGGAAAATAAAGATGAAGATAGGGATGAGGAAAATAATTCACCCGAGAAGTCTATGAAGAAAAAATATAATGTTAATGATATTTTAGAGAGGTTGGTGAAAATTTCTGGTCTTTTTATTGCAGTGTCTGCTGTAATTTCAGTTATAAATATTGCAGTATGGTCGTTGATATCATCAGGGTTTAATGTAAATACAAGTTTTTACCTACTGTCAAAAGGTGTTGGAGGCGCATTTAATTTTCAATCCATAGCTATCTTCCCTGCTCTTACGACTATATTTATTCTCCTAAATGTTTATTTATTTAATAAGAGTGTAGATGGTAACCGTGGCCTGAAGGCCAATCTCCTTTTCTTATGGTTTGCAAGCGGAGTCTTCAATATATTGTTGGTTGCTGGAATATTTTTAAAAACACCGAATCTTTTTAAAGAGGGTATTTTGGATCTAGAAACGTCATGGGGTAGAATCTTGCTAGCTTTTGGTTTACTAGCTATACCTTTCTCTTCTGCGTATGTCATGTATGCTTTGTTTTTTGGAGATTTAGAATCTGAAGATAAAACGTACCAATCTGATAAACCTATAGATCTTTCAAAAATTATTTGTTATTCCGGTAGCATTGTAATTATTCTATCATTTATGTGGCCAGTGCATTTATACTATAAAGGTTATGGGTCTGAATGCTTTGAGGTTTCAAATAATTCAGTAAGTGATAGAGTTTTGAGAAACATTCCTGAAAATAATCTTACAGATGATCAAAAGAATAAAATTCGAGAATCTTTAAAAGAATCCTGGTCTGTGCTTGGTGAAGAGGGGGAGAAATTTTCTATTTTTGTTACCCGTGAAGATAAAGATACTATTGACGGGGTATTATTTAAAAGGTTTGCTGAGACAAAAGATGAAGAAGGTCAAGTTGTGAAAAAATGGCTTGAAGAACGTTCCAGTGGGAAAATTATTACTATAAATCGGAAAGCTATTAAATCCCGTAATCCTCAGGTTTGCTCATCGGAAACTTAACGATCTCGTAGATTCTGTTGCCCGTTTTGAAACGCAGAAGGGTACAATACAGTAACTTTTTGAAGGCCCAGTTCAGGGTATTGCTAACAATGCGGGCGTAGGAGTGCAAACAGCCTTAACGTACCTCTCCCACCCATCAGGAACTCGGTCTCCCAGAGCAGAAGCTTCCTCTGCGTCTGCGTGCCGTATCCTTAATAGACACGTTCTGTGGCGCCGTCCAGCCGTTGGGTTGCCGCCTCGAACATGCCTAAATTATTCACCAAATATGTTGATAGGAAGGCGCTGTTATGGATACGAATATTGAGCACATCATCAAAGTAGATGAGATTATCCACAGCATGGGCGCATTGCAGGCCCTCAAGCGTAAGCTCCAGGACGGGGAACGCGACTCCGAGAAGCTGGGGGAGGCATGCGACCGTATCGTGGCCGCCACCCAGAAGGTTATTAGCGAGTCTGGGGAAGAAGGGGAGGCTATCGCCGAGCTGCTGCGTGACTCCGTTTCAGACACCGTCTACTTCTTCCTGGAAGAGCACAACCTTGACGACGATTTCGATATCCGTGCATTCGTCACAGCCCGCAACTGGTAGGTTGCCCGCCCCTCACAGAACCCGTGATGACCGAGCCGGTTGCCCGCCGCATTTAGCGCATGGGATTATAAAGCTCAGCCCCGGTAACCGCCGGGGCCACACCTCACAATTTTGAAGGAAAACTATGCTGAAAAATGATGACTACGTCTACGATATGCGCGACGACGACTATTACCCGCCCCACCTGGTGCAGAAAGTCGCTGACGAGCTGCGGAAATTTGATGAGCTTTTGGACGCGGGCGAACGTGACCCGCAGAAAATCCAGGCCCGCGCCGACGAAGTCACCAAGAACATTAACACCCTCGCAGATGAGTTCGATGAGGCAGACAGCGAGATTGAGACCGTTGCACGCGAGTCTATCGCTGAGACCTTCTACCTCATCCTCAAAGAGTACGGGCTTGAGGAAGACTTCGATATTGAAGAGCTCATCGCAGAGCGTGACTGGTAAATTACACGTACTTTACAGATAGGGCCTCGTCGTCTCAGAGGTTGCTCAAGGGCAGTAACCTGAGCGGCGAGGCTTCGGGCTGCCTCAACCCTAGCGAGCACAGTTTTCTTCCTTGCACTATATCTCTATTAAAAGTACGCTATCCTGTACATAAAAGGAGATGAGCTTATGAAAACCATGTCTTACACCGAGTCTCGGGCTCGGTATGCTGAAGTACTTAACCACGTTGAGGACCACCGCGAAGAGGTTGTTATTACTCGATCGGGGCACGAGCCGGCAGTTATACTCTCCTTGTCTGAATATGAATCTCTTCAAGAGACTGCCTACCTTATGCGTTCCCCTGCTAATGCACGTCGTCTTATGGAATCCATCTCTCGTCTTGAAGCTGGTCTTGGGGCTGAACATCAGCTGATTGAGGAATAGTTGTGAGAATTATTTTTGACGATTCAGCGTGGAGTGACTATCTCTGGTGGCAGGTGCAAGATCGGAAGGTTCTCAAGCGCATTAATCTACTGATCAAAGATGTTGAACGAAATGGTAATGAAGGTATAGGGAAGCCTGAAGCTCTCAGACATCAATTTTCAGGCTGGTGGTCACGCAGAATTACTGATGAACACCGTCTCGTATACAAGCTTACTGACGATTCTATTGTCATAGCTTCATGCCGATACCACTATGGGGTATAGGTTCTATCTCGGAAGGGGCTGTGCGCATTCAGAAGCGATATTTTCTGAATGCGCACAGCCCTTCTAGATAGGATTCGCGAGGCAGACGGGAACCTATTTCTTCACCTGCTCCAGCGCCTCACGTTGAGCCTTGGCGATGCGCTTCTCTGAGACCGTGTACGCCGTGCCGAGTTCCTGGGCGAAGAAGCTCACACGCAGCTCCTCAAGCATCCAGTTCACGCGGGCGAGCGCATCGGGAATAAGAGTCCCCTCGGGCAGCGACTTGACGGCGGAATCGTAGGAGTCCTCCAAATCCTGCACCGTGAGCATGAGCTGATTGTCTCGGTTTAGGTTCGGCCCCAGCTTGGTCAGACGGATCTGCGCGGCCTTCAGGTAGCGCGGCAGGTGAACCAGCTGATCGTACCCGGTGTTCGCCACGAATTCGGGGTACACCAGGTTATCAAGCTGCCCCTTTACGTCTGAGACGGCGTGCATGGTGCTCAATGAGGTTGCTTTCTTAATGGCTTTGCGCAGCGCCGCCGCCTCTGAGAGGATTTCGGCAACCAGTTTGGTGACCTCAAAGACGGTATCGATCAGCTCGGCGCGCACATGCTCGAACAGCTCCCGGTATTCGGCGCGTGTGAACACGGGCGTGTGCGGCACCAGCTTGTCGAGCGCGGCAACCGTGCAGTCCCGAATCAGTTCGTCAATCGAGCCGTGCGGGTTCTGTGTGAACACGATCTTCTCTTTATTTGACAGGTGATCGCTCACGTACCGTTCGGGGGAGGGCACCTGCAGCTGCAGAAGACGAATAATACCGCGCCGCTGCGAATGTACCTGCTCGGCTTCGGTGGGGAAAATACGGATGCCCACACTCGTTTTTTCGTCCACCAGCGCCGGGTATCCGCTGACCGCCTGGGTTGCAATAATGCGCTGCACCTTGCGCGGAATCTCCTCGCCAGGAAAGTCGGTCAGACCCGTGGTTTCACGGATAGAATCTTGAGAGCCTGCGCCCTGAGCGGCGGTTTTCCCAGGTTTTGCGCCCGAGCCTGTGCTGTTTTTCTTCGCGCCCTGATGCGCCGAACCGGTCTGCGATGAGGCACTCTGTGCGGAGTTCCCGCCCGCGAGCGCCGCCATCTTCGCCACCGTATCCTCCGAAGCGCCCAGCGAATCCGCTAGGGCTGAGCGAATCTGCGCATGGAGTTTTTGCTGCAGTTCACGGATATCTTTGCTTTCGCCCAGAATCTTATTGCGGGCATCGCGCACCTGGAACGTGAACTTCAGATGATCCGGCACGGAGTCCCAGTCGAATGCATCCGGCTCAACCACCACGCCGCGCAGACGACGCAGCACCAGCGCGAACGAGGGCAAAAGCTCGTCAGTCGCGGGGGAGTAGTCCGCCTCTAGAGACTCCAGTGCCATGCGTGCAACATCCGGGGCGGGCACAAAATTACGGCGAATCGCCTTCGGCAGCGATTTAATGAGTGCCGTTAAAAGTTCATGGCGCATTCCCGGAATCTGCCAGCGGAACGGCTCGGGGGTCAGCTGGTTCAAGAACAGAATCGGTACCTGAACCGCCACGCCGTCGCGTTTTGCCGCATCCGTGCGGGCACCGCCCACCCCTGCCCCCGGGGCGTATTCGTACCGCAAATCCAGGGTGAGTTCGCCGCCGTCGGTACGCTGCACCCACTGGCGCGGGAACTGCGAATCGTCATAATCGGCGGCATCCTCATTAATAAGGTTTTCCGGGTTGAAATCGAGCAGGTTATCGTTCTCTAAACGCGCGTGCTTCCACCATTTATCGAAGGAACGAACGTCCGTCACATGCTCGGGGATGCGCGCATTATAGAACTCGAAAAGCACGGCGTCATCCACTCGCAGATCGCGGCGGCGCAGGCGGGCCTCAAGCTCCTCAACCTCAGCCAGGGCACGCAGGTTGCGCTTGTAGAACTTGTGCTGGGTGCGCCAGTCGCCCTCCACCAGGGCGGAACGAATAAAAATCTCACGTGCAGCGGCGGCATCTACCCGGGAATACTGCACGGGACGGTCGGCATAAATCGTCAGCCCGTACAGGGTGCCCTTCGTATACGCCACGGCGGCACCTCGGCTTGCCGACCAATGCGGCTCGGAATACTGCTTTTTCAACAGGTGCCCGCCCACTTCTTCAACCCACTGCGGCTCAACCGCGGCGTTTGTGCGTGCCCACAGCCGGGAAGTCTCCACAAGCTCGGCAGAGAGCACCCAGTCAGGGTTCTGTTTGAAAAGCCCGGAACCTGGGAAGATAGCGAATTTTGTGCCACGCGCCCCCAGATATTCGCGCGGACCACGCGGGGCTTTGCCGTAGGTTTTCTCACGCTCCTCTTTAGCGCCCACATGCGAGAGCAGACCCGAAAGCAGGCTCTTATGAATCTCAACCTCACGCCCCGACGCGTCAATATCGCGCCCGTTCGACACGCGGATATTCGCGGTGCGCCCCATCTCACGCAGCTGAGCGAAAAGATCCTGCCACTCACGAATACGCAAAAAGTTAATAAACTCGCGGTGGCACATTTTTCGCAACTGCGAAGAGGAAAGCTCAGCCTGGCGCTCATTAATGTACTGCCACAGCAGCAGGAACGACGAAAAATCAGATGTATCGTCCGTGAAACGGGCATGCATCTCATCGGCGGTGCCACGCACCTCAGCTGGGCGTTCACGCGGATCCTGAATCGTCAAAGCGGCAGCAAGAACCATCATCTCTTTAGCACAGTCACGGCGCGAACCCTCAATAATCATGCGCGCCAAACGCGGATCGACCGGGAACGCACTCATTGCACGCCCCGTAGCGGTCAGCGTCGAGGCAGCACGATGATGCTTCCCCCTCTTATCCGTGCGCGCCGGTTTTTCAGAAAGCGCCCCAAGCTCACGCAGCAGATTCACGCCGTCATTAATCGCGCGTGATGCGGGTGGCTGCACAAACGGGAAACGTGCAATATCGCCGGGCTCACGCACCACGCCGATCGCAATCATCTGCAAAATAACGGCCGCCAGGTTCGTGCGCAGAATCTCCGGGTCGGTAAACTCGCTGCGCGACGCGAAATCCTCCTCAGAATACAGCCGAATCGCAATACCATCGCTCACACGGCCGCACCGCCCCGAGCGCTGGTTCGCGCTCGCCTGAGAAATCCGCTCAATCGGCAGGCGCTGCACCTTCGTGCGCGCCGAATACCGCGAAATGCGGGCGGTACCGGTATCGATCACATACTTGATACCCGGTACCGTCAGCGAAGTTTCTGCAACGTTCGTCGCCAGCACGATGCGCGGCCGACTCCCCGGCGTAAACACACGATGCTGCTCCGCGAGAGACAGACGCGCGTACAGCGGCAGGACCTCGTAGTTCATACGTGGGGACTTAGCGACCAAAGACTCCAAAGCATCGTGAGCATCGCGAATTTCGCGCTCGCCCGAGAAGAAAATCAGGATATCGCCAGGTGCTTCCTTCGACAGCTCCTCGACGGCGGCAAGGATTCCATCGGTTGGGTCACGGTCTTCGTCGCCTTCATCTTCATCAGCGTAGCCGTCCCCATCGAGTGGTCGGTAGCGAATCTCCACCGGGTAGGTGCGCCCCGAAACCTCAATAATCGGGGGAGCATCATCGGGAAGAATCTGCTCGGCAATCTCACGCTCCTCATCGCTAAGAGAATCGTCTACCACACCCTTACCGGGCACGAAACTCGGTGCGAAATGCCTCGCAAACCGTTCAGGGTCAATGGTTGCGGAGGTAATAATGACCTTCAAATCCGGGCGCTGCGGCAGAATACGCTTCAGGTACCCCAGAATAAAATCAATATTTAGGCTGCGCTCATGCGCCTCGTCAATAATGAGCGTGGAGTACTTGCGCAGCAGCTTATCGTGCTGAATTTCGGCGAGCAGAATACCGTCGGTCATGAGTTTGATAGCGCTGTTCTCGCCCACCTCAGAGGTGAAACGCACCTGGTAACCCACGGTCTCACCAATTTTCTGCCCCAGCTCTTCAGCGATGCGCTCCGCCACCGAACGTGCGGCAAGGCGTCGCGGCTGGGTGTGCCCAATCATGCCTTTTTCAGCAAGACCGAGTTCCAGGCACATCTTGGGCAGCTGCGTGGTCTTACCCGAGCCGGTCTCGCCAGCCACAATGATGACCTGGTGATCACGAATGGCCGCCTTAATGTCTTCGCGGCGCTCGCTGACGGGCAGCTCTTCGGGATAGGTGATTACGGCGGGAATCAGCGGGTTATAGGGGCGCTGTTCGGCCCGGTCCCGGTGGTTCTTGCGGCGCTCATGTTTGTGTGGATTTTTGGGGCGTGAAGCGTTATTTTTACGCGAAGAATTCTTGTGGGCATTACGCCGTTTTGAGCTTGGCTCTGTTGTGGAAGCATCGCCGGGTTTCTCATCGGATGTTTGGGATGTGCGCGCGGGCTTTTGAGGTGCGCGCATCGGCGCCGCATGAATAGTAGCCGCCCTGCTCGCCATACTGGGCGCGGTTCGAGTGGTCTTAGGAGTATCTGTGTGTTCGGTGGGTTTCTGCTCAGACATATCGTTACTAGTTTACTCTTCTGCCGCCAACCGTAAATCAGCGCACCTTCACAGCATCGTGCCCCTCTCGCCGCCCTTTAAGAACGGAGCTTGGGCGCATCAATGAGTCTTAGGTGCCCTGCCGATTGTGAAGAAGCAGAAAACTGCAACTGTTTTCAACCGACTTTGGTATGTTTCGCCCATCGGAATACCCGCCGCCGAACAGGCCAAAAACGCCCCGTATGGGTAGGGGTTACGCGTAGCATATGGGGCTATGACTGAGGTTCAACTAACTATTCTGCATACCGGTACCGTGCTCGTCGATCAAGCGCTGCCGTACCACCGCGACACTGACCCGCCACTGGCATGGACCCACCTGCTGCGGCCTCAAAGCGCCCTGGTGGACATTCCGGTCAGTTGCTACTTGATTGAAAACCAGCACGGGCTGACGCTCATTGATACCGGCTGGCACACCGATAACCGCACCCGCTGGGGCCAGATGAAGAATCTGCGTCACCAGTACCCCGTGAATAAAGCAAACCTGCCTGCTGGCCAAGCTATTCATGAACAGCTTGAAGAGCGCGGAATCCGCCCACACGACCTTGACCTTGTGCTCATGAGCCACCTGTACTGCGACCACGCGGATGGGCTTCGTCTGGTCAAAGAAGCCCCGCGCATTCTGGTGTCTGAGGCTGAGTTCCGAGCCGCTCAGAAAGACCGTATACGATACCTGCCGCACCAGTGGAAGGGCGTTAACCTGCAAACCTATACATGGAATTCTCGCGTAGGGGAGAGGCAGGCGTACGACCCGTACGGTGACGGTTCGGTGGTGATGGTGTCCGCGCCGGGGCACAGCCCCGGGCTGACGGCTACACTCGTGCGCGGTACCGACACCGTACCTAATGCGGAACCGGGTGTTATTGGCAACGACTTACGCAAATATATTCTGCTGACTTCGAATGTGGGATTTGGCCGTCCCTCTTTTGAGGAGCGTCTGCGTCCTGGGGTTGTGACCGATGCCAAGGCGGCGTTTAGTTCCCTCGACTGGGCGTGTGCCGCCGGTGCCGACCCGCGATGCATCGCCATGTACGCCAACCACGACCCGGAGGTTGACCCCGGTACTCGGGTGCTGAGGTAATAGTGGGCGCAGCATCTGCATAATAAATATTGAAGGTATCATCCCATATTTCGAAAATTTCGAATATATGATAAAGTGGAGGCACAGAAATATCGTAAATTGGCGAGAGAGTGTGATCGTATGAGCACCAGAGGGCAGGGGCGATATTACGAAGAGGAGCCCGATCCAGCTGGCCAGCACAGCACACCTAGCGAACTATTCGACATGCTTTTAAACGCCCAGCGTAAACGGGACGCTGAGCACCACACAGAAGAAACCGATACCCTCTACATTGCAAATAGCAAAGGGGAAAAAATACCCCTGAGCCCTGATATGTACGCGCCGCTGGAAACCATTCTGCGGGCACAGCTGGAACACAAAGCAGTCACGCTTGTACAACAGGATAGAATGATGACCACCCAGGAAGCCGCCGATTATCTGGGAATGTCACGCCCCACGCTTGTTCGGCTTCTTGAAGATGGGAAAATCCCCTTCGAAAAACTGAAAAAACACCGCCGTGTAGCGTTTGCCGACGTAGAAACATACCGGGCGCACCGGATGAATAAAAAGTAGGGCATAACCCTGCTCGTACCTTAATTATTTCACCCGGTTAAGGCGGCTTACGCTGACTCCGTGGGACGTTTCGGTACTGTCTGTGGGCATATGCTGTTGCAGAAACTCCAAAAACTGTGCGGTAATCCTCGGGCTGAAACAGCCCGGGTCCGCATGCTCCGCACCGGGAACTAGCACCAGATTGGTGGGTATTCCGTGCGCCTTTAAAGCGTTAAAGACGCGCACCGACTGCTGATACGGCACGCACGAATCGGCTATGCCATGCGCCAAAAACAGGGGCACGCGCGGGCACCGCTGGCCCGCAGCCCGCACCATATCAAGAGGATGCGCCCGCGCCCAGTTCACCCGGGCTGGAGCATCCGCCGCAGTATCAGCCGGAACCGGATACACACTACCCAGCAGGCGCCACTCAGCGCCATCATCATCACGATGCGCCAGTCGGCACCCCGCCAACGGCCTATCGCTAAAAATCGTGCGCACATCACTCACCCCGTAGAACGACCCCGCACACACCACCGACGCTGAAACATCAGGGTAGGCGCTAGAGCCAAAACCCAGATAATACTCGGCCAGCTCAGCATCCAGAAAACCTGATGCGGCGCTATCGGCTGCGAACGCGCAGAGCATCGCCAAATGCCCGCCCGCACTGCCCCCAGCGATAGCGATACGCCCAGCATCCACCCCAAACTGGGCCGCATTCGCCCGGAAAAACCGAACCGCCTCAGCCACATCATGCAACGGGGCAGGGAACAAACCCTGATGCGAATACCGGTAATTCACCGAAGCAACCGCCCACCCCGCCCGCTGAAACAGCGCCCTCATGGCACCCTGGGCGCGAGAAATATCGCGTAAACCATGGTTATCACCAAACCGCCAGGCACCGCCGTGCACCCACACCAAAAGGGCAGAGCGAGCGTCGGAAGCCGCGGGTGAGACAGCGGGGAAGAAATCGTAGGCAAACGCTTGCCGCTGCTCAAAAGGGAACGAATCCGGGCGGTAAAAACCAGTCACATAATCAGGCATACCACCATTAAACGGCCTCCAAGCCTTAACCACCCAACCGTTCACCCACACCGGAGCGTACAAGCACTAGCCGCAGCGCCTACGGAACGAGCACCACCTTACCGCGCGCGTGCCGTTGTTCAATATACTCGTGGGCCGCCGCAGCCTCAGCCAGTGGAAACACCCGGTCAAGGTGAACCCGCAGTGTGCCCTCCTGCAGATAATGCGCGATCTTAGTAAGCTGCCCGGCATCAGGGTGTACCGTCAGCCACTGTGCCGTGAAACCGCGCTCCCTCGCCGCCTCCAAAGGGTCGGGGCTGGTGAGCGTCACAATACGCCCCGCCGGTGCGAAAATACGGTCGGCGGGGGCCAGCACATCCAACGAGTCCAGGAACGTCTGCGCGCCGGTTGAATTCAGCACCACATCAATATGCTCACCATCGTCGGCAAGAGCTTCACGAAAATCTTCCGAGGTGTAGTCAATACACACCGCACCCAGGGACTCCACGAATTCACGGTTCCGCGCAGATGCGGTGGTGTACACCTGAGCCCCGGCAGCTGCCGCCAGCTGAATCGCCATATGGCCCACCCCGCCAGTGCCAGCATGAATGAGGATGCGCTCGCCTGCAGCAAGGCGCGCCACCTCAAAAAGCGCCTGGTATGCGGTGAGGGCGGCAAGGGGAGCGGCCCCCAACTGCTCCATTGGAACATTATCTGGGGCATGAGCCAGCTGGTAGGCGGGAACCAGGGCGTACTGCGCGTAGGTGTTCCCCAGAACCGGGAAATTCACCATCCCGAACACTCGATCACCCACTGCGAACCCGGTGTAGTCACCCGCAACGGCGGTTACCACCCCGGCAATATCCCAGCCCAGAACTACCGGTTTGCTGGTATCTGCCAGCTGCGCGGCGGGGCCCAGCCCTTTACGGGTGGTGGTATCAATCG
This sequence comes from Rothia aeria, assembly GCF_016726365.1. Lineage (NCBI taxonomy): Bacteria > Bacillati > Actinomycetota > Actinomycetes > Micrococcales > Micrococcaceae > Rothia > Rothia aeria. Next base: position 551,578 of record NZ_CP068102.1, on the reverse strand, counting down.
GGTTCACACCCGCCGCCTGAACCCGTACCACCACATGCCCGCGCACCGGCTCGGGGACGGGAACCTCCGCAAGGTGCAGCACCTCAGGCCCACCCCACTCCACGAGCTGCACCTGCTGCATGGTATCTGTCACGGTTACCTCCCTAGATGTTCTGTTACTGAACCTATTACCCAATTCTCTCAGCGTCACAGCGGTAAGAGCCAGCAGAACCATGAGAAAAATAGACAAGAGCCGTGCCGCCGTCGCGTATTAAACGCTCGGATACAAGCAGCAATAATACGCCGACTAGGGGCTTTAGAAAGGGCTGTGATTAGTGGCGGCTAGACCCGGCGCATCCGCAGCTAAAAGGCCGTACTATTGGTGTACAACAACCAACCACCAGGGAGCGAGAATTGCCTGAAAGACCATCTGAAACGGCGAATGCAACAGCTATGAGCGTTAAGGAGCGCACTGCCGCGATCCGCATGATTCTCACCGGCTCAGATACCGAGAACTGGCATATGCTAGAGACCTACTTGACTGAGACAATGGAAAAAGACCGAACCGCTATCGCCCGCAGTCTTGGTGGGATGTACGGGCTGTATGAGGCTGAAGGCCCCACCCTGCGGATGCTGTACCTGTGGGCGGCGCTGGCTTCCAACCCTGAGTATCTTGCCGGGGGCGGCTGGGCAGATACCCTGGATTACTGGGGGAAACAACGTAGAAAAACCGCCTACCCCGTATACACACCCGCCGTCATGCGCGCTGATGAGCAAGCCCTCAACCGTGCGGTACACGCCTACACTGCTGGTCTTATATCGCGAGGGGACATTGCGAAACGATTAGAGACGATCTGCGCGTCTGTGTGGAACAGACGCGAATGGGTGTGGCGGGTATGCCGCACGCTCGCTGGGCACCTCACCCCGGACCGGTACCCGCTGCCTTATTTGCGGATGGTGCGTAACTATATATCTGGTGACGGGCTGAACCTGCAGCCGCAGCCCATGGCGGAGCGTATTGTGCGTATACTCACGGACGATGAGGCGCTGCGTGAGAAAGAATTCTGGGCGTTTTTTACCGTCGAAGGGATGGGTGATGAGCAGTCCCTTGAGCATCGCAACGATACGGCACTCATCTGGGATGCTGCGCGTGCGAAAGAAGCCCGAGAGAAGATTAAAAACGCCTACCTGTGTGCGTTGAGTGAGCTGTGTGAGCGTATTCCCGGGTTCCGTGACCGCCTGCTGGAGGCCACTCTCACGGGAATACTCAGCGACTTTTCGGCCCGCAACGTCGCGTGGTACGTAAATATTCACCGTTACCTAAAGCCCACCAGCACTGAGATTTCGGTGCGAGAACCACGCTACGCGGCGCTTCTTACTGTGCCCTCCGGGGCGGCTGTTGCCCTGGGGCAGAACGCCTATAAAACCCTCATGAAAACCGGGGAGCTGGGGGAGGTAAACGGGCTGATAGAAGCAAGCCGAACAGTACTTGCCCGCACCGATAAGAAAAGCGTTAAAGCGCAGCTGAGCCTGCTCCGCTCACTTAATAATTATGCAAAGAAAAATGGGCTTTCTGAGGTTCCCCAGAAAGTATCTGCACTAGTGAACGAGTTTCTGCCATCGTTTCCGGTAGATACGGCTGAGTCCGCTAAAAGACTCATCATAGCCGCCGATAATAGCCCCGCAGATAGCGAAACAGAGGCTCCTGGCACAGAGAATGCCCCGGCTGAAGCCCCTATTGTTCCCGGACCACGTACCGTACCGCTACCGGATAACTATGCGCCTGAAGCCCCTGTTACTGACGCCGCCGAACTCAACGAACTAATGATTGAACACCTGCTTAATGCTGGCAACGGGGCAGATCTGCCGCGTATTCTCGACGCGATCATCACCTTAGGCATTGACGCAATAAGCGCACCAACTCTGACCCGCATTAAACGCCTAGCAGGAACCGGGCAGACAACAGGCCAGTGGGAGCTCGTCCCGTACGGAACGCTCCTAGCGTGCGCGCTCGCTACAGTGACCGTGAACGCTAGCGAACCTGAGCACGCTAGCTGGGGTGCTCTAATAGCTGCCATGACTTCAGGCCGGGGAAAGACGCTAACCGCCGCATCTCATCTGCCGGATCGTGCAGCAAGCACCCTGCTCATCCGCGAACTAGACCGGTTCACCCGTCAGGTCGCTGGCGGGCAGGCAACAGTACCGTTCATGCGGCAAGTTCCCCAGCAGCAGCGCCAATGGACGCGTAAACGGTATAAATTATCGTCGCTGGCGCGTGCCTGGGAAGGGCACGGGTGGAAAGCCCCGCTGTGGTTTGCCCCAGCCATTAAAGCCGGAAAAAATATTAGCCCCGTGGAGTCCGCTCTTCTGGGCGGCCCGTTCACCCGCACCAACGGCAATTTCGGGGTGGCCGACTACGTTGATTTTAAAGGCGAGCAGCGGGTGTATGAGTGGATGGTGTGGGCCCTGCACCATAACCTAGACACCCTCGCGGCGCACGCACATATGAGCCTCATCGCTGGGATGAACTACCCGCACCGCCCTGAGATTCGGCTTTTTCTGAATACTTTTGAACGCACCAGGTGCATACCGGGTGAGCCTGTATATTCGGCCTTGGGGTACGCCTGTCGGGCTAAAAACGATGCCGACCGTGCTGCTGCCGCGGAGGCGATTGCTGGGCTGTGCGCCTCGAACCTGCTTGACCCGCACGTGTTTGCCGAACAGCTCAAACTGCTCATGGCTGATGGGGCGATGATTGTGGGGCGCCTTGCCAAAACCCTCGACGATGCGGCGCAGCTGAACGAGCTGGCCGGGTACCGGGTGCTTCAAACCCTGCACGCTATGCTGCAGGAATCCACCGACGTGGTAAATGAGTACCCGCTGGTTGCTCTTCTGGCCCAGTTGTGCGTGCAGTACGGTGTGAGCGTGCCAATACCCGATCGTCTGATCCCGGCACCGAAATCCCGCGGCACGGTGGCAACAGCGCTGCGTACCATTCTGGCTCTTGAACCGCACCCCACCGAACTATTGGTGAAAGCGGCGCAGCAAGCAGAGGCAGCGAACAGGCTGCAATACGATGATGAGGACAAATAAATGACCGGCCCCGTGCATCTGCCGCCGCATACCTCACAAGTAAAAAGCCTGGCCGAGATGATTCGTGCAATCCTTGCTGCACCAAAGACCGGGAACTGGCTGGGCCTAGACGAGATCCTGGCGGGGACGGGCGAGAAAGAACGCTCCGCTGTGCTGCGCACCCTAGGTGGGTTTACCGCAGTGTATGAGAGGGAAGGGCCAACCCCGCGTATGTTCTATCTGCGGGCGGCTTTGGCGGGGCGTAAGAAAGTGGGTGAAATATTCACGTGGCCCTCCGCCAACGACCCATGCACTTCGTGGATTGCCCGGCACCCAGGCACTAATTACCCGGTATACTCCGGGGAACAGCTATGCACAGATGCGTCAGTACGGGAAGCAGCAGTTGAAGCATTCGCTGCGGGTATTCTGCATCGTGGGGGCGCGTGGGTTCAGCGAGTAATGGACGATATGCTCGGGGTGAGAAACCTGTGGGCACTGCACATCATGCGCCTGCTCATGCGGGACGTACCAGCCGAACGGTACCACCCCAACTATTTACCAACAATCCGCGATTATCTGCGTCGCCCCTACTATGGGGAACCCAAAAAACGTGAGTCCCGCCCGGAACGTATCGCCCGCATCCTTACCACAGATGAGCGGCTGTACCAGCGGGAATTCTGGGAATTTTTCTCCGTTGAAGGTATGGGAGATACGCGCCGGTTCGCAGAGATCGGTTCAGATGTTCGTGGTATGAACGCGCGAAAACGCGCCGAGGCGTGCAGCAGGGTCGAGCACGACTTCATGGCCGCATTCGATATTCTGTACCATCAGGTGCCGGGTTTCCGTGACCGTCTCTTAGATGCCGCGCTCGCCGGGATGCTCAGTGACTTCTCGGCGCGAAACATCACGTGGTACGTGAATATTCATCGGCACCTGAACCCCGATAGCCGTGAGCTTTCCCAGCGGGAAGGAAGCTATGCGGCGCTTTTAGCAGCACCGTCTGCGGTAACGGTGAGTGTGGGACAAAACGCCTATAAGAGCCTCATACAATCAGGGAGCCTAGAGAATATGAGCGGGCTCCTTACAGCGAGCGAAGCGGTACTGAGCCGAGCCGATAAAAAGAGCGTCACAACCCAGCTGAGCCTGCTCCACACCCTGAATAGCTATGCAAAAAAGCACGGCTATGCAGAGGTACCTGAGAAAGTCAGCGCACTAGTGGCAGGACATCTGCCAACATTCCCCGTAGACCTCGCCGAGAAGGCACAAAAACTTATAATACCGGGGGAGGCGCAGAGTGCAGGCATCACGGGTGCTATAAAAACAGATGCTGATTCACTGGAAATACCCGCCCCACGCACCACACCAATACTGCATTATTATGCACAAAAGGCGGCTGTCCCATGTGTAGCCGAGCTGAACGAGCTTATCGCTGAACACCTCATTGATGCCGGAAACGGGGCGGATCTGCCGCGCATCATTGACGGAGTTATTACGCACGGTATAGGCGCGGTAGACGCGCAGAATCTTGACCGTATTCGGCAGCTGGCCCGCCAAGAATACGTGGGCAGCTACCGTGAGCACAACAACCGTGCAGACGAATGGGCCGAAGCTCACCTGTGGGATAACATTCCGTACAGCTCCCTGATGGCGCTTGCCCTCGCCAAAATCGCGGGGCTGCCCATGCCAGCGGGTACCGCATGGGATAGGCTCATAGCCCATATGGCAGTCGGCGGGGACACCGGGCTGTTCCTGCCCAACCGCGCCCTCAGCACCGTGCTCATCCACGAGCTCAACCGGTTCGTTGAATGCAGCATCGCAGGCGAAGAAGGCGCCCCGTTAATGGTTGCGGTACCCCCGCAACAGCGGTCGTGGGAACGCAGACGCTACCGGATCCCCTCATTAGGGTACGGCAGGGATGAGAACCGCGAAGCCGCATGGTGGTTTGCCCCAGTACCGCAGGCCTACCGCAAAGACCCAGTCGTGAATGCGCTCCTGGCGGGTACCGCAGATCGTAGAGACGGTAACTTCGGGATCCACGACGCTATGGTTTTTAATGGCCGCCAGCGGGTGCGCGAATGGGCGGGGTGGATGCTTCAGCACAATATTGATACCTACGCGGCCCACGCCCACATGGAGCTGGCCCACGGTATGCAGCCAGTATTGTTTCTACGCTCTCTTGAACACACCGGACGGGTGCTGCAGGAACCCGTTTATTCTGCATTAGCGCACGCCTGCGGGGCGGCGGAGGCCGAAGGAAGAGCCGCCGCTGCTGAGGCACTTGCCGGGCTGTGTGCTTCGAACCTGTTTGACCCGCAGTTTCTCGCGAAAGAGCTGATACTCCTTTTTGATGAGAAGGCGATTATTGCATCTCGTATCGCGAAAACCCTTGACGATACGGCGCAGCTGAGCGCCCTAGCCGGGTACCGGGTGCTTCAGACTCTAGCTGCGGTAGTAACGGGGGAAACTACGATTCCTAGAGGGCATCAGCTGACCGTTCTGCTGGCTCAATTGTGTACGCAGTACGGTGTGAGCGTGCCAATACCTGATCGTCTGATTCCCGCGCCGAAAGCCCGCGGCACGGCTGCAGCGGCGCTGCGTACTATTCTGGCTCTTGAACCGCACCCCACCGAACTATTGGCGGAGGCGGTGCATCAGGCAGAGGCAGCGAACAAGCTATAACTAGCACCAGCCCAGCCCCAAGTACCACTGAATAAATATGAGGAAGATTATGGCCGGTAATACCACCGCAGAACCGGGTCTTGTCACCCCACCTAGCCAGAGCCGCTTCGAGGCGTTACGTACCGCTCTAACCAATAAAAACACCGAAGACTGGCACACGCTCGATAGCATCCTAGCTGACGCAGACGAAAAAGAACGCGCCGCCATCATGCGTGCCCTAGGCGGGTTTGCTGCGGTGTACGAGGCTGAAGGGCCAACCCTGCGCATGGTTTATCTGCGTGCAGCCGTTGCACGCCGCGACCACGTGACATACCCGAAAGGGATATTCGCGCGCTCTACCGGGCAGGAAGCCACAGACGACCGTTGGGTGAAACACCACCCAGACCCCGGGTACCCACTCTACCCCCAGGAGAGCTTTCACACCGACGCAGCGGCACGGCAGAAAGCGGGTGAAGCGTTTGCGGCGGGGATTATGAGCCGCGGCGGAACCTGGGTTAATAAAGTTTTTGAGGACATCCACTGGTGCCACGACCTGTGGAGCCTGCACATTATGCGCCGCCTCATGCGGGATGTACCGCCCGAACAGTACCACCCGGAGTATCTGCGTGAGATCAGGTACTACCTGTGCCGCCCCTACCAGGATGAACCGTTCACCCGTGAATCACACGCGGAACGTATAGTGCGTATTCTCACGGAGGATGAGGGGCTGCGTGAGAAGGAATTCTGGGCATTCTTTACCGCCGAAGGGATGGGGGACACTCAGGCAATACTCACCTCTTCCACCGGCACCCGCGCCGGCGATGCACAAGAAAACCAGCTGCTCGAAAGCCAGCTCGTGGCTGCCTTCGATAGTCTCTGTGCGAGGCTGCCGGGGTTCCGTGACCGCCTCTTAGACTCCACACTGACGGGGATGCTCAGCGATTTCTCGGCACGTCATATTGCCTGGTACCTGAATATTCAGAAGCATCTTGCCCCCACCGTGGGCGAGATACTTGCCCGCAAAGATAACTACCTGAGCTTGCTCAGCACCGAACCTGGAGCAGCTGTCGCCTGGGGCCAAGCCGCCTATAAAACCCTCCTAGCTGAGGGTGCACTCGATAACCCGTATGAGCTGATAAGCGCCAGCGGGGCCGTGCTGAGCCGCGCCGATAAGAAAAGCGTCAAAGCCCAGCTGAGTCTGCTCCGCACCCTGAATAACTATGCCAATAAGCACGATTACTTAGAGGTGCCTCAGAAAGTGTCTGAGCTGGTGCGGGGGTCTCTTCCGTCGTACCCAGCGGATATTGCTCAGAGTGCCCAAAAACTCATACTTGAGAAGCCTTCGGGGGAGGTGCCGAACCATACGCAGGGCAGGTGCAAGGCGGCACCACGGGGCGCTGAAATCCCTCATATTCCTGCCCCACGCACCGCACCGTTACCGGATAACTATGCGTCCGGTGAGCCTATTACCGCCCCGGTGGAACTTAACCGGCTTCTTACGGAGCACCTCAGCGAAGCATCCGGGGAAACACACGGCATGGGCGCAGGTGAAGAGCTGGCGCGTATCCTTGACGGAATTATTGTCCTGGGGGCAGAGGCGATTGATAAGCAGAACCGGGAGCTCATGCGCCGCACAATACGTGAGATTCAGGATATTCACACCCCGGAGGCGAACTGGAGTGTTAGCTCGTGGGGGTTTCTCTGCCGGTACAACGTGATTCTTGGGCTCGCGCTCGCCGAGCTGGCTGAGGTTAAAGATAATGACGGCGCCCTTTGGCAGGAGCTTATTGCTACTATTACCGGCGGCACCATGACAATTACCCGACATGCCCGTCTTGAAAACCGGCGGGTGAGCCTGCTGCTGATCTTTGAGATGATGCGTTTTATTGACGAAATGCGCTCAGGCTCCGCAGCCGCCCCGTTCATGCGCCCCATACCTGCACAGTCCCGTCCCTGGACGCGGATACACTACCCGCAGGCGCATCTGGACATATGGTGGGACTCAACGCGGGATGAACAGGAGCTGCCCATCTGGGAAGCCCCCATGATGACCGAAGAGCAGGGGGTAGGAGCCATGCAGTCGGCGGCCCTTGGCGGCCCGTGCACCCGCATTGACGGCAGCTGCGATACGCACGAGAGGGAAGAATGGACGCACACCCAGCACGTGCCTGAATGGTTCGCCTGGCTTATGCAGCATAACCCGGATACCTATGCCGCTCACTCTCACATTCGCTTAATGCGCGCCCTGACCCAGAACCGGGTGCCAGAGGTTCAGCGAACCATGTGGCTGCTTGAAGCTAGCCGCCAAGTGCCAACGGCTCCGGTGTACTCCGCGTTGGCTCTTGCCTGCAGTGCGAAGAGTGTCGAAAACCGGGCGGCTGCGGCGGAGGCGATTGCAGGCTTATGCGCCTCGAACCTTTTTGACCCCGCCGGGTTTGCGCACCAGGTGCGGCTGCTGCTGGCGGAGAAGCTGCTGACGGCCGGGCGCCTTGCTAAAACCCTTGAGGATGCGGCGCATATGAGTGCCCTGAGCGGGTACCGGGTGCTGCACGTTTTGGCTGAGCTGCTGAATGAGATAAAGCCCGCCCACCAGCTCCTTGATCTGCTGGGGAAGCTCTGCGTGCATTACGGGGTGGCGGTGCCGGTTCCTGAGCATCTTACCCCCGCACCGAAAGCACGTGGTGTTGCAGCATCCGCCCTGCGTACTATTGCTGCCGTTGAGCCGCATGCTACGGATTCCCTCATAGCTGCCGCTGACGAGGCTGCTGCGGCAGAAGCATAGAAAACACAGAATAGGGTAACCGCCACGAAGCGGCACTAGCTGTGCTTCGTGGCGGTACAGCCATCTATTCCAAGGGGCCGCGCATATATGTATCGAGAGTGGGGCCAATGAGCCGCGCCGTCTGCTCAATAGAGAGCTCGGTCAGGGGCGGAATCTTCAAAATGTACCGGGTGTAAATCAGCCCAAAAATCTGGGTCCCTGCGAGGGCAAGCCGCGTTGTGGCGTTTTCCACCGGAAGCTGCGGGGCGAGGCGCTCTAAAAGTTCTTCGTTAACAAAGCGGAGGAAAACCTTTTGCGATTCTTCGTGGGTGCCAAGGCTGCGCAGCAGCCCGGTGAAGGCGGGCCCTATGGTGGGGGTTTCGAGGGTGGTGAGTACGGCGCGTATATAGTGCGTGCCGGGTGAGTCGGTTGCCTCCGGGCGGTATTCCGAGAGAATATCGGGTAGCCCGCGGGAGCGGAATACCTCAGAAATAGCGGCGGTGAAGAGGTCTTCTTTGGTGCCGAAATAGTAGTGGATGAGCTTCGCATCAACACCTGCGGCTGTGCCGATTTTACGCATAGTGGTGGCCTGGTACCCGTGTTCGCTAAAAAGCTCGGTGGCGACCTGCAGAATGTGCTTTCGTTCAACCCCTCCCGCTCTGGGGCCGCGGCGGGGCTTGGGATTCTTCTTAGGTGAACTCACGGCTTGACCTTCCCGCTCTTGTGTGGTGGTTTGAGCCTAACAGCGGGGGAGCGCTTGCGCAACCAGAAAGAGCGGTTAAGCGTATTACGCAATTTTTTGGATTAACGTTTCAATCTTTCCCGAGAGCCGGTAAAGCATCTGTAGGTTAATAAGAACCCCAGAGTGCTCAAGACCACGGTCAAAATAACTAATGCGAGGTAATCGATATGCTGGGTAGCAAAGATAGCGTATAAGGTAATAGCGTTAAACGGCATGGTAAATACTGCGGTCCTGCTGCCCGGCGCCCACCCCGGGAAGACTATTGCCTCACGAATATGGATGACGAGGTGCAATGTGTAGGCGATAAACATAGCTGCCACGACCTCAGCAGAATCAAGGATGATCCCGGTACAAAGGATGAGGCAGGCAACAACGAATTCTTCAGCGATCATGGCCGCAATAGCCGCGGTTGAGGGGTAATGATCTTGCCCTGCCACGAAAAGCTCGTCGTGATACCGGTTATTATCGGCATGTTTATCAATATAGCGGCGCACAAAAATAATCTCTTCAAATTCGTGCACCATAAACAGCACAAGGGTGATTAAAGCAAAACCGCTAATAGTCATTGCAGCCTCCCGAGTTTCCCGTGTAATTTCATGCTACAACCATGGGCGCACGGGGGAGAAGGGGACAGCGGGTGCTGCTCTGTGCCTCAAGCCGTGGTTTTACATGTTGTCTTCTTTGCTGCTCTGGTGGTTTGGGTATTACTGCGAGGGTACTTGCGCAATGGGATGGGGCAGCTGTAGGGTTAATTTCATCAACTGATGAAATAGGGAGGTGGGGGTAATGACAGCCCTCATTGTGAAAGAATTTCGGGAGTTGGCACGTGACCGCCGCACCCTGGCGATGCTGGTGATTTTGCCGGTAATCCTACTGATTATTTTCGGTTACGCGGCAAACCTATCCGTCGATAAGGTGTCGGTGGCTGTCATTGGTTCGCAGGCAGAATCTTTCGCCCATAAACTCGACACCTACAGTGCCGCACGGGATAAGCTTGACATCACCCAGATAGAACACACCCGCGGCGGGGAAGACGCAGAGCAATTACTGCGCGACCGAAAAGCCGACGTTGTGGTTGTTGCCGACCGGCCGGACACCTCGGACAAACCCATCTCAGAGCAGATGCGGGTCTACACCGACGGCAGTAACCTCTTTGTTGCGCAGACGGCGCAGGGTGCCTTCGTGCAGATATCGGCTGAGGACGCGCAAAACCGCATAACGGAAGCAAAATCCGCGTACCGCAATGCAGCCGCACAAGCACAAAAAGCGCAGCGTGACCACACAGCCTCACCCGCGCAAGGGCCCTCAGCAGCCCCAGCGGGGCCAGGGGCAGCACCATCAGACTTTACGAGCATGGAGAGCCCTAAACTAGACCCAGATGACCTCGTGACGGTACTGTTCAACCCGGAACTAAAAACATCCTGGGTGATGGTGCCAGGGCTTATTGGGCTGATTCTATTGTTCATCGGTACGGTCATTACCAGTATCGGGTTAGTGCGTGAGCGAGAAACCGGCACACTGGAACAACTGGCGGTCATGCCGCTTCGGCCCTCCTCCATTATTCTGGGCAAAATCGTCCCCTATTTTATGGTTGCCGTAGTCGATATGGCGGTGGTGACCATGCTCGGTGTGTGGCTTTTCGGGGTGCCCTTCAACGGCAGCCTGTGGCTGTTCAGCCTTGCCGCCCTCATATTCCTCTTCGTGGTGCTCGGTATTGGTGTGTTTATCTCCTCCATCTCCCAGAACACCGGGCAGGCCATCCAAATGGCGATTCTTTTTATGGTCCCGCAGGTGCTGCTCTCGGGACTGATTTTTCCCTTGACCTCCATGCCGCTAGGCGTGCGGTGGATAGGCTACGCCCTGCCTCTGACCTGGTTCCGTGAAATTGCTCAGGGCATTATGCTCCGCTCCGTAACCCTAGAAGGTATCTGGCTACCTTTTGTCATTCTGGCGGCTATGGCGGTGGTTGTTTTCGGTGCCGCAACGGCCCGGATGCGGTACATTCTCACCCACGGAGGGGCACGCTAATGGAACCCGTGACTATCAACCTTGAACAAGCCACAGTGCGTTTTGGAGACAAAACAGCTCTTGATAATTTCACGGGCGAGTTCACTCCCGGAACGGTAACAGCGCTGATCGGCGGGGACGGTGCCGGTAAAACCACGCTCCTTAAACTGCTCGCCGGAAGGCTGAGGACGCACAGCGGGAACAACAGCGGGTATGCCGTTGACCGGCACAACGTGGGGTACCAGCCCGCAGACTCTGGCGTGTGGCGTCATCTCTCAGTTGCTGAGAATATCGAGTTCGTAGCGCGTACCTACGGGCTCAGCCCAGATAAGGCCCGCACCCGCTCCGAAGAACTGCTCACAAAAGCCGGGCTAGACCACGTACCCAACCGGCTGGCTGGGCGGCTCTCGGGCGGGATGCGGCAAAAACTCGGGGTGGTGCTTGCAACACTGCACCAGCCCGGCCTGGTGCTGCTTGATGAACCAACTACGGGCGTGGACCCCATCAGCAGGGCAGAACTGTGGAGCCTGATCGCGGCCACTGCTGCGGAGGGGGCAACCGTCATCTTCGCCACCACCTACCTTGATGAAGCCGAACGCGCCACACGGCTGTTCCTGCTGGATCATGGGACCCTGCTGGGTGTTGGGACCCCCGACGAAGTGATAGCAGATGTACCCGGCTCAATCTGGCAGGCACCGGTGAGCCTGGAGCCCGCGCAGCAAGTACTTGCCCACCCATCCGCATGGCGCCGGGCACATACCGTCTACTGTTGGAGTGAAGACGCGCACCCCGCCCATCCTAAGGGTTTCACCCCCGCCCCTAAAGATTTAGAGAACGCAAGCATTGCGTTGCTGCTGGGAAAGACTTCGGGTGATCATGATTTAAATACCCTACCTACCGGGGTTGAGCGCAGCGGAAACCCCCAAATAGCAGAAAGTTTCGACAGCGGCGATACCCTCGTGCTGGCGGATCATATAGTCCGCGACTATGGATCTTTCAGGGCGCTTAACGGAGTATCACTGAGTGTGCGTCCCGGTGAAATTGTCGGGCTCCTCGGGGGCAACGGAGCCGGTAAAACCACGCTCATGCGGATTCTGCTCGGTCTGGAAACCGCCACCGCAGGTGAGGCGACACTCTTTGGGCAGAGCCCATCACTTGGCAGCCGCAGGCGCATCGGGTACGTGGCGCAGGGGTTGGGGCTGTACCCCTCACTGTCAGCCCTGGAAAACCTGGAATTCGCGGCTTCAGTTCAAGGGGTCGCCGTGAGCAAACAGGCCCGCAGCTTCGCAGAACGCTACGGCCACGCTCCCGTGACTACTCTGCCGTTAGGCGCTAAACGCACTCTCGCGTATCTTGCCGCTATAGGGCACAACCCCAAACTTCTCGTGCTTGATGAGCCCACCTCCGGTATGGACGCGCTCACCCGCGCCCGCCTCTGGGAAAACCTACGTGCCCTGGCTGATAACGGTACGGGCATTCTGGTAACAACCCACTACATGCAGGAAGCCGCCCAATGTGACCGCCTTGTCATGCTTGCTGCCGGCAAGGTAACTGGCACCGGAACCGTTGACGAGATCACCGCCGGGCACAGCTCGCTCGTGGTGAGCGCCAAACGCTGGGAAGAAGCCTTTAAACTGCTTCAGGATGCAGGCATTCCCGCACTCTTGGACGGCCGCACCCTACGCCTACCCGGTGCTGGGCGCGGCCCCGTCACCACGGCCCTTCAGCCGCTCGGGGAACAGGTTCATCTGCAAGAAGGCACCGCAACCCTTGAAGAAACCATGCTGCTAGATGCGGAGCCCTAACGACAGGCAGCTTTTAACGCTTAAAACAAATGCGGTCTGTCTAAATTACTGTTTAGACAGACCGTTTTTGTGCCCTTGAAAGGATTCGAACCTTCGACTTCTTGCTCCGGAGGCAAGCGCTCTATCCACTGAGCTACAAGGGCGAACCTCATCTATCCTAGCAGAGTATTGCTAAACTATTAACTTATGACTCCAGAAGAACTCTCAGACGCTATCACTCACGTTCTTAAAGACACCATTGCCGCCGGTCAGCTGACCCTCGTTGATGGTGCCGACCTGCCACAGGTTCGTGTGGAGCGCCCCAAATCGCGTGAGCACGGCGACTGGGCCACCAACCTCGCGCTGCAGCTTGCTAAAAAAGTCGGGAAAAACCCGCGTGAAGTAGCCGTCATCCTCGCAGAGAAAATCGCCCATACCCCTGGAGTTCTGCGGGTAGATATTGCTGGCCCCGGCTTCCTCAATATCACCCTGGATGCGGCAGCGGCAGGCACACTAGCCGCAACTATCGTAGAAGCAGGCGAATCCTACGGTACGAGCGATAAGTTCGCGGGGAAAACCATTAACCTCGAGTTCGTTTCGGCTAACCCCACCGGCCCCATCCACCTGGGCGGAACCCGCTGGGCGGCTGTGGGTGACGCGTTGGCGCGTATGCTCAACGCCGAAGGGGCGAACGTGGTGCGCGAATACTACTTCAACGACCACGGAACCCAAATTGACCGGTTCGTCAACTCACTATTGGCCGCCGCCAAGGGAGAGCCTACCCCTGAAGACGGCTACGCGGGCGACTATATTACCGATATTAAAGATCAGATTCTCGCCCAACGCCCAGATGCGCTTGATGCCGAGAATCCCGCAGAGATTTTCCGTGAAATCGGAACCGAGCTCATGTTCGCGCAGATTAAAGAGTCCCTGCACCGTTTCGGCACCGACTTTGATGTCTTCTTCCACGAAAACTCGGTATTTGAGTCTGGTGAAGCCGACCGCATCATTGAGCAGATGAAACAGGACGGTCAGCTTTTTGAAGCTGAAGGCGCCTGGTGGATGCGCACCACCGACTACGGCGACGACAAAGACCGTGTGGTCATTAAATCTGACGGCAACCACGCCTATGTGGCTGGCGATATCGCCTACTATAAAAACAAAATGACCCGCTCCGAAAACCCCGCCGACGTGGCTATTTATATGCTTGGCGCAGACCATAGCGGCTATGTGGGGCGGCTGAAAGCTATCGCCCAGATCCTTGGGTACCAGCCCGAGCAGATTGAGGTCATGATTGGGCAGCTGGTGAACCTCGTTAAAGACGGTAAACCCGTGCGCATGTCAAAACGTGCCGGTAATGTCGTCACCCTCGAAGACCTAGTAGAGGCTGTGGGGGTGGATGCGGCACGCTATGAGCTCACCCGCTACTCAGTGGACAGCACTATCGACATTGACCTAGACCTGCTGGTGCAGAAAAGTAACGATAACCCGGTCTACTATGTGCAGTACGCGCACGCCCGCGCATGCGCCGTTGCACGTAACGCCGCCGATGCCGGGGTGGATACCGCAGCCGGGGTGGATACCGCGCTGCTGGATTCCCCTGCGGACACGGAACTGCTTGCAGCACTGGGGCAGTACCCTGCGGCCGTGCGCACCGCCGCCGAATTCTATGAGCCGCACCGTGTTAACCGTTATCTCGAAAACCTGGCAACCGCATACCACCGCTGGTACGGTATCTCGCGTGTGGCCCCGAAGAGCGATGAGCCGGTGACCGATCTGCACCGCACCCGTTTGCTTCTCAACAATGCAGCCCGGCAGGTGCTCGCCAACGGATTGGGTCTGCTGGGGGTCACCGCCCCCGAACGTATGTAACGCCAACCGACCAGAAGCTGCGTACCCCGCCAACACGATGACGGGGCACGCGGCTTTTGTATATTGGTTTATCCGCTATCTGAACACCGCCCATCAGCAGCATCGTGGCGGCGCGGCGTTCCGATATAGTGGTGATGGCATCACGAATCTGTGACCGTGACATAAGACCTGAGGACTATGCATGAGCGACGCGCAATCCCTGTACGCCCCCAACTGGCTTACCTGCCCTGACCATCCCGCCGAGCTGAACCGCACCATCTGGACTGACTCATTTCAGCGTAATTACGGGGGAGAGCTCACCATCGACGGCATTGCAGCGAGTGAGCTTGTCGAAGAGTTCGATACCCCGCAGTACGTATTTTCGGAAGACACATTCCGTGCCAGGGCACGCGGGTACCGCCGGGCATTCGAGGATGCCTTCGCCCGGCACGGGGCGCAGGCGAGTGTCTACTACGCGGGAAAGTCATTTTTGTGCACCGCCGTGGCGCGGTGGGCGCATGAGGAAGGCTTGTGTCTTGATACGGCGTCGGGCGGGGAACTGGCGATTGCCCTGCGGGCGCAGGTTCCCGGGCAAGATATTGCGCTGCACGGTAATAACAAGTCGTATGACGAGATTAAACGCGCTATTAAACACGGGGTAGGCCGCGTGGTGGTGGACTCCATTGATGAGCTCAAACTCATCACAGATGTGTACGCTGAGCTGTGCGCAGAAAGTGTCGCAGAGGGGCTGGAGCCGTATCCGGCGGTTCCCGTGCTCATCCGGATTACGCCCGGTGTGCACGCCTCCACCCACGAATCTATTGCCACGGCGCATGAAGACCAGAAATTCGGGATGTCGCTTCAGCCGGGAACCGCACGTCTGGCCGGGTTGGAGGCCGACGAACTTGAGTATTGGTCAACCACCGAGGACGAATCCTACGCGATGCTCGCCGCCGGTATTCTCGCCGTCACGGATTCCCTGGAATTCCGGGGTATTCACTGCCATATAGGTTCGCAGATTTTTGAGGCTCAGGGTTTCGAGCAGGCGGCAGATACTGCCCTCACTTTTATGCATGCTGTGAACCAGAAATACGGTCTTAGCCTGCCTGAGCTTGACCTGGGCGGCGGCTACGGTATCGGTTATACCGAGGCCGATACCCCGCGCAGTATTGAGCAGATTACTGTCTCGATTGCGGATGCAGTCGCGGCAACCTGCGTACGTCTTGGCCTGGCGATTCCGCATATGTCTTTTGAGCCTGGCCGCTCGATTTCCGGTCCCTCGGGGGTGACGCTCTACACCGTCGGGACCATTAAAAACGTGAGTATTGAGGATGAGCACGGTCAGATTCGAGTGCGCCGGTATGTCTCGGTGGACGGCGGTATGAGCGATAATGCGCGCCCGGTTCTCTACGACGCCGACTACACGGTTACCCTGGCAAACCGCGCCCCGGCGGGAGAGCAGGTGCTTTCACGTGTGGTAGGTAAACACTGCGAATCGGGTGATATTGTGGTGCGGTACTGCTATCTTCCTGCTGACCTTCAGGCGGGGGATATTCTCGCGGTGCCAGCTACCGGGGCGTACTGTTATGTGCTGGGATCGAACTATAACTACCTGAGCCGCCCGCCGGTTATTGCTACGTCGGCGGGGGAGGCGGCGCATCCTATTATTCGTCGACAAAGCGAAGATGAGATGCTCGCTCTGGACACGGGCTTCTAGCGCGGGCGCCGCAAATCTTTTCCGTGCGATGACCCCGCAATCGCGAGTTCGGCCAGGAAGCCGCGTAATATAACGACACCCCCGTAAATGGCGGTAATGTTGGCGTCTTGACCGCGCCCAGGTGCCGCTCTCTTGATACAGTTGATGATGACGTTGCCCGTTTGTACAGGCGCGTTCACCACTCGGTCAAAATGTAGGAGATAACGTGACTGACACCATTAAGGTTGCTCTGCTCGGCGCTGGGAATGTGGGTTCCCAGGTAGCGCGTATTTTCAGTGAGGATAGCGCGGTTCTCAAAGAACGGATAGGCGCGCCTGTTGAGCTGATTGGTATTGCCGTGCGTGATACTGCGGCTAAACGCCACTGGGATGCCGACCCAGGGCTGTATACCACCGACGCAGACGCCCTGATTGATGCCGCCGATGTGGTGATCGAGCTGACCGGCGGTATTGAGCCCGCACGAACCCGAATTCTGCGTGCCCTAGAGGCCGGTAAATCGGTGGTTTCGGGTAATAAAGCGCTTCTGGCAAAACACGGTGTTGAGCTTCAGGCTGCTGCCGATAAGTCCGGTGCACAGCTTTCTTATGAGGCAGCGGTCGCCGGTGCGATTCCGATTCTGCGTCCCCTGCGTGATTCTTTGGCAGGCGATACCGTCACACGTGTGCTGGGCATTATGAACGGCACCACCAACTACATCCTGGATCAGATGGATACCACCGGCGCAACCTTTGCCGATGCGCTCAAAGACGCCCAGGAACTTGGCTACGCCGAAGCAGACCCCACCGCCGACGTTGAAGGCCACGATGCCGCATCAAAGGCGGCTATCGTAGCCTCATTGGCGTTCCATTCTGATTTCACCATTGATGACGTTCACGTTGAGGGTATTACCGCTGTAAGCGCCGATGACGTTGCCGCCGCAGATGCCGACGGCTATGTGATTAAACTTCTGTCCGTTTGCGAACGCGATGGTGAGGGGGTCAATATCCGCGTGGCTCCTACGCTTATTCCGCGGCAGCATCCGCTGGCGGGTGTTCATGGTGCGTTTAATGCCGTGTTTGTGCAAGCACAGAACGCAGGCGAGCTGATGTTCTACGGCCCCGGCGCCGGTGGGGCACCGACCGCTTCCGCCGTTCTGGGTGATTTTGTATCGTTAGCGCGCCGCCTGGTACTGGGCGGTCCGGGTGTGCCCGAGTCCTCTTACGCGCAGCTGCCCGCTACCGGATTGGGCGACATTATCTCCCGCTACTCGGTAGGCATGCTGGTTGACGACAAACTGGGCGTGCTCGCAAACATTTCCCGTATTTTCGCCGAACACGGCATTTCGGTGGATTCTTTGCGTCAGTCTACTCCGCAGGACGGTGCCGCACAGATTCGCCTAGTAACGCACTCCGCCAAAGACTCTGACCTGCGCCGCGCGATCGCGGTGATCGACGGCTTAGACACCGTGCGCGAGATTATTTCCGTGATTCGCGTCGAGTCCGGTAAATAGATCAGGAAGACTAGAATTTCAGCGCGGAAATTCGCAAGTCCGCGCGAGTAACACCACCAGCAGAAAGTAGGAGAATCCCATGGCACATGTGTGGCAGGGCGTCATTAACGAATACCGCGACCGTCTCCCGTTCGGGGACGACGTAAAACCGGTAACTCTAGGCGAAGGCGGAACCCCGCTGATTCACGCACCGGCACTATCAGCGCAAACCGGCAATACGGTATACCTCAAATTTGAGGGGATGAACCCCACCGGGTCTTTCAAAGACCGCGGCATGACGAGCGCTATTACCGCCGCTAAACACGAAGGCGCGAAAGCTGTCGTGTGCGCTTCGACCGGTAATACCTCAGCGTCGGCAGCGGCATATGCGCTTCAAGCGGGGATGCGCTGCGCGGTACTCGTGCCGGACGGCAAGATTTCAATGGGCAAACTCTCGCAGGCCATCGCCCACGGCGCCGATATTATTCAGATCGACGGAAACTTCGATAACTGCCTCGAAATTGCCCGTAAACTCAGCGAGAATTACCCGGTATTCTTGGTGAACTCGGTGAACCCCTACCGCATTGAGGGGCAGAAGACCGGCTCTTTTGAGGTCGTCGACACCCTGGGAGACGCCCCCGACTATCACCTGCTCCCGGTAGGTAATGCGGGCAATATTACCGCTTATTGGAAGGGATACAAGGAGTACTCAGAACCCTACACGAACCGTGACGGCAAGATCCTGGAGCCGGTCGCCACCAAGCGACCCATCATGTGGGGTTTCCAGGCAGCCGGCGCGGCGCCGATTGTTGCAGGGCACCCGATTGACACTCCCGAAACGATTGCGACCGCGATCCGCATCGGCAACCCCGCCTCATGGGAGAAAGCTGAGGCGGCACGTGATGAATCCGGTGGTGTGATTGAGGCTGTCACCGATGAGGAGATTCTTGAGGCGCACCGCTGGCTCTCTTCCCGCGAGGGCGTTTTCGTTGAGCCCGCATCAGCCGCTGGCGTTGCAGGTCTGCTCAAGAAACACCGCGCGGGTGAGGCCCCCGAAGGCAAGACCATTGTCATTACGGTGACGGGTCACGGCTTGAAGGACCCGCAGTGGGCATTGGAACCGGTCAATGGTGCGAAAGTCGAACCGACCAAGGCAGCCTTCGACGTTGTGGCTGTGGCAGATATTCTTGACCTGAATTAGACCACCGCCCCCTTGAGGAAGGCGCCTCCAGTATCCGCATAGCGGATACGGCGGGGCGCTTTTCTATACCGCATTACATGCAATGCTAGGATAAAATCCGTAATACACCACAATGTTTGTGTTCGGGACAGAAACCCCTAACACACCCCACAACGCCCCGAGTACGAGGTCCCCATGTCACTCAATTCGATACCCCTTACTCTCACCGACATTCCGGTGGGTAAAACCGTCACCGTCAAGGTTCCCGCTTCAAGCGCCAATCTCGGCCCCGGGTACGACACCCTGGGACTTGCCTTAGGGTACTATGACGAGCTGACGGTTGAGCGTATCGCCGAAGGGCTGGAATTCGAGCTGTCGGGCGAAGGTAGCGATACGGTGCCACGCAACGAAAACCATCTGGTGGTTCGGTCAATGCGCACCGTCTTCGAAAAGGTCGGGCTGGATGAGCTTCCTGCCCTTAGACTGACGGCGCACAACCGTATTCCGCACTCGCGCGGCATGGGATCATCCGCCTCCGCTATTGTTGCGGGTGTTGCGGCGGCCTCAGCGCTACTGCCGGAGTATGCTCGGTTAAGCCGCGACCAGATTTTCCAGATCGCCTCGGATGTAGAGGGGCACCCCGATAATGTTGCCCCGTCGGTGTACGGTTCGCTGTCAATATCCTGGGGTGAGCTGGGGGACTGGCACTCACTGATCGTGCCGGTGCATCCCACCATTGTGCCTGTGGTTGCGGTGCCTGATTATGAGGTCTCCACCAAACTTGCGCGCTCGCTGATTCCCGCTGAGATTCCGCATGGGCAGGCGGCGGCCAACTCTGGCCGGGCGGCACTGCTGATTCAGTCGCTTGCGCAGGCGCCGGAGCATCTCATGGACGCGACTGTGGACTACCTGCACCAGGGGTACCGTGTGCCCGCGATGCAGCCGAGCGCGGCTCTGGTGGCGTATCTGCGTGAGCAGCAACTTCCTGCTGTCATCTCGGGTGCTGGGCCCACCGTTCTCACGTTTGCGCACGGTGCCAAGGAGGCCAGCCGGGTGTGTGAATTCGTTGAGAAGTTCATGGCGGAGCATCCCGGAAATATTTTTGAAAATCGTCATCTGTCATGGCGCGTCATGCCGCTTGAAATCGATGGCGAAGGTGTTATAGTTACACAGTAGGCACATACAGCCGAGTCACCGATTGGCGTGTCTAAAGCTTCCGGGATCTGTTTCAGTAGCGGCCTTGACCGCGTCGGAAGTGTCAAAAAATCACCGGTGGTTTCTCCACCAAAACTCCGTGTTCTTCGTGGGTGCCGCTTGTGGTTTTTAGACGTAAAAATGGCGCCGTTCAGGGTTGTCGCTTCTTATCGTAGGGTTCTTCCTTTACGGCAAATGCGGTAGCTTAGCGAACGAATGCTCCAAGAACTTTGAAAGGATTCCCCCGTAAAAGTACGCGTCGAACTCTACCCGAGTTCGGCGGGGGCCGCGCTCAATAGTGAGAAACCCGATCCTTAAGTTTCTGTAGGGATTTTCTGGGTGTTTTAAAACAAATATAAGGAAATATTTAGTGGCAAAAAATATTGTCGTGACTGAAGACGAAAACGCGTCGGGCACACTCGTAACGAGCTCGAAGCTTGGCGAGCTGAAAGTCGCTCAGCTACGCACCCTAGCCCAGCAGTTGGGCATTAAAGGGTACCTGCGTCTGAAGAAGGCGGATCTGGTTGAGGCTGTGGCGTCTCACCAGCGCGGAGGCGTGGTGGCTGAACGCGATGAGACCGACGCTGAGAAAAAGAGCGAAAAGACCGAAAAAACTCCTTCCTCTAAGGCTGAAAAGTCCGAAAAGAGTGAGGGCGAGAAGGCACCCGCAAAGCGAACCCGCGCCACGCGTACCCGTAAAACGCAGGAGGCTAAGAAAGCCGAAAAGACCGCTAAGGCGGATGCGGACCTTCCTCCCCTGGACGTGAAGGCAGAGCTGGCTTCCGAGAAAATTCGTGAGCGCCGCGAACAGCGTGAACTCCCCGAGAACTCCGCCGATTTGAAGGCCGAAACCGCAGACGGGGCAACCAGCCTGGATTCCATTACCGCCGCCTTGGATATGACGTTCGGTACCGACCCGGAGAAACCGGTGAAACGCACCCGCACCCGTGAACGCACCAATAACCGCCGTAAGAGCGAAGAGGCTGAAAGCACCGAGCAGAACGAGCGCACCTACCGCCGCACCAATAAGCGCGAACGGTACGAGAAAAACGAGCGGTACGAGAAGAATAATGACCGCCAGGCCAAGGCCGATCGTTCTAACTCTAACGACGATGAGCGCCGTAACCGCCGCAATAAGCGCACTAATGAGCAGCGGGAGCGCCGCAATAACCGCGGGTTCGATAATAAAGTCAGCGAAAACGATGTGCTGGCACCGATCTCCGGCATCCTCGAAATCCTCGATAATTATGCATTTGTGCGCACCTCAGGCTATTTGCCGGGCCCGGATGACGTGTACGTTTCGCTGGCTCAGGTGAAGCATTTCCGCCTGCGTAAAGGCGACCATATTCTGGGTGCTATCCGGGTGCCGCGTGAAGGGGAGCAGAACTCCCGCCAGCGGTTCAACGCACTGGTTCAGATTGAGGCGATTAACGGTCAGAGCGTTGAAGACTCGACGCGCCGCCGTGAATTCTCAAAGCTCACCCCGCTGTACCCCAAGGAGCGTTTGCGCCTTGAGACCGATAAGAAGAAACTGGGCCCGCGCGTAGTGGACCTGGTGTCCCCGATCGGTAAGGGCCAGCGCGGCCTGATTGTTTCACCCCCGAAGGCGGGTAAGACTCTTATGCTCCAGTCGATCGCGAATGCGATCACGGAGAATAACCCCGAAGTGTACCTCATGATGGTGCTGGTGGATGAGCGCCCCGAAGAGGTGACCGATATGCAGCGCACGGTTAAGGGTGAGGTGATCGCCTCAACCTTCGACCGTCCCGCTGAAGACCACACCACGGTCGCGGAGCTCGCTATTGAGCGCGCGAAGCGTATGGTTGAGCTCGGCTACGACGTGGTGGTGCTGCTGGATTCGATGACCCGTCTGGGGCGTGCCTACAACCTGGCGGCGCCCGCATCCGGCCGTATCCTCTCCGGCGGTGTGGATTCTGCCGCGCTGTATCCTCCGAAGAAGTTCTTCGGTGCGGCCCGCAACATTGAAGAGGGCGGTTCGCTGACTATTCTGGCGACGGCTCTGGTGGAGACCGGTTCGAAGATGGACGAGGTGATCTTTGAGGAGTTCAAGGGCACCGGCAATATGGAGCTGCGCCTGTCGCGCCAGCTGGCGGATAAGCGTATCTTCCCCGCAGTCGATGTGACCGCCTCCGGTACCCGCCGTGAGGAGAACCTGCTCAGCGGCGAAGAGGTGAAGATCATGTGGGGTCTGCGCCGCGTGCTGGCTGGTATGGAGCCGGAGCAGGCGCTGAGCGTGCTGACGAACCAGCTGCGAAAGACCGAAACGAACGCCGAGTTCTTAATGACCGTGCAGAAGAACGGCCTTAGGATGAGCCCCAACTAGTCGCGGTGCTTCTATCGCCCGCCCCGTGCGTTTAATAGCGCAGCAGGGGCGGGCGATATTCGGCGTTTAGCGCCGGTAGCGTGGTGCGTTCTGCGGTTCGCACGGCATAATTGGCTTTGAGGATGCGCACCGGGTGGGTGCGTTCATGAATTGTAAGAGAGTAATAGACAATGTTTGAATCTATCCAGGTGCTACTGGATGAGCACGCTGATTTGCAGGCGCAGCTGGCGGATCCTGCGGTGCAGGCAAACCAGGGTAAGGCGCGCCGTGTGGGCCGTCGATACGCCGAGCTGACCGGTATCGTGAGTGCTTATAACAAGTACAAGGGTTTCAGCGATGACCTTGAGGCAGCCCGTGAGATGGCGGCCGAAGACCCCGAGTTTGCCGCCGAAGTACCCGTTTTAGAGGCTGAACTTGAAGCGGCGGGGGAGAAACTGCGCCGCCTGCTCATCCCGCGTGACCCGGATGATGGCCGTAACGTGATTCTTGAGGTAAAAGCTGGCGCGGGCGGCGACGAGGCGGCGCTGTTTGCGGGCGACCTGCTGCGCATGTACGTGCGGTACGCCGAGCACAAAGGCTGGAAAACCGAGATTATTTCCTCCACCAGCACCGATGTGGGCGGTTATAAGGATGCACAGATCGCGATTAAAGGCACCTCTAATGAGCCCGCCGAAGGC
This sequence comes from Rothia aeria, assembly GCF_016726365.1. Taxonomy (NCBI): domain Bacteria; kingdom Bacillati; phylum Actinomycetota; class Actinomycetes; order Micrococcales; family Micrococcaceae; genus Rothia; species Rothia aeria. The sequence continues at coordinate 528,144 of NZ_CP068102.1, read as the reverse complement.
GTGTGGGCGCACCTGAAATATGAGGGCGGTGTGCACCGTGTGCAGCGCGTTCCGGCAACCGAATCGCAGGGACGTATTCACACCTCCGCGGCGGGTGTGCTGGTTTTCCCTGAGGTGGATGAGCCCGAAGAGATTGAGATTAGCCAGAACGACTTGAAGATTGACGTCTACCGTTCCTCCGGTCCCGGCGGTCAGTCCGTGAACACGACTGACTCTGCTGTGCGCATCACCCACCTTCCAACGGGTATTGTGGTGGCGATGCAGAACGAAAAGTCGCAGCTGCAGAACCGTGAAGCCGCGATGCGTGTGCTGCGTGCGAGGCTGCTGGCGCATCAGCAGGAGCAGATTGAGGCAGAGAACGCTGCGCATCGTGCCTCTCAGGTGCGCACTATGGACCGGTCGGAACGTATCCGCACCTATAACTTCCCCGAGAACCGTATCGCTGATCACCGTACCGGCTACAAAGCGTATAACTTGGATGCGGTACTGGGCGGGGACCTTGAACCGGTGGTGCAGTCCGCTATTGAGATGGATGAGGCGCACCGCCTATCCCAGGTGGGTCAAGAGCAGAAATAACCGGTGCCACGGCAATGCTGGCAGGTGGATGCGATGACGCGGAACATGGACATGACCGATACGACAGGAACATCCCTTACCCCGACGCAATGTGAAGGGGTGAGCCTTGCGCAGGCGCTGCGCCAAGGCGCCGCCACGCTGCGGCAGGCAGGGGTGCCGAGCCCGGTGGCTGATGCTGAGCTTTTAGCGGCGCATCTGCTGGGTACCGATGCCGAAGGTAACCGGCGCGGTACCGCCCGTGAGGGGTACACGCGCGGCGCGGTGCAGCAGCGGGCGCTTCTGGGGGACGCTCTCACCGCGCAGGATATGCAACGGTATGAGTCGCTTATCGCCCGCCGTGCCCGCCGCATACCCCTGCAGCATATTACGGGTGTGGCGGCGTTTCACCGTATCCAGGTGCGGGTTGGTCCGGGAGTGTTCGTGCCCCGGCCCGAGACGGAGCTGCTGGTGGAAGAGGCACTTAACGCACTCCGAGCGTACCCCCAGCGGCGCCTGCGGGTTGTTGATTTGTGTGCCGGTTCGGGCGCGATTGCAGCTGCAATAAAAAATGCCCTGCCGAATGATGCCCTGGTGACGGCAGTGGAGCTTTCGGAACATGCCGAGCCCTGGGCCCGCATTAACTGCGAAACATACGGCGTGAACTTCGTACACGGCGATGCGCTCAGTGCCCTTGAGGGATTGGGCGGGTACTTCGATGCAGTCGTGTCGAACCCGCCGTATATCCCGCAGGGGCGGGTGCCCGCAGAACCCGAGGCCGCCCAGCACGACCCGGATATGGCGCTCTATGGGGGGTCAGCGGATGGGATGCGGATACCGGCAGCGGTTGCTGCCAGGGCCGCATACCTTGTGAAACCGGGTGGGTTTTTTATTATGGAACATGATGAAACCCAGCAGGAGGCGGTGGCTGAGGTGTTCAACGAGCTGGGGTTTGTGAGAGTGCGGTGCGTGCACGATTTAACCGGCAGGCCCCGCCATACGTGCGGTTACAGGCCAACCGCGTAGGCGGTAAGAAGGCCCGCAGCATTTTGTGGCCTTGGGCTGAACCAACACAACCTAAAAACATGAGAGAATAGGGCACGTGAAAGCTAAGCTGTACCCCGTATCGAGTGAGACTGAGGTTTCGGAGGCCATTACGGCCGCCCGTGAAGCCTTGAACTCGCACGAGACTATCGTTATTCCCACCGACACCGTTTACGGCATCGCCTGCGACGCCTTTTCGCATGAGGGCGTGGCGAAGCTGCTCTCCGATAAGGGCCGTTCACGCACCATGCCGCCGCCGGTCATGATTTTTGATCAGGCGTCGCTGTCCGGTGTGGCGGATGAGATTCCTGATGAGGTGTACGAGCTGGGCCGTAAATTCTGGCCGGGTGCACTCACCGTTATCCTGTACTCTTACCCGTCACTTAACTGGGATTTGGGAGATACCCAGGGCACGGTGGCCGTGCGTGTACCCAATGATGAGTTCGCGTTGAAGCTCCTGACGGAGCACGGCCCGCTGGCTGTTTCTTCGGCGAATAAAACGGGGCAGCAGGCGGCGGTGAACGCGCAGCAGGCAGCCGATCAGCTGGGGGAGAACGTGAGCCTGATCGTGGATGCTGGTGACCGGCCAGCATCTGCTGGCAGCACAAAAGAGTCCACGGCCGCCTCGGACAGTAAATCTCAAGCACCGGATACCGATGCGCCAGGCTCAGAGGACACAGAGACCGCAGATTCGGTGGCTGAGAGTGCCCCCGCCGCTGAAACCACCAAGGATACCCCCACCGAAACGGCGGAAGGTACCGGAAGTGATGACGCACCGGCACAGGCTCTGCCTTCAACAATCCTGGACTGCACCTGCACCCCGTTTGTGGTGGTGCGTGAGGGCGCTATTTCCGTAGAGGCGCTGCGTGAGGTGGTTCCCTCAATCGTGACCCGCGCCGAGCTGGATGAGCGTAACGAGCTAAAAGCGAAGGAACGTGCCGCTGAGGGTGAGACTCATGCCGCCGCCGGGCAGGAAGATTTAGACGAAGCATACGAGCAGTGGGATAAAGAACATTCGCAGGGTTCGGAGTCCGCTCGCCGTGCTGGCGCACCAGCTGAGGGGTCTATCGCCTCGGCGCTCATGGGTGCGGTAGGGGTGCTGGGGGAGGTGTCTGCCTCAGCGGGTATCGATCAGCAGCGTACCCGACAGTACCGCAATAACACCCCGACACCTGTTAAGCGGGATGAGGCGCAGGCGCAGCCATTCTCCGCTCAGCAGGCCCGTGCTCTCGTTTTCGGTGAGCAGACGGAGAGCGCTTCCACAGATTAGCGGGGTGAGCTTTCTTTCCCTATTAAGTCCCACAAGTACAAGTGCGCAGTTTCTGCGGTGTATGGCCGGTTTATCCCGGACCTCGCAGAAACTGCGCACTGTGTGCTTAAACGAGCTGTGTGTTCGTGCTAGCGGAATCGTTTGTCTTTTTTCTTACCCAGTGCCGTGTGGGCGTTGCGCAGCACCTCGCGCACGCGCGGCTCGGGCACCAGGTTATTGGCACGCGCCCACGAGTCGTCAAGCTCCTGACCGAACCACATGAGCTCCACTTTACGCACCGACCCCTGAAACTTATCGTTCAGCAGCTCCGAGACGGTGTAGCCAGCTTTAATAGCGCCACGGCACAACCACTCCGGCAGGTGTTTGGGAGCGCGGCGGCCCGCATCGGTCATGATTGAGTTAACCGTAGCTCCCTCCCAGGGCTGTAAGACAATAGGCGGCAGCTGACCCGGGAAACGGCCCAGTTTGACGGTAAATTCAGCTAGGGCGTATGAGCTGGAGACGGGCGATTTGCGGTTTCCTGCCCCCGCCACCGAGGCGAACGGGGAGGAAGCCATCTTTGCGAACAGCTCGGTGGTGCGGCGCCCACGCCCCTGTACGCTGGTGGCGCGTAGGATACACAGCTCAACCGCGTGATCGGGGGCTACATAGGCGGGAGCGTGGGACGGCGCGGCGGGGTAGGGGGAATTTGCTGAACCGGGTGCCCGCCCCTGTGCCGCCGTTTCTTCTATTAAGTCGTATAGGTCAAGCAGGCACTCTTCACCGAGCGCTTTCGAGAACGAATAAGCACTGAATGGTTCGGTGTATTCGGTCGCATCCAGCACGGGTTTAGCACCCTGCACGGCGGCGGAGCTGAGGTGAATCATGCGGCGCACCCCGGTGCGCTGGGCGGCGATAGCAATGACGGCCGGTAAGAGGGCGTTCGCGCCCACAAGCGCTGGCAGGTCCTGCATATTGGGGGCTGCCAGCCCAGCGGCGTTGACGATCACGTGCGCCCCCGCGAATGCGTCGGCGAGAGAGTCGATAATACCTTCGAGACGGCGTGCCTCGTCAATGATGATTTCGGGGTCGGTTGCTCGGGTCGCCAAACGCGGCGCTTCGATGGGGTCTGCGCTGATACCCTCGGCGTTGAGCCGGGCTACGATGGAGGAGCCGACGAAGCCGCTGGCGCCGATTACTTTCCACTGGGGGTCGGACACGTCATTCACCTTTCTTATCCCCGAACCTTTACGGGGCTCACTCCAACTTTCGCACATGTGCACGGGTTTTGGAAACGAAACGCGCCTGTATATTCAGGCGGCTAAATATGGGGTGCGACATATTTACCGTGAGTGCCTTTTCTGGGGGTAAAATAGAGAGTCTGAATTCTAGTATTCTTTCGGTGAATCACGGTATTTTCTTTGAGCAATGTGGGAGGGAGCTGTTCGTGAACGCAGAGGATGCACGTACTATTGTGGCGCCCAATAATGCTCAACACTCCGATACGCTGTACCGCACGGTGGCGGTGGTGGTGACCTATAACCGTAAAGACCTGCTGCCGTTGACATTAGCCGGTATCGCCAGGGGAGAGGCCCAGCCAGCTGCGGTGGTTGTTGTCGATAACGCCTCCACTGACGGCACCGCGCAGTACCTTGCGGACCTTCACTACCCGCTCCCGCTGGATGTCATAACCCTGCCCCGCAATATGGGCGGAGCTGGCGGGTTCGCGGCAGGAATTGACCGGGCACTTGCGCAGCATGACCCGGATCTGGTGTGGGTCATGGACGATGATACTGAACCCACCGAAAACACCCTCTATGAGGCGGTAAAAGCCTGGGAGGGGTACTCGCCGGTACGGGCTTTACGCCCCGCCCTTGTCGCGTCCAAAGTTGTGTGGGACGACGGGCGGGATCACCCCATGAATACGATGCGCACTATGTTTGCGGCAGGCGCTGAGCGTCACGCCCGTGCCAAGTCGGTGGGTGCCCGGCCTATCCGCAGCGCCTCGTTCGTGTCAATCCTGATGGATGCACAGGTGATGCGTCAGAACGGCGGGCTGCCGCTGACGGAGTTTTTCATCTGGAATGACGATTTTGAGTTTTCTACACGTCTGGCACACCACCGTGACGCTATCGCGGTACCATCCTCGGTGGCGGTGCACCACACGAAAACCTTCGGTACCACCGACGCTAAACCAGGGCCGCGGTTTTACAATGATGTACGCAATAAGCTGTGGGTTTTTACCCGGTGCCGCACTCTCAGCCCCCTGGAAAAGCTCCTCTACGGCGTATCCAGTGCCCGCCTGTGGGTTTCCACCGTGGTGCGTACCGATGAGAAAAGAACCTATTTCGGGTACTTTGTGAATGGCATAAGGGACGCAGTACGCCCGCCCCGACCTAATGCCGAGGTCATGGCGGGGGTGTATCCCCTGCACTTCCCGGGGCGTTACGGTTCGTCACAGGCACCTGTCATTGTGCCAGATACGGATAAAACCCCCGATTTTTCGGTTCTCATGAGCGTATACGCTGAGGAAATCCCCGAGTACCTGGACGCTGCGTTGGCTTCGAATGCGCGTGAACAGTCGCTTCGGCCAACTGAGCTGGTGCTGGTGCTGGATGGGCCGCTCACCCCAGAACTTAATACCGTGATTGAACGGTGGGTTGCAGAAGGGCAGGCGGGCCGGTGTGCACCTATTCGTACGGTGCCGCTGCCGCAGAACGCTGGCCTTGCTGCCGCTCTCAACGAGGGGCTGGCAGCGTGCACCCACGAGCTGGTGGCTCGCGCAGATTCCGACGATATTTCAGAGCCCTCCCGGTTTGAGAGGCTTATCCCAGCACTGGCCGCTAGCGATTGTGCGGTACTTGGTTCGGCCATGCACGAGGTGGATGCGCAGAACACGGTGTGTGAAGCGAAGCGCTCCACCGTTCTGGGCGCAGAACGGGTTCAGGCAGCAATGCCGTCCCGGAACCCGCTGTACCACCCCACCGTGGCGTTCCGAAAAACCCCGGTGCAGCAGGTGGGCGGTTACGAATATGTGCCCGGGGCCGAGGACTGGTGGCTGTGGTCCCGGTTGGCTGCCGCTGGGTACAAGCTCGATAACCTTTCTGAGGCTCTGGTGCGGTACCGGGTGGGTGCGGGAGCCTACACCCGACGCGGGGGTCTTGTAGCATGGAAACAGGATTGGGCGATTCAGCATCGTCTGTACACTGGGCACGCCATCACCAAGGCGGGGTGGGTGAAAAATATGGGGGTGCGCACCGTTTACCGGTTTATCCCCGAGTCCGTGCGCCGCACCGCTTTTAGGGCTCTTGTAGGTGCTAAAAGCATAAACCAACCACATACATCTCAGCGGCTCTTTAGCATCCGCTCACAGTTTCGAAAGGGGACTTAGTGACCTCTGAACCCACTAAGCGGTCTGAGACACAGACTGATATTCCAACATATTATGAACGTAAGCTCTCCTGGATGCTGGGGCGGATGTTCTTAGATTCCATCGCGTGGGCTTTAGCCCTCGTGGTGGCGTTCATGTTGCGTTACAGTGTGCTGCTGAATCAGCGTAGCGTGCTTGATGTGATTGACGCTCAAGCTCTGGCAATAAACATTGCGTTGGCGGCTGTCTTACAAGTGGGCTTTGGCCTGTGGTACAAGGTGTACCGTCGGGATCACGAGTACGGCTCATTTGAAGAGATCCTTCTAGCGGGCGCCGCCGTGGTGGCCACCGGGCTGGGGCTATTTGCCTGGAGCTACCTTGATGAGCTGCTGCACTGGCCGCATCTGCCGCATTCTGTGCCGCTGATCAGCATGGCGTTTGCCCTCATGCTGATGGCCGGTATGCGCATGGCTAAACGCACCTATGTTGAGTGGCGTCTGAAGAAGCGGCAGGACGGCGAACCTGTCATTATTTATGGTGCTGGTTTGGCGGGCCGTTTGGTGATTCAGTCGATGATACAAGACCGCCGTTCAAAGGTTTTCCCGGTAGCTATTATTGACGACAACCCGCGCCTATTAGGGGCGAAGGTGCACGGTATTCCGGTGCGCGGCAATATTGATAATCTGGATCAGCTTATTGATGAGCTGCACCCGAAGAAAGTGATTGTTGCGATCTCAAAGTACCCTAAAGACACCTTCGACGTGCTGTGGGAACGGATGCGGGAGAGGGGTATCGAAGCCCGTCGCATTGCAAGCACCACCCAGCGCCTAGTGGGTGACGATACAGTGTATGAGACGGACGATAGCGAAATCATGCAGCTGGTGCGCGGCGAGATTAACTATGAGGTGGACGACCAGCTGCTTAGCTCGTATATTACGGGGAAACGCGTGCTGGTCACCGGAGCCGGTGGTTCTATCGGTTCGGAATTGTGCCGCCAGATTCACCGTTTTAACCCGCAGCTGCTCATGATGCTTGACCGGGATGAGACCCTGCTGATGGACACTAAGCTGTCGATCACCGGCGAGTCGAGCCTGGATGATGAGCGCATTATTCTGGCTGATATCCGTGAGGGCGAGAACCTGCGCAAAATCTTTATGGAACGCAAACCCGATATTGTGTTCCACGCAGCTGCCCTGAAACACGTCTCAGCATTAGAGGCGTACCCCGAGGAGGCGTGGAAGACTAATACCCTGGGCACTCTTAACGTGCTGCGTGCCGCGGAAGCTTCGGGTGTTGGGACTCTAGTGAATGTCTCAACAGATAAGGCGGCTGACCCGACCACGGCCTTGGGGCAGTCGAAACGTGCGGCAGAGTGTCTGACCGCCTGGTTCGGGCACCAGACCGGACGGAAGTACGTTTCGGTGCGCTTCGGCAACGTGTTTGGTTCCCGCGGCTCCATTAAGCCGCTATTTACCCGCCAGATTGAGAGCGGCGGGCCTATTACGCTCACCCATAAGGACGCCACCCGCTACTTTATGCTGATCCCGGACGCTTGCCTGCTGGTGATGCTCGCCGGTAAAATCGGCCGGCCGGGGGACGTGATGGTACTCGATATGGGCGACCCCGTGCATATTTATGATGTTGCACGGGAGATGCGTAAGGCATATGGCCGTTACGATGTGGAGATTGTACTCACCGGCCTGCGCAAGGGCGAGAAACTAGGTGAGGTGCTGTTTGGGCACGGGGAACACTATGAGCGTAGCGCCGAGAACCGGTACATTTCGCACTCGACTGCCCCCGCCCTAGACCCGGATACGCTGGACTACGATACGTGGCTGCGTGACTATGAGGAACACCGCGGCTATGAGCGGCACGGCTTGGAGCGAGCACCTGATCTGGGTACAGCCCGACGTATTACGCGTTAGGTGCGGTTACGAACAGAAGTAAAGGACACCCCGATGCTACCGATAATCACTGTGGCCCTGACCGCTACCATCCTAGGCGGTGTGCTCCCGTTCCTGGTGCGTCCGCTATTGCACACACTGAATATGGTGGATTTACCAAATGAGCGTTCCTCCCATACCACCCCCACCTACCGGGGGATGGGATTGGCAACCGCCTTGGCGGTGTGCGCAAGTTTTGGGGTGGCAACTGCTGCGGGATGGACGGTGAATACCGGTATTTCGGTAACCCTATTGGCGGGTATGGCTGCCGCACTGCTGCTGGGCTGGATTGAGGATGTAAGCGGCATTGGAATCGCTATACGGGCCGGGGTGCAGTTGCTGATTGGTGCGGGGGTTGCCGGGGTTTTGTCGGTGCTTATGAATGTGCCGATATTCTGGGCAGTACCGGCAGCTATTTTCGTGGCCGCGTACATTAACGTGGCGAATTTTATGGACGGTATTAACGGTATTTCCGGCTGCCACGGTTTGGCAGCTGGATTGTGCTACTCCTTCACGGGATACCTGACGGAACTGCCGTGGCTGACCCTGGGCGGTCTGGCAATCGCGGGTGCATTCGCGGCATTTTTGCCGTGGAACGTACGCAGCGGTCGTAATGTTTTCTTAGGTGATGCCGGTTCGTACCTGCTGGGGGCGGGGCTGTCGATACTTGCGGTGGGCACCTGGTTTGCGAATGTGAATCCGCTGGTGGCTTTGGCCCCGCTGCTGGTGTACTTGGCTGATTCGGGTACCACCTTATTGCGTCGTATGGCTGCGGGGGAGCAGTGGTATAAGCCGCATCGGACGCATGTGTACCAGCGTTTGACTGATGTGGGCTTCACACATTTAGGGTCTGCAATGGTGGTGACTGGACTAACAGTGCTGGTGTGGGCTCTCATACTTAACGGCCTTAACTTTTGGAGTAGCGACCTTCCTATTCTGGGTGTGGCGTTGCTCGCATTTGCGGTGTTAGTTGTGCTGCTATATTTATCTCTGCCCACACTTATTGCGCGTCAGAAGACCGCAGCGCCGTCAGAGAATAACACCGCGGCCCCCGAAGACGGCACAGGGGGTAGTTTGGGGAGCTCACAGGCGTCCTTCCGCGGAGGTCAAAACCCTCATGATTCGGGAGAAGTTCAATGATTCTGCAGAGGGTTAAAAACCTGCTGTGGTATCCGCCATCAGAACGAAAAGGGCAGCCTCTGGGCTCCTATTCGCGCACCTTCCCGTGGAAGACTCTTTACTACCGGGTGAGTGTCTGCTCCGTCCCGCCATTATTGCTGGGTGTAACAGGCGCGTTAATTGTACGCGGACCCTCTGGTTTGGCGGGATTTATGCTCGGGTTTCTGATAATCTATATATGTTTCACCTTAGGCGTATTAACGGTGTTGGGAGCCACCCGATTAAGGGTTGGAATACCCCAGGCCCTAGTATGTGCCTACGTGGTGAAAGCAAGCTTGATGGGGGTGGTGCTCCTGACGGTGCCTATCCCCGAAAACATAAAACACGGGTGGACACTCGCCGGAGCCATTATTGGGGCTGTACTCTGGCTGAGTATTGAGGCCATCACCATTAACAACATACGGATTCTATACTTTGACTCCGAACCATAAAAGCACACATTTTTGGTTTGGAGAAAAACGACAGGAAGATTTTTGGCCGAACCTGAGAAGAAATGGTGGCGTGGAGACAGGGAACTCCGAACCACCGGGGAACTGGTATCTGGCGGGGGCCTCTCCGGCGCCGTCATGACCATTCTTTATCTACTCATCGGCGCCGCCGTCTGGGGGCTTATCGGCTTTGGGCTCGATAGTCTTCTAGGCACCTCCTGGATCGTGTGGGTCGGCGTACTGGTAGGGGTCTGCGGAGGCTTATACCTTGTATATATCCACATGAGTCAGGAAAAATAACTAGGGTCGCAAGACCCCGCGCACACCAATCCCCCATAGTTAGTTGAGTAAATGCTCGCCCGGCGGGCAGCCAACTAGCAGCAAGAAAGGACTTGCTTTGATCGAGAACGGGTCTGTACTCGCGGAAGGCTACGTGCCGCCGACCCCGGATGAAATGCACCTTCCCGACCTATTCGCTATTGGGTCTTTTGGCGTGGGCAAGCAGATGCTTCTGGTGCTTCTCTCCGTCGTCATTATCGCGGGCTTTTTCCTGTGGGCCGGACGCAAACGCGCCATGGTTCCTTCCAGGACACAGTTCGTAGCTGAGTCGGGGTACCTTTTTGCCCGTAATTCACTGGCCAAGGAACTTATTGGTGCGCATCACTTCAAGCCCTTCATCCCTCTGCTGTTTGCGTCGTTCTATTTCGTGCTGGTGAACAACCTGTACGGTTCAATTCCGCTACTGCAGCTGCCTTCGTTCTCACACCCCGGCAGTGCCTACGCATTGGCCGCTATTGCCTACCTGAGCTGGGTAGGTGTCGGTATTAAGCGCAAAGGCTTGGGCGGCTTCTTTAAAGATTTGACAATGCCTTCGGGGGTTCCTGTTTGGGTGTACCCGATTCTAATCCCCATTGAGCTGCTCTCCAATATGGTGATTCGCCCCGTGACGCACTCCCTGCGTCTTTTCGCCACCATGTTCGGCGGGCACATGGCAATGATGGTTGCCGCATCTTTGGCGCAGTACATGATTGACTCAATGGGCGGGGTTGGTTATGCAGCTGCTATCGCCCCCGGGGCGCTCGGTATGTTCCTCTACTTCCTGGAGCTTATGATCCAGGTTATTCAGGCCTACGTGTTCGCGTTGCTACTGGCCGTGTACATGCAGGGCTCGGTCTCCGAAGGCCACTAAATAAGGTTTTCGTTCCCAAGCTTTTGGGTAACGAATAAAGCAACCCGTTGCAAGCGGGCTTAGCACACTACAAAAGACTCTGTTCGGCGGAGGAAGGGTTCCTTCCCGGGCACTGTTGAAAGGAAAAATAATGGAAATTACCGGTTCGATCACCGCAGTTGGCTACGGTCTGGCAGCAATCGGCGGCGGTATCGGCGTGGGTCTGATCTTCGCGGCTTATATGACCAGCGTGGCACGTCAGCCTGAGTCTCGCAAAGCCCTGCAGCCGATGCTGTTCATGGGTTTCGCACTGGTTGAGGCGCTGGCCGTGCTGGGCCTGGTGCTTGCGTTCATTAAGTAACCGGCCCCGATACGTCCCAACGACCAACCCATAGAACAGGATTCCTTCCATGACTTATCTGGCAAATGATGGGGGTGCGGAGCACGCCGCGTCTAACCCCCTGATCCCCGCGACCGGGGAAGTCATCATGACCGCCATCGGATTCCTGATCCTCCTCTTCATTGTCATCAAGTACATCGCCCCGGCATTCGAGAAGATCTACCAGGATCGTAAGGAAGCCATTGAAGGCGGCCTCGCCAAAGCTAAGAAGGTTCAGGCAGAGGCGGCAGCGGCTCGCGAAGAGTACAGCCAGCAGCTCGATAGTGCTCGACTGGAGGCACAGCAGATTCGTGAGGAAGCCCGCGCTGAAGGCGAAGCGATTATCGCTAAAGCCCGTGAGCGTGCGACCGCCGAGGCCCAGCGTATCACTGAGAATGCGCAGAAAACCATTGAGGCTGAGCGTGCGGCAGCGGCTGTTTCGCTTCGTAGCGAGGTGGGCAGCCTGGCAACCGCTTTGGCCGGGAAGATTGTGGGCGAAGCTCTCACCGATGATGCACGATCGGCCCGTGTGGTAGATCGTTTTCTTGCTGACCTTGAAACCGAGCAGCAGAACGCAGGTGCAACTCGGTAATGGCAGGAGTATCTACTGAATCACTGAGCAAGGTGGAGGCGGCCCTCGACGCGAACGCGTCGCTCAACCCGCTGCATCTAGCGAGCGAGCTTTTCGCAGTGGTCGATGTTATTGACCGCGATGGTGGTCTGCGCCGTGGGCTGACTGACACCTCCCGTGTGGAGGCTGCGCGTCAGAACATTGCCAGCACCGTATTCGGCAGCAAAGTTTCGTCCCAGACCTTATCTGTACTGACCGTCGCTGTTTCTCAGCGCTGGTCTGCAGAACGAGATCTGGCGGACGCGCTTGAGAAGTGCGCCGTACTCGCCGCCATTGTGTCTACCCATTCACATGGTGGTGTTGAGGCACTCGATACCCTCATTAATGAACTTCTCACGTTCGTCCGAAACGTTGATGGCACCGCCCAAGCACAGACGGCACTGTCTAACAATCTGGCAAGCAAAGAAGCAAAGCAGAAACTCGCGGTAGCGTTGGGCGGCCCCGCCCGCAGCGCTGAAGGCGTGCTTCTGCTGGAACGGATCGGTAGCGAAACTCGCGGCATGCACGCTGCGCGTCTGGCCGACGAGTTCGTAGAAATCATCGTCAAGCGACAAAACCGCTACATTGCAAAGGTAACCTCAGCTGTAGCTCTTTCGCAGGCGCAGCTGAACCGCCTGGGGCACGCCCTCAGCAGGGTGTATAACCGCAAGTTAAAGCTGGACATTTCGGTGGATCCGACGGTTCTGGGCGGTCTGCGCGTTCAGGTTGGTGACGAGGTAATTGACGGTACTGTTATCGCTCGCCTCGACGAACTGGAACGTAACCTTGGCTAGGCCACCCCTAACCAGCGATTCGTCGCAACGGTGATTTAGAAGATACCCCGGGCGATGGGGTGGACACCCCGATTTTTCGCCCCGGACAACAAGTTTCGGTTAGCCCCTGAGGGGCCAGCCACAAGAAGGAGAGCAGGGACACAAGATGGCCGATTTGACCATCAATGCCGACGACGTCCGTAATGCGCTGAATGAGTTCGCGGCGTCTTACGAACCCGGCAATGCAGAACGTGTTGAGGTAGGCCGAGTGGTATCGGCCTCCGATGGTATTGCGCGTGTTGAGGGTCTTCCCTCAGTCATGGCGAATGAGCTGCTTCGTTTTGAAGACGGCACCCTCGGTCTTGCACAGAACCTAGATACCCGCGATATTGGTGTGATCATCCTGGGTGATTTTACCGGTATTGAGGAAGGCCAGCAGGTACACCGCACTGGTGAGGTGCTGTCGGTACCCGTTGGTGACAAGTACTTGGGCCGCGTCGTTGACCCCCTCGGTAACCCCATTGACGATCTGGGGCCTATTGAGGCTGAAGGCCGCCGCGCACTGGAGCTGCAAGCACCCGGTGTGACGCAGCGTAAGTCGGTGCATGAGCCGCTGCAGACCGGCCTGAAAGCTATTGACGCGATGATCCCGATTGGCCGTGGCCAGCGTCAGCTGATTATCGGTGACCGTCAGACCGGTAAAACCGCGATTGCGGTCGATACCATTCTGAACCAGAAGACGAACTGGGAGAGCGGTGACCCCTCCAAGCAGGTTCGATGCGTGTACGTTGCGGTCGGGCAGAAAGCCTCGACCATTGCGGCAGTGCGTCATACCTTGGAGACTAAGGGCGCACTGGAGTACACCACCATTGTTGCTGCTCCTGCATCGGATGCCGCAGGCTTTAAATACTTGGCACCGTACACTGGTTCAGCGATTGGCCAGCACTGGATGTACGGCGGCAAGCATGTGCTGATTATCTTTGATGACCTTTCAAAGCAGGCAGAAGCATACCGCGCCGTGTCGCTGTTGCTGCGCCGCCCGCCGGGACGTGAAGCATACCCCGGTGACGTCTTCTACCTGCACTCCCGCTTGCTGGAGCGTTGCGCTAAGCTCTCCGATGAGCTGGGCGCCGGGTCGATGACCGGGTTCCCCATTATTGAGACGAAGGCGAACGATGTGTCTGCCTTCATTCCCACCAACGTCATTTCGATTACCGACGGTCAGATCTTCCTGCAGTCCGACCTGTTCAACGCTAACCAGCGCCCCGCAGTGGACGTGGGTATTTCCGTCTCCCGCGTGGGTGGTGCGGCGCAGACTAAGGCGATGAAGAAGGTCTCCGGTACTTTGAAGCTGGAACTGGCGCAGTACCGCGCAATGGAAGCGTTCGCAATGTTCGCATCCGACCTGGATGAGGCTTCGAAGGCGCAGCTGACCCGCGGCGCCCGCCTGACCGAGCTGCTGCGCCAGCCGCAGTACACCCCGTACGCGGTGGAGGAGCAGGTTGTCTCTATCTGGTGCGGTACTAACGGGTACCTGGATGACCTTGAAGTTTCTGACATTCTTCGTTTCGAAGCTGAGTTCATTGATTATCTGCGTCACCGCACCTCAGTACTGACCGATATCGCTGCCTCAGGGAAGCTGGAGGACGATGTTGTGGAAGCCCTGAAGTCTGCTGTGACAGAGTTCAAGAAGGGTTTCCGCTCTGAGGGCACCAGCCACCTTGTTGATGCCGGTCATGAGGAGTATCAAGCTGCCAAGGACCAGGACATCACCCAGGAAACCATCGGTTAGCGATTATTCCTAGCCCGCTTTCAGCCGTGCACCCTACACCGGGTGCACGGTGGGGGAGAAGGGCAGGAGAAAGGAAGCTCTATGGGAGCCCAGATTAGGGTTTACCGGCAGAAGATTGCTTCGACATCGTCTATGAAGAAAATCTTCAAGGCGATGGAGATGATCGCGACCTCCCGCATTAATAAGGCACGCCGTAGCGCGCAGGCGGCAGGCCCGTACGCGAACGCACTCACCCGCGTGGTGACGGCCCTGGCAACCCAGCAGAGCGTGCAGCATCCGCTGATCCACGGCCCAGGGGCGATTGGGAAAAGCAAACATAAGCGTTCGGCGGTGCTGGTAGTTACTAGCGACCGCGGTTTGGCGGGCTCGTACTCTTCATCGGTTTTGAAGAAAACCGAGTCGCTGATCGAAAAGTTGCGCGGCGAAGGCCGTGAAGTGAACCTGTACCTAGTGGGGCGTAAGGCGAAGTCTTATTTCGAGTTCCGTGAACGCCCTTACGTTCGGGCCTGGGAGGGGCATACTGACAGCCCGCGCATCGATACTGCGGTTGAGATTCGGGACGTGTTTTTGGAAGCGTACTCTAAGCCTTTTGAAGAAGGCGGGGTGGACGACCTTCACGTGGTCTACACCGAGTTCAAATCCATGGTCACCCAGGAGACCAAGATTCTGCGGCTGCTGCCCATTCATGTGGCTGAGGCCCAGCATCTTGGGGAGGAAATCGTGCCCGATGAGGAACTCACCCAGGCTGACTACGTACAGCCAGCAGTGTTTGAGTTTGAGCCTTCCCCGCAGGAGGTTCTGGATGCGCTGCTACCGCGCTATATTGCCTCCCGTCTGTTTGCCTGCCTGCTTCAGGCGGCCGCCAGCGAGCTTGCCTCGCGCCAGCGGGCCATGAAGACCGCGGGCGATAACGCCGAGACGCTCATTAATAAGTACACCCGCTTGATGAATAACGCTCGCCAGGCGGAGATTACGCAGGAGCTTTCAGAGATTGTGGGCGGCGCTGACGCCCTCGCCTCGTCGTAGCCTGACGCTACAGCATCGAAACCGCCTACTGTTCCAAACTTTTTATAGGTAAGTGAGAGAATATGACTGCCACCTACAACGAATCGGTCTCAGCACCGACTCAGGGCGCAACGGGCCGTATTGCCCGCGTGATTGGCCCCGTGGTCGACGTTGAGTTCCCCGCCGGCCAGGTACCGGATATTTATAACGCGCTGACCACCGAACTCACCCTCGACGGTCGCACCCGTACTATCACCTTCGAGACCGCCCAGCACCTCGGCGACTCCCTTGTGCGCGCTATTTCGCTGCAGCAGACCGACGGGCTGGTGCGCGGCCAAGCCGTGATTGACACCGGCGCACCCATCTCTGTGCCTGTGGGCGATGGCGTGAAAGGTCATCTGTTTAACGTGCTCGGTGACGCGCTGGATGTGCCTAACTCCGAGATTACTGCGGATGCATACTGGCCCATTCACCGTGCCGCTCCCGGTTTCGCGGAGCTGGAGGGGTCGACCGAGATGCTGGAGACCGGTATTAAGTCGATTGACCTGCTCACCCCCTACATTAAGGGCGGTAAGATCGGCCTGTTCGGTGGCGCTGGTGTTGGTAAGACCGTGCTGATTCAGGAAATGATTACCCGTGTGGCACGTAACTTCGGCGGTACCTCGGTGTTCACCGGTGTTGGTGAGCGCACCCGTGAGGGTAACGACCTGTGGGTTGAGATGGAAGAAGCAGGGGTTCTGAAGGACACCGCCCTTGTCTTTGGCCAGATGGATGAGCCCCCGGGAACCCGTCTGCGTGTGGCCCTGACCGGTTTGACCATGGCGGAGTACTTCCGTGATGTGAAGAACCAGGACGTGCTGCTCTTTATCGATAATATTTTCCGTTTTACCCAGGCTGGTTCTGAAGTTTCGACTCTGCTGGGCCGTATGCCCTCTGCTGTGGGCTACCAGCCTAACCTGGCGGATGAGATGGGTCTGCTGCAGGAGCGTATTACCTCAACTCGCGGTCACTCCATTACCTCGATGCAGGCGATTTATGTTCCTGCGGATGACTACACCGACCCCGCACCGGCAACGACCTTCGCGCACCTGGATGCGACCACTGAGCTTTCGCGTGAGATCGCATCGCGTGGCCTGTACCCGGCAATCGACCCGCTGACCTCCACCTCCCGTATTCTTGACCCGCAGTATATTGGCCAGGAACACTACGACACGGCTATCCGTGTGAAGGCTATTCTGCAGGAGAACAAGGAACTGCAGGATATTATCGCAATTCTGGGTGTGGACGAGCTGTCCGAGGAGCAGAAGGTTGTTGTCGCGCGCGCCCGCCGTATCGAGCAGTTCCTCTCACAGAACACCTACACCGCGAAGCAGTTCACCGGTGTTGAGGGGTCCACCGTTCCGTTGAAGGACACTATCGAGTCCTTCCAGATGATCTGCAACGGCGACGTGGACCACATCCCGGAGCAGGCGTTCTACAACATCGGCGGTATGGACGATGTGATGCGCCAGTACGAGGAAATCAAGGCACAGACTGGAGCCAAGTAATTATGGCACTAACGGTTGAAGTTGTTTCCCGCGAACGCGTGGTGTGGACCGGTGAGGCATCCTACGTGCGTGTGCGTACCGTTGAGGGCGATCTGGGTATCTCACCCGGGCTTATCCCCACGTGCGCGCTGCTGGCGGAGGACGGCGAAATGCTGCTGCGCCCGGTGGGCGGGCAGGATTTGAAGACCCGCCTGCACCAGGGGTTTATGACCGTCTCGAATGATAAGGTCACAATCGCGGCTAAACACGCGGACTTCACAGTTCCCGCCACATAGCGCGGCCTGTAATAACAACGAACCGGCGTGTCCTCTTTACGAGGATGCGCCGGTTCGTGCGTGTTTATATCGGTTCTCGTGCAGGTTCACCGGGTGGTACGTGGGATAGGGGCGTGAGCGCCTCCGCCAGAAGCACGGGGGAGCGCAGACTGGTCTAGCTTTATGGGCTGAGCGCGTAAAACTAACGCGGCAGAGAGCTAGAAAAGCCTGTCTGCGGCGTCGTCTACGCCGCGCATTGCATCGTAGTCAAGGGCGATACACCTAATACCGCGGTCTTGGGCGAGTGTGCGGGCCTGCGGCTTGATTTTTTGGGCCGCGAATACTCCTTTGACAGGCGCTAGCAGCGGGTCTCGGTTCAGCAGCTCCAAGTAGCGGGTGAGCTGCTCCACGCCGTCAATGTCGCCTACTCGTTTAAGCTCCACGGCAACGCTTGCCCCGTTGGGGTCTTTTGCCATAATATCTACCGGGCCGATAGCGGTCGGATATTCACGGCGCACCAGCGAGTATCCCGAGCCCAGTGTCTCAATTTGTTCGGCAAGCAGACGCTGCAGGTCGGCTTCCACACCATCCTTAATGAGCCCCGGGTCTGTGCCAAGCGAATGCTCATGCTCGTGGATGACCTCAAAAACTTTAATGAGCAGCCGGTCGTCACTTTTAGCGGCCTGCACCGTCCACAGCTGCTGTACTTCCTCTTCCAGCTCTTCTAGGGTGGCGGCGGGGATGCTATCACGTGCGGCCACAGCCAGGGTGCAGGGCGGGCTCATCCAGTTCAGCGGCTTATAGGAGCCGCCATCGGAGTGGATCAGCACCGAACCGTCCCCTTTAACCATGAGCAGACGGGTGGCGCGGGGCAGGTGAGCCCGTAGGCGGCCTTCGTAATCGACGGAACATTCAGCTATAACAACTCGCACCCATCCACTCTACCAGCAGCAGGTCATTGTGCACACGCCATCTGCGGGTTGGTTATTTATAGTCTCTCCCATGTGTAGGGCAGGCCCACGTGGGAGATACGCCCAGTCTTGAAATACTGTACCGCACACTCAAAAGCCTGCTCTTGAGTCACTAATTCGTGTTCCGTGAAGAGGCTCAGCTGCCCACCCACCAGTATCTTAACTGTTGCTGTGTCACTCATCTGCGGGTTTCTGACGTTTAGAATGGTGCCCTCTTCACACCCGGTGAGCACATACCGTTGGGGACCTCCGCCGATCATGAGGTGGTTGTTATCGGGGTCTTTACTGGGATGATACAGGCTGAGCAGGGTGTGGTGGTTGGTGCCGAGACGTTTCAGCAAGGCCAGCAGTTCCCCCGTTGATACGATGGTGTGCTCTGTATCCTCGCTGCGGTTTCCAACCCAGTGATCAAGAATAGCTTTCATGCGGCATTCTCCTCGGTGCGCTCATCATGATGAGGGTGATACACGAGTGTATTTTATAGTGTATGCGGGGGTAGCGTTGTTTCTTGGCCGCTGATAGCCCGGTGAGAAAAACCGAATACTTGAAACAATAAGAAAGTGCAGGCTGTGAAAGATTTTGCGTATGGTCAGCCATTAGAAGCGACCGAGGCGGAAAAAGTAGTGCAGCGTCTTATCCGTTCCTTTTTCAGAGGACATATGCTCTGCTCAACACCTAATAACTCAAACGAAAATACAGTGAGTTTCTCGTATAAGCGACCATTCGGGTGCGAAAGCGGCCAGCCTCAGCTGGTTCGCCCCCACCGGCTGGGTGAGCTTTTTCCTCACCAAATGCTTTATGTGCTGCGGCATTATGTGTATGACGGTCTTCAGCTGCCTGTCTTCACTGCCCTCAGCGGCGAGATCCAGCACGATTTAGAAGACGTGGACTCTATTGATTTCCACGAGCACGCCTATATTTTTGATAAAAATTTTTCGCGCTGTTTTTACGTTATGGATTCTTGCAATCTTCACGGCAATACGTATGAGGCTATCCTCACCGAGTATGCTCCTTTAGAAGAGACCCCGGTATAACCTTTAAAATCTGGAATGGGTAGTAGCTAGGGATAAAATAGTGAGCATGGCACGTAAGAATCACCCCGGTAAACGCCCTTCGGGCACCACCTCCAGCAAATGGTTACGCACCACCGCAGGTGGCGGGCGTGATATTTCACGTATTCTTGACCCGGCGCCAACCGTTGAGAGCGACCGGTACGGAGACTGGTTCGTGCAGTATATCCCGGCTGTTAATGCCAGAAAAACTTACACCTGCCCCGAATGTTACCGTCCCATACCGCCCGGAACTGCGCACCTGGTGGTGTGGCAAGAAAGCCACGTGCTGGGCAGAGAACGTGCCATTGATGAACGCCGCCACTGGCACCAGCACTGTTGGCGCAGCCGCCGAAAATAACAGCAGAATCCTATGCGCATCACCCCCATTTTTGGGCTTGAGATACACCTACCCCGATTGAAAGACACACTATGAGCGAAGAAACCCGCACAGAATTCGACCCGTCCCGCTATATTTTTACCGACCCCGGGGTGCCAACCGCGATCCGTTCCCGCACGGTGCTTCCTGCGCGTCGTGAGAACTTTGAGGTCACGACAGCCGATGGAAAACGCCTCGTGGGTGAACTGGCGCTTCCTGAGGGGGACAGTAAAGCGACTCTCGTAACTTTTCATCCGCTTCCAACGCATGGCGGGTATATGGATTCGCACGTGTACAAGAAAGCGTCGTTCCGTCTGCCCGCGCTTGCCAATATAGCCGTACTTCGCTTCAATACCCGCGGCACCTCCTCCATTCGAGGCACCAGCGACGGGGTCTTCGACGGCGGATTTGCTGAGAAGAAAGATTTCGATGCGATTCTTGACTACGTCTTAGGGCGTGCCCTGCCTAACCCGTGGCTTATTGGCTGGTCATTCGGTACAGAGCTGGTGCTCAAATATGGACCCGCGCGCGCCAACGAATTCACCGGTGCGGTCCTCCTATCCCCGCCGCTTCACCGGGTACACCCGGCGGAGATGGCTGAATGGAATACGATCAGCAACCCCCTGTACGCACTTATCCCTGAACACGACGACTACTTACAGCCCGCTCAGGCGCGTGAACGGTTTAGTGCCATTAACCGTGCCCAGGTAATCCCCTTTGAGGGATGTAAGCACCTGTGGGTGGGCGAGAAGTCTGTGAACGCGGTGCTGAACTCTATAGCGAGCATTGTACTGGGGGAGCAGACCGTGCTGCCGAGCGAGTATAGCGGTCCGGTCGCAGAAGAGATTACTGAGCCCTAAAGCCCTCTCTGGCACCACCGGGTAAATTATTTCAGACAGCAATCGGCGGCTACATCACCATATGGGGTGCAGCCGCCGATTAGTGTATGACCAGGTGCCGTAAACCTTCCGGTTCGTCGCAGGCTACTTCGTGTCTTGGTAAGGGATAAATACTTCTTTCACCAGAATGAGCAGGGAAGCCGCCACCGGTATGGCGATAAGCGCACCCAACACGCCCCACAGAGCACCACCTGCGGCCACCGCAATAATTGCCACGCCACCGGGCACCGAAACCGCCCGGGACATAATGCGCGGCGAGATAACGTACGCCTCAACCTGCAGGTAAATGAAGTACACGATGGCGAAGGTGAGCGCCATCTGCCACCCCGAAATCAGCAGGATGAGCGACACTACTACGAGCGCCACCACGCCGCCGACCAATGGGATAAACGCCAGGATCAGCACGAATAGCGCCAACAGCTGGGGGAACGAAAACCCCAGGATACTCATCGTAATCAGGGCGAAGGTGGCGTTAAGAATAGCCACCAGCGCCTGCCCCATCACATAACTGCCAACCGATCCGGTGATACGTTCCACCAAGTAGGAGACACGCTCACGCTGGGACGCCGGTGCTAGGCGCACCCCCCACGCCTTAATCGTGTTCATAGACGAGAGGAAGTACAGGGACAAGAACAACACAATCACGGTGCCGGTGAGCACCTGAGCGATTGTGGATCCTGCTGTAACCAAGTTCCCCATGAACCCGCTAATCGCGTTGCTGGATGTAATAGACTCAATGAACGCGGGCACATTCTTATCGACCCAGTCGCGGATGTGCACCATATCGTCAAAGTTTTTGA
Organism: Rothia aeria; assembly: GCF_016726365.1. Lineage (NCBI taxonomy): Bacteria > Bacillati > Actinomycetota > Actinomycetes > Micrococcales > Micrococcaceae > Rothia > Rothia aeria. The sequence continues at coordinate 506,753 of NZ_CP068102.1, read as the reverse complement.
ACGCCTCTGACTCCAGGAAATCCTGAAAAATGGCGGGGGAGCGGTAGATAAAACTATTCGCCTGTTCACTAATAATGGGCACAATCCACAGGGTGAGGCCGGTAACCGTACCAGCAAATACAGTTACTACCAGCAGCACACCAACGCCTCGGCGGATACCCCACTTCTCCAGGCGCCGCACGGCGGGGTCAAGGCCCAGCGCAATGAACACGGCCCCGGTCACCCACCCCGCGAGTGCCCCAACGTTCGTAAACGCATAGTAGGCCAGCAGCGCCAACCCCACACCCACGGTACCTAAGAAACCGAGTTTTACCGGGTTGGTCACAAGCGAGACTTTCTGAACATCGCTGTTCTCCGGGGACTCAACCGGGGGCACCACATCGGTGGGGGCGGTTGGGGGAGGCATTGACGCCTGTTTCCGTTTATCGCGGGCCTGTAGAACCGATCCGCTGAATTCGGTAATTGTTTCGGTGAGGTGCTCAGTGAATGGGCGCCGCGCCCCTCGCGACTCGTGGGCTTCTCTGGGTGAGGCGCCGCTTTCATCCGGTTGGGGGCGGGCGGAAGAGTCCTGCTGCGGCTGCGTATGAGCGTTGGAACGCCGAGGCCTAGGCGGCGTCGGCTGGGCAGGGGGGCGGTGATCGGTCATGTAACTGCCTTTCGACGAAGCATTTACTTTTTAGTCTACCGGGCGGTTGGGGGATAACGCCGGTGCAGACGTATTGGTGGTGCTACGCCAGCAGTAAAATAGCGGCCGAAGCGGCGCACCTCGGGTGAAAAAACCCCGGGGAGTTGAGATAATCAAGGGGAACTATCAGCCTGAGCAGGAGAGGGCGCATGTCAGAGAACAGTCATGAACTACAGTGGGGCAACCCGGCAGCGGCAGGGAAGCAGCCGGAGGCTGCGCAGATTCCAGCTTCGGTACGGAATGTCCCCGATTTGGGGAGTTTAGCGGCATCTGCTGGTGTGCCGCCGCAGCCGGGCAACACTGACCCTCATGCTGCTGCCCAGGGCACCCCTACGTGGCGTGTTGAGGTAAACACGCCCGAGGATTTCCAGAAATATGTGCAGGAATCCAGCCGGGGTGCTGTTATTTTTGCGCTCTATGCTGAGCACTCTCCCTCGTCGGTGCAGATGGTCGATGCGGTGCAAAAACTGGTTGATTCCGCCGCTGGGAGTCTGCTGTTGGCAGCGGTAGATATCGCGAAACTTCCTGAGGCCGCACAGGCTTTTGGGGTGAGCGGTGTGCCCGCTGGGGTGGCGGTGCTTGCGGGTCGGCCCGCACCTATTTACAACGGTACTGTGGGTGAGCAGGAACTTGCCGATGTGCTCGGGCAGCTTATACAACTGGCGGCGCAGTACCAGCTGCCGGGAGGTTTTGAGCCCATCTACGCGGAGGAAGAGAAACCGGTACCTCCGCTGCATGCTAAGGCCGTTGAGGCACTGGACGCTGGGGACTATGAGGGCGCTCGCGCCGCCTACAAGCAGGCTATTTCTGATAACCCGGGCGATAAAGAGGCCAAACTTGGCTTGGAACAGGTGGAGCTTTTGGTGCGCGTGAAGAACCTTGATATGGCTGCCGAGCGTGCCGCTGCGGCGGCTGATCCGCTGAATATTGAGGCGGCCTTTAACGTGGCTGATTTGGATGTGGTTGGTGGGCATGTGGAAGATGCGTACGCCCGTTTGCTGCGCTTATTTAAGGCCGTGCCTGCGGATGAGAAAACTCGTGTGCGTGAGCGTCTTGTTCAGCTTTTTGATGTGGTGGGTACTGCCGATGCGCGTACTGTAAAGGCCCGCGCGGAGCTGACGGTGGCGCTTTTCTAAAGGCTGGTTTCTGCAGGAATCTGTGTAAAGCTAAGAAATAAAATACAGAATATTTATTCTTTATGTGTTCCCCATGTGGTGTTATTGCCGTCACGGGGAACACGTATCTTATAGTTATGCTTAGGGGTGAGTAAAAGCTACGCGAACGGGGCAAAAATAAGGGCATACTATGCTCATACTTGTTACCGTTAATCTATGGAAGATAAAAACTCTCTCAATAACTTGTATCCCTCACCACCTGTCCCCGGGGCAGAAGCAGAGCACCCGAATCCGGAGGTTCACCTGCCCACCTCGGTGCAGCAGAACATAGCCCCGCAACGGGGGGCCGCAACCACCAGAAACGCGATTGAAGTTCGCGGGCTCACCAAAGCTTTCGGGCAGACCGTGGCCGTGGATCGTATTAATTTAGGCATCCCAACCGGCTCATTTTATGGGCTGGTGGGGCGTAATGGTGCTGGTAAGACCACCACCATTTCGATGGTCTCGGGTATGCTGCAACCCACCGAAGGTATGGCGTTTATTAACGGGGTAGACATGTGGCAGGCCCCCTTAGAAGCCAAGAAACACCTGGGGGTGCTCCCTGACGGCGTGCATCTTTTTGATAGGCTCACGGGTGAACAGCTCATCACATACTCCGGGTACCTGCATGGGCTTGATAAGGCAACTGTTGCCGAACGCACCGCTGATCTGCTGCGCGCTATGGACCTCACCGAGGCAGCGGGGCGAACTGTTGCCGACTACTCCGCCGGTATGACGAAGAAAATCGCGCTTGCCGCCGCGCTCATCCACGCCCCTTCTGTGCTTATCCTTGATGAACCATTTGAGGCTGTTGACCCTGTCTCAGCGGCGAATATTCAGGACATTCTTAAGGGATTCGTCGGCTCGGGGGGAACCGTCGTGCTCTCATCCCACGTGATGGACTTGGTACAGCGTTTGTGTGACCACGTGGCCATTATGAACGAAGGCCATATTCTTGCCGCCGGAACCGTCTCTGAGGTACGCGGAAACACCAGCCTAGAAGAACGTTTCGTGCAGCTCGTGGGTGGGCGCACCAGCTCGGAAGGATTGTCATGGTTGGGCACCTCGTCTCACTAAAATGGCGGTATGTGATTGCCTCACTCAAACGGAGCGTGTGGGCCCTGATTGGGATAATCCTCGGTGTCCTATACCTGGTGGGGATTCTGATAGGGTTGGGATTCCTCTACAGTTTTCTGGCTTTTGAATCCCCTGAGGGGGCGGCCTCGCTTGCCCTGCTGATAGGGACGCTGCTGTGTCTGGGGTGGATGCTGGTACCTATCTTCGTCAGCGGCCTTGACGGAACCCTGGATGAGAGCCGTTTCGTGCTTTTCCCCATAGAACCAAAAACCCTGCAGAAGGGCCAATTTCTTGGTGGGTTTATTGGCATACCCGGTATCGCAACCATAACTATGGTGCTGATCGGTGCCCTTGGCTACCTTACTAACCCGTTGGGGCTTCTCCTGTATCTTCTCTGCGCCCTGCTGGGGTTGGCCACCCTCATGTGCATAGCTCGTATCGGTAATCAGGTCGGTGTGTACCTGAACGCTAACCCGCGCATTAACCTCATCCTCATGCTCACTGCGGGGATCCTGCTCATGAGCTCCGGTTTTATTTTTGCGGGTGCAACAGCTTACATTGGAGAGAACTTTGAGCAAATAGCGCCCTACGTTGTATGGCTTGGGTATACCCCGTTTGGTGCTGCGTTTGCTGTTCCCCTGCATGCTGCGGCGGGTAACTGGATTCTTGCGGCTGTGTGCCTGGTGCTTGCACTTGTTTACTTGGCGGGCACCTGGTGGCTGTGGGGGCGTCAGCTGGAACGCTCCATCCGTAACGTGAGTGGGCAGACTCAGCGCGGGACAGCTAAGGCATTGTCCGTTGGTAATATTGGGGTGTTCGCTAAATTCCCCAGCACCCCGGTCGGTGCGGTAGCGGCACGCACCCTTCACAGCTACCTGAAAGATGCGCGCATGAGTGTATCGGCGGCCACGTTAGCCATGATGTACGTGCTGCTGGGAATATTTTTACCGATGGCCAATAGCGGGTTTTTTAGGACCGGTAGGATTCAGCTTGGTATGGATACCAGCACCGCTGGTATTGAGGCGGCTTTTAGCTTCTGGGTGTACTTCAGCACCATCTCTGCGGGGTACTACATTATGTACTCGGTCTCATACGATAACACCGCCTTTAGCCTGCACGTGCTCTCGCCGCTGCGTGGGCGTGATGACAGGCTGGGCCGTGCCCTGGGGTACTCTGTTTTGATGGTGCCTGTGGTGGTTATTATGACCTTCGCTGTGTGTCTTATTCATGGTGTTGTGGGGATGTACCCGGCGGTGCTCCTGCACCAGTTGGGCACCTATGCGGCGGCTCTGGGCGTGGGCCTGTATGCCGATACCCTGCTATCTCCACCGGCTCCGGCACCCGGGTCGAACCCGCTCAAAACCCCGAAACAAACGGACGGCATGGCCAAGAACCTCTTGACGATGGTGGTGATGCTGATTTGCATGGCTGCAACGATCCCGGCATTTATCTGTGTACTTATTTATATGTTCAGCTCCCATGAACCCATGCTCCTATGGGTGGGGGGAATCATTCAAATGGTTGTGGGCGGCATTCTTCTGGCCCTTGGCGTTGTGATTGGCGGTAAGTCTTACGACCGTAATAGCCACGCCATGCTTCAGCGAGTGGCTAAGTTCACCGCAGCCTAACCTACCGGCCAACCACGGCGCACAGAGGCGGCGGATCAGAATATGTTCTGTATGAGGTATTCTGCTCCGTCGCTTTTTGCTGTGCTTGTACTGCTGCCTGGTTTCGGTGAACGGGACAATACCCGGTACCCGCCACTACAATGGGAAGAGTTATCTACACAACCGCAGAATGCCCATGCGGCATTGTCTAAGGAGAGAACTATGAGCTCCATTGAAGGTATTGAGGATCCGTTTGGCACCAAGCCCGCAGGTGGCACCAGCCTGCTGGAGCGTGAGGAAACTCAGCTTTCTGAGCCCGGTGACCACGAACGCTTCTCGCACTATGTGCGGAAAGAAAAGATTATGGAGTCCGCGCTGACCGGTGAGCCGGTTCGCGCCCTGTGCGGTAAAGTCTGGACTCCTGGGCGTGACCCGCAGAAGTTCCCGGTCTGCCCCACCTGCAAAGAAATTTATGAGGGTCTTAAGCCCGGTAAAGACGGTGGCGATAATGGCGGCGACAACTAGCCGCAGCTGACTGGCAGGCCTCAGCAGGCCCACGGCAGCCAACACCAGCAGACAGGGCGCATCCGAATAAGTATGCATAGTACTGGATGCGCCCTTCTTTCGCGTTCGGCGTAGCCACCGTACAGTACTGGGGGTACCGTTGAGCCGGGCAGCGTGCAAGGCGGTACACTCTTAAGGCGTCCGCACCGCACCGGCCACTTACGCCCGTGCGAGCTGCAGCGGGGGCATGACGTATAGAAATGATTAAGGGGTAGGGGAAGAATGAGCGAACACGAAGAACCCACACTGTTTGAAGGCGCCATTAAGCCTAAACTTTCCCCGGCCTACCCCGGCCGTGCCCCGTGGGGAACCTCCGTCAGTTTACGTGCTTGGCAGACGGAGGCTATGAAAAAATATTTTGAAACCAACCCGCGTGACTTTATGGCGGTGGCAACCCCAGGGGCCGGTAAAACCACCTTTGCCCTCACCCTGGCTCGTGAACTTTTTAGCCGCGGTGTGGTGCGTAAGCTCACCGTGGTAGCGCCCACCGACCACCTGAAAAAGCAGTGGGCGGATGCCGCCGCTAAGGTAGGCATACCGATCGATCCGAATTTTAAAAATGCCGACGTTCATGTGGGCCGCCAGTACAAAGGGGTGGCACTTACCTACTCCCAGGTGGCGAATAAGCCGCAGCTGCACGCCCGTAACACCGAGAACGACAAAACTCTGGTTATTTTTGACGAGATTCATCACGCCGGTGACGCGCTCTCGTGGGGAGACGGACTGCGGGAGGCTTTTGACGACGCCACTCGACGCCTCGCCTTGACCGGCACCCCGTTCCGCTCCGATGCTGCACCTATCCCGTTTGTCAACTACGAAGAAGACCACGAAGGGATCCGCCGATCCCGCGCCGACTACTCTTACGGATACGGTCCCGCTCTCAAAGACCATGTGGTGCGGCCGGTGATTTTCATGGCGTACTCGGGACAGATGCGGTGGCGTACCTCCGCCGGGGAGGAAATGGCAGCAAATCTGGGGGAGGGATTCACCAAGGATGTGACCGCCCAGGCGTGGCGCACCGCCCTTGATGCGAACGGTGAATGGATACCCACTGTTTTGGCTGCTGCCGATAAGCGCCTCACCGAGGTGCGCCGTACCGTACCTGATGCCGGGGCGCTCGTGATCGCCACCGACCATGCTGACGCTAAAGCATACGCCGAAAAACTGCATGCTATCACGGGAGAGAAGCCAACTGTGGTGCTCTCAGATGACCGCGAAGCCTCCGCAAAAATTGACGAATTCCGTGAGAGTAAAAAGCGGTGGATGGTGGCGGTCCGCATGGTCTCTGAGGGCGTGGATGTGCCGCGCCTTGCGGTGGGTGTGTACGCCACCAGCACCAGCACACCTCTCTTTTTTGCTCAGGCAATCGGGCGTTTTGTGCGGGCCCGCAAGCGTGGGGAGACCGCCTCCGTGTTCCTGCCGTCGGTTCCGCAGCTGATGATGCTCGCTAACGATATGGAGCTAGAACGCGATCACGCCCTCGACCGCGGCGCCACCCAGGAAGAGATCGACCCCATGGTTGAGGGGCTGGATGATGCGGCGCTTGAAGAAGCAAACCGTGAAGAGCGAGCCTCGGAGCAGCTGGCTCGCGGTAAGTTTGAGGCAATAGGCTCGCAGGCCTCTTTCCACGGGGTGCTTTTTGATGGGGCGGAGTTCGCGTCGGGCGGGCTGGAAGTCGGTTCGGAAGAGGAACAGGATTTTCTGGGCATCCCGGGCCTGCTTGACGCTGAACAGGTCGGTACTTTGCTGCGGGCCCGTCAGCAGGAACATGCTGCCCGCCGCCCGGCCACCGCAGCCCCGGCGGTGGTGGACCACCGCCAGCTCAAAGAAATGCGTAATAAGTTGGCGAAAAACGTGTCGGCCTATTCGCTGAAAAGCGGTAAACCGCACGGGGTGATCCATAATGAGCTGCGTAAAATCTGCGGCGGCCCGGCGGTGGCTCAAGCATCAGCGGAGCAGATTCAGGCACGCCTTGATAAGCTCGCGGACTGGTTTGTCGGCAGGAGGTAATGGCCCGGCTCGGTCTGTGAACGGTTAGGGGATGGCAAAAAATCCAGTGTTCGTCACGAGCGGGAAGTCAACCGCCGTGCCATTCCATTTAACCTCAACGCCGTGGCCTTCGAGCACCGGGATAATGCGGTTTTGGATAATCGCGCAGTCTGCATCGTGAATCTCTTGGTCGCTTACTTCCCCAGTGTCGCTGAAGGTGCCGCAGTGCAGTTGGGCGGCGTCGTAGAGCAGTAGGGCCTCCGCACTTTCTGCACTGAGCGATACATACCCGTATCGGGTGGTACCGTCTTCGGGCCCTTCCTCGGGGATGCCGCACCAGTTGCCGTCCGGGTAAGCAATAATCCCCGTTCGTTCCAGCGCCTCGAAGGCACACACCAGGTTGCCTCGGCACCCTTCAATACCGATCTCTTTAGCATAGGCACGGCGGGAGGCAAGGAGCGCCTGAGCGTACTCTTCTAGCTTTTGGGGCGGGATGAGAATATGCCCTTCACCGTCGTCAAGGAACGGTTCAAAAACCTCCGTGTAGCACGCAATATCTGATTCGCCAACCAGCAGGCATGCCATGAGCCTGCGTTCTACGGTAGGCCGATCCATCTCTGGGATTGGCCAGCTGCGGGGTATAGGTGGGTCAATACGCGGTGCGCGCCATAGTTTTAGCTGTTCTGCAGTCACGTGAGGGCTACTCATGCTCCCAGTGTAACCGGGATACACAACCATCATCCACGCATGGAAGGAATAATATTGTGCATAAAAGGCTGATTTATGGGGGCAAATATGCAAACTTATGCTATGGGGGTATGTCGGTACTGGGTAAGCGTATGGTACCCGCAAGACCATTGTGCAGCCTGTTAGGGGATAGCAATGTATTTTATGTTCATGACATTAGGACAATAGGTAGTATCACCGCCCCACCGTACCTGCAGTCCGTGACGTTCAAGTACCGGAATAACGCGCTCTTGCAGAAATTGCTCCGTAACCCGGTGATGAGCTGCACTGCGTTCCTCTTGACTCATTGACTCCCACTGCTGCTCAGAATACTGTTGGCGCAATGCTGGCGGGAAAATGCCGTGTTGAAGGTACACGCTTGCTGTTTCTGAAATATCAGCTGCACACTGCTCGCTAAAAAATACATACCCGTACCAGTCGCGGGAGTCATCTGCCTCGTCGTAAATACTCCACGAACCGCACCTGCTGCAGCAGGAGAACGCCTCACGCGCTACAACACCCTGACGATTGAGCTCTTTAAAAGCGAGAGAGATATTGCCCCAGCACTTTTCGATCCCCAGTTCCTGGGCATAGGCACGGCGGGAGGCGATGAGAGCACGGGCGTAATCGTCGAACTCCTCCATATGTTTCTCATCGCAATCCCACTTATCGCTCTCAGCAATAGTGCTGTCGTTCAAAATATCAACATAGGAAAATGGATCACTGTCACCCCTGAAAAGCGTACCCCACAGAACCTCACCCACGAATTCACTCACCTCATCAGGCATGCCCCAGTGGGCCGGAAGGGGCGGATCAATGCGCTGGGTGTACCAAAGTTTGAGCTGCTCATCAGTAATGCTAGGTGTAGTCATGGGGTTAACCTTAGACCACAAATGCATACTTGTCGTTGCACACGGTCAGTCACAAAACCGGTGATCCGCAGACCCTATAAGGAAGGAAAAGACAACACAACACCCGCACGGGGGGGGCAACGCCCGTGCTATAGGTGCATTACGAATAAGGATGGGCAGGCGCTCTACCTACCACAGGGGCTAAGGTGCAGCGAAAAACTCCGCGTTTTTCAGCACGGGAAGCTCAATGTACGTGCCGTCCCAATCTATCTCAACACCGTGGCGCTCAAAAACCGGGAGGATGTGCTGGCGGATCACAGCACTATTAATGCGGTTATACTCCGCATCACTCATCTCTTCGAGCTCTTCGCCCGTTACAAAAGCCCCGCAGCTGAGACGGGTCTCGCCATTTTTAATGAGTTCTTCGGCCTCTTCGGGGCCGAGCGACACATACCCGTACCAGGTATGCCCATCTTGCGGAGCCTCATGCGGTATGCCGCAACACCCGAAATCGGGGTTCATCTTAACACCCTGACGTTCGAGCTCAGCAAGTGAAAGGTTCAGGGGAGTGCCCGGCACCCCGCCTAAGGCGGCAATATAGGCACGGCGGGAATCAATGAGCTGCCTAATATAGGCGCGAACTTCCCCGTCCCAGTCAGCGGAACCATAGGCATCCCTGAGTGAGGGAGTCTCCCAGAAGTAATACTCATAACGGGCCGTATCAGACTCACCGGTGCTGAGCAGGCGCCAGAGGGCATCTTCTAAGGTGCCACGCTCTTCACCGGTCACAGGCCAGTGCGCCGGGATAGGCGGATCGATACGCGGTGCGTACCAGCTGTCACGGAATTCTGTGGTGATGATATCGGTGGTCATAGTTTCAGTGTAACCGGATATTTAATGCATGAAAAGCGTATATTTCTATAGAAACTTTAGCTAAATAAAAACTTTTTACAGAAATAAATGCTTCTCGAACCAAAAGAGGTCTTTAAAACTATAGACGGTTATTCATTGAGGATATCCTGCCACCAGATTATGAGCCAACATTTTGCGGCTGCAGCACCGACATCTGCCGGTATTGCTCTTCCGCTAAGGCTGGTGGAGCGCATCGTGCCGCTCTTGCCGAATAGATGCTGTAATATCCAGTGTGATAAATTCCTGTTATTGCCTCAGTCAGCCTGTGGTGTCCTCCCGATCAAGTGGGGTGGTATGACGATAAGGCACCGAGCTGGTCTTTAGCTAGTCATATAATGACGTTTGTTCGCTGTAGTTTTGCTCCAGTAAAATTGTAGTAAATAATAAACATTATTATAATTTTTGCAGGAGATGAAATATGAGCGATAAAAATAATATAAAATACTACGAAAAAATTATTATGTTGGAAGATGAAATATATGATTCTGATGCCCTGGGTAACTATGATGCTTTTATTTTAAAATGTATAAAATTCGCCGAGAAAAATATTATTCCATTAAGCCAGTACAGGAAAGAACTGGAAGGTGTAATTAAACAATGCACAGACTTTTTAGAAGGCAGAATTGGTAGATCTGAACTGGAAAAATATTATATCCAACTAGGTAGAAAGATTCGCTTGTCAGGAAGCTTAGATAAAAAAGAAAAAGAAATACATATTTTTATGTCTATTTTTCTTGACTCCAATTTCTTGCAAAATACGGCACCCGAGGAACAGCAAGATAGCGATATTTGTTATCTGTTATGTAACCTGTATAGGATAAAAGATGATCTTGAATTATGCAATACATTCTATAGCAGTATTTGTTCGGTAGGGGCAGATGACGCATAAGTGAATATATAACTATCGGTACCCACAGGGAAACCAGTGCCCAACTGACGCAATAATCGGATCTGCTCGCCAGCACGCCTGCGCCCTATTTTATTGAGGGATAAAATGCCTGCCGGTCGTAACGTAATCCATGGGGGTGAAATGTGTGGGAAGCTCCGCATTTTCAATAGCAAAAATATAGTTTCGATAAAATAGGCTATGCACTGAACGGTCATCTATTTTTAAAATATCTTCTTCAAAGTTTCTGGCAAGTTTCAACTGTGCGTTTTCCTTGTCAATATCCTTCCCAAGAGCGTAAAAAAAGACCGATAATAATAAACAATAGCAACACCTAAATTGGTGCAATGATGAGTTTATAAACAGTGGTTCTTGAATATCTGAATAATGAAACGGGATAAGCCATACTTCTTTGTTTTTATTGACAGCAAAGAAACCATTGCTATTCTTTCCAAAAACAATAAATTTATCTTTATTACTGTTTTCGACAATAACTTCTTCATCTTTGAAATTTATGAATTCAAATTTATCTTTATAGTAATTCTCCAACCTTGAATATTCGTTGCTTGCCATATCATTTAACAACTCGGAAAATGAATAAATTTGCTTATTGAAACTTTTTGAAATCTTATAGTCCGTACCTTTTAAATCACTCTCATTAATAATCATCAAATATTCCTTATTGGGCAGATTCCTTCTGCAGATTTGCGGCTCATATCTGGTAAATTGCTACGGGATATGGCTAAACTGCGATGAGAATACCTGTGGCCGTACAGAATAAGAGCCTTCCCAATCTACCCATAATCCGTGCTGCTCGAACACCGGAAGTACCTTTTCGCGCAATAGTTTTACACTCAAACTCTCGTACTGCTGCTCTTGGGTTTGGGCATCAAGTGCGTCCCACTGCGGCTCAGTAAAATATGCATCCAGAAAAACCCCATAATTGAGGCCTACCGATCCGCTCTCGTATGCTGATTCAGCATCCTGTTCGTGGTAGAAAACGTACCCGTACCAAGTGCGTGAATCATCTCTCTCATCCCAGATTTCGGCTGAACCACACGAACCGCAACAGGTAAAACACTCCCGTGCCACCACGCCCTCATGCGCTAAAGCGTCAAATGCCAACGTTAAATCATTATTCCGAGGCTCCAGTCCAATAGCTGCAGCATAGGCGCGGCGTGCGTTAATAAGCTGCTGGGCGTACTCTGTTATCTCTTCCCTGTATTTTTCACCCAAGCCAGCGTTCTCATCGGGCAAAACATAATCAAATACTTCCACATACGCTTCCGGGGTAGATGCGCCGTGCAGAAGCATCTCCCACAGAAGCTCTTCAAGCTCGGTGCGGCTCTGGTCGTTGAGCCCCCAATGTTCTGGGAGAGGCGGGTCAAGACGCGGGGTATACCAAAGACTGAGCTGATGATCGTCACACTGCTTATTCATACCCATATATTAGCTGTTGTGCCGGGGCGCTGCGCTGCTAGGTCCAGCAGCACTGGCGGCACCTGGTGACAATGCGGGGTACTCCGGTCCGTACTGCACGCCATTCGAACATGCAGATATGTACCACCAGCTCCCCTAGCGTAGCTATTGAGCCGGGCGGCAGGTAGCACTGGGAGAGATTTTACTGTTAGCTTTCGTATGATGTATAATTTTCGTCAGATAGATGTATCTATATATATTCACTCAAGTTTTGAAAGGCTAATGATGGTCTTTGCGTTAATCAGTGATAAAAAGTTAAGTATTAGAAAGCTAGTTTCTGTAACTACTTTAGGATTTTTTGTTTGGGACGTCATATGTGCCTGCTCTTAGTTTTGAGTCATCTAGTGCCAGTAGCTCACTAACAAATATCAAGTACAGTTTTTCTGACTCATCACAGGGTTTATATAACCAATTTATTGTGACGTTTTCACATGGCTTTGTTGCCCAGCATGCTCCTAATACGGATACGTTGCTAAGCAACATTGAGTCTAATAATATGGTGGATGCAATTAAGTATAATTTTGCCGATAAATTTGGCTACACTGTTTCCTATAGTCATACGATTGCTATAAAAAACTCTGTAGTAATTAATATATAAAATTATATTAGTTCAGACAATATTGATTCTTTTATAGAATCAGCTAAAGATATCTCTGGTGTTGAAGATATTTTTCCAGACTATAATATAGATTATCAGGGAATCTCTGACCCTGAGATGAACGAGTCTTCTCAGAATCAACAAGAAGATACTCCTGTACCTGATCTTTCTGCATATTCAAAAAACTATGTCACTCCAAATGATGAATACTTTGATAAGCAATGGGATTTACATGGTGAATATGGAATTAATGTAAAGTCCGCATGGCAACGCTCCCTGGGTGATAACGTTACAGTTGCAGTTATCGATACTGGTGTCAATCATCATCCTGATCTGGTTAATAATATTGTTCCGGGTTACGACTTTTTATCTGATGCTATACAAGCAGACGATGGTGATGGGCGCGACTCAGATCCTTCGGATAGTGCGATGGTGCCTAAAAATGGAATCTGTTCTAATGGGCGAAAAGCAGAAAGTTATATGCGTTGGCATGGTACTCATATTGCGGGTACTATCGCAGCTTCAGCAAATAATAAAATTGGTATATCTGGGATTTCTCCCAATGCGAAGATTCTGCCTGTACGTGCTTTTGGGCCTTGTGGAACTAGGTTCTCGGATGTTACTGATGCGATAAAATGGGCTGGGGGTCTGAAGGTGCAAGATACTCCAGAAAATAGGTATCCTGCTCAAGTTATTAACCTGTCGTTTGGCTCATATTTAAATTCTGGCAGTAAATGTTTTAAAGGATATCAGGACATATTTGATGAATTGCATGCTAAGGGTATCGTGGTTGTAGCATCTGCTGGTAATAAGAACCTTGACGTCAAATATTTTACCCCTGCAAATTGTAATCATGTTATTTCTGTAAGTTCTACTACTCGAATGGGTGAGCGGCCTGTTGCCTCATACGGTTCTAGCGTTAGCATAAGTGCTCCTGGAGGGACTCATGCTCCTAATCAAGGTATATTTTCTACTTTTAATACAGGAATGATTTCTGTTGGAGAGCATAACTACAGCGAGAACGCGGGTACTTCTATGGCTGCTCCTCATATTAGTGCTATTGCTGCTTTGGCTAAATCAGTCAACCCAGATGCTACTCCTGATCGTATACTTTCTGCGATGCAGAAAAGTGCTCAAAACCGTCCTATACAAAACTGTGATCAGTATAGCTGTGGTCCTGGTATTGTAGATGCGGGCAAGACACTGGAATATCTGGACAATCCTGTAAAGAACCCTGATCCATGGAATAATGGTCCAATATTTTACGATATACATAAAAACATGCCATTTTATCAAGAGATTCAGTGGATAGGAGCGCAGGGTATTACTACTGGATACCCTGATGGCACATTCCACCCAGCAGATAATGTAGAACGTGGCGCAATGGCAGCGTTTTTCTACCGATATGCAGGACAGCCAGAGTATGTGATGCCAAGCACTTCTCCATTCAGGGATGTTTCGGTTGGCAGCAGTTTCTATCGAGAGATTACCTGGTTGCATTCTACTGGTATAGCTAATGGGTGGCAGGATGGGACGTACCGTCCTGTAGACCCCATCCGCCGTGATGCAATGGCAGCTTTTATTTATCGCTACGCTCACAAGAAGTAAATACGCAGTGTGCGCGGTGTATCTAAAGGTCAAAATACGTTAGGGGTGTGCCGCACGCGCTATGGTGAAAGAGATAACAATGAAAAAAGTAACTACTCGTAGAACCTCTCAGGCAGTAGGTACTGCCATGTGCGCTGTTGCACTGGGAGCTACGCTGCTAGGCCCAGCAGCACTGGCAGCACCTGGTGACAATGCGGGGTACTCCGGTCCGTACTGTGCGCCATTCGAACATGCAGATATGTACTACCAGCTTTTCCCCATCACGTTCACCGCTGCGGCTATTGAGGATGCGAAAGCCCAAACCGAGCATCGTGGGTGGAACAATGAGCAGATACACCAGTACTTGGTGGCCCAGCTGAGTCAGAAACTCACCGAGGATAACTATCCTGTGAATATCCAGTACTACAGCTACATACAATCTGGAGACAGAAACTATGCTGAAGTAGAAGTATCCCACTTTGTCACCGCCGCGCAGGGCAAGGGACTTCTGCAGAAACTGCTCTCATACCCCACCGTTCAAGAAGCTCAGGTGCAGCCTGTCCCACACCCAACCGTTGACGGCCCCTGCCGATTTAGTGATGTGCCCCAAAATCATCCGTTCTACGAAGAAATCACGTGGCTAGAGTACCGAAATATCACCACCGGCTGGGCCGATGGTACCTACCGACCGCTGAATAATATTGAGCGCGGGGCGGTTGCTGCTTTCTTCTACCGGCTGGCGGGTTCGCCGGAGGTTACCTTGCCCGCCGCCTCACCTTTTACCGATGTGAACCCCTCGCACCAGTTTTACCATGAGATTGTGTGGATGCATCAGCAGGGTCTTACTACCGGCTGGGCCGATGGCACCTACCGACCGCAAGACGCGGTTACTCGCGAGGCAATGGCCGCATTCTTCTACCGTTACGCTGGTAAACCTGACTATGTAGTGGTTGGGCCAGTTTTTAAGGACGTGCCTCATGATGGCGCATTCTACCGCGAAATTAACTGGCTACGTTCAAGCGGCATTACTACCGGCTGGGCCGATGGCACCTACCGCCCTAGTGAGCCGATTCACCGTGACGCAATGGCTGCGTTTATCTACCGCTACGCGCATCTTGACACCTAAATCATCCGCATATTACACGTGCAGAGGCGACATTCTTACCGGGGCATACTACAGGGAACCCACTAAGAATGTCGCCTCGTACTCTAAAAGCGCTCACGATGAGCGGGACGCGCTTACAGCGCCTGCTTGACCGTGATGCCCTCGTCCTCCATCTCGGCGATTATTTCGTCGAGCTTATTCTCGTGCACGGGGGCCGTCAGGTCGATCAGCACACGGGTCTCATACCCGGCATCCACCGCATCCTTAGCGGTTGCCAGCACACAGTAGTCGGTGGCGATACCCACAATATCGACATCCTGTATCTCGTGTTCATCCAGCCAGTCTGCCAGCGGGGTTTTCGGGCCTTCGTCATCCAGTGTGGCGCCTGGCTCATGCTCACCGGTCATGACCGATTCCTCGGGGGCCTGTAGCCCCTCGAACCCTGAATATGCAGCCTCATACCGGCCCTTACGGAAATACGCTTCGATGTAGTCGGTATCAAGATTCGGGTGAATCTCGGCTCCTTCGGTATTCGCCACGCAGTGCACCGGCCAGGAATCCACAAAATCCGGGGTGTCAGAGAAATGCGCGCCCGGGTCAATATGCCAGTCCTGGGTGGCCACAACCGCCTCGTACCGGTGGTGGTTATCCTCAACGTATTCGCTAATGAGCGAGGCAACCTTGGCTCCCCGGTCGGTTGCCAACGCCCCACCGGCGCAGAAATCGTTCTGAACATCAACAATAATGAGTGCTTTTGCCATGAGACTATCCTAGAAAATCCTTGGGGCTCAGTGAAAGGGGGGGACAGTTGCTAAAGAACTATATGAACTCGGTGGGGATCACCGGCTCACCCTCCGAGAGACGGCGGGCCGCCTCGGGGAGCTCTGCCAGTGAACGCTGATGCCGTGCGGCGGCGGCACGTACCGCATCCTCGCCCGTAAAACCAGGCAGGTGTTCACCATCCACCACAAAATCCACCATGAGCGGGCGGGTATTCTCGACCTGTGCCGGATCCTCGGTGATGCTCAGTAGCTCTGCACTGGCTATTCCCATGGGGGAGAGCTTACGCGCGGCGCGTTTAGCACCGCCCACCGATGCCTTACCGGCGGAGGCCTTTGCCACGGGCTCCATCTCGCCCGCCGAGTTCTCGCGCGCCACCACCTTATACACCATGGAAGAGGTCGGTGCCCCGGAGCCGGTCACCAGTTTGGTTCCCACCCCGTATGAATCCACGGGGGCCGCCGCTAGGGAGGCGATGGCGTACTCGTCAAGGTCGCTGGTGACCGTAATCTTTGTGTGCTCGTTCCCTAAAGAATCGAGCAGCTCACGCACTCGCTGCGCGGTTGCCACCAGGTCACCGGAATCCAGGCGTACCCCGCCGAGCTCCTCGCCCGCTAGTTCAACGGCGGTGCGTACCGCATTATCCACATCGTAAGTATCGACTAGCAAGGTGGTGCGTGCACCCAGCGAACGCAGCTGAGCTTCGAACGCTTCCCGCTCCGAGTCGTGAAGCAGGGTAAAGGCGTGGGCGCTGGTACCGACGGTTTCAAGCCCGTACCGGCGGCCTGCCTCAAGGTTGGAGGTTGCGGCAAATCCTGCAATAGCGGCGGCGCGGGCAGCAGATACCGCGGCGCGTTCATGGGCTCGTCGCGAACCCATCTCAATGCAGGGGCGGGTTCCGGCGGCGGCGCTCATGCGCGAAGCGGCAGAGGCGACCGCTGAGTCGTAATTTAGGATCGACAGCAGATAGGTTTCAAGGACGCACGCCTGCGCGAACGTTGCCTCAACCTGCAGCACGGGGGAGTGGGGGAAGAATAACTCGCCCTCAGCGTAGCCGCGTACTGTGCCGGTGAACTCAAAATTTTCGAGATATTTCAGGGTTTGGGTGTTCACAATATTGCGGGCCGCCAAGAACGATAGCTCTTCGTCATCGAAACGGAACTTATCGAGTCCTTCAAGAAAACGCCCTGTTCCAGCGAGCACCCCGTAGCGGCGGCCTGCTGGCAGTCGCCGGGTGAACACTTCGAAGGTGCACATGCGGTGAGCCGCCCCTGAGGCGAGCGCGGCCTGCAGCATAGTTAATTCATAATGGTCGGTGAGCAGTGAGGTTGTTGCCATACACCTCATTCTAGAGGGGTGGGCGGCTCAAAACAGCATTGTGAAGGTGTGTTGTCCATGACATACGGTAAAAATGACCATAAGAGTTCGCTGTGAACCGAAACCCATAAAAAATAAGGGAAGCAGGCAGATTATGCGGTACAATCGGCCCATGAGTAGCACGCCCGTCCACACCATCATCACCCCGCCAGTGCTGTCTGCACACACACTCGGTGAAACCGATCTTGATACCCACTTGAGTGACTCACTTGAACTCAATACGCCGTGGCAAGTGATCGTGTGGAACGACCCCGTGAACCTCATGACCTATGTGTCCTATGTTTTCCGTTCACACTTTGGGTTCAGCCGTGCTCGCGCTGAAGAACTTATGCTCCAGGTGCACCATAACGGTAAAGCCATAGTATTTACCGGCAGTCGTGAAGAAGCCGAAAAACATACCCACGCCATGCACGGCTGGGGGCTGCAGGCAACCTTCGAGAAAGTTGATAACTAATGGCGCGCGGCTTCAAAAACACCCCGCGCGGGTACACTGCGTATTTCGAAAAACCCGAGCTGCTTCTCATTCGCGACCTCGCTGAAGACATTGTTGCCCTGCTGCAGCCCGAAACCGGGCAAGACGCCGACCCGCTGGATGCACTTATCGGTATCACCGACAACCCGCAGGTGCCCACCGACCCCGCCGTATCCCGTCTGCTGCCGGTCGGCAGCAGTGACGAAGAAGCAGCCGCAGAATACCGCCGTTACACCGAACGTGACCTGCGTGAACGTAAAATCGCGAACCTTTCGATGCTCGCCTTCGATATCGAATCCGCCGACCTGCTCCTTGACGAAGAACACGCGCGCGCTTGGGCATCGGCCCTCTCCGATATCCGCCTGGTGCTGGCCACCCGCCTCGACATTACCGACGATGCGCGAGCTGAAGAAATCCACCGGTACGTCGACTGGTCGCAGATAGAAACCGAAGACGAATACCTGGCGATGGTGTACAACTTCATTAGTTGGGTGCAGGAATCGCTCATGAGCGCGCTGATGGACGGGCTGCACACCCCCTAACCCGGTGCACCCCGGTCGGTGCTGCTCTGTTATGCAACGCCACAGGTGAACACGGCGCCCGCAGGTAGAAAAACGGGGAAAACACCCCGTAATATCCGTAATATAAAACCGCGCACCCGAGCGGAATACGTTTTAAGGCACCCAAACCGTAGAATGGGTTACGGCGCCTAAAACGGTACAACCACACAAAACCCCAAAACTCGATCTGGCCCTCAAACCGTATGTTTGAAGGCAACAACAAAAGTGCAGGTAAAACCACAGTGAGCGAAAGCCACAATACGACCGAGCAAACCCACGCTCGCACCCCCTGGGGAACTCTCGCCCCCATCACCCCGAGTGCTTCCGCCCCTATCGGCGTCTTCGACTCCGGTGTGGGTGGGCTCACCGTGGCCCGCGCCATTATGGACCAGCTGCCGTATGAACGCATTATCTATGTGGGAGACACCGCCCACGGACCCTACGGGCCCCTCAAAATAGCGCAAGTGCGGGCCAACGCCCTACGCATTATGGACGAGCTCGTGGACTCCGGTGTGAAAATGCTTGTCATTGCCTGCAACACCGCCTCGGCAGCCGTGCTCAGAGACGCCCGTGAACGGTACACCCGTCAGTATCATATCCCCGTGATTGAGGTGATTCAGCCCGCCGCGCGCCGCGCGCTCGCAGCAACCCGCAACCGCACCATCGGGGTAATCGCAACAGAAGCAACCGTCACCTCCCGCGCCTATGAAGACACCTTCGCCATCGCCCCCAACCTGCGCGTGCACTCGGTGGCCTGTCCCCGCTTCGTCGAATTCGTAGAGCGCGGCATCACCTCCGGACCCGAACTGCTGCAAACCGCCCAAGAATACTTACAGCCCCTCAAAGATGCGGGAGTAGACACCCTGGTGCTTGGGTGCACCCACTACCCGCTGCTGACCGGCGTCATCTCGTACATTATGGGTGAAGACGTCACCCTCGTCTCCTCCGCCGATGAAACCGCTAAAGACGTATACCGTGAACTGCTCACCGGCGGGCTCGAAACCCCGGTACTGAACAACCAGTTTGAACACGAATTCCTTGCAACTGGCCAGTCAGAAACCTTCGAACACCTAGCCCGCAGGTTCCTCGGCCCTGAAGTCACCAACGTGCGCCACACCTCCTCTGTCGCTGAACGGTTCCCCACCGGCTCACTCACCGCCCTCACCCCCGACATGATGAGCACCCACACCCGTATTGACCCGCAACTTACCCCCACGAAGGACTAACCCCATGCGCCTGACCGTCATCGGATGCACCGGCTCGTTCCCGGGACCAAACTCCCCGGCGAGCTGCTACCTGCTGACCGCAACCGACCGCCACGGCCGCACCTGGCGGGTACTCATGGACATGGGCAACGGGGCGCTCGGGGTGCTGCAGCGACATATAAACCTCGCCGATATTGATGCGATCCTCATCTCCCACCTGCACCCCGACCACTGCATCGACCTCTCCGGGCTGCACGTGGCCGTCAAATGGGACCCGCGCGGCTGGCCCGCCGGGCGCATCCCCCTCTACGGTCCAGCGGATATTAACGAATACCTCTCAGCCACCCACGGGCTCGACCCCGACCCCGGCATGAGCACCGAATTTGAATACCACACCTGGACCGAAGGGCAGAAAGTGCGCATTGGTCCCTTCACCGTAGAACCGTTCCGGGTGATACACCCTGCCAAAGACCCCTACGCCCTACGCATTGAATGCAACACCGCCACAGAAAATATTCTGTTCGCCTACTCCGGCGACACCGACCTGTGCGACGGACTCATTGAGGCGGCACGCGGCGCCGATCTGTTCCTCTGCGAAGCCGCCTACCAGGAAGGGCGTGACGACGCGCTGCGCGGCATCCACCTGACCGGCAAACGTGCCGGGCAGGCGGCCCAAGCTGCAGGGGTACGCAACCTGCTGTTAACCCACCTGCCCGTCTGGAACGACCCAGATATTGCCCGTGCTGAAGCGAAAAGCGTGTTCACTGGATCCGTGGGGGTAGCCGAAGTCGCGGCAAGTTACCGCATCCACCCCCGGCCAAAACCCACCAACCCGCCCACCAGCACCCTGAACGTCATCGAACGGTTCGACTCGCACACCTCAAATATTGAGCTGCCACCCACCATGGACGACAACTAAACACCCCGCCCCACCGTACAAGACAGCGAAGGAGACACCATGAGTGAAAACACTCGCGAAGACGGCCGCGCCTGCAACGAACTGCGCCCCATCACCATAACCCGCGGCTGGTCACTTAACGCTGAAGGCTCAGCCCTGATCGAATTCGGCAACACCCGGGTGCTGTGCACCGCATCCTTCACTGAAGGCGTGCCCCGCTGGCTCAAGGGCGAAGGCAAAGGGTGGGTGAGCGCCGAGTACGCCATGCTGCCGCGCGCCACCGGAACCCGCTCATCCCGTGAATCCGTCAAAGGTAAAATCGGTGGGCGCACCCACGAAATTTCCCGTCTTATTGGACGCTCCCTCCGCGCCGTTATTGATATGGATGCCCTTGGAGAAAACACCATTGTGCTTGACTGCGACGTACTCCAGGCAGATGGGGGCACCCGCACCGCCTCCATTACCGGGGCATATGTGGCGCTCGCTGACGCCATTGGGTGGGCTAAAAAGAACGGCCTGATCGCATCCGGTGCGAATCCTCTCACCGACTCCGTCTCGGCGATCTCGGTCGGTATTATCGACGGCACCCCCATGCTTGACTTGCCGTACACCGAAGATGTTCGCGCTGAAACCGACATGAATGTGGTGGTCACCGGATCGGGTAAATTTGTTGAGGTTCAGGGCACCGCCGAAGGTGCCCCGTTCGACCGGGACGAACTGAACGCGCTCCTTGACTTGGCGTTGGAAGGCACCGCCGAGCTTGCACAGATTCAGCGTGAAGTGCTTGGTACCGCATAAACTGGCTCACACCATTCGGCAACTAACCAGGGGAGAAGACGCATGGCAAAAATCGTTCTAGCAAGCCATAACCAGGGTAAACTGCGTGAGCTGCGCGAGATCCTGCGCGGGCGGATCGACGGGCTTAACGTAGAGACGGACGTGGTAGACGCCTCGGCTGTGCACGCCCCTGACGTACCTGAAACCGGGGTGAGCTTCGCAGAGAACTCCCTCATAAAGGCCCGCGCTATTGCAGAAGCAACCGGGCTCATCGCCGTAGCCGACGACTCTGGGCTGAGCGTGGACGTGCTGGGCGGGGCACCCGGTATTTTCTCGGCGCGCTGGTCTGGGGTGCACGGGGACGACACCGCGAACCTTAACCTGCTGCTGCACCAATTAAGCGATATTGCCGATGAGCACCGGGCCGCGAAATTCTGCTGCGCCGCTTCCTTGGCCGTGCCGGAAGCTGACGGCGGGTATGAGGCCGTCGAATACGGGGAACTGCCCGGGGTGCTCCTGCACGCCCCGCAGGGTGACGGCGGGTTCGGGTACGACCCGATCCTGCAGCCCACAGAACTTAACGGCGATAACGCCCTCTACGGCGGCGACTATGCCGGGCAATCGTGCGCACAAATACCGGCCGAGATTAAAAACTCCATAAGCCACCGGGCTCGCGCATTTGCCGCGCTCGTACCACACCTTGAAAAAGCCCTTACGCACAAGACCGTCTAGCCTTGTGCACTGCCCACAGCGCGGTAATATGCCACCCGCACCAATAATTAGCGCAATGCTATGGTTTTCATGCGAAACGGGCCGAAAAGGCGCACAATAGGTAGTACAAGCCAACCACTCAACCTTCCTAAGGGCATTGATGATTGTACTGCTCATACTCATGCTTCTGCTGCTTGCGCCCGCCCTGTGGGCCTACATCTACATTTGGCGTGGGCTCAACCGGCGGGTTATAGCCGCCGTAAAAGTTGTTGACCCCATCATCACCCTGGGACCCTACGCGATGGGGGCGTGGGCGGCGCTGAGCGCGTGCGTGGCAGTCAATATATGGTGTGAAGGGACCGCCCGTCTTATTGGTAATATCATCACCCTCACTATCGCGGTGGGTTGTGCCCTGTGGGCCGGGTTCTGGCTTTTAATGCACTGCCTCGGCGGGCAGACCCCCGGCAAACGGCCCACCTGGTGGCGTGAGGCGGTGGCCGCAAAATTCGCTTGGCGCAACCTGGAGTCCATGCCCGCCTACCTGGGGGTGCGCACCAGTATCCTGCCGGTGGCAAACCCGCGCATCGTCAAACCTTACAGCGGCTCGTGGACGCGCCCGATCGGGGCCACCATGGAAGGGTACCTGCCGGATGGCTCCCACACCGAAGGTTTCGACGAGCACGGGCGTAAAATGCCACGCATCTACCCGGTAGGCCCCGAACCGACAGCATTCGAGGTGGCACGCTGGGGAAAATCTGTCAGCTCCGACCTGCTGCTGCACACTTTCCTCCCCACAGCCCCATTTGAGCGGCTGCGCATGGCCGGGACCATCACCGGGCCCTTCACATTCGCCGGTGCCGTACCGCACGGGGCCGTCACCAAATGGCCGCGACGCTCCGGGGCGAACCGGGCATTCGGCAACTATGCGCGGCTCGGCGACATTACGCAGCGGCGCGTCGAACTGCTCGTAGACTACCGGCTAGTTGCCGCGTTACAGACCACCCGCGAAAGCTACGAGAGGCGGCACAGCTGGGTGCTGGCCTTTACTGATATCACCGCGGATGACCTCACCTTCGACACCAGCAACGACGGTAAACTGCAAATAGTGTTCGGGCAGGTCGGGGAAGACTACCCCACCCCCTGGGTGTTTACCGCCACCGTGAATGACACCCCCAGGCTACGCCGAAAAATTATGCGCGCCATGCGTGAACGTAAAATCCTCAAACAAACCAGTGCCGAACTCATGGACTGGCATTTCCGGCCAAAACTTAGCGAATTCCCGCACGGGCCCATCCAGAATGAACTGCCTGAAGAGTTCTACTTTAAATCAAACCGGCTGATTGTGAGCCACCGCGAAACCTCCGCAAAAGGCGAAGGAGAGGCGCACTGACCCCGTGCGGTAGCTTCCGCTGGGTAGAATAAACGGTATGGCTGAATTCACCCGAACCCCCGATGCATCCAGCGAAAAATACCCGCTCGCGGTGCGCACCGCCCTGCTATGCGCCGCTATGGGGGATGCCCTGGGGTACCCACTGGAGCTGCTGAGCGCCAAAGAGATCGCAGCCCGCGGCCCCCTAACGGGTGAGAACGAACTCATCTTCAGCGACGACACGCAGCTAAGCTGCTACACCCTTGATGCGCTCACCGAAGTTCTGGAGTGGAATAATCAAGGCACCCCCGCCGACGAACTGGCGTGCCTGTGGCTGGCGTATCTACGCTGGTACCGGGGGATGGGGTTCACACCCGCAGCGCACGCACCGTTTTCCCTCGACCGCGAAATCGACGCGAGCGCACCCCTGACAGCCCGCGAAGGGCCGGGGCAAGCGACTCTGAGGGCTTTAGAGAGCGGCGAAATGCAGACGGTGGCACAAAATATTAACCCCGATGCGCTTGGGACGGGGGCGCTGGTGCGTTCCTGCGCTTTCGGTTTCCTGCCGGTAGCCCCCGAACGCACCGTAGTGTTACTGGCGGCGCGGGCGGCGGCACTGACCCACGGGCACCCGGAGGCCCTGGCATCAGCGGCGGCCTATGCGTTACTGACCCGTGATGTTCTAGCGGGTGCCTGCGGGTCTGAACAGGGCAAAAAGAACAGCATAGCCGATTCGGTGCGGCGCGTCATCGACTGGTGCGGCAGCATCCCCGCGGAGGAGGCTTTCCCCGCCGATGCGGCGCACACTCGCGAGGCGCTGGTGAAGGCGCTCGCCCTGCAGGAGACTGAACCAACACCCGAAGCAGTCGCAGAGCACTTCGGTACCGACTGGTTATGTTACACAGTGCTGGGTATTGCTGTGTGGAACACTCTGTACTGTTCAGCCCGCATAAGCGCCTCGGGGGAAGGGCTTCAGGCGGGTCTTATGCGGGCGGTTTCGGCAGATTCCGACTCTGACTCGATTGGTGCTATTACCGGCGCCCTGCTGGGTGCACACGTGGGTACACTCGGGGACACGCAGCCGCTACTTGAGACGCTACGCGGGGCCGCGGATGTGCGGGCGGTTGCCGACCGCTATATCGCGCAGCTGGGGCAGAGACCTTAAAACGGACGCATGAGACACACGCGCCTGGTGACCGTGCAAGATGCGTACCTATTGCTGCCGGTGCGATACTGGGAGGCATGAAAATACTGCACACCTCCGACTGGCATTTGGGCCGTACGTTCCACGGCACCTCGCTGCATGATGTGAGTGAGCGGTTCATTGATGAGCTGATCGCCACCGTAGCCGAAGAAAACATCGATGCTGTGCTCATTAGCGGAGACGTGTACGATAACGCCACCCCCTCCACGGAAACCATTCAGCTGCTCAACCGGGCACTCACCGGCCTGGTGGCTGTCGGGGCACAGGTTATTTTCAGCAGCGGCAACCACGACTCACCGCGCCGCCTGGGATTCGGGGCCGAACTGTTCGCCACAGCCGGGGTGCATATTATGACCCGGTGTGAGCAGGCCTGGCAGCACCCGGTGATCCTCAGCAAAGACGGGGTGCGTGTGGGCGTATACGCCATCCCATACCTGAACCCGCGCTATCACGGCCCTGTTCTTGGGGTGGAACCCACGCACGCGGGAGTGCTGGGCGCCGTGACTGAGCGCATCCGTGAAAATATTGCGGAACTCCGTAAGGAGGGCAATTTAGACTACAGTATTGTGCTCGCCCACGCCTTTATAACCCGCGCCCCCGCCGCACGGGAACAAGAGGACACCGGCGGGGAGCAGGCCGCCCTAACGGAGCCAGACCGCTCTGATTCGGAGCGGGATATTAGCATCGGCGGGGTGGAAGCGGCACCCGCCAGCCTTTTTGACGGTATAGACTACACGGCGCTGGGGCACCTGCACGGGCGGCAGCGGGTCAGCGACACCATACGCTACAGCGGCTCACCGCTGGCGTTCTCCTTCTCGGAAGAGAACCATGTTAAGGGTGCCTGGCTGCTCACCCTCACCCGCGACGCCGGTGGGGTCAGCGCCAGCATCGACCCCATCAACTGGGATACCACGCTACACCTAAAAACCCTGCGCGGAACCCTCACCGAGCTTTTGAACAACCCCGCGTTTGAGCCCTATGAGGACGCTTTCTGCCGTATCTACCTGGAGCAGGAGAACCGGCCACTGAACCCTGTTGAGCAGCTTCGCAAACGGTTCCCGCATATTGCGTCCTTCGAATTTCGCAGCACCGTCGAACAGTTACAGCGCAGCCCCTACCACCGCACCCGTGAAAATATTACCCCGCAGGTGATGTGCCGCGAGTTCTACGCCTACGTGCGTGGGGCTCCTTTGAGCGAGCGTGAAGAAGAAATACTCACCGCAATCATCGAAGAAGCCACCGAACCCGGCGGTGACGCCGCAGACAGTAAGGCATCCGTATGCTCATCCACCGACTAGAGTTCCGCGCCTTCATGGCGTACCCCCACCACGAAAAAATCGATTTTGAGCGGCTTAACGACGCCGGTATATTCCTGCTGAACGGTCCCACCGGCGCCGGTAAAACCACGGTGCTGGACGCCATCTGTTACGCGATCTACGGCACTGTCTCGTCTCAACGGGCCGAAAGCGAGCTGCGTTCCATTTTCGCTGGCCGTGATGTGGCGCCTTTTGTGGAACTGGAACTGACGGTGCAGGGGCGGCGGTTACGTATTCACCGCACCCCCGCCTGGATGCGCCCCAAAAAACGCGGCACCGGGCTAACACAGGAGAAAGCCACCCACCATGTGAGCAGGCTGCGCCCCGGGGCAGACCCGCTGGAGGCCGCCAGCTGGGAGGAAGTCGGCAACCGCCACCGTGAAAGCGCGGAGTACGTGCAGACCCTGATTGGGCTCACCCGTGAACAATTTCTGAAGGTTATGCTGCTGCCGCAGGGGGACTTCTCGAAGTTTCTGCGCACCGTGGGGCGAGAACGCCAAGAACTACTCAAGAAACTGTTCCCCATCGAAACGTATGAACGTATTGTGGAGCGCTTGAATGAGCTTGCGCGTCAGGCACACGATGGGGCTCATGACGCCGCCCAGGCGCTGGATACATTACGGGATGAGGGGGTGAACTCTCTAGCACGTTTAAAACAGCAGCTACCGCCGCTTGACGAAGAACCCGCAGCCGCACCCGAGGAAGAAGCAGCCCGGGCGGTAACGGACGGTCATAAGCCGCACGAGCAGGGGCAAGAGCCGCCCGCGATTGACCCGCTGCAGCTTCCCGCCGCAGAGTTTACGGACTGGGTGCGGCACCAGCTGACACTCACCCTGCGGGGTGGGGAGGCGGAAGATACCCGCCGCGCCAGCATTGAACAGCGTATTGCTGCACAGCGTGAGAAACTGCATGAACTAACGGCTCTGAGCCGTGACTGGGCGGAATATGAGAGCCTCACCGCCGATAAGGAACGCCTCGAAGAACAGAAACAGGACCGCCACGCCGATAAAACCACTCTTGAGACAGCCCGCGCCGCCGAACCCGTGCACAGCGCCATCACCCGCGCTGAAGCCGATCAGGCAGCGAACGAGCAGGAGCTCACCGGCGCCGTCGAAAAACACCGTGCGGCACATGACATCGCCGAAACCCAACTGGGGATCCTAAAGCCTGGCCCCGGCGGGAAGGAGCCCTTAGAGGCCCGCGCCTACCGGCTCACCGCAGCAGCGACGCAGCCCCACAACGTGGAATATGAGGAACTAGCCACGCTCATTAGCTCCTGCCTGTCGGAGCTCAAAGGGTACCGTAAAGACGACCAGGCGCTCACCGCGGCCCGCGCTGAACAGCGCAGCGCCGAAGAGACGTACACCACCGCCTGCGCGGCCGTCACTACGCTGACCGAAGAGACGCATCAGGCGGTTACCGCAAAGGAGAAGGCCGGGCAAGATCTTGACGCCTTCGCCGGGGTGGAGGAGGCCCTAGCCCGGGCACAAACCGCCGCCGCTGCTGCGCGGGAAACGCTGGAACAGGCGCAGCGGCACGCCCAGCGCCTTGCCGAGGCGTCAGCGGAGGTGCAGCGCACAGAAACCCTGTACGCAGCCGCCCATGCTGCCGCTAATACGGCACGTCAGCGCGTTACCGAGCTCAGCAGTGCACGCATGAGCCAGGCGGCGCTGAGCTTGGCGAAGAACCTGCAGCAGGGTCAGGAGTGTATGGTGTGCGGTTCGCTCCAGCACCCCAACCCCGCCACCGGTGCCCCCAACGAAACCCTCATCGAACAGGCTGATATTGATGCGGCCTGTGAGGCGTCGGATACGGCGAACGCAGCTGAATCCGCCGCGCACTCGGCACACACTAAGGCGCGCACAGTGCTGGAGCAGCTCACCGAAACCCGCGCCGTAACCCCTCAGGCTGCTGCTACACGCCTGAGCGAGGCGGAGCACGCCCTCACCTCCGCCGAACAGGCGCACACCGCAAAACAAGCTGCGCAGCAAAAACTCAAGGCCTTAGAACAGCAGCTTGAGGTGCTCGCTAAGAAAAATACTGAGGCTGCCCGGATGCAAGCCGCAGCCCGCGCTCAGGCTGAGGCCGCCCAGGAGCGTGTTATGGCGCTGGAAGCATCCCTGGAACCGGTGCGTGCCCGGGCTGATTTCACCCAACGCATTGAGGCCCTCGAACGCTACTTTAGCGCCGTGCGGGCAGCCGAAACTGCTGTCACCCGTGCGGAAGAAGCCGCTAAACGCGCCGCGCAGAGCACCGCTGGGGCACAGGCCGCACTGGAAGATTCCCCCTTTGACACAGTTGAGACTGTGCGCGCTGCCGTGCTGTCGGGTACCGAGCAGAAGGCTATTCAGGAGCGCCTTACCGAGTATGAGCGGCAGCTGACCCGAGTCTCTTCGGCTCTTGAGCGTGAGGCTATGCGCGATATTGCGCGGCGTGCAGCCGCCGGGCAGAGCGCCCCTGAAGCGGCAGAACGTGAGAAAGTGGGTGAGCGTATTAGCGGTTTGGAGAAAACCCGTGATGAGTTGCTGGCTCGCCACACGCTGCGTGAGAGTGGTGAAGAGCATCTTAAGGAGTTCATTGTACGGTTTGAGAAGCAGCATGCCCGCAGCGCCCAGGCTATCGCACGTCATGAGCTGTACGGTTCGTTGGCGGCGGTGGCGAGCGCATCCTCCGCGAATAATACCCGCCGGATCGACTTGGTGAATTATGTGCTTGCGGGCGAGTTTCAGGCGGTGGTGCGGGCCGCTTCGGCGCATTTGAAGCAGATGAGCGGCGGCAGGTTTACCCTGGTGCATAGTGAAGATAAGGAAGCTAAAGAGCGAACCAGCCTGGGGCTGGGGGTGCGTGTTTTTGATACGTGGCAGGGCACCGACCGCCGTACCGCCTCGCTCTCGGGGGGTGAGACGTTCATGGCCTCACTCGCTCTTGCATTGGGGCTGGCCGAGATTGTGCAGGAAAACAATGGCGGGGTTGAGATTGACACTCTGTTTATTGACGAAGGTTTTGGTACTCTTGACGGTGAAACCCTAGAGCAAGTGATGTCCACTATTGATGGTTTACGTGAGAATGGCCGCACTATCGGGCTGATTTCGCATGTTGAAGAGATGAAGAATCGTATCCAGGCGCAGGTTGTGGTGAGTAAAGGGCAGGGCGGCTCAACTTTACGGGTAGACTTCTAGTAGCGGTTTTTCCGCTCTGTCCTACTGCACGGAAGGCATCCTATGCATAATTTTTCTGGCCCGGAACTCGGCAAGAGCGCCGGTGTTCTTCGGTCCTATTCCAGACCGAGTTTTACGGAGCCTGTCGATTTTGTATTAGATGATTATCCGCGTAGTTCAATGATGTGGGGCAGTATCCGTTTTACACTGCGTAAGCAGTGGCGGAATTTTCGCCGTAGTCACCGTGTGGGCAGGGCGCTTCTGTGGCGGCAGCTGCGGTCGGATGGTTTTGCGAGACTCCTGCTTGATGTGCTCATGCACCTGCCCGTTGTGCTGGTCGGTATTTCTCTTTTTATTATTGTCACTAATCATAGTTTTAGCGTTCACCTGAGTGGCTACTCGGTGGGCGCGGCTGTTTTTGCTTTTGCGTGCACTAGCCTCATGACCTCGGTCATGACACGGTT
Source organism: Rothia aeria (assembly GCF_016726365.1). Lineage (NCBI taxonomy): Bacteria > Bacillati > Actinomycetota > Actinomycetes > Micrococcales > Micrococcaceae > Rothia > Rothia aeria. The sequence goes on along the minus strand of NZ_CP068102.1, from coordinate 477,242 downwards.
TATTGGTATCCGCTGGCTGCTGGGCATGTATGCGGTGGTTAATATTCCCGCGCTCGTGTACCTGTCACATTTGTCGGGGGGTGGGGGGAGCATCGGCACCACCGAGTATGCGCTCATGTGTTTGGCGGTGGGGGTTACGATACCGCCGTGGTCGGTGCTGAGTCAGCGGCACCGTGCGCATAACACCGAGTTTGCGGGTAATGGGCCGGTGGTGATGGCCTGGTCAAATATGCTGAACCTGTCGATGTACCCTCTGGCTGCGCTTTTAACTCTTCCCGCAATGTACTATGGCGGCGGCCGTGCTGGCCTGTGGGTTACCGCCGCTTTGGATGTGCTTCTAATCGCTGCAGTGCTTTTCACCCCGTCGCTGCTGCCGGGGTCTTGGCCCCGAGCGGCCGTTACCGCCGCACCGACTCCTTCGGCAGCTTCGGCGCTGCTGCAGCACCCTGAGACTCAGCTCCCGCATACCGGGCGGGGTGTGCATGTTAATGTGCTGAAGCTGCTGCTGGTGTTGGGTACGGCGATGCTTGGGGCGTGCCTGGGGTCGGCGGCCACCGGCCTTCTGGGTATGGTGATGTCCTATGATTCGCTGTACCTGTACCCGGTCATGATTGCGGTGGGTACGGGCGTTATAGTGGTGGTGGCTGTGCCTATTCTGCTGGGCGGGTTTAGGATTGTGCCGTGGCAGGGCTGGCTGGTAAGTGGCGTGACACTGGTTTTCGCGGCGATGCTGCTGCCTGCCTCCAGCAGCATTGAGGGCACTACTGGGGCGCTGGTGCTATTTGGTGCGGCGTTGGGGGCGTCGCTGGCGGGGCAGTCGTTGAGTCTGTCGATGCTCATGGGGCATTCGCCCGATTCCCAGGTTAGTTTTATTGCCCGGTCAATGTCTGCGGTGGGTATTACGATGGGCAGCATGTGGGGCGGTTTCTTGGGTGATTCGCCGTACTACCGTAATGCTTTTATGGTGCCGATTATTGCGGCGTGCCTATACCTGGCGCTTGGGCACGTGTTTGGGTATGTGTGGCGTCTTGACTATGAGGAGCATTTGGAGCCGCTGCCTGAAGCTGATTAGTGCCCGCAACCGGCTGGTGTTTACATCAAATGTTTGTTCCCCGCTCACCCGCAATATGCGGTGTGGCGGGGAACAAACTGTGTGAGGGGGCGCTGGCCGGCGGCGCTTTGGTTTTACAGTTTCTTACACTGCCAGCGTTGCTTTAGTGCCCGCGTTTCTTCCAAGCGTCGAGGTCGGGTGCCTCCACGCCGATGCCTGTGGAATCTCCGTGACCGGTGAGAACCGCAGTGGATTCGGGCAGGGTGAGCAGCTTCGACTCGATGGAGTCGATAATAGTGTCGAAGTCGCTGTAGGAACGCCCCGTCGCTCCAGGGCCGCCCTTGAAGAGGGTATCACCCGAAAAGAGTACGCCTTCGCTGTTCTCCCAGCTGAGTTCAGGTGCATAGAAGCAGACCGAGCCGGGGGAGTGCCCGGGTGTGGCGAGCACCTGCAGCTCGGTAGCGCCAACACTGACTTTCTGCCCGTCATGCAGGGGCTCGTCGAAGTCCCAGGAGGGGTACACCATCTCCCAGAGCACCCGATCCTCAGGGTTCAGGTAGACAGGTGCTTTGAAGCGCTCGGCGGCTTCCTTCGCGGAACGAATATGGTCGTCGTGGGCGTGGGTCAGCAGAATCCTCTCAACCGTGCGCCCGGCAACCTTTGTTGCGATTTTATCGACGTCATGCGCGGGGTCAATGATTGTCACATGCTGGTCATCGCCAATAATCCACACATTATTATCGACTTCCCAGGTGCCGCCGTCGAGTGAGAACGTCCCGTGGGTAACAACCCGTTCAATAGCTTCAGTCATTAGGGGTTCCTTTCCCGGTTTTAAAGTTCCACCACGGAACGCAGCACACGACCGGTTTTCATGGTTTCAAAGGCATCATTGACGTCTTCCAGCTTAATACGCTCGGAGACAAAGCCGTCCAGATCGAGGCGACCGAGCAGGTACTGGTCCACGAATTCGGGGAAGTCACGTGAAGGCAGGGTGTCACCATACCAGGCGCTCTTAATAGAGCCGCCGCGCCCGAAAACCTCATCCAGGGGAATATCCCAGGTGGTGCCAGGTTCCGGAACCCCCACAAGTACCACGCGCCCGGCAAGGTCGCGCGCCTCAAAAGCCTGTTTGAAGGTGGGGGCGATACCTACTGCATCTATTACCAGATCCGCACCAAACCCGCCGGTCAGCTCCCGGATAGCCTCGATTGGGTCTACCTTGGCGGAGTTCACGGTGTGTGTTGCACCCTGCTGACGTGCGCGTTCAAGTTTATCGTCATCAATATCAACGGCGATAATGGTCGTTGCCCCGCCCAGCTGCGCCCCGGCAATTGCAGCGGTACCCACACCGCCGCACCCAATAACGGCCACAGATTCTCCGCGCTTGAGCGCACCCGTATTGAGAACGGCACCCAGGCCTGCGGTCACACCGCACCCGAGCAGCCCAATAGCGGCGTACTGTTCGGGGGAAATATCGGCGGTAATTTTGGTGCACTGGCCCGCAGCGACCAGGGTTTTTTCGGCGAAAGAGCCAATACCTAAAGCAGGAGTGAGCTCGGTGCCGTCCTCCAGGGTCATCTTCTGGGTAGCGTTATGGGTCGCAAAGCAGTACTGCGGCTCGCCCTTACGGCATGCACGGCATTCACCGCAGACCGCACGCCAGTTCAGGATGACTAAGTCTCCGGGAGCAATATCGGTGACATCTTCTCCCACTGCCTCTACGACAGCGGCAGATTCATGCCCCAGCAGGTAGGGGAATTCATCGCCTACACCACCGGCAACATAGTGATGATCTGTCTGGCAAACACCGCAGGTAAGAACCTTCACGAGAGCCTCCCCCTGGCCGGGGTCTGGCACATTAATGGTGGTCACGGTGACGGGTTCGTTCTTAGCGAGCGCTACAACTGCTTTAACTTTGTGCATGTTGTTCCTTAGGGGTTGGGCTTCTACCACAACGGCAGATAAAAGAATGTTTATACGTTTATTCTAAGGTCTGTGCCCTTGCCGCAACAGGTAGACTCGCATTCGGCGAACACATCCCCCGCTGTGTGGGGTCTTCCTCAGATCGGGGAGGACTATACCTTGGCGGCTGCTTCCGAGCCTTGGGAGAACGCCAGGGCCGCCCGGCGGAAAACACCGGCAGTGAGGGCGTTCACGTGGTCCCTTCCAGGTAAGAGAAGCAGCTCGTTTCGGGGGTTGTCGGATGCAACCATATCGTAGAGTTCGTGGGCGTCTGCAGCCACGTTGTCTTCGGTACCTACGGCCATGAGAATGGGGCAGCGTGGGCGTTGTCCGCCCCGTATGGCGTCCGGGTCGAAGGGGGCGAAGGAGAGGGCCACAAATCGGTGGAGCGCCTCCTGGCGGATGGGGGAGGAACTAATGATGTTGGTGAACGCCTGCAGCGTTTCGGTGTCATCAATGGTGCCTCCGTCAAAGAGCACCTTTAAGTCCTGAAGATGGTCGCACAGCGGCAGCCCGCCCAGCACGAGGGAAGCTACCAGGTGCGGGTGAGCGACCGCTAAATCCCACCCCAGGTGCGCCCCGAAGGAGAATCCCACCACGTGCACGGGGTGCCGTTGCGAGGTGGTGTTGCCGCTTTCTTGGAGGCCATCCAGCAGACGGGTGAGCGCTTCGACGAGCGCTCCCATCGCATCGGTGGTGTCTGCCCCATCAGGCGCAGGGGCCAGGGTTCCCACCTGCACGGCTGTTTCTGGCGGCAGTTTGGCCGCTACGGAGAACGAGGGGTCTTTGAGCCAGCCCCGGCCGTGGTACGGCAGATCAACGGCGATCACGGTGTACCCTGCACGCAGGTATTGGCGCACCCACCCGGTACCGCCCCAGAGCTGGTCACCGCGGGTGGCGAACCCGTGAATCATGAGCACCAGCGCCTGCTGCGTGGGGTGCTCGGGCGTGTAGACGGTGTATTCAAAGTTGGGGATCGTGTGGGTCATAATCCCTATTTTCGCATTCTTTGGGACAGCCCATGATCACCCCCGTAGTGGCTTCCAGAAACCCGTTACGGGTGCGTCGGCAGCAGAATTCACAGGCGCCAGGCCGCCGTTTTGTGATTGCCCCGTGTACGTCCCAGGGCCTGGGGGGGGGAGGCGGTACTTACGCGGCATATGAATCCGTCCGTCCCCCAGACCCTGTACCGGAGAAGCGGACACTAGAAAAGCGTGGGCTGGTTGGGGTCTTCATCGGGTCCGTCGGGGTTATCCGTCTGGGTATCTGCCTCGGATAATGTGGCAGAGTCGGAGGGTTGGCTGGTGTTTTGGGAATTATCAAACATGCCGCGCACCTGGTCTGCTTTGCCCTGTACCTGTTCGAATGTTGCGGTGACTTTCTGCGATACCTGCTGGGCCAGCGACGGTCCTTTGGGCTTGGGCATGATTTGCTGTCCCCCGGACTTGCGCTGCAGCATATTGGCCTGCGATATGAGCGTCTCATTCTTATGATCTAGTATTTTGAGGGCGCGGTCATCACGCACCTCTACTCGAATAATGTCTTCTGAGCGCTCCCCGGCAACTAACTGCCGCATCCGCTCAATTTCGGCGTCTAGGTGCGCGCCATAGAGGAGCATATTGTTCATAATCCAGGTGAAGAGCAGCATAACGATCACACCACCGATCAGGCCATAGGTGGCGTTATATTTACTGAAATTATCGGTGTAGAGGGTAAAGCCGAAGCTGCCTAGGGCCATACCAGTCAGAGCCACGAACGCCCCGGGACTCATCCGGCGCATTTTTTCGTGGCGAATATTTGGGGTGGCCGTGTACAGCATGGCGATAAGCCCTACAGCCGCCAGGAAGATGAGTACCCAGCGCCCATTGAGCCAGAGCACTTTCACCAGTTCTATGTCAACGTGAGGCGGCAGGTGAGAACCAATAATGTTCAGCACATCCACCCCCAGCAGCAGCATGAGCATCATCAGCACCGCCAGTACCACTACGGCCGTGGTGATGAGTATATTGAACGGTATAAGAACCCACACGGGGCGGCCTTCACGCACCCCATAGATGCGGTTAATGGCGCGCCCGAAGGAACTAATATAGCCCGAGGCAGACCAGAGGGCGCTCAGAATACCGATAAGAAGCGCAATACCTGCGCCCTGGCCGTTGGTGAGCTGCCGGATAGGGTTTTCGACGATACTGTACATCTGCTGCGGCGCGTTTTCTTGCAGAAATTCCAGGATGACCGTGGCACTTTCCTGGCCCTGCCCGACAATACCGAGAAGAGAGACGAAGGCCAGCAGCCCCGGGAAGATAGACAGCACCGTGAAGTAGGTGAGTGCGGCCGCCGAATCAGTTCCGTTGCTGCTCAGGAAGTTAAAACCTGCACGTCGAAAAATATGGCTGATGCTTCCCCGGGGGAAATCTTTCAGACGCACCTGCGCGGTTTTTGCCGGGTGCTGGTCAAACTCTAAAGCTGTTTCTGTATTCGTACCGTTATCCATAACGGAAAGGGGCCCTTCGTGTGTGCGGGTTCGTTTCCCACATCATACCTGAGAGCAGGCCCCGCTGTGGCAGCCGTAGCCCTGGTGCCTGAGCGGGGGCAGTAGGTAAGCCCCCGGGGACAGGTTCGCCCTGTCCTCCGGGGGCGTGCGTGGTAGTTAGCGGAATCTAGTTGTAGATGCCCAGAACCTTCGCAGTGTATCCCATGAGCTCATCGGCTAGAGACGGGTTATCATTGAGCTTCATCCCGTACCCGGGCACCAGCTCACGGATACGCGGCTCCCATGCGGCCATACGGGAGGGGAAGCAGCGGTTGAGCAGGTTCAGCATAATCGGTGCCGCAGTTGATGCGCCAGGGGAAGCACCCAGCAGTGCCGCCAGTGAACCGTCGGAAGCTGAAACAACCTCGGTACCGAACTGCAGCACACCGCCTTTCTTCGCGTCACGCTTCATAATCTGCACACGCTGACCGGCGGTAATGAGCTCCCAGTCGTCCCCCACGGCTTCGGGGTAGTAGCGGTGCAGCGCACCCAGCCGTGCCTCACGGCTCTTGAACAGTTCAGTGACCAGGTACTTCACCAACGAAGTGTTCGCGGCACCGGCACGAGTCATGGGGTACACGTTATTCAGCCGTACCGACAGCGGCAGGTCGAAGTATGAGCCCTGCTTGAGGAAGTTCGGTTTGAACCCCGCGTAAGGGCCGAACAGGAGGGAGCGTTTGCCGTCCACGTAGCGGGTATCAAGGTGCGGCACTGACATGGGCGGCGCACCTACCGACGCCTGACCGTACACCTTCGCATTGTGCTGGGAGGCGGTTGCCTCGTTGGTGCTGCGCAGGAACAGGCCAGAGACCGGGAAGCCGCCGTACCCTTTGCCTTCTTCGATCCCAGACTTCTGAAGCAGGTGCAGGGCGCCGCCACCGGCACCGAGGAACACGAACTTCGTGTGAACCGTCAGCGGCTCTTCCTTATTGATGCGGTTCTTAGCCTGAATAGTCCACGAACCATCGGATTCGCGGGACACATCAGTCACCTGGTAGCCGTAACGCACCTCAACACCGTGGGTTTGCAGGTAATCCACCATGCTCTTGGTGAGGGCCCCGAAATCAACATCGGTGCCTTCGGGCGCCCACGTGGCGGCAATCGGTTCGTCAGCGGCTCGGCCCGCAACGGTCAGCGGCGCCCACTCAGCGATCTTGTCCCGCTCGGTTGAGAATTCCATCCGTTCAAAGAGCTTCTGGGTGCGGAACGCCTCATAACGGGCCGCCAGGTACTTTGAGTGCTCATCCCCGAATACCAGCGACATGTGCGGCACCGGGTTAATGAACGAGTTATCCGGCAGGATGCCCTCATTCACCAGGGAAGCCCAGAACTGGCGGGACACCTGGAACTGCTCGTTAATGCCCAGCGCCTTAGCGGGGTTTACGGTGCCGTCGGGTCCTGCGGGTGCGTAGTTCAGCTCGCACAGGGCGGAGTGGCCGGTACCCGCGTTATTCCAGGGGTTTGTTGACTCCTGCGCCACTTTATCTAGACGCTCAAGAAGAATGATGTTCCAGGAAGGCTCAAGTTCCTTCAAAAAAACGCCTAAAGTGGCGCTCATAATACCGCCGCCTACGAGGACGACATCGGTGCGTTCAGTACGTGCTCCCACAGATACTCCCAAATCTCGGTGTTTCCCACCGTCAGTGGTGGTTAACAAGCGCTTGCCAATACTTCTAGGGTACTCCTCTTTCACCATTTAGCGGCTACCGGCAAGAACCATGAAGTAGTGATACAGCTCTCGCGCGAGCCGTGAGGTAGGCATGGAAGAGTCGCCTCTAGGCCACCGTAATCTTCGTAAAATACTCAATAGCGTTCTGCTCGGTCACATACCCCCGCACGTCACGGCTAAGAGCCACGTTCGAGGTCACATTCATGAGCGGAACCCCCGGCATGTACTGAGCCAGTAGCGTGCTCACCTGCCGATACTTAGAGCGCTGATCTTCCACGTTCTCCGCAGAATCGGCATCTCGAATATCGCGCATAATCTGCTCAAGCGAGGGGGCCGGGTCAATATGCGCGGGCTTAACCGTTGGTGTTGGTGACGGGGTCGGTGAGGGCTGCCCCTGCTCACCTTCGGCAGGTGATGCACTGGGGCTCGCCGACTCGCTCTCAGAGGCGGAGGGGGAAGCCGATGCACTCGCTGAGGCCGAAGGCTGCGGGCTCGCGGAAGCCGTGGCGGAAGAAACAGGGTTTTGCGCGGTCTGGGGGAGAGACTTAGCCCGGTTGGGGTCTTTTTCGTTGAGCCACTGTGCTACCAGCAGGGGCGCGAGCACGGGCCCCAGAAAAGCGTACGGGTCGCGGTAGGCGCCGTAGAAACCGCCCAGAACCATGCCGCGTTCGGCCCCGTTGCTGCGGGCCTTCTCACAGTATTCTGCCCACCCAAGCGGAACGGGTTTAATGTTCAGACCCACCTCAATGAGCGAGCCGATCAGCTGCGAATAGATCACCTGCGGGGTGCTCATCCACGGCAGTGAAACATCTACCGGGTAGTAGCATTCGATCGCCTCGTTTTTGTAGTTTGCGGCGGCCAGCAGCGATTGGGCGGTACCGGTATCACGGCGGTAGTAGGGGTTCAACAAGTCTTCGTCGCGGGTGCGGAATAGTGCGGGGAGGTACCCCAGAGCATCACTGGTGCCTTGTAGATAGTAGGGGACAATGGTGCCGCGCTCTACGGCTCGGGCAATAGCGCGGCGCACCGAAATGTTTTTGAGCACCGGGTGCTCAAGGTTAAAGTCAAAATACACCAGCGAGAACGGGTCACGGGTGGGGGTCAGGTACCCCTCACGCACCAGCGGTGCCAAGTCGTTCCTGCTCACCTGATCGCAGGCATCGATTTTACTGGCAACCAGCGAGTAGTAGCGTTTGTCAGATGATGAGAGCGTGTGGAACTGTATTTCGTCCAGCTCAACCTTGGTGTTATCTCGTTTAAAGTGTTCGTTACGCACCAGCACGGTGCGCGCCTGTTCGAAGGACTGCACCTTAAAAGCGCCAGTGCCTACAGGGTGGTCTTTAATCCGTGAATTCTCGTCCAGGCAGTTGGGGGAGAGGATACCGAAGGCGGGCTGGGTGAGCATCCGCAAAAATGCGAGAGAGGGACGGCTGAGCGTCATGACGATTTTGCCCTCACGCTCCTCAACTGACTGCAGCAGCGGCTGGTGGCGGTATGTGGCGTGTTCTTTCTGCGTCGAGTCGTGAGGTGCCGCCCCGGAGGCGCTGGCGCTCGGCTCGGCGGATGCGCTCGCTGTGGGGTCTGCGGTGGGCTGCGGGGATTCGGCGGGGGAGGCGCTGCCTGTTGCCGTGGGCGTTGGTGTGGCAGAGGGGCTTTGCTGTTTCGTCTCTACCTTTTCAGCGGTCCCAAAACCCCACCCGTAGAGCGGAAAGAGCGGTACGCACAGGTGCGCGGTGTCGGTATTGGTGGCTAGGGCACGCCAACGGTCGGCGTTGCGCAGCACCGCACCGGTGTTGAGTGCAGCACCGTCACTGAATTTCACGTTCTCACGGAGGGTGAAGGTGTAGGTGCGTCGGTCGTCGGAGATGTCCCATGAGGTAGCTAACGCCGGTTCGGGTTCGCCCGTATAATGGTTCGCCGCCACGAGCGGTTCCAGGATTTGGGAGGTGATACGGGTGGTGCTGGTAACCGGCGTCAAGGCCGGGTCGAGGGACACGGCCGGGGCGCCTTGGGCGAAACGGAAAACACGGTGTTCACCGTCCTGACCCCCGCTTCCTTTGCGCGAGTCGCAGGCTGCGAGCGTATACCCACATGTGAGTAGGGCACCCAAGCGCAGTGCATCGCGGCGGCTGACCCGGGTTGGGGGTAGCGGTGCTGTGGGCATCGGGTGCGTCCTTTCGGTTATATGGGTTGGGGCGCCCGGTGCGGGCACTGCGGTACCGATAGATGTCTGCGGTGAGAAATTCTTTAGTCGGAACTTTCAGCATACCGCTTACAGGTTCGCCGTATAGAAGATTAACCGTGTGCTGCGTTGAATCCTCAGACAATCTTCAGGTTCGAAAGTGGCGGCAGATACATCCGTGGGCTGGTACTGCCAGAGGGAACCTCTCGGGGTGGGCAGTTCTTTAAAATATGTGGTTTGTGTTACCGGGCTGAAAATTATTGTCGCTATGTTCCTATTGTTTGATAGCACTATGCGCTGCGTTCAAGGAGCTCACGTAAAGAGCCTCCGACCATTGCGGACGGAGGCTCTGAATAAAGAATATGGTGCGCGAGGGGGGACTTGAACCCCCACGCCGTAAGGCACAGGAACCTAAATCCTGCGTGTCTGCCAATTTCACCACTCGCGCGTGATGCCAGTGCTAAACCAACGTATGCAAGTCTACACTAGCGGCAAAAGGGTTCACAAATAGCGTGAGCGGTGGCGCAGCGGGGCGCCTCCCCCGCAATAGGGGATGCTGGTGCTATTTGGGGTCAATGCCCATATCGCGCCGTAGTTTTGCTACGTGCCCGGTGGCTCGCACATTGTACTGGGCAATCTTAATGGTGCCCTGCTCATCAATGACGAAGGTTGAGCGAATAAGCCCTTCGTACACTTTCCCGTAGTTCTTCTTCTCACCCCACGCGCCGTATGCTTCGGCCACGGCGTGGTCGGCGTCGGACAGCAGCGGGAAGGTGAGCTCTTCGTTCTGGGTAAATTTCTTGAGGGCGGGCAGCTTATCGGGTGAGACACCCAGCACCGTGTACCCGAGTGAGGAGAACGACGCCAGGTTATCCCGAAAGTCACATGCTTCTTTAGTGCACCCGGGGGTGGACGCCTTGGGGTAGAAGTAGAGGATGACGTTCTGCCCCCGATAGTCGCTGAGGGAGCGGGCGGTTCCATCCTGGTCTTGTAGTGTGAAGTCGGGTGCGGCGGTGCCGGGTTCCAAACGAGTGCTCACGGTGTGCCTTTCGGGTTATCGGGGCCAGAAGTGTCTTTAATACAAACCATCATGGCACGGCCTCAGGTGCGCCTCAAGATGAACGGGTCGAAGCTGTTTTCACTAATGGCCCCACGCACCCCAGCTTTAGAGTGGCGAGTATCACCCCAACTGGATTTGCGAGGGTGAAGCAAGTGCCGTATAGTTTTTATCTGTCGCCAGCGGTGCTGGTGGATAAGTAAATAAGCGCCTCTAGCTCAATTGGCAGAGCAATTGACTCTTAATCAATGGGTTCTGGGTTCGAGTCCCAGGGGGCGCACACTATAGCAAGAACCCCGCCAATATCGGCGGGGTTCTCGCCTATTTTTACTCTGTACCCGCGCCCTCGCAGCCAAGCGCGGTACCGGGTACATGCGGGTAACCTGCTAAAAAGGCGCACCCCCCAAGCCGCGGGGTGCGCCATGAACCGGTAGCCGCACAGGACTAAAGCACGGGCCAGATAGTGGTCACGAACGTCCGGAAATCTTGCACATCCAGCGTCTGATCAATAGTGCCCGTACCAGCGTGCGTGGTAATCTCGGGCTTATCTAATAGCGTGAGCCTGAACCGGCTCCCATTAATAGACTCAAGCATAATAGTCAGATTGTCATTCGTCAGGTGCGCATGCAGAGCGTTTGTGTTGTCGATGGTTGTTGCCGCACCTGCCGGGGTCACCTCAGGCATATGAATAGGTGCAATAATCACCTCATCGGGTGAATCCTGATAACCTACCAGAAAGCACTCTTGGTGATCCTCCTGAAGAGCCGCAATATCGGGGTTGCGGTAGGTCGCGGAACCGGTCGCATACACCAGGTTGTAGGCGCCATAATTAATGATCTGATTATCAAAAGCAGGGTGCAGTACTCGGATTACTTGCTCTCCGGTTAGTTGTTGTGTGCCCTGCTGTTGATTGGCCTGCGCTACATCGGTATCGGCCGTATTTTTCACATCGGTCATACCCCCAATTCTACCGGCAGGCGCGTTCTACGTCACCGTTTTATGTCACATAAACGCATTTATGTCACATAAACGCACTAATTTACTGGTGAAATACTCCGGTAGTGGTCGGCAGATAACACTTGCATCCCGTTCACAAGCCAACTTCTCAAAAAATACTGCAAAAAAATTCGTTAAAACGGCACGGGAGATTTGACTCACGCACGCCAGCGCGCGAACATAGAAGGGTGCAAAAGCAACAGATGCAGCTGATTCTTAGCCTCGTAGTCGTCGCCTAGGGCGCCGCAGGACGAGGCTTTGATGCTGTCTACGTAAGCGCCCTTCGCTACCACCACCAGCGGAGGGTATTTTTTGTAGCTACGGAACCACCGGGGCGTACGCGCGAAAGGCACACCAGCTTATCGCACCTCACCTCAGATTACAGAGAACTGAAGAACCGATAAGAGGCATTAATATGACCACGGGATACTCGGCTAAGACCGCCCCCGAAACTTCGGCGGCGGGCGAAACACACACCACCGAGCGCATGACCGGCTCCCAGGCGATCATCCGCTCCCTTGAAATGCTTGGCGTCACCGACGTTTTTGGTTTGCCCGGCGGGGCAATCCTGCCCACCTATGACCCGCTCATGGATTCCTCCAAGATTAACCACATCCTGGTGCGCCACGAGCAAGGTGCAGGGCACGCCGCTCAAGGGTATGCGACCTCCACCGGCAAAGTAGGTGTGTGTATTGCAACCAGCGGGCCCGGTGCCACCAACCTGCTCACCCCCATCGCGGACGCAAACATGGACTCGGTGCCCATCGTCGCTATCACCGGGCAGGTGTCCACGAAGCTGCTCGGCACCGACGCCTTCCAAGAAGCAGACATTGTGGGCATGACCATGCCGATCACCAAGCACTCCTTCATGATCTCTGACCCGCAGGAAATCCCGCGGTGCATCGCCACCGCCTTCCATCTCGCCGCAACCGGACGCCCCGGCCCCGTGCTGGTAGACATCACCAAGGACGCGCAGGTGGGCATGATGGACTTCAGCTGGCCCCCGAAGATTGAGGTGCGCGGCTACACACCCGTCACCCGCGGGCACTCCAAGCAGATCCGTGAAGCGGCTAAGCTCATTACCGAGTCCAAACGTCCCGTACTGTACGTGGGCGGCGGCGTGGTGCGTGCGGGCGCCTCCGAAGAGCTGGCTAAACTCGCAGAACTCACTGGCGCACCTGTGGTTACCACCCTCAACGCCCGCGGCGCCCTGCCCGACTCGAACCCCCAGAACTTGGGGATGCCCGGCATGCACGGCACCGTTCCCGCCGTGGCAGCCATGCAGAAGTCAGACTTGCTGATTACTCTCGGAGCCCGCTTCGACGACCGTGTGACCGGTAAAGTCGATTCATTCGCCCCCGATGCGAAGGTCATCCATATTGACGTTGACCCGGCGGAGATCTCAAAAATCCGTTTCGCAAACGTGCCGATCGTGGGGGATCTGCGGTACGTGCTGCCCGAACTGAACGAGCTGCTCGCCACCGAGTTCGCTCCGCACATGCCCTCACTGGCCGAATGGTGGGTTGAGCTGGACAAGATTAAGGCGGACTACCCGCTGGGGTACGTTAAAACAGATGACGGGCTGGGCTCACCCCAGTACGTGCTGGAACGCATCAGCGCCCTCACCGGCCCAGACGCATTCTACGTGGCTGGCGTGGGCCAGCACCAGATGTGGGGTGCGCACTTTGTGGGGCACGAGAACCCGCGTCACTTCCTCAGCTCCTCCGGTCTGGGCACTATGGGCTACTCCGTGCCCGCCGCAATGGGTGCACAGGTAGCAAACCCCAACTCCGTGGTGTGGGCGATTGACGGCGACGGCTGTTTCCAGATGACTAACCAGGAGCTGGCCACCTGCGCGCAGAACAATATCCCCATTAAGGTTGCGATCATTAATAACTCGTCCCTGGGTATGGTGCGCCAGTGGCAGACCCTTTTCTACGACGGCCGCTACTCCAACACGCACCTGCGTACCGGGCACGGCACCGACCGCATCCCCGATTTCGTGAAGCTCGGCGACGCGTACGGCTGCGCCACGTTCAGGTGCGAACGTGACGAGGACGTGGACGAAACCATTAAGCAGGCGCTCGCGATTAACGACCGCCCCGTGGTGATTGATTTCACCGTTAGCCCGGATGCGATGGTGTGGCCGATGGTGCCCGCTGGCGTGTCGAATGATTTGATTCAGATTGCGAAGAACACCTCGCCCGATTTCGGTCGAGAAGAGGGGGAGAACTAATGAGCCTGCATACCCTTTCAGTACTGGTAGAAGACAAGCCCGGCGTGCTCTCACGCGTTTCTGGGCTGTTCTCCCGCCGCATGTTTAATATTGCCTCCCTCGCGGTGGGCCCCACGGAGGTTCCCAAGGTTTCACGCATCACGATTGTTGCGGATGGCGATTCTGAAACTCTGGAGCAGCTCACTAAACAGCTGAATAAGCTGATCCATGTTCTTAAAGTGGTGGAGCTGCTGCCGGAAACCTCAACGCAGCGCGACCACATTATGGTGAAGGTTAAGGCGGACCCGGCGGTGCGTCTGCAGGTGGTTCAGGCCGCCGATCTTTTCCGTGCTTCGGTAATTGACGTCTCTACGGAGTCGGTAGTGATTGAGGCGACCGGTTCGGCTGAGAAGCTTAACGCCCTGCTGGATGTGCTCGAGCCCTACGGCATCCGTGAGATTGTGCGTGCTGGCACTATTGCGCTTTCTCGCGGGCCGCGGTCGATGAGCGAACGCATTTAGCGCCCTCTTTCGGCGGAAGAAGCCGCTGGCAACCGTGGGTGGAGCCACTATCGTTGGGTGCGGGTATGCGGTGCCGTGTGGTGCTGGTGCCCGCATCCTGAGAAGAGGCGTTTAAACCTTCTGCACGGTACCGCATCTAGTAAACTTATTCACTGAGCCCTTAGCGGGTAAACACCAAAATATTAGGAGAAGAAATGGCAGCAACCATTTTCTACAACGACGATGCAGATCTTTCCCTGGTCCAGGGCCGTACCGTCGCGATTATCGGTTACGGTTCGCAGGGTCACGCCCACGCATTGAACCTGCGTGATTCTGGCGTGAAGGTTATTGTTGGCTTGGCTGAGGGCTCCAAGTCCCGCGCCAAGGCTGAGGCTGAAGGGCTGCGTGTGGCGACCGTTGCCGAGGCCGCCGCTGAGGCAGATGTCATTATGATTCTGACCCCGGATCAGGTGCAGGCTAAGGTCTACGCTGAGAGCATCGAACCTAACTTGAAGCCCGGCAATGCGCTGTTCTTCGCGCACGGTTTCAATATCCGCTTTGGCTACATTACCGCACCCGAGGGTGTGGATGTCGCTATGGTCGCCCCGAAGGGTCCGGGGCACACGGTGCGCCGCGAGTACGAGGCAGGCCGTGGTGTTCCCGCTCTTGTTGCCGTTGAGAAGGACGCCTCGGGTGAGGCCCTGGCCTTGGCCCTGTCGTATGCTAAGGCGCTGGGTGCTACCCGTGCGGGCGTTATTAAGACCACTTTCACTGAAGAGACCGAGTCTGACCTGTTCGGTGAGCAGGCTGTGCTGTGCGGGTCTACCTCGCAGCTGGTACAGTACGGTTTTGAGGTGCTGACTGAGGCAGGGTACCAGCCTGAGATTGCGTACTTTGAGGTGCTGCACGAGCTGAAGCTGATCGTGGATCTGATGATTGAAGGCGGTATTGCTAAGCAGCGCTGGTCGATTTCTGACACCGCCGAGTACGGTGACTATGTTTCTGGCCCGCGCGTGATTTCTCCCGAGGTTAAGGAGAACATGAAGGCTGTGCTGGCTGATATTCAGAGCGGCGCATTCGCTAAGCGTTTCATGGACGACCAGGCTGCTGGTGCCCCCGAGTTCAAGGCTCTGCGCGCTCAGGGCGAGTCGCACCCGATTGAGGCTACCGGCCGTAAGCTGCGTGAGTTGTTCTCGTGGAACACCGTGGATGATGACTACACCGAAGGTTCGGTGGCTCGCTAAGCACTGAGCTAATAGCGTTACAGGGGTGCCTGCCATTATGGCGGGCACCCCTTTGTATGCGCTTGGTCTTTGAAGCGTTTATCGCGGCTCATGTAGTACCCTAAAATTTTCTGCCAGCAGCTTGGTGGTTCGGAACTAGGTAATGCTGTGCCAATCCTGGTGAGGGGTACATTAGGTGAGGAAAAACGGGCAATGACGAAACCAATTGTGTGTTGGTTTAGGAAGGTGCTCTAATTAATGCGGGGAACACAGGCGGTGACGCCTGTAACCCCTAACTACCGTAGCTCAGAGCCATCGAAGGAGTTCCTATGAGCAGCACTGCCGAGAAAGCTATTGCCCTTATTAAACAGCTCAATGCTGAAAATCCGTTACCCGTTATTGAGATTAAGGTATCTAAGGCTGCTGAGCCGCTGCCGGTGACCGTTTCAAAGTTCGGGGGAGTGCCGTATCTGCCCGCTGGGGTGGAGGCACCCACCGACTCAGATGGGAACCCAATGGCCATGATCGCGCAGATTAACTGTGCTGAACTGCCCGAGAACCCCATTTACCCGCCTACCGGTATGGTGCAGTTCTGGATAGGGGGCGGTGACGATTGGGGATTAGGCGGCGAAAATGACCGCCGCGTTATCTATTACCCTCAGCTGGGTGAGGCGAACCCGGAAGCGACAGCAACTATGAATGACGATGAACATGATATTTGTCTGCCGGTGGAACACGAATGCGCACTCGAATTTGTGGTGTTGGAGCATGAAATATTCTCCCCATGCAAGGATTCAGTGAACCACCCGCTGATTGAGAAGTGGAACCAGGCATACCCGGAACAGACCATTAAGTCTCTTTTTGACCTTGACGACTTTGAGGACGGCGATGTTCTGGAAGAGATTGAGAAGTTCACCGGTTCACGGGATTACTCGAAGATCGGCGGTTTACCAGACTTTGTGCAGGGCGACCCGCGTTACTACCATGAGAATGCTGAGGAGCATGGGTGCACCGTGAACCTGCTGACGATGGACTCAGTCTGGGATGGCGAAGAATATTTGGTGATCTGGGGTGACGGCGGTACGGCGAACTGGCTGATTGCTCCGGACCGGTTGGCAGCACGTGACTTCTCACAGGTCTTCTATGAGTGGTCATGCGGCTAGCGGTCTCTGTAAAAACACGGGCTGACCTCCTGGCACATTCTGGTGCCGAGCGCTGCCCCTAACCGGGGTTTGTCAGATGAGGAAAAGCGGGTAATAACGAAATCGGTTGTGTATTGGCTCGGGAGAGTGCTCTCATTAAACCAGGGCGCAGGTGGAAACACCTGCACAACCCAGCAATGACCATAGATAGAACCGTTGAAGGAGAGCTTCCTGTGAGTGATATTGTTGAGAAAGCTGCTGCCCTTGTTGAAGAGCTCTATGCTGAAAACCCATTACCTGCTATTGGGATTAAGCCCTCTGAGGCTGCTGAGCCGCTGCCGGTGACCGTCTCGAAGTTCGGGGGAGTGCCGTATCTGCCCGCTGGGGTGGAAGCACCCACCGACTCGGACGGGATACCAATGGGCATGATTGCGCAGATTAATTGTGCTGAGCTGCCGGAGAATCCTATTTATCCGCCCACCGGCATGGTGCAGTTCTGGGTGAGCACAAACTCAGGGTGGGGGATAGATAAGGAAGAGGACCACCGTGTGATCTACTATCCTCAGCTGGGTGAAGCGAACCCGGATGCGGTAGCGACCTGTGAGGATCGTGAGCGAGACTTCTGGTGGCCTATCAAACATGAGTGTGCACTCGAATTTACGACACTTGGGCGGGAAATATTTGCCCCGAACGATTCGATAAATCACCCGCTGATTGAGAAGTGGAACCAGGCATACCCGGAACAGGCTATTACGAGTCTTTTTGACCTTGATGTATATGATGTGGAAGAAATTGAGGAAATTACTGGTTCAGGGGACTACTCAAAGCTTGGCGGTTTACCGCACTTCATGCAGGGCGATCCACGCCGCGAAGAGCCTGAAAACTCTGATATCCGCAGGCGTACCGTGAACCTGTTAACGATGGATTCGTATGGGAACACGGTGCTCTGGGGCGATGTTGGTACGGCGAACTGGCTGATTGCTCCGGACCGGTTGGCAGCACGTGACTTCTCGCAGGTCTTCTATGAGTGGTCATGCGGCTAGCGGGCCCGGCCTACAGCGCACTGCTGTAAACGCAGGCGGCCCCTTCGCACATGCTGCGTGCCGAGCACCGTCACGGTGTGCAGCGCGCAACATGTGCGAGGGGGTCTGCTGCTGCAGCTGGGGTTGTGTGTGGGTACATGACGACGGGCTTGTCGCATTACTGTTTCGCCGCATCCAGCGCCAGAAACTGGGGTAAGATTAATAATTATGACTGCTACCCCGTACTACATCACTACAGCGATTTCATACCCCAACGGCAACCCCCACATTGGGCACGCCTATGAGACCATTGCCGCAGACGTTATGGCGCGTTTCAAACGGCTCGATGGGTTCGATGTGCGGTTTATGACCGGCACCGATGAGCACGGGCAGAAGATGCAGACCACCGCCGAGAAGCAGGGCGTGACCGCCAAGGAACTCGCCGACGAGAATTCCGCTCGTTTCAAGGCGATGAATGATGCCCTCGGTATTAGCTACGACCGTTTTATCCGCACCACAGACCCCGACCATTATGAGGCGTCGCAGGCGATCTGGAAGCGTATGGAAGAGAACGGGGATATTTACCTCGATAAATACGCTGGCTGGTACTCCGTACGCGATGAAGCCTACTATGCTGAGGACGAGACAGAAGAACGTGATGGGCAGCGTTACGCTATTGCCACCGGAACGGAAGTCGAATGGACTGAGGAAGAGTCGTATTTCTTCCGCCTCTCAAAGTATGCCGATAAGCTGCTGGAGCTTTACGCAACCCAGGGCTACATTTACCCCGAGTCGCGCCGCAATGAGCTGACTTCGTTCGTCAAGGGCGGGCTGAATGACCTCTCAATTTCGCGCACCACCTTCGACTGGGGCGTGCCCGTACCCGGTAATGATAAGCACGTTATGTACGTGTGGGTGGATGCGCTGACTAACTACCTGACTGGCCTGGGCTACCCGAACACTGAGGGGGAGCTTTTCACCAAATACTGGCCAGCAGACCTGCACCTGATTGGTAAGGACATTACCCGTTTCCATTCTATCTACTGGCCTGCGTTCCTCTGGTCTGCCGGTCTTGAGCTGCCCAAACGCGTATTTGGGCACGGGTTCCTGCTGGTTAATGGCGAGAAAATGTCGAAATCGGTGGGCAACGTGGTGGATCCTGCCGACCTGGTGGCGGCCTTCGGGCTGGACCAGGTGCGGTTCTTCCTGATGCGTGAGGTCTCGTTCGGGCAGGACGGCTCGTATTCCGCCGAGGCGATTAAGAACCGTATTAATTCGGATTTGGCGAATAACCTCGGGAACTTGGCGCAGCGTTCACTGTCGATGGTGGCGAAGAACTGTGACGGTAGGGTGCCTACCCCCGGCGAATTGACTGAGGCTGATCGTAAGATTTTGGCTGATGCTGCCGCCCTGTATGAGCCGGTTCGCGCGGACTATGATGAGCAGGCATTCCACCGTGCCCTAGAGCGCATCTGGACGGTGCTTGCCGATACGAACGCCTATTTCGCGGAGCAGCAGCCGTGGGCTTTGCGTAAGAACGGTGAGCTGGAGCGCATGGGCACAGTGCTGTATGTGACCCTTGAGGTGGTGCGCCAGGTTGCTATCCTCATGCAGCCGGTGATGCCCGCCTCCATGGCGAAGCTGCTGGATCTGCTGGGTGTTGCTGAAGGTGATGCGCGCCAGTTTACCGCGCTGGGTGATGCCCTGGTCGCCGGTGCTGAGCTTCCGGCCCCGTCGCCGGTGTTCCCCCGGTATGAGGAGCCGAAAGAGGCGTAACCGATACGTTAAAAGTCCCGGAAGCAACGAATACCGTTGCCTCCGGGACTTTCTGTTGCTCGTAATGTTAGCGGGCTACTGCTGTGAGGGCAGGAAGAAGCCCCCGGCTCCAACCGACAAAAGCACCGGGGGCTTTTCCCCTTCCGGGGATCCTTATGAGGTTAGCGGGACCTTAACCCCTCCACTGGGGATTGCCGTGCCGACCGGAAGGCCGGGATGGCTGACGCCGCGAATGCGGCGAATAGGCCCACTACCAACACGAGTACCATGCCAGTAATTGGCAGGGCCGGTACCATTTCCATGGATTCACGCATGGCCCGCACCAGTACTCGTGAAAGAACTAAACCAATGAGTACACCTGAGACGATGCCCATCGCCAGCGCTCCGAGGGTGATCATGACGGCTTCGGTCGAGACCATGCGGCGCAGCTGCTTGCGGGACAGGCCCAGCGAGCGGAGCATCGCGTTCTCGCGGCGGCGCTCGTTCACCGACAGGGTCATAGTGTTTGCCACACCAATCACCGCAATAACGACTGCCAGTGCCAGCAGGATCAGGGACGCATTGAGCATAATACTCAGAGTCTGATCGTTACTCTTACGAATCCTCAGCCCGCCTTGGAACTCGGTGCCGTCATTTGCCTTAGCAAGCTCGCTCTGCAGCTGGCTATTATCGGAGCTGATGAGCGGGGTCTTTGCCCGCATGAGCACCATAGTTGCGGTACCGCGTGCCGCAAAGCTGCGTGCCAGGGCCGGGTTTTCCTGAGCAGCCTTCATGAGCGCTTCCTGTGCGGCGGGGTCTTCCGGCATAGCCTGCTCACTAGTGGCTGGCTGCGGGTTGGAGGCATCCTGCACCTTAGCACCGGTTGCCGGGTTCACCACGAAGAACGGCTCTTTGGTCTCTGCCTTAATGGGTTTGGCCTCAACCGTCCCCAGCGGCCCGGTAATCTTCAGACGGGTGTTGTTATCGAACTTGCCCAAGTCCCAAATATCCTGGGGCACGAGCACCTCGTCGTCCTTCAGGTTAATGTTGGACTCGCCGGTGGATACCTTGTGCAGGTCATCATTGCTCAGAGACATCACATTGTCTTTGAGATTGGTGGAGCCTGCATTATCGGGCTTTGCGGTGTACTCAATCACGCCCGCAGCTGAGCCAACGCTGACGGCTTCAACGTTTTTAAGGCCCTTAATCTTATCGGCCACATTCTTTGCCTTGGTCACGCTCGCACTGCTATTGGTCACGGAGGACTCACCGAACGGTGCGTACGCTGTTACCGGGTATAGCCTATCCAGCTCTTTGGCGATGGATGTGCTCAAAACCGAGTGGCCAGTTAGCACGATGCCAATCACCAGGGTTCCCACCAGCACGGCGCGCCCGGTTGAAACGGTGCGTTTGGGCGAGCGCAGAGAGTTCGCTAGTGCGAGTTTACCGGTCTGCCCGCGCAGTACCGACCCAATAATCCGAACGAGCGGCAGCAGGATCCACGGGGTGAGCAGGAATACCGCCAACGCGTAGAGGAGGCATGCCCACATGATGGTGGTAATGGCAGTGCCGCCGTTATTATCCTTCAGCGCGGCGGTGGTGAGAATACCGCCCGCAATGGCGAGGACGACGCCGATGATTCCCCCAATGATGCTGGGCTTCTTCACTGCCTGCTCGGTGTTTGCGCTCATGGCGCTAATGGGGGAGATGCGCAGGGCAGTACGGGCCGGGGCGAGCGAGGCGAGTACGGTCACAACAGTGCACATGAGCACACCCACAATAAACGCCACGGGGGAGAAACTGACAATGAACGTGCTGAACATTGCGTTCAAAATCCCGCCGACTGCATACACCGCCGCCGAACCAATAATGGAGAAGAACAGGCCAATCACCAGCGACTCCATAAGCAGCATTCGCACCAGTGAACCACCGCGGGCACCAAGGGTGCGCAGCAAGGCGAGCTCACGAGTCCGTTGGCCCACCAGCACCGCGAAGGTGTTCGAAATGACGAATGAGGAAACCAGCAGAGCCAGGATTGCGAAGGCAACGAGGATAGTACCCAGTGCGTCGAAGAGCGATGAGAGCTGCTTCTTGAGGTGGTCCATCATCTGCGTGTTAGAGAACACCTTGGGGGTGGTGTTCTTATCGCCGGTGTTCAGCTCTTTCTGCAGGGCATCGCGCGATTCCTGGGTATTATTCTTGAGCTTAATGAAGGCCTGAGGCGCCATAGGTTTGGAGGGGTCTGAGACGATCCCGCCCTCTTCATCGGCAAGCTGACGCGCGATATCCGCAAGGCTGGTGCCGCCAATGAAAACGTTGTCGCTCATCTGCGAATCTGAGATACCGGTGCTGAAGGTAGCCGTGAGGGTATACTCGGTGTCTTTCGCATTGTCCTTATCGGTAGCTGAGGTGACAACATTGGGCATGGTCACCTTATCACCGATTTTCAGATTGTGTTTCTCGGCGAAACTCTTAGCAACCAGAAGCTCGGTATCTTTAGACGGGAGATTCCCCTCAATATCGAAGGGCGCAAGGTCCTTTGACGGCGGTGTAGAAGCGTATGTTACCTTCTCTTTATCGGCCCCGTAGGTGCCAGAAAAACTATACAGAATCCAGGATGAGCTAACCTCCGGGGACTCCTGAAGCTTCTTAATCGTGTCATTGGACATCGGGAACTTAGCGGTGGAGTTCGCGTCGTCTTGGTTCGCCACACCCGCAGAAATCACCACGTTTTGGGAGTTAGCGTAGATATCGCCAATGGTCGCATCCAGCGTCGCCTGAAGCGAGGAGGTAAGCATTAGCACCGCCGAAATGAAGAACGACGAAATGGCAATACCAATACCCGTGAGAATATATTTCTTCTTGGAGGCGCGCAGGTTCGCCCGCGCCACCGTACTTAGTGTAGTAGTAGCCATTTTTACTTACCTTCCAACTGTCCCATGGCCTGCAGGACGGCGTCGTGGGTGGGGTTGAGCATCTCGCCAGCAATCATGCCGTCTTTGAGGAAGACCACGCGGTCTGCGTACGAGGCGGCGTGCGCATCGTGCGTGACCATGAGGATGGTCTGCTGGTGCTCAGTCGCCGCATCACGCAGCAGCCGCAAAACCTCAGACCCCGAGTTGGAGTCGAGGTTACCGGTCGGCTCGTCAGCAAATACGACCTCCGGGCGAGCCAGCAGAGCGCGCACAATGGCAACGCGCTGCTGCTGGCCGCCGGAGAGCTGTTCGGGGCGGTGATCCAGGCGGTTCTGCAGCCCCAAAGTCTGAACAAGATAGTCACGCCACACCGGGTCGGGTTTTTTGCTGGCCAGCCCCAGTGGCAGGTCGATGTTTTGCCCGGCAGTGAGGGTGGGTACGAGGTTAAAGGCCTGGAAGATGAACCCTACGTGTTCGCGGCGGAATTCGGTGAGCTGGTTGTCTTTCTGACCGTATAGTTCGGTACCGCCGATACGGATAATAGTCTGGGGGTTACGGTCGGGCGCATCAAGGGTAGCGAGCGTCTGCATCAGCGTGGACTTGCCAGAGCCGGAAGGCCCCATAATGGCGGTGAACTTACCGTGCTCGAAGTCAACGCTCACATTGTTCAGGGCATGAACGGTTGCTTCGCCCTTGCCGTAGGTTTTGAACAGGTTCCGTGTGGCTACCGCAGGAGTGCCTGCGGGGATGGTTGAAGTAGTCATGATTTAATTGTTTCAGGAATTGAAAGCGATATCCCCTGACATTTGTCATCCTTTGGGGTGAAGTTTTTGAAGGCCCCCAAAAACGGTTCTCATACTTTCGGATGATATACGGCCCTGACCAGGGTTTAAGGTGGCACGGCGGGGAACGGTGTGGTAAAAGTGGTAGATACGCTGCATTTAAGCTGCATTCAAAGAGTATGAGGTAATGTATACCCTAAGTGGCGTATGTGATATATGACACTGTGTCTAATAAAAGGAAAATAAAGATTTAATAACATGCCGCCGTGTAAGGATTATAGGCAGAATAGTACACCCTCAACACGTTTCGGCAGACAAACTGTATTAACTTCAGCGGGCACAATAAAAACACAGGGCGGGTTCCCCACACCGGAGAACCCGCCCTATGACGGTTCAGAACCGACAGCGAATCAGCGGCTAGCTGCGCATCCCCTCCACGGGAGACATACGCGCTGAACGTATCGCCGGCAGCGCCGAGGCGACCAGCGCTGACAGCAAACCAACCAGCACCACAAAGGCCAGCCCCAAGAACGGCAGCTCAACCACAATCTCAGCGGAACTATTGGACGCCGTGAAAATAACCTTCGCCGCGAGCAGCCCAATCCCAATACCGCCTAAGATGCCCAGCAGCACCGCGCCTAGGGTAATAAGAATTGCCTCAGCCGAAATCATGCGACGCAGCTGCTTGCGGGACAGGCCCAGCGAGCGGAGCATTGCGTTCTCACGGCGGCGCTCGTTCACCGACAGGGTCATAGTGTTCGCCACGCCAATCACAGCGATCACAATTGCCAGAGCCAACAGTGCCAGGGTGCAGCCCAGCAGAATAGTCAGTATCTGGTCAATCTGTTTCCGCGACTGCAAACCGCCCACAAAATCAACGCCGTCATTAGCTTTAGTCAGCTCATCCTGCAAAGCGGCGTTATCGGAGGACGACAGCGGAGAAGCCGCACGCACCAGAACCATCGTCTGGTTACCGCGCGCTACGGTTCCCAGCTCCTGCTGCCCGGCACCATCCTGGCCCGGCTGCTGGGCACTCCCAGCAGATGCACCCGCAGCAGAGCCTTGAGCGCCGCCACCGGCAGGGGCGCTGGCACCCTCAGAACCGGCACCGGTAGCGCCGGGAGATGCGTCGCCCTCAGCCCCAGCGGCAGGAGCCTGGTGCTCACCACCCTGGGCGGGCTGCCCCTGTGCACCCTGCTGTTCTGGTGCGTTTGCAACAGCAATCGGTTTCGGGTCGGAGGCATCCTGCAGCTTGGCCCCGGTTGCCGTATTCACGATGAAGAGGGTCTGCTGGGTCTGCGACTTAATCGGTTTCAGCTCCACAGTCCCGCGCGGGCCGGTTGCCTTGAGTCGGGTTGAATCGTTATACGAGCTGGCCTCATAAATCTTGGTGGGAACCAGCACCGTATTATCGGCAAGCTGCTGCGAAGCCTCACCCGGGATGACCTTCCCCAGCTCGTCTTGGCTCAGCGCCACCAGGTTACTGGCGTGATCCACCGACTTGTCAGTATCTTTGACGGGGATCGTGTACTCCACAGCACCCGCAGCAGAGGCCACAGTTGCTGCTTCCACATTCTTCAAACCCCGCGCCTTATCGGCAACGCTGCGGGCTTTCTCCACGCCCTTGGCACCGGCCGATGAGCCATCACCGTATACGGCCATCGCTGAGATCGGGAAGGTCTTATCCATTGCCTTTGCCAGCGAGGCGTTCATGACGCTGTAACCGGTCAGCACGGTAGCGACCACCAGTGCACCCACCAGTACTGCACGGCCCGTTGAGACCGTACGTTTGGGGGAGCGCAGGGCGTTAGCGACCGCCAATTTACCGGTCTGGGTGCGGAACATTGTGCCCAACCCCCGCACCAGCGGCAGCAGAATCCAGGGGGTGAGCAGGAAGATCGCCACACCGAGCAGCAGGGCAGCCAGCATCACCAGCAGCACAGCCTGTTCGGAGTCCTTCTTGTCGCTGGTCATCCCGATGGCAATACTGACCAGTACGGCACCGCCAATACCCACCAGCACGCCCGCGATCATCCCAATAATGCTGGGCTTCTTCACAGCCTGGGCGGTGGTCTCACCCATTGCACTAATGGGGGAGATGCGCAGGGCGGTGCGGGCCGGGGCCAGCGAAGCCAACACTGTGACGATGGTGCACAGTGCCACACCAGCAACGAACGCCATGGGGTCGTACGTGATCAGAATATTGTTAAACAACAGTGACAGCAGGCCCGCGACGGCATACACCGCCAACGCACCGATCGCTGAGAATACAATACCCACTACAAGGGCCTCAATGATAAGCATGAGCACCAGTGACGAGCCACGCGCACCCAGGGTACGCAGCAAGGCAAGCTCACGCACTCGCTGCCCAATCAGCACCGCGAACGTATTAGAAATGACGAAGGACGAGACCAGCAGGGCCAGTGCCGCGAAAGCACCCAGGATCGTGCCAATAAACGCGAACCCAGCCGAGATTTGGTCCTGTATCTTCTTCAGGTACTCTTTCCCGGTTGTTACCTTCGGCTCGGTATTTTTGTCCCCGGTGTTGAGCTTGTTCTGCAGCTCGGTACGGGCAGCGGCCTGGTCATCACCCTTGAATTTAACGAACGCCATGGTAGCGCCCGGATACATGTACTCGGGTGCCCCAGCAGGCCTGTTCTTAAGGGCCTTGGTGGCGGCTTCCCCGTAGGCGGTACCGCCGATAAAGACTGCATTATTCGAGCTGGCGCCTGAGAACCCGCCGTCGAACAGGCCACTGACCGTGTACTCCTTGGTGTCGGTGGTGCTCGGATCGGAGGCGGAAGCCACAATATCCTGCGAGGTGACCTTATCACCGGTTTTCAGGTTGTGTTTTTGCGCGAAGATTTTAGAGAGCATAATCTCTGAATCATTCGCGGGCAACTTACCGTCAATGCTGAAGGGGAATGCGTCGGTGCTGGTGGGGGCCTGGTTGTAGTAGGCCGTGGTCTTATCGGCACCGAACTTGCCCGAACCCTGGTAATCAATCCAGGCTGAGGCTACCGACGGGTCTTCCTGAATTTTCTTAATGGTCTCCTCATCCAGGTAAATATTCGCGCTATTGTTAGACTGGTCGTTTGCCCCGGCAGAGATCACAATATTATCGGCCTTGGTCAGCACATCGCCGATTGAGGCGCTAACGGTGCCTTGCAGCGAGCTGATCAGCACAATCACGGCCGCAATGAAGAACGACGAAATGGCAATACCAAGACCCGTGAGAATATATTTGCCTTTGGACGCACGCAGGTTCGCGCGCGCCACTGTATTTAGATTACTAGACACTACTTACCCTCCAACTGCCCCATGGCCTGCAGGACGGCGTCGTGGGTGGGGTTGAGCATTTCGCCAGCGATCATGCCGTCTTTGAGGAAGACCACGCGGTCTGCGTACGAGGCGGCGTGCGCATCGTGCGTGACCATCAGAATTGTTTGTTTCTGTTCGGTGGCTGCATCCCGCAGAAGTTTAAGCACCTCAGTACCCGAGTTGGAGTCGAGGTTACCGGTCGGCTCATCCGCAAAAACCACCTCGGGCCGGGACAGTAGCGCACGCACAATCGCCACACGCTGCTGCTGACCACCCGAAAGCTGCTCGGGCCTGTGGTTCAGACGTTCGGCAAGACCCAGGGTTTTCACCAGGTAATCGCGCCATACCGGGTCGGGTTTTTTGCCGGCCAGTCCCAGTGGCAGGTCGATGTTTTGCCCGGCGGTGAGGGTTGGTACGAGGTTAAAGGCCTGGAAGATGAACCCTACGTGTTCGCGGCGGAATTCGGTGAGCTGGTTGTCTTTCTGACCGTACAGCTCGGTGCCGCCGATCTGGATGCTTGTTTCAGGGTTTCGATCCGGGGTGTCGAGGGTCGCTAAGGTTTGCATGAGCGTGGATTTACCTGAGCCGGAAGGCCCCATAATGGCGGTAAATTTACCGCGCTCAAAGTCAATGGTCACATTATTCAGGGCATGAACGGTTGCTTCGCCCCTACCGTAGGTTTTGAACAGGTTTCGTGTGGCTACCGCAGGTGCAGCTGCGGCAATAGTCGTAGTACTCATGCCCTCAATTGTTGCAGATGATACCCTCAAATACCTGTTATATCCCTCATCCTTTAGGATGATTTTTAGGGAAACACCGCAGTGGGGAGTCAGAGCGGGCTAAAAAGTAGCCTTACATGCGTTAGTGCTTTACATAGCAACTAATTTATTTACAAGGTAATAAATAATCCGTCATGTGTGCACCCGCCCAAGACATTATTTAGTCGGTCCGCAGCCCCTCCACCGGGGAACGCCGCGAAACGCGCACCGCCGGGATAAACGAGCAGAGGATAGCCGCCACGAGAGAGGCGAGAAGCGTGAAACCGTACCCCACCCACGGTATGGTGTACACCAGCTCGTACTGCTCCGGAACCATTGCCCGGGCGCCTACGAAACCGATGATGGTACCGCCAGCAAGCCCAATGGTGACGGTTGCGAATGTAATCAGCACCGCTTCCATGATCACTACCGAACGCAGCTGTGTGCGCGAGAGCCCCAACACCCGTAAGAGCGCGTTTTCATGTGCCCGCTCGTACCCTGAAAGCGCGATAGTGTTCGCCACCCCCAGCATTGAAATCAGCAGCGTGAGCGACAGCAGCGCCATATAAATATACACGGTATAATCCATACTTTGGGTGAGAGCAGCGCGCGTGTCAACGGTGCCAAGCACGTAATGCCCCTGATGCTTCGAGGCAATATGCTGCAGGTTTTCGCGTAGTTCTTTAGCTTTATTGCCGGTAAGCGGTTTGGTCTGCATGATCAGCTGGGAGCCGCCCCCAGTGCTTCCTTCAACCGTGCGGGGGTGCTCAAGGTCTTGTACTTTTGCGGCCGTTGCACGGGAGACATACGGGGAGTGGTTGTCAAGGTTTGACGGTACAGGTTTAAGCTTGATCTCCCCGGTGGGGCCAACAAACCGGAATTCGCCGGTTTCGCCAGCCCGGTAGGATTCCCAGTCCTGCCGGGAGAGTGCCACCGTGTCCCCATCCAGCAGATGAGAGTCAGCTCCGGGAAGTACCGTAGTAATATCTGCGGTATCAACCGCATACGTATTCGCCAGGGATGCGGTAGATTCTTCGGCGCGCAGACGCTGGTATTCCTGCTCGCTCATGCGGTTCTGAACGAACCTGTGGTACGGCTCAGTCTCCAGATAGTCGAACCCGCCAGCATACTCCACCAGAGAAACCGAGGATACATCCGCTATGCTGCGCACCTGTTGGGCTGCTTCACGTGCCTGACGCAGCGATGTCTCAGCGGCAGAAGGATCAGAAGCATCAGCGCGCTGCTGCGGCTGTTGCTCGGCAGTATGTTGCGCATCGGATGGTGCAGAGCGTGTGGGCAGCGCAGAGGGCGCACCAAAATACAGGGATGCTGCCGCAGCCTTCTGCTGGTCAACGGTGTGCATCGCCATTGACTCCAGCGTGGCCCGGCCAGAGAGCACAACACCCACCAGAACCGCCCCCACCAGCAGGGCACGCCCGGTCGCCACTGTACGTTTGGGGGAGCGCAACGCGTTCGCTCGGGCAATCTCACCCGTTAATGTGCGGGCAATAAGCGCCGCCCACCCGCGTACCAGCAGCGGTATAAACCGATAAGCAAGGAACACCAGCGCCACCAGCAGGCACGCTATCCCAAGTGCCGAGAATATGAACCGTTTCTGCCATCCTGTATCAGTAATATCTTCTATACCTATTGAATGGAACAACCCCCAGGCTACTAAGCCCGTAGCAAGCAGGAAAAACACGGTTCCTAGGATGGTCTGCACCCGACCACCGGCATGTACCGCGATCTTTGTGCCTTGCCGCAGACCCTGTACCGGAGAAATACGCATCGCCGTCACCGCTGGCAGAAGTGCCGCAATGAGCGTGGTGGTACAACATACGGCTAGGGTTATTGCCGCTGGCATGAGCGATGAACTGAACACGAGCTTGGTAATAGCCTGCACAGTTGAGATGGTTATTGAGAAACGGGAGGAACGATCCAGCAGCAAGGTGCCCACCGCGAACAAGATATAGGCTAAGACAATACCAGCCAGTGAAGATACCACACCCATAATTGCCGCTTCCCCCAGCCCCAGGGCAAGGAGCGAGCGTTTATTCATCCCCACTGTTCGCAGCAGTGACAGTTCGCGGGTGCGTTGAGCCATGAGCACATTCAGGGTATTAGAGATAACAAATGCGGAAACCAACACCGCCAGTATGGCGAAGCTGAGCATTGAGCTGGTCAGCACCACTAGAACTATATGCTGGATTCCGCGCATAGCATCAGCATATTGGTGGGGAGTTATTACTGCGAGTGCGTGCCCACCGGGATTGGCCCCGCCGAACCCGTTCAGTCCCGTTGACTCGATCAAGTCCCGGAGACTAGACCCGGGTTTAAGCTTAATGGCTAAACCCTGAATGGCGTCTGAGGACGCTCCCGGCCGGGTTAGCGACAAACCGCCAGCGTATACAGAGATCATTTCGTCAGACTGCTGCATCGCTGGCTTAAACGTACCCACAATACGGTATTCACCCAGCGTATGGCGGGTTGTACTGTTGCCCCTGAGCGTATCACCAATATTTAGATGTAAATCAGCGGCTACGTGCTCAGAGACCACCACTTCCCGTTCGTTAACTGGCATGCGGCCATTCACCGCATAGGGGAACATATCGGTGCGAGTAGGAACCTCTCGGAGTACAAAATACTTATCAGTTGTTCCGGTGGCGATGTAGGATTCTTCCACCAGTTCCCAGGCGGCCTCAACATGGGGGTCATTCCTGACGCGCTGCACCTGCTCAGTGGTCAGAGTGTCTGGGCCGTTGTTGGGACTTGGCGACATTAACAGCGTTTGCGGCACCACAACGGCGTCACTGCGTGAGACCCTATCCTCATAGTGGGCATCAAAAGCGGCGTTGAATGACAGGCTCAGCAGAATTACCATGGCTAAGAAAAACGCCGAGATCCCCACAGCTGCCCCCGTGAGCGCGTATTTACGCCATGAGGCGCGCGCATTTGCGCGAACCAGCGTCACTAACGGTGCCCTCATCGTTGCCTTTTTCGCCAATTTTCCCACTACTTTTATCGTCCAGCTTTACCGTTTCAGTCGTACACGCCCGCACCCACCGCCGTGGGTTTCCCGCCTTTTAGCTCACGATCCCCGCCTCGTACGCCATGATGACCGCCTGCACACGATCCCGTGCGTCCAATTTATTCAACACATGCGACACGTGTGTTTTAATGGTCGCCTCGGAAAGCACCAGCTCCCGACCGATCTCAGAGTTCGACAGGCCCTCAGCCACCAGTTTCAGCACCTCATACTCGCGCGGGGTCAGCTGCTCAATAAGTTCCTGATGCTGCAGCACCGGCTGCTCCTGTGGTGGCGCTTCGGCTGCAGCATTTTCCCTGGAGGTATCCAGTACCGGGATCATGTGCTTGAGCAGGCGGCGCGTGGCCGAAGGCGCGATCACCGCATCCCCCCGGTACACTGTGCGCACCGCCCCCAGCAGCTCCTCCGGCGGGGCGTCTTTGAGCAGAAACCCGCTCGCACCGGCCCGTACCGCCGAGTACACGTACTCATCCAAATCGAAGGTGGTCAGCATAATTACGTGCGATTGGGGGGCGTGCATTTCAAGGATGCGCGTGGCCGCCTGCAGCCCGTCTAGTACCGGCATGCGCACATCCATGAGCACAATGTTCGGTGCGTGCCCCTGCTCCGCCAGGCGCGCATAACTATCCACAGCGGCGGCGCCGTCATCGGCTTCCATCACCACCTGCAAATCGGGTTGAGAGTCCACGAGCATCTTCAGCCCGCCACGCACCAGCTGCTGATCATCAACCAGCATTACCGTAATCTTTTCATCCACTATTACGCTCCTTCACGAATAATTAACCAAAACCTACACTGACTAAATTTCTCGGTATGGCAGGTGCGCCCGCACCGTGTAACCGCCCTGAACGTCCGGGCCGTAGCTCAGCTCACCCTCATACATGTTCACACGCTCCGCCATGCCGCGCAGCCCGTTACCTGACCCCGGCACCGGGGAAAACTTACCCTGCGGGGCGCTATTGTGTGCACTAATGCCCAGCCCCGCCCTGTCCCAGGCCACCACCAGCTGCACCTGCTGCGCGTCACGGGCGTGCTTAAGGATGTTCGTCAGCGCCTCCTGCACCACCCGGTACGCTGCCAGCTCAGCCCCCTGCGGCAGGGTGCCTCGCGGCACCCCGCTAATACCCGAGAACTCGATTGGAACCCCCGAATCGCGTGTCTGCTCCACCAGCATCGGCACCTCACCCAGGCTGGGGGCGGGGGTGTACATGGTCACCTCGTCGGTGCGCAGTATTCCAAGCAGTGAACGCATCTGTGCAAGAGAACCACGCGCCGTTGTGGCGATCGTATCGAGTGTTTGCTCCGCAATTTTTTGAGATGTTTCCGGCTGTGAGCCATCTGCGTCGGTGGCTTCTTCGCTAGCCTGCCGTGCCGCCGCTGAGGCATACCGCGCCCCATCGGCCTGCGTAATAATACTGGAGAGTGAATGCGCCACAATATCGTGCATTTCCCGGGCAATACGGGTGCGTTCGTCCTGAGCCGCCAGCCGCCGCTCCTGCTGCTGCTCAAATTCTAGACGCATGGCGCGCTCACGGATTTCGTCTTGCAGCAGCACACGCATACGCCGTGAAGCACCAAAAAACCAGAAGAACGAGAACGTGAGCCCGCAAAAGAAGAGGGCGAAGAGCGCTATGAAAGCTGCACCGGCGGCATTAAGCACCGGTTCATTCGGGCTGAGGCTATGAAGCAGCGCTATAAAACTACGGACTCCCACCAGGAATGAGATAACCCACCCGCCAATAAATGCGCGTGCTCGTCCTTTTTGGTTCCAATGCCGGCCGGTATGGTACGCGGCCAATAACACCGGCAGGTAGGAGTAAATAACGACGGTGGGGGCGAAAAGCGAAAGGAGCAGCGCCACCGTAAAAACATAGATGCTGCCGTAGGGGTTGCGGTACCGGTAGTACAGGCTGGTGGTAGTCACACCCGCAGTAATAAAGGCGACGCCCGCATCACGGTCAGCGGTTCCTAAACAGATCAGCAGGGTGAGCATCTGAATGCTCAGAACAGCCGCGGCATTACCCCACCGGTGGTGTTTGTCGAGGAAGTTATTAACGCGGCTAGTGAAGTCCATGGGTTAAGTTTATCGGTGGGTAGCTACTACTCAGGTATGAGAAGGCCATGTGCGCCAGCTGCATCATGATAAGTGCTGGGGTTCTCAGGCTGCCCACACTGTGAGATTCGCGGGGTTGTGTGTGGGCGTGGTTCCGCACCAGCAGTAGGGTAGTAGCATGACTGAACAGCACCTCACCAACAGTATTGACCTCGCCGTGATCGCTGGCGACGGTATCGGCCCCGAAATTATTGCTCAGGCCCGGCGCGTACTTGACCGTGTATGCGAGCTCGATAGCATCGCCGTGACCTCAACCGACTACTCGCTTGGGGCTGAGCACTGGCTAAAAACTGGTGAGACCCTGCCCGAGAGCACCATGGATGCGCTGAAAAAGCACGACGCTATTCTTTTCGGCGCTATTGGTGCCGACCCGCGCAGCGGTGATATCCCCTCGGGCCTGATTGAGCGTGAGATGCTTCTGAAACTACGCTTCGCGTTTGACCACTACATTAACCTGCGCCCCGCGCGGCTGTACCCGGGGGCGGTGTCGCCGCTGAGCAGCCCCGGCGAGATCGACTTCGTGGTGGTACGTGAAGGCACCGAAGGCCCCTATGCGGGTAACGGCGGTACCCTGCGTGAGGGCACGCAGGAGCAGATAGCGACTGAAGTGTCGCTCAACACCGCACACGGGGTCAGCCGCCTGATCCGGTACGCCTTTGAGCTGGCACAAGCCCGCCGCAAGAAGCTGACCCTCATCCACAAAACGAATGTGCTGGTGCATGCTGGCCGCCTGTACACCCGCCTTTTTGAGGAGATCGGGCGTGAATTCCCCGATGTGCAGACCGACTACCTGCACATTGATGCGGCAACAATTTTCATGACCACTAACCCCTCACGGTTCGACGTGATCGTAACCGATAACCTATTCGGTGACATCCTGACCGACCAAGCCGGTGCAGTAACCGGCGGTATCGGGTACGCCGCCTCCGGCAATATTAATGCGGTGGGGAAGTTCCCCTCAATGTTCGAGCCCGTGCACGGTTCAGCCCCCGATATTGCGGGGCAGAATAAGGCAAACCCGACCGCCACAATCCTCGCAGCGGCCCTGCTGCTGCGGCACCTGGGCTATGAGTCGACCGCCGTGCGCATTGAGGAAGCAGTCGAGGCCGACATGCGCGCCAATGGCGCTCGCACCCGCACTACCGTTGAGGTTGGTGACGACGTGCTGGGCTTTATCGGCTAACCACCACCAGCGGGGCGCCCGCACCCCAGCACGGGTGTGCGGTGCCCGGCAGTAATATGCGCGGTGCCCCCATATCGGGTACCCTAAAACAGGGTGCGGCGAGCACACACGGTTTGCCCACCGCTGGCGTGGTCACGAACCACAGCATCCCCACGCGCCACCCGCGCAGTTTAACGATGCGCACCGCTCACCTTCATTCGCGGGCGGCACACCAAGTAACGAACTCTCACGGAAGAAGAACCTCGATGGCCATCGAATTCAGCCACGAAACGAACCAAAACCCCGCCAGCGACGCCCTCCGCGCCGAGATCCTAGCCGACCCCGGGTTTGGCGACTATTTTACGGATCATATGGTTAGCATCGACTGGAACGGTGATTATAAGACCGGCGGTGAATGGTCGAACGCGCGGGTGCACGCCTACGGTCCGCTCAGCTTAGATCCCGCCGCCGCAGTTTTTCACTATGGCCAGGAAATCTTCGAGGGTATTAAGGGCTACCGCCACGCGGACGGCTCGGTGTGGACATTCCGGCCCGAGAAGAACGCGGCGCGCCTGAACCGATCAGCGCATCGTATGGCGCTGCCTCAGCTGCCCGAAGAGACCTTCATCGAATCCCTGAAACAGCTGGTGCAGGCAGACGAAAAATGGGTTCCCAGCGGTGAGGGAGAGGCGTTTTACTTCCGTCCGTTTATGATTGCGACCGAGGCGTACCTGGGGGTCCGCCCCGCACGTCACGTGGAGTACCACGTGATTGGGTCGCCTGCTGGCAACTACTTCGGCACCCCCGAGCCGGTGGATATCTGGCTGTCCACGAAGTACGCCCGCGCTGGTGAAGGCGGTACTGGCACTGCAAAATGCGGCGGTAACTATGCTGCCGCCATGATCGCCCAGCTTGAAGGCGAAGAAAACGGCTGCAAACAGGTGATCTTCAAAGACCCGCACCGCAACGATGCGCTCGAAGAGCTGGGCGGCATGAACGTATTCTTCATCTACGGCAAAGAGAACAAGCTGGTCACCCCCGAACTGACCGGAACAATCCTAGAAGGCGTTACTCGCTCCTCAATTCTGCAGCTGGCCAAAGACCGCGGAATAACCGTTGAGGAACGCCCCATCACCCTGAACGAGTGGCGTGACGGCGTGGCCTCCGGCGATATTACAGAGGTGTGCGCCTGCGGCACCGCAGCGGTCATCGCCCCCATCGGCAAGCTCAAAGCCGCTGATTTTGAGATTCCCGCAGCCTCCGAAGGGTTCGGTGAGATCTCCAAGAGCCTGCGTGAAGAGCTCGTGGGTATTCAGACCGGCACGGTAGAAGACCGCCACGGCTGGATGACCCGCCTCGTCTAAAAAGCTCACCCCCGCACGTGGCTTTTCGACCGAAACGCACCTCATAGAGGCAGCCCCGGCCGGAAAGCCACGTTTCGCGCTTAAAATCCGTGCCGATTCCCTACCCGCCACCACCGCGCCGGGGTACACTTGAGACAAGCAGAAGGGAGGTTCTGAACCGGGTCACACCCGTGCAGGGCCTCCTTTTGCGCACTCAAAACCACACGGTGCGGGTGCGCGCCACCGATACATCAGGTTCAACCGAGGGAGACCCCATGCACAAGCTGGCCATTATTACCGCCGTAGCCCCCGACCGCGCCGACCACCTGCACGAAACCGCCCAATCCGTGGCCCAAACCCGCAACCACCTCAACATCCAGTGGATCGTGGTGTGGGACGGCGTGAGCACCCAACCCGTCGAACACGCAGACGCACAACTAACCACCGGCAAACTCTGCAGCGGCGCCTCCGTGGCCCGCAACACCGCACTCCCTACGGTCGAGGCCGAATACCTGCTCAAACTCGACGCCGACGACGTGCTCAACCCCGAAGGCGTGGCCGCCACCATCCACCAGCTTGAGAAAAACCCAGACGCCGGGTGGGCCGCCGCAAACATGCTCATCCACGGCACCGGCGAACGCACCGAACACTGGGCCAACACCCCAGAAACCTACCCCGAAGGCGCCCTCGCCGGGCTCTGGACCGTGCCCTTCCCGCTACACCCCGGCGCCGTCATCTACCGTACCGACCGCGTACTCCAAGCCGCAGGCTGGCCCGCCCTCAACAGCGCCGAAAACCTGGGGCTGCTCCTGCACGTCGCAGAAGACACCCAAGGGCTGCGGGTACCCGACGTACTCGTCTACCACCGCCAATGGGATGCCCAAGAAAGCCAACAAGAATACGCCCCCCAACGCGAAGAGCAAGCCCTCAAAACCATCCGCGCCACCATTAACGCCCGCCGCGGACGCACCGGCCGCGAACCCGTGTACTTCCGCGCCCGCTAAACCCCACCGCAGCCGCAGACAACCCGGCGGCTGACACCACCGCCGGGCTGGTACCCTAGAGGGTATGCGTATTGCACGATTTACCGTAGATGACGAACTACACTTCGGCCTCGTCGAAGGCGAAGAAGGCGCCGAAACCCTGCGCGTTCTCGCCGGTGACCCGTTCTACAACGGCATAGAACCAACCGGTGCAACCCACCGGCTAGATGATGTGCGCCTGCTCGCGCCCATCATCCCACGCTCAAAAGTAATCGGCGCTATCGCCAACTGGGCGGGCACACCGGCACCGGCCGCACCACAGTTCTTCACCAAACCCAACACCACCGTGGTAGGCCCCGGCGACCCCGTCACCCTCCCTGACTACTCCGAAGCGGTCAGCCCCGAAGGTGAACTCGCCGTCGTCATCGGGCGCATCGCAAAATCCGTGCCGCTAGAACGCGTACCCGAAGTCGTGTTCGGCTACACCGTAGCCAACGACCTCACCGCCCGCGACGTCATGGACACCGACGCCCAATGGACACGCGCTAAAAGCTTCGACGGCTCAACCCCGCTCGGGCCCTGGATCGAAACCCAGCTCGACACCGACTCGCTGAACATCACCACCTGGGTAGACGGTGACACCCTCCAAGAAGGCAACACCTCCGAGATGCACTACAGCGTGGCTGAACTGGTCGCCGCCGCATCAGAAGTCTTCACCCTCTTACCGGGCGACATTATCCTCACCGGAACCCCCGCAGGAACCACCGTGCTGCACGAAGGCAACGAGGTCGAGGTGGAAGTTGAAGGAATCGGCGCGCTCGTCACCCGAATCCGCAGCTAACCCCCACCCGGCACCAGGTAAGCGGGTACCGAACAGCACCCCGCCCCGTCACCGAAACCTCTGACACATATATAGGAGAACAACAATGACCGAATACCGCGGCCCCGCGCTCGCAGACGCGAGCCAGACCCGCGTCCGTTTCTGCCCCTCACCGACCGGAACCCCGCATGTGGGTATGGTACGCACCGCCCTGTTCAACTGGGCGTACGCGCACCACACCGGCGGAAAACTGGTGTTCCGTATCGAAGACACCGACGCGGCCCGCGATTCGGAAGAGTCGTTCAACCAGGTGCTTGAAGGCCT
This sequence comes from Rothia aeria, assembly GCF_016726365.1. Lineage (NCBI taxonomy): Bacteria > Bacillati > Actinomycetota > Actinomycetes > Micrococcales > Micrococcaceae > Rothia > Rothia aeria. Next base: position 440,371 of record NZ_CP068102.1, on the reverse strand, counting down.
GCACTGGCTGGGCATTGACTGGGACGAAGGGGTGGGCGTGGGCGGCCCCCACGAGCCGTACCGGCAGTCGCAGCGCATGGACCTGTACGCCGAGGTCATTCAGAAACTCAAAGACGGCGGCTACATTTACGAAGATTTCTCAACCCCCGATGAGGTGCGTGAACGCCGTAAAGCTAAAGGCGAAGACCCGCAGTTAGGGTACGACAACTATGACCGCACCCTAACCGAGCAGCAGAAAGAGGCGTTCCGCGCCGAAGGCCGCCAGCCCGTGTGGCGCCTGCGCATGCCTGAGGAAGACATTACGTTTAACGACCTGGTGCGCGGCGAAATCACGTTCCGGGCCGGTTCGGTACCGGACTATGTGGTGGTGCGCGCAAACGGCAAGCCGCTGTACACTCTCGTGAACCCGGTGGATGATGCGCTCATGGGTATCACCCACGTGCTGCGCGGTGAAGACCTGCTCTCGTCAACCCCGCGCCAGATCGCCCTGTACCGTGCCCTCATTGATGTGGGTGTTACCGAGTTCATCCCCGAATTTGGGCACCTGCCCTATGTGATGGGGCAGGGTAATAAGAAGCTTTCAAAGCGTGACCCCGAATCGAACCTGTTTTTGCTGCGTGAGGCCGGGTTCATTAAAGAGGGTCTGCTGAATTACCTCTCACTGCTGGGCTGGTCGCTCTCAGCAGACCAAGACGTGTTCACGGTGGATGAGCTGGTGCAGCATTTCGATGTGCACGATGTGGTGGGTAACCCGGCACGTTTCGACGTGAAAAAAGCCGAAGCCATTAACGGCGACCACATTCGCCGCCTGGATGCCGCCGATTTCCGGGGCCGCCTGGTGCCGTACCTGCAGGCGGCGGGCGTGCTGGGGGAGCCGCTGAGCGAACAGCAGGAGCAGGTGCTCACGCAGGCCGCCCCGCTGGTGCAGGAGCGCATGCAGCTTCTGGGCGAGGCACCTAAACTTCTGGCGTTCCTCTTCACCGCTGATGAAGATATTACGGTGGCTGATGATGCGCGTAAGCAGCTGAAAGAATCCGCCCCGCAGGTTCTTGCCGCCGCCATTGAGGCGCTCGAACCCATCACCGAGTGGGATTCTTCTCACATTGAGGCGGCGCTGCGTTCGGCGATCGTTGAGGGTCTGGACATCAAGCCACGCCTGGCATTCGGGCCTGTACGCATCGCAGTTTCAGGTGAGCGTATCTCCCCGCCGCTGTTCGAATCTATGCAGATTCTGGGGAAGGAATCATCGCTGAAGAGGCTGCGTAAACTAGCAGCCGATTTGGGGGAGTAGAATATTACTTAGCCCCTTTCTGAAAGTGCCGCCCGACCCGCCGTCTGCCACGCGCAGGGCGGGCCGGGCGGTTCTCTTATACCCCCGTACACAACCGGTAGAGTGGTGCGCGCACTATGGGCGCAGGGTGCGTACAGCTTATGCTTATAGCAGTGCAGGAACCGCTGAGAGGCTACGATGCTGGAGATTTTTAGCAGTAAAAAACGCGTGTGGCGTGCCGTCCGTAAAGGCACGGTGATGGCGTTCGCAAACGCATCGATCATTATGCTCATTGCAACCGTTGCCGATGCGCTGCGGTCTGTGTGGACTATTGTGGCGATTATGGTGGCAAGCCTGCTGGCGTATTTCGCCGCCTACCAAGAGGCACGTTTTGACGACGAACAAGACGCCTGGGAGGCGCAGCAGAAAGCCCATGCTGAAGCCGCTGACACCAGCAGCACTGAGCTGGAGAAAGGACAATAAGGATGACCCGCAAAGATGTGGCGCTGGCACTGACGATTTCCGTTGCCGCCCTGCTGCTGTATGTGGGGGTAAAACAGGTGCTGGGCGGGCACTGGGACTGGGTGACGTTCGTGATCTGGGTGCTGGGTGCGCTGCTGTTCGGGTTCGGCATGGTGTACGCAAAATCGTTCCTAATGCGCCTGGTAGATGAGATGAACGAGGACGGCGTGGCCCCCGAAACGCAGCGCAAACGCCAGCCCTCCACCGGTGCTGAGAGCAGCACGAACAGCGACAGCGAACCAGAAACCGGGAAGACCGCAAACGAGCACCCAAGCACGGACAGGAACGGTGCTTAATGCAGCAGGCAAAGGCACGGTATTCGTCGTGACCTGGAGTAACCGTCGGGCCTTGCGCACCCGCCCAGAACCGTAACCATCGCTGAGGCACAGCAGCACCCCGATGAGAAAAACCTCAGAAAAATATTGGCCATGCTCACCAGTGTTTGTGCTTGTCAGAGCGTTCTATGGGATAGTTTTCCGGGTTCAGAGGCGGAATTTCACGCCCACAAAGCCTATGAAGACTTGCAGGGTGCCCAACAGTTCGGTATAGTATTCTTCGTTGCGCGGTTGTAGCTCAGTTGGTAGAGCACCACCTTGCCAAGGTGGATGTCGCGAGTTCAAGTCTCGTCAACCGCTCCACCAAGCCCCCAAAGGTAAAACCTTCGGGGGCTTTCGCTTTGCTGAACTTCAGTGGTTCCCTGCCTTACCCCGGCTTATAGACGCATATTCTCGTCTATAAGCCTTGAGGGAATAAGGCCCCAATGGGTTTATACCGCCTAAGGGAATATCAAATAGTTTTCTCTCGCTATTCGTCATCTAGCTTTATGGATTGCAGGCCCAGCTCCGCAGAGTAGCGCAGGTGGTAGTCGCATAACGTCACCTCGTAGAAGCCGGAGTCTTGCAGCTCAAAAGGTAAGATAAGCTCACCGGCAAGCATAAAGTTCTTCTGCCATGAGTCGATGCGTTCACCCTCCAGCTCATCAAGAGCTGCCTCAAAGCGGACCCTGTTCTTTGGAGAGTCTGAGTACTGGTAGGGCAGACGTATAGTCGATGCTAATAGCTCAAAGGCTAGCGAATTGGCTGGCTCATTTGGGTCTTTCGCATTGTGCCAGTCAATCTCTTGGGTTTTCTGCAGGGTACTAGGGATTGTACGATAACGGTCAATGCGGCCGTCTCCGTCACGCTCAACTACGATGGCGATCACCTCAAGCGAAGCGTCGCCATCACGAACACGTGCCTCACCAATCTGATCTTCTGAGAGCGTTCCATCCTTTTTGCCAAGGTAACTATTCATCACGTCTGCCATGACTGTTTGTTGATTTTGCGGGCGTTTCAAGAGGAACGACTCTGCCATTACTGAAGCGCATTTTTGATGTTTATCAGACTCTTCACGGGCTTCTTTGTAAACACCATCCCAAGCCTCCGGGTACTCAGGACATTCTTTGTAAGCCTCCTGAACAAGCCCGCTCATATCAGCCGGAATGCGCAGAGTTTTTCCGGCAAAATAGGGGAGTAACCGTGCATAGCTGCTGAGCAGGATAGCGGGCTCGTAGACCAAACGTGAACCTTTGGGAAACTCTGGAACTTGGGCTTCAGAACCAAAGGTCTCAATACCACGAACGTAGCAGATGGGTGAAAGATATTCCTTAGGCCGTTCTGAATCATCACGCTCATGGCGGTGCAGACGCCCCAGCCTCTGAAGCACTAAATCTACCGGGGCGAAGTCGGTCACCATGACATCAAAATCAAGATCCAGGGACTGTTCAATGACCTGTGTTCCCACCACGATTAAACGTTCGGGGCGGCCATCGCCTCGGTGGGAGTCCTTGCCAAGCAGCGAAACTAAAGCGGCTTCTTTTTCAGCACGATGTTTAGCAGTAAAACGGGAGTGAGCCAGCATGACATCATTACCAAACTTCGCCCGAAGATGCTCGTAGGCTTCCTGCGCTCGGCCCACAGTATTACAGATAACCGCGGCACAGCCGTGCCCATTGTCTAAGGGTGCTAGTACCTTATCAAGGTCGGTGAACTCATCGCTTATCTGACGAATGGAGATCGTTACCTGCTCTTCGGGTGCTGCTACCTGCCATTTACGCGGGGTATAACCATCCTCGGCGGTGAGTGTATGAATAACAGGGTAATCTAGGTCGAGAGAAGGCTCAGTAACATCCTCTAGAGCGAAACCATCATCAAAGTCCCAATCAGTAGAATCCTGAATTTCAAGACCTTCCGCGTAACTCTCCATCAAAGAGGTGCGAACATGCGCAGGTAAAGTAGCCGACATGAGAATAACAGGTGCGTTCATCTGACCCAGCCAGTAGAGTGCCTCCTTGAGGTAAACACCCATATAGGCATCGTAGGCGTGCACCTCGTCGATGATGACGACTTTAGAACCCAGTCCAAGGTGGCGAAGCATCACATGGCGTGACTGTAGAGCCATCATAAGAATCTGGTCGATAGTACACACGACGAAGGTCGAAAGAATGCCGCGTTTTCGACCGCCTATCCAGCTGTGGCGTGCTACTGAAGTATTAGGGCGTATACTCTGTTTCCCTTCAATGTCGGCTTCTGAATCGAAAATATCAGCTCGCTGTAGGTAGCGGAAAGAATCTTGCTGTTGGTTTTTTGCATGGCCTAAAAACATAGTGTGCGGTTCAAAACCGCCAGCAGGCCCTTGCGCCCATGCTTTGACCCGATCAAACAGTGCGTTTGACGTCGCTTGAGTAGGGGCGGCAAAGGCGAGCCCGCTGCGTCCTGTTTCTTGGGCTAGAATTTCGGCAGCGATGAGTCCAGCCTCAGTTTTACCCTGTCCCATGGGGGCCTCAATACACATCATGCCGCCGCCCTTCATAGCACGTGCAGCATTAGCCACTACCTCCTGCATTGGTCGTAGAGTGGGATTTTTCCACCCAAACCGTGAGCTGTATAGGTCAGAAGCGGCAGCGTCCCCAGTATATGCACCCCAAGGATGCTCAAGACCAAGGGTATCCCAGCCTTGATTGAGGCGTTTGCGCTGAGCCTCAACATCAAAAGTTCCCATAGGGAAAAACGTTGGGTTAGAAGCGATCCAATCCGCCATAATCACCAGGCCCGTAAGATAAAGCTGCACGGCAACAGGGATTTTGGTACCTGACATGAGTTTCTGAAGAACCTGATCTGCGCCAGTTTGCTCCAGCGTCATCTCGAAAAGTTCATGCCACGCTTGATGCCACTTGTCGTTGAGGGCCTCAAAGATAGCAAAATCTTGTCCGGGTGTTCCTGGAGTGTATGCGGCGGGTACACCATGGTGAGCCCCCGCGATACTTGCGATTGTCCCAGCGGTCTCTGCGTCGTCTGTGTAATGTTCTGTAAGCAGCTTAATAAGGATGCTCTGGCTATAGGTTGAATGAGGGCATCGTGTTCCTGCGGGTGGAGTGGTGAGGTGATTGGGAAAATTAAACTTGTGTTCTTCAATCCTGTCTCGAAACACGCGGAGTTCTTCTCTGCCGCGTGAGTCTAGCTGTCCTGCAAACTCTGGGGTCGCTTTGCCTATATCGTGGGTGGCGGCAACCCAACAGGCGAAAGACTTGGCCTCATCCTGTGTGAGATTGAGCATCTTCATAATGCGTTGTTTAGCGCCAGGGGAGAGCCACTTATCCCATAGTTCGGCGGCTACAGATCCTGCATCTGTCATGTGTTGAGGTAGGGAAAGACCAATGCTTGGGGTTTCGTCCGTTCCGGTTTTTGCCCAGAGGGATGATGTCTCTGCTGTAGCAAGCTGACTAGGGTGTTTAGTATTTTCGACTGTCATTCTAACCTCTTATTGGCTATAGTTATAAGTCACTGTTCCCGCGAGGCGAGAAGCGCGGGATGAGCCTTTTGTACGGTTTCTTCTTAAAGTGTTCCCCAGATTTCTCTGGGGATCTTCTCGCTTTAAGTTTATTTCAAAACTTTGTACGTTTCCTTCTTGACTTAATATTTCATGCGGGTCTACACTGAACCTGTACTCAGCTGATCCTTTATGAGGCGGCAAAGTGCTCGTGAAGCCCATACCTCCCATTTTGGGGTATGGGAAGAAAATACGCCCAGAATTTCGTCATCGTGCGACAAATTTGGGTGTGTGAATTCCATCAATGCTGAAAGGAGTAGTGGGCCATGTCTGATGATCAGTCGGTGCAAAGTAACACTAGCCCCGACTTCAACTTGTGTAATGAACCATGGATTCCAGTTCTTTATGTATCAGGGCAGACCCAGGAAGTTTCCTTAAAACAACTGTTCGATGAGAGCAACTCAATCCGTAAAATTCACTCGGGTGATGCAACGACTGATGTTGCAATTCTCGGGGTTGCTGTTGCCATATTCTTCCGTGCGGTTCTGGAAAATACAGAGGAATACGGGGAACTGTACCGTGAACCCAAGAAGTGGATTCAAAATATTTCCTCGGGTGGATCTGAACAGTTGTACTTCGTACAGGACTACCTAAAGAAATATCAGGATCGTTTCAATCTTTTTGATGCCGAGCGTCCCTTTATGCAGGTCGCTGATCTGCACACGAGTAAAGGTGAGGTAAAACCTGTATCGCGTCTGGTGCTTGACTCCGAGAGCGAGTACTTCTCAATGCGTGCTGAACAGGCATTGACGTCGCTGAGCTACGCCGAAGCGGCACGGTACCTGGTGACTGTGCAGGCATACGATTATTCGGGCATTAAATCTGGTGCTGTAGGAGATCCTCGTGTTAAGGGAGGTAGGGGATACCCTATCGGCGTAGGTTGGTATGGAACTACAGGGAAGATTATTATTCATGGTGAGAACCTAATCGAAACCTTGCTGTATTGCATTGATTATGAGCAGCTTCTCAACGTCGAAAAGGTGAAAGGTAAGAGTCACCGGATCGCTTTACAAGACAAGCCTGTTTGGGAACGAGAGCTTCCCGATACCGCCGCCCCTCGTGCATATAAGGGTGGTGACCCCACCAAGTATAAAGATGAGCCTGCGCCCGCAGCTGGTATGTGTGAAATTCTGACCTGGCAGTCGCGCCGTGTTCGTCTTTTCCCTGAAAATGGGCGAGTCACTGGGGTGCTTGTATCGAATGGTGATAAGTGGCTTGACAGGAATACTTATACAGACCCGTTAACCGCCTACCGCTTTAGCAAAAATCAGTCTACTCAAACTCACTATGTCTGGATGCCTCAAACACACAGCGCCGAACGCACTTTATGGCGAGGAGCAGATGCGCTACTAACCAGGTTGTCTTCTTCTCAAGAAAAGCAGAACAAACCTGCTACTGTTATCCGTCAAATCTCCAGCGGTAAGTATTTTTCACCTGATACAAAAACTAAAATTCAGCTGGTGGGCATGGTGTATGGTACTCAAAGTTCTATCGTTGAAGAAACTATTGATGAGTCTGTGACCTTAGAACTAGGTATTCTCACGGAACAAGGTGCCGAAATTTCTGCAATGGTGCGTGACAATATTCAGCTAACCATGGACGCGTCCATTGCGCTTGGGCAGTATGCAGGAAACCTGCTTCGTGCTGCTGGTAAGGAATACGAATTCCGTCCTTCCGTAACGGAAAGTATTTTGCACCGTATGGAAGATGAATTCCGCAGCTGGCTTGCAGATCTGAGCGTTTCTGACGATGTCTCTGCACAAGCCGCTAAATGGCAGTCAAAAGTACGTCGCATCCTTGAGAGTGAGGCTGACCAGCTTGCTGTGAGTGCTGGCCCTAAAGCTGCCATAGGAACTATCTACGATGAGCAGCTCTACAATACGGCTAAAGCACGCCGTCAGTTTGGCGGCCGACTGTATAAGCTTCTGCCTCTCGCGTATTCTTCAACAATTACCCGTGTTCAGGAGGAAAATCATGCATGATGTGGGGAACCATAATACTTTGCGGATATATGTTACCCGCAAAGTCACGTGGCTCTACGAACAGAAAGAAAAACAGGGTAGCCCTCTTGCTACTGCCCAATTGGCACAGCTACGTCGTGGTGCAGGTGACGATCCCGCAAACCATCCAGGGCTTTGGGAAATTATCTTCGGGAATAATACAGACATACCCCAATTCCCCAAACGATACTTGGGATACAACGATGCCGTTAGCCATGGGGAACAAGCAACCTATGCCGCTGTCACGTTATTTGCTTTGCATCAACAATCACGGTCACAACCAATGCATGTGCCAAACTTTAGGTTTGGTACGGCAGTGGGACAACTTGTTCTGCAGACCAGCGAATCCATGAAAAAACGATTCGACGCATTGTTAAAAGCACGAAGTGAATCGGCACGCAGGCATTATTTGCGTAGTCTCATAACACTTCTACGGTCAGAAGAAATTGCTTTTGACTATGGGCAATTTGCTCAGGATTACATGCAGTTACTAAATCCTGAAAAACGCGATGCGGTTATTCTGCGCTGGAGCCGTGACTTTTTGTATGGCTACGAACCCAAGAAATCTAAAACCTCAGAGGAAACCTCTAATAACTAATTGAAAGGATAAGAACTATGTCGTTCTTTGTTGATATTCACGCTCTGCAAACTCTTCCCCCGTCAAACATTAACCGTGACGATACCGGAAGCCCGAAATCTGCTATTTTTGGCGGTGTGAGCCGCCAGCGTGTCTCTAGCCAGGCATGGAAATCAGTCATCCGCCGTAACTTTGAAGAACACTTAGACCGCTCTGAAATCGGTGTTCGCACCCGCCAGGTTGCCGACATGATTGTAGACCGCATCACCAATATCAGCCCTGATTTTGACCCAGATAAAGCCGAATCAGCTGTTGTGGATGCTTTCAAAGCGGCCAAAATCAAACTTGAGAAACCTAAAGCCAAGAAGGGAGAAGAAAATACTGGCCGCGCTGTATCAGGTTACCTTCTCTTCCTGAGCAACCAGCAGATTACCCGTCTTGCCAACGCCATCATAGAGGCTAACGGCGAGAAAATCCCCGCTAAAGAAGTCAAAGACATTCTGGATACTAAACATAGTGTTGATATTGCACTCTTTGGCCGTATGCTGGCCGACGCCCCAGATTTCAACGTGGATGCCGCTTGCCAGGTGGCACATGCCCTTGGGGTACATGGTTCGGAACCTGATTTTGACTACTACACTGCCGTCGACGACGTAATCCGGGAGTCTGAGGATGAAACCGGTGCCGGAATGATCGGCACCATCGAGATGGCCTCCAGTACCCTTTACCGTTACGCCAACATCAACGTGGACGCTCTGAAAACTAACCTAGGCGGTTCAGCAGCTGCCACCGTTGAAGCTACCCTCGCTTTTATCCGTGCTTTCATTGACTCGATGCCCACCGGGAAACAGAATACGTTTGCTGCACGTACTCTGCCTGAGGCAGTAATTGTAACGGTGCGTGAGGATCGCCCGATCTCTTACATTAATGCATTCGAAAAGCCTGTTACAGAGAAATCATCCGAAGGACGCCGTCTCGCAGCCGCCCATGCGTTAGCGACGGAAGCAGCAAATATCCGTGAAGCCTACGGATATGAGCCTAAGGTTTCATACGTGGTAGCGCTTGGCGAGCTACGTGAAGCACTGTCAAATATGGGAGAAACTGTCACCTTAAAGGAACTTCTAGCTTCCCTTGAAAGTCAGCTGACCGAGCTGGTTGGTCAGGAGTCATAGTCATGCCTAGTCTGCTCCTTAAACTGAGCGGGCCAATGCAGTCCTGGGGTACACAAAGCCGATACCGCCGTCGAGATTCCGGGCATGAACCCAGCAAATCTGGCGTTATTGGCTTGATAGCTGCAGCTTTAGGACGTGCACGGACGGAGCCCGTAGATGACCTCGCTCGGCTTAACTTTGCGGTGCGTGTGGACGCGCCGGGCACTTTACTGCGCGACTACCAGACCGCGAAGGACTGGGCGACAGACCCGAATGGTGCGGCATCGCTGTCCACTCGTTATTATCTTTCAGATGCAGTTTTTGTGGCTGCTGTAGAAGGAGACCAAGAGGTCCTCAAGAATATCGAGTCAGCGCTTAAGAAACCGGTGTACCCGTTATATTTAGGGCGGCGTTCCTGCCCAGCAGGGTATGACCTTGTACTTGGTATTCGTGAAGAATCTGCTGAAGAAGCCTTGCGGAATGAAGAGTGGCATGTGCCTGAGCACCGCCGCGCTGAGTTCCCCGATCCTGTACAGCTGCGTATTCTGCGGGATGCAAAATCTGGTGAGCAGGGAGATCTAGTACAGGATGTTCCGGTGAGCTTTAACCAGGAACATCGGCAATACGCAGTACGGGCTGTAGTTTCTGCCGAACCTAAGACAGTTGAGAACCCCAAAGGCAAACGTCACAGCGACGTTAACTTTATGAGGACGGTGACCGAAGCATGACATACTTCTCAAAATTCCTCATTAATCCACAGCGCCGGGGCGCTCGCAAACTGTTAAGCAGCCCGCAGGCTCTGCACGCAGCCGTCATGGCAACCAACCCGCCAGACATAAAAAACGAAGATGGGCGCATACTATGGCGTCTAGACATCACCGGTCACCAGTATGTGCTGTATGTGCTAAGCCCGGAAAAGCCTGACTTCTCGGCTCTGGTTGAGCAGGCAGGATGGAATACCCGGCCAGGGGAAAGCGCCCACTACGGGCGCCTACTCGCGAAACTGGAGAACGGGCAGGAATGGGGGTTCAGGCTTGCTGCCAATCCGGTAAAACGCCAGGTTAAAAGCGGTAAGACATGGCCACATGTAACACCGGTTCAGCAAAGTGCTTGGTTGCGTGAGCGCGCTTCACAATGGGGGTTCGAGATCATCCCGGCGGAAGGCCAGGAGCTTGAGGACGCCCCTACTGTGACGGGCCGTCACGATCTTTCCTTCAGCCGCCGTGATACCGGTGGGCACGTAGGACGGGTCACCTTGCGTAAAGCGCAATTTGATGGTGCTCTGCGTATCACTAATGTTGAGCAGTTCCGCGAGGCACTGGTTAACGGTATGGGTCGAGGTAAAGCTTATGGTATGGGTCTTATGACTTTAGCGCCACTTGCCCAGTAAAATCTCTACCTTGTTTAGGCGGGGCGCTGTTTAGCGCCCCGCCTGCTGCATAAGTAGACAGGTATTATCGACTTGTTCATTCTTCAAGGAGGAAAAATGATTGGTGCTACCCCGCCAAGCGTGAGCGAACTGACGAGGAGCTCTGAACGTCTTTCGTATATCTATGTGGAACATGCAACAATTCACCGTGCTGATAATGCTATTACTGTCACAGAAGAGCGAGGGGTAACACATATCCCTGCGGCGTCATTAAGCGCTTTATTGTTAGGGCCTGGCACCCGTGTAACCCATCAGGCAATGGCTCTACTTGGTGAGTGCGGTACCTCTGCTATCTGGGTTGGGGAACAAGGGGTACGTTACTATGCACATGGCCGATCTTTAGCGCGTTCATCTCGACTGCTAATAGCACAGGCAGAAAAAGTTTCAAATACTCGTTCCCGTTTAGAGGTTGCACGCGCCATGTATGCGTGGCGTTTCCCTGGGGAAGATACCAGCCAGTTAACGATGCAGCAGCTTCGCGGGCGTGAAGGCGCTCGCGTGCGGCGTGTATATAGGTACTGGTCTGATAAGACCGGTGTTCCGTGGTCCCGGCGTGACTATAACCCGAACGACTTTGGGGATAGCGACCCCATTAATCAGGCGCTTTCAGCCGGTCATGCGTGTCTCTACGGAATAGTGCATGCGGCAATTGTGGCTCTTGGGTGTGCACCTGGTTTAGGGTTTGTACACACGGGACACGCCTGGTCTTTCGTATATGATATTGCGGATTTGTATAAGGCTGACATTACTATTCCTGTTGCTTTTCAGGTGGCTGCTGCGCATGAGGAAGGCCAAGACATTGGGTCTATTACTCGTCGTGCTGTTCGTGACCGTATTCGTGGTGAAAAGATTATGCAGCGGGTAGCGCGGGATATTCAGCGTTTACTGGTACCTGATGAAATTAGTGACGATACATTAGAGGCTGATGTTGTAGCTTTATGGAATGAACGCGGTGGGGATCAAAAAAGCGGACATAATTACAGTGATGATGAGGGGGAACTATGATTGTGGTTGTCCTTTCAGCTTGCCCTGTTGGCTTACGCGGGGATTTAACACGCTGGCTTCTTGAAATTAGTGCCGGGGTATTCGTAGGAAAGGTGAGCGCCCGCGTGCGTGAGCACCTGTGGAACCGTATTACTACAACGTGTAGTGATGGTAGCGCGCTTATGGTGTATTCGGCTGATAATGAGCAGCGTCTTGAGTTTAAAGTGCACCGTCATCCGTGGGAGCCTGTCGACTTTGAAGGGGTAAAACTTATGATGCGCCCGTCTGCACCGAAAGAGGACCTTGGGCCACGAAAAGGGTGGAGCAAAGCTAGCAGGTATAGGCGTGCTTCCCGGCGGCGATAAGCTCGAAAATCGTGTAGGGTTAATACTGGCTTTGGGCTCCAAACTAATTCTAAAACTTGGTGTGTGGGGATAAAACCCCATGTCAGCAAGTGTGTTCCCCGCATACGTGGGGATGAGCCACTGAGCTTTTGAACGCGGCCCGCGCGCCATATGGTGTTCCCCGCATACGTGGGGATGAGCCCCGACGTGGCATGACTACAAAAAGCTACAGCAGGTGTTCCCCGCATACGTGGGGATGAGCCCATTCTCTTCACCCACAATGCTCTTGAGGGTAGGTGTTCCCCGCATACGTGGGGATGAGCCCTCTTCGATTGTCATGTACTCGCCATTGTTTTCGTGTTCCCCGCATACGTGGGGATGAGCCCCTGAGTGGCAACAGACTTGGGAACAGGTCATGGTGTTCCCCGCATACGTGGGGATGAGCCCGCAATGGGCGAGGCAAAAAAATTTTTTTGCCTGTGTTCCCCGCATACGTGGGGATGAGCCCTTTCAATGAGACCGGCTTCAGCGATGATTTGGGTGTTCCCCGCATACGTGGGGATGAGCCCACCTCGAAGCCATCGACTGGGAATCCATGAGCGTGTTCCCCGCATACGTGGGGATGAGCCCGTTTTCGGGTCACTCTCCAAAAAATTATCCGCGTGTTCCCCGCATACGTGGGGATGAGCCCCAATGCCGCAGCTGGTGCGGTGTGCGGCCAGGGTGTTCCCCGCATACGTGGGGATGAGCCCACTTTTATCCCGGCGTGGAATTTCGCCATGAAGTGTTCCCCGCATACGTGGGGATGAGCCCCCTAGCGTGTCAAGTTCGTATTCGTCTTCCAGGTGTTCCCCGCATACGTGGGGATGAGCCCGACTACACCGCCTAACGTACCGTCTGACGGTGGTGTTCCCCGCATACGTGGGGATGAGCCCCCCCCTCAGCTAAGAAGCGCCTGCACCAGACAGGTGTTCCCCGCATACGTGGGGATGAGCCCATGGACAAGGCCTACAACGACGGCGGTCTGGAGTGTTCCCCGCATACGTGGGGATGAGCCCACGCCTGCTTTAGCCGTGGGTGTGTAGAGGGTGTGTTCCCCGCATACGTGGGGATGAGCCCGAGTGTTCGGAGCCATGAGAAGCTAAAATCGGGTGTTCCCCGCATACGTGGGGATGAGCCCCCTGCGCGGGGTGACGCCGAATGCCAGTCACGGTGTTCCCCGCATACGTGGGGATGAGCCCTCAAGCTTTTCGAGGTTTCTGTTGTGCCCGTGGTGTTCCCCGCATACGTGGGGATGAGCCCTCAAGCTTTTCGAGGTTTCTGTTGTGCCCGTGGTGTTCCCCGCATACGTGGGGATGAGCCCCCGATCGAGGCCGGGTAGAAATACCGCTGTCGGTGTTCCCCGCATACGTGGGGATGAGCCCTGCCTCTTCGTACGGCACATGGAACATTCGACGTGTTCCCCGCATACGTGGGGATGAGCCCGCCGTGGATCGGTGCGTACCGTTCTGTGTTTTGTGTTCCCCGCATACGTGGGGATGAGCCCCCATTAGAAAGGGTACGCCCGCCCGGCGACTGGTGTTCCCCGCATACGTGGGGATGAGCCCGACGCGAAAGACTCACTCGTGCTGGCCTGCAGGTGTTCCCCGCATACGTGGGGATGAGCCCTTGACGACACCCCCTACGAACCCCAGAGCAGCGTGTTCCCCGCATACGTGGGGATGAGCCCACTCCTCCATGGCCGCTAATCCCAGCGTCCTAGTGTTCCCCGCATACGTGGGGATGAGCCCGACTTCGTCTCTCCCTTCCTCTCCTCCGACATGTGTTCCCCGCATACGTGGGGATGAGCCCGATGCCGTATTTCTGCGCCGCGACAATGAGTAGTGTTCCCCGCATACGTGGGGATGAGCCCGCTGATGCTGACACGGGCCTGGCAAGCCTGCGGTGTTCCCCGCATACGTGGGGATGAGCCCATCCCCTACCAGATGATAACTTTATCAAGCAGGTGTTCCCCGCATACGTGGGGATGAGCCCGACTGGGGTACTGCGATCCGCACAATCTACACGTGTTCCCCGCATACGTGGGGATGAGCCCTTCCTCTTCCGGGTCAATGAGAACATTGGTCGGTGTTCCCCGCATACGTGGGGATGAGCCCTTTTGGACAGTGTTCACGATTTCAGGTACTACGTGTTCCCCGCATACGTGGGGATGAGCCCGGCTTCATCTACGGTCATAATGACCCCGTAGGAGTGTTCCCCGCATACGTGGGGATGAGCCCTACGACTCTTTTTCTTCACGACGCGCTATCCGGTGTTCCCCGCATACGTGGGGATGAGCCCATTACCGGCCTCAAGCCGGTTGATACGTCCAAGTGTTCCCCGCATACGTGGGGATGAGCCCATTCCGTATCGCTGAGGACGACGTAAAGAACCGTGTTCCCCGCATACGTGGGGATGAGCCCGCATCTACGATTTCGGCTAGGAGCCGCCCGCCGTGTTCCCCGCATACGTGGGGATGAGCCCGAAAAGCTTCGTCGCCCCCTTCGGCGTGCGAAGTGTTCCCCGCATACGTGGGGATGAGCCCGGCGGTGTGATGCGCTGGCGTGATACGGTTGTGTGTTCCCCGCATACGTGGGGATGAGCCCTACTATATCCCGGCTTTCCAGGCTAATATTCAGTGTTCCCCGCATACGTGGGGATGAGCCCCGCCTACGGCTGGGAGTTAAGCAAGATAAGTGGTGTTCCCCGCATACGTGGGGATGAGCCCTTCGGTGCCCTAGAAACCTCCATGAGGGTAGTGTGTTCCCCGCATACGTGGGGATGAGCCCGAAGGCACCCGGGAGGTTCTAGTGTGGGGCATGTGTTCCCCGCATACGTGGGGATGAGCCCTGTTCGTACCGGTCGAGTGTGACAAGGCTGTTGTGTTCCCCGCATACGTGGGGATGAGCCCAAAACCTGCAGCCGGTGCGGCACCCCATACGAGTGTTCCCCGCATACGTGGGGATGAGCCCGGGTGAATCTCAATCTCGCCGTTCTCACCGGTGTGTTCCCCGCATACGTGGGGATGAGCCCTGCCCGTGCCGGTACGGTGCGAGCGCTTTCGCGGTGTTCCCCGCATACGTGGGGATGAGCCCGGCGGCGGTGCGGGTGTTATAAGCGCCGCGGCGTGTTCCCCGCATACGTGGGGATGAGCCCGTCGGGAACGGTATGCCTTCGCCCGTGGGGACGTGTTCCCCGCATACGTGGGGATGAGCCCACGCTCGGGCCTGTACTACGCAAAATCGAAGAGTGTTCCCCGCATACGTGGGGATGAGCCCACATAACCGACTCAGCACCTATGCCGCAGTGCGTGTTCCCCGCATACGTGGGGATGAGCCCCACCCCCGCCAAATCCCAGAAAGTCGTACAGCGTGTTCCCCGCATACGTGGGGATGAGCCCCAATCATCTAGCGAGGCACTGGGGCTGGGCAAGTGTTCCCCGCATACGTGGGGATGAGCCCATAGCACAGACAGCACATTATCTACATTATGGGTGTTCCCCGCATACGTGGGGATGAGCCCGGCTTCCGTCCGGGCACCATCCTGGTATCCCCGTGTTCCCCGCATACGTGGGGATGAGCCCTGCGAGATTCTGGAGTTCTTCTTCACGCGCAGGTGTTCCCCGCATACGTGGGGATGAGCCCAAACTTATCGCCGACTGGGAACTCACCGATGAGTGTTCCCCGCATACGTGGGGATGAGCCCTCGAAATAACCGCCCAAGGTTATAGTGCGGCCGTGTTCCCCGCATACGTGGGGATGAGTCATCTGTAATGACGTCATAAAAAACCCGCAGGCCGTGTTCCCCGCATACGTGGGGATGAGCCCTAGCGCCCACTTTGTGGTGGAAGCTGGTAAGTGTGTTCCCCGCATACGTGGGGATGAGCCCCGGGGCAGCGGCAGCGAAACGGTTATCGTGTAGTGTTCCCCGCATACGTGGGGATGAGCCCGATGGCACCGGGGAATTTACCTGTGTAATCCCGTGTTCCCCGCATACGTGGGGATGAGCCCGGCGGGGCCGACGGCACTATTATCACCGGCTGGTGTTCCCCGCATACGTGGGGATGAGCCCAGAACAGATGATCAGCGGTTGTTCGTTTGCGTGTGTTCCCCGCATACGTGGGGATGAGCCCAGCACCACCCTCGACCTCGAATCAATCGGGATGTGTTCCCCGCATACGTGGGGATGAGCCCCACGCATCAGATTTCACCAAGCCCCACACGGGGTGTTCCCCGCATACGTGGGGATGAGCCCTTCAACGGCTTCGACGATTTCGACACCGAAGAGTGTTCCCCGCATACGTGGGGATGAGCCCCATGAGAATGCGCTCGCTCGCATTAAGTGGGTGTGTTCCCCGCATACGTGGGGATGAGCCCTCATGCCGTGGGTGCAGAAAGGCGACCAGGCGGTGTTCCCCGCATACGTGGGGATGAGCCCCCGATAGTGCCGCCCGCGACATGCACCTGGTTGTGTTCCCCGCATACGTGGGGATGAGCCCTCCCCAGCTAGGCACGCTCGCCGTTCTACGGCGTGTTCCCCGCATACGTGGGGATGAGCCCGATACTTTCCCACTCATACACGCGCTCCTTCCGTGTTCCCCGCATACGTGGGGATGAGCCCTCCAAAACCTAGCACGCGATTCAGCGAAAACCGTGTTCCCCGCATACGTGGGGATGAGCCCTGACGGGTAGGGTTCGGGTTGTGGCGCTCTCTGTGTTCCCCGCATACGTGGGGATGAGCCCCTCGACATCATCTTCCTGGCCCTCACCCTCTGGTGTTCCCCGCATACGTGGGGATGAGCCCGAGTTCCCGAAGCTCTGGTTCATAGCGGCCTCGTGTTCCCCGCATACGTGGGGATGAGCCCAGCGAGACGACTACATCCAGGCCCGCGACCGTGTGTTCCCCGCATACGTGGGGATGAGCCCTCGCCCGGCTTCGCGTCCTTCTTCACCGTACCGTGTTCCCCGCATACGTGGGGATGAGCCCTGACGTAGCAGCTCAAGATTCTTACTCATGTTGTGTTCCCCGCATACGTGGGGATGAGCCCGGCATCTGCTACAGGGATCTTAAGCCGGAGAAGTGTTCCCCGCATACGTGGGGATGAGCCCGCGATGCCGCGCTTATGTAGTTCCCAGCAGAAGTGTTCCCCGCATACGTGGGGATGAGCCCGGCCAGCAGGGCAAGAATGTCACAGGCATGATGTGTTCCCCGCATACGTGGGGATGAGCCCGACGCGATGGTGAAAATCGCAGGCGCCGTATCGTGTTCCCCGCATACGTGGGGATGAGCCCCACTCTGCCACTCAGTGGCACAGGCTTACCATGTGTTCCCCGCATACGTGGGGATGAGCCCGAGCCTTTGGAGCCAACGATGTTGTTCACCATGTGTTCCCCGCATACGTGGGGATGAGCCCCAGAGCATCGCAATCCGCAGGGGCCTGTAGGTGTGTTCCCCGCATACGTGGGGATGAACCCTTTGGTGGGGAACCTGCAGCGCGGCGGGGAAAGTGTTCCCCGCATACGTGGGGATGAGCCCTGGCATGCGAACACTGCGAAGGTTGCTATTAGGTGTTCCCCGCATACGTGGGGATGAGGAATAATCCCCACGGACCATTCCGACCGTACAGAGGTGTTCCCCGCATACGTGGGGATGAGCCCGGCGATTTCAAGACCGTGCGGAGGGCGGCGAGTGGTCCCCACACACGTGGGGATGGGCTCCGCAGAACAGTCGCAACCGCACGGAAATAATCGTTTTTCCCACAATATGTGGAGATGAACCGACGTTTACTAGGGTATGTACCCTGCGGTTTTTGCGTTCCCCACATATAGACAGTCCGAGCGACTGCTGGCTGGGTATGATGTAGCTCCTCGTATTTTTCTATTCCTTACCTCACTGGTTTTATTAAAATATTTTGCAGATTCCGCCCTCAGCATGTGCTGTGCACCTGCGGGGAGGGGGGTCTATACTCTACAGTTAATAGAGAAGGCTCCTGATCGTTCCCTGCACCCGTAGGGTCTGCTAGAAAACGGCTTGCCTGCCCGAAATTTTTTTGGGTGGGTTGGCCGCTTTCTTTTATTTAATTTTCTTTTGCTGTGTTTTCTAACCGTCAGCTTCGCGTCTACTGTTTTTTCATGGGTTGCGGGGATAAAAGTAATTTTTTGTGTATTTTCGGTATTCGGTTTGTAAAACCCTGGGAGTTCGCTAAAAATTATGGGTAGAGCATTATTGAGGATGCTTTTGGATGCGTGCCCTGTTTCTTCCGGTTAAGAGTGGTCTTCCCGGTGGTGCGCGGCGCGTTTTTTGTTTCGAAAGGAAACCAATGAACCTGACTCTCGCTTCCGGCAAGGTTACAAAGTCTTTCGTGGCTGGGGCCTTGGCCCTGAGTGTTTCTGGGGTTGCTGTTCCCGCATCGTTCGCTGCCCCTAGCGCACCAGAATCGCAGAACGCACCTGCTGCCACGTCTCGCACCTTAGATGCGGCGGCAACTAAAGCTAAGATCACGCAGGGCCTACCGGGCCAGTTCCAGGTCTCGTATTCTAAGAAGAACCATAAGCTGTGGGTGGCGGGAACCGCTGACGGGGACATGCATGTCTCTACTCTCGCCCGCCTTGATGCTGACTCGTTGAAGGTTGAGGCCGTGGCCGAACTGCCCATCATTAAGGGCGAGAGAGGCTACAATTTTGCGGCCGCCTACGGGGTGGAAGTTGATGATGTTGAGGGAACCGTGTGGGTTACGAACACCCGCGATAACTCCATTTCGGTGTACGACCAGGCCACGATGAAGCTTGTGTGGACTAACCACGGGCTTGATAAGAACGACGCGAACTGGATTGAGCACCCGCGTGAGGTGCGCGTTGACCACGCCTCAGGGAAGGCGTTCGTGTCGGGCCGGTTCTATGTCTCGGCTATTGACTTGAAAACTAAGCAGGTTCAGAAGCTGCAGCTTGCGGGGGCCCCTGACGGCGGGGTGCGGTATGTGGGCATGAACATGCACATCGATTCTCAGGATCACCTGCTGTATGTGCCGGAGCGCACCAGCGGCAAACTGTTCGTGGTAGACACGAACACCCTCAAAACTGTGCGCACCATTGATGTTCACGCAGATACTGAGGGCACTGAGGTTCGCCCTTCTGATGTTGCCATCGATAAGTCTTTGAACGAAATCTATGTTTCTTCCCAGGGCGTGAACGGTGTTAATTCGGGGGTGACCGTGTATGACTTCACCACCGGCGAGTACAAGAAAACGATTGCTTTCGGCACCCAGGCCCTGGCCATGGAGCACGATGAAGAGCGCGACCTGGTGTATGTGAGTGATTTCGGCACCGGCAAAGTTGGTGTGATTGACGGTGCCACCAGCAAAGTCATTGGTGAGGTCGCCATGAACGGTGCGAAAGCTAATGATTTGACCATGCTCAATAACGGCTCGATCGTGGCTGTAGACAAGCAGGATCTGCCCGGCACAGCCCGTGTGCCGTACGTGCTGAACGGTGCCACCGGTGAGGTGAAAACCTCAGATAAGACCACCTCGAAGGCGAAGAAAGACAAGGACGGCAGCGAGATCCCCGCCGCCGAGTCAGAGATTCACCCGAACTCCATTATGAAGTTCAAGGCTGAGGTGAAAGCAGGGGATGAGGCGGCCGTTCAGATCACCCCGCAGCAGCGCGAATTTCAGGGGTACCCCACCGAGGCCACCCGCACCGTAAGCTACGCCAGCCCGGTGATTGAGTTCCCCGACGGGAAGATCGACATCACCGCAGACTATAAGCTCCACATTAAAGGCAGCGGCTACGTGGGGGAGGGCGCTGCGAAGGGCGTGTACGTGTTCCTCGTCCCTGAGGGGACCTGGAAACCCGGGCAGAGCATTGACCGTGAGCAGGCCATGAACCTGTCAAAGAACGCCGTGTGGGTGCGCCCCGAGCAGCTGAAGGACGGCTCGTTTGAGATTGACCTGCCCATCCTCGCGAACACCCTAGAATACGGTAAGAAGTACACGGTCGGCACCATTGCTGCGCACGACTTGTCGGTGACTGACCGCAGCCTGGACTACTCCGCAATGTTTGAAATCACCAAGGACGGGCAGACCAGCTCTAGCGTGTCCGGCCCGAAAACTGAGCAGAACCAGGGCGGCGGGAGCACCCCGGCACAGCCCACCGAAGCTGCGGCTGTGACCGCGCCTTCACCCACCCCCGCCCCCACCGAGTCGGCATCTGCGCAACCCTCAGCAACGGGAGGCACCACCGGTGAGGCGAAGCCCGAGGCCACTCAGGAAAGCGTATCCGTGACCGTTGCTAACGGTAACCACCCCGGCGGTGACTCCGCACCCCAGGGGACCCGCGGCTCCACATCCCGCAGCCTGGCGAATACCGGCGCGAACGGCGTGATCATGCTGGCGGGTATGGGCGCTTTGGCTATCGTGACCGGTGCGGTGGTGCTGGTTGTACGCCGCCGCAGTAAATCCTAGCCGCCACCTGGTGTGCTAACCGGCAGGCTGCGTGAAAAACCGCAGGGGCACCCCGTAAAACAGGGGTGCCCTTCCCTGGTGGGTGATGCGTAAAACCGCCGCAGTACGGTGCCTGAACGGGCAGGAAACCCCGGCGAGAGCCACCCCAAACACCACCCTGTGGACGTGTCGTAAAACACTGATAGCTGATTTGGTGGTGGGGTACCCGAACTGTATAGTTATATCTGTTGCCGAAACACCCACGGCACACAACGAGAAGAAATTCTCACGGCCCCATCGTATAGCGGCCTAGTACTCCGCCCTCTCACGGCGGCAACACCGGTTCAAATCCGGTTGGGGTCACGCTAAGACTAAAGAATCCCCGGCTCTCAAAAGCCGGGGATTTTCTATTGCCACAGTGCCAAAGCTACTTCAGAAGATGCGCGTACTTACGGCGGGCCGCCGCAACCTTCGGGCTGATCACCACAGAGCAGTACCCCTGGTACGGGTTCAGCGCGTAGTAGTCCTGGTGGTAGTCTTCCGCCTCCCAGAACGTCTCAAGAGGCTTTATTTCCGTCACCACCTGAGCATCGAAAAGAGCCTGCGCCCGCACCTTCGCCGCCTCAAAAACCTTCCGCTGCTGCTCGTCGGCATACAGCAGCACCGAACGGTACTGCGACCCGGTATCTGCCCCCTGGCGATCCCAGCTTGTGGGGTCGTGAGAGGCGAAGAAAATATCCAGCACCGCGTCCTCACCGATCACGTTCTCATCAAAATCAACGCGCACCACCTCGTGATGCCCCGTCGCCCCCGAGCACACCGACCGGTAATCCGGGTTCGGCACGGTGCCGCCAGCGTAGCCGCACACGCTCGCGCTCACACCCTTAAACTGGCGGAACACCGCATCAATACACCAAAAACAGCCGCCGCCAACCACAAAACTACGCATCGTCCCGCTCCTTCACGAAAACCACTGTCTCACCTGACACCCCGTTAAACGCCCCGCACCTTCCGAATATTCCCCGCCGGGTGCTCATGCCACAATAGAGACATGACTGAAACCACCACACCAAACCTAGCGCAGGTTGTTGCCGCCTTCCACGACCTCTACCCGCCGCAGCTGGCCGCCGGGTGGGACGCATCCGGGCTGGTCTGCGGGCGCACCGCCGCCCCCGTGAGGCACGTGCACTTCGCCGTTGATGCCCTCGCCGCCACAGCTGACGAAGCCGTAGAACACGGCGCGGGGCTGCTCATCACCCACCACCCGCTGCTGCTGCGCGGGGCGCAGTTCATCCCCGACACAGACTATAAAGGGCACGTGCTGCACACCCTCATCGAAGGACAATGCGGCCTGCTCGGGGCGCACACTAACGCCGATGCCGCCATTGCGGGCGTGAACGAGGCACTCTGCGACGCCCTGCACCTCACCGACCGCACCGCACTGGCCGAATCTCAAACCCAAGAACTTGGGGGAGAGGAACACCTCGTCGGAACCGGGCGCGTGGGCACACTGTCTGAACCGCTCACCCTGCGTGCCCTCTCCGAACGCTTAGCGGATGCGCTACCGGCAACCGCTGGTGGGCTGCGTATCGCCGGGCGCCCAGAGCAGCGCGTTAGCCGTGTGGCACTGTGCGGCGGGGCGGGCGATTCCCTGTTCGAGGCGGTACGTTCCGTTGGGGCAGATGTGTACATTACCGCCGACTTGCGGCACCACCCCGCCAGCGAATTCCGTGAACAAGAACTCGTGCGCGGCACCGGGTGCGCGCTGATTGACTGCTCCCACGCGGCCAGCGAATCGCTCTGGCTGCAGCGCGCCGGTGAGAGGCTGCAGGCGCTACTGGCCGAACGTGGCCACAGCATTACCTTCACCGTCTCATCACTGAACACCGACCCGTGGGACTTCACCGTACCCACCGGCAGCGCGGCGGGCTCAGCATCCACCCGGTAATTCGCCGTAAAGCCCAAACACCTCAGCCCACACAAACCCACATTGCGGCGGTTTGCGGGGTATAAAATGTGCGGCGTCTAGAAACGGGAAGGCCCCGGGAAACCCACCACGGGTCCCGGGGCCTTCCACCTTTAGCTGACTACCTCTGCAGGCAGAGAACAGTCGGTGCTATCGCGTCCTCGTAGCATTCGCGTACTGGTACAGGAACTGAGCGGCCTCAGCACGGCTCACCTGAGCGCGCGGGTTGAACTCCTTAGACTGTGCATCAAGCACCACGCCCTTCTGCTGCGCCCACACCATGTCGCGGTAGTAAATGTTGCTGCCAGCGCGCACATCGGTGAACGGTGAATACTTCGGGAGGGTCACGTTCGGCTTACCGGCGGCGCGATACATGAACGAGACAAGGGTCTGCCGGTTCACGCTATCATCCGCGTGGAATGAGCCGTCCCCATAATCATTACCAATATTCTGCTGACGAGCCCACACAATCGCCTTATACCGCGGGTTGCTGGTGGAAATATCGCGGTAGGGTGACTGGGCTGGGAGCTGTATATCAGGGGAGCCAGCCATACGGTACAGCGCCTCCACCAGCTGTCCGCGCGTTACACGCTCTGACGGGGAGAAACGGCCATCACGGGCTTCCAGCACATTCTGATCCACCGCCCACGTGGCGCTCTGGTAGTAGCGTTGCGAGGACTCCATATCAACAAACCGGGACTTC
The DNA here is from genome assembly GCF_016726365.1 of Rothia aeria. NCBI lineage: Bacteria > Bacillati > Actinomycetota > Actinomycetes > Micrococcales > Micrococcaceae > Rothia > Rothia aeria. Next base: position 417,079 of record NZ_CP068102.1, on the reverse strand, counting down.
TGCTTCCGAACCTCCTGCTGTGAGGTAACCGCAGGAACATCAATGGTGCGGCTAATCGCGCGGGACGGATCCTGCGACTTCACCGACACGGTAACTTCGTACTGCTTAGATGCACTTACCTGCGACCCGTTGACTCCCATTGCCACAATAGCGCCTGAACCATCACCGAACATTGCAGTCTGCAAATCCTGCTCCACCCGCTTCACCACGGTGCCGGTACCCTTTTCACGAAGCACCAGCTCGAAGGAATCGCCCTCATCTAACCGGAAATTTGTGGCCCACACCGATACTCGGTTGTATGACTTGGTGGTATTGATCGTCTCGCCGTTGTACTTGACCCTTGGCTGGGCATCCTTCACCGGCAGATTTGCCCGCGCAATCTCATTCACCTGGCCGTTATGCCGGTTGTACACAATGTAGGCGTAACGCTTCGAAGCATCAACCTTGAACCCCGAGTACTCCAGGGTGGACGTAAAACTGCTGGTGTTTTTACCGTCCTGCGCGGCAAAGGTAATGTCTTTGGAAGCGAGAGGCTCACCCTGAGGCTTCCCGTTCGCGTCCACCTCAACGATCTGCGCGTACGAGGTTGAACCTGCGGGAATATTTGAGAAGTTCAGCCCCTCAACTGTCAGGCTGGCCTGTTTATCCACAGGATTCAGCTGGTTATTGCGAATGGACAGGCGCTGCACCTCACCCGTGACGGTATTGAGCGGAACGCTCACACCCGTCATGGTGCCGTAAAAATACTCGGAGTCCACATCCAGCTTAAAGGTGCCAATGCTGTACGGGCCTTTCGCCGGGTCTATAGCATTGCCGGGGACGTTGAGCTGAATTTCGAAGGAACCGTCAGCGTTAATCTTGTCTTTCGGAATTACAGTAGTGTAAAGGTTCGGAACGCGCTGCATCTTCTGCCGCGACCCTTCAACAAACATGGACCGCGGGCCGAATGCAATGGCGAGCGAACCGTCCTGTTCACGGTGCTGCTCGGTGAACCCGGTGCCGCGCACCGTAATGGTTCCGCCCTCAATCAGGTCAAGGTTTGGGGTATCGACGGTCAGCTTGGGGCCGCTGGCTGCGGGCTGCCCAGTGACTTGTGCGGCGGCCGGAGTTTCGGCTGCTAATGCTGCCGGTGCTAGGGCGGCACCGAGCGGCAGAGCAAGAGCCCCGGCAAGAGTCAGAGCGCATGCGCGCTTGGGCAGGTTGTGCGGTGAGAATGAATTACCCATCAGATTACTCCACTCGTAAAGTAATTTATCGATACCTTCACGGTAGCAAAACGCCTAGTGGGAGTCGAGGAAAACCGCAAAATTACCCCGAAAAGCATTAACTGTAAAGTAAAGGTGTAGAAAAACTATTCATAGATTAATATTCATTAAATGGCTTATTCGCACTTTAGTGTCATTAAAAATAGATATGTATGTTTATATGCTTTAATTCTCTGTATATATATGTTTCATGCGTAAAGTATCTGGGGTGGTCTTAGTATCGTGCAGCACAGTCAAAGACCTATGACCCCCTACACATGCCCCATGGGCCACATTATTGGTGTGCAAACAGGGGAGTGGGACACAGAGGAGAAAATGTTGAATCCGCAGACGCCCCAGAAAACACGGCGCACAATCACGATGCATTAATACAGCGCAGAAAAGAACCCCCGCGCCGCACAATCAGAGGAGATGATGACTGTGCGTCACGGGGGAGACTCAAAAGCCTGAACCGTTGATTACTTCTTACCGTAAATACGGTGGTAACGGTACAGGAAGGCCGCCATTGCGTCACGGGTAATGGCCTGGCCCGGGCGGTAAGTACGGTCGTCCCAGCCGCGGCTAATACCGCGATCGGCCAGCCAGCTGATCTCGGTGTAGAACAGGTTATCCCCGTTCACATCAACAAATGACGTGTGCCGCGGAGCGTAGAACCGGTAGTCCCTCGCCTGACGGTAGAAGAACGCCGCCATGGCCTCACGGCTGACCGAATCATTCGGGCGGAACGTACCGTCCGGGTAACCGGTAGTAATACCCTGCTGGTACATCCACACGATTTCCTTATAGAACGGGTACGAGGCATCCACATCCTTAAACGGAGACCGGTACGGCATCATCACACGGGGGCTGCCCGCCATACGGTAGAAGAACGCCGCCATTGCACCGCGCTCAATATTATTCTGCGGGCGATAGGTATTATCAGGCCAGCCGGTGGTGATCCCCGTGGAAGCAAGCCACTCAATCTCAGTGTAGAACTGATCCGTGGGGTGCACATCCTTAAACCGCTGAGCTGGTTTGGGCGGCTCAGGCGCCGGAGGCTGCGGTTTTGGCTTTTCCGGTGTGGGCTTAGGGCTTGGCTTAGGCTGTTCCGGGGTAGGTGTCGGGTCCGGTTTAGGCTTTTCGGGCGTAGGCGTTGGACTCGGCTTGGGTTGCTCCGGGGTGGGTGTCGGGTCCGGTTTGGGCTTTTCGGGCGTAGGTTTTGGACTCGGCTTAGGCTGTTCCGGAGTGGGAGTAGGCTGCGGAGTCGGCTTTTCCGGTGAGGGCGTTGGACTCGGCTTGGGTTGCTCCGGGGTGGGTGTCGGGTCCGGTTTGGGCTTTTCCGGCGTAGGTTTTGGACTCGGCTTAGGCTGTTCCGGAGTGGGAGTTGGCTGCGGAGTCGGCTTTTCCGGTGAGGGCGTTGGACTCGGCTTGGGTTGCTCCGGGGTGGGTGTCGGGTCCGGTTTGGGCTTTTCCGGCGTAGGTGTCGGGCTTGGCTTGGGTTGCTCCGGCGTAGGCGTTGGACTCGGTGAAGGCTCGGGGGCCTTGGGAGAGGGTTCCGGGGTAGGAGCCGGCGTTGGGCTTGGGCTCGGCTTAGGCTGCTCCGGAGTAGGAGTAGGCTGCGGAGTCGGCTTTTCCGGTGAGGGTGTTGGACTCGGCGAAGGCTCAGGGGCCTTGGGAGAGGGTTCCGGGGTAGGAGCCGGCGTCGGGCTTGGGCTCGGCTTAGGCTGCTCCGGAGTAGGGGTTGGGCTGGGCTCAGGCGTTGGACTTGGTTTAGGCGACTCGGGCACCTTGAGCGTAATCTCGGCTGTAGTGTCCAATGAACGGTCGCTCTTGTTGAGCTCCGGCGACGCGAAAGAAACAATCAGGTACTTCTTCGAAGCATCCAATGCACCTGCGGCAATGTTGAGGGTCGCACGGAACTGCCCATCGTGCACATCCTCAGCTGCAATACGAGTCATCGCAGCAACAGAATGCGTATCCGGGGTGTTGCCTTCCTGCCATTTCTCAGCCTCCACCACGGCAACATACACGCCGTTCTGGGCGGCAGCACCCACATAGCCGGAACCCGAAACGGTCACAGCATTATCCTGAGTGGGGTCAAGCTCACTCTTGTCAATGCTCAGCTTTGGATCAGCCACCGGCTGCGCGGGCTTGACAGTCACCGGGGAAAGCGCCACCAGTTTCACACCCTCATTCTCAGCTTTTGCGGCCACCACATACTTTTTCGACGCATCCAACAGCGAGCCGGGCACGGTGACAGAGGCGGCAAAGCCTCCATCGTGCAGATCGTTCGCATGCACCAGGGCCTCATTACCAACCGGATTACCGGTAGGCTGGCCCTGCTCATCAGCCTCGTACACGCCAACGCTCACGCCCTTAGCCGCGCCTTGGCCGTGGAACCCGGTGCCGTTCACCAGCACCTCATTCGATTCTGCGTCCACCTTAAGCTCGGTGGCAGAGAGAGTGATCTTCGGGTCTGCCTGCTTTTGCGGCTCGGTTACCTTCACGGGGGCTGATGCCTGTAAAAGCCCCGCTTTCAGGGCGGCACCATCATCCTGTGCCGCACCCGTCGCACCGGTTGCTACCACGTACTCTGCGGCGGGGTCGAGTGTGTTCCCGGGGACATTAAGAACAGCGGTAAACGCACCATCCTGAATATCTGCACCCTTCACGAAGGCGACTGCAGCCACAGCGGGGTCACGCTCATCAGCACTGTGAGCGGGGAATGCATCCTTACGCACCAGGTATACGTACACACCGTGCTGCGCCTGCTCACCGTAGAAGCCGGTACCCGAAACGGTCACCGAGGCGCCCTCATCCGATTTAATCTTATCGGTGCTTAAAGTGATCTGAGGGTTCGCCTGTTTTTCAGGTTCGGGGGCGGGCTGCTGTTCCGGCTGAGCGCTCACCAGGCGGTTCATCTGTACCACGGTGGTGAACTCTTGCGGATCCTCAGCAGTGCTCGGGAAAACAATATCCCCATTGGGCAGTGCCACAGCATTGAGTGAGCCGCGGTTTGTGTTTTTAACGCTCACACCGGTCAGACTGATGCTTCGCTCAACGTTCATATCCTTATCGAGGATAACGATGCGGTTATTCACGGAATCCAGAACGCCAAGCTTATCGCCCACCGTAAATAGCTCACCAATGCTCTCCAGGCCCTTCGCGTGAATCGAGGTTTTGCCATTGAGCACAGTAAACTGCCCGTCGGTGTATGAGAGAACCTGGTATGAGGAATTATGCAGGTAGCTCCAACGGTATACGCGACCGTCGTCGGTGGTGGTTACGCGGCCGTATGAGACGCGCTCAGCAATAGCTGTGCCATCGTCAAAAACCTTCACCGCATCTTTGCTGAAATGGAGCAGATAACCGCGCTGTACCTCCCCCTGCTCATTTGAGATAGTCGTTCCCGAGTCATACACAAATGACCCGTCGGGCAGCGGGGCAAGCACGTTCGCCGTATGCGTGTATTGGGTGCCGTAATACTCCGAGGTATCGGTATCGGGCGCATTGGCCAAAGCCGGATCTAGGGTTTTCGGGTCGGGCAGCGGCATGCTGCTGACCTGTCCTGAGGAATCAACCGTAATGTAGTTTTTAGAGGTAAGCACACCCCAGGAGTGGGTGAACTTGTTGTACCCCGTTGCCAGGGTTTCCTCTGCGGGGTCAAAGTTGAAGCCGGCAACCGGTTGGGCGGGGCTTAGCTGCCCGTCCTCAGTAACGGTGTACCGTTCCAGCTGGTTGGTGTCTGTGGCAGCGATTAGGATTTCACCCGTCTCGGAATTAGCAGCAAAATGCGCGCCGCCCCCAGCCTGCAGCTGCCCGGTTGATACCGTCTGCATGGTTTCGGGGTTAATAATGGTGTAGGTTGAAGCCTCTTTGCCCAAAGCAGAGGCGGCAGCGAGGTGAATAATATATTTACCAACTCGCGCACTCTGTGCAGGTGAGCTATCAATGGTCTTAGTAATAACGTTCTTATTAAAAAGATTGTAATCTGCGGCGGTCTTAGTGTTTTGATCAGTGGGTGCTAACCGGGCAGCTGGCTGAACGGGGGTTGCAAGGACGGGTGTGAGAGGCATAGCGACAGAGCTTACAAGAGCGATTGCGCAGATACCCTTCTTCAACCCCTTGCGGGAGTAAAAGGTAGACATGTGTGTATCCAATGCTTAACGGTACATTGTTGCTAGAACATATTTAAGGTACCAAAATGCGGGGATGTTAAAAGACAAAAACAGCTAATATTTATGAATATTATGCACATCACTTATAGTGCGCTTGAAATAAAATTCAACTATTACTCTAGTGAAGTTAGGAATATATTCCTGGATATTGCAGATTCAATTTAATATTTATGTTTTCTGCATGTAATAGTTACCCGCTGCGGGGTGGCGTGGGTGTAAAAGTCAGGTTGTTGACACACCCGGTATTTACACACCAGCCACCCCGTGAGGCAGCCCCATCTTTACGCCGCTGCGGGCAGTAATGGCACGGGGCCACCTCGGTTATCACTCATTGGACGCTACAGCCTGTCGGCGGTATTACCCCTGATGCCTGTATCGGTAAATAAACGCGGCCATTGCATCACGGTGAATAGGCTCACCTGGGCGGTAAGTGCCATCACTCCACCCCTTCGTAACACCCTTCGCTGCCAGCCAGGTAATCTCCCGGTAGAACATCGTGCCGGGGCGCACATCGTTAAACGGTGAGTTCACCGGAGCCGTATACGCCGGAGCACCAGCATAACGGTAGAAAAACGCCGCCATCGCATCACGATTCACCGGATCATGCGGACGGAACGTACCATCCCAATAACCAGTAGTAATACCCCTCTGATGCATCCACACAATCTCCTTATAGAACGGGAACGACGGATCCACATCCTTAAACGGAGACTCCTTCGGCAAAGTAACCTCGGGTGAGCCAGCCATACGGTAGAAATACGCAGCCATCGCAGCACGCTCAACATTCTGACCAGGACGGAACGTACCATCCGGGTAACCGGTAGTGATGTTCTGAGAACCCAACCACTGCACTTCGGAGTAGAACTGGTCGGTCGCAGGTACATCACTAAAACGCTGCGGTTGAGGCTGAGGCTCCTGCGGTTTCTGAGGCTCCTCAGATCGGGGCTGATTGGGGGTGCTCTTCACCAGGCGGTTAAGCCACAGGTTTGTGGATAACCCGTCATTTTTCTCAAGCATCGTGGGGTAAATAATATCCCCGTTTGGCAGCTCCAGGGCATTGGCGGAACCGGTCTTATCGGTCTTCTTCAGGCCCGTGAGCGGAAGTTCTTTTTCAACGGACAGATCTTTAGACAGCCACACGAGGCGGCCATTTGCCGCATCAACGGCCACAATTTTATCGCCTGCCGGCAGGAGTGAGGCAAGCTCACCTATACCCTGCGGGGCCTTCGCGGTAGCACGCACTGTTCTGAACGACGAACCATCATATGCGAGCACCTGAACGGCACTCACCGCAGGAGCATAGTTATTCCACCGGTACACGTACCCGTCAGGGGTAGTCATTAGCCCGTTCATATACGCCTTAGCGGTGGCATCGTCCGTTGAACCTGCCGCCACCGAGAAGCCCTTGGTGCTCAGGTGCACCAGCTGTCCGCCCTGAACCTGCTTGTCCGCCGCATCGCGTATCACCTTATTGGGGGCGTACACGAACGAACCATCCGGTAAAGCAGCTAGGGTGCGGGTGTCGCCGGTGAAAGTATCCCCGTAGTACTCGCTCACATCGTTCACTGCGGATATGGCGGTATCGTAGTCCTTGGGCGAGTCTGCTTTCTGGACAGTGACCGCACCGTTGGAATCGACACTTATAAAACGAGCCTGGGCGGAGCCGGTGACCGCAAGAACACCCCACGTTTTGGATGCCCCGTTATAGCCCAGCGCCATCACATTCTCACCCTTGGCGAGGCTCAGACCCGCAACGGCACCGCGAGATACAAGCTCACCCTGCTCATTCACGGCATACCGTTCTACCGTCCCTGCGCTCTCATGAGCGAAGATAATCTCACCGCTATCCGGGTTTGCGGCGAATCGGGCACTTTTACCCATCGGCAGGGTACCTGAGCTGACCTCACGCAGAGTATCGGCCTTCAGTACCGAGTAGCGGGCCTGCTCATCAGAACCGAAGCGGGCACCCGAAGCGTGGAACAGGTACGAACCTACCCGCACAGTGTTCTGCGGGTCGGCAATATCGGCCCCAGAATCCCAGCTTTGTCCCAGGCGGTAGCCGCTTCCTGTAAACCCCTGGGCGCTTTTACCTGCATAGGAGAAAGTGAGTGCGTCAAGGCCCTCACCGTCACTATAGAAATTCGAGAAAGCATGGTTTCCTTCGGGGGTGAGGTTAGCTGCCACATTTGTCCAGGTGACCACGCCGTTATTTTCCTGCTGCTGTGCCGTCAACAGTGAGAGAGCGGCCACCGGGATCTCATGCGGGCCTTCCCACTGCCCGGAGGCGTAGTTTTTGGTGCGCACCGTCATGTACAGGGTGCCGCTGCCTTTAACCGCATCAAACTCAATGCGCGGGTTCGAGAGGGTAAGGTTCAGGGCGCACCCAGTTTCGGGGTTATTGCGGTCGGTACAGTGCGAAATGTAGTGGACTTTACCGGAGCCCTGCAGCGATACCTGATTACCATCATTGGAAACGACGGCATGATGTGCTGGGAACGAGAAAAGGTCTTTGGTGTTGTACGATGCGCCTTCACCCACCGCATAAGGTTCACCAATATAACTGCGGAATGATGCTTTGATCCCCCAGTTAATGGTGCCAGAAACGGCGGCTGGGGTGTCATTTTGCGCGGGTGCCTGCCCGGCGGCGGGTAATGCGGCGGCCTGCGTATTGGGGGAGGGCGCAGAGAATGCAGGGGCTGAAGTAAACGTGAGTGAGCCAACTAGCGCCACCGCGCATACGCTCTTCTTTACACCTTTGCTAGAAGAAAAAGTAGACATGGGGTCCGTCCGATGTTAGTAGTGTGTTAGGACGTGCTTAGCTTACCAAAAAGCAACCCTATTCATGAAGGGAAGCATGTAATAGTTATGAGTATTACGGTGGGCTCTACAGGTATAGTGAGTGAATTTTTTAGAGGAGTATTTTGGGGTAAAGTGCCTTATCGAACCGCATTTTATTGTTTTTATACTGCTATACAAGGGGAGCAGGTAATAAGAGGTGTGAGCGGGGCTTGTTGGGTGGGACTGCGCCAAAAAAGTATTTAACGACACACTGTCTGCATATACTGCCTTGAGGGGGAGTAATTATGAATAAACACTTGAGGCCATGAGCGCACACGCCAAAAGCGAAGCACTGTCGAGAAACAGCGCAGCGTCACTGCCGTATCAGTACGGTGAGCGTGCCAGCCTTCCGCTCGGTTCCGGCCACCCACTCAACATCCCAATTTGCCCCCAAAGCCTCCACCAGCGCAGCGGCCCCGTCGGCATCGGCCGTAAAATCACGCTCGGCCAGACCACTGCGCACCAGGTACCGGGCCAGCTCACCCCGGTAATGCTTCGCCATATGCGACACCACCTTACGGGTGCCATCGGCGCTCACCCTCTCAACGCGCACCGCTAAAGTCTGCGCGCCAGGGGTCACCCACGACTTCGCGTAAGCTGCCGAACGGCAGTCCAGCACCAGCTCACCTGCCACCACAGGCGCCAAAGCCGAGCTAAGCGCACCACGCCAAAAATTAGCCAGCTGCCCCAACTCACCCAGCTTCACACCCATGGAAAGGCGGTACGCAGGAATCGCATCCTCAGGGCGCACCACGCCCCATAGCGCAGACGAAATCAGAATAGTACGCTGCGCTAACTGCCGCTCGGCGGGGGAGAAACTGCCGTAGTCCAGCGCCTCAAACAGCACACCCGTGTATGTTTGAATTGCCGCGTGCGCAGGTTCATGAAGCAGACGCGTATTGCGCCGCACCTCAGCCTCTAAGGACGCCCCCACCTTCAGCTGCTCCAACGCCGTTTCCTGCGCCGAAACAGCAGCCAGCTGCTCCAGTACGGTCTCCCGCTCGCCCGTGAGTTCGGGAAACGACAGATCCGCAAACTGCACGGGAGCGTTCGTGGCCTCAGCGGCGGTTTTACCTTCAGACGGTGGCAGAAGAATCAGCATAATACCCAGTGTAAACCGTGCCGCCGCCGGTTTCGGTAGAATACTCTATGAGGCAGGATGCCCAGGCAATCGCGCGGCACGCACCGTTAGCCGGTGTGCGCTTCGAGGAAAGTCCGGGCTCCACAGCACAGGATGGTGGATAACGTCCACTCGGGGTAACCCGCAGGCCAGTGCCACAGAAAACAGACCGCCGTCCCAGCTTGGGGCGGTAAGGGTGAAACGGTGGTGTAAGAGACCACCAGTGGGTGCGGTGACGTGCCCAGCTTGGTAAACCCCATCCGGAGCAAGGTCAAACAGAACACGCCATGATAGGGTAGTGCGCCCGAACCACTGCGCCAGCTGCGCGCGGGGGTGCGTGTTCGGGTAGACTGCTTGAGGCTCACGGCAACGCGAGTCCTAGATAGATGATTGCCCCGGGCACCCGGTAGAACCAGGCGCCTATGACAGAACCCGGCTCATAGGGCATCCTGCCTCACCTCTAAACCCCGTGACAGCACCACACCCTAGTGACCGAAAGGATCGGGGTCCACGCCCGGCATCCAGCTATTGCCCTCCACGGTCCACCCCTCCTTTTTCACCACTTTTTTCATGCGGGAGGTCCACTTCTTATTCAGACGGTTCACGTACAGTTTGCCGTCCAAATGGTCGGTCTCATGTTGCATGCACCGGGCAAACCAGCCGGTCGCCTCAAAGCGCAGCGGATTACCCTCGCCGTCGAACCCGGTGACCGTCACCCACTCGGCGCGTTTGAGCGGGAACCCGTACCCGGGGAATGAGAGGCACCCTTCTTCTTCAGTATCCGGGTCAGGATCTGCCCCAGAGATTTTCCCGAGAGTTAACACCGGGTTCACGACCACCCCGCGCGGCGGCACCCCATCCTCATTCTCCATCTGGTAGGTGAATAAACGCAGACCCACACCAATCTGCGGTGCGGCGAGCCCTACCCCGTGGGAGGCGTCCATTGTCTCGTACATGTCGGCGATGAGCTCTTTGAGCTGTTCATCGAACGCGGTGACAGGGGCAGCCGGGCGGTGAAGTACAGGGTTGCCGTGAATAACGATGGGGTGAACAGTCATACGGTGATACCTTTCGTAGTGTGGTGATTGGGCGGGTTAATCCAGCAGATCGAAACCAATAGTATCGCGCAGCACCTCGTTCGTACCCCCAAAAATTGGGAGCAGACGTGCGGCAAGAAAAGCCTGCGCCACGGGATGCTCATTAATATAGGCGTAGCCGCCAAAAAGCTGCAGGCACGTATCGGTGATACGGCAGGCGTTCTCTGAGGCGAAAACCTTCACCTTTGCGGCTTCGGCAGCGCTTAAAGCGCCCGCATTAAACGCGTCAATGGCACGGCTCACGTACAGCTCGGTGGTCTCGGCGGCCATGAGCGCATCCACCAGTTTGAACCGGGTGTTCTGAAAATCAGCCACACGGGAGCCAAAAACCTGCCGTTCCTTCACATAAGAAACGGTTGCCTCAACGGTGGTTCGGGCAATCACGGCGGATGCGGCGGCAATTGCCAGGCGAGCCTGCGGCAGCTGCTCCTTCACATACCGCAGCCCTTCCCCGAGCTCACCCACAAGGTTCTGGGCGGGGATCCGAACATTATCAAAAAATAATTCGGCAGTATCGGAGGCACGCAGCCCCAGCTTATCGAGCTGGTTGCCTGCCGTGTACCCCGAAGATTTCTCCACCATAAACAGCGAGAACGAACCTGACCCGCCGCGGGTGCTGCCGGTTTCGGTACGGGCCAGCACAAGCGCCGCATCTGCCGAGATACCCGAACCAATAAATGTCTTCTGCCCATTAAGAATGAACTCGTCGCCCTCACGCACGGCGGTGGTGCGGCAGGCGCGCAGATCCGATCCGGCACCCGGCTCCGTAAAAGCACACGAAGTGACCAGCTCACCGGTGACCATCGCCGGAAGCCACTGCTGCTTCTGCTCCTTGGTACCGTATGCCAGAAGGTAAGGCAGTACCAAGTCCTGCTGCAGGTGCACGGCAAGAGCGAACCCGTGGCACCCTTTGGCCGCAAGTTCTTGGGTAAGCACCAGCTGGTAGCGGTAATCAGGCATACCCGCCCCGCCGTACTCTTCGGGCACTGCAAGGCCCAGCAGCCCGGCCTCCCCGGCGGCAGTCCAGACAGTACGCGGCATCATGTGCTCACGCTCCCACTGCGGGTAGTGGGCGGCCACTTCGTGAGTAATAAACTCGCGTGCCGCCTCACGGAAAAGCTCGTGGTCTTCGGTGAATTCGATCGTGGGTCGCATGGGGTCCTCGGGTGCTAGATGTAGGCTCGGGAGGGGATAGGATATAGCGAAGGGCCGTTACGGCTACTGCCATAACGACCCTTTCATTCGGGGTGATCGACGGGGGTTGAACCCGCGACCTCCTGGACCACAACCAGGCGCTCTGCCAACTGAGCTACGACCACCATGCTTGCTCGCAAGGGATACCTCGCGTTTGCAGCGAGTTCCACTTTACAGGAGTTTGAAACTCTTGTCCAAATTTATTCTCAGTGATACGCAGCACAGGTTTTGAGGCTAATTTGATGCGTTCAGTTCAGCCCTTTCCCTCTCAATATCACTCGCAATACGGGCCGCTGTTGTCGCATCCGGGCCATCCTGCACAAAAATTGTGCGGCGATAGTACTTCAACTCGTCAATAGAATCCACAATATCGCCCAACGCCCGGTGGTTACCGGTCTTCGCTGGGGCACTGTAACGGGCAGCCGGGAACCACCGTGCGGCCAACTCCTTAATAGTGGAAACATCAATCACACGGTAGTGCAGGTGCGCCATAAGCTCGGGCATATAACGCTCTAAAAAGCGCTTATCCATACCTACTGAGTTGCCGCCCAGCTGAGCCTTACCCGCCACCGGCACATACTTTTTCACGTATTTCAGTACCGCCTCCTGCGCGTGATCCATGCTCACCCCGTGCTCAATATCAGCTAACAGGCCCGAAGACTCGTGCATGGTGCGCACATAACTATTCATGTTTTCCAGAGCGCCCGCTGGTGCCTCAGGGCCGGGTTTAATAACCAGCTCAACCCCTTGCCCCAGAACATTCAGATCAGAATCTGTGACCAACACCCCCACCTCAATGAGCGCGTCATTGGCCACATCAAGGCCGGTCATTTCGCAGTCAATCCACACAATACGTTCACTTGAAATACTCACCCCTTAACTCTACCCCCTGCACTCCAGAACAGGGCGTATGCCCCGAGGCAGAACACTAAATACCAGGTGGGAACAGTGCGCTGTACAGGGGAGTGCACGCCCGAAGAAGTATGCCTCATTTGGGTATCATGGAAACAGGTATGCCCACAACAGGAACGCGGAGGTGATTCATGTCGCGCACTAAGCGCACGCAGCGGGGTCGTCGCACCGAGTTAAGCGAGCATCAAACGCTCGAAACCCGGTTAGAGCACTACCGGCGCGAAGGCAAAGAACACCGGATGCGCACCCTCATTTGGGGTACCGTCGGGTCCATTATGATCATGCTCGGCTCCTATGGGTCCGGGTGGCTCGCCGATAGTTCAGACTTCTGGCGAAGCTCCATTATTAGGACCATCCGCTATGACCCTTCGTGGATTATTGCATGCGTGGTACTGGTGGCGGCAGGCGGCATGATTATGTGTCGCGAATGGCTGCGCATCTATCAGAAAGTTGGGACCGACGCCTCATCAAGACGATGGATCTACGCCGTCATTGCCTGCTGGAGCACCCCGCAGCTTTTTGCCTTCACGCTTTTTAGCCGTGATATGTTCTCCTACTACGGTCAGGGACAGGTGATCGCCAATGGCCTTGACCCGTATAAGCACGGCGTATCTGAGATCACCAACTTCTTCCAAAACGGAGCCGACCCCCTGTGGGCGCAGTCGCCCCCGCCGTATGGGCCCGTCTTCATTAAGATCGAACAGTTTATTGTTTGGGTGGCCGACGGTAATATTGACGCCGCCCTGTTTATGTTCCGTTTAGTCAGCGCGCTGAGCTTTTTGGGCATTATGTACTATGCTGTGGGCCTTGCCGGCGAACATGGTTACAGCCGCACCCGCACGCTGTGGCAGGTGGGCGCGAACCCCCTGTTTATTGCTTCGTTCGTCTCAAGTGGACACAACGACTCAATGATGACTCTTTTTATGGTCGCCAGCCTGTACATTGCTAAACGGCACCGAACTTTTTGGGGCGGTATGGCCGCTGTGACCGTGTTGGCGTTAGGGGTTGCCGTGAAACCTCTCGCTCTTGTGGTGCTTCCTTTTGTTGGTTTGTTATGGGCTGGGGAATATGCCAGCTGGCCGCGCCGGTTTGTGTACTGGGCGTTATCGCTGGTGGTGCTATTTACCGAGATGTGGCTCATGGGTGCGGTAACCGGGCTAGGCTTTGGGTGGGTGAGTGCGCTGTCAACCACCGCCGGGCAGTTTATCTGGTTTACCCCGCTGGGGCTCGTTATTGGGGCTGTCGTAACCGCGCCCGGTGTTTCTCCCGAGACCGCCGATCACTACAAGCATATTATTGAGTACATCGGTAAAGGGCTCGGTATGGCAGGGGCGATACTTTTTGCCTTCTTCGGGCGTGACCGCGAGATTGTGCGCCGTGCCGGCCTGGCTATTATTGTGATGCTGGTGCTGAGCCCCATGATCCAGCCCTGGTACCTGTTGTGGGCCTTGCCAATGATCGCCGCCACCGGTATTCGCACAAATTTTCAGCTCATGTGGTACTTCGCAACCACGGTGTTCTTTATGGCATTATCGGTGAGCGATCAGCTGGCAATATCCCCGTACCTGCTCGACTTTGATAAACACATGGCACAGCTGATTGCTGGGCTGGTATGCCTCGGGTACGTGCTGTACCTGCTGCTGCTTGATCCCGGCACCCACGCCCTCACCCGTAACACCCTCATGCCTAAGATGCTTCTGGCTCATATTCCGCGATGGAGCATGCGCACCCGCATGAACCTCAAACGGGCAAAAGCCGAATACGCAGCGGCCAAACTATTACGGTCCGAACAGAAAAAGCAGCGTGTCGCCAAGGCCCCCTCAGCATCGCAGCAGGCGCACAAAGCTGACGCTTCCGGAAAACAACAGGAAGGCCAAGCTGATACCTCCGTGCACAATAACAATTCGGGGGAGTAGCCCTCCGTAGGGTACTGCAGCTCAAAAACCCGCAGCGTATTCCTTGAGGAATACATGCCGGGTATTTGCCGTAGTGAGCAGGATGCCGGTGTGGCCGGGCGCAGCGTCACATAGTTCCCGTTTCGGTGCTGTAACTGCTGATGCGTGTCTTAAAAAATGTAGGGTTGCTCACGACAGGCGCCGTTTGGGGTGTAGTGTTCCTAACGTTTTCGTGTTTTATGCTGTGTTCTGAAAATTTAGGTGTAATCTATAAATATCACTTGGCACGATCGCCGTGTACGAGTGAACTAGGCTAAGTATCACTTGCCATGCGCCTCAGTAGCTCAGAGGATAGAGCAGGAGCCTTCTAATCTCTTGGTCGGGGGTTCGATTCCCTCCTGGGGTACACAACAGCGCCCGCTTGGTTCCACATATTTGTGCGGAACCAAGCGGGCTTTATGATTGCACAGGCACCAGTGTGCGGGTCACAAGCTGGGGCAGATCAGGGATGTGACCTCTGCCCCCGTCGGTTGGCAGGAGCATCACCCGATCACTTACCTGCGGCTTTTTGCTTGCCGGGGTTAGTGCTCTTGCATGAGTTGAGCACGTTCTCCATTGCCCTTTTCTCATCGGGGGTTACCCATAGCTTGTATTTAGCTTTCACATGCACCTGCCGCGCAACATAGGTGCACCGATACGCTGTGTTGCCCGGCAGCCATTCTGAGGCGTCAGAATCAGACTTCTGCATATTTGCGGGGCCATCTGAGGCTACCAGGTTCTCGGGGTCATTAGCGAGCTCGCGGCGTTTTTGCTCATCAATATCCTGCGCCCCGGTCTGCCACGCATCAGACAGCGCCACCACATGGTCAATTTGTACGGCGCTGGAGGTTTTCTTGCCGCGCTTAAAATCAATAGTTTTACCGGTGTATGGGTCAGCCAGTTTTCCGGTGATCACGGTGCAGGCGCGTGTTCCAGCCTTAAAACGAACATCCGTCAGGTCTCGGCGTAAAATATCGTCGCGCGTGTTGCACCCGTTTTTGTCTACGTCTTCCCAAGCGGCACCAAACTGCTCCCGGGAATACCCGTTCTTTGAGGCCCTTTCTTTAACGGGCAGGGAGGAGAGTTCCTTCTTAACGGTCGCTAAATCGGGGGCGAGTGCAGTGGTGGGATCGACCGCGTCGTAGGGGTTCTTGACCTCTTGCAGGGTTTCTGTTTTGACGTCTGGCTCGTCCTCTTCACCGGTGTTCGGTGATGAGGAAGCACTGGGGTTCGCCTCAAACAACCCGCCGGTACCGTGCCTGCCCACATAGATGACCGCAATAATCAGAAGAATAACCACGGCGATAGCGATCAGTGTATACAGCAGACGCCGCTTTTTGGGGTCCATGGTGGAGGGATGTAGTCCTTTGGGAAGGGTGGGTAGGCTCAACGGGGTTCTCCAGGGTGGGTGGTGGCGGGATAAATTGTGGGCGATGCTATAGCGCTCACGGCGTCGTCGGGTGCGTGCTTTTAACACGTGCACACGACGTTGCCGTATATAGCATAGGGGCTGGAGCATCGTAGCGGAAACCGGGCGGTTGTCTGGTGAGTGCTTGGGCTTTATAGGGGATATGTCATAAAACTAAATATTATGCACGTAATGCGAATATTTTTTAAATATTATGGATAGTATTTCAAGAGATTGTCCACATATTCTAATTTTTCTGCAATCCTTCAGGAAAAAGATAGGAATATCCACACTATTTGCGGTGCGCATTAGTTTTAGCGGTTTTTCTTTGCAACTCTAAGGGGACTTCTCACCCCACTACATTTAGGAGTTGCACTATGAGTGACATTGTGACAATCCGCGGGTTTGCGGCCACTCGCCCCGAGCTGCGGGCTCTACCCAGCGGGGTTCCGGTGGCAAGTTTCCGGGTGGCAAGTACGCCCCGCTGGTTCGACGCGGCTTCTGGGACATGGCAGCAGGGGCGTACAAACTGGTACACGGTGACAGCATTCCGCAGGCTGGCGAAGAATATCGCGGCCTCAATCGATAAAGGGCACCCGGTGCTGCTAACCGGCCGGTTGCAGATCAAACAGTTCACCCATAAAGACGGCAGCAGCGGTTCCTCCGCTGAAATCGACGCGCAGTCGATTGGGGTGGACCTGGGGTATGGCACATGCATATTCGAACGCGGTGTGGAACGGCGGGATCTTGCACCACAGA
Organism: Rothia aeria; assembly: GCF_016726365.1. Classification (NCBI taxonomy): domain Bacteria; kingdom Bacillati; phylum Actinomycetota; class Actinomycetes; order Micrococcales; family Micrococcaceae; genus Rothia; species Rothia aeria. The sequence continues at coordinate 400,395 of NZ_CP068102.1, read as the reverse complement.
ATCAGAATGAGCAGCATCCCGAACACGCCGAGCCCATTACGAGGAACAGTATTGTGCGGATGCACCCTGAAACCGCACCTGAAACCGAGGGTGACGGCCCCGTCCGCAATAACGCGGCATACGATAACAACGGGGTGCACTGTGACAATGATGGGACCTTCGAACATGCAGATACGCGGACCCGTCCTGCTGCAGCCGGTACCGATTCTAAGGTACAGGCTGCCGCGTAGAGGCCGGAACTGCTGAGACTATCGAGCGTGCCTCTTGTACTGTAGGTGCCTTATCTTGCGTGTTGCTGGGGAATCTGCGATAATTCACAACTGTGTTCACGCTGGGCACGCCCCTGCCGCAGGGGGAAGAGCGACCGTAACAGCGTGAACCGTGGGGCACCAATCCTGCCCCACGCAGTGAGTACCCCTCCATGAATCTTATGGGTGGGCAACCGAGCCTATTTGACCTGCGGCAGGTGGCTCAGGAGATCTAATCAATGCAGACTCTCGACTTTATCGACAAGAAGTCCCTTCGTGACGACATTCCCGAGTTCGCCCCCGGCGACACTCTCAACGTTCACGTGAACATTGTTGAAGGTAAGAACCGCCGTGTGCAGGTTTTCAAGGGCTTCGTTGTTGGCCGCCAGGGCGCGGGCGTGCGCGAGACCTTCACCGTTCGCAAGATTTCGTTCGGTATTGGTGTTGAGCGTACCTTCCCGGTTCACTCTCCGGTGATCGAGAAGATTGAGGTTGTCAGCCGCGGCGATGTGCGCCGTGCAAAGCTGTACTACATGCGCAACCGTCACGGTAAAGCTGCTCGCATTCGCGAGAAGCGCGAGTTCTAATTCTTCTCTAGGGTTTAGAACCTGTGGATTCGGCCGAGAACTCGGCGGTTCCCAGCACCAGGCGTCACCTCAAACGGGGGTGGCGCCTGGTTGCTGTAGCCCTGGGCATAGCGGTGGTGACGTTATTGTGCGTTCGCACGTTTTTAGTGGACGTGTACTACATCCCGTCGGAATCAATGGAGCCCGCATATACCCCAGGCGACCGGGTGCTTGTCTCCAAGCTGGAGGGAGCAGGTGCGGTGCAACGCGGAGATGTGGTGGTTTTCGACGGTACGGGCTCGTTCGCACCGTATGAATCGGGCAGTAGTTTCTGGAAAGACCCGGCTAAAAGTATTGGGCAGTGGCTGGGGTTTGTCCCCACGGATACGGTGTACATTAAGCGCGTCATTGCGGTAGCAGGGGATCGTCTTTCATGCTGCTCCGATAACGGTAAACTAGTGTTGAACGGGCAGGAACTGGATGAGCCATACCTGTACCCGCAGGATAGCCCTTCCGAGACGCGGTTTGATGTTGTTATACCGCACTCCAGGGTTTGGGTGATGGGGGATCATCGTTCGGCATCGGTCGATTCTCGCTCCCTGCTGGGAGCACCCGGTGGTGGCATGATTCACACCAATAAAATTATTGGTCGAACCGTCTGGCGTATTCATTTTTAGGTTTTATATATACACTATGGTTTCTTTGTAAACCAATTATTTTGTCTACCCGGTGGTTAACACCCTTTACAATGGCATGTGAACCATATGTCCTCTCAGAAAGGTCTTTGGCATGGCTGAACAGAATGAGCCTCAGGGAACGGACGCGGAGTACCAGCCGCGCACGCGCCGTGAGCGTCGTGAACTTGAGAAGCGGTCCCGTAAAGCCGTTCGCGCCCAGAATAGCGAGAACGTTGCTGACGCTACGGGTGCGCCCTCCGGCAGGCGTTTCGGCCGCCACGCCAAGTACTCCAGCGACGCTTCGGGAACTGAGTCTCAGCCAGCCAACGTAACGGGGGCATCGGGCAATGCGCACTCCCAAGAGGCGGAAACATCACAAGCGGCACAATCAGGCTCGTCGCGGCGGTTCAGGTTCGGCCGCCATGCTGCCCCTGAACAGCCCGTTGAAGCGGACACGCCGCAGCCCCAGCCAGAACCAGAACCTCAGCAGCAGACCCCTGAGACTCAGGAAAAACCACAAGAACCCGTAGCAAACTTCTGGGATAACGTCAGCGCGCCCACTAAATCAAATGTTTTTACGGAGCGCAGCACCCACGCCTCAGAAAATGATAACGACTCCGCTAACACTGGTGAGCAGTCCGACGGTTCAACCCATGTAGCCACCTCCAAATGGCTCAATAGCCTCAAAAAAGCACAGGGCGCAGACTCCGCGCCGCAGACCGGCATTATTGAGACGCAGCCCCTTAAACTCAAAAAGAGCTTCCTCAAAAACGGGTACCTGGGGTACAGCACTATGGGCGAAAACGCGCCCCAGCAGAGCTCAGAAGCTCTCGACGCAGGCTACAGTGCCCCCAACGAGCCGCAGAGCAACAACAACAGCAACGGGTCCGTCACCGAGCCCGCAACAGATACAGACCCGGACCGCACCGTCAGCATTAACCGCGTGAAACGCAGCAGGCCCTCACGGAAACCTGTCTCCCGCGATACACGCTCTATTTCGCGCACCACGCGCCCCGCATCCCGTAACACGGCCCCGCAACAGACCCTCTACGAAAACCCCGTGCGGCCTAAACACCTGGGGACGGGGGCGTACTCCTCAGACGACTACGACTATGAGTATGAGGACGAGCGCAGCACCAAGAAGTCCAAGAAAAAAGACAAAAAGCCCGAACTAACCCTCAAACAGGCTCGTGAAGAAGGCCGGATGGGTGAGTGGGCATGGACCACGTTCCGTGAATCGGCCATGGTGGTGGTGTACGCGCTAGTGATCGCGTTCATCATTAAAACGTTCCTGGTACGCGGCTACTACATTCCCTCCGGGTCGATGGAGAACACCCTACAGGTGAACGACCGGGTCTTTATCAACGCCGCCGGGTCATATTTCGGTAGCCCGAACCGTGGCGACGTGGTAGTGTTCAAAGACTCCCAAGGGTGGATCGACTCAGCCCAGAAGAAGAGCAACCCCATTAATGACGCCCTCACATTCGTGGGCATACTACCGGACACCTCCTCAAATTACCTCGTTAAACGCGTCATCGGTAAGCCCGGTGACCGTGTTGAAGGTGACGGGAAAGGCAAAATCAAGGTGAACGGTGTAGAAATCAGCGAGCCCTACCTGCACCCGGGCTCCAACCCGTCCGATGTGCCGTTCTCGGTCACTGTTCCCAACGACTCATACTTCGTGCTGGGTGATCACCGTGACCACTCCGCTGACTCGCGCTACCACATTGGGGATGGGCACGCATTCGTCAAACGCGGCGATATTCAGGGCAACGTGTTCGTTATCGCCTGGCCGATCAACCGCGTTGGCCTAATGACGAACCAGTCCGATGTTTTCAAATCAGTGCCCGAACCCTCCAAGTAGGGCAGCGGCATGACTGGCTCACAGGCACCGGCCGCCACTTTAGAGCACGAACATGACCTGTTCGCGGCCGGCTACCAGCTTGTGGCTGGGGTGGACGAAGTAGGCCGCGGCTCTCTTGCCGGTGTCCTCAGCGTTGGGGTGGCCGTTATTGGGGCCCAGGCGCAGCTGCAGGTGGCGGGGCTGATCGACTCCAAAGCCCTCTCACCTGCGCGCCGAGAAAAAATGGTGCCCGAGATCCGACGGTGGTGCCTCAACGCCGTGGGGCACGTGAGTCCCGCAGAGATTGACGAACTGGGCATGACCCTCTCCCTGCGTTTAGCGGCACAGCGGGCACTCGCGTGCTTAGGGCGTGAGGGGACAACACCTGAAGTGGTGCTCCTGGACGGTAAACACGACTGGCTCAGTGCCCCCGCCCCCGACCTTTTCGGGCATCAGGATCCCGCGCACCAGCGGTACGAAGAGCTTCTGCAACAGGCGTGGGGGCGCAGAAATACGCCCTGGCAGGGGCCGGTTCACACCATTATTAAGGGAGATTACCGGTGCGCCTCCATTGCGGCCGCATCTGTATTAGCTAAAGTGGAACGAGACGGGCTGATGCGTGACCTTTCCACCCGCTACCCGGAATACGGGTGGGAGAATAATAAAGGCTACGGGTCTGCGGCACACCGCGCCGCTATTAGCGAGCACGGGCCCAGCCCGCTGCACAGGCTCACGTGGGCGCTACCGGCAGACGAACAACAGGTACGGATGGCTTATCAACGGCGTCACGCCGAGAACGGGGTAAACGAGAATGAGCGCTGAAGAACTTGAAAACTACGAGACCGATGCGCAGCTGGCGCTATACCGGGAATACCGCGACGTCATGTCGCTTTTCACCCACGCGGTTGATACTGACCGCCGTTTCTACCTGGCAAACCATGTTGAGGTCATTCCCCGGGTGAGCGATGGAACCGTCTACTTTGAGGTGCTCATGAGCGACGTGTGGGTGTGGGATGTGTTCCGCACCAACCGGTTTGTGAAGACCGTGCGGGTTCTCTCAACGCACGACGTGAACGTGGAAGAACGCCTGCCGAACCAGGAATTTTCAATCCCCGATATGGGGGTGCGCACACTTTTTGACGCGGCAGAAAACACCGGTATGGTGAGCGAGGCTGAGCACCGGCCAGAAAGTAACACGCAGCCGCAGGATGCCTCCGATGCCCGGCGGCGCGGCCCCGAAACCGACGGGTAATATCACGACTCCAACGGGTACTAGGGGAGCTCAAAAGCCTGCGGTATCTGCTGGCTTAAACACACTTTGAAAGTTTCGGGCAGACCGTGTGTCTGCCCGAAACTTTTTATACCCGCGTGAGGTGCCTGTAACGGGCCGCTCATGAAAACGTCACATTTCTTCACAATAAGAGTCTTAAACCACATTTTGAAGCACGAAATAGCATAAAACGCCTGTGGATACGACATCTGGCCCCGCACCGGGTGAGTTATCCACAGGCCCCGCTGTCTCTCTAGCGAATATCCGCGTACTTCAGGCACAGTACACGTACCCGCACGGTGCGCAACACCGGGCGGGCCTGCCCCGGTACGCCAACGAAAAGAGAGACCATGACACCCCCGAAGAAACCCACCCGCGCCGCTACCTGCGCGCGCAGCCAGCCCAAGGCACACGCCGTAGGCCGCTGGGGCGAAGATCTTGCCGCTCGCATCCTCGAAACCAACGGGTACCGGCTGCTCGACCGGAATTGGCGTCTTCCTGCGGGATACGAAGGGGAACGCACCCACGGCGAGATCGACGCCATCGCTATCGACCCCGACGATGAACTGGTCTTCATAGAAATCAAAACCCGCACCGACAGCGGCTTCGGGCACCCCCTGGAAGCCATCGGTAAAGACAAAGCACGCCGCACCCGTGAGCTTGCCATCCTCTGGTGCCGCCAGCGCGAGACCCTGGACTTCGGGCACTTCCGCATAGACGCAGTCAGCATACTAGGAACCCCCGAACAGTTCACTTTCGAACACCTCAAGGGGGTGGCATGATGGGGTTCGCCCGTACCTACTCCGTGGCGCTTGTGGGGCTGCGGGGGCACATCGTCGAAGTAGAGGCGGACGTATCCTCAGCCCTGCCGTCTTTCGTACTCCTTGGGCTGCCGGATACCGCACTGAACGAGTCAAAAGAACGGGTGCGCTCAGCCACCAAAAACTCCGGGATTGGACTCACCCAACACCGGCTCACCATTAACCTCACCCCCGCAACCCTGCCTAAGAAAGGCTCCGGGTTTGATGTGGCGATGGTGGTCGCGGCCCTGCAAGCCGAGAAAAAACTCAAACCCAGCGGTGACTGCGTTTTCCTTGGCGAAGTCGGGCTAGACGGGTCGATCCGACCCATACCCGGCATACTGCCCGCTGTTAAAGCCGCAGCTGATGCCGGGCACTCTCGAGTAGTGGTACCCGCCCAGAATATGCACGAGGCAGCGCTCATTCCCGGGATACAGGTCAGTGGGTTTAGGTGCCTCGCCGAAATATTTGTGGCCCTGGGCGCCTCGGCTGAGAACCTCAAATACCCGCCCGAGAGCGTGCGGGAGCAGCCCACCGCCGAAATCCCCGAACACGGTATCCCCTCAGATATGTCGGACGTTGCCGGGCAAGCCCAGGGGAGGTTCGCCCTCGAAATCGCCGCCGCCGGAGGGCACCACCTGCTCTTTACGGGGCCACCCGGGTCTGGAAAGACCATGCTCGCAGAACGTCTGCCGAGCATCCTGCCACCACTTGATGATGACGCAGCCATGGAAGTAACCGCCATCCGCTCCCTCACAGCAGGTGGCACGCCGCTGCGTGAACTGGTACGCACCCCACCGTTTGAGGCACCACACCACAGCGCCTCCGCCCCGGCGATCCTTGGGGGAGGCAGCGGCATTCCCCGCCCCGGATGCGTCTCAAAAGCCCACCGCGGCGTGCTGTTCCTGGATGAGGCACCGGAATTTAAACGTACCGTACTCGACTCGCTACGCCAGCCGCTAGAGAACGGTGAAATCGTGCTCGACCGTTCAGCGGCCTCAGCAACCTACCCGGCACGGTTTCAGCTGATACTCGCCGCGAACCCCTGCCCATGCGGCATGAACGTAGGAACCGGAACCGAGTGCACCTGCACCCCGCGTGAACGACGCGGCTACTTCGGGAAACTCTCAGGCCCGCTGCTGGACCGCATTGACCTGAACCTGTCAGTACCCAAAGTCTCTTCAGTGGAACTAGCCAGCGGCGAGCGCGGTGAGGCGTCGGCCCTCATCAGGGAACGAGTGATGACCGCCCGAGCCGCCCAACGCGAACGCCTGAGCCGTTTCGGGCTGCGGGTGAACGCTGAAGCAAACGGGAAGATTCTGCGCGGTCCTCTGCGGCTGGATGCCCCACTCACCCGAGAGCTTAACCGGGCAGTCGATCGGGGCGTGCTCACCGCCAGGGGTTACGACCGGGTGCTGCGTACCGCGTGGACACTGAGCGACCTTGACGGGACCGTCAGCCCCCAGCGTGAGCATATGGAGCTTGCACTGTTCCTGCGGCAGCAGGGCAGCGGGGCAATCTAGGGGCCCGGCAGGGTATAACGCAGGTCAGCAGTCAGATAGTTATTCTTCGGAAAGGACGAACAATGCATACAAATAACCGTGCGGTTCAGCAGGAAACCCGTGACCACAATACTGAGACGCAGCCCTCCACCGGTGTACCAGCACCGCAGGAACCAGCCCTGAACATTTCCGGTCTTGATACCACCGCCCTCATGCGCCTCTGTGTGCACCGGCGGAGGCTGCTCCAAGAACTGGGCGGGCGGCGCATCCCCGACGGGGTGCAGGAGGACCCCTGGCGCTGGGCGCTTCACCCGCAGGCTGAGGCCGAGCCCCCGCAGCTCTTCGACCCGCACCTTCCCGCCGAAGCCCTTGAAAAGCAGGGGATTGAGTACCTGCGCCTGTGCAGGGCGCTCATGATGCGTCTAGCGGAACCAGCCGATAACATTGTGGCGCAGGCGCTTACCGCATTCGGCCCAGCCTTTACCGCGCATGTACTCGCCAGCGGAGGCCGCATTCCGCATAGCGTATGGGAAAACGGTGAACCCGACCCGGTACTGCACGCCATTCTGATGCAGCGTTCACCCAGGTACCGCCCGGGAGAACACGAAACAACCCGTGAAGAGCTTGAGAAAGCGCTCGCGGCCCGCAGCAAACGTTGGGCTCGGCGTGCCCTGAACCCGGTGCGTGAATACGAACTGGCGCTTGCGTGCGGTGCGTGGCTGGCGATCCCTGAAGACGATGACTACCCTCGCTCTCTTGACGATTTGGGGCCCGCAGCCCCTTACGGCCTGTGGGGCAAGGGGGAGCGCAGTAAACTTCGGGTGCTGGCGGATCATCATCACAGCAGTATCGCCCTGGTGGGCTCACGGGACGCCACCCAGTATGGGCAGGCGATTACCGCGCATCTGAGCTCTGAACTTGCCGAGCACGGGTGCACTATTATTTCGGGAGGCGCATACGGTGTTGATATTGCCGCGCACCGTGCAGCTTTGGGGGCGGGCACGGGGAAGCTGCCCACCGTTGCCCTCATGGCTGGCGGACTTGATCATTTTTATCCGGCGCAAAACACAGCCACCCTGCAAGTGATTGCCCGTGATGCCCTGGTACTTAGCGAGGTTTCGATTGGTAACACCCCCACGCGGTGGCGGTTTTTGGAACGTAACCGGCTGATCGCGGCGTTAGCGGCGCACACTGTGGTTGCTGAGGCCCGGTGGCGTTCGGGCGCACTCAACACGGCGCATCACGCCCTGGAAATAGGGCGGGAGGTGTGGGCTGTGCCAGGGCAGATTGACGCCCCGAACTCGGTGGGGTGTAACCGGCTCATAAGAGATGCCCACGCGCAGATCCTCACCGAAGCGCAAGACCTGCTTGAGGCCGGGGCCGGGTTCGACGCTGAACGTGAAGACGCTGCCCAGGACGCTGGCGAGCAGTATCTGACAGATTCTCTCACTGAGGCACAGAACAGGCTGTGGGATTCGCTGGCGGTCACCGCCTACCGTACTGTGGACGATATTGCGGTGCGGGTTGGGTTGGACGCCCGCACGGTCATGCTGCAGTTGGGGGCACTCGACCGTTTGGGTCTTGCCCAGAGTAACGGGCAGGGGTGGCGGAAGGTACGCCTTAAAACCGCCGCATAACCTCCCTCTGGTGTGCGGCGGCTACAATGGGGAAAGCAACGGGGTCAGCCGTTTTAGCCCTTTCATACCGCACCATTGGGGGCGTTGTGTGAGTGAGAAGAAGCAAGGCCCCGCACCTAGTCGGCTAAACCATGAGGGGAGGATATGGGCAGTAACCAGGAATCACCAACCGGTCCCGACGCGCTCCGGGACAGCACCACCTTGCTTCTGACCACCAGGCGCCTTCCTCACCTGCTCCAAACCCCCGGTGTTGCGCCCGGTTCGCCGGTGCCGGGTGCATCCGCCCCCACCCTTGAGGTGTACCGTCCCCATCTGCAACAGTTTGAACGCTACCTGCGCTATGAGAAGCACCGCTCTGAGCAGACCGTGCGCTCCTACATTTCCGATCTTGAAGGGTTTTTAGGGTTCGCTGCGCGGCGGGGCGTGAGCACGCTCGAAGCTATTGATATTACGCTGATCCGCGAATGGCTGGGAGCGATGCACCTGAGGCAGAACTCCAAAGCCACGGTGGCCCGGCGCGGCTCAACCCTGCGCACCTTCTTCACCTGGGCGCAGGATGAAGAACTGATTATTGATAACCCCACCCGCGGGATGAGCACCCCAAAACGTGACCGTCACCTGCCGTCCGTGCTGTCTCAGGCACAAATGAACCAGCTGCTGGACGAGCTGCAGCAGCGGCACCGCCAAACCCCCACTGATGCCCGTCTGCTGCGCCTGTGGGCTGTGGTTGAGGTGCTGTACGCCTCTGGGATGCGTATCTCGGAGCTGACGGGGCTTGACCTGAACAGCGTGGATCGAGCCAATAGGACGGTGCGGGTGCTTGGCAAAGGCAATAAGGAACGCATCGTGCCGCTGGGTGTTCCGGCAATGAAAGCACTCAATAGGTGGGTGGCGCACGGGCGGCCCCAGTGGATTCCTGAAGGGTCCCGCAACGTAACCGCCCTCTTCATTGGCCCGCGCGGGCGGCGCGCCAACCCCCGGCAGGTGCGTGAAGACCTCAGCCGGTTACTGCGCACCCTTGAGAATTCGGAAGCCTCCGGTGCGCACGTGCTGCGTCATTCCGCGGCAACGCACCTGGTTGATGGCGGCGCCGATATCCGCACCGTGCAGGAACTATTGGGGCATTCCTCACTTGCCACCACACAGATCTACACTCATGTCTCCATGAAACGGCTGGCCGAAACCTACGCCCGGGCGCACCCCCGCGCTTGAGCTGCCTCGCATCACAATCCAGTCCCGCCCTTTAGACCCGGAGTCTAAAAATATGTGCTGCGGGTAAAATATTCTGCCGGAAAACCCCGTAAAACCATCCCGGAAGTTTATGCACAGGCTGAACGCGCGGTAGCATAGTATGCGAACACTTACCCAGGCGTACCATTACAAGGCGCCGCAGACTGATATGACACAAAGACAGAGAGGCGAGCGATGCGTGCACTCGTATGCCCCGGTCAGGGCTCCCAGAAGAAGAGCTTTTTGAGCCCCTGGCTCGAAATAGACGGGGTGCGTGAGCATCTGCAGCGGCTCTCTGACGCGGCGGGTATTGACCTGATCCACTACGGCACTGAAGCCGAAGAAGAAACCATTAAAGACACCGCCATCGCGCAGCCGCTCATTGTTGCTGCAGGTATTGTTACCGGGCGCAAAGTGCTACAGAAGCTGGGGGAGTCCAAGCTCATTCTCGCCGGGCATTCCGTAGGTGAAATTACCGCCGCCGCGCTGGCGGGCGTGCTCACCGAAGAAGACGCCATGCGTTTTGTGCGGGTGCGAGCTACCGGCATGGCACAGGCCGCCGCCGCATCACCCACCGGTATGGCCGCGGTGCTTGGCGGTGTTGAGCAGGATGTGCGGCAAGCTATTGATGAGGCTGCGCTGGTAGCCGCCAACTCTAACGGGGCGGGGCAGATCGTCGCTGCAGGCCCCCTTGAAGCTATTGAGGCGTTCGCCGCCAACCCGCCCGCCCGAACCCGTGTGATCCCGCTGAAAGTAGCAGGCGCATTCCACACCCAGGCGATGGCCCCCGCCGTGGAGCCGCTGGCCGCTTTCGCCGCAGAGCTGACCGTGAACGATCCCGCCTACGAGCTGCTGAGCAACCGTGACGGCGAGCGCATTAGCACGGGCCGGGAATTCGTAGATAGCCTTGTTTCGCAGGTCACTAGCCCCGTGCGCTGGGACCGGTGCATGAGCACGCTCATGGCCGCCGAGGTAGACAGTATTATTGAGGTGGCTCCCGCTGGCACCCTGGTGGGTCTCGCTAAACGGGCCATGCGCGGGGTACCGTCGGCAGCGGTGAACACCCCTGAAGATCTTGAAGCTGTTACCGTTTAGATTCCGGTTGCTACCACATAGGACGTGAAGGAAAACCTCTTTGACTACTCTCAAACAGAACGAGATGAACCGCTACTCCCGCATCCTCGGCTACGGTGCCGCCCGCGGCGAGGTACTGGTGCACAATAACGACATTGTTGAGGCCATTAACTCTTCGGATGAGTGGATTACCCAGCGCACCGGTATCTCAACCCGTCACCGCGCAAGCGAGAACCAGTCTGTGGCGGATTTGGCGTTTGGCTCCGCACATGATGCGCTCGCCGCTGCGGGGGTTGACGGCGCGGATATTGGTGCGGTGATTGTTTCAACCATCTCGCACCCCTACGCAACTCCTTCTTTGGCGACTTTGGTTGCGGAGGAGATCGGGTCAAAATGCCCCGCCTACGATATTTCGGCGGCGTGCGCCGGTTTCTGCTACGGGATCGCGCAGGCGGACGCGTTGGTGCGTTCGGGTGCGGCGCAGAACGTGCTGGTGATTGGCGTGGAGAAGCTGTCCGATTTTATTGATAATACCGAGCGCTCCATTTCGTTCCTGCTGGGTGACGGCGCGGGTGCGGCGGTTGTGGGTGTTTCGGATGAGCCAGGGATCGCCCCGACCGTGTGGGGCTCTGACGGCTCCCGGTGGGGAACCGTGGGGATGACTCACTCTTTGCTGGATATCCGTAACCGTGATTTTGTGCAGAACCCCGTGGGTGAGGGCGAGAAGATCTGGCCCACGCTGCGTCAGGATGGCCCGTCGGTGTTCCGCTGGGCGGTGTGGGAGATGGCGAAGGTTGCCCAGCAGGCCCTTGAGGCTGCGGGTATTACCGCCGACGAGCTGGGGGCGCTTATCCCGCATCAGGCGAATGCGCGTATTATCGACCAGATGGCGAAGACGCTGAAGCTTCCCGAGAGCGTGGCTATTGCCCGAGATATTGCGGATGCGGGGAATACCTCTGCGGCGTCTGTGCCGTTGGCGGCGCACCGTCTGCTGCGGGAAAACCCTGAGCTGTCGGGTACATTTGCTTTGCAGATCGGCTTTGGTGCCGGTTTGGCGTTTGCTGCTCAGGTGGTTGTCTTACCGTAGACTGTGCCGCTGTGAAGCTGGGCCGGAAACGGTGCGGTGAAGGCGGTGAACCTAAAACTTTCCGCGTTCTGGACGCCCCGTGTGCGGCGGCCAGGATTTTCGGGAAAACACCGGGTTTATCGTGTGCATTGAGCGCACAGACACGATAAACTCATGTAGTATGTGTGCGCCTGTTGGGCGTGCCAGGGAAAAGCGGTCTTGCGGCCGTGTTGAACAATAAAGGAGCCCCTCAATGGCTAACAAAGAAGAGATCCTTGCTGGTCTGGCAGAAATCGTGAACGAAGAGACCGGCGTTGAGGTTGAGGACGTTCAGCTGGATAAGTCCTTTACCGAGGACTTGGACATCGACTCCATCTCAATGATGACTATCGTTGTGAACGCCGAAGAGAAGTTCGAGGTGACCATCCCGGACGAAGAGGTGAAGAACCTTAAGACCGTTGGTGACGCTGTCGAGTTTATCGAGAACGCCTCCTAAAACAGAAACTGCAGGCGATGGGCGCGGGCCGCACACGCACCGCGCCCATACGTTTATTTCTCTCACCCACCGATATACATGAAGAAAGTGTGAAGATGTCTCGAAAAGTGCTGGTGACCGGCCTCGGCGCGACCACCCCCATTGGCGGCGACGTCCCCACCACTTGGGCGAACGCCCTTAAAGGTGTTTCGGGTATTACGACGATCGACGAGCCCTGGGTTGAAGAATATGATCTTCCGGTCTACATTGCAGGCCGTGTGGCTGTCCCCGCGCAGGAGTCCGAGAGGCTGAGTAAGGTTGAGGCGAAACGCCTTGACCCTTCGGGGCAGCTCGCCCTCATTGCTGCACGTGAGGCGTGGGAAGACGCCGGGTTCTCCGGCCCTGACGCCGAATCTGCTAAGGAAACAGATCCTGTGCGCACCGGTGTTGCTTTCGGCACCGGTATCGGTGGCGTGTGGACTCTGCTGGATGCATGGGATACCCTGCGGGAGAAAGGGCCGCGTCGTGTGCTGCCGATGACCGTGCCGATGCTCATGCCTAACGGGAATGCTGCAGCGGTTTCCATGAGTTTGAAGGCTCGCGCGGCGGCGCAGACCGTGGTGTCGGCGTGTGCGTCGTCGACGGAGGCCATGGAGCTGGGCGTTGAGATGATCCGCACCGGCAAGGCCGATGTTGTGGTGGTGGGCGGCTCTGAGGCCGCTATTCACCCGCTGCCGATGGCAGCATTCGCTAAAATGCAGGCGCTTTCTTCCCGCAATGATGAGCCGCAGAAGGCATCCCGTCCTTACGATACAGACCGTGACGGGTTCGTCATGGGTGAGGGCGCGGCGGCAATGGTGCTGGAGTCACAGGAGCACGCTCAGGCGCGTGGCGCTCGGGTATATGCGGAATTGGCAGGTACCGGCGTCTCAGCTGACTCGTACCATATTACCGCCCCGGACCCGGATGCTTTGGGGGCTACGCGTGCCCTGCGGGAGGCTCTTGAGGATGGGCAAATCGACCCGCAGTCTGTGGTGCATATTAACGCGCACGCAACCTCAACACCGGCCGGTGACCTTCCCGAAGCCACGGCAATGCACGCGGCGTTTGGGGAGCATACGAAGAACATTGCGGTCTCGGCCACGAAGTCAATGACCGGGCATCTGCTGGGCGGAGCGGGCGCGCTGGAGGCGGTGCTGACCGTGCTGGCCCTGCACCACCGCAAGGCGCCCCGCACGATTAACCTGGAGAATAAGGACCCGCAGATCGACCTGGATGTGGTGACCGACGCTAGGGACCTTCCCGCAGGTGAGATTGTGGGCTTGTCGAATTCTTTCGGGTTTGGCGGACATAACGCTGTGGTGGCGTTCCGTTCGGTCGAAAACTAACCGGGGATAGTTCTGGTGCGGACAGGTGGGCGCGGGCAACCGTGCGCACCCGCCAAGGAAGTCTAGCACCAGTGTGCCCCTGATACACGGAGATATTCTTACACTACGAATGTGATGGTGCGCGGTTTCTCTGCCGTTCGGTGGGGTAGCCGCGCACCTTGTTCTGCTTTTTGCGGCCTGTTGCCGCACTATACGGGGGTAATAATCTTTGGGGAATGTCTGGTGCCGGGTGGGTTTGTGCTGGTAGGGTGAAGAACCACCATTGCACTGAAAAATTATCACCGCACTGAGAAATCACCATTGCGCTGAGAACGTCATAGCGCTGAGGAGCCCTGACTGTGGTCGAGGGTACCCACCGGGTGATAGTGCCCGAACATGCTGAGGATAAATACCATGCCGCTGCCCACTACCCCTCCGAAGCATCCGCCCCTGCTGAATATTCGGGCGGGTTTGAGACTCCCGATGAACACTCCGCTGCCGCAGCATGCTCGTACCGTTCGGTGCGGGTGCACGCCCAGCAGACCCAGGGGCTGCCTGGGCAGTATTTGGCCGCATACTCGGCAAAGACTCATAAGCTGTATGTGAGCAGCATCTTTAATTTCACCCCCGCTCACGGTTCGACCGTGGCCACTATTGCCCGGGTGAACCCGCAGACACTGCAGATTGAGGCGACCGCTAAAATGCCGGTCACCGAAGAGATCCGCGCTGAACTTGCGGGGCAGTACCAGTTTCGGGGCGCCTTCGGTATTGATATTGATGACGAGCACGGCACCATCTGGGTGAGCGACGCTAGCTCCTATGCCGTGACCGTGTACCGCCAGGACGCCTTAAAGCAGGGCACCCTGCAACCAGTATGGACCAGCTATGACCCCGCGAAGGGGCTGTTCGAGCAGGATATTAAGCACCCCCGTGAGGTGTATGTGGATGCAGCTAACGGCAAAGCGTTCGTGACCGGGATGGGCGGTTTCTGGGTGATTGACACCGCCACCTTTGAGGTTCAGAAAGTGGACCCGGCGCCCGGTGTGCTCTCGCACCCGATGACAATCGCCCGGGATGCTCACAGCGGGAACCTTTACATGGGAGACTACTACCTGGATCAGGTGTATGAGGTAGACCCCACCAGCCATACGGTGGTTCGCACCCTACCCGTACCAGCGGGGGACGTTACGCATTTTGGGCGGGTAAAAGTGCACGGTGTGGTAACCGACCACGCCCTGGGCGAAATATATGTATCAACGCAGGGGCATGAGGGGAAGAACACCGGGGTGCACGTGCTGGATAAGACCACCGGCGAGCTGAAGCATTTTATCCGGTACGGGGTGACCCCCACCGATATGGTGATTGATGAGAAACGGCACCTGATCTACCTGGGGGATTTCGGGGCGGCCCACGCCGCAGAATCCAGCGGCGGGACAGTTGCGGTGATTGATGCGTGCGCCGGTATCGTGGTCGGGCAGGTGCAGGTGGCATCGGCAAAAATTAACCACCTGACCCTGCTGCCGGACGGCTCGGTGGTGGTACTCGATAAGGCGGGTGATCATAGGGGCGTCACGGTTGATTTCCATATTGATGCGCTCACCGGCGAGTTCGTGCCCTCGTCCGTTGATACCCATTCGGGGGAACAGACCCGTATTGACGCCGATAGCCTCACAAAAATCTCGGTGCAGGATACCGGGACGAAACCTGGGACGGTGCGCTCTCACCGCGTGATACCCCTGGTGACGGGAACCAGCGGCGACGGCTCCACGGTGGGGATGCCCGCAGAGGTGACCCCCGGGCAGACCGTGGAGATTTCCGGGCTCGGCTGGGCTGCTGGCGAGAAACGCCACCCGGATCTGCCACCCACCTTCCCGGCCCTTAAAATCCCCGCCCAGCTGAGGGTGAAGGCCGACGGGGAAGTAGTGCACGAGCTCCAGGCAAAACAGCTGGCCCTTGATACGTACTTCATCACCGATTTTCGGATTCCTACAGCCTGGAAGCCCGGTCAGGAACACACCATCACCGTCGAACCCGCCACCGAGCCGAGGCGGTCCGTGTCCGTCACGGTGCGTGTGGCCGAGCACCCCCGGGAGCAGACGGTCCACGAATGCGTCGCCTGTGAGCAGCCGGATACGCACCCCACCGTGACCCCGTTCGCAGGGTACCCGGCTGCGGGCGGGCACCGTGAGAATCCTCGCGTTCAGGTGTGCGATAATTGAGGCGTTCAATCGTGCTCCGGGGTCGGTGAAATTCCGAACCGGCGGTGATAGTCCGCGAACCGCACCTGCTGTGAGAAGGCATGGCGCGGCCGAACCGGTGAAATTCCGGTGCCGACAGTACAGTCTGGATGGTAGGCAGCACGAGCAAAAATAGTGGAGGACGCGCCCACACTCGCCGCCTGGCTCGGCGGCAGTGCCGTGCGTATCCGGTACCGCCGGGCAGCAAAGGCTCGGTCGGGGCATGTTTTTGTTCTCCCCGGAGCCGCCGCGATCTGCAGCTCGAAAGGGAGAAAATGGAATTTCTGCGGTGGCTCTTCGACGCACAGATCCATGTAGGGGACCAGTCCCTGCTGGTGCGCGAAGTTCTCGGTAACGCGTTTGGCCTGGCATCGGCGCTGGGCGGGATGCGGCGTAAGGTGTGGGCGTGGCCGGTGGGTATTATCGGTAACCTGCTGCTATTCACCGTTTTTATGGGGGCGTTTTTTGGCAGCCCCAACCCCGTGAACATGCTGGGCCAGGCGGGACGGCAGCTCATGTTCATCACCGTATCGGTGTGGGGCTGGTACCGGTGGCGGCAAACCCGCGTAACAGGCGGTGCACACGCTCAAGGTACGGCGGTCATACCGCAGTGGGCCTCCGGGTGGGAACGGGCGGGACTAATCACTGTGATGGCCGCAGGGACTGTGGGTCTCACCCCGGTATTTCGGGCAATGGGCTCGTATGAGCCGGTGTGGTCTGACGCCTGGATTTTTACCGGTTCGCTGCTGGCAACCTACGGTATGGCACGCGGCTGGGTCGAATTCTGGCTCATCTGGGTGGCTGTAGACCTGGTGGGTGTGCCGCTGCTGTGGGGCGCCGGGTATTACGCCACCTCGCTCATGTACGTGTTTTATGGGTGTTTCACCCTTGTCGGGTTTTTTGTGTGGTGGCGTACCCGCAACCGGGAAACGCAGCGTACCCGTGTGCAAACGCAGTTCCCGGATATTACGGTCAAGGTGGAGGCGAGTAAATAATGGTTTCGGTAATGCACACTCCAGTGAATGATCTTGACTATTCCGCTGCGGAGTACGGGCATGTGGACGGCATACCCTCCCCATACACGTTCAGCATCCCAGATGGGCCCCTCACCGATGAGCAGGCGATGCGTTTGGCGTTAGACGCTGCACGGTGCGGTATTCGCGGGGCGAACCCGCTGGTGGGTGCGGTTATTACGGGCACGGACGGGCGGGTGCTGTATGTGGGCTGGCACCGCGGGGCAGGTACCCCTCACGCTGAAGCGGATGCACTGGCACAGGCACGGGCTGCAGGTACCGACCCGAGGGGTGCAAGTATGTATGTGAGCCTTGAGCCGTGCAACCACACCGGGCGCACCGGGCCCTGCTCACACGCGATTGTGGCCGCAGGGGTGCGGCGTGTGCGCTACGCTTACCCCGATACTACCTCCGCCGCCGGGGGAGCGGCGCATCTGCGCAGTAACGGTGTGGATGCGCAGCTGATGGAAGGGTTTTCAGCTGACTCGTACCTGCTGAATGAGCGCTGGTTTATTGCCGCCGCCGAGCGCCGCCCGTTTATTACGGCTAAATCGGCTTCCACCCTGGATGGGTTTATTGCTGCTGCTGATGGCACCAGCAAGTGGATTACCGGCCCCGCCGCCCGCATTGATGGGCACCTGGTGCGGCACCGTGCCGATGCGGTCATGATCGGGACCCGCACCGCCCTTACGGACGACCCTTCCTTGGATGCCCGCCGCAGCGACGGGAGCCGTTTTACGAAGCAGCCTCTGCGGGTGGTGATGGGCCGACGCGAAATCCCTGAATCCTACCGTATTCGCGGGCTTGCAGCAGAAGGCCCGTACGACCCGGACCCTGACCGGTTTTTGCAGGTGTTCACCCACGACCCGTTTGAGCTGCTGAGCACCCTGTACGATCGCGGGGTGCGGCACCTTATGATTGAGGGCGGCCCCGGCATGGTGGGGTTATTCGCGGGTGAAGATCTGGTTGATGAGATGATCTGGTACCGCGCGCCCCTGCTGCTGGGGCACGGCAAGAGCGCCGTGTACCGTCTTAGCACCGGCACCCTGGCCAATGCCCCACGGCTGCACCTGGACGATCTGGGGATGTTCCCGGCTGTGCGGGTGCTGGGGGCAGATACTGCAACTCACCTGGTTCCGGTTCCGCGCGGCGACTACCAGAACCCCGGGGCCAGGCGGGTACTGGAACGGTGCACAGAGTGCTACGCCCCCGAGCCCCGCGAGGACGGGTGAGGGCTGCATCATAAGAGGGCGCATCCGCAGAGTGAAAAGTTAGCCGGAACGGGAATAAACCGGCGCGTGTGCGCCGTTAGAATGGATTGGGTGCCACTAGCTGGCGTGACGAGGAGAGAAATGTTTACAGGAATTATTGGTGCTTTAGGCACTGTAGAGTCGGTGACGCCGGTTCTGGACGCTCAGGGTAGAGATACTGGTGCCGCGCACATCACCATTAACGCTGGTGATATTGTTGCCGATCTGGGGCACGGCGGTTCGCTGGCCGTTAACGGTGTGTGCCTGACCGCCATTGACCTTCCCCACCTGAGCGAAGGGCAGTTTAGGGCCTACGCCATGGGTGAGACTCTGGCCCGCACCAACCTGGGGGCTCTCGTACCCGGTTCGCACGTGAACCTTGAACGGTGCATGCCCGCAGGCGGCCGTTTTGACGGGCACGTGGTACAGGGGCACGTTGATGGAACCGCAACCGTCGTCTCGGTGACGGATCATGATGCGTGGCGTACTGTCCGCTTCGCCGTGCCCGCCGAGTTCGCCCCATATTTGGTGCAGAAGGGGTCAATTACGGTCTCGGGTGTTTCGCTGACCGTCACCGCCGTCTCCGATCCTGCCCAGAAGCAGCACTGGTTCGAAGTTGGGCTGATCCCCGAAACCCTCGCCGCCACTAACCTGGGGGAGCTCACCGTGGGGGACACCGTGAACCTGGAAACTGATGCACTAGCCAAGTATGTGGGACGCCTGCTGGCATTCGACACCCCGCAGGCGCGGGAGCACACCACCGCGAACGGGCCCGGCCGGACACTCGATACGGTTCAGAGCGCAGTCGATGCGATTGCCGCCGGGGGCGCAGTGGTCGTGGTAGATGATGAGAGCCGCGAGAATGAGGGCGATATTATTTTTGCGGCCGAACACGCCACCAAGCAGCTGATGGGTTTCACGGTGCGGTACACCTCCGGGGTGATTTGCGCCCCGATGAGCGCCTCCCGCGCCGATAAGCTGAACCTGCCCCCGATGCTCGCCCATAATGAAGACCCGAAAGGTACCGCCTACACTGTCTCATGTGACGCGCGTATGGGGGTCAGCACCGGTATTAGCGCCGCCGACCGTGCCCGTACCGTCCGGGTACTGGCCGACCCGTCTGCAACCCCAACCGATATTACCCGTCCAGGACATATTTTCCCGCTCCGCGCGGTAGCAGGCGGTGTGGCCCAGCGCCCCGGGCATACCGAAGCAGCCGTGGAACTGTGCCGTGCCGCGGGGCTTTCGGGGGTGGGCGTTATCGCCGAGCTGGTGCACGATGACGGCTCAATGATGCGTTTCGACGCGCTGCGGGCTTTCGCTACCGAACACAGCCTGCCGATGGTCTCCATCGAAGATCTCATCGCCTACCTGAAGGAGGGCGCATGAGCCCAGAACCGAAACCTGCCGCCTCCACGGGGCAGGGCTGGGAGGGCCTGAACCTTCCCCCGGAGCAGGAGCAGGCCGTCGCGGACGCCGCCGCATCCTACATCGCCTCACCCCTGGATACGGTACCGATGCCCAGCCCGCAGCTGATCGAAACCACCTACGAGGTGCCGGTTCCAACCCCGCACGGTGTATTTGGTGTGCGCGCCTGGCTTTTCGCCGACGGCGCCGAACATATTACCGCCCGCGCCCTCAACGATGACGGAACCCCCACCCCGTTCACCGGCACCGGCACGGAGCCGCCAGCACCCGCAGTGCGCATCCACTCGGAGTGCGCCACCGGCGACATTTTTGGTTCGTACCGGTGCGATTGCGGTCCGCAGCTTGAAAACGGCCTGCGCATTATCGCCCAGCAGGGCGGCTGGCTCGTGTACACCCGCAACCATGAGGGGCGCGGCATTGGGCTGGTCAATAAACTGCGGGCCTACCGGCTGCAGGACGCTGGCCTTGATACGGTAGACGCGAACCTGGCGCTTGGCCTGGACGCCGACATGCGCGACTATACGCAGGCGTCAGTGATTTTGCAGGAGTTGGGCGCCGAACGTATCCGGCTGGTGTCAAATAACCCGGCGAAGGTGCAGGCGCTCGCCGAACTGGGGGTTGAGGTTCTTGAGATGATACCCGATGAGGTGCCCGCCCGTGCCGAGAACACCCGGTATTTAGCGACTAAACGCGACCGGATGCGGCACCAACTGGGCCCCAGGAATACACACCCCAACCACCCCCACAACCACTAATACCCTGAAAACACCAGAACTACACGTAGGTTCTGAAACAACCCGAAGGAGAACACCATGAGCGGCGCAGGCGCGGCAGATACCACCCTCACCCCCGAAGACTACCGGGGTTTTAAACTCGCTATTGTGGCAGCCAGCTGGCACACCCAGGTTATGGACGGGCTGCTGGACGGTGCCCGGCGGGCCGCAGCGGATGCCGGTGTAGAACCCACTATTGTGCGTGTTCCGGGCACATTCGAACTACCTGTGGCGGCCACCCGCCTGGCTGAGAAGTACGACGCGATTGTGGCGTTGGGTGTTGTGATCCGCGGCGGCACCCCGCACTTTGACTACGTGTGCCAGGGCGCTACCAGCGGCCTGACCGATGTGTCTGTGCTCACTGGCCGCCCTGTGGGGTTTGGTGTTCTCACCTGCGATAATGAGCAGCAGGCACTGGACCGCGCGGGCCTGCCCGGCTCCTCCGAGGACAAAGGGTATGAGGCCACAGCGGCGGCGCTGCAGACCGCCGCCACCCTGAAAAACCTCCCGTAAAGCTGCCCGCCCCGCCCCGGCGGAGCAGCTTTGGGGCGGGACTACACTGGATGTGTACACCACCGAATCAAAGAACTGAAGGAACACCCCCATGCAGGATTTGGGCATTATTTCCCCCTCGCTTGACGAATTCCGTGCGTTAGCGGCGCAGCGGCGCGTCATCCCGGTGCGTCTTAAAGTGCTGGCGGATGCGCTCACCCCCATCGGTATTTACCGCTCACTTGCCCTTCAGGACGATGGCACAGCAGCCCCGGGCACGTTCCTGCTGGAATCGGCGAAGGTCACCGCCGAAGGGGAGTCTGCCGCCTGGGACAGGTACTCGTTTATTGGTGCCTCATCCCGCTCGACCCTTACCACCGTGGACGGGAAAGTGCACTGGCAGGGCGAAACCCCGGCCGGGGCGCCCACCGAGGGAGACCCGGTGGAGGCCATCGCCAAAACCCTGCATATGCTGCACACCGAGCCGCTGCCGGGGCTTCCTCCGCTGACATCGGGGCTGGTGGGGTACCTGGGGTGGGACGTGGTGCGCCGCTGGGAGCACCTGCCATTCCCTCCCGCCGATGATGTGCACCTGCCGGAGTTCGCGCTGAATATGGTCTCTGATATGGCGATCCACGATAACACCGACGGAACGGTTCTGCTGGTAGCTAATGCCATTAATTTCAACGGCACTGACGAGAACGTAGATGCCGCCTACGCCGATGCCCGCGTCCGGCTAAACCGCATGGTAGAGCGTCTTGCCCGCGGCGCATCCGATATGGTCTCAGTGCTTTCGGACGTTTCGCGGGTGGATGAGCGTGTCCGTCATGAGGTCACCGAAACCTGGTCTGAACAGGGGTACATGGACGCCATTGACAAGGCGAAGAAAAACATTGTTGACGGTGATGTCTTCCAGATCGTACCCTCACGCCGGTTCGAGGTCGCCACCAAAGCTAACCCCTTGGACGTGTACCGGATGCTGCGCCAGTCAAACCCGTCCCCGTACATGTACCTGTTTAATTTTGCGGATCCGGCAGGCACTCCGTTCCATATTGTAGGGTCCTCACCGGAGGCACTGGTGACCCTCAAGGACGGGAAAGCAACCACCCACCCGATCGCTGGTTCCCGACCGCGCGGGGCCACCCGGGAGCAGGATATTGCGCTCGCTCAGGAGCTGCTGGCGGATCAGAAGGAGCTTTCGGAGCACTTGATGCTGGTGGATTTGGCCCGTAATGACCTTTCCCGCATTGCTAAGCCTGGTACTGTGTCGGTGGATGAATTTATGATCATTGAACGGTTCAGCCACATTATGCATATTTCTTCGACGGTGAGCGCCGACCTTGACCCGCAATTTGGTGCCTATGATGTGTTGAGGGCGGCTTTCCCGGCGGGCACTTTATCGGGGGCGCCCAAGCCGCGTGCGTTGCAGCTGATTGATGAGTATGAGCCTACCCGGCGTGGCGTGTACGGTGGTGTGTGCGGGTATTTTGATTTTGCCGGGGACATGGATATGGCGATTGCGATCCGCACCGCTGTTCTTAAGGACGGTAAAGCCTATGTGCAGGCTGGTGCTGGTATTGTCATGGATTCTGTGCCCACTTCCGAAACGCAGGAGACCGTAAATAAGGCGGCGGCCCCATTACGGGCTGTACTGAGCGCCTCTGGTTTGGCGCCTTTGAACTCGCAGAACGCAACCTCTTAGGAGGCTCCAATGAGTGATGAACCCGACAGCGGGCGGGCAGACGGGCAAAACCCCCACGAAAACACCGGTGCCCAAGAGTCGAGCATGGAACGTGAACCTGCCACACCGGATGCCATCGCCTCCGAACAGCAGGCTAAGGAGCGCAGCACCCGCCCGGGACTGGTGATGCTCTCCGGACTGCTGGTGGCGGCCGCAGCGTTCGGTACCACTCTTCTCACGTGGGTGGATGCGCGAATCACCGGTGCTTTCGGTGAGCAGTCTTTAGCGGTTTCCGGCTCAAAAGCCGCTCCGGCGGTGAGCGCGCTTGCGTTGGTGGCGTTGGCGGCCCCGCTTGCTGGGCGTATCGCCCCGCGCCTGTTGCGGTATGTGGTGTACGGTGTTGCCGCAGCTGCGGGGGTTGGTATCGTCTTGAGTGTTATTGCGGTGACAAGTAACCCTGCTGCAGCTGTGGTGACAGAGACCAGCCGCCTAACAGGCACAATTTCTCCGGCAGGCGAGTATGCGCTGAGCCCGTGGCCGTGGGTGTCGGCGGCGTGCGGTGTGCTGATTATCGTGGTCGCGCTGTGGGCTGCGTTCACTTCCCGCACCTGGGATGCTGGGCGCAGGTATGAGCGTTCAGCCGCGCGTAGTGTCCATACGGAGGACGGGCACATGGATGAGATGGACGCTTGGGATTCGCTCAGCAGGGGAGAGGACCCCACCACCCGGTGACCCGGTGTGCCCCCTGTTTTTTCGTGTTTGGTGTCTTAAATTCAGCCTTAGCCCGCGATATGTCATAGAATCGTGTTAACAAGTGGCGGATTGTTCGGTGAGCATCCGCTGGCACACACTGAGGAGTTTTCGTGGCTGAAGAGAAAATTGTTATTGTTCCTGAACGCCCGTACGCTAACCACGGCAACACGGTTGCCGCGTGGGTTATGGTCGCCATTATGACAGTTGGTGTTCTGGTGGGTTCCATTGCTTACGACTTGGGCAGTCAACCGGTGGTTTTCGTCGGCGCGGGCATTATTGTGATTGGCCTGTTGGTTGGGTTTTTCCTGAAGCAGGCTGGCTATGGCCAGGGCGGGGCGAAGACGAAGAACACCGCACGCCACTAGGGCTTGCTGGTAGAGGCGTTCCGCGAATGTGCGGGGCGCCTTTTCTCTACCTGCCACGAAGGGCACCTTTGCGGGCGAGTGAACTGAAGGAGTGAACCATGAGTACCAGTACCGTACTGGATGAGATTATTGTTGGCGTGCGTGAGGATGTAACGCAGCGTATGGAGCAGGTTCCGTTGGAGCGCGTGAAGGAGCTGGCCCTTGCAGCTGAGCCTGCCCGGGACGCGCTTGCGGCGTTACACGGTGATGGTGCGAAGGTACGTATTATTTCTGAGGTGAAGCGTTCTTCCCCGTCGAAGGGTGCCTTGGGGGACATCCCGGATCCGGCGGTGCTTGCGGCTAAATATCAGGCTGGTGGTGCGGCGGCTATTTCTGTGTTGACTGAGCAGCGTCGTTTTGGCGGCTCGTTGGCTGATTTGGATGCTGTGCGTGCTGCCGTGGATATCCCGGTGCTTCGTAAAGATTTTACAGTTGATGAGTACCAGATTTGGGAGGCCCGGGCACATGGGGCGGATATGGTGCTACTTATTGTGGCGGCTTTACCGGAGAAGACTTTGCGGTATTTTTTGGAGTTAACGGAGCTGCTGGGGATGAACGCTCTTGTTGAGACACATACACCGGATGAGATTGAGACAGCCCAGCGGGTTGGCGCGAAGATTATGGGTATTAATGTGCGTAATCTAAAGACTCTTGAGGTGAATAATGAGCATTACGCGTCCTTGGCGGCTAATCTGCCGCAGAGCGTCATTAAGGTGGCGGAGTCTGGGGTGTCCGGTATTGAGGACGTGACAGGCTACGCTAATGCCGGGGCGGATGCGGTGCTCATCGGCGAGGCTTTGGTAAAGTCAGGCGACCCTGAGGCGGCGGTACGTGCGTTTTCGGCGGTGCCTCGTTCGCAGTAGCTTTATTGTGCGTTGAGTATGCTCAGCGGGTGGCGCCGGTTGTGCGGGCCGCCCCGTAGAATATTAAGGATGCGGGTGTTTTGTCTGCCCGCACCCCAGTAGAATCACCCCAGGAAGGACAACAATGAGCGAAAACCTGGCAGAGACATTCCTTAAGAGCCGCACTCTTAAGGACGCACCCGGCCCTTATTTCGGACAATATGGTGGCCGGTGGATGCCTGAGTCTCTCATTGCTGCCATGGATGAGCTGGAACAGACTTTTAACGAGGCGAAAAATGACCCCGAGTTTATTGCGCAGTTTCAGCGTCTTTCTCGCGAGTATTCAAACCGGCCTTCACTGCTGACTGAGGTGCCGCGGTTTTCGGAGCACGCGGGGGCCCGAGTCTTCCTCAAGCGTGAGGATCTTAACCATACCGGGAGCCACAAGATCAACAATGTGATCGGGCAGGCGTTACTGGCTCAGCGGATGGGCAAAACCCGTTTGATCGCTGAGACCGGTGCGGGCCAGCACGGTGTAGCTACCGCAACTGCCGCTGCCTTGTTCGGCATGGAGTGCGTTGTGTACATGGGGGAGGAGGACACCGAGCGGCAGGCTTTGAACGTGGCTCGTATGCAGCTGCTGGGGGCGAAAGTTATTGCCGTACAGAACGGTTCTCGAACTCTTAAAGACGCTATTAATGAGGCGTTGCGTGACTGGGTCGCTAACGTTGAGAACACCCACTACCTGTTGGGTACGGCTGCGGGTGCGCACCCGTTCCCGGCGATGGTTCGGTTTTTCCATGACGCTATTGGCTCAGAGACGCGGGAGCAGATTCAGTCTCTTACGGGGCGCCTGCCTGATGGGGTGGCTGCCTGTGTGGGTGGTGGGTCGAACGCTATTGGTATTTTCCATGCCTTCCTTGACGATAGGGACGTTGAAATATACGGGTTTGAGGCTGGTGGTGATGGCGTCGAGACTGGGCGCCATGCGGCGACTATTACCTTGGGCCGCCCCGGTATGCTTCACGGCGCGGTAACGTATCTGATGCAGGATGAGGACGGGCAGACTATCGAATCTCATTCCATTTCGGCGGGGTTGGACTATCCGGGGGTCGGCCCGGAACATTCGTACCTTTCGGATATTGGCCGCGTGAGCTACCAGCCGGTGACCGATACTGAGGCCATGGAGGCGTTCCGCCTCTTGTGCCGCACTGAAGGAATTATCCCCGCTATCGAGTCTGCTCACGCGCTTGCTGGTGCGCTGCGTGTTTGCCAGCAGTGGGCGGCACAGGATCCTGCGGCCGCTCGGGAGAAGATTATGGTGGTGTGTCTGTCTGGCCGTGGTGATAAGGACATGGAGACTGCCCTGAAATGGTTCGACCTGGGGAAGGCCATCCCGTCTTCTACATTAATGACTGGTAATAAAGAGGCCGCCGCGCAGGGGGCTGCTGAGAACCTCAAGCAGGCAGAAAGCGAGAAAAACTAACTTATGAGCTACCAGGATGCACAGCCGCATGCCGCCACGTACTCCGTGCTTGACGGCGCTTTCCCGCCCGCTAACCCGGGGTCGGCATTAGCTGCCCGCCTGCGTGAATGCCAGCAGGCCGGTCGCGCCGCCCTGATCGGTTATTTACCAGCCGGGTTCCCCACTGTGGATGAGTCGGTTGCTGCCGCCATTGAGCTGGGTAATAATGGGGCGGATATTATTGAGCTTGGTGTGCCGTACTCTGACCCTGTCATGGACGGCCCGGTGATTCAGCAGGCTACAGGCACTGCTTTGGATAACGGGTTTAAGCTCACTCAGTTGTTTGATGCGGTGCGCCGTATTACTGAGGCAACTAACGCCGTTGTGGTGGTGATGACGTACTGGAACCCGGTTCTCGCGTATGGGGTGGATCGGTTTGCCAGTGATCTTGCTGCTGCCGGGGGTGCGGGGATTATTACCCCCGATCTGGTGCCGGATGAGGCTTCTGAGTGGTTTGAAGCGTCCGAGAAACACGGGCTGGATCGTATTTTCTTGGCGGCGCTGTCGTCGTCCCAGGATCGTCTTAAGACTATTGCGAAGGCGTCTAGTGGTTTTGTGTATGCAGTGTCGGTGATGGGTGTTACGGGTGCCCGTGCCTCGGTCTCTGAGGCTGCTCGGTCGCTGGTGGATGATATTCGTGCCGCCGGTGCCAAGCATGCGTGTGTTGGGTTGGGGGTGTCTACCCGCGCTCATGTGGAGGAGATTGGTGCCTACGCGGATGGGGTGATTGTTGGTACCGCACTGGTGAAGGCGCTGCAGCAGGGCGGGCCTGAGGCTGTGGGGACGTTGACCCGTGAATTGGCAGGTCGTGCATAATGTTGAGTTTGGTGTCTTCAGCTGCCGTGTCGGCTGTTTCTAGTGTTCCTTTGGCGTCTATCCCTTCTCCTGATGTTTCGTATATTCAGGTTGGGCCGCTGCGGATCCATTTTTATGCGCTGTGTATCCTCGCCGGGATTGCGGTGTGCCTGTGGCTTAGCGGCAGGCGGTGGGCGCAGATGGGGGGTACCCGTGAGCGTGTGTATGATGTGGCGATGTGGGCTATTCCTGCCGGTATTGTGGGTGCCCGAGCCTATCATGTGCTCATTACCGACCCAGGCAGCTATTTTGGCCCGAAGGCAAGTGGCGATCCGCTGGCCTTTTTAAAGATCTGGGAGGGCGGTATCGGTATTATGGGCGCGGTTTCTGTGGGCGCTCTTGGTGCCTGGTATGCGTGCCGCCGTTACCGCATGAATTTCGCGGCGTTTGCGGATGCTGTGGCGCCGGGTATTATTTTGGCGCAGGCGTTTGGTCGTTGGGGTAACTGGTTTAATCAGGAGCTTTTCGGTAAGCCTACGACTCTTCCGTGGGGTCTGCAGATTGATGCGAATAGTCCAAATTTCCCGAGCCAGTACCCGGCGGGTACACTGTTCCACCCCACCTTCTTGTATGAGTCGCTATGGAATCTGCTGGGCGCGTTCTTGCTGATTTACCTGGGTAAGAAGGGCGTTTTGAAGCTGGGGCAGACCCTGTGGCTGTATGTTTTGTATTACGGTGTGGGCCGCTTGTTCATTGAGGCTTTCTTGCGTATTGATACTTCCGAGATGCTGCTGGGGCTGCGTATTCACGTGTGGACCGCCGGGTTGCTGGTGGTGCTGGGGTTGACCGGCTTTATTGTTGCGGGTGTGCGCGCCTCGGCGAAGGCTGCTGCTGGTGTGACGGATGGCCCTGTTGAGGAACGCGGGACAGCTGAGAACCCGTCGGATGTACTCGAGACGGGTTCAAAGGATGCTGCGGAGGACGATGCAGCCTCGACAGGGGAGAAGGCTGACGACAAGAAGAAGGCTGTGAAGAAAACCGAGAACACCAGTAATGTTTCTTTGGCGAAGGGTATGTCGAAGGCTAAAGCTGTATATAATTCTGCGGCTGAAACATCTGGCGAAGCTCAGGGCCGTCCCTCTCAACCGAAGAAAGAGACAACAGACGATTCTGACGGATCGTAGCCTCACCACCAGTATGGAAAGGTGGGTACCCTGTGTGCTGCCGATAGTTTGAGATCTTCCCGAGGGACTGCGCTGTGCTTGCAGTAGGTGGCAGCGTATAGTCTTCGGGGTTGTATGTTTCAGCTGTGGCGATGCAGGAGTGGCGGTGAAGTGTGGGTGAAGAGCTCAAAAGGGTAGTAGCTTATAAGCTTTTATCTGCTGACCGGGATACGGTGATTGATGGGCTTATGGAAATGGTCTTTGCCGTGGGTGATGTTACCTGGGTGTCTGAGCGGCTTTGCGAACAGGCTGACAGTGCCGATACCGGGGTGAGCTCACTAGCTATTACCTGCTTTGTTCTTTGCCGCTGCCACAATGCTGTTCAGTGTTTCCAGGGAATTTGTATCGACCTCATCTGCTAGCTCTTCCACGGGCAGAACTTCACCGTTGGTGGTTCTGTAGGCGACGAAAAAGTCAGTATCGATAAATGAGACCCCAAAATCTTTGAAAGCTGGGCATCCAGAACGTGAGTCTTCCAGGCCGTGGGTGTATGCACTAAATTCTTCTATCGTTTGATGGGATATCCCCAGCCACACAGATATTATTCCCCGAACGGTTGTATCAATCATTCTTGTGTCCTCCCTGTTAACGAGTAGCCATCAGAGCTTTCTAAAAAAGATATAAAGTACCGGATGAATAATCGAAAGATTTCACATGTGTTTTTAAATTTTCTTTCGAAGAATTATCAAGATGCACCACTAAATTATTAGGGTGATTTTTCCATATGGGTGAGTATTTCCAGCCGCAGGGTAAATAACCAAGATTTAGCAGAGATATGAGATTTCTATTAAAATTAATAAGCATATTTTTGTGGAGTTTTGATACATAGAATTCTTGAAAACCTCTCACTAAAGCGGGTATTAAAATATAATCAGCAACATTTTCATTTATTTTGTAGGATATTAACCTATGGGTTAGATAAGTTTTATTTTCGTCAAATATATTCTTACCTTCTGCCGCTAGATCATTGATGATACTTCCATCCATGGAATGCATTTCAAGAAATTCAAGAATTTCATTAAAAACATCAATATCAATATTCGTCCAAGCATCAGCTTTCATGCACCTGTATGCCCGGTCTTTCTCTGTAATGAACTGGATATTAAAAGGTGATGATATGCTGCCACCATAATCTTGATGGTTTCCAATATTGTTCAACCAGTTATTAATCTGGAGTGTTTGTCTAAACTCTTGAGACACGATTTGTATGTCTAAATTCATGATTTTCCTATGGTTATTAGTGTATCCTGTTTGACAGCACCTTCTGGTTTATCTCATCCGGGAGTGTACTCTCAGAAGAAAATTATACTCTGTCGGAGCGCCTGGATTCGGGCAGGGCGCCAACCTATACTCGCTTGCTTGCTAATGTAGTTGATCGTCTGTATGAGGAGCTTTCAGACGATCAATATCGAGGAGTAAAATATTTTATGTAAGTAAAAGCTCATTCGAAAAAGATTAATTTACTTAAGTTATTAATTTCTAACAAATTGAAGAGAATCCCTCAAATATTTTTGGCCAAGGCTTTGTGTTAAAACATTTTTGCAAGATTTCGGTAGTATTAGTTAGATTATAAAAAACTTCGAAAAGATCTTTTCCTAGAAGATATATATCTCCCACAAAATCAGTTGCGTATATATCAAATTCATCAGCTAGATTTTCGCTATATATATCCCAAAATAAATAATATCCTGATTCGCTTCTGGCAAATGGCTCCATACGTTCCATTAAACTTAATAAATCATTTGGATAATAGCCGATGTATTCATCAATATTATTTATATATGTCGACCTAATGTCTTCACGTGCTTGTTGCCAGGAGTCGTGAAACTTAGGGTTTGAAGGGATATAGATTAAGTAATTGTTCAATGCTCTGCCCCAACCGAACTGATCCACAAAAATTTGGTAAGAATAAGGAAAAGGTTTTCCATTTGCGAATCTAAATTCTTTCAAGTATTTTGAATCGGCAAATACTTGAGAATAACTGATTATTTCTAGATTATAATTCATAATTCTATTTTCCTATTTTATTAATTAAACTGAATATATTTTAGCATTAGTATTTAATATTTTGATGCATTCTATTTTCTATATCATTATTAATATAATACCTGTTTTATCCTAAGCGAGCATTTTACCTTGGAAGGCACTAAACTGCTGCCTTCATAAAGGGCTACTACTATTATATAAAACAGTACTCCTTCGTGATAACACGCTGACCCGAGAAGAGTATGAACCTTTGGCACAGGTTTAAAGCCACATTGACGCTGAAGGTGAAAGTCAACAAAAGATCTATGTCATGTGACAAAATCAGTATCCAAGGGCGTTGCGCATAGTTTGTACATTATATGGTGGGACACGAATAAAATAAAAGGAGCAGCACCAGTTGCGATACAGGTAAGAAATGGAAAGCTGATATCAGCATGTAAATCGTGTGGTAAATTTTTAGATAAGCTAGGCATCATTGATGGTGTAGCAGCCCAGGATTATTAAAAATATTTTAAATATTGAGGTGAAAATGAAACAACCATATGAAATAAATTCTGATTTTTTTAAAAAGATGATTTCTTCCGGTTGGTATCCGGAAAGGGACATTATACTTGAAAAGCTGCCATCTCATATAGAGGACTTACCCAGCGTGGTTAAGAAATTTTTGGTATATTTCAGTAACTAAAGATTTTTACATGCAAGATAATTATAAAAAATATATATTTAGTAATGATGTTTATACTTTTGGGGAAACAACCCAAAAATTAATAGATTATTCATCAGAAGAAGAAAGTTCATATTTTTGTACATATTTGACAAATAAGAAAATAAGAAATTTTGGTTTTAAGAGCGGTCGAGAAATTTTGATTGATGAATCAGGGGGAATTTATGAAATCCCTGACTCGGGGGATATCTATTATGTTGGAGGGAAATTTTATGAAGGACTCTATAATTTAATATTTACAAGAGGAACCTCTTATCTTATAAACGATACTGGCTCATTGTTTATAGAGAGTAAGGAAGGGCTAATTTCAGCAAATATTAATATTGAAGATATTATATAAGGTTTAAAAGAAATAAATAATTATGAGCTATAAAAAAGTGTCTAAATCAAAAATTATTAATGCATATGATAAAATTAGAGAATTAAAATTAATTGAATCAATTCCGTACACAGAGTTAATTAAATTTTTGATTCTATTTACTGAGATAGAAATAGCTCCTCTTAGTAATGGAAATGACCCCAAAATAGATTTAGATTACGCTAAGAGATTTTTATCTGGAAAAATTACTGCCAAAAAATTACATACTCGTGAAAAGTATGCTTGGGCTAATTATGAAATATTGGAAGGTAAAGAAAAAAGTATTCAACGTATAACGGTAAGCTTTTTGTATCCAAGGGTAGCAGAGAAAAATCGTTTATTAGGAGATATATATGAGGAATTGTTTCTTTACCTTGAGCTGCTATATGAAATTGAGGATGTTTTGTGTGATAGGTTCATTGCCGCACTGGAAAACTTCATATCAAGTTCTTAATTAGACAAAATATTGGATGAAGGTAAAACAATTGAGTGGATTATCTCCTCGTGATAGGTGTGAAATCGGCATGGAAAATTTTGCTAAAAATGAAGTGACCATAGAATTTTCATGGGCAGATAGAAATTCTGGTAATCTCATAAAAAGAACAGAGGGACCAGGCGGTGAAATATTATAGTGAGGAAAAATGTTAGATAAAATTAAAATAAAAATCAAAAAAATTCAGAGTGGTAATTATGTCATTACTAAAAGATTTGAAAAGCTAACTTTCAATCCAATTATAGATAAAGAAGCTATTCAACATTTTGAAGATGTTAATAATGTTGTCCTCCCTGAGGATTATAAAGAATTTATACAAATCATTGGAAATGGAGGAGTCGGTCCTGGTATAGGAATATTACCATTGGATAATGATAAAAGTATTATAGATCCAAGAATCCTGTCAGAAGAAGGAGAAGACAAAATTTTATTGTCTGAAAATTTTCCTTACTGTAAAGCTTGGAACGATGATTCCTTTTATGATGCGTTAGAAATTAATGCTAATAATTTAGATGTCCTAAGTAGAAATTATTTTTCAACGAAACATATTAGTGGTTCAATTTGTGTCTGTGACTTAGGATGTGGTGAACTATTTTTGCTCGTCTTGACAGGACCAGAAGCTGGTAATGTTTGGTATGATGGGCGAGGTAATTATGGTGGAATTTTTCCATATTCATATAAAGAAAAGGGAAGAGTTAGTTTTTTAGAGTGGTATGATATTTGGCTTACTGAAATTCTAGATAAAGTTCCTATTGTAGAAAGAGATTTTTGATAACAAACATGAACCTGTGCTGTATAGTAACTGCATTTTTCGTTAAAAATTTTTGCTACCACAAAAAGCAAATAAAATGCAGCTTAAAGTTTTTGGCGAATATTTTTACGCAACATGCGTTTAGAATGATCAGCAGGCTGTGGAGATATATAATATATTTATTTAACGTGTGGTGTAGCGTCGTGGATGCTAACTGCACGTGCGCTTCTGTCTAATTACCTGCAAAAAAATAATAGACAACTATATGGAATCGCAGACCAGATTATTATTGAAGTTAATTTAAGTCAAATTTAGAGAGATATTTATTGATTTACCTAGTAGTTGTTCTCGATTAAAAGGTAATACAGTTAAAAATAGGGCATCTAAATCACAAGAGATATTAGTAACAGGTAGTATCCCCACAAGTGCAATTAAAAAAGTAGATTAAGGGCATAATATGGAAGAAGATAAAATTCAAATATTTACTAAAAATTTTTTGAATGTTTCACATCAAGCAGAAACGCGAAAAGGTATAACAAACTATGATTGTGAGAATTTAATTAACTCATTACTTGAATTAAAAAAAGAATATTCTGGCGCGGATGCTTTACCTATTAGTTTAGTAAATATATTTATTGATATGACTTCTGTTCTTTTGACATGTGGAAATAGGCAACATGAAGTATATACTAATGAAGAACAAGCAAATAAAATTTTTCATTTAATGGATGCGCTACATGAAATTGCAATGGAAATGACTAGCTAAAACCTGCCTGGCCGATGATGCATTCTTCTTCGGTTAAAATCCGCAAGCGCCACATCATACGCGTTGGCGATATGTTCTATATGAACAACAAGTTCAAAGGAAAGCTGTTGCCTAAACCCCTGTATTTCCTGTAAGGCCGCTGCTGCTGCCGGCCGTCCGGTCAATCCGATATACGGGCTGAAGTTTTTGGAGAGTGAAACCGACTTTGCTTTTGAAGGCATCCTGCCGCCCTGACGGGTAGTAGCGGACGGTTCGGGCGAAGACTGTACCATCTTCCTGCTGGTGGCGGTGGAAGACACCAACGGCAACCTACAGTACCGACCAGCGGACGGGAACGACCCACTTCGAGTATGACAAACTGGGCAGGATCACCAAAGCGGGCAGCGAACTGTTCGTCTTTGACCTGCGCACAATATCTTTTCAGAGGAACCTCGAGGATAAAACCGGATTCGTTCGGGACGGCAGCCACCTACTGCAGGAAATTCACTCAGACGGCAGATATACCTACCTGAACAGCTATAAACCGCTTGCGCAAGTCCGCGATGGGCAACCGACGAAGGAGAAAGCTGATACCAAATCCACTACTTCCACTGTGAGCATATCGGCATCCCACGTGAGATGACCGATAAGGATGGCAATCTCTTGTGGTTTGGGGATTATTACGGTTGGGGCAAACTAAAGAGCGAAACCAAAGTAACGGATACCGTTTACCAGCCATTCCAGTTACAGAACCAGTATGCCGACCGCAAGGCAGGACTGCATTACAACTTCTTCAGGTATTATGAACCTGATACAGATCGGTTTGTGCGTCAGGATCCGATTGGGTTGATAGGAGGAGGTAACTTATATCTATTTGCACTAAATGTTCATTGTTGGATTGATTCTTTGGGATGGAAAACTTGGGTCAAGTATAAAGAAAAATCTGAAATGTTTTGATCAAGTCGTATATCATACAAATAGCAAGGAATTTGTGATAATTACTCAAAAGTTTTGCCCAAGAAAGTCTAACAAATATTATTTTATAATTACGAAAGTATAAGAATTATTAAATGAAAAAAGCTAACCATAAAATTAATGTAATAAAGCAAATAGAAGATGCTGTAAATATCGTTGGTAATCATCCCCACCAAAATCCTGATAGGGTGTTTTTATATATTAACTATGATATGCATAGTTTTGAAGATTCATTTGATGAAATTTTCAGTATTTCTGAATTGGAATCGGAGGATTTTTGTTTGATTTCGTCCAATTGTGAGATTACTTTACCTAATGGGGAAAAATTTTGTGGGGTATCTTTCAAAAGTAACTCAAATAAGACATTAATTCTGCAAAAGATTAAAAATCATTTTGAGAGAAAAGGATATCAGTATGGGGTTATTAGAAACAATAATTTAATATTAAGCACAAATAATGTGATTAATTTAGATGACTGCTCTGCTATCCTTTATGACTATGATTAATATTCGAGGGATTTAACAACTGTAGCAAAAGTTACACCGGCTGCTGACGGAGAAGCCTTACCTTCTTGTGAATCTTATTCTTTTGTCTTGAATCTCTTAGTAAGGAAATTCTACTTTAATAGTTCTTAGGAGTATGATATGCCTATTAATTCAAAAGAAAAAAGGGAAAGAGAAGATATTTATATAGGAAATAAAATAGATAGTAAAAATCTTTTAGAAAATTTATCCTATGAAGAGTTCATAATAATATGTATTTCATTTACAGAGAAATTTATTGTTACTCTTAGTAAAAACCTTTCTTTTAAGGAAGATATATATTATGTCAGCTTGTTTACCAAGGGAAAATAAATCAAGAAGTGCTAAGAAAGAGGAGAATAGATGCTTGGTCCAGATATGATTTACTAGAAGGTAAAGATAAATACATACAGCGTGTAATCATTTGCTTTTTATATCCTGATATAATTAATTCAAATAATGAAAGAATAGATGATTTTCAGGAATTATTTTTAAATTTATTACTTGATATTAAAGATAGTTTATGTATCATGTTTTTTGATTTTCTATCTAATCACGCAGGTTAATTAAAATATAACAAATTTTGTGATACATATGTAGCCATATAGGTGACAGTACCGGTAGCCTTCAGATAAGCATCAGGCATGGATGGTACCGCAGGTGTTAATGAGGGGTAGAAGTGATGTTTCAACCGTGGCGATGATCCGGCTGATAGTGGTTGCCAGGCTCCGAAGTTTTCAGTGAGTTCTTCGGTATGGGGTGCCGCAGGTATCGTACTGGATTAACTTGGCATCATCACAATAGCCCAGGTAAATTAGAATTAGTTGATCGATAAGATTATAGAAAGTATCACAAGATATACCACCCTGATGGTAGCGGTAGTCGTGAAAAATGGGGCGGCGGAAAGAAATATCGTAATAAATGTAGATAACTTATGAAAGGAAATTACTCTATGATTAAATTTATTGGAATTAAAAACTTAATTGATTCAAAAGAAAGCCTTTTAGACTATGGTTTTCTTTATACATTAAAAAATGATGACGTAGAAACCGCAGAAGGATTACTCAAGTGTACTTTTTTGTTACCAGAAACTGAAAGCGATGAGTTTTTTATAGAAAATAATAAAGATTATCGAAACTGGCTTGAATCTCCAACATTTATTGACATAATTGAGAATTATACAGAAACCCATTCTGATGCTACGATAAATTCCTTAATTAATGCAGTTTTACATTATTGGGATCATGATGATTTTTTAGATTAATTGTTTAATTATCAAAAATTTAAAAACCATCAAAAAACAACTTATTAAAAGCGAGCAAGCCGTAGCTTGTATGTAGGGCGTGTACCCAAAGGCACGAATGTGGTTTTTAGTTCAATGATTGCTTAGGCCGTCTGAAAAACCTTCCCACAGCCCTTGCCTGCTTCGATTACAACGAAAATAGCCAACTCATCGCCCAGCACCAATGGAAAGTACCGTCCAAAGAAGAGAATTCCCGAAACGGTTTGCCCGAAACCGACTGGCGCGATGCACAGTACGATATGCTGCACCTGCCCGTTACCGAAACCGTCCGCTACCGCTACGAATTCAACGGTAACCGCGCCGCCACCATCCTGTCCGACGGCGAAGTGCAGAACTATTTCTACAATTTGCACGACCAACTAGTTAAATTGGAAATATTCAAAAAAGACGGCACGAAAGAAGCGTAGGCTTACCGCTACGATGCCTTGGGCAGACGGATAAGCAAAGCCCGGCTGAAAGCAAACGCTAACGAAGTTTCAGACAGGCATTCAGCAGACCATACCTGTCTGAATACACCAAACAGCAAAGATATTTTAGATAGCGAAATTGCCTGCATCTACACCGATGCAGACAGCTATGAGCCGCTGGCTTAAATCCGCAATTGCACAGATACAGAAGATAGCAACAAACAGCAGACCGACTACTTCCACCGCGATCACATCGGCATCCCGCGTAAGATGACCGATAAGGACGGCAAGCTCTTGTGGTTTGGGGATTATTACGGCTGGGGTCGTCTGGAAGAGGAAACCAAGGTAACGGATAGCGCTTACCAACCCTTCCGCCTGCAGAACCAGTATGCCGACCGTGAGACGGGGCTGCATGACAACTTCTTCAGGTATTATGAGCCTGATGCGGGTTGGTTTGTGAGTCAGGATCCGATTGGGTTGCTTGGTGGAGATAATTTTTATTTACTGCTCCTAATGTTCAAGAATGGATTGACCCATTAGGGCTATCAAAAAAAGGAGGTAAGGCTATTCTAAAAACAATATCTGGAATTATTTCTGAAGGATTTAGCACAAAAGCAAAAGGTAAAAGAGGAAAAATACATCCTGTCGTACAAAAAGCTTATGATAAAGTTTCTGCCCGAAAAAGGTCTGCTTTTCATTGCAAATGTGGGGAAGTCGATGCTCTTAGCAGAATCGCAGAAGATGCAGATGCTCGGACAATTTCTGATTTAAGAAAAATCGTTAAAAACGGAACATCAGAAGCTTATGATCTTGCTGATGATACACTTAAAGCACTGTGTAGTAGTTGTGCATGGGTATTAAAATTCTTAAGAATGAAAGGTAAAAAATAGTCATGGATGATATAAATGAAATTATGGATAATATTTCTGAGTTTTTAGAAAAAACCCAGAAAAATAAAAATTTTTTAATTAATAAGTTAAGAGATTTCCTAAAAAAATTTTATGAAAATAATTCACAGATTAACATTAAAGAAAAAATATTTTTGAACAATAAAAATACTGATGTATCATTAAGTTTTTTATTGGCAAGTGAAAATTATTATAATGGCTCCATATCATTAAATTCATTAATAAATGAACGTTCCCAAGCATGGAAGTTATTTGATTCAAGCTCAGAAAGTTTTAGATTTTTTTAAATCTTATTATCTATACTATGTACGATTACGAGAAGGAAGAAATTGCAAAAGAAGGAGGAGATATTGATGACTTAATTTCAATTATAATTATTGATTTACATGATATTCATCCCTCTTTGCCAATGCAGTTTGAAGAGTTCCTTATTTAGCAAGCGTAGGTTGAGTCAAGACCCAACAAATGCCAAAGGTCGTCTGAAACCGCCGAACGGCGTTTTCAGACGACCCCCATGGCCTTCAATAAAATCGCCCGTAAAAGCAGTGACTTCAATGTCGTCTTTACCCTCCCCGATTTCTGCTGGCCGCCTCCTCCTGCTCCGCCTGTCACACCCCCTATTCCCTTCCCGCTCTTCGCCGATCTGGGCAGCGCCAAAACCGTTGCCAAAGACGTCCGCCTCAACCGCAAGCCCGCCTTCGTCTTCAATGCCAGTAAAACCAACCGCACCACCGGCGACGAACCCGCCCTTCCGGGCCGCAAGGGGGTGTTGTCGCGTACCGCCACCAAACCTGCCTGGCCGATGATGCACTCCTCTTCGGTTAAAATCCGCAAGCGCTACATCATACGCGCCGGCGATATGTTCCACATGAACAACAAGTTCAAGAAAAAACTGCCGCCCAAACCCTGTATTTCCTGTCAGGCCGCTGCCGCTGGTCTGGAACCGCAGCTATTATTCCGACCAAGACGGTACCGGTTGGCTCGGCGAGGGCTGGAGTGTGCCGGGTTGCCAACGCATCATCCGCGATGCGGCGGGATTGGCCTATATCGACGATCAGGGCCGTCTGTTCCCGCTGCCGGAAGTCGATGAAGATGATGAGGAACCGGTATTGTTCGAGAGCGAACAGATTTGGTTCAGTAAGAATCCGGACGGGCATTATGTCATTGCTTCGCTGGACGGTTCGATAGCGCTGCGTTTTGCGCCTTTGGTGATCGCGGAAGACGGCTCGGACGAAGACAGTACCCTCTTCCCGCTGGTGGCGGTGGAAGACGCCAACGGCAACCACCAGCGTTTCGTCTATCATCCGCTGACCGGTCTGCCGCAATACGTCATCGACGGCAACGGCTGGGTGTTCTCGCTGAACTTTGGCAATGTGGCGGACGAGCAATATCATTACGACGACAACAAACGAGTTGACCAAACGGGTGTTTGCTGACGACAACACCAATCTGA
The DNA here is from genome assembly GCF_016726365.1 of Rothia aeria. NCBI lineage: Bacteria > Bacillati > Actinomycetota > Actinomycetes > Micrococcales > Micrococcaceae > Rothia > Rothia aeria. Next base: position 361,600 of record NZ_CP068102.1, on the reverse strand, counting down.
TGGAACGCGACGGTTTGGGCCGTCTGCTCAGCCACACCGATGCGCTGGGGCAGCACACCGATACCACTACGAGGCCAAATAGAGTTAAAGTATATGATGCTGGAAAAATTATTGGTGCATCAGACGGTGTAGATACACCATACATACGAGCTGAATGTTCTCAGGGGGGAGGGGTAATACATAGATATCCAATTACAAAAAGAAGAACACTTGATGAGAATAGGGGCAAATTGAAATGGAACATGACATTGATTTTAAAGATGGCATTATTACTTATGAAAATTTATTTTGGCTATTTAATAACACTAATGAATTAATCTACAAACTTGAATTTGAGGAAGATTTATTACAAGTACAGTTCTTTAATGAAAAATATATTTTAGATGTTGGATGGTATTCCACTACCGGTAAAAATGGAAAATTCAAAGTTTATGTAATTAAAAATTATGATTGGGAAAATCCATTATTTACTAAATCTAATAAAAAAATTAGTGGTTTAATTGCCACTATAAAACAAGGAATCAAATGCATATATTCTCATGAGCATCTTCTCATTAACCGTAGCAAGCCGTAGCCCGCATGAAACCTCCAATCCCGACGTAGCGTGGGTGCGGTAATCATGCTGTTTCTGCTTCTCAGACGATCTCAATGCCGTCACCGACAACCGCCTGAAAACCTACAACGGCACGACCTATTACTACGACGGCCTCGGCAACCTCATCCACCGCGAACTGCCGAACGGCGAAGTACAGAACTATTTCTACGACCTGCACGACCAACTGGTTAAAGCCGAAATCTTTAAAAAAGACGGCACAAAAGAAACTTGGGCGTACAGCTACGATGCCTTGGGCAGAAGGATAGGCAAAGGTCGTCTGAAAGACGGAGAAGTTTCAGGCAGCCTCGAAAACCAAACCCGCTTCGTTTGGGACGGCAGCCATCTCTTGCAGGAAATCCAGCCGGACGGCAGATATACCTATATCTACGCAGACCAAGACTCCTACGAACCGCTGGCGCAAGTCCAAGACTTGACAACTGAAGACGGCGAAAGCTGCCAACAAACCCACTACTTCCACTGCGACCAAATCGGCATCCCGCGCGAGATGACCGATAAGGACGGCAAGCTCTTGTGGTTCGGCAATTACACCGGCTGGGGTCGTCTGAAAGAGGAAACCAAGGTAACGGATAGCGCATACCAACCCTTCCGCCTGCAAAACCAATATGCCGACCGTGAAACAGGGCTGCATTACAACTTCTTTAGGTATTATGAACCTGATGCAGGTCGGTTTGTGAATCAGGATCCGATTGGGTTAGAAGGTGGAAAAAATTTCTATTCTTATTCTAGTAATACTACTAAATGGATTGATATACATAGGATTATGTGTTAAAGAGGCTGAAAAAAATTAAATGAAACTATGGCTCCTCATAAAGGAAAGCGTAATGCCCCTTCTATTATGGTGGCTGCCTATACAGCGACAGGCCTCATTGAAGTCGCATCTAACGGAGATATACCAGGTAAAATTGCGCCAGAATTACAAGAGCTTGCAGATAGACATGGTGGGGTAGGAGCAAAAACTGAGTGTGGTAATACTATAGGTAGATGTGCAGAATTTAGAGCTGCTAATAAGCTACTTTTAGATAATCCTGATTTAAAATTAAAAGACATTAAATTTACTAAAGCTAAGCGCCCTAGAACTGGCCAAGCAAGACCATATTGTGATAACTGCGTCAATATATTTGGTGTAACAAATTAAACACTATTAACTATTAATTAGTATGATCAAAAAGGATTAAATCAATGATTATGTCAGAATTATTTATCGAGTCTCACGATTTAGATTGGTTCGCAATTAATGATAAAAATTTTATTGCTCATTTTGCAACTGGAGGCACTGATAAATTACCAAGCAAATTAAAGACATCTAAGTCATTATGGGAACAGCAATTTAACTTTTTTAATAATCTACCTGATATTACGGAACCTGTATTTTGTGAGAATAATTTACCAATATTTGATAGCTTAAAAGAGAAAGAAGAATATTTAGAATCCTTTGCAGGTTACGCAAAAAAAGGGATTTTTAGTTATGATATAGATTTTGATAGTTTAGTGTATAAACTAATAGCATTTCCTAAAAACCCCACCAAGCTAAATGAATTGCCCATAGCGCATTATGGCAGAAATGATTTAACATTAATTAATCATAATTATGATTGTTCTTCAATAATTACTATCTAAAACAGCAAGTATAGATTGGTGCGAGCCCCAACCAAACCAAAAGGCCGTCTGAAACACAAATCCTTTCAGACGGCCTACTATGCTCTTTAACAATCTAATTTCTACCGACCGCTGCCGGCCGTCCGGTCAATCCGATACACGGGCTGAAGTTTTTGGAGGGTGAAACCGACTTTGCTTTTGAAGGCATTCTGCCGCTGGTCTGGAGCCGCAGCTATTATTCCGACCAAGACGGTACCGGTTGGCTCGGCGAGGGCTGGAGTGTGCCGGGTTGCCAACGCATCATCCGCGATGCGGCGGGATTGGCCTATATCGACGATCAGGGCCGTCTGTTCCCGCTGCCGGAAGTCGATGAAGATGATGAGGAACCGGTATTGTTCGAGAGCGAACAGATTTGGTTCAGTAAGAATCCGGACGGGCATTATGTCATTGCTTCGCTGGACGGTTCGATAGCGCTGCGTTTTGCGCCTTTGGTGATCGCGGAAGACGGCTCGGACGAAGACAGTACCCTCTTCCCGCTGGTGGCGGTGGAAGACGCCAACGGCAACCACCAGCGTTTCGTCTATCATCCGCTGACCGGTCTGCCGCAATACGTCATCGACGGCAACGGCTGGGTGTTCTCGCTGAACTTCGGCTATGTGGCGGACGAGCAGTCGCCTAAAATGCGGCTGCTGTCGGTGTCGTTGTTGGAAGGTTTGCCCGTCTTCGGCGAAGCTGTCCGGGTCGGTAGTCCGCTGGTCCGCTACGAATACAATAATAGTGGCGATCTGCTGCGCGTCATCGGCCGCGACGGCAACGTCAAACGCAGCTTCGGCTATAAAAACGATCTGATGGTGTCGCACACGGATGCGGCAGGATTGGTATCGGAATACGAATACGACCATTACACCCCGACCGGCAAGGTGTTGCGCAACTGGACTTCCTTGGGCGAGGAATGGCGTTTTACCTATCACGACGGTTATACCGAGGTAACCGACGTGTTGGGCCGTACCGAGCAATATCATTACGATTACAACAACGAGTTGACCAAACGGGTGTTTTGCCGACGGCAGCACCAATCTGGTGGAATGCGACAAGCTACGCCGTGGTATCTATAAGACTCAGAGTAAATTTGTCATCCGTTACGAATTCGGCCTCTTTTGTCGTCTGAAAAGCCGCGTAGGTTTATTGGAATTCGCACAGCTGTTCAGATTTTCAGATTATAGAACCAGTATTTTGATGAAGGGAACGGCTGCATTACGAACTGATGTGGTACTATGAGCTTTAAAATAGGTTGTTTGTAAATCAGGACCCATTTGGGGTGCTGGGTGGAGAGAATCTTTATCAGTTTGATCCGAACTCTTTGAAATGGACTGATATGTAGGGCTATAATTTCTTTCCGAAGTTCAGCAAAAGTAAATTCTATATAATTTTAAAGGAGAAAATGTGAGATTTATGATTTTCAAAACTCGCGAATTAGAAGATTTAGCAAGAAAAGGCGATGGTCAAAAACAATTAGGTAAGTATTTTTAGAGAGCGCAAGTTATGGAATGCTATAAAATATTTAGTATTGTTCTAACAGATGATATTAGTTTTGAGGATATGTTGTGCGTCAGTCAGCTAATTAACAACACTTGCCTAACGGATTAAAATTTAAACTCTTAATTACATAAACAATTGGAGAACTAATGGACCATATTGAACTGATCAACTTAATTAAAAACAACTGTAAAACAGCAGAGCAAGAAAAGTATATCGACAGACTGGAAAAGAAATTTTCTATTAGGTCAAAAAGAACACTTGGAACACTGAAAGATTTGTATTCTAGCCTATTGGTAAACAAACAACACCAACTCTTGATAGACACATTACCTTATTTCCTGACAATAAAATTTGAAGGAAATTACAATCACTGGTATTGCATAGAACATATTTTAGAAGATATTTATTTTGCCATCTTGGCAATGGGCGGAAATGAAGTATTGGAAAACCAGATATTCTGCCATTATAAAACGGTGTATGATTTTATAAATAAAGACGGAAGCAGTAATAGATACGCCATTGATCTTGAATGGAATAATTCTCACCAAGCTATTAATAAATTTAACGATGAAATCCGTTCTTGCGAAGAATATAAAGGTGTTCTATATGAAACTTCTATTAGGTCAAGTTTAGTCAGGAGAGTTGTTTCCATAATTCTTTTGTGCAAAATCAAATCTTTAGAGTTTGATGATTCGCTACTGGAATTAGCTAATGAGCAATTAGAAATATTGAACAATGCTAAATATAAAAGGTATATTTAATATATGTGCTTGTTTGTTTAGCGAGTAAGCTGGGTTGCCAAACCCAATAGTTCTTCAGGTAGCCTTACTTCCACCGTTCAGATTACCTGAAAGCATGGCACAGGTCTTGCGGGTGGGGAAGAGTCTTTATGGATATGCGCCGAAAGCGATGAGGTAAGCTGATATGTTTAGGGGTTGGTATATAGTGCTCCAAAAAATGGGTTCAGATCCAGCTGTAGCAGACAAAATAGAAGGCTATAGTAAACGTATTAAGTCCATGTAAAGGTATCAAGACGATGTTAGCTTTGGCTAGAGGGTAATTATGGAGAAATGAAGAAGAGAAGCAGAGCGAAAATCGCTCTACAGTAGTGCCATAACCCATGCGTCAGAAAAGTCAAAATGTGCATGTAAAATGAAATTTTTATACATACAAAATTTTTAATGCAAAAGTTATTTTATTAAATTACAAATAAAGAATTTAAAATGGAACCAATAATATTAAATAATATATCCGATGAAGTCTTTCTTGATGATATTAAAGAATTAACGCAAGAATTTCCTATCGAGTTTCCAAATTTATTTAAACAAATAAAAGACTATTTAAATGTAGATACACAAAATATTTATATTACAGATTTTGTTGAAGATGAAAATAATAGTGACTATTTCTATGGCTATTTCTTCGATATTTTAAGTAGGAAGATGTACAAATATTCATTTGAGAAAGATAAATCAAAAATTGAAGAAGTTAATATAAGCTCTTTAACATTAAAAGATACATTCAGCATTAAGGTATTACATTTATTGTAGCGGCTATTGGAAATTAGCAAATAGTAGCCTGCTCAGGTAGGGTATGTTCTCTACGCTCAGAAGGTTTCGGCTTTCATCCGTTTCAGGCTATCGGAAATATGCACTGTTTTTCGTTAAAGACTCCAAAAAGCCACCTGAAGAATATTCACACCACAAATCAGTATCCCTCCATGAAGTGGCCGATTGGAGCGGCAAATGAACAAATGCGATAATGGTGGTGGAACGCGATATTATAATCCCAGCAAGGCGTAAATTGACTTAATGCCAAGTAATATAATTAATATATAGAGAGATTTTATGAAGAATTATAATATATTTAAATTATGTGAAGAGCTGCAATCTATTCTAGATAAAGAAATAACAGCAGGGAATGTTATAACTGAGCTTTCACGCTGTACGAACTGGCCTCAGGAAGGAAGTATTTTTGTTTCATTAAAAAATAGACTAACTGCAGGTAAGAAAGTTTTAACAGATGATGTTTATTATTCTATTAATAATGATATTCATTATGGTTGGATTGATGAATGTGTATGCAAAATTCACCATAATTTATTGGTTGCAGGTAACTTAATTAAAAGTAAATATGAATGATTTATTTTAACCTTTATAAGGGAACTATTTTCCCGACTCATAGGTCAGCGTAATACATTAGAACTTTTCAATCGGGTGAACGATGTTCTTTAATCCCCAGTGCTAGGAAGAATAACAGTAGTTCTTCTCCAGTTTGTGGTGGGCAGTGACTTCCTTCGCAAGGTATGATAGATGGAAAATGGTTTATTGAGTCTTTTAGACTATGTTCGATTATGCTAAAAAGTTTCGTATATGGACAGTTTGATAAAATTTTATTATTAATTGAGTTTAGAAGAATCCAGGGTTTTATTTTCTGTAGGTATGGTTGATAAGAACCAGTTCCTCAAAATCAGTTGGCACAAACACGTTAACCGAAAATAGTGTAGAATCTTAAAATGTCGATATTAGAGCTCTGGGAGATGTAGTAATGAATGCTGATAATACTGTTAACGTTCAAATTTATTGGAGATCTCGAGAAGAAGGCGGTAGGAAGACGATTCCCCCTATTGGTCTTTTTTATCCTGTAAGTGAATTTGAAGATGGAGTTTTTCAAGAGAATTTTCCTAGGAGTATAGTCTTAGATATTTACGAGCACTTACCAAGTAAAAATATGAGTTATGCAAGAGCTCGGTTTCTTATAAGAAAAAATGACAAAATACCGCTGGGTACGAAATTTAAAATTTTTGATGGAGCGAGATGTATTGCGGATGTTATGTCAACTTTTTAAATAAACATGGGCTGGGGCTTGGAATAACAACACAATAAGGCCGTCAGCAATATAAACCCTTTTAGAGGTAAGGGCATGCACCCATAATGAATAACGGTTATCTTGCCAAAGTTTTGTTACTGAGGGGCGGGAGAAGGAATAGTGGATGCAGTAGGTTACACTGAAAAGGATGGGGACTGCACGATCCGATTCAGCAATGATGAGCTGCTGGTTATCTTTGACTGGATCGCCCAGTCTAACCAGCACGAAAATAATGAGTTGGATTCTGCCACGCAGCTAATATTTGAAGAATTTGAATGTTTACTGGAATCTATATTGGCAGAACCTTTTGATAATGACTATAGGCTACTCGTGCGAGCGGCGAAGTCAAGAATTATCCGGGAAGCACAGCGGGGATTTTAAATAGGCTCTACTCCATCGTGTAGGGCTTGAGGTTATTATCATTTCTGTATTTTTCCTCCCAGTCATAGTAGTCTTGTGGCTGATCCACTGTGTGGCCCTTGTGCCAGTACCCTTCGCCGTAGGCTAGTATCATAGCCCAGTGGTATTCTTCGTCGTGGCAGAGCATGCCCACAGAATGGTAGTTAATACCTGCGTCAGAGCATAGTGGGGCATTCTTTATCATGTCATATGCCAGTTCAGGGGTAAAGCCAAGGTAACGGGTTAGTATTCCGTGTATCGTGCACAGCCAAGTTTTTCTATGAAAAATAAGTTGATCTCCGGTTTCTGGATCGGTGAATACCATATTGTCATGAGCATCTTCAAACATGTGTTTTTCGTTTCAGTTTAAGTTTCTAATACTTTGCACAAGAGTACCCTAAACACATATAAAAATGGTAAATATTGTCATGTGGTTAGTGGAATAGTTCACTGTATTATAGAAAATTTGTTATGTGCGTTTTATGGTTAAAACTACATCTTATAGTGAGCTAAAACACTGGAGGTTCTCATGAAGGCAGTTGTTGTTCCTGAACACATTGATGGCTCAGTAGTCGTTACTGATGTTCCCGTACCCGAGGTGGGGTACGGCCAGGCACTCGTAAAGCTAGAGTATTCCGGCGTCTGTCACACCGACTTGCACGTTGCAGCTGGCGATTTTGGTAAGGTTCCGGGACGCATCTTGGGGCATGAAGGTATTGGTATTGTCACCGAAGTTGGTGAAGGCGTTGAATCTCTCAAGCCCGGCGATCGAGTCTCTATTGCCTGGTTCTTCCAAGGATGCGGGCACTGCGAATACTGCACCTCCGGCCGGGAGACGCTGTGCCGTACCGTCAAGAATGCGGGCTACACCGTGGACGGCGCCATGAGTGAGTATGCCCTCGTTACGGCGGACTATGCCGTGAAGGTCCCCGAAGGTTTGGATGCTGCACAGGCAAGCTCGATTACTTGCGCGGGCGTAACCACCTATAAGGCGACGAAGGAATCTCAGGTGCGGCCGGGACAGTGGTTGGTCGCCTACGGTGCTGGCGGGCTGGGCAACCTGGCGGTGCAGTACGCCAAGAAGGTTTTCGGCGCCAAGGTTATTGCCGTCGATATTAATGATGACAAGCTGAAGTTTGCCGCTGAAACCGGTGCCGACGTCACGATTAACGGTCGTGAGGTTGAGGATGTGCCAGCGAAGATTCGTGAGGTGACTGGCGGGGGAGCACAAGCCGCCGTAGTGACTGCGGTATCGAAGGTCGCTTTTAACCAGGCGGTTGAAAGCGTGCGTGCCGGGGGCAGCGTAGTAGCTGTGGGGCTTCCGCCCGAGAAGATGGAACTGTCTATCGCGAAGATTGTTCTTGATGGGATTCGCGTGCTCGGTTCGCTGGTTGGTACTCGCCAGGATCTTGCTGAGGCGTTCCAGTTCGGCGCCGATGGGCTCGTTGTTCCGCTGGTTCAGCTGCGTAAGGTTGAAGAGGCTCCGCAGGTATTCGAGGAGATGGGCGCAGGTAAGATTACCGGGCGTATGGTGCTCGATTTCGCAAGTATCTGGTAAATCCTCCTTACTAGAGAAAAGGGTGTTCCCCCTACCCACATGGGTAGGGGGAACACCCTTTCAGTTATGCATACCTAGCAGGTGGTTAGCGCATGCGGTACAAGAATGCTGCCATAGCTCCGCGGCTAACAGAATCGTACGGGCGGAAAGTGCCATCACCGTAACCTGCGGTGATCTTCCGGGACTCAAGCCAGATGATTTCGCGGTAGAAGGAGTTATTGGCGCGAACATCCTTAAACCCGGAACCGTGAACTGCCGGGATGGCGGGGCTGCCGCTGTAACGGTACAAGAATGCTGCAGTTGCTTCACGGCTGACGGCATCGTTCGGGCGGAAAGTACCATCACCGTAACCGGTGGTGATACCGCGCTGGTGCATCCACACGATTTCCTTATAGAAGGGATGGTTGGTGGGCACATCCGAGAAGGGGGACGTTTTCGGCAGGTTTACAGCGGGAGAGCCAGCCATCCGGTAGAAGTATGCTGCCATTGCGCCGCGTTCTACGCTTTGATCCGGGCGGAAAGTACCATCACCGTAACCGGTGGTGATATTCCGTGAAGCAAGCCACTCAATTTCAGTGTAGAAAGCCGCGTGAGTAGGAACATCGCTGAAACGGGTCTTTACTGCGGGCTTAGGAGCCGGTGCGGGCGTAGCCGGGTGCCATGAGCGGTTGGTTGCCTGCGGGTTGGAGGCTAAAGCCTTCAGATCATTGAAGGAACCAGGGAAGAAATTGGAGTCACCAACAAACGGGCCGTCGGCTGAGAACTGCCAAATATCGTAGGACTTCCACCCGTTGGGAGTGGGACCGGGAACATAGTTATAGTTCGCCAGGTGAAGCAGAGTCTTACCGAACTCGCCGGTTCCTACACACTGGCTCCACCAAGAGTTAGCGGTATAGACCATAGGGTAGCGTCCGGTGAGTGAGCGGTAGGTTTCGTTAAAATCACGAATCCAGTTAGTCAGCTGGGCAGGGCTCAGGTTGTAGCAGGTATTGCCATACTGGGAGTAGGGGTTGAACTCAATGTCGAGTAGACCAGGAAGGGTGCGGCCGTCATTGCTCCAGCCCCCACCATGGTTCACAAAGTAGCGAGCCTGGTCGGCACCTGAGGAGGTGCGGGGGTTGGCAAAGTGGTAGGCTCCGCGGATCATACCAACATCGGCTGATCCAACATACTGCTGTGCGAAGTAAGGGTTGGTGTAGTAGGTGCCCTCAGTTGCTTTGGTGTACGCAAAGCGTGCACCGCCGTTGTATGCTTCCTGCCAACGCACATTGCCTTGGTGAGAGGAGACATCCATACCGAGGGTGCCGCCGCTGGGCGTCCAGGTTGCTGCAGGGCCAACTCCTTTGGCACGCCCGTGCCCGCCCGGTGCCTCGGTAGCGCCTTCAGCTGGTAGGCCAAGACGTTTACGCTCACCAGCACCCATGGCGGTGTTCATGTCTTCGGTGGGCGGGGGAACATCCTCATAAGATATCGTGGCGGAGGGGTCAGTGACGGGTTCTTCAGCCGCGGCAGCTGGGGCGAAAGAACCTGCCAGCATGGAGAGAGCACCTAGCGAGACCAGGCATTTAGATAGTTTCTGATTCCGAGAGAAGAGGCTCATAGTATAAGTAACCTGCAATCTTCAAATAGACTTGTGTTTGAGTGTGAATAAACGTGAAGTTGAGTGACATCTACGCATTAGTGCTTTCGGGGTCTTTTAATGCCCCTGGATTATTTTGCATCTTTACTGAGAGCTCACAATAAAGATGCACCCTTGCACGCATCTCATTGTAGGGAAAGATTTTGTTAATTTTCAAGATAGATACTCAGTTAACGGGCCCCTTCAGGTAGGGGTAGAATTTGTTGGACTAAAGCCTTAAGGAACGAATACATAAAGGTAAGAGTATTCTAGTATCTGATTGAACATAACATAAAGTGTGTGCGATGGTTGAGGTGGTTAGTTGAAGCTAAAGGTTCATAGAGCGTTGTATAAAGATTGAATTTTTATGCTAATCCGTGCACGCATATTCTTCAACTGGAAAGTAATTTTTCTTCTAATTGGAGATGATTTGTGCCACAATCCCTTGCATCTTGAGTTGCCTTCTTCGATTTCTGTGGTGCTGACGCTTAGGTAAGGCCTTGACCGTCTCTTTAAGGAGGATGTGGATGTTCTGCAGGGAGTGAAGGCTGGGGGAGTGATTGGTTACTGGTACGGCTGACGCTCGTATAGGTCAGGCAAAAATACTCGCATACCTATGCAGGTTGTTATTACAGTATGTTCCTTAGGTGATCGAGGTGGGAAGAATAAAGATGTGGTGTATATCGAAAGGTAGTGTATAGGTATGCCCTTGTCTTCTTAGGGTTATTATTACGTATAAGGTGCAACCATTATCTGCTTTTTGCCACCCATAAAAATACCCATGAGATATGTCACGTTCAATGATTGATGGTGTTCTGTGGGATCGTGGGAGCGGTCCACGGCTTACAGAGACTACCTGCTAATCTATGCACATCTGTGAAGGTGCAGACCTGCTGCCCTTGCCCCTCTTAGTTACCTTCTTTGGTAAGGGGGCGTGTGCCTGTGTGCGGTATGGGTCTGAAGTCGCCACCTTATCCAGCGGGCTTGAGTGACACACTATGAGTGCAAGGTCTGTCTCGGTCTTTTTTCTGGCGGGGTGATCTGTAGTTTTGCTGCGAGGAATGTGGTTCTGGGGCCAGGTGGGAAATGCGTATGTGTAGGTGAGAATAATGTGTGTGTATTTTGAGAATAAAAAAGGAGGTGGGCCGCACACACAAGACCCACCTCCAGCTCTCCAAATACAGTTAACGCGGCCTCGCATCCGCTGTACTCGGAAACCTACGGTCGGAGGAGGAGAGAAAAACCTCCGACCGTGTATCTATTGCCCTCGTTGGTATGGGGCAAGTTTGTAGGGAAGTGCTCTTTGAATTAGATAAGCTTTGCTACTTCCTGTGCAAATGGCTCAAGGGATGCGCGGTTGGTGTAGTCTGCTCCCTCGGTACCATAGCAATCAAGCATCTGTTGGATGCCCTCATTTGGGTTGGGCTTAGCGGCAAGCCAGGCACGAACAGGGCCTTTGAGGGCTGCCTTATGGGTTAAGGATAGCTCTGACCATTTAATGCCGCCGCGTAAGTGAGCAACAGGCTGTCCTTCGGTGAGCTCAGCAGTGTAACTCTTGGCGACAGCTTTATTTAAGAGGTCCTTGGAATACTCACCAGTAAATGAAACGGTGAAAAAGGCGGTGCGTTTGCGCTTGGGCAGTAAGAGGGGAACAATCTTTTTGCGTAATGAGGGTGCTCCGGTCAGGAATCCACCGTAGTCACTCCCACCAATTACTACAACGTCAGCAGCTTCTGCCTGTTCGGGGGTTACCTTAGCGGCGGGAACCGTTTCGACCTCGGGTGCCTGAGGCAAAGCTCGTAGATCTTCAGCGAGCCATGTGGCGTACTGCTCTGTGTAGCCATAGACTGAGCCGTAGATAATAAGTGCGCGTGTGGTGGACACCGGCAACCTCCAGGGCAAATTTGCATAAAAGATACTAATTATTGATTCAAGTCTAGGGCAGGTGCCCCTAAATGTGAAATCACCTCAAGGGTGACTCTATTCACAATAGAAGACTTGTGGGTATTAACCCTCCAAAAATGGTTGACAACTATGAGACTATCACCCCTTTTCTCTCCCAATCTGCGGGCAAAAGTCCTATACTTGAAGGCAGGATATTCATAATACAGCACGTTGTGAACGTGCGGTTTTCTGTGGATACATGTGGGAGTTTCCCCGTGTGCTCCCGCACAAACAATGGGTCTTAGCCCTAAGGCCCGCGCCACAACTCACGAAGGTTAGGTACATGAGGCGAGCAAAAATCGTTGCAACAATCGGTCCCTCCATCTCCGCACCCGACAAAATCGCCGCGGCAATCAATGCGGGCATGAATGTGTCCCGTTTGAACATGAGCCACGGTGACCATGATGTTCACACCAACTCTTACAACACTATTCGCGAACAGTCCGCAAAGCTCGGTAAGGAAGTTGCAATTCTTGCCGATTTGCAGGGGCCGAAGATCCGCTTGGAGCGTTTTAAGAACGAGAAAGAAATCCTTGAGCCCGGTGCCGACTTCACCATTACCTCTGAAGAGGTAGAAGGTACTCAGGAAATCTGCGGTACCACTTATAAGGGGCTGCCCGGCGACGTGAAGCCTGGCGATAAACTATTGCTGGACGACGGCAAGATTCAGCTTGAAGCTGTTGAAGTTACCCCAACCCGTGTTCGTACCCGTGTTATCGTGGGTGGCCCGATCTCAAACAACAAGGGCATTAACTTGCCTGGTGCGGCTGTTTCGCTACCCGCGTTGACCGAGAAGGACGAAAATGACCTGCGTTTTGCACTGCGCTTAGGCGTAGACATTATTGCGCTTTCCTTCGTCCGGTCCGGCAAAGATGTTGAGCGTGTGCACGAGATCATGGAGGAAGAAGGGCTGCGCATCCCCGTGATCGCCAAGATCGAAAAGCCGCAGGCGGTGGAGAACCTGCAGGACATTATTGATAAGTTCGACGGCATTATGGTTGCACGCGGCGATCTGGGTGTTGAGCTGCCGTTCTCTGAAGTTCCGTTGGTGCAGAAGCAAGCTATTCAAATGGCTCGCCGCTGGGCTAAGCCTGTGATTGTAGCTACCCAGGTGCTTGAGTCGATGATTAGCAACCCAACCCCCACTCGCGCGGAGGTCTCTGACTGCGCCAACGCAATTCTTGACGGTGCTGATGCGGTCATGCTGTCCGGTGAGACCTCAGTGGGTAAGTACCCGATTATTACGATCTCAGCGATGGCCTCCATTATTAGTGATACCGAGAAGAAGGGCCTGTACCGTGTGCCCGAACTCGACCGTAAGCCGCGTACCCGCGGCGGCGCTATTACCCGGGCAGCAGTAAATATTGCTGAGCAGCTGGATGTTGATTACATCAGCACTTTCACCCAGTCGGGTGACTCCGCCCGCCGTTTGGCTCGTTTGCGTCCCAAGAAGCCTGTGCTTGCGTTTACCCCGAACCCGAAGGTCCGTGCCTTTATCTCGCTGCTGTGGGGTGTTGAAGCAGCCCACGCGCAGCTCACTGCTGATACTGATGGTATGACCAAGATTGTGGACGACTACCTAATGGAGCATAACTTGGCAGAGAAGGGCGACCTGATCGTCATGACTGCCGGTTCGCCTCCCGGTGTTGCTGGCTCGACCAATACGGTCAGGGTGCACCGCATCGGTGACCGTGACGAGACCGGGGCTAAGCTGCCAGAGGAACGTGAAGCAGTGCGTCCTTACGCCGACGAAGATCACGACTAATACTCGGGTAGGCCCAGATTCTCTAGATTTTCGAGTTTATGAAAAGGTTGAGCCCCAAGGAGATTTCCTTGGGGCTCAACCTTTTCATGAAGGTAGCGGGTGATAATGTGCCCGCCAATAAAATCGGTGATTGTGATTCAGAGCTGATGAATCCCAGATGTGTGGGGTGCCCGAGGTGGGACTCGAACCCACACTCCGTAGAACCTGATTTTGAGTCAGGCGCGTCTGCCAATTCCGCCACTCGGGCGCACACGCAATGTGTACGGCATTGATTCTACATCATACGGCGCCGCAAAATCGAATTTAGGGGAAAACAACGCCCAACCGTGCTCTACCCTAAATTTCTGAATGAAACAAGTGTGTACTGTAGATGAAGAAATATGAACTGCTGTAGACTTGAGACGAGAAGAAATTGCAAAAGGAGAGAGTTTTGTCAGAGCAGACCACTCATGACCACGAGGGAGACGCAGACGCTCCGGCACGCACCGTTGTTGTTGCCGAAGACGAAGCGCTGATCCGTCTCGACATCGTGGAAATCCTACGGGAACGCGGTTACGAAGTCGTTGCTGAGACCGATAACGGGAAAACCGCCATTGAGCTCGCCCAAAAGCACCGGCCTAATCTGGTGCTCATGGACGTGAAGATGCCCATTATGGACGGCATTACCGCCGCCGAAGAGATCGGTAAGGAACAAATTGCCCCCGTAGTACTTTTAACCGCATTCAGCCAGAAGGAGCTGGTGGACCGCGCGGTTGAGGCTGGGGCCATGGCATATGTGGTAAAACCGTTCACTCCCAATGACCTGTTCCCTGCCATTGAAGTGGCTATTGCCAGGTACGAGCAAATTCGTGCCCTTGAAAAAGAAGTGGGCACTATCCGCGACCAGTTCGAAACCCGTAAACTAGTGGACCGCGCAAAGTCATTGCTCATTACCAAAATGAGCCTGACCGAACCTGAAGCATTCCGCTGGATTCAAAAAACTTCGATGGATCGTCGTCTTTCAATGCGCGAAGTTTCAGACACCATCATTAAGCAGTTGTCATAGGAACATAGAGAACTGTAGCAGAAGGTGTGTGCCCCCATAACGTAACGTTATGGGGGGGGCACACACCTTAATCTTTTTAACGTTTAGAGAAGGTTGCCTCATCATCATGTTTTAGCGGGGGA
Organism: Rothia aeria; assembly: GCF_016726365.1. Lineage (NCBI taxonomy): Bacteria > Bacillati > Actinomycetota > Actinomycetes > Micrococcales > Micrococcaceae > Rothia > Rothia aeria. The sequence goes on along the minus strand of NZ_CP068102.1, from coordinate 346,530 downwards.
GCGGTTGGCGAGCTGGCCCATAGGGCCCCGACTGTCACAACTAACAGTGCTGGCCACCATAGGCCGCCCAGGTTGTATGCAGCAATAAAACAGACAATAACAGCCCCAATCAGAATAGGCATCGCAATGCGTTTGGCCCGTTTAATCTTGGGATACCGCTGATAATAGGGAGCGCGTGGCATGAGGCTCCTTTCCATGGATGGTACTTTAGCGGGCGGTGCGGGGGATAAGCATATTAGTGATGCGCGCCGAACATACGCCTCTGCCAGCCTCATCGGTAATTTCTATGGTGTGAACGCAGACGGTGCGTCCCAGCTTAACGGCGGTGCACACAGCGGTTACATATCCTGCAGTTGCTGGGCGCAGATGGGTTGCGTTAACATCCACCCCCACAGCCATGCGTTCTATGCCCCCGTGCACTCCGGAGGCTAGGGAGCCAAGGGTTTCAGCAAGAACCACGGACGCCCCACCGTGCAGGAGCCCCGCAGGCTGGGTGTTTGGTGCGACGGGCATCGTGGCTACCGCACGTTCGGCGGATAACTCGCTCAGGCGAATACCCATAGCGGGGATAAGCCCGCCAAGACCATGCGGGAAAAGAGGATGTAATTTCTCAGGAACACCGTGCGCGGTCAGTTCCGCGATGACGGTGGGGGAAAGCTCAAGGCTGGAATCAGTCATGCCTATAAGTGTACTCCTGCCCCACCGCCCCTTGAGAAACCCGAATAAGAATACTACCGTTGGGTGAGAGACATCTTCGACTAAAACTAATATGCCGGTTTCTAGTGCTACAGGGCCGGTATTGACTGGGAGACATGATGAACACCGTAGAACAGATTTTTGAGCTGTGGCACAGCTACGCTCAAGAACGGAACACAGAAGGGCTGCTGAGTCTCTACGCTGAAGATGCTGTGTTTGAAAGTCCGCTGGTTCCGGCAATCCTTGATGATGCCCGCAGCGGGGTGCTACATGGTAAAAAAGAGATTGAGCGGTTCCTGAGTGAAGGCACTCAACGCCGCCCCGACGAGCTGGTGAAATGGTACCGAACCGGTGAATACCTGACGGACGGCAGGATGCTCGTATGGGAATACCCGCGCGAAACCCCAGACGGTGAGCAGATCGATATTTTAGAGTTCATGATCATTGAGCAGGGCCTGATTGCCCAGCACCGTATCTACTGGGGATGGAAAGGGTGCCAGCACATTAGCGGGGCCCTTGCCAGCAGTGTGGCACGCGTCCGTCCATAATATAGAGGATGCGCCCACCGCCGTGTAGCAGGCGGTGGGCGCATCCTCTATAAGAATGAGTAGCCGGGCTGCGGCCGGTAGGCGCTAAGCCGATATAGACTCAGCTTTCTCAATATCTTCATCACGGATTTCGGAGTCGGGGTTAATGCCCATGAGCTTAGAAAACCGCTCGGTAAATGTTGCGATGGTTGCGTCCCCAGTCACGTTGGTAGCGGTGCCAAAGGAATCCTGCGCCAGGTACAGGGCGATCATGAGCGCAATCATTGACTCGTTAAAGCCCAGCATTGATTCCAGCAGCCCGATAGCGGTCATCACGCCACCACCGGGTACACCAGGGGCTGCCACCATCATAATGCCCAGCATCAGCACGACTGGGGTGACAGAGGCGAAACTTGGGTTCTGCCCCGTCATGTATAGTACCGCCACAGCGCATGAGGTGATGGTAATCATTGACCCCGACAGGTGGATGGTGGCGCACAACGGGATAGCAAAATCAACCACTCGGGACGCAATACCAGCTTTTTTAGCGGAACGCACCGTAACAGGGATAGTAGCCGCCGAGGACTGGGTGCCGATTGCAGTGAAATACGCCGGGAGCATGGTTTTGAGCATCTTCGCCGGGTTGCGTTTAGAGACTGCACCGGCCGCCGTGTACTGAATACACAGGGTGAACCAGTGCAGAAGAATAACCATAATGAACACCATGCCGAAAACTGACAGGATCTTCACCACCTGGCCTGCGAGGGTCATATTCGCAAACACCCCCACAATGTGCACCGGCAGCAGGGGAATAATCACATAGCCGAGCATTTTCTCGACGATCACCTGAAAATCTTCGAAAAGGTTCAGCATCGACCTGCTTTTGAGCGCTGTGATACCCAGACCGAGGATGAATGAAAGTATGAGGGCGCTCATCACACTCATAATGGGCTCAAGTTTAAACGTGACGTACCCGCTGGAAAGCGCGTTCTCGGGGTTATCGAACGATTCAAGCTGCTGACCCTTGAGGAGAATCGGGTACAGGAAAAGGGCTGCGGTAAGCGCTAAGAACCCCGCGACAATACTTGACAGGTACGACAGGCCTACCGTCACCCCCAGCATCTTCCCTGCGCCCTGGGCCAAGGAACCAATACCCGGGACGATGAAACCGATAATGATGAGCGGGATAGCGAAACTCAAAAACGCACTAAAAATAGTGGAGAACGACACAAAAATTTGCACCACAACGTCGGTGGGAATGGAAATTTTCGCAGCGGAGTTAATGCCGCTAATAAGCCCTGGTGTGAGCGAACCGATGAGCACGCCGCCAAGGATGGCGATAACAATCCACGCCAGAAGCGGGATTTTCTGAAGCACTTTCATGATGTCCTCAAAGTTGTGAATCCGTGTGTTTATTTCTGGTTCCACGGCTATCGTGTAACTATAAGGTTTTATCGTAACCTGAGTACCGCCGCTTATTCCAGCAGTGCAACCACAAAACCGCGGCAATACACCATGTACAGGCTGCGGCGTGGGCGTTACGGGCGTGGAAGCTGCAAACAGTATAGGTGCAGCCTTGGAGCAGCTGCACAATAAACGTTTACCTCCATAATTTATGTGGCACGAAGCAACATTTAAAGCGCACGGAAACCCTTTTTGATAGGGTGAGAAAACTACCGTGAGAAAACCCGTCGCGCCCCAGCCAGTGCAGATGAAACGGAGAGAAACATGTCTAAAAACCCGCCCCCTAGCGCTCCCCGTACCCTTGAGATAATCGCTGAACAGAACCAGGGATTGCCAGGGCAGTTCCTCGCCGCCTACTCACCGAAAACCCAGAAAATATATATCGCAGGAACCTTCAACGCCGCCTCACACCGCGGTTCCTGCGTGGCCACTATCGCCCGCGTTGACCCGCAGACCTTGGCCATTGAAGCAACCGCGCAGCTACCCGTCATTGATGAGGCACACCCTAACCTGATCGGTGAATACCAGTTGTGCGGCGCATTCGGCTTGAGTGTTGATGATACGCGCGGCACTATCTGGGTGACTGACCCGACCACCTCCTCCGTGGCCGTATACGACCGTGATACGTTCGCCCCTATCTGGAGCAGCTACCAGCCCGACGTATCGCTAGAACAACAGCCTGTGAATCACCCGCGTGAAGTGCTGGTGCTAGAGGACATCGGTAAAGCCGTAGTGACCGGCCCCGGCGGGTACTGGTTTATTGATACCGGAACCTACGCAATCACCGCCCACAACCCAGTACCTGGCTCCCTGCCGCACACCCTCACTGTTACCCGTGATACCCTCGGCGGGAATATCTACCTCAGCGACTACAACCTAGACAAAGTGTATGAGGTAAGCCCCGCTATTGGGGAGGCAGTACGCACCATTAATGTTCCTGCCGGAGAGACCTCCGACTTCTCACGCGTCAATACCCACGGGGTGGCAATCAATAACTCGCTCAACGAAATATATGTCTCAACTCAGGGCGAGAACGGCAAGAACTCCGGGGTTCAGGTGCTTGATAAAATCAGCGGCTCGTTTAAACAGTTCATCCCCTATGGGATAACTCCCACAGACATTATCGCGGACGAAACCCGGGACTTGGTGTACCTCACCGACTTCGGCCCCACCTCGGTGCACCCGGCAGATAGTGGCGGGGGAACGGTCGCTGTTATTGATGCGCGCACCAAAAGTGTGGTGGCTGAGGTGCACATTGCTTCGGGGAAAGCGAATCATCTCACCCTGCTGCCGGACGGCATGGTTATTGCACTTGATAAGGCCGGAACCCACAAAAACGTTGAGGTGGGGTTCCATATTGATCCGGTCACCGGTAAACACGTGAACTCCGCGATAGATGTGCATGCCAGCGGTACCACCCCCATTAATGCCGATTCCATCACCAAAATTACGGTGGCGCTAAACAACGCTGGCTAATACCGCAACTGCGGTCCGTGGGTGCGCCGAAACCGCGCGGGGTGTATTCCCTATACGTTAAGGCGCGCTCACCGTGGCGGCTCCTGAGCCGTATGACGCTGCAGAGCACTTGCGATCACCACCGCCTCAACATCCCTAGACCTCAACGGTAAACTAGAGTAGATGAGTACTTCTGATAAGACCCTCCTTCTGATTGATGGCCATTCCCTAGCCCTGCGCTCCTTCTTCGGTATCTACACGATGGCCGAGAAAACCGGGCAGCACGTCTTTGTGCGTAGCGATGGGCAGCATACCGAAGCTGTGCACGCCTTCCTCTCAACCTTGCTCAACATCATTAAGGACTACCGCCCCAGCCACATTGCGGTTGCTTTTGACCTGCCTGGCGGCACGTTCCGTACCGCAGAATACAGTGACTACAAGGGTGGTCGAACCGAGATCCCGCAGGCATTTGATGGGCAGATCGACCTGATTAAGAAGATGCTCACCGCCTTGCGTATCCCCGCGCTCACGCAGGAGAACTACGAGGCCGACGACATTGTCGCCACCCTTACCCGCCGCGGAACCGAAGAGAACTACCGAGTATTTATCCTCTCGGGCGACCGCGATATTTTTCAGCTGGTTACCGACAAAGTGACCCTGTTGTACCCCGTCACCACAGGCCCCTCCAAGGGTATCCAGCTGATGGATCCTGCCGCCGTAGAGAAAAAAACTAAAGTACCCCCGCGCCTATACCCCGACCTTGCAGCGCTCACTGGTGAACAAGCCGATAACCTGCCTGGCGTTCCCGGTGTGGGGCCCGGGTTCGCTGCAAAATGGTTAACCGAATACGGCGACCTTGACGGGGTGATCGCCAACCAAGACAGCATTAAAGGCAAAAAAGGGGAGGCCCTTCGCGAAAATATTGAGAACGTGCGCCGTAACCGTCGCCTCAACCAGCTGGTGGATGACCTCAACATACCACTGGACCTGGGGGAAGACACCAGGTTCCTTCCCGACCTTGACGCACTGGATTCCTTCTTCGATGAGGTTCAATTCCGCACCATCCGCAAACGCGCCCATGACACGTTAGGCCCGGTAGTGCGTGCTGCTGGGGCTGCCACGCGCACTGCAGCAGCAACCGCTGGGGGTGGTGAGGTTGATGAATTCGGGCAGGGGACGCTCTTTGCCGTGCCGGGGCAGCAACCCGCCGCCCCGAAAACGTTACCTTCTGGGCCTGTCTTTGAGCCTATCGCAACGGATAAACCGGTCACCGCGCAAACCGCCGCGCAGTTTCGCCATTGGTGCACCCAGGCTGCTACCGAAGGCTACGGTCAAGGCCTTGATGTGCCTGAACGTCTTAAAGGCGCCGTAACCCTCCTGCCGGTTATTGATGTGCCTGTGGCCCGTGAAGGCGTGAAAACCACAAAAACTAAAATCCGCTCGGCCGAAGAGAATCCCGTGCTTCGGGGGTTAATCCTCACCAGCAAAAGCTCTTCCCTGTGGGTGGATACCGTCACTATCGGAGAAGAGCTCAATAGCGCACTCGCGGCGTGGCTCTCCGATAGGAACGCGCACAAAATCGTGATGGACTTAAAGATTCAGCGGAAGCTTCTGCACGAAAACGGGTACGAGTTAGAAGGTGCCGTGGAGGATCCCGCTCTTTCGTCGTACATGTGCGGGCATATTCCCGCTACTACACGCCGTCTTTTCGCGGAACGTATTGAAGACTTGGCGGAGAAATACCTGTGGATTCCCACCGAAGACTACGGTGAGCTCGTATTCTTGCCGGAGGACATTATGGGACCCGAAAACCTGCGTTATTTCACCCAGGTATCCCGGGTTATTCGTGAACTGGCGCGGCAGCTCCACTTTGAGATGGCAGAACAGGGGCAGCTGAAAATCTATGAGGATATTGAACTGCCGCTACTGTATGTGCTCGCCGATATGGAACGTGCTGGCATTGCCGTCTCTGATGCCCTGCTTGAGGAACTCAACGGAACATTCGCCTCGCGTGCGAGCGCCGCTGAGGAACAGGCGAAGGCCGTGGTGGGGTCACACATCGACGGCGAAGAGCTGAACTTGGCCTCGGTGAAACAGCTGCAGACTGTACTATTCGAGAAACTGGGGTTGCCAAAGACCCGCAAAATAAAAACCGGGTACTCGACTGATTCAGAGTCAATGACTGACCTGCTGGGTAAGATCTCTCCCGAATCTGACGGGGCTCAGTTCTTAGTATCTTTGCAGGGGTACCGCGATAATGTGAAACTCAAACAGACCGTTGAGGGGCTGCAGAAAGCGGCACGTATTGACGGCCGTGTGCACACCACCTTCCAGCAGGGGGCAGCATCCACGGGGCGTCTTTCTTCAACCGCGCCAAATCTGCAGAACATTCCGGTGCGTTCTGAGGCGGGGCGGCGCATCCGTGATGCGTTTATTGTGGCGCCTCATCCTATTGACGGTGTGGAGTATGAGGGGCTGCTAACCGCCGACTACTCGCAGATTGAGATGCGTATTATGGTGCATCTTGCAAAGGACGAGAAGCTTATTGCCGCTTACCAAGAAGGCGAAGACCTGCACCGTTTCGTGGGGTCTGAAGTGTTCGGTGTGGCTCCTGAGGACGTGACCTCGCAGATGCGCTCGAAGGTGAAGGCGATGTCGTACGGGCTGGCGTATGGGTTGTCTCGTTTCGGGCTGGCGAAGCAGCTGAACATTAGCTCTGATGAGGCGGGCCAGCTGCGCACGAACTACTTTAAACGGTTCGGGCGCGTGGGACGTTTCTTGCGCGGCGTGCTGAAACAGGCCCACGCTGACGGCTACACGCAGACTATTTTTGGCCGCCGCCGCCAGCTCCCTGATTTAGACTCGCCCAACCGCACCCGGCGTGAGGCGGCTGAACGGGCCGCGCTGAACGCCCCAATTCAGGGTACTGCAGCAGACATTATTAAAATCGCGATGATTAATATTCACCGACGCCTGCGCGACGAAAACCTGAAAACCCGTATGCTCTTGCAGGTGCACGATGAGATCATCCTTGAGGTTGCACAAGGGGAACGGGAAACTGCACAGCGTATCCTGGTGGAAGAGATGAGCGGTGCAGCGCAGCTGTCGGTTCCGTTGGATGTGCAGGTCGGCTGGGGTAAATCCTGGCAGGAAGCCGGGCATTAAGGAAGTCCTGGCTGCTGTCACGGCAGTACATTAGCGGGGGTAAAGTACGATGTGTGGCGGCTACACGCCGTTGCATTCGCCTTAGATGCGTGTTGTTCATTGACGACACGCCCGAGATTCGCATACACTAGTAATTGCGTGTATTGGCACTTCTGTGCGCCCTCACCACTGGTGGGGGCTTTACTAGACGGTTCGCCGAATAGTCTGGTTATTACGGTATGCGCGGTAAGTATCCGTCAGACTCGACGCATCCTTCCGGGATGAGCGCTTCACAGCGTATTACCGGAGGCCGAGGCATACCTGCCATGGTGGATGCGCCGACCTATAAGTAATCCAATTGGAGCCCTAACTATATGAGCACCAACATCCCTCAGGTCGCAATCAACGACATTGGCAACGAGGAAGAATTCCTCAAGGCAGTTGACGAGACCATCAAGTACTTCAACGATGGCGATCTCGTCTCCGGTCAGGTTGTTAAGGTTGATCACGATGAGGTTCTGCTCGACATCGGTTACAAGACCGAAGGCGTCATTCCCTCCCGCGAGCTCTCCATCAAGCATGACGTTGACCCCGGCGAAGTCGTAACCGTCGGCGACGAAATTGAGGCTCTCGTCCTCACCAAGGAGGACAAGGAAGGCCGCCTAATTCTCTCCAAGAAGCGTGCACAGTACGAGCGCGCATGGGGCGACATCGAAAAGATCAAGGAAAACGACGGTGTTGTCACCGGTACCGTCATTGAGGTTGTCAAGGGCGGCCTTATCCTCGACATTGGGCTGCGTGGCTTCCTGCCCGCGTCACTGGTTGAGATGCGACGCGTCCGTGACCTCGCACCCTACATTGGTCAGCAGCTTGAAGCGAAGATCATTGAGCTTGATAAGAACCGCAACAACGTGGTGCTCTCCCGCCGTGCATGGCTTGAGCAGACCCAGTCTGAGGTTCGCTCCACCTTCCTCAACCAGCTCGAAAAGGGCCAGGTGCGCGATGGTGTGGTTTCCTCCATCGTCAACTTCGGTGCTTTCGTGGATCTGGGCGGTGTGGACGGCCTGGTGCACGTCTCCGAGCTGTCCTGGAAGCACATCGACCACCCCTCCGAGGTTGTCGAGGTTGGCCAGAAGGTCACCGTCGAGGTGCTAGAGGTAGACCTGGATCGCGAGCGTGTCTCGCTGTCTCTGAAGGCCACCCAGGAAGACCCGTGGCAGGCATTCGCCCGTACCCACGCCTTAGGCCAGATCGTTCCCGGCAAGGTCACCAAGCTTGTTCCCTTCGGCGCGTTCGTCCGCGTGGAAGACGGCATCGAGGGCCTGGTTCACATCTCCGAGCTGGCTGTACGCCACGTGGATTTGGCAGACCAGGTTGTCTCGGTTGGCGAAGAACTGTTCGTGAAGATCATCGACATCGACATGGACCGCCGCCGCATCTCGCTGTCCCTCAAGCAGGCTAATGAGGGTATTGACCCCAACGCCACCGAGTTCGACCCCGCACTGTACGGCATGGCCGCAGAGTACGACGAGAACGGCGAGTACAAGTACCCCGAGGGCTTCGACCCCGAGAAGGGCGAATGGCTCGAAGGTTACGAGGCACAGCGCGAGGCATGGGAAGCTCAGTACGCCGAGGCCCAGGCTCGTTTCGAGGCACACAAGGTGCAGGTCGCCAAGGCCCTGGAGGCTGACGCGGAAGCCGCTGCATCCGCACCGGTTGCTGCGGAGCCCGCACCGACTTCCTACTCCTCCGACGATAAGTCTTCGGCAGGCACCTTAGCTTCTGATGAGGCGCTGGCTGAGCTCCGTAAGAAGCTGACCGGCAACTAAGCCTAGTTTCACGCTCCTGTAACTGATTGAGCGCATAGGGGAGGGGCTTCCACCGCACAGGTTGGTGGGAGCCCCTCCTTTGCTGCGTTTATGACGGCCTGGATCGTTAGTGGTTGGTCATGAGTGCCCAGATACGTTCCACTTGGGTTTGTGTGTTTTCTGCGGAGCCGTCGTTGTCGATAATCCAAGTGGCAATGGCGGCGCGTTGGGTATCTGTGGCTTGGGCTGCGATACGGGCCCGTGCGTCTTCTTCAGCCATGCCCCGTGTCTCCATGAGGCGGGTGAGTCGCTTCTCCAGGCTGGTACGTACCACAATGACACCGTCGAACTCTGCGGCACGGTTTGTCTCGGCTAGAAGCGGAATGTCGTCAATAATAATGCCTGAGAACCCGGGGGCACGCCAAGCCTGCTCCACCAAAGCATCCGCACGGGCGCGTACGGCCGGGTGCACAATATTGTTCAGACGGGTGCGGGCGTCCTCATCGGAGAACACCAAAGCCGCTAAGGCTGGACGGTTGAGCGTGCCGTCCGGGTGCAGGATATCGGGGCCGAATTCTGCAACAACGGCATTGAGCGTGTTTTCTGTAGGGCGCATGAGGTCTCGTGAGATAGCATCCGCATCAATGATGACCGCCCCCAGATGGGCAAACATTGCGGCTACTGTGCTTTTGCCGCTGCCGATACCGCCGGTGATTGCGTACCGTCGAAGTGTTTTTTCTGTCATGCGACCGCCTAAAATAGGTAGGGTGAATAGTCCCCAGGATATTGCCGTTCAGACCCGTGCTAACCGGTATACCGTTCCGCACGGTACCGAAGAGTACGAGCATCTGCTTGAGATTAAGCGTAGCGAGTTTATTGGGCATATCAAACAGGTGAGTTCTCAAGATGAGGCCCGGGATTATATTGAGTCGCTGCGCAAAACCTACCATGATGCACGGCATGTGTGTTCGGCATTTGTGGTGGGTGCTGATAGGGATGTGCAGCGTTCTTCTGATGATGGTGAACCAGCTGGTACGGCGGGTATTCCAATGCTTCAGGCTCTTTTAGCGCGGCAGAGCCGACCGGATGGCACCACTGATCTTTCGGATACGGTGGCGGTGGTGGTGCGCTATTTCGGCGGTATTAAATTGGGCGCCTCAGGGCTGGTGCGTGCCTATACAGATGCGGTGGCACAGACTCTAGATGCGGCCAGCTTCGATTCGCGGGAGCGTGTGCGGGTGGGGGTTGTCGCGGCGTCTCATGCGGATGCGGGCCGTTTGGAGAATGAGATGAGGGCGTGTGGGCTGAACGTTTTGGGTACTGACTATTTAGCGGATGGGGCTCAGATTTCTATGGGCGTATTTGATTGCACCGAGGATTTGGAGCGCGCCAACGAGCAGGTTGTGACGATAACTGCCGGGGCTGGGACGGTGCTCTGGGGAGATACCCGCTGGGTTGATATACCGTTTAATTAGTTCAAGCAACCTAGTATAAAAGTTATACCTAAATATTAAATCAGGGTGAGCATAGTATCTGGTGTGTGTTTGTGGTACGTTGAATACGGCGCGGCGTTACCTGCCGCGTTAAGTCAACCGAGAGCCGAGAGTTTTCTAGTGCGCTTTCCCGATTATGAACACAGCACACAAACCAATACCCCGCCAGAGGCTGACACCGCAACCGTTGAGCAGATTCTTGAGGCCTACAACAAAGGCAACCTGGATACACTGTTAAACGTTTTGGCGAGGCGCCCGCGTGAACTCGCTCAACAGCTGAACCGTATTTGCAGGGCTTTCCCCGCAGAGCTTGAGCGTGTCGCGGTGGTTCTTCAGCAGGTCGGGGATCAGCTGCCGGTAGAAACCTTGGTTCGTTTGCACAATCAGTATGCGAATGCCGCCCGTGGGGTGGGTGAGTGTCTATCAATGGATAACCTCCGAATGGTGCACCTGATTCAGGCGCCCATGATAACCCGCAGCCACGCTGCGCGCCTGCTGTTGGCTATTGAAATGTGCCTGGTGGGTAGGATGGAAGGCTTCAGCGTTGAGATGCCTCCCCAAGACTATTACCGCCCTATGAAGGCTGAGCCTGCACCTACCTCATGCAACCCCGCGCTGGACGGGGCGATTAACCCGTTTACACCAGCGTTGTGGGAGCCATTCCGGCTTGGCGGCAGCGATGAGGCAGTGGCATTGAGCGCTACAGGCGTGCGGGAGGTTCCTAACGGTTATGAGCTTTCGGTGCTCCTGCTGGATGACGACTATACCCAGGTGAAAACCATTGAACGGGGTGTTGAGGATACCTGTTTTTCCTGCTTCTGGGATGAGGAAGGCGTGGACTCGGAGAACGATATACGATGCGGGCTCACGCTTGGGTACCGTATCGAAGAATACGCCGAGGTTAATGTGCACCGCGCTATGGCCTTGGGTGTGCGGTACGTAGTGGTAACCGCGCGGGTAGGGGAGCGCTTCCCACAGTTTGGTAGTGCAGACAACCCAGGGAAAGCCCCGCAGGGCTCGCCCGTGCACCCTGACACACCACGCTTTACCTCACAGGTGGCTCCCGATATAAGGTCTTTGACGATAACCCCGGAGGCGACTATCCGCCCGGTGGAACATCGGGGTAATTTTCATGTGCTTGATGCGCCTGGCCGCACCGTGTGCGCTGTCCTGGATTTGTATAAGCAGCGCATTAGCACCCCTGCTGTGGGTATCCCTGAAGGGGCAGATGAGGATACCACCCTCACTGCTATTATGGGCGTGCTTAACGGGTACCTGCCCATGACCGTTCGGGAATTCATGCGGTTATCGGGTGCTGCTGTGCGCAAACCCGACTAGTTAGCCCAAAACATAAGGCGGGTGGGCCGCAAGGTACAGTAACCTTTTGGCGGCCCACCCTTTCGGATTCCGCTGCCCCTAAGAAGCACACTGGAGCGTCGCTGATAACGGCTAACGCTGTAGGGCAATTGACATTTGAGCAAGTGGAGCAGTAAGAACGTGACGGAGACTATCTTCTGTCGTCAAATTTATATAATTTATGTCACTCTGCGAGAAATGGTGGGGAATGTGCGCCCGTGACGAACCAGTGCGTACTAGGGCGTGGGCGGTTATTAGAATGAATATATGAGTCTTGCGCAGGAAATTAACCGAGTCGTCGCCCCGTTTGAGGTTGTTAGCCAGTACAAACCTGCCGGGGATCAGCCAAAAGCCATCGCGGAGCTGACTGAGCGGGTGGAGAATGGCGAAAAAGATATTGTGCTCATGGGCGCTACCGGTACCGGTAAGTCTGCCACGGCGGCGTGGCTCATTGAGTCGGTGCAGCGTCCCACCCTGGTGATGGTTCAGAATAAGACTCTTGCCGCGCAGTTGGCGAATGAGCTGCGTGAGCTGCTGCCGCATAATGCAGTCGAATATTTCGTTTCGTACTACGACTACTATCAGCCTGAGGCTTATGTGCCGCAGACTGATACGTTCATTGAAAAGGACTCCTCTATTAACGAGGAGGTGGAGCGTCTGCGTCACTCCGCTACAAACTCCCTGCTGACCCGCCGCGATGTTGTTGTGGTCTCAACCGTTTCGTGTATCTACGGTTTGGGTACTCCTGAGGAGTATGTGGAGCAGATGGTAACCCTCAAACGAGGGGATGAGATTGACCGGGATGATCTGCTGCGTCAGTTTGTGGCTATGCAGTACGCCCGTAATGATATGGATTTTCACCGCGGAACGTTCCGCGTTCGGGGAGACACCGTCGAGATTATTCCCATGTATGAGGAGCACGCTATTCGCATTGAGTTCTTCGGGGATGAGATTGAGGCAATCTACACGCTGCACCCACTCACAGGTGAGGTTATTCGAGAAGAAACCGAGATGTATGTTTTCCCGGCAAGCCATTATGTTGCCGGTGCCGAGCGTATGGCCCGGGCCATCGCTTCCATTGAAGATGAGCTTCAGGAGCGCCTGCAGGTCCTGGAGTCTCAGGGGAAACTTTTGGAGGCTCAACGGCTACGAATGCGCACCACCTATGACCTTGAGATGATGGAGCAGATGGGGTTCTGCAACGGTATCGAGAACTATTCACGCCACATTGATGGACGCGCGGCCGGTAGCGCACCGCACTGTCTGCTGGATTATTTTCCGGATGATTTTTTGCTCATTATTGATGAGTCTCACGTGACGGTTCCTCAGATTGGGTCCATGTATGAGGGCGATATGTCGCGTAAACGCACCCTAGTGGAGCACGGTTTCAGGCTGCCGTCTGCGATGGATAACCGCCCGCTGAAATGGGATGAGTTTTTGGAGCGCATTGGGCAGACCGTGTACCTGTCGGCAACTCCGGGTAAGTATGAGCTTTCGCAGGCTGACGGGTATGTGGAGCAGATTATTCGACCAACTGGCCTAGTGGATCCCGAGGTGGTGGTGAAACCCACGAAGGGTCAGATTGATGATTTGTTGGAGCAGATCCGTGAACGTACCGAACGCGATGAGCGCGTGCTGGTAACCACGTTAACGAAGCGTATGGCGGAGGACTTGACTGAGTACCTGGTGCAGCACGGAGTGAAGGTACAGTATTTGCATTCCGACGTGGACACGCTCAAACGCGTAGAGCTTCTGCGTGAGCTACGGCTGGGGACATTCGATGTGCTGGTGGGTATTAACCTGCTCCGTGAGGGGCTGGACCTGCCGGAGGTGTCGCTGGTGGCGATCCTTGACGCAGATAAAGAGGGGTTCCTTCGCTCGACGACATCGTTGATTCAGACGATTGGGCGCGCGGCGCGTAACGTCTCGGGGCAGGTACATATGTATGCAGATAAGATGACGGATTCGATGCGCACTGCCATTGATGAAACGAATCGTCGCCGTGAGATTCAGCAGGCGTATAACCGTGAGCATGGTCTGGACCCGCAGCCTTTGCGGAAGAAGATTGCCGATATTACGGATGTGCTCGCCCGTGAAGAAGAAGATACTCGCGAACTGCTGCAGCTGCGTAAGGCGGGTAAGAGTGGTGCCCGCAGTGTTGAGAGCGGTAAGAAAGCCACGAAGGGTGGTGCGGGTGCCAAGATTGCAACGAGCACCCCGGAGTCAGATGCCCTCTTGGCAAAAGCTCAGGAGCGTGTACGTGCGGACGGCCTGGCGGCTGAGCCTGCAGAGGACCTGCTGGATCTGATTGAGCAGATGAATGAGCAGATGCGCCTTGCTGCCGAGAACCTGCAGTTTGAGCTGGCGGCACGTCTGCGTGATGAGCTGTCTGAGCTGAAGAAGGAGCTTCGTCAGATGCAGCAGGCGGGGCATGCCTAAAAAGGGCTTGCTTTACCAGTAAACCTATGCGGTAAAAATACCTCTGCTGATAGTTGAGAGTTTTATTTGGGGTTGGACTACGTGTAAACTTATCGAAGCGGTTGTATTTTTGCGCATATGCGTTGCCGCTTGTGGAGGGTTCAGCATTAGCTCTCTACATACTCAGCTCTCAGACACGCATTCACTCACAGACCTACGGAGGACTTATATGTCACATATCCCCGCGCGTACTTTTAACAGGCGTACTTTCGCTAAAGGTGTTGGCTGGGCGGCGCCTGCCGTCGTGGCTTCAGCAGCGGTACCAGCCTACGCCAGTTCGGTGTGCGAGACAAAACCTCCGCTGAAGTTTAATGAGAAGAGCCGGTGGGTGTTTCAAAATACCGGTTCTGCGAACCTGTACTCTCGTAACGGGTTTAGGGCCATCACGTACCAGCAGCAAGAGTTTTTCACATCTTTATCAACCGTGGATTACGATAAGTCCCAGACAGATAAACCTCAGATAGCTGTGGTGCGTGGCAGCTACGAAGCGTCCAGTACGGGGGACGCAGCCTTTAATCCGCGGTGCGGTAAGTACAGATTTAAAGTTGATCTGATATCGATGCGGGGTGCTGCCCCCACAGAGAACACCAGGTTATACCCCACTCTGGAGATTCGGCTCATTGGCCCTGACGGGCTCACTGTTCCCGGTACCGAACAGAAATTTACTACCGATCCGAAGTCCACAGAAACGGGCGTGAAAATTCTGCCCGCCACAGACGCGAAACCGCCGAGGCCCCAGTACGTGACTGCTGCAACTCCAGTCACGTTTACCCCTAAAGCTGGCACGTACTATTTTGAAGCTAAGCTTACTGCACCGGTTAACTATAACCATGGAACTGGTGTGCGTGATAGGAATATGCAGGCTGACGGGATTGGCGTCACTGCCCCAACCTTTGAATTTATTGGGCAGTAACCTCAGCGATTAATCACATAAACCAGAGCAAAATAAGCGCATAAACATACGTAACTAGTGAGCAGACAGAACCCCGTTGAGCATACAGAAGCATTCGAGAATAAACCGCCGCACCCTCACGAAAGGCGTAGCGTGGGCGGTACCGGCGGTGCTAGCATCTGCCGCCGTACCTGCTTTCGCGGCGTCTCGGTGTCAAACAGCTGAAGGGCACGGGTTCGCCCGATCCAGTCGATGGGCTATCGCTAACCCCGCAACGGGGGCTTTGGCATCACCTGCATCTAATGGGCCAGCAGTCATTAACGGTAAAGAATACTGGATATCACAGACAACGGCTTTGGGCGATGAGAAAGCGGTCATTACCCTCACGACAAGCTACCTTGCCAGTGATGATGGTGAAGGGGAGCTGAAACCGGGGTGTAAATACACTTTTAGGTACTTTGTAGTAGCCTCAGATACGAACCACGGTGGCCGTAAAGGGGACGTGAAGCTGGACATTCAGCTGCGTAACCCCAGCGGGGTTTTGGTGCGCAATACCGGCCACTCGTACACAACAAAATCAGGTCAGAATACTAATAAAACAACGTCCGTGCCGTTTAATACCGAGGTTGCGGCCCGCGGGGTGAACTTCACTGCACGGGAGGGGCTGTACCATCTGGAGATTACGATAACGGTTGCAGCAGAGGGAAACCGGCGAGAGAAGGTTGCTGCTCGCGGCATCGGCATCACCTCACCTTATTTCGAGTTTTCTGGATAACCTGCACCAGGTGCTGGGTCAGCTCGTTAGAGGGCGTTTTTCTGGTCGTATTTTTCTCGGGCGGCGAGTACTTCAACCATATGGTCTTGGGCCCAGCGGCGTAGCGCATTCATGGGTGCGGTAAGGGTGGTGCCCAGGGGTGTGAGTGCGTAATCAACACGTGGCGGCATAGCGGCCGTTACTTTTCGCGTCACCAGACCATCCCGCTCCATAGAGCGCAAGGTCTGGGTGAGCACCTTGGGGGAGACACCTTGAATACGGTCTTTAAGCTCACTAAACCGCGCGGTGGGTTCTTCTGAAAGGGCCGCAACAATCATTGGGGTCCAGCGGTCGGTGAGATGCCGCATCACGGTTCGTGAGGGGCATGCGCTGGCGAGGATATTAGCGGGGGAGTCAGTGTGAGGCGTCTCTGTGTTGGTGCTCATCGTTCTATGCTCTCCTTATGTGTAGAGGGTGAAGTTTTGCCCGCGGTAGGCTGCGGAAGACACTTTAAAAACTTCCCAATAGTTACCTTGAGGTACTTAGTATCTAAAGAATACTATATATTGTGTTGGCGCAACACATGAACCGCCCACAGAAAGAACACCCTCGAACCTATAGGTATTCCGGGGAACACGAAAGGACATATGAATGAATATTGCAGTCATTGGTGCAACTGGGATGGTTGGTGAACGTACCGTAACCGAAGCCACCGCACGGGGCCACCAGGTGGAGGGCTACAGCCGTTCTGGTCAGGCCGTTGCGGGAGCAGAAGGGACGGCTGTAGATCTGAGCAATACTGGAGAACTCGTTACTATCATCAATAGCCATGATGTAACCATTATTGCTGTCTCGGCAGGGCGCGGCGTATCAGCCGAGCCGGTCATCCAAGCACACAAGGCACTTATTGCAGCAAAACCCTCCGGCCGTTTGCTTATTGTAGGTGGTGCGGGTTCTCTCGAAGATGCCAAGGGACAGCGGTTTGTCAATAGCGCCGGATTCCCCGAAGAGTATAAGGCCGAGGCACTGGCCTTCTGCCAAATCCTTGACGAATACCGTGCATCTGCAGGACTAACGTGGACCATGCTCTCACCCGCATTCAATATTGCCCCTGGCAAGCGCACCGGCGCATACAATACCGCGCTTGACAACCCCGCAGGCGAAGCGATCAGCGCAGAAGACTTTGCGGTGGCCCTCGTTGACGAAGCTGAAACCCCCAAGCACATTGGACGCCGTTTTACCGTCGCCAACTAGGAGCAAATCAGCCGGTAAACCTATACCAAGGAGCAAATGAAGAAGCGGCGAACCTGTCGAGGTACTCACGCCGCCACGCAGAAAACCCCTCGTTACCACCCGGAGGGTAACGAGGGGTTTTCTGCGCCCAATATGGTTCTTACTGGTTGTGAACCTCAGCTAACATATTCTTCAAATGTCCCAGAATAGTCAGCGGGTCAGAGCCAAAACCATCATGGTGATGAGTCTTCGACGTCCACACATGGGTGTTACCCACCCACCGGGCGGTCTCCATGGAATTCTCATAATCCACATAAATATCCGGAGTATAAGCCGCCGCGACCACAGGAACCTCATTCCGGTGAAGCTGCTCATGATCGTAGAGACGACCCCAATCTTTCTTCTCCGCGAGCAGCTGCGCCACTTCAGCAAGCGGCCGTAGTGCCGGATCCTCCTCGTAGTACCAGGGGAAAATATGCTCGCCCGTGAAGAAAAGCGTCTCAGCATCAGGGGCAAATTCGGGGCGCTTAGCTGCAACACGTGCCGCCGCCCAGTTCGTAGGCGCCGGAGAAGGTGAAACAGTGAAACCAGGTATACCCGGCAGATTACCGTCAGCCGGACCATCCGCGTAAATCGTTTCGTGCATAAGAGCGTACAGCGGGTTCGCCAAGAACGACACCTCACCGCTCATGCTCGATAGGAATTGGTCTGAAAGATGGTCATCCCCTTCAGCAAACGCAGTTTCCAGGAAATAGTGCAGTCCGCGTTCACGCCAGCGTCCACCCAGGTAATGCCCCGCCATCTGGAACCGGTGATCGGTGAGGCGCTCGCCGGTGGGCAGGAACTCCTCATGGGTACGCAAATGCTCGGCGATGCGGGTAGCCAGCGCAGCATCTTCCGGGAACCAGCTGTAGTATTCCTTATTACGTTCAGCCATGCGGTCGAAGGTGTGCTCATACACGTTATCGACAGTGGTGCGGATCGGGGCCAGGCCTGCGGTAATCCGCGAATCACGTAGGGACTGTGGCGCGAACGAAAGGTAGGAAAGAGTGAGGAACCCGCCGAAGGACTGGCCAACTGTAGACCAGCGCTTATCGGTTCGGTCAGCTAGAAGAACCTCACGCACAGCCTCGGCATCTGCAATGATGGAGTCCGCACGGAACAGCTCCACATACTCTGCCTGTAGCTGCGCGTCACCAACGGCGGTGATATTACGGGCAGATAGCGGGGAAGACATGCCGGTACCGCGCTGATCCAGCAGGATGACACGGTGCGTTTTGGCTAGTTCAGCAATCCAACCGCCGATCGAACCGGTCTTTGGAGAACCGAACCCGGGCCCGCCCTGCAGGTACACAATATAGGGGCGTTTCTCAACGGGAAGAGTCAGCGTATCTGAGGTATTAATAACCTCACGTGCAAAAATCTTAATGCTCTGATCCGCAAACCGTGAAGAGAGAGCAGCATCTTTGCCACGAGAAAAAATAAGACCGTGGGTTAACGGTACCTCAAACCAGTGATCAATAATCTCGTGCTGATCGACCTTGGTGGTTGCGCCCTTACGGTACTGAACCTGGGGAAGCTTAGCGACGGCCAACGTTGAACCTTCTTTCTGTAGTGAATACACTGCTTTCAGTCTACCTCTCATTATCCCCAAAAACCGTACAGTGCAGGTGAAAAATAGGGACAATCTAAAGTGCGAGGAACACGCCTTAACCTCCCATGTTGGTAGCGTATCCCTCGCGCTCATAGGCTGCCTAGTCTTGTATCTCGCAGACGGTGGCGAACGATGTGCCATTCACCCGGCTACCGGCAACACCCGGTGAGGTTCCGGTAGCTATATATCCGCTATACACCCGCTGGTTGTCAAGATACGACCCTCCCGCACCACCGGCCCCAGAGAACGCAGCTGAGCCCACGGGGGACCAGTAGTCTCCTGCCTGGTATTCGCCATTAACGTACGTGTATTCCCCAGCCCACCGCTGGTCGGTGGCGTAGCCAGCAGCGGTCGTTACCGAGCCTGAACCGCCGCCACCGTACCCTCCGCCTCCGGTTGATCCGTGCAGTACGGAGCATTGGTTGCGGTCTGCGTGTGTGGAACCTATGGTTACCACCATGCCGATACCTACCACACCTTTACCTCCGGTACCTCCTGTAGGGGTAGTCAGATACCCGTTATCACCTGCATTGCCTGCCAAGCTCTGCCGGTATGTGTAGTACGTGGAATTGTTCTTGAAGGAAAGCGAGGAGTTGCTGGTGGGGTTGAGGAGGTTTCCAGCTTCGCCGCCAGCCCCGGCCCACCCGTTGTACCCGCCTTTACCACCGTTCATATGCAGGCTGGGGCCGGGGAAATACTCATAGGTTTCGTCATACCCTTCACCGCCGGTGTATGAAGGTCCTCCGGTGCCGCCATTAGCTATATTGCCGTGATTAAAGCGCAGTCCTTTAAATCCGCTGGGGCGTTCGCCGTAAATTTTACTCCAGGTGGTCCGGGAAATTTGGCGGGCACCGCCGCCGCCTCCGCCGCCCGCAATGGCGAGAGGTGTTCCGTTAAGCAATACGGCGGATGCGCCTCCGCCAGTGGGACCATAGAGCTCGGTGACACGGCCGGGACCTTCTTGGAATGCATTAGTGTAGCTGTTAGTCCCGATGTAGGCGGCTTCATGGGAGCCCCCGTCAGCCCAGCCGCGTCCGGGGGCTTCAGCTGATCCGGAGTAGGGGCCGCCACCGCCAGCAGTAATGAAGGTGACGGTGTCACCCTCGGTGAGGTCAATAGTTCCCGTAATATATGCTCCGGCCCCGCCAAAACCCTGGTACGAATCCCCTTGGTATGAACCGCCCGCGCCGCCGGTAATCGTGAAGGTTAGCGATTGGGTTTTATCGGTTGCTGTGAAGGTGTGCGTGAGTGAGCTGCCGTCGGTGGAAGTATTGGTAGGAATAGGGACAACGATACCGGGTTGGCAGTGCGATGCTGCAAGAGCAGGCACAGCAGTACTCGCGAGAACTACAGGTACAGCCCATGCTGTACCTTTGACCAGTCCTCGTCTAGAGATATTTCCTTTCATGAATGTTCTTTCTCCCTGTGGTTTAAATAATCTTCAAATGTGTTCGATATAAGCCGCTGTGCGGTATTCAGTAGTGTGATGACGACACGCTGAAGTCTCAGCTAGTAAGTGAATAAATTTTCTGTAAATAGAATAATACAACACTCTGTGCGAAAGGTAGGGGTGCTCAGAATGTCGTGTTTTACTAAACGTGTAGTCTAGATATAGATGAATCTATATCTTGAGGGAGTGTATATACTTTCACTCAGGGGTGGGGTGGAAACTGTTGGTATACAGTTGGCTTTAGGTGTTAAAAGAACAACCCCGCCGCGGGGTGACGACGGGGTTGGTGGCATTCAGGAAAGCTCGGATAAAATATCCGGTGTTCGCGTGCTTTCCTTGTGCTGATACCTAGTGTGCATCACAAAAAGATAATTTCCAACTCTCGTAAATCCCCTGAAAGATCTGTCAATTATGAATGTTTATCTTGAAGTATTCATGGGATTTTCTGGAAAAACAGGCATATTTTGTTTAACTGTTGAGTAAATATAAAGATATTTATATGACCTGCATAACACAAAAGGGTCTAATACTCGAAGAATATAGCACTATTTATGTGTTGCATATCACTAAAATTGAGGTGGTGAATGACTGTACAACGGTCATAAAACTGTTGGGAAAGCCCCGGCTATTCAACAAAAACCCAAGTATATGCCGAGTATATCCTCCGGCTACAGTTCAACCTGCACCAGGTTCATTACCGGAAAAACAGGGAAAGGGAGCATAAGAACCAAACCGCCACCCAATGAGTCATGAGAAACACAAAAAGAGCACGTCAGGAAGGTGCGAGAGCGGATACATCCTTCCCTTTCATCACATGTTTAAAATTTCATTTACTTATAGTAAGACATGCAACAAATGCCTATTTAGATACATTATTGCTAAATCTAGAATTCACCCACGCTTAAAATCTTCAAAACTGGGTAACCGGCATCATCGGAAGCAGCAAGATCCACCTCCGCCCGAATACCCCAGTCGAAGTTGTCCTCAGGATCAGCAAAGGTCTGCTGTACTTTCCATATACCAGGATGCTCCCGCACATTATCGTCAATCTGAACGAGCTTAGGGGAGCGGGCCTCAGCATCCGTATAAATATCGTCGTAAGCGTCAAAATAGTCGTCCATCGCATCTGCCCATGCGTCAGCATCCCACCCTGAAACCTCATCTAGCTCCCCAAGTATGCGATCTCGCTCATCAGCGAAAAGCTCCACACGGCGGAAGAGAGCATTGCGCACCATCACCCGGAACGCGCGTACATTCTTCGTGACGGCTGGGGGAGTATCATCCTCAAGCTCGGCGGCGGCACGATCAGCTGCCAAGGATGCAGCATCTTCGCCAGCGGCAAGTTTCTCCCACTCGTCCACCAGCGATGAGTCGGTTTGGCGCACTAGTTCACCCAGCCACTCAATAATCTCTGCAAGATCATCGTTGACGGCCGACTCGGGTACCGTTTGCCGCAGCGCCTTATATGCATCCGAAAGGTAACGCAGCAACACACCCTCGCCACGTTCTAACGCATAGTACTGTACAAAGTCGTTGAAACCCATAGCGCGCTCGTACATATCACGCACCACAGATTTCGGGTGAGGTTCAAAGCGCGCCACCCAGGGGGCCGACTGCTGATACGTACTGTACGCCTGCTCGATCAACTCTGCGAGAGGCTGAGGGTAGGTTACCTGATCGAGCTCATACATACGCTCGTTATACTCCACACCGTCTGCCTTCAGCTGCGCTGAAAGCTCGTTCTTAGCCTTACGCTCCTGCGCGTATAACACCAGGTGCGGTGGCTCCAAAGTTGCCTCAATCAGTGAAAGAACATCCAAAGCATAGCTGGAGGAATCGGGATCCAAAAGTTCAATAGCTGCCACTGCGAATGCCGAAAGCGGCTGATTCAACGCAAAGTTATCCTGCAAATCCTCGGTCAGCCGCAGGTATGAACCATGCTCATCCGGGGTATCTGTACGCTCAATAACCCCGCCAGTCAGCAGCTCCTTATAAATACCAACGGCTTTACGCAAAAGTTCCCGACGACGCTGCGGCGGCTCATGATTCTCCTGAAGAATGCGGTAGGCTGCAACCACCGGATTCTGCGGGCGCTGCATCAGGTTCAAAAGCATTGAGTGGGTGATATCGAACGAAGAGGTCAGCGGCTCAGGCTCTGCTGCGACCAGCTGATCGAAGGTCTTCTCCGACCACCCCACAAAACCTTCCGGCGCTTTCTTGCGCTTAGACGACAGTGACTGATTAATCTTCTTCGTATCGTCACCGAACTTCGCCTGCGCTTTAGCCAACAGACGCGCATTTTCTATATCGTGTTCGGGCGCCTGCACCACCACGGTACCGGCGGTATCAAAACCAGCTCGACCGGCACGCCCCGCGATCTGGTGAAACTCACGTGCGCGCAGACGGCGGTTCTTCGACCCATCAAACTTCGACAAGGCCGTAATAAGTACAGTGCGAATAGGCACGTTAATGCCCACGCCCAAAGTATCGGTACCGCAAATCACCTTTAACAACCCAGCCTGCGCAAGCTGCTCCACAAGGCGACGATATTTAGGGAGCATTCCCGCATGGTGAATACCAATACCAGCCCGCACCAGTTTATTCAGCACCTTGCCGAAGCCCGGGCCGAACCTGAACTTCGCAATAAGCTGCGCGATCCGCTCTTTCTCCTCCTTCGAAGCAATAGCTACCGGCAACAGCGCGTTTGCCTGCTCCAAGGCGGCCTTCTGCGAGAAATGAACAATGTAGACGGGGGTTTGTTTAGTCTGCACAAGCTCCTGAACCGCCTCCTGAATGGGATCGGTCGAGTAGTAGAAATGAAGCGGAATCGGGCGCTCGCTACTGGCAACCAGCACGCTTTCACGACCGGTGAGTGCCGTCATCTCTTCCTGGAAGCGTGTAGTGTCGCCCAGGGTCGCGCTCATGAGCAAGAATTGCGCCTGCGGAAGCTCCAAAAGCGGCAGCTGCCACGCCCAGCCGCGTTGCGGGTCAGAGTAGAAATGAAACTCATCCATAATAACCTGACAGACATCCGCAGTCTTACCCTCGCGCAGAGTAATATTCGCCAGGATCTCGGCGGTACAGCAGATAATGGGGGCATCCGCATTAATAGCCGAATCCCCGGTAATCATACCGACATTTTCGGCACCAAAAATCTCGATAAGATCAAAGAACTTCTCGGAAACAAGCGCTTTAATGGGTGCGGTGTAGTAGGAACGCTGCCCAGTTGCCAAACCGGTAAAATGCGCCGCCACCGCCACCGTAGATTTACCAGAACCGGTGGGGGTAGCCAGCACCACATTATGCCCCGCCGCAATTTCCAAGACAGCTTCATCTTGAGCCGGGTAAAGCGTCATGCCTCGACTGGAGATCCACCCGGTGAACGCCTCATAGATTTCATCCGGGGTGAGCGGATTGCCGGTGTAGTCGCGCCGGTTGTAACCGCCGGGATTCTCCGCGAGTTTGGGGGAAAGGTATTCAAGAATGCTCATGGTGCTTCAATTTTACCGAGTCTAGGGGCAGAGAATTAGCAGAATCCGTCAAAATCAGCGATGCGCACAATATTGGCGGCTGTCGCAGCATACAAAGTAGATAGGCCACAGAAAACTTGGGCGTATGGTCGATCTACGCTAGCCGAAATCCGCCGACTGTTAGACTTGCGTATAGCGACGTGTGGTTATTTTCTTTTCCGACAAGGAGCGCACAATATAGTGATGGACATATCCCTGAAGGATACAAAAATAGCAGGATACTGGGCGACCGCAAGGGAAAATACTCTTGATGATTGCGTGTCAGAACTTCACCATTTTATGACCTCACTTGAGGGACTGTACCCGGGTGGACACTGGTGTATTATGCGTGAAGCTCCTCAGCGGTTAGGGGCCAATGTTGAAAATTCTACTCCCGGACTGACCGATCTGCTATTGGGCCAGCTAGAGGGCGCGAAAACTCCAGATGCAGACGCCTCATTTGGGTACTACTTTAACCTGGAATATCTGGGGCCGCTCCCAATAATTGTCCAAGGATGCGTAGGAATACAAACAGACAATAAGAATTATAAAAACTTTGTCCTGATCAAATTTTGGCGAGACCCCGAAGTACCAGAATCTTCACAGGGAGAACTCACTCTTGAATCCGGTCACCAGCTGCTTGAAGCAATTATTCGTTGCTGGTCACCGCACTTAGCGACATGGACAACAACTGCCTGGTTACGTGCTGTACCGAAGAGAGAGGCGTACACACCCTCTCTAGGGTGGAAGACCTATTTCAGTGAACCAGCGGTATGCGAACTAATCAGCGACTTAGGCAAACCCCTGCATCAGGGAATACTCCTTGAAACCGCAACGGATATTCACGACGTAACCCCGGAAAAAATTGCGGCGCTAGCGCAAGAACTCGCTGACCGGGGAGTAGAGGATACGCTGTACCGTGGTGCATAGCAGGATACTGACCCTGGCAGAAGATGCTAGCGGAACGGCTTGACCGTAGAAGTAGAAGGCACACGGATGAGTGTTTCGACTGCGCCATTATTGCTTAGCATAACTGCCGTGAGAAACCCTCCGCGATGCTCCACACCGGACTCCAGGGGACGGATTGCCTCAAAATCTAGGGGTGACATACCCTCCATGCGTTTCTCATGCCGGTGACCGAACCACTGCACAATACCGCGGCGAGCGCAGGCCGTATCCAGTTCGTCTGCGAACACCCGGTAATTCGTTTTGCCGTACAGCGCCCGCTCCGTATTATTCGTACCACGGCACAACACCTCGTCGGCGAGCAGCCCCGTCACATACCGGCCAGGTGCCGCCGTCACCGCATCCAGCACAGCGGGAATAACACCACCGTGGCTCACCCAATGCTCCCGGGCGCCCACGGTAAATGCGAAGAACGGCACCGAACGGTTAATAAGCTCTTCACGCACTGCTCGTTTGGTAATGCCAGCTTCTTCAAGCTGCCGCAGAGTCTCGATCGTGTCATCTGGTTTATCGTAATTAAAAGTACCTAATGAGGCACGCCGCACCGCGATCTCGTGGTTACCCTGTACAATCACCACATTCTTGCGTTCAGGCAGCAGAGTGTTATACACCGTCACCGGGGTGGTGCCCCGGTCGAACAGATCACCCACAAATATCCAGAAATTGTGAGGGCTATCTAACCCTCCCGGAACTTTGGCAATAAGCTCTTGAAGCTCATCACCTGCACCTTGAATATCGCCTACAAGGACAATGCGTTCATACTCTGAAAGGTCGTGCGGCGTTACGGTGAGTATCTGAGCAATGTCGTGCATATTCACCCAGCCACGCATAATCTTACGGTCTGGTTTTTGTTCCCATACACCATCAAAGGCACTATTAGTATCCGTGGGGTTTGGGGAATTTTTATGGTGCGCATCTACTAGATGAACGGTGTAATCGTAGGCCCTAGCCAGTCTGATGACACCTTTAACGTCTTTAGTGGTGAGTGTATCGGGGGAGTCGATAGTTGAGAGCCCCGTCAAATCTCCGCGCAGAAAAATTGTTTCACCCATCGTCATTTTTGATTCAATAGCACCGTAAATAGCCGTCATGGCGAGTTTGCGGGCACGATCGGTCAGCGTGGTTAGCCTGCCCTCGAAAGAAAAACCAACACTTCCATAGAGGGAACGGAAATCTCCCATGTCAATGATGTAAGAGCGCCAATCTAGTATGGGGCTGGGAAAAATACTGTCTATAGCCTGGTGGCCGAAGATAACAAAAAGTCTGCGCATGTTCTAATCCTTTCACGCTGCTGGTAAGTGCAGTATCTGCTGTAAAGCGTAGAAACCCCGTACACTGTAGTGTAATATACAACACATATAGAATAAATATGTTACCATCTGTATTTACTGAATGTATACAGAGGGGACGGCAGATAGCGAATACGATAATGACAGAAACAGCGGAACCAGCAGAACGAAACACCACAGAAAAAACAGTACACACCCACACAGACGCAGAAAACACACCCCAGCATCCCGCAAAAGCCCCCGCCGCAGATGAGCTGAAAAACAGGGTGTCATTACGGGTAACCCCGCCAGGGTACCGCTACCCCTGGCACCGCTGGGTGATTCCCATGGTAGGCGAAACCACGGCGGGTGTGGGCGCCATCCTTATACCCGTTATTGTGGGCGTTTTCATTAACCAGCAGATCGTTGGCAACACCGCAGTCGCATGGCCGCTTTTCTGGGTGGTTGTAGCATCTATCATGGTGATTGCAGCCAACGAGTACTTCGGGTGGGGCGCTTCCCTCAGATTTGGATCGGAACTCGACCGGGACTGGCGCACCTATGTGAATAGTCTGCTGGGGCGTTCCCTCGCGAAAGCAGACCCTGGCGAGATGGTCACCGTTATGACGAAAGACATCCGGCGCGTCACTAACCTCTTTTTCTCCGTGCCGCTCTTCGCCAACGCTATTATTGTTGCCGCAATGGGTGCGGTAATGCTGTGGCTCATTAGTCCGCTCACTGCCATTATTACCTTCGTCGGAACTTTCATCGTGGTTGGTGTGCTCATCCAGTACTCTAAATTCCTGGAGAACAGGGTGGGTGTATACCGCACTAAAGATGGAGAGAACTCATCCCGTGCCTCAGACATCGCCACCGGGTTACGCACTATCACCGGTTTAGGGGCCGAACAACAAATGCGGGCACGCTACCGTGAAGGTGCCAACGCAGTGTTTGACTCCCTCATGGCTTATGAACGTATCCGCCGCTGGATGTTTTTCGTACGTGTACTCCTCACCGGCATAGTCACCCTGCTTGGTGTGGGGTTCGCGCTTACCGGCCATGTTGAAGAAGGACGCTGGGTACCCGACGTGCACGCCGCATCCCTGGTGACTGTTGCCTCCATTATCTCCATGATGGGCGGCCCCATCTGGATCTCCCAAAACTTCATCACAGAATGGCGGTACGCAAAAATTGGTCTGGCAAAAATAGCTCGGCTTGAAGGGTATGCGGGTGTTCGAAAAGGTGTGCTGAAAAAACCGCGCACAGATGCCGAAATGGAGGAACTACAGGCAGAGGCCAACGCCCACGAAAGCACCACCCGTGTGCGGGTGCGAGAAGTATCAGCGCAAGCAGCCAACCAGCACATCATCTACATTAACCCGCGTGCGCACAATATGACCGCCCAAGACTATGCGCAGGCGCTTACCGCAGCACTACGAACCGGCAATAGCGTTGAGACACCCACCCCGCACAACACTCAAACGGAAGAGCGTGTGCTTCTGAGCGAATCAAACCCCATGATCTTCGCCGGAACCCTGCAAGAGCACCTACGACTAGGGACCGTGCCGCCCGACACCGCAGAAGCCGCCCGTGCAAAAGACGAATTTTTGCTCAAGATCACCGATTCCCGGGAAATTGCGCACCGGTTAGGCGGGCTCGACCCCGACGACTACTATGCTGCCCGCATCACCAGTGAAGGGGCTAACCTCTCGGGCGGGCAGCGCCAACGTTTAGCACTAGCCCGCGCTCTCGCCCAAGACGCCCAGATTCTCGTACTCACCGAACCCCTCAACTCAGTTGATGAGCCCAGCCAACGCTACATCTACGACCATTTAGAGCAGCACGTGGGCCAACCGGGGCTGCTCGAAAAAATAGCAAAAATATACATCGTCTCAACCACCGCCGAAGTGGTGCGCCGTATTGAACGCGACGGGTACGTGGTTGTAGAAGACGATGGCACCATCAAACCTTCAAGCACCACCGACAAACCCAAGAAACAGGAGGTGAACCGTGGCTAAACTACCCACCGAACCGCCCGAAGTAGTAGCCCGCATGATGGGCGCATATATTATCCACCACAAGGGCAGGGCAGCTTTCACCTTCTGCATATACCTATTCGCCAGTGTGATGGGCGCGGTCGTGCCCCTGCAGATCGGGGCTGTAGTCGATGAGGTGGTCGCTGGGAAATACACGGAATACCCGTGGAAGCCGCTAATGATTATTTTCGCGGCAACCTTTGCGGAGGCAATACTAATCTGCATCGCCATGTACAGTGCATCCCTGCTAGGTGCGCTCGTCACCCGAGAAGCCAGCATCGACACTATTGACGCCGCCCTTGACCTTGACGCGCGCACCGTCGAAGAATCCGGCAGCGGCGATCTGCTCACCCGTGTAACCGACGATCTCTCCTCGGCCTCCAACGCGGTCAGCTTCGATCTACTCGAAATCCTGTTCGTGGTGCTCTACTTTGTTGTTTCAATGGCCTCACTCGCAACACTGAGCATACCCATGAGCCTTATTTTCCTCCCCATGATTGTGGGGCTCGCGGTGCTCATGCGCCACTACCTGCCGCGTATGGCGCAGAAAAACCAGGTCGTACAAGAAAACACGAGTGAACTCAATAGTGTGCTCACCGAAAACGTGCGCGGTGCCGCCACCATCCGTGAACTCGGGGTGCACTCAAGCCGTGAGAAAGTCTTCGATGACGGGAACAGGCACCGGTTCGAGGCGACCCTCCAAATGCAGCGCCTACGCCAAAGGTTCTACGTACTTGATGCCCTCAACGCCTGGTTTCCCACCATTGTGTGCCTGCTGTGGGGCAGCTTCTGCGTCATGCAAGGCTGGGCCAGTTGGGGTGCGGTGGCCACCGCCTCCATTATGGTGTTTAGCCTGCGCGTTATGGCAGATATTCTGGGGCATCACACCAACAATATTCGTCTGATGCTGGTGAACATGGGGCGCGTCTTCGGCGTGGTCAACCTGGCGAAAGCACAACGCGAAAAACGCACCGCAGAACGCAACGCAGCCCGCGAGAAGCTGCGCTCCAACCCGAATGAGGCGCCCGTCGATACGCACCTTATCGAACGAGCCGAAGCCGCCGGACACTTCTCACACGCCATCGAATGCCGTGGGGTGTCGTACGGGTACTCCTCCCAGGCGCTTGTGCTGGAAAACATTAACGTCACCATCTCACGCGGGGAGTGCCTGGCCTTGGTGGGCCGCTCCGGGTCAGGAAAAACCACCCTGGCACGGCTGATCGGCGGCTCGCTCACCGCACGAGAGGGCACCATCAGGGTGCTCGGCAAGCCCGTAGGGAACGGTGATTTCCCCACTGATGCGCATGTGGATGGCCGTCCCCGTCTGCTTGTATGCACCCAAGAGGCCCACATCTTTTTCGGTACGGTCGCCGATAATTTCACCGCCGTAGCCCCAGAAGCCACCGAGCAGCAGATCGGCCACACCCTAGATGCGGTGGGTGCCCGCTGGTGGCGCACCCTCCCTAAGGGGTTGAACACGCAGATCAGCGGCGGCGATTTTGAGCTGACCCGTGACCAGGTGCAGCAGCTGGCGCTGGCACGCATCGTACTGGCAAACCCGCACGCGGTGATCCTTGATGAATCGACCACGCAGCTTGAGCTGGTAGATGCGACCGAATCTTTACGCGCGGTCTTAGCTGACCGTGCCGTACTGATTATTTCCCATGATGCGCGTATCGCCTCCCTCGCTGACCGTGCTGTGCTGCTGGAGGATGGGAAAAGCACTGCCGAAGGCACCCCAACCGAGATTTTTGAGCTGACCTAGCGGCGCGACCAAACAATAAGGCCCACATATACCCTGCGCCCATATATTACGGTGCACCTGCGGCACCCCAGTAGTGGGTGTGTTAGAGTGAAGAAGCGATATGGGGTGCCCCGAACCCACCGGTATACACGATATGATGCCGTGGCGCGGGCTGAGAAATACCCATTGAACCTGCTCTAGTTAGAACTAGCGAAGGGATATCGAACCATGGCAGAGCAGCCTTAAATCTTATTTCTCAAACACCGAACAACCATTCTTTTATACTGTGGTGCGCCAGCAGCGATGCCGTGCCGCCCCAAGGAGACTATAGCTATGACGCTACTAGACACATCGATACCTCGTGTGCTTTCCATTGCCGGAACCGACCCCACAGGCGGTGCTGGAATCCAGGCTGACCTCAAATCTATTGCCGCAAGCGGCGGTTACGGTATGTGCGCCACAACCGCGCTTGTCGCCCAGAATACACGAGGGGTTCGCAGCATTTTTGCTCCACCTACCAAATTTTTAGAGGAACAGCTCGCGGCAGTTTTCGACGATGTGACTGTGGATGCCGTTAAAATCGGTATGCTCGGCGATGTCGAAACCATCACCACCGTCAAGACCTGGCTTGCAGAGCACCCTGTACCGGTGGTGGTACTTGACCCGGTGATGGTTGCCTCCAGTGGTGACCGCCTGATTAGTCAAGACGCCGAGCAGGCACTGCGTGAATTGGTGGCGCAGGCAGATGTTATCACCCCGAATATCGCCGAACTCGCGGTGCTCTGTGAGAGCAACCCTGCCCAGACTTTGGAGGAGGCTCACAACCAGGCGGCCCAGCTTGCCGGGAGCACTGGCACGATCGTGATTGTTAAGGGCGGCCATTTGACGGGGGAGGACGCCGGAAACTCGGCTGTTTTCCCTGATGGAACTCATACACATGTGGCTGTTGCCCGCATTCAGACGAAGAACACCCACGGCACCGGGTGCTCGCTCTCATCAAGCCTCGCTACCCGCCTTGGACTTGCCCTTGTGAACGGCAATAAAGAACTGAACGCGCGAGTACTCACGAATGCGCTGGCATGGAGCACCCGGTGGCTCAACGAAGCTATTATCGCGGGTGAGGCACTGCACGTGGGCAACGGGCAGGGCCACGGGCCGGTTGATCATCAGGCACGCGCTCGCCGTTTTGAGCGTGCAGCCGATACGAAACCGTGGGAACACTTGTATGCTGCTGAAGAGCTTACAGGTGAGAACCCCAAAAACTTGGTGAAACCCGCGCAGCAGAAATCCCCAGAGCCGATGGTAACTCCGGCGGGCCCGTGGACCGCCGCCCTGTGGGAAGCCACCGGTGATATTTGGCGAGACATTCTCGATTTGCCGTTTATTCACGGGCTGGGCGACGGCACGCTTGACGAGGATTTGTTCGGCTTCTACCTTGACCAGGATGCGCAGTATCTTGCCCAGTATTCTCGCGCCTTAGCTACTCTTTCGGCACGTGCCAGCTCATCGCAGGGGCAGGTACACTGGGCTGCGGGCGCTCAGGCGGCGATTGTTGAGGAATCGCTTTTGCACGATGAATGGTTAGCGGCGCACCCCGCTATTCCTGCGGAGCAGGGCGGTATTCGGCGCGGTGCACCTTCGGCAGTGACAATGGGGTACACGAACTTTTTACGTGCTACTGCCGCTGGCGAGGATTATGTGGTGGGCGCAGCTGCGGCGCTTCCATGCTACTGGCTGTACCTTGAAATCGGTTACCGGCTCTTGGAGAAAACCCACGAGGAACACCCGTATAATGCCTGGATTTCGGTGTATGGCGGCGAAGAGTTCGCTGCGGATGTGCGCCGCTGCGTGGCGGTTGTTGAGGAAGCATTCGAGCAGGCTTCCCCAAACCAGCGTGTTGCCGCTGCCCGAGCGTATATGAGCGCATGTCTGTACGAGCGTGACTTCTTCGACCAGGCACACCGGGCGTTACGGTAATAGCTGAACCCCTGCAATACACCCGAAGAACATAAACATGTTGCCCACCCGGTCTGCAGAATCCGGGTGGGCAACATGTTTATGTGAATAAAACCATGTATTTAAGCGGATTACATGTATTTTTATGTATTTTGAGGTATGCCCTGGTTGAGAGCTTGCACAGTTGCTGCAATATCTCCTAGCCACGTGTAATCTGGCTGGCGGGTATCCACATAGGGTTCCCCGAAGATTGAGGCAGGCTCAACGGTACCATGCTTAACAAGTGCATCTGTCAGCATGGTGACGAGGCGTATTTGTTCTTCTGTTGCATCTTCTTGGATAAAAACTTTGAGGTGTTCTTGAACTGCTTCAAGGCTCATTCCCATTATTGACCGCAGGAATAGCCCAAGGTTCGGGTGGGATTCATGCATCGTAAGAATGTCGGTAACTGTGAACTCACCGGATGCCACGAACGCGGCGTCTAGTTCTTGTTCGTCTTCTTCGGTGAGGGCATATCCGTCCCGAGCTTTTTGCACCACAGCCATGCCCATAAGTGTCCGCATACGGTGAGCTATTTTTGCTTCGAACTCTGTGGGATCCACAGTGCTGGTGGTATTAGTCTGGATCTGGGCTTCTACACTTTCGAACGTGGTGTCAGCAAAATCTGTGTAGAACACTTTTCGCTCGTGCTTGGGCAGCAGGTGAATGATGCCGCGTACGTCTTCACGGATAGCTTCAAGGCGCGCCAGGGACACTTGTTCGTTCCATGCTTCTGAGAGCACATAGTCAAGGTGCGCTTTCTGCTTTTCAATGGCGGGAACCCTGTCAATCAATTCGGTGAGCGCCACCGCAATATCGCGGATACGCTCTAGACGTTTAGCGGCCGCAGCACTATTTCCTTCGACCAGATCTAACTGTAGAGTACGTACCGTGAGGTCGAAAGTGCGTGCTTCAGGGCTACCATCACCAATGTTGCCGCCGAGCTCTGCAAGGGAGAGCATATGTGCCTGACTCTGCGCATCTAGCTTAGTTGACCACACGTTTTCACTACTGAGGGCCTGAACAGCGGTAAGGTGTTTACGAATGAACGGACTTTCAGTATTTAACGAGCAGACAAACCCGCGCAACTGCTGTACCACTGCGGACCGTAGCACCTGGTAGTCGGCTTCTGCCACCTGACTATTCCCGGGGGAGTCGAGAGCGGTTAATAACGCCAGCGTGGTTTCGAGGGTGCGGGCCGCCTGCGATTTTTGGATGGTTCCTTCGGCGGTGGCAAGCTCATTGTTGAAGAACTCAATGTTTCGGCAGCAGTCGAATACCAGGAAGTCTTGCTTATGTGCGCCGGGCCCGAATATATCGGGGCATAGGCGAGTTCCACGCCCGATCATCTGCCAGTATTTGGCGTACGAACGCACTGCTTTGAAGAACACTAGGTTCAATACCTCAGGCACATCGACACCGGTGTCTAGCATGTCTACGCTAATGGCTACCTGTGGCATTTTCTGCGGGTCTGAGAAATCATCAATCAGCGCCTGCGCACGTTCAGTACTGTGCGTGATTACGCGCGCGAATGAGCCTCCGTAGTGTGGGTAGAGTGCATCAAACCGGGCTTTTAGGTATTGGGCGTGGTTCTGGTTGTGAGCAAAAATAATCGTTTTGCCCAGTTTATTACCGTTTTCAACCCTGTGTCCGCGTGTCATGAGCTCGTTAATCACATGGTCTACGGTTTGCTGGTTGAACAGGTAGGTATTAAGTAGCTGGGGTTCAATGTGGGTGGGTTTTTCGTCTGTTTCTTCGTCCCAGTCGATGAGGTCCCATTTTTCTTTTTCCTCATCGGTGAGGGAGTCGTAGCGGATCCCTTCGGTGAGGAACTCGGTGCCTAGGCTAATACCTCGTGGCGGCACCAGGTACCCTTCAGCCACGGCGGTTTCGAGCGGGTAATGGTCGGTTGGTTCGCCTTTATTCAGCTCGAATAGGGCGTAAGTATCCCTGTCTACTTCGTCTTTGGGGGTGGCGGTGAGTCCAACCACGAGTGAGTCGAAGTATTCGAAGATTTGCCGGTATTTGGCGTAGACAGAGCGGTGTGCCTCGTCCACAATAATTAGGTCAAAGAACCCGGGCGAAAATTTACGCTGGTCAATGAGGGACATGATAGTTGGGTAGGTGCACCCATACACGCGCCCACTGGCGTTTTTATCAGTGAGCAGGTTGACCACGCTCAGCTCGGTTTTGAATTGTCCACGGAATGCGTTCACTGCCTGGGTGACTAGGTAAATACGGTCAGCCAGGAATAGCGTATTTTTAACCCACCCGGCGTCTGAGAGCATTTTGACGATTGCCATGGAAGTGCGGGTTTTACCGGTTCCAGTTGCCATAACCAGCAGAGCACGACGGCGGTTTTCTTCATCAAAGGCGTTACCGACAGCTCGAACAGCACGAATCTGGTAGGGGCGGTCAACAAGGGCTTCGCTGATGGGAGCGTTTTTGAGGGACTTGGCGTTGCGGCGCGCGTGCATGCGCTCCAGGTCGTCGCGGGTGGGGAACGCCAGGATAGCACGCGGTGGGTAGCCGGGTTTGCCATTGGGGTTGTGCTCCCATTTGTCCCAGAGGGTGTGGTCTGCGCCGTTGGTGGTGATAATGACGGGGTACACCCCGTACTGAGCGTACAGGCCACGCGCATAGAGTTCGGCCTGGTATTGCCCTTCGCTCGGGTCTCGTTTAGTGCGTTTTGCTTCGATGACTGCCAACGGTTTACCGTCAACACCCCAGAGCACATAGTCTGCGCTTCCTGTCCCGAGTGTGCCGTCTTTGCGGATGGGGATGTCGGGTACGGGTACTTCTCGCAGGTTTTTAGCGGCGATATCCCACCCTGCGGCTTCAAGCTCATAGTCGATGAGTGCGGCGCGGGTTTGTGCCTCGTCGTAGTCACGGATGTCTGTGGAGGCGGTGCCCGTGAAGGTGTGTTTGAGCCGTTCTTCGAGCTGGGCTAGGCGTTCTTGTAGGGCTTTGTTCTCTGCGTCTTTTTGGGCGAGTTGAGCCTGATGGGTTTTGCGGGTTTCTTCAAGTTCTTCAGCGAGCTGGATGAGCTCTTTTGACGTTTTAGGTTTAGGCGCGGTGCCTTGTATGTGCGGCACCTTGGCGAGGTCGAATACGGTGCGGGGGTCAATGTTTATTTCGTGGGGGCAGTGGTAGCGCACCGCCCAGATGAGTAGATGGTGCAGGTCTAGTACGGCTTGGGCGGCGGCCTGTGGAGTGATGCGTTTGCCGTGTGCGGCGTCGTTGCCGATTCGGCGGATTAGGTGCATCTTAGTGGTGAGAGCCGGTACGGTGATGAGACGCAAGAACTCGGGGTTGCGTAATCTTTCGTTGAGGGTTGCATCGACCTTACCGTAGGGTAGTGGGATACTGCGTACCCGGTACAGATAGTCAATGAGCTGTTCTAGCGTGATGCGCGAGTAGATTGCAGCCATAGGCGCATCAATGCGCAGGGCGCTTTCTGCTTTAAGAGCGTTCTGGTGCACCTCTGGGATGCTGACGGTGAGGAAATCAAAGTTGCTCATGGTGTGGCTTTGTTAGGTTGTTGGGCTGAGTTGTCGGTGGCGTGCTTGTCGCTTCTTACGTGTTTGATTGTATAATAGCTGAGCTATCACCGTGCCCGTTATATGGTTATGGAATAACTATTCATAATAGCCTATTTTCCCCATTAGGTTGTGAATATACCGGGAGAAATTGGGGCAACCAGCTCGCTCTAGGTAAATATCGAGGCGATGACTTTTACCCTTTTGGCGCATATAGTCAACTTGGAGTTTAATAATCTCGGTTAGCTGATTCGTGTTTTGAGCATCTGTGGCGACTTCCATGAAGAAGATATCCGGGGTGAGTACCTCGTAATGGCGTGGGGGTGGGAAATCTTTTGTATTGTGTGTAAGCAGCACATCGACCTGTCCATCAACAGCAGCCGCATGTACGTGTAGGTCTCCTACGTCTGGTACACCCGTGTTGTGCCCCTGGAATTCAACAAGTTCATCAATACACATCTTAATTTTAGAGATCCGGTGGTTGACGGTAGCACTACTTGCGGAGGGGTAGCGTTTTCGAAGATGGTATCTTGTCTCGGCTAGGATATCTTCTGTGCATATGAGCGTGAATGAGGTGTCCATATAAGCATGGATAAAGAATAGCCAATCCGTTAGGACTTGGCTGTAGAAGATATTAGCGTCTACGAGTACACGGCGAGTCATAGAACAGCCAGCTTACTCATCATCAATTTCGGGGTGAGCAATTTGGAACTTGAGAAGGTCATGGAGTGCTGCACGCTTCTGAGCGCGCTGTTGCTCACGGAATACTAGTACATCCTCCCGTTTGAACCGGCGATGTGTTCCTGCTTTGTGGGAGGGTAAGCGCCCTTCATCCGCCCATTTAGCCAAGGTAGGGCGTGACAGCCCCAGAAGCTCAGCCGCTTCACTAGTGGTTAGAACGTCGGGGGTAAAGTTCACTGCAATATTCTGGTGGTTTAGTAGTGCAGTGAGCTGAGCACGGATAAAATCAGTAACCTTTTCAGGGGCCTGGACTGTTTGCCCATTTGGCAGAGTTCCTTGCACGGTAAGGCTTTGAACAAACTCTTCTGTGAGATCCGGTGCCTGTTCTATAAGAGGCTCCGCAGCGAAAACTTGAGTGTGCTGCACAGACATAGCCTACCTCCTCATGAAGCCTGCGGGTACTGCCTGCATCCATTCTACCTGTTTTCGTTTGTAAACAAAAACAGGGGTGGTGTGCCTTAATAAATGAGCTGATAAGCCTGTTTTTAGCTACTCAGCTCCAAGTTTTAGATGAATACATCTAAAGTCTCGCTGTATGAGGTGATCGTATGTACTTATTTATTGACGGGGGTATGCCTTCGTCTGAAGATGGCTTGTTCTCTGCTTGCCTTACGGGGCACTATTAGGTATCACAAGTATGCTCGTGAACGATTGCTGAAAACGGGAGGTAGAAAATTTCTAATGAACGACTTTCCTTAAGGGAATATTAATTATTATTATTGCCTCCTATGAAATTGTATAAATAATATTGTAGTGAATTATAAAGTACTTCATTATCCTTTAGTGTTTTATATATATAATTTCGGAACTTTTCAATTTTATTTATTTTATAGGAGAAATTGGAAAGTATTTCTTTAGGGATACTAGGAATGGGGATATTTTTTAGCTCTGTGGCATTTATATTTGCTTGATTGACTGCTGATTTTGCCATTTTTTGACGTAGGGATTTTCCGTAGGTGCTATTTAAATACGTAGCTACAAACTCTGCATAGTGCGGATTTTTATAGCGAACCCGTATTAGATATCCAGCATAAGCTAAAGGAATGTTAGATTTAATTACTGCTGATTTTCCCACTTTTTCCTTACTGTTCGTTCGATTAAAGAGCATATCATTGATTGCAACAGTATATTTAGGGATTTCAGACTCTTTTATATCTTGATATTTTAAATCTGTTAAATCTAGATGGCCATTATCTGTTATGTTCCCCATGCGAAGTACAGGATATTTCCCAGTATCTCCAGATTTGGTGGAGGTTCCGTACTGGGTTGAGAGTGCAATATCTCCAATAGTTGTCATTGGATATTTCTTGCTCCACTTATCTGGAGATCCGAAAAAATCAACAAAAATAGAATAGGATAGCTCATCAAGGGCGGCGAGCTGGCGTTCGCGTGCCTCTTGGATCGATTTTGCCTTATCTAGAATAGAAACAATACGCTTTTGCTCTTCCAATGGGGGAAGTGGAAGTACAATACTCTCAACAACCTTTTTAGATATTTCCTTAAATGTTGCCCCATTGCCCATAGATTGAATATAATATTTATTTGCGGATAGCCAGTAATATAGATATTTTGGGATTACATCATTAGTGGGAATAATACTTTTGAAACCTTGATTCGTCGCCATAGGAGTAGTATTAATAGCAACATGCCCAATAGGAGCGCGTGAAGATAATAGAACTGAATTCTCCGGCAATATTGATGTTGCACAGCTTGCCTTGCCGGACTCGGTAATAGTTCGTTCGGTTGAATCTATATAGGCTGATTCTAACCTGCTTAAATCTTTAGGCGTCGCCCAATATATATCGCCGCCCCAATATTCAGGAACACTGGTTTTAGGTGTTGCACCAGAAATAACTTGCCCAATATCCCCTAGCTTCACCATACGTACGTCGCTCATTAGCTCAACAACTCCTTTAGCTCCGCCATAGAAACACGAATCTGTTCATCCAGCTCCTCTAGCTCGGCAATAATTTCGGCGGGGGAGCGGTACTCCACCTCTTCGTACTGTATCTCCTTGTACCGATTCAGCGACAGGTCATAACCTTGCTCCGCAATCTCGCTTTTCGGCACGCAGAATGACTGCTCGGTGCGTGCACGCTCACGCTCAGCCTTAGCCGCCTGCTCATCGTCCCCACGTAGCGTATTCCACCGCTTCAAAACATCAGGCAGATCGTTTGCCTTTACGGGTGCACGCTTATCATCCAGGCTAAACCCGTCAGCCTGCACATCATAAAACCACACATCATCCGTGCCGCCCGAATTCGTTTTTGTGAAAAACAAAATCGCTGTAGAGACACCCGCATACGGCTTAAAAACGCCCGACGGCAGGCTCACCACCGCATCCAGCTTCTGATCCTCAACCAGCATCTTCCGCAGCTTCTTATGCGCCGTTGATGAGCCAAACAGCACACCATCCGGCACAATCACCGCCGCCCGGCCACCCGGCTTAAGTAACCGCAAAAACAGCGCCAAAAACAACAGCTCCGTCTTCTTCGTCTTCACCGTGGACTGCAAATCACGTGCCGTCTGCTCATAATCCAGAGACCCTGTAAACGGAGGATTAGCCAAAATTAACGAATACTTCTCAGACTCACCCGCTGCCCCTTCGGACAGCGAATCCCGGTACTCCACCAGCGGGTTCTTCACCCCGTGCATCAGCAGATTCATACTCGCAATACGCAGCATCGTCGAATCGAAATCAAAACCATGGAACATGTCATGGTGGTAGTGGCGTAACACCGCTGCATCCGTCAACTCCTGAGCAGAATGCTTACGCACATACTCATTTGCCGCCACCAAGAACCCAGCCGTACCACATGCCGGGTCACAAATTGTATCAGCCGCTGCAGGGGCCACCATATCAACCATCAGGTGAATAATATGGCGGGGCGTACGAAACTGCCCATTCGTCCCAGAGGCAGCAATCTTCGAAAGCATATACTCATAAATATCGCCATTCGTATCCCGATCATCCATCGGAATAGCAGAAAGCGGATCAACCACCTTCGCCAACAGCGCCGGGGTAGGAATCGTAAAACGAGCCTCACGCATATGCTGGGTGTAGCTCGAAGACTCACCACCAAGGCGGGCCCCCAACCCCTTAATAAACGGGAACACCCCGTTTGCCACCGTCTCATACATAGTCGTCGGAGACTCATTCTTAAAATTATGCCAACGCAGATGCTCCTCACTCGACCGGAACACGGGATCCTTGAGAGCATAATCAGGGTTAACTCTTCTCATAGCAGACACCTGCTCCTCCTGGCGCAGCTGCTCATCATCGAGAAAACGCACAAAAAGAAGGTAGGTGATCTGCTCCATCACCTCAAGCGGATTAGAAATACCACCCGACCAGAACGAATCCCAGATCCGGTCAATCTTGCTCTTAATATCTCCGGTAATCACAGAAACTAATTGTACCGTCACCCAACCCGAAACACCCCCGCCGCCGTCGCCACCGTGCTTATACAATACCCCAGTCGCGCACTTGCCGTATTAGGTTTATTGCTTTGGGTAAACGAAAGAAGCCCCTTCGCCCGAATCAAACAGCGGAACGTGTGTACCGTTTGGATTCGGGGGAAGAGGCTTCTTTCCCCTCAATACCACAGGGGAGAGGCTGCTACTAACCCTGCTGCAGGGTCTCCAGCACAGCTATCAGCTTCTTACCGTGCTCAACACCAATAGCATGAACAGCCTCAGTGTTACCCGGGTCGCTCGTGGTGCCGTAGCTAAACAGCGGCTCAAGCAGCTGCATACCAGTGAACGCCGCAGTGTTCGCGTAGTCGGCAAAGGCCGGGGGCAGCTCGCTCGGCAGCATGTTCTGGTAAATATCTTCAGCGGCGCCAGCAGTTGCCGAGAGCAGGAACTTCTTACCCTGCAAAGCGGTACCATCAGTGCCGTATGCAAAACCGTACTCGAACACGTCATCAATCCACTGCTTCAACAGTGAAGGCACCGAATACCAGAACACCGGGAACTGCAGCACCAGAACATCATGCTCCACTAGAGCCTTCTGCTCAGCTGCAATATCAAACTTGCCGTTCACACGAGTTTTATCCAACTCACGCACAGTCACAGCATCACCAAAACGCGCTTTAACTGCTTCAAGGGCTGTTTTGTTCGCGGTGGACTCTGGCAGGTTAGGGTGGCCCGAGACGATGAGGATCTTAGACATGTTCATTCCAATCTAGAGAGAAGTAAACAGAAGTAAAAAACTTCTGACGTTAAGCATAACCTGCAATAGTTACTTTTATATTGCTGCATCTACGCTCACAGTGGAACCGCGCAAAAAGCCCGAGGCGGTTCGGTCCACCCTATCAAGAAACAGGGCAGAAAACCACTTCGGGCTTCAACGGAATAACTGCAGAAAGCTACTTCTTATCCGTAGAATTCTCGCCTGTGGCACCCTTTAAGGCGCCCATAAGCGGCCCCACAATATCCAGCGGAAGCGGGAACACCACCGTCGAGTTCTGGTCGGCGCCCAGCTCCAGCAGGGTCTGCAAATATCGCAGCTGCAAGGAGGCAGGAGAGGCGCTCAGAATATCGGATGCCTCCTTCAGCTGTGAGGAAGCCTCAAGCTCACCACGAGCCGAAATGATCTTTGCGCGGCGCTCACGCTCAGCCTCAGCCTCACGAGCCATTGCGCGCTGCATGGCCTCAGGAATCTCAATATCCTTGATCTCAACCAGCTCGA
The DNA here is from genome assembly GCF_016726365.1 of Rothia aeria. NCBI lineage: Bacteria > Bacillati > Actinomycetota > Actinomycetes > Micrococcales > Micrococcaceae > Rothia > Rothia aeria. Next base: position 305,635 of record NZ_CP068102.1, on the reverse strand, counting down.
CTTTAATACCCCACGGGCGGGTGCGTGAATCAATAATGCTCTGCAAATCCGCGTTCAAATCATCGCGGTGCGCCAGCAGCGTATCAAGGTCCACGCGGCCCAGCAGCGAACGCAGCGTAGTCTGAGCAATCTGCGAGGTGGCAATCGGGTAGTTCTCCACCTTCAGCACAGCATCTTTCGCGTCGACCACACGGAACAGCACCACAGCATTCACACGGGCCGGAACGTTATCTTTAGTGATAACCTCCTGCGGGGGAATAGTAAGAGTAATCACACGCATATCTACACGCTGCAACGAGTCAATCAGCGGGATCACCATATTAATACCGGGCTTCAGCTCAGAACGCAGATGGCCGAAACGGAACGAAATGCCGCGCTGATATTCAGGAATTACCCGAAGCGTGCGAATAATCAAAAACGCAAGAATCAGGATAATCGGGATAACGATCGAAAGAATAGTGAGAGAATCCATGGTGTCCTCTAAAAATTGTGTCTAACAAGGCCGCAGGAATGGCCCGCATAGGTGCTTTAGACAATGTGTTGAGTTGTTAATAATCGCAGGATACAACCACCGGTGGGTGCACCTCAAACCTGTTTTAACCATACCGGCCACAATCACAGAACGTAAGGGCGCCCACTCCCATATGTTCAAGCTTTAGCCCGGAAATAAGAGGATGCGCTTCCCGGCCTGCGCGTCGCATGCAACAGCACGCGCAGGCCGGGGTGCACATCCAGTCAACCTAACTATTTGCTTCTTCGAGGTTTTGCTCCTGAATAACCTCAGCTGTGGTCTTATGCAGACGCGGGGTAGAAGTTCCCTCGCCGCTCCAAGCTGGCCGATCAGGATCAATAGTTGATGACGGACGCACCGGCAGCTGGGCCGAAGCGATCATCTGTTTACGGGCGTCATCGGTGCGGCGTTTGCGCTCATTGCCCACGCCGCCCCACTTCGCAGCGAACCGGTCAATCTTTGTAGCAACCGATTCGTCCGCGCTTGAACCCGGAATATGCTTCGGGTCGGCCGCGAAGTTCTCGGGTGAGCGGATGAGCTTAATCGCCAGCGGGTACGTCAACGACAGACAGACTACCACCGCAGCCAGCTCAATGAGCAGCTCAATGGGGGAGTGCCATCCGAAAGCAGCCGCAACCATAATGACCGGGCCGAATAATGCCACCGCAACCGCCAGACCACGGTGGAATTTCCCCGACTCCGAATACGGCCACTCATCAACCTCGCGGGTGAGTTCACGCCCGTTCGATGAGACAGTGCAGGTGTCCTTAATGGGGCAGGTGTTGCATACGCTGGGCTTAGCCCGGTAGCGCATCACACGGTTATCCGTGTCAAACGCTACCGGCCACAGCCACTGGTCTTCCGGGCACAGCCAAGCGTCATTACTTTCGTGGTAGGTGAACCCGAACGTTCGGGACGCCACAAAACGCTGACTGGTGCGTTTCGCGAGGATATCGAAACCCCAGCCGACGGCGACCAGACCCAGCGCGTACACGCAGGCCAGCCACACCATCATCGAAACCCCGGCAAACTGTTCAGGCATCATCAGCCTCGGCGATCACTACGGTAGGGGCTGGTCTGCTCGGGCAGCTCGTCGGCAGCTTTAGCGCCAGCGAACTCGGCGATACGAGCGTCATCAACCATCTCGTACAGCGGCGGCTCGGGCAGCTCAAGCACAGTCTCCTTATTCTTCGGTGCGAAGTAGGAGGTGATGCCCAGCCACGCCAGCTTAATCAGCGGCAGAATACCAGCCAGGAAAATCACATCGCCCGGCATGCGCAGCCAGTCCATGATCAGGTTGGCATCGGACTGAATGTACGCCAGCGAACGAGCCTCATAGTAGCCCTGACCAACCGAGTGGTACAGCTGAGCCACGCCCAGCGGCAGCAGCGAAATGAACACCATCCAGATCAGGCCGATATTCAATGCCCAGAATGAGAACTTCACGCCCTTCTCAGGCCACTTGTTCTCGGGGATCAGGTACCGCAACGCAAACACTGCGAAGGCCAGCGCCAGCATGCCGTACACACCCATCATGGAGCCGTGTGCGTGGTTTGCGGTCAGCGCCGTACCAATCTCGAAGTACGAAACGATCGGCAGGTTGATCAGGAAGCCAAACACACCAGCACCCAGGAAGTTCCAGAAGCCCACGGCGATCAGGAACATCACAGCCCAACGGTGCGGGAACGGCTTGGTGCGGTTGGAGTACTGGCGAGCACCCAGCTGCATGAAGCCCCACGCCTCAACGGTCAGGAAGGTCAGCGGAATAACCTCTGCTGCTGAGAAGAACGCACCGAATGCCATCTGCTCAGACGGGGTACCCGCAAAGTAGGTGTGGTGCATGGTGCCGACCACACCACCGGCGGAGTAAAGCACAGCGTCCATCATGATGATGGAGATTGCGATACGCTCACGCACCACGCCCAACAACACGAAGATGTAGGCGACCATCACAGTGGTGAAGAGCTCAAGGAAATCCTCAACCCACAGGTGCACCACCCAGAAACGCCAGAACTCGGCGACTGAGAAATGGGTGCGCTGACCAGCGAGCATACCCACAGCGTAGAACATGGGGATTGCCAGGCCTGAGAAGAGGAACAGCCACGGCATGGAGGTCTTCTTCCCGGTCTTCAAACGCGAGCTGAGGGTACGCCACACGATCACAATCCAGATGAACATGCCTGCGGTGAGCAGAATCTGGAAGAAGCGCGGCAAATCAAGGTATTCCCACTGCTGCGAGAAGATTGAATTCTCAGGCACCCAGCCCTTTTGCGAAAGCCACTCGTTCAGCAGCGAGCCGAGCACCACGAACACCACTGCCACGAACAGGATAACGGTCAGCAACCCCTGTTTCTTCGGCTCTTTGCGGGTAATGAGCGGGGCGATAAAGATACCGCCTGCCAAGAACGCCGCAGCAGTCCAGAAGAGGGAGAGCTGCACGTGCCATGTTCGGGAGACGGTGTAGGGGATAAGCTGCCCCATATCAATCCCGAAGAAGCCTGTGAGCTCCACACGGTAGTGCTCGGTAAGAGCACCCACAAGAGCTTGTAGCAGGAACAGCACCAAAATAGTAATGAAGAACAGCCCGGCCGCCTTCTGCGAGGGGGTCAGGCGCACCTCGTCGGGCTGGCGGAAGTCCAGCACGGGTGCCTCCTCACCATGCCAGCCGATGGTGCGGGACCAGCGGCCATAGATGGCGAACATTAAGCCGGTACCGCCCACCAGTGCGATCAGCGACAGCGCCGACCAGACCATCAGGTCTGCGGTGGGTTTGTTGTCTACATTGGCTTCTGCGGGCCAGTTATTGGTGTAAGTGTAATCCTGGTTGGGACGCTCAGCGGCTGAAGCCCACGCGGTCCAGCCAAAGAACGCTACAAGGTCATGCAATTCTTCTTCGCTCTTAATAGCGTTGGGGAACAAGCCCTGAGAGGTATTATCCTTGGTGAGCGTATCCCTATAGTGGTTGACCATCTGGTCAAACCCCTTGGTCTGCCCCGCCGTCCAGTTCAGAGTCTTGCTGGACTCGTCGTACTTGTTTTCCTTGCGCCACTCGTTTTTAACGAGCTCACGGGGCTCTTGCTTACCCTCTTCCCTGTATTGTTTGACGGCAGCGTCCGTAGTCAGGCGCAGGTATTCCGCCGTGAAGTCCGGGCCGATGTATGCACCGTGGCCGAGAACCGATCCGTACTGCTGCAGGCCGCGGCTCTGGTAGAGCTCCTGACCGTGCTGGATCTGTTCTGCGGTGGCGATTACCTTGCCGTCGTTGCCGATGATTTTATCAGGCAGCGGCATGGAGAGCGCATAGGTGCGCATCGCCAGGATTGCCATAATGGTAAAGCCCAGGAGCATCACAAATGCAACGGCCTGTACCCAGCCTTTACCGGCGTAGGCACCGACCGCGTCCGTGCGGCGGGTGACCTTGGCAATCTCCTCGCGCGTTACGGGTTTCTTAGCCATATTGTATGTCTCCAGTGTGCGTATATTTTTGTGATTCGAGTGGGCTCGTTTGGAGAGGCTCGACAGGCGAGCACAACTAGTCCACCCGTTTTTATTCTTGCATTACAAATACTTATTTAGAAAATTTTAGTGACACTATGTCGAGAATGTGAAGTTAATTGCATAATAACCTTTAGAGATGCTGTGGGCTAAATTATTACGCTCATTAGGCAGCGTTGGACGCCCCTAAGTACACAGCCTGCAGTGCCCAGCCAACAGCTGACAAAGTTCTGTAGGGAGCCCCCAATATAGCCCCATTTTTCAATATAAACGTATCCGGCACAGGGTCCCCATCGAAAACATGTCACTAAACGTCATAATAACCCCATGAACGTACTGAAAAGCTGCGGCACTGTGGAATAATGAGAAGGCAGGTAGGAGGCATCCCCTAGGAGTCACACATTTATGGTTTTCTACAAACTCAGCCAAAAAACCGTTACCGGGCTATTACGCTCGGTTTTTCGTGCACGAGTCACAGGCCTTGACCGCTTCCCCAAAACCGGCCCCGTGATTGTTGCCTCCAACCACCTATCGTTCCTAGACTCCATCATTATTTCCGCAATGATGCCCCGCCGCGTGGCTTTCCTCGCCAAAGCCGAGTACGTTAACACCCCCGGTATCCGTGGTAAAGCCATGAAAGCATTCTTTGAGACCGTCGATATTATCCCGGTGAACCGGTCAGACCGTTCAGAATCCCTCAAAGCACTTGATATTGCGCTAGAGAAACTGAACGAAGGCAAAGTTTTTGGCATCTACCCTGAAGGCACACGCTCCCGTGACGGCTACCTCTACAGAGGGAAAATTGGTGTGGCCTGGCTGGCCCATATGACGGGTGCGCCCGTAGTCCCGGTAGGGCTGATCGGCACCGACCGGCTTCAGAAACCTGGGTCAAACATGGTGTACCCGCACCGGTTCACGATCCGCGTGGGTGAACCCATGTGGTTCGAAAAAACAGGGGAGCAGATGACCGGTAAACAACGCCGCCAAACCACCAACCAGATTATGGACGAAATCGCCCAACTTTCGGGGCAAGCACGAAAGGACGAATACAATATTTCGCCCTCTGCTGAGCGTGACGCCGGGTAAGGTACCCTGCGCCAAAGGCGAGTAAACTTAACCGCGCATCCGCAAAACCCGGCGGATGCGCGGCTTAACGTTTAAGCAACAGGAGGCTATGTGGCAGACCCGCGTTCGTACCGCCCCGCAGCGGGTGATATCCCCACGGAGCCGGGAGTGTACCGTTTTCGGGACGAACACGGCCGTGTAGTGTACGTGGGGAAAGCAAAAAATCTGCGTAACCGCCTCAATAGTTATTTCGCTGCCCCTGAACGCTTAGCCCCTAAAACCTACGCCATGGTGCACACCGCCACCAGCGTAGAGTGGACGGTAGTCGGCAGCGAACTGGAATCGCTGCAGCTTGAATACACCTGGATTAAGGAATATAAGCCACGTTTTAATATCGCCTTCCGTGACGATAAATCCTACCCCTACCTTGCGGTCACCATGCGCGATAAGTTCCCGCGTGCACAAGTAATGCGTGGCGACCGTAAAAAAGGCGTGCGGTACTTCGGACCCTACTCGCAGGTGTGGGCAATCCGTGAGACGCTGGATGCGCTACTGCGGGTGTTCCCGGTGCGTACCTGCTCACCAGGAGTATTTAAACGTGCCGAAGCATCAGGGCGCCCCTGCCTGCTGGGATATATCGATAAATGCTCCGCACCCTGCGTAGGGCGCATTAGTCCCGAAGAGCACCGCAACCTAGCGGACGGGTTGTGCCGTTTCATGGCCGGTGGAGCCGAAAAATTTATTGCAGAGCTCACCACGGACATGAAAGATGCTGCAGCCAATATGGACTTTGAACGTGCAGCCGTACTGCGTGATGACATCGTGGCACTTACCAAAGCTTTTGAACGTAACGCGGTGGTTCTGAGCGACTCAACAGACGCTGACCTGTTCGCCTTCGTACAAGACGAACTGGAAGCGGCAGTGCAGGTGTTCTTCGTGCGTGGCGGGCGTATCCGCGGTCAACGCGGCTGGATTGTTGAAAAAGTAAACGACGGCAGCGAAGGTGAACTCATTGAACAGCTTCTCGTCCGGTTATATGGTGAAGCCGCCGCACACGTGGCGAGCGCATCCAGCACCCTGGCCGAAGAGACAGACGCGAACCGTCACGAGATTCCCCGCCAAATCCTGGTGCCGGTACTGCCGGATAACACCGAGCAGCTGCGTGAGTGGCTTTCTGGTGTGCGCGGGGCGAAGGTAAGTATTGCGGTGCCGCAACGCGGCGATAAGGCCGAGCTGATGAAAACTGTTGCCGAGAACGCCCGCCACTCACTGGCTCTGCATAAGAGCCGCCGGGCTGGGGATATTACCACCCGCTCCGCTTCGCTCGTTGAGCTGCAGGAAGCTCTGGAACTTCCCGAACCTCTGATGCGCATTGAGTGCTACGACATTTCGCACGTGCAAGGAACGAACGTGGTGGCCTCTATGGTGGTGTTTGAGGATGGCCTGCCCGCTAAAAGTGCTTACCGTAAATTCTCGGTTAGTGGGGATGCCGCACGGGATGATACCGCCAGCATGTATGACGTAATAACTCGCCGTTTTAAGAGGTATCTCACCGAGCAGCAGCAGCGTGCGCAAGCAGGCCCGCAGCGTTCGGGGGAGGTAGCTTCAGATGCGCATGCGCAGGAGCCAGCGAAGTTCGCGTACCCCCCGAACCTGGTGTTGGTTGATGGCGGCCCGCCGCAGGTGGCGGCCGCCCAGGCTGCGCTGAGCGATTTAGGCGTGGTGGATGTGCACGTTGCCGGTATCGCTAAACGCCTAGAGGAACTGTGGCTGCCGGATGATGATTTTCCGGTGATTCTGCCGCGTAATTCTCAGGCGCTGTTTTTGGTGCAGCGTATCCGGGATGAGGCGCATCGGTTTGCGATTACGTTCCATCGTTCTAAACGCGGTAAGGCGATGGTTGCCTCCGCGTTGGATGCTGTGCCGGGGCTGGGCCCTGCTAAGCGTGAGGCGCTTATTAAACACTTCGGGTCGTTAAAGAATCTGAAGGCGGCCAGCGCCGATGAACTGACACAGGTGCAGGGGGTTGGGCCGTCGCTGGCTTCGAAGATTAGGGAGCATTTTGACGCGGAGGCTGCTGCCTCAGGATGATGCGGTGACCGTCTAATGCCTGTCTAGTATTATTGGATTACCAACTTACTCGCATCAAAGGGGAACGTAATATGAGCGTTGAGTTACAAGAGCAGAAACCGCAGATTTTGGTGATTACAGGTATATCTGGGGCGGGGCGCAGCACCGTAGCTAACGTACTTGAGGACGAGGGCTGGTATGTGATTGATAATATTCCGCCGCAGATGCTTGAATCGCTGGCGGAACTGGTAACTCGTGACGGTGCTCGTGTGCCGAGGGTGGCTTTGGGTATTGATGTTCGTGCCCGCGCCCTGTTTGATGATCTCCCGGCTGCTATCGACACCCTTCGAAAATCCGATGTAGATTTTTCGATGCTTTTTTTGGATGCTAAAGACGAGACGATTGTGGCCCGGTATGAGGCGCAGCGCCGCCCGCACCCGTTGCAGGGGGAGGGGCGCGTCCTTGATGGTATTCGCGCGGAGCGCACCCTGTTCGAGGTGTTGCGAACAGCATCCGATCATACGATTGACACAACCGGGATGAACGTTCATGAGCTGGCTCGTACAGTACGTGAAATGTTTGCTGAAGGCGCTGACAAAAAGCTGAATCTGAGCGTGATGAGTTTCGGATTTAAATACGGAGCACCCGCAGATGCGAACTATATGGCGGATATGCGGTTCATCCCGAACCCGCACTGGATTCCTGAGCTTCGCCCGCTCACCGGCCTAGACGCACCGGTACGTGACTATGTGCTGCAGAACACCGGTACGGAGGAGTTCATTAGCAACTATCTTGCGGCTTTGCGCCCGGTGCTGGAAGGGTACCGCCGTGAAGGGAAATACTATGCGACTCTTGCGATTGGGTGCACAGGGGGTAAGCATCGGTCGGTTGCCGTGACTGAGGAGATTGCTCGAAGGCTCGGGGAACTGCCCGAAGTAAACGTTAACGTACTGCATCGTGATAAGGGCCGCGAATAATGTCTGAAGGAACGAATACGCCCAGCCACTCTTCGGGTAGCAGCAAGAACGTTCCGAAACTACCGCCGCTTCCCACCCAGGCGTTGCGTCTGCTGAAGACTACCCGCCGGGTGCCTAAAGTGACGGCGCTTGGTGGCGGGCACGGATTGTACGGGTCGCTTTCTGCACTGCGGCACGTTACAACGGATGTGACAGCTATTGTGACGGTTGCCGATGACGGCGGATCGTCAGGTCGGCTGCGGAATGAGATGGGTGTACTCCCGCCTGGGGATTTGCGTATGGCTCTTTCGGCGCTGTGTGATGACACCGATTGGGGGCGTACGTGGAGCGATGTGCTTCAGCATCGGTTCAGCGCCCCGGAGGGGCACACCGGTGAGTTCCCGTTAGACTATCACGCCCTCGGTAACCTGCTGATTGTTACGCTCTGGGAGTTGCTGGGCGATCCTGTGGCTGGCCTGGACTGGGTGGGCGCGCTTCTGAACGCGCGCGGCAGGGTGCTTCCGATGGCTTTGGAGCCGCTGGTGATTCAAGGTATTGTGCTTCGTGAGCACGGCGGAGCTTTTGAGCGGGTGCAGGTGCGCGGGCAGGTGAACCTGGCCCATGAGCCGCAGGTGCATAATATCGAGCTGGTTCCTGCCCAGGCGCGTGCCTGCCCTGAGGCGTTGGCCTCAATTGAGGAGGCAGACTGGGTGGTTCTTGGCCCCGGCTCGTGGCGTACTTCCGTGCTACCACACCTACTACTGCGCGAACAGTGTGAGGCGTTAAGCACAACAAACGCTAAACGGTGCGTGGTCATGAACCTGGCATTGGACGATAAAGAATCCAATGGCCTGGACGCATCCGCTCACCTGAAGCTACTGCAGCAGTATGCCCCCAATCTGCGCCTTGACGTGGTGATCGCTGACCCGAGCAATATGGGTGTGCAAAGCGAATTTGAGGACGCGGCCAGAGAGCTGGGCGCGAAGGTGCTGTGGGCGTCCGTGCGTTCAACCACAAACCCGAATGTGCACGACCCGCTCAAGCTGGCTTCAGCGTACAATGATATGTTTGCTATGCGTTTATAAAACTTTAAGGACGCAGTTAAGACACACACGAGACACACATGCACACGAACGCGGCTATTTGCCGTGTCCCCCGCTTCGAGCGGGTTAGGGCATTGCCCTAATTCTGTTTTGTAAGGAGAGAACAATGGCTCTGACCGCCCTGGTGAAAGAAGAACTTGCCCAATACGAGGCGAGCAAGGCGTCGGTGCGTAAGGCCGAGGTTTCCACTATTTTGCGGTTCACCGGTGCCCTGCATATTGTGGCAGGCCGCATCGTTATTGAATCTGAGGTGGATACCGAGCAGACCGCGCAGCGTATGCAGCAGACTATTGCCGAGATTTACGGACATGAGTCGGAGCTGACGAGTGTTACCGGTGGGGGATTGCGCCGTGGCGGACGCTATATTGTTCGTGTTGACTCCGGGGGAGAGGCACTGGCTCGGCAGACCGGGCTGCTGGATTTGCGGGGCAGGCCGGTGCGTGGTTTACCCCCCGCTGTGCTGAACGGTTCACTGCAGGATGCTGAGGCCGTTATGCGCGGCGCATTCTTGGCGCACGGATCGTTAACGGAGCCTGGCCGTTCATCCGCGATTGAGTTCACCTGCCCCGGCCCGGAGGCGGCGCTCGCGTTGGTGGGCGCGGCCCGGCGTCTTGATGTGATGGCGAAGGCCCGCGAGGTGCGTGGCGTGGACCGGGTGGTGGTGCGTGACGGCGAGACTATCGCCCATCTGCTGGAACGGATGGGTGCCTCGGAGTCGCTGCGTACGTGGCGTGAGCAGCGCACCCGCAAGGAGGTGCGAGCCACGGCGAACCGGCTGGCAAATTTTGATGACGCAAACCTGCGCCGTTCCGCGCAGGCTGCTGTGGCTGCGGGCGCACGGGTGGAACGGGCTCTGCATATTTTGGGTGATGATGTTCCTGAACATCTGAGGTACGCTGGGCAGCTTCGGGTGGCTAATAAGCAGGCGTCGTTGGATGAGTTGGGTCGGTTAGCGGATCCGCCATTGACGAAAGATGCTATTGCCGGGCGTATTCGCCGTTTGCTGGTGATGGCGGATAAGCGTGCACAGGAACTGGGTATCCCCGGTACGGAGCTAAAAGAAGACATTCAGGGAGCAGAGGCCGCTAGGGGTGTCTCTTCTGCCGCCCCCACCGGAGCATAAAACACATGTGCGCACACCGTGGTGCGTGTTTGTTTCCTGCTGCAATGGTGTTTTACTTGTGGTGTTTTACCCGTGGGATTGTGCCCTGATAACCCTAACGGTGATGAGGCTGTGCAGACCTATCACACCCTCATTGTGTTTGTGTTGGAATGCAATTATCCCAACGTGGAGGGCAGGTATAATCCATATAAAACAACAGAAAACAATGGAAAAACAGTCTAAAAGTGACTTGATTCACTAAAAAATCCTACATGAACACACCCAAACACACACGAACTAAGGTATGATTATTACCAACATCAGGCGGTACGCAACCGCGCACCACAGAGCACGGTATGCCTTTGCCATAACCGACCACAAGTCCCGGTGAATGCTGCGGCCGCCGCCCAACGCACTGACAAGGAGAACTTCAGTGACTGTACGTGTAGCAATCAACGGCTTTGGTCGCATCGGCCGCACCTTCTTCCGCGCAGCACGCGAGGAAGGCGTAGGTTTCGAAATCGTCGCCATTAACGACCTTACCAACGTTGATACCCTAGCTCACCTGCTCAAGTACGATTCGATCATGGGTCGTCTGGACGCAGAGGTGGAGGTCAAGGAAAATGCGCTGGTAGTAGATGGCAAGGAAATCAAAATCCTGGCTGAGCGCAACCCTGCTGACCTTCCCTGGAAGGATCTCGGCGTTGACGTAGTGCTCGAATCCACCGGTTTCTTCACCGAGGGCTCCAAAGCGCAGGCGCATATTGACGCTGGTGCAAAGAAAGTTATTATTTCCGCCCCCGGTAAGAACATTGACGGCACCTTCGTGATGGGCGTGAACGACGACCAGTACGACCCCGCCACCCAGCATATTGTTTCGAACGCATCCTGCACCACCAACTGCTTGGCTCCGCTGGCGAAAGTCCTCAACGACTCCTTCGGCATTGAGCGTGGCCTGATGACCACCATCCACGCATACACCGCTGACCAGCGCCTGCAGGATGCCCCTCACTCCGACCTGCGCCGCGCCCGCGCAGCAGCCGTGAACATGGTTCCCACCTCCACCGGTGCGGCAGCCGCTGTTGGCATTGTGCTGCCTGAGCTCAAGGGTAAGCTGGACGGTTTCGCGGTGCGTGTTCCCACCATTACCGGTTCCATCACCGACCTGACTTTCACCACTAACCGCGAGGTTACCAAGGAAGAGGTTAATGCGGCTCTGAAGGCAGCAGCCGAGGGTCCGATGAAGGGCATCATTAAGTACAGCGAAGATCCGATCGTCTCGAAGGATATTGAGGGCGAAGGCATCTCCACCATTTTTGATGCACCGCTGACCAAGGTTATCGGCAACCAGGTGAAGGTTATCGCTTGGTACGACAACGAGTACGGCTACGTAGCACGCCTGGTGATGTTCACCAATAAGGTTGTGGCATCGCTCTAATGCGTCCGCGTGTAAACGTGTAGAGAGAACCCCGGATTCACCGCGTGATTGAGGCGGAGAACCGGGGTTTTCCCATAACAGTCGCTATTATTAAAAGTATCTAAAACCCATTATTAGGAGGATTATCCTATGGCTAAGGCACTGGCAGAACTGCTCGAAGAAGGCGTCGCAGGCCGCCACGTTCTCGTTCGCTCCGACTTGAACGTTCCCCTTAAAGATGGCGTGGTGACCGACGACGGTCGCGTGCGTGCTTCCCTGCCCGTTATTGAAAAACTTGCTAAGGCTGGCGCTCGCGTGATCGTAACCGCACACCTCGGACGCCCCAAGGGCCAAGTGGATCCGCAGTATTCCATCGCTCCTGCCGCTGCACGTTTAGCCGAGCTGGCTTCCGTACCCGTACAGGTGGCTACCGATCTGGTGGGTGAAGATGCAAAGGCTAAATCAGCAGCCCTGAAAGACGGCGAAGTGCTGGTACTGGAAAATGTGCGTTATGACGCCCGCGAAACCTCGAAGGATGATGCAGAACGTGGCGCATTTGCCGATGAGCTAGTGGCGCTGACCGGGCAGAACGGCGCATATGTTGATGACGCGTTCGGGGCGGTACACCGTAAGCACGCCTCCGTGTACGACGTAGCCAAGCGTCTGCCTGCCTACTTGGGCGATCTGGTGAAGAAAGAAGTGGACGTTTTGGCGAAAACTTTGAACAACCCCGAGCGTCCCTTCGTGGTTGTCATGGGTGGTGCGAAGGTATCCGATAAGCTTGCTGTTATCGACAACCTTATCGGCAAGGCCGACGCTATTCTCATTGGTGGCGGCATGGGCTACACCTTCGCTTACGCGCAGGGATACAAGGTCGGTAAGTCGCTGCTGGAGAAAGATCAGGTAGAGACCGTGCGGCGTTACCTTGAGACCGCCCCTGCGCAGGGTACTGAGATCGTAACTGCCGTAGACGTGGTGTGGGCCGATGATTTCTCAGCAGACGCTAAGACCGAGATCCGCCCCATTGAAGACCTGGAAGGTGGCGAGCTGGGCGCCGAGGGTGAGGGCCTGGATATTGGCCCGAAGAGCCGTGAACTGTTCGCGGAGAAGATTGAGGCAGCTAAAACCGTCTTCTGGAACGGCCCGGTGGGCGTATTCGAGATTGCCCCCTTCGCGGGTGGTACTGAGGCTGTTGCGAAGGCTCTTGCTGAATCGGATGCTTTCTCCATTATTGGTGGCGGGGACTCGGCATCGGCGATCCGCAACCTAGGGTTCGCTGACGAGCAGTTCGGGCACATTTCCACCGGCGGCGGGGCCTCCCTCGAATACATTGAGGGTAAGACCCTGCCCGGTCTGGACGCACTGGGTGCCTAATCCTCTGCCTCTTGTCTAATATGCCCCGGCTTATTCGCGCGATAGCGAATGGGCCGGGGTTATCTATAGGGCTTAAGCCTTCGGCGGTTCACGGCGTGTATCTGGTAATAGGACAGTCCAGTAATGACCGCTAAGTGCCGACCGGGCAGAAACGCCGCAGTGGTATATTCGGCGGTGAAAATTCGCGATAAACCGTGTATTTACGCGCCAGAAGCACTAAAATAGAGAGTGAACTTTTCCGTAGCTATGCCCTCTTTGGGGATTGGAGCGAATATATGTCGCGTAAGCCGCTTATTGCTGGTAACTGGAAGATGAATCTGAACCATATTGAGGCCGTGACCCTAGTTCAGAAACTAGCCTGGACCCTTGACGACGCGAACTTTGACTTTGATAAGACTGAGGTGGCGGTTTTCCCGCCGTTCACCGACATTCGCTCCGTACAGTCTCTCATTGAAGGCGACAAGTTTAGGATCGAGTATGGTGGGCAGGATATTTCGGCTCACGACTCGGGTGCATACACCGGTGAAATCTCCGGGTCGTTCCTCGCCAAGCTCAACGCCGCATACGTGCTAGTGGGCCACTCTGAGCGCCGTACCTACCATGGTGAAACCGACGAGGTATGCGCTGCCAAAGTGCAGGCTGCGTACCGGCATGAAATCACCCCCGTACTGTGCGTGGGAGAGGGACTTGATATCCGCGAAGCCGGTAACCATGTGACCTACACCCTGGAACAGCTGCGTGGCTCAATTTCTGGTCTGACCGCCGAACAGGCGAAGAGCCTTGTTATTGCCTATGAGCCGGTATGGGCTATCGGTACCGGTAAGGTTGCCACCGCAGAAGATGCACAGGAAATGGCCGCCGCTATCCGCGCGGAGCTGACCAAGCTCTACTCGGCCGATGTTGCCAACCAGGTACGTGTGCTTTACGGTGGGTCGGTCAAGTCCTCCTCAGCTCCTTCGATTATGGAGCAGGCAGACGTTGACGGTGTGCTTGTTGGTGGGGCGTCGCTACAGGCCGATGAGTTTGCGGCTATTGCGCGGTTTGACGCGTAACATCTAAGACAATATCGCCGGTTATCCTCCGCATTCTGCGCGGCGGGGTAACCGGCGATTTTTTATGCCGCACCGGGCAGTGTGGTATAGAAAACACGGAGAAGACCCCGATGATGTCGCGGAAACCTTAAAACGTGGGGTAGAATTCAAATATAAAGATTTCATAAAGAAAAGACTCATACATTCCTTCTTCTCGAAAAAATTTAATATCTAAAATCCCTTTAAAATATTATTTCGTATATTTTGAAGTATTTTCGTGTGCTTTGATTATCTACAATAATTTGGTTTTACAGATGATTTAGCATTTGTTATACTTTTTCTGGAATGTTTTGAGAAGGTGAGATATGAAGTCGCGCAAATATACGTCTGTTTTTATTGGTTCGTTAATTGTTTCATTAATATTGGTGGCTCTGGGTTTTGTCCCAGGTTACGGAGAAGTTTCTAAAAACTGGAGGGCACTGATCGGAACTGACTTCGGTTGGTTTTACCTCCTGCTTGTAACTCTTATCGTATTGGTCTGCGGGTTTTTTGTTTTAAGCCCCATGGGACAAATTAAACTTGGAGAGCCTGACTCAAAACCCGAGTATTCCACCGGTTCATGGATTGCCATGCTTTTCTCGGCTGGTATGGGCATTGGTCTAGTTTTCTATGGTGCTGCCGAGCCGCTTTCACACTTTGCTAACAAAACTCCCCATGCTGCGCCGGGGTCACAGCAAGCAATGGCGGATTCCTTTCAGTTTACGTTCTTCCACTGGGGTATTCACGCCTGGGCTGTGTACGGTATTGTTGCTATGGCTCTGGCATATTTCGGCTTCCGTAAAGAAGAGAAATATCTTCTTTCTGTCACCCTTAAGCCGCTTTTCGGTAAAAAAACCGATGGCTGGCTGGGATATATTATAGATATTGTTACTGTGGTGGCAACTGTTATTGGTGTGGCAACCACGCTTGGTTTCGGCGCTATTCAGATTAATGGTGGATTGAGCTACCTTACTGATAATGCCATTCCTAATAACATGGAAGTACGCACTGTTATTATCGTAGTAACCACTGCTCTCTTTGTGCTCTCAGCTCTTTCGGGACTGGGTAAAGGTATTAAAATCCTTTCAAATCTTAATATGATTCTGGCTATCGCACTTCTGGCGATTGCTATTGCGGTTGGGCCCACTGTCAAAATTTTTGACAATATGACGGAATCCGTCGGCCTGTACATGCAGAACTTTTTCGAGATGAGTTTCCGAACCGCCGCATTTAACGGTGACGAACGCGCCTGGATTGATACCTGGACCGTGTTCTACTGGGCATGGTGGATTTCCTGGTCACCCTTCGTGGGCCTCTTCATCGCCCGCATCTCCAAAGGCCGTTCAATACGTGAGTTTATTACTGTAGTACTTCTGATACCTACCGTCTTAAGCTTCATCTGGTTCTCCGTTTTCGGTACGATGGCTAATACGGTACAGCAGAACGGTCTGGAGAATCTGACGAAACTAGAGGATGAGCAGCTACTGTTCGGCACATTCAAACACTACCCGCTGGGCATGTTAATGTCGATCATCGCAATCATCCTGATCTTCACCTTCTTCATTACCTCGGCAGACTCAGCAACCTATGTGCTCTCAATGCTTTCCGAAGATGGGCGTCTTATCCCCACTAACGGAAAGAAAGTCGTGTGGGGCGTTATCGTCGCGGGTATTGCAACCGTGCTGCTGTACGCTGGCGGGCTAGACGCTCTGCGGAATACGCTGATTATTATTGCGTTACCGTTCGCCGTTGTGATTGCGTTAATCGTGGTGGCGCTAATAGTTGAGGTGTACCACGAGAAGGTACAGATGGGCTTGTCGATCTCGCCTGACCGCTACCCCGAAAAGGGACAGCCGTTCAAGTCGTACGAATCGTACGAAAGCGAAGACGAAGCTGAGAAGTCTATTGAGGATGAGGCGGATACATCTGCTCAGCAGGTAAAACAGGGGAAGAAAACCTCTGAACCTGCGAAGCAGGAATAACCTGCCTTTCGGCTGAGACGTAAAAACATAAAGAGCCCCTGCTCGCTCTGTATTTGACGGGATGTCGTGAAGCGTCCCAATGGTACAGATAGCGGGCAGGGGCTCTTAGCGCAGTAGGTGGGTTCTTGAAATGATCCGGTAATCATAATTATCTCCGCAAGGACAGCTCCACGGTCAAACCAGATACCATAAGCCTAGATAAGGTAGTGCTGCTTCCCCTGCACCCGCTGTTGCGCATCCATCCTATGAGGGAAAGCTGCTCGCGGGTAGCCAAAAAACGGGCGCTGTCCTAAATAACGAGCCGAACACTGGGTAGACTTAAGATCATGGATTCCCTTCTCGCGCCCATTATGATCACCCTCCTGTGCGTCATAGTGTTCATGATTATTCGCAACCGCAAAGTCCCCGCTCCCACTATGCCCGGAGAACCCGGTGCGAGCTACGACCCAACCACACACTATTACGACAGTAAACGTGACGATTTCCTTAACTGGCTTCACGCCCGCACCAGCTCCCCAGAAATCCCGGTGCAGGTGAAACTGCGGGACTGGGTAGACCAGGGATTCTACGCCGAAGACAGCGGCAACTACTGGGGCATCGCCCAGCAGTTCACCTATTACCTGCTAGAAGGCGGGTATGTGCGCGCCTACGACACCGAAGGGAAAGAACTGACCGCCCAGCGTGTGCTGATCGACCGGCCGGATACGCTGCAGCTGACCCCCAGCGAATATCAGCGCCGCACCGCCCGTTAAACTTTTCACCCCCGTACTGTTCAGCTATGCGCAGCATTAGGGGTGACCAATCCGCTAAGGTGGCGTATAGTTAATACGGTATGCCAAACGGCAGATACGAAAATTATTAGTAACCGCCAATCCCAACAGGAAGGTCCACTGTGGAGACCCTCATGACTGTACTCATGGTAATCATCGCGATTACCAGCGTTATTGCCGTGCTTTTGGTGCTCTTAAACCGCGGCCAGGGCGGCGGCCTCTCAGATATGTTCGGCGGCGGCATGACCAGCTCCCTCAACTCCTCAGGTATGGCATCGAAGAACCTGATCCGTCTGACCGTCACCGTCTCCATCATCTGGGTAGCAGCGATTGTGCTCTACGGATTGGCACTACGCTTTAACGGCCAGTATGTGCTCTTCTAACGCTTCAAAGTTTTTTATCCTTAAGCCCCGGCAGGTGAACCAACCCCGCCGGGGCTTCTTCTATGCCAAATCGTTGCCAACACCCACCGCCAGGTAACCGGCGATTATAGTAAGAATGACGAAACCCTGCTTAAAATGTCAGGACGTTCAGGCATAGTAGTATCGTAAAGCTTCTGCACCACCCCTCGGAGGAACCCTCATGGCATACGAACT
This sequence comes from Rothia aeria, assembly GCF_016726365.1. Lineage (NCBI taxonomy): Bacteria > Bacillati > Actinomycetota > Actinomycetes > Micrococcales > Micrococcaceae > Rothia > Rothia aeria. The sequence continues at coordinate 288,124 of NZ_CP068102.1, read as the reverse complement.
GGACTACAACTATCTAGGAGCCTCAACGCTGCTGGAACGTGACGGACACCCCGAACTGGCCCTAGCAACCAGCGGCGGCAGCACACCGGAAGGCGCAGCGGCACACCCTTACTTCTTCTCAGGATTCATGGAACGCCCCGACGTGATCGCGGCATCACTGCTGGTGGTCGCACGCGTGGCCCGCACCCGCTACTACACCCCGCCCGGCATGGTCGCCGCCATTTTGCGGGCCGCAGACCCGGTAGTGACCAGCACCCGTGAAGGCCTACGGTTTGAATCCTTTAGCGCCTGCTGCGGTGTCTACGCCCGACTTGACGTAGACTCCTCCGCCCTAGACGCCAGCCACAGCGCCGTGGGCGTGACGAATGTGGACGTGAATCCGCCGCTTCGCACCGCCTTAGCTTCCCTCCGGGCTGGTGAGCCTCTCCACATGGATGTGGGTGATGAGGGGCTGCTGACCACCACTCTAGACGGTGAAGTAATGGAAGATAAAGTGCCCCTGCCAGTGCGCTGGCTCAAAGGGTTCGCCGAAACACAGATGCTCTCATCCCTGATGAAACCCACCCATTCTCTGGACGCGGCAGCAGCCCGCACCTTCATCCAGGGGCTGCCGCGCCAATCCGCCACGAAAAGCGTCATGTGGGCCACCCAGGCAGTGCGTTCACTGAGGCTGGCCACCCGAGCCACCGCCGGGTCGGTGTGCGTGGCCGGGCCGGAGCGGCTGCGGGTGCTTGAACCGCTCATCCGCTTCATGACCCGCCTGGAAGCATACAGTGAACCGGTCACCTCAGGTAACGCCCCGGTAGCGAGCGTGTGGGTGGCCCACTTGCCGGGTGCGCGCCTGAGCATCGGGTTAAGCCCCGAAAAATCACGCGGATTCTCGGGGGAAGGCTCTGTGCTGCAGGCGCTCTCCGACCCGTCAGTTGCTGAAAACGCGGATATGCTCAGCGTGCTTCTCTCCTTTGAGCCGCGTATTGAAGTGCCCGTTATGTCTGCACGCAGCGGACTGAACGAGACGCAAGTACGCGACGCTCTCGCGTTACTGGCATCCTCCGGGCAGGTCGGTTTTGATGTGCAGGCGGGGGAGTACTTCCACCGGCCGCTGCCCGTGCAGGCGGATGCCCTGCAGGCTATGCATCCGCGGCTGGTGGGTGCGCAGAAACTGGTGGACTCCGGCGCGGTGCGGGATGACGAAGGCGGAACGTACCGTGTGCAGTCGCGGGACACGTTCTATACGGTAACCCCCGCCGAGAAAATCGAAGAATACCGGTGCACCTGCCCGTGGTGGGTGAAATACCGGGGCACCCGAGGCCCCTGCAAACATGTACTGGCGGTAAGCATTAAACGTCGTGGCGGGCTGAATTAGCCCGACACCGAACCGTATCCGCAAAAGTCGTGTTTTCCTTGCACACCCGAATACACAAATAGGCAATGATGGACGAGAAGAACTATCCGCAGCGCATGAGCCTTGAAGAACGACGCGCCCGCCTGCGTGAACTCATGAAACGTGACGACGCCACCGTTGAGGAGTATCACGCCATCATAGGCGGGGCTACCGAAGAAGAACGTGTGTCTCTGGCGAAAACCCTTAAACCCGCACAGGTGGTGGACGTCAAAAACTACACCCCGCTCGCTGCTTATGTAGCGGGTGCTCTCATCCGCAAACCTGACGGGTTTACGGGAGCAGAGCGACCTACCCAAAACGCCAGCGCCGCATTCCACCAACTCCTGTGGAATAACCGTAAGGGTGGACAACATCAGGATATTAGGAAATATTTTGTGCTGGGAGCATCCAAACGAAGCGAGGACTGGATTCTAGCGTTTGTGGAATCTATCGCCGAAAGCTGGGCGTACGGGGAGGAAAGCTGGCCTGTATCTCACCAACTGCTGCGGGAACGAAACATCATCTGCGAATCTCCGCAGTATCTTGGGCAGCTCATCAGGAATATTCCACCGGTGCGTGAGGATTCAGCCTACAATCGTGTGGCCGCTCTTAACTTCTTCAAAGATGACCCGCTGTTGCTGGAGCAAGAATTCTGGGCGCTTTTTCGTGTTGAAGGAACAATGCGCGACCACTACTGGACGCTGCTCGGGCCTACCGGCAGTATGCTTACCCTCATGCGTCACATGCAGGACTTCTATGAGGGGTTCCGGGAAAGGGTGCTGGACGAATCGCTACAGTCGCTGACCCGTGATTTCTCGGCCGCGAACAGTAGGGTGTTTCAACAGATCTACCGGGGTATGGAACCCACCGAAGCAGAGAACCTGGAACGAGCCCACGCTCTTATGGCACTGTTGGGGTCTGCACCCTCAACTACTGTAGGTTTGGCGCAAGAAACACTAATGCCTCTGGTAGCTTTGCTGAGCGGTGAACAGGCAGCCCAGCTGGTGGAGGCATCGCAACCGGTGCTGTTCCGGACCGAGAAGAAAGTACTACGCGCCCACCTGAAACTACTGAAGCTACTGGTCAAACACCATCCCGAACTGGCCGGGAAGGTGAGTTTAACAGTCAGTGGGGCGGCCGAAACCATGCCTGTCGATGTGCAGGATACCGCCCGCAAACTTATACTCGCGCACCATAGAAACAATAGTGAGGACGTGAAGCACAAACCAGGCCGAAGCATTAGTATCCCGGATATTACCCCGCACGATGGTGAACCAGGCGAATACTTCACCACCTGCAAACCCCTCACAAGCGATACGGAATTCTTGGAAATCCTTATTGAGCATCTGGAAGGCAACACAGACGGGTTTGACTACCCGCCTCTGCTGTCTTACCTGCAGAAGAACCACACCATTGAGCTGGATAAGGCACAACGGCAGTACGTATACACCAAATACAAGACCCTCCTTGCTAACTCTGCGCTACGGTGCCTAACATATCTTGTTCTCAAGCCGTATCAGCAGGAAGACGGTTTAGACCTGCAGCACACGTACTTTCGGGGATACTACACATCTTCCTTTTACCAGAGGACTGTAACGGGGGAACTGGTTCGAACAGTTCGCACGGCACATAATTACCGTGGGCCGAAGGCTCTCCTTGCAGAGCAAATCGCCAGCCTAGACCCCGATGAAGAAAACCGCACACCATTGGTTGTGGTTCCTCTTCCCGCCCGGAAGGACATATCGTGGGCGCGATCCGAACAGAGGGTCTGCTGGGAGGAAAAAGACGCAACTCCTAAAACCCCCGAAACCCCGTTCGAGCAGGCGGCGCTTAACACCCACGGAACCGTCGAAGAGTATCTGGACCGCAGCGGAGACGGGGAATCCTGGAACATCTGGAATGACGAGGTGGTGCGGTGGTACGCGTGGCTGACCCAGAACAACCCGGATGTGCTGGCGGTACAGTTTCTCCCGCTTGCCTTCGGCGCCGTCTATCAGCCACAGCAGATAGGGCTGCCGAGTCTGTTACAGGCTCTGGGGCATTCCCACCGAGTACTAGGGGCACCCTCGTACACGGTGATCGGGCAGGCTATGGGGGCTCAGCGTCGCGAGTACCGCACTATTGCTGCCGAAGCCATAGCGCTTCTAGCCGAACGGGGCATGCTGGATACTGCCGCGTTCTCGGCAGAACTGTCGTGGCTTCTTACGCAGAAGCACCTGATGACGAATCGTGCAGTTGAAACGCTCACAGATGCGGCATCCATTAGCCCGTTAACGGGGTGGCGCGTCCTGCAAATCCTTGCGGAGATACTGCCTGTGGCAGGTGAGGTTAATCGCGGTGGCTCCCTCGTGCAGCTAGCGGGTCAGCTAGCGGAGGAATACGGTGTAACCATTGAGATACCCGAGGTATTGCGGCCCAAAATGAAAGGTTCGACCGTGCTGGCGAAAAGTCTGCGTGTGCTTGATACATTGCAGCCGCATCCAACGGAGCTTGCGGAGCAGGCCCGAAACCAAGCGCGAGAGATTGTGACGAAGAACGGTGCGGGGCACGCCGAAAAACTTTAGACTGGGAAGAAAACCAGTAATCTATATCACCGATAGGGGTTTTAATGACCGCACAGCATCACACACAACCAGCTTTACCGGCACAGCCAACCTTACAGGAGCGTCGTGCCCACCTTCGGGAACTCATGAAACATGACGACGCAACCGTTGAGGATTATCACACGGTGATTAGCGGGGCGACAGAGGAAGAACGCGCGTCGTTGGCCAGGACGTTATCGCCCACGAAACTTGCGAAAGCCCGAGGGGAGAAAGCAGCTTTGGCCGCATATGCAGTAGGGGCTTTAACCTCGTCGGTTCCGCGTGCGGTGAGGCTTATAAGTGAACTTTTTTGTCCTCTTCGAGATGAGGATTTTAATATTATTCCCGAGCCGCCTATGCCTGCTACTGGGCAGCTCTGGGAATTCTTAACTCAAGGGGCGGTAGAACGGTCCGATGAGTGGGTCCTGCACTTTGTTGAAGAATGTTCAGATGATTGGTACATAGATTCCTGGACACGCCTCAATAAACTTATGCGCGAACATTCGCTGACGAGCTTATCGCCAGGGTATCTTTGCATGATGATGAATGCCGTCCCACACGTGAGGGAAAAGTCTGCCAGAGAGTATCGGAATATAGAACAGTTCTTCCGCAACGATCCTGTGCTGCTGGAACGAGAGTTTTGGGATGCTTTCACAGTTGAAGGGGTAATAGCACAGTCTAAGTGGGATCCCGCCTTACAGCCTGAATATCGAAGCCCATCATTTTCGGCCCTCGCTCAGGTGATGTGCGAAACTTTTCCGGAGATTCGCCCTAGGTTCCTGGATGAAACGCTCAAAGGTCTTCTGCGAGACTACTCAGCCCACCACGTGCGGCATTTCTATAGGGCCCATGCTGCTCTGCAGCCAACGCCTCAAGAAATTACGGAGCGTTTTGTGCTCTACCTTTCGGTGCTGGGAACAGCGTATAGCCCTGTTATCGCCATGGCGCAAGATCTGCTGGAGCAGGCAGTCTATGAGCTTTCCGACACACAAGCACGTGAGCTTATTGAAGTTTCGGCAACAGTGCTGACGCGCACCGAAAAGAAAGTTTTGCGCGCCCAGATACGGCTTCTTTCTTCACTGCTTGAAGTCCACCCCGAATGCACTGAACAAGTAAGCCAGACAGTACAGGATGCCTTCAAGTCTATGCCCCTGGACCTTCAAGATGAGGCCCAGAAGCTCATCAATGATCCGGTGCGAGAAACACCCACGCACCAGGACGCAGCGGGGAGCATCACGGTACCGGATAACACCCCGAAGGATTGTGAACCGCAGGGGTGCTTGACGCCTCGACCGCCTATCGCCACGGACCGGGAACTCATGGAATGCTTGGCAGCAACCTTCCAGGGAGGCGATGGCACCGATATTCCGCGTATCCTGGAGTACTTGGAACATGCCGAGAGTCTGGAAATAAACGATGCAGAGCAGAAGCTTCTCTGGGAAACTCGTAACCTTCTCATAGAAAGCCCATCCAGTATTTATACCCTCTCCAGTCCCAATATCCCGTACCTTGCCATTGCGGCACTTATCAAAAGCGGGCAGATACAACACGCTGATATTGCTAAAATACCGATCATTCCCACCTGGTATACAGAACGTCTCTACCTCAGCGATGAGCACGGAAACCCGGTGACAGTAGATGAACAGACGCTTAAGGAGCATCAGTCTCGTCCCATTAATGTAAAAGCTACTGGGACAGAAATTCGTCTCAATGAGCGCGGACCTCATATGCTGCTGATGGAGCAGCTGTTCTCCCTGATTTTTGCGGATCAAGACGCAGAAACCAACATAGTGACCGCGCCTTTTGCACCCCAGTGTGTAGCCCTTGAACGTACTACGGGTACAGTCCTCACCCAGTATTGGAAATCGCTATATATTGCTTGGAGGTACAGCTTCCCTTTGCAATTCCCGCTGTGGGTTGGAACAGATACACCCGATGCTGCCGCACTCTCCGTTGAATCTGCCGCGTTTAACACCAACAGCACGCAAATCGAGTATGTGCACCGTATGCTGGAATCAAAATACTATCCTTCGTACCGCACGGTCATGGGGTGGTACGGCTGGCTCATGCAGAATAACCCAGATATTTTTAGCGCACAGACCATGCCTATTCTTGTGGCAGCTATCCATGCTCATAATGCTTATGGTGTCGATATCATCATACGAATACTAGGTGATACACATCGAATACTGGGCGCCGTCTCCTACAGCGCACTCGGGCTTGGGGCCAGCGCTAAAACTACCGAAGTGCGCGCCAACGCTGCGGAGGCGCTCGCCTCCCTGGCGGATCGGGGTATGGTCGATACCGCTTTATTCGCCGAAGAACTGTGTTGGCTGTTGAGCCAGCACCACGTGAAGGCTCAACGAATTGAGCAAACATTTAGGGATGCTGCGTCGATTAGCCCCTTGGTGGGCTGGCGGATTATGCAGCTATTAGAGGGCATACTGCCTGTCGTGGGCGAGGTATATCGTGGTGGCGCGCTGGTGCAGCTCTTGGTACAACTGGCGGGGGAGTACGGCGTGAGCGTCGAGATTCCTGAGGTTTTGCGGCCAAAAATGAAAGGCTCAACTGTGCTGGCCAAAAGTCTGCGGGCGCTTGAAAAGCTGCAGCCGCATCCGACTGAGCTTGCGGAGCAGGCCCGAGACCAAGCCCAAGAACTGCTGGACCAACACCGCTGCGCACAACCATAAGCGCAGAAACTGAGAGCCCGTTATGACCCCAAAAGTACCGCAACCTAGTCTTACGGAACGTCGCGCACGTCTGCGGGAGCTACTGAAACGTGACGATGCCACCTTCTGGCAGTACCATGAAGTTCTCACCGGCGCCACCGAGGATGAACGCAAGGGCCTTGCACGCACACTCTCCATTAAAAAGCTCATAGACCGCTACAGCCGTGAAGGAACGACCGAGCAGCGGCTTGTGTGCATCTACACGGCGGCTGCACTGGGCGGAACCTTCAAACACGTGGGTGTTGAGCTCTTAAACCTTATCGACAGGGGATTACCCGGCGAGGCGAACTGGAAGTTTTCAACCGCTGAATCGGAACAATACCTTAGCCAACGCACAGAAGCCATGATGCTTGGACTCAGCGAACGTGATAACACCTGGATAACCGGGTTCGTTAACGAGCGTGGCTATGGCAGGTTTGGTTACGACTTGCCCACGCTCTGGGTGCAGATACATCAGCTTCTTCACGAACGCGGACTTACCAATACCACGCGCTCCTACCTCTGGGGGTTCGTGACGGCCGTTCCTGACATGCACATTGGCTCATCCGAGAATCGGGAAGAGGTTATCTCCTTCTTCAAGAACAACCCCCAGACGTTAGAACACGAAATGTGGGCGTGTTTCACAGATGAAGGGCTTCTGCGGAAAGACTGGTCAGGGCGCGAAAACGCAGACATCCTGGCTCTCTTCCACACGCTGCAGGAGAATTTTGACGGATTCCGTGACCGCCTGCTTACTGAATGCCTGAAGGCGATGCTCCGCGACTTTTCTGCCAAGAACACCAGTATCTTTCACCACGTCTATCGGGGGATGAACCCCACCCCAGACGAGAACCTTGGTAACACCAATCTGCTCACCTCAGTGCTCACTACCGTTCCCTCAACCTCCGTGGGGTTAGCTCAAGAAAAGCTGATGTCATGCGTCGACAAGCTGACCGAACCCCAGATTCATGACTTACTTAATGCCTCTCACACCGTGTTGCTTCGCACCGAGAAGAAAATACTCCGGGCGCAGATCGCACTCCTTAGCGCTATTGCTAAAATGCACCCAGAGCATACTCAAGATGTGAGCGGTTTGATGAGGGAAACCGCAGATTCTCTCCCGCCTGATCTGCAGCCTGCAGCGCAAACACTCCTGTCTCCTGCTGAAGCCGCGACGGATAAAACTAGCGCACCGTCTCACTCAGAGCAAATAATGGGCGGTGTCATGATTCCTGAGACCCGTCCGCAGCTTCTAGAGCAGCACGTTTCAACCCCACAGGTGCATATTTATACGAGTGATGCTGAGTTTATGGATGATCTTATTCCCTGTCTCCAAGGCACAGGTGACGGTTCGCAGCTCCCGCGGCTCATTGATTATTTAGCGCATAATCCTCGCATTACTCTTGATACAGCCCAGCAGGACTTTCTGGCTGAACGATGCGTGAATTCCGGTATTCGCTCGGGTACTCATGCGTTAGGCAACTATCTGACGTACCGGGTGATTACCCCGCACCGAAAACTTTTTAAAAAACTGCCGCAAGGTTTTACCGGGTACCGGCATGAATTCCATACCGACCCCCAGACTGGCGAAACCATCCAGCCCTACCAGGTTGAACACACTGGGTCTCTGGGGCGTCAAAAACCCCGTATAGAGAAAACGACCACAAATTATCGTGGACCGGCGGGGCTCTGCCAAGAGCAGATTGACTGTTTAGAACATCCAGAAAACCTTGTATTTGAGCCTATACCTCACGCAGAAGAGAGCACTTGGACACGCCGCGTTGAGCCTCTCACATACCGCCCGCGTCCTCACAATATGTACGACCAAGCCTACGCGGAAGCCCCCAATGACAGCCTAATGATGTGGCTTATTGAAGATCACGAACTGCCGACCGCACAGATGCCTTTCGCGCAGGCGGCTCTGAACACGGCAGGTATTCCCGAAGAGTTTATGCACCGTGCTGTTCAGGCAATCGACGATTTTCACCGTACCCTCATGCAATGGTATGCGTGGCTTCTGCAGAATAACCCCAATACATTGGCGGCGCAGAGCATGCCGTTCGTCACTACAGCGGGGTTCCAAAAACATGTGAAAGGGCTTGAGACCATACTGGATACCATCACCCACACACATCAGGTTCTGCAAGAACCCGCCTATTCCGTGTTGGGCTGGCTAACTGGTGCAGCAGCAGCTGAGCACAGGGCTCTCACCGCCGAATCTATTGCTGCTCTTGCGGGTCGCGGAATGCTCGATGCTTCTTTACTTGCGGATGAACTGGCCTACCTGCTCCGAGGGGGATGGGTTAAACCGGCCCGGGCAGCCAGCTGTTTACAGGACGCCGCATCTATCAGCCCATTGGCGGGGTGGCGTATTGTGCAGGTGCTAGAGAACATGTTGCCAGCTGTAAGCGATATTAATCGTGGTGGTTCCTTCGTGCAGCTCTTGGTGCAATTAGCGGGGGAGTACGGCGTGAGCGTCGAGATTCCTGAGGTTTTGCGGCCCAAAATGAAAGGCTCAACCGTGCTCGCGAAGAACCTGCGTGCGCTCGAAGGATTGCGACCGCATCCGACCGAGCTTGCGGAAAAGGCGCGGCAGCATGCTCAGAATCTTCTAGATAAGCGCCTAAGCAGGGATATTACCGTGAAAAAGGAGGAGAGGAATGCAAACTAACCCCGTTATGACGCTTAATAAGCGGCGAGAAGCACTTAAAAAGCTGGCTAAAAATCCGGAAGCACCTCTCAAAGAATTTCATGCTCTTTTAGAGGACGCTACAGAGGATGAACGTGCCGTGCTGGCTAAAACTCTGCCTCCAGCCAAGGTTTTAGGGCGGGGGAACCGGGCTGTTTTGAGTCCTGTAGGCGGCTATCTTTTAGCAGCTTTGGGGACAAACCCTCGCAGGACACATAAGCGTTTCGTGGATTTATATACAGACAGTTCATGGGCGGCGCGCCGAAGCGACACTGACTCTTTCAATAACCCTCATGACGCTATCATGCGCGGTTTATACTTGGGGCTCTCCGGACGCAGCGATACGTGGATTCTGGATTATATAGCGGCAACCCCCGCTATGGAGGATAACGACGCCTACGGAATATGGCGCATACTACACACGCTCGTACGGGAACGGGACCTCCACTGTGAAACCCCTTCTTATCTTTGGAGAGCCTTACGTACCATATTCCCAGAAGAAAACAGAGCTGAAGAACACCCGGAGATACCCGCCACCTACCAAGAGGCACTTGAGCATATCCGCCAGGATCCTCTCCTGATTGAACGGGAACTGTGGACCTGCTTCCGCGTCGGAACAGCACTAGGTGCGGCAGCAGATTTCAAGTTTTTAGATTATCTAGATTGTCACCTTGACGGGTTTCGCGACCGTTTTCTCACCGAATGTTTGCGCTCAATGCTCAGAGATTTTACGCCCAGGAAAACACGGGTCTTCCATATGCTTTACCGCGGCATGAAACCAACTACCGCGGAGAACCTGGCATGCATTCCGCTACTGACCGCTATTTTACAGACGCAGCTATCCACGTCGGTAGGCCTAGCACAAGAGATGCTTACCCCCATTGTGGAGCAACTTTCTACGGAACAGCTCGATGCCCTGTTAGACGCATCAGCAGCAGTACTCCTCCGTACTGAGAAGAAGCTGGTGAAGGCCCAGCTAAACATCCTACAACAGCTGATTAAACATCACCCTGAATACACGCACCGGGTGCACAGCATGATTGCTGGGGTCGAGCGAACTCTACCCTTGGAACTTCAAGAGCTGGTGCAAAACGTAGGATCTAAAGATAGTACGAAGCCTACCCGACGCGGTGTAAAGAAAATACTGGAGCCCCAGGAAGTACAGTCGGTAGAAGCACTACAGGCGCAGGAACCTATTCTGATACCAGATGTCAACCCACGCCCACGGGCTCCGGGGGAACTCTTCATGGCGGATGCCCCTATTTCCAGCGACACGGAACTTTTTGATGCGCTGGTTGCCATGGTGACCGGTACAGCCCCCGAGACGGAACTGGTGCGTGCTCTCGCATATCTTAACCAGACAGAAAGTATCCGCTTTAACAAGGCACAGATAAAATACCTTGAGTCCGTCAACCTGAATTGGGGACGACATATCCACGAGTTTGAGACCGCGGGAGAGGATATAGCTTTTCTGATCCTAGCGATATACATACGATGTGCAGGTACGCGGCCAATAGAATTGCCACCAATTACGATGGGTTACCGCGACTTTCTGTGGCTCGATAGGAACGGCCAGCCTATTATCACAAACAGTATGGAGTACCGCCCCTTAGGGGCGAAAACCAAGCAGGATCTTGTGGTCAACACTCGCGGGTTGACGGGCCTTTTACAAGAGCAACTTCTCTCACTGATTCCCTCCAGCGGATATGCTGAAAAAATTTATACAGAACCTTTTGAAACACGAAATCATGCCATGCGACGCACCACATGGTCGACGGGATTAACACAGTACGCAAAACAAAGAATTATCAACAGCGATAGCGAGATACCCTATAACAGGAAACTCCTTCTGTGGGAAGACCCAAACGATACTTCTGCCCCCAATGACCTAGGTTTTGAAGATGCCGCTTTTAATACTGGCAGTGTGCGAGAAGATTACGGTCACCGCATCCATACGTCAAAACGTTATACCTATACCTCGCAGAAATACGCTGTCGGTTGGTATGCCTGGCTCATGCAGAATAATCTGGATTATGCGGCAGCGCAGATGATGCCTGCCCTGGTGACAGCCCTCTACACGCGCACCGTTTTCGGGCTGAACGCGCTCCTCTATGCTCTTGGCAGTACCCCGTGCCCTCTGGGTGCGCCTTCGTATAGCGCCTTGGGAATTGCGGCATCTGCGCTAGCACAAGATATTCGGGCCTTAACAGCTGAGTCTCTTGCCCACCTGGCAGAGCGTGGAATGCTAGATCCTGCACAATTCGCTGAAGAAGTAACGTGGCTTCTGCTACACCAGGATGTTCTGACTAACCGTGTACTCGGGACTCTTCAAGACGCCGCATCTATCAGCCCATTGGCGGGGTGGCGTATTGTGCAGGTGCTAGAGAACATGTTGCCAGCTGTAAGCGATATTAATCGTGGTGGTTCCTTCGTGCAGCTCTTGGTGCAATTAGCGGGGGAGTACGGCGTGAGCGTCGAGATTCCTGAGGTTTTGCGGCCCAAAATGAAAGGCTCAACCGTGCTCGCGAAGAACCTGCGTGCGCTCGAAAAGCTACAGCCGCATCCGACCGAGCTTGCGGAAAAAGCGCGGCAACACGCTATGGAGCTACTATAAGTACACCCAACTTTTTTTGGACAGCAATCACTAAAAAGGAATAGCCACCTATGACAGCCGCCGCTTCCACACTTGCGCAACGCCGCGCCACCCTCAAAAAGCTCATGGCAGACCCCAAGGCCACTTTCGACCAGTACCGGGGGATTATTAACGGGGCCACCGAGAAAGAACGGGCATCCCTGGCACGAACCCTGAACGCTGAAAAAGCCGCCGCATCAGATCTTCCAAAGAGCATAAAAGCCTACCTGGCGGCCGCTCTCACCGCAAAACCAGCACGTGCCGCACAACAACTGCATCAACTTACACACCTCACCGAGGCGGGACGCATTGGTCAGCGGCGTGAAATACGTGATCACTTCATGTGGGGAACTGAAGAAAGAAGAGACGAGTGGGTACTCGAATTTGCTGATCAATATGCATCTACCAGGGCGTCACTCTACGGGCAGTGGGAACTTAGCAACACAATCCTAAGAAACCGCGGCCTCAGCTGCTCTACTCCGCGGTACCTGGCAATGTTCCTCGCTAATATCCCACCGGTATATGACGACTCACCTAAGAACCACGCTGAAACCACCCAATTTTTCCGTACCAACCCACACTGCCTTGAACAGCAGTTCTGGGACGTTTTCACCGTCGAAGGGGCCCTGAGACAGCACCCATCCACATGGGCGCCCCGCACCCGCCGCGGTGAGCCTTCCTTCGGTGCCCTCACCCGTCTGCTAAGCGAAGAATTCGAGGGTGTTCGCCCCCGGTGCCTTACCGAAACCCTCCAGGCTCTACTGCGAGACTTCGGCCCCGCCGACTCACGGTATTTTTATACAGCACACGAGGGGCTAACCCCCACAGACACCGAAATTATAGAACGACTACCCCTGTACACCGCCGTGCTTGCCAGCCCTTATTCACCCGCAGTTGGGATGGCACAAACTATGCTGCGGCAGGTAGTGACAGCTCTCACCAGCGAGCAAGCAACCCAACTGGTGGATGCTTCTTCACCGGTACTTTTCCGTACCGAGAAAAAAGTGCTCCGCGCCCACCTGAGACTGCTGGCTCAGACCCTCACAACACACCCCGAGCTTGCGGAACGGGTAAGCCAAAAAGTGGCCGAGGCGGTACAGAACATGCCTGCAGACGTTCAGGCGCAGGCACAGCAGCTAGTAGTCCTTCCCAGTCCACGCATGGTTCCACCGGCAGAACCCGCCGAACCGGTCCAGCTTGTGCGCATCCCCACCATAGTGCCGCAAAACTGCGCACCACAAGGGAACCTCACGCCCGGTTCCGTGCGCGATGACGAAGACTTCACGCAACGACTCATCCCTCTACTGGGCGGTGAAGGCCACGGCGCCAACATACCGCCCCTGCTGGAATACCTGGGTAAACACCCGCGAGTGCAGCTGAACGAAACACACCTGAAAATAGTGCGGGAACACAACTCCCAGTGGGTCATACCTCCCTGGGTGCAAAACATCTACCTCACCCACCTGATTCTGCGCGCCCACGACTCAGAAAGCTTCTCCAAACGCTTTGACGGGTACGTGAACTATTTGCTCCACAACCCCGAAACGGGGCAGCCCATGCTTCCCCACCGCGACTACGCGCCCTCCTGGGCAGAAACCTACGAACTGTACTGGGAGCTTACCCGCCACGACGAGCACCACGACAACTACGGCGGCACCGCCACCCTCATAAACTACCGTGGCCCCGCCGCGCTTTTCCAAGAACAGCTTAACCGTGTCGGCGAACCCCACGAAACGCACTGGGCGCCCCTAGCAACCGAACCAATACCCGCTAAAACCTTCGACTGGTACCGGCACGTGGAAGCCCTTGAGGCACGCGCTCGCCCCAGTAACGAATCAGGGATCTATAAACATGCACCGCATGACTCACTCATGATGTGGCTTGCCGTCGGGCAAGAACTCAACCCGGAGGGAGAGACATTCGAGAACGCCGCAGTAAACGTTATGGGCCTGCTGGAAGAATTCACGCACCGCACCGACGATGCAGAAAACTACCCATTTACCGGTGCGATAATGCAGTGGTATGCATGGTTAATGCAGCACAACCCGGATGTTCTGGCAGCCCAAGCGATGCCGCTGGCACTGGCCGCGTCCCACCAGAAAACCGTGTATGGGCTACCGGAAACACTCACATCTTTAGCAGATACACACCGGGTACTGGGAGCCCCATCCTACTCGGTACTGGGGTGGGCGCTCGGGGCGAAAAACAATGAATACCGCGTGCAGGCAGCCGAAACCGTCGCCCAGCTTGCCGAGTGCGGCATGCTGGACACTCAACTTCTAGGTGAGGAACTGGCATACCTCCTCAAAAACCAGTGGGTGCCAACAAACCGTGTGGTGCAGGCATTGAAAGATACCGCCTCCATTAGCCCGCTGGCGGGGTGGCGTACCCTGCAGGTACTCGTAGAGGTTCTGCCGGTGGTAGGAAGAGTGAACCGCGGTGGTGTGCTCGTGCAGCTGCTGGCGGAGCTGGCGGGGGAGTACGGGGTAAGCGTCTCACTGCCCGAAAGTTTACAGCCAGTGCTGAAAGGTACAACCCTACTGGCGAAAAACCTGCGGGCGCTTAGCGCACTTAATACACACCCCAGCGGGCTCGCTGAGCAGGCTAACCAGCAGGCGCTCGCCCTCATGACCGAAGGCGGAGCATAAAACAGCAGCCGCACCCTACACTAGTACTACTGCCATCGGCGGCTGCCGTCGAGGTGCCGCCGCCTCACCGATGAAAGAACCCCATGCAAGATTCGCAACAGAATACGTTCACCTCCGCTCAGCGCCTCACCCAGCTGGCGGTGCTAGTGGACTATGACGCCCCAATGGAAGAACTGCAGAAGACCGTGGGCGGGGCTGATGAAAAAGAACGGGCCATATTGGCAAAAGTTCTGGAACGCACTGAACTCCTGGATAGCCACGGCGCACCCCGGCCCGGTGCGTTCTATATCTTGGGCGCGCTGGGTACTGCGGAGCAGGCCGCTTATATACTGCGCTGCACACTGTGGCATCTTGAGCATGAAAAGTTCTCAACAGCCCTTAGTTCCTTCACCACCGGTGCGCGGGAACGCCCCGATGAGTGGGTGCTGGGGTTTAGCAATAATCCGCTGACTATAAACTATTGGGACGCCATACGCCCTATCTTGCGGGAGCGTGGGCTCAAAAATACTTCCGTCTCTGCCCTGCTGGGTTTCCGAGAATCCATCCCCGTAGTCACTGGCGAATCCTCGCGGGGGCAGAAAGATGTTTTAGAGTTTTTCGCCCGGAACCCCGAGCTGCTAGAGCATGATTTCTGGGAGCTTTTCTGGGTGGACGGGCTGCTCTATGAGACATACGGGCACGGCCGAGGCGACACTGTGGCCCTGGTACGCCTGCTGACGAGCCACTATGCGGGGTTCCGTGACCGTGTTCTTGACGAGTGCCTGGCCGCTATGCGCCGTGATTTTCGCGAAACCCGTATTTTTTGGGTGCTCTACCGTGGGCTGGAGCCCACCACTGCCGAGAACCTGCGGCGCCTGCCACAGTTATTGGCCGTATTGGAGGCACCGCAGTCGGCTCTTATCAGTTTTGCTTTGGATACGTTGGCGGGAACAGTGCCAGCAATGAATACCGAGCAAGCCGCCTCATTGGTGGATGCGTCCCATGCGGTGCTGTACCGTACCGAGAAGAAGGTTCTTCGCGCCCAATTGCGTGTTTTGCGGAAAGTTGTAAAAACACACCCGGAATTTACGCAACAGGTGAGTGGGATAATGGCCGAGACCGTAGAAGCCCTGCCCCTGGATCTGCAGGATACGGCGCGTAAACTTATGACCCCCGATGATACGGTGCCCCCTGAACCCACTGGCCGTACCGTGAGTATCCCAGATATTATTCCGCAGGATCGTGCCCCCGGTGAAAACCTCACACCACTGCCCCCAATAGATAATGAGGCTGAGTTTCTAGATGTTCTCTTCGGCCAGCTGGAGGGGGAAGAACACGGCAAGAACCTGCAGCGGCTGCTCGTTTACCTCCATGAGCACCCGCGTGTTGAGCTGGATACGGCAACCCGTAAACGTATCCACACGCACAACAGGACACGGACCTCTGATACCCCTTCGGCCCAGGCGCTGTATCTGAGTTACCTGGTTCTGAAGCATCACCTCAACCAAAACGTACTGCAGCCCGGCACCTTCCCCGGTTATCGGGAGAATACTTATGCAAGTCCCTACGGGGTACTCCACCGGCAGTTGGTAGCCCTTGACACCGGCGCTGAGGCGCCTCTGCCGCCGGTTCCACTTCCCTCCGTTGAACGCATCTGGGAGAGGAACGTGGGCAAAAGCTACGGAACACCACAAGGCTGGTATGAGCTTTGCTATGAGGGCCTCGGCAGAGAGTTCATTACCTGGAACGCGGTTGGAGAAACCGAAGAAGACGCTGATTTGCCGCTTGAGCAGGCGGCTCGTCTGACACCCGCTAATATACGTCTTGCGGTTTCGGACCGTGCCCAGGATGCGTTGAGTAATCCGCAGCACCGTGCGGTAGTGCAATGGTACGCGTGGCTTATGCAGAATAACCCCGATATTTTAGCAGCCCACTACATGCCTTTAGCTATTGCCGCCTCACTGTATAAGAAGTCGTATGGGTTAGATACTGTGCTCGGTGCCCTTGCAGAAAGCTGGCGGGTGCTGACAGAACCATCCCACTCGCTGCTGGCCATTGCCTGTAATGCGGCCGGTCCCGATAACCGTGCGGCAGCAGCCGAGACCCTAGCGTGCCTTGCCGACCGGGGAATGCTGGACACCAATGCGTACGCAGCCGAGCTGCGCAGGTTACTGGAACGGAACAACCTCAAAGCGCCTCGCATAGCCCAAACCTTGGCAGATGCCGCCTCCATTAGCCCGCTGGCGGGGTGGCGTACCCTGCAGATACTCGTAGAGGTTCTGCCGGTGGTAGGAAGAGTGAACCGCGGTGGTGTGCTCGTGCAGCTATTGGTGCAGCTAGCCAAAGAATACGGGGTGAGCGTTACTATTCCGGATGAGCTGCTTCCCAAGATGAAAGGCTCAACGGTGCTGGCAAAAAACCTGCGAGTGTTGCATAAACTTACCGAGCACCCGAGTGATTTAGCAGCCCAAGCCGCCGAACAGGCCCAACAAGTAGCAGCCGGTAACGCCTGCTAATACCTAGGAGGCATAGCAGAATGCCGTTAGCGGCCTATACAGCACGAACACCCCGCCATATATGAGAAAGAAATACTATGACCACCTCAGAACATAAGACTCTCACACTCACCGAGCGCCGCACCCGCCTGAAGCAGCTGATCGCTGAGCACAAGCCGGTTGAGGAATACCAGAAAGTGCTTTCTGGGGCTACCGAGGAGGAACGCGCCTCACTAGTGCGTACCCTCTCGCCCACTAAATTGAAAGAACCCAAAAACCGGTTTACCCCGTTGGGGACGTACGCGGTTACTGCCCTCACTAAAAAACCTGCCCGAGCCGCGCAGCTTATTCTGCAACTGTGCTGGGATAACTATAAACACCGGGACGCCATCGCCCGGTACGCGGCCGCAGGCGCCTCCGAACGCCCTAACGACTGGGTGCTGGAATACGTGGCGGAAACCTGTTTCATGGATGAACTATGGCCTCTCAGTCAGACATTACTGCGGGAACGCGGGCTCATTTGTGAAGACGAAGAGTACCTGAAAGGATTCCAGGCGCGTATTCCCGCAGTGAACACTGCCTCGACCCACAACCACCAGGAAGCCCTGGAATTTTTTGCAGAAGATCCTGCCCGCTTTGAGGAGTTCTGGGCACTTTTCCGGGTGGAGGGCGCCATGCTGGAGGAATACACCTACGGATTTTTCCACCCCAACGGCAGCATGCTAGCCCTCACTAAACTGCTGAGCGACAACTACAGCGGGTTCCGTGACCGGGTTCTTACCGAATGTTTGCAGGCGATGCTCCGTGATTTCTCCCCGGCTAACACGCGGATATTCCACGCGCTTTACCGCGGGATGCACCCTACCGAAGCTGAGAACCTCAGCCGCTTCGGTACCCTTGTGTCCGTACTGGGCGCGTCCCCTTCAACCTCCGTGGGCCTAGCCCAAGACATGCTCACCCCACTTATCCCGCAGCTGGACCAGGAGCAGGCGGCGGAGCTCATGGACGCCTCTGCCACTGTGCTTTTGCGCACCGAGAAGAAAGTGCTTCGCGCCCAACTGCGGTTACTGACGAAACTGGTGAAAACCCGCCCCGAATGTGCAGCCCAAGTCAGTGCCCTCGTGGCGGACGCCGCCAACACCCTGCCGTTAGATGTGCAAAGTACCGCCCGTAAACTCATAATTGATGAGCCTGTCACTGCCCCGAACACCCCCGACACTGAGGGCGAGACGGGAAGCATTATTATTCCCGAGGCGACCCCGCGTGACCGTGAACCGGAGCGGGAGGCGGAACCGCTTACCCCTATCGCGGATGACGCTGAATGCGTAGAAGTTCTTCTCAAAGTTTTGGAAGAAGAGACGCAAGAGACACAGCTGCCGCGCCTGCTCGCCTATATGGTGCAGAGCCGGAAAGCCAACCGAAGCATTGAGATGGATAAGGCCGCCCAAGAACGCATATATAGCCACAATAAGAATTTGCGTTACTGGGATGCGGTGAAGGACGAGCTGCGGGTCAGCCTCAGCTACCTGGCTCTCAAATCCTACCGGTTAAAGCTCACCCACTGTGATTTTATGCAGAAATATCGGGAAAACTATCTGTTCTCGCGCGCGAAGTCACGCGGGCCGCAGGTACTTTTGCAGGAGCAGTTCGCGTACGCCGATAAACCCTATAAAAAGGAACTGGAGCCTGTGGTCACAACCCCGCTTCCGGCCGCGCAGTGCGTGTGGGAACGCGTTGCGGTGGACTGGTCAAAGCGGCGGAACGTGTATGTTGCGGGCAGGATCGTAGAGGGCTTCCCCGGGTATGTTGGGTGGCGCAAACTGGGTGTTACCCGGCAGCCAAAAGACGCCTCGTTTGCTGAGGCAGCACTCACGGCCGTTGTGATTTCTGCCGACTACAGCGAGAATATGGACAAAGCTAGTACCTGCCGCTGGTACCGGCTGGTGGTGCAGTGGTGCGCATGGCTTCTATACAATAACCCGGATATTTTTGCGGCCCATATGATGCCTCTGATGACGGCGGCCTTATATGAGAAGAAAGTGTACGGGCTAGAAATTGTGCTCACCGCCCTTGCACAGAGCTGGCGTTCTCTTGGCGCACCCGCATACTGTGCACTGGGGTTCGCTACTGCCGCTAAAGACACCGGCTACCGCGCCCTCGCGGCGGAAACACTCGCCACTCTCGCAGACCGCGACATGTTTGATACCTACGCGTTTTCTGCTGAATTAATGCAGCTTTTAAAAGATAAATATGTGCCAGCAAACCGTGTTGTTGAGACTCTGCAGGATGCTGCTTCTATTAGCCCGTTGGTGGGGTGGCGTGTCTGTCAGGTGCTGCAGGGGCTGCTGCCGGTGGTGGGGGAGATTAATCGGGGTGGTGCGCTCGTGCAGTTACTTGCTCATTTGGCGGGGGAGTATGGTGTGAGTGTTGAAATTCCTGAGGTTTTGCGTCCGAAGATGAAGGGTTCGACTGTGTTGGCGAAGAATCTGCGGGCGTTGAGCGCGCTGGGTCCGTGTTCGACGGAGCTTGCCCGCCAAGCACAAGAACAGGCTAACAACACCAACCCTGCGTAACCGCAAGCGCCAGCACCGACACCATACCCCAGGAGATACCCCATGCCCCAGCCAATCACGCTCACTGAGCGCCGTGCCCGCCTCAAAACCATGCTTAAAAGCACCGGCCCCATTAATATGGAGGCCTACCGGGAGGCTATCCGCGGAGCCACCGAAGAGGAACGCGCCTCGTTGGCACGCACCGTACAACCCGCAAAAATACTTGGAAGTGAACGGGAAGCAGCCCAAGCCCCCGAAGCCCTTACCAGTTTAGGGTTCTACCTGCTGGGTGCTCTGACGAGCAGCCCCGCCACCGCAATCCGTACCTGGTGTACGGTGGGGTACATTTCGCGTACACGGTGCAGCGCCGATACCCACAGGGAACACCTGGGATGGTTCATAGCGGGCCTGACCGAGCGGAGCGACGAATGGGTTCTGCAGCTTGCCGCAGTGGAGCACGACCCGTGGACGGAAGCCCAAGACGCATGGGAACCGGTTCATACGGTGCTTCGGAACCGCCACCTCGTGAGTGAATCCCCAGCCTACCTGGAGCTTTTGACCCACATGATTCCGCCGATGCGCGCCAATGAGGAAGCATTCAAACGGTACAACCCCCACAAGCTAACAATTGAAAAGTTCTTCCGGTCAGACCCGCTTCTGCTGGAGCACGACTTTTGGGCACTTTTTAGAAGTGAAGGGCTGCTGCGCGGCCGGCTTGGTCAACGTGATGCCGCCATAGCTTTCATGCGGTATATGTGTGAGCGTTTTGAGGGCGTGCGTGAGCGTGCGCTGGAGGAAACTCTGCGGGCGCTACTGCGTGATTTTTCGGCTGCGAACAGCGCTATTTTCGGTCACCTTCACCGTGCTCTGCAGCCAAGCAGAGAAGAAATTTTGGGGCTTTTCCAGCTGTACGTATCGGTGCTGGGGGCAGCCCCCTCACCCAGTGTTTCACTGGCGCAAGATATGTTGAATACCGCAGTTGATAAGGCTTCCGGTGAACAGGCGCTAGCTGTGGTAGATGCATCGGCAGCCGTGCTATTTCGCACCGAGAAGAAGGTGCTGCGCGCCCAGCTGCGGTTACTGACGAAACTGGTGAAGGCCCACCCTGAGTGTGCTGCCCAGGTCAGCACCCTAGTGGCGGATGCCGTGGAGTCTATGCCGCTGGATGTGCAGCCGGGTGCCCGCAAGCTTATCGCCCCCGCAGCAGTATCTACAAGCACTGTTGAGGGGACAGACAAGGGTATAACGGATGCGGGTAAAACCGCCGCGAGTATACACATTCCCGATATAACACCACAGAAACAAGAACCCGTCGGGTTCTTCGCCCCGCGTGCGCCCATTACAAATGATCACGAGTTTCGGCACCTATTCTGTGACGGGTACGATGGTGCGGACATTCCCCGGATGCTCGCCTACCTCATGCAGCACCCGATGGTCGAACTAGGCCCTGAAGCCCTCGCGCCGCATCAACTCATGCAGGGGTTTAACACCGGACCACGTGATGCCGACCCGGGCGCATACATGAGGTACCTCACCATGCGGCCTCATCTTAAAGATGCGGACAACTATAAGGCTCCAGTGCTTAAGTTTCAGAAGTACGAGAAAACTAAACATCATCCTCTCTCATCTCGTCCAGCTGATGTGCTGGTGCAGCAGTTCAAATGGGTGCACGCACACCAGACGGAGCAGCAGCCGGTTGTTGAAGGCTCTCAAGAGCTGTGGCCATACCGTACGGAGCTTATTGCGCTTATTACCGAGCCGCTACCGGCTGAAAACTATGAATGGGCACGCAGCTGGGCGGTATTCCAACATATATCAGCCTGGATCTGGCTGGACGCGAAGAAAGTCCCCGGCGGCCGCCTACCGCAGTGGCGGCAAGTCTTCTACCCGCACGCTGCACCTGAAAAGTCCCCGTTTGCGTGGCGGGTGCTGAACGTGCACCGGGTGGCTGGCGAGTACCAGCGTCGCATAGAGGAGGCCCAGTACGGTACCGGCATGGAACTGGTTGTTCAATGGTATGCGTGGCTGACCCAGAACACCCCGGATGTGCTGGCTGCCCAGTTCGCGCCCGCATGTTTCGCGGTGGTGTATGAGACGCAATCGGCAGGTGCCGAGGTGCAGGTGCTGCGGGCTCTTGCGGATACGCACAGTGTGCTGGGCGCCCCATCGTACTGTGCAATAGCGGCGTGTGCCAGCGCGCGGCAGGAACAGGTTCGTGCCCATGCGGCCGAGTGCATCGCTGCCCTAGCGGGGCGCGGCATGCTGGATCCTGATGCGTTCTCAGCGGAGCTTTCGTGGCTGCTGAGTCACCAATATGTGCAGGCGCAGAGGTTAGTTCGCACCCTCACAGATGCCGCTTCCATTAGCCCGTTGGCGGGGTGGCGTGTCTGTCAGGTTTTGCAGGGGCTGCTGCCGGTGGTGGGGGAACTGAACCGGGGCGGTGCGCTCGTGCAGTTACTTGCTCAGTTGGCCCAGCAGTACGGAGCGGTCATTAATATCCCGGAGTGTTTGCAGCCAAAGATGAAAGGCTCCACTGTGCTGGCGAAGAATCTGCGGGCGTTGAGCGCGCTGAGTCCGCACCCGACGGAGCTTGCCCATCAAGCACAAGAACAAGCGCTCACAATACTAAAGAACAACCCGTCATAAAAACGCACGGAGAAACTATGCCCAGCAACAATATGCCGTCTTCTTTCGCTCAACGGCGCGCGCTCGTGAAAAAACTATTGGATAATAATGCACCCGTGGCAGAGTTCCGCCGCGCTTTAGCGGGAGCCGGAGAAGAGGAACGTGCAGCCCTGTACCGTGTTCTTTCGCCCACCCGGCTTATGGGCAAGGACTACACCTACCACCCGGTTGCGCTCTACGCTATTGGGGCGCTCACCGAAAAGCCCAGCCGGGCTGCCTCGCTGCTGCGGCAATTTAACCGGCATACCGGGTGGCAAGACAATATTGCGCAGCAGGCGGGGCGTTATTTTGAAATGGGGCTCAATGAGCGCCCTGATGCATGGGGGCTGGAATTTATTGACCAGTATGTGCAGCTTGCAGAAGGTAAAATATATTTCGAGATTGCGCACCGTTTTCTGCGTAGCCGCCAGCTGCGCTGCGTCAGTGTCGGGTACCTGTATGCGTATAAGAATTACGTTATACGAGATAACTCTGTATCATCCCGAGGATTTGCCCCGCTTCTTGACATATTTAATAATGATCCGCTGCTTTTAACACAGGAGTTTTGGGATCTTTTCAGCAACGGAGTGGGAGATGAATTTTATGTTGCCCCGGGGCGCCACCTAAAAACCATTGAGTTGCTGCTTTTTCTGCAGGAGCATTATGAGGGGTTTCGGGAGCGCGTGTTTGCGGAGTCTCTTAAAGGGCTGCTGGCCGCAGATACTAACCCCGACGCCACAACATACCGCTCCTTCTACTTGGGTATGCAGCCAAACGGGCAAGAAATCACAGAGCATGCCACCGAACTTATCGCGCTGCTGTGCTCTCAACCATCAACCGTAGTGGGGCTTGCCCAAAAGCAGCTGCTACCTATACTGGGGGAGCTGACCGATCACCAAGTGCATACACTGGTGGATGCCTCGCAGGCTGTTCTAATGCGTACCGAAAAGAAAATCCTGAAGAGCCAGCTGCGCATACTCGCTGAACTAGTGAAAGCCCGCCCGCACCTGTGCGAACAGATCACCCGCATCGTTGGGCAAGCAGCCAGTACCCTCCCTGTAGAGTTGAGGGACCAAGCCGGTCATATCACCGGGAAGCTCCTCAGCCATGCTGCGGATAACACGGATACGAACGCTCCCACAGCTCAACCCGGCAGTATTCCCGATGCGGTACCCCAGCACCGGGAACCAGATGATTTCTTTACCTCCCGGCCACCGATCGATAGCGCTGCGCAGGCGCAAGAAATACTTTTCGAGCTCCTCAACAATACCGGTGACGGGGCTGATATTCCGCGGTTATTAGCCTATATTGCAGAGTACCGCAATATTGACTTAGATAAAGCGCAGCAGGAATATCTGAAAAAATATCTCGAAAATAGTGACGGAAATACCTACAATAACCTCGAATACCTTGTAGGAATAATTCTTAAATTATGTGCCAAAGAGGGGGATAGTGTTGCCCCGCAAAAATTCCCAGGATACGAATATGACCGTCGCATCAGTAGTATTACTGGGGAATATTTAGAGGACGGACAATACTATTCCGACGAAGAATACTGGGATGCTGAGTGCACGGTAGAGATAAGGAATAGCCGCGGCCCGGTTGCCCTGCTGAGCGAACAAATATCGCGCATACTCACCCCCGACACCTGCGGCAGCGGCATCGTGTGTGAACCGCTGCCAGCGGTACAACGCACATGGCGGCGTATTACCGTGCCCCAGAAACCACTCAACGCCGACTTTGAACGGATCTACGGAAACTACTATGTGGCCTGGGCCGTTCACGAAGAACAGCCTGTTACCACCGAAACCCCGTTTGAGCAGGCCGCCCTGCTGGTCGATAGCGTCAGGGCAGAGTATGAGAGCCGGGACACTGAGCAGCGCGAACTGCCAGCGATGCGCGCCGTCATCCAGTGGTACGCGTGGCTAACTCAGAACAACCCAGATATATTCGCAGCCCATATGATGCCCGCCGTTAAAGGCGCCAAATTTGCGAAAGTCATACACGGTATGGAGCCTGCACTTGAAGCTTTCGAACACGCCCACCAGGTGCTGGGCGAGCCTTCATACTCGTTCCTAGCCTACGCCGCCTCCGCAGCTGAACGGCAGTACCGTTCCGCCACGGCACAGGCGCTTGCAGCCCTCGCGGACCGCGATATGCTTGACACCGGCATGTTTGCCGCAGAGCTGGGGTGGATGCTGCAGGGGGAGTACGTGATAGTTGGGAGGGTTATCGAGACCTTGCAGGATGCTGCTTCTATTAGCCCTCTGGCGGGGTGGCGTGTCTGTCAGGTTTTGCAGGGGCTGCTGCCGGTGGTGGGGGAGCTGAACCGGGGTGGTGCGCTCGTGCAGTTACTTGCTCAGTTGGCGGGGGAGTATGGTGTGAGTGTTGAGATTCCTGAGGTTTTGCGTCCGAAGATGAAGGGTTCGACTGTGTTGGCGAAGAATCTGCGGGCGTTGAGCGCGCTGAGTCCGTGCTCGACGGAGCTTGCCCGTCAAGCACAAGAACAAGCACTAGCTATATCTGACGAAGAATAGCCATTGAAAATTGACAATACTACATGTCGCGCATATATTGGAACCTGAAAATCACAGAGTGGACGATTCGTCTTCATCAACAGTGGCTGCTATGACAGCACCGCTGTACGGGATGTAGCGGGTTCGAATCCCGTAGAAGGCTCAATCGCGGATCATGCATTCTCTTACTTTCTCTTGCCTGGTTACGCAATTTCAGAGAATGCGCTTACCGCGAGCACTTTATTGATGACGGGTGGATATAATCCACCCGTCATTTTGTACCCCAACCACACACCGTCGGCAGGATCTCGGCTAGCCTCTAACGGGAATTATTAGAAAAGAGAAAAACGTGGCAACGCTGCACCAAGTCATTCTCCGCCGCACCGGGGTCTATATCCTGCCCGGTGAACCCGCCAACCGCTGGATCATAGAAACACCCACCATCACTGAAGGGCTGCGCCACCGTGTGCGGAGAATTCTGGGTCCGCGCATTGAAGAACTGACGGAGCTCGGGGTGGCTATTGCCCAAGATTCCCGTGCCGTACTGGCCACCATGAGCTACACAGAATTTGATGAGTTCACCGCCGACTGGAAACACCTGCGCGGCGCCCGGGGAGGGCGGGCCTTCCGCCGAGACTTTGATATGCGCCAACTTCACCTAAGCGACAGGCAACGCTACACGGAACAGATTCTGCACTATATCACCCGTTCCATCGCCACAGGTGACCTGTTGGATGCATTCGCCCCGCGTGAGGACCGAGAGTTCTACACCCCCATCTACGGGCATCTCAAGCACCCGCTACTTCCATACGACACTCAAGACCCCCGCCCCCGCACCACCTATAGACGCGGAGAACGCGACCAGAACCAGGTGATACTGCTGCGCGGGAACACGCCATGCGCAGCCTTAGCGCAGGAACTTTTTACCGCTATCGCCGCGCAGAACCAGGTGTACAGTGAGACCGACCGCGCCGATCTGCTCACCCTCGCCGATTACCTGCGTGCGTACCATAAGCTGCCCGCACTAGAACACGCGAGTGCGTACCGCGAGAACCTGGCGTTTCTCACAGTGCACATTGATCGTTGTTATGTTCAGCAGATGAGAACCCTCAACGAGGTGCTGCGTCTAGCTGTTGCCTTCAGCGGAGCAAACGGGAACGAGGCCGACCTCAGCCTGAGCACGCCCACCCGGCTACGCTTGCGCCGCAGCGAACGCACCCTCATTGCGCGCCTCATCAATAGACTGTGCGAACGTGACTATGCGGCCGCCCGCTACGACACCGCCAGTCGCTCCGAACAGTTCAAACGGCTGGCACGCACCATACACCCCGGTGACTACCCCTCACTTAAGCATTTACAGCGGTGGGCCGATGACCTGTACCGGGGGCGGATGCGCAGCTTCGAATCGGAGGTGGACGCCGCCTACCGCAGCAAAAACGCAGAACAGGTGGTGCGTCTGCTGAGCAGCAGGCCCGGGGTTTTTGCCCGGCAGCTCAGCCGGGCCTTCCGGGCGTTCCCGGATGAGGAACAGGTCATAGCGGACGGGTTCGCCCGTATAGCACCCCGTGTTGCGCTGCCTGTGCTGGTACAGCTGTACAACCTGTACACCAATCTGAGGCGGGGCAGCACACAGCACCGCCTAGTGATTGATAAGGCTGGCATGGGGACGGTAACCGACGCGAGCAGGCATACACGCACACAGGTGCAGCTCGGGTTGCAGGCTATTGAAAATGGTTTCGCAGCACGCCTTGAAAACACTAAAATATACACCCCCGACGGTATGGATATTTATACCCCCACCGGGGCGGGAAAACTCATCATGCCGCTAGGGAACCGGAACAGCAGCCAGTCCCTTGACGGGTTGTGCCGGTTCAGCCGTGTTCCGCTTCATGAGGGGGCACACAAGATTATTAGGCTATTCGTATACTGGGATTCGCCAGCGGATATAGACCTCTCACTGATGCTGTACGACGCGAAAGGTGAGCCGCTTGGTGGCGTCTGGTACGGGGACCAGCAGGTGGACGACTACGCCTACCACAGTGGAGACGTCACCGATGGAACCGGCGGCGCCTGGGAGTTCATCGACCTTAATATTGCTGAAGCTCTCGCTCAGAAGGTACGCTACGCTATCCCCACCGTGCACCTCTACGCCGGGTACGGAGGCACCCATGTACACGGGCCGCAAGAGTGTCCCTGCCAAAAACTATACCGGCAGGAGCGCACACTGGCGGATGTCAACGACCTATTCGTGGGGTTTACGATGGTGCCGCGAGCAGGAGCTGGCAAGGACGTGCACGAGGTCAGCCAGGTACGCACTAAATTTATGCTCACCAGTGCAGGCCGCGGGTCGCTGCCGCTCATCTTTGACCTGCGCGAACGCGTTGTAACCGTCACCGATGCAGGGCTGCGCGGCTACATTAATATTGTGGAGTCAGCCCGGACTGTGCAGGCGATGCTCGAAACATTCAGGCACCACAGACCCATGACCGTTGCCGACTACTTGGCGCTCACCTGGGCCAACGTAGTGGAAGCCCCCGATGAGGCAGATATCTGTCTAGAGCCGACAGTTGCTTCACTGAGCCAGCTGTACCTGCAGAACACCAGCCCGCAGTGACCTCACACGTTTTTCGCCCCGGTGGCAGCAGACAGAAAAGCCCCTCCGCCAAGCATCTGTGCAGCGCAACTGCCGACTGCACAATATGCTGGAGCGGAGGGGAACTCCACTTTTTGAGACACCGGCAAAGCCGCAGCTAAGCCAGCGACTCCTCAGTAGCAAAAATCAGGGTTTGTTTCTGCCCGCGGGCACCCACAGCGGGAGTTGCCAGTAACAGGTCGGCGGTTAGCTGCTCCGCAGGAATCTGCGCCCCCTGCAAAAGGCGAGTCGTCGCCTCCTGTTTATCGCCGCCGGTGATGAGGAAGAAAATATGGCGTGAACTATTAATCACCGGAAGGGTCACCGAAACCCGCTCGCTGGGGGGCTTGGGGGAGTCCTTCACCATCACCGTCACTGCTTTCGCACCATCCACCGGGTCTTCGGGCAGCCCCGTACCCAGCAGAACCTGCTGACGCCCCGGAAAGAGGGAAGCAATATGCCCATCCGGGCCCATCCCCAGCAGGGTCACATCAAACACCGGCACCGGCCAACTATCCGACCCAGACCCGCCGCCGCAACCGCAGCCCCCGCAGCCGCAGCCTCCGCCGGAAGGCTCAGAATCGGCAGCCCCACCGTGGCCGCCCACTAGCGGAAGCTCGGAGGCGCCCTCGGGCATTTCAACCCGCACCGGATCGGCTGAACCAGCGAATTTACGCATCTCGTAGGCGTAATGTTCGGCGGCAGCCTCCACATCAATCATCACGTCTGAAGGGCCTATCCGGTGTGCGTTCTCCACCGGGAAGCCGTAATCAGTGAGGTCAGCGAGCAGCGCCTCAATCGCCTGCCCATCGTTACGCTCGGCATCCCGCTCAGGCACAAACCGCTCATCCGAGAACCAGAAATGCACACGCGACCAGTCGATATCTTTCACGCGAGCAGAGGCCGCCCACGCCCGGAGCGTCGCAATACCCATGGTGCCGCCAGTGAGCGAAACATGCGCCACCGTACGTTCCGTGAGCACATGCTCCAGAATGTCAAAAATACGTCCCACGGCGTCAGCCGCCAACGCCTCACGGGTAGGATGAGCTACCAGAGTCGGGGTGCTCTCACCAATATTGTTAATCTTAGGCATCAAAAACCTCCGGGTATTCCCGCTCGTCAAGAAGCGGCTCAGAGTCACAGCGGGTGGGGTGCATCTCGATCGTGGGGAACGCCGACTTCAGCACTTCCCCGTATGTGTCATCAGGGTCAAGGCGACGCAGTTCCTCAGAAATGCACTCCGCCAGGGTGCGCACCGGCAGCGCAATCTGCTGCTGCGGGGCGTGCGGGGTTTCCAAGATCGCAATGCTCTTGCCCGGGCGGAACATCACAGTCTGCCCGTCCTCACGCTCAATGGCCACACGGTACAGGCCGCGCTCCGCCGCGCCAATAGTGGCCAAACTAACCTCGGCCTGCAGCTTCCAGCCCAGCCAGGCACCCAGCAGAACCACCGACGGGGACTTCTCAGAACCCCACACCACCACCCGTTTGACCGGGGAGTACGGCATCTGTTCCATGAGCGCCGCCAGCTGGGTGCGCCACAGCGTCAGGCGGGTCCACGCCAGGTCAGTATCCCCGGCCTGGTATACCTGCGACAGGTGGGTTAACACAGCCATCGGGTCATATGCGCGCGCGGAATCGGTAATGCGGCGCTGCGCAATCTTCCCAAGTGAATCCTCGGCCGGGTTATCGGGCACATAATGGGGCCACCACACCACAATCGGCGCGTCCGGCAGAAGCAGCCCGGAGATCAGCGCCTCCGTCGGTTTGGAGGCACTGCCCCAGCCGCGCAGAATAATGAGTTCTGAGGCGCCAGCCTCACCACCCACATGGATCTCGGCATCCAGCTGGTCGGGGTCGGTCTCACTGTGCGCGATGTGCACAATAATGCGGCTGGGGTGCTCATGGGAGGCACGAATCGCGGCATTCAGTGCCTCACGGGAATGTCCCTTCTCAGCCAGTACCACCAGAGTCAGCACACGGCCGCTGCTGAGGCTGCCGTTAGCCGCCAGCTGTTGGGAAAGTTCCTTGGAAATAGCAGAAACATTCGTGTGGTGCAGATGCGAAATCACGGGCGCCTCCAGGCACGGTTATCGCGTTCAAGCATCTGATGCGCCGAACGCGGGCCCCACGAACCGGACTCGTAAGGCTCAGGTTTAATCTTGTGCTCTTCCCAGTACTCCTCAAACGGGTCAAGGATCTTCCACGAAAGCTCAACCTCCTCATGGCGGGGGAACAGCGGCGGCTCACCCAAGAGCACATCCAGAATCAGGCGCTCATACGCCTCCGGCGACTCCTCAGTGAAAGAATGCCCGTACCCAAAGTCCATGTTCACGTCACGGATCTCCATCTGAGTGCCGGGAACCTTCGCCGCAAAACGTATGGTCATGCCCTCATTGGGCTGCACCCGGATCACGATTGCATTCTGGCCCGCAGGAACTTCCGTTTCCTTACCGAATAAGCGATCCGCTGACTTCTTAAACAGCACCGCAATCTCAGTCACGCGGCGCCCCAAGCGCTTACCGGCGCGCAGGTAGAACGGGGTGCCCGCCCAGCGGCGGTTATCAATACTGACCTTCAACGCCGCGAACGTCTCGGTACGGGAATCAGCCGGGATGTCCTTCTCATCAAAGAACCCGTTCACATGCTCGCCGCCCTGATACCCGGGAGCGTACTGGCCCAGCGCGTACGAATTCTCAAGGTCATCAACACGCACCGCCTCAAGCACCTTCGCCTTCTCAGCCCGCAGGTGCTTAGAGTCCAGACTCAGGGGCTCCTCCATGGCGGTCAGCGCAAGCAGCTGCAGCAGGTGATTCTGAATCACGTCGCGGGCTGCACCTACCCCGTCATAGTATCCCGCGCGGGAGCCGATACCAATATCTTCAGCCATCGTGATCTGCACATGATCCACGTAGTTAGCATTCCATACCGGCTCAAACATCTGGTTCGAAAACCGCATCGCCAAAATATTCTGCACCGTCTCTTTACCCAAATAATGGTCGATGCGGAACACTGAATCCGGCGGGAACACCCGCTCAACGATAGCGTTCAACTCACGGGCCGACTCAAGGTCATGCCCGAACGGCTTCTCCACCACCACACGCCGCCACCCAGTGCCAGCATGCGTTGTGCGCGCATCTTCCTCACGGCTGGCCAGCCCATGCTCGGCAAGCTTCGACAGCACCTGCTCGAAAGCCTTCGGGGGGATCGACAGGTAGAATGCGTGATTACCCTGGGCACCGCGCTCATCCAGCTCCGCCAGAGTGCCTTTGAGACGCTCATAAGCGGCATCATCATCGAACGCACCCTGCACAAAACGCATACCCTTCTGGAACTGGTTCCACACGTCTTCACGGAACGAAGTGCGCGCATGCGCCTGCACCGACTCCCGCACATAGGCACGGAAATCGTCGTCGCTCCACTCACGGCGGCCATACCCAACCAGCCCAAAACTGGGCGGAAGCAGGCCCCTGTTCATCAGATCGTAGACAGCAGGAAGCAGCTTCTTACGGGCGAGATCACCCGTGACGCCGAAGAAAACCAGGGCAGAAGGGCCCGCAATACGCGCCAAACGCCGGTCGCGTGAATCCCGCAGCGGGTTCGACTCGTGGCCGATAGTCACAATAAAAATCCTTTGGTTGCCTCTATGCTGGCGCAATACACCCCGCCTCAGAAATCACGGCGGGGTGCATGCACCATCAAGGTTTATGCCTTGCCAATTGTACCGTTCGGGAAAGCCCGCCGGCACCCCACACTGCCGCTATTTCGCGTTCTGAAGAGCACCGCGGACAGTGTCTAGTAGTTCCTCCCAAGAGGCATCAAACTTTGAAAGTCCCTCGGCCTCAAGCTTCTCAACCACCTCACGGTACGAAACACCGGCGCGCTCAATAGCATCCAGCACCTCGTTAGACTCCGCATACGAGGCACGTACCGTATCCCCAACAACTTCACCGTGATCCGCCACGGCGTTCAAGGTCGCCTCGGGCATAGTGTTCACAGTGTGCGGGGCCACCAGCCCAGTCACGTACAGGGTGTCAGGCAGCGCAGGGTCCTTCACACCGGTCGAAGCCCACAGCGGACGCTGCACATTCGCACCCTTCCGCTCCAGACGCTTCCACCGTTCGGAGGAGAACATCTCCTCAAACACCTCATACGCCAGGCGAGCATTCGCCACCCCAGCCTTACCCTTGAGCGCCAGCGCCTCATCGGTGCCAAGCGCGCTTAGCTGAGCATCCACCTCGGTATCAACCCGGGAGACAAAGAACGAAGCCACCGAGTGGATCTTCGACAGGTCCTTGCCGTTCTCCAAGGCTTCCTCAAGGCCGAGCATATAGGCGTTAATAACCTCACGGTACCGGGTCAGTGAGAAAATCAGGGTCACGTTCACGCTAATACCAGCCGCCAAGGTTTTCGCAATCGGCTCTAGGCCCTCAACGGTTGCGGGGATCTTAATCATGACGTTTTCACGGCTCACCCGCTCGTACAGCTCCCGAGCCATTTTCTTCGTACCCTCGGCATCGCGCGCCAAACGGGGGTCCACCTCAATCGATACACGGCCGTCAAAACCCTGTGATGCCTCAAAAATCGGTTTGAACACGTCGCATGCGGCGCGCACATCATCGGTTGTGGCTGCGAACACGGCTTCTTCAACATCCGCACCGGATGCCGCCAAGTCGCTCATCTGCCCGGCGTACGCGGCCCCTTTTGAGAGCGCACCGGCGAAAATAGTGGGGTTAGTGGTCACACCCACCACGTTTTTGCTCTTTATCAGCTCAACAAGGTTGCCGCTGGTCAGGCGCTCGCGGGAGAGATCATCAAGCCAGATCGAAACGCCTGCGTCTGAGAGTTTCTGGGTGGATTCGCTCATTACAAATAACCTTCTATCTACAGTCTAAAAATCAGATAAGAAAATATGGGGTGCGGTTGTGGAGACACTACAACACGCACGCTGCTGGGGCGGCGGGGTATCTAGCCATTGGACGCCCCACCGCCGCAGCTCTAGGCATGGGGTTACTGGGCCGCCTTGATCGACTCCTGTGCCGCAGCCACGACGGCCTGGGGGGTAATACCAAACTCGCGG
This sequence comes from Rothia aeria, assembly GCF_016726365.1. Taxonomy (NCBI): domain Bacteria; kingdom Bacillati; phylum Actinomycetota; class Actinomycetes; order Micrococcales; family Micrococcaceae; genus Rothia; species Rothia aeria. Next base: position 255,563 of record NZ_CP068102.1, on the reverse strand, counting down.
TACAGGGTCTTCGCATCAGCTGAAGCCCCAAAATGCTCGATTGATACAGCACGCCCGGCCGACCCCAGAAGGTCGTGCCAGCTCATTGCCACACCAGCCTCAACCGATACGCGTGCCGCCACAGAAGAGGGCAGCACCGATTCGCGGTACTGTTCGCTCTGCTCATCAAACCATTCACGGCACGGCATCGACACCACCCGGGCGAAGACGCCCTGCTGGGCCAGCTGCTGGCGGGCCTCAATAGCAACCTCAACTTCTGAGCCGGTGGCAATAATAATAACGTCTGGGGTGCCCTCCGCATCTGCCATTACGTACCCGCCGCGTGCTGCACCTTCAGCGGAGGCGTACTTCTCTCCCTCACCGGGTACATCCTCACGCGTCCACACGGGCAGGTTCTGGCGGGAAAGCACCAGGCCGGCCGGGCGCTCTTGGCGCTCTAAGACAGTGCGCCATGCAACAGCGGTCTCGTTCGCGTCCGCCGGGCGAACAACATCAAACCCGGGGATGGCGCGAAGTGAGCTCAGGTGCTCAATGGGCTGGTGGGTGGGTCCGTCCTCGCCCACACCAATCGAGTCGTGGGTCCATACATACAGCGCCGGGATGCCCATCAGGGCGGACAGGCGAACCGCCGGGCGCTGGTAGTCGGAGAAAACGAAGAACGTGCCTGAGAACGCGCGGGTGGGGGAGGAAAGCACAATACCGTTCACGATCGCTGCCGCTGCCTGCTCGCGAATACCGAAATGCAGCACACGCCCGTACGGGTTACCCGTCCAGTCGTCGGTGGTACGTGCTACCGGGTTAAAGGAATCTGCGCCGGTAATAGTAGTCAGATTCGACCCCGCCAGATCTGCCGACCCGCCCCACAGCTCGGGGAAGGTTCCTGCAATGGCGTTAATGACTTTGCCGGATGCGGCACGGGTCGCGAGCGATGATCCTGCCTCAAAAACGGGGAAAGCTTCCCGGTAGTCTGCAGGAAGCTGGCCACCGATCAGACGGTCGTACAGTTTCGCGGCTTCGGGGTTAGCCGCACGCCACGCGGTCATCTTCTGATCCCATGCCTCGTGCGCTTTAGCGCCACGCTCACGCAGGGTGCGGGTGTGATCCAGCACCTGCTGGTCAATGAAGAAGCTCTTGGCGGGGTCGAACCCTAAAAGCTCCTTCGTGGCGGCGACCTCTTCAGCCCCCAGCTTGGCGCCGTGAACCGCGCCGGTGTTCTGCTTATTCGGGGCCGGGTAACCAATAATAGTGCGCAGCTCAATGAACGAGGGCTTATCGGTTACGGCTTTTGCGCGCTCAATAGCGGCGTACAGTTCTGCGACGTCTTCAACATAGTTGCCGGTGCGCGTCCAATCTACGCTCTGAACATCCCAGCCGTATGATGCGAACCGGGCGGGAACATCTTCGGTGAAGGCGACATCAGTGTCTTCTTCGATGGAGATGTGGTTGCGATCCCACACCACAATCAGGCTGCCCAACTGCTGATGCCCGGCGAGCGCACACGCTTCGGCGGTGACGCCTTCCTGCACATCCCCTTCGGAGGCAATGCAGAACACGTGATGGTCAAAGGGTGACTGCCCGGCTGGGGCCTTGGGGTCAAAAAGCCCACGCATGTAACGCTGAGCGTAGGCGAAACCAACGGCGGATGCCAGCCCCTGGCCGAGCGGGCCGGTGGTGATCTCCACGCCCCTAGTGTGCTTGTATTCGGGGTGCCCGGGGGTTAACGCCCCCCAGGTACGCAGCGATTCGAGGTCGCCCATCTCAAGGCCGTACCCGCCGAGGAAGAGCTGGGTATAGAGGGTGAGGGAGGTGTGCCCGGGGGAGAGGATGAAACGGTCACGTCCCTGCCAGCGGTCGTCGCCTGGGTCTTGGTTCATGACTTTCTGGAAGAGTAGGTAGGCGACCGGTGCTAGGCTCATGGCGGTACCGGGATGCCCTGAGCCTACCTTTTCAACAGCGTCGGCGGCGAGTATGCGGGCGGTATCGACCGCACGCTGATCAACGTCGGTCCACTCCAGCTTCTCGTTTAGGTTTGGCACGTGATTTTCCCTTCATTATCTGTACGATGCGCGCCCGCGCAGTGTGCCGTGCGCGCCTCTGAACGGTATAACCCAATGACGCATGCGTTATTCCCGACCCCCATTGGTTGGGCTGCTGCCTGTGGTGGGCGGACCGGGAACGGTTGATGACGCGAGGCTACCAGCTTCATCTATAAGGATAGTCCACGATGAAGTCTCTCCAAGGTTATTGAAGCGGTGAATGGGAGAGAAACCGGGGCTGGAACGCTATCCGCTTAAAGTCATCCACGTTGTAAGCGGATGCACACGGGCCTACAATATAGGTAGCCATGCCTGTAACTCCACCGTGTATGGGCGCCTCGGTCGGCGGTTTGTCCGCTGCTGGTTGCGCCTTGGGAAAGTCCCTAGCCACGCGGAATACGGGTGCACACACGCACACACCAAGGAGCCCACAGTGAAGGGTCATACTATTCAACAGGCGCGCGCCTGCGCGCCTGCTGCCCCTGCCGGGGATACAGTTGAGGGGCCCGTTGGCCTCAGGCGCAAAATAAAGGCGTATATTCACCTGACGAAACCTCAGGTGATTGAGCTGTTGTTGGTCACCACTGCGCCAACGATGATGTTTGCTGCACACGGTATGCCCAGTTTCTGGCTCATGATGAACACCCTTATTGGTGGTGCTATGGCGGCAGGGGCGTCGGGGGCGTTTAACTGTTATATTGACCGCGATATTGACCGTAAGATGAAGCGCACCGAGAAGCGGCCTCTGGTGACTGGGGAGCTGAGCGACCGGGAAGCTATCGTGTTTGCCTGGGTGTTAGCAGTGGTTTCGGTGGCATACCTGTGGTTTATGGTGAACCCGCTCTCGGGCGTGCTGGGTGTGGTCGCTATCCTGCTGTACGTGGTTTTCTACTCACTGTATTTGAAGAAGCGCACTACCCAGAATATTGTGTGGGGCGGTATCGCCGGGTGCATGCCGGTGTTTATTGCGTGGGCGGCCGTGAGGGAAACCATTGAGTGGCCAGCCCTGGTGCTGTTCACGGTGATTTTCTTGTGGACGCCGCCGCACTATTGGCCGTTATCCATGAAATATGCCGAGGACTATAAGGCGGCAGGGGTGCCGATGCTTGGGGCGATTGCCCCAGCGCATTCGGTCTCAGTCCAGGTGGTGCTGTACGGGTGGGCTATGGTGATCTGCTCGCTGTTGCTGGTCCCTGTAGGAGGCGCGGGCTGGGTGTATGGTCTTAGTGCCGCGGCGGTGGGTGCCTGGTTCCTGTACCAGTGCCATAAACTGCACCTGCTGGCTTTGGCCCAGAAGGCTACGAGCCGAACCGCGATGGTGGTGTTTCACGGCTCAATCACATATCTGACAATCCTGTTTATTGCGTTGGCGATCGACCCATTTGTGGGCGGCCCTATTATGGAGTCATTTATTTTCTAGGTGCCCACATGCGCGTCTTATAGAGTTCAGGGGCGTCCCTCACCGGGGTAATAGGTGAGGGACGCCCCTTACGTTTTACTGTGGTGAGGTGTGCTGCACCCTGCGGCTTAGCGCCAGTTCACGCGCTGTGCGTGAGGTGAGCGTCAGCTGCCGTTCAATAAGGGATATGGCGGCCCACGTAAACAGTCCGGAGCCGAGCATGTGGGCTTCCACTAAGAGGGCAGGCAGGCCGGTGTTGTACTGGATGTACCCGATGGTTCCCTGGCAGGCAATAACACCTGTCAGCACCGCAAGGGAGAACTTATACGCCTTAGGTAGAGCATATGCGCGTACTATCAGGTACAGGGTCATGAGGGATACCAGGTATACCCACACCGCCCAGGCGTGCAAACGGGCTATAACTATTGGATTGAAATCGTGGCGGTGGGTGCGTGGGTCTCCCGCATGCGGCCCTGTCCCGGTTACTACCGTACCCATAAACACAAGAAACACGACCAGCACCAAGCCGAACCACCCGAGCACTTGGACAGAAACACGGCCTTTTTCGCTGAACGCGCTGTCAAGGTTTTCGGCTGCAGCCGTGGCGGGCTTAAAGTAGCGGCGCACCCTATTAATCAGCACGGCGGCCAGACCAATCATGACGGCAGAGGCCATATAGTGGGCGGTCACCATCCACGGGTTTAGCCGCTGCCACACGGTAATACCGCCGATAACCGCCTGAAGGGGGATGCCCCAGAGCAGCAATAGCGTCAGGTTAAACAGGTCACTGTACCGCGAATTTTGGGTGCGCAGACCGGTAAAAAGCTTGGGAAGTACGGAACGTACTGTAGCCTGCGGCAGGGCTAACCGTAGTACCGCAAAGAACGCGAGCACCGTAATGACCATGAGCACAAATGTGAGCATCCGGTTACCAAATTCGACGAAGCCGTGGATTCCCTGAGCCGGGGTGGTGGTCCATTGTTCATCGGTACAGCGCGGCCACGTGTCGCACCCCAACCCCGAACCAGTAAGGCGTACCACGGCACCGGTGACGATCAGTAACAGGTTAGCCAGTGCGGTGCCCACCGCCGTGTACAGCACCCAGGGGGTGTATTCGGTGGGGGAGAGCTTATCTTTAAGCGTGGTAATCATGATGACCTTTTCCGACGGTGTGTGAGCGTCTCATGCTGCAAGGGCACGGCCTGCTGAGAGCGGCAGGATACCTGCGGCGGGGTTGCGTAGTCCAGAATATCAGTGGCTAATCGGACCACTTAAATTTGCGGGAGGCAATGAACCCCACAATGAGTGCCCACCCCAGCAGCACTAGATGCGGCAGCGGCAGGAACACATCTTTCAGGTAGTCGCCACGCATGGCTTCACCAAGCGCCCCCGAAGGCAGCAGTGAAACAATAACGCGGTACACTTCAGGGAAACTATCAATGGGGATCAGTACACCTCCGGCACCGGCAAGGATAACCCACGCAATGTTAACAATGGCGAGGGTCGCCTCCGCCCGCACGGTGCCAGCAATAAACAGACCCAGGGCGGTAAACGCCGCAGCACCAAGCAGCAGCGTGCTCAACGAGCGGTACATCTGAAAAATATCGGGCCGCCAGCCGAGCCCAAAACCCACGATGCTCACAAGCACAAACTGGATAGCAAGCACCGTCAGAACCGCAATCACTTTGCCAATAATCAGGCCGTTGCGCCCCAGAGGGGTGGTGGAAAGAAACCTCAGCACACCGTACCGCCGGTCGAAACCGGTGGCGATACCCTGCCCCGAGAGCGCAGTCGAAATCACGCACAGCGCGAGCACCCCGGGAACAGCCACGTTCATGCGGGTCGTGCCCATACCCTCGGCGTAAGAATCAAGGAAGCTCGTGTAACGCAACGCAAAGAGCGCCATGACGGGGAAGGCAATATTAAGCATGAGCTGCTCGCCGTTTTTAAGCATGGCCAGCGTCTCATAACCGCCCTGAGCAAGCACACGCTGCACTCCGGATGCCGCGCGCGGTTCGGTGAACGTATCAGCCTCGGCGGGCGACTCGGAGGCGGGGCCGGTTGGTGCGGTCTGAGTCATCGAATATCACGTCCCGAAATGTCGAGGAATACGTCTTCTAGGGTTTTAGGTTCCATCTTCAAGCTGATGGGCATTATATAGTGCGCAGTGAGCGCAGCTGTGAATGCTGAAAGGTGCTCCGGGGTGAGCGGCCCGCGTAACTCGTACTCACCCGGTGTCCCCGGCGTGTAGTGGGTGTGCTCAATAAGTTCCACACCGCCGCGCAAACCTACCGGCAGCAGCTCTTCCCGGGCAGGAGTGTGCGCGTTGAGGGTGTAATGTAACCGTGCGGTGCCGTCCCCGGCGACCAGTTCGGGGACGGTACCTTCAAGAACAGTTTTGCCTTTTTCAATAATGTACACATAATCGGCAAGTTTCTGCGCGTCATCAATCAGGTGGGTGGTGAGAATAATTGCCACTCCGGCTTTTCGCTGCTCCCGGATAATATCAAACACTACGTTGCGGGACTGCGGGTCAAGCCCGGCCGAGGGCTCGTCCAGGAACAGTACGCTGGGGCGCCCAATAAGTGCGGCAGCTAATGAGACCCGTTGCTTCTGCCCGCCGGAGAGACGGCGAATAGTGGTGCCGTTAAAAGATGCAATGCCGAGCCTTTCTACCAGCTCATCAACGGAGGCAGGATGAGTGTACATTTTCGCCACATGGTGCAGCAGCGGGATGGGCCGCATAGCGTTGGGGAGCCCGCCATCTTGCAGCATAATACCAACGGCGGCACGTAACTCCGGTGAGGCGTGAAGCGGGTTCTCGCCAAGAAGTTTCACAGTTCCGCAGTCGGGGGCCAGAAGCCCTTGGGCACAGGCTAGGGTGGTGGTTTTCCCTGCCCCATTTGCCCCTAAGAGCACCGTCACCTCTTCGGGGTACACCTGCAGGCTCACCCCGTCTACGGCGCGGTGCATGCCACGCTCAGTGAGACGCTCGGGGTTTTTCTCACGGAAAGAACGCGAAGGTTTGAACTCTTTAACGAGGTCGGCGATTTCCAGCGCTGCCCCATCGCCATTACCGCGTGCAGTCTTGCCGGATACATCTTCTTTAGCCACCCCTCTATCTTAAGCCCTGAGAGAGACTATCTTAAGTCGAGCGCGTGCGTGTCGGTTCTGCGGCGAGGACACCCCGTCTCAGCGGCGTGCGAATCCCTGACGCGGGCGCATTCTGGGGGTATATGAGCGTTGTCCGAGGCTGAATAGCGGTGGGCTAAGGGTGCACAGGTGGACGCGGGATTCTTTCCCCAAAAACACTGGTGTGTGTCATATATGCTTACCTTTCTACCCATTTAATGCACTAATTTATGCGAGAAGGAGCACCTTACTAGCCAGCCGGGAAGTAATTAGGACATACTTTAGTTGTGTATTCCGTGAACAAGACATCTGCGAAGGGGACAAGCTCCCCACATTCGAAGAAGTCGAGCTCCGGCGCACGCAAGGCAGAGGCTGAAGAACGTACCCGCGACCGAGTCCTCCGCGGGGTTCTCAACCACGGTCCCGTTTCTGCGGCTAATCTGGGTGAGCTTCTGAGCCTCACCCCAGCCGCTGTGCGTCGCCATCTCGACGCACTTGAGCAGGCCAACATGATCGAAGTTGCCCCGCTCAAACAGTATGGTGCGGGCGCAGGGCGCCCCGCCCGGCGCTACGTCATCGCCCCTCAAGGGCACGAGCGCCTAGGAAACGACTATCTACTCATTGCGCGAAACGCCCTCGAAATGCTGCGCGACACCGTCGGTGAAAGCGCACTTGAAGCATTCGCATCCGCCCGAGCCGCCGAAATGGAAGCCCGCTACCGCCCCGTAGTGGAAGCAGCTGGTGATGATGTTGCAGCCCGGGCTAAAGCGCTCGCCGAGGCTATGAGCCGTGACGGTTTCGTGGCGACCGCGCAGTTCACCGAACCGCCTGCCGGGCGGAAGGTGCCAGAACACTTCCTCGCCAGCATACAGCTGTGCCAGGGGCACTGTCCCGTACGTGATCTCGCCGAAGACTTTCAGGTCTTTTGCGAGCAAGAGACCTGGATTATTTCCGATCTTTTGGGCGTTGACGTACGGAGGCTTTCGACCATGGCAGGGGGAGCACACGTGTGCACCACACACGTTCCGCTTAACCGGGTTCCCGAGACGGCCGAGCCGGAGACATCCGCTGCGCCGCATCCCGAGGCCACGGAAAGCACACCCGATGCAGCGACCGCCGCATCCGACCCCGTGAAACGCTCCCGCTAAGGAGCCCAGTATCGGGGTGTGAGGATGCGCCTAGCGCGCTGAGCGAGAACCTCACACGAACACCGCACCCACATGAATCACGGGTGGCGGGACAGAAATTTTATTCACCCATCGAAGAAAGGCCGTAATGACCGAGAAAGTTGAGCGCGAAGCCAACGACACCGTCATTTCAGAGATCCTGGAGATGAACCCCGAACTCGAAGGCATTGGTAACTACGAGTACGGCTGGGCAGACTCTGACGTGGCGGGTCAGGCGGCAAAGCGCGGCCTCGACGAGGCCGTTGTGCGCGATATTTCCATGAAAAAGAACGAACCCGAGTGGATGCTGAATATGCGTTTGAAGGCGCTGAAGTTCTTCGAACGCAAGCCCATGCCCACTTGGGGAGCTGACCTCTCAGAGATTGACTTCGACAATATTAAGTACTTTGTGCGCTCAACTGAAGGGCAGGCGGAGTCGTGGGAGGAGCTTCCCGAAGATATCCGCATCACCTATGAGCGTCTGGGCATTCCCGAGGCAGAACGTAACTCGCTGGTCGCTGGTGTGGCCGCACAGTACGAGTCTGAGGTTGTGTACCACCAGATCCGTGAAGATCTGGAAGCGCAGGGCGTGATCTTCGTCGATACCGACACCGGTTTGCGGGACTACCCGGAGCTTTTCAAGGAGTACTTCGGCTCAATCATCCCCATCGGCGATAATAAGTTCTCTGCATTGAACACCGCCGTGTGGTCCGGTGGGTCGTTTGTGTACGTCCCCCCGGGGGTGCACGTGGAAATCCCGCTGCAGGCGTATTTCCGTATTAATACTGAGAACATGGGCCAGTTTGAGCGCACCCTCATTATCGCGGATGAGGGGTCCTATGTGCATTACATTGAGGGCTGCACCGCCCCCATCTACAAGTCTGACTCGCTGCACTCGGCGGTCGTTGAGATTGTGGTGAAGAAGAACGCACGTGTTCGCTACACCACCATCCAGAACTGGTCGAATAACGTGTACAACCTGGTGACTAAGCGCGCTGTCGCCCACGAGGGCGCCACCATGGAATGGGTGGATGGGAACATCGGCTCGAAGGTTACCCAGAAGTACCCCGCAGTGTACATGGTGGGGGAGCACGCTAAGGGCGAGACCCTGTCGATCGCTTTCGCGGGTGAGGGACAACACCAGGACACCGGCTCTAAGATGGTGCATATTGCCCCGAATACCTCCTCAACGATTGTGTCGAAGTCGGTGGCACGTAATGGCGGGCGCAGCGCATACCGCGGCCTGGTGCAGGTACGTGAAGGCGCTAAACACTCCAAATCCTCGGTGGTCTGCGACGCCTTACTGGTGGACACCGTCTCCCGTTCGGACACCTACCCTTATGTGGATGTGCGCGAGGACGATGTGACAATGGGCCACGAGGCGACCGTCTCCCGCGTCTCTGAGGAGCAGATGTTTTACCTCATGCAGCGCGGCCTAGCTGAGGACGAGGCAATGGCGATGATCGTGCGCGGCTTCGTTGAGCCGATCGCCCGTGAGCTGCCGATGGAGTACGCGCTCGAACTTAACCGCCTCATCGAACTTCAGATGGAAGGATCTGTGGGCTAATGCCGAACACCGAAGAAACCCTGGGCTATCACGCCCCGATCATCCCCGGCATGGACCAGGAAGGTGAGAAGCTCGCCAGCGAGCTTGTGCACGATGACACCATCCTGCGCGCCACCGAGGAACACCACCAGGGGTCGAACCCCAATAACGTGCAGAAAACCCTTGATGCTTCCCGTGCTGAGCGCATGACCTCGTACAAGGTGGAGGACTTCAGCCCCCTCACCGGCCGTGAAGAGGACTGGCGTTTCACCCCGCTTAAGCGTTTAGGCGGGCTGCACACCGATTCACTGGAACACTCCGCACCCGCGCCGAAAATTACCGCTCCCTCTGCGGTAGTAGTTGAGGAGGTGCAGCGTGAGGATGAGCGTATCGGTCTGGCAGGTGTACCTGAGGACCGTGTTGCCGCAAACGCCTGGAGCCACTTCAAAACCGCAACCGTGGTGACTATCCCTGCAGAGGCTGAGCTGAACGAGCAGGTTGAGATCGCTATTGTCGGCACCCACCGGGATCCTGCCGCGCAGCACCTGGTGGTTGAGGCTAAACCGTTCTCGAAATCGGTTGTGGTGATTCGTCACACCGGTTCAGCGACCCTGGCTCAGAATATTGAGTTCTTGGTGGGCGACTCCGCGCAGCTGAGCGTCATCTGCGTGCAGCAGTGGGACGATGACGCTGTGCACGCTTCCGCACAGTACGCGAAGCTGGGCCGCGATTCACGGTTCAAACATGTGTGCATTTCCCTCGGCGGCGACCTGGTGCGCGTCACCCCCTCCACCAAGTTCACGCAGCCCGGGGCGGAAACCGAAATGTACGGCCTCTACTTTGTGGACGCTGGTCAGCATATCGAATCCCGCCTGTTCGTGGATCACTCCGTACCGAACTGTAAATCGCGTGTGACCTATAAGGGCGCGTTGCAGGGTAAGGGTGCACACTCCGTATGGGTGGGTGATGTCCTGATCGGTAAGGATGCGGAAGGCACCGACACTTACGAACTGAACCGTAACCTGCTTCTTGAGGTTGGCCCCCGCGCAGACTCGGTGCCGAACCTTGAGATCGAGACCGGACGTATTGAGGGCGCGGGCCACGCGTCGACTACCGGTCAGCTGGATGATGAGCACCTGTGGTACCTGCAGGCGCGCGGTATTCCTGAGGCTGAGGCGCGCCGTCTGGTGGTGCGCGGCTTCCTCAACGAAGTGATCCAGCAGATCCGTGTGCCCGAACTTGAAGAGCAGCTCACCGATGCGCTCGAAGAAGAGCTCGCCCTCAGCAACAACTAAGCATCCCCCACTAGGAGAAATAATGTCTACCCTTGAAATCAAGGACCTGCACGTCTCGGTCATCCTGGACGACGAAAACACTAAGCCCATCCTCAAGGGCGTGAACCTGACCATTAAATCCGGCGAGATTCACGCCATTATGGGTCCCAACGGCTCGGGCAAATCTACACTGGCTTCCACCATCGCGGGGCACCCGAAGTATCAGATTGACTCCGGCCAGATTCTGCTTGATGGTGAAGACATCACCGAGATGAGCGTGGATGAGCGTGCCCGCGCCGGCCTGTTCCTGGCGATGCAGTACCCGGTGGAAATTCCCGGTGTCACCATGTCCAACTTCCTGCGTTCGGCCAAGACTGCGGTGGACGGGAAAGCCCCGAACCTGCGCACCTGGACTAAGGACGTGAAAGCGGCCATGGAGCAGCTGAAGATTGACCCAACGTTCGTGTCCCGCAACGTGAACGAGGGCTTCTCCGGCGGTGAGAAGAAACGCCACGAAATTCTGCAGCTTGAACTGCTCAAGCCCAAGTTCGGCATCCTGGATGAGACCGACTCCGGCTTGGACGTGGACGCGTTGAAGGTTGTTTCTGAGGGCGTGAACCGTGCCCACGAGTCGAACGACATGGGCGTTATGCTCATCACCCACTACACCCGTATCCTGCGGTACATTAAGCCGCAGTTCGTGCATGTTTTTGTGGATGGGAAGATGGCCGACCAGGGCGGCCCCGAGCTGGCTGACCGTCTGGAAGAAGAAGGCTACGTAGCCTACACTGGCAAGAAGTAGTTTTTACCACTACCTCTCTCTTTCGAAAGAAGGTGCATCATGACTGAAACGGTGCAGGCACGCCCCTCCCAGGAGGACATCGAAGAGGCGCTCAAAGAAGTTATCGACCCGGAGCTCGGCGTGAACATCGTCGACCTTGGGCTGCTGTACGGTATGCGCTGGGACGATAACGGCACCCTCATCCTTGATCTGACGCTCACCACGGCTGCATGTCCGCTGCAGGACGTCATTGAGGAGCAGGTGCAGGCAAACCTCGATAACGTGGTCGCCGAGTGGCGCGTGAACTGGGTGTGGATGCCCCCGTGGGGTCCCGAACGGATTACTGAAGACGGGCGCGATATGATGCGCGCGCTCGGGTTCAATATCTAAAAGCCCACGTACAATCTGTGCACCAGATAACGTGAGCTTCTCCTTAAAACTAACGGCATCGCCCGATACTCTCACAGTAGAAGGCGATGCCGTTAGCTTATTAAACTATGGGATAGTTTGAGAGTGCTGCCTCATTATTCTCCGAGGCTGAGCAGGGTGAGGCTTTTCGCGTATTTTTTCGCTAGGCGCTCCCGGGTTTCCTCATCTAAGAGGGCGGTACGTTCCGGGTCAGTGTTATCGGCAATATCGGCGTGCTTCACCAGTCGGGCAAGCTCATTTGCCCGTACCCGCGCTATGGACTGTTCTAAGGTCTCGCCCTTGCGTTTGGTGAGGGCGTCCACCGCATCCACAATACTGACTGAGAAGTAGCGTGCTAAATAATCGAGTGTCACACCTGTGTCTTCAACTGTGTCGTGCAGAAGTGCCACAATCTGCGCCTCAACCCGCATATTCTCGGGGGCCAGCTTACGTACCGCAAACGCCACACGGCGCGGGTGAGTAATATAAGGGCGCCCAATCTTATCAGTCTGCCCTGAGTGTGCCTGATCCGCGATGCTGTCGGCCAGGCGAATCATTTCCTTGAAGTAGTTATTCGTCATCATTGAACTCCTTCAATAGCGTTTTTTCTACTCTACGCCGCTTTGGGCAAATGCGCATCTTAAAACACCCATCCCGCAGCGCGGCGCGACCCCGTAATACGTCGTAAACTGAGGTATAGCCGGTGTGGTTTTGTCTCTTCATCGCCTAATACCCAGAACGGATGGGAAGAATATATGCGAGGAACACTTTACGAACGATTCACACACCTGTACCCGTACCATCATCAAGTGCTAACCGCCGGGCTTACCTGGGACGAAGTGGAATCCCTCTATGGTGAAGCGAGCGGGGATGAGCTGACGAGGCATAATACCTACCCGGTGATCCTCGCCGTTGATGAGGGGTTACTTACCCGCATCGAGCAGAACGTCACCGATTTTATGCGCTACACCGGCCGGGAACCGAGACCGGTTACAGCCCGCAGCTTGGGGGAGTATGCGGGGAATATTATTGGGGAATATGAGGCGCGCACGCTTGATACGACTACCAGTGAAGTGGCCGAAAAGATATTCCAACAGCTTGAACGGCACCCTAGGGTGAGCACCTACAAAAGGCGTACCGATAAGATCACGGAACTCTTCAGCCCAGGATTTACCCCTGTGGATGTACCCTACTGTGTTCCCGAGGCGCTGGTATCTGCCTCCGCCACGTGGGGAGCTGACACACTGCTTGTTCTTGTAGATTTCCCGGTGGAACAACCAGCCGATATACTCGCACACGTACCCTGTGTACCCGCAGAAGCACCCTTAGATACGCCTGCGTTCTACGCCCTCACCCGCTACTGGCAGGAGTACACCTACGCCACGCTCGCCTACATTGACCGGTACGGCATCATACTGTACCGCCAGTTCCCTCCCGAGTCTCACGAAGCCATGCAGTTAGCCGCCGAACACGACCTAGTCAGTGTGGGGGAGTGCCGTCAGGCAAACGGAACTCTTGATGAGCTCGCCCAAAGCCTTCACACCCAAAACTATGGGCGAGTATACTGGGGCGGCGGCCTGCAATAATAAAGCAACGCTGCGACTGTTACGAGTAAAACTTCGGTAGGGTAGTGTCATGCCCGCACAACTGACGAAAGGCTCACCATGGCGGCAGGCATATACAAGAAGTTCGTTGAGCTTTTACCCTACCCGCTGCGTCTCATAGAGAACCCTACCCGAACGCAGGATGTAATGGGCCCCTACCGCGAACTTCTCAGTGAAGGAGCCCGTGAAGGGTTCACACCCGTGATCCTAACCCTCACCGAGGCACTGCTAGAAGCAATGCGGATGAACCTCGCAGACTGGGCGGGCTGCTCCCAAGAGCAGACAGACGCCTGCGCCCTTACCGCCTACACGCAACAGCTGGTTGAGAAGTACCGTTCGGCGCTGCGGGGCACCACCACGATGGATATAGCGCAGCAAGCTTTCACCGATACTCACCCCGCCGCGGCTGCCGCGCTTTTTCAGGGGGCCGGTGGGGGACTAGCTGATTTCTACGATCACCCCGATTTCACACTCCATAATGACGCCTCGGGTAGTGAACCGGTTTTCTTCGCAGCCCACCAGGTTGAAGACGGCATGGCGCAGCCAGGTTCCTTAATCGTCATAGCAAAAATACCCGCCCAGCATCCCGCCGATATACCCGCCTACCTGCCTACCGGCGGCTGGAATAACTGCCCCAGCACCGATACCCAATTGGCTATCGCCCACTACTGGTACGAGAAATACGGGGCGTACATAGCAGCGGTAGGAGGCGATAAAGAGCTGGAATTCAACGTCACCCGACCCAGTACCAACCCCGAAGCCACAAAACGGTTAGCGGCAGAACAGTATATTTTCTGCCCCGAACTAGTTGGGCCTATCTGCAGCAGTTTTGAGGAACTGGCACAGGGGATATACTGCAACCGCCAATGGTACTTTTGGTGGGAATAACCAGACGTGTAGCACAGGGCTGCAACATTCTGTAGGGTTTTAGTAGCAATAATCGTTATTGGAAGGAAAGAACAGTGCCTGAACAAACTCCCACTGAGGTATACGAACAATATACCCGCATCTTCCCCTACCCGCACGAGCGTATCACCGAAGGTACTTCGGCCGAGCAGATCATGGGCCGCTACTACACGCTGCTGGCTCAAGGGAAAGAACAGGGGTATGTGCCCGTATTTGTTCGCACCACCGACACCTTGCTTGAAGACATTCTTTTCAAGCTTGCAGATGAGCATAACCTGCCGGACGAGCTGGACCTCATAACCCCAGATCACGCCCGAGCATACACCCACAATATGCTTGAGAAATACCGTGCCTCCCTCAAGGATTTATCTGTTGAAGAGCGTGGGAAGAAGGAAATTGCGGAAAACCTTGACCTGTTTCTTGAGGACGAAGAAGCCTTTTTCCGAAACATGGTGGAAACTTTCAAAGAACCCTCGTTCCTGCCTGACGGTATAGAGCACACTGAACAGCCGGTATTCGTTACCATCAACTCGTTTGAAGGCGGCGATAACATAACTGAAGGTGAGCTTCTGCTGGTTCAGGTTCCAGCCGATAACCCTGCGGATATTCCCGCTTACCTGCCCTTTGGCGGGTGGAATGACTGCCCCGACACCGAAAGCCAGCTGGCATTCACTCATTACTGGTACCAAAAATACGGTGCGATACCCGGACTGCTGGACGGGCACGACACGCTGGAATTCTATGTTGAACGCCCCGTGACCGACCCTAATGAGACAAAACAGCTGGCGGTTGAACAATTTGCGTTCTGCAGCGACGCCCCGACGCAGGTTTTTGACAGTTTTGAGACGCTAGCGACCGCTATCCACCACAGCAAACAATGGTACTTCTGGTGGGACTAAGACCCCACCCAACGGTAGCTGCCATGAAAGCAGTTTCGGCGGGGCGGCCAGTACGAAAATATCGTATTTCGTGCCGATAGCCGCCCCGCACGGGGGCTTTGGCGGCTGAATGGAAGAGGACGGCTAGAAAGCGCGTTCACCCACCCACACGTAGGAACCTACAATAGTGCGCCCCACCCCTAACGCGTTACGGAGTGAGGGCGCATTGTGCGGGTGGATCGTCCCCCAAAGTGCGCTGCCTTGGTTTATGGCAGTGCTGTGACTGATGCTGTTCATGCCGTGCCACAGTACCGTATTCGCCAGTTTCTGCCCCAGAAACGGTGCATCCAGGCAGATCTCCTCAACACTGTACCCGTGCACGCCCTGTTCGCCGCGTGCCGCGAACGCCAGCACACCCGCCTGCGTCTCATCCACCAGCACCTGCCGTAAGAGGCCATCGGAGGCCGCATCGGCTAAAGACTGGGCGTCTTGTGGGGTGGCCCATTCCGGTAAGTCTGGTTTAACCTCGGCAATATCCGCGTAAATACGCGTGCATAAGGCGGCGGCTTCCCCTGAGCTGATTGGGGCCAACTGTACCCGCGCCACATTTTTCGGTGCGGGGCGCTCAAGTAGCATCTTCAGCTCACCAGAGACAAGGTGCATATCAAAAGCTGAGCCTTGCGCACCGGTCGTTTTCCGCAATTCAGACAGCAGATGATCCGTGCTGCCCGGAACGAAAAACCGCGCACATACAGGCCTGAATTGTGCATATTCGCTCAGCACTAGGCGTGTAAGGCGGGTGATACTGTGCGCATCGCACGGGATATTGGTGGCCACCACATCCACGAAAGGCCGTTCCAGATTTTGCCCCCGGTACCGGATACCCGTTAAGGCCTGGTACTCGTTTACCCCGGTATCAGTGGGGAGCTCAATGACTCGATTAGCCCACGCCTGCGGGTCCTTAGGGGCCTCATACTCTAGGTTCGGGGCGACTGCGTCCCGGTACTGCTCACCGAACGTTAGGGAGGTACGCTCGTGAACCTCGGCGGCAAAATGCTCAGACCGCCTTGAACGTAGAAGGTCTGGTTCGGAGGTGGCGATGCTCCAAGCGCCCGGGATTAGCTCATCTATGGTAGTTTCTGACACCTTCCCAGCATACCCGTAGGCACACCGCAGAACAGAACCGGGCGAATAACCAGTTACTTAGCCAGCAGCGTACTAGAATTATGCGCCAAATAACTCCCAAAAATTAGGTTATTTAGAGAGGTTTGGGGTGGGACAAGGAGCGTATAAAGCCGTCTAAAAATACCCCAAATAGGCAGGACCTTGAAAACAGCGCCGAAACCCTAAAAACCGGGGTAGACTAGGGAGAACCAATCATCGGAGAAACCATGCCTGAGCCCTACGATCGTTTCATAGCTTTATATCCTTACCCCCACGAACGTATCCGACGCGGCGAACCGCACGAAGAGCTCAACCGGCGTTATCTTAACCGTTGCGAGAAAGGCCGTGAGGAGGGGTTCACCCCCGTTGTGGTGGCCCTCGACCAGACCCTACTCGGCACCATGCTCAACAACATTTCCGTGCGTACCGGAGTCCCCTCAGAATCTGTAACCGCTGAGCAGGTGCGGCAGCACGCGCACACCATTATTGAGGAGTACCACAGTGCGCTAGCTGGTGCTTCGGTTGAATCTCTCGCCCACGCAGCTTTTGAACGGCTCAGCCCCGACACGTTTAAGGGCAGCTACCATGAGCTTGTTGAGGGGGAAGCGCTTATTATACCCGGCGAGTACGGTACGGAGGCTACCGCCATGCAGCCCAAACCGCTGACCCTTATGAGCGCCTACATTAATGAGGAAGCAGACACCCAAAATAGTGACGCGGCGGGGGAGCTCATACTTCTTGATATGCCGGTCACTGAACCAGCTGAGGCCTTAGCATACCTGCCCTTCGGGGGGTGGGTTGGGTGCCCTGATGCTGCTGACTTTATGGCGATCGCCCACTACTGGCAGGAGCGGGACGAAGCGGTACCGGCTGTAGTTGCCGCCCAATACACAGAGTTCTACACACCTGAACCCGTTAACACCACACTAGACGCCGCTATTTTGGCAGCAGAACAGTGCATGCTCAGCCCCGCCATGCTCACCGACGTATACCGTGGGTTCAGTAAGCTCTCTGAAAGCCTGTACGGCAGCCACAACTGGTACATTTGGTGGCGCTAAACACCTGGGACGTGCACGCCTCCTAGCAGCGGGGTTACTCATCTAACCCGCGTGCGGCAAGAGCATCACCGGTTTTTTGCGCATAATCAACGGTCTGCACGACGAGGGGAGTAATCAGCCGCCACGTGGATTTAGCCGGTAACCCGCGTGCGGCAGCGGCTTTTAGCAACGTTCCCCAACGGTCCATAATCGCCGGAATTGACCGTATCATAAGCCCAATTGCTAGACCCAGTCGTTCGGACCGCACCCCCACAAACCGCAGGGGTGCGCAGAACGTTACAACCCCATCAATAAGTACTGGCAGCGGGGTACTGGTGAGAATAATCCGTGAAGCGAGCGTGGCCGCTAGGAGCGTGGCAAGCACATCCGCGCCAAGGTCCCACCCGCCCCACAGGGCATAGTAGAACGCCAGGAGTATGAGAAGCCACCGCATGGCGTACAGCATCCGCAGCAGCTCCATTGTTTTTATACCCGCACTGTAGGCCAGTATGAGGCACACCGCGCATACCCCGAAGGCTACCTGCCACCCGGTGAGCGCAAGCAGGAACATAAAAGCTGCGAAAAGGCACGCCTTGAGCCACAGCGGTACCCGGTGCACCGGTGTCGCTAAAGGACGGTATGAACCTATGAGCGCGGCACCCGGGGAGAATTTAGCCTGAAAACTACCGTCGCGTTTGGGGCGTGTGCGTTTACTCATCGTCGCTTCCTAATGTATCAGCGGCACCTCCGCGGGTGTGCTCATGGGGGAAGCCGTGGGAGCACCAGTTACGGTATGTGCGCACGGTGTCTGCGGCGGCACCGTGCGCCATGAGCCGTCCTTCGTGAAGGATAATCGCCTCATCACAGGCGGCGGCAGCCAAGTCAAGGTCGTGGGTGCTAATCACCAGCATCTGGTTCAGCGTATTAAAGTGGCGCATGAGGTTCAGTCGATTCCGCAGGTCTAAAAGTGTTGTCGGCTCGTCAAGGAGCAGCACCCGCGGATCGGTGGCCAATACGCTGGTGAGCGCTACCAACTGTTTTTCCCCGCCGGAGAGCGAGAACACGCTCTGATCCTGCTTGTCCTCTATTCCGCGCTGCGCCAAAAGCTCGTGGGCTTTATGCAGTCGCTGCTTGCGGGTCAGAGTGGGGTTCCGGCGCAGGCTCAGCTCAATATCTTCACGCACGGTGGGCATAATAAGCTGCGCGGCGGGGTCCGAGAAGATCATACCCACCTGTTGCCGTGCTTTGTGCGGGTGGGCGAGCGCATCCACCCCATTGACCTCCACCGTTCCTTCTGAGGGGTGCACCAGTCCATTAAAGAGGCCCAGAAATGTTGATTTTCCGCTCCCGTTAAGCCCTAATACCGCGGTGCGGGGTGCCTCAAGGCGCACTGTCACCGAGTCGAGGATGCGCTGGTTCCCACCGTCGGGGAGGTCAACGGTAACGGTTACCTGGTGAGTGCGAAGATAGCAGGGGGTATCTGCGGCTTCCTGCGAAGTCTCTGCTACGCGTCGTCGTGAGAAGAACACCGGTGTTACCTAGCTGTTTTGGCGGATGCGCGCCCAGCCAGTGCGGGGAACGCTCGGTGAACCGCCGCCGCCGCGAGAGCCGCTACGATCGCTTTGGCGGAATCAGGCAGCGCGAAAGATATGACGATGCCAGCTGCTTTTTCGAAGGACATGCGCCCGTTGAATATGAGACCGATGAGGCCACCGGTTGAAAGCGTCACGAACCCGATCATCGCTGCTGCCGCAAGTAGTATCACGGTAAGTGCCGGGTTGAGGCGGCGGCGCACTACCAGGTAGGCCACCATCCCGGCAGCGAGTGCCCCAAAAGGGTAGCCGATGAGGTATCCGCCGGTGGGGCCAGCTAGTGAGCCGAAGCCTGAGCCGCCCTGCGCAAAAATAGGCAGGCCCAGGCACCCCATAAGAACGTAGAGGCTGGTCGCTGCGAAGGCACGGATCCCGCCTAGAACGAGGGCGGTCACGTAGATCGCTAGCGGGCCTAACGATAGTGGTACGGGTACGCCTGCGATCGGTATGGAAAGCGGCCCAAGTACCGCTATGAAAGCTGCGAAAACGGCTACTAGGGCAAGGCTACGGGCTGAGGATGGGCGGTACGGGGTGGCTGCAGACATGCGTTGGGGTCCTTAACACTTAGTGGATAGAAATTTATTTGAACACTGTTCAAATTATAGGGGTAGTACTAGAGCCTTTGTGCATAGGCCTGTAAAAACATGTCATATAACGGTGCCTTATAGAGCCTAGTTCGTACTGAGCACCGTCGTACCGCCATGCGAGTCTGAAATAGCCCGCATGGTGCGCCATCGCGTAAACTTGAGAGGTTGCCGCCATAGTTGGCATCTGTCGCATACCCCACCCGAAAGATCCTGCATCGTGATTTCCGTACAGAACCTTGAACTTCGTGCTGGCGCCCGCCTGCTCATGGAAGAGGTCACTTTCCGTATTGATAAAGGCGATAAGATTGGGCTTGTAGGCCGCAACGGAGCCGGTAAAACCACTATGACTAAGGTGTTGGCCGGGCTTAATCTACCGGCGGATGGCACCATTACCCGTTCCGGTTCAATCGGCTACCTGCCACAGGACCCCAAAGTGGATGATATGAGCCAGCTCGCCAAGGATCGTATTCTTTCGGCCCGGGCATTGGATGGTGTAGCGCGGAAGATGCGCCAGGCTCAAGATGATATGGCCAGCGAAGACCCGACGGTGCGCGCTAAAGGTATGCGCCGCTACGATAGGTTAGAAGCCGAGTTTATTGCTGGCGGCGGTTACGCGGCGGAGTCTGAGGCTGCGGTCATTACATCCAACCTTGACCTTCCCGAACGGGTACTTTCCCAACCCTTGTCGACCCTTTCGGGCGGGCAGCGCCGCCGCGTGGAGTTGGCGCGCATCCTCTTCTCAAACGCGGACACGATGTTACTTGATGAGCCCACCAACCACCTGGATGCTGATTCTATCCTGTGGCTGCGAGATTTTTTGAAGAACTTTTCGGGTGCTCTGCTGGTGATTAGCCACGACGTGGAGCTCATGGAACTGGTGGTAAACCGGGTGTTTTATCTTGACGCAAACCGGTGCGTGATTGACCAGTACAACATGGGGTGGAAAAATTATCTGATGCAGCGTGAGCAGGATGAACACCGCCGTAAACGCGAGCGCGCCAACGCCCAGAAGAAGGCGAACGCGCTTTTAGAACAGGCCAATAAGATGCGTGCGAAGGCCACGAAAGCGGTGGCTGCTCAGCAGATGATTAAGCGCGCGGAGCGTCTTATGCGTGGGGTTCAGGAAGAGCGTCAGGTCGATAAGGTTGCGGCGATTCGTTTCCCTGACCCCGCTCCCTGCGGTAAAACCCCGCTTTCTGCCCGGGGGCTGTCGAAATCCTATGGTTCACTTGAGATTTTTACAGACGTTGATTTGGCCATTGACCGGGGTTCACGGGTGGTGGTGCTGGGACTCAACGGTGCGGGTAAGACCACCCTGTTGCGTATGCTGGCGGGTGCGACTCAGCCGGATACAGGTGAGGTGGTGTATGGTCACGGGGCGAAGCTGGGGTATTTCGCGCAGGAGCATGAAATTCTTGAGGGTGAGCGCACTGTTTTTGAGAATATGAAATCCGCTGCGCCGGATCTGGATGATACGCGGGTGCGCACTATCCTTGGCTCGTTTCTTTTCTCAGGTGATGATGTTGATAAACCGGCCGGGGTGCTTTCGGGTGGGGAGAAGACCCGTCTGTCACTGGCTACACTGGTAGCCTCTAGTGCGAATGTGCTGCTGCTTGATGAGCCGACGAATAACCTTGACCCGGCTTCTCGGGAGGAGATCCTGAATGCTTTGAAAGCGTACACTGGTGCCATTGTGATGGTCTCGCATGATGAGGGGGCCGTTGAGGCGCTGAACCCCGAGCGGGTTTTGCTGCTGCCGGACGCGGTGGAAGATCTCTGGTCGAAGGACTATCAGGATTTAATTTCGTTGGCGTAGTACGCCGAAAACGGAACCACATTATACCCGCCCACCCTGGTTTTCCACTGGGGTGGGCGGCATCTGTATATCGTGTGTGTCTCTGAAATACGGGGTGCACCACGAGGCGGGTATTGGTGCAGTTGAGCTGCGCGAGAGGGGTTGTGTTTCTACGATTTAGTGTTGCTTTGTGCCCGTATCACCGTATTTTTGAGAGTTTTGCTATGGGGTTTGCCGGAGAGAGTATTGGTTTTGAGATATTGGCTGCGGTAGTGATGGAAAAACCGCTTGCGATTGTGGGTTTTCCGTATAAAAATCCGTTGTATTGTCGTTATATTGCGGACAGTAATGTGGGTTTCTAGAAATATCGGTGTGTGCCTGCCTACATTTTGGGTTTTTGGCTGGAAAACCAATACTGCACGGGTCTACACTGGATGTGTTCCCGCTGATGCGAGGACGCAAAAGCAAAAGAAGGGGCTTGTCCTTGTAGGTCAAGCAAGCATATTGGGACAGGATTCCTTGTGCTGACAAAAGGAGAACATATGCACAACACTGAGTACGAGAAGTACCCCACCTCCGGTGAAGAGAACGTCGAGGTTGACGTCCACTGGCCCATCCAGGACGCATAAGCCGGAGAAGCTATAAAGGATTCGACGCCCCGCCCATCGTTTTGATGAGGCGGGGCGCTCCTGTGTCTTCTTGTGTCTGTGCAACGTTCCCAAAGGTTATTGATGTATGCCCAGCCCGGCTGTCTGTAGGGGGTAGGGGATGAGGCCACCAAGTGCGGCCGCATACCAGCCGATATAGAGGGTCAGTAACAGCACCAATCCTTTTTCGCGGGCGCTGCCAGCATCACCCAGAAGCGGTAAGGCCATGTAGCCACTTTTCTTCCAAAGTGCCGAAGCAACCGGAGGTTTAAGGATGATGGGGTATAACGGCAGAATTCCTCTGGTGGTCAGGGCATCTCCTATGAGGTGTATGGTTGCCCCTACTGAAATAGCCCAGGGGAGTAGGCTGAGCGAGCCGGTGGTGTAAGCGGCGTACCCCAGGATAATAGCCCCAATCCAGCCGCCCGGTGCACCGAGAACACGCAGAGCTAACCCACCAGAGAACCCCGCAAGTATGAGCGAAACCCAGGGGACACCCTGGTAGGTGAGCTGAATACTGAAGTATGCGATAGCCCAGAAAGCGATGAGTCCTATCAGCGAATGGGTGCCTTTTCGGTGCCCACCGCTTATAGCGCCCACCACGCGTGCAAGCCAGCGTGAAAGTGGCGGTATGGAGTTGGCGATACTGCCGTTATGGTGATCAATATCGGGTAGCATACCCGCGCCAGCGCAGGCAAGAGTGGTAACGATCAGGGTGAGTGTATCGGGCACCTGCACCATACCGGTTTCAGCAAGTATGAGCCACCCGGCGGCCGCGCTCACGGTGTGCGAGTAACCCATCATAGGCGAAACCTCTTCGAAAATACTTTGCAAAAATCTTTTCTAAACAGGACTAACTATAGCAGGTTTTCGAAGTAAAATTCGATACAAATATATGCATGACTATCCGCGGCAGGAACGGTTAGAAAATACGTTTTACTAGGACAGTCAGCGCCGGGAATAAACGGAAAGAACATATAGCAGGGGAACGCTGCAGGGTGGCTGAGTATCTTCAGGCGGCATTGACGCAGACACCTCATACCCTACCGCAGCAGCCTGCTGGGCAGGTGGTTCGTCAGCGACAGAAAAGGTGTTTACGCCTTCCTGCGGACCCTCGCAACACGCCGCCGCCGGGTGTTGACCGGTTGGGCTTGCAGTTCTTACGAGAGCCCATCCAAAAACGCGTCTTCCTCTTCTTCATCGGTGGGCCGGGAACGTTTCCTTGCGGGCCTGGGGCGTACGATCGACTTCATATGCGAGGGCATATCATCAATCATCTCCATTTTGCGAAGCACCACAGCCTCGTCTTCCTCACCCACGTAGGTGCCGTCCTCGTTGTAGAACTGCCCGTAGTAACGTTCCAGCTCCGCCGCCACCTGGGCATCCAGCTCATCGTTGCGCACTTTCTGCCGTGCACTCCAGAAATACACCACATAGATCAGTACCGCGAAAGCATACCACTGTAACGAGTAGGAAAGGTTCGGCCCATTATCTAACTCGGGCTGCGCTTTCTGCTGCGGGCGGCTGGCAGCGGCTGGGTTCTCAGCATCAAGCAGCCCGTAGGCGCCAGCGCTAACTGGCAGTGAGGTGCGTTCGGCGATTTCCTTCAAATCAATAGAGGCCACCTGCCCCTGTGGTGCTTCTTTCCCCGTGGCAGATTCCCCATTATGCACGCGTGCAACAATACTCATCTGCCCCTGCGGCGGGGCGGGCACTTCCTCGCGCGGGGCTGCGGCATCCGATGAGCTGGCAGGTAACCAGCCGCGGTTTATCACAATCACCTGCCCGTCATCGGTGCGGAAAGGAACCAGCACCTCAAAACCGTTTTGCCCCTCATAGGGCCGGTTGCGGGCCAATAGGGTCTTCTCGGGAAGATACTGTCCACGCATCTGAACCGGATGCCATTGAGTATTAGGGTCGTAGTCTGTAAAGATCCGGGGCTTATCCTCCAGCCGGTAGGGGTCGGCATGGTAGTTCTGCACGATCAGAGAATTACGCCAGTCAAGAGCCTCCTTACGGCTCATCTGCCACCCCGCCAGGTACACGCACAGCACGGAAAACAGCACACACAGGATGAAAGCTAATATCCATTTGCTGGTGAGCAGAAAACGGTATGCGCGCATGAATCCTTCCGGACGGTGATAGAACAGAAACAGAGTTAACAGTACAGTGCCGCTGAGTGGGTGTCAGCTACTGTGGAAACGGCAGGGTCTGCTTCCAGAACTGGCGTTCTTTAAGATAATTCTCTAACCATGCCGTATGCTCGTCGCAGGCAAGCCAGATTTTACGCCGCTGTGGGGTATGGATTTTTGGATTATTCCACAGGATCTGGTGGGTAGCCTCGGTAGTGCACCCTTTACGGGAACAGATATCCCCAGTGGGTGCTGCATCGCCTGAGAGCGAACCTAATAAGTCCACTGCTAGCCTCTCCTCACACTTTACTCTGCGACTAGGCCCGGTCAGGTCCAGCCGGGTGTGCCTGTAAATCAATGACCTCGGAGGTATTGTACGACGGCTTCCCAGAATCTTGTCCCTGCATGCTGGCGGTTAATGCCAACTGGGGGACATTATGCTTGTAGGGAACGAAACCGCTATTGCGGTTTTTAGCTTCCCCATTGGCGATTACAACAGCCGCCCACGGCAGCACTGCTGAACCGGCTACAAACGCCCACCGCATCCACCCGTCCACCAGTACCGCACAGACAATACACACCACTCGCAGCGACATTTTAAAAATGTACTCGCGGGAGCGTTTATTAACCCGTTGCGAAAGCGGCTCATCCGCACCGGTAATACAGTATGCGTCATCTTGCTCCGCCTGATCTTCGGGGGCCTGTTCTAGTCGGTACCCGTGGTCGGCAAGGTCTTCAGCTGTCCAGTATTTTTCGGACACAGAATCCCTCCCCTTTAGCGCGTTGTGTGTGCTGTATCCATCTGTTGGTATGGGTGCGCCACACCCCGCTGCAACAGTTCGGTGCGGCCTTCAAAAGCCACCTTATCTTCCAGTGTAGACCCCGTGGAACACTTTCAGTGTAGACCTGCAGAATATGAAGCGTTAAGAGTCACGCCCGGCAGGCTGGGCATAAACGGCGTAAAATATTAGAAGACCAATAAGCCTACCTGTAGGGAAAATAATGAGCGAAACCACCCCCAAAACTGTTCTCGTGACCGGCGGTAACCGTGGCATCGGCTACGAAATCGCTAAAGAATTCAAAGCGGCGGGGCACAACGTATGCGTAACCTACCGTAGCGGGGACGCCCCCGAAGAGTTTTTCGCCGTCAAAGCCGACGTGCGTGACAGTTCAAGCATCACCGAGGCGTTTAAAACCATTGAGGAGCAGTTCGGCCCGGTGGAGGTTCTTATCGCCAACGCGGGTATCACCCGTGACACCCTGTTACTGCGCATGAAGGAAGAAGACTTTACCGACGTCATCGACACGAACCTCACCGGCTCCTTCCGGGTAGTTCAGCGCGCCATCAAGGGGATGCTTAAAATTAAGCGGGGGCGTATCATCCTGGTGTCTTCCGTGGTGGGCCTGTACGGTTCACCGGGGCAGGTGAACTACTCCTCCTCGAAGGCTGCACTGGTAGGAATGGCACGTTCCATCACCCGTGAGTTGGGCGGGCGTAATATCACTGCGAACGTGGTTGCCCCCGGATTTATTAACACCGCAATGACCGAGGTGCTGCCAGAAGAGACCAAACAGAACTACCTCGATACCATCCCAGCCAAGCGCTTCGCCGAACCGGAAGAAGTTGCGCGCGTGATTCGCTGGCTCGCATCCGATGAGGCAAACTACATCTCTGGTGCGGTTATCCCCGTGGATGGCGGTCTGGGAATGGGCCACTAGCACACCACACATCATTAACCACCGTTTTCGTTCAGCAAAGGACTCATAAGCTATGGCACAACTGACCGGCAAAACCGTTATCGTCACCGGCTCCTCCCGCGGGGTGGGCGCAGACACCGCACAGATTCTCGCAGCCGAAGGGGCGAACGTGGTGGTGAATTACCGCTCCAAAGCACCACGCGCCGCGAAGATCGTCACCTCCATTGAGGAAGCTGGCGGTAAAGCAATCGCCGTGCAGGCTGACGTCACCAACACCGCCGACTTGCAGAACCTGGTGCAGACGGCGGTAGACACCTACGGTTCCCTTGACTACCTGGTGCTTAACGCATCCGGCGGCATGGAGAGCGGCATGGGCGAAGACTACGCGATGCGTCTCAACCGTGACGCGCAGCTTGAACTGGCGCGCCTAGCAGCCCAGAAAATGCCTGCGGGCGGGCGTATCGTGTTTGTCACCAGCCATCAGGCGCACTTCATCCGGGAAGTTCAGACCATGGCAGAATACCAGCCGGTCGCCGAGTCAAAACGGGCGGGGGAGGATGCCCTCGTCGCAGAAATCCCGGCACTTGCGCAGAAAGGCATCTCCCTCGTTATTGTCTCTGCCGACATGATTGAGGGCACCGTTACAGCGACCTTACTCAACCGTCTGCACCCCGGCGCCATTGAGGCCCGCCGCGAAACCGCTGGGAAGCTCTACACGGTTAACGAGTTCGCCCACGAGGTCGCCAAAATGGTCACCGCAGAGGTTGAGAGCGGCCATGTGGAACTTGTCGGCGGGGCACGCGGGTTCATCGACTAGCCCATACCACGCACCCGCCCAGTACCGTGTACGGGTGGAAGATACACCGGCCGGTTCGTGGCGGGGCCACCTGAGATCATCCACACTATCTAGAAATTCACAGCAGAGAAGAAAACATGAGCACCGTACTTAATCTTCACAACGTTAACGTAGTACGCGGCGGGCGCAACATTCTGCGGGATGTTAGCTGGTCCGTGAACGAAGGCGAACGCTGGGTTGTCCTAGGCCCTAACGGGGCCGGTAAGTCCACCCTCTTATCGATTGCTGCAGCCCGGCTGCATCCCAGCGGCGGAGAGGTCGAGATCCTGGACGAGACCCTCGGGGCGGTAGACGTCTTCGAATTACGCCCCCGTATTGGCATCTCCTCAGCAGCATCTGCCACGCAGATCCCCGGACACGAGAAAGTGTCCGACGTGGTGGTGACCGCCGCCTATGCTGTTTCGGGCCGGTGGAAAGAAGAATACGAGGCGATGGATGATGCCCGCGCTACCGAGCTGCTGGCTGATTGGGGTGTTGAGACCCTCGCTGAGCGCACTTTTGGTTCTCTCTCCGATGGTGAACGTAAACGTACCCTCATCGCCCGTGCCCTCATGACCGACCCGGAGCTGCTGCTGCTGGATGAGCCCGGGGCGGGTATGGACATTTCCGGCCGTGAGGATCTCGTGGAACGCCTGAGTGCGCTAGCTGCCGATCCTTATGCCCCGGCAACTGTGCTGATTACGCACCACCTCGAAGAAATCCCCGCAGGGTTCACCCACGCTTTGCTGCTGCGTGAGGGGCAGCTGGTGGCTGCCGGGCCGATCGCGCAGACTATTACTGAGGAGAACCTGGCGCGCACCTACGGTATGGACCTGGCCTTAACCACTACCGCCACCGGGCGTTACAGCGCCTTTAAACGCTAAATAGCAGCCCTGTCGCTGGGTGTTCCCGTCGTACGACGGGAACACCCAGCGACAGGTGCAGCATATAAAAAGCATGAGAAAGAAACAACTATCCGCAGCCGATATTGCCGCCCGAACAGAGCGGGTACACGCTATTTCTTCCGTGGTTCCGTTGGAGCAGGCCCCCGAACAGGCCCTGCAGTACTACACCCACCTGACCGATGTGAAATTACGTTCGGTACTGGAACCCCAGTGGGGTATTTATATTGCTGAGTCTTCCAAGGTAGTGCGTCGGGCGCTCGACGCAGGGCACCAGCCGCTCTCATTCCTCATGAGTGAAAAATGGGCCGATGATCTTGCGGACGTGCTGCGGGCACACCCCGAAGTTCCTGCCTATGTAGGTCCGGAACAGGCGTTAGAGGGTGTCACTGGGTTTCATCTGCACCGCGGGGCGCTGGCGGTGATGGCCCGCCCCGCCCCGGTTCCTTTAGAGCAGCTGGTGGCTGAGGCCTTTCGGGTGGCTATCCTTGAGGACATTGTGGATCACACCAATGTCGGGGCTATTTTCCGTTCCGCTGCCGCCCTTAACGTGGATGCGGTACTCGTAAGCCCCCGCTGCGCTGACCCGCTGTACCGTCGTTCCATTCGTGTTTCAATGGGGACCGTTTTTCAGGTTCCCTGGGGGCGCTTAACCAGCTGGCCGGATGACCTTGAACTGTTGCACAGCATGGGGTATGAGACCGCCGCCCTAGCATTACACCATGATTCTCTCACCCTTGAGGAACTATCGAGCAGGCGCTACCCGAAACTGGCGCTTATTATGGGCACTGAAGGGCATGGGCTGTCGGCGCGGACTCTTGCTGCCGCGAAACACACGGTCATGATCCCCATGTCTCACGGGGTAGATTCGCTCAATGTGGCTGCCGCCTCGGCTGTAGCGTTCTGGGAGACCCGCCCGCGCTAGTGAGTGAAGCGATAAAACCTGGGTGTGCGCACCCGTCTGAAAAGTGATACCCTTGATGCTGGTTGTGTGCGCATCAGCGCCCGAGAACAACCGTTTGATGCGCTCAAGCACATCATACCTACCCCATCCATATAAGGGCTGCTGGCAAAATCCAGTGGCAGAAGAAGGTAAAAATGAAGGCAGATATTCACCCGGAATACGGTCCGGTGTTGTTCCGAGACCTCGCATCCGGCAAGGTTTTCCTCACCCGTTCCACCATGACCTCCGCTAAGACTGAGAAGTGGGAAGACGGCAATGAGTACCCCATTGTAGAGGTCGAGATTTCCTCCGAATCTCACCCGTTCTACACTGGTAAGCAGCGCATCATGGACTCCGCAGGCCGCGTCGAGCGCTTCAACGCACGCTTCGCGAATTTCGGCAAGAAGTCCTCCTAAATTTTTCGTTGCACTAAATAATTTCTCATGCACCCCGTAGCCGCAGACGTCGCGGGTACGGGGTGCCTTTTCACATACACATCCCCACACTGTGGGGCAGGCACATCAGCTATGCGCCCGAGCCGATGGAGGCATTTGCAGGCGCCATAAAATTTCAGCACATAAAGGAATATCATGAGCGGAACACTCACTCAGGCTCTTCGCACCACACCCAGGAAAAAATGGGTTAAACGCTCCCTTATAGCTTTGCTTATTATTATTCTGGCCCTACTCTTGGGGGTCGGGTTTTATATCTGGAGTATCGGGCACACTTGGGATAGCCAGACTCAGAAGTTTGACTCGATCACTGACTCTCAGGACGGTCTTGATAACCTCAAAAAAACCCTTGGTGACCCCCCAGCAACCCCCACCTTCACCGGGCCCGAAGGTAAGGACACCAAATCTCTCGCCAGCGAAAAAGATCAGAATGGTGACGGCATCCTTGACACTGTTGAAGGCGGCAAAACCCGAGATATCGTTGATAGCCCCGGCACAGATATCCTGCTTCTAGGGAGCGATTCCCGCGCTGGCTCAGCCGATGCCGCGAAAGTCAGCGGACAGCGTGCCGATACTATTATGCTCATGCATATCCCCAAAGACGGTTCAGGGGTGTACCTGATCTCCATTATGCGTGATAGCTGGGTGAATATCCCCGGGTACGGCAGCGCAAAGGTAAACGCCGCCCTGAACTACGGTGGTATTGGGCTGCAGGTAGCTACCATTGAGCAGCTGCTGGGGATCAAAATCGACCATGTAGCTGAGATCGACTTCACCGGGTTCAAAGACCTGACCAACGCCGTCGGCGGGGTAGACGTTCAAGTACCCGTCGCCTTTAAAACCGGGGTGTGGTCGTACACCCCCGGCACCATGCACATGGACGGCAGTACGGCACTGGCGTTCGTACGTGAACGCTATTCTTTCGCCGCCGGCGACTACCAGCGTGTACGTAACCAGCGTGCCTACCTGCGGGGCCTGTACAACACCCTTAAAGCTCAGGGAGCGCTGAGCAGCATCGGGAAGTTCAAGACGGTCGTAGATTCCCTCAGCGGCTACCTGACCGTCGATAAGGGACTGGACTCCTCACAGGTCGCTAACCTGGCGGCCCCGGTGATTACAAACGGATCCACCGCAATGCACATGATGAGCCTACCCAACGCAGGGCCCGGGTGGTCTATGGACGGGCAGTCTATTGTTCTGGTGGATCAGAAAGCGAACGCTGATCTTACCCGTGCGCTGCAGAACGATAAGATCACCGATTTCACCTCCGTATACGGTGAAGACTAGCCGCGCAGCGGAAGGCTAACGCTCAGCTGGTGCCTAGCTACGGCATACGTGAAGGCCCCCACCCCGGTATACAACCGGGGTGGGGGCCTTCACCCACATAGAACCACAACAGAATTTAGCGGCGCGCCGTATTAAGTGGCTTCTCCGGTTTCTCCTGTTGTTGTTGTTGGGCCTCTTTCTGAGCCTCATAATCGGCGTATCGGATAACTGATGGGCTTACCGCCATCTGACGCCCAACATACAGGGTGGCTAAGACCAGCACCGCCCCCAGCGCCATAATAATGAAGCCCACCACCAGGTACGAGAACGCCACGATCAAGCCGATTAACAGCGCAGCCAAACCGGTGACGCTCATAAGAGTCAGCAGACGGCGGCGCTCGCCCCGTACGACGGCTTCGGTACTGTCCTCCTGCAGCCCCTCAGCCCTGAGAGTTTCAGGAGCAGCGGTCTCAGCGGGGGCACCTCCACCGGTGAGCGCGCTCATGAACCCGCGTCGCTTCTTCGTTGTTGATTCCTCAATAGCGGAGCGGTTATTCTCACCCTCAGTGGCAACATATGCGTCAGGAACCTCATAGGCCACCCCTTCGGGGAGCAGCTCAGGAACATTATTCGGCAGGGTGCGGTACCATTCCGCCGGGATCTCGCTGGCTCGCAGTGCTTGAACCGTCAGCGAAAGCTCCAAGCTATTGCCACGGATAGTACCCCAGGCGCTTGTGAGGCGGTTACGGTCATAGGCATACTTCACCACGGGAGCTAGCTGCGCGGACATTTGTGTGCTTAGCCGGCCCACCAACTTACGGTCGTGGAGCACCTCAACTGTGTCGATAAGACGCCCATCTGAGAGCTTCATCTGGTTCGCCTCAAGGGTCAGAATCACACGCCCTTCACCATTGGGGGGCAGGATACTGTGCAGGTACTCTGAATGGTCTTTCTCATCAAGAACCTTCATTGACTGCCCCTGCGGAAGCAGGGCCGCTCGCGCGGGGGCCTGGTTAATGGGGAAGAGCGAACCTGGTGCTGAAAGCGACAACACACCGTAACTTTCGATGCGGGTGCCCTCACCGACACGGCGCGCAATAGCTGAGAGCTGCAGGTGAACTACCGGAACGTAACCTGAAGCAACTACTCGCGTTATTGGCTCCCAGTATGCGGCTGAATCCTTAACACTCATCCGGCCAACTTTGAGCTCGTCAATGTACACGGCGATACTCTTAGGCTCATAAGGATTATCTGGTTCAGGTACGAGGTGGGCCTCTCCGAACCAGATGCGCTCGCGGTCAATGTGGAGTTCTTCAAAGACTTGAAGGGTTTCGGCCTCGTAGTAGCCATCGGTAACAATCTCGACGCTTCCGCGGTCACCGAGGATGTAGTCGACCAAAGTAAACTCCTTATATTTATGTGGATACATTTATCGGGTGACAGATAATGCTTCTATTCTCTCATGTTTTTGAGACTGAGCCGAACAGAGGTACAGCAAAAACTAGCGATTCTCTGACCCAAAAACTTTTTGCGGTTTTAACACCTGTGACGAGTCGTGGGGTACCCGGTGTGCCGTGTAAACACCGGCAGTACGCAGGTGCCCGGCCCTCGCCCCGGTGGGATGCGCCGGGCGCCTGCGTCCATGAGGTGAGCGAATACACAGGCGTTTAGTGTGTCGCGTTGAACTTCTGTGCGTTCAGGTTACGCCGGGTGAGGTCTTGGGCCTCAAGGATGAGGCGACGTAACGCTGAGGGCGCTTCGGGGTGCTCCTGCAGCCAGCGTTCGGCGAGGGCTACCGGGGCGGTATCGTCCACGTCTAATCCTGCGGCTGATCCGTGGCCGTAGGAGATGCGCGGGTAGAGCCCACGTACGATACGGGTAGCCATCCCAATGGACCGGGACTCCCAAATATCGCTCAGCGCCGCGAAGTAGCTCTCGAAGTATGGTTCACGCAACTCATCGGGGCCGAGGCGGAATCCGTTGGCGGTTGAGGAGAGGGCGTCGTTTGAGAGGGTGCTGTCTTCCATAACTGTACGGTATGCCTCTGCCTTGTGCTCGGCCTGCGGTAATGCCGCGAGCGCGTAAGCGTAACCATTGGCTGAGATGGAGGAGGGGTTGTAACGGGCAGCCTGCTCCAGCTCAGTGACGCTCACAAGGTTCCGTTCGGCGAGGGCACCAAGGGCGGCCCAGCCGAGGTTCTGGTCGTAGGGTATGCCTGTGGCCACTGCAATGTCTCCGGTGGTGTCTTCAAAGGCCCCGCGGGCGATGTCGCGGCATGTTTCTTCGCCTTGGGTGGCGACGCCGCTCACCGTGATGAGGGCGCGGAGCAGGATGAGCTGCGCATCCGATCCGGGGGAGGCGGCTGCGAGGGCGGTGCTGAATGCATCATGGAGTGCGTTGTAGAGGTTTTCCCGTTCTGTTTGGGAGGCATAGTTCGCTACCGCTGCTTGGGCGTGGGAGACCATGCTGCCAAGCAGGGAGGCGCTGGGTTCGAGGGACACGTTGCGCACTACTGCATCTACGAAGGTGCTGACCGGCAGGCGGGCATCGCGCACATTCTCCCAGAGGGCGCCCCAGATCAGCCCGCGAGATAGCGTGGATTCGAGGGTGGATACACCAGTGATTGCAGCCTGCAGCCCATCGTCGTTAGTGAGTGCCACTTTTGCGTAGGTGTGGTCTTGGGCGTTGAGCATGAGCAGGTCGGCTTCACCCACTTGCTTTTTGTGCTCATCGGTGAGCTCAACCCGGTGTTCTGTGATGGGCTCACTGGGGTATTCCAGGGAGAGCACCCCCGTTGAGACCAGCCGGTTCTCATGCTGGCGGAAGGTCTCTAGTTTGACCACATGCGGGCGCCCGACCCCTGCAGGTATGCCTTCGGGGAGCTGCTGGGTGAGGTACAGGTCGGTGAGTTGCCCGTCGGTGCTGTAGATGCGGCGGGTTCCCAAAGTTGAGAGACCTGAGGTTTGCAGCCAGGCCCGTGACCACGCCTGCATATCCCTGCCGGATACTTCGTTGAGTACGGACAGGAAATCGTTGAGGGTGGTGTTCGCCCATTCGTGGCGTTTGAAGTACACGCGGGCTGCTTCGATGAAGGTGTCGAAGCCCACGTAGGCGACCAGCTGTTTGAGGGTGGAGGCCCCTTTAGCGTAGGTAATGCCGTCAAAGTTTTGGCTTGCCGCCTCAAGGTGCGCAATGTCGGCCACGATCGGGTGGGTGGTGGGCAGCTGGTCCTGCTGGTACGCCCATGCTTTGCGCTGGTTGTCGAAGGTGACCCAGGCGTCTTTGAACCCGTTGGCTTCGATAGCGCCGAGAGTGCCCATGAAATCGGCGAATGATTCTTTGAGCCAGAGATCGTCCCACCATTTCATGGTGACTAGATCGCCGAACCACATGTGCGCCATCTCGTGGCAGATGGTGTTGGTGCGCCCTTCCAAGTCATCCTCGGTGGCACCAGAAACAAAAATGTAGTCTTCGGTGAAGGTCACCATGCCCGGGTTTTCCATGGCGCCAATATTGTATTCGGGCACGAATGCCTGCTCATATTTGGGGTATGGGTAGGGGTAGTCGAAGAGGTCTTGGAAGAAGTCCAGCCCGTTTTTGGTGACCCGGAAAATATTGTCGTAGTCGAAATGTGGTTTGAGGGAGTATCGGCAGTAAGCAACCAACGGCACGTCTCCACTATTGACGGTGCTCTTGGGGCGGTAGGTGTCGGTTGCGGTGAAGTATTCTCCGGCAAGAATCGCGGTGATGTAGGTGGAGATACGTTCAGTGGGGGCAAAAACACGTTTGGTGATACCCGAATCGGTGGGGTCGGGTACTTCCGTGTCAAGCACCCCGTTAGAGCTGACCACCCATTCTTTGGGGGCGGTGACCCGGAAATTGAAGACAGCTTTCAGGTCGGGCTGCTCAAAGTTCGGGAAGACTCGGCGGCAGTCGGCGGGCTCGTACTGGGTATAGAGGTATACGCGCTGATCGGAGGGATCGATGTAGCGGTGTAGGCCCTCCCCGGAGCGCGAGTAGTAGGAGCGCCCATGAATGGTGAGTTCGTTGTGTTTGGCCAGGTTCGGCAGTTTAATACGGGATCCGTCAATGACTTCGGCGAGGTTCAGGTGGGTGCCGTTGAGCCTGACTGAGTCAATGGAGTGGTGAATGTAATCGATGAATGTTTCGGCTCCAGCTTTGGCGTCAAACCGTACGGTGGTGACGGTGGGGTAGGATTCTCGGGTCTCGTCCTTGGCGTGGGTGAGATCCAAATGCACGTGGTATGACTCTACGGTGAGTAGCTCTGAGCGGTGCGCGGCTTCTTCGCGGGTAAGGTTCTCATTCTTCATAGTCTCTATTCTAAGCTTCTGTGCGGGGAGGAAATGAGCGTGTCGAGACGGCGTGGCGCGGTACGGGTTAGAGTACGCCATAAACGGTGCGGGAAATTCGGGGCGGTCATGAAACCGCCCCGCAACACCCCGCAAACAGTGGTGTATAACACGTCTATTTGATTTGCGCGGGTGCGGTAAAGCCCGTAAAGTATTACATGTTGCTGTGGGCGGCCACTCTGTGAAGGCCCACAAGTCACCTGCGCGGGTGGCGGAATAGGCAGACGCGCTAGCTTGAGGTGCTAGTCCTCGTATTAGAGGGTGGGGGTTCAAGTCCCCCCTCGCGCACCAAGACCTTGAATAGTTAAGGCAGAAAAGGGCCCCAGTAGTTACACTGGGGCTCTTTCTTATAGACCATGTTTTTATACCTGCTCACCTTGTGCGCCTCAACCCCAATACATAACCCTAAGGTTAAACTGCATAGTTTGCGGTGGGAATTATTGTCATGGATGCTTAAAAGTAGTTCTGACGAGAATCCAGAATTTCAGGCATATATCAGTTGCTAACCTGACAAACCACTAAAGATAGGGGTATCCCCGGTGAAAGCTTACGATATAACGTTTGATATTACACCTCAGGAGCCCACACGCACCTGGTCCTACGACCCCCAGGAAAAAACACTAGTTACAGAGCAGGCGGCGGTGACCGAAGCAGGCTGGTTAGGCTCTCGCGGTCCAGGCATTAGTGACGAACAGTGGCCGCGAAGCCCCCACACAGGGCTTCCCATGCAACACATCTTCACCCTGCACCTACCGGAACCATACCGCAGGCGCGGCCCCGAATACGTGGCGGTATCTTTCTTCGCGGGAGACTCGTGGGAAATCATCCAAGAAATACCCCCACTATTGCTGAAAGAACACAGCGACACCCCGCTCACAACGCAGCTGCGACAGTACCAGCCGCACCCAATGTTTCAAGAACTACACGACTCCTTAGACGGTGTTTTCGGGCTCCTTTACCTAACCCGCGAAGAGTTCTCGGCCCGCAGCAACGGCCCCACCAACCCGTACCGGGAAGGTGAACAATTCATTGTTCTTCCGCTGCGTCAGCGCACCCGGCTCTTCACCCAGTGGGGCGCCGCCCACCCCACCCAAGCGCTCGGACTGGTATACCGCCCCGACCCGAATGCGGGAGTCCCGCCTGCCGATGACGGAGTGAACGGGTACGAAGACCCCTGGGACGAAGAAACCGGTGATTTTCGAAACTGGGCCGACCCGCTCTTCTCCAAATGCCACCTAGGCGGCACCGCCTTACCCGGACAGTTCCTACCGTCAGGGCTCAGCGCCTACTACCTGGAGATCACTGAGATGGGTGTTCTTGAATTCGGAGACTGCGGCAGTGCCCAAATCGATCTCGATAACAATGTTTTTGACTGGACCTGCGGCTAGAAGAACACCCAAAAGCCTCCAACCTTCTGAAATCACACATCCCGCACCCCACCCGCCCAACCTGCCGGAGGAATCATCCGGTAGCGTAGAACTATGAACAGCAACCCACACCCTAACCTGAGCACACAATCCGCCGCACAAAAAACAGCACACCCCGGAAGCGAATTCCTCACCGCACTCACCGCCGAAACAGAACACCGTAAAGCAACAGCGCAGCACAACATCACCCAGCGCCCCATAGACGAAGACTGCGGGTACGCGAACCTCAAACACGACATCGCCAAAGCCATCGCCGGGCGTAAAGAACAGCTCATACAACTGCTGCACGCCATCCATCAGAATCCCGAAACCGCCTACCAAGAACGGTACGCCTGCGCAGAGCTCACCCGAGCAGTACACGATGCTGGAATCAACGTGGAAACCCCCGTCTACGGGCTGGACACCGCATTTGCCGCCACACTCCAATCCGCCAACTATGACCCCCACAAACACCGCACCATCGCCATCCTCTCCGAATACGACGCCTTACCCGGTATCGGCCACGGCTGCGGACACAACGTGATCGCAGCCGCGGGCCTTGGTGCCTTTCTCGCGCTCGCCGACACCCTACGGAAAACCCCGGAGGCGTTCAGCGGACGCATTATCTACCTGGGAACCCCCGCCGAAGAATCCGACGCCGGCAAAGAAAACATGGCACGTGCCGGAGCATTCGACACGGCGGATGCAGCCATTATGGTGCACCCGTATTTCATCGATGTAGCGGATCAGGCATGGCTAGGGCGACGTGAATGCCGCGTCACTTACCGCGGAATCAGCGCCCACGCCTCCTCCCACCCTTTTATGGGCCGCAACGCCCTAGACGCCGCAGCACTGGCCTACCAGGGGCTGGGGCTGTTACGCCAACAGCTGCCGGTCAGCGACCGTATCCACGCCATTATCGACAGCGGGGGACAGACCCCCAACCTCATCCCGCAGACGGCAAGCCTGCACATTAATATCCGCTCCCGATACGCCCCCACCCTACGGGCACTCTCACACCGAATAGAAGACGTACTTCACGGCGCAGCACTCATGGCGGGCGTACAGGCCGATATCCGCTGGGATTCCTCACCTATGACCATGCCAGTACGCTCCAACCAAACACTAGGGCAACGATGGGTACTGGCTCAACGCGAGATAGGGCGCAACCCATACCCGGCTGGAACCATCAGCGACACCCTAGCAGCATCCACCGACTTCGGGAACATTAGCCTGCGCCTACCAGGAATCCACCCACTCATCCAGATAGCACCCGAAGGAACCGGCCTACACACCGCAGAATTCGCCGCCGCCGCACAATCACCCCGCGCCGAAGAAGCAGCACTTGACGGCGCCTACGGCCTAGCGGTGGTAGCACTTGATTTCCTCACAGATGATGCGCTCGCCGCCGACGTGCAGGCAGAATTTGAAAAGGCCGGGGGAGCGGTGCAGGTGCAAACATACTTCGACAGCTAAGAACCGTCACAAAACTGCCATCACCTAACTCCACCCCACACAGGCGATCACCACAACACGCCAGCAGATTGTCGCTTCTGTGACCTGCATGAAAAAGTCAATCCGCCCTTATATGGTTTTATGAGAGAAAAATCGGTTGTAGCACCATAAAGCCGCTACAAATCTCTAAAAAATCAAAAATAAAACCACACAAACCCTCAAAAATAGGGCATAATAGAACACAGGGAAACCCCCGCACTAACCCCTCACATCAACCGAGAGGAAAACCCATGAACGGCGAAACTCGACCCACCAAACTCGGCATCATCGGCGCAGGCGGCGTTGGTAGCGCAACCGCATACGCAGCCACCCTTCGCGGCTCAGCCAGTGAAATCGTACTCTACGACATCGACGGCAAACGCGCCCACGCAGAAGCCCTTGACATCGCCCACGGCTCCATGTTCGCCCACGAAGCAAACATCATCGGCGGAAGCGAACTCGAAACCCTCAAAGACGCCGACATGATCATCATCACCGCCGGCGCACGCCAAGAACCCAACCAGCCCCGCATGGAACTCGCCGGAGCCAACGTCCGCATCCTCGAAAAACTCCTCCCAGACCTCATGAGCGTCGCCCCCGGCGCCATCTACATGCTCGTCACCAACCCCTGCGACGTCCTCACCGTCGTCACCCAAAAAATCACCGGCCTACCCGCCAACCGAGTACTCTCCTCCGGCACCGTCCTCGACTCCTCCCGCCTACGCTGGCTCATCGCCGCCAAAGCAGGAGTATCCATTAAAAGCGTCCACGCCAACATCGTCGGCGAACACGGCGACTCCGAATTCCCCGTCTGGTCCGCCGCAAACATCGGCATGGTCCCCCTCACCGAATGGGAACACAACGGCCAGAAACTCTTCACCCAAGACGTACGCGACTCCCTCGCCCACGACGCAATGCGCGCCGCCTACAACGTCATCGCAGGCAAAGGCTCCACCAACTACGCCATCGGCGTTTCAGCCTCCCGCATCGCCGAAGCCTTCCTCCAAGGCCAAAACGCAGTACTACCCGTCTCCACCACCATGGCAGGAAAAATGTACGGCTTCAACAACGTCGCACTCTCCCTACCCTCCATCGTCAGCCGCGACGGCGTACAACGCGTCCTAGAAGTCCCCATGGACGACAACGAACACGCAAAACTACGCGCCTCCGCAGAAGCAATCCGAGCATCCCTCGACACCCTCGGATACTAACCACCCCATAACACCCCACCAGGCGCGCACCCACACCACAACGGGTGCGCGCCTGAACACACCACCCACACCACAACCCAAGACCAGTGGGATACAATAACACCATGAACAACAACCCCCACACCGAACTTGACCGCCTCATCACCGCACTCAAAAACCACCTCACCGCCGTCACTAACCGCAACGGCGAACATGACCCCGCCATCGACGAAGCCTACGTAGAAATCGCCAATGCCTTCGAAACCTACGAAAACGCCCTCTTCGAAGAACACAACGAAGTCACCCCCCTCGCCGTCTACGGAGATGACGACGACGAAGACCTCGAAGAACTCCTCACCAACGATGACAACACCTTCACCCCCGAAGACGACATCGACTACGAATAAACCCACAGTGAGCACCCCCAAAACCTACACCGACCACGCACTCATCCTCCGCACCCAAAACCTCGGCGAAGCAGACCGCATCATCATCATGCTCACCCGCAACAACGGCATCACCCACGCCGTTGCAAAATCAATCCGCAAACCCAACTCAAAATTCGGCGCCCGCCTCGAACCCTACATGCACGTAGCCCTCTCCCTCACCCAAGGGCGCGGCACACTCCGCACCATCACCCAAACCACCACACTCCACGCCTACACCGCCCCCATCATGGGCGACTACACCGCCTACACCACCGCAGCAGTCATCGCCGAAACCTGCGAAACCCTCACCACCAACACGCCCCCCGAAGAAACCCCACCCCACTACACCCTCACCCACGGTGCGCTCGCAACTCTCGCCCACAAAAAACACCACCCGCACCACATCCTCGCACGCTACCTCACCCAAGCCATGCAACTAGCCGGATGGCCCCTCACCACCAACACCTGCATCCACTGCGGAACCCCAACCCCCACCAGCTACCACACCCCCCACGGCACACTCTGCCCCACCTGCGCCCACACCGCCACAACACCCCTAACCCCACTCAACACCCAAGAAACCACCTACCTCAACGCCCTCACCACCGGCCACTGGGACACCATCGACAAAACCCCCACCCACACCACCCAAAAAATCCTCAACCTCATCCTCAACACCACCCAATACCACCTCGAAACCCCCCTCAAAACCCTCACCCACCTCGAAACCAAAACACCATAACCCCACACGGTACAATAACCCCAAGAAACCACCCCCAACCTGAAAGACCCCAATGCCCATCAAACCCCCACCACACCCCACCGGAACAACCCCACCACCCATCCCCAAAAAATTCATCCCCCAACACGTCGCCATCGTCATGGACGGCAACGGACGCTGGGCCAACGAACGCGGACTCCCACGCAACGAAGGACACCGCGCAGGAGAAACCGCCCTACTCGACGTCGTCGCCGGAGCCATAGAAATGGGCATCCCCTACATCAGCGCCTACGCCTTCTCCACAGAAAACTGGAAACGCTCACCCAGCGAAGTCGCCTTCATCATGCGATTCTCCACCGAAGTCCTCAACCGCCAACTCGAAACCCTCAAATCCTGGGGAGTACGCATCCGCTGGGCAGGCCGCCGCCCCAAACTCTGGAAAAACGTCATCGAACAACTCGAACAATGCGAACGCGAAACCCGTAACAACACCATCTGCACCCTCACCATGTGCGTCAACTACGGCGGACGCGCCGAAATTGCAGACGCCGCCGCAGCCATCGCCCGCGACGTACAAGCAGGCACCCTCAAACCCAACGCCATCACCGAAAAAACCTTCCAAAAATACCTCGACGAACCAGACCTACCCGATGTAGACCTCTTCCTCCGCTCCTCCGGAGAACAACGCATCTCCAACTTCCTCCTCTGGCAAAGCGCCTACGCCGAAATGGTCTTCATGAACGTACTCTGGCCAGACGTAGACCGCCGCACCCTCTACAAAGCCGTCGAAGAATACGCCCACCGCGACCGCCGATACGGAGGCGCCACCGACAAAATACCCGCACAAACCGCCAACTAACCACCCCAAGGAGCACACCATGCGACTCTACCCAACCTTCTTCAAACTCTTCTTCGCAAGCATGGACCCAGAAAAAGCCCACCACATCGGCCTCTGGGGCATCCAAACCCTCAAAAACACCGGCATCACCCGAGTCCTCAAACACTACCTCCAACCCCACCCCGACCTACAAACCACCGCCATGGGACTCACCTTCCCCTCACCCTTCGGCATCGCCGCAGGCTTCGACAAAGGCGGCAAAGCAATCCCTGCGCTCGCTGCCCTCGGATTCGGTCACATTGAAATCGGAACCGTCACTGCACAAGCCCAACCTGGGAACCCTCAGCCCCGCCTCTTCCGCCTCATCGAAGATAAAGCTGTCATTAACCGCATGGGATTTAACAACGATGGCGCCGCAGCAGTAGGGCCCCGCGTCGCAGCTGCCCGTGCCGACCTCGAAACCGAATACCCCGCCCAAACCCGGCCCCTCATCGGTGTCAATATCGGCAAAACCAAAACCGTAGAACTCGATAACGCTATCGACGACTACCTCATCTCTACCCGCACCCTCGCACCCCAAGCCGACTACCTTGCCGTCAACGTCAGCTCACCCAACACCCCAGGACTGCGCACCCTACAGTCTATTGAGGCACTCCGTCCGCTCCTACAATCCGTACGAGAAGAAGCTGACCGTGTCTCACCCCACCGCCACATACCGCTCACCGTCAAAATCGCGCCCGACCTGGCAGACGAAGACATTATCGCAGTCGCCCAACTTGCTCAAGAACTACAACTTGACGGCATTATCGCCACCAACACCACCATCGCCCGCGATGGACTCGGCCTACGCAGCCCCAAAACCAAAATCAACACTATTGGTGCAGGCGGACTTTCCGGTGAACCGCTTAAAACCCGTTCCCTCGAAGTACTACGTCTGCTCAAACAGGAGCTTGGTGACACCATCACCATTATCTCTGTTGGCGGAGTCACCACCGCCCGCGACGTCCAAGACCGCCTCAATGCTGGCGCGAACCTCGTCCAAGGCTACACTGCTTTTCTCTACGAAGGCCCCCTCTGGGCAGCCCACATTAATCGCGGACTTCTCAAACTCCGCCGCAAAAACTCCTAAACTAATACACAAAAGGCTCCCGCCATCACCGGCGGGAGCCTCACATATCATCCAATAAAAACTCTAAAACTTTGGGTATTCACCATACTTGACCCGAGGCGCGGGCTGACGCAGACGACGGATCATGCTAACCCGCCCAAAAATATACGACACACTACCGCGCTGGGCCTCACCAAACTTACCTACCAAAATACCTTTCAGCTTGCGCCACAAAAACCACAGGTCCAACGCAAAAAGAAAAAGATAACCATACATGATATACACTGTGGCCGTGTACACCTGCGGTGCGAAACTCAACTGTGTCCCCGCAAAAATAAGCCCAATCAGCAGGCACCCGCCCAGCACATATAACATATAGTCACCAACATTACGTCGAGCATCTACATAATCCCGTACAAACCGCCGCTGCCTGCCCTGATGCTGCGCCGGTAAATATTTCTCATACTTCTCATCACCAGTACGCAATGCATGAGCGTGCAACTTACGGTCCTGCGCCCGCTGCTCCCGCTGCGCCTCCTTAGCGGCCTGACGATCACCACCAACAATAGGTTTACGGCGAGCAGCCTCACGCTCCTTACGCGACGGCGTAGGACGCCCCTTCGGAGCGGTGTAACCAGAATTCTTTGAAACCTGAGGTTCTGCCTCTTCAACCGGTTCAACAGCCTCAATAGGAGACTTCTCAACTTTACTTTTACGACCAAACACCCTACCAGAATATCGAAAATTCGGGCCCCTGCCGAATACTCCATAACCCAGCCTCAAAAAAATCAACAACACAAGCTCCACAGGCGTATGGTTAGAAACATGAACACTACAACCCATATCTTCCCCCACCGGGCAGCCCTCGAAACCGCGATCACCACACGATTCAACGAAACCCTCAACGAGCTCACCAGCCTCGTTGCCATACCCTCCATCGCCTGGGAAGCATACGATTTATCCCAAGTACACCGCAGTGCCGAAGCCGTGCGTGAACTGGCGCTTGCCGCTGGGTTCGACGAAGCGCACGTTCTGAGCGCCACATATGACGATGAGACCGGTACACAACGCGAGGGGATGCCCGCAGTCATCGCCTCGAAACCAGCAGCGCCCGGATACCCAACGATTCTGTTATACGCTCACCATGATGTACAACCCACTGGGGAGCGTAAGCTGTGGCAGACAGACCCTTTCGTGGCAACCCGTAAAGGGGAGAGGCTATACGGACGCGGGGCTGCTGACGACAAAGCTGGGGTGCTGTTGCACCTAGCTGCATTCCGAGCCGTTCGTGAAGTTTTAGGAGAGCATTTTAAAGCAGGGGTGAAACTCTTCATAGAAGGGGAGGAAGAAGCAGGGTCCCCTTCTTTCACGTCTTTTATCAGCACCTATCGTGAGCAGCTCGCTGCAGACTATATTATCGTTGCCGATTCCGCGAACTGGCGTGCGGGAATCCCTGCGCTGACCACATCACTGCGGGGTGTCGCCA
The DNA here is from genome assembly GCF_016726365.1 of Rothia aeria. Taxonomy (NCBI): domain Bacteria; kingdom Bacillati; phylum Actinomycetota; class Actinomycetes; order Micrococcales; family Micrococcaceae; genus Rothia; species Rothia aeria. The sequence goes on along the minus strand of NZ_CP068102.1, from coordinate 212,342 downwards.
GCGGCGATATCGAAGTGCGCACGGGGAGCCATGCAGTACACTCCGGTATCTTCGGCGGCCCCTACCTTGACGCCCACACCGTTCTGGCCCGTCTTATCGCTACGCTGCACACCGATGACGGTACAGTGGCGGTGAATGGGCTAGTGCGCCTCAACGACTCTGCTTTAGAATACGCTGAAGAAGACTTCCGAGCCGATTCTGGGATTCTGGACAGTGTTTCTCTGGCTGGGCACGGGCCGATAACGTCGCGGCTGTGGCATCAGCCCGCGATCTCTGTAATCGGTATGGACATACCGTCTATCGCCGAATCCTCAAACACTCTCGCAGCACTCTCCCGGGCCCGGATCAGCACACGCCTTGCACCAGGGGATACTCCCGAGCATGCGCATCAGATGCTGGCGGAGCATCTGGCGGCGCACGCCCCCTTTGGTGCTGAAGTGAACTACACTCCGGTGGATTCCGGATTACCATTTGCTGCAGACACCCAACAGGAAGGGGCGCAACTGGCTTTGGCGGCTATGCGCAGCGCTTGGGAAGAGGAGCCTGTGCAGACTGGTATGGGCGGCTCTATCCCGTTTATCTCAGACCTAAAATCGGTATTCCCAGAGTCTCAGATTCTTATTACAGGAGTTGAAGACCCCGATACACGGGCACACAGCGCTAATGAGTCGCTGTATATACCTGATTTCAAGTGCGGTATCCTTGCGGAAGCACTCATGATAAGCGAGTTATGCTCCGCTAAATAAGCCCGCAGATCGCTGTGAGCCTGGGGGAGCGGGGAGCATTCTGTTGTTTTCCTCACCCTCCTCGGCGTTGGTGTTGACAATATTGGTATCCTGAGAGCGTATGCAATCTCACGCCCCCGGCGAACTTGGGATGCCCTATGTTGTCGGACGAAGGCAGCGGGCGTAACGTTATCCCTAAATATGCCTTATCTGGGCAGAGGAAAGGACAGGAAATGACTGAAGCTGTAGCAACTGAGCTTCCCACCCACGGCGTGAACCTCACCGAAGTCGCACAGAACAAGGTGCGTACGCTCCTAGAGCAGGAAGGCCGCACTGACTTGCGTCTGCGCATAGCTGTTCAGCCTGGTGGCTGCTCAGGCCTTATCTACCAGCTGTACTTTGACGAGCGTGTGCTCGACGGCGATGCCGTACGCGACTATGAGGGCGTGCAGGTTATCGTTGATAAAATGAGTGCTCCATACTTGGATGGCTCAACTATTGATTTTGAAGATACGATTGAGAAGCAGGGTTTTTCCATCGACAACCCGAACGCGGCTGGCTCATGTGCCTGTGGCGATTCATTCCACTAGAACTCTGCTCGTATCGTGCTTAATTTTATAAAGTCATAATAGGTTCCCGTACCGAGTGTACGGGGGCCTATTGACGTTAAAATTCTGTAATTTTTCAGGAAACTCACAAATTCACTGACAGAGTGTCAGCGTATCGGGGAAAATCGCGGTAAGCTCTAAGAGACAAGTTTTTATGAAAACTGCCGAAATCCATCATCTGGTGGGCTTCGGCTTAGCACACACCGTAAGAACAGGAAGGGCCGTCTGTGAGTTCGCAGCATCGAACCGGCAGTCACACACCAAAGAGCCTCAGCCTTTTCGGGCTTGGGACTTCAATGGTGCTGCTTGTGACTGGTTGTTCAATGGATAGGGCATCTGTCGGTTGGCTGCCGGTAAAACCTGGCCAGCCGGCAACCGATAATGCCGAGAACCTTATGCATCTTTGGGTTGGGACCTGGGCAGCTGCTCTTGTCGTTGGCCTTATAACTTGGGGCCTGATGCTATGGTGTATCATCGCCTACCGCCGCCGGAAGAATGAAACCGGCTACCCGCGTCAGCTTAGTTATCATCTGCCGTTGGAGGTTTTCTACACCTTCGTCCCGGTTGTTTTGATCGTGAGTATGTTTACTTTCTCAGACCGGGTGGAGCGTCAGGTGACCGCACCCAAATCCGGTTCGGATCGCCAGGTAAGTGTTGAAGTCTACGGTAAACAGTGGGCGTGGGATTTCAACTATACCGATGCGAATGTGCATGTTACCGGTGTACAGGCACACCTGGACGGTAGTGAAGGCAAAGAGGCTGCCCTGCCCACCCTGTATTTGCCTGCTAATTCCAACGTTGATATCACTCTTAAATCCCGTGATGTTATTCACTCATTCTGGGTGCCTGCATTCCTTGAGAAGCGAGACACTATTCCTGGGATGACGAACCACATCTATATCACCACTAAGGAGCCTGGCGACTACAAGGGTAAGTGCGCTGAGCTTTGTGGTGAGTACCACTCTGAGATGCTTTTTAATGTGAAGGTTGTTTCCCGAGAGGACTACGATAAGTACATTGAGTCCTTGAAACAAAACCCGGAAAACCAGGGTGTTGTTGGTGACGAATACAACCGTAACCCCAACCAGAACGCGACTCCGCGTCCCGCAGACAAGTAAATGAGGTGAACCGTGACTACCCTCGAGTATTCAACTGAGAGTGCGACTACCGTTGCGCCGCGTGTGGTTCCGAAGTCCAAGGGGCGCATCTTCGTCAATTGGATTACCTCCACCGACCACAAGACCATCGGGTACATGTACCTGATTGCCGCCTTTATTTTCTTCTGCATGGGCGGCACCATGGCGTTGCTAATGCGCATTGAGCTTTTCGAACCTGGTATGCAGATTCTGCAGACCAAGGAACAGTTCAACCAGCTTTTCACAATGCACGGCACGCTGATGCTGCTCATGTTCGGCACCCCACTTTTTACTGGGTTGGCTAATGTGCTTATCCCACTGCAAATTGGCGCTCCGGATGTTGCGTTTCCGCGGCTGAATGCCTTGGCCTTCTGGTTCTTCCTGTTTGGCTCATTGGTTGCTATCGCGGGCTTTATTACCCCACAGGGTGCAGCGTCCTTCGGCTGGTTCGCGTATGTTCCGTTGAACAGCACCACTTACAGCCCATCTGTAGGCGGTGACCTATGGGTCTTTGGCCTGGCACTGCAAGGCTTTGGCACCATTATGGGTGCGGTGAACTTCATTACCACTATTGTGGCAATGCGCGCACCCGGCATGACCATGTGGCGCATGTCTGTGTTTACGTGGACAACGCTGATTACCTCCATCTTGATTATTATGATCTTCCCGCCGCTGGCCTCAGCGCTGTTCGCGCTTGGTATGGATCGCCGTTTTGGTGGCCATATCTTCGATCCCGAGAACGGGGGAGCGGTCCTCTGGCAGCACCTCTTCTGGTTCTTCGGGCACCCAGAAGTGTATGTGCTTGCCCTGCCGTTCTTTGGCGTGACCTCAGAGATTATTCCGGTGTTCTCCCGTAAGCCAATCTTTGGGTACAAGGGTCTGGTTACAGCAACGATCGCCATTGCGGGCCTGTCTGTGACTGTGTGGGCCCACCACATGTATGTGACCGGTGCGATTATGCTCCCGTTCTTCTCATTCATGACCATGATGATTGGTGTTCCAACCGGTGTGAAGTTTTTCAACTGGATTGGGACTATGTGGCAGGGGTCTATTACTTTCGAAACTCCGCTGCTGTGGATTTTCGGATTCTTGGTTACCTTCCTGTATGGCGGTCTCACCGGCATTATCCTTGCCACCCCGCCGTTGGATTTCCACATCTCCGACACTTACTTCGTGGTTGCACACTTCCACTACGTGATTTTTGGAACCATTGTTTTTGGTATGTTTGGTGCATTCTACTTCTGGTGGCCAAAATTCACTGGCAAGATGCTCAACGAACGGATCGGTAAGATTCACTTCTGGCTGGTATTCTTCGGGTTCCACGCGACCTTCTTGATTCAGCACTGGGTTGGCGTTGATGGTATGCCTCGTCGATACGCTGACTATCTGCCCGAAGACGGTTTCACCTGGATGAACCAGTTCTCAACTGTTGGATCCATGATTCTTGCCGTTTCAATGATTCCCTGGTTCTGGAATGTTTACATTACTGCTCGGTATGCTCCGAAAGTCGAGGTAGACGATCCCTGGGGATTCGGCGGATCTCTCGAATGGGCGACTTCTTGTCCTCCGCCCCGCCACAACTTTACTGCATTGCCTCGTATCCGTTCCGAACGCCCGGCTCTAGACCTACATCATCCCGAGCTTTCAACGAATCATGATGTTGCCGCTGCAGCTCTTGCAGCACAGAAGGGAGAGTAAACCGTGAAAGTTCTCGGGAAGGTCTTCCTGTACCTTGGTATATTCTTTATTCCTGTTGGAATTATTTATGGGTTTATGACCAATTTTGATGAGTGGGCCGGGTTTCCCGCGCTCCTCGTGACGGGGCTCATGTGCTTCTTCTTGGCTTTCTTCCTCATGTTTACTGAAAAGAAGCTAGGAAGCCAACCCATGGATAACTACACGGGTGAAATCGCTGAGAGTGCTGGTGAGTATGGGTTCTACTCACCGTGGTCGTGGTGGCCCTTCGCCATTGGTGTTGCCTGTATGTTTGTTGTGCTGGGTGCCGCCATTGCCTGGTGGGTTGTACTCATTGCCATCCCGTTTGCTGCAGCAGCAGTAATCGGCTGGGTCTACGAGTATAGCCGTGGTGACCACGCACACTAAATAATAACCGCGCGCCTTTTATACCGAAGGACTGCCGCAGCTTAGAACCCCCGGAAGCGTTCAGAAAGCTCTGAGCCTACCCGGGGGTTTACCTGTTAACAACGATGGATGCGTCTATTCTTTAAGAACCAATGCGGGCACACTAAAGAAAGGATGTGGGGCTACGGGATCATGTAGAACCTCTGCAGAAGCCCGCAGCAGGTCAGCAGAACGGGCAAGGAGATCTCTTCCATCTCCTGAGAACGGCTTCAGAGAGTACATCCTGGGTGTGTATTAGAAACTGGTTTCTAGGCCTTGTACAGAGATAATAACGGCCCGCTGAGATATTCTTGTATAAGGCTTTACAATAAACCCGCTGAGCCTTAATCCCACCCCTGCTATAAGGGGAGAGGATAAGCAAACATAGGGGGTATACAAACGTGGGGTTCCTGCCTTTACAGCAGGAACCCCACGTTCGGTATGTGAACCGTACTTATTGGTTCAATTCAGACTTAGGCGAGCTACCCTCCACCTCGCGTTCATTATGCTCATGGTGAGCACTTTCTAGCTCTTGCGGGGTAACCGGCAGAACTCGGTCGGTGAAGAAGAACTTAGAAAGACCACCGCGTAGTTTCTCAACAGGGGTAACCTTACCCTTGGCGTTTGGCTGAGCCGGTAGAACAGCGGGGGACTCGAAGCTCACCAGCTTGTACCGGCGGTACTCGTCCAGAGGCTTATGAACCTCAATAAACTCACCGTGAGGAAGCTGAACTACCTGGCCCGTCTCAATACCGTGCAGAACAAGTTCACGGTCCTTACGCTGCAGCGAGAGGCAGATACGGCGAGTAATCTCAAATCCAAGCACCGGTCCCACAAAGAATAGGGCACGCAGAACGTACGCCACGTCATTGAGAGAAACATGGAAGTGAGTTGCGATCAGATCCGAGGAAGCCGCGATCATAAGCACCGAATAATAGATGATACCCGCAACACCAGCTGCGGTACGGAATGGCGCGTTACGTGGGCGATCCAGGATATTGTGGACGCGGTCATCCTTCGTCACCCAACGCTCAATCCAAGGCCAAGTGAACAGGAAACCCATCAGCAGGCCCGCCAACGCAAACGGTAGAAGCACGTTCAGTACCCAGGTTCCTCCTGCCTGGATTTCCCACGGGAACGGCCACACACCGGGCCATAAACGTAATGCACCATCACCGAAACCAACATACCAGTCAGGCTGAGTACCCGCCTGCACTGGTGAGGGGTCATACGGTCCGTAGTTCCAGATAGCGTTAATGGTGAATGTTGAGGCCAAGAACGCAATAATGCCGAACACAATAAAGAAGAAACCACCGGCTTTAGCAGCGTAAACTGGGCCAACCGGGAAGCCAACAACATTATCATTAGTGCGGCCCGGCCCCGGGTACTGGGTGTGCTTGTGGAGCACAACCATGAACATATGAATACCCACGCACAACAGAAGGGTGGCGGGGATAATCATAATGTGCAGGGTGTAGAGGCGCCCAATAATATGCTCACCAGGGAACTCTCCACCGAAGAAGAAGAGCGATGCATAGGTGCCAATAAGCGGAATTGACTTCATAATACCGTCAATAATGCGCAAACCGTTGCCAGAGAGCACATCATCCGGCAGGGAATAGCCGGTGAAACCAGCCAAGATACCCACCACAAAAAGCACGCATCCCACAACCCAGTTCAGCTCACGGGGGCGACGGAAAGCACCTGTGAAGAAAACACGGAGCATATGGATGCAGATGGCCAGCATGAACATGAGCGCTGCCCAGTGGTGGATCTGCCGTAGCAGTAATCCGCCTCGCACATCAAAAGAAATGTCGAGGGTGGAGGCAAACGCCACCGACATTTCTGTACCCTTCATCGGAACATAGGAGCCATCATAGGTGACAGCAGCCGTGGAAGGATTAAACCAGAAAGTAAGAAAAGTGCCGGAGATAAGCAGAATGACGAGGCTGTACAGGGCAACCTCACCAAACATAAATGACCAGTGGTCGGGGAAGATTTTTCGACCAAATTCTTTCACAACGCCTGAGAGACCAACACGGGTATCTACGAAGTTAGCGATGCGCCCGGTACCGGTTTTAGCTTTATATTCGTAGCCGGTCTGAGTAGCAGACATTACTTCTGTCCCTCCTTCTCACGTTCGGTGCGCATCTGCTCAATTTGTGCGCCACGTTCCCAGTACGCGGGACCAACCGGCTCGTGGAAGTCGCTTTGGGCGACAAGGTAGCCGTTGCTGTCAACAGTAATGGGAAGCTGAGGAAGCGCATGGCCTGCAGGGCCAAAAACGACCTTGCATTCATCCGCAGCATCAAAAGTTGACTGGTGGCACGGGCACAACAGGTGGTGAGTGCGCTGCTCGTACAGGGCGATAGGGCAACCCACATGGGTGCACACCTTGGAGTAGGCGACGATACCATCCACATGCCAGTTTTTACGTTCCTCAGAGATTTTCATCTCCTGCGGGTCAAGACGCATGAGTAGAACCACTGCTTTTGCTTTCTCCTCCAGGTAGCCGTTTTCGTGGCTAAGCGAGGACAAAGTCTCGGGGAGCACATGGTACGCGGAACCGATGGTCACATCCGCTGCTTTAATGGGGGTTCCGGATGGGTCTCGAACCAACCGCACGCCCTTATCCCACATGGTGCGTTTGAGTACCGAAGGATCCGCAGGCCCTAGGTCACGGAAGAACGTCACGAAAGTTAACGGTGCCAGAATAACCGAACCAATGAGTGTGTTACGCAGAAGCGGGCGGCGTTTAATGCCAGATTCATCTACGATCGTTTCAACAATTTCGGTGGCCTCAGCCCGATCCTCTTCGGGGCGCAGATCGTGACGTTCTTCGACAAGCTCATGGTCAGGCATGAGGGTACGGGCCCAATGGACCACACCAATACCAATACCAAACATTGCAAAGGCAATACCAAGACCTAGCAGCAGGTTCTGCAACTGCAATTTGCTGGTGGGCTCGGTGTTGTTAACATCGTAAAAATTACCTTCAGCTGAGATGCCGAAGTATGCGACCCAAAAGAGCAAAGAGCCAAGCATCGACAGTACGAAGAGAAGGATGACTTGACGTTCTGCGCCTTTAGCACGCTTAGGGTCTACGTCTGTTAGACGTGGACGGTGAGGAGGCAGCCCCGGGTTGCGAAACTGCTCCTCTGATTCCTCTGAAGAGGTAACTACGGCTGAGCCTTGGGCTTTTGTGCCGTCACTATGGTTTCCCATTGTGTTGCCTCAAATCTTTTTCTGTACGAATAGTGTGTGCGTACCTACGCTGAACGGGAAGTCAGCCAGATGACGAAGACGATTACAATACCTAAGCCGACGGTCCAAATGAGCAGACCCTCAGAAACAGGGCCCAACGACCCAAGTTTCATGCCGCCGGGGGAGACGTTCTTCTCCTGGGCTTTTAGGTAGGTAATAACGTCTCGTTTTTCTTCCGGGGTAAGGTTTGCATCGTTGAAGACGGGCATGTTTTGCGGGCCGGTCTCCATGGCTTCATAGATGTGCTGCTCCTTCACGCCCATCAGGGTGGGGGCGAACTTACCGCGGGTTAGTGCCCCACCAGCGCCTGCTGCGTTGTGGCACATTGCGCAGTTGGCAAGAAAGACACGTGCCCCATTGGCAGCATCACCTTGGGTGGTATCAAGGTACGCTGTCTCGGGGATAGTTGGCCCAGCCCCAAGTGAAGCAACATATGCAGAGAGCTGCCTGGTCTGCTCCTCGTTGAACTGGCCTGGTTTAATCTGTGCCTGCGTGCCCTGCATCTGCATGGGCATACGACCGGTACCGACCTGGAAGTCAACAGCGGCCGCACCGACACCAATCAGCGAAGGACCATCGGCGGTACCTTCGGCGTTTGTGCCGTGGCAGGTTGCGCAGTTTGCCTGAAACAGTTTCTGTCCTGCTTCTACATCCTGTTGGGTGTATGCATGGTTTGACTCAGCCTTAGCCTGATTGGTGGCAGTGGCAACTGTATATAGGCCACCAGTGAGGATGAGGGCTAAAGCCAGCAACACGACGGCTGCAAGCGGGTGACGCCGCTTTTGGGAAAGTGCCTTCACGTCGTTTTCCTTGTGTGTGCTAGATGGGGTAAGGACGGGGCGCTTGTCGCTACTTCACGAAGTAGACAACAAAGAAAAGAGCGATCCACACAACATCGACAAAGTGCCAGTAGTACGAGACCACAATGGCACTGGTCGCTTCGTAATGGCCGAAGCGTTTAGCGACGTAGGCGCGACCAATAATCAGGAGGAAAGCCACCAGACCGGCGGTCACGTGGAGAGCGTGGAAACCTGTGGTGATGTAGAAGGCAGAACCATATGCGCTGGATGCAATAGTGACGCCTTCGGATACCAAGGTTGCATATTCGTAAGCCTGACCGGCCACGAAGATAGCGCCCATAATGAAGGTCAACACGAACCACTCGGCCATGCCCCATGCCTTGACATTTAACAAGGAACCAGTGCGGCGGGGCTTGAGCTGCTCGGCAGCAAAAACGCCCATTTGGCAGGCGACGGAGCTAAGCACAAGAATGATGGTGTTGATCAGTGCGAAAGTCACGTTCAGCTTGTGCACGTTATCTTCCCAAATATCTGGGCGTGACGCGCGGAGCGTGAAGTACATGGCAAAAAGACCAGCGAAGAACATCAGCTCAGAGGCGAGCCACACCACGGTGCCAATAGCCACCGTGTTGGGCCTGTTCAGAGCCGGATGTGCTGGTTTCTTGGGGTTAACGGTTACAGTTGTCACATAGACATTATGTCGCTAAAACCGGCTTGGAACCAAAGACATATGCCTTAAAACCCTAAATACGTTAAAAATTACCTAGAAAAACCCCATGAATTCGGGGATTTTGGCTTCCGCGACGACTCTGCAATTTTTGTAATGTTCCGGTTAGTTGCCAGGCGCCGGTGAATCTTTGGGCTGTGTAGAGCGATAGGGGACATGCACAAAACCTGTCGTTTTGTATGTAGGGCTTAGAATCGAGAGTATGAAAGCTACTGTATCTGAGCCTTTGAGCTGGAAGCAGATCCTCAACCAGCTGATAAAAAACATTGACCTCACCGTGGACCAGATTGACTGGGCCATGAATCAGATAATGACCGGAGCAACCCCCGAACCGGTGTTAGCCTCTTTTCTGACGGCGCTGCATATGAAAGGGGAGACCCCTGCCGAATTAGGGGCTTTGGCGCGCGGTATGCTTGCCAAAGCCGAAAAGGTGAACATTGGCCCGGACGCTGTCGATATTGTTGGCACCGGGGGAGACCAGCAGAATACCGTAAACATCTCAACAATGGCAGCTCTCGTTATTGCTGGCACTGGAGCCACCGTGGTTAAGCATGGAAACCGTGCATCCACTTCTAAATCTGGTTCTGCTGATGTTTTGGAGGCCTTGGGAATCCGCCTTGATATGCCCATCGAGTCTGTTGCGGAATGCGCTCAGAAGACGGGTATTACGTTCCTTTTCGCTATGACTTTTCATCCAGCAATGCGTTTTGTGGGGCCAACCCGCCGTGCGCTGGGTATTCCTACTGCGTTTAACTACCTGGGCCCCATGACAAACCCGGCTCGGGTGCGGTCCTCAGCTATTGGGGTTGCGCACCAGGAGATGGCCCCTAAGATAGCCCAGGTTTTTGCTGACCGAGGAGATCACGCCATAATTTTCCGTGGTAATGATGGGTTGGATGAGTTAAGCATCGCCACATCCTCACAGTTGTGGGAAGCCTCTGCAGGCGAACTTAAAGAATATACGTTCACCCCAAGCGACTACGGAGTGCGCCATGCCCCACTGGAGGCTTTACGGGGCGGGGACGCCCAATATAACGCCACAATTTTTCGGGCCATTCTAGCTGGGGAAGGTGGAAACGGGGGAGAACTGGGTCCTATCCGTGATGCGGTACTGATTAATGCGGCGGCTGGTTTAACAGCCTACCGGGACTCCGATGAAGGCGCTTTCGACGAGCGCTATACTCAGGCACTTGCAGACGTACGGGAATCCATTGACTCTGGCGCGGCTGACAGCGTCTTGAATCGATGGATCGATTTTAGTCGTGCAGCAGCGGAATAGAATAAGTAGCATATTCGTCAGCTAAATATTTTGAAGGTGCGAAAGACTTGCCGGTCTTTTGCACCTTCACGTTAAGGTTGAATGTTTATGTTCAGGGGGAGTAGGGTTATTTCTTTTTTCGGGTATTTAGTTTAAGCACCAGAGCTGCGACCGCCCGCCAGGTGAAAAATAACACGCCCAAAGCGCAGATAGAGACAATAATAAAGCTAATCTGCGCAATCTCACCGGTGGCCACCGCCCGTAGGATATGGCCGATGACAAGAGTTCCACACCAAACACACAAGCCCTGAACCCACAGGTTTTTAGGACGCTTACCGGTCTTGAAAACAGACATAAAAATAAAGACAAACCATACGCAGGCCACACCAATCAGAAATGGTCGAGCGGCTTCAAAAACATGATCAAGGGAGTACCCATGATTCTTTACACCGATGAAGGCAAAGAGAATCACCACGACAAAATCTATGAGTGCAGAGACCGCAATAGGAACGCCCCGAGACGCCGTGGCATTCTTGAGAGTATCGCGGCTTAACTGAGGATCACGGGAGCGCATAAGGAACATCTTTCTAGGGAAGAAACTGGAAAATCCTGATACATCGATTGTATCGGTTATGTTCTCGTGCAGGTGCTGAATTCGCAGTCACGTAAAGGCCAACCTCTATAGAAGCGGAACCAGGATTTAATGGCGTTGGGTGAGTACGGTGTGTTCCACAGGTGCTAGGCAGGACGCACCGAGAAGGTTGGGAATGCGTAGATATCAGCTTGATGGGGTAGTGAATTTTAACTTTACTTTACATAATGTATATTATCGGCTTTATAGGAACCTTGGTATTGGCTGTAAATCATTGATTGGTGATATTGCTCATGGGATAATGCTTCCAGTGGGCTCCTACTCAAAGCCCATCATTGAACCTGCAATGAGGAGGAAATCAATGCTTGACTGGTTCATAGATACACCATGGGCTTTGTGGCTTGTGATAGCCATTTTGCTAGCGCTGATTGAAGTTCTCTCACTGGACTTAGTGTTCCTAATGTTCTCTGTTGCGGCATTGGTCACAAGCGCATCAACTCCCATTAACCAGACATTCATCGGCCAATGCATAGTTTTCTGCGTTGTTGGTGTGCTCTTAGTTTTTATACTCCGACCCCGTTTGCTGGCGCGGTTGAATAAAAATACTCCTGAAAACACTACTAATGTTGCTGCACTGTTAGGCCAGGAAGTTGAAGTTGTACAGGCTGTCACCGCTGATGGCGGATTGGTGCGCCTTGAAGGCGATATATGGAGTGCCCGTTCAACTCTAGGGACTATACCCGCCGGAGGCAAAGCACGTGTTGTAGAGATTGACGGTGCTACCGCCATCGTTGGAACTATTCAGGAGCAGCCTCTACTCCCCTAGCTAACCCTATTTAATCACCGCCCCAAAATTCGATAATATATTCGAAAATTTGGATTTTGCTCTAAGGAGGAATATCTAGAGTGTTTAACATTCTAACCATTATTGGTATAGCACTGGTGATCTTTGTGGTCATCGCTTTAATACGAACTATCAGGGTGATCCCTCAGGCTCGTGCTGGTATCGTTGAGCGCTTGGGTAGGTACCACACTACTTTCCATCCTGGTTTACATATTGTGATCCCTTTCTTGGATCGGCTGCTGCCGCTAATCGATTTGCGTGAACAGGTTGTTTCATTCCCCGCACAGTCTGTGATTACCGAAGACAACCTCGTGGTTGGCATCGACACCGTGGTCTACTTCCAGGTGACCGATCCTAAAGCCGCGACCTACGAGATTACTAACTACATTCGTGCGGTAGATGAACTAACGAGCGCAACCCTGCGTAACGTGGTGGGTGGGCTAAACCTCGAACAGGCTCTCACCTCCCGCGATCAGATTAACACCGAGCTGCGTGGCGTTCTCGATTCAACCACTGGTCGCTGGGGCCTGCGTATCTCCCGCGTCGATATTAAAGAGATCCAGCCGCCGCACTCCATCCAAGACTCGATGGAGAAGCAGATGCGTGCAGAACGTGACCGTCGTGCCGCTATTCTTACTGCAGAAGGTAAGAAACAGTCCGATATCCTCACGGCAGAGGGTGAATCCCGTGCCGCAATTCTGCGTGCAGAAGGTGAAAAACAAGCGCAGATTCTTCGTGCAGAAGGTGACGCACAGTCGACTGTGCTCAGGGCAGATGGTGAAGCTGACGCTGTGCGCAAGGTGTTCGAGGCTATTCACCAGTCGAACCCCAGCCAGCAGCTGCTGACATACCAGTACCTGCAGACGCTGCCTAAGCTGGCTGACGGGCAGGCCAATAAGCTCTGGTTTATTCCGACCGAGCTTGGTGATGCACTGCGCGGATTGGGTAATGCTTTCGGGACCCTGCCGGTATCTGATCTTAAGGACGCACCCGTAAATATCACCAAACCTAAGCATGCCGGTGATGATCTCAATGGTGGTTCCGGTTTCTAAAAAATAGCCGTTTAAAACGCCTATAGTGAACTGCAGGCGGGTGGAGACAAGATTTCCCGATATAATGGATGTTTCAAACGTTCGAGGGAAACTCTCTCCCCCGCCTGACGTTATGCACGGATGCCTATAAGCATCAAACCACACCGGCTATTGGAGGAATAAGTGAGCGATCGTAGCCTGCGCGGTATGCGCCTTGGCTCCCAGTCCATGGAAACCGAATCGAACGTACAGCCTGCACCTCGTCAGCGTGTTGAATACCGTACCGCCGACGGCGACCGGGTATTTGTGACCTTCGCGGCCGAAGCTGAAATCCCCCAGACTTGGACTGCTAAATCTGGTAAAGAAGCGTTCCTTGTAAATGGCGACAGCGGTTCCTCCGCAGAGGACGAGAAACCGGTTCGTACCCACTGGGATATGCTCATGGAACGCCGTAGCATTGAAGAGCTGGAGAAAACCCTAGAAGACCGGCTGCAGTACTATCGGTCTCACTTCGCAATCTCGTAATAGATTTTATGGGAAATAGCTAAGGCAGTAACCCGCGTGTATGCGGGTTACCGCCTTAGCTATTTAAGCTTGAAAGGACAGTTTCAAACTGCCTGTAATCCTATTCGATCATGTGCTCAACTTCCATAGGGATCTTTCCTTTAAAGAACGCTGGGCGAACACACCGCTGATATGTCATAACACACAGCCCCAGAATAAATATTGCTACGCTCAAGCAGAAAACAAGCCCGACTCCCCCAATCTCGGAACCTGACCCGTATCCGGGATCCATCGAATCGTAGCTGGTTCGTGCAAAGAACACTAGAAGCATAATGCCGCCCAGCATCGGGAAAAGGAACTTATTCAAGAATTCCTTAACCCCTGAAGAAAACGAAACTTTACGGAAATACCATACGCATGCGAACGCCGTAATCCCGTAGTACAGGCATACCATGAGGCTCAGTGCAGAGATTGTATCCCACAGGACAGATGTAGAGATAAAACGCATAAGAACGTAAAACAGTGTAGCGATTAAACAGGAAGCAAGTGTTGCGTAGCTTGGGGACTGGAATTTAGGGCTAATATTCGCGAACTTGGGCCCCAGAGCCTTGTAATAGCCCATTGCCAACAGTGTGCGGGCTGGCGACACAGCGGTTGATTGCAAAGAGGCAAGGGCAGAAATCAGCACTGCAAACGACATCATAATGCCAAGAGCCCCCAAGACGGGGCCGGAGAGAGCAGCAAAAATATTCTCCTGGTTGTCAGGGTTGCCCAGCCCCAGCCCTTCCGATGAGGTGCCTGCGAAAGCTAGGGTGCCGACTGAGATAAGCAGATAGAGAAGAACCACAGTCAAAATGGTTCCCACCGCAGCCTGCCCGCTGGTGGTGTGCTCCCCTTCTGTCTCCTCATTCATGGTGAGCACCGCGTCCCAGCCCCAGTAAATAAAGAACACAAGAGAAATACCGGATGAAAAAGCTGAGAAAGATTCAACTCCAAACGGGTTAAACCATTCAAAGGTTGGGGATAAATTAGCGAAACCCCCTCCAGTGATGGCCTTATAGAGAGCAACGATAGCAAAGATAGCGAGAACTACAAGCTGGAAAATAATAAATACGGTTTGGATTTTCTGGGTGGCATCTAGGCCGCGGTAGGTGATATAGCACCCGAAAGCCATAAATGCTAAGAAAGTTCCAATATTAATGAGGTTATTGCTGGATAGAGTAGCCAGATCAGGGTTTGAGAAAACCTGTGAAAGGGCTAGGTAGAAGAAATCAACAGCGATCCCTGCCAAGTTCGAGAGAACCAAGATAGTAGCAGCAAGAAGCGCCCAGCCCCCAATCCATCCGACCCACGGGCCAAATGCTTTGGTGGTCCATGTGAAGGTGGTTCCTGCATCGGGCATAGCAGCATTGAGCTCTCGGTACCCGATGGCCACTAAAAGCATGGGGATGAAACCGATCAGGAAGATAGCAGGCATATGCTCACCTGCAACGGCCCCTACAGGCCCTAGCGCCCCGGACAAAGAATATGCTGGGGCAACCACAGAAATACCAATAATAATAGACCCAAAGAGAGAAACGGATCCGGAAGAAAGCCCCTTCTTATTGGCGGCGCTGGTATCTATAGCGCCATGGGGGTGCGCTGGTGCAGCGTCCTGAATATGGACCTGCCCGTGAGGATTAGACTGTTTATGAGACTGACTATTCTGAGTCAAGGTGCCTCTCCTTTCGGAGCTATCTCATCGCTAGATGGGTGTGTGCTCATAGCGACCTGCTCAATATGTGATTCAGCTTATGGAGTTAAGATTATACTAGAAATTTTAAACTGTAAGTGACATCACTAGTGATTGTTTTATTTTATACATAAAATATATGAGGCAAGATATCGCGGTAAATGATACGTAATCTGCAAACTAAATATTGGTATATGTGACGCAAAATAAATTAGGTATGGTAAAGCCCCGGCCGCGAAAAATACCCGGGGCTTTACCAATAAACGTACTAGGCTACATCACGAATTCCTGCCACAAGGATATCCATAGCCTGTTCTAATAGCTCATCAGGCATCGCCAAAGGCGGTAGGAGTCGCACCACATTACCGTACGTGCCGCAGGTAAGAATCAATACACCACGATCCCGGCAATAAGCTGCCACGTCCTTAGCTGCCGTAGGATGCGGGGCTTTAGAAATGGAATCAGCCACAAACTCTAAGGCCAGCATGGCACCACGGCCGCGGAAATCACCTACGATATCTAACTCCTCAACCAAAGGAGTCAGCTTTGCCGTCACAATTTCCTCAATACGTAGCGCGCGGGCATTCAAATCCCACTCCTGCATAGTTTCAATAGCGGCAAGAGCCGCAGCACATGACACCGGGTTTCCGCCGTAGGTGCCGCCCAAACCGCCCGGCTGAACCTTCTCAAAAAGCTCCGCACGGCCAGTTACTGCTGAAAGCGGCATACCACCAGCAATCCCTTTGGCGGTTGTTACCAGATCAGGTTCAACCCCATCATACTCGCTGGCAAACCATTTGCCAGTACGACAGAAACCGGACTGAACCTCATCCGCGATGAACACGATGCCCTTCTCACGAGCCCACGAAACCAGGGCAGGCATGAACCCCTCCGCAGGTACGATGAAACCGCCTTCACCCTGAATCGGCTCTAACACAATAGCGGCAACATACTCTGAACCAATCTGCTTTTCGATCACATCAATCGTGCGCTGTGCCGCTTCTTTACCGTCCATTGTCGGCTCGTCACGGTACGGGTAGCTCATTGGGGCACGGTAGATCTCCGGAGCGAACGGGCCAAACCCCTTCTTATAGGGGGCAGCTTTAGCGGTCAGCGCCATTGTCAGGTTGGTGCGCCCGTGGTATGCGTGATCAAAAACCACCACAGCGTTACGGCCGGTGGCCGCACGGGCAATCTTGACAGCGTTCTCCACGGCCTCGGCGCCGGAATTAAAAAGTACAGAGCGCTTCTCAAAATTGCCAGGGGTTAACTCATTCAGCTTCTCAGCAACAGCTACATACCCCTCATACGGGGTCACCATAAAACAGGTGTGCGTGAAATGGGCAACCGCCTCCTGAACAGCCTGAACAACCTTCGGGGCTGAAGCGCCGACGCTTGTAACGGCAATACCGGAGCCCAGATCAGCCCAAGAATTACCATCTGCGTCAACGATAACGCCGCCATCCGCATCCACCGCATACACCGGCATACCAGAAGCCACCGAGGCCGGAACCGCCGCAGAACGGCGCTGTCCCAAGGCACGTGAAACAGGCCCGGGAAATTCACCTGTAAGTTTAATATCTTGCGGAAGACGATACATCTCTACCATGAGAACACCTTTCATAGGTGGCGCGCAGAACATATTGCGCGCACTAATATTTATGGATGCAGCCAACCCTGCGGCGCAGGCGCTAATACGCCCGCACCGCTTCGGATTAACACGCTGAAGGGATAGAAGGCGCCAGCACCCCGCCCGAAGGTGCAAGAGGCTGGCAAAAGGGTGGGGTTACGCGCTCAAATCGCTCATGACATGCTTCACACGGGTGTACTCCTCCACCGAATACAGCGAAAGATCCTTGCCATAGCCGGAGAACTTAAACCCACCATGAGGCATTTCAGCGGTCAGCAACACGTGCGTGTTAATCCATACGGCTCCGAAATCCAGGTCCCGGGACACACGCATTGCCGTACCATGGTTCGAAGTCCACACCGAAGAAGCCAGCGCATAATCCACATCATTCGCCAGATTAATAGCCTCCTGCTCAGTCGTAAACGGCTGAAGAGTGAGCACCGGGCCGAAAGTTTCCTCCTGCACGATGGCATCGTCCTGGTGTACACCACTCAATACAGTGGGCTCAATAAAGAACCCGCGGGTGCCGCACTGCTTACCGCCCGTCTCGACCGTCACATGCCCAGGCAGGCCCTTGAGCTTACCCATCACAGTATTGAAATGGTTCACGTTATTTAACGGCCCATAGAAATTCTTCGAATCGTCCTCGTTGCCAGTGACTGTATCCCGAGCGGCAGCGACCAGAAGATCGCGGAACTGCTCATAAACGCTATCCTGAACCAGCACACGAGTGACAGCAGTACAATCCTGGCCAGCGTTAAAATACCCGAAATCAGCCAGCATACGGGCGGTGCGCGGCAAATCTGCATCCGCAAAAACAACCGCCGGGGCCTTACCACCCAGCTCAAGATGCGAACGCTTCAACCCAGCAGCCGCACCGGTAGCCACCGCCCGGCCTGCCCGCACCGACCCGGTGATAGACACCATCGCGGGGGCAGGATGATTAACCATCGCAGCGCCCGTAGCGCCAGTACCGAGCACAACATTAAAAACCCCAGCTGGGAAAATATCGGCGATAAGCTTCGCCAGCTCTAACGTAGACTCTGGGGTGGTATCCGAAGGCTTCAGCACCACCGTATTACCAGCGGCTAAGGCGGGGCCGATTTTCCACAGTGCCATCATCAGCGGATAATTCCATGGGGTGACTTGGGCTACAACGCCCACGGGTTCCCTCCGCACATACGACGTATGCCCCTCCATATACTCGGCAGCAGCCTTACCCTCTAAGGTGCGGGCTGCGCCAGCGAAGAAACGAACCTGGTTTGCCCCGGCCAGCACCTCCTCGTCCCGAATCATCTCACGCGGCTGGCCGGTATTACGATGCTGTGCTTCAACCAGGGCATCCGCGTTCTTTTCCAACGCGTCTGCAAGCTTCAGAAGCATTAGCTGACGATCGGCTGGAGTGGTATGTTTCCATGTCTTAAACGCCTCCTGCGCCGCCCGCATGGCTGCATCCACTTCATCCGCAGTAGAAACCGGGGCAAGAGCCACCGTCTCACCGGTAACCGGATAAACAACCTCCAGCTCCTCAGCCGAGGCCGAATCAACGAACTCGCCATTTATAAAATTCTTCAAGCGCTTCATAACGTCTCTCCTTCGGGTTGTTAGAGCAACCGCGCCTTAACGCGATAGCTTTTTGTGTGTGCCCGCCACACCAACCAGAGTGCGGCGAACCCTAAAAGAAATATGAGGTACTTGTGCCGATACGAAACTATCCCACGTACGGGTCCCTCACCCCAATGTACTGGGTGTAGGTGTACTCAGCGATACCTTCGGCGGCACCTTCACGACCCAAACCGGAATGCTTCACCCCACCGAACGGGGCCGCAGCATTCGACATCACCCCCACGTTCAGCCCCATCATGCCGAACTCTAGACAGTCAGCCATCCGCAGGGCACGGGACGTATCACTTGTGAACACATAGGAAGCCAAACCATACTCGGTGCTATTCGCCAACTGCACCGCCTCCCGTTCGGTCGTAAACGTCAGCACAGGAGCTACCGGGCCAAAAATTTCCTCACGGATCACACGGGCATCCCGGGGAACATCCACCAGTACTGTAGGTGCATAGAAGTATCCCGAACCGTTTATAGTGTGTCCCCCCACTATCGCACGTGCGCCGCGTTCCAGCGCATCCTGCACAAGTTCAGATACAGAATCCACCGCTTTCTGCTCAATGAGCGGCCCGCACGTGGTGTCCGAATCAAGACCGTTTCCTACCTTAAGAGCCCCAATTTTAGCGGCTAACCGGGCGGAGAATTCCTCAGCTACCGACTCATGCACCAAGAACCGGTTGGCGGCAGTGCACGCCTCCCCCATATTGCGCATCTTGGCGCCCATAGCACCCTCAACGGCTTCAGCAATATTCGCGTCCTCAAAGACAATAAACGGTGCATTACCGCCCAGCTCCATCGAAGTACGCAAAACATTCTGAGCTGCCGCAGCCAAAAGCGCCTTACCAACAGGGGTGGACCCGGTAAACGAGAGCTTACGCAGCCGCTGATCAGCCAACAAAGGCTCCGAAATAGCCGAAGCTGAGGCTGAAGGCACCACATTAAGCACCCCCGCGGGTAAACCGGCATCCAGCATAGTCTGTGCGAAATACTGGGACGTTAGCGGAGTAAGACGTGCAGGCTTAAGAACTATGGTGCACCCGGCAGCAATCGCTGCACCCGCCTTACGAGTAGCCATTGCCAACGGAAAATTCCACGGAGTGATCAGCAGGCACGGACCAACAGGTTTGCGGGCTACCAGGACGCGGTTCTTACCCTCTGGAGTGGGGTGGTATCGGCCATAATCACGTACAGCTTCCTCCGAGAACCAGCGCAAAAACTCGGCACCGTAGACAACCTCCCCGTGAGATTCCGCCAGAGGCTTACCCATCTCAAGGGTCATTAAGGTAGCGAAATCGTCGGCGCGTGCAATGACTAGCTCATATGCGCGGCGCAGAATCTCGGCGCGTTCACGTGGCGATGTAGCAGCCCACTGCTGCTGTACCGCACACGCGGCATCCAGAGCAGCAACCGCATCCTCACTCGTGGCCGAAGATACCGCGGCAAGTTTCTCTTCCGTTGCCGGGTTAATAACATCGAATACTTCATCCGATGAGCTGGGCCGCCACGAGCTGCCAATCAGCAAACCTGTAGGCACCTTCGCCACCAGTGCCTCAACATTTACGCTCATATATTCTCTCCTTTTAGCAATAAATGCGCTACCGAAATATAACAATGCCCTGCGGCTACTCAATGACCGGTATGGAACCCGTCCACGGCTGCTGCTGCGACCCTTTACGCCCTGGATGGTAATCGCGTGGGACAACCACCAGCGGGATAGGCAGCTTAGTCATAATCTTCGCGGTTGTAGAACTCAGGAACAACTCGCCGCGCTGAGCCAGTTTGGAAGAACCCGCCATTAAAATAGCGTTCTCATCCCAGTGCACAGAATCCACTGCCTCCACGATCGTGGTCCCAGCACCCACTGCAATACTTAGCTGCTGCGGGTTATGCGGTGCAACGTTTGACTGTTCCACCAAATCTTCAATACTGGCCCGGTACAACTCGTCATCCGCTGCCCCGTTTTGCTCATACAACGAAACTAAACGCACCGGTAAACCCGTTCGATTCTGAGTGGCGATAGCCTCTTCCACGAGGTTAATCGAATCAATATCAGGAGAAATTGCACAATCAATCTGATTAATGACGTGATCCGCGCTGTAATCACGCGGCGCTAAGGCAACAGGCACACGGGAACGGTGTAAAAGCGCGTTCCCCACTGCCCCCAAAGAGTGCCATAACCAATTGCCGCTATTGCCGCCGCCCACAATAATCAGCCCTGCGTCAATAGCTCCGGCTAACTCCATAAGACCCGCAACCGCAGAATCAGCGCGACGCAAATGAAAACGCGCTTTCACATCGGTGGGCACCAAATATTGCGCCTCTTCCAGCCAACCCACCGCCTGCTCCTGAAGTAGGTCACCAAAGTTTGATTTGGGAGCTGCAAGGCGAGGGTTCTGCGGCTTAATAACGTACACAACGTTTAACTCGGCCCCCAAAGAGCGGGCTAAGACCGTGCCTAAATTCAACGCGGCACGACCACGCGCATCAGGAGAATACCCTACAACGTACTTCATATTTCCCATCCGTAAATTCAGTAGCTCTACTGGGCGCACCCTAGTATTCAGATGCACCCAGTAAAGCTACCCGTGTGTGCTCTTACGAGGTGACTATTTGAGCTTCGCATCCAGCGTGGCTGCGGTCTTCTCCCCCATTCGTACCGCACCATCTACATGCTGGTAGCCATCAGAAGCAATATCAGAGCATGACCAGTAAATCGGCCCAACCGGGGTGAGCTGATCAGCACCATACCGGTGCAAACCACCCAAATCGTAGCTAGCAGCATATGCCCCGCGGGTCCACTCCTCGGCGCCCCAGTCAGATTCGTAGTACACGATGGGGTTTTTCGTTTCCTCCCCCAGCATCTGAGCCATAGAATCAAGAATCCGAGCCTTACGCTCCTCAGCACTGATAGTGAACATTTTGTCGGCTGCCTCATCTGAGACGAAACCTACGAGCGTGCCGCGTGACTCTTCCTGGTCGGTCTGCGGGTCATAGTTGGTGTTATCGTAAATCTCCTGCACCAGGTTATTAGCGGCGAAACAGGTACCTGAAAGACCCTTATCACGCCAGAAAGGAGTGGGGTACACGGCGTGCACCTTAATAACAAGCCCCAGCGACTGGTGCTGATGCATCTGATGCTGACGGCGATCCAACGCGGGTACGAAATGAACACGGGAATACAGGTTCGGCGGAACCGCCACCACCACATATTTAGCGCGCACGATAACGTTATCAGCAGGGGAAGCCACGCCGTCTTCCGAGAATGCCTCAGCCTCAACACGCACCGGGTACTCCCCCGGCTCCTGCCACCGCAGAACACGTGCCGGATGACCCAAGATAATATTCTCAGCCCCTACCTTCTGCGCAAGAGTCAAAGAGACGGATTGCATACCGCCCACCACACGCTTATCCAGAATAAAATCTTCATCAACAAGATTCGAGAACGACCCAGCTGAAGCTGCCATCAGCACCGCCTGCAGCGCCGAGAATGCGTGAGCCGGTTTGGTGAGCATGCCTCCGGCAATAAAAAGCCCAATATTATTGCAGGCTTCTTCGTCATCCGACTGCGTGCGGAGCCAATGGTGAAAACTGATGGTGTCAAGCTCACGGGCCTTGGGGTGGGCCCACGGCTGCTGCGCCCCAATCTCAGCGGCGAGCGCATCTAGTTTTTCAATGAGGCGCACCATTTCCTGTTGGGTTTTTTCATTGGCGGGGAACATGTCTCCCGTGTAGCGGTGCATGGTGCCGTTGGGGTCGCGGTAGAGGTTTTCGCCATCACGGTAGCGGGAGAAGGTTTTGAGGCCTAGTTCGCTAATGAGGGAGATTAGGGCGGTCTGGTCGGGTGAGACCCATTGGCCGCCGATTTCCAGGAATGCGCCGTTGATGTGGTTGCTCCAGGTGCGGCCGCCTACACGTTCGCGTGCTTCGATGACGGCTACGGTGTGGCCTGCTTGTTGCAGGCGGTATGCGGCGGTTAGTCCGGAGGGGCCCGCGCCGATGATTGCGACGTCGCGGGTTAGTTCGGTCGTGGTTGCATCTTTGGGTATCACGGTTCTTACACCTTTCGCTTGGCGAATTCTAAAAACGAATTCTGTTCGTTTTAGTGTATCCCAGAACACAAATAAATTGAAGTTGGTGATTTCTTGGGGCGTAAAATCTGTGGGTTTTACCTGTGTGTTTCGGTTATTGGGAGGGTTTTTGAGATTAAAATTTATAGCGAAAGATATGTGGGGTGTAGTGTGAGTTTTTCTTCTTCTCGGCGTGTGGGGCGTCCGTCTTCTACGGTGTTGAGTGCTTCAAAGATCGCTCGTCAAGCTCGTCGGCTTCTTGCGCGGGATGGGAATTTTACGATGGGTGCGTTGGCGCGGGAGTTGAGAGTGGCGCCGTCGTCTCTTTATAACCATTTCCAGTCTCGTGATGAGGTTTTGGGGGCTGTTAGTGATGCGGTGGTTAGTGAAATTCGGGTGGATTCTTTGCGGGAGGCTATTGTGGTTCTTGCTGAGCGGGAGCTTACGGTGCAGGCGAAGACTGAGTTGTGGGTTTCTGCTTTTGGTGCCTGGGGTGTTTCTTATCGGGATGCTTTTAGTGAGAGCGCGGAGTTGGTGGCGGCTTTGGCGTTGACTCCGGTGGGGTGGGCTCCGCAGACTTTGCGGATGTATGAGCTGGTGTTGGAGGCGCTGGCGGCGTTTGGGTGTCCGCAGGAGCGGGCGCTGAGTGTGGTTGAGGCGTTGGAGGCGTTTCTTTTGGGGGCCGCTTTGGATGCGAACGCGCCTGATCACGTTTTTGATCCTGCTGTTGCTGGGGGCGATTATCCGCGTTTGCAGGAGGCGTATCGGATGTTGCGGGGTGGGGCTGTTGCCCCGGCGGAGGATGCTTTTGTGGTGGGTTTGGAGGCGATGTTGTATGGGTTGGCTCGGCGGGTGATTTCGTGAGGGTGTGGTGGTTCTTCTCCCCTGCTGGATGGTGTGTGGGGTGGGGAAACACGTAGGGTGCCCGGCCTGTGTGGTTTCGGGCACCCTATTGAGGTGTGGGGCTTTATTTGCCGAATTTTTTCTTGAGTGTGTTTACTCGGTTTGTGAGGCCCCAGCTGGTGACTTTGCGCATTGAGTCGAAGATGATGTTGCCGGTCATTTTTGAGGCCCCGATTTCGCGTTCGACGAAGGTGATGGGTACTTCGACGATTTTGAGTCCGGCTTGTTCTGAACGCCAGGCGAGGTCAACTTGGAAGACGTAGCCTTTGGAGTCGATGCCGTCGAGGTTGAGCCGCTGGAGTGCGTCGCGGCGGTAGGCGCGGAAGCCTGCGGTGATGTCTTTGACTTTGGTGCCGAGGATCGTGCGGGTGTAGAGGTTCGCGCCGCGGGAGAGGATCTGGCGGTGGATGGGCCAGTTTTTGGTTTTGCCGCCGGGCACGTACCGGGATCCGATGGCTAGGTCTGCACCGGCTTCTACGGCGCGCACGAGTGAGGGCAGCTGCTCGGGCTGGTGGGAGCAGTCGGCATCCATTTCGATGAGTATTTCGTAGCCTTCGGCGAGGCCCCAGTCGAATCCTGCGAGGTATGCGCCGCCGAGGCCGTCTTTGACGGTGCGGTGCAGTACGTGGATTTGGGGGTCTTTGGCTGCCATGTCGTCGGCGATTTGTCCGGTGCCGTCGGGACTGTTGTCGTCGACAACGAGGATATCGACTTCGGGGGCTGCCTTGCGCAGGCGCTCCACTACGACTGGAAGGTTTTCTTTTTCATTGTATGTGGGAATAACGGTGAGTACGCGCATAAATCTCCCTGAGTCCTTAAATGCGAGTGGGATTGTAAAAACTTTCTCCTAGGGGTCAAGTATACCGGTTGTGGTGTGGGGCGCTGCTATTGGGTGTTTGATGCGGGGGTGTTTTAGGTAAATTTTCAGTTTGTTCACATGTATTTCGGGGTGTTGGTGGGGCTGGGGCGGGTTTTATTGTTCCTGAGTGTAGAGGCGCTCTAGTGTGGGTAACGGTACGTCGAGGGCTGGCAGCAGCGGGATGCGGGCGCGGGGGTCGGTGCTCCATGAGGCTACGCGTGAGTCGGGGGCTTGTACCATGAGCTCGGTGACATTCCAGATGGCGAGGTTGGCGGGGGTGTCGGGGGCGAGCTGACCGGCGAAGGGGTTAGCGTCGGCGAGCGCACGGTGGGGGCTGCGGGTGAGTGCGGCGAAGGCGGAGCGTGCGGAGATTCCGCGGGGGGCGGTGGCGAATATTTTGACTGCTTGCCAGCCTAGTGGCGCGTCGAGTGTGGGGTCTGAGCCGATGCTGATGGGGGTCCCGATGGTGTTTGCGTGGCGGGCGAGGTCTGCGTTCTCTGCGGTGGTTTGCAGGCCGAGGCTGATACGTGAGTTAGCGAGCGCCTGAAGTTCTTGGTCGTTGAGGGTTTCTTCGGGTGTGGTTTTTATGGTGTCGAGGCGTAGGGTGAGGTGCGGGTGGGTGCGGCGGATGGTTTGTGCGGTGGCTGCTGCTTGGGTGAGGTGGGAGTGTGCGTTGATGCAGAGCGTTAGCTGTGTTTGGGCTGCGGTGTCAGCGAGGTGTTGGGCTTCTGCTGGGGTGTTGGCGTGTAGGCCGGCGAGGGTTAGTGGGGTGCCGTTGAGGGTTTCGCGGGTGTGGGTAATGGTTTCTGTGAGGGCGTGCGGTGGGGTGTTGGTGAGGAGGATCCGCAGGTCGGCGGTGGTGTGGGTGCTGGTGAATTGTTGGGCTGCTTCGATGAGCGGCTGTAGGGTGTTGGGGTCGGTGGTGAGGGTGTGGGTGTGGTATCCGGCGTGGTGTGCGGTGGTGAGGTAGGTGAGGATTTCGG
This sequence comes from Rothia aeria, assembly GCF_016726365.1. Classification (NCBI taxonomy): domain Bacteria; kingdom Bacillati; phylum Actinomycetota; class Actinomycetes; order Micrococcales; family Micrococcaceae; genus Rothia; species Rothia aeria. The sequence goes on along the minus strand of NZ_CP068102.1, from coordinate 186,941 downwards.
CGGTGGTTTTTCCCGTGACGGGTGCGAGGGCGCGGGTGAAGGTGGGGGTGACGAGTCGGCCGTTGAGGTCGATGGTTTCCATGGTGTTGTCGGTGATGGAGCGTGCCCCGGCGTCGGAGCCTGCCCAGCGGACGGTTCCGTGTTCGGTGAGTATGGCGGTGGCGTAGGGGTCTGCTGGGGTGTAGATGCTGCCGTTGAGGAGTACACGTATGGTCATGGTGTTTGTCCTTAGGGTTCGCTGGTGGGGTGGTTTAGGTTAGATGTCGAGGGCGATGACGCCGCGGCGGATGAGGATGATGGCTTTTTCGCAGCGGGCGCGTAAATCGGCGTTGATGCCGTTGATGTGGGTGATCTGGTCGAGGGAGTCGATGACTTGTTTTGCCCAGCGGACGAAGTCGCCTGCGGTGAGGTCAGTGTTTTCGAGGGCTTTGGCGAGGTGTGCGCCGCGTGCCCAGGCGTAGATGGGTTCTACGAGCCCGAAGTCGCAGGCGGGTGTTTGGGGGAGTTTGTGTTCTTCTTCTGAGGCGTTTAGCCGTGCAAGTTCACGGTTTATGGTGGTGATGCTTTCGCGTAGGGAGGGGTGGGGGTAGCGGGGCAGGTGTTCGATGGTGTCGCGTTTTCCTTGGTAGGTGAGGGCGGCGATGGTTGCGGCGATGGCGGCGGGGTCGAGGGTGTTGAGGAATCCTGCTTCGAGGCAGAGGCAGGTGAGAAGGTCTTTGTCGCCGTAGATGCGCCGTAGGCTTTGGCCGGTGCTGGTGAGGGTGAGCTCGCCGTCGGTGGCGCGGTTGACGTACCCGTAGCTGGTCAGTAGTTGTGCGATGCGGTTGAAGACGTGGGCGATGGTGTTGGTGCGGCGGGCTATTTGGCGGCGGAGCCCGTCGGTATCAGAGTTGAGCTTGTACCAGCGTTCGGCCCAGCGTGCGTGGGTTTCCCTCTCGGAACACCCGTGGCAGGGGTGGTTGCGCATTTTGGTGCGTAGGGTTTCTAGCTGTTCTTGTAGCCCGTTGGGGCGTTCGGTGATGGTGCGGTGTTTGGTTTCGCGTGGGGGTTTGTGGTCGATGAGGGCTTGGCGCATGCGCGAGGCGGTGTCGCGGCGTTCTTTGGGGGTTTTGAGGGTGAGCCGTTTGGGGAGCTTGATGCGTGAGACGGGGTCGATAATACCTTCGAAGTCGCGGGGGGTTGCGGTGCGGGTGTGGGCGTCTTCGGTGAGTATTCCGATGCGGGGGTCGGTGTTGGATTCGGCGCGGGTGGTGACCACGGCGTATCCGCGCAGGCGCCCGGTGGGGATGTGGATGATGTCTCCGGGCAGTAGTTCTTGGATACTCTGGTGCGCTTGGGTGCGGGCGTGGCGCTGGTTTGTTTTTTCTGCTTTCTTTTCGAGGGCGCTGATGTCTCGGCGTAATGCGAAGTATTCGGCGAAGTCGCCGAGGCGGCAGCGCATGGATTCGTGGTATCCGGTGAGGGCGTTTTCGTTTTTGCGTACGCGGGCTGCGACGCCGACGACGGATTTGTCGGCCTGGAATTGGGCGAAGGAGGATTCGAGGATTTTCCGGGTGCGTTCTGCCCCGTAGGCTGCGATGAGGTTTGCCACCATGTTGTAGGTGGGCCGGAATGAGGAGTTCAGCGGGTAGGTACGGGTGGAGGCGAGGGATGCGACGTGCGCTGCGGTGGTGTTGGGGCGCCAGGCGATGACGGCGTGGCCTTCAATGTCGATGCCGCGCCGGCCTGCGCGTCCGGTGAGCTGGGTGTATTCGCCGGGGGTGATATCTACGTGGGTTTCACCATTGTATTTGGTGAGTTTTTCGAGGATGACGGTGCGGGCGGGCATGTTAATGCCAAGGGCGAGGGTTTCGGTGGCGAAGACAAGTTTAATGAGGCCGGTGGTAAAAAGCGTTTCGACGGTTTCTTTGAAGAGCGGCAGCATCCCGGCGTGGTGTGCGGCGATGCCGCGAAGGAGCCCTTCTCGCCATTCATAGTAGCCGAGAGTGTTGAGGTCTCGGGGGTCAAGGTGCGCGGTGGCTTCGGCGATGTATGCGCGGATGGTTCGCTGCTGCTCGTCGGTGGTGAGCATCAGATCGGCGTCGATGCACTGGGTGACGGCACCGTCGCACCCGGCGCGGGAGAAGATGAAGCAGATGGCCGGAAGGAGCCCTGCTTTATCGAGGGTGCGTACCATCTCCGGGCGGGAAATACGGTGCGGGCGCAGGGAGTTGTCCTGTGCGGCGTGGGGTGTGCGGCGGCTGTCCTCGAACGTTTGGGCGGTGCTGTGGTGTTTGCGGGTGCGGCGGAACCGTTCACGTTTGCCGCCGCGGCCACGGTAACCCCGGTCAGCCCCGTAACCGGGCCGGAGCTGTTTGAGCTGCGGGTTCAGACGCATCCCGGCGGGTGCGGTGTGCTCGTCGGCGTCTTTTTTGGGGCGTTTCGTGGCGCGGCGGGCACCCGATGCCCTCTTCTCCTCCGGGTCGGGGGTGAAAAGATCCACGATTTGGTTGCCGACTAGCATGTGCTGCCATAGAGGCACAGGCCGGTGCTCCGAGACGATGACGTCGGTGCCGCCGCGCACCGTATCGAGCCAAGCCCCGAACTCTTCGACGTTAGAGACGGTCGCGGAGAGGGAGATAACAGTGACGTGTTCGGGAAGGTGGATGATCGCCTCTTCCCAGACAGCGCCGCGGAACCGGTCGGCAAGGTAGTGCACCTCGTCCAGGATGACGTACCCGAGCCCCTCAAGGGTGGGCGAATCGGCGTAGAGCATATTGCGCAGCACCTCGGTGGTCATCACAAGGACAGGGGCCTCGGCGTTAATGCTCGTATCCCCGGTAAGTAACCCCACGGTCTCTTCACCGTACTCTCGCACAAAATCGTGGTACTTCTGGTTGCTGAGCGCCTTGATGGGGGTAGTGTAGAAAGCTTTGAGACGTTTGCGCAGCGCCAGGTAGATACCGAACTCCCCCACCACGGTTTTACCGGCACCGGTGGGGGCAGCCACCAGCACCGCCCGACCGGACTCTACACTGCGGCATGCGCTTTGCTGAAAATCATCCAGCGGGAACCCCAGGTTTTTCTCGAAGGCCGCCAGGGCGGTTTTTGCGTGGGCGGCGCGTTGTTGAGCCGCCTGGTACTGTGCGGCGTAACTGGTGTTCTCGTTATTCGGCATGGTTCTATTCTACCGGTGCACCAACCCCCAAAAACCGGGTATCCGCCGGGGCGTATGTAAAGCCCGGGGTGGTAAAACTGGTGCAGTGAAGCCCCGGAAAACGTGCAGGTTATCCGGGGCTGTGTGTGCAATGGAGCGGGCTAGTTTTTCGCCTCATCCTTTTCGAAATGGCCCATCGCGGCGAGGTCTTCGGCACTGGTTGCGGTCTTGATCGATTCTTCGGTCATGCCCTTGGCAAGTTTCGCCTCACGACGGTCGCGGCGCTTGTCATTAATGAGGCAGATGCCGATGGCGATGAAGAAGAACGCCAGCAGCGGTGCCATGAGGTAGAACATCATCATAATGTCGGTGCCTGGGGCGGTCATGGCGGCGATAACAGCCACGAGCACCACCACCCACCGCCAGGATTTCAGCACGGTTTTACCGCGGATCAGCCCAAGCATATTAATACCCACCAGGATCACGGGGATCACGAACGCTAAGGAGAAGAAGAACATGAACTTAACCACGAACGCGATGTAGTCGTTGGCGGCAATAATGTTTTCGGCCCGGCTGGGGGTGAACATGGTCAGCGCTCGCACAACCCCCGGCAGCGTCCACCAGGAGATCGCCACACCGCAGGCGAAAGCGAACAGTGAACCGGAAAGGAACCCGAACAGGTACTTTTTCTCTTTCGCGTGCAGCGCCGGCAGCAGGTACCGCAGCCCCTGGTACAGCCACACCGGGGAAGCCAGCACCAAACCAATGTACATGCCCACGCGCATGAGCTGATCGAACGGGGACGCGATGGTTGAGTAGTTCAGGGTGGCGTGGCGGCCTTGCTGCTCGTTGATTTCGATCAGCGGCTGGGAGATGGCGTTAATGAACGGCTGGTAAAGGAAAATAACCGATAATATTGCCGCGATAAGGGTGGCGATAGCTGCTTTAATGAGACGGTCCCGGAACTCACGCAGATGCTCCTTAAGTTCCATGCGCGCCTCGGGATTGCTTTTGCGGCTGCGCACATCCTGATCAGGCTTTGCCATCGTGTCCTCGCTACTTCAGATTTTCTGGCCTCTGTACGGGCACTACCGGTGCCCTGCACGTACAGCGTTGAGCATGTTCTACCTCATGCGGGGTGGCCGGTAACCCGGGCGCCCCGAAACTACTTTAGATTACCACTAACCCGCACCCGTTAAACAGGGGTTTAACAAGTGCGGGCCGAACGGTTCTAAAGTTTTCAGCTACTTGGCGTCGGACTTACCGTTGTCCACAACCTCGGCGGTGACGGTTTCGTCTTTCTTTCCTTCACCATCTTTTTTGGCTTCTTTACCGTCACTCTTCATACCCTCAACTTCAGACTTGAAGATACGCATCGACTGGCCTAGGCTACGCGCCATACCGGGCAGTTTCGGGGCGCCAAAAAGCAGGACAATGAGGAGGATAACAACGATAATGGTCGCCGGATGGCTAAAAATCTGACCCATAAGGTGTGAACCTTTCTGTGTTAGAGCAGGTCTCCGATATTTTGAGGTTGGCCGAGTCGATCTCGTCGGGAGACCCGTCGCTTGATCCGCTCAGACCTGCGTGTCTGTTTACCTTGTTCATAGTTATTGTATGCCGCAGATACCGGGGTGAAAATCCCCAAGGTTTGCTCGGCGGGTATTTTGCGGCGCACATTCGCCTCGGCGTCGTCAAAACTTTGTTCAATTGATTCGGCCCACGTGGTCACATCATCAAGGAGAGTAAACCCCCTCACGAGCGCCCTATACCCAAGAAACGCCAAAAACAGTAGGGCGGTAATACTCAGCGCACCCCACAGCAGAACCCAGAACCACCACGGCATGCTTAATATTATACAAGCTCGCGTGCAGAAAGAACGGCCTACGACTCAGCGTCCGGCGAACCTTCCTCAACCATCAGCACATCAATGCGCTCCAATAATTCGGCCCGTAACTGCTGGGGGCCCAGCAGCTCCAGGGCCCCGCCGCCGTCAATGACCGTATCAAGAATACGCCTCATACCCTGCCGCCGCTCCCCCGGAAAATAATGCACCCGATGAAATACTTTAGGGCTGTTCGGTTTAGCCGCATCAAGCGCAACAGCGTGCGAACTGACCCTCAGCAGACGGTGGCAGGCCTCCTTCACCGCAGAAGAACCGGGGCTGCCCAGCGCCTCCACCCGCACCCGCAAAAGAGCGAACGGGTTATCTTCGTCGAACTGCTGGGCCCGACTCCACTGCTCCGGGGTGTGCGCGTGAGCAGGCGGGGTTCGCGGGTGCGCCGGGCCAGCATCCTCAAGATGCGTGATACTGCTGAGCCTAAAATTACGCCACGCATCCCGCTGCCCCACACGCCCGGCAGAAGTTCGGCAGAACGCATACAGGTAGAACTGGTTATACATGAACACCAGCCCATACGGGTCGATCACCCGCTCAAAATCCTGATCCCCGTACCGGATGCGTAACGCCCGGGACGATGCGAGCGCCTCCAGGATCTCGGTACGCCACGGTGCGTCCGGGCGGAAACTTAAAGCGCGGGAAAGCTCACCGGCGCGGTCACCATAACTGTTGGCGATAGTATCCCGTAACCTGCTCAGCTGTTCGCTGCGGCCCAGAATATGCTGTGCCGCATCCAAGCTGAACACTAACAGGGCAAGTTCCACGTCCGAGAAAGCAACCCCCGCATACAGCTGGTGCCCCGCCTCCAACGGCAGGTACTCCACCAGGTGCGCGCCCTTGTGATTGGTCTGCGGGTCGTCAAACCCCCGCTCAAACGGTAAAAAATCCTCCGGTACGTGACGGTCGTAGTGCGCCTCAACCGCCCGGAATGCATCAAGAAGTTTCTTCGGTTTGCCGGTATCTACCGCCAGGGCGGCACCAATAGTTTTCAGGCTCTGCTCACCGGTGGCCTGCACACAGTGCAACGCTAAAAGCGCGTCAATCAGCTTATCTACCGCATCAGGCCTATCGCGGGTTGTGTTTTTCTTCCACCCGCTTGGGGTCTTAGCAGGGTGCTCATGCGCCTGCTGCAGCTCACGCAGGATACGCTGCTGCACCTGCCGAACCGTGCGCTGGTGCTCATTATCCTCCGCATGCGGTATACGCCAGCCGTTGCTGATAGCGTCGGTGGCGGTCTCAACTGTCCCGTAAGAAGGCACCGTAAACTGCTGCCCGGTGCGGGCGTCCTCAACGGTAAGGGTGCTGTTCTGCCACCGGCCCAGCCGGTCAAGAGAATCAGCCATGCTGAACTGCACAGGCGCCGCCGTGAACGCCTTCGGCCCGGTCTTAAGAACCGTTAAAGACCCCATGCGGGAGAGCCGGTATGTGAAACCCTGCTGCTGGGCTCGCGGCTGTGCCTTCGAGGAGTCAAAACCCACGAAATACCAGTTGCCGTAACGGTGCCCCACACCCCACACCGAAAGGGTACTCTGACGCCGGGCACCACTGTAATTCTGGTAGGAGACTGAGACGTTTTTATGTTCGGCCAGCGCCGAAAAAATCTCTTCCAGGTACGGGTCATCCTGAAAACGGATGCGGGTCAGCGGCTCAGCGTGGGAGTGCAGCTTTTTAACATGCTGCAGGTTCGGCACGCTCGCGGCCACCTTCCGCAGGATGCGGCGGGCGCTGTCTTCCAGGTCCGTACCGTACCAGCCTTTGCACAGAGTATCGAGCACCCGGTAATCCTCAACGGTCATATCCCACCCGGTGAGCGGGTTCGGCCCCACCTGTAACCGGTACCCGCCGGTTTCTGTATTCACCAGCGGAATACCCGCATCACGCAGCGCCTTCTTCGCGCGCTCAAACTCCTGCTCCTGCGATGGGCTGAGCGCATCATCACGCCCCACCCTAATACCGAGCGCACCCAAAAATTCGGTGCGTGAAATACCGTAACGGGGGCTGCACGCCAGCAGATGGTACACCCTGAAGAGTTCTTCCATACCCACCATTCTACGGTTTCCACCCGAAAGGGCAGGGGCGAGCGCCTATAAAAGGCTGCGTCCCGCCGAAGCCGGTTGGCTCAGGCAGGACGCAGCAGCGAAAACACCTTTACTTTTAGACGGACTGTGGTTAACGAACCTCTAATAGGTCAACCACGAAAATCAGGGACTCTCCCGGGGCGATAGCACTGCCGGCACCGCGATCACCATAGGCCATATCAGCCGGGATTTCGAGGCGGCGGCGGCCACCGGCCTTCATCCCGATCAGGCCCTCATCCCAGCCGCGGATCACCTGGCCCACACCCACCTGGAACGGCAGCGGCTCATTCCGGTTCCACGAGGCGTCAAACTCCTCACCGGTTGAGAACGCCACCCCCACATAGTGGGCGAGTACGCGGGAGCCGGGCACAACCTGCGCGCCGTGCCCCTCAATTAAATCCTTCACCACAAGCTCGGTGGGGGCCCCATTTTCGGGGAACTCGATTTCGGGCTTCTGCCGGTCGAGGTTACGCTGACCAAATGACATGTGTCTCCTTAGAATACTAATTTCAGTGATGTGAATGAGTGCGCGGGCCGCACACCCGCGACAGCGCGCCCTCAAAGCGCGGGTACCGCACAAAACTGCGGGCTACCTACTTGGTGGATGCGCTCTCACTAGGTTTCTGCTCGGTCGCAGCCGGGCTGGCAGAAGCGGAAGCTGAACCATCACCGGAGGGCGCCGGGGTCTGCGAAGGAGCCGCACCACCAGAAGGATTAGCGGAGGCGGAAGCCGCCTTCTCAGCTGCTTGCTTCTTCAAAGCGTCCGTCTGTTCCTTAGCCTTGACCGCCGAATGGTTAGTCTTAGCATCGATAATATCGATCACGAACACCAAGGCGCCCTTCGTATTTTCGGGTGCCTGCTCACCGTATGCAAGGTTGGCAGGGATGATGAGCTCCACACGGGAACCGACAGTCTTACCTACCAGTCCCTTCTGCCACCCCTGGATCACCTGCTGCAGAGGGAACCCGACCACTGGCTGTGTGGAATCAGCATTGTAGTGGTTTTCAAATTCCTTACCGTCCGACCAGCGCACACCCATGTACCTGGCGTATACGTTATCGGTCTCCTTAACCTTTTCGCCCGAGCCGACAATCAGATCCTTAGAGACTAGCTCCTTCGGCTCCTCACCCTTATCTTCCGGCAGCTTAATTTCAGCCTTACCGCTTTTCTCATCCAGAGTAAACTTGGGAAGCTTCGGGTCTTCCGCCTCAGCCTTACCCGAGACAAGGTTGTTAATCTTCTGCTTCACGGTAATGACCTGAACATTGGTGGGAGTGCCCGGTGAGACAGTCTTAGCCGGAGCCCCCGGTGAAGGCTGAACGCGAGGATCCCGGTTAGAACTCATCATGAATGAGCCGCCGACCTTCAGCTTCTTAACCGTCTCATATGCCTCGGGGTCTTCTTCTTTCAACTGCTCATTAACCGTGATGTTGAAAGGGGCGGATGCGTAGGTGGTCTGTTCCCTGCCCTGTGCATCCTTTGAACTTCCATCAGTCCCATTGAACTGAGTGATTTCGACGAGAATATTATCGCCATCCTGGATAGCTTCACCGCTGCCTTCTTCGATGACACGTGACACGTTACGATCCACCGAAAAAGGCGTTGAAAAAGAGGCTGAAGGGGCTGCCGTGGCCCCATTCATATCGACCTGCACCTTATCAAGGGGGTTATCGGCGTTATTAGTATTATTACCACAGGCGCTCAGCAGTAAGCTCAGACACAACACAGACGCGGCCGCTGCTTTTTTATGATGCTTCAGCACGAAGGCTTCCTTTCGGTTGGTTGGTGATTTGAATCGACACTCAAAAACCCATGCTACCGCCACAAGGGGCGGAAGGTCACACGCAGTACGCTGTGAGTGATGAAACCACCATCTAAGGGGCTGCACCCGGGCTCAAGAGCAAAAACTAGATTAACGGCGGTGCGGGCGGTTCGGGGTGTTTATGCCCCAGCATAGCGACCACCTCATCCACCTGTTCACTGTGTGTTTGGAACGGATCTTTACACACCACAGTATGCTGCGGGTAGGCGTTTAACCGCATGTGCACCCAGTCCACCGTGAACTGCTCCCCTGCTGCCTTTGCCGCCTTAACGAACTGCGAACGCAACCGGGCGCGAGTCGCTGGAGGCTCATCAATTGCGTGCTCGGCGGCTCCGGCAGGTAACACAGTTTTTACCGCCTGACGGCGCACCAGCGCATGGTACACCCCACGATCCGGGTCAATATCATGGTACGCCAAATCCAGCTGTCGTATGCGTGCGCTCGCGTAACTGGTCTCTTGCCCCGCAGCCTGCGCCCGGGAAATATAGGCGTCTAACAGTTTCTTCTTAATAGCCCAGTCAATCTCGGTATCAATACTGCTGTAGTCGCCGCTGTGCACCGCATCCAGGGTACGCTGCCACAAATCGAGGGCGTAACCCACGTGCTGATGATGCTCCCCATGCCAGTCCACGTACTTGCGGGCGGCATCCAGGTAGTGGCGCTGCACACTCAAGGCCGTATACCGCTGCCCGTCAGCAGTCTCAAATGCGGCGGACCCGCTCATATCGTGGCTAATAGCACGCAACGCCTGAGGCACTGAAACAATATTCAGGCTGGTCAGCGGGAAACGATCTTCCAGCATGCGCAGCACCAGATCCGTACTCACAATCTTGAGCAGCACGGTCGGCTCAGCCATATTTGAGTCCCCATTAATCACGTGCATCCGCCGGTATTTTGAGGCATCCGCGTGCGGCTCATCACGAGTATTAATCAGTGGACGCACCCGCGAGGTGGAGGTGCTGGCCGCCTCCCAAATATGGTCCGCCCGCTGAGAGAACGAAAACGAGGGCACACCGGTCGCTGAAGCCGGGTCAGTCGAACCAGACACCGGCCCGCCTTTCGGATGGGTTTTACCGGCGCCCACCAGAATCTGACGCGTAACTAAAAACGGCACCAGCTGCTCAATAAGCGTGGGGAACGCCAGTTTACGGCTAATCAGGTAGTTCTCGTGACTGCCGTAGGAATTACCCGCAGAGTCCACATTATTTTTCAACAGGTAGAACGACCCTTCAAGCGGCGTCCCGTGTGCCCCTTCGGTGCGCAGACGCTGCTGGGCCTGCCGCGCTAAACGCGCCAACAGCAGCTCACCGGCCCGCTCCTGCGCTAACAGCTCCTCAATACTGGCGCACTCGGCGCTGGCGTACTCGGGGTGCGAGCCCACATCCAGGTACAGGCGACCACCATTTGGCAGGAATACGTTTGTGGAGCGCCACTCATCCAGCACCGGCTTAAACAAAGCCGCTGCCGCCTCCTCATTACTAAGCCTGCCAAGGCCCTTGGGCACGTAGCTAAGACCAAACTCGGTTTCAATACCAACGATGCGTTGCTGCACTACTCTTCTTCCTCACCGGCACTACTACGGTGCGGAGCGCTTCAGCTATTACCGCGCCCCCGCGTCCTACTGGCCGCCCTTTTGCACAAAACCGGTCACAAAATCTTCGGCGTTTTCAGCCAGCAGCCCATCAATCTCGTCCAGCAGGTCATCGACCTCGCTCACATCCTGCACCGCCGAATGGGAAGCTAGCGTCAGCTCCTGCTCCTGGGCCTGCTCCTGCCCCAGCGGCTCCGAGGCACTCATACGTTCACGTGACATAATCAACTCTCTCCTTCACCTAAAAGCGGCGGCCTTGCTGAACCGCCGCCAACGAACGGGTTTATGAGGCGGCAGTACCGCGCGCCAATAACTGTAACAGCTCATCCGAATGCCGCGCCCGCTCCAGCAGCGGCTCAACCTCCGAACGGTTATAGCGGGTCGGCTCAGGCATCACCAGCCGGGTCAGCTCCCGCGAGTACTTACCCCGGCACGCAACCGTATCCCAGTTCATACTGATCACCTCATCCGGCCAGCGGCTCATGAGAGTGCCGCGTAAATAGGCGCGGGTCTGCTCCGGTGGGGTACGCCCCGCCCGCGCAATACGCTCCGGAGTGAACAGGGTGCGCATACGCCCGCGCGCAACCAGCCGATGGTACAGCCCGCGCTGAGGGTCAATATCAGCGTACTGCAAATCGAGCGCCTTCAGCTTGGGGTCGCTGTAGGCAACACCTTTAGCCACATAGCCGCGCACCAACGCATACTTCGCCACCCAATCCAGGCGGTCGGCAAGCTCCATCGGGTCCCGTCCCAGCGCATCCAGCACCTGCCCCCACAGGATAAGGATCTGCCGGGTCGGCTCATCCACGCCGGCGGGGCTGCTCTCTTCATGAGCCAGCGCAGCCTTCAGGTAAGTGCGCTGCACCTCCAAGGCTGTGGCGGTTGCAGCACCACCGGGATACTGCGCCACAGGAAGCTGTGCGCTGAGGGTCGTATCGTGGCTGACCGTGTGCATCGCCGCCACCGGGTCGGTGAGCTGGATGCACGGTACCCGCCCCGACTCGATCAGGTTTAACACCAGCGCCGCAGTACCGAACTTCAGCAGGTTCGAGTAGTGAGAAAGGTTAGCATCAGCCGGGATAACATGCAGACGCCGGTACCTCTCAGAATCGGCGTGCGGCTCGTCACGGGTATTAATAATAGGCCGCCGGATAGTGGTCTCAAGCCCCACGGTGCGTTCAAAAAAGTCGGCGCGGGAACTAATCTGAAAACCCGGTTTCTCACCATTGACGCCAATACCCACACGCCCGGCGCCCGTGAAAATTATGCGGGTTGCAAAAAATGGCAGAAGCCCCTGCGCCACCTCATCAAAAGGCACCGTACGATCCACCAGGTAATTCTCGTGGGCACCGTACGACTGGCCCTTAGAATCAGTGTTATTTTTATACAGCTTCACGGCGGGCAAGCGGTCCTCGGCGTGGCAGGCGATCTCAGCAAGAGCCTCATACGCGATAGCATCACCTGCCGCGTCGTAGAGCACCGCCTGGGCGGGTGTGAGCGTCTCCGGGGACGAATACTCGGGGTGCGCATGATCCACATAAAGACGTGCCCCATTGGGCAGGATCGTGTTCATCGTAACCCGGTCCCAGTCCAGCCGCTCCGGGTAGCCGCCACGGCCGTGAATCATCTGCTGATCCCCATCAATACCGGCCTCACGCAGCGCCTCTAAAGCAATATCTTCGCTGGTGAGCTCACGGCGGGTATGGGTCAGCTGCGACACATGTGCCTGCGCCTCGCTCATCGTTCCCCCCAGCGCATCGGTGAGCGGGGACTCAGACTCCGCAGACCATAGGGCCCGCTGCGCTTGGGCCGCACGGGACTCAACCTCTCCCCGCAGCGCAGCCTCCCGAGCAGCCACCAGCTTAGAGTAGGTGTTTACCACCATTGCCGACAGGATGGTGGGGTTCGTCCCGGGCGCGGCGGGGGCAATCACCCCGTACTCGGTTTCCGCACCCATCACGCGGGACACCCCATACCGTGGTGTACGCATCTGACTGCTACTCCTTCGACTCGTCAGGGACAGCACGGGCAGCGGTGTGGGCCGGTTCCACCGAAACAATCCGCCCGCGCACCCCGGCCATGGCGAGCGCATCCTCAATATCCGGCAGCGGAGGCAACTCCACCTGATCTTCGAACTCGGCGCGTACCGCCTCCAGCAGGTGACGGGTGCCGATACCTCCAGTGATTTCTCCCGCCGCAGGGGGCACACCGGGGGCTGTGATGAGGGTGTCCAGCTGCTCTTTAATGGCCTGTTTTTTGGCGCGGTCCACAATATTGCGGATGACCGCACCCGACGCGAAATCCCCGCGGTACAGCGTGTGCCCCGTCAATGCTGCCCCCGATTTGGCGTGTGCTGAGTCTACGCGGGCTATGGCGTAGGCGTTGGCGGGGGTACGCGAGTACAGCTGCTGCACTGCTGCCGAAATCATCGCCTGAACCGCGGCGTCCACCGAGCTGTGGCGGTCCACTTCGGCGGTATCAAACGGCAGGTCGTCGGTGAGGTACAGCGCAAAAATTTCGGCTGCCCCAGCGGCGTCCGGGCGGTTAATACGGATTTTTAGGTCTAGGCGGCCCGGGCGCATCACGGCCGCGTCAATGAGGTCTTCACGGTTGGTTGCACCAATAACAATTACGTTTTTGAGTGATTCCACACCATCAATTTCGGCAAGCAGCTGCGGCACGATTGTGGTCTCAATATCGGAGGAGCGGCCGGTGCCGCGCGTACGGAAAAGGGACTCCATCTCGTCGAAGAACACCACCACGGGGTGCCCTGCCTGCGCTTTTTCGCGGGCCGCAGTAAAAATATCCCGGATCTGCCGTTCGGTTTCGCCCACGAACTTATCGAGAAGTTCAGGGCCTTTAATATTGAGGAAGTACCCGCGAGTATTAGCCCCGGGGTTTAGCGCGGCGGCGCGTTCGGCCAGCGCGTGCGCTACTGCCTTAGCGATCATGGTTTTACCGTTGCCGGGCGGGCCGTACAGCAGGATACCTTTGGGCGGCGCCAGGTGGTAGCGTTCAAAAATTTCGGGGTGCAAATAGGGCAGCTCAACCGCATCACGGATCTGCTCCAGCTGGGTGGTGAGGCCACCAATCTGTGCGTACGAGATGTCCGGAATTTCTTCAAGTACCAGCTCTTGGGAGCGTGATGCCGGTACTTTCGCGGTGATCATGCGGGTGCGGGTATCGAGTGTCACAGCATCCCCGGTTCGCAGCGTTTCAGAGGCTAGGGCGCCGCCGATGCGCGCCACCTGCTGCGCCCCGGAAGCGGTATCAATGAGCACCTTAGCGTCGGTGAGCACCTCACGCACCGTCACCACATCACCGTAGCCCTCATAGCCGAGTGAGAGTACCGCCTCGGACTGCTCGTTCAGCAGCACGGTCATGCCCGGGGCCAGGTCGCTGCGTTCAAGCAGCGGTGATATGGGGACACGCACCAGCCGACCCCCAGCCTGCACATCCAGGTAGTCTTCGGTCTCTGCCGGGGTTTTACCGTCGGCCAGCTGCGTGTAGGTGGTGCGGCCGGTGCCTACCGCAAGAATAAGCGCCGAATTCAGCGGCGGCATCACCTGCTGAGCAAGGGAAACCCTCAGCCGCTCAATTTCGGCTTTGGCGCGGGTCAGCGCCTCCACCAGTTTGCGGTTTTTCTCCCCGGCGCTGCGGATGTTCCTCTCCATATTGGTGCGGGTGCTTTCGGCGGCGCTGAGCCGCCTGAGCAGCGCATCATACTCTTGGGGGCTGACAGCCCGCGCTGAGGGCATGGGCCCGGGCGTAGCACCGGGGGTTTGAGCATAGGACGCGGAATAGTGCGGCGCCGGGCTGGGCTGCTGGCCTTGCGTTTCCGTGTGCTGTGCAGGTTCTGAACCGCTCATCAATCCTCGCTCCCCGTAAGAAAACCAGTAAAAACCACTACACCACACGTGCTGCGTGGTGGGGTACCCGCCGTGCAGGGCGTGTGCTGACTGTTTATTCGTCCCCGCCTTGGCGGCTTTCCTCAACCGCGATCTGGTGCGCGGCGGCCGCATTCTGCGCCAGGTTTTTTGCGTCCCGTACGGCGCGGCGAACCTTCTTATCGGTCACCTCACGCTCCCCCACGTTCATGGGAATCCACGCGTCCATGTCCGCATCCGAAAAATCGCTCTTTGAGGCGCGGCGTTTCGGTGCCAGCCGGGCCGACCCATCCGCTAGGCGGCGGGCAACCACCAAAAACGCGGTGTGCGCCACCATCCGGTGATCCGGGCGGACCGCCAGCCCTTCCACATGCCAGCCGCGCACCATCGTCTCATCGCATTCCGGCTCGGTAAACCGCCCATCTAGGCGCAGCCCCTCCACCAGGCGGGACATCTGGGTAACAGTTGCCACGTAGCAGACCAGCACCCCGCCGGGGGCAAGCGCCTGAGCCACCGCATCCAGGCACTCCCAGGGGGCGAGCATATCAAGCACCACACGGTCCACGCTACCGGGCTGCTCAGCTTCGGGCAGCGTATCCTGCAGGTCCCCGATGCTTAGCGCCCAGGCCGGGTGCGGCCCGCCGAACATGGTCTCAATATTCGCCTGGGCAACCTCAGCAAATTCTGCGCGACGCTCAAAAGAGTGCACGCGGCCGTCATCTCCTACAGCCCGCAGCAGCGCAATGGACAGCGCCCCCGAACCTACCCCGGCCTCGACCACGCGGGCGCCCGGGAAAATATCGCCCTTGACAATAATCTGTGCCGCGTCCTTCGGGTACACCACGGCGGCACCGCGCGGCATGGACAACACAAAATCCTTGTACAGCGGCCGCAGCGCCTGGTACTGCACCCCGTGCGTATTGGTCACGACCGTGCCTTCGGGGGCACCGATCAAATCGTCATGTTTCAAAAAGCCACGGTGCGAATGGTACTCGCCGCCTTCGGCGAGAGTGATAGTGGTGATGCGGCCGCGCTCATCAGTGATTTGAACGCGCTCGCCGGGGCGGAACGGGCCACGTCGGTTAACGGCGCCGGTGGGGGTGCTCATGGGGTGTGTGTCTCCTGGTGACGATGTAAATACCAGCACCTATTCTACCGGGAGCTACTGTGAGTGACCATCAGCACCGCCGGAGGTGTCGTCGGTGAGAGTACCAAGGAACTCCTCAATATCGTTGGCCAGCTCTTCCCCGGAGACCGACTGTAGGGATTCGTCCACGCGCTGTTCGTATTCGCGCACAATCTCAACTTTCTCGAAGTCATCAGCCATCTCATCTGCAAGTTCCTGCTCCCACGAGTCTGCTTTGGCTTGCAGCTCGGTGTACTCTTCCGAATCGACGGTAATACCCAGAATCTTCTCCAGGGCCTTAATCATATCGACGACAGCGCGCGGGTTCTGCGCCTCGGCTGAGAGGTACCCGGGGATGCCCACCCGCAGGGTGAGGGAACGCCCCAGCCCCGCCTGCTGGGCCTGGTGCGCCAGTATAGTCGTTGGGGATACCGGGCCGGTGTGCATCTCAACACCGATGCCGGGTACCGCAGTCAGCTGCTCGTCGTAGCTGGTGAGGGCCAGTGGGTAGCGGCGGGTATGCGGAACCTGCGCCTCATGTGTCTCAACAAAAACGGCGTGCTGAATGCCCTGTTTGAGCACGTACCGGAAGAACTTGTCCGTAAATTTTTTCAGGTGCAGCGTGGGTGAGGGGCCGGTGACAATCAGCAGGCGTAGTTTCTGCTCGGGTACTTCGATGCTGTTAAAAAATAGTTTTGGGAACACCAGCTGGCTGGCGGATTCCCCGTCCGAGTATAGGTGCGCGGGCGCAAGGGTGTAGTCGAAGAACGGGTCCATGTCGATACCTGGCAGTTCCTCGCACGGGTCGAAGGCGCGGTGGATAATGTCAAGGGCATCTTCGCCGTTACCTGCCGGGTCGATTCGTGAACGCATCCCCACCAGCATGATGGTGGTGTAGTCGCCACTGGCGGAGGCAGCATTAAAGAAACTGCGAATACCTCGCGGGCGTTCAGTATTTTCTTTTGCGAATGTCTCAAAGACTCGGGCGGGCGGGAAGTTGTGCTGACCCATAGATTGCTCTTTTCGGTATCGGCGAATACGGTAGTACCGCTCATTGTATACCGGCTATCCACCGTGGCATGGACCCGGCGGTCATCCGAGCTAAATTATGAAGATGAGCCGGTGCCGGCCCTGACGAAATAAAACACCTGCGGGGAGCCTAGATAGTCCGATGCGGGTGCTGAGCCTGCACCGGGTAGCATTCGGCTGGTAGGGTGCAGAAAATCCCCCGCCGGAGAGGAACCGACGGGGGATTAACTCACTTCACAAAAGACACGCCCAATACGAGCGGTTTTGCTTAGAAAGCCTTGTTTACCAGCTTGGCAAGACCGGACTTCTTGTTAGCAGCGTTCTTCTTGTGCAGAACGCCCTTCGAAGCAGCCTTGTCCAGCTTACGGCTCACAAAGCGCAGGGCCTCTTCAGCGGCTTCTTTGTTCTGTGCCTCAACCGCTTCCTTAACCTTGCGGGTTGCGGTCTTCAGCTCAGACTTAATGGCGTTATTACGCAGGCGAGCCTTCTCGTTGGTGAGGATACGCTTCTTCTGGGACTTAATATTAGCCACGGTTAAACTTTCTGTTTGTCTTATTGGTCGGTGAGGGCGACGCTGACCGATCATTGACTGAGCGGCGTGGGGATGCCTATGGCAACCGGCCAGCAGTGCCCGATGACCATCGGACACTCAACCACATATCATAGCAGATAAACTGCGCTTTCGGCGGTGCGGGTTGGGCACCTGCACCCCTCTGCGCCGGAGCCTAACCGTTACGGCGGGTGTACGCATCCTGAATCTGCTTGAACGTGCCCTGAGGCATGATCGCACCCTCACGGCGCATCTGCTCCGGGCGCACCCGAATCACCCGGTTCAGCTTCACCTCGGAGGGGCGGCCCTGCGCATCCCAGGGGCCCGTACCAATATCAAGATAGTCACGGTCGGCGTGCTCACGGTTATTGTGGTCCTTGCTGGTCATCATGAGCGCCAGCAGGTACTGCCCGTCACGGCCCACCAAAACCACCGGGCGGTCTTTACCCTGGGAGTGGTCCTCTTCGAAAGGAACCCAGGTCCACACAATTTCTCCGGGGTCGGCGTCCCCATCCAGTGAGGGCGTGTACTCAAAATCGATGGCGCCACGGTAATCACCGGGGTAATCCGACCCAGAAGAAGCGGAACCCCCAGCTGGTTCGGGGCGTGCGGGCGAGCCCTGCTTCTGCGCCGTATCTTTGGCGGGGCGTTTCTTCGCAACGGTGGCCGGGCTTGGCGCCTGCGAACGCCCGGCGTCGTCACTGGTGGTGTGGTTGGAGGCGGGCTGATCGGCAGCGGACTGCTGCTTATTCCCGGAAGCATTCTCAAAGGCATCGGTTGCGGCCTTCCGCAAAAACGGTAGGGCGGCATAAAACATTTTCTTCAAAGTTTCGCGCATCCAACCATTATGCCGCACCCGCCCGGGTGCCTTCACCCGGCCCTACCTGCCGCCGGGCATAGCGATACTCAGAACGGCACGCTCTATCGCGTACACCGGGTCCTGCCCTTCACCTTTGAGCTGCGCATCTGCTTCAGCGAGCATCCGCACAATATGCGCCAGCTGGGCGGGGCTGAACCGCCGAGCATCACGGATCGCCTGCTCAGCCTGCCAGGGGGCCATCCCCAGCTGCTGCGCCAGCTCAGTGGAGCTTGCCCGCGCCCCGTGCGCGCGCGAAATATTACGCACCCGCATCGCTAAGGCGCCCAGCATAGGGATAGGTTCGGTGCCGGTAGAGAGCGAATGACGCAGCAGGCGCATCGCCTCGGGAGCGTTACCCGCGATCGCCGCATCCGCCACCCTGAACGCGGTCACCTCGGTGCGCCCGCTATAGTAGCGGTTCACCGCGTCTTCGGTAATATCCCCGGGGATATCGGCAATCAGCTGGGCGCATGCGGAGGCCAGTTCGGCGGTATCGGCTGCGGCAGCAGCGAGCAGGGTAACCGCCGCCGGTGCGATGCGCCGCTTTGCCGAGGAAAACTCGCTGTGAATGAACTCTGTTTTCTCCCGGTCGGTTTTTAGCGGTTTGCAGTTCACCAGCGTGAACTGAGTGCGCACCGTATCGATCAGCTTCTTACCGCGGTTCCCTCCCGAGTGGTGCATAACCAGCATAATCCCGGGTTCGGGGGCGCTAAGGTAAGCGAGTGCGTCGGTGAGAAAATCGTCGTTCATGGCCCCTAATGCCTCAACCTCAATGAGCTTGGTGGAGCCAAACAGTGAGGGGCTTGCCTGAATCGTCAGGTCCCCGCGCGTGTAGGAGGAGGCGTTCATCCGCACTATTTCAAGGTCGGGGTGGGTGCTGCCGTACAAACCCCGCAGGCGCTGCCTGGCGCGGGACGCAAAGTATTCTTCGGCCCCGTACAGGAGCACAGCGGGTGCCGGTTCAACGGTGCGCCACGCGTTATCGAGTGCGCCGCCTCGGCCGCGCCGCCCATTTGCCCGCTGTGCCATAGTGTCCTTTCCGTGGTGCGCGGTGGGCGCACGGTAGTGTCTGAATCTGGCGGTTATCCCACACGGTGCGGCGGGATAAAACCGTGCTTTACCCATCATACCGGGGCGGGGTTCGGCGGGCGATGCGGGTGGGGCTTTTCAGCCCCGGTGGAAGGGGCCGAGGTGGCGCGGATTGGGCAGAAGCCTCCGGGTGAGCGTGGGTGTGTGCCCGTATCAGTCGGGCGCTGTTTTGCGGGGTGTGTACCCTATCCTGCACCGAGTGTTCGTTCGGTATTCTAGTATTTTCTCTCGCCCACTGCCCGTGGTGGCTCCGGCAGTACTGCCACGCATCACCCGCCCAGAACAGCACACTCACCCCAAAAACCACCGCAGACGCCACCGCTACGGCTGCAGCGGAGGCCTCAACCTGCCACGGGTTCCCCGGGGCTTTGGCAAAGAACGTACTGACCCGTTCAATCAGCCCCGCCGGTAGGGCCGCCACCGTCAGACACGCATCCGCAAGCGGGGTGAACCCCGCCGCCCACGCCCCAAACGCCGCCAAACCGGCGAACATGGTCAGCGGCACCAACGGTGCAGCCAATAGGTTCGCAGCCACCCCGTACAGAGGCACATTGCCGCTCATCCCCACAATAAGCGGGGCGCACCACAGGGACGCGCTGGTAGCCGCAGCCATCAGCTCCGCCAAAGTATGCGGCAGCACAGCCGATAGCAGCCGCGTGAGGGAAGGAGCCACAAGAACCAGGGATGCGGTGGCCACCGCCGACAGGGCAAACCCCATATCAAGCACAAGCGAAGGCGAGAACACCAGACACAGAAGCAGCGCCGTCGTCAAGGCGCTCAGTGTATTACGCCCCGTGCCGCGAATGAGCGCCAGCGCACCAAGCGCACCCATCGTCAGTGACCGCACCACCGACCCCTCAAACCCCAGCAGCATAGTGTACGCCGCGACCGCCCCGGCGCCCGCAAACACAAGGGAACGACGCGGCAACCTCAGCAGCAGCCCCACGCGGTAACCGAGCAGAAACATAATGGCAATATTCGCCCCCGACACCGCCGTAAGATGACTAAGCCCGCTAAGTTTATAGTTCTCCCGCGTGGTTTTAGGCATTGCCGAATCATCGCCGTAGGCCATCCCCAGGGTAAGCGCGGCGGGCTCAGCACCGATACGGGCCACAGCGTGCTCCCGCAACGTGGTGCGCAGAATCGCGATGTTTGAGGGGTTCACCACCTCCCCCGGAGCATACACATACGCCTCTTTAAGGTAGGCGGCAGCTCCCCTGTTTTCGACCGTTCCAATTACCGTTACTCGCGTCCCCGGGGTGGGGGTGGCCTTCCCAGATCCGGCGGCAGAACGAGTATTTTTCCGTGCCGCAGCCTGATACACACGCACCGTCTCCCCTAAGGGCACCACCTCGTGACCCAGCTGCGCAGTCTCTGCCTTGAGCAGGATGAGGGAAGTACGGGCATCAGCCGCCCGCACCTCAGAAACCGTGCCGGTAATACGCACAGAAGCCCCCTGAACCTGGCGCAACGTAGAACGGTCCGTATCAATTCCACGTGCTGTCAGCAGAACCGACTGCGCCACCAGCACCAACACGATAAGGCACAGATGCGCTACCGCCTGCGGAGCCGCCCCCCGCACCCACACGCCCATAAACACAACGTAAGGCCGGGCCGAACGCCACACCCGCCGCACCCCCGTCCGCTGCACCCCAGAATGACCCGGGCATTCTGCCACACTAATGCCGCCACCTTCGGGAAGATAAAGCGCCCCAACCGCAACCGCCAAAGCCGCAATGCACAGCACCGCGGCCACCTTAACCGTCTCAAAAGTGCCGCCCAATAAAGCAAAAGCCGTAAACACCCACAGGGCGGCCACCGCCGGGATAAGACGCGCATCCAACCGAATCAGCGCACTCACCGACCGGTCGTGGCGCCGACGGTACCCGGTACGGTAGCTCTCCCATCCCCGGCGGGCTCTCCCCCTCAGCCGCCCCACCGCAGAAGGCCCAACGCTATTCCTCACGCCCCGGTGCGCCATTACACCGTCACCAGCGGACGAAGCGAAGTCATCATCGCCGGGCCAATACCGGGAACAGCGTCCAGCTCGTCCACGCTCTTGAACCCGCCGTGCTCATCACGCCACGCAATAATCCGGGCAGCCAAAGCCGGGCCAATACGCGGAAGAGTCTGCAACTGCTCGGCGGTGGCCGTATTCAGGTTCACCTGCCCGCCCGACGCCGCACTTGCCGAACCCTTAGCCCCAGCAGAGGCACTCGCAGACGCCCCACCGGCAGCCGGTTTAGACGCGCCCTGACTAGCCCCAGCCGTACCGGAACCACCGGCACCCCCGTTTGCGGGCGCCTGCGGAATTTCCTCGCCCTCCTTCGGAATATACAGCTGCACCCCGTCGGAGAGGGAACCCGCCAGGTTCACCCGGTTCAAATCTGCCTCACCGGTGGCCCCACCGGCGGCGGTGAGCGCATCAACAGCCCGCGCATCCGCAGGGAGCGTATGCACCCCCGGAGCCTTCACCGCACCGGCCACATGCACCCGGATCGTACCTTTACTCGGCTCAGGGTTCGGTGCCGCACTCCCCTGCGCCGTATGGGAGGGCTCAGCCGAAGCGGATGCGCTGCGCTGCGGAGTGGGCTGGGACTGCTCCACCCCACCGTGTGGAGCCGTCGGCTCAGAGGCCTCTGACGCCCTCGGCGCGGCCCCCATCTGAAAAATAGCCCACACCGTGATCACGCACGCCACCACCCCCAACGCAATAAGAGCTTTGGGGCTAACATAGCTGCGGATCGACCGGTTACCCCTTGGGGCGTACTCTTCCCACTCGTCCGGGAAATAGTCACGGCGCGTAATCAGCCCGGAGGGGTCTTGATCCCTATAGGGATCTTCCGGTTCTTCTCGCACAGAAACCCGGCGGAGGCGTGCATATTCCTCCAAATAATCCGGGTACTCATCAAGGCTCCTGGCGTAGGTGGTGCGGTAGCCGCCGGGTTCTTCACGAGCTAGCTCGTCATCTTCATCCTCAGGCGGCGTTGTGGCGTGGGGATCGGGGTCGTCGTGCGGCGCCGTGTAGTGCGCTGTTTCAGCCGGTGGGGTGCTGCGCTCGCGGATGCGGTCAAGGTAGTGGGCGGCCGCGTCCCGCTGCTTTTCTTCTGGCTCAGGCTCTGGGGGCAGTTCTTGCGGCTCTTTCGCTTCGGGGCCCGCAGCGTGTGGGATGAGCTGTTCCCGGTTGAGGGCGAGGGTTGGATCGTCGTCCTGTTCCGTTGGGGTGCCATCACCGGGTGCAGTCGTATCGGGGCGGGGTGTTTTCTGCTCACGGTACGCTGTGCCCGGGGCGGTTTCGGGCGGGATGTTCGTCTCACCGTTAGGGTGTGCTGTGGTGTGGTTAGGCTCGTTCATGTGCCCAGGTTACTGCTTTATAAGGCATTAAAATTAGGCAAATAGTAAATATGTGGATAAAAACCTGATTTTAGTTATCAAAAATAGTTATTCACATCTGAAAGCTGCACTTATACACAGCCAAGAACCGCGCACACCCTGAATATGACGGTTTATGACCCTACGAACCGGTAATGGGCTTAGTACACGATTGCCGCTAGAGCACCCGGGCCTGAATGCGCGGCCAACACGGGCGGCAGGGGGCTAAGAGCCGCATCCAAAGCGTACGCACCCAAGGAATCTTGCAGGGTTTTAGCTTCTGCAAGGTTGCCCATATGGTGCAGCGCCACCACGTGACCGGTTGGCCGCACGCCGTGTTTCGCCGCCGCATCCGCAGGCGGTTTTTTCACTGAGCGGTGTTTTGCGCAGGCTTCACGAATAATCTGCGTGAGACGTTCTTTCGCACGTGTTGCGGTGCGGGGCCGCTCAACATAGGTCAGCTTTCCATCTGCAACCGTACCAATGGGCTTAATCTGGAACATCTGCCCGACCATCGCTAAGGCAGGCGAGACACGGCCCCCGCGGCGGAGCGCATCAAGAGTGGGAATGTAGAAATAAATATCGGTTGCGGCGCATATGCTGGTGACTATTTCGGCGAGCTCCTCAGGAGTGTCGCAGGTATCGGCCACCTTGTGGGCGTGCAGTGCCGCGTGCCCGTAGGCCCCAGCAATAGTGCGGGAATCGAGCACGGTCACTCGCGCTTTAGAAAGCTGCGCACCTACCCGAGCGGCTTCAACGGTTCCAGAGAGCTCTCCTGAAAGGTGTATCGACAGAATATGCTCGTACCCTTCGTCAACGAGAGCGTCGTAGGTATCGGCAAAAACACCGGGTGCGGGGCCGGAGGTATTGACCGTGTTCCCCAGAACATGCGCCATGAGGATGGCTTCGTCCATCTCTTCGGGGCCCAGGCCAGTCACATCGCGGGTGTTTGTCTCGGTTCGGGGCCCCCGGATTCCTGCGCGCACGGTTGCTTCTTGGATGGCTACCGGCATGGGTACCACGGCAAAGCCGCCGCGTTTTTGCCGCTCCTTAAGATTTTCAGGGGCAATGGCGGCGGCTGAGTCTGTCACAATGGCGATGCGTCCCATAGAGCACCCTCCTGAATCTTGAAAATGCGGTGTTTTCTGCGCTGACCGACTTTCTCATCATAGCTAAAAAGACACGGCTAAAAAGAACGGTGCCGCCGGAAGAAAACACTTTTCGGGTTTTCTTCCGGCGGCACCGCATTAACGTTCTGAAAACGCTAGATGACGATATTCACCAGCTTAGGGGCTCGCACAATCACCTTACGGATTTCGGAGCCTTCCACCAGCTTCGCGATGGTCTCATCCTTCAGGGCTTGTTTTTCGAGCTCAGCCTCAGAAATATCCTTGGATACCTCAAGACGCGCCTTCACTTTACCCTTGATCTGCACGATTGCGGTGACGGTATCATCCACCAGCAGGGACTCGTCCACCTGCGGGAAACCTGCGGTCAGCACCGGGTTATCGTGCCCCAGGGCGTGCCACATGTCCTCGGCGGTGTACGGCGCGTAGAGCGACAACAAGATCGCAATAGTCTCGGCGGCCTCGCGCACGGCGGGGTCCGCTCCCCCGGCGCCCGAATCGATCGCCTTACGGGTAGCGTTCACCAGCTCCATAGTCTTGGCGACCACCACATTGAACTTGCCCGCATCAAGAAGCTGCTTCACATCGTGTACGGTACGCGCCACCAGCTTGTGCAAGTTCGCATCGCCAGATGCCGCATCCACACCAGGTTCGGAGGTAACGTCTTGAGCAACACGCCATGCGCGCGCCAAGAACTTCTGCGAACCGGCGGGCGAAACATCTGCCCAGTCCACATCATCTTCGGGCGGGGATGCGAAGATCATGGTGGTGCGCACCGCATCCACACCGAACTGATCAAGCTGCTCACCCAGGTTTACGCCATTGCCGAGCGATTTCGACATGGCCTTACCGCCGTTGAGAACCTGCCCCTGATTCATGAGGGCTTTGAACGGCTCGCCGTGCTCAATCAGCCCCAGATCGCGAATAACCTTGGTGAAGAAACGTGCGTACAGCAGGTGCAGAATGGCGTGTTCCACACCGCCCACGTACATATCGACTGCGCCCCATTCCTTGATCGCCTGCGGATCGAAGGGGCCATCAGCGTAACGGGGTGAAACATAGCGCAGGAAGTACCAGGAGGAATCCACGAAGGTATCCATGGTGTCGGAATCGCGGCGGGCACTCTTACCGCACTGCGGGCAGGGAACCACAGCCCAATCGTCGGCGGCAGCAAGGGGTGACTGTCCCTTGGGTGCTAACTGTTCACCACGCAGATTATCCGGCAGCAGAACCGGCAACTGTTCCTCAGGAACCAGTACCTCGCCGCAGTCCTCACAGTGAATCACGGGAATAGGCGTGCCCCAGAAACGCTGGCGCGAGAGCAACCAGTCACGCAGGCGGTAAATAACTTTACCTTCCCCGGTGCCGGCGGCCTCAACCAGCTCGGTGGCCTTCGCAATAGCCTCTGCCTTAGGAAGGCCGGTCAGCTCACCAGAATTAATGAGCACCCCATCGCCCGCAGTAGCGATACCCGACTCAGCGGGGTCTTCCGCACCCTCAACATCGAGCACCGTCACGATCGGCAGGTCAAATTTCTTGGCAAAGTCAAGGTCACGCTGATCGTGCGCAGGCACCGCCATAATAGCGCCGGTACCATAATCGGCAAGCACGTAATCGGAGGCCCACACCGGCAGTTTCGCACCGTTTAGCGGGTTGATTGTGTATCGCCCGGTGAACATGCCGGTCTTCTCACGCTCAGATGACTGGCGGTCAATATCGCTGAGGGCCTTAATCTGCTCACGGTAGTCCTCTAGCGCCTGCGCCTGCTCGGGGACCACAATCTGCTCGGCGAAGGCAGAGTCTGCGGCAACAACAATAAAGGTTGAACCGTAGAGGGTATCCGGTCGGGTGGTGAAGACCGTGAAGGATTCGGCAGGCTGCGCCTCAGTAGCCTCAATTTCGAAACGAACCTCGGCACCTTCGGAACGCCCAATCCAGTTGCGCTGCATCAGCAGCACACGCTCGGGCCATTTACCCTCAAGCTGCTCCATATCGTCAAGAAGCTGCTGGGCGTAGTCAGTGATCTTGAAGTACCACTGGTTCAACGACTTTTTGGTGACCGTGGTGCCGCATCGTTCGCAGGCACCGTTAACCACCTGCTCGTTCGCGAGCACAGTCTGGTCTTTGGGGCACCAGTTAACCATCGAGTCTTTGCGGTACGCCAGGCCTTTCTTATAGAACTGCTCGAAAAGCCACTGGGTCCACTTGTAGTATTCGGGGTCTGAGGTGTGCAGGCGGCGGTCCCAGTCCACGGCGATAGCGTAACGTTTGAAGGATTCTGCCTGCGTGTCAATATTCTTGTAGGTCCACTCTTTCGGGTGGGTGCCGTTTTTAATAGCAGCGTTTTCTGCGGGCAGGCCGAAGGAGTCCCAGCCGATGGGGTGCAGAACGTCGTAGCCGCATTGCTTGTAGTAGCGGGCGTTCATGTCTCCAATGGCGAATGCCTCTGCGTGGCCCATATGCAGGTCGCCTGAGGGGTACGGGAACATGTCTAGCACGTAGCGGCGGCCTTTGGGGGCGTTGCCGGTGGGCTTGTACACGCCTGTTTTCTCCCAGTAGGGGCGCCATTTTGCTTCCTGCGCCCGGAAGTCGTACGCGTTTTCGGTGCGTTCGGTCTCTACCTCAGCAGACACTGCGATTCCTTCGTGTGTTGGTTCCGTACTGTGCTGGCGCTCTGCACCCGGCGGGTTCGCGGGGGATCGTCCGGGCTGGCACCAACCTAACCTGTCTATTTTAGCGTGAACCGAGAAACGTTTCTTTATATGTGCCGCTCCGTCTCGGTTTTCAGAAAATGGGCGCGGGCGGTGGCGGGGTTTTCGTGTTATTCAGCACATACACAGCTACATCCCGTAGGATGAAGGGTATTCCTGTTTTCTTTCGGCCGGAAGGTTTTTCTGTGACTACTCCCGCGACTGTGCTTGAAGGTGTGCCTGGCCCCCTGATTCCCGGCACCTGCCATGAGGCTGTTTTGGCGGGGGTCCGCACCCGCTACTGGCAGTACGGGCTGGGTATGAATACGGGTGTTTTTTATTCGAAGGATTTTCCGAAGGTTCTGATGGTGCACGGGTTCCGCGGGGATCATCATGGGCTTGAGATTATTGCGAACCGGCTATTGGCGCTCATGCCTGGGGCGGATGTTATTAGCCCGGATCTGCCGGGTTTTGGCCGCTCTGATGAGCTGAGCGGGCAGGTGAGTATTGAGAGCTATGTGCAGTGGCTTCACGCTTTGATTGAGCGGGTTGCCTCTGGGCAGAAGGTTCTTCTGGTGGGCCACTCGTTCGGGTCGATTGTGGCTGCCGCCTATGCGGCTGCGCACCCTGAGACACTGGACAGGCTGTGCCTGATTAACCCTATTAGTGAGCCAGCCCTTGAGGGGAAACATCAGGCTGGCCCCGCGTTGGCGTCGTTCTACTACTGGGTGGGTGCGTCTTTGCCGGAGCGGATGGGCTATGCGCTGCTGCGGTCGCAGCTGATTACGCGCGCTACCAGTGAGGTGATGATGCGTTCGAAAGACCCGCTGATGCGCCGGTTCATTAATGGGCAGCATGCCGCGTATTTTGGGTCTTTTGCGTCCCGGAGGGGCGTGCTTGAGGCGTACCGGGTGTCGATTTCGAAAACTGCGGCGCAGTACGCCCCGCAGATTAGGGTGCCGGTGCAGATGCTGGTGGCTGAGGATGATGACCTTGGCACGGTGGAGACGGCGGACGCCATGTTTGAGGCCCTTGAGGGCCGCCCACAGTCCCCGGGTCAGCGTTTTGATTTGATCCCTGAGGTTGGGCACCTGATTCATTATGAGACCCCTACCCTGGCGGCACGGCTAATCGCCGATTTTGTGCGTGAAGAGTTTTAGCCGCTAACTGCACCGCCCCGTTATTGACTGCCTGAAGGAGGCTCCTCTGTGAAGCTTATGGTTGATGCCCGGTACACGCGCATTGGTTTTCATGATGGTATTAGCCGGTACACTGCCTCGCTGCTGGGGGCGTTAAAGGGCCTGATGGATTCCGGTGCCCCTGAGGTTGCCGATGTGCAGCTGGTGATGGTGATTAGTGATGAACGGCAGCTGCAGATGCTGCCTGATCTGCCGCATGTGAAGATTTGTTCGCCGACCGGCCCCCTGGAGCCAACGGCGGCGCTTCAGTTGAATAAGTATAAGCCGGATGTGGTGTTTTCGCCTATGCAGACGATCGGGTCTGTGGGGCGTAAGTTCAAGCTGGTGCTGACCCTGCATGACCTGATTTATTACGACCACCCGACCCCTCCGGGTTTTTTGCCTGCGCCGGTGCGGGCGGGGTGGCGGCTGTTCCATAAGAGCTACACACCGCAGCGTATGCTGCTGAACCGGGCCGATGCCGTGGTGACGGTTTCGGAGTCTACGGCACGGCTGATTCGTGAGCACCGGCTGACGGAGAAGCCGCTGCACGTGGTGCCGAACGCCCCGCAGCCGGGGTCTGTGGTGAGCGAGGACGAGGCTCTGCACCGTGCAAAGTCACGGGCTGAGGGCGCGAGCAGGCACCTGGTGTATATGGGCTCGTTCATGCCGTATAAGAATGTGGAGACTCTGCTGTACGCCATGCGTGAGCTGCCGGGGTACACGCTGCATCTGCTGTCGAAAATGCCGGATGCGCGCCGTGCCGAGCTCGAAGAGCAGGGGCTGCTCTCTCCCCTGGCGGCGGGTTCGAACGTGGTGGTGCACAACGGGGTTTCCGATGAAGAGTATGCGGAACTGTTGGAGTCTGCGCACGCACTGGTGACGGCTTCACGAGCCGAGGGCTACGGCCTGCCTGTGGTGGAGGCTCAGGCGGCGGGCTGCCCCGCCGTGATTAGCGATATCGATATTTTCCGCGAGATCGCCCCACACTCTGTCTTTGCTTCCGTCACCGAGGATCCACAGGCAGATGCGCCCGCCTGGGTTGAAGCGATCCGCTCCCTCGAAAACGACACGGTACGTGACCGCGTGATCCTTGAAGGCTTGCAGGATGCTTCCCACTATTCCTGGCGCGACTCAGCGTTGAAGCTGATAAGAATTGTGAGGGGAATAAATATAATAAAAAGGGATTGTATTTAGTCGTTTGTAGAAAGTATCTGAGACACTTCTTCATATATTTCTTTCCAAATGCTACAATCTTCAGGAATTTTATTAGCGTATGTTTTCTGCTCCTGAAATATATCAGCAGCACTAACCTCACTACTAAATGATGATTTCTCTGCCTTTTGTTTAAAAAAATCTTTAGCGTCGTCGTTGTTCATCATTTCTATATTTATATCATCATCTAGCAAGTTGTTATCTGCAAGACATGAAAGTATTAGGTGCTCTGGGTTTTTAGTGCCAGGTAAATATCCAACATGAGAATCAATCCATTGGAGCAGTTGTTCTATGACT
This sequence comes from Rothia aeria, assembly GCF_016726365.1. Taxonomy (NCBI): domain Bacteria; kingdom Bacillati; phylum Actinomycetota; class Actinomycetes; order Micrococcales; family Micrococcaceae; genus Rothia; species Rothia aeria. The sequence goes on along the minus strand of NZ_CP068102.1, from coordinate 157,994 downwards.
TCATCTTCCCGAATGGTTCCAGAATCATTGCTATTAAGAAGTAAGGCTTTGGAATTATTTCCTAATTTATTCAATAACTTATCTTTTCGTTGCTTGCGTATTTCATCCAAAGCAATATGACTATCTTGTGACCCTTTTGCCGATATTTTGTAAGGAACCTCGATATTTTTTCGTTGGTCACCATCTAATACTATTCTAAGCGTATTGGCATTTAAAGTGGAGAATATTGGAATAACTTTCTCATATAGTGTGGATACTCCTCCTGGTAGAATATTTATATTAATCACATCTAGTGTCTTACTATTTCCACAAATGTGAATAGCTCTTTTGATTAGATGTTCTGCCAGTTTATCTTCTACAATAAGATTGGATTTACATAAATCTTCATACAAAATTCCTCCTAGTGCGGCAAATGTAAGCTTATGAGGAGAATTAGGATAAGGAACTACCTTGTTATCGCTATCAGAAGCTATTTCTAAGCGAACTCGACATTCATCTGGAAGTCTCTCAGATATGTAAGGTGAATGAGTAGAAATAACAAACTGAGTATTTCGTTCATAACATATAAAAAGTATATATTTGAGAAGTTTGCTTTGAGCTCCAGGATGCAGAGAGGTTTCGGGTTCATCCATAATTATCAAGGATGAATTACTAGCCCTCCACATCTTATGAACCATCATAATTACTGCATACTCTCCACTTCCAGCATATGCTTCAGAATATGTAGAACTGCTATCAATTAATACTGTGTATCCAGGAACTTCAAAAAATGAGTGTTTAATAATTTTGATATTTTTATATTTTTTGTCAAGAATGTAGCTAATCCAGGAAATCTCTTCGCTCGACAAATTTATTAAAGGTTCAATTACTCTATTTTTCTGATGCCAAATCTCATATTTTTCACCTTTGCATCCATCAAAAAGATTTTTAAGTTTATGTGAAGTATTTCGAATCCTTGTTTTTATATTAGATGTATTTTTAGTCGAAACACCAAAAAACATATTAATGTCATATGCTGGGACCTCTTGCCTGAAATCAATATATAATACCGGCTTATCCAAAGGAATCCACCGGGTTCTATTTGCATAAGGTTTCTCGGCCGCGGTTAACTTTGAATACTCTGGCATCGGGGACATTCCATCACTTTTGTGAGGTCTAGTTGTTTCGAAATAATCTGGACTCCTTTTAGATTTTTTAGATTTTAGTATCCGCATTTTTTTAACTTCTGCAACATGAGATGAATTTGGTATATCATATTGGTATATGTAGCGAGGTCGATTAGAGTTCGGAATTATATCCAAATCAGTATCAAACCAATAATCCCCTAAACTTTTTTTACCAGGACATGCTTCAACAGCTCGTAATATCGATGTCTTATTTGTCCCATTTTCTCCTACTAGTAAAGTTATAGGAGAATTAAACTCTATAACACTATTATCTAATATATTTTTATACGAGAAAAAACGGATATTTTTTATTAGAGGTATATATTTCTTCGCTTGATGTTTTCCCTGTATACGTTGGATGTATGTCTCATGTGGCGTGTCCCAAGGAGCATTTTTTCTACTGGTCATTTTAATATCTCTTTCAAAATAGCTGATACTAATATTCGGGCCATATCTACAGGAACAGCATTGCCAATTTGTCGTGCAATAGAGGCCTTACTACCATACCACATAAAGTCATCCGGAAATCCTTGTAGACGAGCAGCCTCAAAATGTGTTATAGCACGATTTTCAGTAGGATGTAGGTATCGTCCTTTCTCTGGCTTAAAAAATTCTGTTCTGATCGTTACTGATGGGCTATCCCAACGGAGCCTCCCCATTACATCAGTTGAGCCATTAGTATGTTTTTTCCAACAAGGTGATAAGAGCTCTTCAGGAATGTCAAAACGATTTCCTCCAGAAGGTATGGAAGCAAAACGCTTAAGGGATAGTTTGCTATAATTCCTACCAAGATGTAACTCTTTTGAAGAAAAATATTTTCTCCCTTTAGGAAGGTCTATACCATCAGTTTTTTGTGGAATTCCTTGAAATACTTCACGAATTGTTTTTGGTGTTGTAATTAAAGGAGATATTTTTATTTCAGATAAGGTTTTTAGCCTTCCGATTAAAATAGCTCGTTTTCTATTCTGTGCAACTCCAAAGTCGGAAGCATTTAATATATAACTGTCTATAGTATATGATTCAAGGATTCCACCTTCCTCTGTTAAATCTCGCAACTCTTTATATTCCCTAGACTTTAGAAATGGTGGCACGTTTTCTAGTATAAAATATTTTGGTTTTGACCTACATATTGTTTTTACATAATCTTTCCATAATATGTTCCTTGGATCCTTTTCTTCTTGTTTTCCCAAACTTGAGAATCCTTGACAAGGGGGGCCACCTATTATTAAGTCAGATTGTGGCACAGATTCTAACTTTAACCAATCACAAATATCCCCAATGTACTGCCGTAGAGGGTTAAAATTTTCTTTATAGGTGAAGGCAGAGTCTGGATCTATCTCTACAGATGCGACTATATTTAGTTTCAACTTTAGTTCCGAAGCTGCATAATGAGCTCCTGCTGTTAGGCCACCTGCTCCTGTAAAAAGGTCAATTACTTCTATCTCCCTCACCATATCTCCATCCTGTCGCTTGATTTCTAGCTTTATATTACCTTACACGCAATCTTCAATATACCTGGTAGAACTTCGTCAACTACACCACATCCAACCCATCACAACGAACCTGCACCGCCCCGACACGCTTGAGCGCCGAGAGCGCCGCGCGCACGGAACGCAGTTCATGGGTAACCTGCGGTGCCTGCGCATAGGTGAAGAAGAGAATAGCGCGCCAGTCCCCAGGTACTGCATCCTCGGCCCCTGACGGTGAAGGCTCAGATATATCGCCCTCTCCCCCGCTCTCGACACCGGCAGGCGCGGAATGTTGGTGCGCGAAGAAATCTTCATCCAGCGGCACAGGCCCGGTCACGCGAACACCCTCCGGCAGATTCAGCTCCGCCAGGAACGCCTGAACATCAGCCTCAGCACCCGCCAGCATATGAAGTGCACCATACGCTCGATGATGAGGCGGTGGTGGTTGATCTGACGGCGGCTCAGGTGCTTGTCATCTTTATAACGTCGGACTGAGCTGGCTGCTGCCCTCAACGGTCGGCTTTGTTTTAGGACGCGTCCTGAAAGCCGCACTCAAGAAAAAGCATAAGGCTTAAATCTAGACAAAGGTCGTCTGAAAATTTTCAGACGACCTTTTATATTCAATTCAGGAAACATCAATGAAGTCGCAGACGGTAATCGATTTACGCGAAAATCATTTGCTGTGAATTTAGATAGAGTAGGGCATGACAAACGATTCTTCTGCTTTTTGTATTTTTACTCAGAAACTACAAAATCCACTGTATTCGCTTCGCCGTAATCGGGAATTTCCAGTTTGTTGATCATACGGTGTATCACATCATTCGGCACGGAATGTTCGCGGTTACGGTTTTGCGACAGTAATTGCGTGTAAGGCACTTCCAAATAAATCAGGTGTACCCGCGCGCCGTAGTCGGCGAACATAGGCAGCCACTTGCTGCGCAGGTCGCGGTTGAGGTTGGTGGCGTTGAAGACAAATGACGTGCGGGCGCGCAGGTATTCTTTTGCCTGCTCTTTACCCAAACGCACGGCTTCTGCGCTGTGTTTCGGGTTAGCGGGGTCGAGTTTGCGCTCGCGGCGGATGTCGTCCAGCGACAGTATGGGCAGATTGGCAAGGTGTTGCCTGATGTAACTGTCTTTGCCACTGCCTGCTATGGCACACATGGCGTATACGTCAAAGGTTCGGTCGTCAAACGGCTGGTAATCGGGCATGTCTCTGCGGCCGTTGAGATAGAGATAGCGGCCGTAATCGCTGGCGAAATTACGTGCTTTGCCCCAGCAGCCGTTTTCTTCGCACAGCTCGCGGAACAAGTCGATGCGCAACAGGATATCCTGTTGGTCGCGGCAGATGCGACCTAGAACGTCGGCTTTGGCAAGCATAGCGAGGTGAGCGGTATTGACCTGCAAAGAAGCGGCGATGACGGCGCGTTCCGGACTCGGTTTGTCGATTGCCCACAGAGGCAGTCCATGCAGACGCACGAGTTTGGCTATCGCTTCGCGCACAGCAAACGGCGTGGCAAGTTCGGTGTAAAGCAGGGAGCGGGCAGTGTATTCACCTTTTTTGGCATGGTTCGGCGACACAATCCGCTCTTTGCCGCCTTGGATCTCACGTTTAGTAGTGCTGCGTTTTTCTACATCATGCAGCATAGCGGCGGCAAACAAGATATGTTGCTCCTGCTCGCTGAGTGTTTGGAATTCAGGCAGTTGCAGCAGGGCTTCGCACACCATTTTAGTATGGACGAATACATCACCCTCGGCGTGCCATTCAGGATCCTGCGGCACGTTTTTCATGTCGGCAAACCAGCTGAAACGGTGTTCCAAGGCTTGCCAGTTAGGAAGTTTGCCGGGTGGATAATGGGGAAATGTCCACATGGTGGTCTTTCTTGTTATTGGATGACTTGACTTCAGGTCGTCTGAAAACAATGCTTGGGCAATGATGTCTGGTATCAAATTACTCAAATACGAACTGTTCGAAATCTGGATACATGCAAACTGTGATTTGTTCACGACCATGTTTTTGCGCAAGTGCTTGCATTTCCTTTTGTATGGCTGCTTTTTCATGACCGATACCCAAATTTTCGATGTGCTGGTTTTCGATAATCGGGATATAGATATCCAAATTCGGCTGCGTAGCATTTTGCACAGCAAACTCTCGAATAGAGTGGCTGTACGCTACTTCGCTAAAATCAGTTAGGTTTTTACACGAAGCAATCTTCACTCTGCGTAAATGTTTTAAGCCAGCCACTTTGGGAAAACGGGTAATGCCGTTAAGGGTTTCCACGAACAAAAACTGTAACCCCTGCATCTGGGATACAAAGTCCAAGTTTTCCAGTTTGGGTAGCCTCCACAATTGTAGATATTTCAATTTGAGCAGTTGCGCGGCAGCATCTATGTTTTCAAAGCTACATAGTTGCAGAGTGAGAAATTGGAGATTTTTCAACCCGTTTATGAAGTCAATGTGCTGTGGCTTGGAAATGCTGCGTAGCGTAAGTTTTTCCAGCGCGCTCAGGCTAGAAACAGCTTTGTCTAGATTTTTTTCCAAGTTGAGTAGTGAAAGCGTTTCCAAATGCTGAAAGCTGGTTAAAACGCTTAAATCTGATTTGGCGGATTTTGTTTTGGAACACAAATACAGTTCTTGCAGTTTTGGATTCACGCCGTTTAGGAAATTCAGGTTGCCGAAGCCGTTGTCGGCACTCAGTACCAAACTTTTCAGGCTTTGAAATTCTGCCAGTTTTTCCAAATTGCGGATGATGCTGTTGTTACCGCCGACTTCAATTGAAAGGTTTTCTAAGTCAGTAAAACTGGCAATCCAATCTACATCGAAATTTGAATACGCATAAAAGCGTAGATGGATGGACGGATGGTGTTGTAGCACTTCTTCCCATAGAACAGGGAAAATCGTCTGTAAATTTGCACCTTCGCTAAATTGAATACGATCCAGTTCATGGACTTTGTTTTTGTACTGGTGCAAATCTTGGAGAAATTCGGCAAAGTTGCTGTTGATTTCCCAAAACTTCGGGAGACCATAGATATATCCGCCCATGCTTTCCTTTCTTTTTATTTAAGTTATCGAATTATAATATTTTTCATTTAAATACGGGTTTCAGGCCGTCTGAAACTGCCAGCTTTGCCAATGGTATTTATCATAATCGATAAGGCGGGCGGGCTTCCAAGTTTTTGTCCAATGCACATCGGTTTTAACGTGTTTGGCGCGAACAAGTTTAAAGAGGTTGTCAAACTCGTTGGACTGTACGGGCAGGTTACCGTTGTTAGTGGCAAAATCAGCGGCATTGCGGATGACGAAGCCTTCACTGCATGCTTCGCCTGTTTTCGGGTCGTAGCCGCCGAGTTTGCCTGCGGTTTGCACGCTGTCTGTCCATGTTGCACCTAAATTGGCGAGCAGCCATTGCTCCAAAGCGATGTCTTCGTCGGTGTATTTTTGGGTGAAGTCGGCAAGCGGATGCACGATGGGAAGTTCGGGAACTGTGGGGAAATCGAACAGCTGGGCATAGAATTTAACTTCTTCCCACGACAGCCAATGTCCGCCGCGGCGGACGGCAAACAGGTAAAAATAGCTTTCCAACTGCGAATAGGCGATGGAGTGGATGCCGTACATGTTTTCGCCGAAAAGTTCGAGGTCACCCAAGTCGTCTTTGATGTGCTGCCAGCGTTGCAGCAGCGGTTTGTCCCACGGATGTTGGGTAGGGGCGGCATGGCTGCGGGCATAGAGACCGTGGGCGGCGAAGCAGTTGTTTTGCCCGTCCAGCTTTTCGGTCAATACCAATTGCTGCAGAGTAGCGAAATGCGCGAGGTAGCCGCGAGGCATAAAGCGGTCGTCTGAAGTTGTGCCCAAGCTGATGGGTGCGTGCAGGCTGCGGGCGTATTTTTGTGGTTCGGTATTCGCTATCATGATTTGTCCTTGAAATTTATTTTTAAGTTTTTCGGATGGTTTCTGCGGCTGATTATATTTTTTCTACTGTATCGCTTTGTTTAGACGCCAAAAGTTGATCAACCTAAAGCCGACGATGGTTTCGTAGTTTTCCGAATCGGGAAACTCTTCGATGTCCAGCGCGCGTTACGTCGGCGAGCGGTGTGGCACCGTCCACCAGCTACGTATCTTCGGTATGGCACCTTCTTCGAGAAAAACTCATATATGTATGAAATATTTCTATAACTTTTAGAGTAAAGTAAATGGCAGCTAGAATGAAGCTTAGTGATTAGACAACATCCAAACCATCACAACGAACCTGAACCGCCCCGACACGCTTGAGCGCCGAGAGCGCTGCACGCACGGAGCGCAGTTCATGGGTAACCTGCGGCGCCTGCGCATAGGTGAAGAAGAGAATAGCGCGCCAGTCCCCGGGTACCGCATCCTCGGCCCCTGACGGTGAAGGCTCAGATATATCGCCCTCTCCCCCGCCCTCGACGCCGGCAGGCGCGGAATGCTGGTGCGCGAAGAAATCTTCATCCAGCGGCACAGGCCCGGTCACGCGTACACCCTCCGGCAGGTTCAGCTCCGTCAGGAACGCCTGCACATCATTCTCAGCACCCGTAATAGCAGCCGTGCGTACAGCCGGGGGCAGCCCAATCTGTGACCGCTCATCCAGCTCAAACCGGGCGAACCCGGCAGGGTCCCACCGCACCAGCGCCTGCTCCACTGGTGAGGGTGACGCCGTTGTCACCACGACCCCGCCCTGCGCCGCAGAACGCACCAGCGCCGCCGCATTAAACCATCGCCGCAACGCGGCCTCTGGGGCGCGCAAAGAATCAAAACGCAGCATCGCATCCGCATCCAGCAGCAGCGCCGCAGCATAGCCGCCCTCGGCAACCGGCTCAGCCCCGGGGGTGGCCACCACTAGCGCAGGCTCAGCCCCCACAGAGGCACGCACATGATCCCCCGCCGAAGAAACCACCGGAACGTTCGGGAACGCCCGCCCCAGCTCCTCCGCTGTGCGCAGCGCACCCACAGCACCAGAACGCCACCGTTCACAACCGCACTCCGTGCACCGCCACTGCTGCGCCAGATGCCCGCACCAGGCGCACCCCGGCACCGCCGAACCATGCGAAAGCGCCAGCGGGCCACGGCACACCGTGCACCTGGCAGGCATACGGCACCGTTGGCACGAAAACGACGGCACATACCCGGCGCGTGCAACCTGCACCAGCACCGGGCCACGCTGCAAAGCCTTACGAGCCTCAATAAACGCCAACTGCGGAATACGCGCCACCGCCGCCAACGGGTCACGGGCCAACTGGTACTCATCCCCCGTTGAATGTACCCGCGGCGAAAACTCACGCACCACCTGCCGCGGCGCCACCAAGTGAGACGCCCAGCGGGTACGCACCAGCCGCGCCGCCTCACTACTGACGGCATATCCCGCGAACAGGGCCGCTGCCCCCGCTGCTTGCGCCCGCAGCAACAGTACATCACGCGCATGGCAGTACGGGGCGCGGCGCTCCACCAGCGAGAAATCCCCATCATCCCAGCACACCACCAGCCCCAGGTGAGCCACCGGCGCATACGCAGCCGCGCGTGTACCAATCACAATAGGAACCAGCCCCAGCCGTGCCTTCACATAGGCGTGATACCTGCTGTGCGGCCCCTCCCCAGAGCTCAACCGTGCAAACAAACCCGTCGGGGCGCGTTCACTCAGCGCCGCCTCAAGACGGTCAAGGCTTTTCTGATCGGGCACCACCGCAATAGCGCCACGGCCACCCGCCGCGCACGCCACCAGTGCAACCGCCAACAGATCAGCCCAATCATTCTCAGGATGCGCCGGCAGCACACTCAACACCGCGCGTGCTGGCTCCCCATCCGCCAGATCGGCCATAAACTCCGGGCCGTTCTCATAGTCGTCAAAAGCCGACGTATCACACAGCCCGGGCGGATCCGCAGTAAACGGGGCGAACCCGCCCAGCAGAAACGCACGCACCGCCTCAACCTGGGCAGCATCGGCGCTACCCGTCGTCTCGGGTGTGTTGGGCGCTTCTTCAGCACCATCTGCATAATTATTCGTATCCGGGGCGTTCTCCCCCGCAGGCTCACCATTGCCCAAACCGGCCAGCTCAGAGAACCCCGGCAGGTGCCCCTCATAACGTTTATCCAGTGCGGCAATACGCGGCGCCACCGCCAACCGAAGCACATTCGCCACCGTTGAAGCGTACCGGTCAGCCAGCGCCTCAGCCAGCTCAAAAACCTCGGGCGCAACCACCGGAACCCGCGAAAGCACCGCTAGTAGGGGCAACAGGCGCTGCGGATAATCTGTAGATTCGGCACGTTCCGTAATAAAGCCGCTCACCCGCTGCCCATTAAAATGCACGCGCACCCGCGCACCCGGCACCGCATCCTCACTCATCTTCTCAGGCACCCGGTAATCAAACACCCTATCAAGATGCGGCAACGTACTATCAACCCGCACCCGCGCCACCGGGAACGGCACACCACTAGCCGCAAGAGCCTCATGAGGGTCCTGCGGCGGCTTGGGGGCAGAAGCGTACAGCGCATCAGCAATGGCAGGAAATCCCTGCAACAGATCAGGCTGCTGCAGGGATTGCTGCTCACGCGCACCAGAAGTGGCGTTTAACCGCTCGTCAGCGGGGTACGGCATTACGAGGCTGACACCGCCGAACGTAGAGCCTCAACACGGTCAAGACGCTCCCACGTGAACTCCGGTTCGGTGCGCCCAAAATGGCCGTGCGCGGCGGTCTTCTTATAGATGGGGCGGCGCAGATCAAGGTCATTAATAATAGCCAGCGGCCGCAAATCAAAGACCTCACGAATAGCTTTCTCAATCTTCGCCGGATCAACCTTCTCAGTGCCGAACGTCTCAACGTACAGGCCCACCGGGGATGCCTGGCCAATAGCGTACGCCACCTGAACCTCAGCCCGATCCGCCAGCCCGGCCGCGACCACGTTCTTGGCTACCCAGCGCATGGCGTACGCTGCCGAGCGGTCCACCTTCGACGGGTCCTTCCCCGAGAAGGCACCGCCGCCGTGCCGCGCCGAACCGCCGTAGGTATCAACAATAATCTTACGGCCGGTCAAGCCTGCGTCCCCCACGGGGCCGCCCTGCACAAAACGGCCCGCCGGGTTAATAATGAACTTCGTGTTCGAGGTATCAAGTTCCAGCCCAGATAGCACCGGCACAATCACCTGGTTCTTCACATCAGCCGCCAAATCGGCAAGATCATAGTCAGCTGTGTGCTGTGTAGAGACCACAATCGTATCCACCGAAACCGGGGTGTTATTACCGTCATACCCCAGCGTTACCTGGGTTTTACCGTCGGGTCGAAGATTCACCAGGGTGCCGTTCTTACGCACCTTTGTCAGCTTCTCAGAGAGCCGATGCGCCAGCCACACCGGGGCGGGCATGAACACGTTCGTCTCGTTCGATGCATACCCAAACATGATGCCCTGATCCCCCGCGCCCTGCCGGTCATAGTCGTCAACGGCTACACCGGTACGGGCCTCAAGCGACTCATACACGCCCGCGTTAATATCGGGTGACTGCTCGCCGATCGATACCGAGACACCGCAGAACTCACCATCAAAACCACGGGTTGAAGAGTCATAACCAATACCCAAGATTGTTTCACGCACAATCGCTGGAATCTCAACGTAACTAGAAGTGGTTACCTCACCGGCAACATGAACCTGACCGGTTGTCACCATTGTTTCAACGGCAACGTTCGCCACCGGGTCCTGGGCAATAATGCCGTCAAGAATAGCATCTGAAATCTGGTCACAAATCTTATCTGGGTGGCCCTCAGTCACCGACTCACTGGTGAACAGGCGCAAATGGGAATTAGTGCTCATGGTCTTTACTCTACTCTGTTTCTCAGGCACGAGGAGTGCACGGGGCCGTTATGAAGTCTTGTCACAAATATTACGGACTGTGACGCTCAACCGCGCACAGAAGCTCATAAATATGTTGCAAGGGTGGTGAGGATATCCCGTGATATTTCCCCCTTAGACCCCGAAAAAACGGGGGCTTCATCAGTGAGGGAAGAAATCAGCGTCACAGTGTTCTCATCAGTTCCGAACCCCTGACTGATACCCACCGTGTTCACCGCCAAAAAATCGCAGCCTTTACGGGTAAGCTTCTCACGCCCCAGCTCAAGCGGGGTTTTATCGGGTGAACCGGTCTCGGCGGCAAACCCAACAATCAGGCGCGGCCCGCCCCCCAGCTGCTGGCGGCGCTGAACCACCTCACGCAGAATATCAGGGTTACGCACCAGGCGAATTACCGGGTTATCGTCGGGGTCAGCAGTTTTCTTAATCTTGTACTCGGCGTAATCCGCCGGGCGAAAATCGGCCACCGCCGCGGACATCACCAACGCATCCGCCCCGGAGATAGACTTCAGCACCGCCCGCTGCAGGTCGGCGGCACTCACCACACGGGTCAGTTCAACACCGTCGGGGGCGGATACCTCAAGGTTCGCACCAATCAGGTGCACCGAAGCGCCCATATCGCGGGCAGCCTGTGCCAAGGCTACACCCTGTTTACCGGTTGAACGGTTCCCCAAAAAACGTACCGGATCCAGCGCCTCCCGGGTGCCCCCGGCGGTAATAACGATGCGTTTACCCGCCAGAATCCCAGGCTCAGGTTCTATGCTTGGCGCAGATAAACTGTCAGAGTCTTCCGTTGAACCAGCGTGCACCGGGTGCGTTGGCGCGTACCCCGGAGTTTGCGAAGGATGCTCCTTCCCTTTCGGGAACTCTGCAATTACACGCTGTGCCGCCTCAAAGATATCTTCAGGCTCCGGCAGGCGCCCCACACCAGAATCTGGCCCCGTTAAACGGCCCACGGCAGGCTCAATCAGGTGATACCCGTACCCACGCAGAATACGCACATTCTCCCGTGTGGCCGGATGCTCCCACATCTGCGTGTGCATTGCCGGGGCAAGAATCACCGGGGCATGCGTGGTCAGCACCGTAGCAGACAGCAAATCATCAGCCCGCCCAGAAGCTAACCGCGCCAATAAATCGGCGGTTGCCGGGGCAATAACCACCGCATCCGCAAGCTCGGCCTGGCGCACATGATTCACCTGCGGAACCTGCTCAAAGACGCTTGTATGCACAGGGTTGCCGCTGAGAGCCTCAAGGGTTGGTTTACCCACAAACTCAAGGGCGGTATTGGTGGGCATAGCAATTACTTCGTGCCCGGCTTTACCGAAAAGACGAAGGAGCATCGCCGCCTTATATGCGGCGATGCCCCCTCCAATACCAACGATAATGCGCATGGTATTAAATAAAATCCTTACTCAGCGGAGTCGTCGAGAACAACCTCTTCAATCGCAATGACTTCTTCGGTGCCCGCAGGAATGTACTCTTCCTCAACGGCGGTGCTCATGAAGTCAGCCTCATCAATACCGAGCATAGCTGCCGAGAAGTCCTCGTGTACCAGCTGGCCGTTCTCATCAAAACGACCGTCGGGGATGTGCTCAGCAACAATCTGATCGCTCATAATCTCGCGCATGGCAACCGACAGGGCCTTATCATTCGGTTCGGAATCAACCAGCGGGCCAACATGCTCACCGGTGTTCTCCTGCAGGTTTGCGTAGTATGCATTAATCTGGCGGGCACGGCGGGCACCGAAAATCACCAGGCCGTACTTAGACTCCGCCTTCTCAATCAGTGCATCGGCACTGGGGTTCACAATACCCTCAGGCGCGGTGCCATCGACGAAGTTGTAGTCCTCTTTGGTTTCGTTTGCCACAGAAACTCCAATATATGTTGTGTTCTTCTTCAGTGCCGACACCCATGTGATGCGGGTTCAGCCAAAACTAAAGAACTATTCTACCCTGTCACAACCCAAAAATCACGTACAGGCTGTACCTGGCACGGTTAGCTTGAGCACGCCACGGCAGCAGGTACACCCACTCTATCAGGGCAGCAGATGGGCTACTGTGCGGGCTCGGCCCCAATGAGCTGGGCAATTTCATGTGCCGCCCGCTCAACCGTATCGTTTACCACGGTCACATCAAACTCGCTTTCGGCGGCAAGCTCAACTTTTGCGGTCTCAAGACGGCGCTGTTGCTCCTGCTCTGACTCGGTGCCGCGCCCCGTCAAGCGGGACACCAGCTCCTCCCAGCTTGGTGGCGCTAGGAAAACCAGCTGCGCCTGCGGCATAGATTTACGGATCTGACGTGCACCCTGCAGGTCAATCTCAAGAATCACCGGGCGGCCAGCATCCAACGCCTGCTGCACTTTAGTGCGGGGGGTGCCGTATTTATTTTTACCGTGCACCACCGCGTACTCCAGCATTTGCCCCTCATCAATCATACGGTCAAACTCATCCATAGAGACGAAGTAGTAGTGCACGCCCTCCTCTTCACCCGGCCGCGGTTCCCGCGTGGTTGCCGATACAGAGAACCACACCTGCGGGTAGTGTTCACGAATGTACTGGCATACGGTGCCTTTGCCCACAGCGGTGGGTCCGGCCAAGACGGTAAGAGTAGGCTTAGCGGTCATTAGTTATCCTTTTTGACCCGTCGAGCGCGGTCAAAGTAGCGTGTGTGACGATTAAAATACTCAACCATTTTACGCCGCTGGTGCACGCCTAAACCACCTAGGCGGCGTGTTGGTGCAATCTCTAGTTCAGAAATAATCTTTGTAGCCCGCACGGCCCCAATACCGGGTAGCGCACGAAGCATCTGCCCCACCGGCATTTTAGCCAGGGCAGGGTCAGTGTCGATCATGTCAAGAACCTGACGTACGGTAAGTTCACGATTAGTAAGTGCTTGCTTAATTTCTTGACGGTGTGTACGAGCTAAGAGTGCTTTCTCACGCGCGTCTGCGCGCGCCTGCTCGGTTAACGGAGATAGCGGCACGAAGGGCTCCCATCTGCGGAAGAAGTAATATCTATGCCTATAAGTTAGCACGCCGGAACGACTCATTTTTACCAAAACGTTATTTTAGGGATTACGGTTTATAAAGATTTGGTGTAGTTTTGGCGGAAATACGCGGAAAAATCGGTGCAGAAAAAATATTTATAAATCTTTGAAATAGTTGGTCACAGAAACTCCACGCCAGAAAAACGGCCTGTTTGGGCCTTTCGAGTGTGCCATAGTTCACACACTTTAGTAGGTGGAGAGCCTCACACTGCACAACTACTCACTCCATCCACTAATCACACTAACAAACGCCTGCGAACGCGGGGCAGCGCCACGCCGCACCAGCGACAAGTTTCGGTACCTCAACCTCCACAAAAACCCGACGAGAGTACCGTTCCGCGATGTTCCAAAGATTAAAACCCTGGTACGGATAGAACCAATCAAGAAGCTTCAAGTTAACCGCGCGGATAGCGCGAGTATAAATAAAAACATACTGTGGAATCGAAGCTGCCGAAGGCCGCTTCACGATAGCTTAAAGACTATAAAAGTGGCGGTTTCCACTATCTCTATGCCGGAAGGCTTCATCGATTGAAACTATAGAGAATGTATTACTTTTGTTGAATATGCCAAAGGTTCTTATTGTACGGGTGAATAAACAGAGTGAAATATTGAATATTTATGAGGTTTTGAGCTGAGGATTAAGATTGTTTACCCATATCAGAGTGTTATAGTTTCTTGAACACTATGTGAATAATTTTTCAAAATAAAAGCGCCCCGATACAGTTGGTGCCCGGTGTTCTAAAACCACCGGGCACCAACTGTATATGAGGGCAGCTGTCTATCCGCGCGCTGCCACAAGATCCGCACGAGCCATTTGCGCTGCCTGTGCCAGATCGGCAACCTGTGGGCCTGCTGAGAGCACCCCACGGCTGGAATTCACCAATACCTGGGATTCAACACCCGCAAACACCCGGTACAGGTCTTTAGCATTCGCGCCCTGGGCACCGTACCCCGGCGAAAGAATAGGGCCGTTAAAGGCGCTCAAATCTATCGCCAAATCGTGGAGGGCCTCCCCCACGGTAGCGCCCACCACCAGGCCGCACGAGCCCATACGCTCCCATGTCTGCGCGGTATTTTCAGCTGTGGCTGCGGCAATAATCTGCTTCGCTACAGCACCGGTATCTTCCGTCTTACCCACATGCTGCACGCTCTTACCCTCAGGGTTCGAGGTCAGCGCCAGCACAAAAGTTCCGCGCTGGTTCGCGGCTGCTGCATCCAGTGCGGGGCGAAGCGACTCAAACCCCAAATAAGGGCTTAAAGTGACCGAATCCGTACCCAACGGTGAGCAGGTGCTAAGCCAGGCATCCGCGTAGGCTTTCATGGTCGAGCCAATATCGCCGCGTTTTGCATCCGCCACGATCAGAACCCGGTCTTCGGCGGCGCGAGCAAAAAGCTCTTCCAACACAGCCAAGCCCGCAGAGCCGTGACGCTCAAACAAGGCAACCTGGGGTTTAAGCGCTGCGGCGTAGGGGGCGCATCCCTCATAGACAGCCGTGGTGAAGGTACGCAGAGACTCTGCAGAATCTTCCAAACCCCACGCCTGCAGCAGCTTCGGGTGCGGGTCAATGCCCACACACAGCGGGCCGCGCTCATCCATCGCAGCGGCAAGACGATCGCCGAATGGGATCATGAGAGCTCCCCCTCACGCACCTGGTTGTTGTCTTCTTGCTCGCCAGAGCTAGCGGTGTGCAGGTACTCGTTATGTTCCTGCAAGCTAATAATTCCCCAACTGTGCTCACGCAGCGCGGTAATGGCCTGAACAGCAGCCGCAAACTCCGAAATCGTGGTCATCATGGGGCATCCTACACTGACCGCTGCGGCACGGATCTCGTAGCCGTCGCTGCGAGCCGCACCACCGGCGGGCGTATTCAAAATCAGATCGATTTCACCATTGCGCACCATATCAACAATTGAATGCTGACCGTTTGCCTCCGCAAATTTGGAAGCAACCGTAGAGTTCACGCCATTGCGGCGAAGCACATCTGCGGTGCCACCGGTCGAGACAATCTCAAAGCCCAGCTGTTCCAGCATCTTGGCGTAAATAATCACATTGCGCTTATCGTGGTTAGCCACCGACACGAAAACTTTACCCTCGGTCGGCAGCGGCGAACCCGCACCCGCCTGGGCCTTCGCAAAGGCGGTATCGTAATGGGTATCAAGACCCATAACCTCGCCGGTCGAGCGCATTTCTGGGCTGAGCAGAGAATCAACCACCACACCCTCAGGGGTGCGGAAGCGGCTAAACGGCAGAACCGCAGCCTTAACCGCGATCGCGGTGTTCTGCGGCAAAGACGCGCCATCCATGCTATTCGGCAGATGTCCCTCCGCTTTCAGCTCGGCAATGCTCTTCCCCAAACCGATCATCACGGCCGCCTTCGCCAGCTGCACGCCGGTTGCCTTCGAAACAAACGGAACGGTGCGGGAAGCACGCGGGTTCGCCTCAATCACGAACAGATTCTCAGAGACGTAAGCAAACTGAATATTAATCAGGCCCCGCACACCGGTGCCGCGCGCAATAGCCTCAGTTGCTTCCTTAACCTTGGCGATCACATCGGGACCCAAGGTAATTGGCGGCAAGGTACAGGAGGAATCGCCGGAGTGAATGCCGGCCTCCTCAATATGCTCCATCACACCGCCCAGGTAGAGCTCGGTGCCGTCGAAGAGCGCATCCACATCAATCTCGATAGCGTCTTCCAGGAACTTATCAATGAGCGCGGGCTGAGAAGGCGAAACCTCGGTCGCGTTTTCAAGGTAGCGTGCAAGGTTCGCTTCATCATAGACGATCTCCATGCCGCGCCCGCCCAGCACATAGGAGGGACGAACCAGCACCGGGTAGCCAATCTCGTCGGCAACACGTTTGGCGCCCTCGAAGGTGTATGCGGTACCGTTCTTTGGCGAAATCAGGCCGCCTTCCTCCAGCACGCGCGCGAACTCACCGCGGTCCTCAGCCAGGTCAATAGCCTCGGGAGTAGTACCCAAAATCGGGACCCCGGCATCTTTGAGGGCCTTCGCAAGCTTCAGCGGGGTCTGGCCACCCAGCTGCACAAAAACACCCAACAAACCGCCCGTGCGGCGCTCTGATTCAACAATTTCGAGCACATCCTCCAACGTCAGCGGCTCAAAATACAGGCGAGTCGAAACATCGTAGTCAGTCGAAACGGTCTCCGGGTTACAGTTCACCATCACCGTCTCGTACCCCAGCGAACGCAGCACCAGTGAAGCGTGCACGCAGGAATAATCGAACTCAATACCCTGGCCGATACGGTTCGGCCCCGACCCCAGAATCATAATAGAGGGGGTCTCGTGGTCTGCGACCTCATCCTCAGCATCATAGCTGGAATAATGGTACGGGGTAAATGCCTCAAACTCGGCGGCACAAGTATCAACGGTTTTGAACACAGGACGAATACCCAAAGCGTGGCGCACACCGCGCACAACATCCTCAGAAGAACCAATGATCTCCGCAATCTGAGCATCAGAGAAGCCGTGGCGCTTTGCCAACTGCAAGATTTCAGGGTCAAGGTGGTCACGATGCTCGCGCACCAACTGAGCCACCTCATTCAGCAGAACCAGCTGATCCAAGAACCACGGGTCAATCTTCGTTGCCTCAAACAGCTGCTCAACCGTGGCACCGGCCAAAAGCGCCTGCTGCACCTGGTAGATGCGCTCGGTGGTGGGTACCTTAGTCTTCTCGATCAGCTCGGCAAGCTCCTCTTCGGTCCTCTCCACCGCAGTGAACGAGAAAGAAGACCCCTTCTGCTCCAGCGAGCGCATGGCCTTCTGAAGTGCTTCGGTGAAGTTACGGCCCAGCGCCATTGCCTCACCCACAGATTTCATGGTGGTGGTGAGGGTTGGATCAGCGGCGGGGAACTTCTCGAACGCGAAACGCGGCACCTTAACGACCACATAGTCGAGGGTCGGCTCGAAAGATGCAGGCGTCTTCTGGGTAATGTCGTTCGGAATCTCATCCAGGGTGTAGCCCAGCGAGAGTTTAGTTGCGATCTTAGCGATCGGGAACCCGGTTGCTTTGGAAGCAAGCGCTGAGGAGCGTGAAACACGTGGGTTCATTTCGATCACGATAATGCGCCCGGTCTTGGGGTCTACGGCGAACTGGATATTGCAGCCGCCGGTATCAACCCCGACTTCGCGGATCACGTTAATGGCGATGTCACGCAGTTTCTGGTATTCGCGGTCGGTGAGGGTGAGGGCGGGTGCTACGGTGATGGAGTCGCCGGTGTGCACGCCGACCGGGTCGAAGTTTTCGATGGAACACACGACCACGACGTTGTCATTCTTGTCGCGCATCATTTCGAGTTCGTATTCTTTCCACCCGAGAATGGATTCTTCGAGCAGCACCTCGGAGGTGGGTGAATACTGGATGCCCGCGCCAGCGATGCGGTGCAGGTCTTCTTCGTTGTAGGCCATGCCGGAGCCGAGCCCGCCCATGGTGAAGGAGGGGCGCACAACCATGGGGTAGCCCAGCTCTTGAGCTGCTTCTAGCGCTTCTTCCATGGAGTGCACAATAATGGAGCGGGCCGATTCGCCGCCTGCGCGTTCAACGACGCCTTTGAACGCTTCGCGGTCTTCGCCAAGGTTAATGGCGGCAATATTAGCGCCAATAAGTTCTACCCCGTATTTTTTGAGGATGCCCCGCTCATCCAGGGAGATGGCCGCGTTGAGTGCGGTCTGTCCGCCCAGGGTGGGCAGGATCGCGTCGGGGCGTTCTTTATCGATAATTTTTTCGATGACCTCGGGGGTGATCGGCTCGATGTAGGTGGCGTCGGCGAACTCGGGGTCGGTCATGATGGTGGCGGGGTTGGAGTTCACGAGGATGACGCGCACCCCTTCTTCCTGGAGCACCCGCAGAGCTTGGGTGCCGGAGTAGTCGAACTCTGCCGCCTGGCCGATGACGATCGGGCCGGAGCCGATGACGAGAACGCTGTTAAGGTCGGTACGACGTGGCATTTAGGCTTCCTTTGCGGTCTGGTGTTCGGTGGCGGTCATGAGCTCAATGAAGCGGTCAAAAAGGTAGGCGGCATCGTGCGGGCCTGCCGCCGCTTCCGGGTGGTATTGGACGGAGAACGCGGGGATGTCGAGGCAGCGGATGCCTTCTACTACGTTGTCGTTGAGGCCAACATGGGATACTTCTACGCGCCCAAATTCTTCAACGGGGGCTTGGACTGGCCCGTCAAGGGGCGCATCGACGGCGAACCCGTGGTTTTGGGCGGTGATTTCAACTTTCCCGGTGGTTTTGTCCATGACGGGCTGGTTAATGCCGCGGTGCCCGAAGGGCAGCTTGTAGGTGCCGAACCCGAGGGCGCGTCCCAGAAGCTGGTTGCCGAAGCAGATGCCAAAGAACGGGGTGCCTTTACGCAGAACCTCCCTGAGCAGTTCTACTTGTTCGTCGGCGGTTGCGGGGTCGCCGGGGCCGTTGGAGAAAAACACACCTTGGGGGTTGTGGGCGTAAATGTCGTTCAGGGTGGCGTTGGCAGGCAGCACGTGCACACGCACACCGCGTTCTGCGAAACGCTGGGGTGTCATGGCTTTAATGCCTAAGTCGAGGGCGACAATTGAGGCGATGGGCGGTGCGAACCATCCGTGCTCGTGCGGTTCGATTGTGTAGGCTTTGTCGATGGTGACCGAATCGGCTAGTTTACGGCCAGCCATGGGTTCGGATGCGCGTACTTCGCTGAGGAGTTCTTCGTCGGGTCGGTTGGCTTGGCGTCCTGAGAAGACTCCGGCGCGCATTGACCCGTGTGAGCGGAGGCGGCGGGTGAGGGCGCGGGTGTCGATCCCCTGAATGCCAACGATACCCTGTTCGATGAGTTCTTCTTCGAGGGTGCGTTCGGAGCGCCAGTTGGAGGCGACACGTGCGGCGTCGCGCACCACGTACCCGGCGACCCAGATTTTGCGGGATTCGGCGTCGGTGGTGTTCACTCCGGTGTTGCCGATGTGCGGGGCGGTTTGTGCCACGATTTGGCCTGCGTAGGAGGGGTCGGTGAGGGTTTCTTGGTAGCCGGTCATGCCGGTGGAGAATACTGCCTCGCCGAGAGATGCGCCGGTTGCCCCGTACCCGTACCCTCGGTAGATGGTGCCGTCTTCCAGGACGAGCAGGGCGCGGTCTGTGCGTAACGCGCCGGAGCGTGTCGATACTGTCATGCTCTTCTTCCTCTTATTCTCGTGGACTCCCCCGCTGGTTCTGCACTGGCGCCACAGGGGAATATTTATTCTTTTGATTGTATATGCGTGTGGTGGGTGAACGCGGGCCCTTACGAAACACTATCCTTAGCGGCTGACCAGCCCGCCAACGTATCAACGGCTTCCGGGGCGATCCCACGCAGCCGTGCAAGCGCCTCTGCCTTCTGGCTGGCGTAGCGGGTGCGGAACCCGGTTTGCACGCGGTGCCCATCAAGCGTCCACCCAATCAGCAGCAGCCCGTCACGCTCAACCACTTTGCCCGCAATACCCTGGCCTGTAGTAATCACCGCAAGTTTCTTCGCGGGAATCCACAGGTCTTTAGCACCATTGCGGGTGAAAATAATGCCGTCCGAGTAGATCAGGAGCGTGGATTTTGTTTTGAACCCCAGCTGGTCGAACCCCACACGGTTCAGTGCGTCACCGAACATCGTAGTGCTCACATACTCCCCCTCGAACGCCGCATCGGCTTCAAGCCCGTCGTAGCGTTCGGGGACGTCTTTGAGCGAACCGAACATTGTGGACTGCCGCTTGAGCCGGGATTTCCAGCCGCGCCAAATACCGAAGAAGCACAGCGCCACCACGGCAACGCAGATGAGGGTGGGAATGAGTTTTTCCACGGTTCTTCTTTCTTCTCGGTGTACTGTGGTGGTTTTGCCCCGAATATAGTGCGAACGTTCAAACCTACCGGCGCGGGCTTGCAAGCTCGCCGTTCAAAACGGTCGGATGCCCCGCATAGAAGGTTGCGCGCACGGCACCGGGAACCTCCATCCCGCGATACGGGTTGTTCTTGCCCTTCGTAGCCTGCTCCTCAGGCTTAATCACACGGGTAGCCTTCGGATCAACCAACACGATATTTGCTGGTTCACCTTCGGCAAGCGGACGGCCCTGCTCAGCATCCAGGCTGCCAATTTTCGCCGGAGTTTCGCTCATAATCCGTGCCACATCGGCCCAGGTAATATGCCCCGGCTCCACAAGGGTCATCTGAATAATCGAGAGAGCCTGCTCAAGACCGGTCATACCATTTGCAGCACACGCCCACTCGCATTCTTTGCTTTCTGCCGGATGCGGTGCGTGGTCGGTACCAATAACATCAATAATGCCGTCGGCAACAGCCTGACGCAGCGCAAGCACATCCTCTTCGGTGCGTAACGGCGGGTTCACCTTAAAAATCGGATCGTAGGTGCGCGCCTTTTCATCGGTCAGAATCAGGTGGTGCGGGGTAACCTCGGCGGTCACCTGCACGCCGCGAGACTTAGCCCAGCGCACAACCTCGACCGAGCCTTTAGTCGAGAGGTGGCAAATATGCAGACGCGAGTTCAAATGCTCAGCCAGCAGAACATCGCGGGCGATAATAGCTTCTTCCGCCACAGCGGGCCAGCCGGTAAGCCCCAGATCGGCGGAAACCTTGCCCTCGTTCATCTGAGCGCCCTCAGTGAGGCGGGGCTCCTGCGCGTGCTGGGCGATCACACCGTCAAAAGTCTTTACATATTCAAGGGCGCGGCGCATAATCGCCGGATCGTAAACGCACATGCCGTCATCCGAGAACACACGAACCTTCGCCTCAGAGGTCGCCATAGAACCAATGTCTGAGAGGAATTCACCTTTCAGCCCAACGGTCACCGAGCCGATAGGCTGCACACGGCACCAACCGGACTCTTTACCCAGCCGGTCAACCTGCTCAACTACGGCTGCGGTATCTGCAACGGGAAGCGAGTTCGCCATCGCAAAAACAGCCGTGTAGCCGCCTAAAGCCGCCGCGCGAGTACCGGTCTCAACGGTTTCAGAAGCCTCATATCCGGGCTGGCGCAGGTGAGTATGAATATCGACCAGACCCGGAAGTGCAATCTGACCGGAGGCATCAACGACCTGGGCGTCTGCGGTCTCTAAATCCTGGCCGATACGTGCAATTTTGCCGTCCTCAATCAGGATATCGGCAACGCGCTCACCCAGTAGGGAGGCGCCTTTAATAAGGTACGTGCTCATGTATATTCCTTCTTTCGGATAGCGTTAGGATTCGTCGCCGGAGTATAATTTCTCGCTTGACCCGTCGGTCAAGAGCAGGTACAGCACCGCCATGCGAACCGCCACGCCGTTACTGACCTGGCGCAGCACCCAAGCGTTCTGAGAATCAGCGGCTTCGGCACACAGCTCCAGCCCGCGGTTCATGGGGCCGGGATGCAGAATTGCGACTTCCTGAGGCTGCGCCAGCAGATTCTCGAAACGTTCTTTGGTGAGTCCCCACAGGGCGGTATATTCCTCTGCTGAGGGAAAATAGGCGGCGTTCATACGCTCTTTTTGAATGCGCAGCATCATCACCGCGTCAGGTTTTGTGGCGATTGCGTCATCGAAATCGTGGAAAACCTCAAGTCCCCAATCCTGCTTCCACCGCTCGGTATGCACCGGCAGCAGCGTGGGTGGAGCCACAAAAGCGACATCGGCCCCCAGGTTTTTCAGCAGCCACAGATTCGACCGCGCCACCCGAGAGTGCAGAATATCCCCCACAATCAGCACGCGCATACCGCTTAAATCGGTTCCTCGCGGCGAGTCCAGACCATCACGCTGGGCCTTGAACTGGCGCAGCGAAACCGCATCCAAAAGAGCCTGCGTTGGATGCGCATGCGTACCGTCCCCCGCGTTCAGCACGGGAATATCGGTCCACCCGGCCTCGGCAAGACGCTGCGGAGCACCCGAGGCTGAATGACGAATCACGAAGGCATCCGCACTAATCGCTTTGAGAGTCTGAGCAGTGTCTTTGAGAGATTCTCCTTTAGAAACCGATGAACCACGCGCCGCAAAATTGGTAATATCGGCGCCCAGACGTTTCTCGGCGGATTCAAAGGACAGCCTGGTACGTGTTGAATCTTCAAAGAAAAGATTGACTACAGTCTTACCGGCGAGCACATTGAGCTTCCGGTTTTCTGCCTTAACCTGTGCCATATAGTCAGCAACATCGAGAATTTCGATGGCCTGAGTTCGTGTGAGATCGCGGGTGTCAAGCAGATGTTTCATGAAAGCTGTCCTTCCAGCTGAATAATATCAACGCGGTCTGTGGCGTGATCCGTTTCTTCAAGCACCACGCGAACCTTCTCAGCGGCACTGGTTGGAAGGTTCTTCCCCACGTGGTCGGCGCGAATTGGGAGTTGCCGGTGCCCGCGATCCACCAACACGGCAAGACGCACCAGGGCCGGACGCCCGTATTCGTTAAGAGCATCCAAAGCGGCTCGGACGGTGCGACCAGAGTACAGAACATCATCAACAAGAACCACATGTTTGCCGTCGAGACCACCCGCCGGGATCAGGGACTCCCCCGCGCTGCGGTTTTCGTATTCCTCATCGGTGAGGTCATCACGGTACGGGGTAATATCAAGGGCGCCCAAGCCATCTTCGAGATCAAAATTTGAGTCATTGGCCTGGATGCGCTGCGCCAGGCGCCGTGCCAAGGGGTAGCCGCGAGAGCGAATACCTATAAGCACCAGGTGATCGGTGCCTTTATTGGACTCAAGAATTTCAAAAGCAATACGTGTCAGAGCGCGACGGATCTCATCGTCGTTAAGGATAGTACGCCCAACATTGGACGTATTATGCGCGCTACTGCCAGCGGGTACACCTGTCCCGTTCATAGCCGACTCCTTCCCCGCCTCACGGGACGGATTTAAAGGTTTCTTGCCTCAGTACAGCCTACCACACTCCCACCGCCCGATTAGGTTCTTCTGCCGGGCGCACCGCAGCTAACCAATACCGGCTCTGCATAGACAACCTCAGGGTATTTAGTAAGCTGTAAATGCATTCCTTGACGAAAGGCGCCCCGTGGATAGTCTCCTAGAACCGCTGTTTGCTGCCATCTTTAAAGCTCTCGCGGTGGTGGCACGCATGATTATCAGCGTGATCCTTGAAGTATTCGTCGAATTCCTTCTAGAGCTTCTTATTAAGGCACCCATTAGATGGGTAGCCAGCCGCTTCCACAAACGACGTAACCGGCGCAGAACCCGCGCTCTCACCGCACTGTACACCCCCTCCGCGACGGAAAGCATTCAACAAACAATTACCAAAGTGCAGCGTGACTCATACCTCTCGGTACTAGCGGCAATCCTGCTGGGCGTCCTCACCATCCTGTGCATCCTACTGTGGATCGCATCAGATTACACGATTTTCCTCATGGTTTTCTGGGGCGTCCTGGTGCTGCTAACGGCGTGGGCCATCTGGTACTACCGCCGGTCCTACGTGAGCTTTGAGCTGTATGAATTTACCTATTCCGAGCTTGGTGACGGCATAAAAACCACCCTCTACGCAGCAATAGACTCATACGTTTTCACCTACGACGGTTTTGCGAGCACCCTAAAAATTACCACCATTAATGATGAAACATTCTGCCTCAATCCCGCGGTACAAGACTGCCGGTATCTGTGCTCCATGCTGGCGGTGCGCGTCCAGACCGGTCGCTGGGTGAACCCCACCGCAGAACGTGACGCAGCAACGGTGCTGCACATGATGCGGTCCAATGACTGGCTAGAATTCATGCTCCGGGTGGAACAGGCGAAAAACCTGGCACGCACCAACCTGGAGGTCATGCACCGCACCCAGAACATGAGCCGTGAAGAAGCAGCTGCCGAAGCTGAAACAGCAAAGGCGACCCTTGGGTTCACGGGTAAATAAATGAGGTTCTGATGGCTGAAAACTTAGAGTTTTCAGCCATCAGAACCTCAGCGAGTCAAGAGTTACGCCAGTAAGGTTGGTTTGACCCTGCGCAGCTTATCAAGCAGGCCGTTCACAAACTTCGGCGAATCATTTGTTGAGAGCACACGCGCCAAACCGGTTGCCTCAGAAATAGCCACCGCATCGGGAATATCATCATTAAACAGCAGCTCCCAGGCGCCAATCAGAAGCACCACCCGGTCAGTTGCGGGCATACGCTCCAGCGACCAGTCCCGAGCATACGTGTTCAGATACTCGTTCAGCTCTTCACGCCTATCACGCACCCCTCGCACAATCTGCTCAGAGTACGACGAAATCTGCGCTGCGGTGTGCAGGCGGCGGCGTTGCAGAACCTCCACCGGGTCCTCCCCACGCTGATCCGCCTCAAACAGAGATTCGACGGCGCGCAGCCGGGCTTTCGTACGGGAATTCATTAGTCGTTCACGCGGCCAAGATAGTCGCCGGTGCGTGTATCAACCTTGATCTTGGTGCCGGTCTCAAGGAACAGAGGAACCTGGATTTCGTAGCCGGTTTCAACCGTGGCAGGCTTCGTGCCACCGGTGGAACGGTCACCCTGCAAACCCGGCTCCGTGTAGGTAATCTCAAGCACCACCGAAGCGGGAAGCTCAATGTACAGCGGGTTTCCCTCGTTCATGGCGATAGTAGCGGTCTGGGACTCCAACATGTAGTTCGCGGCATCCCCCACCACTGTGGCGGGCACATTAATCTGGTCGTACGTCTTCATGTCCATGAACACATAGTCCTCACCATCCTGGTACAGGTACTGGTAGTCGGAACGGTCCACGGTAGCGGTCTCAATCTTAGCGCCAGCGTTAAAGGTGCGGTCAACGACCTTGCCGGAGGTAATATTACGGAGCTTAGTGCGAACGAACGCACCGCCCTTACCGGGCTTCACATGCTGGAACTCAACAACGGACCACAGGTTACCGTCGATCTTTAGGACTGCGCCGTTCTTAATGTCAGTGGTAGTAGCCAAAAGGGGCTCTCCTTCATGTCGTCGACACCCACACGGGAGTTCCCGCCCGGGCGCTAAATTATCAATGAGCAAAATATACCGCCATCCAGTCTACACCAGATATGCCCACTGCGGCGTTATTCGGCGATCTCCTGGTACGTCATGTACAGAATCGACTCGTCAGGAACCTCATACACTCGCGGCCTTGCCAGTCCCTCCAACACAATAAACCGCAGGATCGCCCCACGCGACTTCTTATCACGCCGCATCGTATCCAACAGATCCTTCCACCGGTCCCCACGGTACGAAACCGGCAAATCCAGTGACGTGAGAATACTGCGGGTACGGTCCACGAGGGCCTCATCCGCGTACCCGGCCGCAAGCGACAGCTCCGCCGCGAATACCATACCCACCGCAACCGCTGCGCCGTGACGCCACTGGTACCGTTCTGCATGCTCAACCGCGTGTCCCAGCGTATGCCCATAGTTGAGTATTTCTCGCCGACCAGATTCACGTAGATCCTCAGAAACAACCTCGGCTTTCACCCGGATTGCGCGCTCTATCAGTTCCCGCACTACCGCAGACTGTGAATCACGGATCTTCTCAGGGTTACCCTCAATAATGTCGAGAATCTGCGGGTCAGCGATAAAACCGCATTTCACCACCTCAGCCATGCCTGTGAGCAGCTCATGCTCAGGTAGGGTCCGTAACGTCCCAATCTCACACAGCACAGCGGCCGGCGGCCAAAAAGCGCCCACCAGGTTCTTACCTTCGGCAGTATTAATGCCTGTTTTCCCGCCCACGGCCGCATCCACCATACCCAGCAGCGTGGTCGGAATATGAATCACCCGCACACCCCGCAGCCAGGTTGCCGCCACGAACCCGGCAACATCGGTAATAGCCCCGCCGCCCACCGAAATAATCGCATCGGTACGCGTAAAATCGTTCTGCCCTAAAACTTGCCAGCAGAATGCCGCCACCTGGTGGTGTTTTGCCTCCTCCGCATCCGGAATTTCGGCGCTAAACGACTGGTACCCGACCTTCCGCAGATCCTCCATCACAAGCTCCCCGGTGGAACGCAGCGCCCGGGGATGAATCACCAGGATTTTCTTCGCCTGATTTCCCAGAATCTCCGGGATTTTGCTCAGCAGATTGTGCCCCACCAGCACGTCATAGTTCTCGCGGGGTGCGTTGCCGGTCACCGAAATGTAGGTGATATCTTGCCCACCTGAAGCTCCGAAAGCAGCAGTGTTAGCCTCGGTCATGTTTAAGGTTTTCCTTTCGAGATGCAAGAACAAAACTCTGGATTTCTGCCGCCATCACCCCAATAGGCCGAGCGCCGCGCGCATCAAGCGTGTACGTCGCCAACGACTCATAGCGTTCCCGGCGGTGCTCAAAAATCTCACTCCACCGCTGCACGGGGTTAGGCTGCAGCAGCGGGCGGGTTTTTGAACCGGTAATGCGCGGCTCAACGGTTGGGGCGTCCACCAGAATATATACCACGTTTTGCCCGCGCAGCAGCTGCGCCACGGCGTCGGTCATGGGTGCCCCGCCGCCTAAAGAAAATACGGTATTACGGTATGCCGGGGAGGTGAGAACCTCCTCAATAACCTTCACCTCTAGCTCCCGAAAATGTGCCTCACCGAAAATCTCGAAAATCTCGGAGACCTCCCCGTAACGCTCCACAATCAGCTGGTCGGCATCTAAAAATTCGTATCCGTAAAACCGCGCCAGGTGCGTGCCAATATAGGTTTTCCCGGCAGCCATAGGTCCAATAAGCACAATTGGCCTGGTCATTTCAGCGAAACTTTCCTGCATTTCGCGCACCTGCTGAGGGTGGATCATCCCGTCAGCATCTTTGTGCTCCACACCGGGGGTTTTGTGCGCTTGTTCCTCGGAAAGAGCCGGTTGTGCGCTGTTCACGGCTGGTTCCGGTTTCTGCCGAGAAGCCGCAGCGACACGCGCCGCAATAGCCGCGAACGAAGGAGCGGTCTTGGGTGTCTGCGCAACAGTGGGGGGTGTCTTAGCGGATGCCGCCCCAGTTTCCTGGGCGGGAGCGTTCTCAGCTGAGGTTTTTTCCTCACCGCCAGCGGGTGAAGAGTCTGCCGGGTTCTCTGCGGCCTGAGAGAAGCCACGGTTTAGCCAGGAACCCGGCCGGGGCACTGCGGATGGGGCTTCTTCCTGCACCTGCTGAACCTGGTGGTGCGGCTCAGGAGGCTGCGGCTGCTTCTGTGTTGCCGCTGCAATACGCGCTAACGGGCTGGAAGGAATAACCCGCGCCGTGGCAGAAGATGCGGCAGAGCCCCCCGCGAAGCCACTCTTCGCGGGGGTGTTCTGCTCGCGCTCAGACACGGCTATGCGTCCCATCCGGCCACATTAGACTCCCACGCCAATGACTCGGGAATGGCAGCCAAATAAGCGTCCATATTGCGGCGGGTTTCGCCCATGGAATCGCCGCCGAACTTCTCAAGTGCCGCCTGCGCCAGCACAAGCGCAACCATTGCCTCAGCAACCACCCCCGCAGCGGGCACGGCACATACATCTGAACGCTGATGGTGCGCTGTCGCAGGCTCGCCTGTGGAGGTGTCGATGGTCTTGAGGGCCTTCGGTACGGTTGCGATCGGTTTCATGGCCGCACGAACCCGCAGCAGATCGCCAATGCTCATACCGCCCTCAATGCCGCCTGCCCGGTTCGTATCCCGCTTCACCCCGTGCTCCCCCACCGAGATCTCATCGTGGGCAGCAGTACCGGGGCGGTCGGCGGTTGCAAAACCATCGCCCACCTCAACACCTTTAATCGCCTGAATACCCATGAGGGCAGCAGCAAGACGCGCATCCAAACGACGATCCCAGTGCACATACGACCCTAACCCGGGAGGCATACCGTACGCGAGTACCTCAACCACACCGCCGAGAGTCTCACCATCCTTATGCGCCTCATCAACACGCGCCACCATGGCCTGCGATGTTGCGGCGTCAAAACAACGAAGCGGGTCAGCATCAAGGCTCTGCACATTGTTTGGGGTGGGAACAGGCGCCCCGTCGGGGGCGTGCACGCCGCCAACAGCGACAGTATGCGAGACCAGCTCAACCCCCAACGCTTTAAGCACCTGCGCCGCAACAACCCCCAACGCCACGCGGGCTGCGGTCTCCCGTGCTGAGGCGCGCTCAAGCACCGGGCGGGCCTCAGCAAAGTTGTATTTCTGCATGCCCGTAAAATCTGCGTGCCCAGGGCGGGGGCGGGTGAGCGCTGCGTTACGTGCCCGCCCCTCGATGAGGGCCGGATCCACCGGGTCTGAGCTCATCACATCAACCCACTTAGGCCACTCGGTGTTGGCGATTTCGAGGGCGATCGGGCCGCCCTGCGTCACCCCGTGGCGCACCCCACCGAGGATACGCACCTTATCTTCCTCAAATTTCATGCGGGCACCACGCCCGTAACCAAGGCGACGGCGAGCTAACGCGTCACGCACCATCTCGCTCGTCAGTTCAACACCGGCAGGAACGCCCTCAATAATGCCGACGAGCGCCTCACCATGAGATTCTCCGGCGGTGAGCCAGCGCAGAGCCATAAGGTTTACCTCTTTTCAATCACCCGCACCGGTGTGTTGAGGTGCGCGGCATAACTATTAGTGCTTTAAGTGTATAAAGTCGAACGGGTATTAGACGAATGTCTGCGGCAGATGTTCACGCGGGGCAAGCCCCACGGCGGCGCACATGGCGTTCAGCATCCCAAGTTTCTCCGTATCGTTTGGGGTGCGCCGCGTGAAAATAAGAACCTGCTCCACAGCCTGGTAGAGAAGCATCTCCAAACCGGAAACCACCGTACCACCGCGTTTTTCCCACTCGCTGGCAAGCAGTGAAGGCCACGGGTCGTAGGCAACATCAAGCAGGAGGGAACCCGCAGTAAGCTCTCCCATATCCTGCGCCCACGCATCTGCCGCGTGTGCGGGTAAAGTCGAGATGACGGGGTTATAAGCCGATGCTGCAGCCGGGAACTGCGCCAAAGGCTGAGGGGCCACCT
This sequence comes from Rothia aeria, assembly GCF_016726365.1. Lineage (NCBI taxonomy): Bacteria > Bacillati > Actinomycetota > Actinomycetes > Micrococcales > Micrococcaceae > Rothia > Rothia aeria. The sequence continues at coordinate 128,576 of NZ_CP068102.1, read as the reverse complement.
GAACCCCCAAGCGGTCGGCCACCGTGTGCACATCGGCGAGTTTATGCAAAGAACGCGCATACAGATCCACACCACCGTACCCCAGCCGGTGCAGGGCTGTCAGCGCCGAAATGGCCGTCGCTCCCCCACCCACAACCGCGGGCCGCTCACGTTGTGGAGCGGGGTCAAGCCCAGCCTGAAGCAGAGCGTTCACAATACCAGCCACGTCAGTGTTATGCCCAATAACTTTCAACCCGTTGACGTACACCGTATTCACCGCCCCGGTGATACGCGCCAACTCCGTCAGCTCGTCACAGTACTCAATCACGGCAGTTTTGAGCGGCATTGTCACCGACAACCCAGCAATGTAAGGAGCCTCGGGCGTGCCAGCGGGGTGATTGACCTCAGTAAAAATCCCGGGAAGATCCTCACGGACGGTGTCCCGGCGCTGATATTCAAGGTCATCATCGCCCACATAGCGGTAAGCCGCACGGTGCAGGGCGGGTGAGAGAGAATGCCCAATAGGGTGCCCCAACACGTAGGCTCGACGCGCGTAAGGGGCTTCCCGGTACGGTTCTTGTTTCACGTAAACTGCGCCTCTCCACGTTCTCCCGCCTGAACACCCCTGATCTGCGCGGGGTGCACCTCCATTTTAGTGGAAGATAAGCCCGTTTCTATAGCTGGGACACAACAACCACAGGGCAGCAAAAAGCGGGTGCCGCCTCCACCACAGTGGAAACAGCACCCGCCGCAGGCCCAAACGCGAGGCCTTCAGAACCTAGCTACAGCGGCCCTTATGGTTCGAGCACCACTGGTTGTACTCTTCAACGTACCGCTGGTGTTCCTCATAGGTCTTCGAGTACTTCGTCTCACCCGAGTCAAGGTCCACCGTCACCCAGTAGTAGTACGGGTTCTTCTCGGGGCTTGCGGTTGCCCGAATAGACGCCAAAGTCGGCGAATCAATCGGGCCGGCAGGAAGACCCTGATGCGCGTACGTGTTGTACTTATTGCCCTTATCGGCCTTCTGCTCCTCCGTCAGGTGGTATGAGCGGATACCCAGCCCGTAGGTGACCGTCGCATCCGACTGGATCAGCCCGCTCGTCTCCCCATCCGTGTGGCTCAGACGGTTCTCGATAATACCAGCAACCGCGTTGTAGTCCTTCGGCTGAGCCTCCAGCTCCACAATGGAAGCCTTCGTCAGAACCTCAAAGGCACGCTTATCGGTGGTGACACCCACAGACTTCAAGTCTTCCTTAGTCTTATCGACCATGGCCTGAATCATCTTCTTAGTGTCCGTTCCCTTCGGGAAACGGTACTCACCCGGGTGCAGCCAGCCTTCAATCGAGGGGAAATTACTGGGCACGCCGTACTGCTCGTAGTTCTTAACAGCTTCTTCAAGCTCACTACGATTCAGCTCACCCTGCTTAGCAATAATGTCCAGGGTCTCCCCCACACGCTTACCCTGCGGCACAGCAAAGTAGATAACATTGCTGGTGGCGCCAATCAGCGTGGACACAACAGCCGAACTGCTCATCTCTTTCTGCAGGTCGTACCGGCCCGGCACCAGGAACTTACCCTTGCTTTCAGACTGGTACACTTCCACAAACTTATCAGCGTCAGCAATAATGCCCTGCTGCTGAAGAGACTCGGCAATCTGCTGCGGGGTTTCGCCCTGTTCAATAACGAACGTGACAGCGGTGCCGTTTCCGTCACCGGCGAAGTCACGTTTTTTAAACGGATCCAAACGGGCGATAAGCAGCGACGACAGAACAATTACCGTCACCAAGAAAATGATCGTTGCGACCCCCATGATGGCGGTGCGGCGGCGCTTACGAGCCTTCAGCTCCTCAACGCTCACCACTTCCTGCTCCAAGGTGATGCCCCGAATACCGGCGCGTGCCTCCTCGTAGCTTGGGGACAGCAGATCTCTTAAGCCCGTTTTGCGGGGCTGTTTATTCTTAGGTGTGCGGTTTACCCGCTTTTTCGAATCTTCGGTCACTGAAGGGTCTCCGTTTCGTTGACGGGCTTGCCGTCTAAGGGGCATTCCTCAGAGTGGGCTTCTTCGTAGGCTGGACTGCTCAGTTTATACCCGGCTATAGCATACCCTGACTTCAGAGTGTCTAAGCAATACTGCAAAATGTTAACCGCAGCAGCCTGATCCACTATAGCCTTGAAATCACGGGACGAAACGCCTGCCTCATGCAACGAGCGCTGCGCGCTCACCGTGGTTAGCCTCTCATCAACCAGCCATATATGTATATGCTCCCTGCCCTCTGCATCAAGTTCAGACCGCAAATTTTCTGCATATTCTTTCGCCATAACAGTTGATGCGGACTCGCCACCGCGCATGGTTTTGGGCAGTCCAACAAAAATCTCAACTACATCATTAACCTCCGCGAGTTTACGCAATACGCGACGATCAGAATTCTTTTTATGATCTCGGCGGAGCGTCTTGAGCGGGGTGGCAAGAATACCATCCGGGTCGCTCAGGGCGGTGCCGACACGGGCATTGCCCACATCGACACCCATCCGCACTCCTGGCTGAAAACCGCTCATCTGAATCTATGCCTGCGCAATCGTGGTGCGGATCGTGTCCAACGCCTCGTTTACCTTCGTAGCATCCTGACCACCGCCCTGGGCAATATCGTCTTTACCGCCGCCGCCGCCGCCAAGAACACCGGCAGCAACACGCACCAGCGCACCAGCTTTCACCCCGGCCTCACGGGCACCCTCATTGGTGGCAACAATAACTACCGGGCGGTTATTCGCAACACCGGTCACCGCAACCACGGCGGGCTCAGAACCGAAGCGGGAACGCAGATCCAGCGCCAGTGAACGCACCCCGTTAGCATCCAGCTCCCCGGCGTGATGCGCAAGCACACGCACCTGACCGATAGTCTGAGCGGTCTCAATAAGCTTCGCAGCCTCAGCCTGAAGCTTTTCGCGCCGCAGCTTCTCAAGCTCCTTTTCGGCGGACTTCAGCTTGGTGAGGGTCTGATTAATTTTTTCGGGCAGCTCAGCGGAGGACTGCACCTTAAGCAGGCTGGTCAGCTGGTTCACGAGGGTGCGTTCAGCAGCCAAATGGTTAAAGGAGTCCAATCCGACAAGCGCCTCAACACGACGGTTCCCCGAACCGACGGACTGCTCGGTGAGCAGGGACAGCGAACCAACCTCTGCGGAAGAGCCCACATGGGTGCCGCCGCAGAGCTCGCGGGAGAACTCGCCGCCGATCTCGACCACACGCACAGTATCGCCGTATTTTTCGCCGAAGAGGCTCATCGCCCCCATAGCCTTGGCCTCAGCCAGAGGCATTTCACGGGTGATCACCTCAAAGTTATCGCGGATCGCACGGTTCGATACTTCCTCAACCTCACGCTTGGCGGATTCGCTCAGCCCCTCACCCCAGGCGAAGTCAAAACGCAGGTAGCCTTCCTTATTGAACGACCCACGCTGGGTGGCTTCTTTACCCAGCACCTGGTGCAGTGCGGCGTGAATAATGTGGGTACCGGAGTGTGCTTTCTCGCCGTCCTTACGGCGCTGCACATCCACCTGAGCCACCACCGGGACACCGGGGTGGGCCTCACCCTCACGAATTACCGCCCGGTGCACGCTCAGACCCTTCACCGGCTGCTGCACGTCCTGAACATCAATGACGAAACCGTCACCGGTAATGGTGCCGGTGTCGGCAGCCTGCCCGCCGGCTTCAGCATAGAACGGGGTCTCGTCAAGAACAACCTCAACTTTATCCCCGGCCTTGGCTACGGGCACGGAAACGCCGTCCACCAGGATTGCGCGCAGCTGCGTCTCGGTGCGCAGCTCAGTGTAACCAGTGAAGATGGAGCCGCGCTCATCCAGCAGCCTGCGCAGTTCAGACAGGTCAGCGAATGCGCCTTTCTTGGCCTTAGCGTCGGCCTGGGCGCGCTCCCGCTGCTGGGTCATGAGCTCACGGAACGCCTTCTCGTCCACCTTCACCCCGGCCTCAGCAGCCATTTCAAGGGTGAGGTCGATGGGGAAGCCGTAGGTGTCGTGGAGCGTGAACGCCTCAGCCCCGGAGACGGAGTTAGAGCCGTTCTTCTTGGCGCTGGCCACTGCTTCTTCCAGCCGCTCAGTCCCTGTTTCGATGGTGTGCAGGAACGCTTTCTCTTCGGCGTAGGCAATGCGTGAAATACGCTCAAAATCGTCTGCGACGTACGGGAATGCACCGGCCATTGCATCGCGGGAGGCAGGGAACAGAACCGGCAGGCACGGTTCAGATACACCCAGTAGGCGCATCGCACGGATTGCACGGCGCATGAGCCGACGCAGAATATAGCCGCGTCCTTCGTTTGAAGGGGTCACCCCGTCAGCGATGAGCATGAGTGAAGAGCGGATATGGTCAGCGACCACACGCATCCGCACATCGTCAACATACCCTTCATCCTGGGGGGATTCAGACCCATGATATTTTTTACCGGATAGTTTCGATGCCGCATCAAGTACCGGGCGTACCTGGTCGGTCTCATAGAAGTTCTCGACCCCCTGCAGCAGCATCGCAAGACGCTCAACGCCCAGGCCGGTATCAATATTTTTCTGAGGGAGTTCACCCAGGATCTCGAAGTCGTCCTTGCCGGTGCCTTCGCCACGCTGGTACTGCATGAACACCAGGTTCCAGATCTCAATGTAGCGGTCGTCGTCAACAGCCGGGCCGCCTTCCTTACCGTAGGCCGGGCCGCGGTCATAGAAAATCTCGGAGTCCGGACCCGCTGGCCCGGGCTGGCCGGTTGACCAGTAGTTCTCTTTCATCCCCATGCGTTGGATACGCTCTTCGGGGAAGCCAACGATCTTGGTCCACACGTCAAACGCCTGATCGTCGCCTTCGTAAATGGTCACCCACAGCCGCTCAGGGTCTAGGCCGTAGCCGCCTTCGTCCTGGCTGGTGGTGAGTAGTTCATAGGCGAACGGTATTGCCTGCTCTTTGAAGTAGTCGCCGAATGAGAAGTTTCCGGCCATCTGGAAGAATGTGCCGTGTCGGGCGGTTTTGCCTACCTCATCAATATCAAGGGTTCGGATGCACTTCTGGACGCTGGTTGCGCGGCTAAACGGCGGTGTTTCACGTCCCAAAAAATACGGGATAAACGGAACCATGCCCGCAATTGTGAACATAGCGCCGGGTTCATTTGAGATAAGCGATGTTGAGGGGACCACGGTGTGCCCGCGTTTAGCAAAAAAATCAACCCAGCGCTTTGAAATTTCCTGTGAGAGCATTTTTTCCTCTGAAGTGAATACGTGTGTTTAGTAGGTCTTGTATACAATAAATCTTTGGTTAGCGCGTTAACTACATCATACGACATGAAATAGTATTACGCTTTTAGTTGAAGAAATCTTCACCAAGTTCCCGGTCACGGCGCAGGCGAGCTTGACGCGCTTCCTCAAGGTGGGCTATTTCGCTTTCAACCTCAATGAGCTCACGCTCGGCAACGGCTCGACGCAGCTCGGACGCCTCATTCGGGCTCATATCCCGGTCCCACAGATCGAGAGAGCCGGGGCGTGCGTCCTGTTTTTGCCGCTCAACTTTGGCGTGCAGTTCGGCTTCTTTCTCCTGCATGCCTTGGCGTACCCGTGCGGCGAACTCAACCGCCCGCAGGGCGTAAGGCTGCAGCGGCTTACCCAGGGATGAATCAAAAAACTTTCCCATCTGAGACTCCGGGTTTAACTCCAGCGCACCGGACTGGTATTTAATGAGGGAGGCGCTGGACGGGTTTGCTTTGACGTAGGCGGCACGCCTGGAGGCGAGGTAGCCGACAGCTGCGCCGGCACCTAGAAGTAGAGCTGAGCGTAAAATACCCACTAGTTTTCACCACCCTGTTGAGGTTTCTCGGGGCCGGGGGTTTTCGGGTTCTGGGCGTTGGTTGAGCCGCCGCGGAATGCTTGACGCACACCGTACGAGAACGAGGCAACTTTAATGAGCGGCTGACCCACAGTTGAGGTCACCAGAGAAGACAGCGCCGAAACGTTCGCTGAAGCGTCTGAAACGTTTGAGGTGATGTCGTCCATCTTTTCCAGCTGCTCGTTGGTGCTTACCACCGTTTTGGTGACTTCTTCAATGAGCGGATTGGTGCTCTGGTTGAGGGAGCGGATGGTAACAATGAGCTCATCGAAAACCTTGGTGAGACGAAGAATTGGTACGGCTAACAGGGCCACCAGGATTGCGAAAACCCCTGCGGCGATGAGACCCGCGATGTCTCCACCGGTCATAGATACCTCGTTTCTTCTTGGTTGGGTGCTCCCTTAGCGGTCAAGGCGGCCGCAGGTGCGCGGTAAAGGAACCGAACGTGCGGCCACTTCCCTATTCTAAATGAAATTAGGCGCCTCGTCCGCCTGCGCCCTGTGCACATGTAGATTTTTCGGGCTGCCCAAGGCGGCCTTAACGCGCTCTATCTGGATCGATACCTATAAGTCGCGCCCTAAAATTTATTGCCCGGTTCGCTTAAAACGGGACGACCCGCCCGTGGTATAAACCACGGCGCGGGCCGACTCTCGAAAAATATCGAGATTATGCCAGGCGTGAGTAGTACTCAACGACCAGCTGCTCGTCGCAGACCACGGGAATCTCCTCGCGCTTGGGGGCGCGTTCAAGCTTCGCGTGCAGCTTCTCAATTTCGACGTTCAAGTATGCCGGAACCTCGGGCAGAACAGCCTGGTTCTCGCCCGCAGCAGCCACCTGGAAGGGGGTGGTCTTCTCGGACTTCGGGTGAACGTGGATCAGCTGGCCGGGCTTAACGCGGAACGACGGGCGGTCCACGCGAACACCATCAACCATAATGTGGCGGTGTACAACCATCTGGCGAGCCTGCGCAATGGTGCGAGCAAAGCCCGAACGCAGAACCAGGGCATCAAGACGGGTTTCGAGGTGCTCAACCAGGTTCTTACCGGTCTGACCCTCAACACGCTTTGCCTCAAGGTATGCGCGGCGCATCTGTGCCTCGCGGATGTTGTACTGAGCGCGCAGACGCTGCTTTTCCTTCAGCTGGGTTGCGTAGTTGGAGTCAGCCTTCTTGCGGGCGCGGCCGTGCTGACCGGGGCCGTAAGGACGGCGCTCAAGGTACTTTTCTGCCTTCGGGGTCAGTGCGATGCCCAAAGCACGGGACTGACGCACGGTACGGCGGGTGCGGTTGTGTTTAGCCACAATCTACCTTTCATAGTGCGGGGCGCAACTGTTTTACGAGCTGGCCCCTTTGATCGTTTGGTTCTGGCCTCCTCGGTTTACCCGCACCAGGTGGTGGGGCGGAGAGCTCGGGGCAGAGTACCCCGGTGCTACATTTCTGGCGCACGCCTGCACCTGATATAGCTGCAGGTGGATGCGGTCACAGAAATTGCCAGACCCATCAAGTGTACCGGTATTACCATGTTTAATCTAGCGTGCGGTTCCGGCTCAACAGCAAAAGCTACACCGTAAATGTGTACCTGTTTAATGCGGCGGCCGTACCTGGGCTCGGGTGAAGAAGTTCAGCTGTTACCTCTTCTGGGGTTAGCGAGGCAGAACCATCATCCTGACCAGTATCGAACACGAATAGTGCTATTTCTTCTAAGGGAACGCTGAACATCTCTATAACGGTCGGCAAGCTGCGGAAAACCCCAACCATATTATCTGTCACATCCACATGGAGTATCTTGTGGGCGAGTAGCTCCTGATCGACCATCTCACCCCAGACAGTCCACCCGTCGGGGGCCGTGGGGTGAAGTAACGAGTACGGGGTAAAAACATGAGTGTGCGGGCCAAAAACCACCTTTAATGTGGATACCTGACCGGTGGCCGTATACCTTAGAGGGCTGCTAGTAATATGCCACCCCACATATTCCTGGTGCAGAAGATCCACGGTCGCCTCATATGTTCCGTCGCTTACCGTTATGAGAAGTCCAGCTGCCGGGTGTATCTCTGGTTCGCCCCTAAAGTAGAGTGCTGGCCGGTGGGCCAGACAGTAGGCTCTCCGCCCAGCATAAGTATTTTGATATTCATCCCATATGCTGGCCCCATTAGAGTCGTTAATGAGCTCGTAGGCGGTAACAGGGGGTAGCGGCAGCGACAGTTTCATGCATTTATTATAGGCGTATCTTATGCGCCTGCACCGTTTGCCCGGTCAAGGATTTCACGGATACGTTCACGCCGTTCAGTCAGAGTTCGCTCAAACCCGTGCGGTGTGGGCTCATAGTAGACCTTGCCCCGCAAAGTATCCGGCATATACTGCTGAGCCGCCACATGCCCCGGCTCATCGTGCGCATAAATATATCCGTCACCGTGTCCCAAGTCGGCTGCGGCCGCATAGTGGGCGTCCCTCAGATGAACCGGAACCTGCCCCGAAAGCCCGGCGCGCACATCCGCTATTGCCTTATTAATAGCCACATATGCCGCATTCGATTTGGGCGCTAAAGCACAGTAGATCACCGCCTGCGACAGAATAATGCGCGCCTCTGGCATACCAACCAGCGCCACCGACTGGGCAGCGGCGGTCGCCACTTGAAGCGCCTGCGGATCGGCAAGACCAATATCTTCACTCGCCGCAATCATAATGCGCCGCGCCACAAAGCGCGGGTCTTCGCCGCCTTCGAGCATGCGCGCCAGGTAGTGGACGGCGGCATCAGCATCGGAACCGCGTATAGATTTAATGAAGGCGCTAATCACGTCGTAGTGCTGATCGCCGTCTTTATCGTAGCGAACGGCAGCACGATCAACGGCTTCCTGGGCATGTGCCAGAGTGATGCGTACAGGCTTGCTGGGGGTGGTCTCTCCCCCAGGATCTGTGTTCTCGTCCGGGGATTCGGCCTGCTCATTCTCGCTGAAGGCTATGGCGGCTGCGGCCTCTAAAGATGTTAGCGAGCGGCGCGCATCGCCACCGGATACTGCGGCAAGGTGGGCACGGGCATCTTCATCAATTACTGCGGCACCGTTGAACCCGCGGGGGTCTTCGAGCGCTCGGTTAATTAAAGACTCAATGTCGGCTGGCTCCAAAGAATGCACTCGAAGCAAAAGCGAACGTGACAGAAGAGGCGAAATCACGCTGAACGAGGGGTTTTCCGTCGTCGCCGCCACAAGAATAACCCAGCGGTTTTCAACCCCAGGCAGCAGCGCATCTTGCTGGGCCTTCGTAAACCGGTGGATCTCGTCAAGGAAAAGCACTGTTGTGGTGCCGTACATGTCACGGTCTAAAAGGGCTTGGTCCATAACAGCGCGAACGTCTTTAACTCCGGCGGTAATAGCGGAAAGTTCGACGAATTTACGCCCCGGTGCGCGTGCGATGACATGCGCCAGTGTGGTTTTTCCGGTGCCGGGAGGGCCGTACAGAATAACGGATGCGGGCCCGGCTGGCCCGGCATGATCTGCTCCGGCGAGTACCCGCAGAGGCGACCCAGGGTTCAGCAGATGCGCCTGCCCGAGCACCTCATCCACGTTCTGCGGACGCATCCGCACCGCCAGTGGGGCACTAGAGCGCGCGCTGGCGGGGGTGGGTGCTATAAACTTGACGCGGTCCTCGTCATCGGGAAGGCCAAGGTCAAAAAGCGAATCTGCCATGCTTCAACTCTACCGGTTATCCGATGTGCCTGCCTCAGCACCAAAGTTTGCCCCATTTCTATGAATAAATAGAAGACCTGTGCCCCACATCTGTAAGTACAATCACCAACTGATTTCGTTCAAAGTACATCATCAACCGATAATCCCCTACCCGACGTCGCCAGTACCCGGCGAGAGGTCCGGAAAGGGCTTTGCATGCCCTCCATGGTTCCTCCATTGTTCGTAATTGGTTAATATCTTTACGAATACGGCGAAGAACTTGTGGGTCTAGTTTTTTCATCGTCTTCGCGGCAGTAGGTAGAACTTGTACGTCCCAGTTCTGATTAGTCGTCAAGTAGATGCCCCATTAGATCGTCAAACGGTATGGCCGCTACCTTGCCCGCGCGGTAATCTTCGACCTCTTGTTTCATCAGGTATATGTGCTCGTACTCTGCAATTTTTTCTTCCATCGCAAGCCGCATGTAGTACGAAGCTGGACGATCAGTATGGCGCGCCAACGCCTCATAACGTTCTTTGAGCTCGGGGCTGAGTCGCATTACTGCTGTTTTTGTTTTAGATTGTATCTGTGTAGACATGTAATACATTGTATTACATTATGTCAAGTATCTTAGAGGGTTTCGCTATCGAGAATGAGGGTTACTGGTCCGTCATTAACGAGTTCAACCTGCATATCGGCGCCGAAAATTCCCGTCTCAACACGCAGCCCGGTATTACGGAGCTTCTGAACAAAAGCCTCAAAAAGCGGCTCGCTGACAGCGCCCGGAGCCGCTTTCGACCACGACGGGCGCCTGCCTTTTTTCGCATCTCCGTAGAGCGTGAACTGACTAACGGCAAGAATGGGCGCATCGACCTCAAGTGCGGATTTTTCACCCTCAAAAAGGCGCAGGTTAGCGGTCTTATCCGCCATTTTAGCCAGCTGGGTCTCGCCGTCCTCATGGGTAATACCGACGAGTGCAAGATACCCGGTTTCTTCAATCGCCCCAACGATCTTATTCTCTACACGCACGGATGCGCGGCTTACACGCTGCAAAATAACTCGCATGGGTTGCTCTGCCTTTCGGTATTTCTAAAATATTCAGATATTTCCGCGAAGCTGTACCGCTTGCAGAAATTTCTCTGCTTCGCGGGGTGTCCGGAATTCGATATATCGTTTGTCAGGATGTTTCCTGCGTGCTTCGGCCATCAGAGGCTCATATTTAGGGTAGCTGCTCCAGGTGTAGCGAATCATATTTTCGGGATCAGTAAAAACGCTCCACAGGGGCGGCTCAGTATTTCCGGCCCAAAGTTCTTCACGAGTCACTGCTCGGTGCAGGGTTCTTCGAATAACCCGCTGCTCAACAAACCATCTCGGATAATGCAGGTAAATGACGGTATCAGCACGTTCTAGAAGACGCTCACGTACCTGAGAGTACTGCCATTCTGTAATCCACGAATCCTGCGCCGCGAGTTCATCCACATCTGCTTCAAAACTGGGGCGGGGCGTCCAGTTCGCACCCCAGTACAAAGAATCCATTTCGGTATGCGGTATGCCTAAAATCGCGCCGAGTCTTTGGGCAAATGTAGTTTTACCGCTGCCGCTTGTGCCAGCGATGAGGATGCGCATAGCTCCTGCCTTTCGTGCGGGGACTTTTCCCAGAATAACTAACCCATACACGAATACGCACCGAAACGACGAAAGCGGGCTGCGCATACACCCGTGTGTAGCTGCAGCCCGCTCTCCCCTCAGCGCTCACGCGCGGGGATTTTCAGACAAGAATTACTTCTCGTCTTCGTCCTTCTTCTTCGGCTTGAAATCAACGCCTGCTTCCTTACGCTGCTGCGGCGTGATCGGCGCGGGTGCGGCAGTCAGCGGGTCATAGCCGTTACCGGTCTTCGGGAAGGCAATAACCTCGCGAATCGAATCAACCCCCGCAAGAAGCGAGATAATGCGATCCCATCCAAATGCGATACCGCCCATCGGAGGTGCGCCGTACTTGAAGGCGTCCAGCAAGAAGCCGAACTTCTCCTGTGCTTCTTCCTCACCAATTCCCATGACCGCAAAAACACGTTCCTGCACGTCACGGCGGTGGATACGGATAGAACCGCCACCGATCTCGTTACCATTGCAGACAATATCGTAGGCGTATGCCAGCGCCGAACCTGGATCCTTGTCAAAGGTATCCAAGAACTCGGGTTTTGGCGCCGTGAAGGCGTGGTGCACGGCAGTCCATGCGGAGTGCCCCAGCGCGACATCTCCTGACTCGGTGGCCTCTGCGGCAGACTCGAAAAGAGGCGCATCTACTACCCACAGGAACGACCACTCGCCGTCCTTAATAAGACCGGTACGGTGGCCGATCTCAACACGGGCAGCGCCCAGCAGAGCACGCGCCTGCTTAGCTTCACCGGCGGCGAAGAAGATGCAGTCCCCCGGGTTGGCCCCGGTTGCTGCGGCAAGACCCGCGCGTTCTTCATCGGTGATGTTCTTCGCAACAGGGCCGGTCAGTTCGCCGTCTTCCTGCACGAGGACATAGGCCAGGCCCTTCGCACCACGCTGCTTTGCCCATTCCTGCCATGCATCCAGGGTGCGGCGCGGCTGAGAAGCACCACCGGGCATCACCACGGCACCCACGTAGGGAGCCTTAAACACACGGAACGTGGTGTTGGCAAAGTAATCGGTAAGTTCGGTCAGCTCAAGACCAAAACGCAGATCTGGCTTGTCGGTACCGTATTTCTCCATCGCTTCGGCATAGGTCATACGGCGAATAGGACGGGGAACCTGCACATCAATCAGGTTCCAGACGGCCTCAATAATGCGTTCGCCCAGGTCAATAATGTCGTCTTGGTCTACGAAGGATGCCTCAATATCGAGCTGAGTGAACTCAGGCTGACGGTCCGCACGGAAGTCCTCATCGCGGTAGCATCGAGCAATCTGGTAGTACTTCTCAATGCCGCCCACCTGCAGGAGCTGTTTAAACAGCTGAGGTGACTGCGGCAACGCATACCAAGAACCAGGTGCCAAACGCGCAGGAACCAGGAAGTCACGGGCACCTTCGGGTGTCGAACGGGTAAGAGTGGGGGTTTCAACCTCAAGGTAGCCGTCATCAGCAAGCAGGTTGCGTGCCGCGCGGTTAGCATCAGAACGCAGGCGCATGATGCGAGCAGGTTCGGGGCGGCGAAGATCGAGATAACGGTAACGCAGACGCGCCTCTTCACCAACCTCAACATGCTCGTCAATCTGGAATGGAAGCGGTGCCGCAGTATTGAGAACCTCAACCGCAGAAACTTCAACCTCAATTTCGCCGGTTGCAAGATTCGGGTTTTCATTTCCCTCGGGGCGCTTGGTCACCTGACCGGTTACACGCAGAACGTACTCATTACGCAGGTGCTCAAAATCATCTTCGTTATGGAACACGCACTGGGTAACGCCCGCGCGATCACGCAAATCGACGAAAGCCACGCCGCCGTGGTCACGACGACGAGCTACCCAGCCGGTGAGGGTTACGGTTTCTCCGATGTTGGCGGCGGTGAGCTCGCCATTGGTATGGGTGCGAAGCACTGCATTCCTTTCATTGCAGGCACCTCACGACTATAGACAGTAGCCGGGTGCATGCGCTTGATTTTTAAGATACGCACACTGCGTGCGCATTGTCCCATTGTAATGCCGCCACGCACTATAGTGTGGCGACATCCGCAATATTTTATGAGCCGATGCTCTCGGCAGGCACTACACGCACGTTCAGGTCTTCTCCTGGCGGCATCCAGCTCGCGGGGTCCGCAGCAACTTGTTCCCCCGAACGGATATCCTTCACCTCGTGCGCCAGTTCGCCGTTATCCCCCGTCGAAATAAACCATACGAAGGGAATACCGCGTTTTTCAGCGTATTTGATCTGCTTACCAAATTTGGCTGCGTTCGCCGAAACTTCACAGGCGATACCGCGCGCCCGAAGCGCATCGGCAACATCGTTAGCGGCAGACCAGCCTTCTTCATTAGTGAGGGCGATAAACACCGCTGAGGGAACCTTACGGGTAGCCTGCGCAAACCCCTGTGAGAGGATGCGTGCCACCAGACGGGTCACCCCAATCGAGAGCCCAACTCCGGGATAGGTTTTCTTCCCGTTCGAGGCTAGTGACTCGTACCGACCGCCCGAGCAAATCGACCCCAACGATTCATGCCCCACGAGCACAGTCTCGTAGACAGTACCGGTGTAATAATCCAGCCCGCGCGCAATAGAGAGATCGGCGAGAACTTTTCCGGGGGCGCGGCGGGCAGCCTCATCAATAACTTCGGCAAGCTCGGCAACACCCTGATCAAGAAGCTCATGCTCAGCCTCGTAGCGTTCAGCGAGTTCACGGACCTGGGCCACAAAAGATGAATCCTCGGTACGAATCTGAGCAAGCTCTAGGGCTGCCTGAGCCTGCTCTTCAGAGGCACCAGCTTCACGCTGAAGTTCCTGCGCCACCGCATCCGCGCCAATTTTTTCAAGTTTGTCAATGGAACGCAGCACCGCGGCTGTATCGGTGAGCCCCAGCCCAAGATAAAAACCCTCCGCAAGTTTGCGGTTATTCACCCGAAGTTTGAAATCTGGAATAGGGAGTTTTGAGAGCGCATCCACAACAACGAGGGCGAGGGTCACGTCATAACGGAAAGGCAGTTCGCCATCACCCACAACATCAATATCAGCCTGGGTAAACTCGCGTGCACGCCCCTCCTGCGGGCGTTCGCCGCGCCACACTTTCTGAATCTGGTAGCGAGAGAACGGGAAATTCAGGTACCCGGCGTTCTCAACCACGTATCGCGCGAAAGGCACGGTCAAATCGAAGTGCAGCGCAAGCTTTTCTTTAGCTTTGGTGCCGTTATCATCCTGCAGGCGAGAGATCGCGTACACTTCCTTATCGATCTCGCCCTTGCGAAGAAGCTGCTCAATAGTCTCAACCGAGCGGGTCTCAATTGAGGAAAAACCATGAAGCTCGAAGGTCGTACGCAGAGTATCAAGAACGTGGTTCTCAACAAGTCGTTCAGCCGGTAAATACTCCGGAAAACCAGACAGCGATGCCTTGCGAGCCATAGTGTTTCTTCTCCTTGAGGTTGCAATAATCGGTTGTGCTATATGAGCAAAGTGTTTGCGGGGCACAATCTTCTTAATAGTAACAAGGATGCGCTCCTAGCGAACCCGACGCCGCCTTCTGCAGACCTGAACCACCAGCTCGCCACGTGTGCTTCGCGGCGTCGCGCATCTCACCCTGTGACCCGCGTCCGGGTTGGCGTGTAACGGTGTGTTTAAACACCCGGCACCCGTTATGCTGTATAGATGCGCGCGCATCCTGATGACACGGTGCGCACCCTCAAAGCCGCCCCGTACGCGCGCACCATGAACCTCGGCGTAGCACCCTAACACGGTACGACGCCCCTAGTGAAAGAGTTATAGCGGTGACCATTAAATCCGACGACATTGCTGTGAACCTCGAAAAGGCCCGCAAGTTTGGGCGCGTCTCTGAAGACGGCCACGTATTCGTCATTGTTGAAGGCGAAGAGTACGCGGTAGGCCAGCTGCCTGACGCCTCAGAAGAGGAGGCGCTAGCCTACTTTGCCCGCAAGTTCGAGAACGTTGAGGCGCAGGTGACCCTGCTGGAGTCTCGCATCGAAAACAACGCTCCCGCCGCCGATGTTCAGAAGGGTATCGAATCAATCGGTGCGCAGATTGCCGAGCGGAACATGGTGGGCGACTACGCCGGTATGCAGCAGCGGCTAACAGCCCTGACCGAACGCATCGGTGAGCTGGCTGAGCAGCAGAAGCAGAACCGTGCCGCCAACCGTGAACGCGCCTTGGCAGCCCGTGAAGAGATCGTGGCTGAAGCCGAGTCGATTGTGGAGCAGGATCCCGAGAAGATTCACTGGAAGAACTCGCACGCGCGCATGAACGAACTGTTTGATGCGTGGAAGCAGGCCCAGCGGGAAATCCACCTGCCCAAGTCGGTGGAGGACGAGCTGTGGAAGCGTTTCCGTACCGCCCGCACCACCTTCGACCGTAACCGCCGCGCGCACTTCTCCCAGCTGGATGAGCGCAACGCCCGCATTAAGCGCGCCAAGGAAGAGCTGATTTCCCGTGCGGAAGAGCTCTCAAGCTCCACCAACTGGTCTGATACCTCCCGCGCCTACGGCGATCTTATGCGCGAGTGGAAGAAAGTTCCGCGCGGCTCCCGCCGGGAGGACGATAAACTGTGGGCCCGTTTCCGTGCTGCACAGGATGTCTTCTTTGATGCCCGTAACGCTGCCGAAGCTGAGCAGGATGCGGCCTATGCCGACAACCTGAAGGTGAAAGAAGCGCTACTGGTTGAAGCCCGCGGGCTTCTTCCGGTAACCGATATTGCCGCCGCTAAAGCCGCGTTCGATAAGATCCTTGACCGCTGGGATGCAGCAGGCCGCGTGCCGCGTGCCGATATGCGCCGCATCGACTCTGAGCTGCGTAAAATCCAGGACGAGATTCACGGCGCCGAGGCTGCGAAGTGGAAGAAGAACGACCCCGCGAAAACCGCACGGGCAAACTCGCTGCTTGCGCAGATTCAGGATTCCCTCACCAAGCTGGAAACCGAGCTGGCTCAGGCCCAGGCATCGGGTGATGAGAAAAAGATCGCTAAGGCGCAGGAGGCACTGGATGCCCGCCGCGCCTGGGCAGCCACCCTGGAAGGGTTTGAAGGCTAACGCCTAAGAGCGCCAACCGTATCGGGGCGGCTCACCACACTACCGCAAGAGTGTGTGAGCCGCCCCGTTCGTGTATAAAAAGGCACCCTCTTATGCGTGCGCCGGCTTAGAGCCCGTCAGACGGTACGCCTTATACACGCCGTCAACGTTCAGTACTACGTTCACCACATGCTCCAGCATGTACCTGTCCCCCAGTTCAACCGTGAACCTGTCCACCGCTATGTGGTCTTCGGACGTATGCACGCGCGCATCCACAATACTCACACCCGAATCTGAGATCGCACGGATGAGGTCATTGAGCAGGCCCTTACGGTCAAGTCCCTCCACCTGAATCTGCACCCGGTAGGTGCTGCTGGGGGTGGGTGCCCACTGAACCTCCGTTAAACGCGGCTGCTGCTCCTCATCCAGGTTCAGTATATTCGGGCAGTCACGCCGGTGCACCGAAATACCGTTGAGCCGGGTGACCATGCCAATAATGTCGTCGGGCGGGACCGGGCTACAGCAGCGGGCGATCTTCGTGAGCACACCCTCAGCCCCCGGCACCAGCACACCGTTGTCGCTCACCGCGCTGCGGGTCTGCTTCAGCAGGGTTTCGTCAAAGTCGCTCACCTCAACAGTCGGCTCGTCCTGCTGCTCCCCGTTATACAGGTCAATGAGGGTGTCAATAACCTGCTTTGTGGTCAGCTCGTTCTCGCCAATAGCCCGGTACATGGTTGCCACATCGTTCTTATGCAGAGTTTGCGCCACCTGGGTCATCAGCTCAGGGCTCATCATCTTCTGCAGCGGCAGCTCATTATTGCGCATGCTCTTCGTAAGCGCCTCACGCCCACGGTCCAGCGCCTCAAGGCGACGTTCTTTCGCAAAGTGCTGGCGGATCTTTGTGCGGGCCCGTGAGGAACGCACGAACTTCAGCCAGTCTTCGCTGGGTCCTGCCTCCTCATCCTTCGTGGTCATAATTTCCACGGTCACCCCGGTTGGCAGCATCGTGTGAAGCGGTACCAGACGGCCGTTTACTTTCGCCCCGACGGTTCGGTCCCCCACCTCAGAGTGAATAGCGTACGCGAAATCAACCGGGGTTGAGCCGGAGGGAAGCGCAATAGCCTCACCGTTGGGTGTGAGCACCACAATCTCGTCGGTGTCCAGGGTGTCAGCGAGAGATTCGTAGAACTTATCGGACTCGGGGTTAGAGTTAGAAATTTCGGCGATAGCCTGCAAAATACCGACGTTCATTGCTGCGGTCTGGGTGCCGGGTTCGTGCTTGGCGTTGCTCACCTGCTCACCGCGTGAAGCCGCCTTATACCGCCAGTGCGCAGCCACCCCGTATTCGGCTTCTTCATGCATCTTATAGGTGCGGATCTGCACCTCTAACGGCAGGTTCCCCGGCCCGTACACCGTTAAATGCAGCGACTGGTAGTTATTGTTTTTTGGGTTTTTAATATAGTCCTTAAACCGGCCTGTCATTGACGGCCATAGCGAGAGGATATGCCCCAGCACCGTGTAGCATTCGCTCTCCTCTTCCACCATAATGCGCACCGCAAGAATGTCATTAATCTCGTCAAAACTACGGCCCTTTGTTTTCATCTTCTGATGAATCGAGTAGTAGTGTTTAGGCCGGCCAGTCACCATGGCTTCAAGACCCATCTGGGTTAGCCGCTCGGAGATTTTAGCGCGGGCGTCCTCCAGAAACGCCTCAAGTTTTGGGGTGCGCTCCCCCACCATGCGCACCATCTCAGCGTAAATATCGGGGCTCATCGCCGCAAATGACAGGTCTTCAAGCTCCCATTTAATCGTGTTCAAACCCAGTCGGTGTGCTAAGGGGGCATAGATTTTTAGTGTCTCTTCGGCTTTACGGGCCGCCGAGGCCGCCGCCACAAAACGCCAAGTGCGTGCATTGTGCAGACGGTCCGCAAGTTTAATGAGGAGCACACGAATATCTTTACTCATCGACAGCACCAGTTTACGGATGGTCTCAATGGAGGCACGCTCACCGTAGGTCATCCTGTCGAGCTTAGTCACCCCATCCACCAGGTAGGCGACTTCCTCCCCAAATTCTGCGGTGAGCTCTTCCATCGTGTAGTCGGTGTCTTCTACCGTGTCATGAAGCAGCCCGGCCGCCAGCACGGGGCCGGTGGCGCCCATCTCCGCGAGGATCGCGGTCACGGCAACCGGGTGAGTAATGTACGGGTCGCCACTTTTACGTTTCTGCCCGCGGTGGTGCCTATTGGCCACCTCAAAGGCACGTTGAAGAACCTGAATGTCCTCCTCAGGATGGTATTTGCGCAGGGCCCGCACCACCGGGGCGATCATTGGCGAGAAATGTGTCTGTGATGTACCAGGGTCAAGATTTTTAGCGATGCGCCTGCCGAAAACCAGCCGGTTAGGCACACGCCCGGATGCGGTCATAACGCGGTGCGAACCGCGCACCGGTTTCTTTTTCGGCGCGGTTTGAGGAACCACGCTACTGTCTTCGGGGGTATTGTGGGATTCTACGACCATTTTTACCTTTTCCCTCCTGCGAGTTTTCTGGCCTGGTAGCGGTGGGGTGCTTCGTCGGCCCCTTACGCGACGCCTTGTTGTGCATGGCGGCGCGCATCCACACGAGAAAACCCGTTGTGTGTTTGTTATGCTACCCAACCTTGACGATACGTCGCAAACTGTGCCCGGTTATATGGTGCGCGCCCGCACGCTTTTTGGCCTCTCAGCAGCTGGGCAACCCTGGTGCACTAAAGGGCACGCATAAGGGGCTAGCATCTTGGATGATGCTAGCCCCTTACCTTCAAGACCGGTGAGTGAAACTAATCGAAATTCACGACATTCACTTCAATCTTCGGCTTTGAACGTTTCACGGGTTTCTGCTGTGACTCGTTGTCGGAGTCGGTCTCTTCTTCCCCGCCGTGGGCGCGGAAGTACTCCACCTTCTGCCGCTGCCCAACAATCTTTTTCTCGCCCAGCCGCAGCATACCGTACAGCGGTGCCGAGACGAACAGAGTGCCGAACATGCCCACCAGAATACCTACAAAGAGCGAGAGGGAAAGATCCTGCAGAGTGCCCGCACCAAGCATAAACGCACCAATGAACAGGATGGACCCAACGGGGAGCACACCCACGATCGCGGTGTTAATGGAACGCACCAGGGTCTGGTTAACCGCTAGGTTCGTTTCCTCCGCGAAGGTCGCATCCTTACGGTCCATAATGTCCTCGGTGTTCTCACGGATCTTATCGAAAACCACAACGGAGTCGTACAGCGAGTAGCTCAGGATCGTTAGGAAACCAATAATCGCGCTCGGGGTGATTTCGAAGCCCAACGCCGCGTAAATACCCACGGTGACCACCACGGTAAAGAACAAGCCCGCAATGGAGGCGACAGACATCTTCCAGGTGCGGAAGTAGAACGCCATACCAATCAGCGCGAAAATCACGAACGCCACCAGACCCCACAGCGCCTGCCGGGTCACATCAGCACCCCAGGTGGGACCCACATAGGATGAGGTCACGTCGTTTTCGCTGACGCCGTACGCATCCTGCAGGGCTTTCTTCACTTTGAGGGTCTCTTCGTCACTGAGTTTACTCATCTGCGCCCGAACAGTGCCGGGGGCAATATGGGTAACATGCACGTCGGAGGCGTCCGGGACGTTCTCCTTGACGATTTTCTCCCCGGTGGAGGATTCCGTATGAGAAGCCTTCGACACCACAAATTCCGAACCGCCACGGAAATCGATACCCAGGTTGAACCCGTTACCGACCAACGGAAGGATCACTGAGACCGCCATGAGCGCGGCGGCTATCATCAGCCACAGTTTACGTTTGCCAATGAACGGGTAGGAGCGTTTGCCCGAGTGCAGGTCATTACCGAACCGCGCGAAGACGTTAGGCTTTACCTCGGTCATGGTTACGCCTCCTTCTTTTCTTCAGGGGTGCCCGTCACGTCTTTATCCTCGGCGGCACGGGCGGCACGTCGGCGCTCTGCGATACTCACATAGTCTTCATCCGGTTTGCGGAAACGACCGGCGCCACGGTACAGCGGGGTTGCGCCCAGCGACTCGGGCGAGAGGCCCGAATGACGGTACCCCTTACCGAAGTAGCGGGTATTCGCCAGCAGGGTCAGGGTGGGGTGAGTGAACAGGTACACAACGATCAGGTCGGCGATAGCAGTCAAGCCCAGGGTAAAGGCGAAGCCCTTCACAGAACCCACCGACACCACGTACAGCACCACTGCTGCCAGCAGGTTCACAGCCTTCGAAGCGAGGATGGTGCGGGAGGCCCGCTTCCAGCCGTGGTTCACAGCGGAAGGGATGGTGCGTCCGGCGCGTATCTCATCACGAATACGTTCGAAGTACACAATGAACGAGTCGGCCGTGGCACCAATAGCAACAATTAGGCCCGCAACACCTGCCAGAGAGAGGCGGTAGTTCAACGCCCAGCCCAGAAGCACAATCGCCTCGTACGAGATAATACCCGCCACGATCAGCGATGCCATGGTCACAAACCCGAGCAGGCGGTACTGGAACAGCGAATAAATGAACACCAGCAGCAAGCCGATGAGACCGGTCAGCAGGCCCACCTTCAACTGCTCAGAGCCGAGGGTTGCCGAGATCTGCTGCTCAGATTGGATGCTGAAACTAATCGGCAGTGCACCGTATTTGAGCTGGTCGGCCAGGGCTTTGGCCTGGTCCTCAGTGAAGTTACCGGTGATCTGTGACTTACCGTCTGAAATAACAGCTTGGGACGTTGGGGAGGACAGCACCTTACCGTCAAGCATAATAGCGAACCGGCTGCGCGGGTCGGCGGGGTTCTGCCCACGGATCGAGTTCAGGCGGGAGGTCACATCTTTGAAAGTGGTAACCCCCTGGTCTTTAAACTCAATGTTCACGCCCCAGCGGCCGGTGGTCACGCCCTGGCCGCTGCTTTCTTGGGAGTGCGAGGCTGTTGCAATATCGTTACCGCTGAGCTCAACACGACCCAGGATGTACTTTTCGGTACCGTCGGTGGAGCAGGCCACAATCGGTTTTCCGGGATCCTGGTTTTCAGCATCCTCATTATGCCCGGCGGTGCAGTCTTTCGCCTCGTATTCTTTCTGCAACTCGGCGGTAATCCAGTTCTTATCCGAGTTGTCTTTAGGTTCCGCGTCCGGTTTGGGGAGCTTATCGTCCGGGGTGCGGCTCTCTTGCGGGGTTGCCGCGCCTGAACCCGAGGCCAGCACAGGGCGGAACGACATATTCGCAGAAGCCTGAATGAGCGCACGGGTTTCGGCGCTAATAGTGCCCGGAACGGAAACCACCACGTTATTGCCCGAACCGAAGGAGGTGGTAACCTCCGCCTCGGAGACGCCCGCGCCATCGACGCGCTGACGGATAATTTCAACTGCCTGGTTTAGCTGTTCTTGGCTGACAGATTCATTCTGCGACCCGTTAACTTTGGGTGAGAGAATCATCTGCGTGCCGCCCGAGAGGTCAAGCGCAAGTTTCGGGCCCCACGACCCGCCCGCGTGGGTGGTGCCGAAAATACCCGCGGCCATCACAATCATGAGCAAAACCATTGAGACGAGGGCGCCTCGTGCAGCTGTAAGCGGGGAACGCTTAGCCATGTATGCCCCTTACTAGATTTTTATCTTCTCAATCAGCAAGAATAGCACCCGTTCTAGGGTGCTATTCCCGATTATTGTCTTTATTAATTGAGGTCGTAGCCCTTGGCAGGCTTCTCGGGTGACTCGTCTTCCGCCGTGTCTTTGCCCTCGGTGCTTTCCACGACTTCTTCCTTAGCCTCCACCGGTTCTTCTTCCGCAACATCCACCACGGTGGCAACAGCGTCCAGGCTAATGGTGATGATCGTTCCCTCGGCGATCTCCACAAGTGCTTTACGGTTTTCATGGTCGGTTGAGACGATGGTGCCGTACAGCCCGGCACGGGTCATAATTTCATCACCGGCACGCAGGTTTTCCTGCATAGTCTGGGTGGCTTGCATCTGTGCTTTCTGCCGTTTAGTGCCGCTGTAAATGCTCCAGATCATGAAGAGCACAAAAACGGCGAGAAGTATCATCGTAATATCCATGGTGTCCTCTCTGTAGGGACGTGTCCCCGGCGTCGCCCTACCCGGGGTGTATAGGATGGTGACGCGCCTGTGTTCATAGTTTCTCTACTGTACCCATCCTACGCGAGAGCACAGTCTTTCCCTATCGGTTATGCGCTCAGCCGCAGTTTTTCTTGAGAAACTACCCTGCCACGGTGATGTTTTCCCCACTGAAAACAGCATGACCGTTCCGTGCTAGGGGGATATTTCGATGCTACAGGTTAATATCGGGGGCTTCTAGCCCCAGGTGCTCCCACGCGGCAGGCAGCGCCACACGCCCGCGAGGGGTGCGGCCGATCAGCCCTTCACGCACCAGGTAGGGTTCGGCTACTGTCTCCACGGTCTCGGTTTCTTCACCAACGGCGATAGCCAGGGTGGATAGCCCCACCGGTCCCCCACCGAACTTGTGGATGAGCGATTCAAGAACGGCGCGGTCCAGGCGGTCCAGCCCGCGCTCATCCACTTCATACATGTCAAGGGCGGTTGCCGCATTGTGGGCGTTAATATTGGGTACATCATTCACAAGGGCCCAGTCGCGTACACGGCGGAGCAGCCGGTTAGCGATACGCGGTGTGCCGCGTGAACGGCCCGCGATCTCTGCGAACCCCTCACTGGTGATACTCATATCCATCAGACCGGCACTGCGGCGTAGCACCAGCTCAAGCTCCGGCACGGAGTAGAACTCCAGATGCCCGGTGAACCCAAAACGGTCACGCAGCGGCCCGGGGAGCAGCCCGGCACGGGTTGTGGCACCCACCAGGGTAAACTGCGGTAGTTCAAGGGGGATGGAGGTGGCTCCCGCTCCCTTACCAACCACAATATCCACGCGAAAATCTTCCATCGCCATGTACAGCATTTCTTCGGCGGGGCGGCTCATGCGGTGTATTTCATCCAGGAAAAGCACCTCGCCGGGGGTTAGCGACGAGAGGATGGCCGCTAAATCGCCGGAGTGCTGAATAGCTGGGCCGGAGGTGATGCGCAAAGGGGCATCCATCTCAGCGGCAATAATCATGGCGAGCGTGGTTTTGCCAAGCCCGGGAGGGCCGGAAAGAAGCACATGATCAGCGCTGCGGCCCCGCATTTTCGAGGCTTCCAGCACTAGGGAAAGCTGCTGCCGCACCCTTTTTTGCCCCACGAAGTCACCAAGCGATTTGGGGCGCAGGGCCGCCTCAATCATTTTTTCTTCGGGTTCTTCTTCCATGGCAACTAGCCGCTGCTGCCCGGGCACCTGACCGGGTGCGTAACCGCCCGACGGCGTAGGCTCATAGGGGTTATCTGTCACGTGTTCTTATCCTCTGTAGATGCTGTAGCTCTCGTGCCTGAGCGTGCTGCGGCGGCTCTATCCGATACTACCGTACGCACCACCGGGTGCGGTGTGCTCCCCGTGGTAGGGTGTGTTCCGCCGTGCGTTAGCGCCGCCCAACAGTATTTTGTGCTCCTAAGGAGGCAAGCACCCCGCGAAGTGCCGCGCCTACCGCCTCATTCTCGGCGCCCGGGTTGTGGGTCACGTAGGCGTCAATCGCGGCATTAGCGTCTTTTTCAGTCCAGCCCAGGGAGGTGAGGGCATCAAGGACCTGCGGTTTCCATGCCAGCCCGCCCTGGGGGGCGGCTGCTTCTTCTCCCTGGCTTTCGCTAAGAATTAGTTTGCCCGCCAGCTCAAGCACAATACGCCGCGCACCCTTGGGGCCAATACCGGGAACCTTGGTGAATGCTTTATCATCCCCTGTGGCCACGGCGCGCTCCACCTCGCTGGCGGTGTGCACGCTCAGCACAGCCAATGCAATACGCGGGCCAATTCCCGAGACGGAGAGCATCATATCGAACACTTCACGTTCGGCGGGTTCAGCGAAACCGTAGAGCGTCATAGATTCTTCGCGCACAATCATGCTGGTGAGCACCGTGGCGGTCTCCCCCAGGTGCAGGCCAGCGAGCGTACGGGCGGTGGCGTGCACAAGCATCCCAAACCCGTTGACGTCGAGGATGACGTTGTCGAGACCTACATGGCTTACTCTGCCGGTGAGTGACGCAATCATAGTTTCCTCTCATAGGGCGCACTAGGTACCGTTGCTGTGAGCAGGGCGCGCACCTCCAGTATATTAGAATATATCTTCTGAAATCAACCACATGACGGCCCGCCCGCGAAAAATACTTGAGAATAACAGGAAAATCGCGCACGCTATATTCGAAAATAGTATCGAAAAATGTGTTGGGTCGCCTACCTGCGGGCCTTCGCCTCCGCCTCTTTCCACGCCCGCTGCGCAGGAGTGAGCGCCGCACCCCGGGCAGCCTGCACAGGCCGGGACCCCTGGTGAGTCTGGGTGTGCGCCGCCATATTAATACCCGAACCGATGCCGCCGCCGCGCCACCCGTGACAGATGGCAATAGCGAGCGCATCGGCAGCATCCGCCGGTTTCGGCATTTTTTCAAGGCCTAGGATGCGGGTTACCATCCGCCCCACGGAGCCTTTATCGGCCCGCCCGGAGCCGGTGACCGCCGCCTTTACCTCGGAGGGGGTGTGAAAATGCACGGGCACCCCAAGCATTGCGGCCGCAGAAATCACCGCCCCGGAGGCGTGCGCGGTACCGATCACAGTATTGACCTGTTCTTGGGCGAAGATTCGCTCAATAGCGAGCGCATCTGGCTTATACACTTTAATCCACTGTTGGGTGGCGTTGAATATGCGCAAAATACGCTGATCCAGCGCCTCAGCCGCCTGGGTTCCGGCGATACCGACGTTCACGAAGTAGGCTTTGCGGTCGGCGGTCATATCGAGCATGGAGATGCCGCAGCGGGTCAGGCCCGGGTCGATACCCATAATGCGTGTGGCACCGGGTACGCGCGGCTCGGGGGCAAGCGGGTGGTTTTCGCTCATCCGGTTTCTCCTTATGCTGTCGTTGGCTGTCCCCTCCGGGGTGCGCCCAGATAGAGTACGGTGCCCGGCTCACGGCCCGCGTGTGCGGGGTGTGTCCGGGCACTCGTGCGTTTTGTGCTTATTCGGCTTCTAGCTGGGCGATAACCTCTGCGGAAACGTTTGCGTTGGAGTAGACGTTCTGGACGTCGTCGAGTTCTTCGACCGCATCCGCGAGTTTGAGGAACTTTTTGGCGCCGTCAAGGTCGAGGTCTACCTGCATGGTGGGGCGGAATACGGGGTCGTCGTTGTTGTACTCCAGTTCCGCTTCATCCAGTGCTTTGCGGATTTCGGGCAGGTCGGTTGCGGCGGATACGACGGTGAACACGTCGCCTTCGTCCAGTACTTCTTCGGCGCCTGCATCAAGCACGGCCATGAGCACGTCGTCTTCGGTGAGCCCGTCGGTTTTTGCTACTTCGGCCACGCCTTTACGCTCGAAGAGGAACGCCACGGAGCCCTGGTCTGCCATGGTGCCGCCGTTGCGGGTCACGGCCAGGCGCACGTCTGATGCGGCACGGTTGCGGTTATCGGTCAGGCACTCGATGTACAGTGCGGTGCCTTGCGGGCCGCGTGCCTCGTACATGATTTCGGTGTAGTCGATGGTTTCGCCGGTCAGCCCAGCACCGCGTTTAATGGCGCGGTCAATATTGTCGTTGGGCACCGAGTTCTTTTTTGCTTTCGACACGGCAAGATCGAGTGCGGGGTTGCCTGCAATGTCTGCCCCGCCCATGCGGGCGGCTACTTCGATTGCCTTAATGAATTTGGCGAATGCCTTCGCGCGCTTGGCGTCAATCGCGGCTTTCTTGTGTTTGGTGGTGGCCCATTTGGAGTGACCCGACATTCGTTTCTCCCTTACGTTAATGTTCTGTGCGGGCGCACGTGGGTGGCCGCGCGTCAATACTTTTCAACTATACCGGCTGATGTGCGCTGGCAGTAGTTTTAGCGGGGGCGTTTCATCGCTGATGCGCGTGCCTTGTTCACGAGTGTGTCGTCGATTGTGGCGGGGGTGAATTCGCCGTATTTACGTTTGGCGGCCTGCTCGATCAGGTAGTCAGAGATTTTGGGGTTTTTGGGCAGTAGTGAGCCGTGCAGGTAGGTGCCGATCACGTTGTGCACGCGCGCGCCCTCATGGGTTTCTGCTTTGTTGTTCCCTTCGCCTTTGGTGACGGTGGCAGCGAGCGGGGTGCACCCGGAGCCCAGGTAGGTGAGCCCGGAGTGGTTCTCAAACCCGATGATGGTTCCGAAGTCTTTGGACTCTTCAACAATGTTGCCGATCAGTCGTTCGTCGCCGCCTACAGTGTGGGCGTCGAAGATCCCGATGCCTTTGAGCACTTCCCCTTCGCGGGTGCGGAATTCTTTGCCGAACAGCTGGTATAGGCCGCAGATGACGAGCATGGGGGTGCCGTCTTCGGCGAGCTGTTTCAAGTGTTCGGAGTTGGCGTGCAGGTCCTCTTGGATGACGGTCTGCCCGGAGTCCTGGCCGCCGCCGCCAATAATAATATCGACGTCTTGGGGGAATTCGTCGCCGGGGTTGTAGTCGATAATGTCGACGTCGAACCCGTGGGCGTGGGCGCGGCGTGCGAGTGAGAGCGTGTTGCCCCAGTCGCCGTAAATGTTCATGTCTTTGGGGTACAGCTGCAGGATACGCAGAGTTTTGCCGTTGTTCGGCCCGGCGGCGGGGGTTCCGGCGATGGTGTGGGTCATGGCTTAGGAAACCCTTTCGACGTTGGTGATTTTTCCGAGTTCTTCGCGCAGGGCGAGCATTGAGGTGTAGGTGCAGAAGATACGCATGGGCGCCTGCCCACTGTTGGCGATGAACGAACGGAGGGCGTCGTCTAGGTCTTCTTGCACGTCTTCTACGGGTACGCCGTCGTGTTCTAGGCGCAGCGCCATATCCCAGGCGCGCACTCCGGAGACCATTTTCACGCCGGTGGCGGCTAGGTCGTGGAAGTCTACGTCCCACAGCCAGGAGACGTCACGCCCGTCGGCGTACTGGTCGTTAATGGTGATCATGGTGGCGTAGTCGTGGGAGTTTGCGCTGGCCAGTGAGAGGCGGAACCCGCTGGGGTTTTTCACCAGCAGCAGCTGCAGCGGACGCCCGTTCACGTTGAGGGTTTCGCCGCGGCCGAATGCGGGGGTGATTTTTGCCAGCTCGTTCACGAGGGCGTCTTGGTTGAGTTTTTCGCCCATGACGGCGCGGGTGAGGGCCATTGCGGCGGCGGCGTTGAAAATGTTGTAGATGCCGTAGAGGTTAATCTGCCCTGTGATGCTTTGGCCCGCCAGGTTGAAGGTTGCGCTGCTGCCGGAGAAGGCGGTGAGGGTCACGTCTGAGTCGGGCAGGTCGGCGGAGCGTGCGCCCACACCGCTGCGCAGCTCGTCGTCTGAGGGGAAGTATGAGCGCAGCTCGTCGTTCAGACCGAAGTAGCTGATGTTCGTGCCAGGCTGCACGGCTTGAGCGAGGGAACGGATGCGCGGGTCTTCGCGGTTGAGCACCACGGTTTTAGTGGTTGCGGCGGCTACGGTGGAGAGCATCCTGCGGGTGGTGTCGATTTCGCCGAAGCGGTCAAGCTGATCGCGCAGCACGTTCAGCAGCAGCGCATAGTCGGGTTTGACGGCTTTGACGAAGTGCACGGCGTGCGCCTCGTCTAGTTCGAGTACGGCGATGTCTGCATCGAGTTTTCCGGTGAGGCTCATTGCGCCCAGGAGGGCCGCCGCCACGCCGCGCACGAAGTTGGAGCCGGTGCGGTTGGTGAAGACTTTAAGCCCCTGCGATTCGAGCAGCTGCACCGTCATTTTGGTGGTGGTGGTTTTGCCGTTGGTGCCTGAGACAACGACCACGCCGTAGGGCAGTTTGGCGAGTTCTTCGGCCACGAATTCGGGGTGCAGTTTTTCCATGACGAGGCCGGGGAATGCGGAACCGCCGCCGCGCAGTTTACTTGCGTAGCGTACGCCCTGGCCGAGCAAACGAATGAGGGGTTTTGACATGCACACTATTTTATACCCTCCCGCACTGTGTAATTGCACGGTATGGCGTTGCTTACTTTGCGGGTGTTGGCGGCGGCCTTTTATGTGTTGTGCCATGCACACAACGGCGCGTGCCGCTATTTCCCGGTGCGTTTTCGCGGGAGCAGTAATAATTTTTCTGGGTGATTTCAGAAGAGAGCCGTTTGAATATTTACGGTGCTTATGTCGTGGTTCACGGTGAAGGCTAGGTTGTCGATTTCGGCCGTGTTTACCAGCAGGGCGGCGGCCGGATCGCCGGTGTGGGCGGTCATGAATTTCCCGGCCGCACCGGTGCAGTAAAACCCTGCGGCGCCTGTGGAAAGTACGCTGGGGAACTGCCCGAGCGGTTCGGGGCTGCCAGCTCGCAGGGCCGCGTAGGGGCGGGCCATGGCAGGTGAGGGCTCCCACGGCTCATGCAGCGGGGTAAGAGGGACGCGCAGCTGCGCGTGGGTGAGCGCCTCCCGGGCAGTTTTCAAGGTTTCTTGGTGGACGCTGCGTATTGTGCTGTTTGGCAGCGGGTTAAGCCAGGCACGGTATTTGCTGGGTGTCTGTTTCACCTGCGGCACCCCGCCGATGCGGGTAACAGCGTCTTCGGCTTCACGCACGCTCAGCCCGTCAGGTGCTTGGGCTATGTAGGTTGCGACAGCGGGCGCCTGCTCGTCGAGGCGGCGCGGGGTTGAGGCTTGGGAACTGGTGCCTACTTTGCTGGTCCCGTCGGGGAATGTGGCAATGTAGAGCCGGTGCGGTGTCGCCGCGTAGGCTCGCATCCCCGGGGTTAATGTGCCGGGGTGCAGGTGCGCGGCGTGAAGGGCCGTGAACTCGTCGCGGGCGGCGCATCGTTCGCATTGTTTACCGCCGCGGATGCGTGCTCCTTCTGGGCAAGGCACCCGGCGGGGCGCACCCGTGTTTGGGGTGTTCGTGTTCTCGCCGGATGGCCCGCTCGCAAAGTACCCGGCGCAGTAGCGCAAGTGTTCACCAGCGGTATCAGCCAGTAGCCGCAGCCCAAGAAAAGCGCCGGGGGTAAGCGGTATGCGGATGCGCTCACCGCTGGGGTGCTGCTCCCCCGCCGCCGCGGTGAGGGGTTCCGTTTCAAGAACGGGCTGGCGCTCAACCCACCGCAGCTCACGCCAGATGAGCGCCCGGTCGCCGCCGCCGGGCGGGGCCGCACTATCGAGCAGGTTCAGGGGCGTCATCCTCCCAGCATACCTATTCCCACCAGGTTCTAATACCCCCCCCCATGAGCCGGGTGCGCGGCTACTTCAGCCACTTGGAGCGGAGCGAGTCTACCTTCTTTACTTTCCACCCCTGGTCTTCCACGTACACGAGGGTCATATTGAAGTCCTCTTGAATACCCCACGAGTAGTACCGGTTATCGGCTTGGCCGCTATCTTTGTTGTACCAGGTGTAGGTGTTGCGTTTGTGCCGTACCGCAATGGTGACTTCTTTTTTATCGTCGCTCCATTTTTCTGAATCGGCCACACGTTTCATGGTGTATTTATATTCACCAACCCAGTACCCTGCTTCGCGCAGCTCATTATCGTTTTTGCTCTGACCGTCGGGGGTTTTGTCGGTACGTTCGTCTTTTTCACTGGATTTATCGTACTGATAGTCGGGGGCGTACACGTTTTTGGTGTAGTTCTCAATTTCCGTATTAGTGTACGCAGTGTACCGGTAGGTTTCGCCCATGTATTTAATGAGTGCGTCTACCCCGTCAAGCTCACGGGATTTTACGGTGTCTGAAAGCACCGGCGCACCCATATTGTAGACGGGGTGCTTATCGGTGGGCGGTATGAATTTACCGGCGTAGTAGTTATCAAGCTCCGTGCTGCTCAGCGGGGCGGGTGAACCATCAGGCAGCGTGGGTGCGGGGCGTTCTTTGGTGAGCGGCACACTGGATTTGGCTGATGCGCTCGCTGAGGGGGTGTGTGATGCGGAGGTGCTGATCGTACCTGATGCGTCGGTTTCTTCGTCGACGTATTCGGCGCATCCGGCGGTTGCAAGCAGGCAGGCTACGATCGTGAAACTGGTGATTGTTCGGGTAATTTGGGGTCGTTTACCTGTGGGGATGCGGGGGCTCATCGGCGGCTTTCGTGGTTGGTTTGCGGTCAGCTGGGTGGGAAGGTCCGGAAGGAACCTTGGGGGCGGCGGTACGGGTGGTTTCGCCGTTATATATCATGCCATACTTTACGGTTCAAAAAATAATCTGACACCGTGGTTTTAGCATGATGCGTTTCACTCGTGGCTGCGGGCACTTTCTGCCCGTGAAAAATAATGCTCAGGGGTGGGTATTTAGGCTGGGGTGCGGCAGATTTTGGGCGCTAGCAGCCTTTTTCTGTGTCTGGTTTTTTGCGGGGTTTTAAACAGCACAGTTTACCCTTCTGTAGAGGTTCAACTTACCGATTTATTGTACGCCTGCTTTTCTGTCTTAACAAGGAAACGCGGGGGTTGAATTACCCACAGTCTTCCTTATTCTGTGCCTGCACAATTACTGGGTTTGAGCGAACCCGTCGGCGATTATCTGGCGCATGTCGTCAAGGGTGCGAGACATGGTTTTTGTGTGCGCAATGATGGGCAGAAAATTGGTGTCGCCGCTCCAGCGGGGCAGAATATGCTGGTGCAGGTGGTCGGCTATGCCCGCTCCCCCGACTTTGCCCTGATTCATACCAATGTTGAACCCGTCGTTATGGGATACTTTGCGCAGAACCCGCATGGTGCGCTGAGTCAGGTGCGCCATTTCGAGGGTTTCTTCTTCGGTTGCCTGGTCGTACAGCGGAATGTGGCGGTACGGGCAGATGAGCAGGTGCCCCGGATTATAGGGGTACAGGTTGAGCAGAGCGAAGGTGTGCTCCCCACGGTATACAATGAGCGATTCCTCATCACTGCGTGAGGGCGCGGTGCAGAAGGGGCAGGTTTTTTCGGTGTGGTCCTGCTGCCCGCCACTCACGTAGGCGGTACGGTGCGGTGTCCAGAGCCGCTGGAACGCATCGGGCACGCCGGGCAACTCGAAGTCATCGGCGGTGTTCGTGGTGTGGGCATTCTGGTTCTCGCTCATGTCTCTATTAAACCGCACGGCGCACCTGTGGGGGCGCTATCGCCCGGTGTCTGTAGAAATAACTGGTGTTCCCGCAGGCGGCCCCATAACCCGGCAGGGCACTAGAGCGCACTGTCCAGCCTACGATTCTCCCCAGCCGTCGCATAGGTGCGGGGTTTAAGAATCACGCCGCAGGCGCACCGCGATTTTCTGGCGGATCACGGTGAGCGTCTGTTTGGTCTCTTCGATGAGTTCCATGGGCTGTTCAGGCTCATGGGTGTCGTCCTCTGCGGTATCGGGGGCACCCCGCCGGGAGGCAAGAAATTCCTGGGTGAGTTCTTCGGGCGGGCGGTGTACCGTACCGTCTCCCATACGGATGGCGAGCATCGCCTTCAGCTCGGCGATTTCGGCGTGAAGTGCCTCAATATCGGCTTTCGTTGCGGCGTGGTCTTCTTCGGTGACTCCGCTAATTTTTTCGATCACCCAGGTGGCTAGCGCACCGGTGATCACACCGAACAGGCCGACCCCGTAAATCATAACGACCACGGCAATAACCCTGCCGGAGACGGTCACCGGGTACACATCGCCGTAGCCCACAGTCGCCAGTGTTGCGAGAGTCCACCAGTACGCCGTCCAAATGTCTTTAATGAGGGCACCGGGGGCGTCTTGCTCAATGGAGAAGACGGCCAGGGCCGCCATAATCACAAAGATCAGCGTGTACCCGAAAAGTTTAACGGCCAGTTCTGAGAGCAGTTTGTACTGGCGGTTGGCGGTCATGTGGAGCATCGCCAAGAAACTCACAATACGCCAGGCTGGCAGAAGCACAATAGCAAGGTTCATCAGGTTGTGCGTGAGGAAGTAGATGCGCCGGGGCGCCAGGTAGAGCCGCACACAATAATCAACCGCGAAAAGCGCCCACAGTATCATTTGAAGAATATTGAGAACACCATCAATCGGCGTGCTAATGCGTGTGCTCACAATGGGCGCGGCGTAGGCGATAAGGTACAGGAGCGAGGCAATAAAAAGCGGTTTATCGGTGCTGCGCTCCCATTCGGTGAGCCCTTCTTCGCCGCGGGTAATCTTAGGCCGGCGGGCCTGTTCCGGTTCGGAAAACCGAGTTGAAGAGGGGCCTAAGGAAGTGTTTTCAGGCTCGGGTGCGGTACCGGTGTGTGGTGTTTCTGCGCCGTTTGCCTCTGCCATGCTGCCCAGTCCTTACACGTTCTTCGTTGAAGCAGGTCTGCTGTGAACCGCAGGTTCGTGCGTGAACCTTCTGTAGCCATCATATCGGTTTTTCCACACGTATCTGCGGATGCTGCAGAACTAGCGTGAGGGCACCTGCCGTTCGGTAGCTTTGGTTTGTTTCGGGTGTTTGGCCCAGACCAATACGTTATAGAGAATAGCCGCATCTGAGAGACTAGAATCATGAGTTCTTCAATCTCTCAGGCAGTCCGTGAGCTTGCCGAACCAAAGCTGGCGGAGTTCACGGCGAAGCTGATTCCTACGGTTGATCCTGCGCGGATTTTGGGTGTACGCATGCCCGCGCTGCGCAAGCTCGCTAAGAAGCTGCTGCGTGAACATCCGCCGGAAGTCACGGAGTTTAAGGCGGCGGTTCCGCATGATTTTCAGGAAGAAGATCTGCTGCATGTGCTGCTTCTGAATGAGGAACGTGACTTTGCCACCTGGCATGCGGAAATTACTAATTTCTTGCCATATATGACGAACTGGACTCTTACGGATGCCGTCTCCCCAGCCTGTGTGAAGGGCCGCAATGCAGCCAACCTGCCGCAGCTGGAGCGGGCCTGCCTCGACTGGATGGTTGATGATCGTGTGTATGTGCAACGTCTAGGCGTGGTGGTGCTCATGTCATTGTTGGGCACCGAGTATTTCTCACCGGAGCATCTGCGTAAGGAGTACGAGTACAACGGCATCGACACCTGCGCCGTGGACGGCATGTGCCAGACCCGCTGCCCCGTGAACATTAACACTGGTGACCTGATTCGCCGCCTGCGTTCTGAGAACCAGGACAAGCTGGCTGCTACCGGCTGGAAGGTTGCCGCGCAGCAGTGGGGCGTCATGGATAAGGTCGCCGGCAAGGCCCTGACCGTGGCTCAGAAGCTGCCGTTCCCCGTGGTGCACGGCACCACCAACATTGCCCGCAAGGTCATGGGCGACGACACGGTCCCCTCCTACAAGAAGGGCCTGCCGGTCGGTGGCCTGGCACGTAAGCCGCACAAGGACGCAACCGCTGAGATTGTGTTCTTCCCCGCCTGCGTGAACTCCATGTTCGGCGGCGTGGACGGCGACGGCAAGCATGACCCGGTACGCACCCCAGGCGTTCATCCGCCTGTGTGAGCGTGCGGGCGTGAAGTACCGCATCCCGGACAATATTGGTGAGATGTGCTGCTCCACCCCGTGGAAGTCGAAGGGCTTCACCGACGGCTACTCGATCATGAGCGACCGTGTGCTGAAGTCCCTGTGGGAGGCTACTGACGGTGGCCGCCTGCCGGTCGTGTGCGACGCTTCGTCCTGCACTGAGGGTCTTAATGTGATGCGTGAGAAGGTTATTAAGGCGCTTGAGCACAAGATTGTGAACGGCCTGAAGCCGGGCGAGCCGGACTTCTCGCGTCTGCGCATGTACGACGCGGTGCAGTTCGCCGCCGACAACATGCTGGACAAG
This sequence comes from Rothia aeria, assembly GCF_016726365.1. NCBI lineage: Bacteria > Bacillati > Actinomycetota > Actinomycetes > Micrococcales > Micrococcaceae > Rothia > Rothia aeria. The sequence goes on along the minus strand of NZ_CP068102.1, from coordinate 94,686 downwards.
CTGACCGTGTCTGCTCCCCTGCCGTCGATTGCACTGCACCCGACCTGCTCCATGACTCACCTGGGTACTCAGCCTGCGTTTGAGAAGATTGCGAACGCGATGAGTGCCGACGTGTACGTACCGAAGCACTGGGGTTGCTGTGGTTACGCGGGTGACCGCGGTATGCTGCACCCGGAGCTGACGGCGAGCGCTACGGAGGCGGAGGCTGCGGAGCTGAGCGAGCAGAAGCAGTTCGCCGCATACATTTCGGCGAACCGCACCTGTGAGCAGGGCATGACGGAGGCGACCGGCCACACCTACCAGAACGTGCTGCAGCTACTGGAACGCACCACCCGCTAAAGGGCTGAGCGCATAGCAACGGTATAAAGAAGGGACCCGGCGGGCTATCTGATGGATAGACCGCCGGGTCCCTGAGTGTATGGCTATAGCAAGAATATATTTAGAAAATTAGGATATATATTATTACAGTAATGAATATATAAATTCTGCATCACCATCATCTATTATTTTCACGCCACCATCTAGCATTGTTTTATAAAATTTATTAACTTCAGACAAATTTGATAAATTCCTAAATGTAAAATGTTTCCCTAAATCTACTGTAACACCATCAATCACCACATTCTTAATGGATTTTTCAAAATAGAGATACGCGCTCCCCTTGCAGGCCTGACCTTGATTATTTCCAGCATGATACATGAAATATAAATAATACCTATACATCCATAGCTGATCCGAAAACTCGTAACCACAATCACATGGCTTCCTATACCAAGGATCTGGATTTGTGTCCAATTCTTCCTTTTTTGAACATACAGGATAGTGCGCATCCCACAATGCCCTAGCCATCACCTCCGCAATCCCATCATAATTTCTATTCTTTCGGTAGTAAATAATAGTGGCAAGAATCATATTAATATCATCTATTCGTGACTGAATCACGGAATGACAGATATCATTTACTGAATTCAAATCCATCTTCTTATCATAATTAAATATAATTATCATAAGAAGATAGGAATATATTTCCTGATTTGATCCGGAATCAATATATTCCTCAATCTTACCCTTCAAAGTATCCTTAATTCGATTAAAATATATCTCGGCCGCCTTTTCAACTTTATTTAATATTAAGTCCCTACCCTGGGCATCTTTTCCGAAAACTAGCTCACGCACAAGAATCTGAGAAAAATCAATAATTTTTTGCGTTATGGTTGAGTCCATAAAGGATAAATCTAATATCCTTTCAAATAGACTCATACCCGTCAGATGGTGAGGTTCAAAAAATATATCAATCAAGCACTCCCTATAATCATCTCCAAGAGCTTTAATTATAGGCTGCGGATGATACGATTTGCCTATCTGAAGAGGTCTTATGGAATTTGCAAGAACTGCGGGTATACATTTTAGGCTACCCCTATTTCCTCGTTCTTCTTCCGATACACAATAATCAATAAACTGTGAAATCTTATCCTTAACCCTCCTTTTCCCAAGATATTTTATATTATTGTCTGCTTTTTTTGGCATTTCAGGAAGAGTATCAAAAAAGGCAAATATAGCATCTTTATTTTTATTCCCCTCAAATGGGAAGGATTCAATCTTTGTTTTCGAATCATTCAAGGACAGAGAATACTCTCTAATTTTCTCATTAAGAGACTTTTTGAAGTCTATTAGCTCCATGTCGGTATTAAAAGCAAAGACTATATCGTCAACAAATCGCGAAAATGAATACCCCTTGTTTATATTAAGCAGTATTTCATCAAACTTACACATATATACTTCAGCTATAATTCTTGTAATTAGGTTACCCGTCGGCAATCCATGAGTTTCTCCACTTTGCGAGTTTTGGATTAATCTATCCAGTGATTTTCCAAATGTATAGTCTTTCCAATTCCTTACACCAATATTTCGCTTTGCATTATCTTTCCCATCCAACATCCACTCAATACTATGAGTATAGATAGAATGATAAAAATTTTGAACATCCGTTATATATCTTTTATTCTTCCCAAACAGAAGAGTGCTTCTTAAATCCTGTGTGATAGCAAATTTAAACACTTCACTGCCAAAAAACTTTGACATCGAATTTTTATTCTGCAGGAATATATTTGAAATCACCTCCTTTTCCTGTTCTATATAATACGCAAGGTTACCATATGAAAAAAGGTTAATAAGTTTATATTCACGCCGCGTGTGTAGATTCTTCGGAATAGTGAAAGATGTCGGAGTTGTCCATTCTTTCCGAATCCTCGCCTTTCCGAATTCTTGAGAAAAATAAAAATGTTTCCATCTATCTCCATCGTTGAGCCAATTATAAAATTCAGATAGATTAAATATTCCTTCATAGAACTGATCATTACTTATATACTGTTCTTCTTTATACGCACCAGATCTATTAATAAACTTATTTGCCAACGAGTCAAAATATCCATATTTAATTAAGCTTTCAGCACTCAATATTTTCGAATAGTATCTTTCTAATTCTTTACAGTATACTTCCGGAAAAATAGATGCCACTGACTGTGGCCTATTACATGAACTCATTAAAATCCTCCTAGGTAAAAACGATAATTATAAATATCATCATGATATTTATAATGTTTTAGACTCCCTTATCCGAATCGTACAATTACCGGCACCTCCGAATGGCAACGAACGTAAGTACCATCATTCACACTAGCACGAAGACACCCGCCCGGACTAGGAAAAACTCCACCACAACACAACTTTCTGTACCCAACCACGCTCCCCCACCCGCGCCTCCGCAGCTTGTTGCCGCGAAGGGGGTGGTTTCTATATATATGAGTTAGACCAGCAAGCCTAGTATTACTCAGCAGCTTCGGTGCTGGGCTTGGGGTCTTCATTTACCCTGTTCCGAATGTGGTCGACAATGCGTGCCACCGCCTCGTCAACGGGTACGCCGTTTTCTTGCTTGTTGCCGCGGAAGCGGAATGAGACTGCGCCAGCCTCCGCATCCTCGCCGCCAGCAATCAGAATGAACGGCACTTTCTCGGTAGATGCGGTACGAATCTTCTTCGTAAAACGATCCGAACCGTAATCGACCTCAACGCGCACACCGTGCGCACGCAGCTTATCCGCAATCTCGGTCATGTAGTCGTTGAAAGCCTCCGCCACAGGCACACAAATCACCTGCACCGGTGAGAGCCACGCCGGGAACGCGCCCGCATAGTGCTCAGTCAGCACACCCAGGAAGCGCTCAATCGAACCGAACTTAGCCGAGTGAATCATCACCGGCTCCTGAATCGAACCGTCCGCAGCCTGGTACTCCAAACCAAAGCGGCTGGGCTGGTTGAAGTCATACTGCACGGTAGACATCTGCCAGGTGCGGCCAATCGCGTCCTTCGCCTGCACCGAAATCTTCGGGCCATAGAACGCGGCCCCACCCGGGTCAGGCACCAGCTCAAGGCCGGTCTCCTTCGCCACCTGCTCCAGCACGGCGGTAGCCTGCTCCCACTGCTCATCGGTGCCGATAAACTTATCCTTCTTATCGCCCTCAGTGTCGCGGGTCGAAAGCTCCAGGTAGAAGTCAGTCATGCCGAAATCTTCCAGCAGGCTCAGCATGAAATTCAGCAGGTGCCGCACCTCATCGGGTGCCTGCTCCTTCGTCACATACGAGTGCGAATCGTCCTGCGTAATCATGCGCACGCGGGTTAAGCCCTGCAGCACGCCCGATTTCTCGTCACGGTACACGGTGCCGAACTCGAAGAAACGCAGCGGCAGCTCACGGTACGAACGCCCACGCGAACGGTAAATCTCGTTATGCATGGGGCAGTTCATGGCCTTCAAACGGTAGTTGCCGTTATCGAGCTCCATCGCAGGGAACATGCCGTCCGCGTAGTACGGCAGGTGCCCGGACGTGTAGAACAGGTCTTCCTTCGAGATGTGCGGGGTGCTCACGTACTGGAAACCCTCAGCAATATGGCGGGCGCGCACATAATCTTCCATCTCGCGCTTAATCACGCCGCCCTTGGGGTGAATCACCGGCAGGCCGGGGCCAATATTCTTCGGGAACGAGAACAGGTCAAGCTCCTTGCCCAGGCGGCGGTGGTCGCGGCGCTCAGCCTCAGCAATACGGTGCTTATACTCCACCAGCTCGTCCTTCGTGGGCCAGGCGGTACCGTAAATACGCTGAAGCATGGGGTTCTTCTCAGAACCGCGCCAATACGCGCCACCGGCACGCATGAGCGCATAGCCATTAGCAATCAGTTTAGTATTCGGCAGGTGCGGGCCGCGGCACAGGTCATTCCACAGTACCTCACCGGTTTTCGGGTGCACATTGTCGTAAATCGTGATCTCGCCCGCACCAACCTCAACCGAGGCGCCCTCGGCGGCATCCGCGCCCGAGCCGGGGCCTTGGCTGAGCGAAAGCAACTCGAGCTTATACGGCTCGTTCTTCATCTCTTCAACCGCTTCATCATGGGTCACCACGCGGCGGCGGAACAGCTGCCCCGACTTGACGATCTTAATCATCGACTTCTCGATCTTCTTCAGATCCTCAGGGGTGAAGGGCTCAGCCACATCAAAATCAAAATAGAAGCCATCCGTAATATAGGGGCCAATGCCCAGCTTCGCGTCCTTGCGGTACTCCTGCACCGCCTGCGCCATCACGTGCGCCGCAGAATGGCGCAGCACATTCAAGCCATCCGGTTCGTCAATGAAAACGGGCTCAACGGTATCGCCCTCAGAGAGCTTGTGTGAAAGGTCAACCAGCGTGCCATTCACGCGGGCAACCACAATCTTCGCGTTATCCGCAAAGAGTTCAGCGGCGGTGGCGGCAGTAACCTCGCGCTCCTCACCGGATACGCTGATCATGATGGGTGCTGACAGTTCAGCGGCAGACATGTGTCTCCTTTAGGTTAGGCACGGGGCCTACTCCCCCAGCGTACGGGGCCAGGGTAGGCGCAGCCGCGCGGACTAATCCGCACTGTACAGGTGCACGGACATCACCATTCTACGGCGTTCACAGCAGATTTTCAGGTAGCGGTACGGTGAGCGTGTCTCAGCAGCCCCGCCATCTCACTAGTTAAGCATGTGTTCCGGGGCATAAGCCTAGCCAAAGCTAAGCAGACATAACGTGTGCAAAAGCACATACTGGAAGGATAGGAAGTACTGTGCCTTCATCGCTAAGGAGATAAGACCCATGACAGTTGTATCGAACACGTCCGAAGCTCTAAACTCCCCCTACACTAATGCCCTTGAGCATATGCTCGCCGAAACCCGCGCGCACGCCCTCGATTCCAGTGTTACAGAAATTGACAGGCTCGCTATCGCGCACGATGCCTCGCACTACCTGCTGGTGCCCGCCGGAATCGTGCGCCCCGATTCTGCGGAGGCGGTCGCCGATATTTTCCGCGCTGCCAGCGCCTTCAACCTGCCGCTCACCTTCCGTTCGGGCGGCACCTCTTTATCAGGGCAGGCAAGTGGCGACGGGCTGATGGTCGATACCCGCCGTAACTTCAAGAAAATTGAGGTGCTTGACGGCGGCAAAAGGGTGCGTGTTCAGCCCGGCGCCACGGTGATGGCGGTCAATAATATGCTGGCCCCCTACGGGTACAAGCTCGGGCCTGACCCGGCCTCATGGTCGGCATGCACTATTGGCGGGGTGGTCGCCAATAATTCCTCGGGTATGTCTTCCGGCACCGAGTTCAACACCTACAACACGCTGGAATCTATGGTGTTCGTACTCCCCAGCGGAACCGTTATCGATACTTCTGCGCCCGATGCCGATGCGCGCCTGCGCGCCCTCGAACCCGGGATTCACGAAGGGCTGCTGCGCCTGCGCAAGCGCGTGGTCGAAAACCCGGAATCAGTTGCGCGCATCCGCCAGCAGTACTCTATGAAGAACACTATGGGCTACGGCGTGAACTCCCTGCTGGATTACAGCACCCCGGTTGATATTCTTCAGCATCTTCTGATCGGTTCTGAAGGAACGCTCGGGTTCGTGGCGTCTGCAACTTACCGTACTCTGCCCATTCTTAAATTCGTCTCAACCGGCCTGCTCGTGTTCGACAACCTGCTGGATGCCACCCGTTCCGTGCCGGAGCTTGTGGCCAACCACCTGGCTACGGTTGAGCTTTTGGATGCCACCAGTATTCGGGTGGCGCAGCGTACCGGGCAAGCGGCGGAGGCTCTTGCCGCCATTGATGTGCGCGAGCATGCGGCTCTGCTTGTGGAATTTCAGGGTAATTCTGAGCAGGAGCTCACCGACCTCGCCCTATCTGCCGCGCCCATGTTTGATGCCCTCCCGGTGGTGTCGCCAGTCACCATGACCAGCAAACTTTCCGAACGTAACGCGCTCTGGGCTGCGCGGCGCGGGCTGTACACCACGGTTGCGGGCAACCGCCCCACTGGCACGAACGCGCTACTTGAGGATGTGGTGGTCCCGGTGGACGTGCTCGGCACCACCTGCCGCGATCTGACCGCTCTCTTTGACGCCCATGGCTATCAGGATTCGGTGATTTTCGGGCACGCCAAAGACGGCAATATTCACTTCATGCTCAACGAGCAGTTCCGCGATGCCAAACAGCTTGGGCGGTACCGCGAATTCACCGAAGAAATGGTGCAGCTCATTCTGGAGGCCGACGGCTCGCTCAAGGCAGAGCACGGAACTGGGCGTATTATGGCCCCGTTCGTGCGCCGCCAATTCGGTGACGAGCTCTTTGAGGTCATGCGTGAGATTAAGCGCCTGATCGACCCGAAGGGCTTCTTAAACCCGGGTGTGGTTCTCGCCGAAGAAGACACCGATTACGCCACCGACCTGAAAGTTGCCGAAACTGTTGAGGAAGAAGTCGACCGGTGCGTGGAATGCGGGTACTGCGAACCGGTGTGCCCCTCTAAGGATTTGACGCTGACCCCGCGCCAGCGCATTGTGCTGCGCCGCGAAATCGCTGCGGCAGAAGCTAACGGTGATACTAAACTTGCCGAACGCCTACGCCAAGAATACGAATACTACGGTGTGGATACCTGCGCGGTAGACGGCATGTGCGTTACGCGCTGCCCGGTACTGATCAACACGGGTGATTTGGTGCGCCGGCTGCGTGCCGAGAACCAGGATGCCCTCGGTGCCGCCGGGTGGAAATTCGCCTCGAAACACTGGGGCACAATCGATAAAGTGGCAGGTAAAGCGCTCACTGCCGCAAAAATGCTGCCGTTCCCGGTGGTACGCGGAGCCACCGATATTGGCCGTAAACTCTTCGGCGAAGACTTGGTACCTGCCTATAAGAAGGGGCTGTCTGCCGGTGGCGCACCGCGCGTTCCTCATGCGGAAGCGAACCCCGATATTGTGTTCTTCCCTGCCTGCGTGAATGCCATGTTCGGTGGTGTTGATGGTGAAGGTAAGCACGACCCGGTGAACGCGACCCAGGCGTTTATTCGCCTCTGCGAACGGGCGGGTGTGAAATACCGGGTTCCCGAAGGTATCGACCAAATGTGCTGTGGCACGCCGTGGAAGTCCAAGGGGTACACAGACGGCTACTCGATTATGAGCGACCGCGTGCTCAAAGCGCTGTGGCAGGCGACCGACGGCGGGCGCATCCCGATTGTGTGCGATGCTTCTTCATGCACTGAGGGCCTTGAGGTGATGCGCGCGAAAGTTGCCGCCGCCCTAGAGCATAAAATCACGCACGGCTTGGGCGCGGGCGAAGCAGATTACGCTCAGTTGAAGCTGATTGACTCGGTGCAGTTCGCCGCCGATACGCTGCTGCCGAAGCTCACGGTGTCAGCTCCCCTGCCGTCGCTGGCGCTGCACCCCACCTGCTCAATGACTCATCTGGGTGTGCAGCCAGCATTCGAGAAGATCGCAAACGCCATGAGTGAGCAGGTGTACGTTCCCAAGAATTGGGGGTGCTGCGGTTACGCGGGTGACCGCGGTATGCTGCACCCCGAGCTCACGCAGAGCGCTACCCGCGCCGAGACCGCTGAGCTGAACGAGCACGAATTCGCCGCATACATATCCTCAAACCGGACCTGTGAGCAGGGTATGACCGAAGCAACCGGTCACACCTTCCAGAACGTGCTGCAGCTTCTAGAGCGGGCCACACGGTAAACCCCTGTTGCGCACGTGATGCCGTACACAAAAAGACGGTGCCCTCACATCGCTAGGATGCGGGGGCACCGTCTATAAGTGCGTGAAACTTACGCTGCGTGCTGGCAGGTTGAGCAGGCGCAGTCCTCGCATGCGCAGTTAGCGCAGGAGTCGCTGCAGTGAGCGCACTCGCACACGGCGTGGTTGCAGGTGGGGCAAGCGCAATCGGCGCAGGTGCAGTTAGCGCACAGGTCGTTGCAGTTGCCGCAGGAACAGGTGTTGCACTCGTCGTAGTGGCCATCGTGCTCACGGTGTGCGTGGCCATCGTGCAGGTAGTCCACGTGATCCAGGTGAATTACTGCCTGGTGCCCACAGTTGGGGCCGTGGGTGTGAGCATGTGCCTCGGAGTGACGGTGCGGTGCTACGGTGGTCATGATTGCTCCTTAGTGTGGGCATGCACATCAGTAACGATGTGACTAATATGATGATCCTTCAAGCTGTATATGGTGGCCCTGCCCTGCTGCTGCCCCTCAACAACATGCGCTTCACGCAGAATACGCAGGTGGTGCGAGGCAAGCGGCTGGGAGATACCCAAGCACGAATGCAGTTCGCTAACGCTGTGTGGGCGCTCCACAAGATGATGGGCAATAGCTAGGCGTAACGGGTGGGCCAATGCTGAAAAAATAGCCACCGATGCGCCAAACTCATGTTCCCAATCTTTATGGGCTGAACCATTTTCCATAAAGACAACTTTATATAAAAGCAGGTTTATATGTCAACCGTTGTCTGCTCCGCACAAAAATATTAACAACCCACCAGCGAAAACACCCCGCAGGTCAGCCCGCGGGGTGTTTTCGATATAAAGCTCTGCACGGAGCCTACAGGGCCACGCCCAGACGAGCCGCCAAAATATCGCGGATTAGCTCAGCCCCGCCCACCGGTGCCGCCGCACCGGTGCTCGTTGTTTGGGCACGTGTGAGGGCATCAATAGCCCACGCATCCAGGGCTTTGAGTGCCTCGGGTGCGTTCAGATCATCCGCCAAATACTCGCGTACCTTATCTAAAGTCTTGACGGCGCCCTCAGTATCATCCCCGGTGGCTGCCGCAATGGCATGGCGGTACGTCTCAAGGCGCGCATCCGCCTTATGCAGCAAATCATCGGTCCAGAACCAGTCAGAACGGTAATGGTTATCAAGAATCGCCAGGCGGATCGCGTTCGGGTCAACACCGGCTGCACGCAGCTTAGAAACCAGCACCAAATTCCCGCGCGACTTACTCATCTTATGCCCGTCAAGACCCACCATGCCCGTATGCGCGTAGTGGCGGGCGTGCGGCCGGTGATCCACCGCCCACGAATGCCCCGCCCCCAAATCATGGTGCGGGAACGTCAAATCTGAGCCGCCCGCCTGCACCGTCAGCGGCCCATTCACAAAACGGCGGGCAATCATAGTGCACTCAATATGCCAGCCGGGCCGGCCCGCACCCAGCGCACCGGCCTCCCACAACGGTTCACCCTCGCGGGCGGCACGCCACAGCAGCGGGTCCAAGGCGTCACGTTTGCCCGGGCGGTCGGGGTCACCGCCGCGCTCCGCAAAAATGCTCAGCATCTCCTCACGGCTCATATGGCTCACCTGCCCCGGCGCCCACGAGTACCCTTCCTCATCCGCCGGTAGTGCCTGGGTCGCTTTCACATCCAGGTAAATATCCCCGTCAGGATGCTGCACACCCTTCTCGTCCGTAAACCCCGGCACACGGTACGCCAGCCCACGCTCCAGCAAACCCTCAACCACGGGGAACAGCCAAGCAATCGACTCGACCACCCCCACATAATGATCCGGCGGCAGCACATTCAAAGCCGTCATATCGGTGCGGAACAGCTCCGTCTGGTCTTCCGCAAGTTCCTGCCAGTCCACGTTCGTGGCGGTTGCGCGCTCCAGCAGCGGGTCGTCCACATCCGTAACGTTCTGCACGTAGGTCACCTCAACCCCGGCGTCCCGCCAGGCGCGGTTAAGCAGGTCAAAGGCCACATAGGTGGATGCGTGCCCCATATGCGTAGCATCGTACGGGGTGATACCGCACACGTACAGTCCCGCTTTCTTTGGTTCTTCAAGCTGAACCACGGTATTTGCGGCGGTATCAAAGATACGCGGTAGCGGCGCCGAACCGGGCAGAGAAACAGGGGCGGGCGCATCCCAAGCACGCATGAGCATCCTTTCAAAGGCATAAAAATATCACCTACAAGAATACCCGTTTGCGGCAAACCGCAAACGGGTATTTCTGTGCACCAAGCGGCAAGCGAAATTCTAGGAGGAAATAACCCCGAACCCCAGGCCCAAGAAAATAAGCGCCGCAAGCAGAATACGGTACCACACGAACAAGCCGTACGAGTTCGACGAAACATACTTCAGGAACCAAGCAATCATTAGGTACCCCACGCCGAAAGCAATCACAGTTGCCAGCAGGGTGGAAGGAATACCGTAGTAGCCGCCCGCCTCATGCCCGGTAAACACTTTAAACGCCTTATACAGGCCCGAAGTGAACACCGCAGGCAGCGCCAGCAGGAACGAGTAACGTGCCGCCGCCTCACGGGTGTAGCCCATGAACAAGCCCGCCATGATCGTACCGCCAGAGCGGGAAACACCCGGGATCAGGGCGAGCGCCTGCGCGCACCCATACACCAGGCCGTGGCCCAAGGTAAGATCTTTAATCTTCCGCTGCTCCTTGCCGAACCGGTCAGCTAGCCCCAAGAACACTGCGAACACGATCAGCATGGTGCCAACAATCCACAAGGACCGGAAGGTGGAGTCAATGTAGTCTTCTAGAACCAGACCGAGAATGCCGATGGGGATGGAACCGATAATGATGAGCCAGCCCATCCGCGCGTCCGGGTTGCTGCGCTTAACCCGGCCGGTGAGTGAGCCGAACCAGGCCGAAAGAATGCGCACAATGTCACGCCAGAAGTAGAGGAGCACAGCGGTTTCGGTGCCCAGCTGGGTGATCGCGGTGAACGCCGCGCCCGGGTCGGCTTTCTCAGGCAGCAGCTGCCCCACAATACGCAGGTGCGCCGAGGACGAAATTGGCAGAAACTCGGTGAGGCCTTGCACCAGGCCCAGAATAATAGCTTGAATCCATTCCACGCCTTCCAGCATACCCCACAGTGCCTATGAACTTTGAGAGCAGAAAATAGGGGTGTAAAGATTCTGGGGTCTTTAGTGGTTGGGAAAACCGCTGAGGGCCGCCCGCCCACGTGCTTTCCTGGTGAGGGGTATCCCACACACTAAACGGTGGCCCCGGATGATCAGCAGGGGGTGCTTCTCAACCGTAGGCCACCGCTTAGTTACAGGTGGTTTCTGCCTTTCCAGGCTACGCGCTCAGCTATACGTCACGCAGGGCGCGGTTTACCGCCGAGATCATGGCTTTCAATGCGGCGCGGGTGGTGGAGCTGTCGATGCCAATACCCCACAGCACACGCGTATCGACGGCTGCCTCAATGTAGCAGGCGGCGTTCGCTGCTGAGCTGGAGGAGAGGGTGTGCTCCGAGTAGTCCATGACCCGAATGTCTACACCCTCAGCGCTGAGCACATTCTGCAGCGCATCCACGGGGCCGGTGCCGGTGCCGGTGCGGTTGTAGGTGCGGCCCTCAACATTCAGGGTCACGCGCAGAGTGGTTGCCCCCGTATCTGCCGAGTCAATGTTAATCGACTCAATACGGTACTTACCCCAACGTTCCTGATCCTCAGGGGCGGGCAAGTACTCGTCCGTGAAAATGTTCCACAGCTTCTGCGGGGTCATCTCCCCGCCCTCAGTGTCGGTGCGTTCCTGCACGATCTGGGAGAACTCAACCTGGGCGCGGCGCGGCAAATCCAGCCCGTACTCGCTCTTGAGCAGGTACGCCACCCCGCCCTTGCCGGACTGCGAGTTCACGCGGATCACGGCCTCATAGCTGCGGCCCACATCGCGCGGGTCGATCGGCAGGTAGGGAACCTCCCACGTCACCTCGTCAATCGTTTTGCCCTGCTGCGCGGCTGATGCCTCAAGAGCCTCAAACCCCTTCTTAATAGCGTCCTGATGCGACCCCGAGAAGGCCGTGAACACCAGGTCACCGCCGTAGGGGGAACGCTCGTGCACGGGCAGCTGGTTGCAGAACTCAACGGTTTTACGGATCGAATCGATATCGGAGAAATCGATCTGCGGGTCAATGCCCTGCGTGTACAGGTTCAGCCCCAGCGTCACCAGGTCTACGTTGCCGGTGCGCTCACCGTTACCGAACAGGCACCCCTCAATGCGGTCGGCCCCCGCCAGGTACCCCAGTTCGGCTGCCGCCACGCCCGTGCCGCGGTCATTGTGCGGGTGCAGGGACAGCACAATGTGTTCACGGTTCTTCAGGTTGCGGTGCATCCACTCGACGGCGTCCGCGTAAACGTTCGGGGTTGCCATCTCAACAGTGGCGGGCAGGTTCACGATCAGTTCTTTACCGTCTACGCCCACACCTAATTCGTCAGCGACAGCGTTGCATACGCGCGCTGCGAATTCCAGTTCAGTGCCGGTGAATGACTCTGGCGAGTACTCGTAGAGCACATTCGTGTTAGAGATCATCTGTTCTTCAAACTTCTTGCACAGGCGAGCGCCCTGTAACGCGATGTCCAGAACGCCGTCCTCATCACGCTGGAACACCACGCGGCGCTGCAATACGGAAGTTGAGTTGTAGAAGTGCACAATGGCGTTTGGGGCGCCTTCAATGGCCTCAAACGTGCGGGCAATCAGGTGTTCACGGCATTGCACCAGCACCTGGATCGTCACATCATTGGGGATGTGCCCGTCTTCGATGAGGGTCCGTACGAAGTCGAAATCGGTTTGTGAGGCTGAGGGGAAGCCCACCTCAATTTCTTTGTACCCCATGCGCACCAGCAGATCGAACATGGCGAGCTTACGCTCAGTGTTCATGGGGTCAACCAGCGCCTGGTTGCCGTCACGTAAATCAACGGCGCACCAGCGTGGGGCCTGTGTAGCGACCTTGTTCGGCCACGTACGGTCGGGCAAATCAACGGCGATCTGCTCGTGGAACGGACGGTACTTGTGCACCGGCATGGGTGAGGGAGTCTGACGGTTCTGCATATTCATTCCTGTGAGGTCTTGTGCCTAAGGCACGTGGTGGGTGCCGCAATATATCGCTGGAACGGGTGCGGCTCTTAGGTTAAGCGAACCCCGCCCCAGCAACTAAGGGTTAGAATCCTCACGCCGGTATCGTTCATACCTTTTACGCTACCACGCCGAAGAGCCGCCCACTCGCCACATACACCCCGCTTTCACTATGCGATACAAAAAAGCTGGGTGACGCGCTCAATATGCGCCACCCAGCTTTTCTGCACGCTCGGGGTTATTGGCCCCAGCCCCGCTAGTTGAAGGCGAAGGCGTGCTGGCAGGTTTCCTGATCAGCAGTCTGTCCGTTTGCGTTGCCCGCGATCTGCGCCTCCTGCTTCTCCATGGTCTCGCCCTTGGGGAAGTCGGTGCCAACGGTCACAGTCACACCGGTTGCCTCCGCGCTTTCAGAGACTCGGCCAATGTTGAGCTTAGCGGCAATCTCACGTGCCTCAGCCTCATGCCCGGCCGCGTAGGTGACGGCGGAGAACTGTGCCGCCTCAGCGGCGGAGGTGGGGGCCACGTTCGTGTACCCCAGCCCGCTCACTACCTGGCTAATAGCCGCGCCGCGTCCCTCCAGGTTGGTTGCGTTCACCACGGTAACATTCGTGGAATGGTCAGCCGGTGCGCTCTGCTCCTTGGGCTGCTCCTGCGCTGCGGGGGCAGCCTTCTCCACCTTCAGCGACTGGTCATCCTGCAGGCGTTTGAAGACGGAGTTTGCTTCGGAGGTGACCTGCAGACGGTTATTGTCTTGGCTCCACGGCTCGGTGGGCACGGTAGCGAACACCACCTGCGAGAGGTCCACGCCGCCTAGGGTGCCGCCGATACCGACCAGCTCGTTAATATTGCCCAGGCCCTTATCCACGGTCACGTTCTGGGTGATAGCCTCGGCAATATTCACCATCCGCGAGGGGTTAGACAGGGTGCCTTCGGCTTTCACCTTACGCAGCAGGGCCGCCATGAACCCCTGCTGGGCTTGAATACGACCAATATCGGAGCCGTCACCAAAGCCGTGGCGTGAACGCAAGAATGCGAGCGCCTGCTCGTCCTCAACAGTTGACCGGCCGGCGGGAAGTTTCAGGTTGGTGTACTCGTCATCAATTGGCTTATCAACGCACACCTCAACGCCGCCTACAACCTTCGACAGCTCTTTCACGGCGTTGAAGTCGACCAGCATGAAGTGGTCAATTTGCACACCGGTGAGTTTACTGATGGTCGCCACAGTGCAGCCTGGGCCGCCCCGCCCCAAAGACTCGTTAATCTGCACGCCGTCCTCAGCGGGGTACACTTTGCCGTCAGGGTCGGTGCATTTAGGAATGGACACCATCAAGTCACGCGGGAATGAGAGCACGTTTACGTTCTTACGGTCTTTGCTGATGTGCAGGAGCATCATCACGTCAGCGCGGGCGGCTTTGCCGTCGTCTTCACCGTATGAACCGTCGGTACCGGCACGCGTGTCTGAGCCAATCACCAGGATGTCGAGTGCGCCGTTCTCCAGCGCCCCCTGGTAGTCACCAATGTTTAGCTCATTGGTGTGCAGGTTAGCGCGTAGGCGTAACGCGATGGCGCCGCCGAAGCCTAACACGACAAGTAGCATACAGGCGCTGAACAGGGCGATCCACTTATTGCGTGCAGACTTCATGATGCTGCTGCGCATATGGCGGCCGCTGCTGATCATAGGAGGTTTTTCTGTCATACCTTCTTGCTTTCTGCGGTGGGTTCAGGCGAGTACTAGAAACCGAGGCGGTTTAGTGCCCGCGGGTCAGACTGCCATTCTTTGGCGACTTTCACGTGGATGCCCAGATACACGCGGGTGCCGAGCATCGTTTCGATTTGTTCACGTGCTTTCGCACCAATTTTACGCAGGTTTGACCCGCCTTTGCCGATAATGATGGCTTTTTGCGAGTCGCGCTCGACGTAAAGATTAACGTGAACATCAAGGAGAGGGTTGTGTTCAGGGCGCCCCTGGCGAAATTCCATTTCTTCAACAGTAACAGCTATCGAATGGGGCAGTTCTTCGCGGGCGCCTTCAAGAGCTGCTTCACGCACAAGCTCTGCAATGAGCGTGGCTTCTGGCTCGTCGGTGAGCTCCCCTGCGGGGTAAAGAGGCGGGGATGTGGGAGTGTAACTTGCCAGCAGGTTAGCGACCGCATCCACCTGAAAATCTTGTACCGCTGAGACCGGGATAATATCTGCCCAGCCGCCTTTACCGTCCACGGGCAGAGGTTCTTCCTGCACGGTCCCTGCCGCGCGGCGCGCTGCCGGGCCGCTGCCTTTGGCGAAGGGAACGGCGTCGTTTTTACGCGCCTTTTTGGGGCTGCTCCCCTGCTTGGTGCGGTGTGTTGCTCGTTGAGCGCGGCTGGCGCGCTCTGCACTCATGACTTCTTCGCCTAGCGCCTGAACCGCTAGAAGCTGTTCGGTGAGCTGCTCATTTCCCACCGTGTCGGCTTTGGTAACGATCGCCACCACAGGCTTATTGCTGGCGGCCACAAGCTGCGAGGCGATATACCGGTCGCCGGGGCCGATTTTCTCGTTTGCGGGGATGCAGAACCCGAGCACATCCACCTGTGAGAGGGTTCCAGCCACCAGGTCGTTCAACCGCTCCCCCAATAGCGTGCGGGGCCGGTGAATGCCGGGGGTGTCAATAAGGATCAGCTGGTAGTCGTCCTTGTGCACAATACCGCGGATGGTGTGACGTGTGGTTTGCGGACGGTTGGAGGTAATCGCCACTTTCTGCCCCACCAGGGCGTTGGTGAGAGTGGACTTCCCCGCGTTGGGGCGTCCCACCAGTGACGCAAACCCGGATCGGAAACCCTCCGGGTAGCTAGGTAAGGGCGCTGTAAGGTCGATGTCCATTAATTCCTCCATGATGTAAGTGAAAATTCTATAGAGTGAGCCTGAAAATTATCTGTGAACCAGCTGCGCGGGTGTTTGTTTACCTCAGGTTTATTGCGCACCTGTTCCGCATTATGCGCGGGGTGCGGGGCTATTCGTCGGTCTCTTCATGTGAGTGGTTCTGTTCGGGCTCATGCGGGGGCTGTGCCCACACGAGCAGCGTGTCGATCTGGTGGCGGCGCCCGCCAGCGCTTATCGCCCGAATGTGGATACCGTTAACTGTCACTTCAGCACCGACAATGGGTACTTTCCCCAGGTTTTTGGCGAGCAGACCGCCGACGGTGTCTACTTCTTCGTCCTCTAGGTTAATACCGAAAATCTCCCCTAACTGTTCAACCCCCAGCCGGGCGGACACTTTGAAACTGCCGTCTTCTTGCAGGGCGTAGTCGGGCTTCTCGTTATCGTACTCGTCGGCGATGTCCCCCACCAGCTCTTCAATAATGTCTTCTAAGGTGATCATTCCGGCGGTGCCGCCGTACTCATCCACCACAATGGCAACGTGGGTAGATTCACGTTGCATACGGCGCAATAGGTCTAGTGCCGGCTTCGACTCGGGCTCAAAATGTGCCGGGCGCATGAGTGAGATGATGGTGGGTTCCTCGCCGCCGTGGGCGCTATCGGCGGTCGCCAGGCGGGCCCGCACCGCATCTTTAAGGTACAGAATACCCAGAATGTCGTCGGTCGATTCACCGATCACAGGCATCCGGGAGTAGCCGGAGCGAAGAAACAGCGTGGTGGCATTTTTGAGGGTTTCGCCTGCCTCAATGGTGAGCATGTCGGTGCGGGGCACCATGATGGAGCGGATACGCGTATCGTCCATCTCAAAGACAGACTGCACGATCTGCGCCTCATCGCCCTCAATGGTTTCAGCCTCTGAGGCGCGGTCCAGAAACTCACGCAGCTCCTCCTGAGCGAAAACTCCTTCGGGTGCGGCCGGGGTGCGCCGGGGCGAGAATACACGCACCAGCACATCTAAGGCACGGGTGATAGGCCCCAGCAGCAGCGCCGTGTAATAGGTGGGTGCTGCGAGCATTTTCAGCACGGCCACAGACCGGTTACGCCCCGTAGCGCGCGCCCCCACACTCAGCAGCGGGTACCCCACCAGGGACACCACCCCAAGAGTGAGCACCGCCGCAACACTGTGCTGGTCAATCAGCTCAAGGATCGCAAGCATCGTCGTCAAACTAGCGATGGCGGTGCTGAGGATACGTGCTAACCGTAGCGGGTGCGTGTATCTCTCAGATTCTCCCCCGGTGGCGTGCTCAAGCACCCGCGCCAGCCGCGTGTGCGGGCGTTTGAGCGCCAGCTCTTGGGCTTCCTGGTGCGGTAAATAGGTGAAAGCGGTCTCGGCTGCGGTAATGGTGTACGCGCAGGTGGCCGCAAGTACCGCTGCGGAAAGCAGAAGTAAGAAAGTCACGGAAGGGTCCTCAGTGGCGGGTCTCGACGGGGGCGGGACGGCCCAGGAACTCTTCAAGGATGCTGCGCTGAATACCGAACATTTCGGCCTCTTCCGCGGCGGTACCGTGGTCATACCCTAAACAGTGCAGGATCCCGTGCACGGTGAGCAGGCACAGTTCATCAAGGGTTGAGTGCCCGGCCTCGGCGCCTTGACGTGCGGCCACCGGGGGGCAGAGCACAATATCGCCCAGCATCCCCGTAGCTGGTTCGGTGTCCGTGCCGGGGGTCAGCTCATCCATGGGGAAGCTCATGACGTCGGTAGGCCCTGGAAGGTCCATCCATTCAAGGTGTATCCGCTCCATCTCACGCTCATTCACAATAGCAATGGAGAGGTACGTACTTTGGCTGACCCGCATCCGGTTAAAGGCATGCTCAACCAGCCGGGTCAGTACCGCAGTGTCAACAGCTGCGAAAGACTCCCGAACCAGCGCATCGGCTTCTGGTTCGGTACCGGTGTCTGGCTCCTCAATCTCAAATTCTAGCTCCGCCACCGGCTAAGCCTCCTTACCGGTTCCGGGGGTCTCGCGCCCGGCCCCAGCTGGGGCATCCCCGTTAATACCGGCACGATCCAGCAGCTTCTCAGCCGCCGCCTCAATCGTGGCACGCTTGACCTTCCGGTTACGTTTGCGTTCCATCGCCTTCTGGTCTTCACCCCACCGGTCGTAAGCTGAGACAATATTCGACACTAAAGCGTGACGCACCACATCTGAGGATTCAAGGACACAGAATTGAATGTCCTCAACGCCCTCAAGAATATTACGCACCTGCTTTAAGCCGGAGGCCTGCCCGCCCGGCAGATCAACCTGGGTCACGTCCCCGGTAATGACCATCTTCGACCCAAACCCCAGGCGCGTGAGGAACATTTTCATCTGCTCCGCGGTGGTGTTCTGGGCTTCGTCCAGAATAATGAACGCATCATTGAGGGTACGCCCGCGCATATACGCCAGCGGGGCCACCTCAATTGTGCCCGCCTCCATGAGCTTAGGGATCGTCTCAGGCTCCAGCATATCGTGCAGCGCATCGTACAGGGGCCGTAAGTACGGGTCGATCTTATCGTTCAGGGTGCCCGGCAGAAACCCCAGGCGCTCCCCCGCCTCCACAGCGGGGCGGGTTAGAATAATACGGTTCACCTCGCGGGACTGCAGTGCCTGCACCGCCTTAGCCATCGCTAAATATGTTTTACCCGTACCGGCTGGGCCAATACCAAAAATGACGGTGTTCGTATCAATCGCATCCACATACTTCTTCTGGTTTATGGTTTTGGGGCGGATCGTGGTTCCCCGCGTTGACAGGATGCTCGCCGATAGGGAACGGGCGGGATCTTTTAGCTCATCGGTGAGCATACCCATGAGGCGGTGAATGACCTGCACCGTAATTTGCGTATCGTGGCTGGCTAATACCCGCAGCTCATTGAGCAGTTTAGCGGCGGTGTTCACCGACTCAGACGGGCCGGTAATCAGCAGGTCAAGCCCTTTAGGGTGCACGCTGATGCTCTCAAAATAGTCCTCAATCAGCGACAGGTAGGCATCCTGCGGCCCGAGCACCGCCACCATCTCTGCGGCGCTCTTAAAAGAGACTGTGCGGGCCGTTGAAAGAGGCCGGGAGGTAGTTGTCATATCAGCTCCTTGGCTAGTGTATAAACCTTAAGTATAGCCGTGCCTACCACCTGCCCAGGGCAATATTAACGGCGCATAACCCTGCGGATCCTGCAGTTGAGGAACGCAGCACCTCGGTACCCAAAAGGGCTAGGGAGGCACCCGCCTGCGTGAACATCTCAACTTCACGTTCGCTGATGCCCCCTTCGGGCCCGACCACCAGGTAAATCTCACCCAACCGTTCCCCGGCGCTTTGCCCCAGTAGAGTGGTGAGGCGTTCACTCGCCTGCTCATGCAGTATAAAAACCGCCGCCCCCTGTGCCCTCACCTCGGCAATAAGCTCCGCAAGCTCGGGGGTCGAGTGCAAATCGTATACGGTGGGGATACGGGAACGGCGCGACTGTTTCGCCGCAGCCACAACGGTATTCCGCCATTTCGTGTGAGCCTTAGCGGCCCGTTCCCCTTTCCACCGCACAATTGAGCGGTCTGCGCCCCACGGCACAACCCCTGTGGCGCCCAGTTCGGTGGCTGTCTCAATGGCCTGCACATCGCGCCCATCTTTAGCGAGCGCCTGCACCACATACACCTCCAGGGGGTTCTTATCATGTTGAATCTCAATGATACGCACCCTGATGCCGCTGGTGGTTGTTGCTTCAACGGTGCCTAACGCCCGCCGCCCCTGCCCGTCAGCGAGGTCGATGCGTTCACCGTTCTCAACACGTTTCACCTTCGCGTGGTGCCCTTCGGGGCCGGTAAGTTCGAAGTCCGTCCCCGGGGTGAGCGGGTCAAACTCCTGCGGTGCTACGTAGAAAACGGGTGCGCTCATCGTGCCTTCCTGGGTTAAACAGGCGGGTGGCCGCCTTCGGCAGGGGCCACCCACATCTGTGCGTTATTTGAATTGCTCTTTGAGCTTGGAGAACAGCCCGTGTTTCTGTTTCACGTGGCTGCCTTCCTGCAGGTTCTCCCCCCGCAGTTCGGCGAATTGCCGCAGCATGGTGCGCTGCTCCTCATTCAGGTTGGTGGGGGTGGTGACCTGGATACGTACCCGCAGGTCACCGCGGCGGTCCTCATGCAGGCGGGCTGCACCCAGCCCGGGTAGGGTGACGGTGTCTCCGCTTTGAGACCCGGCGGGGATGTTGACCTGCTGCTGTCCGTCGAAAGTTTCCAGCGGGATGACGGTGCCAAGGGCGGCAGCCACCATGGGCACGTTCACGGTGGTGAGCAGGTCGTCACCTTCACGGTTAAAGTACTTATCGGATTTGATCCTCAAATCAATGTAAAGGTCGCCGTTCGGTCCGCCGTTGAGGCCAGCCTCACCCTTGCCGCGCAGACGGATGCGGGCGCCGTCGTTCACCCCGGCAGGCACGGTGAAGGTGACCGGTTCATTGGCCCTGACCCGGCCTTTACCGCTGCATTCGGCGCAGGGGTGCTTAATGACGGTGCCGTACCCGTGGCAAGTGGGACATTCAACCTGCTGCATGACGGTTCCAAGGATGGACTGCACCCGGCGCTGCATGTACCCCGCACCGTGGCAGGTGTCGCATGTTTCAGGGTGCGTGTCGGGGGCGGTGCCTTCACCCTGGCATGACTGACAGGTGACAGCGGTTTTAAGGTCAATAGTTTTTTCTACCCCGAACACGGCATCGCGCAGGCTGATGGAGACGTTAATAAGAGAATCTTGGCCCTGGCGCACGCGGGAGGCAGGACCGCTCTGCTGACCGCCGGTGAACATGTCAAAGAGGTCTTGGAAACCGAACCCGGCACCGCCAAACCCTCCGAATCCGGCGCCCCCGAACCCTCCAGCGCGTCCTTGCTCGTCGCCAGTTGCATCGTAGATACGGCGTTTCTCGGTGTCTGAGAGCACCTCATAGGCGAGGGTTACTCGTTTAAATTCTTCGGCGGCATCAGCCGAAGGGTTCACATCGGGGTGTAGCTGGCGTGCCTTCTTACGGTACGCCTTTTTAATCTCTTCGGGGCTGGCGTCTTTGGAAACGCCCAGGGTTGCGTAGTGATCGCTCACGTGCTTGTTTATCCTTGTTATCTTTCAGAGGCCGGTTACGCGGCGGTTGGTGTGTTGCACAGTGCCCGCGGTTGAACATTGTAGCGGATACATCCCATGCGCACTCAATGTGGAGGTTATGCGCAGCATGAGTCACTTACATCGGTGGTTCCCCTTAGCTGTGGGGCGCACCGGTTGCCGGTCATAGCGTGGGGCGCCGTAGGGCAGGCACTCATACCGTAGTTTATGCTACCAGCTACCGCCCAGTGCGCAGACAGCCTTTCGCCCACGGCGAGTTATCGGTTCCCTTAGAATGGGAGGGTTCACCACACGAGCATGGGAGGCACTATGAGCGAGCGTTACGGCTGGGGCGCGCAAGATATTACCAGTGATGCGATGAACCGTCGCCCACCGGCCCCGCGTCAGATCCCGCTGCAGCGCGGCCTGCTTCTTGAGGACACCCAGAGCGGTTGGGTGGGTGAGGTGGTACGTGCCGAACGTATCGGGGGTGAGCTGGTGTTCGGCCTTGAAGACGCGCACGGACGTGTACGCAATTTCCCCCTCGGGTACGGTTACCTGCTGGAGGGCGAGCCTATTGAGGTCATCGCCCCGGTTGCCCGCAAAGCGCCCGCGAAGAAAATTTCGCGGTCCGGTTCTGTCGCGGTGCAGAACGCCCCCGCTCGGGTTGCCCGCGCCTCCCGCATCTGGGTTGAAGGAACGCATGACGCGGAGCTGGTTGAGAAAGTGTGGGGCCACGATTTGCGGGTGGAAGGCATTGTGGTGGAGCCGCTGCACGGCGTGGACGACTTAGCTGCCGCCATCCGGAGCTTTAGTCCCACACCGGGGCGCCGCCTGGGCATTCTGGTGGACCACCTGATTGAGGGCACCAAGGAGCAGCGGATTGTTGCTGAGGCGTTGGCTGTTCCAGGTGCAGCTGGGAACGTCAAAATTGTGGGGCACCCTTTTATTGATATTTGGCAGGCTGTGAAACCCGCAAAACTCGGGTTGAAAACGTGGCCCGCAGTGCCGCACGGGGAAGACTGGAAGAAAGGTACGCTCCGTCGGTTAGGTCAGCCGCACGCCACGCAAGAAGATGTGGCGAACGCCTGGAAGCGCATCCTATCTCGGGTGGATTCATACACGGATCTCGATCCGGCCCTGCTGGGTCCAGTGGAATCACTCATTGATTTTCTAACCGAGCCGGGGTCCTAGAAAGCAGCTTCAAGTTGCCGGAAATAGCCTCCCACAAGGGAAGAAAATCAAAAAATTTTCTCAAAAACCCGCTGTCAATGTCTCGCAACGG
This sequence comes from Rothia aeria, assembly GCF_016726365.1. Taxonomy (NCBI): domain Bacteria; kingdom Bacillati; phylum Actinomycetota; class Actinomycetes; order Micrococcales; family Micrococcaceae; genus Rothia; species Rothia aeria. Next base: position 72,253 of record NZ_CP068102.1, on the reverse strand, counting down.
TTATTTAGGGCTCCCAAACCCGGTACAATAAAGCTTGCTACCACCCACGATTCTGCGCGATGGTAGCCACTATACAAAACGCTCAAACAATACACAGGATACTCGTGACTCACAATACTCAGTCGGCAAGTTCTGAGCTTTCCGAAGCTAAAGAACGTACCATTGCTTCTTTTGCGCACTTCGGCGGCATCCTCGGGTTTCTTCCCTCCGCCGCGATCTATCTCAAGTACCGCGGGCGTGGCACAGGGTTCGCTGAGCAAGAGGCGCGTGAAGCGATGGACTTTACTCTCGTTCCCAGTATCGTCATTCTTGTTTTTATGGTGGCCAGTCTGATCCCGAACATCGGGAATGTTGCTTTACCCGCTGCCGCGCTCGCCTGGATTTTCATGGCGATTGGGGCAATGCTTGGCGGGTCGAAAGCGTCTAAAGGGTACGCGTACACGTACCGTTTCACCCCGCGCCTGCTGGAGAAATCGTACTTCGATAAAAACTAGAACCCCGATACTTTTACCATTGATGCCTTGATACCCGGGCGGCTCTGCTCGAGGTACAGTTATGCCATTGTGTGGCAGCATGTCAAAAGCATAGGTACAACGTGCCGACAGGGCACCGCATATTGGGTGTAGATGCAGCTGTGGGCCTCCGACACCGGAGACCCACAGCCGTATTCACTCAACTTCAGCAAGGAAGTTATGTTTTTGAAATCTTAAACATAACTCACCCCGCCGGGTATAGTTTATCTAACATTCAATCTGATGTCTAACAGATTCGATGAACTTCCATAAGGTTAAACCTTAAATATAATCATTAGGTGCTGTGATCAATCTCTGGGAGTAGTTCACGGGTCACGGCGTCTCCCAGAAGCCTGCCACGTAGCGTAAGACGCACCCGCGCTTGAGGATCCGGTTCTGCGTTTGCGGTCAGAGCCTTTGGCTCAATCAGCCCCTGAGCTATCAGCCATCGCAGCGAAACCCCGAGTTCTTGAGGGTCGTGCACCGCCAGCAGCTCACGTACCGGCAGCCCCTCCCGCACCCGAATCATGAGCATAATCGTCTCAAACGCCCGGGTGGGGGCATCCAGAATCTCACGCGCAGCTGCCGGGGACTGCCCGGCCCGTACACGGTGCGCATAAGGAACAGGGTGTTTAAGGTTCCACCACCGGGTACCGTTAAGGTGCGAATGGGCCCCCGGGCCAATTCCCCACCAGTCCTGGTTACGCCAGTACGCCAAATTATGGTCACTGCGGGTCTGCGCCGATGAGGAATAATTCGACACCTCATACCAGCTGTACCCGGCGTCGGTGAGATACTCCTCCGCGAGCAGGTACATATCGGCCATCAGGTCGTTATCTGGCATGGTGTAGTCGCCGCGCCGGATCTGTGCGGCAAGTTTGGTACCATCCTCGACAATGAGCGAGTACGCCGAGATGTGGTCGGGCCGGTACGAAATTGCGGCTTTCACGCTGCGCCGCCACTGTTCCAGTGTCTCACCGGGTGAACCATAGATCAGATCAACCGAGACCTGCAGGCCAGCTTCTTGTGCCCACGCAATAACTTTGGGAACATTCGCGGGGGTGTGGGTACGGTCAAGCACCTGCAGAACCTCAGGAACTACGGACTGCATGCCGAAGGAAACACGCGTGAATCCCCCTTCCTTGAGGGCGAACAGATCGTCACGGGTCACCGAATCCGGGTTAGCTTCGGTGGTGATTTCAGCACCCGTTCTGATTCCAAAAACATCCGCTGCGGCCTGCAGAATACGCACCAAGTCTCGCGCGGGAAGTTTCGTGGGCGTGCCGCCGCCGAAGAACACCGTGTGCAGCGGGCGCCTTGCCACCCCGGATGCTTCAAGTGTTCGGGCGGCGAAGAGAATCTCGGCAATGGCATCGTCTGCGTAAGTGCCCAGCCCTATCCCGTCACCAAAATCTTCGGTGGCGTACGTGTTGAAATCGCAGTACCCGCACCGCACCGAACAGAACGGAATATGCACATAGAGGCTGAAATCACGGCTCTCACAGCCCCGGGCGGAGGACGCGGGTATACGCCCATCATGAGGCGCGGGCGCGCCAGAGGGCTGTGCGGGTGCCAAGCGGGGTGCCTCCTCACCAAGTATCGTATGAGTCTTTTTGCGGGATAGGTGCGTTTAAGTCATACGGGTAGAGCTTTACCGCGCGGGAATTCTCACGCAGCAACAGCCCTACCCGTTTTCCACACTGTATCGGCTACTTTTTCTTGTCTTTCTTCTCTTTCTCTTCACCCGAAGAAAGAGCGGCAATAAATGCCTCTTGCGGCACTTCAACACGGCCGACCATCTTCATGCGTTTCTTGCCTTCCTTCTGCTTTTCCAGCAGCTTGCGTTTACGCGAAATATCGCCGCCGTAGCACTTTGAAAGCACGTCTTTGCGCATCGCACGGATATTCTCACGGGCAATAATGCGGGAGCCAATGGCAGCCTGGATAGGCACCTCAAACTGCTGGCGGGGTATGAGTTCACGCAGCTTACCGGTCATCATCACACCGTATGAGTACGCCTTATCGCGGTGGGTGATGGCCGAGAACGCGTCCACTTTCTCGCCCTGAAGAAGGATATCGACCTTCACCAGGTCAGCTTCTTCCTCGCCGTCAAACTTCCAATCCAGCGATGCGTACCCGCGAGTACGGGACTTGAGCTGATCGAAGAAGTCAAAAACGATCTCGGCCAGCGGCAGGCGGTACCGCATCTCAACACGGTCTTCAGACAGGTAGTCCATGCCACCCATCTGCCCGCGGCGTGACTGGCACAGCTCCATAATTGCACCAATGTAATCGCTGGGGGCAATAATCGTACACGCCACCATCGGTTCACGAATGGTAGCGACCTTACCCTCAGGGAATTCGCTCGGGTTCGTCACACGCTTTGCATTACCTGCTTCGTCTACCACATCGTAAATAACGTTAGGGGCGGTCGAAATCAGGTCGAGATTGAACTCGCGTTCCAGGCGCTCCCGCACGATCTCAAGGTGCAGCAGCCCCAAGAACCCGCAGCGGAACCCGAACCCCAGTGCCGCGGAGGTTTCCGGCTCATAGATGAGCGCAGCATCGTTAAGTTTGAGCTTATCGAGAGCATCACGCAGCGCCGGGTAGTCTGAACCGTCGATGGGGAACAGGCCCGAGAACACCATCGGTTTAGGATCCTCATAGCCGCCCAGCGACTCCTCCGCCGGCTTATGGGCACTTGTGACGGTATCACCCACGCGGGACTGGCGCACGTCCTTCACACCCGTGATAAGGTACCCCACCTCCCCCACGCTCAGGCCCTTCGAGGGGATGGGCTCAGGGGAAATGACGCCGATCTCCAATAGGTCATGTTCAGCACCAGTAGACATCATCTTGATTTTCTGGCGCGGCTCCAGTCTGCCGTCTACCACACGCACATAGGTGACCACACCGCGGTATGAATCGTACACGGAGTCAAAAATCATGGCGCGGGCGGGCGCGTCCGCCGTACCCTCGGGAGCGGGAATACCCTCAACGATACGGTCCAGCAGGGCCTCCACACCCTCACCGGTCTTACCGGAGACCCGCAAAACTTCATCGGGCTCACAACCAATAAGGTGCGCCAGTTCTTCGGCATACTTATCGGGCATCGCGGCGGGCAGATCAATTTTATTCAGGACAGGGATGATGGTGAGATCATTTTCCATCGCCAGGTACAGGTTAGCGAGGGTCTGCGCCTCAATACCCTGCGCCGCATCCACCAGAAGCAGCGCACCCTCGCACGCGGCAAGCGAGCGAGAGACCTCATAGGTGAAGTCCACATGGCCGGGCGTGTCAATCATATTCAGCGCATAGGAGGTGCCCTCCACCTCCCACGGCATGCGCACCGCCTGAGATTTAATGGTGATACCGCGCTCGCGCTCAATGTCCATGCGGTCAAGGTACTGCGCCTTCATATCGCGCGGGGCAACCACACCGGTTGCCTGGAGCATACGGTCAGCGAGAGTGGACTTGCCGTGATCAATATGCGCAATAATGCAAAAGTTGCGAATAATCGCGGGGTCGGTGGCCGCCGGGACGGGCGGGTTCTTCGACAGAGGAGCCACTCGCTTCAATCCTTTCAAGGGTGTTCGCCACAGATAATAGGCATAGCCATCTAACATTTTCCCATGTTTAGAGCGGATGCGCGAACCAACGCCGGGTGGGAGGCGTCCCACCACCCACGCAGCAGTTCCGCGCAGCTGCCCGCACCGGCCGGTGGCTGTGCTACTGCGGCTGCGAGCAGGTATTAACCAGCTTCCCAATCCCCTCAATACGGGTTACCAAAGTTTGCCCCGGCTTCAGCCACCGACGCGGGTGATACGACAGCCCCACACCCGCCGGAGTTCCGGTGAGAATCACATCGCCCGGCTCAAGGGTCATAAACGTTGACAGGTAAGAGAGCAGCTGCGCCGGGGTGAACACCATATCGGCGGTGGTGCCGCTCTGGCGGATTTCCCCATCCACCTCACAGCTCATGGCCAGACCAGCCGCAGGATCCACCTCATCCGGGGTGACGATGACCGGGCCGAAAGGGGTCATCCTATCCCAGTTCTTCCCCTGAAACCACTGGCTGGTGCGGCCCTGCCAGTCCCGTACCGAGACGTCGTTCGTGACCGTATACCCCAGAAGCCCCTCCAGCGCTTGCTCTTCACTCACACCGCTCATGCTCTGACCCACCACCAGCCCAAGCTCAACTTCCCAGTCGATTTTGGTGCTCTGGGCGGGCATACGAATCTCATCACGCGGGCCGATTAAAGCGTTAGCGTATTTAGCGAAAATCGCGGGATACTCCGGGAGCTCAAACCCCATCTCAGCGGCGTGGTCCCGGTAGTTCAGCCCCGCGCAGATAACTTTACCGGGGCGGTCAATCGGTTGCACAAAATTCAGCGATTCCCACAGCTGCATCCCGTGCCCGAGCGTAGTCGCCCCATTTTCACGCATAATAGCGAGCGCATTCTTGGGGTCCCCGAAATTCAGCCGGTAGCGCCCATAAAACTGCAGCAGCGGTCCGAGCTTGGCGGGGAACTCATACACGGTCTGCTCATGCAGGCAGACGGCGCGGGTGCCTTTCTGGTCTTTAATCTGTGCCCAGCGCATGGGTTCCTTCCGGGTTGGTGGTATGTTCAGCGTATGTATCGGAGTCTAGCAGGGTGAGCAGGTTCGTATCAGGTTCCAGTACGCTCTTATCGTTATTTTTAATGTTCCCGATACGGCTGCTAACCTGCCGTACACGCCATTGGGCTGCCTGAGGGTAGGCGGCGTGCTGAAGCTGTTCCAGAGCAGTACGAGCATCGTGCAGGTCGCTCACGCCCATTGTAGGCATGCGACTATCTTCTGGGGTGCCGGCTACACGCCCCGACCCCAACCATACGTCAAGGGTGCTCGGTTGTCCGTTGACAGCAGCAGGGTTGAGCGGCAGCGGCATTCGCTCGTGAATGTGCCCAAGTTCCCGTAAAAGCGGTGAGCCGTCTTGCCTGGTGTAAGAGCGCGGTGAAGCCATCGTGAGGATTGTGAACGTCAAAAGCCACTGGCCGGTTTGCGGCTCATACCCTCCACCGGTTAGCGCTTTTGCTGATACCGGGTTTATCTTATGCCAGGCGTACAGCCCCGCCAGGTACAGGTACTGACCGGGCGGACCGATACGCTGCGGTATTTTATGTTCTTTAACAGTGCCTCGGGCCGTGACGGTGCTGCCTTGTACACCCCATTCGTAGTAGCCGCTGGTGGGTATTGCACAGTGCCCGGTGACGGCAGGACGGGCATAGCTTGTTTTCTCAAAAAGGGTTTCACTGCGGGCGTTGAAGGTAAGGGAGGGAGGTTTAGGGTCTTCGTCCCAGGGGTGCCAGTCGGGAATCAGGCCCCACCGGGCACGGTATATTTCCCGGTAGGTTCCGCCTGTGTCTAGGGTGGATGCCCCCAGCCGGTGCACGCCGGGGCGGCGCGGAGCATCTAGCAGCTGCCCCTGAGCGGTACGGGGTACACGGCGGTTCAGCAGGATTGGGACCTGCTGGGTGGGCGCAATATTCCACGAGGTAAAAGGCTCCGTGAGCTGCACCCCACCCAGGGAGGTGCCGTAGTGCGCCTCAAGCCCGTACCGGCCGCACATTAACGGAACCCGTTCTGCGCGTATACGTCAAGGATGGCGTCTTCCAAATCCTCCATAAGCAGTGCCGGATTGGCCTCTTGTGCGGCGCCGATGGTTGCCGGATCAAGCGGTAGCCCCAGTGCTGCATAGACACGCTCGGTGACAGACCGCAGTGGAGCCGAGTCGGTGACCACGATGCCTGTGCTAAACCACCAGGCGCCAGAGACAACGCGCTGGGCGGTGCCAACCAGTTTTATGCGTTCTCCGGAACGTTCGCCTCCTAACCGGGCGTGCACCGAAAATTCACCGGGGCAGTATTCTCCGGGTATCTCCCCCACGGCTGCGTCCACACCAACATCCTGTAACGCCCGGGCGAAAAGCTCGCCGAAAAGTTTGTAGCGTAGGTTGCTGCCGGTTTTCGCATCGTCAGCTGGCTGAAAATGGTCGATGACCAGGCACCCCGGGTGGTAGGCTGCCGCATGCCCACCAACTTTGCGGACAAGCACGTTAAAACCCATGTTTTTGCAGGCGGTAACGGCTTGGGCAAAGCCGGGGTTGAGTTCGTCACGGCGTCCAAAGGCAACGGTGGCTTCGGGCTGGTAGATGCGCAAAGTGGCGTTTCGGCGCCGGTGCGCAACCTCGCGCAGAATTGTGAGTGTCTCGTCGTAACGGGCAATGATTCCACCGGCTGTTTCACCGGTTTCGCGTAGGATATCCACGGGTTCAAGTGTACCCGTATTCGCTACAGGTAACGGTTCTGTTCAAAGAACCAGTGGGTTTATTGTGTCTCTTTATGGTCAGCTATAAGGCTCGTGGCGGGTGAACCTTGCCCGCCGGGTAACTCCGTGTGGGTTTTAGTGACATAATGTCAGACACACTAGTGGTTTAACTACCCCTTTCTCCCTTGACCTGCCAGGGGTATGCTTATAGAAAACAGGAAAAACAGTATCGTAAATTCCCACATAAAACCACCTAAACACATGCATCGAACCGCGTAAACTATAGACCACACTGGTCCGAAGGAGAACGCCATGAGCCAGAAACCGGAGGATTCGCCCAAAGAATCCACAGCTGCACCAGATACAGCAACGGGAGCCTCCGCACCCCCGCCGCCTCACACGACGGGTGCGTCACAAGAACGCACCATTCTTGCACTAAAAGTTGCGGCCATCGTCATCGTCACCTTAGCTATTTGGTTTATTCCCGCCCCGCCCGGGGTAGACCCGCGCGGTATGCACATGGCCGCTATTTTTGTTGGCACCATCCTGGGTCTCATCCTCCAGCCGCTGCCCACCCCATCCATAGCGCTCACTGGTTTAGCCATAGCCATGATTACCGGCACGATGACAGCTAAAAAAGAGGCGCTCGCCGGGTTTGGCAACTCCGCCATATGGATTATTGTTGCGGCATTTTTTATCGCCGACGGGTTCCTTATCACCGGTTTAGGCAAACGCATCGCTCTTCTTTTTGTGTCTCTTCTGGGTAAGTCTTCTTTGGGGCTCTCCTACGGTATGGCTATTACCGATTTGGTGCTTGCCCCAGCCACCCCATCCAATACGGCCCGCGCAGGCGGGGTCATCTACCCCATCATTAAATCCCTTGCTGAGGTGAATGGCTCCACCAATGAGAGCACGGAATCGCGCCGGAAACTTGGTTCTTTCCTGCTCATGACAGAGGCCCAGGTTAACACGATCACTTCAGCAATGTTTCTTACCGCCATGGCTGGCAACCCGCTCGCCGTGAAATTCGCGCAAGATAAAGGCGTGCACCTGGACTGGGGAACATGGGCGTTGGCTGCTATCGTCCCCGGTCTAGCCGCCCTCATCGTGCTACCGTGGGTGATGTCAAAAATCTACCCTCCCACCATTAAGAAAACCCCCGATGCCCCCGCACACGCCCGTGAAGAGCTTAAAAACATTGGGCCGATGACCCGACCCGAGTGGATTATGCTCGGCACCTTTATAGTGCTGCTTATCCTGTGGATCGGAGGCTCCAGCCTGGGGGTGGATGCTACGGCGGCCGCATTTTTGGGTATCGCTATTCTGCTTGTTACCAAGGTACTTACCTGGAAAGATATGGCGGCTAACTCAAGCGCCTGGTCCACGCTTATCTTCTTCGCCGTGCTGGTAGGCATGGCCGATCACCTCAAAACCCTCAAAGTGGTTGAATGGATCGGCGCATCCGTCGCCAGCAGTGTGGGTGGAATGGCGTGGCCTTTAGCGTTTGGTGTCCTGGCGCTCGTATACTTCTACATCCACTATTTCTTCGCATCCAATACCGCGCAGATTGTGGCGCTTTATGCGGTCTTTCTCGGTGCAGCTATCGCAGCAGGTACCCCGCCCATGTTTGCGGCACTATTCTTAGGTTTCGCCGGTAACCTGATTGGCGGCATCACCCACTACGCTTCCGGGCCTGCCGGGGTGTACTTCGGGTCCGGGTACATTAAGACCGGCGAATGGTTCAAGCTGGGCTTTATTGCCTCAGTTGTGAACATTATTATCTGGGGGCTCATCGGTACTGTCTGGATGTTCTCCCTCGGGTACGGGCGGTAAGAGCCTACTCCCCCATCGCGCAACTGTAGCGGGCACCTTCAAAGGTGCCCGCCACAACAGTCTTTAAAGCCCAGACCCTACTTGCCAGCAGCCGCTTTCTGAGCTTCCTCAGCCTCAGCGTAGTTCTCAAAAACATAGTCAATATACGCCGTGTCAACGGGCTTAGCGCCCAGGGCGTCAAGCCCCTGCGTCAAAGCCTGTTCGTATTCCCGCTCATAGCGTGCCTCGCACCGTTCAACCGCCTGTTCTTTCTCAATGGTTAGCCGTACAGCATTAATGCTGTACCCGTTACGGCTCAGATAGTCAACAAGCTGCTGCGCCACAAACCCCGGGGTGAACGTTGCCTCCAGGATCAGGTTCATCCCCTCATCCGCGAACGTGCTCAGAAGAATACTTCCCAGTTTCGCTGAATCTTCACGGGCGATCGTCGCAATATCCATGGGGAACAGCTTATTCCCCTGCTTCTCAAATTCACGTGCAGGCTCAGGTTTTAGAGCCTCATACCAGCCTTCGGCAAGGTACTGCCGCAAGAACGCTCGGTCAAGAAGCTCGGGGTCAATCACTATATAGTCTTCGTTCCACCCCTCAATAGTGTTCGCAATATACTCGCTTTTACCCGACCCCGGGGCGCCCACCACCACATGCGCTTGCCGCTGCGCACCGGCGGTGGAGAACATCTTGCGGTAAATCGCCGTGACGTGCCCGAAAAGCTCTCGTTCCTGCTCCCACTCTTCAATCAAATCAGCAGGCAGCGGTAGACCTCGCGCGGCGAGCGCCTGCAGATCGGTGGGGTCAATGAGGTTCTTATAGAACGCCATCACCAGCTCGTCGTAGCTGCCGGGCATAAAGAACCGGAACTCGTGGTAGGGGTTCCACTGGGCGTGTACGTTGTAGTCCCAGCGGGTCAGCTCGTCGGCCAGCTGTTCGTTGGTCAGGGCGCCAATAGCGTAACGGGTGCAGATCTCCTCGGGGCCAGCACCCGAAAAACCAGGTTTCACAGGTCGCACACCCGGCAGCGCCTGCATATTGGTGTTCAGTTCTTCTTCGCTAAACCCGGCGCTCTCATTCGCCTCCTGCGGAGACATACCCGACTCTATCTTGTTTTTGAGGACGCGGCGGGAGTCCAGCTGTTGCAGATTTTGCCGGTACATGGCAATTTTTTGGGGGTCGAGAGCCACCGTCGGCGCTCCTTTCAGGGTCAAAAAAATATCGGCGAAGGTGCGTTTGCCGTGGCCGGCGCCGCACCCGTTGTTAAAGCATAACCGAGGCTCCGAAGTATTACCTACACGCCCGGTGTAGGTGGTCACGAAATCACACCTGGGGTAGGCTTTAAAGCAAGGCTATTGTCACACGCATCCGCGGGTTCTGCCGCGCTACGATGGTGTTCTTATCGGGTGCGTCTACCGCTGCAGAAGGGCTCCTCTCATGCATCAAGAGCAGAACATTACTCACACCCTTAATACGCAACCTATCCCCATGGTAAAACCTCATGCTGAGTTCCCGCCGGGATTTCTGTGGGGTGGGGCGACCGCCGCTAACCAGTGTGAAGGCGCCTGGGATAAAGACGGGAAAGGCCCCAGCATTCAGGATGTGCTTCCCCGCGGCGGGTTCAACCCACGTACAGCAACTCCCACACCCGACAATCTAAAGCTTGAGGGTATTGACTTTTACCACCGCTATCCGGAAGACATTGCACTTCTTGCCGAGATGGGGTTTAAAGTATTCAGGTTCTCCATCGCCTGGTCACGGATTTTTCCGCACGGTGATGAAACGGAACCGAATGAGGCTGGTCTAGCGTTCTACGACGGTCTGCTCGATGAGCTCGAAAAATACGGTATTGAGCCTTTAGTGACCATTAGCCACTACGAGACCCCTCTGCACCTTGCCGAGAAATATAACGGGTGGGTGAGCCGTAAGCTGATTAGCTTCTACGAGCGGTACTGCCGGGTGCTGTTTGAACGGTACGGGCACCGGGTAAAGTATTGGCTGACTTTCAACGAGATTAACTCAGTCCTTCATGTGCCGTTTATGTCAGGGGGTATTAACACCCCTAAGGAGCAGCTGACAGAGCAGCAGCTATACCAGGCGATTCACCATGAGCTAGTCGCTTCAGCACGGGCAACCCGGTTAGCACGCGAACTTGCCCCGGATGCGCGTATTGGGTGCATGATTCTGGCAATGCCTACCTATCCGCTCACCCCGAGCCCCGATGATGCGCTCGCAGCCTTACACGCTGAGCAAGCCAACTATATGTTTGGTGATGTGCATGTGCGCGGCGCCTACCCCGGCTATTTTATGCGTCAATTGGCGGATAAGGGTGTGCAGCTTGAGATCACGGAGCAGGACCGGCAGGATCTGAAGAACACAGTTGATTTCGTATCGTTCAGCTACTACATGTCTACCTGCGCCAGCGGCAGCCCGGCACGCGGGGAGCGTGAGGCAGGCAATATGCTCGGCGGGGTCAGTAACCCGCACCTGTCGGCTTCGGAGTGGGGCTGGCAGATTGACCCGGTGGGGTTGCGCATCGTGCTGAACCAGTACTGGGACCGATGGCAGAAGCCGCTCTTTATCGTGGAGAACGGTTTAGGGGCTCGCGATGAGCTGGTGGAGGCCAACGGCGAGCTGACGGTGCTGGATGACTACCGTATTGAGTATTTGCGTGCACATCTGCTGCAGGTTCGGGAGGCTATTGCAGACGGTGTGCAGCTGCTCGGTTACACGACGTGGGGCTGTATCGACATGATTTCAGCTTCGACGGCACAGATGTCAAAACGCTACGGTTTTGTGTATGTGGACCGCAGTGACGACGGCTCAGGCACCTTGGCCCGGTACCGCAAGAAGTCCTTCGACTGGTACCGCCGTGTAATCGCCTCCAACGGGACCGAGCTGTAGGGCACCCAACAATACACAGAAAATCCCGCATATTTACTCATTAGTCAGGGCTCTTATATTGCCTTCACATTGATTAAGTATGCGGGATTGTGCGCTTATGGGGTGGTTATGCCTCGACGGAGGCAACGATAATGAACGCACCGGCAATCACGGCACCGGGATGCAGGTTTTGCGCCGTCTCCGCGGGAAGAGCAATAGCCATCGGCACTACTGATTCTCCCAGAACATACCAGAATTCCCGCCCGGTCAGCTCATTGGTGCGCAGCTGCGCACTTTGAACAACCGCCGCGAACATTGCTACCGAGCTTGCCTCATCCCCCGTGGCATCTCCGCTGTGCAGCGCCAGAAGCCACGGTGATTTCAGATGTTTCGCGTCTAGGGTAAGGCCATCATGCTCGGACTGGGCCTGCTGATACTCATCCTCCGAAGCGTAGACCACAACCTCAGCGCCAAGAGCGGCGGGTCGTACCGTCACCTTATTCGGCTCGGTCAGGGTAAGGGCCGTGGGGTTATCCACATACGCGAGGAAGCGGCCTTCACGGTCTCCGCCCTCCAGAAGGTCAAAGTGCGCCAGGTTATGCGAGACACGGTACCCCTGCGCCGGGTAAGCGTGTGGGCTCTCTAGGTTCGCATCAGTGTATTCCGTGCCGTCTTCCGCCCTGCCAAAAGCCACCTTCGCGCCGGACGGGTCGGTGTACACGCCCCAGGATGCGCCAGCGGGGTTATCAATCACAGGAACATTTCGTCCCGCTAGGCGTTCACGGGTCTCAGTGACGCTCTCATCAATGCCGATCGCGTGCAAATCTGGTTCTGTGCTCATCTGTTTTCCCCTTCTAGTAGCGGGTTTTTGTGAAAAGTTCCTTGGGCAGCCTCAGCCCATCCGCACCATATAACGCGTGCGCCTAATAAGTATTTCCGTCTCGTTTAGTCTACCTGCATATCGTGCAGGCTGGTTGAGACAAATTCCCACCAGGTGGGGGTTAGGCCAGCTGCCGCTGCGGTGCGTTGCGACAGTATGTGTGATGGGCTTGTCCCGTAAAACGGCAGGTACCCTTCTGCGAGTACAATACGAGTCACCTCGCGGATCATTCGTGAAGCCAGCCCGTAGTGCCGAAATTCTGGAAGCACGTCCACACCTATTTGACGCATGAGCGGTGAGTCATCGCTTGCACCTACCAGAGCAATCGGATCGGTTGCCTCCGTCTCCACCCCGTATGCGGCTAGTACTGTTACGTCGGGGCGGCGGCAGCTGAACCCCAGGGCGTTTGCGTACCGGGTATCCCCGCGAAAACGCTCGCACTGTTGCGGGGTTAAAAACTCAAACCGTACCGGCAGCTTGGTGCCCGCAGTATCTTCCGGGCTGGTTTCGATAGCTGCCGCTGAAGCATTGGGGGCGGTTACAATAGTGTGCTCCCCCGTGACCTGATCGTATAGTGCATGGCGAAGAGATGCGCTATCAACACGGCGCATCATGCCGATCCCTGGAACAGCACATTTCACTTCCTGCGCGGGAAGATTTTCAGGTACTACTGACTCCAGCAGCGCACGCGTGGGCGTGTAGTAGATGCTGGTTCCGCTCACCTGCTGGCTGTAGGGGGTCAGAAGCTCGTTAAGCTGGCGTAGCTGGGCGTAATAACCCAGCCAGTTTGGGTTATCCCCCGCCATATACTCGCGGGCTTTTTCAAGCACCCGCGGGTGCTTTGCGCACAATAGCCCCACCCCGGCATAGTTAGCGACTCGTAGTTCCCAAATATCGTCGTTGCGGCGGCGGGATGAGCCCATCTTATCCGCTGGCAGCTGCAGCTGCGCGAGTAGCTCTGCCCCCTGTCCGTGAGCCTTAGCGACTGAACCGTGCGGCAAACAAAAATCGGCTTCTAACTGGGCGGCGATCATATGCCGGGCACGGTCACGTGTGGTGACGGCACCACGTGCATGTGCGGCGTTCACAGGACCTCCTGGATAAAACGGCCGGTGTGTGAGGAAGCGACCCCAGCCACAGACTCGGGGGTTCCTTCGGCAATTACGGTACCCCCGCCATCGCCGCCTTCCGGCCCCATATCAATAATCCAGTCAGCGCATTTAATCACATCAAGGTTATGTTCAATAGTGATAACAGTGTTGCCCTTATTGACAAGCGACTGCAGAACCGCCAGCAGCTTCCGGATATCCTCAAAATGCAGCCCGGTAGTCGGCTCATCCAACACATAGATAGAACGACCATTAGAACGTTTCTGCAGCTCGGCCGCCAGTTTTACACGCTGCGCTTCACCGCCTGAGAGCGTAGTGGCGGGCTGCCCCAACCGGATATACCCTAGACCAACATCCACCAGGGTATTTAAATGCCGGGCGATAGGGGTAAAGGCCGCAAAAAATTCGGCGGCTTCCTCTACCGGCATTTCAAGCACATCGGCGATGGTTTTACCTTTGTAGTGCACCTCAAGGGTCTCACGGTTGTAACGTTTGCCGTGGCAGGTCTCGCACGGTACGTACACATCCGGCAGGAAGTTCATCTCAATCTTGAGCGTGCCGTCACCTGAGCAAGCCTCGCACCTGCCGCCTTTGACGTTAAACGAAAAACGCCCGGGGGTATACCCCCGTATTTTTGCTTCGTTCGTTTCGGCAAAAAGCTTACGAATATTATCAAATACGCCCGTATAGGTTGCGGGGTTTGACCGCGGGGTGCGTCCAATCGGGGACTGATCCACATGAATCACTTTATCGAGGTGTTCAAGCCCCTCAATTTTCCTGTGGCGCCCCGGCACTTGTTTCGCGCCGTTGAGTTTATTGGCCAGTGAGGTGTACAGGATGTCGTTCACCAGAGTGGATTTCCCCGACCCAGACACCCCAGTGACGGCGGTAAAAACGCCCAACGGGAAAACCACATCCACATTTTTGAGGTTATTTTCGCGCGCACCGAACACTTTCACCCGTCGTTTCTTATCCACCGGCCGGCGTGTTGCAGGTACCTCAATCTCACGGCGGCCCGCCATATAGTCACCCGTGATTGAGCTCTTATTCTTGAGGAGCTCATCGTATGTGCCCGAGTGCACCACCTGTCCCCCGTGCTCACCTGCGCCGGGGCCAACGTCCACTATCCAGTCTGCCTCACGCATGGTGTCTTCATCGTGCTCCACCACAATCAGGGTATTGCCCATATCACGAAGCTTCGTCAGGGTGTCAATCAGGCGCCGGTTATCCCGCTGGTGCAGGCCGATGGACGGCTCATCCAACACGTAGAGCACACCAACCAGTCCGGAACCGATCTGGGTGGCTAAACGGATGCGTTGCGCTTCGCCGCCGGAGAGCGTGCCAGCGGCGCGTGAAAGGGTCAGGTAATCAAGGCCCACGTCCAGCAGGAATTGCAGACGCGCGTCGATCTCTTTAAGCACCTGCTCAGCGATTTTCATTTCACGTTCGCTAAGGGTCAGTCCGCGCATGAACTCTAGGGCTGTGCGCAGAGGCAATTCGGTTACTTCCGCAATGGATTTCTGCCCAACTTTTACCCCTAGGATAGTGGGATTCAGACGCGCCCCGCGGCAGCTGGGGCACGCCACCTGGCGCATGTACTGTTCGTAGCGGTCACGCGCGAAGTCTGACTCAGTCTCCGCATGTTTGCGTTTAATGTAGGCTTTGACCCCTTCAAATCCGCTGGTGTAGCGGCGTTCACGCCCAAATCGGTTACGGTATGAGACTTCGACTTTAAAATCTTTTCCGCTCAGGATCGCTTTCTGCACTTTGGCGGATAGCTTATTCCATGGGGTGTTAAGGTCAAACCCAAGTTCTTCACCCAGACCGGCGAGCAGACGTAACCAGTATTCGGTGGTTGCTTTGCCCTGTGACCAGGGCGCAATAGCGCCTTCGCCGAGGCTCAGCTCGGGGTTGGGGATCAGCAGCTCTTCATCCACTTCGAGACGGGAGCCGATACCGTCGCACGCTTGGCAGGCACCGAACGGGGAGTTAAACGAGAAGGCGCGCGGCTCAATTGTGTCGATTTGCAGGGGGTGGTTATTGGGGCAAGCTAGGTTTTCGCTGAAACTGCGGGTACGCTCGGGGCTGTCTTCCGCCTCATCTACAAAATCGATAAGTAAACGCCCGTCGGCAAGCCGTAGTGCGGTTTCCACCGAGTCAGTCAGGCGCTGGTTAATGCCGTCTTTAATGACGATACGGTCAACGACCACCTCGATCGTGTGTTTGTACTGTTTAGCCAGTTTCGGGGGGTCGGAAAGCTGCATTGTTTGCCCGTCTACTCGGGCGCGTGAGTACCCTTGGGTTAGCAGGTCTTTGAAAAGATCGACGAACTCCCCTTTGCGTGCAGATACGACGGGGGCAAGCACCTGCACGCGGGTACGCTCAGGGTACCCCATGAGGGTATCAACGATCTGTTGCGGGGTTTGTTTAGTTATTTCTTCACCGCATTCTGGGCAGTGGGCATGCCCTACACGCGCCCACAGCAGACGCATATAGTCGTAGATTTCGGTGATGGTTCCTACAGTAGAACGTGGGTTTTTTGAGGTAGATTTCTGGTCGATAGACACAGCGGGTGAGAGCCCTTCGATGAAGTCTACATCCGGTTTGTCCACCTGCCCTAGGAACATGCGGGCGTATGAAGAGAGCGATTCGACGTATCGGCGTTGTCCCTCTGCGAAGATCGTGTCGAAGGCCAGCGAGGATTTTCCGGACCCTGATAGCCCGGTAAAGACGACCATCGCATCGCGTGGAATGGTAAGGTCTACATTTTTAAGGTTGTTCTCGCGTGCTCCCTGCACACGAATACTGTTTAGATCGTTAGCGCGCGGTGCAGCAGGCACGCTGGTGCCGGGGCGAGGGGACATCGGCTATCCTTCCGTTACTATCGAAATAATATTCTATCAGCCTTTGTCCTGGTCACGGGGTATTTCGATACGGGCGGAAGAGCCTGTGAGAAACTCATACGTTCGCAGGTATGTACCGTGTCCACCCCAAGCTCAAGAGCCCTCAGTACTTTACACGTACCTCCCCTACACTTAAAAGTATGAGTACTTATCCCGAATCCACACTGCTGTTTGAGAATCCTGAATTCACGGTCCGCGCATTGAGCGTTTCTGAGATGGACAATAGCGTCTACCTGCTGACGATGCGCCACTCCGGTGAACAACTGCTCATAGACCCCGCAGATGACGCCGAAGCTCTCTATGCGTTTACCCTAGACGCACTGCTACATGACTGCCCTCATCTCGAGCTGACTGATGCGCAGGATCATCGCGTGCGCGTCATAGAGTCTGAGGCCGATTTTGAGGCGGTGCGGCAACGTGCGATTGGCGTAACGAGCATTGTAGTAACCCACGGGCATTGGGACCATATTCGAGCGATTAACGGTCTTGAGAAGTTCACTGGAGCCATCACCTCAGCTGGCGCGGAGGACATTGAAGCGATTCACGAGCTAGAAGGCTTTGAGGTGGAAGAGTCGCTAATGGGTGGTGAGACATTCGATTTTTATGGCAGTGATACTGTGGTTCGGACTATCTCAGTTCCTGGGCACACCCCTGGGTCGATTGTGTATGTTCTTGAAAGCGTGTGGGAAGATGGTTCGCCCGCCACGCTCTTATTTACCGGGGACGCACTTTTTCCAGGTGGTGTTGGCAAGACGGATTCTCGGCAGCAGTTTGGCGAGCTTTTCACAAACGTCCTGGAGAAACTTTTCGGCGCTTTTGATGACGACACGACTGTGCTTCCTGGTCATGGACGTTCCACGACTCTTGGGGAGGAACGCCCTCATCTGGAGGAATGGGGCGAACGGGGCTGGTAGGAAGTTGGCAGATAATCTGTTGCGTAGTGCGCGATTAGAGTCTAATGCCTAAGTTCTTCTCTATTGTGCATCATTGCACTCCTACCGAACACAAAAAGAAACGACCACGCTACCTTAGCGTGGTCGTTTCTCGATGCGTAGAACACATCTATCACTCAGCTCAAACACAAGCAATCCAAAGATCTATTCAAAACCTACGATTACCTGATGACATAAGTGTATATGAATTTTGGGCGCTTTTTTTGGGGTGTTTTGCCCCGATTGGCAGGCTCATGACCCATAGACAGAGTTTGTAACCGTTTCGTTATATTCACCCTGTCCACAACAAGGTTTTTTAAGTACCAATTTGATTATTGGCGATTTTTTAGTGACCTAAATCATGTAAATTTTTTTGGCGTGTATTCGCCTTGTTCGACGGCCTATTGTGATTCCTTCAAGATTTGGAACCACCTCTTTCCAGGTCACCATCCCCCGGAAACGCCCGGTATATCGCGGTTTTTGAACCAGCAGTCTAAATTGCCTGTATTTTTATCAAGCTAAACACAACCTTTAAAAATTCCGATCCGACAACCTGAAAATCAGCAAATTTAAGGTGCCGCACGGTTACAATTGGTCTGTTTTTAGGGGTCTACCAGAGCATCTGAATCTGCGCCCCAAATCCCCTAGTCAATACATGCCTCAGCCAATCGATACACATTCTCTTTTGACACCCATTTATTCCCCCGAAAACAGCTATTTTTTCCTGTGGGGAACATTTCAAAAAACCTCATCTGAAAACTACACGTATGTAGTTTTATAGACTGAGCCCCGCATCTGGGGTCATATTCTGACCCAGATGCGGGGCTCACCAGCACGTACGCTGCTGCTACTGCCTCTTAGGAGAGACCAACCATCGTACCGTTTTCATCGAATCCAATGCGCTCAGCTGCGGGGCTCTTGCTCAACCCAGGCATGGTGCGCATCGTACCGCAAATTGCGTACACGTAACCGGCACCAGCTGCCAAACGAACCTCACGCACCGGCAAAGTCCAGCCGGTGGGTGCGCCCTTCAGAGAAGCATCTGAAGAGATAGACAGGTGGGTCTTGGCAATCACCACGGGCAGGTTACCGTAGCCCAAATCAGCGAAACGCTTAAGCTGCTTAGCGGCGGCGGGAGCAATCGAAATACCGTCAGCACCGTACACCTTGGTAGCGACCTTCTCCAGCTTCGTTTCCAGCGAGTCCTCAAGGTCATAGGTGAACTTCAGCTCCGAAACATCATCACATGCCTCAGCAACCACATTCGCCAAATCGACAGTGCCCTTACCGCCTTCGGCAACGCCACGGTGAATAGCCACACGGGCACCTGCTTCTTCAGCGATACGGCGAATAGCCTCATGCTCGGAGTCGAAGTCGGTGGGGAACGCGTTAATAGCGACCACAGGCTGCACACCAAAGTTACGCACAATCTCAATGTGCTTCTTCAGGTTTGCAGCCCCTGCCTCAACATCTGAGGGGCTTTCCTGCAGCATGCCGTCGGGAAGAGGCTTACCGGGAACAATCTTGTACAGCCCGGAGTGCGACTTCAAGGCACGCACCGTTACAACCAGAACCGCTGCATCAGGCTTCAGCCCGGAGATACGGCATTTAACGTTAAAGAGACGCTCTGCGCCCATATCAGCGCCGAAGCCTGCCTCAGTAATCACGTAATCCGAATATTCGAGACCAACATAGTCCGCCACGATTGATGAGTTACCGGTAGCGATATTACCGAAGGGGCCCGCATGGATAAGCGCCGGAGTGTGCTCAAGAGTCTGCAGCAGGTTCGGGTTAATGGCATCAGCCAGAATGACTGCCAGGGCACCGTCAGCCTTCAAATCGGCGGCGGTAACAGCCTCACCGTCATAGTTCAGGCCCACAACGATCTTCGCCAGGCGCTCACGCAGATCCTTGAATGAGGTTGCCAGGGAGAGAATCACCATGATTTCGGAGGCGCTGGTAATATCGAACCCGGTCTGGCGGGGTACGCCGTCAATACGTTCACCCAACCCGACTACAACGTTCCGCAGGGAGCGGTCATTAATGTCAATGACCCGGCGCCATTCGATAGCGCGCGGGTCAATACGTAGGTCGTTCCCCTGGTGCAGGTGGTTGTCGATCATTGCGGCAAGCAAGTTGTGGGCTGCGGTAACAGCGTGGAAGTCGCCGGTCAGGTGCAGGTTCAGCTTCTCCATGGGCACGATCTGAGAGTAGCCACCGCCAGCTGCACCACCCTTAATACCGAAGGTGGGGCCCATGGCGGGCTGACGCAGGGTGAGCATCGCCTTACGTCCGGTCTGTGCGAAGCCCTGAGCCAGTGATACGGAAGTAGCGGTTTTACCTTCACCGAGCGGGGTGGGGGTCACAGCGGTTACAACAATGTATTTGGAGCCGCGCTTACGTGCGGTCTCCGCGTTAGTGGTTTCGTCCAGAAGAACCTTCGCAACATACTTGCCGTAGGGTTCCAGACGATCCGCACTAATCCCGTTTTCGGCGGCGATTTCGGTGATCGGCTCAAGGGTAGCTGCCTGAGCAATTTCAAGGTCGGAAGGGAAAGGCTTGGTCATCATCGTCCTTTGCAGTTGTAGCCAACAGTTCCTTTCCCATTTTATGCTTTAGCTCACGGATTGTCACCCATTATGACTCTTATCTGTGAAGCTACAACACATTACTCTGGTCAAAAACCGCATCAATCCCAGGAGGATTCCAAGAGGTACACAAACTGTTCCCCAGAAACTGAGCTAAAGTCAGCTCACCTTCTGGGGAACAACATATTGCATTGAGTGCCTGCCCGAACACACTGTAAAGGATTATATGCAGGGGCTACATCGTCAGCAGCACCTTGGTCGCGGTACGCTGATCCATTGCCTCATAGCCCTTGGGGGCTTCGTCGATGGGCAATACTAGATCGAAGACCTTACCGGGTTCAATCTCACCCTTGTAAATCAGGTCAATCAGGGTCGGCAGGTATTTACGAACCGGCGCGGGGCCTCCTTCAAGATGAACCTGTTTGTCGAAGAGCACATCGGTACCGATCGAGCTGTCGTGGGGCACGCCTACGAAACCGATGTAGCCGCCGTGGCGTACGCATCCGAGGGCTTGGTCAAAGGCCTGCTGAGTACCAACAGCCTCCACCACGCCGTGCGCTCCCACCCCGTCAGTAAGCTCTAGAACCTTGGCGATACCTTCTTCACCGCGTTCTTCCACCACGTGGGTTGCACCGAACTGCTTAGCCAGCTCTTGGCGCTTGGGGTTGCGAGACATCATGATGATCTTCTCAGCGCCCAGCTGCTTAGCACCAATAACTGCGCCCAAACCAACGGCACCATCGCCAACTACAACAATAGCCTTACCCGGGCCGGCCTTGGCGGCGTCGGCTGCATACCAGCCAGTCCCCAGCACATCGGATGCCGCCATCAGATGAGGAATCTGCTCTGCGGTAGGGTATGCGGGAGTCTTAATCAAAGTGCCGTCTGCGAAAGGAATACGGGCGTATTCCGCCTGGGTACCGTTCGAGCGCATACCAATGAAACCATCGCCTGCAGCAATGGCCTTAAGGCACCGTGAAGGGTAACCATCCCGGCAGGTTGCACACTCACCGCATGAGATGCAGAAAGAACCAACGACAAAGTCACCAGGCTTGACGGTCTTAACATCGTCGCCAACTTCGATAACCTCACCGATATATTCATGACCCATCTGCTGATGGTCTACAGGCTCAGGCTGCGCGCCACGATAGGGCCACAGGTCAGAACCGCAAATGCAGGATGCGGCAAGTTTAATAACGGCATCCGTGGACTCTAGGAGGGTGGGCATGGGGCGGTCTTCTACGACGACCTTACCGGGTTCTTCCATAATGACTGAACGCATTAGCTGTACTACTCACTCTCGGCTAGTTTTAGCGGTTTATTATTGATTGCTGTACAAGACTACGTCCTTCGAGCTGCTCTAGGGCAAGCTTAAACCTTCAAACCCGATATAAAACACATTCTAAATGCGAACCATACCTGTATCATGCAAAGGCACGGGATGCTGCAGGCCCTTATATTCAGCAGGTCCGTGAAATAATGAAGGAATGAGCTACACGGTCAAAGAGGTTTCTGAACGAGTAAATCTAAGCCCCCACACGGTACGCTATTACACCGACCAGGGCCTCATTCCCACCTTGCAGAGGGACGAGAAAGGAAACCGTGTTTTTACCGATGAATGCATCGGTTGGTTCGAAACTATCCATTGCCTACGTAAATGCGGTATGAGCATTGCAGATGTGAAGACGTATGTAGATTTAGGGCGTCAAGGAAGTAAGACAGCTCCCGAACGGTTGCGCATTGTGGAGCAGTATGCGCGTATTGCCCAGCAGCAGCTTATTGAAGCACAGCAACGGGTTGATTTTGTGCACCGGAAAATTATGTTCTATCAGGAGCTGATCGAAAGTAACGATGAGTCCCGCATCTGTCCCCAATAGCCTATGCAACATTAGCTTCCGCAAAGATATCGGGGCTCACCATTGTGAAGGAGAGCCCCGATATTTCTCTACTGTGCATCAAACAGCCACGCTATACGGAGCATATGGGTATCGCCCCTAACTGTTCACCGTACGTACTGGGCACAGGTATATCGATAAACTAGTGGGGTGTATTACCACCTCCCCCACCGTTGTATACAGCCAAGACGTGAAGAGGCTGAACCCGCAGTGTGTTGGCGTTTGCCGTGGTCTTAACTTTCACATGCTCCTGACGCATAACTGCGATGCATGCAGTGTGCCTGGTAGGGTTACTGCCAATGAGGGCAACTTTTAGCACACCATTTTCTTCAATAGTTTTAGCGTGCAGGCTCGTGCAAGAGTTAACTTGAGCATCGAAAGTAATTTCGTGGTCACCGGTTATATGATAGCCACTCCATTTAACGATATGCCCGTTATACAACCGCGTGGAGTCATCGTCGCTATCGCCTGTATGCGGCAGAGGGACAACGGGGATAGGGGTAAAGGATTGTATCGCCGGTGAAGAAGTGGCGGTGGAAGCATCGGTACTTGCAGAAGCACTAGGCTGCGCCGTTACCGTTGCTGTGTCCCCTGAAGTTGCGGAGGCGGCGGGAGCGGTCAATGCAGCGGACCCTAATGCTAAAGTCAGGGCACCGATCCCGATTCGACTAGCGTAGCGGATGGAGGAAGTACGAGATTGTGGCATGGGCATCAGCTCCTTCAGGATGGAAAATTTTCAGTTTTAGATTATTATTTCCCTAACCTTAAAGTGAAGAGTTAAATACTGGGAATGTGCCGCATGTTCCCTGAGAACGTTTAACGCTCATAAGAACCTGCCATATTGCTGCTTCCGAAGCACTATTATTTTTTCGTTTTATCCGCAGGCATCAAGAAGACCGTGGCACCCCGCCTCTCAACGATTGGATGCCACGGCCTGCGCATAAAAGGCGGAGAGGAGCCAGCCCTACGACTTACTCCCCCTACCTTAATGAGCTTTGCAGCTCAGGCCCTTACGCAGGAGTAATCTTCTTATTAAGATGCACTTGCGACTTGGGCAGCTGCTGCACCTTGAGCGTAGATGCCTTAGCCTTAGTCTTGACCTTTACATCCTTGTAGAGCGCTTCCTCAGTACACCCATCAGGAGCACCAAGGATAGTCCCTTCCACCAGTGCGACCTTCAACGTACCGTTCTTTTCTACGACCTCCGCGCGGACGTCGTAGCAGCTAGGGGTTCCGGTAATAACAGTGAACGTAATTTCATGTTCACCAGTCACCCGATACTCGATCCAGTTAGCAATACGCTCATCCTGCATAAACTTAAAATTCTCGTCATGCTTAGCTTCGCCACTCACAACCGGTGAGTTATTTGAAGTTGACGAGGTCCCATCCTGCGAAGGCACCTGGGACGACGGACTGGCCGAAGGAGTCGCTGCCGATGCCCCGGGAACTGCAAGAGCAGATGATCCCAGCGCAAGCACTACCGCACTCACACCAAGAAGAGCAGTGCGGCGGGCAGATGAGGGGCGGGTCTTCAACATGAGTATCAGCTCCTTCAGGGTATAAAACTCTTCCTCTAAGACTAATATTTTCTCAACCTTAAAGTGAAGGGATAAAGATTAGAAATGTTCAGTAAGGTGCTGAGCCTCCCGTCCCCTACCCTGCTGCTGCGATATTATTTTCATCCACAGCTATTAAAGGAGACCGTGGTGTCCCATCAGTCAAAGATGGAATCACCACGGTCTACTGTTTAGAGACAGCAAGAAAACCGACTCTACAGTTGAGGGCAGTTTCCTCATAATCCCCTAAGCACCTTGGATAGCTCCTTTATTGAGGCGCACCATGGATTCAGGCAGCTGCTGCACCTTAAGCGTGGAAGCCTTAGCCTTCGTCTTTACCTTAGCCTTCGCAATGCGCGCCTCTGCGGTGCAGGCATCGGGTGCGCCAGGAATGGTGCCCTCTACTAGAGCAACGTTCATCACGCCATCCTTCTCAACAACCTCCGCACGGACGTCGTAGCACCTAGGGGTACCCGTGAGGGTGGTAAAAGTGATTTCGTGTTCGCCGGTCACCTTGTAATCAGTCCAGTCGATGATGTTCTCGTACTCCAAGAACTTAAAATTCTCGTCATGCTTAGCTTCGGCGCCCTCATTCGGAGAGCCATTATCTTTCGAAGGTACCGAAGACGAAGCAGATGAAGAGGCATCCGCTGAAGCAGAAGCACTTGCCGAGGACGATGAACTTGCCGAAGAGTCTACTGCCGATGCTCCAGGAACTGCAAGAGCAGATGAACCCAGCGCAAGTACTACCGTACTCACACCAAGAAGGGCAGCACGGCGGGCAGATGAGGGACGGGTCCTTAACATGAGCATCAACTCCTTCGCTCGAAATAACTTGCACTTTAACAGTACATATTCCTAAACCTTAATTTGAAGGTTTAAATCCTGTGAGTATGGTAAAAGCGAGCAGGGAAATGCCCCGCTCGCTTTTACACGTGCATAGTTATTTAAATAACGCTGCGGCTTTAGAAGTCCCAGTCTTCGTCTTCGGTATTCACAGCTTTGCCGATCACGTAGGATGAACCGGAGCCTGAGAAGAAGTCATGATTCTCATCGGCATTGGGCGACAACGCCGAAAGGATAGCAGGGGAAACATTCGTTACCGAGGCCGGGAACATGGCCTCATACCCCAGGTTCATCAGAGCCTTATTGGCGTTGTAGTGCAGGAACTTCTTCACATCCTCGCTCCAGCCTACCCCGTCATAGAGCGAGTGGGTATAAGCCACCTCGTTCTCATACAGCTCGTACAGCAGGTTGAAGGTGTATTCCTTCAGCTCTGCCTGACGCTCCGGGGTTTCCTTTGCCAGTCCACGCTGGAACTTGTACCCAATGTAGTAACCATGAACAGCCTCATCACGAATAATCAGACGGATCAGGTCAGCGGTGTTAGTCAGCTTGGCATGCGCCGACCAGTACATGGGAAGGTAGAACCCAGAGTAGAACAGGAAAGACTCCAAAAGTGTGGAAGCGACCTTCTTCTTAAGCGGGTCATCGCCGATATAGTAGGCGAGGATAATCTTTGCCTTCTTCTGTAGGTATTCGTTCTCAGAGGCCCAGCGGAATGCCTCATCAATTTCCTTAGTGGAGCACAGGGTCGAGAAAATGGAGGAGTACGACTTTGCGTGCACTGACTCCATGAAAGCAATATTGGTGTATACGGCCTCTTCGTGCGCAGTAACGGCATCGGGAAGCAGAGAGACAGCACCCACAGTACCCTGAATGGTGTCCAACAACGTCAGACCGGTAAAGACCCGCATGGTCAGCTCTTTCTCTTCCGCGGTCAGAGTCTTCCACGTGGGTACGTCGTTGCTCAACGGCACCTTCTCAGGTAACCAGAAATTACCGGTGAGGCGGTCCCAGACCTCAAGGTCTTTCTCGTCCTCTAAACGGTTCCAGTTAATAGCCTCAATTGGGTGGTCAACGAGGTGTACCTTTTCGCTCATATTTGTTTCTCCTATAGCGGATCAATGCCTTAGGGGCGTCTCATGTTTTTCTATTCTGACACAGTTCCTGCGCTCACTAGTTTCTCGCTCCCAGCTACTACCGTTATGAGCGCGCCAACTGGTTCCGTAAAGCTTAAGATAGCTACTGACTGAGGTAGTAGATCTGTGTGGCTGGGTCCCGTCGCAGCATCCCAAAATCTACCCCGTAGCGACGCACCAAAGCCGGATCTTCGGTGTACCGTCGTATGCGGTCATTCAGTTCAGACTCTGCAAGCCGCTCGGATTCTGCAATACTTTCGGTGATAATCCACCGCAGAAGGGCATCCTTATCCTCCGCACGGGATGGCCACCTCTGCACCCGTCCTTTAACAAGGAACCGCTGCACCCCCACAGTTTCTTGGCCCCGTTCGTGTTTACCCGCCAGTAAGTATTCGGTGAATACATCCGTCAGGATAAGGGAGCCCGCAGGGTCTTCCGTGACAAGCCCAACCGTTTTTAGACGGTCGATCAGTTTACGCTCACGCCGATTCGGCGACTCGGGTGCTTGCCCCAGAACAATCTGGGCATACATGCGCTGACAGTCAGAGTTAGCGAGTGCGGCGATTATTGGAGTGAGGTTCTGTTGCACCTGGGTTGTTATCCTTACGTGTCTGGTGAGCTTCGGGGTGTAAGAAGATTCTGTCTTCTCACACCCCGAAACACGATGCGGGTGAGTTTCGCTGCATTACAGCATGCAGGATACGCAGCCCTCAACTTCGGTACCTTCAAGAGCCATCTGCCGCAGGCGGATATAGTAGATGGTCTTGATTCCCTTGCGCCAAGCATAAATCTGAGCGCGGTTAATGTCGCGGGTTGTTGCGGTGTCACGGAAGAACAAGGTTAGCGACAGACCCTGATCCACATGCTGAGTGGCCACAGCGTAGGTGTCGATAATCTTCTCGAACCCGATCTCGTACGCGTCCTTATAGTAGTCAAGATTCTCGTTCGTCATGAAGGGTGCCGGGTAGTAGACACGCCCCAGCTTACCTTCCTTACGAATCTCAATCTTGGAGGCGATCGGATGGATTGAGGAGGTCGAACCGTTAATGTACGAGATAGACCCGGTGGGCGGAACAGCCTGCAGGTTCTGGTTGTACATACCGTACTGAGCTACATCGGCTGCCAGCTGAATCCAGTCCTCGCGGGTGGGAATGTGGTGCTTGGCAAACAGTTCACGAACACGTTCCGTTTGCGGCTCCCATTCTTTCTCAATGTACTTGGCGAAGAACTCACCGCTGGCATACTTTGAGTTCTCGAACCCTTCAAATGTCACGCCACGTTCTTTAGCAATTTCCATGGAGGCGCGGATTGCATGATAGGCCACCGTGTAAAAGTAGATATTGGTGAAATCCAGTGCCTCTTCGGAACCGTAATGCACATGTTCACGCGCCAAGTAGCCGTGCAGGTTCATCTGCCCCAGCCCGACCGCGTGGCTCATGTCGTTACCGCGTTCAATGGAGGGGACGGAACGGATATCCGACTGATCTGAGACGGAGGTGAGCGAACGGATTGCCGTTTCAACAGTTTTTCCGAGGTTATCGCCGTCCATAGTCATAGCAATATTGAGCGAACCGAGGTTGCATGAGATATCCTTCCCCGTTTCCGCATACCCAAGGTCATCGTGGTATTTCGAGGGCTTTGACACCTGAAGAATCTCGGAGCAGAGGTTACTCATAATAACCTTGCCGTCAATCGGGTTAGCCCGGTTCACGGTGTCCTCAAACATAATGTATGGGTAGCCGGATTCGAACTGCACCTCAGCGATGGTCTGGAAGAACTCGCGCGCATTAATCTTGGTTTTACGGATCCGCGAGTCATCCACCATTTCCTGGTATTTTTCGCTCACATTAATATCCGAGAAAGGAACCCCGTAGATGCGTTCCACATCGTACGGTGAGAACAGGTACATATCTTTGTTCTCTTTGGCGAGTTTGAAGGTGATATCGGGGATCACCACACCCAGTGAGAGGGTTTTAATGCGGATCTTCTCATCAGCATTTTCGCGTTTGGTGTCAAGGAACGAGTAAATGTCGGGGTGGTGTGCGTGCAAGTACACGGCCCCCGCCCCCTGCCGCGCGCCCAGCTGGTTCGCGTAGGAGAAAGCATCCTCAAGAAGCTTCATAACGGGGATGACACCGGAGGACTGGTTCTCAATTTTCTTAATGGGTGCACCGGATTCACGTAGGTTCGTCAGAGCGAACGCCACCCCGCCACCGCGTTTTGAGAGCTGCAACGCCGAGTTAATGGAACGTCCGATAGATTCCATATTGTCTTCGATGCGAAGCAGGAAGCAGGAGACCAGCTCACCGCGCTGTTTCTTTCCAGCGTTGAGGAACGTGGGCGTGGCAGGCTGGAAACGCCCCGAGATAATCTCGTCTACGATTTCCTCCGCCAGTGTCTCGTTGCCTTCCGCCAGCAGCAGCGCAACCATGCATACGCGGTCCTCAAAACGCTCTAGGTAGCGCTGCCCATCGAAGGTTTTCAGAGCGTAGGAAGTGTAGAACTTGAAGGCTCCCAAGAAAGTGGGGAACCGGAACTTCACGGCGTAGGCACGTTTGAACAGATTCTTGACGAAGTCGAAGCTGTACTTCTCGAAGAGCTCCGGCTCGTAGTACTGGTTCTCGATCAGGTACTCGATCTTCTCTTCAAGGTCGTGGAAGAATACGGTGTTGTTGTTGACGTGCTGCAGGAAGTACTGGCGTGCCGCCTGACGGTCTGCGTCAAACTGGATCTTGCCGTTTTCGTCGTACAGGTTCAGCAGAGCGTTCAGCTCGTGGTAGCTCATCCCCTGAAATTTTTCGGGGGTGGTCTTACCAGCGTGAGAAGCGCCGAGAGTTTCTAGCGCTGAGGGAAGTTTTGCTTCCAACATTCTTCCAATCCTTCGTTCACTTTGTCTACGTCTGAGGGGGTTCCCATGAGCTCGAATTTGAAGAGCACCGGCACATCGCACTTTGCGGATACGATATCTGCTGCGATGCCAAAGAGAGGCCCGAAGTTGGTATTGCCTGCTCCGATAACACCCACCATGTTGCGGCGGTTTTCTTCAACGTTCAGGAATTTCACCACCTGCGGAGGCACGTTCCCCGCACCTTCCGGTTTACCGTAGGTGGGTACGCACAGCACATACGGTTCCTGGACGACGAGCGTGTCTTCACCGGTCCGTAACGGCAGGCGCTGGGTACGGGCATGAAGTTTTTCAACAAATTTGTGGGTGTTTCCAGAGATGGAAGAGAAGTAAACCACCAGTGGGGCCTCATCCCCTACCGGTGTGGTCGCTCGACCCTCGACGGCATCGCGGGCACCCAAGATGTACTCTCGGATCTCTGCGTTCTCGTCGGTGGGTTTCTGAGCGAGAGGGGTTGTCACTTTCTTCTCCTTGGATTGTGCCGCCGCAGGGGTGGCTGCTTATTACGCGGAAACCGCGATATCGGCTAGAGCGTTGATCCTATCGGGCTGAAAGCCAGACCAGTGGTCTTCACCGGCAATCACAACGGGAGCCTGCATGTACCCGAGGGACTTAACTTTTGCTAATGCTCGGTCGTCTTCGGTGATATCTACCTTGTGGTAGTTGATGCCTTTGGCGTCGAGGGCCCGGTAGGTCATGTTGCACTGAACGCACTGGGGCTTGGTGTACACGGTCACTACCATTGAAATTCTCCTTGTCGGCCCCGCAAGCGGCGGGAGCATTATTGCTGAATGAGTTGTGTGGTTACTTGTGCCCCGAAAGGCGGGGTGGGCGCCCCGTATCGCTCTCGTATTGAGGGAGCGTTGACGCCGATTCAGATTATCACCCGAACCGAGTATTAATACTACATGTAGTGTTAGAAATTTTTTTAACCCCAAGATGATGTGGTGCATCAATTTTTTCATGTTCGAAAAACCCACAGGAGCGCACGTTCTTCGCAGTGCCCCCACAGCTTATCCACACCCTGGCCAATAAGCCTTCCCGCGCCGTTGCACGGATACTTTCAGGTTATCCACATGGTGGGGTTTACTGTCAGTCTGGGAATCCCCATACCGTTTTCGCCTCTAATCTGCCGTGCGTCGTGATTTTACCGGGGTATGTGAGATTTACATCAGTTGTAATGCTTGATTTTTCCAGCACTCCCGCACTTCCGCGATTTTACGGGGAATAACGGGCGATATTCTCCGAGTTGAATGCTCGTTTTGAGGTCCGTACCAGTGGTTTAACTACACATATAAAGATTTCATAAAATTTTTACTGTCCTCCGGTGCTGACATAGCACCCCGTACAGTTGGTTAAGCAACTTAAAAACAACTTAAACCCAAATATGCCATTTTTCGCGCCGAAAAAACATGTAGTTCCATAACTTTTGAGACCTTTAGAGGCTCATTATTGGTACTGTTTCCTGCCGTTACAAGAGGTCTCTACAAGAGTGATTTCCCGCCAGGGTGGGTACCAGGCCGCCCCTATACGCCGTACGCTTTAGAGCAGGCCGCGTTGGCGCAGTTTGCAGCTGAGCGTATCACCGTCATTTGCTTCCATCCACAGCGGCGACTGGGTCATCTGTTGCGCCCGCTTATCACCCCATACTCGCCCTGAGGCCAGCACCGTCTCCCCCACCGTTAGGTTACGAATCATAATAGCCGCAACATTCTGGGGGTACCGCACTGCAAACCCGTTGTATATATCCGGGTCGCGCTGGCCGTCATCACCGATGAGGATCCACTGCATCTCGGGGAACTCGTGCGCCAACCTTCGTAAGGACTGTACCTTATGTTGGGTGCCGGAACGGAACCAGCGATCTGGCGTAGGCCCCCAGTCAGTGAGCAAGAACGTGCCGCGCGGATACCCGTTACGGGTCAGAAAACGACGCAGCGTTGGGGTGATATTCCAGGCACCAGTAGACAGATACATAAAAGGGGCCTGAGGGTGCGCAGCCCGAATCCGGTCCATAAGCACAGCCATGCCGGGGGTAGGAATACGTGCGTGTTCATCAATCACGAACGAGTTCCATGCCGCTACAAGCGGACGCGGAAGCATAGTAACCATGACTGTATCATCAACGTCAGCAATTACGCCGATCTTCTGCTCAGCAGGCACAATGTAGACACTGGTGACAGCAGCACGGGAACCAGGAACATACATAATAACTTCATGAAGCCCCGCTGGCAGGTCAATATCAAGCTTAACGTCAAGGACACCGCCTCTATCGGTGCGAACCTCATAAGTTCTTCCCGCGATAATAATGGTTACGGGAGCATCAGACATGGCAATGGATGTGAAGGCACGCCACCCGCGCATGGGGTTGTCCGTATCTTGAGTACCCTCAACCACATAAAGCAGTTTCTCAAACGCCTCAGTTTTATACAGGGCACGTGCCAGTATACGCACCCACCCGTTCTTGGCGCCGGTGGCTACCCGCCCGTACCCCTCTGACGGGACAATAATAGGCTCTTGGCCTTGGGCGATAGCGCGGCGTTCACGCCACCGATGCAGGGTGTCGCCCACCCGGTAACCAATGTTGACTGCCTCATCGGCGGCCTCGGTTACCATGGTGCGTAATTCGTGGGTACCCAGATTTTCCATACGTATTAGTGTTCCATATAGACACCCCATTTTTCTTATTTGGGGAAGATTATATGGTCGCGTCACTATAATATTGGGCGCTCGGATGTCTCCAAATGGGCAGAAAACAGCCGCGCTCGTATCCTGCACAAGCGGTTGCGCAGGATACGAGCGGCAGCTGTTCAGTATCTATAGTGTGTGCGGTTTTTGTGTGTGCGCAGGCTTTAAAGAATCGGTGGTGTATACACAACGCTGTGGGCTACGCGTTAGTTAACCGGGAGCCCTAATGTGAATGCTTTGACTCGCCCGAGGCACCAGCAGGTAGCTGATAGGGTCCTGAGCTGAGCTTCACCTGGCAGTAGGCCGAGCCTTTCCCTTCGGCCTGTTCCGAGTGGTGCACCGGGTGGTCTTCGCCTGTTACCTTAATAGCGCATTTAACAGTGTCTTGAGGATCATCGGCGTAGACGGCCACCGAGATAGTTTTACCGGCTAGCTCGTGACTATTAGAGGCGCCTACGCGGTAGTACCCGGTTTTCTCGGTGAGTTTCTGCTCAGCAGAGTTCACCTCAATACCATCCTGGAAAAAGCGAACCTTACCCGCTTTGGCGTGGAAACCATTATGTTCGTTACCACTAAGCACCTCAGCTGAGACAGTAATGTCCCCACGGTTTCCGTAATCTTGGGCGGGGGTGAAGGTAAGGCCGGGAGCAACTTCTGCGGAACACCCGGCTAATAGCACGGCCGTAGCCGCGAGCAATACGATTTTCTTAGCCATGCCCCCATAGTATCAGCCAAATCACTATCAACCGGTTGGTGACACACAAGCACAAAACCGCGTGGATGAGGGCACACACGGGGGAGCTTTCTCACCCTGTTGAGAATCTTAGCTGAGGGAGTATACGGGCTATGCTTAGAAGTATGACCATTCACAACTCGTTATTCTCACGCCGCACGTTTGTAGTGGGCTCTATTATCCCGCTCATAGCGGGATGCTCCTCCAAGAATACCGTAGAGAATGCCGCCGAAACGAGGTTTATCGCAGCCCCCACAGGCACGCCCCATAGCGACGATGCTTCACCAACTGCTGCCGTGGACTCCCCCGAACCTGCAGAGCCGCCGGTGTCAAAAAACCCAATCGCTAAACCCCACCCATGGAAAGATATCCAGTACCGTCTAGCTGGTGAAGGGCACTATGTGGCGTGGACAGTGGATGACGGCGCTAACCCCGAAACTGTGCGGGCTTACGCCGAGTTCGCGGCGAAAACAGGCACCCGCCTCACCTTTTTCATTAATGCCTCCTACACTTCTTTTGAGCAGAACCTTGATGTCCTTTTGCCGCTGGTGAAATCAGGACAAATTCAGATCGCAAACCACACCTATAACCACCCTAACCTGCTGAATCTTGATGATAAACAGGTGAAAGAAGAGTTCGTGCGCAATGAGGAAGAAATCATGCGGCTTTTTGGGGTGTCCTCAAAACCGTATTTTCGTCCACCCTACGGGTACTATGACGACCGGGTGCTGAAAATAGCCGCAAAAGCGGGGTTTTCACGGCCGGTACTGTGGGAAGGTACCACAGGTGATGAGGGGCAAACCACCCAACGCGTGGTGCTCAAACGTACTAAGAAGTATATGAAGCCGCAACGAATTATGTTGGGGCATCTTAACTACACCACTATTATTTCCCTGCTGGAACGTATTAAAGAGCTTCTTGATGAACGTGGACTGGTAACAGTTACCTTACGCGACTACTACGGTGAAGCCTCGGAAGAAGAACTAAAAATTGTCCGCGACGCTGAAGCCGAAGAAAAGAAGAAAGAAGAAGAGAAAAAGAAGCAGAAGGAGAAAGAGAAAAAATAAGAACGGTGAGCCTCAGCAAAGCTACGGCGGCCAAACCGGCTGCTGATAACTCGCAGCAGCGGCAGTGCGGGGAAGGGTCTCCCGCCCCGCACTGCATGGGCTCAAGGGTTCATCATGGCATCATTGAGCGGATGTCTTCTCCTCCTGAATCCCGCAAAGTACCCAAGTGTTGGTTTATCCTCTGGTGTTTATCCCCCGTAATAGTCGCGGAGAGTAACAGTGACTAACCCGCGTTCATCCAATAACGCTTTAATTTTGTCGAGTACCGCAATAACACCCGTATAGTTCAGATGCCCAATAAGAATAGTTTGCGGGTTCGCATATGTACTGGCATATTTATAGATCTCTTCAGATGTAATAGGGGAAGAGTCAGCCAGTGAACCGTACCATAGGGTGGGCCGGTCAAACCCGGCACGCGCAGCGGCATCCAATACCCGCCGATCGTAGTACCCGTAGGGTGGGCGGAAGTAGGGCTTTGAAGACATTCCAAAGAGGCGTTCAATCTCCCGGTCGTTCTTCTCAAGCTCCTCAATGATTCCCGCATCGTCAAGATCGGTGAGAGCTGCATGTGACCATGTGTGGTTGCCGATTTGGATCTGCCCCGATGTCACTAGGGGCGCCAACACGTCAAGGTTCTGCTCGAACGAATCATAAGAGCCGTTAATGAAAAAGGTGAGGCGGGTGCCTGTTTTCGCCGCAAAATCTGCATAGGCGCGCACCACTTCGGGGCTTTTACCATCATCAACGGTCCAAGCGATGTATTTACCGTCACCGGGCAGCCCAACTTGCGGACCGTCCCAGGGGTACGGGGTGGGACCAGGGTTCGCAGAGACAGAGGCAGTAGGGCTGCCGGAGGAGGTTTTCCCATTCACGGGCACAGGTGGAGTTTGTCCCTGGGAATTAGCGGCATTATCTACAGTGTTCTGCGCGCCGAAACTGCACCCTGCCAAAAGTGGTACAAGAGTGCCGAGCACGAATGCCCTGCGGGGCACACCAGGCTGCGCAGATTCAGTAATAGTGCGGGGTGATGAGGTATTGCACATAGGGGGTTTAGTCTTTCGAGGCATCGCCATGCACCGAAGGCCTGCGCACCAATGCAACAGAGAAGGGTGATGGCGGGGTGTTTAAGCTGAATGAGTTGAGTGAGAGGCAGAAGGCAGGAAGAAAACTATTTCCTCTTATTACCTTTTCCTTTGTAGGGTTCGCAGGCCACGCCGTCTCCATCACGGTCCAGGTGAGCAGCGTATCCAGGCTGGCCTTTATGGATAGGTGCCGCGCCAGCTGCACGGACTTCGTCACAGTTCTTGTAGTACACTCCGGTATTTGCGGGAGTCTCAACCACAACAGGTTTCTGTTGCACAGGTTCCTGCTGTACCGGAGTTTGCCGAGCAGGTGCTGGGGCTTCTGTTGCTGGCTGAGTTTCTTCGGCAGGCACCGGTTTCTGCTCTGGCTCAGGTGCCGGGACTTCGGGGGTGGGCTCGGCCACAGGTGTTACCGCCTCCGGGGTTTTAACAGGTTCGGGTGTGGGCGAGGCGGTGGGGCTAGGAGTTTCCGAAGGTGAAGGACTCGGCGACTCTGTAGGCGAGGGGCTGGCAGATGTACTGCGTGCCGATGACGAAGCAGATACTGAAGATGGCGTTTGTTCTTTGCGAATATTGCCTGCGTTGCTGGAACACCCAGCAAGAAATACGGTACCGAGAAGCGCTACCGCAATAACTTGATTTTTCATATGGAATTATCCTCATTGACTGAGTGAGTGAGTAAGTGCTGAGCTGTCATTGCTCACCCCTAAGTCTATACGAAACCACCAGGTGCGGGAGAACCTCTCTGCCCCTAGCTCTAGTGCATATTTATTCTTTACTGGGAGCAAGATTTTAAGGTTTCTGAATGCTTTAGAATAGATGCAGAGCCATCGACGGTTCATGCACTTATCACTCAAAGTCTCAAATAACTTAAGGATTCCTATGTCCAATAAAACTGTGCCTCTCACCGAGGCGTATTCTGCCTACACACAGCCTTTAGAACCGCAGATTCTTGAAGAAATTCCGAAGAAAAAGTGGGCTGCCATTACCGCCTTAGTGCTCTCACTGATCGCTTTCTTCACGGGCATTCTGGTGATTGGTTTTGTACCCGCAATTTTCGCGATCGTATTTGCCGGTATCGCCCTTGGACAGGTAAAAAAGGGTGAAGCCGAAGGCGCTGGCATGGCGATCGGCGCCATTATCTTTGCGTCCCTAGCGATTATCGCCAGTGTTGGAATAGTGATCTTAGCGCTTATTTCCAACTACTACACCGAGCAGCAGGTGATAGATGGATGCACCTCCGGCAAGGGCACCTACACCGTGGAGAACGGGCAGAAAGTCTGCCATTATATGGGCTATGCCATGGACATGTAGTTCTCATATTTATGTATAAAGGCTCGGTAAAAACTGTCATACCGAGCCTTTATTGTATTTAATATCTCACTTGCGTTTCGCGTTACGGGAGCGCCGAGATACACGTTGTTTATTCGCTGCCCTGTAAGGTGATAAGCCAATCATCAACCTTACACAAGCCCTATCTCATCAACGCTCTCCAACACCGCAACCTGCATTTTGCGAAGTGCTTCAACATCCGGGAGGGTGTCGTCCTGGTCAATTAGATAGACGGTGTACCCGTCAATTGTGAGTCTACGCATAATTTCCAGAAGCATATGCTGGGCAACATCGTCCACGGAATAGACTCGCGTAACATCCAAAGCTATTTTCGTCCCCGTGTATTCGGTGTCCACAATTTCGCGGATAACACGCTCAGCACCCGCGAACCGGATCCTGCCTTGAAGCTGAATAACCTGAACCGTCTCGGCGCCAACTCCTACACGGTAGTTAGCGCGTATTGCCGAACGGGCAACGGTGGGAATGTTCATCACATGCATACCCATGTCTGAAGAAAACCGCTCAAATAGCGACACGCCGCGGACACTATTGCCATGTATATCAAGGCGAGGCGAGAATGTTGCCACCCCCAGCTGCCCCGGCACAGCACCAATGATTCCTCCGCCCACACCGCTTTTGGCGGGAATACCCACCTGTGTTGCCCAGTCGCCAGCGGCGTTGTACATGCCGCAGGTGAACATTACGCTCAACACCTGACGCACTACCGTTTTAGGTACCACCTGCTCACCGGTAAGAGGCTGTTCCCCATAATTCGCCAGAGTAGCTGCCATCATCGCCAGGTCTTTTACAGTTACTTCAAGTGAACACTGACGCGTGTACCCTTCCACCACCTTGGCGGGGTTCTCGGTGAGGATGTCGTGGCTACGGAGCATATGCGCAATAGCGAGGTTACGGTGCGCATGTTCTATCTCTGAGGAATACACCGCCTCATCAATCTGAAGGGGGCGCCCGGCAAATGCTGAGAGCCCTTCAATTACCCGTTCCATCCGCTTCTCTGGACTTATATTTTCGGCTCCCACCAGCGAGTGGGTGGTGATAGCCCCAGCATTAATCATGGGGTTCAGCGGACGTCCCGACTCGTCCTCAAGAGATATCTCGTTAAAAGGCTCCCCGGAAGGTTCAACACCCACTTTCGCCAGTACCTTATCAAATCCACGATCAGCTAGAGCTAGGGCATACACGAAAGGCTTAGAAATAGACTGGATAGTAAACACTTCATTGACGTCTCCGGCGCCGTAAAGTTCCCCGTCAACCATTGCGATAGATGCCCCGAGTCGATCAGGGTTTACTCCCGCCAGCTCAGGAATATAGTTTGCGAGTTCCCCCGTTTTATCTGAGGCCACGGTGGCGAGCACATCGTCGAGGTAGCTTGGTATAGGGGAACGCATAACAGTTTCTCCTGATAGGCGGGTCGTTACTTTCGTACGCGGTTGGTTCGGGAGCCAGACTGCAGAGTACACGCATCCTTGTCATGACAAAATATCTGCCCGAACGTTGAGCCTCTTGAAGTGTAGCTTTTCCGCCTTCAATACTCCAAATATGTGCTTGTATACAGCCGTGAGGCAGCAGCATGAATCCATGCATAGACGGTTTTGCGTCTTTGCCGGATGAGAATACACCATGTTTTTCTGTCCCTGGTGTGCGGGCCAAGAAATTCTTCCACCCGACCCTTGACATACCGAATAGTCGGTTTTATATTGTCATTATGGCAGCAGATAAAACAGCAAATTCCAAGTCCAAGGGCCAGCTCACCCGGGAACATATCCTAGAAGTTGCCGCCCAAGTCTTTGCACAACGCGGCTATTCTGAAACCCGGTTAGACGACATTATTCAGGCCACCGGACTCACCAAAGGCGCCCTCTATTTCCATTTCCGTTCCAAAAGCGATTTGGCGTACGCCGTCATTGAAGACCACAAACGGCACTGGCTTGAACAGGGGATCCAGGAAATAGCTCAACACGATAACCCGCTAGAGCAACTAGAGGCGCTCAGTAACCTTCTGATTACTCTGGTGTCGCAGGGAAAAACCGACTGGAACATTGTTCGTCTCGCCGACCAAGTGCGTTCTAAGGAACCGCCTGAAGACCTCATTAGCCCCCTTCAAAGCTGGGTTGATGTGGTGGCCGACATTATTGAACGCGGCAAGGCACAGCAGATATTCCACACAGAATTATCAAGCCAGGATGCCGCCGCAATCCTCGTTGGTTCCTTCGACGGCCTCAAAACTTCTAACGATGCTTTAGCCCAAGGAGACACCGAGAAGTTCAGACGCCAAGCTCACGCCTTAAACACAATGCTTATAGAAGGGCTGCAGAGGCGTTAATCCATCCTTCTCCCCTGCCTTCCGAAACCTTTCGTCTGTTCAGACGAACTTTTGTCCTAGTCCAAAAAACTGATGATATGGAGTACTGTATGGCGACCCTCATTACTGGCGCTTCTTCAGGTATCGGCGAAGAATTCGCGCACCATTACGCCGCAGAAAAACACGACCTTGTGCTTGTTGCTCGCAGCGAAGACAAGCTGAATACTCTCGCTGATACGCTTCGTGGCCAGCACGGTATTCAAGTCACCGTCATTGCACTTGATCTGTCTGAACCGGATGCAGCTCAACGGCTCTGGGAAGAAACGAACCGCGCCAGGTTAGAGATTGATGTGCTTGTCAATAATGCAGGGTTCGGAACCCACGGTGATGTTGCTGATGATAATCCCGACCGTCTGGAGCAAGAAGTACGTCTCAACTGCCTCACGCTAACAGGGCTGACGGCACGCTACCTGCCCGCCATGCGTGAACGCAAAACCGGAACCATCATAAACATTGCTTCGACTGCGGCTTTTCAACCGCTGCCCCATATGGCAGTGTACGGCGCAACCAAAGCATTTGTGCTGTCCTTCACCGAAGCGCTCTGGGCAGAAACCCGAAAAGACGGCATCCGAGTGCTCGCGGTCTGCCCCGGTCCCACCGACACTTCATTCTTTGAAATCGCCGGTGAATCCGCCGCGGTCGGGAAAATGCGTTCCACTCGCCAGCTGCTAGATAGCACCCTGCAGGCGCTGAAAACCACAAAACCCAGTTTTGTAGATGGGCTGGGAAACGCCGTCGTGGCACGGTTTGTCACCCGTGTGGTACCAAAGCGTGCCGTCATGGCCATAGTCGATCAGGCGTTCCAGCGCCAACGCAGCCAACATACGCGGTAATACAGGGCCGCTAGCCGGTGCCTTTAGCTAAAGCGCTAAAGGTACCGGCTAGAACTCCAGAAGCATCGTTCCAGTGCTACCGCCAGCATCAACGAATCCCAGCTTTTCGTAGAGCTTACGCGCGGGGTTCCCTGTTTCAACACTGAGACTAACACCCCGGTCCCCTCGCACACGAGCAATTTCTACAACATCACAGATAAGTTCCGTCCCCAGCCCAACACCGCGCGCCTCAGGCTGCACGGACACGCCCAGCTCACCGATACCAGGCGCCACAAAACCATATCCAGGATTCTGCTGAGGTAAATAGAGAACCCTTGCAGTACCAACCCACTGCCCCTGTGAGGTGCAGGCAACCACACCATAATCTCCCCGCCGCGCATCCATAACGATGTACCGCACAAATTCGGCTGTGTCGAGAAGATCCTGCATGGTGAACCTCTCCCCCGGCCAGTTCAGATTCATCAGAGTTGATTCACGCAGAATATCAATATCGCTCGATCGTAGTTTTTTCTTGTGTAAGCCCAGGCGTGTACTTGCCCGCTCAACTGCATCAGCCATTTACCTCACCACCCCTATGCCTAGTATTTGTGCTCTATCACTCTACAGACAGATACCCTGCATCGTCTAGCGTCCCGCCGACACCCATTAGCACCCAGATCTCTCCTAAAGCCGCACAATAGTTGTTAGCAGCGTATGTTCTTTTTCAGCTCGCCTCTCACTCACTCTCAAGGGACGAAAAACTGTCTTCTTCCGCCTTGGAAGTGTCACAATGCTTCCACTGTACGGCGCCTCTGAGTATTTGCCGGACTGTACAACAGGCACAAAAAATCACCTGGTCACATAAAACCAGGTGATGATTTGTGGAGATAAGGGGACTCGAACCCCTGACCCCCTGCATGCCATGCAGGTGCGCTACCAGCTGCGCCATATCCCCCTATTTAGTTCTGCCACCCTTTTGGGCAACAAGAAAATAATACACATGCCCGAGGCACGAATGCAAATCGGCACGGGCAGTATTCGCAAGACCACCCGCGAATACTGCCCACCCCAAGGTGAGAAGAACGAAGTTTAGCTATCAGCTGGGATAATACGCGCGGCGTCTTCCTCAGTCTCACCAGCAATATCGAAAGGTGTCTCCGTTTTAACACCCAACTCAATGCGTGGAGCTTGAGACCATAAACGATCCAGCGCATAAAACTCGCGGTCTTCCTCATGCTGCACGTGAATCACAATGTCGCCGAAATCAAGAAGGATCCAGCGCCCGCTCGCCCGGCCCTCACGGCGTACCGGCTTCATCCCAGCCTGCTCCCGAAGAGCATCCTCAATCCCATCAGCTACAGCGTTTACTAGGCGCTCATTATGAGCTGAAACCACCAAGAACCCGTCGATCAGACCCATAGCGTCCGAGGCGTCAACAGCAAACAGATCTGTGCCCTGTTTTTCTTCCGCCGCCCGGGCGGCAATACGCAGTGCCTCAATCGAGGCGGGTGCTGCGGTCATAGTTTCCTTTCATATTCGCCGTCTCCGGCGGAGACCCCCAGAAAGGGGCACATGTTACTTCTGGCTGAGCACTATAAACAGGCCGATGAGGATCACCGCGATACACAAGACCAGCAGGATCAGGCTCAAAGGACTCCGCTTACGGGGAACGTCCAGATCATCCTCATACTCGTCTTCATAATCCACGGCGTCCTGGGCCATGGTATTCGCAGCAGAGTAACCCGACTTGGCAAAGTTATTGAACGTAGGCTCCGGCTGCTCTTCAGGATCTTGGTTGTGCTCCACAATGCGGCGCACCAACTCCCCTACCTTATCAGGGTCAAGAGCTACCGTCGGGTCGTCGGCAGTGCTATCTGCATACGGCAAAGATGCGCTGGCTGACTCGGGCGTCTGGCTCCCTGCTGCCTGCTGCGTGTACGATGCATCCGGGGCGGTCGGTTTCTCGGCGGCCGCACCCTTCTTCTTGTCTAGCACCGACAGATCCAGCCCTTGTGCATCAACAGCGGAGACAGGTGCTGGCAGCTTCGTGGGCTTTGCCTGCTGTACATCTGCTGTCGCTGATGCGGCAGGGGCGGAAGGCTCGGACTTGGTGATATTAATATCGGGCTGTTTAGCCTGCACGAAGGAACTCTGCCCAACGGTCATGCTCGGCTTATCAGCCGCCGATACTGCCTCAGCAGTATTGGAGGCGCTGCTCTTGCGACCATCACCAGCAACATCTGCCGCGGTAAGACCGGTGCTGCCCGCCTCTGAAGTAGCGGCGGGAGCAGCTTCCGTATCAGCAGCTACCGATGCAGCGCTTGAGACGGTAGAAGAACTGGTCTTCCGTGTCCCCGAGGCAGCGGCACTCTTCGCGGATTTTGAGGCAGAAGAGATCGACGTCAAGCTAATACCGCGCTCCTCCAGATCGGGAACCAAAATTGCGGTACCCGCACCAGGGTTAGAGGATTTGACGGTGTCCCAGGGGTTATTAGGGTTCAGGGGTGCCTGCCGCTTTGAAGCCCCAACAGCCGAACCGATCTTAGCTTTTTCCTTCTGCACAGCACCAGAGGCTGTTCCAGCGTCCGCATCAGATTCCACCTTCGGCTCATCACGCACCAAATAATCATGCATCGGTAACGAGCTTGTTTCAGGTGCGGGAGCAGTAAAGGAAGAGGTCAGCGGAATGTTCAAGGCGCTCAGATCTGAGGGGTCCTTGCTTGTACTCTTCTGCTGTTGCTGGTTCGGCTTAATAGCGTTCAGGCTGCTGGTCAGCGGCTCAGGCTCGTTCAGCTTATCCTCGTCGTTGGCGCTCATGTCAATAGCACCCTGCGCGGCAAGAGCAGCGAAACGACGCTGAATTGAGAGCACACGGGGGTCGACCACCAGATTATTCACCACGGGGCCCATATGATCCACAGGCTCTGGAAGCTTACCGCGGCCCATAGCACGAATATACTCTGCTGCCTCTTCACGGTAACGAGCCAGACGACGTGGACCCATCATCTTCGTGGGTGGAGGAACCTCGATCCCGTCTTCAGTAACATAGGTCTCATAGAGGTAGGCTTCCTCTTCTGCGTAAGGCTTATTAGTGCCTTCCTGAGATTCAGTCATTCTAACCCTCTTCTTCCGTTACATAAACATTGTCTAACGCGCCCTGGGCGCTCGATCCCTCTACGGCTTCCCCACGCGGCAAACCCGCATCATAGGTTGACGTCGAATCGTCGGCGGAGTACAGCCCATACTTATTGATGTACTGTACCACCCCATCCGGCACCAAATACCAGATAGGTGCTCCGTCAGACGCACGGCGGCGAATATCTGTCGATGAAATCGCCATCGCAGGAATCTCAAGTGTAGTGATCTGTCTACCCTCCCCGACCGGCGGGTCAAGCTCATGGTCGGGGCGTGTGACCCCCACAAAGCTTGCTAAGTCCCACAGCTTATGCGCGTTGTGCCATGTCATCATCTGGCTAATCGCGTCCGCGCCAGTGATGAAGAATAAATCAGCATCGGGTCGTAACTGGCGTAATTCATTAAGGGTATCAAAAGTGTAGGTTGCACCGCCACGATCTATATCTATACGGCTGACCGTGAACCGTGGGTTTGAAGCGGTGGCAATCACAGTCATGAGGTACCTGTGCTCAGGATCGCTGACTCGCCGCTGCCCTGTTTTCTGCCAAGGCTGCCCTGTGGGTACGAACACCACTTCGTCAAGGTCGAACACAGCGGCAACTTCGCTAGCCGCCACTAAGTGGCCATGGTGGATGGGGTCAAACGTACCACCCATAACCCCCAGCCGGGTACGGCCAGAAGTTCGCGGCGGAATCGATTCGATATTAATTCGAGAAGGCTGAGGTGTCACAGTCTATATAATCTTCCGGTTACTGACCGTGCCTCGAATTGTATTCCTTGAGCAGCTTAGCCTCTTCATCATCAAAAGCTTCAGGTGCGTGGTCAGGACGAACAATGCCACGGCCGCTGTATGACAGGGTTATCAACAGAAGAACAGCAAAGACCACGGCGGCGATCACACCATACATGTAGGTGGGCAGGCCCAGCAACATACCGTCTGCATGCTCAGCACCAGCGCCGTGTGCAAGAATAGCGGTACTCACGTATGTGATGTCCTTTCAACTTAGGTAAAAATCCTCATATGTTTCTATGCTACCGTGTTGCGGCGAAAATCGGGTAAATCACGGGTATTGACTGCACAGTATTGGATGTGCATTAACCACGTTTTTGTATACCCATCTCCGTTATTAGCCCTTGATGTGAGCGCCGTAGCCTATTCGAGGGGCGCTAGCAGGCTTTTTCTGACGTGAACCTCACATAGATATGTGTCAAGAGGTAGCATGTATGCCCCTAGCGAACACAGCTATTGTGTGGCAGCTAATACACCAGGAGCTTACATTGGGTTACTCAGCATCGGGCATGTCGATTCCCTCAGTGGGGCGCTTCTCCTTCAACTTTTTACGGTATTCCACAGACTCGGTCCACACGCCCGCGACACGTTCCTGCTCAAGCTCTGCACGGGCCTCAGCTTTCGCATCCATGCGTTCTTTATATTCCTCACGTTTCTGCGCACGGGTGGGACGAATAATCTCTTCGAGGCGAGTATCGGTACCGCGCGGAGAAGACAGAAGCTCAGCACCGCCGACCATTGTGGGCTCCCAGTCGAAGACCACAGAGTTATCGTCCTCACCAATAACTACGGCATCCCCGGCACGAGCACCAGATTTGAAAAGCTCATCCTCAACGCCCAGCTTCGCCAGACGATCCGCCAGGTACCCAACAGCCTCGTCATTATTGAAGTCAGTCTGCTGAATCCAACGCTCCGGTTTCTCCCCAATAACCCTAAAGAGCGGCTCAAGATTGCGCTCCTCACGGCGAATAATGAACTCTTGTTTCTTCTTAGAACGGAACCCTTTGGGCCGCACAACGGGGGCATCAGCCACAGGTTTATCATTTTCACTGGCACGTTTCTGGCGGTCTTCTTCAACAAGGTTAGCCATCGCGAATATAAGCGGTTTAAGCCCTTCATGGGAGGCCGTTGAGATCTCAAACACCCGATACCCCATCTTCTCAAAATCGGGTCGCACGAAATCAGCAAGTTCACGCGCCTCGGGTACATCAATTTTGTTGAGAACGATCATCTGGGGGCGCTCGTTGAGCGGCACGGTCACGCCAGCAGTGGGGTCCACCTCATAGTTTTCGAGCTCGCCGCGAATAACCTCAAAATCGCTCATGGGGTCTCGGCCAGGCTCCAGGGTGGCACAATCAATTACGTGCACCAGCGCAGAGGAGCGCTCAACATGGCGTAAGAAACGGTGACCCAACCCCTTACCTTCGGAGGCGCCTTCAATCAGACCGGGAACATCCGCAACCGTGTACCGAACATCGCCTGCCTGCACAACACCCAAGTTTGGGATAAGAGTGGTAAAAGGATAGTCAGCGATTTTGGGCCGAGCCGCAGAGATAGCAGCGATCAGCGACGATTTACCGGCTGAGGGGTATCCAACAAGCGCAATATCAGCAATAGACTTAAGCTCTAGAACAATGTCAGTTTCC
Organism: Rothia aeria; assembly: GCF_016726365.1. Lineage (NCBI taxonomy): Bacteria > Bacillati > Actinomycetota > Actinomycetes > Micrococcales > Micrococcaceae > Rothia > Rothia aeria. The sequence continues at coordinate 28,313 of NZ_CP068102.1, read as the reverse complement.
TCCCCAGGAATACCAAGGAGTGCGAAACCGGGAGCTTTACGTTTGGTCGATGCCAGCGCGGCGTTTCCAAGGCCGCCCTGACCGCCCCGTGCGGCAATATATTCATCGCCTACAGGCAGCAGGTCGGCAAGCACGTTACCGTCACGGTCTTTAACAACGGTTCCCTGAGGTACTGTGAGCACTAGGTTCTCACCGTTGTATCCGTGGTGCATATCGCCGCGGCCAATATCTCCATTAGGGGCGTGCTGGTGGGGGCTGTGGTGGTATTCCAATAGCGTGGTGGTCTGGTTATCGACACGCAAAATCACGTCCCCACCATTGCCGCCGTTACCACCGTTGGGGCCGCCGAGCGGCTTAAATTTTTCACGGCGTACGGAAACACAACCGTTGCCGCCGCGACCGCCGGATACATGCAGGACCACGCGGTCCACGAATTCTGCCACGGGTGTTCTCCTTCTACATTTTCACGTGTGATGTGTTAGCGCGCCACTATGAGCGCGCAGGCACCGCCGTTACTGTTGGCGGTGGGCTACCGGTGTTTAAGCATACGGTAAGAGGGGGTAAGCCGTGAAGCCTACCCCCTCTTGCCTGACTGGCGCGAGTCTTACTCGGCGGCTGCCAGGATGTTAACGACCTTGCGGCCCTTGCGGGTACCGAACTCGACGGTGCCTGCTGCCAGAGCGAACAGGGTGTCGTCGCCACCGCGGCCAACGTTCAGGCCGGGGTGGAAGTGGGTGCCGCGCTGACGAACAAGGATCTCGCCTGCGTTGACGGTCTGACCGCCGAAGCGCTTAACACCGAGGTACTGGGGGTTCGAGTCACGACCGTTGCGGGTGGAGCTTGCGCCCTTCTTATGTGCCATTCTGTTTTCCTACCTTAAGGTTTATATCCGGTGGTTAAGATTACGCGTTGATTGCGGTGATCTTAACGGTGGTCAGCTCAGCGCGGAAGCCCTGACGCTTCTTGTAACCGGTCTTGTTCTTGTACTTCTGAATAACGATCTTCGGACCGCGCAGGTCTTCAATCTTTTCAGCAGTTACCTTGGCGGAAGCCAGGGACTTTGCGTCAGCGGTGATCTTGTCACCGTCAACGAGCAGCAGTACGGGCAGCTCGATGGTGCTACCGGGTTCACCTGCAACACGGTCAAGGGTAATTTTGTCTCCGACGGAGACCTTCTCCTGGCGGCCGCCAGCGCGTACAATCGCGTATGCCACTTTGGGACTCACTTTTCTCGACATCTTGCTTCTTCGTATCTCACACGTGCAGACAGCCTGCGCTTTCATTGCTGTGCGCTCCACAGGTATCTCATATGATCCTGGTGTGGATGCGGCCCGTGTCCCTCGTGGGATTGCCCAGTTGGGTACACGCTCGGTCTGCCGGTGGTGTCTTCCAGAAACGCTGTAATAAGGGCTTCCAGAAGTGGTATCTCCCGCTGACCCTGCGTCGATAGGGCTTCACTGAGATAAATACCAATCGTTAAGGATACTGCATGCGCGGGTTTAGACGCAATCCAACCCTTTGGGCAGTAAATAACAACGCCAGCACCGCAGTCACCTTCGGACTTGTGGTACCGGCGTTATTGTTATTTCCGATACGAGCAGATCTAGGCCCTATTCTTTGCCAGCTCGTTTAATATCGGCAGCGGAAACACCGATGCCGAAAAGGGTCGGGGTTTCGGATTCGACGGGGGCTTTCGCGTCCGCCACAGAAGCCGAAGCCACCACCGAACCATGAGCCGACTCGGCGGCATCCACCGTCACAACCTTCGACTGTGCACCCGCCGAAGACGCCGCACGACGAGAACGACGCTTACGTGGCGCGGCCGCCGGTTCAGCAGCAGCCGTAGACGCCTGCTTCACCGGCTCAGCCTCAGTGACCTGAGCCCCGGCAGAACCACCCACGCGGATGACACCCGAAACACGCGGCGCACCCGCATCAGCTGCGGGGGCGTGACCTACCACACCCGAAACGGCGGTTTGGCCCCCCTGTGCAGCCCCATCAGCGGAGACGGCACGGCGCGAACGGCGGCTCTTCTTGGGGGACTCATGAACGTCCTCCACCCGCACGTCATCGCGGGTTTTCTGGGCCTGCTCATCCTCAACCCGTTTCGACCGGAAACCGCCGCCCTCCGTGCGCGCGATACGGCCTGCCTTCTGCGACGCACGAGCCTTCGCCTCGCCCGCCCTAATAGCCTCATACCGGGCAGAGCTACGCGTAAACCGGGAATCCAGCTCAGGGCTGTACGAGTCCGCGAAATCCTGCGCCGTAAACGCGCCCTGCTCGCCGCTCCAATGGGAATCGTCGTCAATCTTAGCGATCTTCGCCTCAGCCTGAGCCACATACTCATGAGCCTGTTCACTCGCAGCCTCGGGGGCTGTCCCCTGAGCGTTCTGAGTATTCTGCTCCTCAGCACCCTCAGTGCGGCGTGAGCGTTTACGACGCTTACGCTTCTTACGTCCCTGCTCCTCAACCTCATCAGGCTGTTGGGATGCTGCCGCAATTGAGGCCATAGCGCTGCGGCGCTCCGCCTTCTTCTCTTCCTTCTCGGCATCCACCGAATCAACACGGCTAGCCGCAGCACGGGAACGTTTGCGGTCGGTGCGTTCTTGGCGGTGAATAAAATCTGAGGCGCCGCCCGAGCGGCCGCTAAGCGGCTGGTCGTGCACCAACAGTCCGCGACCACCGCACGACTCGCACTGCTGTGAGAACACCTCAAGCAGGCCTGTACCCAGGCGTTTACGGGTCATCTGCACCAGACCCAGGGAGGTCACTTCAGCAACCTGGTGCTTAGTGCGGTCGCGCCCCAAGCACTCGATCAGGCGGCGCAGCACAAGGTCACGGTTCGATTCGAGCACCATATCGATAAAATCGATCACAATAATGCCGCCGATATCACGCAGGCGAAGCTGACGCACGATCTCCTCAGCCGCCTCCAAGTTATTCTTGGTGACGGTCTCCTCAAGGTTGCCGCCGCTACCAGTGAACTTACCGGTGTTCACATCCACCACGGTCATAGCCTCGGTGCGGTCGATCACCAGCGAACCGCCCGAGGGCAGATACACCTTGCGGTCCAGGGCCTTCGATAGCTGCTCATTCACGCGGTAGTGGTCGAAAAGGTCATCTTCCCCTTCCCACTTCTGCAGCCGTCCCATCAAATCCGGGGCCACATAGGTCACGTACGCTTCAATCGAATCCCAAGCGTCAGCACCCTGCACCTGCATGGCGGTGAAATCCTCATTGAACACATCACGCACCGTCTTAATCATCAGGTCAGGCTCCTGATACAGCATCTCTGGGGCAAGCACCTTACGGGAGTTAGCCTGCTGCTGGATCTCCTCCCACTGCGCACGCAGACGGTTAATGTCGTGAGTCAGTTCCTCCTCAGAAGCACCCTCAGCGGCGGTACGCACAATCACGCCCGCCCCATCAGGCAGCTTATCCTTCAAAATCTTCTTCAAACGCGCACGCTCAGTATCGGGAAGCTTACGTGAAATACCGGTCATTGAGCCGCCCGGCACGTACACCAAAAAACGCCCCGGCAAAGACACCTGGCTCGTCAGGCGGGCGCCTTTCTGCCCAATCGGGTCTTTAGTGACCTGCACCAGCACCGAATCACCAGGTTTTAAGGCGTTCTCAATCTTGCGGGGAGTACCCTCAAGACCGCTCACATCCCAGTTCACCTCACCGGCATACAGCACAGCATTCCGGCCACGCCCAATATCGACGAACGCCGCCTCCATTGACGGCAGTACGTTCTGAACCTTCCCCAGGTACACGTTACCGATCAGCGAATCCTGCTGCGTCTTCGACACAAAATGCTCCGCGAGCACCCCATCCTCAAGCACAGCGATCTGGATACGGTCATCCTTCTGCCGCACCAGCATCTGCCGGTCCACAGACTCGCGGCGCGCCAAAAACTCCGCCTCAGTCACAATGTGACGGCGGCGTCCCATCGACCGGGACTCGCGGCGGCGGGCACGTTTAGCTTCAAGGCGGGTTGAACCGCGCACACCAGTAACAGTGTTTGAAGTGTGAGAATCCGGCAGACGCGGTGCACGCACCTTCGTGACGGTCTCCACCTCATCGTCATCACTGCCCTCAATCTCAATATCCTCGGTACCGCGACGACGACGGCGGCGGCGGTGACTTGTCACCTCAGCCTCAGCAGCAACCTCCTCAAGACGACGAGCCATCCGTGCCGCACGCTCGGCCTCAATACGTGCCGCACGCTGCTGCTCATACTCAAGAGTTGCTGCCGCTGAAAGCTCAGCAACATTTGGAGAATAAAACAGTGGCATAGCCCGTGGCGTTAACGAGGCGCGCATCTGTGCAAGCTTCTGCTGCTGCACATCACGCAGAGTTTTCGATTCCCCTTCAGAACCGGACTTTTCCTCAGACTCATCCTTTGGGGTATCTACCTCCGGCAGGGCTACAATGCCTGTCTCCGGTTCAGAAACCTGCGGTTCTTCGGCGGTACCAGCGGTAGCAACCGATGTATCTGCCTGAGCAGCCGGGGTCTGAACCGCTGTGACGGGTGAATCTTCTGAGCTGGGTTTCTCAGTCACAGATTCAGTAGTTTCAGGTTCTGCGGCGGAGATATCTTTATTAGTTCCCTGCTCTGTATTCGGCAAAACGGCGGTCTGCTGCTCAGCTGCTGCCTCATCCTGAGAGGATTCGGAGCTATTGGCGGCATCATCAGCGCCTTCAAAAATTCTATCGATAGTGCTCGCGACCTCATCCTCCGAAGCTGGTTCGGCAGATTTTTTCGGGGCAGGAGCATGCTTCGCCTTTAAATTCCGTAGATCACTCAGGCTCTCAGCAACTGCACGTTCAGGGCTCAGCTCCTCCGAATCCTTAGACCCAGATTCAGCCTTGGAACGGCGAGAAACCGTACTCTTTTTTGAGGAACCGCGCCCCCGTTTTTTCTCGGCCTGATCGGCCTTATCCGCTCCCGGCACTTTCTCATTCAGGGAACGCACCGTCTCATCAGAGACATTCTTCTCACTCGCAAGTGATGCGATGTCGGCCAAAACACCCATATTCAGGCCGGATTCATTGGCGTTCATCTCTTCAGCCATATTTCCTTCTCTTGGTGCTCCCAAGCCGCATCTTGACGCACTAGCATTCGTTGCGCGCACGCGCATAAGCCTATCTACCCTATTCACAGCTCAAGCCCCCGGGTGCGCACACTATGCGCAACTACCGCGGAGGCGAGCGGCGGAGCGTCCTTTCGCATTCATAGAAACACCCCGCACTAAATGGGCCGATTTTTTCGGTCGAGCCAGCGGACTTCCATCAACGCCAGACTTCGGGGGTATCTCGCCGCGTAAACGTTCTGCGGCCTAAGGCATTCCCCTCGACGAAAATACCGGATGCGCCCTTTACATGCGGGTCAAAAGGCGCACCTCTGCTATTCTCTCACATTCACGCCCTCACCCGCCATATTTGGGGATAAACACCCACAGATGCTTCACACGTCAACACAGAAAAAGCGGCGTGATGCACAAATCAACACGCCGCTCCTCCACGCTACGGTGGTGGTATTTTAGCTATTTGAGCTGCTACTACCCCAGGCCCAGTTCGGCATCACGTTTTTCACGTTCTTGCTGTGCCAGTCTCGGGTCAGTCGGCAAATATTCCGGACCAGACCCGGTAGCGAACGGGATACCCACCATAAAAACAAACGGGGCAATGATCAGAAGTATCACCCACAGGAGAGAGAAATGACCAGCCGTCAGCAAAAACAGCGCCGTCAAAAATACAACGGCCGATGCAAGCATCATAGTGGTGCCGAGGACTTTCACAGATATCTCCTAGAGGTTAACGGGTCTCTCCAGTTACCCCATTATACGCACCGCCGCACAGCAACAGCCAGCCGCAGCGCAAAGCGCATCATTGAACCAGCCACAGCTGCATACCCTATGATGGTGAACACCAACTCACCAACCTGTGAAGGAGCAAATCATGAGCGAGCGTACCCTCATCCTGGTGAAGCCCGATGGTGTTGAACGTGGGCTGATCGGCCAAATTTTGAGCCGCTTTGAATCAAAAGGGTACACGATTGAGAAGCTGAAAATGCTTCAGCCCACCAAAGAACTTCTGGCCCAGCACTACGCAGAGCATGAAGGCAAGCCTTTCTACCAGCCCCTCGTGGATTTTATGGTTTCTGGCTCCGTGGTTGCTGCTGTTCTTTCGGGAGAGCGCGTCATTGAGGGGGTGCGCTCCATGCTCGGTACCTCAGACCCGACCCTAGCAGCACCGGGCACCATTCGCGGAGACTTAGGGCGTGACTGGGGCGATTCCGTGCAGAAGAACCTGGTGCACGCCTCCGATTCCCCCGCCTCAGCCAAACGTGAAATTGCTCTTTGGCTGGCGTAAAACACCATCATAAAAGCTTGGGGTCTGCAGAAATATTGTTGTTTCTGCAGACCCCAAGCCCCATAGTGGGTGCTTCGAAACACCCAGTAGTTTCGGCTACATCATGCCCATGAACACGTTGAAGAACCGGATAATAATAATCCCGAATATCAGCAGGACCAGAAGCAAAATACTAAACCAGGTCCACCCCGTTGCGCTCTGCCGCACTTGTTCTGAAGCGGGGATAACTCCCTCGACGATATTTCGAATCGTCACCTTCACGAACATGATGATCGTCATCACCCATACGATCATGCAGAACAGGCAGAGAGCATTTATCACGAACGTTGTTTCAAACCAGAGCCACAGCACAAAGACCACTGCAGCCCCCAGGCCTGCATTGGTTGCCAACCAGAACCATTTTTTATACCGCGCCCCAGCTAAAGTACCCATCGCAATAGTCATGAGGATGGGGAAAGCAACCAGCCCAATGAACGGGTTGGGGAAGCCGAAAAGTTCCGCCTGCGGGGTGCGCATCACGGTACCGCAGTTAAGGAGAGCGTTAATATCGCACAGCGAGCTGTGACCTGCATCAATAAAAATCTGTAGGCGCTCATGCACCAACATAGCTGATGAGGCGAGCGCAACTGTGGCCGTCACCATCAGCCACACGGCAAGTGAGCGTTCAGAGGATTGCGGCTCTAGACTATCTGCCGATCCTGATGCGGACAGTGTGTCCTCGTTGTGCTCCTGGGTGCCCTGTTCAACGCTCATATGCTTCTCCTGGTTGATATGAATACAGTCGGATTCGACGGTTGCAGCGCAAAGCCTATTTAGCTATCTTAACCTGTTATTTTCTTCCCGTTAAGCTCCAGACCTTGTGCGGATATAGCAGGGATGCACCACCATCCCTTTTCATGTGCACACCCCGGAGTGGGTGCAGCTATGCATCCTCATAGGTCAGTGCTGTGGATGCTGGCGTTCCCATTCTGCTTGTTCGGCCTCACGTGCCTTATTTTCAGCATCCAACCGTGTGCCCGCCCGCAGGCCATACCACCAGCACCCTACAAACCCGACCACTACGATAAGGGTAAGCGGCAGAGTCAATGCCGACAGCGCAAGCAGAGCCACTTGGAGTACCCACCCTGCGGTGTATCCCCAGGAGGATTTCAGCTGGGCGGGCAGCAGCATGAGCACCGCTGCGACCGCCAGCCCCACAGCCCAGATGAGGATTTTTATCTCAACGGGGTCGCTGAAATGATGCCCGAATACCGCTAGAGTGCCGAAGAAGGCCACAAAAGCCTCCAGTACTAGAATTGTTGAGGCAAACATGACTTTCACTGAACGGGATTTTTTCTTCATCCCCGGCTTCCAGTCACGCTGGGCGCGAGTTAGGAACTGTTTTTTCTCGGGATTGTTCTGTGCCACAGCTCTCCTGTTCAAACTTTCGGGGCCGGTGAGGGTGTCGCTACTGCGTTTCGTCACTTTCAGGTTCATCGTGGGCCAGCTCCGCCAAAATGTCATCCAACAGCCCACCGTCCGGTGCGGCGCTGGGGATAAGCCCTATATCACTATCAAGTCCTTCAGGGGCGGGCCGGGAAGCTGTGGGGCTCTCCTCGGGCTGTGCCAGCAGGGTACGCGCCTCCCCAATGACCGTGACCGATCCTGTGACCAACACACCAGCAGATTCCTGCTCAAAGAGGGCGTTTTCCATGCCGGTGGCAAGCGCCTCATCCAAGTGGTTACATACCGTAATAATGTTTTCGTCGAACCCGGCGTCGAGGGCGATCTCTTGAAGTTCTTCCGGGGCAATGGCTCGGGAAGAATCTGAGGCAGAAAGATACAACCGGAAGGTAGCATCGGTTGAGTCTACGTATTCTTCACGAAGCACTTCAAAAATACCGAGAGCGTCTTTTTCGCCTAGAATACCGACGACTGCATGCACATGGGACAGTTCAAATGCCTCTTTAAAAGCCGTAGATGCGGCGCGCACCCCATGCGGGTTATGAGCGGCGTCAAGCACTACCAAAGGCTCGCTACGAATCATCTCAAGTCGCCCTGGCGAACGTACCTGAGCAAATCCGGCGAGTACTACATCTCGCGCAAGGGCACGATCCCCACCGAAAAATGCCTCGACTGCGGCAAGAGCTAATGATGCGTTCTGCCCCTGGTGCTCACCGTGTAGGGGGAGCTCAATATCGGGGTATTCTCCTGCTAAACCTCGGAGAGTCAAAAGCTGCCCCCCGACCGCGCGGGCACGCTCAACCACACCAAATTCAACACCTTCGAAGGCGTACTTGGCGTTCTGCTTACGAGCAGTATCAAGGAGTATGGTCGCTACTTCAGGGTCTTGCGCCGCAGAAATAAGGTATCCGTCGGGTTTAATAATCCCGGCTTTTTCCGTTGCAATCTCAGCCAGACTATCCCCCAGCATATCGGTATGATCAAGGCCGACGGGTGCCACGACAGAGACAATACCGTCGGCTACATTCGTAGAATCCCATGAACCGCCGATCCCGACTTCTAGAATCACCACATCCACGGGCTCATCGGCAAAAATAGCGAAAGCAAGCACAGTGATGGACTCAAAGAACGTAAGTTTTGGTTCTCCGCGTGCAGCAAATTCTTCGTCCACAAGAGTGAGGTACGGCAAAATTTCATCCCAAACGCGCACGAACGTGGCATCAGGCACCGGTTCACCGTTAATGCTGATGCGCTCAGTAACGCTTTCGAGATGCGGGCTCGTAAAACGCCCGGTGCGCAGATCATGAGCCAACAAAAGCGATTCAATCATGCGGGCGGTACTGGTTTTACCGTTAGTTCCGGTGATGTGGATGACCGGGGCGGCGCGGTGCACATCCCCAAGGATTTCAACGGCTCGACGAACCGCATCCAGCCGGGGAGCCATCTTATTTTCGGGGGCGCGTGCCAGCAATTCACCGTAGACGCGTTCAACCCCTTCGGGGTTCGGGATTGCTGGGTAGCTCATCTCGCTCATAGTGTTCTTTCCTTGGCCGGTATCAAGCTGTGCGGCACAGTATCTCTACCAGGGTGCTGCCTCATGCGGCATATGTTTTTGGGTGTATAGCCGCCCCAGCACGGTACATACCGTGGTGTGTTATATGTGCCGGGGCGGCTTAGCGGCTATATTGCCCCTATTCTATGCGGCTTTTGCAACCGTAATGGTCAGGCTCTCGCCCTCCGTGAGGTCCAGGGAAACCGCTAGGGTCTCGCCAGTGACCAGTTCCTCGTGGGTGTGCAGAGCCTCCAGGGTGTCCTGCGGTGCACTTACCGTTAGGTTAATGCGGTCGGAGACATTCAGTCCGGCATCTTTACGGGCCTGCTGAATAGCGCGAATAGTATCGCGGGCAATACCTTCCGCCACAAGTTCATCGGTTAATTCGATATTCAGCACTAGGAAACCGCCGGGCAGCACGGCTGCCGCTTCACGCTCGGTACCGTCATCCGAAGAAGCTACCACGGTTACCAGCTCATATTCGCCGTCAACTAATGCAAGCCCACCGTCGATAGTGTCGAAAGCAACGGTCACAGTGCCGTCATCGGCGATTGTCCAATCGCCAGATTTCGATGCCTTAATAGCTGTCTGAACCTGTTTACCAAGGCGGGGACCTGCGGCACGGGCATTCACCTTCAACTGCTGCGAGATACCGTAGTCGGCGGGGTTAGCGTCCTGTGCATTCACGAGGATAACCTCACGCAGGTTCAGCTCGTCCTTCACAATCTTGGCGAAGTAATCGGCGCCCTTAGCACCGAATGCGGTTTCCAGCTGTGCGAACTGCTCGTTGGCGATGGCCGCCGTGAGCGATTGCAGAGGCTGACGCACACGGATCTTCTTCTCTTTACGCAGAGAAGACCCTGTAGAGCATACCGCCCGTACGGTTTCCATGAGCGAAAGCAGCTCAGATTCATCAGCAAAGTCTTCAGCGGCAGGCCAGTCGGCAAGATGTACCGAACGCTCGCCGGTCAGGCCACGGTAGATTTCTTCGGTCGTGAGCGGCAGAAGTGACGCCGCTACCTTTGATACTGTCACCAAAGCGGTGTACAGGGTATCGAAGGCATCTGGGTCTTCGTCAAAGAAACGTTCACGTGAGCGGCGCACATACCAGTTGGTAAGAGCATCAGCATAAAGACGCAGATGCTCGCAGGCACTCCAGATATCGTAAGAGTCCATGTCCGCGGTAACCTGCTGTACCAGCTCCCGGGTTTTACCCAAGATAAAGCGGTCCATCACATGCTGCGAATCGTACTTCACCTGTGCCGTATATCCCGCGCCTTTGTTGGCAGCATTCGCATAGAGAGCGAAGAAGTGATAGACGTTCCACAGCGGAAGCATCACCTGTCGTACCCCTTCACGAATCCCCTGCTCGGTCACAATCAGGTTGCCACCGCGCAGAATCGGCGATGACATGAGGAACCAGCGCATAGCATCCGAGCCGTCGCGGTCAAGAACTTCAGAGACATCCGGGTAGTTGCGCAGCGACTTTGACATTTTCTGCCCGTCAGAACCAAGCACGATGCCGTGGCTGACAACATTCTTGAAGGCAGGACGGTCAAATAGTGCGGTCGCTAAAATATGCAAAGTGTAGAACCAACCGCGGGTCTGACCAATATACTCAACTATGAAATCCGCCGGATAATGGTTCTCGAACCAGTCCTTATTCTCGAAGGGATAGTGAACCTGCGCATACGGCATCGATCCGGAGTCAAACCATACGTCCAGCACGTCTTCGACACGACGCATCGTAGACTTACCCGTTGGATCATCAGGGTTTGGACGCGTCAGCTCATCAATATAGGGACGGTGCAGATCTGGCTGCCCCTCCTTGTTCAGCGGCAGGCGACCGAAGTCAGCCTTGAGTTCTTCGAGCGATCCGTAAACATCAACACGGGGATAATTTGGATCGTCCGAAACCCAAACGGGAATAGGAGAACCCCAGAAACGGTTACGCGAAATTGACCAGTCGCGAGCGTTCTCAACCCACTTACCGAACTGCCCGTACTTGACATTTTCAGGAATCCAGTTGATCTGCTCGTTCAGCTCAGACATGCGGTCTTTGAACTCGGTCACCTTCACATACCAAGAGGTAATGGCGCGGTAAATAAGAGGATTACGGCAGCGCCAGCAGTGCGGGTAGGAGTGCACATAGGATTTCTCCACGATGAGCGCACCATCTGCCTTAAGAGCATTAATAATGGTGCGGTTCGCCTCGAAAACCTGAACTCCGGCGATACCCGCAAGCGCGGTAGACCCCGAAGGGCTAGGCTGCCCGAACAGGGGGAGGAACCTGGCGCCTTCATCTACCGAAAGCACCACGGGAATATCGTAGGATTCACAAACTTTCTGGTCGTCTTCACCATAGGCGGGTGCCTGATGAACGATACCGGTACCATCAGTGGTACTCACGTAATCGGCAACGAGAATCTGCCAGGAGGTTCCTGTGCCCCATTTCTCGGCATCGGCGAAATAGTCCCACAGCGGGGTGTAGCGCACACCTTCGAGCTGGGAGCCGGTGTAGCGCGCTGTGACGGCAGCTGCCGCATCCTCGGCGGGGCTCTCCCCCGCATACCCAAGGTCTTTCGCATAGGTTCCCAGCAGATCAGCGGCGATCAGGAAGCGCCGCCCGCCATGCTCCCCGGCACCGGGAACTACGACGTATTCAATGTCGGGTCCGACGGCGAGCGCCTGGTTGGTGGGTAAGGTCCAGGGGGTGGTGGTCCAGGCAAGTGCCTCAACGCCAGCCAGTTCAGCGACAATATTTTTATTGGCGGCGAGCGAGTCGTCAGCGGTGAGGGTAAAAGCTACTGTGACGGTCTGATCCTGGCGATCCTGGTAGACGTCGTCATCCATGCGCAGCTCATGGTTCGATAACGGGGTTTCGTCTTTCCAGCAGTACGGCAGAACACGGAACCCTTGGTACGTGAGTCCTTTATCGTAGAGACGTTTGAACGCCCAGATCACGGATTCCATGTACTCGACGTTGAGGGTCTTATAGTCGTTCTCGAAGTCCACCCAACGCGCCTGCCTGGTCACGTATTGTTCCCATTCGTTGGTGTATTTGAGCACGGAGGCGCGTGCGGCATCGTTGAAATTATCGATGCCCATCTCTAGGATTTCTTGTTTATCGGTCATGCCGAGCTGTTTCATGGCTTCAAGCTCGGCAGGCAGACCGTGGGTGTCCCAGCCGAAGCGGCGTTCTACTTTATGCCCGCGCTGAGTTTGGTAACGTGCTACAAGGTCTTTTGCGTAACCGGTGAGCAGGTGCCCGTAGTGCGGCAGACCGTTTGCGAATGGAGGGCCATCGTAGAAGACGAATTCGTTATCGCCGTGGGGACCGGCTTCGCGGTTATCGATAGATGCTTGGAAGGTTTCGTCTTTCTTCCAATAGTCGAGTACGGCTTCTTCGAGTTTAGGAAATTGCGGTGATGCGCTCACGCCGTTGCCTGCGGCTTCGAACGTGCTCACCTTGGGGTAGATGTTCTCTGACATATAAGTGCGCCCTATTTCTGTTCAGGTACCCTCCATCGGGTACTTCTGGTGCACCCAATGCCGGGAATGGACAAACGGGTGCAAGGACGCCTTCACGCCCCCTGTGAGGCGGGCGAACACTGGCGCGGTACCACCTTGCTTACTAACACAGCGAAACGCACCGACCCCTCCCGGGGCTGGTGGGCTTTTCGCCTCTTTTGCCCCCGGAGAGCGGCGCGTTCCGCGAGTATCAGTCGCTTATTAACAGCTGTATCGGGCTTAACCGTCCGGTTCTACTGGGACTGCATCTGTTCCGCTAAGATCCCCTCGCCGCAGCGATTAGAGTGGGAATCCGCAGGTGCGGTCTGTTCTTCCGAATTGCTCGCCGGTGATGGCCGGGTCGTTGCAAACATTTACAGTTTAGGGTGTTTCTGGGGGCCGGTGCAAGCCGGTTCGCCCCCAGTTCTTCGGGAATTATGTGCATCCCGGGCGTGTCGCCCTCGGATAGTTTTATGCCTCTTCCCCAGCGCCCCATCCGCCACACCATATATTGTGGCCACGACGTTTATTGCTCACAACATATGTTTGTTTCTGTGGGTTTTAAATGCATAATCACGCATCTATTGGGAGAAGGAAATACCCAAAGATGTGAGCAAAATTCCCTCCCCTCCTGAACCCCGCTTGTCTTCCTGATTGTTGAGGTACCCCCGTTCAAAACTGCTTAAGTAAAACCGTGTAGAAGGTGTGAAACATAGCCCAGGAATCAACCATATAACTTTCAGAGTGTTTCCAGCCTGTGGAAGTGAAAAGTCAGAGTCTTTTCAGGCGGCGGTGCCACGATAAAAATACATGCAGTACATAGTGAAAAGAGGAACCACCATGATGACGCCCCGTCCCACCGTAGTTTCTGCACCATCGCGCCGCACAGTGCTGTTTGGCTTCAGTGCGCTTGGAGCTGCCGCGCTCACCGGGTGTGTGCCGCTTTCAAGTTCGAAGAAGGCCGAAGAATCACCGAGTGACACCGCAACCACGACGTCTGCGAGCTCCTCTTCCTCCCCCTCACATTCGACGCACTCCCCCAGCACGTCCGCTTCCAGTAGTTCCAGCGGTTCATCCTCGCCGGTGGATCCCGCACAATTTATTGCTGACTGGCAGAAATACACAGGAGATGCCAAGCTGCCGACCAAAGGCGACAACGGATACGTTCCAGCAACCGGAAGTTCCCCAGCGCAGAACGTTCCCGAACCGGATATTAATGAGGAGGCATCACGTAAGAACACTTTGGAAGGTTCGTACCAGACACTGCTCGCCTTCCAGTCGGCCTTCAACTATTTATCGCTCACTGGCAAGGATGAACCCATTAAGAAACTTATCTTCCCGCAAGATTTTTCGATGAAACTTGAGGTCGAAAAGCACCACAGCCTGTACAGTTCAAAGGGGTGGATTGAAGGTTACAACCGTTCCGTTAAAATCAGTGACCACAGGCCTGCAGTGGCCTTTTCCGATACAGTTATCGGTGTCTCCTGGTACTTCTCTGAGAGCTATGAAAAGTTCATAGTTCACCAAGCGGGTGGGACAAACGAGGAAGTCCCCGCCCGCACGAGCGAGGGCATCATGACTACTATCTACGAAAATGGCGTGTGGAAAGTTATAAGTAACGACTACCTCAAACAGCACTACTCGTATCTCACGAGTCAAGGCCGGGAAAAGGGCGGCCACTAGCCGCCACCCGTTTCTAGCCCGGGAGGCTATGCGCAGTGCCGCCCATGTATGATGTAGGTAGCGCATCACATTGGCGTTATACTGCCCACCACCGAAAGAATCAGATATGAGCTACCAACCAACCCAGCGCATAGCCTCCCGTCGCAATGTACTAGCCGGTCTCGGAATTCTTGGGGTGAGCGCGCTTGCCGGATGCTCATCTGTAACAGTTGCAGCGACTTCTCCCTCCCCCAGAGATGAAAACAGCTCCGACTCGTCCGAGGCTTCCCCCAGCAGCTCCTCTTCGTCACCGTCTGAGACATCTGCTTCGCCGTCTCCCACCAGCGAAAGCACAGAAGACTTCGCCAAGTATATAAAGACGATGGAACCCAAGTTCGAGGACTCCCCCAACTACAAACCTGCCACAAAAGATACCCCGCCGCAGAACCCGCCCAAGCCCGTGCTTGACCCTAAATATAAAGAGAAAACCCTCGAAGGGGCTTACCAGGCGGCACTATTTGCAGTAGCCACAATAGATTACATGTCTGATGGTGGCGATGAGAGCATCTATGATCAGGTGATCGTATCTGAAGATAAAAAAATGCAGGAGACTAAAGCGAACAACACCATGCGGCGCGACCCTACGAGGTGGGCTGTTGGGTTCAAAACCACCTACGATGTGCGCAAGATAGTAGTGCTGTTAGAAGATACCCCACCCGCTGTCCTGTTCCACTGCGTCGCAAAATACCCAGATTTCACCGTCATTTCCAAAAAGGATGGGGAGACTAAGGAGCAGAAAGTAGCAGCAAAGGAGCGCTCAGTTCGTCTCGTTATGGTGTATCTGGATGGGAACTGGCGGCTTATTTCCAACAGCTACTGCCAAGAGAAATACCCGAAAATCTATGCCCAAGGTGCTTCTGGGGAGAAGAATTCACCCGAATCTGCATCGACCTCATCAAGCGGTCCCGTCTAGCACGATAAACGTACGCAGCAACTTCCGTGGCCTTTAAAAGTGCCCTGTCAGTTTTAACTGACAGGGCACCTTTTCGGGGCCTGGGGAAGAACGGACTATACGAGAGACCACCCCGCCGCGTCTACGCGGGCCTGCCAGAACCGGTGGTACAGACCCTCCACTGAGACTAGTTCGTCGTGGGTGCCAACCTGAGAAATCCCGCCGTGCTCATCCAGCACAATAATCTGGTCGGCATCACGGACCGTATCCAGCTTATGCGCAATCACCAACACGGTTGCGTGCTTCCGAAGCTCCCGGATGGAGCGCTGCACGCCAGCCTCGTTCTCGGGGTCAAGAGCGCTCGTTGCCTCATCGAACAGAAGTATCGGCGCATTCTTAAGCAGGGCACGTGCAATAGACACACGCTGACGCTCCCCGCCGGAGAGTCGTCCCCCGCCCTCGCCAACCCGGGTTTCCCAGCTCTGCGGCAGGCGCTCAGCAATCTCGGAGCATCCGGCGAGTTGAGCCGCCTGTAGCACCTCATCGTTGGTGGCCCCTTCACGGCCCACACGAATATTCTCTATGAGGGTGTCGTCGTACAGGTAAACGTCTTGGAACACCATAGATAGCTGCCCCATCAGCTGCTCGGTGGTCTGCTCACGCACATCCGTGCCGCCCACACGAACAGTACCGGAATCAACATCCCAAAACCGGGCAATGAGCTTAAACAGCGTAGTTTTACCGGAGCCTGACGGGCCAACGATCGCGGTCATGGTGCGTGGTGGGGCTGTAAATGAGACATCGTGCACCACCGGGGTTCCCGGAACATATGAGAACGTCGCATTCTGCACCGAAACCTCGCCGGGGTTCGTAAGCTCAGCAGATGAAGATGGAACCGGGAGCAGTTCAGTGTTCAGAATCTCATGCACATCACGCAGGGGCACACGCGAGCTTTCAGTGCTCACCAAGAAATTCACCGTGTCTTGCAGGTTACGCATGAACCGTAAGGCTATCCCGATAAACACCACAGTAGCCACCGGGTCAAGAGAGCCGCTCAGTGACAGCTGCACGGTGACCGTAATAACCGCTACCACCGTTAGCTGTGCGCTCATACCGCCTATCGCCAGCCCTGCCATTGCTACCCACTGCGAGACGCGATTGCGCCTCTCACACTCACGAACCGCCGACAACAGAGGCTCGTATTCGGTGCTGCGGCCCGCCGAACGCAGGGCGCTTTGGCAGCTGGCGTATTCGACAATACGCCCGGCAAGCTCCTGCTCACTACCGCTTTTCATATCGTGGCTTTTCTTCTCCAGCTTATTAGACACCAGCGTTAAGGCCACAATCACCGCTAAGGCTATCCCTAGGGTAAGGCCCAGAACGGGGTTCCAGATAGAAACACCTACCAGAAGGGTGAGAGCAGTAAGTGTGTTGCGGATGACTGGCACAGTAAAGTGTGCAAGCCCCGAACCGACAGACAGAAGCCCGTCTGTCACCAGGCGAGAAATACGACCGTTCACTCCGCCGGTAAACCAACCTAGCGGTAGTTTCGCCAGCTGGTCCCCCACTTTAATCAGAAGAAGACGCAGAGCCTCCAACGCGGCCCGGTACGAGCTTAATGTCATAGCGTATGTGGTAACAGCGCCCACAACGGCAAGTACAGCCAGTGTTATGAGCCAACCGCTAAGTCCCATACCCCAAGTAGGTTTCCCCGTGGCTATCGTGCCTGCCGTTGGAATAATCACCAAGTACACCAAGCCATCGATAACACCCGCTGCTACCATCAGCGTCAGCGACAGGCTCAGCTGAGCGTTCCCATACGTATTGAGGATTGCACGGTACTCTTTCAATAGGATCGGGTCTTTGGCGAAGCTCAGATCAGTCGTTGTGTTCTTGGATGATGCCTCAGTTTCGTTACGCATCTTTCATTCCCTCCTCAGCGGTGTCCAAGGCGGCAGATACCTCACCGGTGAGCGAGCGCCAGTAGGGGTTATCCTTCAGCTCATCAGCGGTGCCGCACGCCGTTAAGGCCCCGTTTTCCATAATGCAGATTTGGTCGGCCCCGGCAATTGCGCCCGCCGTGTGCCCGATCACCAGCACGGTACGTCCGCGCGCCAGAATATTCAGTGCCCGCTGAATCTCGGCGGCGCAATCGGGGTCAGTGTTAGCTGTCGCCTCGTCTAGGATCAAGATGGGCGCATCCGTCAGCAGGGCCCGCGCGATCACGATGCGTTGCTTCTGCCCGCCTGATAGGTTTGTTTCGTCTCCAATCACCGTGTCAAGCCCACGCGGTAAGGCAGCTATATCGTCCCAGATCTGGGCTTTACGGGCTGCCTCAATCACCTGTTCGTCGGTGGCCTGCGGGACTGCCAGGCGGATATTCTCTCGAACTGATTCTCGCAGAATCTGGGCGTTTTGAAGCACGAATGCAACCTGGCGGTACAGCTCCTGCTCAGGCAGCGAACGAATGTCGCGCCCGCTCAGGAGTACTCGGCCGGTGTCGGGCTCCTGGAATCGGGACAGCATTGTTGCCAGGGTGCTCTTGCCTGAACCAGAAGGGCCGATAAGCGCGGTCACGGTTCCCGGTGTCAGGGTGAGCGAAACATTATCGACAGCCTTCTGCTTTTCCTGGCCGCCATATGAGTAGCTTACCGCCTCAAAAACGACTGTTCCGGGCGCATCGGTGCGGTTCTCAGTATCTGCGGCGGGGATATTCTGCAGGGGCTCAACCTGGGTGAGTTCCACCAGGCGCAGGGCGGCATTGCCAGCCAGCTGATAGGACATAGTAGTAAAGGTCACCACATCAAGGGTTAGTGGGATCACTAACGCGATCAGTGAGCACACCAAAACCTGAGGCAGGGTTGCTACCTGCGCGTTCACCAGCAGGGCACCAATACCTAAACTAACGAGCATCACCACGGGAGCCGAAATAGCTGCCAGTGAGAGCGAAGACCCCTTCAGCATGGGCTGGCACCAGGCCCAGTAGAAGTCCGCGAAGTCTTTCGCCGACTGAGCGAAGGCCTTATGCGCTTTACCGGTCCGGCCAAAGGATTTTACGACCTCAATACCGTCCACGAATTCCACGCCTTTCGCCGAGGTATCGCTCAAACGCTCATCCATTTCGGCTGTTTTTTCGCTCATGCCGCGCGTCATCCACACTTGAGCAAGAAGGTATAGCGGCAGGGTGGCAATACTGAGCAGCCCCAACCACGGGTTCAGGATAAACGCGTACACCATTAGCGAGAGCGGAGTGACGACCGCTGCTACCATCTCGACCGGTTGGTGTGCCACGAGGGTGTGCAGGGTTTTTGTATCGCCCTGCAGTGCTTTACGCACCCTTCCCGAAGCATGGTTTGAGAACCAGCTCAGCGGCGCCCGCCCCAGGTGGTTGAGGATGCGCTGCTGCAGGTGCCCGCGGAACTTCACATCGGCGAAGTGAGTAATTGCTAAGGCCAGGAAGTATAGGAAAAGCTGTAGAGCGAAAGCCACCATGAGCTCATTGACTTGTGCCAACACGCTGGCGTTATTGATAGCTTCCCCATGTGCAGCAGGTAGCAGCAATTCCCCCAATCGGGTCAGCACAATATAGGGCCAGATCGCGGCCACTCCCGACAGCACCGCAATCCCCTGCCCCAGGTAGATGCGCCCCTGCACAGGTGCGAGTAGCTCCTTAAACGCTTTACGTCCGTCAGTGGCTTTAGCTTTGTAATCCTGCCCGGTGGCGTGTTCTCCGGTGGTGCTGGTGCCGGACTGTACCTGAGTAGTCATCGCTTGTCCTCTCAAGAGTTTATGACGTGCGTGTCTTAAGAAGTTTTTATGACTCCGGCACGCTCAAAGTGTTTGCGGTTGGAGCGTATCCCCAATTGGGCTCCTATCAGTGCGATAAGGAAAATGACGACCGCCCAGACGACGATGACCCACGGCTGGAAGATGGTACGCATATCGGCGGCGTAATCTGCGCTCCAGGATTCAGCAATCTTAGAGAAGTACGAGTCTGCATCGTAGAAAACTGGTATGAGCGGGCTTACGCCCCACACGCTGAATACGGCGTAAGCAAGCTGCCCGCGGCGCGGTTCTAGGGTTTTTGCCCGGCCCGCTTTGGATTGGATAAGGTCCGCGATAACGCCACATAGAATGCCCATAATGATGGTCCAGTATGAGTGCCCCACGCTCATGACAATGCCTATGAGCAACCCAGTAATTGTCAGTGCCCCAAATTTTGGTACTCGTGAGAGGTAGAGCATGATGACGATACCGTTCAGCAATAGTGCAAACGCCCCAGCGATGGGGATCATCCATGGTCCGAACATGCCGAGCATCCCGGTAGCGTAGGTCACAATGAAGTAGATGACTGTAAAGACACCTACATTGACGAGATCACGGACTTTAAGGGTGTTCATAGTTCCCTCCTGTAACAACTACTTGTTCTTCGATAAGCTTCTGCTGTCGGTATAGGTTCTCGATATGTTATGTGCCGGGTACATATGGATCTTCGGGCGGGAGATGACTAATAACCGCCCCATCCCGCAGCCGGGGCAGGTACACGGCGTAGTCGGCACATTCCTGTATTAGTTCCGCATCGTGCGTAATACAGATGACGGTCGCGCCCGCATCCGCCAGTTCCCGCAACCGGGTGGCGATTGAGCGCAGGTGTTTAGCATCCACACCAGATGTCGGCTCATCAAAAATCATCACCTGTTTCTTCCCGGCCATCGTTGCTCCTATTACGAGGCGCTGCTGCTGACCACCGGAAATAGCCGCAGGATGCTGGGACGAGAACTCGCTCAAATCCAAGGAGTCTAGGATTTCGGGCACATCCACAGCGGCCTTTTGGGCTTTGGTAAGCCCCATGGTGATTTCGTCGGCGACCGACTCTGCAAAAAGCTGACGGCGCACATCCTGCATGACAATACCGCAGGCACGCATACGTTCTTTCGGGTTCACCGGTACACCATCAAGCGTGATGGTGGCACCTTTTTCAGGTTGGGAAAGACCACAGATAATACGCGCCAAAGTACTTTTACCCGCACCGTTTGGACCACACAGGGCGGTAACTTTCCCCGCAGGAAAGTACATAGTGGAGATGTCGAGAACCGGCTGCCGTTCAAACCCCGCCTTAGGCTTATACGCAAATTTGAGATTGCGAATGCCTAGCCCTTTACTGTCAGGGCAGAGGGCAGGCGGTTGAGGAGCCTGCAGAGCAGGTTCTTTAAAAGCCCGTAACCCTAAGCTAGTGCGTTGCTCAGCAGTGAGCGCAAAGAATTCCTCACCGGTGTACTGGCCCACAAGCTTGCCCGCAGCAATACGGTATACCCGGTCGGCAACACCTTTCATGAAGTGAATACGATGTTCAGAAATCACCATAGTTTTACCCATGCGTTTCATATCCAGCAGCAGGTTGCGAAATTGGGTGATAGCGTGCGGAGACAGATTCGAGGTCGGCTCGTCAAAAAGCAGCAGCGGCACCCGTGCGACTAGCGCGCAGGCGCAGGCTACCCGCTGCAGTTCACCCCCGGAGAGCCCGTGTATTTCCCGGTTCATCAGGTGTGTTATACCTGTTTGTTCGGCAACCTCATCAATAGTCTCAAGAATCCGTGATGGTTCTACCCCCAGATTTTCGAGAGTTAGGGCCATCTCTGAACGCACCGCCGAGGTGAAAAATTGGGTGCGCGGGTTTTGAAAAACCATTGCGGAACGGCTAGCCATATCGGCGAGTTTAAGCTCGTTCACATCGGTCCCGTTGATATGTACCGTCCCGGTCAGTTCACCGTTGTAAAACTGCGGAATGAGGGCGTTCATAGTGCGCAGGCAGGTGGATTTCCCGCTGCCCGATGCACCGACCAGAAGCACGGTTTCACCTGTGTTAATATGCAACGTTACGTTATCAAGAGTGAGTGTCTTCTCTTGACTGCCTGTACCCTCAGTATCGGCACCTGTGAAGAAGCTCGGGTAAGCGTAACTCACGTTCTGCATCTGCACGGCGAGTGGAGTTGTCTTGGTTATTAGCTTATCCATAACTGCACCCCTTCTGCGGCGACTAACATAATGCACAGTCCTATGGCGAGTGCATCGTAACGGGTGAAACGTGTGGGGATGACTGTGGTACGCGGGGCCCGTTCCGCGCTTTTACCCACCCCGACGGCTTTCAGCAGTGCTGCCGCTGATAGTTCATCAACAATGCGGGTAGCAGACAGTAAAAACGGTATGAGAATAAGTTCTAGATGGCGCAGCGGGTGAAGGATCATCGCTCGGAGTCCGGGTTGTAGCCCGCGCAGTACCATTGCTTCTTGAGTGGATGAGAGCTCATCGCGAGCTATGGGGAAAAACCTGTACATGACCATAATCGGCACGTAAATAAATACGGGAACACGCAAGCGGGTAAGAACAGCCGATACCTGGTGCGGGGTGATAGCAGTAAAAAACATAATGCCGAATGCCGCGGTGATATTGAACTTCATGAACCAGAATGCTGATACTCCCACGGCAACACTCACGTGGCTGGGGGCGATCACGGGAGGTACAAAAGCACAGATAACGCAGAGAAGCTCAAACCCTGCCCACCACATAAAGAGGCGCCACGGTAGGGCGCATAGGCTAAATAGTGCTGTGGTGATGATGCACAGCAGAATCAGCCAGGTAGCGCTGCTATTAATGGCAATAATGTTGGTGAAAAATGTCAGGAGTATGAGTGAACGGGGGTCGAGCTTCCCGTCGCCATGTGCGGATACGCCCTCCGGTTGAATCTGTGATTGTTGTGTACCTCGTGCCGCCCCAACTGATAGTTCAGGCAGCTCCAGAAACCCGGAATCCTCCATAGAAAGCACTCCTTTATGTCCTACTTAGCTTAAGCTTAGCAATATTTTTGGGGGTATGGTACATAAATTGCTTTTATGACAATATTTATGTTTCCCTCTAGCAGGAAGAGGTGACGACTTCTAAACTGGATGGCATGAAGAAAACCCGCACCCAACCTCCCGGCACACCACTATTTATTGGAGCCGCCATCGCAGGTTTATTGCACGCCGCACCCAGCTTTTACTGGATGTGCGGCGGGATGTGGCTGTTAGATACCGTGGGACCAATGGCTGTCAAGCTACAGCAAGAGGGTAACGTTCCGGTGCGATTTTTATTGGCCGCCGTGTTTATCGCCAAAGTTACGGGCGCACTTGTGCCGCTTATAGACCATCTACGACCACCCGCTCACACATGGGTTCGCATTGTGTCTTGGGTGGGCGTTTTAGTGCTTATAGGCTGGGGCGGCTACGGGACTTTTACGGGGTGGCAGCGTGTAGTAACTGGCAAAGCTTCCCTGGATCATCCAATCATCGCGGGGCACACCTACTTGTGGAGTCCCCTTTTCCTCATGTGGGGACTGCTGCTGTGCGGGGCGTTATTCGTCTCGCGCGCCCGCCGCCAGAAAGTATCGGCAGCCTAAGTCAGGGGATACTGAGCGTATCTGCCGCCGCAAGGGTCTGCACACCGGCATTGAGAAGATGCACGGCTTCTGCGAGCGCGGGTTGGTACAGTGGCTCAAGCTCCTGTTCTATGTCTCGGCCAAAAGCTGTGCAGAGCGTCTCATACCCCCAAAAAGCCCCGTACAGGCACCCACCAATTGCCGCAATCGTGTCAGAATCTCCGGGGGTATTCACCAGCGCCAGTATGCCATCTTTCGAGCTTCTGAAAGCGCTAAAAACTCCCAGAACGTTAAAGAGGGCTTCTTCAGCCACCCAGCCTTCACCGAAAAAGGCATTAGGGTTTCTTCCGCCCTGCAGCGCGCAGATGAGGTCTGCCCACGACAGCTCAATATTATTCACCGCTTGTTGTACGAGCATTATGCCCGGCTGCAGGTACGCAAAAGGTGTCCCTTCAACAAGGTTCTGCAGTTCACCGCAAATAATGGTGGCGGCCGTAAAAATCTGTTCCCGCCGCACCAGCTGCCCGCTCAGGATACGATGTGTAAGGTTGGTGAAAAACGCGGCCGAGACTGCGGCGAGCATATGCTCGTGTGTAGTTTCGGATTGGAGTATGCTCAGCACTGTTGCCGTTTCCCGGTCGAACGGCAGCGCCCCCAGCCAGCCGGAGCGCATGATTGTTCCGTTGCCTTTGCTGTCGTTCCCGTAGGCGGGTTCTTTGCCGGTAAGTGCAATAGCCGGATTCTTGCGGTAGTTATTAATGGAGCTCATGCAGGCATTGCCGGGTGCCCGATTATTATGTTCGCTAGTCCCGAAGAGCACATATTCGTCAAGGAAGGCACGGCGGGCAGCATTGTGAAATCCTGTATCGAGCCGCGGTGAACGCAGCTTATGGCCGTATGCCCGCACTATCTGTTGGAGGGCCGCCACATTATGCAGGCTCATTTGGGTATCGTCACTAATGATGAGTGTTCCGCTGATCCCCGTGACGGCTGGGGCATTCTCAAATTCTACGGGGTACCCTAGGGCATCTCCCAGAGCCAACCCGTAGACCATACCGCGAATACGGCTTTCGCGTTCCCTGGTGTTTACGCTCTGCTCTGTCACGGGCACCCCCTACTTAAACGGTGTTATTACCTACCACTTTATCGTCACTCGCTCAAAAACGCGCAAGGTAAAGCGGGGCAAAAAGATATGCACAGTGCGGCTAGTAGCGCCTATCACTCGCCAAACCACATGCGCGCCGTAACGCGCATCCGTTCGGGCAGGTGGGTGAACAGCAGGGAATTTAGGCCCTGCGGCTTCTACGTCGTTGTATTTCGCCTCGTCTACTAGCCGCACGTGCACGGTTTTACCTCGGCAGTGAAGGTATATGCATTATTGAGTTTCCGGTAGGTGCCGTGAACGTTTTAGTGGATGAGAAAAACCTCGCCGTCACGTACTTCTAGGGGGTACACGCCAATCGTGTAATCAGCACCCGATACACATTCACCGGTGGTGAGGTCGTACACCTCTTTATACAGAGGGGAGGTGATGGTTGGGTGCCCGTCCTTCTCCCCCACAATGCCGCGAGCAATAACGAGGGCACCGCTATTAGGGTCGAGGTGGTCGCAGGCGTAGTAGCCGTGCTTAGTTTTGAAGATTGCGTACTGATGACCTTCCACAAGAGCAACTTCGCCCCAGTTCTCTTCGAGGTCAGTTTCAGCGCAGATGCGGGTAGAGAGGGATTCGGGAGCCTGTGTGCCCATGAGGTTTCCTTCCTATCAGCTTGCCCCGCGCAGCTTATATAGAGTACACCGCTACCAGTAAATTCCAGCGGGATTCTTAGCAAGCCAGCAGGACAGCATAAGATATGTGCGACATTTGGATTTTACACCAAAAACACAACATAAAAAAATATGACTCCCGTTAGCTTGCAAAAGTACCCATCACTCTATTTTCCAGCTAGTTTAGCCTTACCTAAACCTCTTTCTTCTTAGGGTCAGAAACACCCAATATTTCCGCACAAAATCAAGGATTTTTTATAGAAATTTTGTTTCAAAACAGCACTAAAGACACCTTTCTCACCTGCGTTATGTGTAATATAAAGTTGTGACCTCTATGGAGACGCAGACACCCCCGAGAAAACCACACATTCCCACACTCGCTGTGGTTTACTCCATGCCGAACATTGGTACTCCCGCATACTAGGACGGCAACCCCAGTGGGCGCGCCTGCCGCAGTCACACGCACCATAAAACCAGGAAGGAAAAACATGTCGCAGCACACCACTGCAACATCAGGCCGTAATATACTCGTTGTTGGCGCAGGCCCCGCCGCGTGGCGTTTCGTACGTGCCTATCATGAAGGCGCTCAGGATGCCGGACGCGCCTCTGACACCATTACCGTTCTCAACGATGAACCGTACATCCCCTACGATCGCGTTGCGATCGAGCAGCTCTTTAAAGACACCAACAAAGACCTTACCCTGGGCGACCCGGCACTCTGGGACGAGTCCACGATCAATCTGGTCAGCAACACCCGCGGCGAATCACTCAACCGTGAATCACGCATCGTTAAAGGTTCAGACGGCGTAGACTACCCCTACGATGTGCTCGTGTTCGCCACCGGTTCAAGTGCGGTGCGCATCCCGATTCCTAACGCAGATTCCGCCCACGTATTCCGTACCGCAGACGATGTTAAAAACATGGTCTCCGAAGTTGAACGGCTGCAGACTAAACTTGGGCGCGCACCGCGCGGTATTGTTGTCGGCGGAGGCCTTCTCGGGCTGGAAGCCGCAGAAGGTCTCAAAGACCTTGGTGCCGAACCCACCATCCTCGATGTTGCCCCGTGGCTTCTCTCCGTGGAGGTCGATCAGGGCGGCGGTTACGCGGTCAACGCCCAGATCAAAGCAACCGGGATCGACATCGAAACCGGTGCGTTCATATCCGCTATCAACAAAGATGCCTCAGGCGAGGTTATCTCGGTTTCCGTAGCAGATTCCACCTCAGACGAAGCTGTTATTCACCAGATTGATGCAGACCTCGTGGTCTTCGCAGCGGGTATTCGCCCCAACGATGAGCTGGCACGCACCGCTGGACTAGAGACTGGCGAACGCGGCGGTATTCTCGTCAATAATGCGTGCCACACAAGCGATGAGCATATCTGGGCTATCGGTGAAGTAGCCTGCGTACTTGGACGAACCTGGGGTCTGGTTGCCCCCGCCAACGCAATGGCAGATGCGGTCGCCAAGAATCTGCTCGAAGGCAACGAAGATGCTCAGGTCGAAGAGTTCGATATCGCCACGAAACTTAAGTTCTCGGGTGTACAGGTCGCTGGCTTCGGTGACCGCCGCGGCACCACGGAAGGCTGCCTCGAAATTCTCTTCGCAGACCCCGCACGCGGCATGTACCAGAAGATCGTGACCAGCGGCGACGCCAAGACCCTCCTCGGCGGTGTTTTCGTGGGAGATACCGCTCCGTTCGATTCCCTCAAGCCGCTGCTGGGGCGAGAACTTCCGGCTGAGCCAAATGTGTACCTTACCGCAGCGGGAGGCGGCGACGGTATTCCCGACACTGAACTGCCCGACGACGCCATTCTCTGCTCGTGCAACAACATTAGCTTCGGCGAAGTCCGTCAGGCAGTAGTTGACGGCAACCACGACGTACCAGCGCTGAAGGCATGCACCACGGCTGGCACCCAGTGCGGCTCCTGCGTGCCCATGCTGCAGAAAACCCTCGAACAGCAGATGAAGAAGATGGGTATGACTGTCTCCAAGGCGCTGTGCGAGCACTTCGACTTCTCCCGTGCAGAGCTTGCGGAAGCGGTACGCCTGACCAACCTCGATGACTTCGATTCGGTCATTGCACGCTTCGGGCACGGCGGTGACGGCTGCGCTATCTGCAAGCCGACGGTCGCCTCTATCCTTTCATCTTTCCGCAACTCCTACGTGCTCGATGCCGGTCGCGGTGGAATACAGGAAACCAACGACCGTGCCCTGGCAAACATGCAGAAGAACGGCACCTACTCGGTTGTGCCACGCATCCCCGCAGGCGAAATTCCTGCTAAGAAGCTAGCCGTCATTGCCGCCGTTGCGGACGAGTTCAACCTCTACGTCAAGATCACCGGTGCCCAGCGTATCGGTATGTTCGGTGCCCGGCTGGAGCAGCTGCCCTACATTTGGGAACGTCTTGTCGATGCCGGATTCGAGTCCGGTCAGGCATACGGTAAGTCGCTGCGTAACGTTAAATCCTGCCTCGGCTCAACCTGGTGCCGCTACGGCGTTCAAGACTCGGTGGGTATGGCCGTCGAGTTGGAGAATCGCTACCGCGGCCTGCGTTCACCCCACAAGTTCAAGTTCGGTGTCTCCGGCTGTAACCGTGAATGCGCCGAAGCACAGGGCAAAGACGTGGGCCTGATCGCTACCACCAACGGCTGGAACCTGTACCTTGGCGGTAACGGCGGCGCGAACCCCGCGCACGGGCGCCTGTTTGTTAAGGATGCTTCCAGCGAAGAAGTTGTTCGTTACATCGACCGTTACCTCATGTACTACATCCGCACGGCGGATAAGCTGCAGCGCACCGCCCGCTGGCTCGAAGACCTTGACGAAGAGCACGGCGACGGTTTAGCGCACCTGCAATCAGTACTTATTGATGACTCGCTGGGCGTCTGTGAGGATCTGGAACGTGATATGCAGCGCCACGTGGATTCTTACCAGGACGAATGGGCTGCCACCCTCAAGGACGAGCGCCGTCTGCGCCGTTTCCGCGCCTTCATTAACGAACCCGATGGCAGCGATGAGGCCGCACACCTGTTTGTGCTAGAGCGTGAACAAATCCGCCCCGCAACGCCCGAGGAAATCGCTGCAGCTGAGAAGGGCGAAGGCAACACGGTCCTGGTGACCGGTGCGAAAATCCCGGTCGGCCCGCCCAGCGCGCATAACCCCGTTCCGGCACAAGCCTAAGGACCGCCCATGTCACCTAAAATTCCGCCGTTTCCGCCGCGCGAATTTGCAACGATTGACGAGGTCCTGGCTGGCAGCTCTATCGGCTCCGCCGACCGTGAGGTTCCTTCCCCTGGCCCCCGTGCGGAAACACCCGGTAAGGTGTATATCGCTGGGGGCGGGCCGGGTGCCCTTGATTTACTGACCCTGCGTGCTGCACGGGCACTCGGTGAAGCCGATGTGGTGCTGCTGGACCATTTAGCCCCGCAAGAATTTGCCAAGTACTCCCCAAACGCTCTTATCGTTGATGTGGGTAAGGTGCCTGGCAAACACGCGGTGCCGCAGTCACGTATCCAGCAGCTCATGATTGATTATGCACTCGCGGGTAAAACCGTGGTACGGCTCAAGGGTGGTGACCCATACGTCTATGGGCGTGGGGCAGAAGAGCTAGATGCGTGTATCGCGGCTGAGGTTGATGCTGAG